>CAWFIJ010000009.1:0-510464 GCA_963815855.1 Terriglobia bacterium | reverse complement strand
TGCAATGGGCGCCCGGATTTCAGCTCCGCGAAAACCGGCGTGAAGGCCGTGTCGCCGCCAAAAAGGACGCGGTACCGCCCCGCTTCGATGGTGTAGCCGTTGTAGCCTCGGTACGTGTCGCTGCGCATACGCGCGCCCCAGTGATTCACCTGGAACGCGCGAATCGAGACCGGCCCGACTCGCGTCGATTGGCCCCATCCCAGCTCCTGTACTCCGGAATAGCGCTTCACGCGCAGCAGATCGCCGGTCTTCGCCGCGGTCACCACCGCTGTTCTTCGATTTTCGAGGCGCTGCAGAGTGGGTGTGTCGAAGTGGTCGAAGTGCGCGTGCGAGAGCAGGACGAGGTCGATGGGCGGGAGTTCCTTCAGCGCCAGCGCGGGCGCTACCAGCCGCTTCATCCCCAGCGTAAACAGCCCCAGATCGATGCCCGACCCGGGTGCTCAGCACCGGATCGGTGAGAATCGTAGTCCCGTCGATCTTGAGCAGCACGGTGGTATGGCCCAGCCAGGCGGCGAACAGCCCCCGGTCGCCCCAACCTCCTGGATTGGGACGGTCGGGCGCGGGCGATACCTCGCGCTTGAGATCTGTGGAGTACTGCTGCCAGAAAGCCGGCGCAACGCGATAGGCCCACGCAGCCATGCCGCTCAAGCCCGCCAGCCCGGCGCCGCCGAGCACGGTTCTTCGGTTCATCTATTTCTATGATGCCGTACCGGAAGACCCGGTTGCGCTCATCCGCTACCATGGAAGTGGCATGGCGCCGCCCTCTAAAGATCTCCTGCGCATGGCCGTTCACGTGGGCATGTACGTGGTCTTCTACATCCTCACGGCGCTGCTCTTCGGGCGTCTGCTCTTCTGGCTCGGCGGATACCTGTTCGGCAACATCGGGACGGTGCTTCTATCGGCGCTCGCGGCCAACTGGCTGGCGCTGCGAATCTACGAGCATCGCCGTCTGGTCGAAGTGGGACTGTGGTGGAACCGCGCCTCCCTCGATAACCTCGGCTTGGGCCTCGCCGGCGGGATCGGATCGGCCTGCCTGGTCCTGGTGCCGCAGCTGGTCGCGGGCGCGGCCCGGTTCGTGCCCACGCCGGAAGCCGCGACTTCGGCCGGCGCCATCATTTTCCTGGTCGGCCTGCTGGCCGCCGGCGCCGCGGGCGAGGAGTTGGTTTTCCGCGGCTACGGCTTTCAGATCCTGCTGGCGGGACTCGGGTCCCGTCGCCACCATCCTCCCGGTGGGCATCATATTCGCGCTGCTGCACCGGGCAACCCCAACGCCACCTGGCCGGGCATCGCCAATACGGCCGGTTTCGGCATCCTGTTCGGCTACGCCTACCTGCGCAGCCGCGACCTGTGGCTGCCCATCGGCCTGCACTTCGGCTGGAACTTTACATTCCCGCTCTTCGGCGTGAACCTCAGCGGGCTTAGAATGAATGTGACGGGCTACGAGATGTCGTGGACCGCCGGCGAATTGTGGAGCGGCGGCGCTTACGGCCCGGAAGCCAGCGTGCTGACTTCCGCGGTGCTGCTGCTGCTGTGCCGCTTATATCTGGAAGGCGCCCATCCGCCGGCAATTCTCGCCGCTCACCGGTCCGCCCGCGGAGAGTGCCGTATGCGAGCCTTCGCCGTCATTGCCGTCCTGAGCGCTGTCTGCCGGCGCTGTGCTGCGCGCGCCGACAAGCTGCGGATTCGAAGACCGCGTGGAACTCACCCGCGGCCTGATGGCCGAATACGGCACCGCGAAAGTGCTGCTGCCGCGCTCCAAGAAGCCCCTGGAATTCGACGCCGACGGCACCTACGACAAGAAGGCCTGGAGCGAGATCGCCAAGGAGAGCGGCCCCGCCGCGCGCACCGGCGACATCGTGCAGATCACCAAGATCTCGATCGAGAGCCGACCGCATCGTGCTGGAAATCAACGGCGGCTTCAAAGGCGGCCGCAAATGGTACCAGGGCGTGCAGGTCCAGGGACCATGGGGCAGCAGGTGCCGATCGGCAACAGCGACAGCAACGCGCCCGGCGGCACCTCGATCGCCCTGCTGTTCCACAAGCCGCTCGAGCCCATCAAGTCGGCCGAGATCAAGAAAATGCTCGCGCCGGTCCTGGACTTCGACAAGCACAGCGTCACCGAGATCTACTCCGAGACGCTGCCGCCCGAAGTGCAGAAAGCCATCAAGGAGAAGCGCGCCAGCGAGGGCATGAACCACGAGCAGGTGTCATGGCGATGGGCCGGCCCGAGCATCAATCGCGCGAGACCAAGGACGGCCTGGAGCTCGAAGACTGGGTCTACGGCAACGCCTCCCGGCAAGATCACCTTCGTCACCTTCAACGGCGACAAAGTCATCAAGGTGAAAGAGGACTACGCCGGCCTGGGCACCCAGGTGCAGTAGGAGGCAGAGCCCGCGCCGACCCGCGATCGCCGAGACGTGCCGCCAGTGTGCCGGGTCATAATAAGCCCGTGCGCTTTAGCCTCCATGTGGTTGTTTTCTAATTCCAATCTTGTTCGAGCCGGACTGGATGGGAGCTCCCTCTCTTTCCCTGGCGCCCGACTACCTACCGGTCAGTTCGGGTACGCGGGAAGAGATTCAGTCAAACAGGCCATGAACGTTGCACGACGTTTGGTCCGAACTTAGATTGCCCCCTCGCAGGAGTGGCATCGGACGTCGCTCCGATCGGCTGCAACTTGCCCAGCGAGCAGCTCTTTTCGATAGGAAGGCTAGCACGCCAAGCGTAGGCTGCGGGAAGCGTGTGACCGGAAATAGCTGAGAGGAAAGAAAATAAAAATCGCGACAATGGTTCACGGCAGGCAGCGCGGACCGAAGCGCCGGTTACGTTCCCGGCAGCCGCTCCATGCGCCCGATCCTTTTCCGCAGCCTGGCTTCCCGCCGCCGCAGGGGCGCCGATTCGCCGATCCCCAGCGCCGCCAGCGTCATCTCGAGCGCCATGGCGTAATTCGCGCTCGCGGTGCTCGTAGTGCTTGGCCAGCTCTTCGAGCGCGCGCACGCGGTACGGATTGCGCGATCCCGCCAGTTCCGCGACCACGGCCAGCGCGGCATCCTCGCGCCCCAGCGCTTCTCCATGGCCGCGATGTCCCACAGCGTGCGGAACAGCAGCGCGTCGGGCAGCCCCATCTCCACCGCGCGGCGGAACAGGCGCAGGGCCTCCTCGTGCGCGCTCCGCCTGCCGCAGCCAGCGCGCCAGGCCGATCAGGTCCGCGCCGTGCCGCAGCGGCCGCGTCCTCCGGCGAGCGGAAGGCGAACGGCACGATGGCCGTCAGGCAGGCCAGCGAGAGAATGTCGATGGCGTTGTGGTGGAAAATCGGCACCAGCCGGAACGCCTGCTTGCGTGCGCAGGTATTCGAAGTAGTAGTACGGAATCATCTCGCCGGGCAGATCGCCCTGCCGCTCCACGCCCAGGATCTGGTTTTCCAGGTCCACCAGCCGGCAGCTTTCCAGGCGCAGCTTCCACAGCCGCCGCGCGCCGAAAAGCAGGTCGAGGTGCTCCATGCGGTCGAACGGGATGCCGCGCCCGCGCCATGCGGAAGCGGGTTTCGAGCAGCGGCTGGTCGTAGGCCTTGCCGTTGTAGGTGATCAGCACGTCGAACTGCGCCAGGTGCTCGGCGAGCCGCGCAGAGCAGCGACGCTTCCTCGCCGTAATCGCGCATGAAAAACTGGCGCAGGCGGAAGCCCTCGGGCTCGATCGCGCCCACCCCGATCAGAAACGCGTAGGTGCCGGTGCCGCCCGCCAGGCCCGTGGTTTCGGTATCGAGAAACGCCCACTTCGCCGGGTGCGCGCGCGCGATCGCGCCCGCCGAAAGCTGGTTCCAGCAGGTCTTCCGGCAGCTCGGCCAGGTCCGAGATATCCACGCTGCCGTGGCGGCGGTGGCGCTCCCACAGCTGCTCGGTCTCGAAGTGCTCGCCGTGCGGCGTGCGCACCACTTCGCCGGACATGCAGTTCTTCGAATGAAGTACCGCGGCGGGATGCGGCTCGCGCCGTGCCGGCGTGGCCGCGAGCCGGTCGCGCGCCGGCTGCGCGCCCGCTGCTACTTGCGGTCGATGCGCGCGATGCGCCGCCGCAGCGCGGCGAGTTGTTGCTGGATATCCTCCATGTCTTCGCTTTTTCTTTGCTCACTATACCGCAAGCCGGTACGCTGTTATATTCAAATGGTGATCCAGAGCGCAGTCGTCCCCGTTGCGGGGCATGGCACGCGGCTTCTGCCGGCCACCAAATCGCAGCCCAAGGAAATGCTGCCGGTGGCGCGCAAGCCGATCGTGCAGTATGTGGTGGAAGAGCTGGTTTCGAACGGCATCCAGCAGATCCTGTTCGTCACCGGGCGCAGCAAGGCCTCGATCGAAAACCACTTCGACCACGACCCCGAGCTGTTCCGCGCGCTGCAGCCGAAGCCAACAAGCACGACCTGCTCAAAGAGCTGGATTTCGAAGCCCTCAAGGCCAACTTCTTCTACACCCGCCAGCGCCTGCAGAAGGGCCTGGGCGACGCCGTGCTGTGCGGCGAGAGCTTCGCCGGCGAAGAGCCGTTCCTGGTGGCGCTGGGCGATTCCATCCTCGGCCTGAACGCGGTTTCCCGCGCGGTCAGCCGCATGGCCGAGGTCTTCGATGCCCGGCGCGCCAGTTGCGTGATTGCGGTGGAGGAAGTGCCGCGCGAGGAGACCAGCCATTACGGCATCGTGCAGCCGGAAGACGTCCGGACGACGTCTTCCGCATCGTCAACCTGGTGGAAAAGCCGCGGCCCGGAGAACGCGCCCAGCAACCTGGCCATCGCCGGCCGCTACATTTTCTCGCCGGTCATTTTCGATATGATCCGCCGCGTGGAGCCGGATCGCCGGCGGCGAAATCCAGCTCACCAACGCCATCCAGTTGCTCTGCGAGCGAGGGCCGGCGCGTGATCGGCGGTCAAACTGGCGCCGCGACGAGAAGCGCTACGACATCGGCAATTTCCCCAGCTATTTCGAAAGCTTCGTGGAATTCGCGCTGGCCGACCCGGTTTATGGCGAGGAATTCCGCCGCGTGCTGGAGCGGCTGCTGGCGCAATCTCCGCCGCCGCCGCCAAGGCCTAGTGAGCGGCTACGCCGTGCACGCCGCCAAACGCACCTCGCTCTTCTTCGGGCTGCTGGCCGCGCTGCTGCTGGCAGCCGCGCATGTGCCACATCCGCATCCTCTGGGAGGGCGACACCCTGCCCCTGGCCGCCGCCGAGCAGATGCTCCACGGCAAAGTCCTCTATCGCGACATCTGGTTCGATAAGCCGCCGCTGGTCCCCGCTTTCTACCTGCTCAGCGGCGCGCGGCCCGGGCTGGCCGCTGCGGCTGGAAGACGCGCTCTACGCGCTGCTCGCCTGCTGGATCGCCTATCGGCTTCGCGCGCGACCTCTGGTCGGAGCGCGGAGGGCCTGTGGGCCGCCGGGCTGCTCGGCTTCTTCCTGATCTTCGATTTCCCCTCCGCCGTGATCCCGGTCGCCTCCGACCTGCTGATGCTGGCCCCGCACATGGCCGCCGTGTGGATGGCGTCACCGCCGCCGCCCGTTCTGGAGCGGCGCGCTGGCCGGCGTCGCTTTCTGGATCAGCCCCAAGGGTCTGCTGGTGGCCGCGGTCTGCGCCGCTCTGGTATCCGGCGGGCATCGCCTGGATGGCCGCCGGGTTTCGCCGCGGTCAGCGGTGCGGCGGTGGCGTGGCTGTGGCGCCGCGGGCGCGCTGGTTCCTTACTGGCAGGAGGTCTGGATCTGGGGCCGCCTCTACGCCGCCAGCCCGTTTGCGGAATCGCCGTTTTCGAACGGCCTCACGCGCACTCTCAACTGGGCCGGCTTCCACGCCGCCCTGATCATCGCGGCCGCGCGGTTTCTAGCCGAGCGCCCCCGCTTCCGCTGGATCGTGTGGCTGGCCGTTTCGGCCTTCGGCGTGGCCCTGGGCCTCCGCTTCTTCCCGCGTTATTACCTGCAGTTGCTGCCCGTCCTCGTGCTCATGGCGGCACGCGGCTTCGTGCTGCTCGGCCGCGCGCGGGAAATCGTCGCCCTCCTGCTGCTCATCCCCGCCTCCCGCTTCGGTCCGGGCTATCTCTACGCCATGACCGATCCTAACTGGCGTGACGTCGCCATGGACCGCGACAGCCGCGCCGCCGCCGGCTTCCTCCGCGCCCATGCCCAACCCGGCCAAACCCTCTTCATCTGGGGCTACCGTCCCGAGATCTACGTCTACACCCGGCTCCCGGCCGCCACCATGTGGCTCGATTCCCAGCCGCTCACCGGAGTCCCCGCCGACCGTCATCTCAAGAACTCGACGCCCGTCGAAACCGTTGCAGCCGCCCGCCGCCGCGCCGAGTTGGCGCAAACCCACCCCGATTGGGTTCTGGACGGCCTCGGCCTTTACAACCCGCGCCTGGCCATTACCCGCTATCCGGAGCTGCGCCCCTGGCTGTCCGGATACCGCCAGCTAGCCACGGTTGGTGAAACCGTCATCTACCAGCGCGCCGGTCCTTGAGACCACCGTCTACTGCAGCACCGGTAAGACCTTGTAGCCTTCCGGCACGAACAGGCTGCCCTCGGTGACGCCCTGCGGGGCAAGGCGCGGCAGGCGGGCGGCCAGTTCGCGCGCGCTGGCCCGGCCGGCCAGCACGCCGGCGAAGGCGCGGGCGACTTCCGCCACCTCTTCCGCCGATTCGTGCACGAACTCCAGCCGGAAACGGCCGATGCCGGCCGCGCGCCATGCGTCCAGGTGCCGGCGGCCTCCTGCGCTTCGGCGCCGAAAACGGTGTTGCGGCAGCCCACGTCCGCCATCACCGGATGCGCGCGCCCGGCGTCGTCGCGCAGGGCGACGCGGTGCTGCTCGCACGGCCGGCCGCAATCGCGGTAGCTGGTGCCGGTGGAGAGAAAGCGGCAGAAGACGCAGTGCTCGGTGTGGAAGACGGGCAGGTGCTGATAGGCGACCGCTTCGATCCATTCCGGCCCCACCGCGCGCGCCAGCTCGGCCACCTGCGCGGCGTTCAGATCGTGCGTCGGGGTGAGCCCGGCCAGGCCCATCGCAAGCAACTCCGCGGCGGTCAGCGCGTTGGCCGCGTTCAGGCTGAAATCGCCGATGAGCGGGGGCAGGCGCCTCCGGCCGCCGACTTTCGCGCAGCATGTAGAGCAGCCCCGCCGGACGCACCAGGATCGGGCAATCGCAGCTCAGCAGGAAATCGACGATGCGCTCTTCGCCCGGCTTGAGCACGCGCGGGCTGGCCACGCGCGGCAGAATGCCGGCCGCGCGCACGCGCTCGAGCGACGGCTTGCAGCCCGTAGAGATCCAGATAATCGAGCGTGATGCTGGCGGGGCGGAATTCGATGGCGGCGTCCAGTTGCGCGGGCGTGCGCACCAGCAGATGAAGGGATGTGCCCGATGTGGGGCAGGCGGACGGAACGGCGGGCCGCACGTATGCCGCTACATCGGTCCGGTCCACCCCGTCCGTCGTAGGGGCCGGGCATGCCCGGCCCGCCGGCCGCGAACCGGCCTGCTCGTCCTGCAGCCTCTCCACCGCCTCCCGCCGCACCTGGTTCAGCATGCGATGCCGGCGCAAACGGCGCGCCCTCCATCTCCAGCTCGACTTCTGCCAGTTCGTATGGCGTGTTCCCCAGCCGCCCCAGTTGCGCGCGCAGCATCTCCTCATCGAGCGCGTGGTGCCGCGCCTGGCCTAGCGGCTCCGGCGAGCAGACCACCACCCGCGCTTTGCCCACGCTCCACTCCGTGTCCAGCGGCTGCCCCGCGCGCGCGCGGCACGCGCACGCGCAGCGGCTGTTTGCGCAGCGGCGAGGTGGCCTCAAGGTAGGGCCGCGCCGCGCGGTCGATTTCCGGATCGTGCGTGCGCCACACCAGGTCGCCGCGGCGGATGCGGCGGCCATCCACCACGCCGTTGCCGAAGCTGCATCTGGACGTTTCCGCCGCGCTCCTGGACCTCGAAAATGCGCCCGCCCTCCTCGGGCTCCTCCGGGCTGCGCCAATCGGCGGCATCGAACACCACGCCGTCGCCGGGCTTGAGCGGCGCGAGCGCATGCGCCTCCGCCGGCTCGATCGAAAACGCCGCTCTCCGCCACCCGCGCCACCCGCCCCATGAGCACGCCGCGATGGCGCGGCGCGCGCCCGCGCACCACCGCCTGATGATTGGTGCCGGTGAGGAAATGCGGCCCGAGGCCGCGCGAGTAGACCTGCTCGAGCTGGAGTTCGGCGATGGGGCTGGAGGCTGAGCCGGTGCGTTCGGCCGCGGATTCGGCGAGGCCGTACCGCTCCCGTACGGCCGCGGCTCGGAAGGCTTCATCCACCGCCTGGCGGTAAGCGCGCGTGGCCAGCGCCACGTAATCGGCGTCCTTGTAGCGGCCCTCGATCTTCAACGCCGCAATCCCGATCTCGACGATCTCCGGAATCTGCCGCAGCGCGATCAGATCGCCCGGCGAGAGCAGGTAGCGGGCGTCGCCCAGCGGCTGGCGCGCGCCGTCCACCATCATCTCGTAGGGCAGCCGGCACGCCTGCGCGCACTGCCCGCGATTGGCGCTGCGCCCGCCCCACGCCTCGGAAGAGAGGCACTGCCCCGAATACGCCACGCACAGCGCGCCGTGCACGAAGATCTCCAGCTCGCAATCCGTGGCGGCGCGAATGGCGCGAATCTCGTCGAGCGAAAGCTCGCGCGCCAGCGTCACGCGGCGCGCGCCCAGGCTTTGGGCCAGCCGCACCCCTTCCGCGCTGGTGACGCTCATCTGCGTGCTGCCGTGAATTTCCAGGTCCGGCGCGATCTGCCGCGCCAGCTTCACCATGCCCAAATCCTGCACGATGATGGCGTCCGCGCCGGCCTCGGCGATGGCCGCGATGGCCCGTGCCGCTGCTTCGATTTCGTGATCGAACACCAGCGTGTTGAAAGTGACGTATCCGCGTGACGCCGCGCCGGTGCAGCGTGCGCATCACCTCCGGAAGCTCCTCGACGGAAAACCCCACCTTGGCGCGCGCGGTGAAGTGCTGCAGGCCGAAATACACCGAATCCGCGCCGGCTTCGATGGCGGCGCGCAACTGCGGCCAATAGCCGGCCGGGCTCATGATTTCGGGTTTCACTTTGGAGGACATACGGGGAGGGGAGATATGACTATCGTACCGCGTGGAGCCGAAATCCGCTCCCGCGGGTATGCCGGCACGAATGCCGGCATGGCCGCCTGGAAGGCGGCGCTACGGGGGGCAGCGCGTCAGCGGCGCCGGAGGAGCGCGGCGCGGCTGCGCCAGATGGACGGCCGGCCCGCCAGGTCGAGACCGGCCATCTCCGCGAGCGTAATCTCCTGTCCAAATTCAACCGCGGTAATGTGTCCCGCCGGCTCGGCCAGCAGGAGCGTTCCGCCCGGCTTCAGGCAGGTCCAGGCCTGCTCGAAAAAAGTCTGCGCGGATGGCAGCTCGTGGACCACCGCGAAGGCCAGCACGAAATCGACCGCGCCCGCCAGGCCGGCCAGCCCCACGGCATGCGGCTCGACCAGGCGGATTTCGGCGCGCTCCAGCAGGCCGGCTTTCGCCAGCCGGCGCTTGAGGCGGTCCAGCATTCTGGGCTGGATGTCCACTGCGACCACGCGCCCCGCCGGGCCGACGCGCCGCGCCAGCTCGAGCGTGAAAAAGCCCATCCCGGGTCCCGGTTCCAACACCGTCATACCGGCTCGAACGTAGGGCGCCAGAATCCGCGCCGGATTCTGCCACAACCGGCGGACGGGGCTGGCCAGCAAGTAGCCCAGCCACCAGGGGCAGACACGATGGTGCCCCGTGCCCTGCCCGGATTTGGTTTCGGTCATATAAGGACAGAGACGTCTGAAACGTAGCGATTGTTCCTGCGTTAGCATGAACGCATGCGGCTGCTTCCGCTTTTTCTGCTTCCGACGTTGGCGTTCGCCCAGAACTCGGTTCAATCGCCCAATGGGGATATCGAGCTCTCCCTCTCCGCCGAGGGCGGCGTGCTCTCCTACACCGTTACCTTTCACGGCAGGCCGGTGATTCTGAAATCCGCGCTGGGGCTCGAAATCGAGGACCAGCCGGCGCTCGGCACAGGCGTTCGCATCGCCGGGGCGCGGCGCGGCGCGATTGACGAGACGTACAACATGCTGCACGGCAAGTCCAACCCCGTGCGCAACGTGGCCCGCACGCTGGCGGTGGACGTGGAGGAAACCCACGCGCCGCTGCGCCGGTTCAGCATCGAGGCGCGCGCGTATGACGACGGCGTGGCGTTCCGCTACGTGCTGCCCAACCAGTCCCCGCTGCCCGCGCTGCGCCTGACCGCCGAGCGCACCGAATTCCAACTGGCCAAAGACGCCACCACCTACCCGCTGCTGCTCGAAAGTTTTCAAACGCCGTACGAGGACGGCTACCACATCATGCCGCTGAGCGGCATCCACCAGGATTCGCTCATCGCGCTGCCGCTGCTCGCCGAACTGCCGGGCGTGGCCTGGGTGGCCATCACCGAGGCGGACATCGAGAACTACTCCGGGCATGTACCTGATGCACAACGGGCACGACGCCGCGTTCGCTGGTCTCGCGGCTGGCG
This sequence comes from Terriglobia bacterium, assembly GCA_963815855.1. Taxonomy (GTDB): domain Bacteria; phylum Acidobacteriota; class Terriglobia; order Bryobacterales; family Bryobacteraceae; genus DATGMB01. The sequence goes on along the minus strand of CAWFIJ010000009.1, from coordinate 499,928 downwards.
CCCTCGCGTCGGACGAGCCCGGCATCGCCGTCAGCCGCGGCCACGCCGGTGCGCTCGCCCTGGCGCGTGCTCATGATCGCCGACCAGCCCGGCCGCCTGATCGAATCGAACATCGTCATCAATCTGAACCCGCCGTCGGCCATCGCCGACACTTCCTGGATCAAGCCCGGCAAAACCGCGTGGGACTGGTGGTCGCGGCACCTAGGCCGAAGGCGTGGATTTCAAGCCCGGCATGAACACCGCCACCATGAACCACTACATCGATTTCGCCGTCGGCGGCGCGGCTTCGAATACATGCTGATCGACGCCGGCTGGGCGCCCACGCGCATCGGCCCCAACGATTCCGGCAGCCGACCTCACCCGCACCGGCCCGAAATCGACATGCCCGCCATCCTGGCGCACGCCAAAGCGAAGAACGTCGCGCGTCTGGCTGTGGGCGCACTGGACGGACATATCGCGGCAGATGGACGAGGCCTTCCCGCTGTTTGAAAAATGGGGCATCGCGGGCGTCAAGATCGACTTCATGAATCGCGACGATCAGTGGATGGTGGACTTCTACCGCCGCGTGGTGCAGAAGGCCGCCGAGCATCACCTGATGATCGATTTCCACGGCGCGTTACAAGCCCGACGGCCTGCGCCGCACGTAGCCCAACCTGCTGACCCGCGAAGGCGTGATGGGCGCTGGAGTACCACAAGTGGAGCGCGCGCGTCACGCCCGACCACAACGTGATGCTGGCCTTCACGCGCATGCTGGCCGGTCCCATGGATTACACGCCCGGCGGCTTCCGCAACGCCACCCGCGACCAGTTCGAGCCGCGCAATCGCCAGCCCATGGTGATGGGCACCCGCGCCCACGCAGCTGGCGCTCTACGCCGTTTTCGAAAGCGCTTTCGCAGATGGTCTCCGACTACCCGGAAGCCTACCAGGGCCAGCGCGAGTTCGACTTCATCAGCGCGGTGCCCACGGTCTGGGACGAGACGCACGTGGTGAACGGGCGGCCCGGCGACTTCATCACCATCGCGCGCCGGCATGGCCGCGAGTGGTTCGTGGGCAGCATCACCGGCTGGCACGCCGAAGCGAACTGGATGTGCCCCTGGAATTCCTGGGCCGCGGCGAATTCATCGCCGAGATCTACGCCGACGCCCCGGACGCCGCCGCGAATCCCACGCACACCACGCGCGAGGAGAAGCGCGTGAACGCGGCCACTCTGCTGCATTTGAAATTCGCTCCCGGCGGCGGGGCGGCGATTCATATCCGGCCGGCGCAGTGAGGGGTTCGAGTGGGGCAGGCGCTTCCGCCTGCCGAACGCATATCCCGGTTGGCAGGCGAACCCGCCTGCCCCACTTCGCCGCGCTTATTTTGTGCGCAGCTTCGGCCTTCGCCCAGCCGGCACCTTCGCTGTGGCAGGACCCGGGCAACCCCGGCGTTATCGAAAGACTCGATCTTGCCGGCTCCCTGCAAACCGGCGTTCGTGCGCCTAAGCCGCCCTTCGCGTTCCTCCGCGAGGACCCCAGCGGGACACAGCCCAAGCTGTTCGCCCGCGACGCCAGCGGAGCGCTCTGGAACGTGAAGTTCGGCTACGAGGTCCACAACGAATGCTTCTGCTGGCGGGTGGTGCGCGCTTGCGGCTACTTCGCCGAGCCGAGCTTTTTTGTGGCCGCGGGCCGGTTCGAAAATTATCAGCCCATCGGCCGCGCCACGGCTTCGCTTCGTTCGGACGGCCGCTTCACCGATGCGCGCTTTCAGTATCGCGACCCCAAGCTGAAATTTCTGGAGAACCGCAACTGGCGCTGGGACCGGCCGCCGTTCGCCGGCACGAAGGAACTGGATGGCCTCAAAATCCTGATCATGCTGTTTTCCAACTGGGACAACAAGGACGGCCGCGTGGGCGCGGGCGGGCCGAACACGGCGGTTTTCGAACGATTCGTCCCACTGCTCCACCCGGACGGGAAGGCGACGGTAATGCACCGGCTGATCTACGCGTTCACCGATTGGGGCTCCGGGATGGGGCGGTGGGGCTCGGTGCCGGGCTCGGATTCGGACTGGAACTGCGCCGACTACACGGCCCAGACGCCGGCGTTCGTGAAGGGCGTGGAGCGCGGACGCGTGGTTTTCGGCTGGGAAGGGGCGATCAACGAAGGCTTCCGCGATGCGATTCCGCCGGCGCACGTGCGCTGGCTGATGCAATATCTGGGCCGCATCACGGACGCGCAGTTCACGGCCGCGCTCAAAGCCGCCGGCGCGAACGATGCCGAGGCCGCCTGTTTCACGCGGGCGCTGCGGGCGCGGACGGAAGAGTTACGGAAGGTGGGGGTTCAGAATTAACCACTGAGACGTGCCATAGGAACGGCTTTCCCCTCAACGCGGAGCCGCGGAGAACCCGGAGGATGCGCGGAGAGAGGAAAGAGCTTCGCTCCGCGTGTTCTCTGGGTCCTCTGCGGCTCCGCGTTGAAAATGAATTCCGCGCACGTCCCCGTCTCGGCGGTGACTAATGAATCCGGCTGAATTCGAACTTGCGCGGGTCGAGCGAGCGCGTACGCAGCATGCGCACGCACTCCTCGGCGGTATCGCCGATGGCTTCGATTCGGCGCAGCGGCAGGACTTCCGGGGTGTAGATTTCCATCGCGATGGTCTTGCCGGCGAGCGCGGTGCGCTCTTCCAGGCTCAACTGCTCGGGGCTGCGGCCAAGGGCGCGTTCGGTGTACCGGGCTGGCGTGGCAATCATGATGCGGCTCGTGTTGTTGCAACCGACAAAAAGGCAATCATACTATATCGCCGCGAAGCGTGACGAAGCAACATCCCGGACAAGAAGCCGCCGGCAAGGGGAACGCGGGGCGCGCCGGCCGGCCGGAATTAGAGATTTCTTCGCACAACCCACGTGGTCATCGCCCGCTGATTCTGAACGATCGTGGTTTTCAGGGGATCGAGAAGCCGGCCCCCAAGCATATCGGTAAGCCGCAGAAGCCGGCCCTCGCTGACGAGGTACCGCTCCGTGCCGTCCGGCAGCGCGAACCGGCCCTCGCCCACGGCCCGCACCTGGTGCTCCACGCCGATGGACGACGCCAGGCGGCAGAAGAACAGCCCGCCTGGTTTCAAAACGCGCCAGGTGCCCGCCAACATGGCGTCAAAATGGGCGTGGTCGCGGGCGAAGTGGAGCACGGCGCTGCTGATGACGACATCGGCGAAAGCGTCGGGAAACGACGTGGCCTCGACCGGCTCGATCCGGAAATTGTCGGCCGGGAGGCCTGGCGCCAGAGAGGCGGCTAAGGCGCGTATCCCGACAACCGCGCGTGAATCGGCGTCCACGCCGAAGACCTCGTGACCTTCGGACATAAGGTAAGCGAGGTTCCGCCCGGAACCGCAGCCGGCATCGAAGACGCGCATTCCAGGAGCGATCCGGCCACGGAGCAGTTGATCGAAGAGGTAGATGTCGATCTGGCCGAACGACTGGATGGGGGACGGAGGCATACTGTAGATCGTAGGATATCGGCAAATGCTCCTGGTCCGTGCTACACCTGAACCATGGGTGGCGTGACAGACCGCGCGTTCTCATCCCGGTTGCAGTGCCATTATTTGCTGCGGATGCCGGATGCGGGGCCCTCCCGGGAACTGCTCGTGGTGACGCTTCACGGGTTTGGAGCGAATCCGGAAACGATGCTGGACATGACCACGCGGCTGGTGGGGACGGACGCCGTGATTGCTTCGCTCGAAGGACCCTACCGGTTCTTCCTTGGGCGGGATCAAAAAGTGGGCCACGGTTGGATCACCAGTAAGCGCCCGGCCGAGTCCATCGAACTTTACCGTGAGATGGTGTCGCATGTATTCGATGAAGTGGGCCGGGAAACCGGTATCCCACCCGCGCGGCGGCTCCTGGCCGGCTTCTCGCAATCGGTATCGCTGAATTACCGGTTCGCCGCGACCTGTCCGGATGCCGTCCGAGGCGTCATCGCGATCTGCGGCGGCATCCCGAGCGATTGGGAAACCGGGGCTTACGGGCAGTTCAGCGCCGCATTGCTGCACATCGCGAGGCGACAGGACGAATTTTACCCACCCGAGTATTACCGAACACTATGCCGAACGGCTGCGAAGCCGAGCGGCGGATGTGGAATTCCATCTGGTGGATGGCGGGCATCAGATCCCGTCCGGCGGAAACCTGATCGTCGGCCCGTGGCTGCGGCGCATCCTCCCGTGAATCGCGGCTAGCCGGCGGACTGGAGGGCGGCCAGGGACTGTTGCACGGTGGGGGCCTTGCCGGCCTCCACGTCGCGGCGGCGAATCTGGTGGAACGCGGTCAGGATTCCATTGGCCTTGGCGAGCGCCGTCACGCGTTCCGTGAACGCCGCGAGGGATGGGCCGGGGACGGCATAGAGGGCGACGTCATCGGTCAGGACATCGAGATAGGCGCGCGCGCCGCAACATCCCAGGCTGAGCGCGGACCGGCCGGTATTGCGCGCCTGGGGGACGACGGCGCAGGCCGGCCGCCCCATGGCGGGAGGGAGCCCACCCTCCACCTGCTGAGACGCTTCGGACAGGATCAGGGTCTGGCCGGCGTGGACGAACAGCAGTACGACGTCCGGCGCGGCGGGAATAGCGCCCAGGGGTCCGTACACGATATAGGATGCCTTCGCCTGGAGGACGGGGATGGAAGCCAGATCCTTCGCGGTGACGTACGTCAGGTCGGCAAAAACCCGGAGGGCATCCTGCAGGTCAGTGGCGGCGGCGGGACTCATCTGCAGAGAATGGGTGTACAGGCCGATGGCGCAACGCTCATGATCGGCGGCGGAGGTGGCAAAGACGCGGGAAGCGGCCTCCTGCCAGAAGCGGCAGCCGGCGGGAACGACTCCCGACCAGAGGGGGACCTCCGGCGGCAGCTGGTCGGTGAGGCAGACGGCGACGGGAGGTTGCCGGAGGCCGAGCGCCTGGGTTAACGCATTCGCAATTTCAGAGTTGGAGCGCATTCACCTAGCGTACCAGCGAGGCGAGCCGGACAGATGCCAGGAATGCCAATCGCGGTGTTCGTGACCGGCGCGCTTGTCACCCGGCGGCGGATTTTGCATCCTGGTATTAGGTACTTCCTATGCCTATGTACGAGTACCGCTGCCGGAAGTGTGGCAAGCGGTTTGAAAAGCTGCGCCGGATGGACGACGCGGACCGTGATCTGGAGTGCCCGGAATGCCGGTCTGAATCGGTGGAGCGGCTGCTCTCGACATTTGCATCCGGCGGATGCAAGTCTTCGGGAACCAGCCGGTTCACCTGAGCGCGATAATGGGCGGCCGGTCGGCTGCCAAACACTCGAGGTAAGAGATGAAATATCAACGAGAGGTGGAATTCGCGCGCCGGATCGCCGTGGCGGCGGGGGCGAATGCGCGGCGCATCCGTGCGGAGGGCGTCACTGCCGAGACGAAAGCGGACCAGTCGCCCGTGACGGTGGCCGATCGGGACAATGAGCGACTGATCCGGGAAGCGATCGAGGGCGAATTCCCGGACGACGGCATTCTCGGGGAGGAAGGCTCCAGCAAGTCCGGGACGAGCGGCCGTCGCTGGATTGTGGACCCCATCGACGGCACGCGCGACTTCCTCCGCGGCAACCGGTTCTGGTGTGTGCTGGTCGCACTGGAAGCGGGCGACGAATCGCTGGCCGGCGTCGCGCATTTCCCCATGCTCGAAGAAACATATTGGGCCGCGGCGGGCGAGGGGTCCTATCTGCACGCTGAGCGGCTGAGGGTGTCCGCCCGGACGACGCTGGGCGAGTGCTGTTTCCATGCCAGCGGCTTGCAGCTTGCCGAGGCGCGTCCGCACCTGTCAACGGTGGTCGAGTTGATGCAACGCTCGTGGTCCGTGCGCGCGTATGGAGGCGCGCTCGACGCATGCCTGGTGGCCGCCGGCCAGGTTGACGTGTGGTTCGAGCCGAAGGTCGCGCCTTGGGACCTGGCCGCGCTCCGGCTGATCATCGAAGAAGCCGGCGGACTGTTCTTCGCTCTCGATGGGTCGCGGAGCATCTACAGGGGCTCAGCGTTCGGATGCGCGCCGGGACTGGCCGGGGAAGTCCGGCGGGCGTTCGGAATCGGCAATTCAATTTACGCTGGAGAGGCATGACGCAGCGAAGCCGACGAGAGTGGTACTTGACTCGCTAAGATAGAGTCTGATTGGCTGACCGTCCTTGTCGCCGGAATTTTCTGCAAACGCTGGGAGCGGGGTTGGTGTGCGCCCGCGCGGTGGCGGCAGGCCAGCCGGAGCGGGCCAGCGACCGGCTTCTGGACGAAATCGCACGGCGCGCGTGCCGCTATTTCTACGAAATGGCGGACCCCAATACCGGGCTGGTGCGGGACCGGGCTTCCGCCAACGAACCGTACGCGCCCAGCGCGGCCAGCGTTGCCGCAACCGGATTCGGCCTGAGCGCACTGGCGATCGGCGCCGGGCGGCGCTACCTGGATCCGGCCGCGGCGCAGGCGCGGGCCGCCAAAACGCTGAAATTCCTGTGCGAGCGCGCCGATCAGGAGCACGGTTTCTTTTATCACTTTATGGATTCCGACAGCGGCCGGCGCATTTGGAAGAGTGAAGTTTCTTCCATCGACACCGCGTGGCTGCTGTGCGGCGTCCTGCACTCCGGCGCCGCGTGGCAGGATGCGGATATCCGCAAAATGTCGGCGGAGCTGCTGGACCGCGCCGACTGGGAATGGATGCTGAACGGCAGCCCGGCGCTATGCCACGGATGGACTCCGGAAGGCGGCTTTCTGCAATACCGGTGGGACAGCTACTCGGAAGGGCTGGCCATGTACCTGCTGGCAATCGCTTCCCGCACCCACCCGATTCCGGCATCTTCGTGGAATGCGTTCAAGCGGCCGATGCGGGATTTCGACGGCGTTTTTTTCATCGACGCGGGCGCGCCCCTGTTCGTGCACCAGTATTCACACGCGTGGTTCGATTTCCGGGGGCGCCGCGATGCCTACGCCGATTACTTCCGGAACTCGGTGCGGGCAACGCAGGCGCACAAGCTTTTCTGCCTTTCGTACGCGCGCAAATTCCCCTGGTACACGGAGGACATGTGGGGCGTGACGGCTTCGGATTCGCGCACGGGGTACCGTGTGTGGTCCTCCCGCACCAGTCCACCCGACGGCACGCTGGTGCCTTGCGCCACGGGCGGGTCGCTGGTGTTCCTGCCCAACCAGTGCGGGGCGGTGCTGCAGAATATGTTCGACCGGTATGGCGACAAGGCGTGGTCGAAGTATGGATTTATCGACGCCTTCCATCCGGGGCAGCAGTGGTACGACCGGTATGTTCTGGGAATCGACCAGGGGATCACGCTGCTGATGTCCGAGAATCTGCGCGGCGGATCGGTGTGGGCGTCGGTCATGTCCACGCCGCAGGCCAGGCAGGCATTCGAGACGGTGGGGCTGAGGCCGTACGTTCCGGAAGCCGGGGAAGTTGCGGGCTGACCGCCTGGTCCTTGCTTTCCGGGATCGCTCGCTCGCGCGCGCCGCTGCGCTGCTCACGCGGCCCCGGCGTGCAGAGCCGAATCCGGTTCCGGTCTGGCTTCCGCCTCAGACAAGGCGGCGGGGATGCGCTCGTCGAGGAGCAGTTCGGTGGCGAGCACCTGCGGCTCGGCGTGAAAGTACCGCTGGATGCAACTGTCGAAAAACAGATTGCACAGGGCGAGCAGGGCCATGCCCTGGTGATGAGCCATCCAGGACCGGATGGGCCTGGCGCCGGCAGCCGCATATTGAGCGGCCTCGTACAGGCCATAGAGGCCGGACCAGCCGTAGAATTCCATCTGGCGGAGATTTTTGCATGCGGACTGCGGGTCCACCAGCAAGGCCAGGAAAGAAGCATAGGGGGCGATGACCAGCGCTTCGGACTGTCTGCGGCGCAGCGCCAGGCCGGGGATGCCGAAGGGGGCGTAGCCCGGCGCCGCTCGCGGCCCGGCGCCGAGACACGCCGATTCGGAAATGCCCCACGGTACGCCTTTGCGCGAGCAGTAAGCGCGCTGGGTGCGCACCACGGCGTCGAGGCTCTGGCGGGTGAGGGTGCCGGGGGCGTGCTTCATCCACAAGGCCGGCATGAGGTATTCGAACATGGTGCCGGTCCACGAGAGCAGCGCCCGATGGCCGTGGGCCAGCGTATGGGCGCGGCCAAGGTGGAACCAGGCCTCCTGTGGGATATCGCCCTTGGCAATGGCCACGAAGACGGCGATGCGCGCCTCCGAGGCGAGCAGGTCGTAACAGGACGGGTCGAGCCGTCCGGTGGAGATATCGAAACCCACCGACAGCACCTTCTTGCGCGAACGGTAGAGGAAGGCAAAATCCATTTCGCGGACCAGCGTGTCGGAAACGGAGGCGATTTCCTCCAGCTCCGCGGCGATTCCGGCCGCCCAGGGTTTTGAGGCCATGTCGAGCGCCGCCTGTTTGAGCGTCCAAAGCGCGGCGGCGAGATTCCCGCTATCGACGGTGGATATGAAATGCGGCTGGAGCGGCTCGAGGGACCTTATGTCGTACCAGTTGAGCAGGTGGCCGCGATACTTGCGCAGACTCACCACGCGATCGAGCGTCTGCCGCGTCTGAAATACGAACTCGCCGGGCTTCATCAGGCCGAACTTAACGGCGGCGATGCGCGCATTGAGCAGCAGCCCGAGATTGGTGGGGGAGAGGCGTAGATCGACCTTGCCATCCTCACGCACGCTGTCGGGGATGAACCAATCGGTGCCGGGCGAGCTCCAGTCGTGGAAATAGCGCCAGATGTTTTCCGCCTGCAGGCGGAGCCATTCCCGGTCGGCGGTTTCGAGCGTGCACTTCATGGTGCGCGGAGCGCGATTCAGCCAGGCGGAGAAGGGCCACGAGCCGATCCAGAGGCCCAGCACGGGCGCGGCGGCCGGGAGCGCATGGGGACGAACGAGCCAGACCAGCAGGGCCAGGGCGGCGCCGATCCACGGCGTCCATTCCAGGTAGACATCGACGGTGGCCTTGCGGCGCGTCTGGGCCTCGGCTTCGGCGGCGGTCTCCCATTCGAGCAGCTTCCGCCGGGTAACGAAGACGCGCAGCACGGAGCGGGTGATGGCGTCGATCGAAAGCAGGGCCTGGTGGAGCAGGAAAATGAGGCCGAATAACGCGATGGCGTGACCGTTGGCGAAGGCGCGGAGGGTGTCGGACGCCCACGCCCGAAAGGCGTAGCGCCGGCGCGGCATGCGCAACAGCGAGAAGAGAAAATCGCAGTAGACGGGCAGGAACAGAACCGCGACGGCGGCGCCGGTCCAGTAGGCGGGCGCTCCGGGCAGCAGCAGCCAGGCGCCCAGCAGCAGCAGGAGCAGGCTAGGGTCGAAGAGGCTGCGGCGCAGGTTATCGACAATTTTCCACCGCGAGATGAGCGTGACGGGGTTGGGCACCAAGTGGTGCGTGTAGTCCGGAACGCGCGGAAAGATCCAGCGCAGAATCTGCCAATCGCCGCGGACCCAGCGATGCTTGCGGCGGTTGAAGGCGCTGAAATGCGAAGGGTAATCCTCGATCAGCTCGATGTCGCTGGCCAGCGCGGCGCGGGCATAAGCGCCCTCGATCAGGTCGTGGCTCAACAGCGCATTATCCGGGAAACGGCGCTCCAGAACCGTGCGCATGACGTCCACGTCGTAGATGCCCTTGCCGGTGAAGATGCCCTCGCCGAACAGGTCCTGGTAGACGTCGGAGACGGCGCGGGTGTAGATGTCGAAGCCGGTTTCTCCGGAATAGAGGGCGGCCAGGCGGCTGCGCGCCGAAGACCGGATACTCACGCCGATGCGCGGCTGGAGAATGCCGTAGCCTTCCGTGACCACGTTGTGGACCGGGTCGACCACCGCCGCGTTGAGGGGATGGGCTATGGCGCCGATGAGCATGGCGGCGCGGTCGCGCGGAAGCTGGGTGTCGGAATCGACGGTAAGGACATAGCGGATGCGCGGAAGCACATCGAGCGAGCCGACCTTTACCGGGAAGGAGTCGAAGCCGCCGCGCAGGAGCTGGTTGAGATCGAGCAGCTTGCCGCGCTTGCGCTCCCAGCCCATCCAGCGGCCTTCGCAATCGTTGTAGGTGCGATGGCGGTGGAAGAGGAAGAAGGGCGATTCCGGATAACGGCGATTGAGTCCCTCGATGAGCCGGCGGCAGACGGAGACCAGGGCGTCGCGCCCGTCCACCGGACGGTCCGAATCGGGCGTGTCCGTGACCAGGGCGAAATAGATGTTGGGATCGCGGTTGGCAAGAAAGCGGATCTCGAGATGGAGCACCAGGTCGCGAACCTGCGCTTCGTCGAGCAACAGGCTGGGGACGGCCACCATGGTGGCGCAATCGGCCGGGACGCCCTTGGAGAAATCGAGTTTCGGCAGGGCGCGCGGCGGCAGCAGATACGTCACCAGGTGGTTCATGAAATCGACGGCGATTTGCGTGGCGGGCAGAAGCAGCAGGAGCAGGCCGCCCGTGTGCGGCGTCCGGTGGCCGGCCTCGGAGATGAGCAGGGCGACGGCGAAGAACGTCACCAGCTCGATGCCGACCAGGTAGTGCGTGGTGGGGAAGCGCAGCATGCCTTCGCGCAGGCGGCCGGCCGGCGAGGGGCGGTACGCGATGCGGGCTTTGAGCAGCGCGAGGCCGCGGTCGATCAGGTAATAGCCCACGTGGCTGCGGCGGAGAGCCGCGCGCGAACCATCGTTATGGGCGTGGGCTTCGCGCGCCAGATCGAGGGCGGCTTCGGCGACCTCCTGCTCCGTGCGCGCGCTCTGTTTGGCCAATGCGGCCACCGCGGCGCGATAGCGGTCGCGGCTTTCGAAATCCATGCGCGCATAGGCCGCGGCGGGATCGGCGGCGAGCACGCGATCCACCTTGCCGGCGCTCTCCAGCAGGTCGCTCCAAACGGTTTCGCCGATGTGCTGGAGGCCGGCGACGAGCTCGGGGATTTCCGGATGTCCGTCTTCGAGGCGGCCGAGGATTTCGTTCTGGAGCGCGAATTTCAGCGCCCAGATCTCGGCGATCCGGAGGGTAGCGGTCTCCTGAAAGCCGTCTAGAAAGGCGACGCAGGTTTCTTCGGTGAAGTGGAGGCCGGCGCAATCGAGATAGGCGCGCGCGAGCCAGGAGACGCGCGGCTCTTCCCCCGATGCGCCCGCGACGGCGGGCAGCTCGCGGGACGCGGCGGCGAATTCGTTTGCCTGTTTGGCCGCGGTGTCGAGCAGGCGCGAGTTGTCGAGCAGCCAGGCGCGGGCGCTTTCGGGCGCGGAAGCGGCGCGCGCGAAAATGCGCCCGGCCCGTCGCGGATGAGGTTTGGGAGCGCGCTTCGCGCGGGGCAGCGTGGGGGCGGCGGATTTCGCCAGGCGGCGCCCGGCGGCGTGGCACAAGGCGATGCGGTCCGCCGCGGCCGGCCCGAGGCGATCGAATGTGGACTCCAGAATCATCGGTAACTCGAAGCTTGCAGCTCGAACATCCTGGAGTATCTGCCTCCCAAGGCGACGAGCTGCTGATGATTTCCCTGTTCGGCGATGCGCCCCTCTTCGAGAACCACCAGGCGGTCCGCCATGCGCGCGGTGGAGAAGCGATGCGAGATGAGCAGCGCCATGCGGCCGTCGGTCAGGTCGGCGAAACGCTGGAACACTTCGTATTCGGAGCGGGCGTCCAGCGCGGCGGTGGGCTCGTCCAGAATCAGGAGTTGGGCATCGCGGAGGTAAGCGCGCGCCAGCGCCACTTTTTGCCACTCCCCGCCCGAAAGATCCACGCCGCCTTCGAAGCGGCGCCCGAGAAGCTGCTCATAGCCGCGCGGGAGGCCACCGATGACGCCGTCGGCCAGACTCTTTCGGGCGGCCTGGCGAATGGCGGATTCGGCGGCGCCGATGCGGCCGGCGGCAATGTTCTCCCGCGCGCTCAGCTCATAGCGCACGAAGTCCTGGAAGATGACGCCGATCTGGGCGTGCAGGTCCTCCACGCTGTATTCGCGCAGGTCAACGCCATCCAGCAGAATGCGGCCGGCGGTGGGATCGTAGAGGCGGGTGAGCAGCTTGACGATGGTGGTCTTGCCCTGGCCGTTCTCGCCGATCAGGGCGATGCGCTCGCCGGGGGCGATGCGCAGATTCAGGCAGTCCAGCACCAGGCGTTTGGAATCGGGATAAGAGAAGCAGACACGCTGGAACTCGAAGCCGTCGCGAATGGGACGCGGCGCGGGCAGCGCATCGGGCCTGGAAGCGATGCGTGGCTGGACACGCAGGAATTCCACCAGGTCGGTGAGAAAGAGCGATTGGTCGGCGATGCTGGAGAAGGTGGAGAAGATGTTTTGAATATTGGTGCTGGCGGCGGCCAGTGCGCCGGCCAGAAACTGCAGCGAACCCCAGGTCAGGTGTCCCAATACGGTTTGGTAGATGACATCCGCATAGGCGCCGTAATAGGCCGCGGTGCTGAGCAGCGAGAGCAGGGCGCCGGCGAAAAGCCGCCGGCGGGCCAGGCGGATGTTCTGATCGTAAAGCTGGTTGGAGAGGCGCGCATATTCGCCGGAGAAGAAGCCGCTCAAACCGAAAAGCTTCAGCTCCTTGGCGGATTCCTTGCTGGCGCCCAGCGTGCGCAGGTAATCGAGCCGGCGGCGCACCGGCGTCTGGCGGATGTTGAGCGAGTATCCTTCGAAGGCGAAGTGGCTCTCTCCCAGGAAGGCCGGCACCACGGCCGTCACCAGCAGGGCCAGCAGCCAGGGCGAAAACCACACGATGCCCACGGACAGGCTCACGGCCGCGATCACCTGTTGGGCGACGGTGCCGAGCGCCTGCACCATGGCGATGCGGTCGGTGGCCTGCACCCGCGCGCGCTCCAGCTTGTCATAGAAGACCGGATCTTCGTAGGAAGCGAGGTCCAGGCGCGAAGCGTGCTCCATGACGCGGATGCTGACGTAGCGCGTGAAGCGGTCCGCCAGCAGCGTATCGAAATACCCGGCAGCGCGGCCGATCAAAGAGCCGAGCACGGCCAGCGCGAACTCCGCCGCTACCAGATACCAGAAGCCCGGCGGAAGAGGGCGGCCCGCAAAGTGCGCCTGCACGCCATCCAGAATCCGCTTGGAGACGGCCAGCATGGAGAGTGGAATGAGGGCGGCGAAAATGCGGCAGAGAGCGCCGCCGGAGACCACCGCCGGCCCGGACTTCCAGACGATGCCGAGGAGCGGGGGGATATTGTGGAGCGCGCGAATGCGCTCTTTCCAACTTCCCAGAAATGTGTGGGGCCCTGACACCATTGGACGGAGACTGAAACTCTGCAGTTCACGGGCCAGTGCTGTAGTTTCAGCCGGTCTCTTCGGGTAAGCGTGAATTTTTTGCGCGATGACGCACGAATTACGCGGATTGGGATCTTTATCACCGTTCCGTGCTTCCGCTTTACTGCGCTGAGCGCGGCGCTACGCGGCACGTCCTGTACGTCGCCAGGCGCTAAAGCGACTGCGTGCAGTGTCTCTTTTCATACTCCGGACCACTGGATGAGACATCGAACACGCCCGATTGGTCTCCGTCTTGCGACGATTTGCAAAATGCGTCTGAGCATTCGTTTGAGTTCTACCCTGGTGGCCAGCGCTGTCCTCGTTTCGATGGGCGTGGCGCTGTATCAGACGAGCGCGGAACGGCGCGGCTTGCGGCGTGAACTCGAGCGCCGCGCACTGGTGGTGGCGGAAAGCCTGGAGAAATCGGTGGCGCCGCTGCTCGAAGCGCGCTCGAGCGAGCTGCAGCAACTGGTGCGGCAGTTCGCCGTGCATGAGCGGCTGGCCGGCGCCGCCATCTATGACCAGCAGGGACATCCATTGGTCTTCACACCGGGCCTGGCGCCGGCGCTCGCCGCCCGCTCCGGCAACATCGCGCACGCGCAATCCGCCACTGCTTCCGGGCAGTTTTTCAAGTTCAATGGCCGGATTATGCACGGTCTCACGCTGCCTGTCCTGGTCGGCGGCTCCTCCGCCGGCCGCCTGCAGGTGTTTCACGACGCCGATTATATCGGCGCGCAGCAAGCCTCGTTGTGGCGCCACGCTTTCATCGGGATGCTGGTGCAGACCCTGCTCATCCTATGCGTCACACCCCTGGTTCTGCGCTGGGGACTGCGGCGGCCTTTGACCCATCTCGCCACTTGGTTGGCGGATTTGCGCGGAGGCGAGGTATCCGAAGGCCCGGACCTGCCGGAAGAGGGAGCCTTTCAACCGCTCAAGCAGGAGGCCGCGCGCCTGGCGACCACGTTGACCGCCGCACGCGCCGCCGTGATGGAGGAGGCTCGCCTGCGCGAGACCGCCGAAGCCGTGTGGACCAGCGACCGCCTGCGGGCCTTCATCCAAAGCAAGCTCAAGGACAGCCGTGTCATGGTGGTCTCCAACCGGGAACCCTATGAGCACCGCCATAAGGGAGGCGCCATCGAATGCTCCGTGCCGGCCAGCGGTTTGGTGACGGCGCTCGAGCCCGTGCTGCGCGCCTCCGGCGGAACGTGGGTGGCCCAGGGAACGGGGGATGCCGATCGCGAGACGGTGGACGAGAACGACCGCGTGCGGGTTCCCCCCGAGCATCCCCAATACAGCTTGCGGCGCGTCTGGCTCACGGCGGATGAGGAAGAGGGGTTCTATTTCGGCTTCGCCAACGAAGGCCTGTGGCCGCTGTGCCACATCGCTCACACGCGGCCCACGTTCCGCCCCCGGGATTGGGAACACTACGGCAGGATTAACCAGCGTTTTGCCGATACGGTGCTAGAGGAAATCGAAGGCCAGTCACATCCCATGGTGCTGGTGCAGGATTACCACTTCGCCTTGCTGCCGCGCCTGATCAAGACGGTGCGGCCGGACGCGCGCGTGGCCATCTTCTGGCACATCCCCTGGCCCAATTCGGAGGCTTTCGGCATTTGTCCGTGGCAGAATGAACTGCTCGACGGGCTGTTAGGCGCGGACCTCGTGGGTTTTCACGCGCAGGCGCACTGCAACAATTTTCTCGACACCGTGGACCGCGCGCTGGAATCACGGATCGACCACGAGCGCTTCGCGGTGGATCGCCAGGGCCGTGTCACGCGCGTGCGGCCGTTTCCAATCAGCGTGCCCTTTACCGGCGAAACGTCGAAGCCGGCGTCGGCGGAACAGCGGCATACGGAGCGCGTGGCGCTGTGCAAGGCGAACGGCGTCGAACCCGTCAGGCTGGGCATTGGCGTCGACCGCGTAGATTACACGAAGGGCATTCTGGAGCGCTTCCGCGCCCTGGAACTTTTCTTCGAGAAGTACCGGTGGTATCGCGGCCGGTTCACGTTCGTGCAGATCGGCGCCCCCAGCCGTACCCACATCAAGCGCTACCACGACTTCCTGCAGGAAGTTACCGCGGAAGCGGAGCGCATCAATCACCGGTTTCGCAGCAATGGATGGCAGCCGATCGTGTTCATCCCGCGGCATCACAGCCATGAGCAGATCCTTCCGTACTACAGGGCGTCCGACGTGTGCCTGGTTACCTCCCTGCATGACGGGATGAACCTGGTCGCCAAGGAATTTGTCGCCGCCCGGCCGGACGAGCAGGCAGTCCTGATCCTCAGCCGTTTCGCGGGCGCCAGCCATGAACTGCCGGATGCATTGATCATCAATCCATACGACACGGGGGCCCTGGCGGACACCATCTATCGTGCGCTCGAGATGACGCCCGAAGAGCGCCAGGAGCGAATGGCGCGCTTGCGCTCCGTGGTGCGCGAACACAACATTTACCGCTGGGCCGGCACTTTGATGGCGGAACTGGCTGCGATTCGGGTGGACGCTCCGGCGCCTGCCTTGCGCCGCCTCCGGCGCGCCGCCGGCGAGTAATGATTCACCGTCCGCGCGATGCGCCCTGCCGCGATAGTTCCGGCGATTCGACGCCAACGGCAACTTCCCGGGAATTGACGTGGACCCAAACGTGCTCTGGGTTTCCCGGAGGCGATTCTTCAGTCTGGCGCTCCTCAGAGTGAATTCTTACGCTTGTTGGTAGAGTTGGGATGTAAATTCTGCCACAAACGCTCCGCATTCGTACTTGCATGTCTTCAACACCCTCATTCTGCCTCCAGTGATTCTGGCTGTACACTTGCAGAGGTCATCCACGACCGGGGTCACTTCAATGAACAAGAGAGTGTGCTCGTATCTCTGGCTGGCTGCGGGGTTGTTACTGCTTGGGATTGGCTGTAGCCGTCACTCGAAGCCAATCGCAGGCACGCGGGGGTCCGGAAACTCCGGCGCAGTGAGTTCCTCCCACGCCAGCACGACCGGAACTCCTTCCCTCGCACCATCCGGACCGGCGGCTTCGTCCATGCCGGTGAGTGAGCGCCCTTCGCCGTTTTCGAGCCCGCAGGCTTCCGGGCAGCCCAACGCTCAGGCGTCCGTGCGGAATGCGCCCGCCAACCTGGCTCGCTCCGCCAAGAAGCCGAGCCACCACGCAAAGTCATTTACACCACCCACGCAGCCGGCTGCGTATTTGCCGGGACCGAAGACCGATGCCGCGCTCCCGGCGCCCCCTGCGATTGGGGCATCGGCGCCCAATGTGGAGCTGCCTTTTGCCGGAACCATCGGAAGCACGGCAACGGCTACCTGGGAGCCTTCCAATCCAAAGGGCATCCGGCGGATTATTAATAAACTGCCCGGCATGCGAAGACATTCCGCCGCGGCGGGCGGCAAGGACTTCGTACCTCCGCGGCCAATCCACGAGCTTCAGTTTGTGTTGCCTCCCGGCGGCGTCCCGGCCCTGGCGCAGAAAAAGCAGATGGATTTGAAGGCCAGCATAGATGCCTCGGGCCACGTGACGCGGGTGGAACTGCTGTCCCCGCGCGACGAAGAACTGGTGACGCTGGCCGCTTATGCGGCCAACCACTGGAGCTTTGCGCCGGCCCGCTTGGATGACCAGCCTGTGCCCGGCGAAGTCATTCTGCACTTCCACTTCGATGGCAACCAGGCGCCGGAAGAGATAGCCGGCCAATCGTCGAAGTCAAAGCCGGGGAATCGAGGTCAATGTCTTGGCGCGACGTCGGCTTTGCCGGGCCAGACAGGGTCGTGCAGATGACCTCATGAGGGCGGACTGGTGAACGCTCCCTTACGGTCGCGGCTCTGAAGGCGCATCGGGAGCGGTTGGCAACGATGATTTCTGAACAGGCTCTTGGTTTAGCGCATGCTTCGATCGCTGGACGGCGGCACGATATTCTTCAGCCGCATATAAACCGCCAGGTAGCCGTACTCTTCGTTATCGTGGATGACCACGTGTTCCAACTCGCCCAGCCGCGTCTGCGCGCCCCGGCCCGAGCCCACCATCTCATGCCCGTTGGCATCGGTGACCTTCTCCCAGGCGGCATCGCAGACTTCAAATGACGCCTTCAAGGCGTTTACCAGGTCCGCCTTGGCCGTCATCTTCCCGGCGTTGAGCTGCTTCTGCTCGCCCGTCACCCAGCCGCACAGCCGCGCCTGCACATCCGCAATGTGGCCGAACAGTTCGGCGACGGTGCGAATCTCGGGCGCCGGTTTATAGGCATAGTCCGCGTCCGACATCTTTTCGGCGGCCTTGACCAGGTTGGCCTTTACCGCGTCGTAACCCCAGGAGGCCTTACGCAGCTCGGTAACGGTTGGATTGGCCGGCTGCGCCTGGAGCGCGCAGCACGCCAGCGAAGCGGCGATCATGCAAAGGACAGGGCGATTCACTTTTTCTCTCCAAAATTGGATTTGTCGATCCATCATACTACCGGGCAACCTGGCACCGCGCCAGAACCACCTCTACCGTCTTGTCGAGCCGCGGGTCGTGGACCTTGGCGCAGGCAAGCGGTAAGGTTTCGCGTGCGTCGATTGGCACGGATCGTGCTAGAAGTAACGTTTCCGGCGTATCTCGCGGTGGAATTAAAGCGAAATCAGGTAGATACGCGATGGTGGTGGCTGAATTCCACCACCAGGCGGTTCGAAAGGACGCGTTCATGAAGAGGAACGGAATCAGATTCAATGCCGGCGCCAGCCGGTGGATTGCGAGTGCGCTCTCGCTTCTATTGGTGTGGCTGGTGCAACCGGGCGTGCATGCGCAGATGGCTCCGCCGGGAGGATACGCGCCGATGGACGCCATGCAATTGAATCAACTGGTGGCTCCCATCGCTCTCTATCCGGATTCGCTGGTGGCGCAGATCCTGACTGCGGCCACCTATCCACAGCAGGTGAGCGACGCCGCCAACTGGCTGCACCAGTACGGCGCGATGCCGCCCGGTCAACTGGCGGATGCAGTGAACGGCATGCCTTGGGATCCGAGCGTGAAGGCGCTGACCGAGTTTCCTTCCGTGCTCGATAACATGGCGCGGAACTATAACTGGACCAGTGCGCTGGGCAACGCCTACTACAACCAGCCGGGAGACGTGATGAACGCCGTGCAGGCCATGCGTTTCCGGGCGCAGCAGGCGGGCGTGCTGCGCTCCACTCCGCAGGAGCGAGTCTTTTACAACGGCGGGCTGGTGGTGATCGAGCCGGTGAATCCGGCTTTCGTGTACGTGCCCTACTACAATCCCTGGGGAGTGTACGGCGTGGGGATCAGCCCCTGGGGCGGCTACTACGTCATGCCGCCGCCGCGGGGGGTGATGATCGCCGCGGGCATTGGGATCGGATTCGGCGTGGGAATTTCGCTCGGCATCTTTGCCCATTACGGATGGGGATATCACGCGTGGGCGCCGAACTGGCGAGGAGGCGTGGTGGTGTATAACCACACCACCTACATCTCGCGCAGCACGACCGTCATCAACCGGGGTAACTTCGGCACCTTCAATCGCGGGGTATATGAGCGCGCGGGGCAGGGCGTTCCGAACGGATTTCGTCCCCCGGTGACGGCCGCGTCGGCCCAGTTCCATGCCGCGCCCGCAGCCTACAATCGCCCGCAAACGGGGGCGATGGCTCCCGGGTCCCGCCCGGGCAGCTATAACAACAGGCCTTCACGGGGCCCGGCCGGCGCTTATTCGCGTCCGCCGATGCAGGCCTCGCCGTCCAACAGCCGGCCGCAGAACTTATACAACGCCGGGCGCGCACCGGCGGCGGCGCAGGGCCGCCCCGCCGCCAGGCCATCCACGCCGCAAGTTCACACGCAATCGAGTCCCAGGCAGGGCAACGCCCGGGGTGCCGGGGGCGAGCATTCGCAACCGCGGGCCGGCCACCCGGAACGGCATGAGGAGCGCCGATAGGCGCTTCCCGCCGGCGGGAGAAAGTTGAACGAACCGGGCCGATTGGCCGTATGATTCAGGTGATGATGAAGTTCCTGCTGTGGTGTATTCTGCTGGTGATCTGCTGGCCGATAGCGCTGGCCGCGCTCGTGCTGTTTCCGGTGATCTGGTTGGTTTTGCTGCCTTTTCGCCTGGTGGGGATTGCGGTGGGCGGGGCTCTGAGCCTGGTGTGGGCCATCGTCACACTGCCTGCCCGCCTGGTGCGCGCGCTGGTCTGAACGGCGGGACGACAGCGTATCCGCCGGCCGGCCGGACACTCCAGACTCAGCCTCCCATGAGCGCTGATTCGACCGACTCGTAAACCGGCAAGACCTGAATGAGGCTGGTGATCTCGAAGATCTCTTTGACCAGGCCATTCAGGCGGCAAAGCCGGAGCGCTCCGCCTTTGGCCTGCAAGGTCTTGCCGAGAGAGAGGAGACTCCCAAGCCCCATGCTGCTGACATATACCAGCCCGCCCAGATCGACCACCAGGCTGGTGATTCCTTCGGCGATGCAGGCGCCGCACTTCTCTTGAAACTGAGGTGTGTTCCCGGCGTCCATGCGGCCGGAAACAAGAAGCACCACCTGACCTGATACCTGCCTTTTTTCGATGGTGAGAATACTCATGTTCTTATACCGGTGTCGCTGCGTCAGGCAGAACGCCGATTATCCAGCAAAGTGCGAGCGCGGTTCACCTTTTTACAAGATATCAGGGCCTACGGGCTACTCCATCGGCATCCGGCCGAAGGCGATGGTCGAGCTTGTGCGCAAGGGCGCGGGGGCTGACGCCGCCGCTGGGCCGCTCTGCGATACGAACGGACTGCCGGCGTGCTAAGCGCACCACCGGAGATTCAAGGACCGTTCGACATATCCGCCCCTGATGTAAATCTCAACAGTACCGCAGTCTCATAACCAATGAGGTCTACAAACTCCAGTTATAAGGATGGATCATTTAGACTGAACCACCGGGGTGAAAGGAGAGCATATATGGGGATAATCATTCGGTTCGAGAGCGGTCTTCGAGTTGATGCGGTCCTGCTCGCCGCCAATGCCGACGGAATGCGAATCATCGTGTCCGGAGGGAACACCTTGGAGCTGGTCGCGAGGGGTGACTCCTGGCAAACCGAGAGCGGTGCTGCGATCGAGATAGAAAGTCTGGTGGCGATCCCCGGCACCGAGGTGCCACAGTTCTGCGCCGAGGTGCGACCTAAGGCGCTTGCAGCCGGGAATGGCTGCTGCCCGGCTTTTTGAAGGCGCGGGGTGGCGCGACAACCGGTTGGGATTAAGCGCTAGCGGGCAGGGGGCGCCGGCAGCATATTGCGTATGGCGGCAATCCGCCAGCCCTCGTCCGTGCGCTTCAGGATGAGGGTCGTCCACATGCGCCGGCTGGCGCCGCTCTTCATTCCGGCGATGTCGTAGCGGCCGTCGACCAAAGCAATATCCGGGGAGAGGAACCGAACCGACTCGACGCTGACCGTGCGCGTCCCCCCAGTGGATTGCGAACTGGCGAGAGTGCCGCGAACGACCTCCGGGCGGCCTTTGCGCCACTCGCCGGAAGAGACCAGTTGATCGGCATCGGCAGTGAAGAGGGCGGCGATGGCCTTCTCATCGCTGTGCTCGCGCGCGGCCACATACCGGGCAACAACATTCCGGACTGCTGCCTGGTCTGCGGCAGGTTGCGCCGAGAGGAATGCGGCCAGAAAAACGCCGGGAATCAAGGTTCGTAGCATGCGTATATCGTACGCCATCGGGTAAGCGGCCGGATGTTCCGACGCATGCCGGCGGCGCTGGATTCCGATACGAATTAACGCCGCGATTGAGGTACGCCTACCTTGCCGGCATTCCCGCGGCTCCAGAAGGTATGCCGGCTTGGAAGCCGGCATGGCAAGCTGGAAGCTTGCGCTACGGCGCCAACGCGGTTGTGCGCGCCACCATCGCGGGAATCCAGGGCGCCGGAAATCCAGTACCTGGTGGCGTTTTCATGTCAGGGGCATTTTCATGTTAGGGGCATTTTCATGTTAGGCTCTAGGGCACGTCGATCTATCATAGGGCGGGCAGGAAGGAGGGAAAATGCGGATCAATCATTCGAAGTGCGTCGCTTGCGGCAACTGCACCTACGTGTGTCCAATGGGGGCCATTTACATCGATCCGGTTCGGGGCCGCGCCACAGTCGATCGCGACGAGTGCGTGGAATGCTACGCCTGCTTCAATGGCCTGAGCCAGGAGCACCTTCCACCGGTGCTGGTGCGCACCATCCGGAAGATCCTGGGAATCGTGCGGCTGCGCTTCGATCCCGAGCCTGACGTCTGCCCCACGGCGGCCTTCGAGCCGGAGGAGCTGGCTTGGCCGCGGGTGGTCCGGCGGGCCTTTTCTGATCCGCGGGTCCCGCACGAGTCCACGGGCGTGGAAGGGCGCGGAACCGAAGAAGTGAAAACCAACGACGTGAGCGGACGGGTGAAGGCCGGGGAGGCCGGGCTCACCATCGAATTCGGCCGTCCCGGAGTAGGGGTTCGCTTCGCGGAGATCCAGGAGATGTGCTCCGCGCTGGCGGATCGCAAAATCGCTTTCGAGGAGCGAAATCCGGTCACCTCGCTGATGCAGGACCGGGCCAGCGGCGCGCTTCGCGCCGATATACTGGGCGAGAAGATCATGTCGGCCATCGTCGAGATCAAGGTTCCCATCGAGCGCCTGGAAGAGGTGATCCGGGTGGTTTGGGAGGTGGAGAAACGGCTCGATACGGTGGTGGCGATCGGGGTGGGCGCGCGCTGCGACGAGAACGGCGAGGAGGAGGCCGTGGCCCAAATTGTCGAAAGGCTCGGGTACAGACTGGAGCGGGCCAAGACGAATGCGGGGCTGGGCCGGGCCCTTCCGGCCGACTCCATGCGCGAGGCAAACGCATGACCAATACATTGCATCGCTACGGCGACGCGGCGAGTTTCCGCGACGACTTCATCGTTTTCGCCATTCCCTGCCGGGGTAAGAACGACAAGGGCGCCGTGCCCAAGCTGCGGCGATTTCTCGAAATCGCCATCGAATACCATCCGGTGAACCTGGGAGATGCCCGCCACGGCGGTGCGGTGCGTCCCTCCCGGAATCTGACTCCCTTATCCCATTGGCGGCGCAACCGAAAGCCGGACTTCAGGGCCGTGGTGGAGGGTGTGGATGCGCCCACCACGTGCGCCGCCGTGTTCGACAACCGCACGGCGGCGGAGGATTTCCTCAAGCGCATCCGGCAGGAGGATTTCGGACTGAGCGTCAATATCTCCACTTCGATCGACGGCGCCGAGCAATGCTGCCACGCGGCCGGCATCGCGCGTCACAGCGTGGGATATTCGCTTGGTTTCGAGGGCAGGACGGAGAAGCTGCCGAATTCGCAGGTGCTGGCGCTTTCCACGATGTGCGGCCACGGCATGGTCAGCCACTCCCTTGCCAAGAAGATGATCGACTGGGTAAAGGAAGGGCGGCGCACGCCGGATGAGGCGGTCTGCTACCTGGCCCGCTTCTGCTCCTGCGGCGTGTTCAACCCGTCGCGCGCCGTGAGGATTCTCGAAGATGCACGCAACAAGAGCAAGTAAGCTCGCCGTTCTTCTGGCACTTGCGGTCGCGGGGCACGTGCACGGCGAGACCAGGGTGCTGAAGAACTTCACCTTGATCGACGGCACGGGGCGGGCACCCGTGGCGCGGGCCGCCATGATCGTGGACGACGGCCGCATCCGCTGGGTTGGACCGGCAGGCGCGCTGCGGGTTCCCGCCGGGGCCGCGATGATCGACCTGAACGGTAAGTTCGTGGTGCCCGGCATCATCAATTTGCACGGGCACCTCGGCAACACGATCGACCTGACGCAGGATGCGAAGTTCTTTACGCGGGAAAACATCGAGAAGAACCTCCGCACTTATGCGTTCTACGGCGTCACAACCGTGCTGAGCCTGGGCACCGACCAGGACCTGATTTTCCGGGTCCGCGCGGAACAGCGCGAGGGAAGGCCCGTGATGGCGCGGGTCTACACGGCCGGCCAGGGTTTTGTGTTCCGGGGCGGATACGGTGGATTGGCGGGCGTGAACGGCGGCATCGGGAGTATCGCGGAAGTCGAGCCCGCAGTGGCGGCCCAGGCCGCCAAGGGCGTGGACATCCTCAAACTATGGATGGACGACGAATTGGGCCGGCTGCCCAAGATGCCCTACCCCATGGCCAAAGCGATTATCGATGCCGGGCACAGGCACGGATTGCGGGTGGTGGCGCACATCTTTTATCTGCGGGATGCCCGACAGCTCACGGACTACGGCATTGACGGCCTGGCCCACTCAGTGCGTGACCGGCCGGTGGATCAGGATTTGATCGCGGCCATGAAGAAGCACGGCACGTGGCAAATGGCGCCGACCTTGAGCCGGGAAGCTTCGATGTTCATTTACGGCACGACCCCGTTCTTCGCCGCCGATCCGTTCTTTACGCGCGCGGTTTCGCCGGCGGTTCTGGCCAAGCTGCGCAGTCCGGAATACCAGAAGACGACCTCGTCGGCGCCGCATTTCGCCGAATACCAGGGCTTTTTCGAAACCGCCAAGCGGAATTTCAAAGCGGAGGCGGATGCGGGCGTGGCGTACGGCTTTGGCACCGATACCGGCCCTCCGGGACGCTTCCCCGGGTACTTCGAGCAATGGGAGATGCAGTTGATGGTGGAAGCCGGGCTGACGCCGCTCCAAGTTCTGACGGCGGCCACCGGCAAGGCGGCGGAGTTTCTGCGGGCCCGGGACATCGGCACCCTGGAGGCTTCGAAATGGGCGGACCTGATTGTGCTGGACCGGAACCCGCTGGCCGACATCCGCAACATGCGGACCATCGACGCCGTCTATATCGCGGGCAACCCCGTCAAGCGGTGACCAGGCGGCGGCCGGCATCGATGCGCAGATACAACACCGCTGCCGCCAGCGATAACCCGGCCACCACCAGGAATGGCGCGTTCCATCCGTACAGATTGACCAGGTACGCGGAGAGGGCGGAGGAGATGGCGCCGCCGAGATTGCCGAATGTGTTCATGACGCTCGAAACCGTCCCGGCGCACTCGCCACCGATATCCAGTGTGATCGCCCAGGAGACGCCCACCGTCAGCTCCAGACTGAACATGGCGGCGGCGGAGAAGCACACGCTGGCCACGGCGCCGGCGGTGTAACAGGCGGGCAGGATGCAGGCCGCGGCCAGTAGAAAGCCGGATACCGCCACCACGCGCCGTGCCCGCGCCAGACTGCCGGAACGTTTCACCCGGAGGTCGGAGAGCCAGCCGCCGAGCAGGTCGCCCAGAGTGCCGGCCAGCAGCGGCAGGCTGGCATATATCCCCATTCGCTCCAGGCCGAAGCCGCGCTCGGAATTCAGATACTTGGGATACCACACCAGATACACGCTGATGTTATACGCGTAGCAGAAGTACATGGCTGAAAGCAGCCACATTTGGGGAGCGGCCAGAATCGTCCTCCAGGGGACCGCCTGCTCCTTCTTTGCAGTGGCACAGCCAATGGAGGAGAGAATCAGGTCCCGTTCCGCCCGGTTGACGGAGCGGTGCTCGGCGGGAGAGTTGCGGTAAAACCAGTGCCACAGGATGGACCAGGCGATGCCGACACACCCGAAGCAGAGGAACGGCGCGCGCCAGCCGTAGCGGGCGATGATCAGCACCACGATTACCGGCGTCAGCGCTCCTCCCAGCCGCGAGCCGGCATGGGTCAGGCCCTGCGCGAAGCCTCGCTCCGAAGGCAGGATCCAGCGCGAGAGCGAGCGCGTGGCGATAGGGAAGGCGCCGGCTTCGCCCACGCCGAATAGGAAGCGGACCGCCGCCATGGAAGCCGCGCTCCAGGCGAGCGTGGTGGCGGAGGTGAACAGCGACCACCAGACCACGACCGCCGCCAGCGCCCGCCGCGCGCCGAAGCGGTCTCCCAGCCATCCGCCGGGAATCTGGAACAATGCGTAACCCCATTGAAACGAACTGAGGATCCATCCCATGGTGACGAGGGAAAACCCGAATTCCTTCTGAATGGAAGGGACCGCGGAGGAGATGACCACGCGGTCCATGTAGGTGATCATGTAAGCGGCCACGGTAAGGCCCAGAACGGCGTGGCGCACGCGAGTGGGCACGGGCCGGGCATCGGCCAGCGCCGGAGCCGCGGAGTGCGCGGCATTTTCTTCAGCGGCCATTTTTCCTTCGATCACCCGGCGTCATTCCATGCGGCTGCCATGGCCGGCACGCGTCAGCCGAGAATATATCAACGCCCCGGTGCTGTCAATCGAAATCCGGCGGCCCGGCGGCGGTGGATTGGCGCGCGATCACACACCGGATAAGCGTGGCGGCGCATGTTGGACTTATCTCCACGCCTTTCTAACATTCCCCGCTCCGGGATTATATTGATTCCGCGGCGCCCGTGATCTATGATTCGAACACGGAAGGATGCTGAAATGAAGAGGATCTGGAAACGCGCCTTGTGGATGCTTTCGATATCGGGCCTGATGATTGGAGCTGTCTGCACTTTAGCCCAAACGCCGGCGCCAAAACCGAAGCGCGTCAACCGATGCGTGGAACTGCTCGAGCTGCATCAGCCCATTTACTACACCGGTTCGCATTCCGGCACGGAGGGCACCTTCGAGCAGGGTAAGAAAGACGCACAGACCTACGCGGACTATATCAGCTATGACATGGAGCACGCACCTTTCGACGTGAAAGGCCTGGCGGAGTACATGAAGGGACTGGTGGCCGGCGGCCCGACCAGGAGCGGCCATCGCACCCCCACGGTCATTGCCAACGTTCCGGTGAACGGCTGGGATGAAGCCGCCGTGCATGCCAACGCCTGGATGTTTCAGCAGGTGCTGGCCACCGGCGTGCACGGCATCATGCTGACGCATGCCGACACTCCCGGCGCGATTCGTGCCTTTGTACAGGCCTGCCGCTTTCCGATGCACCGGGAGGGAGTCGGGGTAGAGGGACTGGAGGAAGGGCGCAGGGGCGTGCACGGGGTTCCCGCCGCGGCGCAGATTTGGGGCGTTTCCCAGGACGAGTACATGCGGAAGGCCGACCCCTGGCCGCTCAACCCCAATGGAGAGTTGCTGCTGGGCGTCAAGGAGGAGGATAAGTACGCACTGGCGAACGTGGCGGAGAACTTGAGAGTGCCCGGGATTGCCATCGCGGAGTGGGGGCCGGGAGACATGGCAATGTCCCTGGGCTTAGCCGGCAACGGGCCGGTGGGGGAGGACAATCCGGTGATGCACGCCGCCCGCGGCAAGGTTCTGGAGGCCGCCAAAGCGAACCACATTTTCTTCCTGAACTCCATGAGCGTGAACAACGTAATCGAGGAGCTCAAGGATGGCGTGATGGTGGGTCCGGCCAGCCAGCAGGCAGCCGAGATCGGCCGCAAGTTCACACACCGGGAAATGCCCTGGTAGCGGACACTCCTGCGCCGCAGGTGTTTAGCGCCCCGTCCGTCCGGCCGGCGCCTTCAAAAGCTGTACTTCAGCGCGAGTTGCAATTGCCGCATCGTCCTGGCGCTGGTCACGATACCGAATGTGGTGGGCGTCCGCGGATCGCTCGGCGGCACATTCCAGTTGGGATGATTGAGCGAGTTGAACGCCTCAAACCGGAATTCCAGCGCGTGACTCTCCCGGATGTGGATGAGCTTCATCAGCGAGGCATCGAAGTTCGCGAGCCCGGGGGTGATCAGCACGTCTCTTCCTTCATTGCCCGGCAAATAGCTGAGCGTCGGGCTGGTGAAATTGAACGCGGCGGCGTTGAAATAATTGTTGGCGGAGCGATTGGCCGGAATCGGGCTGATTCCCGTAACGTCCGGGAAGTCCGCCAGGTTGCCGATGTTGGTGGTATCGCCCAAAGTCGAACCCTGTTCCGGCGTGCCGTCCGCCAGCGTCAGGATGCCCCCGAGTTGCCAGTCGCCCAGGATTGCGCCGGCAGCGCCGTGCCCGAGCAGGCCCGTGCCCCTGCCGACCGGCAGATCATAGACGTAAGACGCGACGAACCGCCGCCGCTGATCGAATTGGGAAGGCCCGCGCATGGTATTCAGCGTGTAGCTGTTGTTCGGCCACAGCGTGTCCCCGCCATTGGTGCGCGTGGCGCTCCCCTCGTCGATGGCCTTCGCCCACGTGAACGCGATGGTGTAAGCCAGGCGCGCCGCCGGCCTCTGCGTAAGTTTCCAGTTCAGGGCGTTGTAATTGGAGTTGACCACCCCCGCCACTTCCTGCAGGTTGCCGTATGCCGGCCACGGCCGGCGCGACGCCGTGCTGCTGTGGTCGTTCGGGCCGCTCGGAAGAATAGCCTGATTCAGGACCTGGAACCGGTCCAGGTGGTGTCCCTCGTTGCCCAGGTATCCCAGCTCTAACACGATGTGGTGCGTCAGCTCGCGCTGCAGGTTGGCCATGGTCTGCAAAACGTATGGGGTCCGGTTGTTCTGGTCGTTCCCCTGCACCTGGGGAGCGGCGAGGCACACGCCGCTCCAACCCGGGCAATTCGGGACTGCCCGACTCCGTAGCCCACGGAGAGGAAAGATAGGTGGTCCGCTGGTTGGCCGGAATCACGTATCCGTCCTTGGCGGCCAGGTTGCGCGCCATGTCGAACACGATGTTGGTGATATCCTGCACATAGAAAATCCCGAGTCCAGCGCGAACGCTCCAGTGCTCCGCCGGGCTGTAGGCCAGGCCGACCCGCGGCCCCCAGTTGCGGTCGCTGGGGTTCACCAGGGCCGGTCCCATGTACTGGTTGCCGATTTGCGTCAACTGCCCTTGCGCGAATTCAAAAGTGCCGGGATAAAAATTCCCGCTTCCCGGCCGGGTGAAGATCGGCGCTTGGGCATTCGGAACCAGATACGCTCCGGCCGGGCCCACGCCCGTAGTGAACGCCTGGATATTCATGATGTCGTTGTACTTGTCCGTCCACGGGCGCTGGTTCTCGTAGCGCACGCCCAGGTTGAGCGTCAGCTTGCGGCTGACCTTCCAGTCGTCCTGGACATAGCCCGCGAAGAAAGTGGTGCGCATCATGGCGTTGGCTTCGCCCAGCGCGCGGTATGCCTGGTCCGGCAATCCCACCATGAAATCGGCAAAAATGAAGCCACTCCCGGAACAAGCGGCCGGATTGCAGGTGGACTGGCCGTCGAAATCGAATTCGCCATCCGTCTTCTGATTGCCCCACTGGTTATACCGCAGGCGCCGGATGTCGCCGCCCACCTTGATGTTGTGGCCGCCCTTGAGAATCGAGATGCTGTCCATGCCCTGGAAGGTATCGTTCCGCGTGATCCATGGAGTAATGCCGCCAAAACCGGTAACGCCCTCGCCCAGACCGATCGCCGGGATGCCATAGGCAAGGGGGCTGGGAGCGCTGACAGGCCGGTGATCTCCGAGCGTGCCCTGCATGTTGGTCGTGTTGGCGTAGAACGCCGGCCAGGTCGTTATTGAACTGGCTCCAGGCAAAGCGGGCCTCATTCACCATGGACGGAACTCAGAATGCGCGTGTTGGCCAGCACGCCTTGCCGGACGGTGGTCGTGGTAATGGTATCGCCGCCGGCGAAATCGCCGGCGACTGTCCTGCAAATCGCTGCCCCAACTGAAGCGGCCGAACCAAGTCGATTTGGCGTTCTGGGTCCAGTCGATGCGCTGGTTGAACTGGGTGGAGTCGGTGGGCGAGAGGGCGTTGCGCATGGTAATTGCGCGAGTTCAGAGCCTCGCCCGGGATCGTCGTGCTCGGATAGTATTTGAGCAGATTCAGCGCCTGCGGGCTGATCTCCGATGGCGGGATTATGTTTCCCGGAAACGGGGTGGCGGTGCCCGCCCCGGAGGAATTGTAGACCCGCGTCAGCGGATCGTAAATGATCTGGCTGATTTGCGAGAAGTTGCCGGCGCGCATCAGGTCGGTGGCCACCGGGATCGATCACCTGGCTGGTGGTCCGGTCGCGCAAGTGCTTCGAAATTCGACATGAAGAACAGGCGGTTCTTGGCATTGAACAATCTTGGGGATCGAAGCCGGTCCCGACAGGGTGAAGCCGTAGTCGTTGCGGCGGAACGGATTCTTCGCGCCCACCTGTTCCCATTGTTTGGCGTCCATGTCGCCGTTGCGCAGAAACTCGAAAGCCACCAGGTGGTAGGCGTTGGTTCCGGGCACGGTATTGACGTTGATCTGCGAGGCGCCCCGCCCGAATTCGGCCGAGTAAACACCCGTCAGCACCTTGAATTCCTGAATCGCGTCCACCGAGGGATGGATGATGTAGGAATTCCAGTTCGGGTCGGTGTTTTCCACGCCGTCCAGCGTGTAGTGGTTGTATTCCAGGCGCTGCCCTGCCACCGAAATCGCCGTGGAAGAGCGCACGCCGCCCTGCAGTCCGGCACCGCCCCCGGCGGCCATTTCTCCCACCGCATTGGAGCTTAACATCACCAGACTCAGATAATCGCGACCGTTGAGGGGGAGGTTTACGATCTGCGTCGATTCGATGACGCTGCCGAGGGCTACCGATTCCGTATTCAGCAGCGGCGCTCCGCCCGTGACCTCCACCTGCTGAGTCATTTCGCCGAGTTCCAGCCGGAAGTCGATACGCGCCACGTCGCCCACGCGCACGTCCACTCCGGATTGCATAGTCACTTTGAAGCCCGACTTCTCGGCGCGAACGGTGAAAGAGCCGGGCACCAGATAGGGAACCGTATAGACGCCGGTATCGTTACTGGTGGCGGTGCGAACCTGCTGTGTAGCCATGTTCGTCACCGTGACCTGGGTGCCAGCAATCACCGCACCGCTGGCATCGGTGACGGTGCCTGTAATTTCACCGAATTGCTGAGCGCAAAGCCGAAGAACCGGCAGCGCAATGAGCAGAACGACACCGAGACGTCGCATATGCCTCCTTGCACCATGGCCGTCCGGCAGAAGATTGGCAGGTATCTATTCTAACGGAATCGCGGATCGGGATATCCGTGAATCCACCCTCTCCTGCCCGTCCATTTACAAGCCCGTACCGTCGCTTCTAAGTCCGCCAAGGGGTCCAACAACAACCTCAGCCGCCCAGCTGTTATATGCGGCTGAGCAATTCTGGCATACGGTGTAGTCAAAAATCAATGAAAATTTGATAACTCGGCCGCCGGCGGCAGCACTGGTCGTTGAACATCGGCCGGAAGACGGCGGGAGCCAACGGCTAGCGGCGGGCAAGCTGCTGGACGGGCTTTACTTCGGCTTGCCGCCCTTGCCCTTCCGCTCCCGCGCCGGTCCCGGCGTTTTACTCCGCCCCGCTTTTCGCAGGGGATCCGCTGGTTTGTAGCGGAGTTCCGCGGACAGGATCTCCACTAACCTGCTGAGGACCTTGGCCCGCGCCCAGTATTTGTCGTTGCCCTCCACCAGGGACCACGGAGCGAGTGTGGTGCTGGTCTTCACCAGCATCTCCTCCACGGCTTCCTCGTAGGCGCCCCACTTCGCGCGGTTGCGCCAGTCCTCGTCGGTCAGCTTCCACGCTTTGTAGCCGATGGCCTTGCGCTCTTCGAAGCGGCGCAGCTGCTCCTCGCGCGAGATGTGGATCCAGAACTTCACCAGGATGGTGCCGAAGTCGCGCAGCTGGCGCTCGAAGGAGTTGATCTCCTTGAAGCCCGCTTCCACTCGCTTTCCTTGGCGAAGCCTTCCACGCGCTCCACCAGCACGCGGCCGTACCAGGAGCGGTCGAAGATGGCGATCTGGCCGCGCTCCGGCAGGCGCCGCCAGAAGCGGTACAGGTAATGCCGCGTCTTGTCCTCGCCTTGCGGCGCGCTGATGGGATAGACCACGTAGCCGCGCGGGTCGAGCTTCTCGGTGATGCGCTTGATCGCGCCGCCCTTGCCGGCCGCGTCCCAGCCTTCGAAGACAATGATCGACCGGCCGCTTCTGCAGATACACCTGGTAGCCCAGCTCGCGCAGCTGGATCTGGCGGCGCGTGACCTCGCGCACGTAGTGCGCGCGATCCAGGGTGCGGGTGAGATCGAGGGTTTCCAGCATCAGGCTCCTCGTCCGCCCAGGGACTCCATGGCCGCGCGCAACTCGGCATCCCTCGATTCCGCCGCGGCGGATTCGGCGCGGCGGCGCGTTCGGCCCCAGGCGCTTCTCCATGGCGGCGATGATGGTCTCGAAGACCCTCTTCCGCGCGTACCACTTCGAGGTCGCCTCCACGATGGTCCACGGCGCGTATTCCGATTCGGTCAGCTCCAGCATCTCCTCGGTGGCGGCCAGATACTCGTCGTACTTCTTGTGCCGCGCCCAATCCGCCTCGGTCACGCGCCACGCTTCCAGCGGATCGGCCTCGATGGCCTCGAATCGCCTCTTCTGCTCCTTCTTGCTGATGTGCAGGAAAGAACTTCAGGATGACCGTGCCGTCGTCGGCCAGCATGCGCTCGAATTCGACGATGTCGCGGTAGGCCTGGCGCCACGCCTTCTCGGGGACGGTGCGCTCGACGCGCTCCTCCAGCACGCGGCCGTACCAGCTGTGATCGAAGATGACCATCTCGCCGCGGTTGGGGACCTTCAGCCAGAAGCGCCACAGCCAGGGCCGCTGCTGCTCGTAGGTGCGCGGCGCGGTGATGGGATAGAGCTTGAAGCCGCGCGGATCGAGCCGCTGGGTCAGCGCGCCGATGGTCGTTCCCTTGCCCGAGGCGTCCCAGCCTTCGAAGACGATCACGGTGGGCACATGCCTGGTCCCAGCAGGCCTTTTCGAGATCGTAGAGGCGCTCCTGCAAGCCGGGAGGCTGCGCTTGTACTCTTCCCGGGAGAGCTTCTTCTTGAGGTTGATATTCTCCAGCATAAGCAGACCTTTAATTCTACGCAACGCAGTAGCCGCGTGGGCCGCCCCTCGGCACAGGACGCGCGTTGCTCTGTTGCGGCGTGGAGGCCCAGGGTCTATCGCGGCCCCGAAACGTCGGGCGACGCGCCGCGCAAGCGGGCGAGCTCGCCGACGATGAGATCGCGGACCCGCGTCTGAAGGTCCCGGGTATCTTCGACAGTGAGGCCTTGGGTGGAGACGGGCTTCAGAACACGCAGGTAAATGTCCTGCGCGGGGCCGAAAAGCCAGGAGTTCCGGGAAGAGCGGCGCCGGAACCATCCACCACGAGCGGCAGCACCGGAACGCTCTCACGGATCGCGAGTTGGAACGGGCCGTCGTTGAAGGGCAGGACGTGACCGTCCGGCGAGCGCGTACCCTCGGGGAAGAAGACCACCGAACAGCCTCCGCGCAGGTATCGCGCACACTGCAGCAGGGCGCGTGCGCTGCTGCGCCGGTCGGAGCGATCCACCGGGACATCGCCGGCCATGCGCAGCATCCAGCCGATGACAGGAACGCGGAAGAGCTCGGCCTTCCCAAGCCACTTGGTATCGATCATCAGGTGCGAGATCACCGGAATATCGGCGAACGACTGATGATTGCTGACGATGACGTAGACGCGGCACGGGTCGAACGTCTCGAGGCCGGATATGTGGATGCGCCACGGATTGACCTTGGCGAGCATGCGGCCGAGGCGGCGGAACCATCTGGCAGTGCGAAGGCGGCGCGGATCTCGGTCGCACAGGCGGACCGCGGCCAACAGCGGGACCCACAGCAGGACGAGCACCAGGCTCGCCGACCAGATCCAGAGCGATCGCAGGATGCGGAACATGGGATTGGAGGGGTAAGCACTTACTTTACTATCTGGCGACGGGGACAGGGGACCCATTATCGAGTTGCTGCAAAACCCGGGGCCACCGCCGCCACGCTGCCGACCCTCGCGGACGTGGCTGTGGATCCGCCTACGCTGGCCATTGGATTCAGCCGGAAATCCGTCCTAAGATAGAAGACTCATTCCATGATGTGTACTGCACAGAGATCGATCTTCGGCCTTCTGCTGTTTTTTTTGCTGTGGCTCGTCCCGGCTCGCGCACAAGGCAATTATGAGGTGCAGGTCTACGGCAGCGAGATGACTCCTCCCGGGCGCACCATGGTGGAGCTGCACTCCAATTTCACCTTCGAGGGTTCCAAGACCGCAGTAGACGGAGTGCTGCCCGACAACCACGCCCTGCACGAGACCATCGAGATTACGCAGGGCATCACGAGCTGGTTTGAGACCGGGTTTTATATTTTCATGAGCTACCGCGCCGACGAGGGCTACCAGTGGGTGGGCGACCATATTCGCCCGCGCGTCCGCGTCCCGGAAGCATGGCACTGGCCGGTAACGTCAGCCTTTCGACCGAGATCGGCTACCAGCGCCGCTCCTATTCTCCGGATACCTGGACTTGGGAGATCCGGCCGATCGTCGACAAGCAACTGGATCGCTGGTACCTGGCATTCAATCCCGCGGTGGACCGCTCCTTCCATGGGATGAGCGTCCCCAAGGGCGTCACGTTCGCGCCGAACGCCAAGGTGAGCTACGACGTCACCAAGAGAATCAGCATGGGCGTTGAATACTACGGCGACGCTGGGTTCCCTCACGGGCTTCGATCCGCTGCACGACCAGCAGCAGGCGATCATGCCGGCGATCGATCTGAATCTTGGCCCCAACTGGGAATTCAATTTCGCCGCCGGCATTGGGCTGACCGGCGGCACCGATCACTTGCTGGTGAAGATGATCCTCGGCCGGCGCTTTAAGTTCGGGAAAGCCAGGCGGTAGCGATCGCCGCTCAAGGCAGCTTCTCCGGCGCTTTGATCTGCTGCCAGCCTTCGCCGCTGAGCGACTCGAGAAATGCCATCAAATCCGCCTTGGCCGGGGCATCCAGAAAGAAGGGCGCGATGCGCGAATCGAGGTGCGGACCCGGCTGGCCGCCTTTTCGATAGAACTCCAGCACGTCGTCGAGCGTCTTATACCGCCCGTCGTGCATATAAGGCCCGGTAGGCGCGACTTCGCGCAGCGTGGGCACTTTGAACTTCCCTTCGTCGCCGCGCTTTCCGGTGATCTCCCGCGCAGGCCGAAGTCCGGCGGTTTCTGATCCGGACCGATGCCCAGGCCGGCGAACTTCTCGTTGGTGAAGTTGAAGCCGTTGTGGCATTCCGAGCATTCGCCGGAGCGTTCGAAGATCTGCAGGCCCCGCTTGCGCGCTGGACTCAGCGCCTGCTTGTCGCCGCTCAGGAAACGGTCGTAAGGCGAGTTGCCGGAGAGAATCGTCCGCTCGAACGATGCGATCGCCTTGGTGATGCGGTCGAAGCTGACCTGTGCGTCGCCGAACGCCCGTTCGAACAGCGGCCCGTAGCCGGCGATCTTCGAGATGGCCTGAACGGCTCGCGGCTGGCGTGGTAGCCCATCTCGTCCGGGTCGTGAAATCGGACCGGAGATCTGTGCTTCCAGCGTGGCGGCGCGTCCATCGTAGAACTGGCTTCGCCCGTAGGCTCGATTGATGAGTGTGGGCGCACGCCTTCGCAGCGGCTTGCCCGTGACGCCGCGGGGCGGAGGATCCCCGCCCGCAAACGCGTGTTCCGGCGGATGGCAGGTGGCGCACGAGACTTCTCCGTTAGCCGAAAGACGCGGATCGAAGAACAGGTAACGGCCCAGTTCCACGCGCGCCGCCGAGTACGGATTGTCCGCCGGCCACGCCACGGGCGGCAATCCGAGCGGCGGCTTGGGGGGGGTCTCTTGCGCCCCGCCCCGCACCGGCAGATTCGACACCACCGCCAGCAAGGCGCCCGCAACCAGGACTGCGCGCTCAAGCCCCATCTATTGCATGTTGCCAAAGCGGCGGCCCGAACACAAACATATCCGGAAGAGCGGGACTCCAGGGATTAGGGCCTGGGACTGCTTGAGCCCTTCTTCTTTTCCCTTAATTCCACAGGAGCCGCTTGGTGACAAATTGTACGCTTCGGCGGGAGTTCCATTCTTCGGTTGGTCCGAAATGGCCATGCTTTCTTAGTAACCAAAATGTCAGGCCGGTGTTCTTAACAAGTGGGACCCCAAGGACAGGTAGGTGCATCCCGCATGACACCGGCGCACAAGCAAGTAGCCCGGCTAGGCGGTTTATTTATATCACTGAAACCTAAAAGGAGCTTGTCAGGTTATGAATCGCAGGCAAATGTTGTTGATTCCGGGCGCTGCTGCGGCTGCCGCTGGAGCCGCACTGGCGGAAATCCCGCCCCATCCGCCAACGGTGACGGGCATCTCCCATAAGCGTGTTTCCAAGTACAGCAAGAGTAGCGAAATCTATAAGGTGCCGAAGACTGCCGCCAAGAGCACGAAGTACGTCGCGTTCCTGACCACGCTGCTCGGCCTCAGCACCGACCAGCAGCAGCAGATCACGTCCATCTTCGCGTCCGCCATGGCGGCCCAGTCCACCCTTCACACCAACATGAAGACGGCCCGCCAGACCCTGGTCACAGCGGTTCAGAATGGCGACACTACCGCCGTTGGCCAGATTACGTCGGGATTGGGTCTGATGCAGGCTCAGCATCTCGCCACCGGCGCAAACGCCAACATGCAGGTCTTGCAGGTCCTGACCCCAGCACAACAGGCCCTGCTGGCGCAGTTTGAGAGTTAACCGGGGCTTGCGGCGAAGGGGTCGCGGCTGTGAAGAAAAAACGGGGGAGTCGTGTCTGCCGGTATCGGTGTGTGGTTGCGTTTGGTGCCCGTCCTGGTTGCATGTCCGTGCGCAGTCGCGCAGGTGGAAGTGCTGCCATACCTGGATGATTCGACAATTCACCAGATCAACCTGACGGTGGCGGCGGGGGATTGGGCCTCACTGCTGCAAAATTACGAGGCGGACACGTACTATCAGGCCTCGGTCACGTGGGACGGATTCGTGGTTGGCGCGGGCATCCGCCAGCACGGCCAGGGCGGCCGGAGTCCGATCAAACCGAACGTCGATGTCAACTTCGGCCATTACCAGAAAGACCAGACGTTCCTCGGATTGCCCTTCATCGTGCTCAAGGCAAATAACGAAGACCCTTCCAACTTATGCGAGTGGTTTGCCATGAAGTTCTTCCGCATGATGGGATTTCCGGCGCCGCGCGAGGCGCCCGCGCAGCTTTACATCAATGGCCAGTATTTCGGTTACTACACGATTGTCGAACACATAGACGAAACCTTTCTGCAACGAAACCTGGGGGAGAGCGGAGGTTATCTTTACGAGTGGAAGACCGACGGGAGTTATGAGTTAGGCAACCTCGGCACGGATCCTTCCGCCTACGCGCAGTACCTCGATCTCAAGACCAGCCAAACGGCCCCCGACCTGCAGACTTTCTGCAATTTCGTCCAGGCAATCAACCAGGCATCCAGTTCCACCTTCACGGATGCCGATTTCATCACAGCCCTGTCGCAATATATCGATCCTAAGTCGTTCCTGACCTACGCAGCCATGCAAAGCGTCATGGCCGAGGCGGACGGCCTGATAGGCGGCATCGTGGGGATGAATAACTTCTATATCTACCAATTTCAAGGTACGACCTTTTATCAGCTGATTCCCTGGGACGCGCAACTGACGTTCGACGCCTGGAACCGCGACCTGATGACCGGATTCACGCTCGACCCGGGCATCAACGCGTTGGCGCAGCGCCTGGTTGGCATTCCGGAGTATCAGAATTTCTATTTGGGACAGGTCTCGAAAGCGGCGAGCCTGCTGGGTGCGAGCGGCGGTTGGGGGTATAACACGCTCTCGGCGCAGTACGCGCTGATTCAGACCGCGGCTTCCAACGACCCCAACAAGCAGTGCATGGTCAACGGAGTCCTGGAACCGTGCGGCGCGCCGGATTTCGAAAGCACCACGCAGTGGATGCTCAACACCTTTCTGCCTGACCGGGTGCCGTTTGTCGAGCAGCAGTTAGTCACTTACGGGTACGAGCCGGTTTCGGGCGATCCGGCCATCTCCGCTGTGGCCGTTACCGGGCAGACGGCGGCATCGCCGGCCGCCTCGCTGGTGGCGCCCGGCGCTTTGGTGAACATTTCCGGCGCGAATTTGGGACCGGCGGCGCAAGCCGCGGGCGACCCGCTGCCGCGGACTCTGAGCGGGACGTTCGTGTCGGTGGAAGGAGTAAGGGCGCCGCTGGTGATGGCCTCCTCCGGCCAAGTTCAAATCCAGATTCCCTGGGACCTGGCGGCGGGCGCCGTCAATATCGCGGTTTCGGTGGGCGGCGAGATGAGCAACACGTTCACGGCCACGCTGGCCGCGGCCACGCCTTCAATCCTGGCTGTGACCCATTCAGCCACGGGCGGCATGGTGACCGCCGCCGCTCCCGCCGTTCCCGGAGAGGCCCTGACCGTGTACATGAGCGGGCTGGGCGACGTAAATGCGGATCTGGCCATGGGAACCGCGGTACCGGTGGGATTTCCGGTCAGCACGGTTGCGACTCCCCAGGCCGTGCTCGGAACGGCGCCGCTGGCGGTGACGTTCTCGGGGCTGGCTCCGGTTTATGTCGGGCTCTACCAGGTCAATACGCAGCTTCCGCTGGTGCTGCCAAACGCGGCTGCGGAGACGCTCACCATAACGTGCGCGGGGCAGTCCGCCGCCGTGTCGCTGCCGCTGGCGGGCCAGTAATCAGGTGTGCGCGTGCACGCGGGCGCGGGCACGGTCGCGGCGGAAGGCGATCCCGCTGCGCAGGACATCCAGGTTCGCCGGCCGGCTGCTGACGCCATCGGCAACCACGGTAAGCGCCCACAGCCCGTCTTCCAGGTGCGGGGGCACTTCGAAATCCACCCGAAAGATGCCGGGAAGCTCGTCCGCGAGCCGAACGGAAAGCGCGTCAATCCGCACATTCCCGAGCCACACCTCGACGCGCGCCACAGGAACCGTGCCCTCGCCGCCGCTGCCCGTCCGAACCGCACCCAGGCCGGTCAGGTACAGCGCAACCTTCCCTCCCTGGCGTGCCGGGTTGAATCCCGAAAACGGCGCCTCTCCCGCCAGTACGGCAAGCAGCGACGGGGCGGTCGCGGAGAGCGTCAGGCGGTGGTACGCCAAGCCGTCCGGGGTGGCGACTTCCAACTCAACCGGGCCGGAGAGGTGGTATGGGATCTGCGCCTCGATCTGCGTGGGCGAGACGTACAGCAGCGGCGCCGCCAGGCTGCCGGCCTTTACCGACGTGCCGCCCAGTACGGTGGGAAGCGGAGTGCCGGAATCCGCTTCGATCCGCCCGGCCAGATTCCGCCCGGAAATGCTCACCAGCGACCCCGGTGCCACCAGGGCGGAATAATCGCCCCGGGCGGCCACGCTTTCCACCACCACCTCCGGCACCGGGCCGAGCTTCACCCGGTCGATGGTTCCGCCATCCAAGCCTACCGCCGAAATCGTCAGCGTCTCGGCCACATCGATCCGAAGGTAATGAAATGCCTCCACCGCCAGCGCACATACGGGAAGCGTGCCGACCGATTCGAGCGCACCTCCTCCGCCGCCGGTCACCACGTAGAGGGTGGACGGTGCGCCGGGAGCGGCCGGTTGCCCACCGGACAAAGGATAGGTGCGCTCGTAGGCATGCTCGTGGCCGGCCAGCACCAGTTGAACCCCATGCCGCTCCACGATCGGCGTCACCAATGCCTGCACGGCTACGCAAACCGGATCGCCCACGTGGAACCCGGTGGGATAGGGTGTGTGGTGCAGAAAGACGATGCGCCAGGGCTGT
Source organism: Terriglobia bacterium (assembly GCA_963815855.1). GTDB lineage: Bacteria > Acidobacteriota > Terriglobia > Bryobacterales > Bryobacteraceae > DATGMB01. Next base: position 461,247 of record CAWFIJ010000009.1, on the reverse strand, counting down.
TTAGCGGCGGCGAGATCCGCGTCCAGCCAGGCGAGCATCTGGTCGGCGCTGGAGGTCGCGAGCAGGTTCGAATCCACCGCCACAAAATGCGCGCAACCCCAATCGAACGAGTAGTACCGGCCTTGGTCCGAGGCTGGAACCCCGCATGCCGGCGCCGCGACTCCGGCTACGTAGGGGGCGGCATTATCGGTGTTGTATTCATGATTGCCCGGAGTCGTAAAGAAAGGCAGCCGCTGCATCAGGGGTGCGTTGAAACCGTAATACCCGGACTCGAAATCGTCGTAGGTGCCGTCCGGATAGGCCAAGTCCCCGACGTGAACCACCATGGAGATATCCGGCTCCGCGGCCATCAAACCCACCAGGGTCTGCTGCTCGCTGGAGCAGGACCCGCTGTCGCCGAAAGCGATAAACGAAAAAGCGTTCCTGGGAGCGGTATGCAACCGGTACGTCGACCCGAGAACCTGTCCATCCAGCATCACCGAGTACGTGTATCCGGTTGCCGGAGCGAGGTCGGAGATGTCAGCGCGGTACTGATAAAACGCTGAGGCCAGTCCGGTGGCAGACGGCTGGAAAGTCTGCATACTGGCCGCCACCGTGACGGATCCATAGCGCGGCGAAGTCACCGTCACGCTGCCGCTTCCCGCCGTGTCCGCGGTCCACAACACGGAAACCCGGTGCGCCTGCACATCCTGCAGGTAAGGCTGGCGTAACAGGGTCGCCGCGCCAGCGCGTTGCGGAAGGCAAAGCGCTGCCGAGGCTGCCTGAAGGAGGGTGCGCCGTGTGAGCTTTGGTACGATAGTCTGATTTCAGCAGATCACGAGAGAAATCCACAAGCCCGCCGATGCGGGTACCGTAATTGTGCCCGCTTGCGCGGACTGAACGACGGAATGAAGCTGCGCGTGGCGGTCTGGCACGAGGCAGCGTAATCCCCGCGCCGCGAATCTTCCTCGGCAGTAACAGCCGCCGGTTCAGCCGTTCTTCACGAGAGCTCGAACAGCACCTGTCCGGCGCCGACGGTTTCTCCAGTGGCGACATGGATGGTCTTGACGGTGCCGTCCACGGCGGGGCCGATCGGAATTTGCATCTTCATGGCCTCGATGAGCACCACGGGCTCGTTGCGGCGCACGTTGCGGCCCGCGGCGCCGACTACGGCAGCCACTCGACCGGAAATGGGAGACCGGCAGACGCTGTCCTCGGGCAGTTTCTGCGGCGGGCGGCGGCGGAAAACGGCGCCCGGAAGCGGCGCTTCCAAGGCGCAGCGGCTGCCGCTGCCGTTGGGCGCGCCGTCCAGGAAGTCGACTTCCACCTCGTAGGCGCGGCCCTCCACGTGAATGCGAAGTTTCATGGGTTGCTCCGTGCCGGGCCGGGCGCCAGCCGAACCAGCGGCGCCGATGTCCGGTGCGCCGCCTGGACGGCCAGGCGCCCTTCGCGCATCCATGCGCCCTCCGCATGGCCCGGAACCGAGCGGATGGCGCGGATGGCCGCGCCGCGGCCGAACAGGGCGGCCACCGCGGCCGCGATGATTACCCGGTCCCGCCGCCGCTGCTCCGTATCCAGATAATTCGCTTCCATGCTCATAAAGGTGTCAGCCCGTGCTTCTTCTGCGGGCGCCAGTCGCGCTTGGTGATCAGCGCTTCGAGCGCGTCCGCGATGTACGCCGCGCGTCTGCGCGGGCTCGATGATGTCGTCCACCAGGCCCTGCCCGGCCGCCACGTACGGCGTGTAAAACGTCTCGCGGTATTGGCGGATGAGTTCGTCCCGCTTCGGGCTTCGCGGTCGGCGGCCTTCGCCAACTCGCGGTGGAAAATGATTTCGACCGCCGCTTCCGCGCCCATCACCGCAATCTCGGCCGAGGGCCACGCCACGATGCAATCCGCGCCCAGTTCCTTGGCGCACATGGCGATGTACCCGCCGCCGTAAGCCTTGCGCAGAATCACGGTGATTTTCGGAACAGTGGCGGCCGAATAGGCGAACAGCAGTTTGGCCCCGTGCCGGATGATGCCGCCGTATTCCTGGTCCAAGCCGGGCAGGAACCCGGGAATATCGACCAGCGTAACCAGCGGAATGTTGAAGGCGTTGCAGAAACGGACGAACGCGGCGGCCTTGTCCGAGGCGTCGATATCCAGCACCCCGGCCAGCACCGAAGGCTGATTGGCCACCACCCCCACCGTGCGCCCGCGCAGCCGCCCGAATCCCACCACCACGTTGCGGGCGAATTCGGCATGCACTTCCAGGAAATCGGCGTGGTCCAGCAGGCGGGCAATCACGTCGCGGACGTCGTAACCGAGCTTGGCATCCTCGGGTACGATTTCGTTCAGCTCCGGGTTGTAGAGCCCCTCGTCGTCCGCTGTCGGCGCGCGGCGGGTCTTCCAGGTTGTGGGAGGGCAGGAATGAGAGCAGGCGGCGGCAGATGGCGACCGCTTCCACGTCGTTTTCGGCCACGAAATGGACCACTCCCGGACTTGTTCATCTGCGCGCGTGCGCCGCCCAGTTCCTCGGCCGTCACCACCTCGCCGGTCACCTGCTTGATCACGGCCGGCCCGGTGATGAAGAGCAGGCCGTCGCGCGTCTGGATGACGAAATCCGTCAGCGCCGGGCTGTAGGCCGCGCCGCCCGCGCACGGACCGCAGATGAGCGAGATTTGCGGCACCACGCCGGAAAGCATGACGTTCTGATGGAAGATGCGCGCGTAGCCGGCCAGGCTGCCGACGCCCTCCTGCACGCGCGCGCCGCCGGAATCGTTGATGAAGATGAACGGCGAGCCGGTTTTGAGCGCTGCTTTCATGGTATCGGCGATTTTGCCGGCGTGGACCTCGCCGGCCGATCCGCCGGCCACCGTGAAATCCTGGCTGGCCAGGTGGACCATGCGGCCGTCCACGCACCCGCGTCCGGTGACTACCCCATCCGCCGGCAGTTCCTGTTTCTCCATGCCGAAGAATTTCGACTTGTGCGCGACGAACAGGCCGGACTCCTGAAAGGTATCCTGATCGAGCAGCAGGTCGAGACGCTCGCGCGCGGTCAGCTTGCCGGCGGAGTGCTGCTTTTCGATGCGCTCCGCCCCGCCGCCCAGGCGCAGGTGGCTTTTGGCGCGCTCGAGCTGGCTGAGTTTTTCCAGGCGACGAAGCGATGCCTCATCCGGGAGTGTCATGGTTCCTCGGCAGGACGCCGCCGTCCGAGCCGCCGCAAGCGGGTTCGGACCCGGTGACCAAAAGTAGAACAAGATGAGTATATCTGAAATTGCAGGCGATGGGTTCCGCGCGCAACCGCGGAGCGTCCGGCTGCGAACAGTTCGCGCATGCTAACCCCGACCTTGCCTGACGCGGGCAGGCTTCAGCCCGCCACCGCCGGCCCCACACCGGCCACGCCCGAATCTGGTAGTAGTGATATATGATTTCGCGACGAGAGTTGCTGGCGGGCGCGGCGGCGGGAGCGTTGCGCGCGGCCGCTTACCAGCCCAGGCTGATGCTCCAGCCATACGTGTGGACGCAGTGGTTCCAGCAGCGGAAGATCGCGCTGGCGGACGGCCTGGAGCGCATGTTCGCGGCGTCACAACGCGCCGGCTACCGGCGCATGGAGCTGATCGATTCCTTCCTGGCGCCGGAACTGCGCGAGCGCACGGCGGCGCTGGTGCGCCAGTATGGCTTTGAGGTCCCGGTGGTCTACCACGGCGGCTCCTTCCACGAGGCGGAGGCGGCCGGGCGCAGCCTGGACGCGATTCTCGAGACCGCCGATACCGCGCGGCCGTTGGGTACGCGCTGGGTTAACACCAATTGCAACCCCAAGCGGGGGCGCGAGCGGAAAACGGACGAGGAGTTGGCGGTGGAAGCCGACAACCTGAACCGCCTGGGCCGCAGCCTGCGCGAGCGCGGCATGCGCCTGATGCTGCACGCGCACGATCCCGACATGGCCGACGGCGCGCGCGAGTGGCGCAGCAACCTGCACCACACCAGCCCCGAGCTGGTGTGGTTCTGCATGGACGTGCACTGGATTTACCGCGGCAAGCAGGACCCGATGCAACTCCTGCGCGAGGCGGGGCGCCGCACCGCCAGCCTGCACGTGCGCAATTCCGTGAACGGTATCTGGAGCGAGAGCTTCGGCGACGGCGACGTGGATTATCGCGCGGTGGCGAAGTTCCTGGAGAGCATCCGGTATGACGGCCTGATCGCGGTGGAGTTGGCGTACGAGAACGGCACCAACCCGACGCGCGAGCTGGAGGAAGATCTGAAGATCAGCCGCGAGTACGCGCAGCGGGTGTTGCGGGCCGGCTGAGGACGCGCCGTAACAGCTCCGGCAGCCGCCGGGTGATAAACTCAGAGAGGCGCAGTTCGTGCCGATGATCGGGGCGCTTAGCTCAGCCGGTTAGAGCGCCTGCCTTACAAGCAGGAGGTCCGCGGTTCGAGCCCGCGAGCGCCCACCATTTCAAAACAAAGCCTTTATTTTCAACCCCGGTTTTTGCGCCCTCACCGGTCTATTCATAAGCGGCCTTCCGCCGCCTGGGGCGGTCAGCCGCGCACGCGGCGCTCGCGCCATTTGTAAGCTGCCTGCGAATTCTTCCAGAAGTACTTTTCGGCTGTCTCGCGGTCCCTGGTGGCGAGATAGTCTCTTACGATCGTGAATACTTGTCCGTAGGGGGCCGTCAACTCGCAAACCGGCCAGTTGCTGGCGTAGATGACCCGATCCGGGCCGAATGCCTCCCACATTTCGTCCAGCGACGGCTTGTAGAAACCGGCATCGGTCCGGACCTGCCCCGCCACGCGGCGGACTACGTTCGAAATCTTGGCGTAAACATGGGGAAAACGGCCCAGCGCCCGCATGGCGTCTGTCAATTGCGCGCGCTCCCTGGCGTCTGGTGGCGCATCGATGGGTAGATGTCCGAGCACGATGCGCAAATCCGGAACCGCCGCGCTCAGCCGTGCCGCCGCGGCCAACCCGGAGGGTCCACTCAACAGGATGTCCAGTGAGAGGTCTTTTTCGGCGAGCAGCTTCAGATCGGCCGCCATCCGGGCGTCTTCGAGCGCACGCGGAAAAATGGCGTCGCCCACGCGTATGCCGCGGAACAGCGGGTGCTTGCTGAATCGCCCCAGCGCATCGCGGTAATCGGGATGACCGGGAGGAATGTTTCCCACTACGCCCCACACCAGCGGGTTATCGTCGCCCACACGGAGCAGCCAGAGATTGTCCTCCAACCAGGGGCTGGCTTCCACCGCGACCGCGCCATCCACGGCAAAAGGACGGACACTTGCCAGGTATCGATCCGGGTAGGTGGGCTTGTACAGGACCGTCTCTCCCGGCGCGGGCCATGGCACGCCTTGTGGCCGCGTAGGATCGTAGAAGTGTACGTGCGAGTCGACGATCCGAATTGGCGGAGCCGCTCCAGCCGGGCTGGAAGCGAAACTCCCGGCCGCGCAACCGACGACGCTTTTCAGCAGCGCTCTACGCCCGATCGGGACCATTTTTCCAATTCTAAACGACTTGCGTGTGTCAGGGTGCAGCGGCTGCCGGCGGTTACCGTGCTTCGCGACGTTTATTAACTTGTATCCACATCCCCACGGACTTAAGATTTGGCTTGAGTGGTGCGGCGGGCGCGACTCTGTAGATGGACGTCCGCCTCGCCCTCGATTGAGAAAGGAACAGCAGGCGTGTCGTCTTTAACCAGAAGGTCTCTTCTCGGCTGCGCCGCGGCGGCTCCGATGCTGCAATCCGCCCCGGCCAAAGCGCCGTTTCGCCGGCGGGTTCACCCACTTGAGGGCTTCGCCCGCGAAAATCTCAAGATCACCGACGTCAAGGTGACAATCATGTCCTATCCGTTGCCGCCGGAGAAACAATGGGTCACGGCCAGGGCAGTCACCTGGAAAACCGACCTCATCCTGGTCGAGATCTTCACCGATCGGGGCATCGTCGGCATCGGCGAGACCAGTCCCTACGCCGGTCCCGAGCAGGTGAAAAAAACCATCGATGAGCTCATCCGCCCCACCCTCATCGGACAGAATCCGTTCGATGTCGATTGCCTGGGCGCGGCCTGGAGCGGGAAGCCGGCGTTCGCCGGCATCGACGCGGCATGCTGGGATATCATCGGCAAAGCCAAAGGCTTGCCCGTCTATCGGCTCCTGGCCACGGATGTGGAACCGCAGACGCATCTGCGCATGTACGCCAGTGGCGGGGTCGAATATGCCTGGTACAGGCGCCCCGACGACCTGATCGACGAGGCCCTGCGCCACAAGGAAGAGGGATACACGGCGTTCAAGTTCCGGATCGGAACGGAATGGGCCGACAATGGAATCACCGTCCAGAAGTACGTCCCCTACCTGTACCGGATGCGCAAAGCGGTGGGCCCGGATTTCGACCTGATCCAGGAGGCCAACATGCGCCTCACCATGGCGCAGTGCCTGGAACTGGCCCCGGTGCTGGAGGAATTGAAGTTCCACTGGTTAGAGGAGCCCATCAGCACGCGCCCGCCCGAGGCCCTCGAAGGGTATGTCAGGATTCGCGAAGCGATGCCGCACGTGATGGTCTCCGGAGGCGAGAGCCGCGCCAACCGCTTCGAATTCAAGGAGTGGATCGACCGCAACGGTTACGATATCGTGCAGCCGGACTGTAACGTCACCGGCGTGACGGAGGCATGGCAGATCGCGCGCATGGCCAACCTCCGCAAGAAGTACTGCTGCCCGCATAACTGGCACGGGGGTTTGAGCACCATGGCCAACGCCGCCCTGGTGGCGGCCATTCCCAATCGTCACATGCTGGAGTTGAACCAGACCTACAATCCTTTTAAGGAAGAGATTTTTAAGGATCCCCTGGTCGTGAACAAGGGCCACATGGAACTTCACAACCGGCCGGGCTTCGGCATGGAGCTCAAGCCGGGGATCGCCGGGAAATTTCCGTACCTCCCGGGGCGCTATGACAAGCCCAATCCCAACCTGACGCCGGCATAAGGTCCGCGCCGCTATTTCAATGCCGCCCGGATCCGCAGCGTATTTCCCGGCGCTTGAACCCCTCGCCGAAGTCGATTATTCTCGCTACCAGAGCCGCGGCGGGTGCGAAAGCGCCGGCTCCGGCTCGAAGCGGGTTCTCGGGAGGTGTTACGTGCGCGTTGCGGGATTAATTCTGGCGGTGATGACGGCGGCGCCGGTCTTCGGCGCCATCCAAGAGCCTGTCCGGGTGGAGGGCGGGCTGATCAGCGGCACACCGGGTTGGGGGTGGGGGGTTCGCGAGTATCTCGGCATCCCGTTCGCGGCGCCGCCGGTGGAAAACCTGCGCTGGCGTCCGCCGCAGCCGGTGGCGCCGTGGCAGGGAGTCCGCGCCGCGGACCGTTTCTCTCCGGCGTGCATGCAGCGCCAGTACGCGCCCGACAACGGCTCCTGGAACCGCGGGCTTATCCAGACCAGCGAAGACTGCCTGTATCTCAATGTCTGGACCCCGGCCGCATCGGCCGCTGAAAAATTGCCGGTGCTGGTGTGGATCTACGGCGGCGGCGGCGTGAACGGATCGACGGCGGAACCCATTTACGACGGCAACGCCATCGCCAGGAAGGGCGTGGTGGTGGTGAGCATGAACTACCGGCTCAATGTGTTCGGATGGCTGGCGCATCCGGAGCTGACCCGCGAATCGGAACACCACGCCTCCGGCAATTACGCGTCGCTCGATCAACTGGCGGGCATCCGCTGGGTGAAGAACAACATCGCGCAGTTCGGCGGCGACCCCGGCCGGGTCACCATCTGGGGCGAATCGGGCGGCAGCCGCAGCGTGAATTTCCTGGCCGCATCGCCGCTGCTGAAGGGCCTGGCGCGCGGCGCCATCGCGGAATCGCACACCACCTTCGGCCGGATGAGCACGCTGGCAGAGGCCGAAGCCAACGGCCTGGAATTCGCCAAAGCCGCCGGCAGGAATTCGCTGGCCGAGCTGCGCGCCATGCCGGCACAGGATCTGCTGGAAGCGTTCGGGAAGCATCCGGCGGGGCTGAACGGCGCCATCGTGGACGGATGGTTCCTGCCGCAGGATCTATACACCATCTACTCGCAGGGCAAACAGAACGACATCACCCTGTTGACCGGCGCGACCAACGACGAAGGCGGCAACATCGGCGGAATCGGCGCGATGCCGGCGGGCGCCGGACGCGGGCGCGGCGCCACACCGGATAGCCTGGCCAGCTACATCGCCTGGGCCCGGCGCACATTTGGCGGCAAGGCCGACACGCTGCTGAAACTTTATCCCGCCGGCGACGACGCGCAGGCGCGGCGGGCCTACCACGACGTCTACCGCGACATTAACTTCGCCGGCCATCGCACCTGGGCGCGGCTGCAGGCCGCCACCGGCAAGGCGCCCGCCTATCTCTACCTCTTCAGCCACGTTCCCCCGCATCCCGCCGGCAACGGCAACAACCCCACGCCGGCAGTGGGCGCGGTGCACTTCTCCGAGGTCATCTACGTCTTCCATAACCTGCGCATGAAGGATTATCCGTGGACGGACCTGGACCACCGGGTGGAGGAGACGCTCTCCTCTTACTGGACGAATTTCGCCCGGCAGGGCAACCCCAACGGCCCGGGCCTGGTGAATTGGCCCGTCTACAATCCGAAGGATGAGTTCCGGATCGACATCGGCGATACGGTCCGGCTGGGGAGATTCAACTCCGCGGGCGTGGACTTCCTCGCTGCCGTCCAGGAGGAACTCCGGCGCGCGCATTAGCCGCCGCGCCGGCGCATGGCAGTCCCGGGTATCCCGAACTCCTCCAGCCCGTTTCGCACCCGCTTGTGCTTTTTGGCTCCCCCGAAGCGGACAAACAGCTCCACGAAAGCCGCCGGAATCGCATATACTTGCTAGCACCGGGTTTCACACGGCGCCTGCGCGGCAGGGACGGCCGGTAAGGAGAGGAGATACCCCATGTCCAGGAAACGTCTCTATTGGATGGCCGCGGCGGCCGTCACTCTGGTGGCGGCTGCGTATGCCGCCGGTCCATGGGCTTTCGTTCCCGACACCAGGATGCCGGCGGCCAGCCTCGCCGGGTGGCACACTTTGGGGCAGGCCGACTGGCGGGCCGATAACGGCGAAATTGTGGGAACGCCCAAGACGGCCGGCGGCGGCTGGCTGATGCTCGACAAATCGTATCAGGACGTCGGGTTCTTCACCTCCTTCAAGTGCGCGGCGGGCTGCAAGACAGGCGTGCTGTTCCGGGCGGAGAAGACGGCGGACGGGATGAAGGGCGTGTTCGTATCGCTCAATGAGGGCGACTTGGCCTCCTACAGCCTGACGTTGGATGCCCAGGGACAGGAGGTCGGGCGCGAGAAGCTGGAGCGTTCCGGCGGCACCGTGCGCTACACCTCATTGAACGCGGGCCGCGGCGGCGCGGCGGCCGGGCGGGGCCGAGGCGGGGCGGGCGGCGGGGGCCGCATGGGCGCCATGGGCGGCGGCAATTCCGCCAGCTACGGTGGACGCGCCGGTCTTCCCATCGGCCTGCGCGCCGAGGAGTGGAACACCGTGCAGGTGATCCTGGACGCCGATATCATCCGGCCTTCGCTCAATGAAGCCGGCTCGAGCGGCGGCGGAAACACCGGGATCGCAGGCGGCGCCACCGGCGATAACTCCAGCGGCTTCGGTCCGGTGGCGCTGTACGTCGGCGGCACCGGCGAAGTGCGCTTCAAAGACGTTGCCTTCAAGAACCTTCGCGTCAAAGAGGAGCCGGCGGAACAGGTCTCCCCCAATTTCCGCATGCAGCGCATCAGCGACTTCTACTACGGCTGGTCCGCCGCCGCCGCCGATTTCAACCACGACGGCATCCTCGATATCGCGGCCGGCCCCTACATCTATCTCGGCCCCGATTACACCAAACGCGAGGAGTTCACGCTGGCCCAGACCTTCAACCCGAGCAGCCAGTACGCCGGCGGCATGGTCAACTTCGCCTACGATTACACCGGCGACGGCTGGCCCGATATCCTCATGACCGACATGCGCCCCATCGCCCTGTATGTCAATCCGCGCGGCGAGGCGCGGCGCTGGAATAAATATATGGTGCTGCCGAACATCACCACCGAAGAAGTGCTGTTCCGCGACGTGGATGGCGACGGAAAGCCGGAGGTGGTCTACGGCGGTCGCGGCGTCATTGCCTACGCCAAGCCCGATCCGTCCGATCCCACCAAGCCGTGGATTGAGCACGCCGTCTCCGACAAGATCACCGTCAACGCGCACGGCATCGGCGTGGGCGATATTAACGGCGACGGGCGCATGGATATCCTCACCGCCTCCGGCTGGTACGAGCAGCCCGCCAAGGGCGCCGACCAGGGACCGTGGATCTTCCATCCCGAGTACTTCGGCCGCGGCGGCGCCGAGATGTGCGTGTATGACGTGAACGGCGACGGTTTGGCCGACGTGGTCACCAGCATCGAAGCCCACGGCTGGGGAGTCTCGTGGTTCGAGCAGAAGCGCGACCGGGACGGCACCATTTCATTTGTCGAGCATCCCATCATGGGCGACCTGGCTTCGAAAAGCGCGGGCGGCGTGGTCTTCTCCCAGCCGCACGCCAACACCATCGCGGATATCGACGGGGACGGCATCCCGGACCTCATCGTGGGCAAGCGCTACTGGTCGCACGAAGACAGCTACGCCGATCCCGATCCCTACGGTCCGGCGGTCCTGTACTGGTATCGGACGGTTCGCAACCCGAAGGCGCCCGGCGGCGCCGAGTTCGTGCCCGAGCTGATTCACAACCGCTCCGGCGTAGGCTCGCACTTCCAGGTGGTCGATCTCAATCATGACGGCGCCATGGATATCATCACCTCCACGGATCGCGGCACGTTCATCTTCTGGGGCAAGCCGCGGGGGTCGAGGGCGAAGTTGACCGCGCACAAGTAGGGAGGGGCCGGGGGCCCTCCCGTAGCGCTGCCTTCCAGGACGGCTGCCGGCTTCCGAGCCGGCATACCGGAGCCAGCGGGAATGCCGGCTGGGAAGCCGGCATGGCAAGCTGGAAGCTTGCGCTACGGAAATCAGCGGAGTCAGGCGAATTCGGTAGGGGCCTCCAACGGAGCTACCGCGTGTGCCTCTCAGTGCCCGCGGGCTGCCCCAGCGGCGCTGCGCACGGCCGTGGGCGATGGCGCAATCACCGGCGGATAAGCGTGGTCGAGCACGGTCCACATGAAGTCGCCGTTCAGCCGCGCCTTGTTGTGGCAGCTCATGCAGCCCAGTTGGACGCGGTTCTGGTCGAACGTCTCCATGGTGACATTGGCGAAGGCCGATCCTGCCCCCACGCCCGGGAATGTGTTGGATGCGTCGCCGGTGACGGTGGCGGGAACCGGGATGGCCTGGTTGCCCGGCACGCGCTCCCACTGCGTCATTACCAGCTGGTAGTTTTCCCAAATCGTGCCCTTCAACAATCTCTGGTAGTGGTGGTTGGTGGTGTCCGTGTTGGGGTGAACCGGCATGCGCGCCGAGCGCACCACGTTGAACGGTTTGGCCGGCTCCGGCGCAAGCGGAACCAGGGGCAGCGGATTTTCTTCCGGCATGGGCGCATCGGTGCCGTCGTTGAGGATGAACTTGCTCGGTCCGCCCGGCTGCGCCGGAGGCACCAGGTCGGCCTGCTCGTAGGTAGACCATGTCCACTGCGGACGGCTGGGGGTTTTGGTGGCGATGTGCAGCCCCACCAGCCCCACCGTGACGTTCCCGCATTTGCCGGTGTTGGGATCGCGCACGATGGCCGTCCGCGTATAGAAGCGCCGCCGCTGCGCGTCGGAGAATCCGGTCAGGTCGAGCCAGGCGGCCTTCACCACGGTCGAGCCGAACGGGAACTGCATGACGGGCACGGGATGGGATGCGCCCGCCACGGACGGCAGGTTGGCCCGCAGGTAATATTTGTTGCGCACTACGAAGTCGTAAGCCGCCTGGTTGTAACGGGTCTCGACGCGAATGTAGCGGCCGTTCTGTGCCACCAGGGGGCCCAGGAGATCCCCCGCGCCCGCCTGGCCTATATCTCCCCAGTTGGTGGCGGCGCCCAGCACCACGTCGCCATACCGCGCGGCCACGCGGCAGGCGTTTTCGTTCGCCGCGTCGAAATCGTCGAAGCCGGCGGTGGGAGCGGAACCGTCGTCGTGGAAAATTTCGCCCAGGGATTTGAAGGTTTCAAACACGCGCGGGCCGCCGTCTCCCACGGTTTTGGCGGTGTCCGCAACCCCGCGTTTCGGCGGGGATGCGGGCCATACCAGTGAGACGAACACCCGCCAGGAGTAATCGTCAAAGTAATCGATGGCAACATCGCTGAAGCCATTGGGGATGCAGACGTCAGCCGGCTGTTCCGCGGAAGCGATGGTGGGTACCGGCCGCTGCGGGCAGTCCTGCGCCGCCGTGCCAGGAGCCGCGAAAATGGCCGTGAGGAGTGCCAGGCGCCACACGCATCCCTTGTATCCCCCTGCAGACACCATGCAGAAATTATATATCTGACGGGCGCGTTCCAAAGGGATGTTCCGCCGTGGTAACAATCGAATGATGTACATTCGCGTGAACCCGCGCGACAACGTCGCCATCATCGTCCATCCCGAGGGCGCCGCGGCCGGTTCCGTTCTGCCCGGCGGACTGGCGGTGCGCGAGCGCATTCCCCAGGCGCACAAAGTGGCGCTGGCCGATATCGCCGGCGGCGAAGCGGTGGTGCGCTACGGCCACGCTATCGGCTATGCCAACCGGCCGATCGCGGCCGGTTCGTGGGTGCGGGAGGAGTTGCTCGATATGCCCGCGCCGCCACCGCTCGACCGGCTGCCGCTGGCTACCGCCGTGCCCGCACCGCTGCCGCCGCTCCCCGGTTACACCTTCGAAGGCTACCGGAATGCCGATGGCGGCGTGGGCACCCGCAACGTTCTCGGCATCGCCACCACCGTGCAATGCGTCGCGCCCACCGTGGATTATGCGGTGCGCCGCATCAAGGCCGAGTTGCTGCCGCGGTTCCCCAACGTGGACGACGTGGTGGCGATCACGCATTCCTACGGCTGCGGCGTGGCCATCGACGCGCCCGGCGCCCGGATTCCCATCCGCACCCTCCGCCACATTTCGCTTCACGCCAACCTGGGCGCCGACCCGCTCATCGTGAGCCTGGGCTGCGAAAAGCTCCAGCCGGCGCGCCTCTTCGGCAGCGATCTTCCCATCCTGGGCGAGCCCAACGTCATCCGCCTGCAGGACGAACGCGGCTTCGGCGCCATGGTCTCCGCCATTTTGTCCGCGGCCGAAACCCGCCTGGAAAAGCTGAACCGGCGGCAGCGTGTCCCCTGCCCCGCCGCCGAGCTGGTGGTCGGCCTGCAATGCGGCGGCAGCGACGCCTTTTCCGGCGTCACATGCAACCCGGCGGTGGGCTATGCGGCCGACCTGCTGGTGCGCGCCGGCGCCACCGTCCTGTTCTCCGAAGTCACCGAAGTGCGCGACGCCATCCACCTGCTGACGCCCCGCGCCGCCACGCCGGAGGTCGCCCGCGCCCTGGTTCGCGAGATGCAGTGGTATGACGATTACCTGGCCGGCGGCCACGCCGACCGCAGCGCCAACACCACCCCCGGCAACAAGCGCGGCGGGCTGGCGAATATCGTGGAGAAGGCGCTCGGCAGCGTGGCCAAATCCGGCAGTTCGGCCATCGCCGCCGTCGCTTCCCACGGCGAAAGGGTCACGAGCAAGGGACTGGTGTTCGCCGCCACGCCCGCCGGCGATTTCGTCTGCGGCACGCAGCAGCTGGCCTCCATGAATTTCCATGTGTTCACCACCGGCGAGGGCAGCCCTTACGGCCTCAGCCTGGTTCCCGTGCTGAAAGTCTCCTCGCGCACCGCGCTGGCGGAGAAATGGCACGACCTCATCGACGTGGACGCCGGCCGCATCGCCACCGGCCACGCCACCATCGAGCAGGTCGGCTGGGACATCTTCCGCGCCATTCTCGAAGTGGCCGGCGGACGCCGCAAAACCTGGGCCGAGCATTGGGGCCTGGGTAACGCGCTCAGCCCGTTCAATCCCGGTCCGGTTACGTGAGATCGGTGCTACATTGGCAGTCAAGCAAAGGAGCACTTATGCAAAGCAGCCGGCGTCGATTCCTGCAAGGAGCGGCGCTCGCCGCCATGACGAAATTGAACGCGCAGGCGCCCGCGCCGCAAAACCCCTGGGGCGGCCCCGTCCTGGACCAGCATTTTCACATGCGGCGGACGCCGGAGGCCAACGTCGCGCATCTGGACGGCTGCGGCGTTTCCCATGCCAACCTGCTCACCCGCGGCGATGTGGCCGGGCAGGTGCGGGAGATACAAGCTCGATACCCGGGCCGTTTCGTGTGGTTCGCCAGCGCGGATATCACCAAACCCGAAGCCGAAAAGCAGCTGACGCAGGCGGTGAAGGACGGCGCCGGAGGGTTCGGCGAACTCAAGTTCCACGTGGCGGCGGACGGCCCGGAACTGCGCCGCATGTACGCGCTGGCGGCGGAGCTCGACGTGCCCATTCTCGTCCACTTCCAGGAAGTGCCGCATACCCCCACCGAAGGCGTTTTCAGCACCGGTTTTGAGCGCTTCGAAGCCATTCTCAAGGCCTACCCGAACACGCGGTTCCTCGGCCACGCCGACGCGTTCTGGGCGAATATCAGCGCCGGCTATGCCAATGACGTGGCTTACCCCACCGGCCCCATCCGCCGCGGCGGCCTCACCGACAAGCTGCTTTCCGATTACCCCAACCTGTTCGGCGATCTCTCCGCCAATTCCGGCAACAACGCCCTATCGCGCGACCTGGAGTTCACCGCCGGGTTTCTGGTGCGGCATCGGGAGAAACTGATCTTCGGCAGTGATTGCGCCTGCTCGGACGGCAAGGGCGGAGGCATCTCGCAGGCCAACAATCCCGGCGCCAGCCGCCTGGCGGGCAAATGCGTCGCGCGCGAAACACTGGCGCTGCTGAAGCGCTCCACCACGCCCGCTCTCTTCCGCCAGCTCACCTGGGAAAACAGCCACAAGCTGCTGCGGCTGCGGGCGTAACTGCGCAGTCAGCCGGCGCGGCTCAGGCGTAATTGATGGGATGGCATTCGAGCCAGCGCGCGTCGCGGACGGCGTTCATGCCGCGCACCGCGCCGCGGGCGGCGGGGACCACCAGCCCGCGCGAGGCCCACGCCACGGCCGCGCCGCAGCCGACGATGGTTCCGACTACGCCGCCGAGGGCAACCGTGAACGCCGTTTGGCGCTTCCCGAATGCGCGCACGCTCAGCGCTCCCAGGGCGGCGCCGACAGCGGCGGGGGTCCACAGGCCCGATTCCGATAGCCGCTGCGGCCGGACGCCGGCAGCGCCCTGCCAGCCCGCGCCAATCAAGTGCCCGACATAAACGATATCCGATGCCAGCGGAAATGCGGCGTCCATGGGGACAGCCCTCCACTCCGAGCATAACGGATTCCCAAGTCCGAAATCAATACACCCCGCAACCGCCAGGGTCTATGGCGGGTACGGCGGCGCACAAGGAGGATGGAGACGTCAGGTCCGCAACGGTGGCGCGCCCTGCTCCAGCTCCCGGGAGGGCGATGAGGGGGCGCCGGCGGCGCGCGACGGATTCGATTCCCACACCACCGCCGAATCGTGCATCCGCCATTCGTCGATTTTCTGTTGGTAATGCTCCTCCAGCAGGCCCCGGCGCAGCTTGAGCGTGGGCGTGACCAGCCCGTTGGCGACGGTCCAGGGACCGTCGGCAATCACGATCATGGAGAGCCGCTCGAAGGGATCGAGCTGGGCATTCACCGAAACCATCAGCTCGCGGAGGGACTGCTCGGTGGCGGCGCGCGGCTCGCGGTCGATGCATTGGCCGCGAACGGCCTCCGCCAGCGTCACCACGGCGAACGGGCTCGGCTGTCCGGCGCCCATCAGGCAGCATGCTTCCACCGCCGGATGCTCCATCAGCCGCGATTCGATGGGCGCGGGCGCGACGTACTTTCCCTTGCTGGTTTTGAACTGCTCCTTCAGGCGTCCGATGATTTTCATTTGCCCGTCGGCGTCGAGCGTCACCCGGTCGCCGGTTTTGAAGAAGCCGTCTTCGGTGAATGCGGCGGCCGTCATCTCCGGCTCCCGGAAGTAGCCCACCATGTTCATGGGGCTGCGCACCATCAGCTCGTCCTGCGGCCCGAGCCTGGTTTCCACCCCCTCCAGCGCGGCGCCCACGTACCCCGGACGCACGGCGCCGGGGCGCGGCAGGTGGGTGATCATGGTCTCCGTCATGCCGTAACCTTCCAGCAGATCGAGCCCCAGGTTGCGGTACCAGAGGAGCAGATCGGGCGGGAGCGGCGCGGCCCCGCAAGCGGCGTAGCGCGCGGTGCCCAGCCCGAGCTGCCGCAGGACGCGCCGCTTCACCAAAACGCGAATGCCGGGAATGCGCAGCAGCCGCTCCAGCTTCTCGCGCGGGACTTTGGCGAATACTCCGTGCTGGAACTTCAACAGCAGGCGCGGCACGGAGACGAACAGCGTCGGCCGGGCGCGGCGCAGGTCGGCCAGGAAGCTTTCCAGGCCTTCGGTGAAGAAAAGATGCCAGCCGAGCACGAAGGCGTTGGCCTCGATGCCGGCGCGTTCCACGATGTGCGCCAGCGGCAGGTAAGAGAGCACACGATCGCCGCTCTTCAGGCCCAGCACATCGGCCAGAATGCGCGCATTGAACGCCAGGCTGTTGAACCGGTGCATCACGCCCTTCGGCATGCCGGTGGTACCGGAGGTGTAGATGATGGTGGCCAGGTCATCAGCGGAACGGGTGGGGAAGCCGGCCATGGGAGAGTGCAACCGCACTACCTCATCCCAACCGGGCCCATAGGGTTGGCCGCCGTCATCCGCATTCGGAAACGCGATCCACGCGATTCCGGCCGGCGGCGGCGAGCCGGCCGGCTGCTTCTCCTCGGTAGGCCCAAGGAAGCACGCCCGGGCGCCGCTGTGCTCCAGAATCTGCCGGACAGAGGCAGGGCGCAGCGATGGGTAAATGGGGACGCTGACGTGTCCGGCCATCCAGATGGCCAGGTCGCTCATGATCCACCAGGCGCAATTCTTGGACAGGATGGCAATGCGCGACCCCGGCTCCCAATTTTGCGCCCGGAGATGCGCCGCCATCGAGCGCGCTTCTTCCAGGGCCTGCGCCCAAGTCCAATGCCTGACGCGTCCCCCGCCGAACGGCTGCGTAAGGAACACGCGGCCGGCACACTCACGCTCCCAGCGGTAGACGTGCTGGAGCGGTAGATCCTCCAGGGTAATCGTCATCAAAACTTACCCATCGGTAAGATATCAGTTATCCGTTCGGAGTGTCAACGCGTAAGGTTCGGGATCCCACGCCTGACCTGTAGCGGTCTTCGGCACTTAGCCGCAAGACATGTCGGATAAATGGACCGGCGGCCGGCGATCTGTTATCGGGAGCACGGTATGTACCGGACGTTCGCTTTCGAGCGCCGGCTTACTGTATGCAAAGTTACGATTCGTCAGGCGTGTTTCGGGCACTTACTCGCGGCCGAGCGATTCCAGTTTGCGAATATACCGCTCGCGCATCTCCCAGGCGTCGATGGCCATTTGCGCGCCCTCCCGGGCCATCTCCGTGCTCATACGGCGGTCGGCTTCGTCGAATTGGGCTTCGGCGTCCATGTGCGCCTGGTGCGCCTTGCGGGCGGCGGCGTGCAGTGTTTTGTCTTCGTGGAACGCCGCTCGGGCGGCGGCACTCCACGCGTCCTTTACCTTCTTCTCGCACTCTTCCAGAGCTTCCCAGGCGGCATCGGCGGTACGCCTCGCGCGCCGCTTCTCCGTCAGCCATCGCCACAGACCCCAATTCTTGGCTTCTTCGAATAATTGCTTCGCTTCTTCCACCGCCGGCAACTTACGCATATGATTTTCCTGGTAACAGGGCCTGAATTACTTAATAATAGAACCGGAGGCAAAATGCAATGGCCGAGGCCTTCGATTTCGATTACATCGTGATCGGCTCCGGTTTCGGCGGCAGCGTAGCCGCCCACCGGCTCACGGAAAAAGGTTACCGGGTGGCCGTGATGGAAATGGGAGTCCGATGGACGGCGGAGAATCTTCCCAAAACCAACTGGCGGATCCGGCGCTGGATCTGGCGGCCGCGGCTGGGGCTGCGCGGGTTCTTCAATATCGAGCCGTTCCGGCACGTCGTGATTCTGCACGGCTCGGCGGTGGGGGGTGGCTCCGTCACCTACTCCAACACGCTGCTGGTTCCTCCGGATTCGGTTTGGGCGAGCGGCTGCTGGGCCGGCCTGGCCGATTGGCGCGCCGAGATGCCCGCGCACTACGCCGCCGCCATGCGCATGCTCGGGGTAACCGAGAACCGGATCATGGGCCCGGCGGACGAAATCCTGCGGCGCGCGGCCGAAGCCTCCGGGGCCGGCGGCACGTTCTACCCCACCCGGGTAGCGACTTACTTTGCGCCGGAGGGCGAAACCCCCGGCCTGACCCATCCCGATCCGTATTTCGGCGGCGAAGGGCCGGAGCGCGCCACTTGCATCGGCTGCGGCGGCTGCATGATGGGCTGCCGCTACAATGCCAAGAATACGCTGGATAAGAACTATCTGTATTTCGCCGAGAAGCGCGGCGCCCGCGTGTTCGAGGCCACCCGGGTGGTGGACGTGAAACCGCTCGACGGCAGCGCGGACGGCAGCCGGGGTTACGAGGTGCGCACCGTGCGCTCCACGGCCTGGCTGCGCCGGCGGCCGCGGCGCTTCACCTGCCGGGGCGTGGTGTTCGCGGCTTCCGCGCTCGGCACCATGGACCTGCTGTTTCGCCTGAAGCAGCGCGGCTCGCTTCCCGGCATCGGCGATCGCCTGGGCACGCGCGTGCGCACCAACGCCGAATCGCTGATCGGCGTGCGCGCGCCGGGCTTCCGCAAAGATCTTTCGCAGGGTGTGTGCATCGGCTCCGGCGCCTACCTGGACCAACACACGCACGTTGAAGCGGTGCGATACCCCGCCGGATCGGACGCCATGGGCCTGCTTGCCACACCACTTACCCGCCGGCGCGGGCGCGCGCGCCTGCTGTTCTGGCTGGGAACCCTGGCCTCTTCCATGGCCCGCCATCCGCTGCGCACGGTGCGCTCGCTGCATCCTTTCGGCTTCGCTCGCGAGACCCTGATTCTGCTGTGCATGCAAACCACCGATATACAGATTCAAATGCGGCTGGGGCGGCCGTGGTTCTGGCCCTTTCACCGGATGCTCATGAGCCATGGCCCGCGCGTCCCTACGTCCATCCCGCGCGCCAACGAATTCGCCCGCATCATCGCCGGCCTCACTGGCGGAGTGCCCATGAGCATGCTGACCGAAATCCTGTTCGACGTGCCCACCACCGCCCACATTCTGGGCGGCTGCCCCATCGGCCCGTCGCCCGCGTTCGGCGTGGTGGACGCGCGCCACCGGCTGTTCGGCTATCGCAACGCCTACGTGTGCGACGGCTCGGTGATTGCCGACAACCTGGGCGTCAATCCGAGCCTGACGATTGCGGCAATGAGCGAACGGGCCATGAGCTTCATCCCACGCGTGCAGTCGCCGGGTGACGGTCAATTGATCCAGGATAAACAAGCGTAAAAAAGGTTTAAAAGTCTGCAATCGGGATATATAATCGTTGGGGTCAAGGATCGCAAATGAAAATTCCGGCTGAAATCATGGCACCCAGATGAAGGAAGGTCTTCATGCCCAAACTTCGGAGCGCTGGAACCGATGCCCGAGTACGGTTTCTCGCCTTTTTTGTTTCTGCAGTGCTGTTGGCGTTCGCTCTGCTTGCAGCCCCGGTGCATGCCCAGCAGACGGATGTGCAGCGCTTTGACTCTTTCGTGGGATATTCCTTCCTTGATAGCCCGCACATCGGTCTTTTCGAAAATGGTTTTGGCTTGCAATTCGGCGTCAGGCCGCGCCAGTGGTTCTCGCTGGGTCTCGACTACACCCGTTCGTCGGGCGATCTGACACTCACACCGAACCTGCTCCTGACGTCGTTGCAAACCACGCTGGCCGGAGAACTGCAGCAACTGGCGGCAGCGGGACTGGTCCCGCCAGGATACTCGCTCGTGATTCCGGCCCATTCCGTCACTCAGACCTTTGCCGCCGGCCCGCAGCTTGCCTACCGGCACATGAAGCACGTGACCTTATTCTTCCGCCCGGTATTTGCCGGCGTGATTCACGAAAGCGCCACCCCGCAGCCCGTCGATGCAATTCAGAAACTGGTCGTGTCCGGTTTCCAGCAGCTCGGACTGGTGCCGGCTTCCGGAACCAAAACCGATAACACCGTGTTTTACGGCTTCGGGGGCGGCTTCGACGTGCTCTTTTCCAAGCATTTCGGCTGGCGCACCCAGGCGGATCTGGTCTACGATCATTTGTTCAACGATCTGCTCAAGGACGGCCGTTTCACGGTTCGATTCGCCGTTGGCCCCTGTTTCAATTTCGGCGGGAACATCTTAGAGCCGAATTGAGTTAAAGCCGGATTGAGCTTCCGCGGTCGGGCGCCCGCGGCCATGTCTGGGCCGTTGCCTGATGCCAAAGTGCGGGCCCACGATACGGGTCGCTCTATGATATCCCGTACGCCGGCGAAGAAGGCGCGGGCTGCGGACTGCGCGCCATCCGGCACTTGCACCCGGGCGCCTGGATGGCTCGCGGCCGCCCGCATGCCCGGTATCCACGTCCGCGCCGCATACAGCAGCGCGCCCCACTCCAGCCTCAGGAAATCCCGCAGGCCGAGGGGTGTGTACAGCAGGCCCAGGCTGGCCGCCCACCGGGTGAGAAAGTGGCGCACCATCACCACGTCCATGCGCACTTCTTCGCCGGCCACGTCCTGCAAGACGCCGTCCAGGGTGAAAAGGCTTTTGCGGAAGAGGAACAGCGGCGCGTCGAAATGGATGCCCTGCAAGGCAATTTCGTCCAGCAGGTGCATGGCATCGAGAACTCCCGGCGTGCGGCCGGCGGGAATGGTCGCAAAGAATCCATCCACGGCGCGGTCGATGATACGCCCCGCCGCGCGCCCGCCCGCGCCGGCCCTTCTCAGTCCGCGCACCGCCTCGCGCACGCCGTCCGGGTTCTCCAGCACCGTCATGACGGCCAGCATCACCAGGCGCCGCCGCGCCTCCAGGCTGAGGCTCTCCGCCAACGCCCAGTCGAGCACGATCAGCTCACGGTTCGGCTCGTCATAGAGGAGGTTGCCGGCGTGCGGGTCGGCATGGAAGGTGGAGGCCTTGCGGCCGGAAAACAGCGGCACCGCGATGAGTGCCTCTATTATCTGCCCGGCGATGCGACTGCGGCGGATCGGGGAATGACGGAAGGCATCGGTCACCTTCACACCCGTCTCTTCGCTCATGGCGGTAATGCGCGGCGTCGATAGCGGTGGAATGACGCGCGGCACCCGCACGCCCAAAGTCGAACGATAGGTGCGCGCGGCTTCCGCCAGCGTGGCCTGTTCCCGCCTGAAATCCAGTTCATGATCGAGCAGCAGGCGCACCTCGGTGATCATCTCATCGATGTCGCGCAGGGCGAATCCGTATTCCTGGTCGCCGGCCGCCAGGTAATTCCCCAGCGCCTGCAGCAGCGCCATGTCCTCGCCGAAGCAATCCGGTACGTAGGGCTTCAGGACCTTGAACACGCCGCGCTCTCGCTCGCGGTTGGGGTTGTTCCAGGTAAACCGCATCACCGCGCTGACGCTGGCTTCGCTCAGGATTCCGGCGTCCAATTCCACCTGGTATTCGGCCAGTCGTCCTCCCAATTCGGCCTCGATCCGGCCGCGAACTTCTTCCGCGCTCACGTCCGACATGCCGTTTTCGAGCCGGGTGAGTTCCCGGCGCAGCGCCGGGGCCAGCCTGCGGTTGCGCGCCAGAACCTGCCCGATTTTCTGCAGGCCCGGCATTTTGGAGATGAGCCGGACCAGACGCTGCTCCGGCGTCGTATCCGGCGGCATCTCGATCTGTTCGGCAATTTTGACGGCCAGCCGCGCATCGGAAAGGCGGGAGAAGAAGAACTGCAGCGCGTCCGCCACCAGGGGGCGCCACTGGCGCGCGGAATCCGGAACCAGCGCTTCCACCGGCGCCAGGCCCGTCACCCACGCGCCCGCCTCGGCCCTCCAGGCTTGCCCGGCCGGAGACGCGAGCAGCTCGCGGATCAGGCGGATCTTCCCGTCGGTGGAGGCGCCACTCAACGCCAACATCCACGGCGCCCAGGTTGGACTCACGGCGGACCTCCCTTTCCAGCATCGCGCAACACCCGGCAGAGGGCGGAGCTTTCGCCGCTTCCGGTCAGCCGCGCGTGTTTTTTTTCACTCGCGCCTTTTTGGCGCGCACCGGCCGCGGCTGCGCCACAATCTGGGTTTGCAGTTCCGCGATGCGCCGCCGCAGCTCCTCCACTTCCCCGGCATCCGACGGCGCCGGAGGCGCCAGCAGGCTCCTGACGATGCCGAGCGGCGAAAACGCCGCCGATTGCACGTCGCTCAGCCGCGTCTGCACGCTCTCCTGTACTTTCCGGTACGCATCGAACGCGGATTGCAGATACCACATCAGGAACTCCTGCCCCGCCCGGTCCGTGGCCATGATGAGCTGGCGCAGCAGCTCCAGCGGCAGGCCCGCCGGACGGCCCCTGGCATCCTCGACGATGATCTGCGTGAGCACCACCCGCGTCACGTCTTCCCCGCTCCTGGCGTCCAGCACCTGGATCGGGGCGCCGCGCCGCACCAGCGCCGCCACCTCCTCCAGGTTCACGTAGCGGCCGGCGGAGGTGTCGTACAACCGCCGGTTCGGGTATTTTCGGATCACCGTGGTCTGCGCCATTTTCTCCATCTTGACATAAAAGATTTTCGGATCTAGTATACCGTTAGTTGCTGCATTGCAGCAACCGAGGAGTGATCAATGCCAAGCAAACCGAAAGCCGCAGCCGCCGAGCGCGGCTGGGGATCATCCACCATGGGCTTACTTGCCGATTGGGTCCGTCAGGGGACCGAGAGTTTCTTCGCCACGCAGCGCATCCTGTTGGATCTGGTTGTGCAGCAGAACACCAACACGTTGAACCTCGTGCGCGACCGTCTGGCCGGCGTCGGGTCCGCCCCGGTGACCGCCCTCACCGAGATGGCCGGCGAAGGCATTTCCAATTTCATCGCCGCCCAGCGCGTGCTCCTGCAGTTGGCGGAGCGGCAGAACGAAATCGTCATGGGCGCCGTCAGCGAGCGCGCCACCGGCCCAGCGCCGGTTGCTGCCATGGCCGAACTGCTGCGCCGCGGCATCGATACGTTTATCGATATGCAGCAGCATTTCCTCACCATCGCCGCCAAGCAGACCGATATCTGGATCGACGCCGCCAAGGAAGGCAAAGGCTTCGACGGCTACCAGTTGGCCGAGCTGGGCCGGGCGGCCATGGAAAACTTCGTCCGCAGCCAGAAGAAGTTCCTGGACGTGCTGGCCGAGGAAACCGCTCATGCCACCGGCGAGAAAAACGGGACCAAGGCCGCAAGCAGGAAGCGCGCCGAGTTCGCCGAGCTGGCCCGGGAAGGCGCGGAAGCGTTCATCGATGCGCAGAAAAAGCTGTTGGATATTGCGGCGCAGCAATTGGCGGTACAGATGAAGGGAGCGCGCCAGACCGCCGAGGCGATCCGGCCGATCCCGGCCGCCCTGATGTCCGGCGTGGCGCGCCGGGCCGTGGATAGCTTCGTCGATGCGCAAAAGGCGGTGCTCGACCTGGTCGGCCGCCCGGCGCCGAAGGCGGCGCGGCCGCCCGATAAGCCCAAAGCCCCGCCCCGCAAATCGGCCCGCCATCACCGTCCCGCCGAGACTGCCGCCGCCACGGCTACCGCGTAGCCCGAGGGGCGGCCCTTTCGGCTCCGCCAGCCGGAAGCCGCCCTACATCCGCGCGCGCTTCATCCACCGCACCAGCCAGGTCATGAGGCGCGCGTAGCCGGCGGCGTCGCGCCGCGCAGCCAGGGGAAATCCGCGCTGCACCGCAATCGTTTGCGCTTGTGTGTATTTGAGCAGGCCTTCGGCGCCGTGGCGCGGGCGCAGCCCGGACTGCTTCATGCCTCCGGAGGGCGCATCGGTCGATCCCCAGGCGGCTGCGTATGCCTCATTGATGTTAACGCTGCCGGCCTCGATGCGCCGCGCCATCCGCACGCCGCGGCGGCTGCTGCGCGTCCAGATATTGGCGTTCAGGCCGTAACTGCTCGCATTCGCCAGCCGGATTGCTTCGTCTTCATCCTGGAAGGGATAGACGGAAACCACCGGTCCGAACGTTTCTTCCGCGAACAGCTGCATTTCCGGGCGCACGCCGGTGAGGATGGTGGGCTCGTAAAACCAGGGCCCGAGGTCCGGCCGCGGCCGGCCGCCGGCGGCCAGCTTCGCTCCCTTTGCCAGCGCATCGGACACGTGCTCCTCCACACGCGCCAACTGCCGCTCGGAGGTCAGCGATCCCATCTCCATCGAGTAGTCGAACCCGGGGCCGAGCCGCAAGCCCTGGGCGCGTTTGGCGAAGCCCTCCAGGAAGCGCGCGAAGATGGGTTCCTGCACGTAGATCCGCTCCACGGAAACGCATACCTGCCCGGCGCCCACGAAGCAGCCGCGAATGGCGCCCTCGATGGCTGCTTCCACGTCCGCATCCGCCAGCACGATCATCGGGTTCTTGCCGCCCAGCTCCAGCGAGCAGCCGGTCAGCCGCCCGGCCGTCTGCCGGCCGACCACCCGGCCTGTCCGCGAGCTGCCCGTGAACATGACGTAATCGGCGCGCGCCGCCAGCGCTTCCCCGAGTGAGATTCCTTCGCCCGTGACCACCCCGAAGACATCCCGCGGCAGGCCCGCTTCGCGCAGCAGAGCCACCGCCCAGAGCGCCGTGAGGCTGCTCTGCGGATCGGGCCGCAGCACACCCGTATTGCCCGCCATCAGCGCCGCAATCGCGTCCGTCACCGCCAGATTCAGCGGGTAATTCCAGGGCACGATGAAGCCGACGACTCCGATGGGGTGATGAAGCTCCCAGGTTTTCGTGAATACCGGAATGGCGCCCCGGCGCCGCCGCGGCCGGAGCAGTGCCGCCGCGTGCCGCGCGTAATGGCGCGCCACCACCGCCGTGTCCAGAACTTCTTCAAAGGCGTGGCGGCGGGCTTTGCCGGTCTCCCATTGGATCAGGTCCAGTACCTCGTCCTGCCGGTCGAGCAGTAAGTCATGGAAGCGAAGAAAGACGCGGGCACGCTCCCCGCACGAGCGCGCTGCCCATGCCGGCTGCGCGGCGCGCGCCAGAGAAACCGCCAGTTCCACGTCCGCCTCGCCCGCGCCAGGGATCTCGGCGATTACGCATCCGGTGAATGGAGCCCGCACCGGCAGCCGTTTGTTCGGTTGCGAACCAAGCGTAATGCCATTTTGTAATTGTTCCCACAATTTGGGGTCAGGCTGCGCGCTCCGCATTGACTTGCACCAGAATACATCCTACGCTTAAATCGGATTTTAGGAACTTTTAAGTTTTTTTGGGATTTCTATAGCGGAGAAGTAATATGGAAGCCCTGGAGTTACCCGCCATCGAAAGCCCGGAGGAGGTCCCTCCGGTCAATTTCAGCGAGCTGGAAATCGATCTCGCCGCCTTCCAACTCTGGCATGAGGCCAGCCGCCTCTACGCCGCGGACGCCGGGGAGCCGGCCTGACGGTTGCATTCCCATGCCATCTCCAGATTTGGCCCGGCGCCTCTCCGCGGTAGATGCTGCTTTCCTCTATCTCGAACGTAAGGAGATTCCCTTACATATCGCCGCCGTCTGCATCTTCGAGGGCGAGATCCCCTTCCAGCCGTTCGTGCGAGCCATCGATTCCAAGCTGCACCTGCTGCCGCGCTACCGCCAGGTAGTCACCGATCCGCCTTATTATCTCGGCTACCCGAGCTGGCAGGACGACCCGAATTTCAAAATCCGCGACCACATTTTCCGGCTCCGCGTAGAGCCTCCGGGCGGGCAGGCGGAGCTGGAAGCCTTGGCCAGCCGCATCCTGAGCCAGGTGATGGACCGGAGCAAGCCGCTGTGGGACCTCCACGTGGTGCAAGGCCTGGAGTGCGGCCAGGGCGCCGTGATTGTGCGGATTCACCACTCGCTGGCCGATGGCGTGGCCGGCGCCTCGCTCATGAAGATCATGCTGGATGCCACGCCCGCCGGCTCGCAGGCTATACGCAAGCCGCGCCGCCGGCCGGCCGCCGTGGCCGAGCGCAGCCCATCGTTTGTCGAGGCCCTCGCCAGCGGCGTGCACAGCTCGCTCGAAAGCATGATTGCGGCCGAAGCCGTGATGCTCGGCTTCTCCCAGGCGCTGACCGAAGAGCGCACCAAGGATGCGCTGCAAAAGCTGCTCGCGCTGTGGCCGGAGCTGGCAGCCTCGTCCGGGCGGTTCGTCTTTAACCGGCCGTGCTCGGGCGAGCGCAAATTCTGCTGGACCGAATTTCCGTTCGCCGGAGTGCAAGCCGTTCGGGAGCGGGCCGGCGGCACCGCCAACGACGTCCTGCTCACGATTGTGGCGCGCGCCGTGTCACGCTATGCGCGGGCGCACGGCGACCCGGTGGCCGGCCGGTTCCTGCGGGTGATGTGCCCGGTGAATATCCGCCAGGACGGCGGCGAAACTCTCGGCAATCGCATCACCTTCCTGCCGGTGGCGCTGCCGCTCGGCATCGCGAGCCCCATCCGCACCCTGCGCGAGGTGGCCGCCCGCACCGAGATCATGAAAAATGCGCACGCGGCGCATCTCATCGCGCTGCTGGGCAGTTGGCTGGGCGCCGCGCCGCCGCCGCTGCAGGCGCTGTTCTGGAAGGCCATCCCGCAGTTTCCGCTGCCCGTTCCGCTGTTGCACATGATTTGCACCAACGTGCCGGGCTCGCCCACGCCGCTGTACGCCGTGGGGCGCCGCATGCTCGCCTCCTATCCCCACGTTCCCACCGGCTACGAACTCGGCGTGAACGTCGCAATGCAGAGCTACGACGGCCAGTTCTTCTGCGGCTTCACCGCCGACGCCAACGTGGTTCCGGACGTCGGGCGGCTGCGCGATTTCATGCGTGCGGCTTACCAGGAATTGCAGCGGGCGGCGGCGCGGCATCACTCCGCGCCCAACCCGCAGCCGCAGCCGCAGCCGCAGCCGCAGCCGGAAGCTCCGCGCGCTGCCGCGGCGGCGGTGTAGGGCCAAAAATCCTGTAGCGCAAGCTTCCAGCTTGCATGCCGGCTTCCGAGCCGGCATTCGGGGCCCGGCACGTATGCCGGCATGGCCGCCTCGAAGGCGGCGCCACGCAGGCCTCCCAGCGGTGATCCCGCCTGGCACTCCTGGTATGATGTACCTCACCAGCGGGAACGCCATGAGTCATCTCCAACGCCGTTTTCCTTTGCTGCTGCTGCTGTTCGCAGCCAGCGGCTGTTCCGCCCTGATTTACGAAATCGTCTGGTATCACCTGCTGCAGCTCGAAATCGGCTCCACCGCCGTGTCCATCGGCGTGCTGCTGGCCACCTTCATGGGCGGCCTCTGCCTGGGCAGCATCGGGCTGCCGCGCCTGCGCCCGGCCCTGCACCCGCTGCGGCTGTATGGCGCGCTCGAAGCCGGCATCGCCGCCTGCGGCCTGCTGGTGCTCGTCCTCATGCCGCTGGTCGGCCACGCTTACCTGGCGGTGGCCGAACATGGCATCGAAAACATGCTGCTGCGCGGCCTGCTCGCGGCCATCTGCATGCTGCCGCCCACCATCCTGATGGGCGCTTCCCTGCCCGCCATCTCGCGCTGGCTGGAAGCCACTCCGGAAGGCACCGCGCGCCTCGGCTGGCTGTACGGCGCCAACACCGCCGGCGCGGTGCTCGGCTGCCTGGCCGCCGGTTTCTACCTGCTGCGGCTGTACAACGTGTACGCGGCTACGGCAGCGGCCGCGGCCATCAACCTTGCGGTCGCCGCGGTGAGCTGGTGGATTGCCCGCGAAGCGCCGGCCTTTGACGGCGCTCCCCAAATATCCGAGCCGCCGGCGCCGGCGAGCGGCGGGTCGGCCGCGGTCTACCTCACCATCGCCCTTTCCGGCGCCGGCGCTCTGGGCGCGGAAGTCGTCTGGACGCGCCTGATGGGCATGCTGCTCGGCTCCACGGTGTACGTCTTCTCCATCATTCTGGCGGTGTTTCTGGTCGGTCTCGCCGGGGGCAGCGCGGCCGGCGCCTCGCTGGCGCGCTCGCTCGGCGACGCGCGCCGCGCCCGCCTGGCGCTCGGCTGGTGCCAGGTCCTGCTCGCCGCCGGCGTGGCCTGGACCGCGCTCATGATCTCCGATTCCCTGCCCTACTGGCCCATCGACCCCGCGCTCAGCTCCAGCAACTGGTTCATCTTCCAGCTCGATATGGCGCGCTGCCTGTGGGCGATCCTGCCGCCCACGCTGCTCTGGGGCGCCAGCTTCCCCCTGGCGCTGGCCGCCGCCGCGCGGCCGGGCGAAGATCCGGCGCGCCTGGTGGGCGGCATCTACGCCGCCAATACCCTGGGCGCCATCGCCGGCGCGCTCGCCGTCAGCCTGGCGCTGGTGCCGTGGATCGGCTCGCAGGACACCCAGCGCCTGCTGCTCGTCCTCTCCGCCGCCGGCGCCTGGGTGCTGCTGGCGCCGCGCTGGCGCGAAAAACAGGTGGCGGCCGCGCTGGCCGCATCGCTGCTGCTGGCGGTGGGGGCCGCACCCCGTGTCCACGCCATCCCGCCGGAGGTGATCGCGTTCGGCCGCCATATCGCCACCAACGCCGGCAAGGCGCAAATCCTGCACGTGGCCGAGGGCCGTAACTCCTCGGTGGTGATTTCGCGCTGGGAAGACGGCGCCACCCAGATCGACGTCAACGGCCATGTGGAAGCCACCAACGAGCCGTTCGATATGAAGCTGCAGCGCATGGTCGGCCACCTGGCCGCGCTCACCCATCCCAACCCGCGCAAGGTGCTCGGCATCGGCTTCGGCGCCGGTGTTTCCGCCGGAACCTTCACCCGTTATGCCGGCGTCCGCAGCATCACCGTGTGCGAGATCGAGCCCGTAATCCCGCCCATCTCCACCCAATTTTTCGGCCGCGAGGATTACGACGTTCTCCACGATCCGCGCACGCGCATCGTCTATGACGATGCCCGCCACTACCTGCTCACCACGCCGGAGAAGTACGATATTATCGCCTCCGACCCGCTGGACGTTTTCGTCAAGGGCACGGCCGCGCTCTATTCCAAGGAGTACTTCGAAGCCGTCAAAGCACACCTCAACCCCGGCGGCGCTTTCACCCTTTACGTCCCGCTCTATGAAAGCGACGTCCGCACCGTCAAAAGCGAGCTCGCCACCTTTTTCGAGGCCTTCCCCAACTCCACCATCTGGGCCAACACGCTGGATGGGCAGGGCTACGACATGGTGTTCATGGGCCACTTGAGCCCGCCCCGCATCGACGTGGACGAAACCGAGGCGCGGCTGCGGCGGCCCGAGTTCGCGCCCGTTCTGGAATCGCTGCGGGATATCGGCGTGAACTCGGCCGTAGACCTGTTCTCCACCTACATGGGATCGAACGCCGATTTCGCGGCCTGGGTGAAGGGCGCGGATATCAACCGCGACCGCGACCTCCGCCTGCAATACCTCGGCGGCTGGGGCATCAACTCCAGCCTCGCCGACCCCATCTACCGCGAGATGCTGGCCTGCCGCCGCGCGTCCGCGCCCCATCCCTTCACGGGATCGCCCGACCGCGTCCAGGCGCTGCTCGGTTTTTCCGGCGCCGGCCGCCAGCCCTAGGCCCCCGTAGAGCCGCCTTTCAGGCGGCCATGCCGGCATACCTGCTCCAAGCTGGAGGCCCGCGCCACGGACCTACTTGTGCGCGATGACGTTGATCTCCATGTGCGCGGTGGGCGCCGCCAGCTTGGTGACCCCCACCGTGGTGCGCGCCGGGCGCGGCGAATTGAGCACCGTTCGGTAAACCGTGTTCATGCGCGGAAACAAGTCCATGTCCGTCAGGAAGATGTTCACCGCCACCACGTCGTTGAAGCTCATTCCGGCGGCTTTCAACACCAGGCCGATGCGGTCCAGCGCATTCTTCACTTCCGCTTCGAATGAGGGCGGGATCTGGTTGGTCTTCAGGTCTTCGCCGGTGGTGCCCGAAACGTAAAGCGTGCCGTCCACCAGGATGCCGGGGCTGAAGTTGGGCGCGGGCGCGCCGGCGGCCGGCGCCAGGGCCGGAGGAACGATCACTTGCTTAGCCGCGTACAGCGGCGAGAGCAGCAGGAGAGCGGTGAGAAGCAACTTTCGCGACATGAGTCTTACTGTACCATCCGTCGCCGCGAGCGGCATGGCCGCTTCAGGCGCTGGAAGGAGAGCTGGTCCTGCCCATCCCTCGCTGGTGCGCCGGCAGGCGGCAGAGCACCGCCCGGAATTTGTTGTTCGCGCTTCGCGGGATCGCATCCACGGCGTCCGCCATCACGCGAACTCCCGGCATGCGGGCGCGGATCTGGTCCGCCATGGCGCTCACGTGCCGGTCCGTGCAGCCGGGCGCGGGCACGTAGCGCAGTCGCACCAACTCCAGGCTCTCCTGAACGATCTGCGCCTCGCGGATGGGAAAGTCGGATTTGAATACCGGATCCAGGCGCCCGATGGCGCGTCCATCCGCCGTGTACAGCACATCGTCGGAGCGGCCTTCCACGCGGGAGAGCAACGGCAAGGTGCGCCCGCACGCGCAGCCCTCGGGGTTGGCGGGCAGCGTCAGGCGATCGCCGGTGCGGTATCGGATCAGCGGCATGTCGGGATTGGCCAGGCCGGTCGCGATCAACTGACCGGTGATTTCACCCTTCCCGGCGTCCTGGTCGGGCTCGATCTCCGCCACCCCCGCCTCCGGCCACAGATGCAGGTTGCCGTATTCGCACTGGCCGGCGGCGGCCACCGTTTCCGACATCCCGTAGGTTTCCCGCACCGGGCAGCGGAAGGCGAAAGAGATCGTCTCGCGCTGATAATCGAACAGCGGCTCCGCATTGGTGATGACCACCTGGCTCGAGATGCCGCACCGGCCGGCGCGGGCTATCTCGCCGGCCAGCGCGTAGAGCGAGGAGCTGTAGCCCAGCAGATAGCGGATCCGGTATCTGTCCAATGCCTCCAGGTAGTGCGGAATGTACTGCGGCGAGAGGTGATACGAGGACATGTACAACTGGCGCATGGCCGCATTCCAGACCCAGAAAGGCGGCTTGGTTTGGGCTGCCGGCGCCACCAGTTGGCCGCCCAGAATGGCCCAGCGGTCGCGCCGTGAAACGCCGTACCAGTGTCTCCATCGCGCCTCCGCCAGCGCATACCAGTATTCCACCGTCTCCCGGGTCTTCCAGAGCATTACCGGCGTGCCGCTGGTGCCGCTGGTGTGCTCGCAATGCATGCGCTTCGGATCCCGGTCGTCGGCCACGAATGCAATGGCGTGGCGCCTCAGGTCTTCCTTTTCGAGCACCGGCCAGTTTTCCAGCGCTTCCCACGAGCCGCGAAACCCGGCGGCGCGCCGCCGCGCCCAAAGATCGCGATAGTACGGCACGTGCGTCACGGCGCGATGGAGTAGGAACGCCAGCCGTTTTTCGCGCCATCGGTCCCACTCGCGGGCGCTCCAGGTTTCCCGCTCCAGCGCCTCTTCCACCAGGCGGCCGGTGTTGCGGCCGTATCGCCACCTTTGCAAATTCACGCCGTGCGCCGACGCCGCCACCGTACGCATCCACACGGGCAGCCGGTGATACAAAGGCAGAAGATGCATGCTCTCCCTTAGCCTGCCAGAAGTCCGATCTTTCAGCCACATCCGTAAGGCAATCCTGCGGATGAAACGGGCGTATCTGCGCGGGCGCAGCGTGCAGTTTCCGACAAATTGCCGGCGTCCTGTGCGAATGCGCGCAGGCGTCCGCGGGCCCGCGCTTCCCCGGCCCCCGGCCCCTGGGCCCCGGCGCCCCAATTACAATCAACCTATGATCGCTCTCCTCCGCGGCTCGCTCCTCGAAAAGCATCCCAACCAGGCTATCGTCGAGACCGGCGGCGTCGGCTACGACGTCACCATCCCCGTCTCCACCTACACCCATCTGCCCGAGGCCGGCGCCGAAGTCCGCCTCCGCATCCACACCCACGTCCGCGAGGACGCCCTTTCGCTCTACGGCTTCCTCACCCAGGACGAAAAAGGGCTCTTTGAGAAACTGATCGGCGTCAGCGGCATCGGGCCCAAGCTGGCGGTGACGATTCTCTCCGGGCTGGCGGCGCCCGACCTGATTGCCGCCATCCGCCGCGGCGAGGTGGACCGCCTGGTCCGCATTCCCGGCATCGGCAAGAAGACCGCCGAGCGGATGGTGCTCGAATTGCGAGACAAGCTTCCCGCCGCCACCGGCGAAGAGCCCGCCGCAGCAGCCGCGGCCGGCGCCCTTTCTGCCGTGGAGCAGGATGTCCTCTCCGCCCTTCTCAACCTCGGCTGCGGCCGCCCCCAGGCCGAAGCCGCCGTGCGCAAAGCCAAAACCGGCGCCCCCGCAGCGGTTGCCGCCGATTTCGAGCCCCTCTTCCGCCGCGCGCTGGAACTGGTGCGGTAGCGGGGATCAGGGATCGGGGATCAGGGATCAGGGTCGCGAGGACTTTCGTCGTCGGGGCTGGCTGCCGGTGTCCATGCAGGCATCCAGGAGGCACACCGCATGCGATCCGCACCAGCCGAGAGGCCGCGCGACCCCGATCCCTAATCCCCGATCCCTAATCCCTGATCCCTACCCCCCCGTCCCCTGCTAATCTGGAAGCTTCATGCCCGACCGGGAGCTGATTTCCGGAGATCGCCAGTCCGAAGATCTGCAATTCGAAGCCGGGCTGCGCCCGCGCCGCCTCGCCGATTTCACCGGCCAGACCAAGCTCAAGGAAAATCTCGACATCGCCATTCAGGCCGCCAAAGGGCGCGGCGAGGCCATGGACCACGTGCTCCTGTACGGCCCGCCCGGCCTCGGCAAAACCACACTCGCCTCCATCATCGCCGAGGAGCTCGGCGTCCCCTTCACCACCACCTCCGGCCCTGTCTTGCAAAAGAAACTGGACCTCACCGGCATCCTCAGCAACGTCCGCCTCCACCAGGTCTTTTTCATCGACGAAATCCACCGCCTGCTGCCGGATGTGGAGGAGATGCTCTACTCGGCGCTCGAAGATTTCCGCGTGGATATCCTGGTGGGCGCGGGTCCGGGGGCGCGCACGGTTTCACTGCCCATGCCCAAGTTCACCGCCATCGGCGCCACCACGCGCCAGGGCCTGGTGAGCGCGCCCCTGCGCGGCCGCTTCGGCCTGGTGCTGCGCCTCGATCCCTATAACGCCGACGAGCTGAAGTGCATCGTCAACCGCTCTGCCCGGCTGCTGAACGTCACCATTGAAGACGGTGCCGCCGGCGAAATCGCCCGCCGCTGCCGCGGCACGCCGCGCATCGCCAACCGCCTGCTCAAGCGCGTCCGCGATTACGCCCAGGTGCGCGCCGATGGCCGCATTACTCCCGCCGTCGCCCAGACCGCCCTCAACCTGCTAGATGTGGACCGCTACGGCCTGGACGAAATCGACCAGAAGATCATGCTGACGATTCTCGAAAAATACCGCGGCGGCCCGGTCGGCGTGAACACCATCGCCGCATCCATTTCCGAGGAGGCCGACACCATCGAAGAGGTCTACGAGCCCTACCTGATCCAGCTCGGTTTCCTCAACCGCACCCCCCGCGGCCGCATCGCCACCGAGCTCGCCTACGAATACTTCCAGGTCAAACCCAAGCTCCCCCACGCCGGCCAGCCGGGGCTGTTCACGTAGCGCAAGCTTGCAGCTTGCCCTGCCGGCTTCCGAGCCGGCATTCCGGCTGGCGCAGCCGGGATCGCCCAGCACTGGCACCGCCTCCGCGTCTCGGCTTCAGCATACGGGCTCGCCCGGAGTATGCCGGCACGGATGCCGGCAGGCCGCCTGGAAGGCGGCGCTACAGGGCCTTCGGCGCCGGTGGTGTTGAATGCGATGACTGCCAGCATGCCAGCCAGATGTCACGCCGAATCGGAGTTACCGCGAAAATCCCTGCGCGCTCTGACTTCTGACTCCTGACTCCCCTATTCCCGCCGCGCCCACGTATACCTGAAAGGCGCCCCAATAAAATGCCTTGCCGAAGCGCGCATCCCCATGCAGCATCTCGAGCTTCGCCGCGCGCAGCGCCGGCGCCGCATCCCGGCCCGCCGCCACGCCTTCGTAAAACCGCGCCATGAGCGAAGCCGCCGCGTTGTCGCTCACGTCCCACAGCCCCGCCACCACCGCATGCGCTCCCGCCTGCAGGAACGCCCAGGCGAAGCCGATCAGCCCCTCCCCCGCATACTCCCGCGCCCCCGCGCTGCGGCACGCGGAAAGCGTCACCAGGCCGGCGTGAATCGGTATCCCGATCACGTCCCGCGCATACAATTTGTACCCGTCCCCCTGCCGCGCCAGCACCACCGCCGAATCGAGCGGCTTCTCCGCGTCCGCCTCCGCGTGCGCCGCAAAATGGATCACCGCGAAGCGCTCCGGCTGCGCCTCCCGATACGCCGCCGGCGTTGCCTGCGCCCCGCTGTACACCGCCTGCCGCGCTCCCGCAAATCGCGCCCGGATGGCCCGCAGCTCCTCCCCCGCGCCGGCCAGCGGCTCGTATCCCGTGCCCCGGTAATCCGGATCGCCGATCAGCAGCACACCCGCCGCGCATTGCCGGCCGGCCCGGCTTTGCCATGGCAATGGTGATGGAAGGCGCGACTTCAATCTGCACGTCCTCGATCCAGTAGTGCGGCTGCGGCTCCGGCCGCACCATCGTCTCCAGATTCAGCCGGTGCAGCGGCCCATCCGCAATCACGATGACCTGCGAGCCTCTCGGTATCGCCGCCGCTACCGGCGCCATCAGCTCCGTCCACAGTTTCCGGTCCGCCTGCAGCGGGTCGCGCACCGAGTGCTCCACCACCGCGCGGTATTCCGTCACGGCCTTTTCCAGCTCTTCCGCGCCCGGCAGTTCAACCCGCCGCACCCCGTCCGCCCGGATCACCCAGGCGAAGGACCGTTTCGGCGCCACCCAGAACGAAAGCACCGTCGCCTGCTCGGCACCCGCCCAGCGCCGCAAACCCGCCAGGTCCGGAAACTGCCGCGGCTCAAAATCCCGCCCCATCCGCTCCGCCAGCACCCGCGCGCGGCTCGATTCCACCACCCGCAGCGCGCCCGCATCGTCATTCTCCCGCACCAGCGTGTCCACGTAATGCCGGTAGAACGGCATCAGGTAGGAAACCAGCGTGATCTTAAAGCGCGCATCCGCCAGGCTCGCCCGGTCACCATCGATGATGGCGAGCGCCTGCTCGTATTTCCGGTTGGCTTGGCCGAACCGCTTCTCCTCCGCATCCATGTCCGCCAGGCGCGTGTACGCCAGCCAGCGCAGCTCGCCCGGCGTGTTTTGGCCGCGCAGCAGCTGGTTGTAAAGCCGCGCCGCCTCCTCCCTGCGGTTCATTCCCTGCGCGATGAGCGCCTGGTTGCGCAGCAGGTAAGCCAGATTTTCTCCCGTCTCCTCCGCCAGCACCCGGGCTCGTTCATTCCATTCCGTCGCCGGTTGCCACTCTTCCAGCTTGGCCAGCGCGGTGGCCAGGTTCTCGGCGAAGCGCGTGGCGTCCCGCTTGCTGCCGAGCTCCTGCGCGATGGCGAACGCCTGCTGGTAATACGGAATCGCTTTGGCGCTCTGGTTGGCACGATCATAGATCAACCCCAGCTCACCCAAGTCATTCATTACCAATGATTTCGCGCCGATGGCCCGCTGCGTCTCCACGGCTTTCTGCTCATGCGCGATGGCCGTGTCGAACTCGCCCAACAGCACGTAGGCCGTGCCCAGGTTCGCGTGCGCCGCACCTTCAATCCGGCGGGCGCCAACCTGCGCCGCTGCCGCCACCGCGCGCTCGCCGAAGTGGATCGCCTCCTCGTTTCGATTCAGCCGGCGGCTGGACCAGCATAGATTATTCAGCGCGGACGCCTGCATGTAGACGTTTCCGGACCGGGTGGCCTGGTCCAGCGCGGCCAGGAAAAGCTCCTGGGCTCGTTCCGATTTGCGCTGGTTGAGCGCGAGAAGGCCATCGGCCAGGTTGACCCGGATGGCCAGTTCCGGATCGCGCACCACCGCCCGCGCCTGCCGCAGCAAATCCGCGGCGTCACGGTACCGGCTGACATTCAGAACCGCCCGGTCGAGGAGCAACCGGGCATATTGCTGTGAAAGTTGGGCAGGGACCGGATCTTTGAGCAGGTTTTCCGCGTCCCCGTATTTCCCCTGAGAGGTGAGCGTCTCCGCCGCCAGCAGACGAAAATTCCAATACCAAGGGGAATTCCGGTCGTTCCGCCAACGGTCCGCGTTCTTGAGCGCCTCCGCCGACGCCTGCGCCAGGTCGCCCTGCCGCGACTTGGCCAACACTTCCCGATAGGTCCTGTCGGCGCCGCTGAAGTAACTGCACGCCGCGCACAGCAGCGCCAGCAGCGCCGCCGTCAGCTTAGCTGCCGGCGGTCCCGCTTCCGTTCGAGCCGCCGCCGCCGCCGGTGCCGTCGCCGCCGCCGTCCGACCCCATCGCCAACCGCACCAACGATACCCGCCGCTCCTGGCCTTTGACATGGACTTCCCCTAGGATAATCCTGCCAAAGCCCTTCCAGCGAATCGCATAGCCGTCCACCGAGATGTCGGCCTGGTCTTTCTCGAGACCGCTCAGCACGATTCCGCTCACCAGCGAGAAGCGGTATTGCCCGTAGTCGTCCGCCAGTTCCTTCTCATCGTCCTTGGTGTAAAAGCGCCAGGCGTTCCGCCGCCGGTAGTCGTCGCTCTGCCCGCGCCAGAACTCCTCCAGCTGCTTCTGCGACCCGGTGTGTGTCAGCGGCTCGTCGTCCAGCGTAATCCGCGCCTCCACCTTCCCCATCCGCAGCCCCACCACGCGATTGCCGCTGGTGGTCACCACGGCCACCCCTTCCGGCGCCGTGCGCGTAGCCAGCATGTGCAGACGGATAGAATCGACGCGCAGCTTCTCCAGCACTTCCATCCCTTCCACGTCCACGCTGACTTCCGTCTCCAGCCGCCCGCCGGCGTCGCGGCCTTCCAGCCAGGTATGCGCCCGGTCCACCGCCAGCAGCCGGCGCGGCCGCGGATGGTCCACCCGGTACTCAAAGTGCGAATCCACCCGCGCCTCCGAACGCCCGCCGGTCGGCGCCAAGGCCGCCGATCCCTGCGCCGGAATCATGTGGTTCAAATTTTCGACATCGTCCAGCCGGTGAAACCGTGCGGCAGCGCCAGTTCCATTACCGGCAAAAATGTGGCGTGCTCCACTTCCGCTCATCTCGTTGCGCTCTCCTTATCCACAACCGCAAACGAACTCTGGGTCAACTCCTTCCCCCCGGGCTCTTCCCTTACCACCAACACGTACCGCCCTGGTTCGAATTTCCCTGGGAAATAGATGTCCAGCGGCTGCCCCGCCGCGGGCGCCGCCACGGTCCCGCCGGCCACCTTGCCGCCCGCTAGCCGTTCGATTTCCAAACGCAAGCGGCCGGCCTTCAACCCGTCCAGCCCCATCTCGAAATGAAGCCCCTGGCCCGCCGCCACCTTCACTTCGGCGCCGCGCGTTAACCCTTCCAGAATCATGGCCGGCCCGAGCTCCCGCGGCGCCTTCAATTCCGGCAGCACCACCACGTTCTGGTATGCCACCACCGCGGCCATAACCAGCGCCGCGCCGGCGGGGATCATCGCCGGCAGGCTGAACCACCACCTCCGCCGGCTCTGGAACGTGCGCTCCCGCAGCACGTCCTTCAGGTCCCCGATCAGCGCGTCCGCGGTCCGCACCGCCTCGGCGCATATGGGGCAGGAAAAATAATGTTCTTCGAAGGCGTCGCGCTCCTGGTCGCTCATCTCGCCCAAGTGGTAGCGCTCTACCGCCGCTGTTCGGATTGCCGCTTCGTGGTCCATCCGCTGCTCTGTCTCTTAGTGATCCCCGTCTCCAGGAATTACACCCGATTTTACTGTATGTCGCGTACGGGGAAATCCGGGTGCCTTCTGAGCGGCTAGAGTACCGATTCTGCCCGGGTAAAAGCCTGACGCGTATTCCCGCAGGTTGGCAGATGGCGAAATGCGTTGGTCTGTCCCACAGGGCTGGCGGGCGCTGCCCCTTATAATCGTTGCATGCGCCCCCGCCTTGCCCGCCTCATCCCGGCTCTCGTCCTGCTCTCAGCGGCCGTCTCCGCCGGCGAGGCTTGGCGCGTGGCCGGGCCGCCGCCCGATTCCTGGCAGCGCGACCGCGTTGCCGACCTCGACGCGCATCGCCGCGCCGTGATGGACCGCCTCGGCCCGCATGCCGTCCTGGTTCTCTACGCCGCCGAGCCGCGCAACTATGCCGGCGACGTCGATTGGCCCTACCGCCAGGAGAACGATTTCTATTACCTCACCGCCCTCTCCCAACCCGGCGCCGCGCTGGTGCTGGTTCCCGGCGCCGAAACCGCGCGCGAGATCCTGTTTCTCCCGCCCTCCAACCCCGCGCAGGAAAGCTGGACCGGCCACCTGCTCACCCCCGAGGAAGCCGGCCGCATTTCCGGCATTCAGCAGGTCTACGATGCCCGCCGCCTGGGCGAGTTCCTGCGCCTGCTGGCTCCCCAGGCGGGCGACCTCTTCGACCTCAAGGCCGAGCCTGCGCCGCGCGGTTCGGCGGTGCCTGCCTGCGCCGCCCTTGCCCGAAGATACGGCGGAAAGATACCGCGCCATTCGCGGCGAGCGCGCGTGAGACCCACATATATCTTCTGAGCCGCGGCGCGGCCGAGCACCAGCGCGAAATGGACCTGGCCGCGAAGCTGGCCGCGGTCTCTCCGCGGCTCCCGGTGGAGGACGCCACCGCTCTCATCGCCTCACTGCGCACCATCAAATCGGCGCGCGAGATCGACCTGCTGCGCCACGCCGTCGACATCACCGCCGAGGCCTTCGAGCGCGCCTACGCTCTGGCCGCGCCGGGCATGCCGGAATACGAGATCCAGGCGCAGTTCGAATTCACCTTCCTGCGCCGCAACGCGCACTGGGGCTATCCCTCGATCATCGGCTCCGGCGCCAACGCCACCACCCTGCACTACGAATCCAACCGCGACACCATGCCGCCCGGCGGCTTGCTGCTGATGGACGCCGCCGCAGAATTCGACGGCTACAGCGCGGACGTCACCCGCACCATTCCGCTGGGCGGCCGATTCACCCGCGAGCAGGGGCAGATTTACCGCCTGGTTTGGGAGGCGCAGCAGGCCGCCATCCGCATGGCCCGCTCCGGGCACAAAACCGGCGGCGGAAGCCAGGAGAACTTGCAGGGTGCGGCCGCCGCGGTTTTCGAGCGCGGCCTGTTCCAGTTGGGCTTGATGACCGACGCCTCGAGCGACCGCCAGCTCCGCGTCTGGTTTCCGCACGGCATCAGCCATTCCATCGGCCTCAACGTGCACGATCCCAGCCCCGCCGATTTGCAGCCGGGCATGGTGGTGACGGTCGAGCCCGGCCTCTACCTCCGTCCCGACGCCCTCGACAACCTGCGCAAAACTCCCGAGAACGACCGGTTTATCGCCGCCGTGCGCCCGGTCTTCGAGAAATACAAGGGCATCGGCGTGCGCATCGAAGACGACGTCCTCGTTACTGCGGGCGATCCGGAAGTCCTCTCTTCGGCTGTCCCCTCGAAGTTGGAAGACGTCGAATCCACCATCGCCCGCCTGCACGCTCGACTAAAATCCACCCCACTCCCGTAGGGGCCGGGCATGCGGGGCTGGCGATTGCGTAATCCGCTGGCTCACGCTCGCGGCCCTGATGCAAATGCAGAGCCGCGAGCGTAAGTGAGGGAGCGGTTTGCTTATGTTTTCCCAGCGATAACGCGCTAGAACGGCACGTCGTCGTCGGTGATGCCCTGGTTGAAGCCCTCGGCCGGGGCCGATTGCGGCGCCGGGGCGGGCGGACGGCTGGAGCGCGGCATGGAGACCGGGCGCGGCTGCTGGTCGAACTCGCCGGGAGGCGGGCCGCCGGCGGAATCGCCGCGGCCGCCGAGCAGGACCAGGTCATCGGCCACCACTTCGGTCATGTAGCGCTTCTGGCCTTCCTTGTCGTCGTAGCTGCGGGTTTGCAGGCGCCCTTCGACGTAGACCTGCTTGCCCTTCAACAGGTAGTTAGCGAGATTTTCCGAACGCCACAGCACGACGTTGTGCCAGTCCGTTTCTTCCTTCCACTCTCCCGATTGCTGGTCTTTCCAGCGGCGGTTGGTCGCGATAGTGAAAGTGGACCGGGCCACGCCGCTTGGCGTAAACCGGGTCTCGGCGTCTTTGCCGAGATGCCCGAGCAGAATCACTTTATTGACGCTTCGGGATGCCATCTTATCCTGAACTGTACCATACCCTACACGGGGATCACAGGGCACGGCAGGCGGACATGAAAGAGCGCGCTTCCTGGCGGGGGAAATAGGGCGAGGCGGAGGGCATAGCCTCCTCCAGGTAACGGACGCCGGCATCGCAACTGCCTTCGGCC
Organism: Terriglobia bacterium; assembly: GCA_963815855.1. Lineage (GTDB taxonomy): Bacteria > Acidobacteriota > Terriglobia > Bryobacterales > Bryobacteraceae > DATGMB01. The sequence goes on along the minus strand of CAWFIJ010000009.1, from coordinate 420,837 downwards.
ACGGCGGAGAGACGCCGCCAGGCAATGGCATCGCCGCGCAGGGAGGCGGCGATGGAGAAATTCAACGCGCTCGAGAATTCGTCTTCGGCGCCGCGGTACTGCTTGCGGCGGAAGAGCAGGATGCCGCGATACAGGTGAGCTTCGCCGGAGGCCAGATCTCTGGCGTTGGCGAAAGCGGTGCGGCTGGCCAGGTTGTAATCGGCGAGGGCGGCTTCGTTCTGTCCGGCGGCGTCTTCGGCCAGGGCGCGGAGGTAGAGGGCGCGGGAATTGGAGGGCGATTCCCGGACGGCCAGGCTGAGCGCGGCGATGGCCGCAGCGGGGTCGCCCGCGAGCAGGCGGGCGCCGCCGAGTTCGGTGTAGGCCGAGGAAAGATCGAGGGGCGGCGCGATGCGGTCGTCGAGCGGCCGGGGCGATTGGCGGCGCTCGGCGTCCCAGGCCGAAACGGCGCGCTGATACGCATCCGCGGCTTGCCTGTATTGGCGGGCGCGGAACGCCTGCCGTCCGGAGACCCAGGCGGACCAGGCGGGCGCGGCGGCGGAGGCGAAGGCGCCGGCGGAGGTCTCGAGATCGTCGCGGTGGAGCGCGATCCACCCCTGCCACTGGCGGCCCGTAGTTGAGAGGACTGGCACAGGCTGGCCGGCATAAGGGCGGCGAGGCAGGCGGGCGAGGCGAAGGCGGACGGCAGCTCGCGGGCAGCCGCATCGCGAGCCGGGTCCCGGCTCCGGCCTTCAGCCGGGCCACTCGGCCAGCACGTGGAGCACGGCAGGCGGCGGCTCCGGCGGCAGTTTTCTTGGGCCGAGCGAGGCGGCGCGGGCGGGCCAGGCTTCCAGGGCTTTATCGAAATCGGCGGCGGCGGCATGGAAGGCGGCGGGATCGCCGGTGATGGCGGCGGCGGCCAATTCACAGTAGCCTTTGTGAAAGACCATCAGCGGCACGTCTTCCGGGCCGGCCAGCGGGACGAGCGAAGCCTGCGTCTGGATGCAGGCGGCGGCATCGCCGAGCGCCGGCGCCGGAGCCATGGCGATGCGGTCGAATTCGGACTGGCGGCGCTCCGCCGGGGTGAGCGCCCGCCCGGTGGCGGCAACAGAGCGACGATGCCAAAAGAAGAGTAAGCATGAGGACGTTCATCATCAGGCTCTTTTCGCAGGCAGTGTGCCGATGTGCGAAACCGACCGGGTGAGCGGGCGTCCCCGGCTGGACGGGCAAACAGCAGAACCGTATCTACCGGCCCTGACTTAGTGAAGATTGTAACATCGGCGGGGCTGGCCGGAAGCCCTTTCCTTAGTTATAAAGTACTGTATAAATCGCGGGGGCAGGCCGGGAGGCCTACCCTATTTGGTGAAGATCGTCACGTCCACGTTCATGCCGGGGCGAAGAATCAGGTTGGCGCCGGGATCCACCAGGATTTTCACGGGGATGCGCTGCACCACCTTGACGAAGTTGCCGGTGGCGTTTTCCGGGGGCAGCAGGCTGAGGCGCGCGCCGGTGGCGTCGGCAATGGAATCCACATGGCCGCTGACGCGATTTGCCGTACATATCCACGTCGATTTCCGCCCGCTGGCCGGAGTGGACGCCGGCAAGCTGCGTCTCCTTGAAATTGGCGGTGACCAAAATATCGTTGAGCGGAATGACGGTGAGCAGGCTCTGGCCGGGGGCGACCATCTGGCCGATTTCGACGCTCTTGCGCGTGACCACGCCGTCCACGGGGGCGGTGATGGTGGTGTAGCTCAACTGCAGCTCGGCGGCTTCCAGGTTGGCGCGGGCGGCGGCCACGGCGGCGGAAGCGGTGCCGGCGTCGGAGCGGCGGATGGGCACCTGCTTGCGGTTGGCGACGGTGGTCTGCATGCTGCGCCCGGTAGCGGTCCGACGCGGGACTGGGCGGCATCCAGGGCGGTCTTGCGGATGGCGGCGTCCTGCCGCGCGGAGGCCAGCTTTTCCTGTGCGGCCTTCAATTCGCTGGCGGCCACGCGGGCGGCGGCGTTGTAGGAATCGAACTGCAGGCTGGAGATTTCGGACTTCTCCACCAGCGGCTTCATGCGCGCCAGGTCGGCCTGGGCGCGGTCGTTGGCGGCCTGGCGGGCGGCGACGTTGGCTTCGGCAAAGGCCAGGTCGGAGCCGGAGGCCTGCGCGTAGGCGAGGCGGGCGCGCTCCAGCTCGGCATTGGCGTCGGCCAGCTCGGCATCGGCCGCGGTAACGGCCGATTGGGTGGTGTCATTGGTCAGCGGGACCACCTGCTGCGCGGCCTGCGACCGGCTTTCGGCCTCCAACAGGGCGGCCTTGGCCAGATCCACCTTGGCCTGGTAATCGCGCGGGTCGATGCGCACCAGCACGTCGCCGGTCTTGACCGGCTGGTTGTCCCTGATCGAGCACTTCGATGACGTTGCCGGAAATTTTGGGGGCGATGGCGCTGAGGTGGCCGTCCACGGTGGCGTCGTCGGTGGAGACGCGGTTCTGATAATGCAGCCAGGCGTACACGCCTGCGGCCGCGGCCAGCAGGAAGACGAACAGCAGCACGAACTTGGCCCGCGACCCGGGCGCGGACGACGGCGGAGCGGAGGCCTTGGCGGCGGTCGCTTCTTCCGCGTTGGAGACAAGATTAAGGGCTTCTTTAGATTCGGTTGCGGGTTGCATGGTCAAATTTCCTTACGGGCGGCGGGGCGCTTCATCAGAAACATCAGGGGCACGATTGCCAGGAACAGAACGGCCATCAGCCAAAAAGCATCCCCAAATGCCAGCATACTCGATTGGCGCTGGACGTTTGCATAAAGGAGGCCGTTGGCCTGCTGGACGGCGTCGGGCGCGGAGGCGCCGCGGGACTGGAGCAGCCAGGCGGTGCGGGCGATGGAATCGCGGTAATTGCAGTCGTATGGGGTCAGGTGGGCCACCAGAACGGACTGGTGGAACTGGGCGCGGCGGGCCAGCATGGTGGTGACTGCGGCGATGCCGGAGCTGCCGCCGATGTTGCGCGCCAGGTTGAACAGGCCGGTGGCGTAGTTGGTCCGCTCCTTGGGAATGCGGGCGAAAGCGGCGGTGCTGATGGGAACGAAGAGGAACGCCAGGCCGCAGCTTTGCAGGACGCGGCTGCGAACGGCGGTGGCGTAATCGAGCTCCAGGTTGAACTTGGACATGACGTACAGGCCGGCGGCGGAGGTGAACACGCCGAAAATCACCAGCCAGCGCGGCTGATAATGGCGCAGGAGGATGCCGACCACGGGCATGAGCACCAGCACCGCCAGCCCGCCGGGCGAGAGCACCAGGCCGCTGAGCATGGCGGTGTAGCCGAGCATGGTCTGCAGGAACATGGGAAGCAGCGCGGTGCTGCCGTAGAGCACGAAACCGAGCACCAGCATGGAGACCGTGGCCAGCATGTAGTTGCGTTCTTTTAGGATGCGGAAATCAATGATCGGATGCTCGTGATGCAGCTCCCAGAAGACCACGGTCACCAGGCAGACGGCGGTGATGATGGCGAACGCGACGATGGAGTGGGAGGCAAACCAGTCATTCTTCTGGCCTTCGTCGAGCACCACCTCGAGCGAGCCGAGGCCGAGGGCGAGCAGGCCGAAGCCGGTGTAATCGATTTTGAGGCCGTCGCCGAGGCTGCGGCGGTTGAGGTACGGGGGATCGTGGATGAGCCAGGCGGTGAGGAAGAGCGAGAGCAGGCCAACCGGCAGGTTGATGAAGAAGATCCAGCGCCAGCTATAGTCGTCGGTGAGCCAGCCGCCCAGGGTAGGGCCGATGATGGGGGCGAACACCACGCCCATGCCGAAAACCGCCATGGCCATGCCGTGCTTTTCGCGGGGGAAGCTTTCGACCAGGATGGCCTGGGAGATGGGCTGCAGCGCGCCGCCGCCGAGTCCCTGGAGGACGCGGAAGAAAATGAGGGCGTCGAGCGTGGGGGCCATGCCGCAAAGCAGGGATGCAACGGTAAACAGGGCGACGCAGATCATATAAAAGCGCTTGCGCCCGATCAGCATGGAAAACCAGCCGCCCATGGGCAGGATGATGGCGTTGGAGACCAGGTAGGAAGTGAGCATCCAGGTGGCTTCGTCGATGCTGGCCGAGAGGTTGCCGGCGATGTGGGGCAGGGCGACGTTGGCGACGCTGGTGTCGAGGACCTCCATGAAGGTGGCAAGCATGACCGTCATGGCGATGATCCAGGGATTGATCGCTTTACGCGGCATCGGCATGCCTCCGGCCGCGCAGGAAAAATCTGCTTTGTTTAGAGGGAGTTACGGGCGGAATTGGGTTCGCTCGGTGAAATTGCTCGCGGAGACGGCAAGCGTAGGCGGCGGGCGGCGCGCTGGCAGGATTGAACTTCCGCACCACATAACAGAGTACAACATCTGAAACTCAGATTTCAGCTAAGTGGTTGTATTTGCAACGGCAGGCGGAGTTGACAAGCCGGTTGGCAGGCCGAAGCGCCCCGCCCTTACATCGCCCGGACCGGTCAGGCTGCCTGCGAGGCCTGGTCCGCCGGTGGTTCGGGCGTGGCCGGAGCCGGTTGCGCAACAGGCTGGGCCTTGCACACGGGACAGCACTTGGCACAGTACCAGCCGTGAACGTCCTCCGGCATGTGCAGCCGGTTGGGCCAGTTCCCACAGATGTCGCAGCAACCCCTGACGCGCTCCGAAATATGACAGGTCGGCCTCATAGTTAGTTTGATTGCAGTTCAAGGGCCAAAGGTTGCAGTGTTCCGAATGATTGGCGGCGCAAAGGGTTGAGAGCACGCGGCCGGCAACCAGCCTGCGGCAATTTTCCCCAGTACAGCGTAAAACGGGGGCGGGTTGGGGGTTGCGGTGGTTTTGGCGCAAGGAATCGATGCGGCCGTCGCGCTCAGTCTCCCGCGTCCCGAAAATTAAATTTGGAATACGAGGTGGAACGAACCTCTTCGTCGGACATCCCGGCGAATACTTGCCCCTGTACACCGAGTTCGCGGAGCCGGAGTTCGATGATCTTGATGATGCCCTCCGTCATGGAATCGATATTGCCGATGAGAGTCTGGGCTTTCTTATAGGAAGCGTCCGCATCGATGAGGCTGCTGCGCATCTTGCCGCCGGCCTCCGCATAGAAATACATGTCGGCCACGGCCAACGATGTGTAGGGCAGGAAGGTCGCATGGATCGCCTTCTCGGTTAAGGCATCGTTCAGATCGTTCACCTGGTCGGCGAGATCCCGTTGCGCGTCTTTGACGCTTTCCAGGGTGTCGTGCAGCTTCGATTCCACTGCCAGGTAAGTGAACTGGATCTGCTGAAGCCGATCCCAGGAATCGTAGGCCTCGCTTCCCTTCCGCGGCATGTCCCGCAAAGGATCCAGCGAAGCGTAATAGTCGGCCAACTCCTTGGCGCGGTCTGCGATGGCGGACGCGTGGCGGACCTCCTTGGCGTAGGGCGAGCCTTCGGCGAGGGTGGCGGCGGCCATAGCGTATGCGCGGAGGGCCTCCTTCAGAAGACCGACGAATTGTTCCACGGCTAAAGTGGCGCGGACGAGCGAGGCAGCCGCTTCCAGGTATCTGACGGTCCGCTCGGTTTCGGCCAACTCCGCCGCAATATCCCGAGCCGAAACCGAGGGGGTGGCAGGCGCCGAAGGAGCTTCCGGACCCGGGCCGCCGGTCACGCCGGGCGTGCCGCCCCCGCCGCGAACGCTGCCGGGTTCCTCCCCAACCGGCGGCGCCCCGGTGGGCTTTGGCCCGGGTTCTCCTTCCGCCGGCTGCGCACCTTCGCCACCCGCGCCGGGAGACGGTGTTCCCTTCGGCGCGGAAGTGTCGATCTCGCCATGCACTTCCTGCGCCGGAGGACTCGTCGGCGCCAGCGGCTCCTCCACCTGCCCCGGCTCCTGGAAGATCACTCCCTGCCGGCTGAGCGCCGTACCGACTCGCACCGTCCGCCCGCCTTCCCCGGTGACAACCAGTTTCACGTTCTTCGGTAGCTGGGTCCCTTGGGCAACCGCGGCTCGCGTCCGCGTCAGCATCCCCAGGATGCGGATTCGCCGGGGCAGGTCCTGCATGTTGCGAACGTGGGTGATGGTGTTATCAAGATTGGTCAGAAGATTATCCGTCAGGGCAGTCGCGCTTCTCGCCGTTGTGGCTTTGAGTGACTTGTTATCGAGAATGTGGAGTTCATCCGCGTCGATGTTGTACGCCACGCCGTCGAAGCCGGGCGCGGTCACGCCATGGCCGGCGGCCCCGCTGGGGCCTTCAATGAAAATCCAGTTCTTTTCCGTTCTGTATCCAAAGCCCATGCCCTGCTCGCCGGCATGGCCGCGGGCGTGCCTCGGGTCCATCCCGGAGGGCTGGCGGCGGATAACGCCGTCCCCGCCGCGCTGCGCCACGTGGGTGAGCTCGTGGGCCAGAAGCCGGCGCCCGCTCTCCGTGCCCGGCTGGTAGCTTCCGTCGCTGAAAACCACGTGGGGGCCGGCCGTATAGGCCTGCGCGGCAAGGGCATCGGCAGAGGCGGCGGCGCGGGGGCCCGTGTGGATCCGGACTGCGCCGAAATCCCGGCCGAAGCGCGTCTCGAAATACGCTCGCGCGGCGGCGTCGAGAGGGTGCCCCGATGCCCGCAACACCTCGTCCACAATGGCGGGGGCCTCGGCGCCGGCTTCGGGGCCGGCGGTCGACGCGGAAACCATCGCCGGCTCGGAATCCGCGCGCCCGATGGGCGGCGGGGTGGAAGCAGATGAGTGCATCACATGGTCCGCGGCTGCTTCGGCCTCCCGCTCCAGCGGATCGCCGGGGGTTCCAACCGCCAGTTTGGCTTGGATTACGCCGCGCTCGCCCCGGACCGCGCCCTGCCGCAAAAGCCGGAGCATCGCCTGGTTCCCGATTGGCCGCTGCGGCGGTTGGATGAGCCGGTCAGGCGCCTCGGGAAGCCGCGGCGCCGGGGCGTTCTTGCCTTGGGGCGCGGCTGTTCCCCGGCTGGATGCATGCGAAAAGGACATGGCGTACTCCCCCGTTCGGAAGCCCCCCGCGGGGGCGAGGGCGGAATTATGCTACTCCGGCGGGATTTCCGTGTCAACCCGGGTGACGGCGCTAACTCCCGGCTTCATTGACCGGGATGATGTCGACGGGGATGGCGTTGAGGCGGTCGATAGCTTTTTGCATGGGGGGACGGATGACGCCGAGGGTGTCCAGCATCTTCTTGGCGGCGGCGTAGTCGCCCTGGGCTTCGAGGGTCAGGAGGTCGTGAGCGAGGGAGCGGACGGCGGGCTGGATTTTGGTGAAATCGACGGCGAAGGTGCCGTCGGGGTTGGCCACGAAGCCGCCGCGGTCGGTGAGGTAGTTGAACTGGAGGGCCATGCCTTTGCCGTGCGCTTCCGCCAGGCCGAAGCGGAGGGAGCGGAAGGCGGAAGCCAGGAAGGTGGTGTAAAGCTGGCGCGAGGCGGCGGGCGCGTGGGGCATACCGTGGTCGAACAGGTATTGCAGCATGAACAGGCCGGTGACGTCGGCCTTGGCCTCTTCGATGGCGCTGTACAGATCCTTCAGTTCCTGGCGCGGCGTGGTGGAGCGGCCGTTGACCTGGATCTGGTGCGGGCCGATGCCGTGGCTGAGCTCGTGGGCCAGGATGTGCATGAAGAAGGAGTCGAAGCTGAGATCGGCCTGCGCGGAGGCGGGCAGGACGCGGGCGGCGATGGGCTTCAGGTTGGTTTCGAACTTGGCTTCCTGAATGTTCTTCAGCATGACCCGCTTGGAGCCCTTCTCGTGAACCACGCGGTCGTCGTTGGGGAGGTTGAAGGCGGCGGTGCGGACGCCGTGGGCGCCGTCGCCGGCGGCGAAGACCTCATTGACCACGCGGATGGGCGCGGCGGCGCCGAGCTTGGGATTGCGATAGCGGGGGTCGATGGGGAGGTTGTTTTCGATTTCCTGCAGGTGGGAGGAGAAATTGGCGAGGCGGGCGGATTCGCGGTCGTCGCGGATGGTGATGTAGGCTTCGAAGGCGGCTTTGTAGCCGAACAGCTCGTCGTTGTAGGTTTCGTAGGGGCCGATGGTGATATCGAGCGGGGCGTCGAGGTCCATCCAGGCGAGGTCGCTGGCGTAATAGTCGTTGGAGAGGAAGGCATCGGCGCGGAGGTCGAGGAATTTCTTGAGCGAGGCGTTCGAGGTAAGCGCGGCGGCCTCGCGCAGCAGCGCGGCGGCATGCTGCAGGTCGGCGGAGTACGCCTGGCTGTAGGGAACAGCAGTAAGCTGGCGCGGGTCCACGTTGCCCGGCCCCGTGGGCCCTCCGGGACGCGCCGCCGGATCACCGTGAAGAAGCCCTCGGCCTCCTCCTTCGATTTCGGCGGCAGGGTTTTGGCCCAGGCCTCGAACTCGGCTCGCGTCATATCTTCGGGGTAGAAGTTGGCGCCGGGGAGTTTTCGTTCGGGGACGCTGGGGATGAAGGCGGCGTTGGCATCGAGGTTGGACCATGGGCCTTTGTTCAGCCAGAAATAAGCGAGGCGGGCTTTGCCCAGCGGGGACGGGTCGTGGCGGAGGCGGCCGTAGAGGGCGCGGTTGCCGCTCCAGAGCTGGTCCATATAAAGAAGGTTGAACGTGCGGGCGGCCTCGACCAGTTTGGCGAGCGCCTGGCGGTCGCCGGGGGAGAGGGAGGATTCGTCGTAGCGCGGAGTGACGGGCGCGAAGCGGGCGCTCATCTGCTGCAGCTGAGGAAGATCGGGCATAACGGCGGCGGCGGCCATAAGCATAAGGAAGACCTTCACAGTCAGATGGTAGCGCCCTTTTATACCATGGCGGCGCAACTGCAAAAAGCTTATCAGAGGGGCGGCGCGTGCCGCCGGCAAGGAGGTAAGACACGGACCTTATGGATATGCGCGTTTCCCGTTTCCTGGCGCCGGTGGTTCTGGGCGTGGCGGTGGTAGCATTGGCCGCGGTGCACACGGACTACGATCATCACGCCGATTTCAGCCGTTATCGCACCTACTCCTGGATTGGGGTGAAGGCCGGCAATACGCTCTGGCAGCAACGGATCCTGGCCGCGGTGGACAGCCAACTCGCGGCAAAGGGGTGGACAAGGGTGCCGTCGGGAGGCCAGGCCGCCGTGGCCGGGTTTGGCAGGACCACGGAACGGGACACCCTGGAGACCTTTTATAACGGCTTCCCCGACTGGGGCTGGCGCGGCTGGGGTGGCGGGGATCCGCGGAAACCCAGGCGATACCGGAAGAGGTCGGCAGCCTGACAGTGGATATATTCAACGCTTCGAACCACCAACTGATCTGGCGCGGTACCGCCACACAAGTTTTATCCTCCAAGCCCGAGAAGAATGAAAAGAAGCTGGATCTAACACTTCCCACCGCAACCGAAGACGTAAAACAGCGGAACTGAACAGACGACTTGGCCCGGCCTCGCGCCGGGCCTTTTTTTGTTTGGGGAGCGGGATGGGGGAGCGGGCGTGCGGGGCCCTTTCGGGACAGGCCGACCCTGGCTGGCCCCAATGGGGGCCCATACCATGCGAAGGGGGCCGAATAAGTGCTGGATTCGGCAACAGTGGCGTTGGATTTTGCAACTCGGGGGTTAGGCCCTTGATTCGAGGACCTTTGTCTAATTTCACAGCAGGGTCTGGTTGCAAATTACAACAGCAAATTGGACTGAGCTTGAAAACAGCCTTTGCATCTGCATGAAATCACAACGGATAAAGAGGTCTAAAACAACACTTTTTGGCATCGCTTCGTGCCCTTAAGGAGGCGGAGAAAGGAAGGAAGCCAAATGACAGTTCTACTGGTTCTGGTAACGTTTCTCGGATTCATCGTTCTGGATTATGCGCTCAACCGGCGCAAAGGCGCCGATCGCGGTCGCGACGGAAGCGGTCCAAGGCAGTCCCGGCCATGACTGGCGGCGACTATGTGGAAGGGTTCAAGACCCCGGACAGCATCTCTTATCATTTCGGCCATGGCTGGCTGGTACGGGAACGGAAAAACATGGTGCGGGTGGGTGCGGATGAGTTTGCGGCCTCCCTGCTGGGCGGGGTCGAGAAGATCGAATTGCCGAAGCCGGGGACGTGGGTAAGGCAAGGGCAGAAAGTGCTGGCGTTTCATCGGGATGGCGTAAAAACGGAAATGGTCTCCCCGACCGAAGGCGAAATCATGGAAGTGAACGCGGAGGTTGCTGGCGAATCCGGCGCTGCTGCGCAAAGATCCCTACGGAAAGGGCTGGCTGCTTTCAATCCACGTGCCGGACGAGGAGAACACGGGACGGAACCTGGTTCCGAAAGGGACTGGTGCGGCAATGGATGCAGGACGCGGTGGAGCGGCTGTATGCCATGCAACCGACTCTGGCCGGGGCAGTTGCGGCCGATGGCGGACGTCCGGCGGACGATATTTTCGCGGCCTTGCCGGAAGTGGACTGGAAAGCGGCCACCTCAGAATTCTTCCTGACGGCGTAGACGGGAGGTTGCTGAATGTAACGCTCGCCGGGAGCCGCTGAGAATTAATTCAGGGTTGCAGATCCGGTGATGTTAAATTTTGCTACACTTTGTCGTCAAAGTCTGCTAAAAAGAGATTTGAGGGTCTCTATATGTCGAAAGCCATTCTCTACGACAGCACCCTCTGCATAGGATGTAGGGCATGCGAGAGCGCTTGTGCCGAACGATGGGGACTCCCATACGACGACAAGATTGCGGCCGATGAGAAAATCTCCGCGCACAAGCTGACGACCATCGAGACGCACGGGGATCACTTCGTGCGCCGGCTCTGCATGAACTGCGTGCAGCCGGCATGCGCCTCCGTTTGCCCGGTGGGAGCGCTGCAAAAAACCGCTCTCGGGCCGGTGACCTACGATGCGGATAAGTGTATGGGCTGCCGCTATTGCATGCAGGCGTGCCCGTTCCAGGTGCCGACGTACGAATGGTCGAGCCGGCTGCCGCGGATGCGCAAGTGCAACGAGTGCTACGAGCGGCAGGCGGCGGGAAAGCTGACGGCATGCGGCGAGGCCTGCCCCACAGGCGCGACCAAGTGCGGAGACCGTGACGAACTGATCGTCGAAGCGCGGCGGCGGATCGGGGAGAAGCCGGATCAATACTACGGCCAGATCTACGGATTGAAGGAAGTGGGCGGGACGTCGGTGTTGTACCTTTCGGCGGTGCCGTTCGAGCAGATCGGGCTGCGCACCGGCGTGCCCTCGGATCCCCTGCCGGACTACACCTGGCGGGTGCTGGAACTGCTGCCCGACGTGGTTTCGACGGGGGCGGTGCTGCTGGGCGGCATCTGGTGGATCAGCAACCGGCGCGAAGAGGTGGCCAAGGCGGAAGGCCGGGCGGCGCGGACGAGAACGCGGAGACAGGAGGGGCAAGGGAATGACGCCGCAGAATTCCTGAGTACGGGCGGCGAGACAGGGGCCGCCAGACAAAAAACGCTGGTCCGCGCCACGGATCACGGTTTGGCGCGGGGTTTTCGCGGCCATCATGCTGAGCGGCGCCTATGCCACGTACCTGCGCATTTTCTATGGTTTGGGCGGGTCGACCAACCTCAGCGATAAATTTCCGTGGGGACTTTGGATTGCATTCGACGTGATGTGCGGGGTGGCGCTGGCGGCGGGCGGGTTCACGCTGGTGGCCATTGTGCATATATTCGGCATTGAGAAGTACCGGCCGGTGCTGCGGCCGGCCATCCTGACCGCGTTCCTGGGCTACGTGCTGGTGGTGGTGGGGCTGCTCTACGATCTGGGGCGACCGGACCGGCTGTGGCATCCGCTGGTGATGTGGAACCCCCACTCGGTGATGTTCGAGGTGGCGTGGTGCGTGACGCTGTACAGCACCGTGCTGTTTCTGGAATTCGTCCCGGTGGTGTGCGAGCGGTTCGGGTGGCAGAAGCCGGCGGAATGGATTCACCGCATCTCGGTACCGCTGATGATTCTGGGCATGCTGCTTTCCACCCTGCACCAGAGCTCGCTGGGGTCGCTGTTCCTGATTGTGCCCGCGAAGCTTTATCCGCTGTGGTACAGCCCGCTGCTGCCGCTGCTGTTTTTCATTTCCGCGATCGCGGTGGGGCTGGCGATGACGATTTTCGAATCGTGGCACAGCAGCCGGGAGTTCGGACGCGCGCTGGAACTGCCGCTGCTGGCGAGCCTGGGGCGGGTGCTGGCGGTGGCGATGAGCGTGTATCTGTGGATCCGCTTCCTCGACCTGGCGCACCGGCACGCTTTCGCGCTGCTGGCGCGGAACCGCATGGAGACGTGGATGTTCGCGCTCGAGATCGGGCTGGCCATTGTGCCCACGGTGCTGCTGTACCAGCGCAAGGTCCGGATGCGGCCGGGGGCGCTGTACGCGTGCGCGGTGATGGTGGTGTTCAGCGTAATCGCCAACCGGCTGAACGTAGGCACGACGGGCCTGGAAGCGGGATCGGGCACGCACTACACGCCGAAGTGGAGCGAGGTAGCGGTAACGCTTTCCATCGTGGCGGCGGGCTTCGCGATTTTCCGGATGGTGGCGGGATACTTCCCGATTTTCGAAGCGCAGGCTCCGGCGCACGCCACGGAAGCGAGACGGAGACAGAGACGGAGGTGGACCGGGTCGCGGTGGGATGAAGCGGTTCGGCAAAGTCCGGATTGGAGTGGCCGCCAAGCTCGCGGTGTGCGTGATTGCGAGCACGGCGGCCTTTTTCAGTTTGTTCGGGTACCTGAACCTGCGCGTGGAGCGCAGCCAGTCCGAGGCGCTGGTGCGCCAGTCGGCGGACCGGATCGCGGGGCTGATTTTGCGCAGCACGCGCTACGGCATGCTGCACAACGATCGGGAAGCGCTGGTGAACATCATCCAGGAACTGGGCACGCAGCCGAGCATCCAGCGCATCCGAGTCTCCAGCCAGGACGGGCGGGTGACGCTTTCCACGGATCCGCGCGACGTGGGCACGCGGCGCGCGACGGCGGGCACGGCTGGAGCGCCGATTTTCTGGGGCGCCAACGGGCAGCGGGTGCTTTCGGTAAGCCGGACCATCGATAACGGGGCGGCGTGCGCGAGCGCGGCGTGCCATGTGCATCCGGCAGGACAGCGGGTGCTGGGGGTGATCGACGCGGACCTCTCGCTGGCGCAGGTGGACGCGCAGATCGCGCGAACACCAGGCGGTGCTGCGGTGGTTTCTGTTCGCGGCCATCGCGCTGGGCTGCCTGGCGGCGGTGTTGTTCATGTGGGTGGTGGTGTACCAGCCGGTGAAGCAGCTGATCGACGGCACGCGCCGGGTGGCGGATGGAGACCTGGCGTACCGGCTGCCGGTGCGGTCGGACGATGAGCTGGGCGACCTGGCGGCGTCGTTCAACAAGATGACGGCGGAAGTGGCCAGCGTGCAGGGGAAGATCGAGGCCGAGGTACGGCGGAAGACCGCGGAGCTGGAGCGGGTGTACCGCACCCTGCTGACGACGGAAAAGATGGCCTCCATCGGCAAGCTGGCGGCGACGGTGGCGCACGAGATCAACAATCCGCTGTTCGGCATTCTGACGTATGCGCGGCTGGTGCTGCGGGAGATCCGCAAACACGAGCTGCCGAACCGGGACGAGCTGGAAGAGCAGATCCAGACCATCGAGCGCGAGAGCAAGCGGTGCGGCGACCTGGTGAAAAATCTGCTGACGTTTTCGCGGCAGGCGCCGAGCCACCGCGAGCCGAACGAGCTGAACACCGATGGTGCACCGGGCAGTGCTGCTGGTGAAACACAAGCTGGACATGCAGTCGATCGAATTACGGGAGCAACTGGCGGAGGGCCTGCCGCCGGTGGAGTGCGACGCCAACCAGATCCAGCAGGTGGCGCTGGTGCTGATGGTGAACGCTTCGGAGGCGATGGCAAAGGGCGGAGTGCTGGAAGTGGCGACCGGCTATGACGCCGGCGCAGAGCAGGCGCTGGTGCGGGTGAAGGACACGGGAAGCGGCATCCCGGCAGACGTGCTGCCGCGAATTTTCGATCCTTTCTTCACCACGAAAGAGGACCAGAACCGCACGGGTCTGGGCCTGGCGGTGGCGCATTCCATCGTGGAGCAGCACGCGGGCGAAATCTCGGTCCGCTCCACGGCGGGCGAAGGAACGGAATTCACGGTGAAGCTGCCCGCGGGCGGCAGCGGCGCGGGCCAGGCATGCCCCGCCTCAACAGAGACCGCGCAAGCGATTGTAGGGGCGAAGCATGCCTTGCCCGCCACAGGAGAACCCCAATGGCAACAGCGGTAGAGACGCCGATTTCGACGAAGACGAAGGGCAGAATACTGATCGTCGACGACGAGCTGGTGGTGCGCGATTCACTGGGCAAGTGGTTCGCCAGCGAAGGCTACACGGCACGGCCGGTGCCGGGCGCGCGCGAGGCGCTGGAGGTAATCCAGCAGGCGGAATTCGACATCGCGTTGATCGATATCAAGATGCCGGGGATGGACGGCATGGAGCTGCAGGCGCGGTTGCGGGAGGCGGATCCGGAGCTGACGGTCGTCATCATGACCGGTTACGCCTCGGTGGACACGGCGGTGCAGGCGCTGAAGCAGGGCGCCTACGACTACATCACCAAGCCGGTGGATCCGGACGAGCTGTCGCACCTGGTGTCCAACGCCCTGGAGCACAAGCGGGCGCGGCGCGAGGTGGTGCGGCTGCGGGAGAACCTGCAGGAAGTTTTTCCGTCGACGGAGCTGATCGGCAAAAGCCCGGCGATGAAGAAGGTGGTGGAGCTGATCGAGATGGTGGCGCCTACCGAGGCCACGGTGCTGATCACCGGGGAGAGCGGAACGGGCAAGGAAGTGGTGGCGCGGGCGATTCATGCGGCGGGCCCGCGGCGCTACATGCCGATGGTGACCATTCACTGCGGCGCGCTCACCGAAACGCTGCTCGAAAGCGAGCTGTTCGGGCACGAGAAGGGCGCATTCACGGGCGCGCAATACCGCAAGAAGGGCAAGTTCGAGGTGGCGGACGGGGGCACGGTGTTTCTGGACGAGATCAGCGACATCAGCCTGAAAACGCAGACCGACCTGCTGCGCGTGCTGCAGGAGAAGGAGATCGTGCGGGTAGGCGGGAACCAGCAGATCAAGGTGGATTTCCGGGCGATTGCGGCGACCAATAAGAACCTGGATGCCCTGGTTAAGGCGGGGACGTTCCGGCCGGATCTGTATTACCGGCTGCACGTGTTCTGCATCGACCTGCCGCCGCTGCGCGAGCGCCGGGAAGACATTCCGCTGCTGGTGAACCACTTCCTGAACAAATTCTGCACGGCCACCAGCCGGCAGGCGCCGGGGATCTCGGCGGAAGCCATGGACGTGCTGATGCGGCACGACTGGCCGGGCAACGTGCGCGAACTGGAGAACGCGGTGGAGCGGGCGCTGGTGGTGGGGCGCGGGAGCGAGATCCGGCCGGCGGACTTCTCCTTCCAGTTCGACGGCGAAGCGCCCAAGGGAGGGCGGACGCTGGAGGACATGGAGCGGGCGCACATTGAGCGCATCCTGCGGGAGACGCAGCACAACCTTTCGCGGGCGGCGCGGGTGCTGGATATCGACCGGACCACGCTCTACAATAAACTGCGGAAATATGGATTGCGGTGAACGCCATGCACGTCATTCCGTTAGCCAACGGGACGGACGCGCCGGGCCTCGATTTGCTTGAGCACCTGGCGGCCACGATGGCGCGGCTGTTTCGCGCGCCGTGCCAGATCCGTCCGGAGACTCTGGATGTGAGCTTCGCCGCGGACCAGCGGCGCGGGCAGCATTATTCGACGGCGATTCTGCAGAAGATGGAAACGCACGCCGGCGGCGGGCGGGTGCTGGGCGTGACCACCTGCGACCTGTACGTGCCGGTGCTAACGTTCGTGTTCGGCGAGGCGCAACTGGACGGCAACTGCGCGGTGGTTTCGACGGCGCGGCTGCACGACGAATTCTACGGCCTGCCGGGGAACGACGCGATGATGCGCGAGCGGCTGATCAAGGAAGCGGCGCACGAACTGGGCCATACGTTCGGCCTGCGCCACTGTCCCGACTGGCGCTGCGTAATGTCGTCCAGCCACGGCGTGGAGCGGCTGGACATCAAAGGCGCGGAATTCTGCGCGGACTGCCGGAAGGCGGTGGCGGGGAGCGGGTACTGGTAAAAAGCGGCAGGGGCTAAAGCCCGTAATTCCTGGTCGCTATCCGGCAGGGCCAAAGCCGTGCCCTTAGTCGCACCACAGAGACAAATAGACGGATAACTCCTGCGTTCTCAATCAATCCTCGTCGACAGTTAATTATTTTTTCGGGTCGGGTGACGCCGCGGCTTCCGCGGCCGGGGCTGTCAGACCTAGCTCCGTCAACACCTTCGGATTCGACTCGTCCTGCGCCAGGAGGTTGTGGCAGGCGTTGCAGTCCTGGGTGATGGTGTCGCCGGACTTCGCGGCGTGCCCGCCGTCGTGGCAGCGGAAACAGCCGGGGAAGGCGTCGTGGCCGATGTTATTCGGATACTTACCCCAGGTTACTTTCATATCCGGGAAAACGTTGCGGCTCCAGATGGCCAGCAGTTCCTGTCCGCCGGCTTTAACGTCCGCGGCGTGCTGGCCATATACGGCTGGATAAGTGGTCTGGTAATAAGTAATAAATGCCGCGGGTATCTTCGAGGCGGCTTCCTCGCGCGAACCGTAATTGGTCTTGAGTATTGCGAGTCCCTGCTTTTTGGCGAAGGGGAGAGCGGAGGAGACCAGGCCATTGCTCATGGCGGCATCGAGGGCGGCGTCAGGCATCTCGTAGGTGTGTGTGGGCCGGTTGTGGCAATCCATGCAGTCCATCTCGCGCAGGGCGAGGCCGGCGCCGTTGAGCTTGGGGTCGGTAGTGAAGGCGGTCGTCTTGCCGTTGAGGGTGTATTCCACGTACGGGATCGTCTGGCGCGCTTCATCGGAAGCGTAGTAGCGGATCACCACCTGGCCGGGGCCGCGGCCCAGGTGCGTGCCGTGAATGCCGATGCCGTTGTTGCCGCCGCCGACTTTCATGAGGAGCACGGTCTTGGTTTCCGCGTTCTTCTCGTCCTCGGCGAATTTGGGAATGACGCGCAGGCGGTCCTGCGAGTAGCGCTGCGGCCAGTGGCAGGTTTCGCAGGTCTCGCGCGCGGGGCGGAGGTTGTGGACGGGCACGGGGATGGGGCGCGGGTAAGTATTGAACGCGACGGCGAAGACCTGGCCGACGCCGGATAGCTTGCTGCGCACGAACCAGGACGCGCCCGGGCCGATATGGCACTTGACGCACTCGACACGCGAGTGCGGGGAGTTCTGGTAGGCCGTGTACTCGGGCTGCATGACGGTGTGGCAGGTCAGGCCGCAGAAAGTCACCGAATCCATGTAATTGACGGCGCCATAGGCGAGCTGGCTGGCGATAGCAATGTTGAGAAAAGTAGTGGCGCCGACAAAGTAGACCAGCTTGCGCAGCTCGTGGTTGCGCCAGGTGAGCGGAGGGAATTCGGCGGGGTAAATGGAGCGGCGGCCCTCGCGCTTCCGCTTGAGCCAGATGCCCAGCGGGATACCGATGAGGCCGCCGAAAAAGGGCGCGGGCAGGACCATGAACACAAGGATGCCGATATACGGGCTGCCGGCCTCTCCGCGCAGCGTAACCGGGAGCAGAAACAGCCAGAAGACGACGGCGGTGGTGACCAGCACCACCCCCGCCAGGCTGATCCAGTTATTCGACAGGTAAACCAGCGGGGACAACCACCCCCCGGCGATGCGATTCGGATTGTTAGGCGTCATTTATGGGCTGCGTCTCCCGCGGTATGGGCCATCCGGCCGGATTGAGATTCCTCTTTCTCTTTTACACTAAATCCGGTCAGGAAGGCGGTATCGAGCGGGTAGACGTCGGGATCGAAAATGATGGAGTAGAAATGCCAGACGAAAATGGCGAGCGTGGCCAGCAGCGCTTCGTAGAAGTGGACGGAGGTGGCGATGTCGAGCCAGAGCTTGGGCAGGTACTTGAGCGCGAGGCTGTTGGCCCAGAGCAGGAGGCCGGTGGCCATCATCACTACGGCGCCCCAGACAACCGCCCAATATTCGGCTTTCTCGATGTAGCTGTGGGGGGAGCGGGCTGGGCGGCGGTCGCCGAGGCCGAGATTGTAGGCGAAATTGGCCATGGCTTCCCGGGGATCGTTGACGTTGGGCAGCATCTCCAGCCAGTGGTGGCGCAGCCTGCGGCTGACGATCAGGGAGACCAGGTGCGTGATCGACACCAGCATGAAGACGGCGGCGGCGACGCGGTGCACGATGCTGCGGATGGAATGGGCGCCCTCGAGAACCAGCAGCGGCCGGGCCCAGGCCTGGCTTGGATACTTGAGAGCGAAACCGGTCCAGACGAGGGTCAGGAAGGAGACGACCAGGAGCGCGTGCTGCACGCGCTCGAAAGGCAGCATGCGGAGTTCGCCCCGGCCGGAGGCGCGCTTGTGGGTGGCACGGGCGTAGGCGGAGAAGCGCAGGCGGATGAGCTTGCGCAGCCAGTCGCCGAAATTGTGCAGCAGCATCAGGCCGATGGTGACGGGGATGAGGAGGAGATAAAACTGGCGGACCACTCGCAGCGGCGGCGGCTCGGAGCCGTTTTCGACCAGGTGGACCTGGCTGATGGCGAAGCGCGTGCCGGCTCCGGGATGGCACTTGCCGCAGGTCTGGGGCAGATTCTTGGCGTTGATGGTGGACTTGGGGTCGGATGACGGCAGGATGTTGTGGACGCCGTGACAGCTGGCGCAGTTGGCGACGGTCTGGTCGCCGGCCTTGCTGGCGAGACCGTGGAAGGAGGAATCGAAGCTGACCAGGCGGTCGTTGGGCAGGCCGAAGGCGCGGGTAAGGCGCACGTTGCCGTGGCAACTGCCGCAGGTATCGCGGATATGGGCGGCGTTCACCGGAGAGGCGGGGTTTGTGGGTTTAACGATTTTGTGCTCGCCATGGCAGTCGGTGCAGACGGGCGCCTGGGTGACGCCGTGCGCGATGGCTTGCCCGTGGACGCTGGCGCGGTACTGATCGGCGATCTCGTTGTGGCACATACCGCAAGTGTCGGGCACGGCGGTGCGGAAAGCGGGGGATTGGGCCGGAAGGAGTTCGTGGGCGCTGCCGTGGCAGACGGCGCAATCGGGCGCGGCTTCGTTGCCCGCCCTGCGCTGCTGCGCGTGCACGCTGCCGGCGTAATCGGCCGCCTGGTCCTGGTGGCAGGTGGCGCAGGCCGGTTTAGGCACGCCGGCGGGATGCGGGTACTGATCGTGGGATTCGTGGCACGTATCGCATGTCAGATCCGCATGGGCGCTTTTGGCGAGCTTGCCGGCCTGATCCTTATGGCAGGAGGCGCAATCCGCTCCTATGAGATTTGCACCGGCCGCCCCGAGCAGCAATGCCAGGACGGAAACGCGGCGCAAACCGAGTATTCCCCGGTTCACGATAATTCCTTTTCCTTACTGTTGAATGGCGGTAGAAGTCCAGACTTGGTACAGATAAATGCCCAGGAGGGCCACGCCGTAGACAGCGGCCACGATGGTGGCACCCTTGCCCAATTTATCGATTTTGGCAAGCTTCTGGGTCAGTTCCACTTGGCGGGGGACGGCGGCGGTTGAAGCATCGCTCACGTGCAACGAATCATCCTCGTTGCGGGTCACGGTCTTTCGCCAGGCGGCGAGCACCAGAACGACGGCGAACATGATCACCCACACAACAAACCACGGACGGAAGTTCATAAAAGTCACCTCTGCAGCTTACATTAAACTATTTCACATCCGATTTTCCGAAATTGGCAAACCGGTTGCGGCCGGACCCGGAGCGCGGCCGGCCGGCCGCTTCCTCGATCACATCCACCAGCAGGACCAGGTAGGCGTCCAGAGCGCACTCGCCTTCGCGGCGCGCCTGGCAGTCGCCTCCGGCCTGCTGGTTCCTACACACAGAACAGACATCGCGGCGGATGGCCGCGATGGAGTCGTTAATATCGCCGCGGCGGGCGGACTGGAGCGCCCGGGCCACGCGCGGAAAAAACTGGAACAAGGCGCACTCGCCGGCGGCTTCGAGAACACAGGGACCGGGGCCTGGACGCTCGGCGCAAACCGGACAGATGGAATCGCGAACGATATTCTCCAACTGCGCCAGAGAGCGTTGCATGAGTCCTCCTTGAGAACCGCCGGCATCAGCTTCGAAGTTCTGAAGACTGCACGTGGAATTCCACCCATAAGGGATTCCAAGTTATTGAATTTTCAGGTTTTTGGATATAGAAGTACGATTCTGTGGGGCTAAATGCGCAGCTTCGGAGGAGGCGTTGGGGGATATTCCGCTGAATTTTGCAACACGGAGGGCAGCAGCCATGATCGCCAGCAACACGGTATTGGGGGGATCGTTATCGGAGACTACGGAAACGATGCCGGCATTCCAGGCTTCCGCGAGGCTTTGCGGGTCCTTGTGGGACACCAGGACGATGCGCTCAGGATTGGAGAGGGGGAGGGGCAGCCGCGCAAACGCCGCCTCGTCCATAACCAGCACGCTGGGTACGGAGGGATCCGGGTGCTGGACGGACTCGACGTGCCAGGCGCAATTGCGGGATACGGCTTCCCGTACGGTGGCGGCAAAGCGCTGATCCGAGAGGGAAAGCTGAACCATTTGCATCATAAGGCGGCTCCACGCCCCCCGCGTCCGAGGGCCTACTTCTGCTCCGCGAAACCGTCCAGGGTCTTATGCTCCTGGAAGTACTTGCCGGCCGGTTTCAGGTCTTTGGGGGTCTTCTGGGCGTTGACGTGGCAGAACACGCACGCCTTCTTGGTCTGCTTCGTGTATTCCGGTTTGCCATACGAAGCCGTTGAGCAAACCAGGAATCCGGCGAGCACGAGCGCTCCCGGCACGATGACTTTCCATTTCGACATTGGGGAAATAAATGCCTCCGCAGTCCGAAATAGCAATTGCATCGCCACGGGCTATCTCCCGCGTTTTCCAGCGATTTCGGGCGGCAGGGGGAGCCCGTTGGGGCTAATTCCCCGTTCCGCGAGCGGGATTGTGAGCCAATTGGCGCACAGACACGCGTTGCTATAAACTGGTATAAAGCACATTTGCATGTCCAAGCTCACCCCAGGCTGGCAGCAGTCCAGCGTATTGGAAGCGGTCTTTGATCAGTTGAGCGACGCGCTCATCCTCTACGATCCCGAATTTTGCATCACCGGGGTCAACCGTTCCGCCGAGAAACTCTTCGGTATGTCCGCCGAGGAGATGCTGGGGAAGCACTGCCAGGACGTCTTCCGGTGCTCGCTGTGCGAGCCGGGATGCGGCGTGCTGGTGGGGTTGAACCAGGCGCCGACATCCCCCAACTGCACCGTCCGGCTGCGGACCGAGAACGGGATGGAGCGGCTGGTGGTAATGCGGACCAACCAGGTATTCGACGACGACGGGCAGCTCACGGGGGTGGTCGCCACCATTAAGGACATAACCGAGGAAGCGGCGCCGCAGAAGCGGGAAGTGATTGGGGAATCGCCTGCCATGCGGGAGGTGATGGTGTTTGTGCGGCGGGTGGCGGCGAGCGAGGCTACCACCATTCTGCTGGAAGGCGAAAACGGGACCGGCAAGGACCTGATGGCCAAGACGCTGCACTACCAGAGCGTGCGCCAGGCGGAGCCCTTCATCGCCATCAACTGCGCGGCCATTCCGGAGACGCTGCTCGAAAGCGAGCTGTTCGGCTATGAGAAGGGCGCGTTCACGGACGCGCGCTCGCAGAAGCGCGGCATTTTCGAGCTGGCCGACAAGGGAACGCTGTTCCTGGACGAGATCGGCGAAATTCCGCTGATGCTGCAGGCCAAGCTGCTGCGCGTGCTGGAGGAACAGAGTTTCCGGCGGCTGGGCGGGCTGAAGGACATCCAGCTGGACCTGCGGGTGATCGCGGCCACCAACAAGAACCTCCGCGAGGCCGTGAAGGAGGGGGCGTTCCGGCAGGATCTGTATTTCCGGCTGAACGTGATCCAGATCCAGATTCCGGCGCTGCGGGAGCGGCCGGAGGATATTCTGCCGCTGACGCGGTTCTTCATCGAGCACTACAATCGGAAATTCAAGCGCAGCATCGAGGGCGTGAGCGAAGACGCGGCGCGGCTGCTGCTGATGCACGACTGGCCGGGGAACGTGCGCGAGCTGCGCAACGCCATCGAGCGGTCGATGATCCTGGAGGAATCGGCGCTGATCACGTCGCACAGCCTGCCCATCTCGATTACGCGGCCGGAGCCGGGGATGAGCATACCGTCGGGGCTGTCGATGAGCGCGGCGGTACCCTCAATGGAGATTCCGAGCGATGGGCTGTCGCTCGAGGACAACGAGCGAACGCTGCTGACGCGGGCGCTCGAAAAGACCAGCGGCAACCAGACACAGGCGGCGCGCCTGCTGCGCATTACGCGCGACACACTGCGTTACAAAATGAAGAAGTTCAACCTGCGCTAGAAGAGAGCCACGGGCGGGCAGGGGCCGGGCATGCCCCGGCCGCCGGCCTACACCGCTTCCAGCGCCACGCCCTGCTCGGACTCTCCGTTCTTCTCGATCAGCCTGGAGCCGTACTCCAGCCCCTTATCGAATGCCTCCAGGTTCAGTTTCTGCATGGCCGGCGGCACCGAATCCGCCACCGCCTGGCGCAGCGCGTCCGCTTCCAATATCCCCGTCACGGCTGCGAAGAACCCCACCATCACGATGTTCAGCACCACCTTCCGCCCCAACTCCTCCGCCAGCCGCGTGGCCGGCACGCCATAGGCGCGGACGCCCGCCGGAATCTGCCCCACCCGCACCAGTTCCTGCTCGGTGATCAGAATCCCGCCCGGCTTGAGCTGCGGCGCAAAACGCGTGTACGCCTCCTGGCTCATCACCACCAGCACGTCCGGCTGGGTCACGTACGGGTACAGAATCGGCTCCGTCGAAAGAATCACCTGCGCGCTCGACGACCCGCCCCGCGCTTCCGGTCCGAAGCTCTGCGTCATGGTGGCGTAGCCGCCCTGAAACAAGCGCCGCCGCCTTGCCGATCACCGCCGCCGCCAGGATCACCCCCTGCCCGCCGAATCCCGCAATTCGAATTTCCGTCAGCCTTTGCATCGCTATTCCCCTCCCCCGCAGCCGCTCTCGCATACCGGGAACGGATTGGCAAACCGCTCGCCCAGCGATTCCGACATCTGCGCCTTTAGCAGCTCCAGGTAATCCGGCCGGTCGCGGTCCACGAATTTCCCGCAGATGATCTCGCCCGCCTTGGTCAGCGCGCATTCGCTGGTCGGCGCCCCGTGCCGGATCTTGCTCACCTGCTTGTAAAACTTCATGGTGTCCAGCCCGTCGCCCATGCGGTTCCGCCGCTGGTAAAGCGTCGGGCACGGCGAAAGCACCTCGATGAAGCAGAACCCTTTCTTCTTCATGACGTCTTCCATGGACCGGCTGAGCTGCTTGACGTGAAAGGTGGTCCAGCGCGCCACGTACGACGCGCCCGCCGCTTCCGCCAGGGCCACCAGGTTGAACGACGGCTCGAACACCCCGTACGGCGCCGTAGCGCTGATCACGTGCGAGGGCGTGGTGGGCGCCGTCTGCCCGCCGGTCATGGCGTAGGTCAGGTTGTTCACGCAGATCACCTTCAGGTCCATGTTGCGCCGCGCCGCGTGGATGAAGTGGTTGCCGCCGATCGCGAACAGGTCGCCGTCCCCCGAGTACACCACCACCTGCAGCTCCGGATTGGCCAGCTTCAGCCCCGTGGCGAACGGAATCGCCCGCCCGTGCGTGGTGTGGAAGGAATCGAGGCGCGCGTATCCGGCCACCCGCCCCGTGCACCCGATCCCCGAAACCACCGCCACTTTATCCAGGTTCGCCTCGCAGCTCTCGAGCGCCCGCGTGAAGCAATTGACCGTGGTGCCGATGCCGCATCCCGGGCACCAGATGTGCGGCATCCGTTCCATTCGCAGGAACGGCTCGACCGGGTTGTGCGGCTGGTCCGGTTCCATCTCCAGTCCCGTTTCCAGAATCGCTTCGCTCATTTCGCCCCCTCCACAATGGCCGCCAGAATGGCCGCCGGGTCGTGCACGCTGCCTCCCGCGTGCGTCACCGGAATCACCCGCGCCTTGCCGGCCGCCGCGCGCTCCACCTCCTGCACCATCTGTCCCAGGTTCAGCTCCGGCACCACGAACGCCTTCACCCGGGCTGCCAGCTCCGCAATCCGCCCGGCCGGGAACGGCCAGGCCGAAATCAGCCGGAATTTGCCCGCCTTCACGCCCTGCTGCCGCGCCAGTTGCAGCGCCCGCTGCGCCACCCGGCTGGTGATCCCGTAGGACACCACCACCACCTCGGCGTCCTCCAGGTTTTCCGTCTCGCACAGCGCCCGCCCGTTGGCCATCGGCTTCAGCTTGTCCGCCAGCCGGCGCACCATGCGGTCCTGCGTCTCCACGTTCATGCTGGGGTAGCCGCGTTCGTCGTGCGTCAGCCCGGTTACGTGGAAGCGGTATCCGTCCCCCGCCTTCACCATGTCCGGCACCATGTCCGCGCCGCGGCTCGAACAGCCGGAATTCCTCCGGCGGCTTGCGTGGTGAACCGCCGCGGCGTAATCTCGATCTGCTCCGGCGGCGGAATCATGACCTTCTCCGTCATGTGCCCGACGCATTCGTCGAGCATCATCATCACCGGGACGCGGAATTCTTCGGCCAGGTTGAAACCGGTGATGGTCAGGTCGAAGCATTCCTGCGGCGAGTTCGGGCACAGCGCGATAATGCCGTAATCGCCGTGCGATCCCCACCGCGCCTGCATCATGTCCGCCTGCGCCGGCAAGCGTCGGCAGCCCCGTCGATGGGCCGCCGCGCTGCACATTCACGAACACGCAGGGCGTCTCGGTCATGGCGGCGTACCCGATGTGCTCCATCATCAGCGAGAACCCGGGACCGGAGGTCACCGTGAACGCCTTGGCCCCGCCCCACACCGCGCCCTGAATGGCGATCGAGGCCGCCAGTTCGTCTTCCATCTGGATGAACAGGCCGCCGACCGTTGGAATCCTGCGACGCAAACCTTTCCACCACTTCGGTGGAGGGCGTGATGGGATAACCTGCGGCAAATCGCGCACCGGCTGCGAGTGTTCCCTCACAACAAGCGTGGTCACCGTCGAGAAAATGAACACCTGTCAGCACTCCCTTCGGATCAGCGTGCATGGCGCACCCCGAAAATAGCGAAGTCGGGGCAGTACATCCCGCATAGGTCGCAACCGCTGCATTTCTCCGCGGCGACTACATTCGGTGGATGATAACCCTTTGAATTATAAGCAGAAGAAAGTGACAGCACATGCGTGGGGCAGAATTCGACGCAGAATCCGCAACCCTTGCAGCGCTCAACCGTAATGGCAACGAAGCCTTTGGCCATTGCAAACCCTCCCGTGAGTTGCGCGAGAAAGACTTGCACGCCGCCGGCCAAACAAGATAAACACCCTCCAATATCCTGAAATTGGGGAGGGTAGAGCGACCGGGCATGCCCGGCCCTTAGGCGTTGGGGGGCGATCGGGGGTCCGGGAAGGGCGGCGGAGTTGGCAGGCGGAAGCGCCTGCCCCACATCCGCTAACCGGCCGAGACGTCCGGTACGGCCTCCGCAGTGGTGGCGATGAGGCTGGGGACGGCTTGGGCGCGGTCCAGGTCTTTGATCTGGTCGGCGGCTTTCTTGCCGGCGATGAAGGCGTGGTCGGAATTGTAGTATTCCCACTCGCTGTAGCGGCCGGCGAGGAGGATGCCTTGCGCGGCCAGCCATTCGCGGATGCGGGCGACGGCGGCGGTGCGGCCGTGATCGTAGACCACGTACGCATAGGGCAGATCGCACTGGGCGGTGGCCCGGATGGGATCGTCCGGCCGGATGAAGCCGACGCGGCGGGCGTCATCGATGCAGCGCCGGACCAGCTCGTCGCCCTCGCACGGCAGCGGCTTGTGCGGCGAATAGGTGATCTCGCAGGTGAAGCCGAAGCCGCCGGGCGGGTTGCAATGCGGGCTGGCGTTGCCCTGGACGAAGATGCGGTGGAAAACGGTGTCTTCGGGGTAATAAATCCAGTGCTTCTCGGTGATGTGTTCGCGACCGACGCCGATGTGGACGCAGCGGACGGAAACGTGGCGGAGGCGGGCGGCGGCTTCGCGGATGTCGGCGGGCGCCTCGTCGCCCATCTGGCGGATCAGCACGGGGAGGGGCATGGTGCTGATCAAGTGGTCGTACTCCAGGACGGCACCGCCGCTGAGGGTGAGGGTGTGCCGGCTGGGAGAGACCGCGATCACGCGGCTGTTGAGGCGCAGTTCGCCTTTGAGATGCGGGAGCCAGGCATCCATGAGCGCCTGGAAACCGCCGCGCAGCGGATAGCCGAAACGGGCGTTGGGACCCATGGGCCTGGCAACGGGAGAAAGCGCGCCCTCGATCATCTCTTCCAGATCGGGCAGGGGCACGCGGCCGCCCAGCCAGCTGGTTTCCATCTCCTCAAGCGGGACCGCCCATAGCTTGCGGTTGTAAGGGATGGCGAAGTGCCGGGCGATGCCGGCGCCCCACACCTTGTAAATGAACTCCTCGAAATTGCGCGGGGCGTGGGCTTCGGCGAGCGGGGCGGAGGCTTCCAGGATGCCATCGGCGCAGCAATCCTTGACGCCGGTTTTGCAGATGCCGTTGCCGTTCGAGTGGCCGTTGGAGCCGTTCGATTTCCGGGGTGGGTTGAGCGCGCCGTAGCGGGCCTCGACAGCGCCGACGATGCATTCCTTGATCACCTGCGGGGGCAGACCATAGAGCGCGCCCTGGAACGGGTAGCGGGTGTAGACGTTCTTGCTGTAAATCCAGGCTTCGCGGTCCTGCCAGTGCACGTTTTTGCCGAGCAGCATCTGGTAGAGCTGGTGGACGTAGGGCTCGTTGGAGAACATGATGTGGCCGGCGTAATCGAAGGTGAAGCCGTCGGTCTCGATGGAACGGCACCAGCCGCCGACGCGGTTGTTCTGTTCGAGCAGGATGGAATCCGCGCCCAGGTGATGGGCGGCGCTGAGGCCGGTGGGTCCGGCGCCGATCACAACTGCGTGGGCGGCGGCGCGGCCGGCGCGGGAAGAGGACGCTTTGCGCGCGGCGATGGCGGCGGCGACGAGCTCTTCCATGCGGGCGGCGGTGGAATCCCACGAGGTGCGGGAGAGGACTTCGCGCATTCGCAGGCGGCGGGCGGTGCGCTCCCCGGGCGAGGCGGCGAGGGCGCGCTCGCAGGCGGCCACGAATTCGGCGGGAGTCGCGCCGAGATAGATGAACTCGCCGTAAGGCTCGGCGACATCCGCGATCGGAGTGCTGACGATCATCTTCTCCGCCGCCATGTATTCCAGCGTCTTGGTGGGGCTGATGTATTTGGTGGCGTGGTTGCGGGCGAAGGGAAGGAGGCAGACGTCCCAGCCCTTCAGATAATAGGGCAATTGCTGGTAGGAGCGCTGGCCGTAGTAGTGGATGTTGGAATGGCGGGGAAGAGCGGCGGGGTCGATTTTGACCACCGGCCCGACCAGGACGATGTGCCATTCGGGATGCGCTTCGGCCATGGCGGCGACGGCGGGAATATCGAAACGCTCGTCGATGACGCCGAAGAAACCGAAGCGGGGCTGGGGAAGCGATGCCTGATCCTCGGGCTCGGCCAGGCCGTTGGTGGCGGCGGCGAAGTGTTTGGCGTCGACGCTCGAGGGAAAGCAGTGGACGTGCGGATGGCGATCTTTTTTGGCGCGGTAGAGGCTGGGGCCGCCGGTGAAAACCACGTCGGCCATTTCGAGCAGCGAGGCTTCCCGCTGGAGAAGCTGCGGCGGCGCGTTGAGGAAGGCGGAAAGCTCGTCCATGCAATCGTAAACGACGGCGAGCGGTTTCAGCCCGGCGGCCAACGGAAGCGCCATGGGGGTATAGAACCAGAGGACGTACTCGTCCAGGTGCTCGGATTCGAGGAGCTGGGGAAGGATCTCATGCAGGTAGGGGAACTGTTCATCGGTAAAGCCGGGAGCGGAGGAGGGGGTTTGCGGTGTGCAAACCGTCACATTGGGATGAGGATGCTGGAAGCGCCAGGCGGGCGCATCCGAGCCGCGGACGGGTTCCTCGATAAAAAATACACGGTGGCGCGACGCCAGCCGGGAGAGCAGATGCTGAGGCCGCTGATAGACAAAATCCCAACGGAGGTGGGAAAACGTTAGAATTGCGGGACTATATTGCATTCTTATCTCCTGTTTGGTTTGAAAAAAACCCAGGGACGTGGCGCGCAAGCTCGTCCGTGCTTAGCTGCTTTCATGAAAAGCAGCTAATCTTCCAATGTGTCGAATGGCGCACAGGTAGGCGGAAGGGGCGCGCAATCAGGAGGTTGCGGGAGAAGTGATCAGGGATCGGGGGTCAGGGATAGGGATCGGGGATGGGGATCAGGGCTCAGGGATGAGGGGGCGAGAGCTTTCGGTTCGGGGCTGGGCCCCCGGAGCCTGCTGGCATTCCGGGTCGGAGTGCGTCGGTGAGTTCCAGTGGGAGACCGCTGGCCTGATCCCTGATCCCTGACCCCTGACCCATGGTTCCTACGCGTTGGCTTCCAGGAGCTGCGCCAGTTGCTCCCACTCGGCCATGCGGGATTCGAGGTCGGTGCGGCGGGCGGCGAGGAGGGCGCTGAGGCGGGCGGTCTCTTCGACGCTGACGAAGCGGGACAGCTCGGATTCGAGATCGGCGATCTCGCTTTCCAAACGGGACACTTCCGCCTCAATCGAGCTGCGGCGTTCCTCCATCTGGCGGAGCTTGATGGGATTCAGGCGCTTGGCGGGCGCCGCGGCGGGGGAGGGTTGCGAAGGCGCGGCAGCTTCGGGCGCGGCATCGGACTGGACGGGGCTGGCGCCGCCGCTCTTGCGCCAGAGGTAGTCTTCGTAGTTGCCGGGGAAGATGTGGACGCGGCCGTCCTCGACTTCGAAAACGCGGGTGGCGAGTTTGTCGATGAAATAACGGTCGTGGGAGACGAAGACGACGGTGCCGGTGTACTCCTGGAGGGCGTTGAGGAGGACGTCTTTGGCGCGCATATCGAGGTGGTTGGTGGGCTCGTCGAGGAGGAGGAAGTTGGAGGGCATCATGAGCATGCGGGCGAGGGCGTAGCGGTTGCGCTCGCCGCCGGAGAGGACGCCGATGGATTTGAAAACGTCGTCTTCGGAGAAGAGGAAGCTGCCGAGGATGCTGCGCAGCTCGGTGTTGGTGGCGCGGGGGGCGACGGTGGCGAGATCGTCGATCAGTTTGGCGGCGGGGTCGAGCTCCTTGTACTGATCCTGCGCGAAGTAATCGGGCTGGGCGTTGTGGCCGAGGGTGTAGGCCCCGGCGGTGACCGGCTCGGTGCCGGCGAGAATTTTGATGAGCGTGGATTTGCCGGCGCCGTTGATGCCGACGAGGGCGACGCGGTCGCCGCGCTCGATAAAGAAATCGACGCCGGAAAAGACTTCGTGGTCGCCATAGGATTTGGCCACGTCCTTGAATTCGGCGACGATGCGGCCGCTGGGCTTGGGCTGCGGAAAGCTGAAGTGGATGGACTTTTCCTGGGGCGGAATCTCGATGCGCTCGATGCGCTCCAGTTCCTTGATGCGGCTTTGCACCTGCTTGGCCTTGGTGGCCTGGTAGCGGAAGCGGTTGATGAAAGCTTCGAGCTGGCGGATCCGGTCCTGCTGGTTTTCGTAGGCGGCGAGAAGCTGGGCGCGGCGCTCGGTCTTCTGCTGCTCGTAGCGGGTGAAGCCGCCGGTGTAGACGTGCAGGCCCTTGTTCCAAAGCTCGACGATTTTGCGCACGGTGACGTCAAGGAAGTAGCGGTCGTGGGATACGAGCATGAAGGCGTTGGGGTAGGAGGAGAGATAGCCTTCGAGCCAGTTGCGGGCTTCGAGATCGAGGTGATTGGTCGGCTCGTCGAGGAGAAGGATGTGGGGCTTGGCGAGGAGCAGCTTGGCGAGGGCGATGCGCATCTGCCAGCCGCCGGAAAACTCTTCGGTTCGCCGCTTCCAATCGCGCTGGGAGAAGCCGAGGCCGGATAGGACGGCGCCGGCCTGGGCTTCGACGCTATAGCCGTCGCAGGCGCGGAACTGGCTTTCGGCGCGCTGGAAACGGTCGGCCACCTGGGCGTACTCGGCGCTGGAGGGGTCGAGCTGGCCCATGCGATGCGCCAGGGCTTCCTGTTCCTCTTCGAGCGCGCGCAGGGAGGCGAAAACGGTCATGCACTCGGCGAAGACGGTGCGGCCGGAAAGCGAAAGCCCTTCCTGGGGAAGGTAGCCGAGGGTGAGGTCCTTGGGGGTGGACAGGGTACCCGAATCGAGGCCGTCGATACCGGCGATGATCTTGAGCAGCGAGGACTTGCCGGTGCCGTTCGCGCCCACGATGCCGATGCGGTCCTGCGCCGTGACCATCCAGTCCACGTTTTCGAACAGGATTTTGGGGCCGTAGCGCTTACCCGCGCCGCTCAATTGAATCATATTTTCCAGGCTAACATCCGGGCGATGCGCGCCTTCGATACGGAAGGAGAGACCGATCGGTATGCCCCGGCGCGCGGGGCCCGACACGCCGCGCGCCGAAGCGGAGACAGGGAGAAGGAAATGAACTTCATACACCTGTCACTTATTGGATGCGGCGCAGGGGATTCCGGTTTATAGCCAGTACTCCCAATGGCCGGACATGAGGACGTACACGGACAATAAGCCATTTGTAACCGCATGCGCCAAAATGCAGTCGGCCAGGCTGCGGGTGCGGACGGCCCACCAGTTATACAGGATCCCGGCGGCCAGGCCGACCTCCCAGTAAGGGCCGTGTTCGGCGGCGAAGAGCAGGGCAACGCTCCAGAAGGCGTTGCGCGCGTAGAAGCCGAACGGGATAGTGAGGAAGTGGGGCTTGATGAGCCAGCGCATGAGCCAGGAACGCCAGAAAAGCTCCTCAAAGACGGGCACGAGGAGGGTGCAACTGGCCGTGCGCACCAGGATGAACGGCAGGTTGTGGTGGAGAGCCGGCGCGAGGGCGCTGTCGGGATGGCCCGTAAGGACGTTTTCGAACAGCCAGAAATGGCGGTATCCGAACAGCACGTCGGGCCCGATCCAGACCAGGAACACGAACGTACCGAGAGCCAGGCTGGCGAGAGGAAACGACGGGCGGAAACCGAGGTAGGGCCGGGACAGTAGCAGCAGCAGGAAGGCGACCAAAGCAAGGCGAATCGGGTAGAAGATTTGCGCCGGCAGAGAGACGGCGCGCTCCAGCGCCAGCAAGGCAATAAAGGCGGCGAACGGCGCGGTATGGGCGATGATCGCGGCGCGATTGGGGTGCAACTTGGCGAGCTTCCCGGTTCCCGGTGTGCGTTTAGTAACCATTCCATGATACAGGAGGAGCGGTAGTCCCGGAAGGTGGAGCTGAGGCGGAAGCGCGCGCCGGTTTAGCGGCGGCTCCACTTGCCGGGGACGCGGACGTTGACAACGGGGATGAGGCAGGTGCGCTCGCCGGAGGTCTGTGGGCGCTCGGTGCGGGCGGCCAGCTCGCGGTTGAGAGTAGCGATGAACTCCTGAATTTGCGGCCTGCATCTCGCCCATCTTTTCGCGCATGTTGAGGATGATCTCGACGCCGGCCAGGTTCACGCCGAGATCGCGGGTGAGGTGCAGGATGACTCTCCAGGCGCTCGAGGTCGTCTTCGGTGTAGAGGCGGGTGTTGCCGTCGCTGCGGGACGGCTTGAGCAAGCCTTCCCGTTCGTACAGGCGCAGGGTCTGGGGGTGGATGGAGTACTGTTCCGCCACCGAGGAGATCATGTAAGCCGCTTTGGATTTGGACTTGGGCATGGCGTCGACCGCTACACTTTCGACCAGATTTCGGCGCGCGGATCTTCGGGATGGAGCTTGGCCATTTCGCGGAGGAGCTCGCGGGTGCGCTCGTCGCGGGGATCGGGCGCCTGAACGGCCACCTCGACGATCTGATCGCCGCGCTGATTGGTGCGGGCGTTGAGGACGCCTTTTTCGCGCAGGCGGAAACGCTGGCCGTTTTTAGTGCCGCGCGGGATCTTGAGCAGGGTACGGCCGTCGATGGTGGGGACCTCGATATTGGCGCCGAGGGCGGCTTCCCAGACGGCCAGCGGCACCTCGATTTCGATGTTGTCGCCGTCGCGGCGGAAGAAGGGGTGCTCCTCGACGCGGGTGGTGATGTAGAGGTCGCCGGGAGCGGCGCCCATGGTGCCGGCGTTGCCCTTGCCGGGGACGCGCAGGCGGGAGCCGTTGCGCGCGCCGGGCGGGATGCGGACGTCCACGGTTTCGGTGCGGCTGATGCGGCCGTCGCCGCCGCAGGTGGGGCAGGCGTTGCGGAGCTTGCCGGAGCCGCCGCAGCGGGGGCAGGTGAGATTGAAACGCATGGCGCCGGCCATTTGGGTGACGTTGCCGGTGCCCTTGCACTGCGGGCATTGGACCTCGCCGGAGCCGGTGGAGCCGGAGCCGTGGCAGGTCTCGCAGATCTCGTAGCGGGTGATGTTGAGGCGGGCCTGCGTGCCGCGGATGGCCTGCCAGAAATCGATGTCCATCACGTATTCGAGATCGGTGCCCTTTTCGGCTTCCGGCTGCTGCGCCGCCGCGGCCGCCGAAGAACTGGGAGAAGATATCGCGGAAACCGCCGCCGCCGGTTTCGGTGCGGTGGCCCGCGCCGCCGGCCTCCGGCCCGCCCGGACGTGAAATCGGAAAAATCGAACCCGGAGAAATCCATGCCGGGGGGCGGACCCTGGCCGGCGCCCGGACCCGGACCGGCGCCGGGGTAGCCGTTTTCGGAGTAGAACCCGAACTGGTCGTACATCTGCCGTTTCTTGGGGTCGCTGAGGATGTCGTAGGCTTCCTGAACGTTCTTGAAGCGCTCCTCGGCGGATTTGTCGCCGGGGTTGAGGTCGGGATGATGCTTGCGCGCCAGCTTGCGGTAAGCTTTGCGGATATCGTCCGCGGCCGCCTGGCGCGGCACCCCGAGGGTTTCGTAATAATCGTGCTTGGGAGCGGCAGGCATATAAAAGGCATCCGGGGTCAGGGATCAGGGATCAGGGAATCGGGTGAACGCGACGAAAGCCCGCTCCCCTGATCCCGATCCCTGCCCCTGATCCCTATTTTTTGTCGTCCACGTCGACGAACTCAGCGTCGACTACATCGGGGCCCTTCTTGCCGCCATCGGGACCGCCGTCGCCGGAGGGAGGCGGGGCACCGCCGGGCTGGCCGGTTGGGCCGGCAGCCTTGTACATGGCTTCGGCCAGTTTGTGGCTGGCGGTGGTGAGGCGGTCAAGGGCGGAGTTGATTTTGGCGCCGTCGTTCTCCTCCATGGCCTTGCGGGTTTCCGCGAGGGCGTCTTCGATCTCCTTGGCCTCCGCCTCGCTGACTTTGGAGCGATGCTCTTTCAGCGTCTTTTCGACGTTGTAGATCATGGCATCGGCGCGGTTGCGCGCCTCGATCGTGTCGCGCTGCTTGCGGTCTTCGGCGGCATGCGATTCGGCATCTCGCGCCATCTTTTCCACCTCGTCCTTGGCCAGGCCGGAGGAAGAAGTGATGGTGATCTTCTGCTCGTTGTTGGTGCCGCGGTCCTTGGCGGTGACGTTGAGGATGCCGTTGGCGTCGATGTCGAACGTCACTTCGATCTGCGGCATGCCGCGCGGTGCCGGCGGAATGCTGGTCGAACTGAAAAACGCCCAGCAGCCGGTTGTGTTGAGCCATGGCGCGCTCGCCCTGGTAGACCTTGATCTCCACAGAAGGCTGGTTGTCGCTGGCGGTAGAGAAGACTTCGCTCTTGCGGGTGGGGATGGTGGTGTTGCGCTCTATCAGCTTGGTGAAAACGCCGCCCAGGGTTTCGATGCCGAGCGAGAGCGGGGTGACGTCGAGCAGGAGGACGTCCTTGACCTCGCCGCCGAGCACGCCGCCCTGCACGGCCGCGCCCACCGCCACCACCTCATCGGGATTGACGCCCTTGTGCGGCTCCTTGCCGAACAGATCGCGAACCAGCACCTGAATGCGCGGCATGCGCGTCTGACCGCCCACGAGGACCACTTCGTTGATCTGCGACGGGGTGACATTGGCATCGGCCAGCGCCTGCTTGCACGGGCCGATCGACCGTTGGAGCAGATCTTCCACCATCTGCTCAAAGCGGGTCCGCGTGAGCTTCATCTGCAGGTGCTTGGGGCCGCTGGCGTCGGCGGTGACGAAGGGCAGGTTGATATCGGTTTCGAGCAGGGTGGAAAGCTCGATTTTGGCTTTTTCCGCGGCCTCTTTGAGGCGCTGCAGGGCCATCTGGTCGCGGGAAAGATCGATGCCGTTTTCGCGCTTGAATTCGCCGACAATCCAATCGATGACGCGCTGGTCGATGTTGTCGCCGCCAAGGTGGGTATCGCCGTTGGTGGATTTCACCTCCACCACGCCGTCGCCCACTTCCAGGATGGAAATATCGAAGGTGCCGCCGCCGAAATCGTAGACGGCGATGGTCTCGTTCTTCTTCTTGTCCAGGCCGTAGGCAAGCGCGGCCGCGGTGGGCTCGTTGATGATGCGCATCACCTCCAGGCCGGCGATCTTGCCGGCGTCCTTGGTGGCCTGGCGCTGGGCGTCGTTGAAGTATGCCGGGACGGTGATCACAGCCTGGGTGACTTTGCCGCCCAGGTAGGCTTCCGCGGCTTCCTTCAGCTTGCCGAGAATCATGGCGGAGATTTCCGGCGGAGAATACTTCTTGCCGGAGATCTCGACGCGGGCATCGCCGTTTTCGCCGCGGACGACCTTGTAGGGCACCATCTTCATTTCTTCGCTGACTTCGTCGTAGCGCCGGCCCATGAAGCGCTTGATCGAGAAAACCGTGTTTTCGGGATTGGTGATGGCCTGGCGCTTGGCCACCTGCCCCACCAGCCGCTCGCCGCTCTTGGCGAATGCCGACGACGGAAGGGGTGGTGCGCGCCCCCTCCTGGTTGGGGATGACCGTGGGCTGGCCGGCCTCCATAACGGCCACCACCGAGTTGGTAGTGCCCAAGTCAATTCCAATAATTTTTGCCATTTCTGTTGAATGCCTCCGTCAGATGATATTGGTGGATCCCATCGCCGTGGCCCAGAGGGAACCCCGGGGCGGCCTGTTTAGTCCAATCCCATTATCAAATGTTAGTCGGTATTTGTCAATTAAAATGTGAGTGCGGTTGACTCACCCGGCTTCAGCCTGCAGCGCCCGGTCCAGAAGAACCTGGACCAGGGCGGGATGACCGTCCAAGGGAGGTGTGACCACGATCGGTAAACCGCTGTGATTTAAGGAGATAGATTGAATGAGCGGGGGCAGGTCGCGCTCCATGTGCAGCCCCAAGGTGAGGAAGTAGGGGATGACGACGATGTGGTCGGCGCCGGCGGCGGCGAGGCGGGCGGCGGCGCCGGCGAGGTCGGGGGTGCCGAGTTCGAGGAAGGCGGCTTCGACCAGAGTGAAGCCGCCGGCGTGGGCGAAGGCAGCGGCGATATCGCGGACGGCCTGGTTGGCCGGTTCAACGCGGGAGCCGTGCGCGAAGAGGATGTAACCGGCGGCCATGGATATAGGGTAGCAGCGGGAGGGGGTTGGCGATTAGGGATTGGGGATTGGGGGGCTGACACACGAACGGACCGGCGTTCCGGATTGAGCGGGAATGCCGGCAGGGATGCCGGCATGGGCCGCCTGGAAGGCGGCGCTACGGGGCGGCGCCGAGAGCGAATGCGCGTTCTGCCACAGACTCAGGTTTTAGGCCGTCCGGGCCCGGAGAATTCAGCCCTGAACCGCACAACTGCGGGTCCTTGACCCCTGATCCCTGGTCAGGCGCTGCCGTGGATGTAGGCGCGCATGTGGTGGAGTTCTTCGGTTTTGCGGGCCAGCTCGAAATTCATGAGGTCGCGCATGGAAAGGAAGCCGATGACGCGCGATCCGCGCGTGACGGGAAGGTGGCGGCAGTTATGGGCGCGCATCCTCTCCATGGCTTCTTCGATGCCGGCGAGCTCGTCAATCGTGACCAAGTCGGTACTCATAACCTGGGAGACGAGCGTGGAGTCCGGGTCGAGGCGGGCCAGCACCACGCGCTTGAGGAGATCGCGCTCGCTGAAAACGCCGCGGAGTTCCTCGCCGCGGAGAACCAGGATCGCGCCGACGTGCAGGTCGGCCATGCGGTGCAGGACGGTAGTAACGGTATCCTGCTCGTCAACGGAAAACAACTTGCGGTCATCAATAATATTTCGAACTCGCGACATTTCGGCACCCCTCCGAAAAATGAGTTGGAGGAACTATATCACGAAATTCTGGGAGTGGACAGGTCGAATTCGTCCGGAATTAAGGAAGATTGCGCGGGGAAATCGAAGACGGCGGCGGGGCGTCGGTGAAATTGATCTCGCCGTTGTTGAAACTGAGGGAGCGGTCGAGCACCATTTCAACGGTGCTGCCGCGGGGCAGGATGGCGTCGGGGCCGCGGGTGGCGAGGACGCCGATCAGGCCGGCGGCGGCTCCGGCGGCAGCGCCGATGCCGGCGCCCATGGCGGTGCGGCTGGCGATAACGCCGATGGAGGCTCCGGCGCCGGCGGCCTCGCCGACCACGCGCGCATCGCCGGCCTTGTTGCCTTCGCTCTTGACCACGCCTTCGGATTTATCCAGGTCGCCGGTGGCGGCGGCATCCACGCCGCCCAGGCGGGCGCGGAAATCGCGGGTGACGCCATTGGGGAGGAGGAGGGAATCGAAGCGGACGTAGAGCTCGCCGCGGCCCTTGATCCGGCCCGGCTTTTTCACCCGGGTGACGGTGCCGGCGACATAGCTGCCGACGGGAATGACGATGCGGCCGCCGCCCAGCACGGGAAAGGACGTTTCCAGATAGACACGGTCGCCGGGGACGGAGTGCTTGGTGCTGATGGTGTTGATGAGGCTGAGGGGCACCTTGGTGCCGGGCGGAAGCGTGAACTCACCGGCAGCGGCGGCGGGCGGAGCGGACTGCGCGCAGCCGAGCACAGCAGCGAAAATCAAAGCGACCTCAGGCCGTAGCAACATCAAATCTCCACGTGGGCGGCACCGGGAGCGCGCCCTAACCAGTGTAACGTTTCCCGCAAACAGAAAGTTGCCGCGAGGATTCAACCGCCGTGACGCCGGGTGCCGCTTGAATGGGACCGGTTTCGCCCGGCAACCGCGCATGCCACACTGGAACTGAAAGCTGATAGCCGCCGCGCCCGCCTGTAGTCCCACCGGCACACTTGTCTGGTTCGATTCCCTCCATTTCCCGACGCATCCGTATTGGCAATCGGATTGCTAAGTTAGCGCGGAAAGGAGGAGCCGGCCGGTGCCGATCGCCAAAATCACGCGACAGGGAGTTGCCGCCATTGCGCTTGCCGTCGGCCTCCTCTGGGGCTTCGTCATCGTCGAGCATGTCGAGCTCCGTCAGGCCCTCGTCCAGCGCGCCCGCATTCTGCGCGAATTGCGCGAATTGCAGCGGCGCGGCGGCCCCGTGCCGGCATCCGTGCCTTCGACGCTGGTACCGCCTCGTTACCGCATCACCGCGGGGTAACGCTTTCACAGCGTTACAATTACAGGGATGGCGAAATATGTAGTGGTTGTTGCGTTCCTGATTGTCTCGATCGGCTGCCGCACCAATCCCACCGACAAACTTTCACCGGCTGACCGAGGAATTCGTTTATACGACGTTATCTTTTTCTCCCTCCGCCGCCACATCCGCCGGTCTGCACCAGTACAAAGGGCAGAACCTCGACAATCAGCTGGATGACCTTAGCCCCGCCAGCCTCGATAAGCAGCAGCATTTTTACGAGGATTTCCAGAATCGTCTGCACCAGTTGCCCGTCGACCGCCTCACCCCCGAGGATCGCGCCGATTTCACCATCCTCGACGATCAGTGCTCCCTCTCCCTGCTCGATCTGAAAGAAGTACACAGCGCTCTCCACAATCCCACTTTCTACGTCGAGACCCTGGGCAACGCTCTGTTCGGCCCCCTGGTGCTCGATTACGCGCCTAAGCCGCAGCGCATCCAGAGCATCATGGACCGTCTCCAGAAGGTCCCGCTCTTCCTCGACCAGGCCGCCACCAATCTCACCTCCTCCCCCGCCATCTGGAACCAGGTGGCCCAGGACGAAAACCAGGGCAACATCGATCTGGTGGACAAAACCATCCGCGCCGAGGTTCCGGAAAATCTCCGCGACCCCTATTCCCGCGTCGCCCGCCCCGCCCTGGACGCCATGAAGAAGTTCCAGGATTACCTGCAGAAGAGCCTTTCCGCGCGCGCCGATGCCGACTGGCGCCTCGGCCAGGACCACTACACCCGTAAATTCCGTTACCAGCTGGAAACCGGCGTCGAGGCCGATACCACCCTCGAACACGCCGAGCAGGACCTGGTCGAAGGTCCGCGCCGCGCATGTTCGATCTGGCTCTGCCTCTGGCCGGCAAGGATTACAAGGAACTCACCGGCGACGCCCGCCAGAATGCCGTCATTCGCGACGCTCTCGACAAAATCGCCAATCGCCACGGCTACCCGCGAATCCTTCATGCAGGATGCCAGCAAGGATCTGGCCGAAGCCCGCGCCTACGTCCAGCAGAAGCACCTGGTCACGCTTCCGGAGCAATCCAATCTGCAGGTGATCCCCACGCCGGTCTTCATGCGCGGCATCTATTCGGTGGGCGGCTTCAATCCCGCTCCGCCGCTCGAGCCGCAAGCTTGGCGCGTTCTACTGGGTCACCCCAATCCCAGCCGATTGGCCGGCAAGAGCGCCTCGATTCCAAGCTGCGCGAATACAACTTCTACAAGCTCAAACTGCTCACCGTCCACGAGGCCATGCCCGGCCACTACGTGCAGATGCAGATCTCCAACGCCGTTCAGCCGCCGCCCCGCCGCCTCCTCCGCTCCATCTACGGCAACGGCCCTTACATCGAGGGTTGGGCCCAGTACGCCGAGCAGACGATGCTCGATAACGGCTTCTTCCAGTCCCCCGAAATGGCCCTCACCTTCCTCAAGGAGGACCTCCGCGTCATCGCCAACACCATCCTCGACGTGCGCCTGCAAATGCTCGGCATGACCGATCAGGAGGCCCTGGACCTGATGGAGAACCAGACCTTCCAGGAAAAAGAGGAAGCCACGGGCAAGCTGCAGCGCGCCAAGCTCTCCTCCGCCCAACTGCCCACCTATTTCGCCGGCTGGGCCGGCTGGCTGAAGGTCCGTGAGGAGTACCAGAAAGCCAAAGGCAGCGCCTACAACCTGACCACGTTCAACGACGCCGCCCTGCACGAAGGCGCCGTCCCGCTTCCCGCCCTATCCAAGCTGCTCCAGTAGATGCCCGGCTTTGCACGCGGAACCCGCGAATTCAATTCGAGCCGCCGATAAACGCCGATGAACGCCGATCAACTCTGGTCTTCATCGGCGCTTATCGGCGCCCATCGATCGCGCCAACGCCTGCTACCCTACAGCCCCGCCAGCGTCTCCCAAAACTCCGGGAACGAAACCGAAGCCGCTTCCGCGTCCTCGATCACCGTTTCCCCTTCCGCCGCCAGCCCCGCCACCGCGAACGCCATGGCAATCCGGTGGTCGCCGAACGAATCGATGTGCGCACCGCGGAACTTCTGCCGCCCCGGGATGCGCATTCCGTCCGCCGCCTCCTCGGCCTCCACGCCCATGCGCCGCAAATTCTCCACCACGGTGTGGATGCGGTCCGTCTCCTTGATGCGCAGCTCGGACGCGTCCCGCACCGTCAGCCCCTCTTCGGTGGCCGCGCCCAGCACCGCCAGCACCGGGATCTCGTCGATCAGCGCGGCCGTCAGCGCCCCCGCGATCGTGCCTCCGCGCAGCTTCGCGTACTCCACTTCGATTTCGCCGATCAGCTCGCCGTTCACGCTCTCCAGTTCCGGCATGCGGATCTTGCGCGCCCATGCCGCGCAGGAAATCGAGCAGCGCCGAGCGCGTCGGGTTCAATCCCACGCCGCGGATGGACAGGCGCGAGCCCGGCACCAGCAGCGCGGCCACCAGGAAAAACGCCGCCGAGGAAAGGTCGGCCGGCACCACCATCTCGCGCCCTTCGAGGCGCGGCCGCCCCGCCACCGCGATGCGTGCGGCCCGCCACCGTGAGGTCCGCGCCGAATTCGCGCAGCGCGATTTCGGTGTGGTCGCGGGAAGGCGCCGGCTCGGTGACGCTGGTCCGCCCCTCCGCAAACAGGCCGGCCAGCAGCACGCACGTCTTCACCTGCGCGCTCGCCACCGGCATGGCGTAGTCGATGGCGCCGCAGCGGCCCGCCCTCGATTTCGAGCGGCGGAAACTGTCCCTCCCGCGCCCGGATGCGCGCGCCCATCTGCTCGAGCGGCTTCATGATCCGCCGCATCGGCCGCCGCGAAAGCGAGTCGTCGCCGAAAATCCGGCTGCGAAACGGCTGCCCCGCCAGAATGCCGGAGAGCATGCGGATGGTCGAGCCCGAATTGCCCGCGTCCAGATCGGCCGCCGGCGCGCGCAGGCCGTCGAGGCCGCGGCCGTGAATCG
Organism: Terriglobia bacterium; assembly: GCA_963815855.1. GTDB lineage: Bacteria > Acidobacteriota > Terriglobia > Bryobacterales > Bryobacteraceae > DATGMB01. The sequence goes on along the minus strand of CAWFIJ010000009.1, from coordinate 380,517 downwards.
TGACCTCGCGCCCCGCCTCCTCCACCCCGATCCCCAACGCCGCGCACGCACCCCAGCGTGGAGTGGCAATCGGCGCCGGTCGAATAATTCCGGATCCGCGTCGGCCCTTCCGCGATCGCGGCGATCAGGGCGTAGCGGTGGGAGATGGATTTGTCGCCCGGCAGCGTGATGGCGGCGGAGATGGCGCGGGCCGGCGAAATTCGTCTCTGCATAATTTTGTGGAGCAGGCTTCGAGCGGTCGTGCCGGCGCCGCGGCTCGCGGTCCGAGGGCTCCGCCGAGCCGCCAAACCGCCCGAGCGGCCTGCAATAAATGAGTTAAGATCTAAGATTACCATTCCAAACTGGAGGATGGATGAGTCCGCAAGAAGTTTTGGATTTTGCCAAAAAGAACGATGCCAAGCAGCTCGATCTGCGCTTTACCGATATCCCGAGCCTGCAGCATCACGTCTCCTACCCGATCAGCGAGCTGGACCTGAGCAGCTTCGAAGAAGGCTTCGGCATGGATGGATCGAGCATCCGCGGCTGGGCGGCGATCCACGAGAGCGACATGCTGCTGATCCCCGATCCCGACCACCGCGTTCATGGATCCGTTCGCCGAAACCCCCACGCTGGTGATGTTCGGCGACGTGCAAGGACCCGATCACCAAGCAGCGCTACGAGCGCGACCCGCGCTGGATCGCCCAGAAGGCCGAGCTGTACCTGAAGAACAGCGGCATCGCCGACACGCGCCTATTTCGGCGCCGAAGCCGAGTTCTTCATTTTCGACAACGTCAGCTTCGACCAGAACCAGCACTGCGGGCTTCTACTTCATCGACGCCGAAGAAGGGCCGCTGGAATTCCGGCCGCGAGAGAACAACCTCGGCTACCGGCCGCGCTACAAGGAAGGCTACTTCCCGGTGCCGCCCACCGATCACTACCAGGATCTGCGCAGCGAGATGGTGCAGACCATGATCAAGTGCGGGCTGAACATCGAGTGCCACCACCACGAAGTCGCCACCGGCGGCCAGTGCGAGATCGATCAGCGCTTCGACACGCTGGTGAAATCGGCCGACAACATGATGCTGTACAAGTACATCATCCGCAACGTGGCCAACCAGTACGGCAAGACCGTGACGTTCATGCCCAAGCCGCTCTTCGCGGACAACGGCAGCGGCATGCACACCCACCAGAGCCTGTGGAAAGACGGCAAGCCGCTGTTCGCGGGCGATGGCTACGCGGGGCTCAGCCAGATGGCGCTGCACTACATCGGCGGGCTGCTGAAGCACGCGCGCGCGCTTTCGGCGATCATCGCGCCCACCACCAACAGCTACAAGCGGCTGGTGCCGGGCTACGAAGCGCCGGTGAACCTGGCGTACTCGCGGCGCAACCGCTCGGCGGCGTGCCGCATTCCCGATGTACTCGGCCAGCCCGAAGGCGAAGCGCGTGGAGTTCCGTCCGCCCGATCCGTCGGCCAATCCGTACCTGGCGTTCGCCGCCATGCTGATGGCGGGCCTGGACGGCGTGCTCAACAAGATCGACCCCGGCGAACCGCTCGACAAGGACATCTACGATCTGTCGCCGGAGGAGATGAAGAGCGTGCCTTCGATGCCGGGATCGCTCGACGAAGCGCTGAGCTGCCTGGAAGACGACCACGCGTTCCTGATGCGCGGCGACGTGTTCACCGAAGAGCTGATCGAAACCTTCATCGATTACAAGCGGAAGAACGAAGCGGAGGCGGTGCGCCTGCGGCCGCATCCGTACGAATTCGCGCTGTACTACGACATCTAGTGTAGTGCGCCCTGGGTAATAACGATTGTCATGCGAGGGCGCGCTTGCTACCTGCCTGCCCAGTGGTGACGCGCCCGGCTGGCTCGGGGGTGTTGTTCTGCCCCGGCGCCGGCCGGCAGGCGGCTCTTCGAGGTGCCCGGCGGGACAGAGTCGCCGCCCCGTGTGTATACTGGTACAGGTGATCTGGGCCACACTCCCCCACACAAGGATTCCTTATCGATGTCAACACTAGAAGTTTCTCCGGCTGAGCCTCTGTCGGGCCAGTCGGGCCATTCGGTCGTCAACGATTTCAGCATCCAGGTCGCAACCGTCAACGGATCGGGCAGCCAGACTGCCAACACCGTTCTGATGCGCGTCCATCTTCCAGATGGGCATTCCGGTTTCCGGCAAGAACATGTTCCCCTCGAACATCGCCGGCCTGCCCACCTGGTTCACCATCCGCGCCAGCAAGCACGGCTACATCGGCCGCCGCAAGGAGATCGATTTCCTGGTGGCCATGAATCCGGAGACCGCGCGCGAAGACGTCATGAAGCTGGATCGCGGCGCCGCCGTGGTCTACGACGAGCCGCTCAAGCTCAACGAACTGCGCAGCGACCTGCACTTCTATCCCGGTGCCGTTCGACAAGCTGGTGGCGCCGGTCTGCCCCGACGCCAAGCTGCGCAAGCTGGTCCGCAACATGATCTACGACGGCGTGGTGGCCTAGCTGCTCTCGCATCGAAATGGAGGAGATCCACAAGGCGCTGGTGAAGCAGTTCGGCAAGCGCAAGGCCAAGGCCGCCGACCTGAACTGGGGCGCGGCCAAGGCCGGCTTCGATTACGCCGCGAAGACCTTCACCAAGGCCGATCCCGTACCGCGTGGAGCGCATGAACGAGACCGCCGGCAAGATCATCATCGACGGCAACGCGGCCTGCGCGCTGGGCGCCATGTTCGCCGGCGTGACGGTGGTGACGTGGTATCCCATCACGCCGTCCTCGTCGCTGGTGGAATCGCTGATCGGCTACATGAAGCGCTTCCGGCACGATCCGGAAACCGGCAAGGCCACCTACGCCATCGTGCAGGCGGAAGACGAGCTGGCCTCCATCGGCATGGCGCTGGGCGCCGGCTGGGCGGGCGCGCGCTCCATGACCGCCACCGCCGGCCCGGGCATCTCGCTGATGTCGGAATTCATCGGCCTGGGCTATTACGCCGAAATTCCCGCGGTGATCTTCGACGTGGAGCGCGTCGGCCCCTCCACCGGCCTGCCCACGCGCACGCAGCAGGGCGACATGCTCACCACCGCGCTCCTCTCGCACGGCGACACCAAGCATCCCATGTTCTTCCCCTGCTCGCCGGAAGAGTGCTTCTCCATGGCCATCGAGGCCTTCGATTTCGCCGAGAAGTTCCAGACGCCGGTGTTCGTGATGACCGATCTCGACCTGGGCATGAACAACTGGATGGCCGATCCGTTCCCCTATCCGGAAAAGCCCATCGCGCGCGGCAAGGTGCTCGACGCCGAAGATCTGGACCGGCTGGGCGGCTTCGCCCGCTACAAGGATGTGGATGGCGATGGCGTCGGCTACCGCACCCTGCCCGGCACCAACCACCCCGCAGGCTTCGTACTTCACGCGCGGCAGCGGCCACAACGAGAAGGCCCAATACACCGAGCGCGAAGACGATTACATCAACAACATGGACCGGCTGGCGCACAAGTTCGAAGTCATGCGCCAGCACGTGCCCGCGCCGGTGGTCACGGATCGCGCCGAAGCGCCAAGATCGGCTTCGTCGCCTTCGGCACCTCCGATTACGCGGTGCGCGAAAGCTGCGACCAGCTGCAAGCGCGAGTACGACATCGAAGCCAGCTACCTGCGCCTGCAAGGCCTATCCGTTCACCGACGAGCTGCTCGACTTCATCCGCCGCCACGACCGCGTCTACGTGGTGGATCAGAACCGCGACGCGCCAGTTGCTCGGGCTGATGCGGCTGGAGTTCGAGCCGGAGCTGCATCGCCAAGCTGCGCAGCGTGCGCTACTACGGCGGCCTGCCGCTCGACGCGCGCACCGTCACCGACGAAATGTCGATCGCGCCAGGAGGGCAAATAGATGAGCACCACCGTCACCCCGCCGCCCAAGAAGGTCAACCGCATCGGCCTGGAAGTCCTGCAGTTACAAGGGCAGCAAGACCACCCTGTGCGCCGGCTGCGGCCACAACGCGATTTCCGAGCGCATCGTCGAGTGCTTTTACGAGCTGGGCGTTGAGCCCTGTACCGGGTGGCCAAGTTTTCCGGCATCGGCTGCTCCTCGAAATCGCCGGCCTATTTCCTGGGGCTGTCGCACGGCTTCAACGGCGTGCACGGGCGCATGCCGGCCATCGCCACCGGCGCGCTGCTGGCCAACCGCACCCTGATGGGCATCGGCGTCACCGGCGACGGCGACACCGCCTCCATCGGCATCGGCCAGTTCATGCACCTGGTGCGGCGCAATATGCCGCTGATCTACATCATCGAAAACAACGGCGTTTACGGGCTGACCAAGGGCCAGTTCTCGGCCACCGCCGACCTCGGCTCCAAGCTCAAGACGGGCGCTCCCAACGACCTGCCGCCGTTCGATTGCTGCGCGCTGGCCATGAAATGGGGCGCCACCTTCGTGGCCCGCTCCTTCAGCGGCGACAAGAAGCAGCTGCAGGCGATTCTGAAGGCCGCCATCGCGCACCAGGGGCCTCTCCGTGATCGACGTGATTTCGCCCTGCGTCACCTTCAACGACCACGAAGGCTCCACCAAGAGCTACAGCTACATGAAGGACCACGAGGACGTGCTGCACGAGCTGGATTTCGTGCCGTTTTTCGAGGACATCTCCGTCGAGATCCCCGAGGGCGAAGTGCACGGACGTGCAGATGCACGACGGCTCCCACCTGCGCATCCGCAAGCTGGATCGGGATTTCGACCCCACCGACCGGCTGACGGCCCTGGCGGCGCTGGAGGAGGCCGAGGCCAAGGGCGAGGTCCTGACCGGAGTGCTCTACGTCAACACCACCAAGCCCACGTTTATCGACCTGCTGAATATGGCGGACGAGCCGGTCGCCACCCTGCCCGAATCCCGGGTCCGGCCCGGCAAGGCGGCGCTCGATGAGGTGATGGAAGAGTTGCGTTAACGGTTAGCTAACCGCTACCCCGCAAAAGATTTGAAAAGAAAGGAAGAAACCTATTGATTTTGCGGAGGGGCAGGTGTTAATATCGTCACGGTCTGTCATCCTCCGAGACAGATTGCAGTACACTTAGCTCCACGCCGGCTGGCGTGGGGCTTTTTTGTGTGGTAGGGCGCCGGCGCGCCGCTCAGCTCGCGTACTCTTTGAAATCTGTCTGAACCGCATCTTCCATGGCGCGTGCCGCCCGGTGCAACCAGCCGGCCGGCCGTTTGCGCAAATCGGTGTTAAGCACCCGCGCCTTGACGCTGCCCAGATGGACATTGGCGGTCTCGAAGCCCATGGCGTGCAGAAGGCGCATTTCGTCGCGCTCCCTGGGCAGGGCGCACAGCTCGATGCGCGAGCAGTCCGGCGCGAGCCGCCGCACGATCCAGCGCTTCTCCAGCCGCACGAAGGGATCGCGGCAGCGCACCGCCGTATCCAGCATTTTCTGGTAGAGGATGGGGCCTTCGCCATCGCCGTTTTCCGCCCACACGCAGGCCGAGGGCGCCAGCGCTTTGGCCTCCCGCGCCACCGATCCCCCGTGCCAGTCCGCAATCCCCACCCAGCGCTCCCGCCCCAGGCTGCCCAACCCGGCCACCCGGTGCACGGTGCGCCAGTTCATGCCGCCGCTCCGGCATCAGTTTGCCGATGGCCTTGAGAGCGCCGGCCGACGGCGCGCTTTTCGGAGTCCGGCAGGGCGTGCAGCTTGGCCCAGTAGCCTTCGGGATCGTGCAGCCGGTGCGGTGGCCATGATGCGCAGGGCGGTGTGATGCTCGGCCAGCACGAACGGCCGGCCGCCGGCCTCCACCGCCGTCCACGTAGCCCTTGAGGATGGCTTCGATGGCCGCTTTGGCGTCGCAGGTCATTCCCGCCAACAGCGCGCTGGTGGCCAGGCGGACCAGGTCGTTGGTGTAAGGCAGCCGCCAGACCTCGTCGAAATCGTTGATGCCCCAGATCAGCCGGCCTTCGATGTCCCGCCAGGTACCGAAGTTTTCCACGTGCAGGTCGCCCACCGCCAGCACCTTCGGCGCGCCGTGCCGGCGCGCCGCACACTTCCGCCCAGATCTGCGCCCAGCGGTAGTAGGTGGCGCGCAGGAATGGGAACACCGCGGTGCGCATTTCCTTGTGCTTAAACGCCAGGTCTTCCGGGACGATGCGCAGTTGCCGCCCCAGCCAGGCTTCGTATTTCTCGGTGGCTCTCGCGATTTTCATTCCGCCACCGCCGGCGTCAGCATCCATTTCAACACTCCGCCAGGCCGCAGAACCGGCCCGCTCGCAATCGATGCGCATCAGCGCCGCTTTTTTCATGTCCACCTGCGAGCGCCGGGCTGTCCAGCAGGAACGCCGCCAGCGAGCTCATGTGCGGCTGGTGGCCGGCCAGCAGAATGGCGCTTTCGTTGCGCCGCGCGCGAATCTCTTCCCAGACCGCCGCGGGCGGCGCCTCCGGCAGCAGCGCCTCCGTGTGCACGATCTCGCCGGTATAGCGCAGCACCTCGGCCGCGATGGCCGCGGTTTCGAGCGCGCGCCGGTAGGGGCTGGAAAGAATCAGAGACGGTTTGCGCCTGCGGCCCGCTTCAGCACGCGCCGCAGCTTCTCCCTGCCTTCGGAGGTGAGCGCCCGCTCGCCGTCCGCTTGCCCCGTACGCCCGTCTTCCGCGATCCCGTGCCGCAGCAGATAGATTTCCATCAGTGGTTTTAGATTAACCGAAGTTTCAGATTAACCGCCGGAGCGCATCGCTTTCGCTCGATCCTGGTTTCCTCGGCGTCTCGGCGCCTCGGCGGCGATCATTCTTCACGCCTTGGCCCGGACGGCACGGCGCGCCGGGAAGCGGCGCATGGAGAGCCGCCGGATGTGGCGCTGCAGCTCGCTGAAAATTTTCAGAATTGGCTGGCTGGCGTCGATGACGGTGAAGCCGTACGGCTCGGCCATGGAATCCAGCGCCCGGATCAGCCGCGCCTGGTATTTGACGAAGCTCTCGTACATGTCCGGGCCGAAGCGCAGGTCCATGCCGCTTTCCCAATAATCGAACGCCCCGCGCCCCATCACCACCCGCGACACCAGGTGCTCCACGTCGGCGCTTCAGGTAGTACACCGCGTGCGGCGCCAGCGCGAACCCGGCCACCTGCTCGATCCAGCGCCGGTCCTCGCCGCGCGCCATGGCCCGCGCCATGATGGAAAAAATGTAGCGGTCGATCAGCACCACGAAGCCGGCGCGCAGCGCGGGAATGATTTCGTTTTCCAGCCGGTCGGCGAAATCCGTGGTGTAGAACAGGGTCATGGTGATGGGCCCGAGCGTGTTGCCCTCTTTGGCCTGCTTGATGCCCTTGCCCGCCAGCGCCGAGCGCGCCATGCCGGTATCGAGCACGGCGTGGCCTTCCTGCTCCAGCCACTGGCGCAGCAGCGCGATCTGCGTGCTGCGCCCCACCGCGTCGGGCCCTTCGATGACGATCAGCTTGCCCAGCAATTCGGAGGTATCCACGCCCGGAAGCGGCTCGCTATAGAACTCAAGCGGCTGTGCCGTGACGCATTGAATTCTCCTCCCGCCGGCGCGCGCAGCACGCCGTTCTCCAGGCTTTCGCCCAGGTCGTTGAGCACGATTTCCCGCATCTGCCGCTGCTGCTCTTCAATCGACTGGGTGGCGTCGATCACGTGGAAGCCCATCTCCTTCGCCATGGCGTCGTATTCGTCCAGGATGCGGCCCTGGAACATGCGGAAACTCTCCTCCACGTCGCGCGCCAGCCCCAGGTCCATGCCGGCTTCGTAATATTTCAGCGCGTCGCGCCCGCCCAGAATGCGGCCCAGCGCCACGTCCAGCGGCACGCGGAAATAGAACGCGAGGTTCGGCTGCAGGGCGAAGCGGTAGAGATTGCGCACCCAGCGGCGGCTCACGCCGCGCGCCACGTCGCGCGCGAAGGCGGTGTAGGCGTAGCGGTCCGCGCACACGATGGCGCCCGATTTCACCAGCGGCAGGATGTAGCTCTCCATCCGGTCCGCGAAATCCGTGGCATGGATCAGGCTGAAGGTGGTGGGCGTGAACATCTCCTTCTTCTTGCCCCGCCGCGTGGCCTGTTGCACCAGCGGCGACGAATTCCATTCGCTGAATGCCACCGCGTACCCCTGCGAGCGCAGCCAATGGCTGAGGAGGGAAAGCTGCGTGGACTTGCCGGAACCGTCGATGCCCTCCACGACAATCAGCTTGCCGCGATGCTTGTTCGGTAAAAGCAGAGGCATGGCTTAGAACGCCATTGTACCGTACCGAACAACGATTTCCGTTACAAAGCGGGCCGGGCGTGCCCGCGCATGCCGGCGCGCTTCCGGGTTAGGGCTGCAGAATCACCTTCATGAGGTTGCCTTCGCGGCGGTAGAGTTTGCCGAACCAGTCGGGGCCTTCCGCCAGCGGAGCCACGGCGCTGATCAGCCCGTCCACCCGGATGGCGCCGCGCGAAATCAGCTCGATGACGGCCGGGTATTCGCCGGAGGAAGCGCAGGAGCCCTGTAGCCGGAGCTGCCGCGTCACCACCGCCTGCAGGGGCAGGTCGATCTTCTGCGCGAAGTTGCCCACCAGCGTCACTGCGCCGCCCTTGCGCACGCAGCCGATGGCGGTCTGCACCGATTCGTTGGCGCCCACGCATTCGACGGCCACCGCCGCATCTTTGATCCCCTCGCCCGACGTATGCGTCTCGGTCGCGCCCAGCTCCCGGGCCATTTCGAGGCGGCTGGCAATGGGGTCGATGGCGATCACCCGCGTGCAGCCGGCCGCCCGCAGCGCCTGCACCGCCAGCACGCCGATCATGCCGCTGCCCACCACCACCGCGGTGTCTCCCAGGCGCAGCGGCGTCAGGTTCACCGCGTGCACCGCCACGGAGGCGGCCTCGATCATGGCCGCCTGCTCGAAGCTCATATTATCCGGCAGACGGTAGACGATGCGCCGCGGCACTGCCACGAAATCCGCGAACGCGCCGTGGCGCCGGTATTCGCCCGGCGAGACGCCCAGCACCTGGCGGTTGTCGCACAGGTTGACCTCGCCGCGCGAGCAATAGAAACAATGGCCGCAATAGATAGTGGAATCGAAGGTCACGCGGTCGCCCGGCCGCAGATCGTGGACATTGGCGCCGGTCCGTTCCACCAGCCCCGCCGCTTCGTGGCCCATCACCACCGGCGGAATGCGGCGCCCCGTGGAGCCGTCCATTCCATGGACGTCGCTGCCGCAGATGCCGCACGCGCGCACGCGCACCAGCACGTCGTCGGGGCCGATCTCCGGCACCGGCATCTCCACCATTTCGAGCCGCATGTAGTCTTGGAGCAAGAGGGCATTCATACTTCGTCATGGTAGCAGCGGGAAGTGCAGGAATGCAGCCGACCGGCACTCAACGCGGAGACACGGAGAACGCAGAGGGCTCGCGGAGGGTTCTTTGAGATTTCTCCGCGTGATCTCCGCGCCCTCGGCGGCTCCGCGTTGAAAGAAGGCGATCACGGGCGGATGATGAAGCTGTAGCCGTGGCGCTCGAAGCCGAGCGCCTCGTAGAAACGGTGGGCGGCTTCGAGCTGCGCGCCGCTCGAAAGCGCCATCTTGTAGCAGCCGGCCAGGCGGCACTCGGCACGGGCGTGCTCCATCATGGCGCGGCCCACGCCCCGGCGCTGGAATTCCGGCAGCACGGCTACATCCTCCACTATGCCCTCCGGGGCGCCGCGCTTGGCCAGCTTATCGAAAATGACGAGGGTATAGGTGCCGGCGAAAACGCCGCCGGCAAAGGCCGCGAAGATGCGATTGCAAGGATACTGCCGCAGGCGCGCCAGCTGTTGGCCGGCTTCCTCCAGGGTGAAGGAGCGGCCGCCGTCGATGCCGGCCGCGGTGTAGGCGCGCAGGATATCAGCCAGGTCGGCTTCGCCCGCGTCCCGGATGGTGATATCGTCCATGCACCCATTATGGGGCGCAGGCGCCTACGCCGCTCTCACGGCGTTGGGACGGAACTCGTCGCAAAGGCAGAAGCCGAGCTCCGGTAAATTGCCGATAGTGGCCAGGCAGGGCCGGGTGCCGGTGCGCCCGTGCTCCTTTTCGCCATGCCCGCAGTTCGCGCAGCGAACCTCCGGCATGGCTTGCTTCTTGCGTGAAGGTACTGGTGCTGCCACGGTGGGATCCTTGTAGTAGCAGACGTACGGACGGCCACTCTCGTTACGTCCGGCCCCGATCCCTTACAATCAATCCAGGTGGAGAACAAAGAAATCGCGCGCATGCTCTGGGAGACCGCCGATCTGATGGAGATCGCCGGCGAAGACTCGTTTCGCATCCGCAGCTACCGCAATGGCGCCACCGCCATCGAAGGCCATCCCGAGCGCGTCGCCGACATCCTGCGCGACCCGGCGCGCAAGGTCACCGACATCCCCGGCATCGGCAAAGGCCTGGCCGCGGTGCTGGCGGAGATCGTGGACCGCGGCTCCTGCGAGCGCCGCGACCTGCTGCTCGCAGAAGTTTCCCGCCGACCGCGCTCGAATTCCTGAAGATCCAGGGGCTGGGCCCGAAGAGCATCGCGCTCCTCTTCGAGCATTACCGCGTCACCACCATCGACGAGCTGGAGCAGCTCTGCCTGGAGCAGAAGCTGCGCGTGCTGCCGCGCATGGGCGCCAAGCTGGAAGAGAAGGTGCTGCGGTCCATCGCGCAATACCGGCAGCGCACCGGCCGCTACCTGCTGAGCTACGCCGAGGACATGGCGCGGCGAACTGATCGGACGACCTGCGCCAGATGCCCGGCGTGGAAGCAGATCACGCCCGCCGGCAGCCTGCGGCGCGGGCGCGAAACGGTGGGCGATCTCGACCTGCTGGTCACCGGTCCCGACGCCGCGGCCGCGCTCGAACGCTTCGTCGCGCTATCCGCGGGTGGACGAAGTCCTGGCGCCGCGGCGAGAACAAGGCCAGCGCCAAGCGTCGGCCGCGAGGGCTTGCAGGTGGACGTGCGCGCGCTGCCGCGCGAAAGCTTCGGCGCCGCCATGCAGTACTTCACCGGCAGCAAGGACCACAACGTGGCCGTCCGCACGCGCGCCGTCAAGATGGGGCTGAAGCTCAGCGAGTACGGCCTGTTCCGCGTGGAGGACGACGCGCGGGTGGCGGGCGAAACCGAAGCCGGCGTGTACGAGGCGCTCGGCCTGCGCTGGATTCCGCCCGAGCTGCGCGAGAACTGCGGCGAGATCGAAGCCGCCGCCGAAGGCCGCCTGCCCGAGCTGGTCGAGCTGGCGCGATATCCGCGGCGACCTGCACATGCACACCACCGAAACCGACGGCCGCGCGACGCTCGAAGAAATGGCCGAAGCCGCCCGCGCGCTGGGCTACGAATACATCGCCATCACCGATCATTCCAAGGCGCTGGCCATGGCCAACGGGCTGGATGAAGCGCGCGCGGTGGCCTTCGCCGGCGCAGGTGCGCGAGATCAACCGCGACGGCGCTCGGGCATCCGCATCTTCTCCGGCATCGAGTGCGACATCCTGCAGGACGGCGCGCTGGACCTGGCGCATCGGACGCGCTGGCGGAGCTCGACCTGGTGATCGGCAGCGTGCACAGCCACATGAACCTGGAGCCGGCCGAGATGACCGACCGGCTGCTGCGCGCGCTCGAATGCCCGCAGCTGCGCATCCTGGGCCATCCCACCGGCCGCCTGCTGCTGCATCGCGATGCCGTTCCCGTTCGATTTCGAGCGCGTGGTGGCGGAGGCGGTGCAGCGCGGCGTGTGGCTGGAGATCAACGCCAGCCCGGAGCGGCTGGACCTGGAACGGCGCGCTGATCCGCGCGCGCCAAAGCCAAGGGCGCGCGCTTCACCATTTCCACCGACGCGCACCACCCCAAGCATCTGGCCATCATGCGCTACGGCGTGCTGACCGCGCGGCGCGGCTGGCTGGGAGCCGCGCGACATCCTGAACACGCTGCCGGTGGACGGAATTCGCCGCGGCCTTCGAAAGCTCACGATCATGAAAATCACCTCTTCCCACGAAGTCTACACACTGCAAGCTGTTCCGCGTGACCGAAGACAAAGCCGCCGATCCCAAGACCGGCTTCGAAATCAAACGCTCGGTGGTGCGCCATGCCGGCTCGGCCGTCATGCTGGCGGTGGACGAGAAGAAGCGCATCCTGCTGGTGCGGCAATACCGCCTGCCCGCCGGAAAGTACCTGTGGGAGCTGCCCGCCGGCAAGCTCGATGCCGGCGAAAAGCCGCTGCAGGCGGCCAAGCGCGAGCTGACCGAAGAGACCGGCTACCAGGCGCGCACGTGGAAGAAGCTGGTTTCCTTTTACCTCAGCCCCGGCTATGTGGCCGAGCGCATGACCATCTTCCTGGCCACCGATCTCACCGAAGGCGAAGCCACGCCGATGGAAGACGAGCGCATCGAAACCCGCTGGTTCAAGCGCAAGGAAATCGGGGCGATGATCGAGGATGGCAAGATCGAAGACGCCAAGACGATGATCGGCTACCTGATGGTGAAATAACGCACATTGCCGCGTGCTAGGTCTGATTTCCGTTTCGGCTAAGGGACAGATGGTGTCCCAACACCGACCGGCCCGGTTGCGCCGGGCCGGCCAATCTTGGGACGGAAAGGAGGCAATGTGCATGCTGTCATCACATTGACCGTTGTGCTCAGCAGTAACGGTAACGGTACGCGTCAAGCGAGTTCATCGCTGTAAGCGAACCCGTCGCCGTCAACCCAACGGCAAGCGGAGGGCCGGTCTCCCGGTCCTCTGTCCCTTCTCTACGATGTACCCGGTCCCGGCTTCTTGTCGGGCATGGCGCTCGTGGGTGCGCTCGCGGAAGGCGCCGCGCAGGCCGGAAGCCAGGCCGAAACGGCGGAATCGCCGAAGCGGTCGCGCAGTTTGTCCGCCGCGGCCAGCGCCTGCCGCCAGCGCTCGTGGCGGTCTTCGCCCAGCAAGTCCATCTGCTCTTCGCCTTCGCCCCAGGACGATGCCTGCACGCCCAGCAGCCGCACCGCCCGGCCGCGCGTCCAGTTGGCGTAGAACAGCGCGCGGATTTCCTCGAACAGCTCGGTATCGAGCGCGGTGGGGCGCGCCACGGAATGGGCGCGCGTGATGGTGGAGAAATCCGAGTAGCGCAGCTTGAGCTGGAGGGTGCGGGCTTCGAGCTTGTGCTCGCGCAGGCGGCGGCCCACCATTTCGCACAGGCGCGCCAGGGTGGATTCGAGCTGCGCGGCGTCGGCGGTGTCTTCGGAAAAGGTGTGCTCGTGGCTGATGGATTTCGGCCCGGCGTCCTCGCCGATTTCGGAGTCGAACCAGCCGCCGGCATCCAGGCCGCGCGACTTGCCGGCCAGCGCCAGCCCCCACTTGCCGAAGCGCTGCTCCAGAAAGCGCTTCGTCGAGCCGCGCCAGGTCGCCGATTTTGCGGATGCCGAGCGCGTGCAGGTTCTTCTCCGTCACCTTGCCCACGCCCGGCACCTTGCGCACGTCGAGCGGCGCCAGAAACGCGGCCTCGCGGCCGGGAATGCACCCACAGAATGCCGTTGGGCTTGGCCTGGTCGGAGCAGATTTTGGCCACCAGGCGGGAAGCGGCGATGCCGATGGAGCAGTTCAAATCCGTCTGCTCCTTCATGCGCTGGTGCAGGCGGTGGGCGGCGCGCGAGCGGCGGGCCGTGAAGCCGCTCGGTCCCCGTCATATCCAGATAGGCTTCGTCGATGGAGGCCATCTCGACCAGCGGCGAGAAGCAGTGCAGGACTTCGCGGACGCGGTGCGAGTAGTCGCGGTAGCGGTCGGGGTGGCCGTCCACGAAGATGGCCTGCGGGCAGAGTTTGTAAGCGGTGCGCAGCGGCATGGCCGAATGCACGCCGAATTTGCGCGCCGCGTAAGAGGCCGCCGAGACCACCCCGCGCTCGTTCGGCCGTCCGCCCACCACCACCGGCTTGCCCCGCAGCGACGGATCGTACAGCTCTTCCACCGACACGAAAAAGGCGTCCATGTCGACGTGGAAGTAGGTGCGCACTTAGTGCTCCGGCCGGCTGATACCGTTCGTTTCGCGGAAGGCCGCTCTCTGACTTTCGCGGCGCCGATCCGAGCCGCGAGCGTAAGCAAGTGCTCCACGGCGGGTCATCCGATCGCCTTTCCGTAAAACTTCTTCATCCCCACCGCCAGCAGGATCAGGTTGATCGCCACCAGCGCGGCGAACACGGCCGCGATGGGGATGTGCGGCACCTGCGGCACCAGCGCGCCGCGCAGGCCTTCGCTGGCATAGACCAGCGGGTTGATCAGGACGGCGTATTGCAGGCCGGGGAAGTTGCGCAGCGCGGACCAGGGTAGTAGGCGCAGCCGAACATCATCATGGGCGCGATCACCAGGCTGAACATCAGGCCGATCTGCGTCTGGCCGATGCTGCACCCCAGCGCCAGCCCGCCGGCGGCCGAAAACAGCGCCACCAGCAGGCAGATGGCGGCGAACTGGAGCGGGTGGTGGAAGCTGATATTGACGCCCGAGCCCATCACCAGCCAGGCCGAGGGAATCACCACCAGGCCGGCCACCAGCGCCTGGATCATGCCCGGCCACGATCTTTTCCACCGCCAGCCAGCCGATCTCGATGGGCGCCAGCAGGCGGTCCTCGATCTCCCGGGTGAACTGAAATTCGGTAATCAGCGGCATGGCCACCGCCCAGACGCCGGACATCACCATGCTGATGCCGATGATGCCGGGCAGCAGAACGTTCTTATAGCCCGCCTGCATCATGCCGCTGGTGGTGAGGACGCGGCCGAAGACGAACGTCAGCAGCAGCGGCTGCAGCAGGTTCTGCAGCAGCATGGAAGACCAGGTTGCGGCGGGCCACGTGGCCGTCGCGCGAAAGCAGGGCGTAAAAGGTTTTCCAGTTCAATCGCGCAGGCTCCTTCCGGTGTGATGCAGGAACAGGGTTTCCAGGCTGGGCTCCTGGATGTGGACGTCGGACAGTTCGGCGCCGGCGGCCTGGGCGGCGCTGACGATGCCGGAGATCAGCGGGCCGCCGCGGTCGGCGTAGACATCCGCGCCGCCTGTCCGACGCGCGCACTTCGGTGACGCCGGGCAGGTCGCGCAGACCGGCCAGCAGGGCTTCCGGAACGTGGTCGAACTTGATGCGCAGCAGGTAGCCGCCGGGGATGGAGGATTTCAGCTCGGCCGGCGTGCCCTGCGCGATGATCCGGCCGTGGTCGATGATGGCCAGCCGGTTGGCAGAGCGCGTCGGCCTCGTCCATGTAGTGGGTGGTGAGGACGATGGTCTTGCCCTGCGCGGTTGTAATCGCGGACGATGTCCCAGAGGAGCAGGCGGGTCTGCGGATCGAGGCCGGCGGAAGGCTCGTCGAGGAACAGCACCGCGGGATCGTGCATCATGGCGCGGGCGATGGAGAGGCGCTGCATCATGCCGCCGGAAAAGCCGCGCACCATGTGGTCGGCGCGGTCGGTCAGCTTGAAGCGGTCCAGCAGCTCGGCGGAGCGCTGCTCGCGCTCGCGGGCGGTCTGGCCGAAGTAGGCGCCGTGGAAGAGCAGGATTTCGCGCGCGGTAAGGGCGAAATCCAGATTGGGCCGCTGCGGCACCACGCCGATCAGCCGCTTGGCCGGCACCTGCTGCTGCCACACGTCGTACTCGCCGATGAAGGCGCGGCCGGCGGTGGGGCGGATGCGGGTGGTGAGGATGCCGATGGTGGTGGATTTGCCGGCGCCGTTGGGGCCCAGCAGGCCGAAGATCTCGCCGGCGCGGATTTCGAGCGAGATGCCGTCCAGCGCCACCACTTCGAATTTTTTGGCCTGCGCCCTTGGGAAGGCGGGCTTTGCCGGGGGAGAACATCGACCCCCCGCGGGCGGCGGCCGGAGGGGGCGAGTCGTAGATTTTGCGCAGGTTGTCGATTTTGATGCCGATGGCCATGGGCGCTTCGGGTCCTCCTCCGGAGGCGGGCAGCCGGTTCATACATTGTGACACGGGGGAAAGGCATTGGGGATTGGGGATTGGGGACTCGATCTTACGGTACGGGTCGGCAATATGTCGCCCTCAGGCACGACCGCTTCTGGCCCGCGGAGACAGAGCTCGCCGCGCCCTAATCCCTAACCCCCAATCCCCGATCCTACGTTGTCGCCGGCAGTTCCAGCTCCACTTCCAGCCCCGGCTGGGCGTTGCGCGCGCGGATGCTGCCTTTGTGCAGTTCGATGGCGCGGCGCGCGATGGAGAGGCCCAGGCCGATGCCGCCGCCGCTGGCCCGGTCGCGATCGGTTTCCACGCGGTAGAAGGCGTCGAAAATGCGCGGCAGCGCTCTTCGGCGGCACGCCCGGCCCGTGGTCGCGCACGTCCACCAGCGCCTTGCCGTCCTGGCGCGCCAGCGACACCTCCACCGCCGATTCTCCGGGGCGAATAGCGGATGGCGTTGCGGATCACGTTCTCCACGGCGCGGCGCAGCAGCTCGGGATCGCCCTCCACGGTCACCGGCTCGCGCTGCTGGTAGGCGCAGCTGGCAGCCGCGCGCCTCGGCCTCGATGTGCGGCATCGTCCACCAGTTGCTGCAGCAGCTCGTCCAGCCGCACGGGATTGCGGCGCAGCGAATTGGGGTCGCCCTCGGCGCGCGTCACCTGCAGCAGCTGGCCGACCAGCGAATTCAGCCGGTCGGATTCCTTCTGGATGCGGTTGAGCGCGGCTTCCGTGTCTTCGCCGGAGCGCGCCAGCTCCACGGCCACGCCGCAGCCGCGCCAGCGGCGAGCGCAGCTCGTGCGAGATATCGAGCAGCAGGCGGCGCTCGGCGGCCAGCAGGGTTTCGATGCGGCCGGCCATGCGGTCGAAGGTGCGGGCCAGTTGGCCCAGTTCGTCGCGCCGCGTGGAATTGACGCGCGCGGCCAGATCGCCGCGGCCGAAGCGCTCCACGGCTTTCTGCAGCGCGCGCACCGGGCTGGTCAGGTGCAGCGCCAGCCAGTAGCAGAGCAGCACCGCCGCGCCCATCATGAACAGGTGGTCGGGCGTCAGGAACCAGGAGCCGGACGCGCTCGCGCGGCACGATGTAGAAGAACCAGTAGCGGCCGTCGTCGGCGGCGCGCGCCAGCGTGTCTTCGCCGCTGCCGGAAAAACGGAAACTGCGGGGCGCCGGCTGGCGCGCGCGCACCAGGCCGGAGCGATCCTGCGCCGGTCAGCAGGTCGCGGCCGTTCTCGTCGGCGAGGATGCCGTCGCGCGCCGTAGATCTTGTCGCAGCGTTGTCCAGGAACGCCTGCGAGCGCCGGCCGGCCGCCGGTTTCGTAGGCCGCCCGCGCCTCCTCCAGCTGGAAAGTCACCAGGCGCGCCACGGGGCTTCGCTGGCTGGAGTAATTGCGGTTCATGCTGAGCGCGGAAATGAAGGCCGAGCCGACCACCGTGATGGCCAGCGTGCACCAGAACCACAGCAGAATCTTGGCGAACAGCGAGCTCATTCGGCGCGCGCGTCCTCCGGCGTGCGGCAGAACTGGTAGCCCACGCCGCGAATGGTCTTGATGAATGGTGTCGCCGTGTTCCAGCTTCTTGCGCAGGTGGCTGATGTGCATGTCGATGGAGCGGTCGAAGGGGGTGGCCTTGCGGTTGTAGAAATTCTCCATCAGGGCGTCGCGGGAGAGCACGCGGCCGGCGGAGCGCATCAGCATTTCCAGGATGTCGAATTCGAAGGTGGTGAGGTCCACCGGTTGGCCGTCGGCGAAGCACTTCGCGGCTGCCGGGGTCGATGCGCCACGCCGTTGACTTCCAGGCGCGGCGAGCCGGCCGGGGCGGGCTGCGGCTTCGTAGCGCCGCAGGATGGCGCGGATGCGGGCCGCCAGCTCGCGCGGGTTGAAGGGCTTGGGCAGGTAATCGTCGGCGCCCAGTTCCAGCCCGACGATGCGGTCCACATCCTCGCCGCGCGCGGTGAGCATGATGCACCGGCACTTTGCTCTGCTGGCGCAGGCGGCGCAGGATTTCGAAGCCGTCGAGGCCGGGCAGCATGACGTCCAGCACCACCAGGTCCACGCCCGGCTGACCGGCCTTTTCCAGGCCGCGGTGTGCCTTCGTGTTTCGCACTCCACGGTGAAGCCCTCCCGGGTCAGAAACTCGCTGAGCAGGGAGCACAGTTCGGCATCGTCGTCCACCAGCAGGATGTGCACGCCTAATATTTACCATGGCCGGGGCGTGCCGGACGTAAGCGTTTGTAAACGTAAGTTTTACGGACATTTACTTCACGTACAAAGGTGATTTACGAGCACACTCTAAATTAGGAATTGGGAGGCAACCCCAAGTATGAAAAGAACGAACTTGATGCGCTTCGGCGCGGCGGCGGCCATGGCCGCCGGAATGGTTTTCGCGCAAGCGCCGGCTCCGGTTAACCAGCAGGCGCCTGCCGGGCAACAACAGGAGCGGCTGACGCCGCAGCAGCGGCGGGAGCGCTTCCACGAGCGGATGACTCGTGAGTTGAACCTGACCCCCGCCCAACAGCAGGAGGCCAAGACCATTTTCGGAAGGGAACGGGCGGAATCCAAACCCATCCGGGACCAGTTACGGCAGAACCGGGATGCGCTGCAGGCCGCCATTATGTCGAACAATACCCGCGAGATTCATACCCTGACCACCAAGCAGGCGACTCTGCAAGCCCAAATGATGGAGATGCATGCAGACGCAATGGCGAAATTTTACACCACGCTGACGCCGGCACAGCGCGTTAAAGCGCAACAAGTCCATCAGCGGATGCGCCAGCGCTGGGAACAACAGCGCGAACACCCGGCCACCTAGCGGGTACCGATTGACGTGGGCGGTTTTGCCTGCCGACGCTTGGCAGGCGAAACCGCCTGCTCCATATCGGACGGAGCGGTGGCTGGTTAGGGCCTGCCCAGAGAACATAGCGGGTCGCCGATGACCACGCCTTGCCAGCTCAGAAAGGGCATGGCTATATAGAAGCTTTCGGCCAGGTTGCGGCCGCTGTAATACGCCGGGAGCAGATAGTCCGGACGGACGCACCCCGCCAGGAACGGCTCGTAGACGTTACCGGAGGCTCCGCGTAGCGCCCTGGTGAATGAAGTCGGCGGTTAATCCCTGGGGCGAGCCCTCCCAGAAATGCAAGTGGTCCTGCCACGGGGTGTAAGTCCAATTATCCGGCGGGCGCTTGAACGTGCGGGCATTGGTAGAAACGAATTCGCTGGCGACGGCGCCGGGCAGCCAGCGAAACCCCAGGTCGCGCAGTTTGCGGGCGGGGTCATTGGAGCCCCAGGAAGCGTAGCCGATGACGTCTGCCTGCAGGTACACGGGCTTGGCCGTTTCATCGATGGTCACGCGCTGCTCCGGCAGCAGCACGGCCGCCGTGCGCAGCCATTCGTTGCCGGCCTTGTCCTCTGCCGGAGCCAGGTCGAGGACGAACTTGCCACGGTTTTTGGCGCCCCTGGCCCGGTCGATCATGGCCTCCGCTTCGGCGGCATCGTAGGCCGCCAGTCGGGTCACCAGGTAGATTGGGAAGCGCGCGTGGCGGAAGGGCTCCTCCCGCTTCATAAAGAAGGGTTGGGAACCGTGCCGGCGCGGTCGAAGTGGACGCCCTTCAGCTTGGAATAGAGCAAAGTCAGCTCGGAATCCACCGCGGCGCGCTCGCTTTCGAAACCGGAGCCGCCGCCATCGATTTTGAGCGGCATCCCCAGGGTGGTGACGATGTAGAGAACCTTTTCCGTCAACCCGGCCTTCTTGAGACAACCGCCCACCGGCCCTTCGATCTGCTGCACATACGTGTTCCAGTCGATCTCCTCGTTGGTAGTCGCGGAGATGCTGCAGACGTTGCCGGGCGGGACGGCGCGCCGCTGGCGGTAGTAATTGGCGATTTCGCGGGATGCGGGATCGCTCTGGTTGACCACCAGGAGAACGTTTTCCCCGGTCTGGGCAGCCAGGCTTACCGCCGCCGCCAGAAATAGCATCAGTCGCGCCACAGGATTAGATGGTATCAGGGGCCAGCAGCACCTTTAGCACGCCGGGCGCGGCGGCGCGGGCGAAAGCCTCGGCGGCGTCGGAGAGCGGGAAGCGGGCCGAGATCATGGTCTCCACGGGAATCAGGTTGGCTTCGAGCAGCGGCAGGGCGGCCTCGAACCGGCCGCAGCGCGAGCCGATGACCGAGATCTCGTTGACCACCACCGCGGCGGTATCGAGCGGGACCGCGCCGTGCACGGTGGATTTGAGAATCAGGGTGCCGCGCGGGCGCGTCATGGCGACGGCGGTGCGCAGGCCGGCCGGGCTGCCGGTGGCCTCCACCACCCAATCGTACGCGGCCTGGGGCGGCTGGCTGGTGAAGGCGCTGGCGCCCGCAAGGGCCAGCTTTTCCGCATGGCGGCCGAACTGGTCCACCGTGTACCCGTTGGCGAGCAGGAGCATGGCGATGATCAGCCCGAGCTTGCCATCTCCCAGAACAGCCACCGTGGCATGCGGCGGAATCGCTGCCTGATCCAGGATTTCGCAGGCGGCGGCAAGGGGTTCCGTGAAGACGGCGCGGTCGGTAGGGATGGAATCGGGCACCGCGTGCAGATTGACTTCCGGGAGGGTGAAGGTATTCCGCGAAGGCGCCGGGATGGTTGACGATGCCGAGCACGGTGCGGTTGGGGCAATGGCGGCCCAGGCCGCGCCGGCACCATTCGCAGGCGCGGCAGGCGAGGTTGATCTCTCCCACCACCCGCTTGCCGACGAGCGCCGGCGAATCGGCTTCCGCCACCTCCGCCACAAATTCGTGGCCGGGCGTGCCGCTGAAGCCGTAGTAGCCGCGCTGGAGCTCGAGGTCGGTATTGCAGATGCCGGCCGCCAGCAGGCGCAGCAGCGCGAAGCCGGGTGGACGCGCGGGCCGTGGCACCTCGCGCACCGTGACCGCGCCGTTTTCCAGGTGGACAGCGAGCATCCCCTTATAATAGTGCTTCATGCCAGCCGAACTCGCCTGCTTCAACCCGGAGTGCCGCGCACATTTTCCGGTCACCGAAGTCATCTACAACTGCCCGCGCTGCGGCGGGCTGATCGAGGCCGTGTATCCCGCGCGCGGATGCGACCGGCTGGAAACAGCTCTGGCGCGAGCGGCGCATGTCCAACGCGCCCCTCGACCAGAGCGGCGTCTGGCGCTACCGCGAGCTGCTGCCGTTCCTGGACGATTACAGCCGGGTGGTGACGCTGCGCGAAGGGCACGACTCCGCTGCTCGACGCGCCGCGCGCGGCCGGAGTACGGCGGGCTGGAGCGGATCACGTTCAAGCACCAGGGCTTCAACCCCACCGGCTCGTTCAAGGATAACGGCATGACCTGCGGGGTGGCGCAGGCGCTGCGGCTGGGCATGACGCGCGTGGCCTGCGTTTCCACCGGCAATACCTCGGCTTCCATGGCGGCCTATGCCAGCGCCGCCGGCCTGCAGCCGATCATCTTTCTACCCCACGGCAACATCTCCTTCGGCAAACTGGCGCAGGCGCTGGAATACGGCGCGCGCACGCTGCAGGTGGAGGCCAATTTCGACCAGATCCTGGCGCTGGTGCGGCAACTGGCGGAGCGGCTCGGCATCTACCTGCTGAACTCCATCAACCCGTTCCGCATCGAAGGGCAGAAGACCATCATGGCTGGAGATGATGGACCAGCGCGACTGGCGTGTGCCGGATTGGGTGGTGCTGCCGGGCGGCAACCTGGGCAACGCTTCGGCGTTCGGCAAGGCGCTGCGCGAGATGCGGGAGCTGGGCCTGATCGACCGCCTGCCGCGGCTGGCGGTGGTGCAGGCGGAGGGCGCGGCGCCGTTTTACGAGATGGTCCGCAGCGGCGCGCCCTGCCTGCACGCGGTGGAGCATCCGGAAACGCTGGCCACCGCCATCAAGATCGGCGATCCGGTTTCCTGGCCGAAGGCGCTGCACGAAATACGCACCAGCGGCGGCGTGGTGGAGAAGGTGACGGAGCAGGAAATCGCCGACGCCAAGGCGGTCATCGGGCGCTGCGGCATCGGCTGCGAGCCGGCATCGGCGGCGACCCTGGCGGGCATCCGCAAACTCACCGCCGCCGGCGTCATTGCCACCGCGATGCCGACGTGGTGGCGGTGCTCACCGGCAACGTCCTGAAAGACCCGGATTACGTGCATGACTACCATACCGGGACGCTTCGCGAAGGGGCCAAACCCATCGCCGCAACCTTCGGCAATCCTCCGGTACTAGTACCGTACGAAGCAGATGTAATAATTAATACTTTAAGTGAGGTGTAGTTCTAGAACTAACCAATGATTGGTAGTACTGTTGAGGATTTTTGGATAGGGTTGGTTCTGGGATTTTTCTTGCCAATGATTAGGCCATTTGGTACACCTGTACTATGTTTCGCGACGACAAAACCGGGACGCCGCCAGAGACGCTAGACATAGAGCGGGAGCTCGAATTCCTGTACGCCCGCCGCGACGCGATCAACGCGTTGATTGCATCACTCGAAGAATATGACCGCCACTGGAGCGGACCCGTGCCCCGGCTGCAGCGCAAATTAGCCTGACTATCGCCGCGGAAGCTTCTGAATCCGGGCCGACAATTCGGCTTCGGAAGCGGCTCCCGGGTGATAGTAGCGAACCACGCCGCCACGGTCGATGAGGACCAGGGTGGGCGTGGTACTGGCCCCGTAAGCATAGAAATTGGCTGCGCTGAGCGGCGCCGGCATAGCCTCCAGAGCGCCGTAAAACCTGCGGCGCACCTGCTCGATGTACTGCTTCTCGACCTCCGGCGCGGCGTCTTCGCCCCCGGCGGCATAGCCGTAAAGCCGGGTGGGACCCATCAAGACCAATCCTTGCGAGCCGTAGGTTTTCAGCAACGAAGCCAAAATAGGCGCTTCCGCTTTGCAGTCCGGGCACCAGTGCGCCCAGAAGAAGAGCAGCACGACGTGGCCGCGCAAAGCCGGTAGCGGCTGCGGCCTGGGTCCCAGCCATTCCTTTTCGTGCAGCGGCGGCGCGGGCTTGCCTTCCAGGCTGAGCAGGTTGACGTTTTTGCGGATGCGCTCGGCGATCGACGTTTTGCCGTACGACAAAAGCTGCTGGTCCAGGAAGGCCACGGCGCCGGTGCGGTCGCCGCGGTCCGCCAGCACCTGCGCGTGCACTTCGATGGACGCGCCCAGCGCGGTGGGCAGCCATGCGTCGGAATCGAGCCGGCGGCCGCGGAGAAGATCGAGCGAGAGCTTGCGGGCTTCGGCGGCGAACTGGTCGGCGCGGTCCAACTGGCCCTCCGCCAGCGCGCCGCGGGCGAGCCAGGAAACGGCCGCGGCCAGCTCGGGCGTCCTGCCGGCCTGCTGCTGATAGGAGCGGACAGATTGCTCGGCGGCGGCCAAATCGTGGCGCGCCACCAGCGTGCGAACGTTGTTGACCAGCGAAACGAAAAGCAGAAGCGCGAGCGGCATAATTAATGGATTGCCAGGGGCCGGAATTCGAGCGTGCTCTTTGCCTCCACCCGGCCGAACTGCATGGGATAGCTGCGGGCGGAATAATAGTTGTCCCACTCGTCGCGGTAATGGCTGGAGAAGATCTGCCCGGATTGGCCGATGGTGATGTTGAGCAGCGAGCGGTCCCAATCGCCCAGGTCGGCATTCATGCGCATGGAAGGCGCCAGGTGCGCGGTGGTCTGCTTGAGCGTGGAAGGCGAGCCGCTCATGGGCACGGGGCCGATATCGAAATAGGTGCCGATCAGGGGCACCTGGTGAATCACGGGGTGGTCGATGCGGACGCGCAGCCAGCGGCCGTACTGCCAGCGCGCGATGTCGGTTGCCCTGCATGCGCTTGCCTTCCTCCACGGCGTCGGCCAGGGCGCGCAGCAGCATCTGCGTCGTAATCGCCGAACCAGCCGGCGGGACGCTCGCGCAGCAGCTTTTCCACCACCGCGCGGCGCCATTTGCACCTCGTACAGCCAGGGCGTTGCCGGGCGCGGCGCGCTCCGCCATGGCGGTGCGGATGTGCTGGAAGGCCAGGGTGGTGACGAACGGCGCGGCCAGGTTCTTTTCCATCTGCCCGTTCCAGCCGCGCAGCAGCGCCACCACCGCGTCCAGCGCGGCGGAATGGGCTTTGCGGCGGTCGTAGGCGGCCACCAGCTGGCCGCGCCAGGAAATGGTCGAAGCTGGAATAGACGTCCTTCTGCACCGCCAGCAGATCTTCGGCCCGCCAGTTCCGTGCGCGCGGAGAGCAGGCTCGCGGATCTGCAGCAGCCGGTGCGGCGGCGCGAAATTGCCGTTGACGGGATAGGGCGTAATCCGCGCGGGAACGGATTCTGGTTGGCGGTGACGATCATGCCGCCGGGAGGATTGAAGGCGGAGGGCAACTGCTCGAAGGGGATGAAGCCGTCCCATTCGAATTCGCCGGACGCGCCGTCCACGGGCACGTCGCCCGATGCAACCGCGGCGCATGCGGCAGCTTGCCGGCGGCGTGATAGCCGATGTTGCCGTCCACGTCGGCATAGACGAAATTGGAGCCGGGGCCGGGGAAGCGCGCCAGCGCGGCCGTGAATTCGCTGCCAGTTCTGCGCGCGGTCGATATCCAGAATCGGATACTGCATCAGCCCGGGCTCGGCCGCCACCCAGCGCAGGGCCATCCTGCTCCTGGTCCTCGGTGACGAACAGCGGGCCGTGGCGCGTCACCCAGACGAGCAGCTCGCTGGGGTTCTGGCCCTTCACGCGGATGATCTCGCGCTCCAGGCGCGCCTGCTCCGGCTGGCCGCGAAAGAGGTAGCGGCCGGTGCGCTCGTCGATCTTCTCGATGTAGAGATCCTGCACGTCGAAGCCCAGGTTGGTGATGCCCCAGGCGATGCGGCGGTTGTGGCCCACGATGATGCCGGGCAGCGCCGGGCAGAGCCACGCCGGAGACGTCCAGGCCGGGCGCTTCCAGGTGCGCCATGTACCAGATGCCGGGCAGCGAATATGCCAGGTGCATGTCGTTCGAGAGCAGCGGCTTGCCGGAAGCGGTGCGGCTGCCGGCCAGGGCCCAGGCGTTGGAGCCGGGCTGCACCTCGGCGCCGTCGCGCACGGGAAAGAGGAACCGCACCTTGGCGGGGTCTCCCTCGCGCAGCATGTCGTGCTTGAGCAGGTCGTCGCGCCAGGAGGTGGTGAGGTCGCGGAACATGTTCAGGCAGATGAGCAGGCAATCGACCACGCTCCACGGGCGCGGCTGGTAGCGCGGCAGGGTGAATTCGACGGGCAGGTTCGAAAGGTGCGCGGCAATGATAGGCATTGACGCCGCGCGCGTAGGCGGCGAAGGCCGCGCGGTCGGCGGGAGGGAGAGAGACGTAGGCGTCTTCGGCAATGCGGCGCATGCGCAGGCGGCGCGATTCGCGGTCGCTCTCGAGCGCCGCGGGACCGAAGACTTCTGCCAGATCGCCGGCATTGTACCGGCGCAGCAGGTCCATCTGCCACAGCCGGTCCTGCGCCGTGACGTAGCCCTGCGTGAACAGCGCGTCTTCCAGGCTGGCGGCGTGGATGTGGGGAACGCCGAGCGCGTCGAACGCCACCGTAACCGGCGCCGCCACCGGCGCGGCAATGCTTCCCGACCGCTGCGGCAGCGGCCGCCAAGCGTACCAATACACCACCCCCACCACAGCCACGAGACCCAGCAGCATTAGGCCGTTCAGAACGCGAATCACGCGATCGGCGGGAGCGGTTGCCGCTTGTGGCGCTACTTGCAAGCTTTCATGATAGCGAATCGGAAAATAGGGCCGGACGGCGGGAATGGAAACGGCAGGTGAATCCGGGCACTGGAGCGGTTTGAGAATCTGGGCCTGTCAATCGCCCAGTCACGCCCAGCGGCAATGGGTTCGGGCGCTGTGCGGCCGGAGGACTCGGCGATTCCTGCAACGCCACTTTCCGGTTACCGCACTTCAAGACCGGGTCGGGTTCTGCATAGTGACAGCATCCATGGATGGGAGCTAGAATCTAACCGATGACGTACGTAATTGAAGCCTACGTTGAACTTGGCTCCGTCGATAACCGAATGTGGATCGCATGCGCAAAGTGCCTCGACTATTCCGAAGGAAGGCGAAGCGCAGATGCCTGGGTGATGGATAGCAGGTACAGGCGAATGGGGCCCGTTGTCGCCCGGGTAAGGGAGAATCGCAGCGGACGTTTGAGGTACAGGGTTCAATTGTGAAACACGAGGACATGACCGAGACCGAGGCCGCGCTGCGGGAGATTGCCGAAGACGTGTACAAGGACTTGGGCTCCGGCCACGACGAGAAGGTGTACCACCGCGCCATGGAGGTTGATCTCCGAATGAGGGGCATCGAGTACGACAGCGAACGCGTGCTGGAGTTGCGGTACAAGGAGCACTACGTTGGCGAGAATTACGCAGACCTGGTCGTTGGCTCCGGCAGCGACACCATTGTCGTTGAATTGAAGGCGGCGACATGCAAGATGGGTGCGCCTGAAGAGCAGCAGCTCAGGAAGTACATGAGGATCCTGGGCATGGAGAAGGGCCTCCTCATCAACTTCCCGCAGCTACAAAAGCGGACAAAGAAGGATGAGGAAATGAAACCGGAGGTCCTCCCCGTCACCCAGCGGGAAATCGCCGCGGCACACGAAAGGGCGGGTGCAACGACTGCTGCGTCGCCCTCGCCGTCCTTCTCTTAACCGGAGCACAATTGCTAGGCTTTGCCGTCCCCGCATCGATGTAATTTACAGATATCACGCAAGCTACCAAGGTGCAGTGGCTCATCGTGATGTTCGCTTGGATTGGGTGCTGGCTTGAATTCGCGCAAGCAGAAACGAGCGCTGCCAGGGTCCAATGCCGAGGTCCTACAGAACGCAAAGCGATATTCGTCCTGATATGAGTAACGCGCTAGTTTCGACTTCACGATCTTGTCCGGTGTAGCTCCCATGGGCGTCTTGAGTTGTTCCGGCTGTTGATATCGGTAGTACTCCACAGCGCCCGAGACAAGCTTCGCGTCGAGTGGGAGCGCTGGGGTGAGCCTGCCAAAGAAGGCCGCTTTATTAAAGATCTCGATGCAGGCAAGGGCGTTGAAGGCGCGCACTAGAAGCTCGCTGTAGGAATTGCTGACGCAGTACACGAAGATTTCTTCTGCGCTTACGAGTGCATTGAAGGCCCAGGGCTCCGTGAATTTACCAACCTGGCCGGTCGTGCGCGCGCGCAGTATCACGCCACCTTCGGGCATTGATGCGCGCGTACCTTCGTAATGGTCGCCGACGACTTGGCTGCCCGCGCAGTCCTCGTAATCGCGAAAGTACGCGAGCGACCTAAACCGCAATTCCCCGTCGAGAAAAGCTTCTGCCCATCTGCGTTCGGAAAAGAACTTGTACCAGCTGTGCTGGCCCATGCCCCATTATCTCCGGAAATCATTTGGTTCAGTATATGTTTCGGTGAACCTTGACGTAGTGCATTCGGGCGATGTCGAGGCGCGAAAAACGGGGTTACCCGAAAACACGGGCATTGGAAACGGGAGAAACGCAAAGACGACTGGCCACGGATGAACTCAGATGAACACGGATAAGACTCCAGGCGTTCATCTGTGTGCACCCGTGTTCATCTGTGGCCCAAAAACAATCCACCGCTGTTTGCCCGTCGGCTCGTAGGGTGAAAATACCCTTCGTCGAGACTTCGTCCACGCGGCCAGACTGACCGACTGCCCACATCGGCCTACGCTTGCCTCGCTCATGGCGCGGTGGTATCCCTTAAGAGGTTCGCTATGCACGCGCTGGCTTCTTATCGCGAGGCGTTTTCGGTTGCCGTTCGCTCCATGTTGTCCAGCAAGCTGCGCAGCTTCCTCACGCTGCTGGGCGTGATCCTGGCCACCACCACTCTCATCGTGGTCATGTCCCTGGTGCATGGCATGGATGTCTACGTGGCCAACCAGGTCTCCGACATGGGGCCCGACGGCTTCCAGGTGCAGCGCATTCCCCTGCTGGGCGATTTCGATCCCAAGAAGATGATCGAGCTGGACCGCCGCAATCCGAAGTTGAAGGCCGAGGAGTTCCGGTACCTGAAAAGCCACGTCACGCTGGTGCGCGAATTCGGCATGGAAGCGTCGCGCAACGTCGGCGTGCAGCTACCGGGGGCAGAATGCTGGACGCGGTGGAGCTGGATCGGCGTCAGCGCCAACATCGCCGTCATCTCCTATATTTCGGTCGGCGTCCGGCCGTTTCATTCTGGATGTCGACGACCAGCGCCACAACGCGGTGGCCTTCATTGGCGAGGACATGCGCGTCGCGCTTCTTCGCCGACCGCGACGCCGATCGGCAAGACCATCAAGGTGGATGGCGTGCCGTTCGAAGTGATCGGCACCGCCACCAAGCGCGGATCGGTGTTCGGCTTCTCGCGCGACAACTTCGTCATGATTCCGATCGGCACCTACTTCAAGATCTTCGGCTCGCACAATGAGCTGCAATTCAGCGGGCTGGCGCTCAACCGCGACCGCCTGAACGACGCCGAGGACGAAGTGCGGGTCCTGCTGCGCTCCTACCGCCACCTGCGCCCCAACCAGGAGGACAATTTCGGGCTGCTGGCCTCGGCCTCGCTGGTGGAACTGTGGGACCGGCTCACCAAGGTGCTGGCCACCATGGCGGTGGGGATCGTTTCGGTGTTCATGGTGGTGGGCGGGGTGGTCATCATGAACATCATGCTGGCGGTGGTGACGGAGCGGACTTACGAAATCGGCATTCGCAAGGCCGTGGGCGCGCGCCAGGCAGGATATTATGCGGCAGTTCCTGATCGAATCGTCGCTGCTTTCGGCCAGCGGCGGAATGGTGGGCGTGCTGATCGCCTGGCTCGCCACCCTGGTGCTGCGCGCCGCCACCAGTCTGCCCATGGCCGTGCCGCCTTCCGCGGTGGTCATCGGGGTGGGGCTGACGGCGCTGGTCGGGCTGTTCTTCGGCGTGTATCCGGCCCGGCGCGCGGCGCAGCTCGACCCGATCCACGCGCTGAGGTGGGAACGATGACCGTCTTCGAGTTCCGCTCCGCCGCCGCCATGGCGCTGGCCACCGTCCGCGAGCACAAGGCGCGCAGCCTGCTGACGGTGCTCGGCGTCATCATCGGCACCGGCGCGGTGATCGCGGTCGGCTCCATCATCACCGGAGTTAACGGCGCCATCACCGACATGGCCACCGCCTTCGGCCCGGAAACCATTTTCTCCTTCCAGTTCAACCTGGGCTTCCGCGGCAACATCCAGGCCGAGGAATGGAAGCGCAAGAAGTTCACCTGGGACCTGGGCGCGGGAACTGGCCGACCGCTGCCCCTCCGTGCAGTATGTTTCGCCTTATCTCTTCAGCCCCAACACGTTCGGCCAGGGCGGATGGATCGACACGCGCCAAGTACCAGCAACCGCGACCTCTACAACGTGGAGATCGCGGGCACCGAGGAGGGCTACGCCGCAGGGCGGCGCGCAGAAGGTGCTGTGGGGCCGCTTCTTCACCGACGGGGAAAACCGCCATCACCGCCCGTAGTCGTGATCGGCGAGCACGTCTACAAGTCGCTGTTTCAGGGCGGCGATCCCATCGGCAAATGGATCGAAGTGGACGGCCATCAACTGCAGGTGGTGGGCGTCATCGGCCAACGCCGTCGGCTTTCCCGGCCAGGAGGACCGGCGCGTCCTGCATGCCCTACTTCACCATGCACAAGATCTTTCCCACCGCCGACGCAAATCATGTTCGTGATCTGGCGCGCGCAAGGGCATGGTGGAGAGCGCCATGGACGAGGTGCAGTCGGCGCTGCGGTCCGCTGCGCAAGACGCCGCCCAACAAGCCCGACGATTTCTGGCTCTCCACCGGCAGCCAGATGCTGGACGATTTTCACCGCATCACCGCCACGGTGGCGCATCGTCATGGTGGCGCTCAGCTCGATCGGCCTGCTGGTGGGCGGCATCGGCGTCATGAACATCATGCTGGTGTCGGTCACGGAGCGGACGCGCGAAATCGGCATCCGCAAAGCCGTGGGCGCGCGGCGGGCCGATATCGTGGTGCAGTTTCTCACCGAGGCCGTGGTGCTCACCGGCCTCGGCGGTCTGCTGGGCATGACGCTCGGCTGGCTGATCTCGCTGGTCTTCCGCCTGGTGTTTCCCAGCCTGCCGACCTCGGTGCCCCTGTGGGCCGCGGCGCTGGGCGTGGCCGTCAGCGTCGGCGTCGGCCTGTTCTTCGGCACCTGGCCGGCCCTGAAAGCGGCGCGCCTGGACCCCGTGGTGGCGCTGCAATACGAGTGATGGCCGGGGCGGGTGGCAGGAGCTGGGCATGCCCGGCCCACATCTGACCTGTGGGCTAGAAACGATGGTCTGCCCTACCCGGCTTCAGCGGCTGGGAACGAGTTCTTCTTCCCAGCTCTCCACCGCCGCAACCGCGCGCGCGACCGCCCGCTCCGCCGCCGGCGATACCGCGTCGCCGAAATCGAAACCCGCGCCGCCCATGCGGATCAGCCAGGCCGCCGGCCGCGCGCCGTAGGCCACGTGCGCCAGCCGCAGCAGCGCCCGCCGGGATGGCGTGATGTTCGAACGTGCGCGACGGCGCCGCACTCCGCCAGCGGCTCGATGGCCACTTCTCCCGGCGCCACCGCGGCATCGGCATCCAGGAAGAACACCGCGCGCGCCGCGGCGATCCGCTCCGCCAGCTCCGGCAGCAAGTTGGTGCACCGCCAGCGCGTCGAATCCGCGCTCGCGCCAGCCGCTCGCGCCGCCGCTCGGCCCCGCCGCATCGTCGCCGCGCAGCGGGCTGCCGTAGCCGATGACCAGCAGCTTCGTCAGCTTCACTCGAAACCTCGTCCAGCTTTTCGCCCGCCGGCCCGACCAGCTCGATGCGCAGCGGCAGGACGCCGCCGGCGTGCGTCGAGCAGCTCAGGCACGGATCGTAGGCGCGCACCACCGCCGAGACGCGATTCAGCATGCCCTCTTCGAGCCGGTTGCCCTTCACGAAATACCGGCTCACCTGCTCCACGCTGCGGCTGATGGCCAGATTGTTGTGGCCGGTGGCGACGATCAGGTTGGCCCACACCATGGCGCCGTGCTCGTCCACCTTGTAGTGGTGGATCAGGATGCCGCGCGGCGCTTCGATCACGCCGACGCCTTCCGGCGCGTTGACCTCCGCGCGGGCGCGCACGTGGCGGTCCAGAATGCGCGGGCGTTTCCAGCAGCGCCTGCAGCCGCTCCAGCGCAGTAAATCGCTTCGATCAGCCGCGCGTAATGATAGTGGAACGAGCTTTCCACCACCGCGCCCGAAGCGCTCGCGGAATTCGGCCAGCTCGCGGTCGGCCTCGGGCGTGCCGCAGCGGTCGCGCCACGTTCAGCCGCGCCAGCGGCCCCACGCGATAGATGCCGGCGGGATAGCCCAGCGGCTTGAAGATACGGCGCCTTCAGATAGGAATCCGCCAGCGACGCCTCGCCGATGTAGCCGGCGTAATCGCGCGCGGGTCGATGTCCGCGGCCATCGACGCCGTTCGGCGTCCTGGAAGCGCATGCGGCCGTCGTAGAGCCGCAGTTCGCCCGCCGGCCCCACCAGGCCCGCGTACATGGTGGGCATCTTGCCGAAGTTCTCGATCTCCGCGCGAAAGCCGTCCAGGATGCACTTGAAAAGGTCCAGCGTGCGCCAGGCGATGGCCGCGGGCCTCCGGCAATCTCCTGCAGAATGGCGTCGCGCGCGGCCGCTCGAGCGGCGCGGCCACTCCGCCCGGCACGATTCCCGGCGGATGGATGCGCTCGCCCGCCAGGCGCTCGATCACGCGCTGCCCGAACTTGCGCAGCGCGATGCCGTCCCGCACGATCTCCGGGTGCTTCTCGCGCCAGCCCGAGCACGTTGCGCTGCGCCGGGTCGGAATCCATGCCCAGCAGCAGGTCGGGCGCGGACAGGTGGAAGAAGCTGAGGGCGTGCGATTGCACGAACTGGCCGCAATGGATGGCCTCGCGCAGCAGCGCCGCCGGCGGGCGGAATGCGCACCGCCATGATGGCGTCGCACGCCTTGGCCGAAGCCAGCAGGTGGCTGATCGGGCAGATGCCGCAGATGCGCGCGGTGATGCCGGGCATCTCGTAATACGGCCGGCCCTCGGTGAATTTTTCGAAGCCGCGCACCTGGGTGACGTGGAACTGGGTGCGCTCCACGTTGCCGTCGTCGCCCAGGTGGATGGTGATCCGCGCGTGGCCCTCGATGCGGGTAACCGGGATCGATGGTGATCTTTCGCATGCGGCATCTCCTATCCGAATTTCACCTTCGGCCAGCTTGGGCGTGCGGCCTCTCGAGCAGATCCACCAGCACCGCCAGAATCGCCTTGGGCGGCGGCGGGCAGCCCGGCAGGTGCAGGTCCACCTTGACGAATTCGCGCAGCGGCCGCGCCTGCGGCAGCAGCGGCGGAACGCCATCGCTGCGGAATCACCGGGCTGACGTCCGCGCCCTCGATATAGATGCGCTGCAGCAGGCGCTGCACCGGCACCACGTTGCGCATGGCGGGCACGTTGCCGGTGGTGGCGCAATCGCCCAGCGCCACCAGCACGCGGCTGCGCGCGCGCACCGTGCGCAGCCGCGCGGCATCCTCCTGCGACGAAACCGCGCCTTCCACCAGCGTCACGTCCACGCCTTCGGGAAACTCCGTGCGCGTCCACCAGCGGCGAATACACCAGGTCCGCCTGCGCCGCCAGCGCGAGCATGCCCTCATCCAGATCGAGCAGCGACATGTGGCAGCCCGAGCAGCCGTCCAGCCAGATGGTCGCCAGTTTCATCTTGCTCATCTGCTGCGCTCCCTTGCGTGCCGCGCGCCAGCGCCACGGCTTCGGTGCGCTTCGACCATCTCCTCCACCGCGCGGCCTTTCTCCGCCATCGCGCCGGTGGGGCAGGCCTGCACGCACTTGCCGCAGCGCGTGCAGCTCGCAGCCTCCGCCCACGGCTGGTCCAGTTCGCTAGACCACGCGCGAATGGATGCCGCGCCCCATGATGTCCCACACGTGCGCGCCTTCCACTTCCGCGCACACGCGCACGCAGCGCGAGCACAGGATGCAGCGGTTGTGGTCCAGCACGTAGCGCTCCTGCGAGAGATCCACCGGCAGCGCCGGATAGCGGTAGGGGAAGCGCACGCTGGTGACGCCCAGCGAGGTGGCCAGCGCCTGCAGCTCGCAGTGGCCGTTCGAGACGCACACCGCGCAGATGTGATTGCGCTCCGCCAGCAGCAGCTCCACGATCATGCGGCGGTAGGCCGCCAGCCGCGGCGAATGGATCACCACCGAGAGGCCCTCCTGCACCGGCGTGGTGCAGGCCGGCGCCAGCCGCCCGCTGCCGCCCACCTCCACCATGCACAGCCGGCACGCGCCCACGTCGTCCAGCCCGTCCAGGTGGCAGAGGGTGGGGATGGTGCGTGCCGGCCTCGCGCGCCGCTTCCAGAATCGTCTTGCCCTCGCGCGTCGGCGACCAGCTCGCCTTCGATTCGAATCGAGATCGACTTGGTTTTCTGGATCATTCGCTCCGTCGTTCCACTGCAGCCGGCTCACCGCTCCTGCACGTCGCAGCGCAGGCAGCGGCGCGGCATTCCGTCGCATGCGCCTCTCTCCGCGCGGTCAGCACCGCAGACACCGCCTCTTCCTCGCCGCTGCGACCGCGCACCGCTCGCGCGCCACTTCCGCGCGAGCGCGTGCGCGCCGCCGATGATGCCGCGGCGTCGGGCTCTGCGTCTTGGGCGGCGTCCGGCTGTATTCGAAGCCGCCGAAGAGCTGCGCGAAGCGCTTCACGCCCATCAGCCGCTCGTCGATTTTGCGCGCCGCCTTCTTGCCGTAGCCCATGGCGTTCGAGACGTTGGACGCGCCGGTGATGACGTCGCCGCCGGCGTAGAACTTCGGCCGGCTGGTTTCGAGCGAATACCGGTCCACCACGAACGTGCCCGATTCCGCCAGCGTCAGGCCGGAAGCGCGCGCGAAATCCAGGTCCACCGTTTCGCCCACCGCCAGCACCACGGTGTCGCAGTCGAAGCGCAGGATCTCGCCGGTCGGCACCGGCTTGCGCCGCCCGGAAGGGTCGTATTCGCCCAGGCGCGTCTTCTCCACTTCGATGCCCTTCACGTTGCCGTGCGCGTCGCCCAGGATGCGGTGCGGCGCGGCCAGAAACTGACATGCGCACGCCTTCCTTTTCCGCCGCGTCCACTTCCTCTTTGATGGCCGGCATGTCCTTGCGCTCGCGGCGGTAGAGGATGGTCGCCTCCGCGCCCATGCCGGACGGCGCGTGCGCGCCGAATCCACCGCCGCGTTGCCGCCGCCGATCACCGCCACGCGCCGGCCCGCGCCCGGTCTCTCGCCCGGACGCCATGCGCTCCAGGAACGGCAGCGCCGGGATCACGCCCTTCAGCTCCGTTCCCGGCCAGGTACACCCACGATTCCTTCCACGTGCCGATGGAGAGGAACACCGCGTCGAACTGCTCGTCCAGCTCGTTCAGCGTGATGGCCGAGCCCACCGCCGCACTCGAAGCGGAATTCCACGCCCACGCGGCGGATCAGCTCCACCTCGCGCGCCAGCACGCGCTTGGGCAGCCGGTATTCCGGAATGGCGTAGCGCAGCATGCCGCCGGCTTCGGCCTGGCTTTCGAACACCGTGCACCTCATGGCCCAGCAGCGCCAGGTAGAACGCGCACGTGAGGCCCGCCGGGCCCGCCGCCCACCACCGCGATGCGCTTGCCCGTGGGCGCCATCTTGCGCGCCGCCAACCGGCCGGCCATGCTCTCGAAATCGTCCGAGAGCAGCACCGCGTCGGCGATGAACCGGTGCACTTCGCGCATGTTGACCGCGGCGTCCACGCGTCTGCCGCCGGCAGCGGTTGTCGCAGGGATGCTGGCACACGCGGCCGGTGGAAGCCGGCAGCGGATTGTCCAGGATCACCGATTCGAACGCGTCCGCCATCCGCCCCTCGCTGCAGCAGGTTCGAGGAATCGCGGAATGTTCATGTGCAGCGGACAACTGTTTTCGCACGGCGAAAGCGCCAGGCTGTCGCACACGCCCGCGCGGCAGCGCTGCGCGATGATGTGGTCCTCGAACTCGTGGCGGAAGTGGCGCATGCGTGGTGAGCACCGGGTTGGGCGCGCTCTGCCCCAGCCCGCACAGCGACGTGTCGCGGATCATGCGGCCCAATTCGTCCAGCAGATCGAGCTGCGCCGCCGTGCCCGCGCCGCTGGTAAGCCCGTTCAGCATGCGCAGCGCCTGGTCCAGCCCGGCCCGGCACGGCACGCACTTGCCGCACGATTCCGAATGCGTGAACTCGATGAAGAAGCGCGCGATGTCCACCATGCAGTTGTCTTCATCCATCACCACCATGCCGCCCGACCCCATGATGGACCCGAGCTGCGCCAGCGTTTCGTAATCCACCGGCGTGTCGAACATCTCGTGCGGAATGCAGCCGCCGGAAGGCCCGCCGGTCTGCACGGCCTTGATGCTGCGGTCCTTCAGCGCGCCGCCGCCCACGTCGTAGACGAAGCGCGAAAGCGGCGTGCCCAGCGGCATTTCCACCAGGCCGGTGTTGGCGATCTTGCCCACCAGCGAAAACACCTTGGTGCCGGCGCTCTTGGTGCTGCCCGTTTCCGTGAACCACGCCGGCCCTTTCAGCACGATGGGCGCGATGTTGTACCAGGTCTCGACGTTGTTGATGTTGGTGGGCTTGCCGAACAGGCCCTTGTTGCGCCGGAAACGGCGGGCGCGGCCGCGGCCTGCCCGCGCACGCCTTCGAGCGACGCGATCAGCGCCGTTTCCTCGCCGCACACGAACGCTCCCGCGCCTTCCACCAGCTCGATATCGAAATGGAACGGCCGCCCGAGGATGTTCGCGCCCAGCACGCCGTAATCGCGCGCCTGCTCGATGCGCGCGCGTCCAGCCGGTGCACCGCCAGCGGATACTCGGCGCGCACGTAGACGATGCCCTGCGACGCGCCCGGTCACGTACCCGGCGATGATCATGCCTTCGAGCAGCGCGTGCGGATCGCTTTCGATCTCGTTGCGGTTCATGTACGCGCCGGGATCGCCCTCGTCGGCGTTGCAGATGATGTATTTCGGGCGTGCCCGTGGCCTTCGACAGGAACTCCCACTTCAGCCCGGTGGCGTATCCCGCGCCGCCGCGCCCGCGCAGTTTGGCCGCCTTGATCTGCTCGATCACCTGCGTCCGGCTTGCCGTCGATCAGCACCTTATACAGGGCCTGATAGCCGCCCACCGCGATGTATTCGTCGATATCGTCGGGCGAGATCAGCCCGCAATTGCGCAGTACGATGCGCTTCTGTCCGCTGAAGAACGGAATTTCGGACCACAGCGGCAGCTCCGGGAATCCCGCTGCCGTAGCGGATGTGCGCGGTCAGGTGGTCCCACTCCTCGATGCGGCACCAGGCCAGATCCGGCGGGACCAGTGCCCTGGTTCACCGCCGCCAGGATCCGCTCCGCGTCGCGACGCCTGCACGTGCCGCAGCATCACCAGCGGCCGGCCGGGAATCCACACGTTGACCATGCGCTTCCTGCGAGCACGCCCCGAAGCAGCCGGTGGAGACCAGGCGCATGTCCATGCCGTCGCGCTCGATGGCGTTGCCCAGGGCGTGGTACACCGCCTCGCGCGCCGTTGCCGCGCCCGCAGGTGCCCATGCCCGACCGCGATCCGCGGCGCCGCGCGGCAGCAGCTTCGCCAGCCCGGCTTCGCGCACCGCGTTGAACGCGCCGATATCTTCGATGCGGGTCATTGACGGCTCTCCTCCGCCAGCGCGCGCCACTTCCCGCGCCAGCGCGCCTTCGTTCATGTGGCCGCAGATGCGGTGGTCCAGTTCCACCACCGGCGCCAGCGCGCACTGCCCGAAGCAGGCCACCGTGCGGATGGTGAATTTGCCGTCGGGCGTGGTCAGCAGCAGCTTGTCCGGCGCCGCCGCCACTGGCTCTCGTCCAGCCCCAGTTCCAGCCGGACGCTCTCCAGCAGGCTGCGCGATCCGCGCGCGTGGCAGGCCGTGCCGCGGCAGATGCAGATGGTGTGGTCGCCCTGCGGCAGCAGGTTGAACAGCGCATAGAACGTGACCACGCTGAAGATCTGCGCCACCGGCAGGTTGGTCTTGGCCGCGATGTAGCGCAGCTCGTCCGCGCACAGGAATTTGCGCGGATTGCGCTCCTGTACAGTTTCCAGAATTCCCAGCAGGGCGCCCGGCCGCCCCTGGTATCGGGCCACGACTTCATCGATGTACCCGAAGTCCCTCGATGGGCCGCCCATATATTTATATTTTAAGACCTTAAACTACTTTAATCCAAAAGTGGGGCCTGCGCTTGCGCTCGCCAGGCGGCGCTTAGAGCGACCAGCCCGTCCGGTATTGCGGCTTCAGCAGTTCCGTCGCCGCCGCATCGTTGGGAAACCGCATGGCTTCCGCGTCCCACTGCAGGTACTTTCCGGTGCGCTGCGCAATCACGCCCAGCAGCGCGATCTCCGTCAGCGGCGCGGCGAATTCGAAGTTGCAGTTGGCCGGCGCGCCGCCCTTGCACGCGTTCACCCATTCCATGTAGTGGTCCTTGGTGCGCGGCAGCGTCTTGGCCGGCGCGGCCAGCGCCTTTTCCTGCTCCGCGGAAAGGAAATGGATGCCGCCGGTGAAGCCGCTCCACAACGTCCCTTTTTCGCCCACGAAAATCAGGCCGTCCGCGCCCAGTTGGCGGTCCGGCGCCATCTCCAGCGGGCGCGGCGGCCGCAACCCGCCTTCGTACCACGTCATGCGCACCGCCGGCTGATCGCCGCGCGCCGGGAAGTCCCACGTCACCATCGACGAGCTCGGGAACGCTTCCGGGTAGCTCCCGCGCTTCGACCGCGTCCAGTCCGGTTCCGGCTTCTCGCCCTTGCGCAGGGGCTCGCGGATCACCGTGGTGGCCGCGCTCACGCTCGCCGGCGCGCCCAGCCCCAGCGCCTTCACGATGATATGGAACGCTGTGGCAGGCCATGTCGCCCAGCCCGCCCGTGCCGAAATCGTACCAGCCGCGGAAATTGAACGGATGGTACAGCGGGTGGTACGGCCGCTCCGGCGCGGGCCCCAGCCAGATATCCCAATCGAGCGCCGCCGGAACTTTCGACCTTCTCCGCCGGCCGCGCCAGCCCCTGCGGCCACACCGGCCGGTCCGTCCACACGTGCACCTCGCGCACTGTCCCGATCGCGCCCGATTTCACCCATTCCTCGGTAGTCACGGCCGGGTCCGTGGAGGTGGATTGCACGCTCATCTGCGTGGCCACCTTCTGCTCCCGCGCCGCCCGGGCCAGCGCGCGCGCTTCCAACACCGTGCGCGTCATCGGCTTGGCCACGTACACGCCCTTTCTTCAGCGCGATGGCGGCGGAGGCGACCACCGCGTGGTTGTGGTCGGGCGTGCCCACGATCACCGCGTCGATGCCCTTTTCCTTCTCCAGCATCACGCGGAAATCCTTGTAGACTTTGGCGCCGGGATACTTCTGGAAAACCGGCGCCGCATACGCGTGGTCCACGTCCGCGATGGCGACGATGTTCTCGCTGGCGCACCCCTTGACGTAGTTCTGCCCCATGCCGCCCACGCCCACGGCGGCGATGTTCAGCTTGTCGCTGGGCGCGGTGTATCCGGCGCCGAGCACGTGGCGCGGAACAATCATGATGGCGCCCGCGGTGGCGGGCAGAAACCCGCGGCGGGTCAAACCGGTCGGCTGGTCTGGCATAGCACCCTCCTTATAACTCCAAGCCCCGCCGATGTCCATGGGAACAACGACCACCCCGCCGGTCCAATCCGTTCGGCAGCGACAGCAGACGCCACCAGCCCCGTAGGACAGCCCTTCCGGGCTGTCATGCCGGGCTTCCGCCCCGCATGCGGCATGCGGAAGCCCACCGCGGCCGCGCCGAAGCGCCGCCCTACGTCCCCTTCCCCCGCCCCGCCAGAGTGCCGGCCGGGTCCGCCTAGTATACTCGTAAAGACCATGAACGAGCCCTTTCTCTCCTTCTGATGGCCGCCGGCGCGCTCGCCGCGGCGGAGATTTACCGGAAGCCGCCCAAGCCGGTTCTGGACGTGCTGAACGCGCCCGCCACGCCGATGCTGTCGCTGAGCCCGGCGCACGCCGCGCCGTCGAGGAGCAGCCGGTGCGCTATCCGCCCATCGCGGAGCTGGCGCAGCCCATGCTGCGCCTGGCCGGCATGCGCATCAACCCCAAGACCAACGGCCTGCACAACGCCACCTTCAACAGTTCCCTCACCCTGCGCAAGATGCCGGCGGGGACCGCCGTCAAATCGATCTGCCGCCCAACGCCCGGCTGAGCGGCGTGCGCTGGAGTCCGGACGGCACGCACTTCGCCTTCACCAACACCACCGCCGCGGGCATCGAGCTGTGGATCGGCGATACCACCGGCAAGGCTCATCGCGTGGAAGGCGTGCGCATCAATGCGGTGATGCCCGGCGGATTCGGCGGCGGCGGGCGCGGCGGAGCCCCGGTGGTCAACGACGTCCAATGGATGCCCGACGGCAAGAGCCTGCTGGTGGAGACGGTCAAGGCCAATCGCGGCGCTCCGCCCGCCCTGCCGCTGGTGCCCACCGGCCCGCACGTGCAGGAGAGCCTGGGCGGCGCCGCCCCCGTGGTCACCCACGAAGACATGCTGCAGAATCCGCACGACGAGGACCTGTTCGAATACTACGCCACCTCCCAGCTCGCCACCGTGGACCTGGCCACCGGCAAGGTCACGCCCGTCGGCAAGCCGGGCATCATCGCGTCCGTGCGCATCTCGCCCGACGGCAAGTACCTGCTGGTCACCACCATTCACCGCCCGTTCTCCTATCTGCTACCCGGCCGCCTCGTTTCCCAAGGAGATCGAAGTTTGGGACCTCACCGGCAAAGTGCTGCACAAAGTGGCCAGCCTGCCGCTCGAAGACCACGTGCCCATCAACGGCGTGACCACCGGCCCGCGCAATGTCCAGTGGCGCCCGAGCGAGCCCGCCACGCTGATCTGGGTGGAGGCGCTGGACGGCGGCGATCTGAAAAACCAGGTCCCGTTCCGCGACCGGATCGTGGCCCTGAAGGCGCCCTTCACCGGCGAGCCGCGCGAGGTCTTCAAGACCGAGCAGCGCTTCGCCGGCATCCAGATGGCGGCCCAAGGGCGGCATGGCGCTGGTGGAGGATTCCGAGCGCCGAACCCGCCACGTGCGCACCTTCCTGATCGATCTCGATAAGCCCGGACAGAAGCCGCGCTCATCTGGAGCCGCAATAACCAGGACCGCTACCACGACCCCGGCCGCCCCATCGGAAAAGCCCATGCCCAACGGCGGCCAGGCCATCCTGCAGGACGGCGACAACATCTTCCTGACCGGCCTCGGCTCCTCGCCCACCGGCGACCACCCGTTCCTCGACCGCTTCAACCTGGCCACCAGGCAGACCGAGCACCTGTTCCAGCTGCGACGACGACCATTACGAAACCGTGGTGGCGCTGCTCGACGACCACGGCGCCAAGTTCCTGACGCGCCGCGAAAGCCCCACCGAGCCGCCCAACTATTTCGTGCGCACGCGCCAACGGGAGCGATGACCGCGGTCACCAAATTCCCCGATCCGCAGCCCTCCATCCGCAGGCATCCACAAGGAGCTGGTGAAGTACAAGCGCGCCGATGGCGTGCAGCTTTCCTTCACGCTCTATCTGCCGCCGGATTACAAGCCCGGCACGCGCCTGCCCACGGTGATCTGGGCCTACCCGTACGAATACAACGACGCCGATACCGCCAGCCAGGTGAGCGGCTCCACCAAGCGCTTCACCGAGATGACCGGCTACTCCGACCTGTTCTTCGCGCTCGACGGCTACGCCGTGCTGGACAACACCGCCATGCCGGTGGTCGGCGACGATCCCGACACGGTGAACAACACCTACGTCGACCAGATCGTCATGGACGCCAAAGCGGCCATCGACAAGGCCGTCGACATGGGCGTGACCGACCCCAACCGCGTCGGCGTGGGCGGCCACAGCTACGGCGCGTTCATGACCGCCAACCTGCTGGCGCACTGCGACCTCTTCAAGGCGGGCATCGCCGAAAGCGGCGCCCACAACCGCACCCTCACGCCGTTCGGCTTCCAGAGCGAGCGCCGCACCCTATGGCAGGCGCCGGACGTGTACCTCAAAATGTCGCCCTTCATGTACGCCGACAAGATCAAGACGCCGATCCTCCTGATCCACGGCGAAGCCGACGACAACGCCGGCACGTTCCCCATTCAATCCGAGCGCATGTACGAGGCGATTCGCGGCAACGGCGGCACCGTGCGCCTGGTCTTCCTGCCCTTCGAAGCCCACGGCTACCGCGGCAAGGAAACCATCGAGCACGTGCTCTGGGAGAAGTTCGCCTGGTTCGACAAATACGTGAAGAACGCCGGCGCCGCGCCCGACCACTTCAACTGAGCGCAGGCCGCCGCGAGCGTAAGTAAGGGAGCGGTGCACAGCCGGCCCTGTATACCGCTCCCTTACGGCCGCGGCTCCGTCCGCTACCGCTCGGCCGCCCCGTAATCCGCGTCCAGTGTCACTCGCTCGCCGGGCTCGCAGCACCCGGCTTACGGACCACACCGCCATGCCCCACGCGATTCTGGTTCCTCGCCGTCCAGCTCAGGTAACAGCGCCCCACCTGCTCCTTGGGAAAGCGCATCGCCATCGCCGGCCCTCCCTGGCGATTCACCACGCGCCATTCTCCGTCCGGTTGTCGCGGCGCCG
Organism: Terriglobia bacterium; assembly: GCA_963815855.1. Lineage (GTDB taxonomy): Bacteria > Acidobacteriota > Terriglobia > Bryobacterales > Bryobacteraceae > DATGMB01. Next base: position 339,036 of record CAWFIJ010000009.1, on the reverse strand, counting down.
CTGTAGTTTCCGAGCCGGCGGGAATCTTCTCCGGCTCGATCAGCGCATGCTCCACCGCGCCGCCGTCCTGGCTGCCGAACCGCACCGCCACCGCCGCCAAGTCGCCCGGGTCCACGTCCCATCTGCGATTGCAGCACCGCCGCCGCACGGGCTCTGCCGGTCGCGTTCTCCAGGACCGTCTCCGTGCGCAGCATTCCGCGCCCAGCCAGGCGCAGCCTGCGCCTGATGCGCAGCCCGTTCTGGCAATGCTCCCGGTGAGCGATGCTTCCGTGCGCCGAAGCGCCCGCATCCAGCACCCACGTGACGCTCCCCGGCATGCGCGTCACGTAATCGCTGTAAAGCGCCACCCGCAGGCCGCCTGAGTCGGGATACTGTTTGGCGCCGGGTTCCGGCTCCTGCAGCAGGTTCCTGCCGCTGCGCTTGTCGATGATGTGCGTGACCCGCCCTCCAGCCCGGGGACGATGTGCACGCGCAATCGGCTGTTTTCGAGCGTGGCCACGCGATACGGCCGCACGTAGCGTTCCGAAATCCTCGTCGTCGCTGTGCCGCCGTGGCTCGATTCGCTGATGTTGGTGATGCCGAACTGCCGCAGCGCCGCCAGGAACGCGCTCCAGCCGCTCCTTCAGCCCATCGAGATCGGCCGGCCGATACTGATCGCCTTCCACCGTGAATTTCTTGGCGCGCGTCAGGGCCACGTAGTCGATGCCCGAGCCGCGCCCTGCGTACGCGGGTGCGCACGGCATCGCTTTCGGCCGCCGCCTCCGCCTGACGGAACAGTTCCCGCGCGTCCGGCCAGGAACTCGTCGTTGAGATACGGCGCGCCGGGCGAGTCGTAAATCCAGATGTGCCGCCCGCCCGTCGGCGCCACGCGCACCTGCCGCTCCATCAGATCGAAGTAGGCGCGCATGGGTTTGGCCGCCCGGCCGTAGTAGCCCTGCCAGAAACTCGTTCACCAGTTGGTCGACATCTGCCTTCGGCGTCCCACAGCAGCTTGGCCATCACGTAGGAGCGCAGTTCGGCGTTCTCCGCGCCGCCGCCTCCGGTTACACGCGCCCTCCATGAACACGCCCACCACGCCGTTCTGTTTGTACATGGCAATGTCCGCCGCCAGTTCGTCGAAATCGGGGAAGGGAAGCAGGTAGTGGGCGAAATTGGTGTTGTAGTGCCAGATGTACAGCTGGTCTGTGATCTTCGCCCACGCGCGCAGGTTCTTCATGAAATAGGCGTCGTACGGGCACTGCTCGTAGGGGTGCGCTTCGCACGGCGTCGATGGGGCACAGGCGGATGCGCACGTTCGGCCGCGGCCGGGTCTTCGCCGGCGGATCCTCGGTGTACTGGTAGGCCAGCGTGTCGATCAGCTTGTCCGGATGCCTCTTCTCGATCTCCTCCGCCAGCGCGTTCACGAACCGCAGCAGCGGCCCGGAGTGCGCCCCGCCTTCTTCCTCGCTCCACCCGCCGGCAACGCTCGCACTCGCACCAGCCGAAGCGGTCGTTCTGCGAAACCGAAATGATGGTGGCCTCGGGATGCGCCGCGATCCACCGCTCCACCGTCTCCATGCCCGTTCGCAGCACGTCCGGATTGGTGAGGCAGAGCTGCCCGCCCTGCGACCGCGGCGCCGGCCGTCGATCAGCGAGAAATACTCCGGTGCTGGTCGAAATATCGGCTGCGGCGGCATCAGCCGGTCGAAGGAGTGGACGAACGGGAAATACGCCACCTTGCCGCCCACCGTCGCGTCGAGCCGCTGGTGCGCGCCGTTGGTCTTGTTGCGCGCCGCCCAATCGCCGGTCGAGCGCCTCGCTGAAAAACGGCTCGCGGTATTCGAACGCCGGCTTCTGAATCTCGTCCAGTGGCCCGACCGCGATCGTGCTGGCGCTTGGGGATGCGGCTCACCTCCGGCGTGAACCACCGGCAGCCCAGCTTTTCGAGCAACGTGTACACGCCGTACATGCTGCCGCGCAGCCTTCCGCCCGCGATGATGAGGTTCCGGCCCGCGGTCTTCAGCGCGAACCCTTCGCTGCCCGAGATCGGCAAACGGATGCCGGCCTTCAGCTTCTCCAGCGCCGGGCTGTCGCCCACCAGCATCATCCGCGGCCGCGCCTCCGTCGTGATCGGCAGCCGCGCACCCGACATCTGCCTCGAGGAATCTCTGCAGCTCTTCCGCGCCGTGCCGCTCCGATGCCGGCGCATCCGGCGCCACCACGATGGCATAACCCGATCGACCGTTTTCCACTATCGTAAGGCCGGCCGCCACGGACGGGATGGCGCAGGCCAGCAGCACCGACCAGAGTTTGAGCATACTCAATACTGCCTCGCCATACGGTACCGCCATTTCGCTTGCAAGGGTAGCGGATCGTCGAGCCATCCCCCTCAACGCGGAGACGTGAAGAGCGCCGAGGAAACGGGGACGAACCAGAGAATCTTCTCCGCGCGATCTCCGCGTTCTCCGCGGCTCCGCGTTGAAGCCACGCCTTGTGGGCTCTCAGAAATCGAACACCAGCGTGGTTTTAGATGGCACCCGGCTGCCGCCCCGGATGGCCGGCCGGAACTTCCACTGGCGCGCCGCGTCCAGGCTCGCCAGCCGGATATACGGCCCGCTCGGGCTCGGTTCTCCGGTGGAGGAAAGCACCACCGCGCCGTCCACGTTGCCGGCGGCATTGATCGAAACCTGCACCGATACCGTCACCGCGCCCCTCGCCTTCCGCATTTCCGCGCGCACCTTCGGGGTGACCTCGGGTTTCGCCCTCACGATCGCGAGTGGCCCGCGGTTGGCCGGCAGTTCCTCCCTCACCGGCTGAATGCGCCGCGCCTCCGGACGCGCCGTGCCCGCCCGACGGTCCGCGCCGGCGATGTCCGGGCGCCGCACGGCACTCCTCTGCCGCGGCTCGGCCAGGGGAGAAGGCTTCGGCTCCGCGGCCTCCTGCGCCAGCAGAGAATGCCCGGGAACCGGCCCCAGCACTTCGAGCGTATCCGTTTGCGCCACGCCGTGCGCGTCCACCACTTCCAGCCGCAGCTCCACATCGCTGCCAACCAGGGGGTGAAACAGGATTCGGCTTACGCGCAAATCCTCCGGACGCATGGCCACTACCCGCATCATCGGGCCGTTGCGGATGGTCAGCGTTCCCACCGCCGCCCGCTGCACCGCGTCGGACAGCCGGTTCCAGGAGATTTCGAAATCGTCTCCGTTGCGCACGGCCTGAAGCCCCAGCCGCCGCTCCACCCGTTCCACGACCGGTGTTTCCGCCGCCGCGCCTCGCCTGGCCGTGGCGGTTCGCTGCGCCTGCCACGAAACCGCCGCCGCGCCTAGCAGCAATACCGTGGCACCCGCCGCCCACAGGTCGCGCCGCCGTGCCCGCCGCCCGGCCGGCGACCTGGGAACCGGCGGCGGTAGAGCCGGGGCGTCCAGCAGCCAACCCTGCCGCAGCACATATTCATCCAGCGGAAACTCGATCACTTGCGGATCCACGTCCGCCCCGGCGTCCGCCGTGAACAGCGTGGCCGACCACGGCCGCATGCTCAGGGTCCGCACCACCAGCAGCAGGCCGCGCTCCATCCCCGCGTTTTTCAGCTTCTTCCGGTCGGCCTCGGTCAACGCGGCCCAGCCGCCCGGTTGCGCCCGAAACATGCCGATCGGGGATCCGGGCCCGGTGCCTTCGATGACGATCGCGTCGCCCGCCGCGGTTCCGAACAGCACTCCGGTCGGCCAGGCAGCCTCCCCTTCCCCGGGCGGTGCCAGGTATTGGCGCAGCGCGCGCACCGCGGTATACCGCAGCGTCACTGTGATGTGGCGCACGCCCCGCGCGGTGGGCAGCGCGGCCTCTAGCACCACCGCATCTTCAGCGCCGCCTCCGGATGCAGGCTCCACGTTGCCCAATATAAGCCGCCCGTTCACGCCCTGACAATTCCTTCGGCCCCCGCTTTGCGCGCGATCGACCCGTATCGGGACCCATAACGTGCGCAAAATAACTGCGCAGGATTACAGAACGTTCTATTAGGGGGGGTTTGGCAACGCTCCGGCGCCCGGGCAGGGCTTCAGCCGTGCTGCCGATCACTGGGTCAATCGGGCGCTAGCCCCCGGCTGGGACTTGAGCTTCCGCAACCAGGCCGAGGCCTTCGAGCCTGGTCCAGATTCTTTCGACACTTTGGGCCGGGCATTCCAGGGAGGAATCGATCACGACTTCGGGATTGACCGGCGGCTCGTAGGGGTCGGAGATGCCGGTGAAATGGGGGACTTGGCCGGCGAGGGCTTTCTTGTACAGTCCTTTGACGTCGCGCTCGATGAGAACCGCCAGCGGGCAGGTGAGATGGACCTCTACGAAGTCGGGGATGCGGCGGCGGACGGAGTCGCGGGCCTCGCGGTAGGGGGAGATCAGGGCGGCGATGGCGGCCACGCCGTTACGGGCAAGAAGCTCGCAGACGAATCCGATGCGGCGGATGTTCTCCTCGCGGTCCTCGCGGCTGAAGCCAAGCCCCTTGGAGAGGTTGGTGCGCACCACGTCGCCGTCGAGAATTTCGACGCGCGCGCCGCAGGCAAGCAGGCGCTCTTCGAGAAGGCGCGCGATGGTGGTCTTGCCGGCGCCCGACAGGCCGGTCAACCAGACACAGAAACCCTGGGGCATGAAATTGGATTATCGCGCACAGGAAAACCGGCCGCAAATTACACGGGCGGATTGCTCCCTGCCGCACCGCCCAAGCCCGATTTCGCGTTCAGTTCCCGAATTTGTCGCCGAATTTTAACCACGGCGCGGTGCTCAGGATGCTATCCTCTCAGTTCCAGAGAAGACCGTATGCGCCACAACACTCCATTCTACTCCTTCTATACCCATTTGGCTGGCGGGGGTTCTAGCCGTACTATGGCTTTTTGCGCCGGTGCGGGGATTGGCCCAGATTGCCGGTTCGGGTACCATTACCGGAACCGTAACCGACCCGTCCGGCGCGGTGGTGCCGGGCGGCGGATGTCACCATCCGCAACACCGATACCGGCATCGAGCGCAAGATCGCAAACCACCGACGCCGGGTTGTATACCGCGGCGTTTCTGCCGCCGGGCCATTATGAAGTGCGAGGCGGGAAAGACGGGATTCGCCAACGGTGCTGCGCAAGGATCTGATCCTGCAGGTGGGGCAGACGCTGACCATCAACCTCGTCGCTGGCGGTGCAGACGCACGCAGCAGGAAGTGACGGTTACGGGCGAGGCGCCGGTGGTGGATGCCGAGAAGACCGAGGTTTCGCAGGTGGTCAGCGCGGCCGACGGTGAGCAACCTGCCGATCGCCGGCCGGCGCTGGGACAGCTTCGCGCTCATCACGCCCAACGTCACCACCGACGGCACCAGCGGCCTGGTCTCCTACCGCGGCATCTCGGGCCTGTACAACAGCAACACGGTGGATGGCGCCAACAACAACCAGGCGTTGTTCTCCGAAGCGCGCGGCCGCGCCACCAGCGGCGCCTACGTCTTCAGCATGGATTCCATCGCTGGAGTACCAGGTGAGCGCCAGCAACTACAGCGCGGAACTGGGCCAGGCGGCGGGCGGCGTGGTGAACGCGGTGACCAAATCGGGCACCAACGATCTCCACGGCGACCTGTTCTATTATCTGCGCTATCCCACCTGGAACGCGCTCGATCCGTATCCCGAAATCGCAGGGCAACTACACCCAGCCCATCCATCAATGGCAGCAGTTCGGCGGCAGCGTAGGCGGCCCGATCATCAAGGACAAGCTGTTCTACTTCGGAACTTACGACGGGTCGCGCAAAGTGAACCCCATCGCCTACACCAGCAGCACGTTACAACTCCACCGTGCAGAGCGCTGCCCTGCCCGGCGCAGGTGACGGCCACGCAGTGCGCCGACGCCAATGCGTTCCTGTACGGCCTGCTGGGCACCTTCCCGCGCGCCACCAATCAGGACGTGGGTTTCGGCAAGCTGGACGGCCAGGCCAACGCCGCGCAACCACGTGAGCGGCTCGTTCGACTTCATGAACTACCGCGCGCCCAATGCGTATCAACACCTCGCCCTCGTACAACAACAGCTCGATCGGCACCAACGGCAGCTACATCTTCCACGAGCGCATCTTCGTGGCCAACTGGGATTCCACCATCTCGCCGACCATGGTGAACAACGTGCGTTTCCAGTGGGGCCGCGACCTGGAAGCGGCGGGCGCCAACGGGCCCGCGCCCTACGTCAGCCTGGCCAGCGTTGCGACCTACGGCGAGAACTACGCGCTGCCGCGCACGGCGGAGCCGGACGAGCACCGCATCCAGATTGTCGGACACGCTTTCGCTAAGTCCGCGGGCGGCACACCATCAAGACGGGATTCGACTTGAACATCATCCACGAAGTGATGATCAACCTGTACAACGGCACCGGCCAGTACAGCTACACCGGATCGGCGCACGGCGGCTTTCAACAACTGGGTGCTGGACACGTATCGGGATCAACACCGGCGACGGGCTGACGGGCAAGCACTGGACCAGCTTCACGCAGGTGAACGACCCCATCACGCACGTCGGCAAAGACGATTTTTGGGAGAACGACTTCGCCGGCTTCGTCGAGGATACCTGGAAGGCGAATTCCAAGCTGACGGTGAACGTGGGCCTGCGCTACGACATCTTCGCGATTCCCCAGCCGCCGCATGCCCAACACGCTGACGCCGCTGACCACGCTACTACACGTCCACCATCAATATCCCCAAGGACCAATTCGCGCCGCGCATCGGGCTCGCCTGGCAGTTGACGCCGAAGACCGTGGTGCGCACCGGGCTACGGCATGTTCTACGCCAAGACCACCAACACCACCTACTACGCCACCCGCGTGGAAAACGGCGTGATCCAGCAGACGTTCAATTGCACGGTCGACGACCTGCCCGGCGCTGACGTTCCCCAACGTGATCTTCACCCCGCCGGGACCGGCGATGGCGGCGCCGTTCGCGGGCGCGCTGACGCCGCAGGTGGTAGCCGTTCACTCCGCCCTCGGCCACGCCAGGTGACGCGCGGCATGTCGCCCGACTGGGTCGAACCCGCGGGTCCACGAAGGCGACGTGACCGTGGAACGGCAGTTGCCGGGCGAGCTGAGCGCCTCGGTGGCGTACGTGGTGAGCCGCGGCCTGCACCTGCCGATCTTCGTACGATGCCAACCTGGCGCCCTCCACCACCACCAAGAGCTACGACATTCTCAATGCCAGCCGGACCAGACGGCGCAGACGGTTACCTTCCCGTTCTACACCAGCCGCATCAACACCAATACCGGCGAGGTTTTCGTCGGCCACAGCGACGTCAATTCCTGGTACAACTCGATGGTCCTCACCGTGCGCCGGCCCATGCGGCACGGGCTGGAATTCACGCGCCAATTACACGCTGAGCAAGGCGTTCGACGGAGCGCAGGTGGCCGGGCAGCTACGGCACCTTCAACGGCACCGATTATCCCATCGATCCGTATAACCGCAAGAGCGAATACGCGCTTTCGCGATCTCGACCAGCGCCACCGCTTCGTGGCCAACGCGGTGTGGATGCCGCACGTTCGGCACGAACCTGGGCAAGCCGGCGCGAGCTGGCTGGTCTGAACGGCTGGGCGTTTTCCACCATCGTGACCGATGTCCACCGGCCAGCCGGTGACGCCGTATATCAGCGGCTATCCCAGCGGCGCTGGATGGCGGCGTGACCGGCGGCGTGAGCTACGCGGGCGCTACCAGCGGCCGCGCCGGCTGGCTGCCGCGCAACGCGTTCACCGGCCCGGGATTCCACGACGTGGATTTCCGGCTGGGCGCGGCAGTTCGCGATCGCGGAGCGGGTGAAGCTGGCGCTGCTGGGCGAAGCTTTCAACCTGTTCAACCACACCAACGTTTCCAGCGTGAACACCACCGCGTTCAACTACACGGCGGCGGGTTCGGGCGTCTGCGCGGGCCACACCAACGCCTGCTATGTCGCCGAACGCCGGCATTCATGGTCCCCACGGCCACCAGCAACCTGCTGTGGGGGCCGCGGCAGTTGCAGGTGTCGGCGCGGCTGGTCTTTTGAGCGGTAGATCTTCGATCCATGCTGGGCGGGCCGGAAACGGTCTGCCCTTTTTCTTTCGTGGCGCGGCCTCTAAAGAAGTCGGAGGGCATTTGTAACCAGGGCACGGCTTGAGCCGTGCCGAAAAGCAGGTCCGGACCGGCGACATCGTTTACACTTTAGACCGGCGACATCATTTACACGTTTTGGGCTGGTGAAAGGTTGTTCGAAGCTGGGGTTTACGGGAGGTAGCCGGATGCCCTGGAATGCGAGGACAGCCTTGGAGCAGCGAAGAGCGTTTATCGAAGAGTGGCAACGCGAGCAAGACGGCCTTGCCGAGTTGTGCCGAAAGTACGGGATTTCTCGACCAACGGGGTACAAGTGGGTCCAGCGATTTGAAGCCCAAGGGGTGGCCGGTCTGGAGGAATTGAGCCGCGCTCCGCACAATTCGCCGCAGGCGATCAGTGGGGAGCTGGCGGATCAGGTGATCGCACTGCGGCAGCAGCATCCCCGCTGGGGTCCCCGGAAACTGCGCGTGTATCTGGAGAAGCACCATCCGAGTAGCCGTTGGCCGGCGAACAGCAGCATCGGGGAGTTGCTGCAGCGGGAAGGGTTAGTGCAGGGGCGCCGCCTGCGGCGGCGGACCCCGCGCTACAGCGAACCGTTGGCCCACGCGGCCGGGCCCAACCAGGTGTGGTGCGCGGACTTCAAGGGGTGGTTTCATTGCGGCAACGGCGAGCGTTGCGACCCCTTGACGATCAGCGACGCGTACAGCCGGTATTTGTTGCGCTGCCGAGCCGTGGAAAAGGCAGACGGGGTACACGTGCGGGGAATCTTCGAGGCGGTATTTCGGGAATGTGGATTGCCGGAGGCGATCCGCACGGACAACGGGCCGCCGTTTGTGGGGCCAGCGCCCGCCGGGCTGAGTCGGCTGGGCATGTGGTGGCTGCGCCTGGGGATCCGACACGAGCGCATTGAGCCGGGGTGTCCGGAGCAAAACGGCCGGCACGAGAGGATGCACCAAACCCTCAAGCAAGAGACGGCCACGCCGCCCGCACGGAACCTGCGGCGGCAACAAGAATCGTTTATCCGTTTTCAAACCGAATACAACCCACAGCGACCGCACGAAGCGCTGGGGTATCAGACGCCGGCCTCTTTGTACGTGGTTTCGACGCGGCCGTATCCGGCGCGCCTGCCGCAACCGGAATATCCCGCCAACAGCTACCTGTGCAAGGTCCACCCCAGCGGCCTGGTGAACTGGAGGAGTCGCGAGGCCTTTATCAGCAAAGTGATGGGCTGCGACTATGTCGGGCTAGTGCCGGTGGCCGACGCGGGTGCGGAACCCAAGCGAAAGCGTAAAGCACAACCCCGATGACTTCGGGTCCTGCCCCCTTTCCCTGTCCCTCCATTATGCGGAAGGGGAGCGGACTGTCAAGGGTTCGCTCCGCCGCGCCAAAAACCGGCGCGCCCTTGACAGTCCGCTCCCCTTCCGACAAAAATCAACTGAGATAAGGGAAAGGGGGCAGATGGAACCTCCCTCCGCTTCGCTGCACCAGACTTCCGGGTCTCATAGGTTGTAAACGATGTCGCCGGTCTAAAGTGTCAACCATGTCCCCGGCCGGACAAGCCGAGGCATTACGGGGCTTTGGCCCCTGCGACGGCCGAACAAGCGGCTAAAGCCCATGGAAACAATCCGGTTCGGCTCAAGCCGTGCCCTGATACAGGGCCGTTATTTCAGATTCTTACCGGTGAAAATCCAAGTTCGGCGAAGCTAATTTCGGAACTCAGGTTAATCCGGGCCCGAAGCCGCGGGTTAGTGACCGGCTACCGAGCGCTGCGCCAACTCACCGAAGAGGGGTAGTTCGTAGGCTTCCTGGTGGGCGGCCTTGACCATCATGAAAATCGACATGCCCAGCAGCACGGCCTCGATCAGCCCGTAGACGTGCAGCCGGGGCGTCCAATCAGAAGAGCGGACGCAGGACCTGGTGGGCGATCAGCCAGCCCACGAAAAGGTAGAGGCCCTGAAAGGCGTGGAAGCGGACATTGCGGTCCTGGCGGAAACGGTCGGATGCCAGCACGATTATGGAGGCGATCCAGCCCACCCCAGGGATATAGCAGATGATGGATGCCGTCTTGGGATTGAGCGAGCCGACCGCCGCCTCGTCCGCGGCCGGGCCCGCGGCGCGCGGCTGGGCGGCGCCGCAGCGGCCGCAATACTTGTCGGCCGCGCCCACCTGGTTTCCGCATTGGCTGCAAAAGGGCATCTATTCTTTCATACGCGGGTTTCGCGCCCTCCGTTCCCTGAGGCCGTCGCGGCGCCCGCCCGGTCCGGACCATGCTAACATTTTCGCCATGAAGCTGCTGTTACCGGTACTCCTCCTTGCCACGGCCACCCTGCTGCCCGCGGCCAAGAACCTGGAAGTCTATTTTATCGATGTGGAGGGCGGCCAGGCCACGCTGGTGGTACCGCCCGGCGGCGACTCCCTGCTCATCGACGCCGGCTGGCCGGGTTACAACCGCCGCGATGCCAACCGCATCGCCGCCGCTGCCAAAGCCGCCGGCGTGAAGCGCATCGATTACCTGGTGATCACCCACTACCATTCCGACCACGTGGGCGGCGTGCCGCAGCTCGCCGAAAAGCTGCCCATCCGCAACTTCGTGGACCACGGAACCAGCGTCGAAACCAGTAAGGACGCGCAGATCCTGTTCGCGGAGTACGCCGCGCGCCGCGACAAGGGCAACCACATCGTCGTCAAACCGGGCGACACCATTCCGGTGAAGAGTCTGGATGTCGGGTGCTGGCGGCCGCGGGCGCGGCCATCGCCTCGCCGCTCCCGGGCGCCGGCCAGCCCAACCCGGACTGCGCCAGCTTCCAGAAGCATGGATGCCGACCCCACCGAGAACGCGCAATCGGTGGGCATGGTCATCACCTTCGGCAGTTTCCGCATGGTGGATTTGGGCGACCTCACCTGGAACAAGGAGTACGCGCTGGTGTGCCCGGAAAACAAAATCGGCCGTGCCGACGTGTTCGTGGTTTCGCACCACGGCATGAACATTTCCAATTCCCCGCAACTGGTGCACGCGCTGGCGCCGCGAGTGGCCATCATGGACAACGGCGCGCGCAAGGGCGGCACGCCGCAAGCCTGGCAGACCCTGCACGACACGCCGGGAATTCAGGACATCTGGCAGCTCCACTTCGCCGTGGCCGGCGGCAAGGACCACAACTCCTCCGACACCGTGATCGCCAACCTGGACGAAGCCTGCCAGGGCAAATGGCTGAAGCTGACCGCCATGCGGGACGGCTCCTTCACCGTGGTCAACAGCCGCAACAAGTTCGAAAAAACGTACAGGAAGTGAATGTGCATTCAACGCGGAGACGCGGAGGACACGGAGGCGGCGCGGAGAATCTGATGTCTGCTCCGCGTGATCTCTGCGCCCTCCGCGGCTCCGCGTTGAATGAATGGCCGCGCTATTTCTTCGGCGGCGCGGTTTCCTTGGTCTTGTCGTCGGGCAGGGGCGCGGGGACGTCGGTCACGTCGAACTTGATGTCGGATTCGGCCGAGTACTTGCGGTAGACGCGGAATTCCTCGTCGTTCTTGGTCAGGTATTCGGCGGAGGACATGATGGTCGATGCCTTGAGCGGCAGCAGAAAGGTGTGGCCGGAGATGTCCTGGAAATCGTAGTCCAGCTTGGTTTCCGCGGCGTGGATGGGGAAATCGGCGGGGATTTCGGTGGCTTCCAGCGTTACGCGCGTCACCATGTGAGTGTCCTTATCCACGTAGACCAGGCCGCGGTAGGAGGGCATGATGTCGAGCTTGCGGTCCCAGTTGATGTGCCAGTGCGAGCGCGACTGCTCCACGTGGTAGGCGAAAACCAGCGTCAGGCGGCCGCGCAGCGTGCCCCAGTGGTCCCACTCGAAGCGGGCTTCGGTGGAGGGCTCGAAGATCTCGCGCATCATGCTGCCGAAATCGCCGGTGGTGGTGGCGCCGCCCAGGTTCTTATAGTCCTGCGTGGTCACGTTGTTGTTGATCAGGATCAGCTTGTATTCTTCCTTCTGTTCGAAATAGCTGAGCTTGTTGGTGAGCGTATCCTGCAGGTACCAGATGGGGTCGCCGCCGGGAGGGCCGCCGCCCCTGGTGCCGGGCTGGGGAGCGGCGTAGCGGCGGATCACCTCGGTGCAGATGTAGTCGGGCAGGCTCTTGCTGTAATCGAGCGCGTACTGCCGCACTTCGTCGATGATGGCGGCCTGTTCCTCGGAACTGGGGGGCGGGATGGGCGTGGGTTTCGCCTCGGGCAGAACCGGTTTGGCGGCGGCCAGGTTATGCGTCTCGCTGATGAGACGCCGCAGCGCCTCCACCGTCTTGGGGCCGAGCCCGATCGAGCCTTGCAAGTCCTCCACCGTGCGGTCGTCCAGCCGCTCGGTGAGCTTGACTTTGGCCAGGAAACCGGCCACCTCGCGGTCGCTGGACTTGCCTTCTTTGATCAGCTTCTGGTTGGACTCGAGGAACGAAGTCAACTGCTGGATGGAGAGGCTCTGGCACAACGCGGGCAGGCAGACCGCGAAGACCGCAGCCAGGAGACGGAAACGCATGCCTCCATTTTCGCATGGCAGCCGCTGCCGGGTCGTGTGCGGCACATCCGTCACAGGGCGTGAGGAAATCACCACAGGGAATCCCGGGGGTGGACGCCCGCATCCAGTACTACACTTCAGGCACGTTGCGCAGCGCTCGATCCAGATCGGTCCAAAGGTCCTCGACGGCCTCGATACCCACGCTCAGCCGCAGCAGCGTCGGAGGCAGGTGCTCCTGCCCGGGAATGCTGGCCCGCCGTTCGATGGTGGACTCGACCGCGCCCAGGCTGGTGGCGTGTTGGATGAGCTGCAGTCCGGCGCACACGGCGTCGGCGGCGGGCGCGTCGCCACGCACGTCGAACGAGATAATCGTGCCGAAGCCCTTGAGTTGGCGTCGCGCGGCCTCGTGAGTCGGGTGGCTCGCCAGGCCGGGATAGCGCGTCAGAGTGACGTTTGGATGGCGCGCGAGGCGCTCGGCCAGTGTCATCGCGTTGCGCTGCGCCCGCTCCAGCCGCAGTGCCAGCGTCCTGGCCCCGCGGACCGCGAGAAACGTCTCGAGGGTGCCGGGTGTTGCACCCGCGAGTTCCCGGGCCTGCCGCAGCGCCGCCAGCAGGTTCCGCGTCGCGCACGGTGACGACGCCGCCGAGCAGGTCCGAGTGTCCACCGATGAACTTCGTCACCGATTGCACGGCCACGTCGGCCCCGAGCGCCAGCGGACGCTGATTGAGCGGCGTAGCGAAGGTGTTGTCCACGCCCAGGATCGCGCCGCGCTTCCGCGGTGCGGCGCAGATGGCGTCCAGGTCAGCCACCGTCAGCAGCGGGTTCGAAGGCGACTCCAGCCAAATCAAGTCGGCCACGCCGCACATCTCGATCCAGCCCGCGGTGTCGGCCACGGCGAGGCGATGCACGGTCCAGCGGCCGCGGCTTTGGCCGGCTTTGGCGAGTCCCGCGACACCCTGGTAGCAGTCGTCCGGCAGGGCCACCACCGAGCCGGTGGGGAGTTGATCGAAAATCGCCGCGATCCCCGCCATGCCGGAGGCGAAGGAGACCGAAGAGCCACCTTCGAGGCCGCCGACGATCTCTTCCAGCGCCTCCCAGCCCGGCGTGCCGTCGTCGCGAGAGTACGCACGGCGCTCGCCCAGCACGAAGTTCGACGCCGGGCATGGCGGCACGTTCAGCGGCGAGCCCGGACGCCGGTCCCGTCCTGCCGAGACCAGCCACGATTCGACCGAAGCCGGATCGCCCGTGTTGTGCCCTGTCGTATCCCTCGATGTCATTGCTCGATTTTAGCGAATGGCCTCTTCCCATGAAGCTCGGCCCTTATGGGAAATTTGCGGCGAGATTCCGCCTGCGCCAGCCGTCGCGCCCCGGCTCGAGCTCGAAGAACCCGCCCCTTCCACCTCAGGCGTACTTCAGCAGCGCCTTGAACCCGTAATCCATATGGTGCTGGATATGGCAATGAAACAGCGTCGGCCCCGGTTGGTCGGCGGTGAAGTCCACGCTCACCCGGCCATACGAGGGAGCCACCACCGTATCCTTGATGATGCCCGCCGTTGCCCTTCCGTAGATCTCCGCGATCTCGAACTGATGCCGATGCAGGTGCAGCGGATGCGAATCGTCCGTCCGGTTGCGGAACGTCAGCCGGTAGCGCGCGCCCTGCTTCAGCACGAACTCCCGGTCGTGCGGATAAGGCGTCCCGTTCACCGTGAACAGGTTGAACTTCCCGGCCCCGCGCGGCACCTTCTCGAAAATCATCTCCAGCCGCTCCGCCGGCGCCGGTCCCGATGCCGCCTTGCCGAACATCGTGTAATCCCATCCCGATTGCGGCGGCGGCATCCATTGCGGGCTCCGCCGCTGGTTGGCGTACTCGATCACCACGCCCAACCCGCCGTCGCGCACCATATCTTCCGGCGCTCCCATCACCCACACGCCCGGCTGATTCATCGCCACCCAGGCGTCGATGCGCTCGCCCGGCCCCAGCATCAACACGTCCACCGCCGCGCTTCGCGGCGCCGGGTTGCCATCGAGCGCCACGATATTGAACTTATGCCCGGCCAGCGCCAGATGCCGGTTCTCGATCGCGCTCGCGTTCAGAAAATGGAACATCACGCGCTCGCCCGCCCGCACCCGGATCGGGTCGCCCGCCCCCAGCGCTTTGTCGTTGATCGAATACAGATCGGCCGCCACCTCGAGCCCCGGCGGCCGCGTATCCAGCACCGCGGGCTTCTCCGGTTTTGGCCCCGAGGGGTCGAGATCGTCGGTATCCATGTACTGCGACGTGAAGTACGGCTCCCAGTCGCGCAGCGCCAGGAAATGCTCCTGATCGTAGTTGCCCGGGTTGGTCCCGCCTTCCACGATCAGAAACCCGAACTGTCCGGTGTATGTCCCCCGGTGGAGATCGTCCATCGACATCGCGTGCGTGTGATACCAGCGCGTGCCCGCGGGCGTCGGCGTGAATTGGTAGCTGCGGCTGCCATGCGGCGGCACCGGCGGCGTACCTTCCTCCTCGGAACCGTCCACGTCGGCCGGAATCAGCAGCCCGTGAAAATGGACATACTCGGGCGTATCCGTCTTGTTGACGACGTTGACCGTGACCGGCGCGCCTTCCTTCATCCGCAGCAGCGGTCCCGGCGACATGCCGTTGTACCCGATCGTGCTCACGATCCGGTTAGGCGCAAGTTCCACCGTCACCGGCGCGATCTCGAGGTTGAATACCGCTCCCGAAATCTCTTTGGCGCCCGAAGCCGCCGGTGACATAGACCCCGGCATCATAGGCCCCGGCATCGGCGTCTGCTGCCCTGCCAGTGGTCCGCCGGCCGCTGCCGCTCCGGCCAGTTTCAGGAAATCGCGGCGATCCATGGGGTTGGGCTCGGCATCGAAAAAGTTCGCGGGACCTTCGTCCCGCGGGTCGTTCGTGGTACGCTTCAGGATAACAAAGGTCGACACGGTCCATGAAACTGGCGCGTCTACTGTTTGCGATCGGCCTGCTGTTGATGGCCGCCCTCGGCCTCCACGGTTGGCAGCGGTTTGGCGGAGCGCCCTCCGGCGGTTTTCAGCCCTACGACGAGTCCGACCTGTCCATCCCTTCCGAATTCTACTTCAGCCGCCTCCGCTACAACACCGGCTATGGCGGCGGCTACGGATATCGCCGATTCGGCGGCGGATGGGCGCAGGACTTCCCGCGCGCCGACCACGATTGCCTGGTCGCCCTCCGCCGTCTCACCCGCATCGATTCGCCCTCGCCCCTCAACGTGGTCGATATCGATGACGACCACATGTGGGACTACCCGTGGATCTACGCCGTCGGCGTCTCCAACTGGGCCTTCACCGACGCCGAAGCCCAGCGGCTCCGCACCTTCCTCTCGCGCGGCGGATTTCTCATGGTCGATCACTTCCACGGCCAGGCCGATTGGAAGCGCTTCATGAGCGGCATGAGCATGGTGCTGCCCGACGCCATCGTCGAAGACATCCCGGATGACGACGCCATCTTCCACGTCCTCTACGACATCCGCGAGAAGTTCCAGATCCCGGGCGAGCAGTACGTGGCCACCGGCCGCACCTATGAGAAGGACGGCTATATCCCCGGCTGGCGCTGCATTCGCGACAAGGACGGACGCATCGTCGTCGCCATCTGTTTCAACATGCACCTGGGCGACGCCTGGGAGTGGGCCAATGCCGGCGATTATCCCGAGAAGTTCTCAGGCCTCGCCTTTCGCATCGTGCTCAACTACATCACCTACGCCATGACCCGCTGAGGCGCGCAATGCACGGACCGCGCGCCGGGTTACAGCGGGTAAACGCGCGTGGAAACGGGCCGGGCGTACCCGGCCCGCACTGCGGAAGCGATTACAGGCCCTTCTGGACCAGGAAAGCGATCAGGTCGACCACGCGGCAGGAGTAGCCCCACTCGTTGTCGTACCAGGCGAGGACTTTCACCAGGTCGCCGTCCAGCACCTTGGTCATCGTGGCGTCGACGATCGAGCTGTTGGGGTTGTGCAGCATGTCGGTCGAAACCACCGGATCTTCGGTGTAGGCCAGGATGCCCTTGAGGCCGTCCTTCGGCGGCGGCTTTCAGAGCGGCGTTGACTTCCTCGGTCGGTGGTGGGTTTGGCCGACACGGCGACCAGATCGACCACGCGAAACGTCGGGGGTGGGCACGCGCATGGAGTAGCCGTCCAGCTTGCCCTTCAGTTCCGGCATCACCAGGCCGATGGCCTTGGCGGCGCCGGTGGTGGTGGGGATCATGTTGAGCGCGGCGGCGCGGGCGCGGCGCAGGTCCTTGTGCGGGAAGTCGAGAACGTTCTGGTCGTTGGTGTAGCTGTGGATGGTGGTCATCGAGCCCTTCAGGATGCCGAACTTGTCGTGAAGCACCTTGACCACGGGCGCCAGGCAGTTGGTGGTGCAGGAGGCGTTGGAGATGATGTTGTGCTTGGCGGGGTCGTACATGTCGTCGTTGACGCCCAGCACGATGGTGATGTCCTCGTTCTTCGCCGGGGCGGAGATGATGACTTTCTTGACGGGGCCGCGCAGGTGCTTCACGGCGTCCTTGGCATCGGTGAAACGGCCGGTGGATTCGACCACGATCTCGGCGCCGACGGAGGCCCAGTCGAGCTCGGCGGGATCCTTGACGGCGAAAACCTTGCAGCTTCTTGCCGCCGACCGAGATGGAATCGCCTTCGAGCCTGACCTCTTCGTGCAGGGTTCCGAGCACGGAGTCGTACTTGAGCAGGTGAGCCAGAGTCTTGGTGTCGGTGAGATCGTTGACCGCGACGAATTCGATGTCGGTTGCGGCCGAGGCCCGCGCGGACGACATTCCGGCCGATGCGGCCGAAGCCATTGATACCTACTTTAACTGCCATTTTTTCTCCTGTATTTATGCGGGGTTAATTTAAAGGATATCAGGACGCGGCTATCCGCGGCAAGCGGGCAAGCGGAGAAGAAAGTCTGAAATGAAGGCGTAACACAGGGGTTGCATTTTGACTCAGAGACGCGGGGGCGCAGAGGAAAGGCGTTGGGCCACACCTCGGCGCCCCGGTGGTGAAAAACAGGTTTGAAGTCCCGGTCTATCCCAGCATATCCATCGCGGCCTGCATTTCGTTGCGGGCGTGCTGGTTGCCCTGGCGCGCCGCCACTTCCACGCCCTGGCGGTAGACTTCGCGCGCTTCCTCCGGACGGCCCATCATTTCGAGCGTCTGGCCTCCGTGAAAATACGCGGGCGCGTAGTCGGGGCTGGCCTCCATCAGGGTGCGGAATTCACTCACCGCGGTTTCGATTTCTCCCCGGTTGCGGTACTCCATGGCCAGGCCGTAGCGGAGGAAACTGTTGCCGGGGTCCTGCTCCACCATGCTCTTCAATTGCTCCAGGCGAGTGCTCATGCTTGTGCTACTATACCTCCGAAGTGGCCTGTCCCTACTTTTATCCGCTTCAGCCCGAGGGCGGATGGACGCCGCTCTCCCTCTCCGGCGCTTCGGCCCGCCAGGATGCCATGCTGCCCCTGGGAGGCCCGTGGCGCGGTATGTGCCGGGCCGATCCGGAAGGCGCCGCGGAACCCGAGGAGAATATGCGCCCGGTCTGCAACCTGGGCTATGCGCGCGGCGTTTGCCGGCACTTTCCGCCGGGCGACGGGCCGGACGCGGTGCGCTTTACGGTCACAGGGGATGCAGGCGGGAGGGTTGGCCTTTACTACGTGTTGGAACGCGACCATCACCCGTTCGCGCATGGGCGGCTGGAGTACGCACGGGACAACGGCGCCATTGTGACCCCGGCGGAAAGACGGGATGACCGGATTGCCGATCCTTTGAACGAGGCCCGTCCGCCGGAGGCGGCATGCCGCCCTGCCGAGGGCTCCACGGGCGAGACGCTGGCGCGGCAGGCGCAGGCCTACGCGGAGAGCTACCGCCGGCGCAAGCAGCTTTAGGAAGGACCCCCCATGAACGGCAAGCCTGTACGCGAATCCCTTTCGGAATACTCGGAGATTACGCTGCCCAACGACGCCAACGGCTTAGGCAACGTGCTGGGTGGGAAGGTCATGCACCTGGTGGACCTGGCGGCGGCGCTGGCCGGCATCCGGCACGCGCGCGGCCCGGTGGTCACAGCCGCGGTGGACAGCCTGCGATTTCTGCATCCGGTGAGAATCGGGCAACTGCTGGTGCTGCGGTCGGCCGTGAACCGGGTGTTCCGTACGTCCATGGAGATCGGGGTCAAGGTGGAGACGGAGACGCTCACGACGGGGGAAATGCTGCACACCTGCTCGGCGTACCTGACGTTTGTAGCGCTCAATGAAAACGGGAAACCCGCGCCGATTCCGCCGGTGATTCCGGAGACTGCGGAGGAGCACCGGCGCTACCGCGAAGCCGGGGAACGCCGGGAAGCGCGGCTGGCGTTCCGCAGCCGGCTGAAAGCCTGAGGCCGTCTACTCTTTGTACATGTACTTGATGCTGGGTTTGTAGAGCAGGATGTTGGGCTCGCCCGTGCGATTTACTTTGAGGCAACACTTGTCGTACCACTCGATGACGCCGTGAAGGGTCTCGCCATCGCGCAGGACGAACACCATCGGCGTCTTGGCCTGCATCTGCTTCACGTAGTAGAAATTCTCGGCATTCGTCTGTTCCGGCGGAACAGGCTTTTTCTGCGCCTGGGGGGGACGACGCGCAGGCGTGATCTGCTCTTTGATCTCGTTCAGAGACGGACGAATGAGTTTACGGTTGACAGCTTCCACGGGATGCCATCCTTTTGAAAACAATTGTCTGATTGACCGTCGCTTCGCTCAGCGGGGCCGCTTGTCGTTTGGACTCGTACTTTCCGACTTGAACCCATAAATATCACAATGGATGGGCCGCCGCAACGTTGGCTGAAATTTGGCCGGACCGTGGAGGCGGGCCCCAGGGGCGCGCGGGTTCCGCTATGATGAACTCAAATGTTCGAGCGGGAAGCGACGGCCGCCCCGTCGGGAGAATCGGGCGCGGCACTGGCGGGCCTGGAAGCGGCGCTGGCTGCGGCCCTGCGCGGCAAGGCCGAAGTGGTGCGGCTTTCGCTGGTGTGCCTGCTGGCGCGGGGGCACCTGCTGATCGAAGATGTGCCGGGCGTGGGGAAGACGACGCTGGCGCAGGCGCTGGCGCGGTCGGTTGCCTGCCGCTTCCACCGGCTGCAGTTTACCAGCGACATGCTGCCCAGCGACGTGCTCGGCGTCACCATTTACAATGCCCACGCGGAGGCGTTCGAATTCAAGCCGGGCCCGATTTTCAGCAATTTCCTGCTGGCGGACGAGATCAACCGGACCACCCCCAAGACGCAGTCGGCGCTGCTGGAGGCGATGAACGAGGGGCAGGTCACCATCGACGGGCGGTCGCACGCGCTCCCCCGGCCGTTCATGGTGATCGCCACCCAAAACCCGGTGGAGCACCACGGCACGTACCCGCTGCCGGAATCGCAGCTCGACCGCTTTCTGATGCGGCTGCGCATCGGGTATCCCGACGCCGCCAGCGAGCGGCTGGTGATGCGCAATGGCGAGCGGCCGGCGGCGGAACCGGCTTCCGGGCTGAGCGCGCAGGACGTGCTGGAATTGCAGGCGGCGGTGCCGCGCGTGGCGGTGGAAGATTCGCTGGTGGATTACATGCTGGCGATTGTCGAGCGCACGCGCCATCATGACTCGCTCACCCTGGGTGTCAGCCCGCGGGGATCGCAGGCGCTGTACCGGGCGGTGCAGGCGCTGGCCCTGGTGGAAGGGCGGGAATACGCCATTCCGGACGATGTGAAACGGCTGGCCGCGCCGCTGTTCGCGCACCGCGTGGTGATCAACACGCGCACCACCCTGGTGCCGCGGCGGGCCGACGCCGGCGAGCTGGTGATCGAGGAGATTCTGAGCCAGGTGGACGTCCCGCTGTAGCGCAAGCTTCCAGCTTGCCCTTGCCGGCATCCTGCCGGCATTCCGATGCAGCGGGAAAGGCCGCCGTGGAGGATTGCCCTGGACGCTTCTCATGCTCGCCTGGACGCCGGTGCTGCGGCCTACCGCTTGCCAACGGCGCCTTCCGCCCCGCAAACTGGTAACATCCCATGAAAACTGCCATCATCGGCTTGCCCATGGTGGGCAAGACCTCTCTGTTTGCGATTCTGACCGGCGTGCACCAGGAGACGCGCATCGGCTCGACGGCGGCACGCACCGGCGTGGCCAAGGTGCCGGATGCGCGGCTGGAGGCGCTGGCGCGGCTGTTCGAGCCGGCCAAGCTGACCCACGCGACTGTCGAGTACGTGGATATGCCCTCCATCTCCAAGGAGAATCTGCGCGACCCGGGCTACGTGGCCAGCCTGCGCGTGGTGGATGCGTTCGCGCAGGTGCTCCGGCTGTTCGCGGATGAGACCATTCCGCATGAAAAGGGCTCGGTCGATCCGCTGCGAGACCTGGAGGACGTCGAGACCGAGTTGATCCTGAGCGACCTGGTGGTGGTGGAGAAGCGCCTGGAGCGCCTGGACAAGGACCGCAAGAAGATCAAGAACCCGGAGCTGGACCTGGAATTCGACCTGCTGCAGCGCTGCAAAACTGCGCTCGAAGAGAACCGCCCGCTGCGCCAGCTCGAGCTCGACGCGGCCGACGAGAAGCGCATCCGCGGCTTCCAGTTTCTCTCGCAGAAGCCCATGCTCTACGTGCTCAACCTGGGGGAGGAAGAGGCCGGACGGCTGCACGAGCGCGAATTGCAGTATCGCCAGGGCGCGCTGACCGGGCGAACGCGGACGGCGGTGACGGCGGTGTGTGGAAAAATCGAAGCCGAGCTGGCGGAGCTGCCGTCGGCGGAGCAGCAGGATTACCTGGCCAGCTACGGGCTCAAGGAATCGGGGCTGGAGCGGCTGATTTCGGCGACCTATGCCCTGCTCGGGCTGATGAGCTTCTTAACTGCCGGCGAGGACGAATGCCGCGCCTGGACCATCCCCACCCACAGCAGCGCGGTGAAAGCCGCGGGGGCGATCCACTCGGATTTCGAAAAGAAATTCATCCGCGCCGAGGTGTTGAACTGGAAGACGCTGATCGATTTGGGTGGATACAGCGGCGCGCGCGACAAGGGCCAGCTGCGCCTGGAAGGCAAGGATTACGTGGTGCAGGACGGGGATGTGCTGGTGATCCGGCACGGCTGACGAGCGGGAGCGGATGCCGTTCCGGATATCCCGCCCGAATCGTATTCTGTTAGAATAATCGTTGTCCTGGTGGGACGTCGTCTAACGGTAAGACTGCAGACTCTGGATCTGCGTATCGGGGTTCGAATCCCTGCGTCCCAGCCACTTCAATTCAACAACTTAGCCGAAGCGCTTCCCGCCAGATCTTCAGAATTTTGCTCAGGTGTGCCCAAAGTGTGCCCAGGAGGGGTAGGATTGGCTTTCCCAGACACGTAGGTTTCCAGTTTGCGCCGCGTCGTGTAGATCGCGCTCGCTCACGATGTTGTACCGCTCGAACACTGAGCGCGTCTTGTGGCCGCTGATCCGCATGGCGACCGATTCCGGCACGCCCGCACGGATCAGATTCCGTACGCCGCTCCTGCGAAGGTCATGGAAGAGGCGGTCGGGCTCGCCCTCGGCCGCTGCGAGGCCCGCCGCAGCGCATGCCGTCTTCCAGGACCGCTGAAACCGGCCGATCTTCCTGCCGGCCTCGTTGAAGAACACCCACGGACAGGCAGGAAACTTCGTGTCCCGAATCGACCGCTGCATAGCCAGTGTCTCGTACAGCTCTGCTGTGAGGGGCAGATTTCGCGCCTCATTGTTTTTTGTGGTTCCGGGCTCCTTTGACCGGCCCAGGTACGTGGCGGCTTGGTCAACCGTGAGGAGCCGCGGAGCCACGCCGCCGCCGGCCGCCTGCGGCATCGCGGCGCAAACCCTCTCCGCTAGCATCGCCGCAATCTGATCCAGGATGGGAGACAGCAGAGCGGAGAACTCCGGCGTCACTTCACGCCTCCATCGCAGTTTCGCCTAAACCGGCGCCGGTCCTGGAACAGCTTGGCCCACTTCCCGCCCAGTCCTGTCATGTACCAGCGGCCCTCATCGACAAAGCGTGCAGACTCGCCATCCTCCTCCATCGCATCCGATCCGTGGATGTCAGCCACGTCAAGCTCTGCCCGCCGGCTGCGGAGGTTAAAGGGGCTGGTTCGGGATACCAGCAGCACCGGAACCTTGACATCAACCGAATCGAGGCCGCTCATGTTCATCAATTCAAACTCTGAAATGCCCGTTCGTCGTTGGAGCCCTGTACTCCCGATATGCGCGACGGCTGAAGACGTTGAGCAGGGTTTTCAGGTCGCATCGGATGAGAGTGCCGCGAAACTATATTCATCATCACCTGGCGGCCAGCACCGCGCGGACGACGAAACGGCTCCAAAGTTTAGCATGAACACGGGCAGCCTGGATTCGACGTCAGCGGCAACAGCCCGCATGGGCCTGCTGACACCGGAGCAGGTTTCTGACATCACTGGGCAAGCGGTAGCCACGTTGACCACATGGCGGTCTCGCAGGATCGGGCCGCCGTGGGTTAAGATCGGCCGGAAGGCGTTCTACAGGGAGGAAAGCCTTCAGGACTGGATCATCAGCCGGGAGCAGGTCACGAATGAGCCTACGAGAGCGCAGCGGGAATTGGCATTACCGGTTCAAGCACGGCGGTCGCACGTGGACCGGGGACACCGGCTTGGCGGCCACCGAACGCAACAGGAGCGCCGCGCTGTTGAAAGAGGCGGAGGCACGAAGACTGGTTCGGGAGGGCAAGGCGGATCAACTTCGGCTGCAGATCCGCGCGTTCAGTGACGCGGCCGATCAGTTCGTCACCTGGGCGATGGGTGAGCACGCCGGCAAGCCGGCTACGTGGAAGCGGCTTCGCGGCAGCATGACGGCGGCGAAGGAATTCTTCAAGGCACAACCGTTACACACGATCAGCATCGGACAAATTCAAGACTTCATGGCGTGGCGCCGCGGCATGCAGGTGAAGGAAGTGACACTGCGTCACGATCTGCATGCACTTTCGCCGCTCTTCAAATACGGCATCGCCCACAACTGGTGTCGAGAGAATCCGGTCACGTCGGCGAAGCTCAAGGCCAGCGGCTCGAAAATGCCCAGCGACGCCGACGCAGTTCGCATCCATGTGCTCACGGCGGCCGAGGAAAAGCTGTACTTCGAGACCTGCCTGCGCCCGCCGGAAAAGATCACCGCGAAGGCGACGCCGCATGCCCAGGTGCGGCGCGGAAAACGGGTCTCCGTTTCGGCCTATCAGTATGACAAGCTCACGACACGGGAGTATCGAGACCTCTACGACATCGGCCGGTTGATGCTGCTACAAGTCCACGCCCCGCCGAAGTCATGGCAACGCGCATAGAGGACGTGGACTTGGTGCGCGGTCTGTGGCATATCCCAAAATCCAAGAGCGCAGCCGGCCGGCGGACACTCGTTCTCACCTCGGAGTCGCGCTCGATTCTGGCCCGCCGCATTGCCGATCAGCTCAACTCCGGTCACCCCGGGTCACCCTGGATCTTCCCCGGCCGGCAGTCTGGAACACACCTGCTCGATATCGAGAACGCCCACCTTGCCATCCTGGAAGCTGCCGGGTTGGCTTTCGTGCTGTACGATCTTCGGCACACGTTCGCAACCAGATTCTATGAGGCAACCCGAGATGTGGAAGCGCTGCGAAAAGTCCTGGGTCATTCCAACCTCCGCACCATCCAAAAGTACGTCCATGTGTCGCAGGACCACGTAGACGCCGCCATGAAAGTATTTGAAGCCAGTCTGGAGCGGAGGGAAGCGGCCGAACAGCCGCAGCGGGTCCAATGAAAAGCTCGGGGCAAATTTGGGGTCACTCTTGGGTCCCCGAGATGAACCCTAATACGAAAAGACGAATGGAGAATTTTTCCGAAGAAGGTTTCTCTAGGCGCTAACCAGACGGGGGGATTTAGGAGCAGCGTCTGCGGTAGCGGGCTACCTCCAACGCGCGCGTCGAGTTCTTCAATGCCAGTCTTGCCGCGGCTCGCCGGCCTGGGGACCGGGGAAGCCAGTGTAGCATCCGCGGATGGAAAGGCGCTCCGCGGTTTATAGCAAGCGCCATGACCTGGAGATACCCGAATTCCAGGGGGGCCACGTGATGCCGCAGGCCGACGTTGTGGCATTGGAGACTTTTGTCTGGCCATGAATTTGCAAGTCTCTCGGAAGGGCTACCATGGCTCGTCGTTCCAGCCATCCCGCGTTCCGCGAACCGGACCACGCCAATCCCGATGTTCTGGACCAAGGTCTGAAAAATTACGCCGTCGTTACGCTCGATCCGCATGGCAGAATCGTGCAGTGGAGTGCCGGCGCGGAGAAGATATTCGGCTATACGGCAGCGGAGATTACCGGCCAGCATTTTGGAGTGCTGTTCACGCCCGAGGATCAGGCGGCCAACCGGCAGGGTGCGCGCGCGCAAGCCCGCCAGGAATGGAAGCGCCTGGAGGAAATTGCCAACCAGATCCCGGCCGGCATCGGGCTGGTGCGCTTGCCGGAAGAAGTGTACGTGTTCGCCAATCGCATGCTCCGCGAGGTTCTGTACGACCGCGCCTTGATCGGCCGGACCGTAGGCGAGGTGTATCCCGAAGGCGGCCATGCGGCGCAGATGTTCAAGGAAGCGGTGAGGACGGGTACGGCCCAGACGGCCAGCGACGTCCAGCTGCGGTTCGGCATCGGCCCGAACCCGGAGGAGCGCTACTTCGACCTCACCTACCAGCCGCTGCGCGGCGAGGCGTTTCCATACGATGCCATTCTGATTCTTGGGCGGGAGGTGACGGACCGGGTGCACGCGCAGGCGCTGGCCAGCCAGCGGGCGGCTGCGCTGGAGGAACAGGCGAGCCTGCTCGACCTGGCGCACGACGGGATCATCGTGGTGAACATGGATGGCACCATCGAGTTCTGGAATCGCGGCGCGGAGGAAATGTACGGCTGGAGCAAAGAAGAGGCACTCGGCCGCAACACATTCGAACTGCTAGGCACGGAGTTTCCGCTCCCGCTGGCCCGGATTAAGGAAGCGCTGCGCGCCGAGGGGCAATGGTCGGGCGAGTTGAAGGACCGCAGCCGCAGCGGCAAGGAGATTGAGGTCTGGAGCCGCTGCGTGCTGCGTAAACACGACGGTACGCCGAGTGGCATTCTGACGGTAAACCGAGACATCACCGAGCGCAAACGGCTGGAAGCGTACCTGCGTGAAAGCCAGAAAACGGAAAGCCTGGGCGTGCTGGCGGGCGGCATCGCGCACGATTTCAACAATCTGCTGACGGGCATCCTGGGGAATATCAGCATGGCAAGGGAGATGATCGAGCCCTCCTCGCCGCTGGTCCCCCCGCTGGAGGAAGCCGCGCAGGCCAGCGAACGCGCCGCTTTCCTCACCCTGGAGATGTTGGCGTACGCGGGTAAGGGACATATGTTCGTCACCCCCGTGGACCTTTCCAAGGTGGTGCGGGATGCGCTGGTGCTGGTGCACGGATCGATTCCGCAAAACGTACATGTGGAACTGGATTTGGTGGAGCGCCTGCCCTGCGTCGAAGGCGACGCCCGGCAACTGCAGCAGGTGGCCATGAACCTGATGCTGAACGCGGCCGAAGCCGTCGGCGAGCAGCCCGGCAGGATGACGGTGCGCACAGGCGTAGAGGACATCGAAGGCGACACCGAAGACGTTGACTACGACGTCGGTAGACCTGCGCCCGGCCACTATGCCACGCTCGAGGTGCAGGATACAGGCGCGGGCATCGACGCCTCCGTGCGGCCGAACATTTTCGATCCCTTCTACAGCACCAAATTCACCGGCCGCGGCCTGGGACTTGCCGCCGTTGCCGGAATCGTGCGCGCGTTGAAAGGGGCTATCCGTGTGCAAAGCAGAGTCGGCGAGGGGACGTCGCTGGTGGTACTGTTCCCGGCGGCCGATTAGCTACTCCCACATGGACGCGCCGCCGCAACCATTTGCAGCGAGGGATCGCAAGAAAAGCAGTCTCAACCGAGGTGCGCCTCGAAATGACCCAGCTGTGTTGTTGACCGAGGCCGCTGTTACGGGTTCTTGCGAGCGGGAGGCCAAACTCAGCAGTTTGCAATGACACCTACTTGCGACAAATCCCAGCGGCGAAGGAGAAGTGAATGAAACCGAGTCCTCTAACTGAAGAATTAACAGTTGCGGCTGACGCCGCGGCCCTGAAAATCACGCGGCAAGTGTCCGCAAGGACAGGGGCGGAATACTTCCGTGCGATAACCAACCACCTGGCGGAAGCGCTCAACGCCGATTGTGTGCTCGTCGGGGAGTTCACGCCTGGCTCGGTGGAACGAGTCACCACACTCGCCGCGTGTCTCGAGGGCGAACAGGCAAACCTGACCTTCGACCTGGCGGGCAGCGCTTGCTCGCGCATCGCCCGCACCCGCAAGCCCTTCGTCTGCCGCAAAGATGCCCGAGACCGCTTCCCTTCCGATCAGTTGCTCCGTAGGGTGCACGCCGAGGCCTGTATCGCCGTTCCCTTGCAAACTCCCGCCGCAAACCCAATGGGCGTGATGATCGCGACTTATCGCGTGCCGCTCGCCAGCTTCAGCACCGCCAAAACCGTCCTCGAGGTCTTGGCGCCGCGTGCAGCCGCTGAGCTGCTCCACAAACAGGAGACGGACAAGCTTCGCAAGAGCGAACAACGATATCGCGCCTTCGTCGCGCTGAATGCCGATGGGATGTGGTGCGTCGAGTTCGACCAGCCGATCCCCACGCAGCTCTCGGCGGAGGAACAACTCGATTTGCATTACCAGTATGGCTATGTTTCCGAATGCAACGATGCGATGGCACGGCTGATGGGGGTGGATCAATCCCGGCAGGTTGTTGGCCGCCGTATCGTTGAGATCTTTCCCAAAAAAGACACAATCCTCCGTGAACTCAATCTTGATCTCATCCGTTCGGGCTACCGCTTCACGACGAAGGAAAAGGCCGGTATTGCCCCGGATGGCAATCGCCACTTTTTACTGCTCAGTCAATGGGGCATCGTCGAAGACGGCATGCTGCAACGCATTTGGGGCGTCACGAATGATATCACGGACTTCAAGCAGGTCCAACGCGCCCTGGATGCCTCGCAACAACGCATGATGGATCTGTTCGAAGCCGTGCAGCTGCTGGTGCTCGTATTAGATCCCTCCGCAACGATTCAGCTCTGCAACAACTACTTTACCGAGGTGACAGGTTGGCGGTCCGATGTCCTGAAGGGCAAGAACTGCTTCGATCTGATGGTTCCTGCCGAAGAGCGCGCCGGCTTGCAGGCGAAATTCGCGGCCGGGGTCGCGGGCTCCACGAGGGGGCCGGTTCATTTCGAAAGCACGCTTCTAGGTCCCGGCGGCTGCCGCTGGCAAGTCGCGTGGGACAGCACGGTTTTGCGTGATGAAGAGGGTGAGATCAAAGCAGTCGCCAACATCGGCCGCGATATCACGCAGGAGAGGGCGCTCGAGGCCCACGTCCGCCAGGTCCAGAGGCTCGAGGGCCTTGGAAGGTTGGCCGGAGGCGTCGCCCACGATTTCAATAATCTGTTGACGGTGATCAGTGGTTACACCGCCCAACTTCTCGATAAACGCTCCCCAGCGGATTCTGACTATCTCGCGCTCACCGAGGTCCAGAATGCGGCCGCAAAAGGCGCCCAGTTGACGCAGCAACTGCTGTCGTTCAGCCGCAGGCACCCCTACCAGCCTAAAGTACTGAACCTCAACACAATTGTGGAGCAGGATTCATCGATGCTCCGGTGCACCCTGGGAAAGAACATCGACCTCGTAACCAATCTCGACCCCTCATTGGGCCTCGTCCGTGCGGATCCAGGTCAGATCAGCCAGATACTCTTGAATCTCGCGGTTAACGCTCGCGACGCCATGCCCAGCGGCGGCAAGCTGACCATTGCCTCGTCCAACGCCTCACTCAGAGCCGAACAGGTCTCAATTGTCCCCGGCGTTCCCCCCGGGGAATATGTGCAGTTGACCATCACGGATACCGGTACCGGTATGACCCAAGAGACACTCGATCACTTGTTCGAGCCGTTCTTTACCACCAAAGAACCAGGTAAGGGAACAGGTTTGGGCCTTTCGATCATCTACGGCATCGTACAGCAGAGTAGCGGATACATTAAAGTAGAGACCCAGTTGGGACGCGGCACCTCCTTCAGAATCTTTCTCTCGCGCACTCACCAAGAATCGCCGGGCGCGCCGGTCCACGAAGCCAGGGATGCTGCTATGCGGGGCGGGACGGAAACCATTCTGCTAGTCGAGGACCGGCAGGATGTGCGGACCCTGGCTGCAAACGTCCTCCGCGGTCGTGGCTACAAAGTTTTGGAAGCCTATGGTGCGTCCCACGCCCTGAAGGTTGCCGATAGTGAGTCCCGGATCGACCTCCTGCTAACCGATCTGATCCTGCCTGAAATGCAGGGCACTGATCTGGCCGAGCGTATCAGACCGTCACACGCGGAAATGAAAATCGCTTTTATGTCCGGCGAAAGTAGCCCGGAGAAGTTCACACTACCGCTCCTTCAAAAGCCCTTCACCCCGGAGAGCCTCGCCTCCGCCGTGCGTCATGTTCTGGACCACAGCCAGCCGCTCCCCTAAACGCTTAGCGTATCTCCTTTCATTACCTATTGAACCCACCCGGATTGCTCATGCCGGATTCTTACCTCATGCATGGCTCATCCCTGAGCCTATACCCAAACTCTGGAGCTCCTTTTCGATCTCCTCCAACGCTCGTTGCTCGGGTTGACCGGCAGGTTGATCAAGACCCCGGCAATTGGTAATCCTCACGCGCAGCATTCCTTCCGGTTGGAGGTGTCTCTTGGTGTCGAAGAAGACGGTCGAGCCAAACGGAATGACCTCGATGGAGCAGCCGCCGGTGGTAGGGAGTGCAATGGTCTTCATCAAGTCCAGCAGGCTCGCGCAGGCTAGCGCGTAATCAGGCCCGGGCAGCGTTGGGTCTTCGGTGGTATGGACGCCATAGACGTCGACGTCAAAGCCAGCCTGAATTCTCCGCGTCTTCACGGCCGGGGTACCGTGACCCTCCTCGAGCACGACATAGTATGGCCTCACCTCGTAAAAGGCGTGGTGTTCCTGAATCAAATGGCGAATATTCTTAGGCACGTTTAAACTCCTCGTACTCGCGCCAGCACGCTGGGGATCGGTAACATCCGTGTGAGGGCCACATGGGACGGAGGTGCATGAGCGAGCGCCAATGATCGACGACGCAGGGCCAAAATGTTCTGGGTTCTTCCTTTTGCTGTTTGTCACCCCTGCTTCATGGCACAGCAAGGTGAGGGCCAAAGTGACGCCCTCTTGTCGTGAAGAGGTTCCGAGGCGCTCCGGAATTGATATCCATCCCCGTTCGGTACTTGACGATATCGCCTGGCAAATCGGAGCGGGCGGTGACGCGGCATTGATCCACATGCCGTCGTGAACTCGAACACAAGGGGAGCCGCCACTGGAGGCGTGCGAATGCCACGTACTTCAATGGCATGCCCTTTTTCAAATCGAGCGCGCCAAACAGGATCATTGTGGATCAGTTCTACCTTTTGGTTTCTTGAAACGTACGCAGCAATGGGACGGCCATCCTGCGGCATGTCGTGGACGCGGATTCGGAAAAATAACGCCTGGCGGGAGCACCCTAACTCGATCTTGTCCATTTCACGATCTTGAGATCCAGCACGGCGATGCTATAGAACACCGGCACTAGCAACAGTGTGATGAAGGTCGCCACAGCCAGGCCGCCGATTTGCGCGTAGCACAGCGGTTGCCACAACGGGCCGCCATGACTGGCCAAGGGGAAGAGCGCCAGGATCGTGGCCGCCACCGTGATCATCACCGGCCGCAGCCGTTCGATTCCTGCGTCGCGGACTGCCTGCTCGAACGGTTCGCCTTTTTCGTGCATCTCTTCGATAAAATCGAACAGCACGATCACGTGGCTGACGATCACACCGATAAGGCTCGCGATTCCCAGGAATGCCATGAAGCCGAACGGCGTTCCCATGAGCGCCAGGCAGAGCAGCGCGCCCGCGACGCCATAGGGCGTGGCCGCGAGCACCAGCAGCGGCTTTATCGCATTGCCGAATTGCAGCAGCAATGCCGCGTAAATTCCCAGGATCGAAATCGCCAGGACCGTCGTCAAATTTGCGAATCCGGACTGCTGCTTGGCCTGCTCACCTCCGATCTGCATGCGATAGCCGGGTGGCATGTTTTTCTGAAACTCGGCTAGCCGCGGGAGGGCCTGTTTTAGAACCTCTGAAGGCAGAACGCCGGGCTGCGGGAACACGTGGACGCCGATGGTTCGGAAGTGCTCCTGGCGGCGGATACGCTCGGTCATCATCTGGGTGTTGACCGATGAGACGCTCCGCAGCGGAACCTTTTGCGATCCCTGGGACGAATAGACATAGAGATTTTGGACATCGGAGAGCTGCGCGCGTTGCATCACTCTCAAGCGGGCGATGACGGGAATCTGCTTATTGCCCTCACGCAGCGTGGTCACAGTGGTTCCGCTCATGGCCGCGGTCGTGGATTCCGCGACGTCGCGATTGGTGACGCCTGCGAGATTGGCCCGATCGGGGTCGATCTTCAGTTTCACTTCAGGGCTCTCCGCGAACCAATCGTTCTGCACCACCTCTACCCCGGGAAGCGGCCGAAAGATCCTTCCGACCCTTCTGGCAAGCCTACGAAGATTCTCAATGTCAGCCGGCTCCTCCTTCGGATCAACATCCGACGTTCCGGAGATCCGCACTTCCACCGGGAACTCCACCGGATTCGTCTGCAATTGATGAACGGTCACGTACGCGCCCGGGACTTCCCTGGTCACGGCGGACTGCAGCGGTCCAGCAATGAGGGGAGAGGCTTCTTTGTCGCGCAGCCTGATGATGATCTGTGCATAATTGAGCTGCGGCAGCTCGGGAGCAACGGAAAACCAGAAGCGCGCCCCGCCTCCGCCGACGAAGGTCGTAAGCGATTCGAGAAGCGGCCCAGATTCCCCTCTGGACTTCTTGGACGGCTGGGCCCGCGCATACTCCTCGGAGACGCGCTGCACGATGGCTTCGACGTGCCGCGCGGCTTCATTCGTGGCGGACAGCGCCGCATCATTGGGCAGCCAGACGTCGACATAGGACCAGTATTGGACGTCATCCGGAAAGAACTGGCTCTTCAACTTTGAAGCGACCATCAAGCCCGATGCGAGAAAGACGAGCGACATGCCGAGCACGGCCCATCGCCAGCGGATCGCCCTTCCGGCAAGCCTATAGTACGCGCCGTAAAATCCACGCTGTCGGCGCTCTTCGAGCGATGGTTCCGGCCTGCTCGGCGGACGCAGCAGATAGTAGCCCAGCAGCGGGACAAACGTCTTCGAACACACTAGCGAGCAGACGAGCGCCGCCGCCATGACGATCGGCAGGCTATGCAGAAAATCGCCCGTCGAGCCCGTGAGCATCAGGAACGGGAGATACGCAATGACATTGGTCAATGTGGCATAGGCAATGGCGCGCCCGAGTTTTGTAGGACCGAGCCATGCGGCGAGAATCGGACCATTTCCCGACGCCAGTTGCCGCTTGATCGCGTCGTTGGCCACCACCGGAACATCCACCAGCAAGCCGAGCGCGATGATCAGAGCGGCGGTGGAGACTTGCTGCAAATCGATGTGCAGCACGTTCGACATTCCAAAGGTCATGGCAAGCGTGATCGGCATGGACACGGCCATCAGCAGCGCTGAACGCCATTCCGCAAAACCGATCAGCGTGATGAAGACCACCAGCGCAATCGCTTCATACAACGCCTCCATGAGCAGGTCGACACTTTCTTTTACCTGGAGAGGCTGATCCGACGTGCGCACAATGATGAGGTCCGCTGGAAGAAATTTGCGCACCTGTTCCAATTTCTGATCGATCGCCGCGCCGAATTTCTGGATCTGCTCTCCGTTCCGCATGTAAATCGCGATCGTGATGGCGCGGCTGCGGCGCAGCTTTCCATCCTTGCTGATAGTCGTATAGAAATTCAGATAGTCTGGCGGAGCCTCATACGCGCGGCTGATTTGAACGAGATCGCGCAAATACAGGGGCGAGCCGCCCTGCGGCGGCTTCAGAAGAACATTACCGATGGCGGGGGCAGTTTCAAACTTCCCGGAAGGGTCGATCTGAATCTGGCTTCCGTCGGTCTCTATCGATCCGCCCGGCAGCGTGATGTTGCGCGCATCCAGGACGCGGCCCAGATCGGAGGGCTGCAAGCCGTAAGCCGCCAGCCGTTCCTGCGAATAGTCGAGGTACACGGCCTGCGACAGGACACCTTTGCGCTCCGCCCGCGAAGCCTGGGGCACCCCGAGCAGAGTGCGCCCGATCAGGTCCGTGAAATCGTCGAGCTGGGCGTAAGTGTATTTCGCGGTTGGTACAGTCGCCAGCTTCTGGCGGGTTTCCGGGGGGTCGTGAATAATCACCGCCTCCGTAACGTCGGGGTCGAATTCGGCCTTTTGCAAGCGGGTCGCGATGAAGTGTCTGATATACGCATCAATATGCTGGTCGTCGAAGCTCGTTTCCGCGTCGACGCCCATGAATCCGCGGCCGGTGATCAGCCGCGACCGCCGCAGCACGCCGGCGCGCTCTGCCTCCAGCCGGAATGCTTCGGTCACTTCGGCCACGCCCGTTTTCGAAAGCGTCAGAGGAAACGTATAGACAATGCTGATGCGTTTGGACTTCAATGGGCCTGCCGCTGAACGCGCCGATCGGATCGCGTCCTCCAGCGATTGCGAACGCATCTCGATTTCCAGGTTGTCTATAGGCGGGCTGGCCACAGTCATCATGAGGGCTGCCGTATCGCCGAAGTCGCTTTGAAATTGGATGCCCGTGGCGCCGCTTGGCAGCTGCGGACCGAGCGCCTGCAGCTTCAGATTAATGTCACTGAACTGCTCCCGGGTGTCTTTGACGTTTTCAGCAAGTTGGACGTAGACGATCGAGGTGCCCGGAAGCGAAATGGATCGGATGCCGTATTCGTCGGGGGCCGTCGGATGGATCGTTTTATTTTCCGCAATTGTCTCCTCGATCGGACGCGTAACGAGCTGCTCCACTTCCTGAGCCGTCGCGCCCGGCCATTTACAGGACGCGACGGCGACGCGGACCGGGATCTCTGGATCTTTGCGCTGCGGCATCGACGAATATCCGTTGATGCCCCACGCGATCACGCCCACCAGCGCCGCCCAGCCGATCTGGCGATGTTCGACGAAAAACCGCGGCGTGTTGTGCGTATGTTCAATCAGTTCCTGATCGGTCTCATGCGGCATGGGACGCCCCTTATGGGAGGATATTCACCTGTTGGCCATCGTGCACCAGCGCTCCGCCGACCGTGATGATCTTTTGCCCGGCCGTGAGGCCGCGCGTCACTTCGATTGAATCGCCGAACATCTGGCCGATCTCGATGGTCTGGGCCGAAGCGCACCATTTTCCGTCGCGCCCGATTAAGCGGAAAACGGCGAACCCCTTCGGCTTGGCGGGCGCGCCCACCACGGCGATGAGCGGCACGACGAGCCGGGGTCTCAAATCACGCGAACTGCTTAATGTGATCGATCCGATCATGCCGGGCCGGATATCCTGGCGCGAATTCTCTATCGTCACTTCGATCGAGAAAACGCGGGTCTGCGGATCGGCCTGCGGGGAAATTGAAGTGATCACTCCTGGAACCGCGTGCTGCAGGGCGTCCAGTATCACAGGTTGCTTCTGCCCCAGGCGAATCATTGAAAGCGTGGTATCGGGAACCCCAAAAACCGCTTTGACCAGATGCGTATCCAGGATGGTAAAGCCGACGGTGGTGCCGCCCACCACACTTCCTTGATCGACGTTCCGTGCCGAGATCCAGCCGGCGAACGGAGCGCGCAACGTCGTGTCGGTGAGTGAGAGGCTTGCTTGTTTCTTTGCAGCGACCGCGTTGGCCAAGCCATCTTCGGCCGCCTTCACCGCGGCTTCGGCACTGGCGACGGATGCCGCGCCCTCATCGTACTGTGCCTTCGCCTGGTCGTACTGAGGTTTCACCAGGCTCGCCGACTGGAACAGAATGCTCGCTCGGGCATAGTCGATATCGGCATGGGTGAAATTCGCGCGCGCCTGTGCGAGCTGCGCCTGCGCCCGCGTCACTTCAGCCTGGGACTGCGCACGCTGCGCCTCGGCCTGCTCAAGACTATGCTCATAATCAAGCGGACGCACCTGTGCCAGTACGGTACCCTTGCCCACCCTGTCGCCGGCCTGAAGATCGCGCATGCGGCCGTCGGCACCGCGTATCTGGAGAATCCCCTCGACGATTCCGCCGGACTTAAACGCCAGGTCAACTTTCGTGAAGGGATCGATGCTCACGGAATAGCGCTGCGGCACATCCGGCTGGATTTCTTCGACAACACCCACCCGCACGGTCTGGATCACGGGTTCGAGCGGCTTTCTCTTGTGGCAGCTCGCCAGAAACAATACCGCTGGCACGAGCAGAACCTTACGCCGCATTGCTATTCCCTCCCCAAGGCACGATCGAAATCGGCTTTGGCCTTCCAGAAGGCCGCCAGAGCGCTTTGATACTCGGAGTCGGCCTGGACCACCGCCCTTTCCTGTTGCAGGATGTCGGAGAGCAGCACGGCCTTCTCCCGATACTGATTCGTCATCTCGCGCAGCTTTTCGCGCTGTGCTTCCTGCGCAAGTGCGCTCGTATCCAACAGCATCCGGGCTTCCGCCAAGGCCCGGAACTTCGTATTCACATCGAGCAGGACTTGCTGTTCCGTGTCGCGCTCAGCGAGCGTTGACTGTTTGGTCGCATCGCGCAGCGCTTGCATTTTATGGTGTTTCTCGCCCCAATCGAAAGGCTGCCATTGCAAGGAAATCCCAGCAATCATGACGTTTTGCGGGGCGAAACTCACATTCGGAAACGAAGCGTAGGTGTAACCCGCGCTGATGTCAGGGATGTACTCCGCGCGCTCCCGACGCACTTCCGTTTCAGCCTTCTTCGCTTCGAGCCGCGCTTCCTGGATTTCGGGACGCTGGTGGAGCGCCACATCGCGTGCCGCCGCTGGGTCGATCTCCTCGGCTCTCGGCAGCGGCTGCACCTCTACCGAGACTTCGATTTCGAGATCGCGGCCCAGCAGCCGGTTGAGCGATTCCTTTTGTGTCTGGTTTGTGTCCCGAAGATTGAGCAACTGATACCGCTGCTGGCTAAGCCGGGCCCGAACGGCAAGACTATCTCCTTTCAGCGCGGCGAGTTGCGCCAGCCTCCGATCGGTCTCGGCTTGCAGCTCCACAAGGTATTTCTCCATCGCCTCGGCGCTCTCGATCTGCGTCTGTGTCTGCGCCATCTGGTAATAGAGATCGCGCACCGACTGAGCCGTCTCCTGTCTCTGCAGGCGCAGTTTCTCTTTCGCCAGATCTTCATTGATCTGGGAAGAGAGCAACGACAGATGAATTTTCCAGAGCTGAGACAGCGGCTGTAAAGCCTGGCCGATGACGAGCCCAATTAAGTGCCGCGGTGTCGTGATGGTGGAACTCTGCGCCGGAATCGGTCCCGTGGCCGCGTAGGTGCCTAAAACGCCCGGTGGGATGCTGAAACTGATGGAGCGCAGAGGTTCGCCGCCGAGCGCCCAAACGTGAAATTGCGGCAACCGCGTCGTCTTAAGCGCGGCGCTTTCCTCCCGCGCGCGATCCACGTCCAGCGCAGCGGACTGTACCTGGCGGTTTCCCTTCAACGCAAGAGCGACCGCATCGTCGATGGTTACCGGAGCCGTTTGCGCTGCTGCCGTTGCTATCGCCAACACTCCGGCAAATCCGACCCTCGCGCTCGTCATCCGGTATTCCTCACTCGTTCAGGCGTGGCAGTGCGAATTCGAGGAGCTCCCAATACGCATTCATAATCCACTGGAACAGCCAGTCTTCGTCCTCCGGCTTAACACCGAATTTCAAGCTTGACGACCCGGCATTGAGCACCAGAACGTAATCACGCATAACGGCGGATCCCTCGAGTGCGCCTGATCGGAGCCGTGCGCCTCAATATGGCCAACGCCAAGCGGCGATCTCGGGCTTGTCTATGCCGTACTGGTAGGCGTAATTGCGGCAGTCAATCCGCATGTCGCAGTATTTCTCTTTCGCGTGGGCTCCTATGTTCTGAAGCTTTGGCGTGCGGTTGATAGCATCGATAGCCAGAGTAAAGCGATCGATCTCGTTGTTGATCGCCAACTCCATCGGCGTGTTGATGTTGCCCTTTTCCTTGTATCCCCGCACGTGTATGTTCGGGTGATTGGTGCGGCGGTACGCCAGGCGATGAATCAGCCATGGGTAGCCATGGAAATTGAAGATGACCGGTTTGTCGACGGTAAAGAGCGAGTCGAAGTCCCGATCCGCCAAGCCGTGAGGATGTTCCGTGCTGGGTTGCAGCTTGAAAAGATCGACGACGTTGACGTAGCGGACCTTGACATCGGGAAACTCGGAGCGGAGCAACGCTACCGCAGCTAATGCCTCCTGAGTAGGGATGTCGCCTGCCGAAGCCATCACCACATCTGGTTCGCCACCCTGATCGTTGCTGGCCCAATCCCAAATGCCAATACCTTTTGTGCAATGCCGGATGGCGGCATCCATATCCATGTATTGGAGGTGCAGTTGCTTGTCGCAGACAATTACATTGACGTAGTTCTCACTTCGCAGGCAGTGGTCGGCGACCGAGAGGAGCGAGTTGACATCAGCAGGCAGGTAGATGCGGGTCACGCTGGCGCTCTTGTTCACAACCAGGTCTAGGAACCCGGGGTCCTGATGGGTAAAGCCATTGTGGTCCTGGCGCCAAACGGTCGAGGTGATCAGCAGGTTCAAGGAGGCAACCTCCTCGCGCCAGGAAAGCTGGTTGGCAATCGACAGCCACTTGGCATGTTGGTTAAACATGGAATCGATCACGTGAACGAAGGCTTCATAGGTAGAAAGAAAGCCGTGCCTCCCCGTCAGGAGATAGCCTTCGAGCATGCCTTCCACCGTGTGCTCGCTCAGCATCTCCATCACACGTCCGTCGGGTGCCAGTTCCCCGCCGTCGGCATCTTCGGGAAAATACTCGGCTATCCAGAACTTCTTGCTGACTTCGTAGATGTCCTGTAGCCTGTTGGACGTGTTTTCGTCGGGGCCGAACACGCGGAAGCGATCCATGTTGGC
The DNA here is from genome assembly GCA_963815855.1 of Terriglobia bacterium. Classification (GTDB taxonomy): domain Bacteria; phylum Acidobacteriota; class Terriglobia; order Bryobacterales; family Bryobacteraceae; genus DATGMB01. Next base: position 301,348 of record CAWFIJ010000009.1, on the reverse strand, counting down.
CTTCATCACGTCGCGCAAAAAGGCCCCCAAGGGACGTGTGTTCTCCGCCTCGATCTGCCCGGGCTTGTCGACCTGTAAGAGATATTGTCGAAAATCCGGTAATCGGAGGGGCTTCTTCAGCAGACCCCCGTTGGCGTGGGGATTGGCGCTCATGCGGCGGTTGCCGGCTGGTGCACGTTCCTTGAGTTCCGGAATCAGTTTGCCGTCGGCGTCAAACAGCTCTTCGGGTTTCTGCGCCCGAATCCACTTCTCCAGGATCTTCAGGCTCGCGGGATTCTTCTTTACGTCCGCGATCGGAACCTGGTGCGCCCGCCAAAAACCCTCCAGCTTATGGCCGTTGACGGCCTCCGGCGCGGTCCAGCCTTTCGGTGTACGCAGTACGATCATCGGCCACCGCGGGCGCCGCGGAACTCGTGAAGCGCGCGCTCCTTGCTGATATTTCCTGATTTCAGAAACGCAGTGCTCCACGGTAGTTGCCATTGCCTGGTGCATGCTGTCGGGGTCGGAACCTTCCACGAAGTAAGGTGTCCAGCCGTAGCCCCGGAACAGGTTCTCGAGTTCCTCGTGGCTGATGCGGGCCAGCAAGGTCGGATTATTAATTTTGTAGCCGTTGAGGTGAAGAATCGGCAAGACTGCGCCATCACGGATGGGGTTGAGGAACTTGTTAATGTGCCAGGAAGTTGCGAGGGGCCCTGTTTCCGACTCTCCATCACCCACGACCGCGGCAACGATCAGGTCTGGATTGTCGAATGCCGCGCCACAAGCATGCGAGAGGACGTAACCGAGTTCTCCCCCTTCGTGGATTGAACCCGGCATCTCGGGCGTGCAGTGACTGCCGATACCGCCCGGGAACGAGAACTGTTTGAAGAAGGCCTCCAGACCGGCTGCGTCTTCGCTCTTATCGGTGTAGATCTCGGAGTAGGTCCCTTCCATGTAGGCAGGGCCGAGCACGCCGGGGGCGCCGTGCCCCGGCCCGGCCAGGAACATCATGTCCAAGTCGTACTTCTTGATCAATCGGTTCAGGTGAATGTAGATAAAGGAGAGGCCAGGGCTTGCTCCCCAATGCCCGAGCAGCCGGTTCTTAATGTGCTCCGGCTTGAGGGGTTCCCTCAGGAGCGGATTGCTTTGCAAATAAATCATCCCAAGGCTCAGGTAGTTGCAGGCCCGCCAGTAAGCGTGGGTCTTGCGCAGTTCTTCAGGGCTGAGGGGCGCCCCTTGAACGGTAGATCTGGCATTCCCATAGGCGCTTAAGGCGTTTTTCTCCGTTGTCCTCGCGGTGGGGGGTTCAATTGCTTTGGTTGCCATTGGTTGCTTCTCCTTTCGACGGTTTCCCGTGAGCGGTTTTTAGGACACTGGGCAGGCCTCTATATTCCAGATTTCACACGCATACTCGCTGATCGTCCGGTCACTCGAGAACTTTCCGGAGGCCGCCACGTTGAGAATGGCTTTGCGCGCCCAAACATCCGGGTCGGAATAGGACTGGTTCAGCCACCGGTCGGCGTCGAGGTACGCCTTCAAATCTGCCAGATGCATGTAATAATCTCCCCCGGCCAACAGCGTCTCCCGCACGGCATGGAAGGCTCCTGGCTCATATCGGCTGAAGTGATCGGAGGAGATCAAATCCAGCGCCGCGCGGGTCTCGGGTTCGTGGTCGTAATGAAACCAGGGGTTGTACCATCCCCGGCTGGCAGCCACCTGTTCGGCGGTGAGGCCAAAAATGAAGAAGTTCTCCTCTCCGGCTTCCTCCACCATTTCCAGCGTCGCACCGTCACGAGTGCCGAGTGTCAGCGCTCCGTTCATCATGAACTTCATATTGCTTGTGCCGCTCGCTTCATAACCGGCCGTTGAGATCTGATTGGAAACATCGGAGGCCGGAATCACCCGCTCGGCGAGGGATACGCAGTAATCAGGCAGAAAGACCACCTTAAGGCGGCCGCGGACCATCGGATCGCCATCGATGGTGCCGGCGACGTTGTTGATCAATTTGATAATGAGCTTGGCCAGGCGGTAAGCTGGGGCGGCTTTACCTCCAAAGAAGAACGTCCGGGGCTGCATCTCCAGATCCGGGTGTTCCCGCAGGCGATTGTACAGCACCACAATACGCAGGACGTTGAGCAGCTGCCGCTTATATTCGTGGATTCGCTTGATCTGGCAGTCGAAAATGGAATTCGGGTTTACCAGCTGGCCCGATGACCATTGCAGCCAATCGGCAAACCGGAACTTGGCCTGTCGTTTGGCTTTAAGAAATGCATCACGAAAGCCCTTGTCGTCGGCCAGCGGCGCCAGGTCGCGGAGGCGGCTGAGATTGGTCACCCAATCGTCGCCGATCGCATCGGTGATGATCCGCGAGAGAGCCGGATTGGCCAGCAGCAGCCAGCGCCGGGGCGTCACGCCATTGGTTTTGTTGTTGAAGCGCTCTGGAAACACTTCGGCGAGGTCCTTGGCGGTGGTGGTGCGCAGCAACCCGGAGTGGATCGCGGCCACACCGTTCGTGCTGTGAGAGCCGACAATAGCCAGGTTGGTCATGCGCACCTTTCGTTCCGGCGCGTCCTCGATGAGGCTCACCCGCTGGATGCGTCCTTCGTCACCAGGAAAGCGGCTCCGCACGTCGCCGAGAAAGCGCTGGTTGATTTCGTAGATGATTTCCAACTGTCGGGGCAGCATCATCTCAAACCACTCCACCGGCCATTTTTCGAGTGCTTCGGGCAACAGCGTGTGATTGGTGTATGCAAGTGTTCGCGTGGTGGCGTGCCAGGCCTCGTCCCACCCGAGATGCGCATCGTCCAGAAGGATTCGCATGAGCTCGGAAACCGCCAGCGCCGGATGTGTGTCGTTGAGTTGAATGGCCGCCTTTTCCGGGAAGCGGCGCCATTCGGAGTTCGAGCCCCGGAAGCGCCGTACGGCGTCGGCCAGCGAGCACGCAACCAGGAAATACTCCTGTATAAACCGTAACCCTTGCCCCATGATTGTGGTGTCGTCCGGGTACAGGACCCGCGTGACGGTTTCGGCGGAGACGGTCTCGGCCAGAGCGCCTACGAAGTCTCCGCCGCTGAACTCCCTGAAGTGGAAGTAGTCGGGCGTTGCGGCGGCCCAAAGCCGCAGTGTGTTGACGGTCTTGCCGCCGTAGCCAACCACGGGCCTATCAAAAGGGATGCCGATCAGACCGGTCCGCCGGCCGGGCACGGCGTGCAGACTCCCGCCCCGGATTTCAAAACCGCAGTTCAGCCTGACTTCGACCTTCTCATCGGGGCGCTGGACCTCCCAGGGATCCTGCCGCTGCAGCCAGTTGTCCGGTCGTTCCTCCTGCCCGCCGTTTAAGATCAACTGCTTGAAGATGCCATACTCGTAGCGCAGACCGTAACCCATGGCCGGCAGTTGCATTGTGGCCGCGGACTCGATAAAACAGGCCGCCAGTCGCCCGAGTCCGCCATTGCCCAGCCCTGCATCGGGCTCCTGTTCCAGCAATTCGATCCAATTGAGATGCTTCCTGCGGGCCAGTTCGTCGGCGAGGGGGTCCAGCAACAGGTTGGTGAGATTGTTCGACAGCGACCGCCCGATGAGGAACTCCATCGAGAGGTAATAGAGGCGCTTCGGGTTCCGGCTTTCGTAGGTCTTCTCCGTTAGCACCCATCGTTGGGAGAGGACGTCCCGCACGGACCTGGCTATGGCTTCAAATCTTACACGGGGAGTCGCGGCCGTCACGTCGCACGCATAATCGAAAAGCAAATGACGTTCGTAGAATGCCTCGTCGGTTCCTTCGAACCGGATTAGGCCGCACCCATATTGGTCGAGGAGCCTCGCAACCTTTTGCGATCCCGGGTACTCCAGCGCCCTCTCGGTCCCCATTTCCTTTCCCTCCAAGTTCCGAAACGCGGCGCGATTGGCGGCAGGCGCCGACCAGTCCGGGGCAGGCGGCCGGAAGCCGGGGAAACGGCATCGGCCGCGAACCTGACGGGGAAACCTCCCGTGGGTAATAAGGCGCCGCGACACTCTGAGTTACAGATCGCCCATGTTCTTCCAGGGCTCGCACTTAGCTGCTTCTCGCTAACATTTTACCGCCGGCATCAGATTCCGGAGAGCATGAGTATCCGCAAAGTGCGTGAAACAGAACGGCAGAAGAAAGTGAATCCTGTAATGCTTCGCATGCAACTTAATCCGGGATGGGTGCTGGATGGCACGTTTCAGCGGCAAGCTAGCAAACAACCTTCGGGACCGCGATTCAGTTTGTCACCGGTGAGGCGCGATCAGCTCCAGGGTTTGAGCGGTGTGCCGGACAGTATTCGGTCAAGGCATAGTGCCGCGCTAATCAGAGCCAAATGTGTAAGTGCCTGGGGGAAGTTGCCCAGTTGATGTCCATCGCGACCGATTTGTTCCGAGAACAATCCAAGATGGTTGGCATGGCACAGCAATTTGTCGAAATATAACCTGGCTCTTTCTACCTGGTTCGACCTCGCGAGGCACTCAACAAACCAGAATGAGCAGCATGTAAAGCTTCCCTCTTCCGCCTCTAGGCCATCCCGGGTCTCATCGTTTCTATAACGATAAACGAATGCGTCTTCCGCCAGGGAATTCTCGATGGTCTTCATGGTGGAGAGCCATCTCGGATCATTCGGGCTGATGAAACGCATCAAAGGCATCAGTAATACCGCTGCGTCAAGCGCCTCTGAGCCTTTCTCCTGAACAAAGGCCGAGAGCTTTTCGCTCCAGAACTTGGCATAGATATCCTCGACGATTGCATCGCGCTGCCGGTACCACTCCTCGAAGGGAGCAGACAGGGAACGTTTTTGCGCCAGCCGAATCGCGCGGTCGAACGCAACCCAGCACATCAGTCGCGAATGCAGGAAATGTCTGTGTCCTCCGCGCACCTCCCAAATTCCGTCATCCGGTTGATTCCAGTTATCACTTAACCACGCCAGGATGCGTTTCACTTCAATCCATTCATCGTGCGGAAACGCATGCTCGTACTTGGAATAAAGATAAATGGCATCCATGAGCTCCCCATAGATATCGAGTTGCAACTGACCATATGCGCCGTTCCCAATCCGCACGGGCCTTGAATTCCTGTATCCGCATAGGTGCTCAAGTTCCATTTCCTTCAGATCGGTGTGACCGTCCAGTCCATACATGATCTGCATAGGCCTGGTGCTGTGCTTCCCCTCGTCAATAGGATGCTTCAGCCACGCCCGAAAGGCGTCAGCTTCTTCACGATAACCAAGACGCAAAAAAGTGCAAAGCGTAAAAGCTGCATCGCGCAGCCAGACAAAGCGGTAGTCCCAATTGCGAGTTCCGCCAACATGCTCCGGCAAGCCAAACGTGAGCGCCGCGACGAGCGATCCATGCTTACGGCTGGTGAGCATCTTCAATGTAAGTGCCGCGCGGTTGACGGCGTCGCGCCAGTGCCCTTTGTAATTAGACGTCCCACTCCAGTCACGCCAATAGCGGAGTGTGGCCTCTAAATCACGATACACCTCGTCGGGGTCAATTGCCGCGTGTTCTTTCTCTTCCAAAGCACCGAAAATGAAAACAGCCCTCTCTCCCTTGTGAAGCGTGAAGGTACAGACAGCGCTACCGGAGGCGGCTTCAATCGGTACACTTCCCCGCAGCAACATCGGACGACATTCTTTGTTCGCCGGCCTGAAGACCACTCGGCAATTTCCTTGCTCCACATTGTGAGTGGATCGCCCGTAATCGAAACCCGGCTGGCACCTCAATTGAAAATGCACTTCGCCATGAATGACTCCGACTATGCGTACCAACTCGTTCTTCTGCGTCCTCGAAGTCAGCGGCATGAAGTCCGTCACTTCAGCGGTTGCACGATCCGAGAGGAAACGAGTGATTAGAACGTTCGTCTCTACGGCATACATCTGTTTACACTGCATGCCGCTCATTTCAGGACGTATCGCGAAAGATCCACCACGCCCGGGGTCCAGCAGAGCCGCGAAGACAGTGGGAGAGTCGAATTCCGGGTAACATAGGAAATCGATCGATGAGTCGATGCCTATCAGGGCGGCCGTACACAGATTTCCAATCATCCCGTGGTTCTCAATGGGTTGAAAGGTCATCGCTTCCATTTTGATCGACCGCTTCCAATAGGGCAAGGCCACACACCACAAAGGAGACGAACCGGTTTCCGGTAGAGACGTCCGCTGGCGCCAAAACCCACTTACAGCTGCAACCGTTTGCCGCGCATCGGTGTGTTGACATACTGCAGTAGCTCGCGCTTGTAAACAAAACTTCCCTCCGCCTGCCCGACGTCGAAGTTTGAGCGGCGCTTAGAATCCGGGGGTGCGCCCGACAGTTTGCTCAAGTTCCGCCCAGGCCAGCAGATATCCCAAGCTGGCCTTGAGCAAATCTGCCTGCGCTTTGTAGGTGGCGGCGGTAGCTTGCCTCCGATCGGACGCTAACACCACTCCCTGGGCCAATTGGTTCTGCGCCAGGCGCTCGCCCTCCTGCCGCAGTCTTACAACCTGGTTGGCGACTTGCACCATGTTCCTGGTGCGCTCCAGTTTGTTGTAACTGCGCTCGATTCCAACCGCTACCTCCTCCTTTAGGCGGCTCAGATTCTCCTCCGCTTCCTCCAATCCCGCCTCGCGGGCGCGCACGGCTGCCCGCCGTTTGCCGAAGTCGAACACGTCCCAAGTGAGATTGAGCCCAAACGTGCCGAAGTTCCGTACCAGGAATGACACGCCGTCCTGATAGCTATGCCGCGCATAGGCGGTGATGTCGGGGATGTAAGCCGACTTCGCGGCAGTCACGGCCGCGCGTGCCTTCCGGACTTCTTCCTCGGCGGCCAATATTTCCGGGTGTTCCGACCATGCCGTCTGAACGTACTCCTCGCGCGGGAGCTGGTCGAACTTCGTCGGCACAGCCGGATCCAGGTCGAGTAGCGTATCCAGCGGAAGCCCCAGCACGTCGTTCAGTTCCGTTGTTAGATCCGCCACCTGGATTTCCGCGGTTAGCACAGCCTGCCGGCTCTCCAGCAGATCTGCGCGGCCTTGAATCGCCGCTATCTTAAGAGCGCTGCCGTTACGCACCTCTTCTTCGCTCTCCCGCAGTTCCTCTCCGGCAGATTTACTCTGTTGTTCGGCTGCCTGTTTTTGCAGACTTGCGATCAGTATCCCGAAGTAAAGCTCGTGCACCTGGAGGGCGACTTGGTTCTCCGCTTGCTTCAGATCGTCACGGGAAACTGCTACTTCGGCGGCGGCAATCAGGTTGGCTGCACGGACCCGGATCAACTGTGTCGTTGGCTGGGAGAGCTGTGTGCCGCTCGAGAAAAGCGTCAACTGCCCTTGCCCGACAGCCACGCCCTGTGCCGGGATGAGCGCTCCGTCTACCGTCCCAAGCGCCCCCACCGGAATCACGACTTGCTGCAGTGCGGTGATGCGCAGGGCGTTCGATTGATTCGTCAGCTTGGGGAAGTAGCCGGAATGTTCGCCGGCCTTCTTCTGTTCATTCTCGGTCACCTTCAAACGCGCGATCTTCAGTGCGCGGTTTTGGTTGATCGCGAGATGGACGGCCTCCGTCAGCGTGAGATGCCTGACATCGGCGGCATATTGAGGGACGCCTGAGAGCGCGGCAAGCCCCGCCATGGCCAGGATCCGGTACAAAAGCGTTCGATTCATTGCATATTCCTCACGTCCTTGTAGCTAATTCTGGCGGGCCGCAGGAATAGCATCAGTAGCAGATAAGCGACCACCATCCAGCCGATCAGGATGAATCCATCCGCTATCGCCATGGTGTAAGCCTGGCCGCGCACCTGTTGGCCCAGAATCACAAGCGCGCGATGTTGTGCCTCTTCTGGCCCAGTGGAGTCTGGCTGCACTGCTCCGCTCAGCGCCCGCAATCGCTCTTCGGTGAGCCAGCTTCCGGCTTCCACATGGAGGCCCAGCATATTGGAGTGAAACTGCTCCCTCACCGAGATGAAGCGGGTCATGATCGCTGCCCCTACCGCGCCACCGAAAATCCGCGAGAAGTGCATAAATCCCGAGAACGTGCCTACGTCCGCAGCCCGGTTCAAGGCACCTCCCTCGAGCGCTTGCAGGACGATGGAGCCCAGCAGGCCGATGTACGAACAACCAAGCGCGACCGCAAGTACAAGTTCTATTGCCTCGAAGCTGTTTCCAGCCCAGGAGGAATCGAGGTGCGTACAGATCCAGCACACCGCTGCGGTCACGGTAAGCCCTACCGCCAGGATCAGCCGTGAGTTCGTGTAGATCACGATCACCGCGACCAGCGGTACCACGACGAACTGCGGCGCCGCCACCCAGGCAAGTGCGTTGCCAGTCTGGAGGGGCCGATACTGCTGGATATTTCCGAGGAACGTGGGGATGAGCACGTACTGTGACAGAAGCGTGAACCTGAAAACGAAAATGGAGCCCGCGAGGATCATGATGTTCCGAGTCTTCAGGAAGGCAAGATTTACGACTGGGTTCGGTCGCCACATCCGCCTGACCCAAGCCGCGGCAACCAGGAATAGTCCTGCCGCGAACATCCCGACGATCACACCGGAGTGTAGCCAGTCCAGCCGCTCGCCCTGATCGAGAGCCCCTACCAGCAGGGCTAGGCCCAGGCTGAAGTAAGCGAACCCATGCCAGCTTGGCCTCGGGGCCGCCGGCGCACTTCGGCGGGGAATGCCGAAATAGATGCAGATCATCATCAGCGGGGTGAAGATCGCGGCATTCCAAAAGATCCAGCGCCACGAGAGATGCTCGATGTACCAGGCTTCGAGTGCTATTGCCATGTTGCTCGTAAAGACAATATCCGCTGCATAAGCCGCAATGCCGAAAATGACCAGCCGCCTGGGCAGGGCAGTCAAAGCGAACGTCAGCGTTAGGGTATAGAAAGTCCCCGACCCCAGTCCCGCAATCACCAGCAGGCAAAACATCACGGACACGTTTGGTGAAAAAGGAAGCGCAACGGACGAAATCGTGAAGATCGCCGCGCACGGAAGCAGAATGCGGCGAGGGCCCAACCGAACGTTCAACAACGCGGCGAACACTCCGCTGAACATCATTGCCATTGCGAGGACCGTGGGCAGCCAGGAGGCTTTGTCGAAGCCTATTCCAAGCGCACCGCGCAGATCCGGCAGGCCAATGCTGAGCAGGCGTTGGTTCACAGTCGCGGAGGCAGCGCCCAGAAAGACCCCCAAGATCCCGATGTATGGGTTGGTGGTGATTCCGGGTGGACCGGATTGCGCGGGGGGCGGTGCGGCATTGGGCTCTGAGGCGGTCATCGGGCAGTCTGCATCACTGGAACGCGCCCTTCGGTGCGAACCGTTGCGGTCACAGATAGCCCGGGCCGGAGCCTCGCAAGGGCCGTTTGGCCGGGATCCAGCACGATCTTCACGGGTATCCGCTGCACAATCTTTGTGAAATTGCCGGTGGCATTGTCCGGAGGCAACAAAGCGAACTGCGAGCCGCTGGCGGGAGCCACGTAATCGACTTTGCCTTTGAAGATCAAGCCGGGAAATGCATCCACGCGGATTTCAGCCGGGTCGCCGGCGTGAATATGGCGGACCTCCGTTTCTAAATAATTGGCCTGCACCCAAACGTCCCTTTGAACGAGCGAAATTACCTGAGTGCCCGGACTGACCAGTTGTCCGGGGCGCACTCTGCGTTCGCCCACAAACCCTTTTTCGGGCGCCACGATTCGCGTGTAGCCGAGGTTGATTCGGGCGAGCGTGAGCGCGGCTCTCTTGCCATTCAAATCGGCGCGAAGTAGAAGTTCCTGTGAACCCAGCACCGTATGCTGCCGCTTCTGCGCTTCGAGTTCGGCCTTTGCGCTCGCGAGCTGCGCGCCTGCCCTGGCCAGATCGGCTTGGCGGCTGGCCAACTGAGCCATCGCCGCATTCAGCTCATCCTGGCGGCTTCCGAGCTGTGCGCGAAAGCGCTGCGCTTCCGCAACCACCTGCTCCAATTTCTGCCGCGTTGTGGACTCGGTCGCAAACAGTGCTTCCTGACGCCTCTGCTCCAACATTGTGCGCTCCACATCCGCTCTGGCTCCTTCGATTCCGCTGCGCGCATTGGCAATCGAGGAATTCGCCGCTTGAATTCCAGCGTCCGCTGCCGCGATGTTCGCTTCTGCTGCGCGGACCCCGTCGTCCGCCTGAACTATACGGGCGTCCTGCACTTCCTTCTGTCGCTGATTGTTGGTTATCGCGTCTTCGCCGGATGCCACTGCGGCTTCGGCCTGCCGTACCTGCGCCCGGAAATCGTCATCTCGCAACTGGACGAGCAGATCCCCTGCTTTCACAGCTTGATAATCAGACACCGAAACCTCAGCCACCAGTCCTGCAACCTTGGTGCTCAGGGGTGTGAGGTCTGCGTGCAGATAGGCGTCGTCGGTTTTTTGCAGCGCTCGCCTGCTTATCCATACATTCCAGTTACCCGTGATCAGAAGCACGATCCCACAGGCCATAAGCAGAATCGCTACGGGCACCAGCCATGACCCCAAGCGTCGTGCCCAGGATGCTTCGTGACGTCGATCCGTCGACTCCGGCATTCACGTGCTCTTCTTGGACCTCTCGATGGCCTGTTATTACATGTTAGACTTCGAGGGGGCGGAGGTATGAACAAATAGATACACACCATCTTCGAGTGACGGAAAGAGATCAAAACCAGCCAGCAGCCAAAGCTTCCACCTTGCGACAGGCGGTCGCAACGTTAGATGATGGGACATAGTAGGCCGGTACAGGTTGTCGCGTCGATGTTCAGGAGGATAGGGTGATGATCGAAACAATCCTCTTTCCCATCGACTTCTCACAGCCCTGTTCCGCGATGGCCAATTACGTCAAAAGGGCCGCGGAGATGTTTCGCTCCCAGGTCACACTGGGTCACGTGTGCGATCTCGCAAGCCACAACGGCTTCGAACTCTATGTGCGATCGGTTCCAGAAATCGCCGAGGAGCATTGGTGCATAGCCCGGGACAGACTCGATCGGTTTCTGGAGTATGAGTTTCCACCGGCTACCTGTCCGCGAATCCTGCGCTCGGGTGAAGCCGCGGCGCAGATTGCGGAGGTTGCCAGAACAGGCGGATTCGACCTGATCATCATGCCCACGCATGCCGGGCGCTTCAGGCGAATGCTGCTTGGGTCCACTACGGCAAAGGTGCTCAACGACGCTGACTGCCCGGTCTTGACAACTGAGCACGCTGAGGCGAAAATCCCACGGCCTCTGGAGCACCGGGTATGGGTCTGCGCCATCGGCCTGAGCAGGGATTCGGAAAGAGTGCTTCGCCTGGCCAGTCGTGCAGCGGCGGAGGTCCACGCGAAGCTCCACGTGATCCATGTGATTCCCGGCCGCGCTGCCGCTGAGGAGAAGGACGCCCACCGGCGCCTGGACGCACTCCAAAAGACCGTCGGCTGCGAAGCAACGGTCCACATCGCGAGCGGCCCAGTTAAAGAGGCGCTGCTTGGCGAAGCACGACGCCTGACCGCTGACGTGCTCATGATCGGAAGAATACCCGGTTCAGGCGCTCTTGGCCGCCTGCGGGATCTTACTTATAGCGTGGTTCGGGACTCGCCTTTTCCGGTCTTGAGCGTCTGATGCCATCGTCATTGCGGAGGACGGCCACATGAACATTATTTGTATGGGGATCGGGTCGTATCATCGGTATGAAGACGTTCGGCGCCTCGGCGCCACTCAGAAGACCCCAGAGGCACTTCGGATTCGAGCCCGACAAGGTTATTGCAACGGCCAAGGAACTACTTGGCAGGAAGTGATCCATGGCTCTCGTTCTAGACAGCATCTGCTTATCCGGTTGTTTCAGCTTCGAGCTGACGACCACCATATGTTGCGGTCAGTCGGCGGGCCGCAAGCAATGACTTGGGTGTGGCTTAAACAACCGGACAAGCAGGAGACAGCAACCGAGTCCCTCTCGAACCCGCGGAGCCGGCCGCGGTGAATCCTGTCGAGCGCACTGGGAGAAGCTCTCCTATCGGAGCAACCATTCTTCCCGGCGGCGTGAATTTCAGTCTGTTTTCCCGTAGTGCTTCAGGCGTAGAGTTACTGTTGTTTGACCGCGAGGATGACGCAAGGCCCGCACGCGTCATCCGTTTCGATCTCGTGGCCAATCTTACCTACCACTACTGGCATGTGTTTGTACCCGGCGTGCAACCAGGGCAGCTCTATGCTTACCGGGTTCAGGGGCCGTCGGATCCGGCGAGAGGACTGCGGTTTGATCCATCTAAAGTTCTCCTCGACCCATACGGTCGCGGGGTGGTCGTTCCCAGAAACCTATAGCCGTCAGGCCGCGAGCCACGAAGGCGACAACGCCGTGAACGCGATGAAGAGCGTGGTGGTGGATCCCCGCGCGTACGACTGGGAAGGCGATAAACCGCTACAACGGCCGGCCGCCCGGACAATCATCTACGAGATGCATGTGAGGGGCTTCACGCGGCATCCGAGTTCCGGGCTTTCGGAAGAGACCCGCGGCACCTACGCCGGGCTGATCGAGAAGATTCCGTATCTCCGGGAACTCGGTGTCACCGCGGTCGAACTGCTGCCGGTGTTCCAGTTCGATGCCCAGGATTGCCCGCCTGAACAGGTCAACTACTGGGGGTATGCGCCGGTATCGTTCTTTGCGCCGCACCAGGCGTACAGCTCGCGTCAGGATCCGCTCGGCCCGGTGGACGAGTTTCGCGATATGGTCAAGGCATTGCACCGTGCCAACATCGAAGTCATTCTGGACGTCGTATTCAATCACACCGCGGAGGGTGACCAACGGGGCCCCACCCTGTGCTTCCGCGGGCTGGAGAATGGCGCTTACTACATTCTCGAGCAGGACCGCTCACGGTATGCCAACTACAGCGGCACGGGGAACACGCTCAACGCGAACCACCCGATTGTCCGCCGCATGATCGTGGATAGTCTCCGCTACTGGGTCGAGGAGATGCACGTGGATGGATTCCGTTTCGATCTGGCATCGATCCTGGCACGCGATTCGTCGGGTCAACCGATGTCAAACCCGCCGGTGCTGTGGGATATCGAATCGGACCCGGCGCTTGCGGGGACGAAGTTCTTCGCCGAGGCCTGGGATGCGGCTGGGCTTTACCAGGTGGGCAGCTTTGTCGGCGACAGTTGGAGGGAATGGAACGGGCGGTTTCGCGATGATATCCGCAGCTTCTTCCGCGGAGACGACGATTCGGTTGCGCGCGTTGCCGACAGGCTGCTCGGTAGTCCAGAACTTTACAGCCATAAGCAACGCGAAGCTGAGCAGAGCGTCAATTTCGTGACGTGTCATGATGGTTTCACGCTCAACGACCTGGTCTCCTATAACCGGAAACACAATGAGGCAAACGGCGAAGGAAACCGCGACGGCTCGGACGACAACCGAAGCTGGAACTGTGGCGTCGAGGGCCCCTCGGACGATCCCGAGGTGGAGAAACTGCGAAACCGGCAGATAAAGAACTTTTTGACCGTCACCATGCTCTCGTTGGGTGTTCCCTTGATTTTGATGGGCGACGAGGTGCGGCGCACCCAGCACGGCAACAACAACGCTTACTGCCTCGACGACGAGACCAGTTGGTTTGACTGGAAGCTGACCGTCAGACATGCCGACGTGCACCGGTTCGTGAAACTCCTCATAGCGCGCCGGTTACTGCGCGACCTATATCCGGAACACCAGAGGGTGAGCCTGAACCAGTTGCTCAGCATGGCCCATAAAGCGTGGCACGGCGTGAAGCTCGGACAACCAGACTGGAACTCCCGGTCGCACAGTCTGGCTTTCAGCTTAGAGGAAAAAAAGAAAAAGCTCCTCTTCCAGGCGATCCTGAATGCGTATTGGGAGCCACTCGACTTTCAGCTTCCGCCGGTTGTCAACAGCGGCAGGGGTCCCTGGCGTCGCTGGATCGACACTGCCCTTGGTTCACCATTCGACATAGTCGAATGGACGGAAGCGCCGTCAGTTTCTGATCACAATTATCGGGCCGCGCCCCGCTCTGTGGTAGTCCTATTTGCGGGCTTCAGAGAGAGTTCGTACCCCAATTCAGACTGTTATGTAACAGAGAACCTGGCGAAGTGACACGGTGATTAAGGGGGATCGCGGCGCTGGTCTCATTGGTGCTGAGCCCTTGCCGTTTCTTCCACCCATTCGTTCGTGTGCTTTCGGCAAAGATGCGTTAGCTCAGTTGGGAAGTTCCTCTCGGGGTACCGTCGGTTCTATTTCGTCATTTGTTCGGCTCCGGGGAATATCGTAGACTGCCGAACTGTTATGTATGCAGCGGTTGTCGTGGGATCGGTGGTCCGGGGCACCACCATCTTGGACAGGCGGGGGCGGCGCGTCGCCATCGTCTCCGCCTGGTGCACTGCGGCGGACCCCGCGAGGGTCGGCGCACTGAGGTCTGTCGCCAAGCCATCCACGGAGTTGCCAGGATGGTTAGAGAGGGTTAAGGCTGTGGATTGGTTATCTATGGAATCGAGCGTGTTGGCTGCGGTGGCGTATCGCCGTGATCGACGGCAGCTCTATTTGAGGTTCCATAGCGGAGATGTTTACCGCTACTTCGAATTCCCGCCGCACCAGTATGATGAGTTGCTTGCGGCCGAATCTAAGGGTAGATATTTTGCCCATAGCATTCGTGACAAATTCCTCTATGAACAGGTTTACGAATCGCCGTTATATGGTACATCGACCTATTCCTCCGGGAAATAGGTCAGCCCAAAATCCGGCGCACGGAGGTCCGGCCGATCTGCAACCGTCGGGCGATTTCGGATTTGCTGGCCCCGGCGCGATGCAGTTTCCGGATTTCTGCAGCGTGGACGGCTGCGGTTGCCGGCCGGCCCAATCGCTTGCCGTTCGCGCGCGCATGCGCCAGACCGGCCTGGGTCCTTTCCCGCAGAACCTCCCTTTCGAACTCCGCGAAGGTGGCCAGCAGTCCGGCCATGGCTCGACCCGCCGGCGTGGTCAGGTCCAGTGCCTCGGTCAGGGAAACAAACCCGACACCCAGATGCTCCAGCTCCTGGAGCGTCGCCAGCAGGTCCGTGACTGACCGTCCCCAGCGATCCAGCCGCCACACCAGCACCAGATCGATCTCTCGCCGGCGGGCGGCTTCCAGCAGTGTCTCGCGGGCTTCCCGTCGTGCCGCCCCGGAGTTCACCTCGCGAACTTGCAAGGCGATCGTCCAGCCGCGCCGCGCTGCATACCCCCGCATCGCACGATTCTGCATTGCCAGCGTCTGCTGATCGTTGGTCGAAACCCGGGCATATAGGCCCGCCCGCAACATTTTCGCCGGTCTGCGTGCCTGGCCAAAAACGTGTCCGGATTTTACCTTCGGAAGTGCCCGTTTTCTGGGCATTTCAGGATGTCACCTAACCATGGCCGCAGTCGATCCTTTTCGGCCAGGCAGAAGCCATCATATTATGCGGCCGAGGACGTGGCGAGCCGGGCCAGTGTTTCGCGGTAGTTCCAGGGCATCCACTCCGATGGGCTTCGCTTCAACTCCTCGGCATGCCGCTGCAACTCTGTTAGGTAATCGAACGGGTTGGCACCGTTGAGTTCGCAGGTGTGGATCAGGCTCATGAACAGATCGCCCACATGGGCGCCATTCATCGTCTTATAGAACAGCGAGTTTTTGCGGTGCAGAATCGCCCTTTTGAGTGCCCTTTCCACGATGTTGTTATCCAGGGGTGCGCCCGGCTCCCGCAGGAAAAGAGTCAGGGGCTCCCAATGGCGAAGCATATACTGGATGGCCTTTCCCAAACCGGAGTTCGGCTCGGTTTTGTGCTCCGCCAGTTGCGCCTGCATCCACTCTTTTAAGGTTTTCATCAGCGGCCCGCTGTGTTCCTGGTGGAAACGCAACCGCCCCTCCGGTGTCAGGTTCTGCTGGCGGGCCAGCGCATCGTGATGCCACACGCTGCCCAACGTCTCCAGCACAAAGCGGCATTCCTCCGGGAAGTTCTCCGCCACTTCCACAAACTGGCGCCGGCCGTGCGAGAGGCAGTTGGCCAGTAGACGTTGCCAACCTTCCGACAACCCCGCGGTGTTCCAGGACAGGGCATCGCACATGTGGATCAGCGGCGCCAGTCCCGGCGCGCGCCGCTTCAGCACCTCGGCCAGATTCTCTCCCGCATGCTTGGAGCCGCTGCAGTACAGCGCGATTTTCCAGCCGGGACCGATCGAGACGATGCCGCTGGTGAAGATCCCGGTACGCTGGTCGGCAGGCTCCCGCGCCAAGCGCAGAATCCGCATGCCGGTGTCGTCGTTGTGTACGATTTCGCCTTGCGCCGCCTGCCGGATCAGCTCGTCATACGCAGGCCAGATCCGCTGTGTGGCTTTCTCGGCCACGCCCCATTGCGTGGCGGCCGGCAGCGGAATGCCGAGACTTCCTTCCAGCCGTTGCAGCCGCTGAAACGGCATGCCGCTTTCCCGTCCGTCAACTGCTTGAGCTTTTTGTACTCCAATCGCAGCACCTGCGCCGTCTGGCAAACTCCGTGCGACCGAGCCAGTTGCGCGGCTGCAGCCCACAGCGGCTCCGGAATCGGAGATTTCCCCGGACGTGTCCGACGCCAGTGTTCAAAACGTACCCTCAGTTCTTGCAGGTCACTCCGTATGACAGGGCTTGGTTGAGCCATCGTCAGTCCTTCCTCAGTGCAAGACTGACGTTACCAATTACCCAGGGGTGGAGTCACGCAAGCTTGCCGAAGGCTCACGCCGATCTGGGCCATCGCAATCTTCACGTCTGTGGCCGGGAGCAGCGCGAGGCACGGGTTTCGTATTCGTGCCGGGCGCTCAGCGCCTCGTAGTGGAGACGCACGAGTCGCGCCCGTGCGAAACCGGGATCGGCGGGCACGGCTAACGGCACCGCGTGCGGCGCTCGGGGAACCGGGTGCGTGTTCGCGGCCCAATCGCGGTCAGCCTGGTCGGAGTCGATCAAGCCCTCGGCGTTCTGGTGGATGCGGCCGGCTTTGATGGCTTTGAGAACTGCCGGATGCGAAACACCACGGTGCCGGCCGTAAGCGCGAATGGATAGCAGCGGCATGTGCGGATCCCGCTTTTGATTGTAAAGTACTTTGAGGCCTTCGGTCAGCCGGGATGTCTCAGATCGGGGCCGCCGGCCATCAGGCCGCATCGACGTATCGGCGCTAACGGACTATCACTAGACCCTTGGCGGCTAGCACGCGGGAAAGCCGGGCGGGGTTCACTCTGCGACATGACTATGCGACCATGCCGTCCCATGGCTCTGGCGACGCATTCCAACTTTCCGCAGCATTCTACAATAGGCGTTGCGCCTCAGCGCTGCAATAGGAATTCAGCCGGTCAGAACTACTGGGAAGCAGGCAGAAACCGTGGACAAACGCATTCCATTGGTGATCCGGCAGGTCGCGTACAACCTGCGTGGCGGATTCCTGGTTCGGCCCCTGATCATCACGCTCACGCTCGGATGCGCCGGTGCGCTGCTGTCGTTGCTCGAAGAGTTAGTTCCCGGGTTTTCCGATTTCGTTCCGAAGGCGCTGTTTCCGTCTCATTCCGATCCGCAGGTGGCGCAGGTCATTCTGGGCGGCATCGCGGCCTCGATCATGACGGTGGTCTCGATCGTTTTCGCGATCCTGCTGATGACGCTGACGCTGGCCTCCATGCAGTTTTCTCCGCGCATCATCGTCAGCTTTTCCAGGGATCGCGTGACGCAATGGACGCTGGGGATTTTTCTCGGCACATTTTCCTACTGCATGGCGGCGCTTCCCGCGGCGCGCTCTGTCCCGCACCCGTTCGCGCCGGTCGTCACGGTGCTGGGAGCAATGCTGCTGGCGCTGGCCTGCGTCGGCTGGCTGCTGTTCTTCATCCATCACATTTCGCGCGCGATCAGCGTCAACCATATCGTGGACCGGATCGCGTCGGAAACCGAGGCGATTATCGACGAGATGATGCCGTGGCCGCACCGGCGCGGGCCGTGCGGAAGCCGACGATCCGCGGCGCGGATACACCTGGGAAACGACGGTCACCAGCCAGGTCTCCGGGTACATCCGCTTCGTCGACACACGGCGCCTGGTGGCGCTCGCCAAGTCGCACCACGTGAAAGTCGACGTCCTGCGCCGCGTCGGCCACTTCGTCCCGGCGGGCGTACCGCTGATGAAGGTTTCGAAGGGCGACCGGATGCCGCCGGATGGGTACGAGGAGCTTCGGGGCGCATTCGACTTCGGCCCCACCCGCACCCTGCAACAGGACGTGGAATTCGGAGTTTTGCAGATCGTCGATATCGCGCTGAAAGCCATTTCGCCGGCGGTGAATGATCCCACGCACCGCAATCGGTTCGGTGGACCAGTTGAGCCGCATCCTGATCCGCTTTGCGTCGCGTGAAACGCCGGAGTCGATTCTCTACGACCCGCCCGGGCTCTTTCGCGTGCACGTTCCCTGGATCGGCTTCGAGCGGCTCCTGGACTCAGCTTTCGAGCAAATACGCTTGTATTCCAGGTCGGATGTGGCGGTAAGCTTGCGCCTGCTTGCGTGCGCTGACCGACATCGCTGTCACTACACCCGACCCGCTGTTCCATCGAATTCTGGCTGAGCGCGGGCGGCGGATCGCGGAGGGTTGTGCAAGCGCGCTGGGCGAGGAAGAGTTGAAGCCACTTCGGGCGAGAGCAGCAGCGCTGGAGAATCTCACTGCTCCGCCTCAGGCGGGCAACGGAATCTGAATAGGCTTTGGCCTTCCAACCACGTAGACGTGCCCGTGTTCCGGTTCAGCTGAATTTTGAGTGAGGGCGTAAAGTCCATAGGAGGTCTCGCCGATAGAAGTATTGGAGCGAGACGTGAGCAAGGAACGCCGCCACTGGAACTCAGACGAAAAGATCAAGCTGCTACGCCGACATCTGATTGAGAAGGTCCCCATCTCCACGATCTGCGACGAGGCGCGACTGGCGCCGAGTCTATTTCACCGCTGGCAGGAGCAGTTGTTCGGTAATGCCGCCCTGGCCCTGGAGAGCAACCGGCGACAGCCCGAACGCCGCCAGGATCAGGAGCGCATCGAAAAGCTGGAAAAGAAGATTCGGCAAAAGGACGAGGTCCTGGCCGAGCTGATGGCGGAGCACATCTCACTAAAAAAAGAACTTGGGGAACTCTGAACGGATGCTGGGTGGAGCCGGATACCCGCGATGCGGTGATCGACTTCATCCAAGACTGGGCTGCCAAGACCGGCTTGACGGTTGAGCAGTTGCTACTCTGGCTCGGTGTGAGCGTGGGGAAGTTCTACCAGTGGCGGCGACGCTACGGCAAAACCAACCAGCATAACGGCACGGTTCCCCGGGATTTCTGGCTGCAAGATTGGGAAAAGAAGGCGATCCTGGACTTCCAGTTGCTGTACCCGACAGAAGGGTACCGGCGGCTGACGTATATGATGATCGACGCCGACGCCGTGGCAGTGAGCCCGTCTAGCGTGTTCCGCGTATTGCGGGATGCCGGCCGGCTGCGCTGCTGGGCCGGAAATCCGAGCCAGAAGGGCACGGGCTTCGAGCAGCCGCTGCAGCCGCACGAGCATTGGCACGTCGACATCGCCCATATCAACATTCACGGCACGTTCTACTATCTTTGCGCGGTGCTGGACGGCGCCAGCCGGTATCTACTCGCCTGGGGGCTCCGTGAGTCGATGACCGAAGCTGAGGTGGAGATCATCCTGCAGCAGGCCAAAGAGAGATTTCCCGAGGCGCATCCGCGGATCATCTCCGACAACGGGCCGCAGTTCGTGGCCAAGGACTTCAAGGAATTCATCCGCATTTCCGGGATGACGCACATCCGGACGTCGCCGTATTACCCGCAGTCGAACGGGAAACTGGAACGCTGGAATCGCTCGATTAAAAGCGAGTGCATTCGGCCCGGGGTGCCACTATCGCGGGAAGATGCCGAGCGCCTGGTGACACAGTACATCACGGTCTACAACGAGCAGCGTCTGCACAGCGCGTTGGGCTACGTTACGCCGCTGGCCCGGCTGCAAGGCCGCCAGGCGGAGATCCATGCGGCCCGCGATCACAAACTCGAGGAGGCGCGGCGGCAACGCGAGTTCGCCGCTCGGTCGCAAAGAAAAACTTCAGCTTCGCCCTCAAGCGAGAAGGTCGCGTAGCCGATATTTACTTTGTCAGGCGAAACGGAAGCGGGCTCTGCGGGGACGCAACCATGCCGAGGGATAACCTGGCGGACTCATCGCGGACGATGATTAAATCACGGGCGGTGCAACTCAGCGCCGCCCAGAAAATTCAACGAACACATCGGACCGATAGATCCTCATGCCTTGAAAATCCCCGCCCGAAGGGCGGAATCTTCCTTCCCTTCGGCGAGAACTTCCCCTCATATTCACGCTGAACCAAAACACCCGGAGGTCCGCGGCGCAGTGCCGGTAAAGCCCTTCTCGTGTCAACAAACATGGATCACTGCGATCTTCGGCGCCCAAAGGCAGAGCGGACAGGATTCTGCAACAGATAGAAGCGCACCAGCAATGGTGGCACCTATCCCGCCCTCAACGATTGCCCCGGAGGAGATAAACGAGCTTACGGCCGGTGCCGCAGCGGGCGTCAAAGGCCCGAGCGTCAGGAGCGATCCGGCCCCGTAGCAGTGGTCCAAGAGGTAAATGTCGATCTGGCCGAACTGGGCCGGAGCTGGGACGCGGTGGGGAGAGGCGGAATGGGGTGGAACTGTTAGACTTCCGCCTCGGACAAAGCGGTCGCCTTCTGGTCAGCCGGCCCAGCCGACCGCTGGTAACCTCTTTTGAGCTTCTACCGCTGTCGAAATCGCGCAATCGGGACCTCCGCAGGCCGGCGCCGGCCTCCGAAGTACCTAATTGTTTAATGTCGGCCGCCTAATGTGCCGCTAGAGGCCACTGGCGAAGCGTCCTGGAAAAATGATTCCGGGATCGTGCCGGAGTTCCGCTTGCCGGCGAAGTGCGGCTCGATGATTTGAGGCGTGCGCTGGCGGCAGGAATGGGTGGCACAGGTGGCCGGAGACGCCTGCCGGGGATCATAGCGGTCGAACCCGCTGAGGCAGGAGAGCGTGAATTCCTGCTGGATGTCCGAAGGCTCGAACCCGAACCGGCCCAAGGAGGGCCAGCCCCGGAACGCCTCGGCGCGAATGGTGGCCAGCACGGCCGGTAGCAGGACCAAGCAGGCGCTAGGCATTGCGGACCTCCGCCGGACGCTCGCCGCCGGCAGGCCGCGAGGCAAGCCACTCCTCCAAGTCCTTCAGACAATAACGAACAAGATGGTTTCCGATTTTCCGGTACCTCGGCCCCTGCCCGAGGTAGCGCCAGTGCCGGACCGTCCCGAGCGAGACGTGATAGAACTGGGCGACGAAATGCTCGTCCTTGCAGTACGAGCTATCGCCCCCAGGAACGGTGTGTTCTGCTGTCTTTGCAAGCATTACACAGCCATTCTTGGCGGACGCACAGTCGCAATCCGTCTCAGTGCAGTCTGAGTTTTCGTCCGAGTTTACGTCTGAGTTTTAGGGACCCGCGCAGACGGTTTGGGGGAGCCACGCTTTTGGCGAGGGCGCTTGGGCAGAGTTCGGGGGTGAAGGTCTTCGGGCCGGCAACCCAGTTCAGCCGCGGCAGCTTCATAGGCGTACTCCCGGACCCAATCCGTCTCTTCCTTGATCTTGAACAGGCTGTCGCGGGAGATCCCAATCCGGCCGGCGATTTTGTCGTACGACATGGTCGGATTTTTAGCACGGTATGCCTCGAAAAACGCTTCCGGCGGCTTGCGATCTTTGACCGGCGGTTCCGGCTTGCAGGCGGCCGGTCCCGCCGCCGCAGGTCCGAAAAAGGCTTCCCATCCGGCTGGCACCAGATCCGGGGTGTACCACAAGTTCTCGGCCTCCCTGATTCGGTCCCATAAGAAGGCCTTAATCTTGTTATGCCAGATTGCGAGCAGCCGGCCCCGCTCGGCGAGGCTATAAAGCCGGTATGCATACCACCATCCCAGTTCCGCGTCGCCGCCATCGAGGCCAATGGCACGCTGGAACTCCTCGAACATCCCGGAGCGTGCGCGTAGCCGTTTGGATACTTGCGTCTTGAATATGCTGTCGGCCATCGCGCAGAGCCGATCGATCCGGTTCTGAGGATTTTCGGGTGTCTGCTGGACAACGCGCCGGTAATTTCTATGCGCCTCTTCGAGCAGCGGCACAAATTCCTCCTTCACCTCGGTCGGAAGGTTGGCGAAGTAGTCGAGGATTTGCTGCTCAGTGGGGTAGATCACCTGGTTTCCTGAAGAACGGTTCATCGGTCGCCAGGTCGTGGATCTGCGCCAGGTTCGCGATGCCGTGAAAGGCCAGTGTATCAGTCTTGGCGACGACCGCAAGCGTGGCAGTTTCGGCGGCATTGCTCCACGTCCGGTGTCGCGACCGCGACCCTGGACTGGACGTAGCCGAACACCGCGCCGCCGGCAAAAGATGAGGGGTGAGGTTTGTAAAATTCAGGCGGCGGGATGAACAGCTATGAGCTTGCCCCATTCCCACCCCCGTGAGGCGGGGAAAGCGGCCTTTTTACAAGCTCCCGCGTGTGGGCGACCGGCATCTACTCCGTGCCCGCCAGATCGACTGCTGGGGGGGCGAAAACGGAACATGGACCATGGCAAGCCGCCACCCCTACGCCGGCCTCCCCACCTCCGGCAGTAGGCACAGCCCCCTCTCGGAATTTCCGGGAACAGCGCTACTGCCGCCGCGACATCTTCCGCGAGGCGCGCTTCTTCGTCTCGGCTGTCACGAATTGCAACGCTCCAGCCAATAGTCCGCGAAGTGCGTCGGGTTGAATCCTCGTGAGCCTCACCAGCACGCCGGGATAGCCAACGTAATGCTCGGTCACATAATAGACGTCCGGAGCCTCGGCCAGCAATTCCTCACGGCGGGCAAAATCTATCCGGACCACCAACGACCCGGACTCCGCTGAACGGTGTGACGCCACGCAAGCGAACACTTGCCCTCTGATTTTCAACGCCGGTTGCCCAAAACTCGTCGATTCCTCAACGCCGGGAAAGCTGAGCCCGATCTTCCGAACAATATCGAAATCCGGCTCCCCCTTCGTCATGCGAAGCATTATACGAAGAACAGCGAACTTGCAACGAGGTTCGCATGGACCGCCGACGACTCGTGCCCGGGCCGGCTGTTGTGCCGCGATCACCCTATCGGCATATGCGCGCATCCCTCGTCGGAAATTTCCAAGTTCGGAAACACCCGACAAACAGCTCAGCGCAGCTCCACCTCGCTGAAGCACATCCCGCGCTCCTGCCGCAGTTTCATTACGATGATCGGCACGGCGTCGCAGATCACGGCCGGGAGGCTCCGGTATCGTGCCGAGGCGGGTGGGAGTGCAAGGTTCGGGGATTCCGGGGGGCTGGTTCAGCTAGCTCGAAGGATGGAGCGGGGGGCCAGATTACAACTGACGCGCCTCTCTTCGGCCGAGGCGGGCACCTGGGATGCTCATTCCCATCATACAGGCCGCCACTAAAACAAACTATCTTCCGCCGGGTACGACACCCGGGTTCCCTCGATCCGCGCGAACGGCGTCAGCTTGTGGAGGTTCGCCTTCTTGGCGCTGACTATGTGTTCTGCCTTCACGCCGCGCGCCAGTAATGCGTCCGCCACCAACGAGCGATGGCAGCGCCAATGCACCGCCTCGGCGCACATCATGGCAACCCGTTGCCGTTCGGCCAAAACGAGCAGTTCTGCCAGGTTCTTCTCGAATCCCGGTGTCTGCATGTAATCGGCGTAGCCGCGAAAGCTGGCATTGCGCCAGCCCGTGTTGATGGAGTCCGGTTGGGGACGGCGAAAGCCGCCGAGACCGGGCATGTGCGTGTACTTGATTCCAGCGGCAGAAAGTGAGGCTGGCAGCGCCTCCCGGTTGAACTGTGGGTTATGGCGAGATCGCGGTACGGTTCGGGTGTCCACCAGGTGCTCGATTCCGTGGGCCTGCAAAATCCCGAGGAACTCTTCCAGCGTGCGGTTCGAGTGGCCGATGTTCATGATGGGTCCAGGCATTTGACAGCCTTTTCGCGCAGTCGCACACCTTCCGCCCTGGTTGGGTGCATCGAGGCGATTATATAAGCTGCGCTTCGAGTCAGCCTTTGTCCTGTCCAGCCCGATCCTGCATGCGTTGCCACATGATCACCGGCATCACCGCATCAATCGTTTTCCCCTGCCGGTTTGTGAATGAGTAGTAGGCCTGGCCGGCCTCAACGCGGATTAACTCGTAGTGGCCCGCGCGATTCTCGAATGCCGTTCCGACGGGCGTCTGTACCGGAATTCCTTTTCCTTGTTTCTGCCGGGGCTTAATAGATGCCTTCCCCGGCTTCGCCTGGCGATTTGCCGCCGGTTGGCTTGGGCACGTACGGGAACGGGTGTGTGCCACTACGTCCGGGGGGATTTTGGCCGTCGCACTGGCTGAACCAACCCGTTCAGAAAGCCGGCGGCGGATCTCGCCAATTTCCAGGTCCACGGCTTGACGTCTTAGTTCCAGACCCAGCAAAGCGGCGTTGAGCAGGTCGGTGTCGATTTTTATGTTCATATACGGCGGTCGCTTTAAGCCATCAGCGTATCGTCTGCTTCCGGTCGGCAACGCGCGTCACCCGGAGACCTGGTTCTCGCCACAGTTCCGAGCGGGTGAAGTAGGCCGAATCACCTAGCACGAAGACTTCCGCCGATGGTATGCTTCTTACAAAGCGCCCCGCATCTCCCGCCACACCTTCCGCTGCCGGTCCCACCGAACAATCGCAGTAATCCGCCGCAAGCTGCGTTCGGACACCGGATCGCGCCCCGCCATGGTCCTCGGCAGGAAAAGGATCTCTTCCTGAATGTCGGGTGCGAGCAGGAGCAAGTTCATCAGCTGGGTCAGCCTCGCCCTGGTGACGTGGCCCAGCCGTGCCCGGTCGGCGTAATCGCGGACGACGCCGTCGCGGATCAGCCCATCGAAGCCCCGCGCGGGATTTTTCGGCAGGGCGCGGGCCGGGTCAAATCTTACCCTTTGTTACACACGGGGGCGCTCCATGTTGGCGCCGGTGAACCCACCATCATCGTAGCGGCACGGCAGCGGCGCCCAGCCCTCGTGCCGCTGGCTGGCGATGTAGGCTTCGGCCGATTCGCGCTGGGCGTCCAGGCTGTTGAACTCCTGGGACAGACCTTCGTCCGTGGATTTCCGGGTGTAGATCGCGCAACGGATCTGCCGCGCGTGCGCCGCCGGTTCGACCACCTGCTGCCGCTTACGCAACGCGTGCCTCCCGATCCAGGCCGAAGAAGGTGAAACCATTCCAGCGCGTGCCGGCGATCTCGGTGGCGATCTTGCTCAGCGACTTGTACCGCCGATCGTCGTACTCGAAGCCGTCGTCCAGCACGGTGACGACGTGCACTTTGCCCTTGAACTCGCGGGTCAGGAGGGTGCCGGTCTTCGGCAGCCGGGAATCACGCGTACCGTTAATTGCCGCGACAGCGGTGCGATTGCGGGCGTCGGTCCCAGGGACGCTCTTCGGCGCCCGGGTCCGAAGGTCGGCGTCGTTGGCGATTTCCATCGCACGGCGGTGCGCCCGCTCCGACAGATCGCCTTCGACGTTCGCCGGGAGGCGCCAGGCAATGCGTCGATAAAGGTAGTCCTTATTCCCCGACCGAGAATCCTCGCCAAAGACCTCCCGGTATTTTTCGCGAAGCCTGTTCACCGTCAGGCTGCGCAACTGCTCGATCTCCCTCAAAACAGTAGCATTCATCAGTTCTCGTCCGTTCTCTGGTCGTTAACCACAGTCACATGACGGCTCGGTTCGGGCGCGGAAGCAAGGTCATTCTGCGGCGGTTCGGGGAGCCGGAGCCGGCGGGACTTTCGGTAGCGCAGGAAGCCCCTGGCCAGGATGGATGCAATTTCGGTGATAGGCTCGGGCCTCACGTTATCAGGCATAAATGTCCTTTGTGCGGCCCTGTTGGAATCCGGCGTTATGGCAATCTCGGATTGGCTTTCGGTGCGCGTCGATAGCGCCCTGCTGCAAGCCCCGGTCGCCGGCTGCCCCACACGATTTCAGAGCGAAATCGGCCTACAGGAGGGATATACCGGAAAATAGGATAGGATGTCTCATTTGGGCGGCCAAGTTCGATGTAGCCGAAAACGCCCATTCCGGTTAACAGCTGGAACCGGGCGGGACCATGCTGGTCGCATTGGCTACCGGGCGAAGCGCAGCGTTCGCCGCCGTGCCAAGCGGCAGATCGCCAACCGTCGCGCCCGGGACAGGACGGATCGCAACCGGGTAGCGGCCGAAGACGCTAAATTTCTGTTCTTGCCGTTGCCCTGGGTTTCAAAACAGGAAATAGCGCTGCGCCATCGGCAGCACTGCGGCTGGCTCGCAGGCAAGTAGCTCTCCATCTGCCCGTACTTCATATGTTTCCGGATCCACCTCGATGTGAGGCGTTGCCGCATTATGGACCATGTCGGCCTTGCCAATGCGACGCGTGTTGCGCACCGCGTAGGCCGTTTTTCGTAGCCCGAGCCGTTCCGGCACGCCGTCCTCCAGCGCAGCCTTCGACACAAACGTGACCGCGGTCGCGCACGGCGCGCCGCCAAAGGCGCCGAACATCGGACGGTACAGCGCTGGCTGAGGAGTGGGAATGGACGCGTTGGCGTCGCCCATCACGCTCCACGCAATCAATCCGCCCTTCACCACAAGTTCGGGCTTCACGCCGAAGAAGGCGGGTTTCCAGAGCACCAGGTCGGCCAGTCTCCCTGGCTCTACCGAGCCGGCGACATCCGCGATTCCGTGTGCGATGGCGGGATTGATGGTGTATTTGGCAATGTAGCGCTTGACTCGCAGGTTATCGTTGCGGCTGGAATCGCCGGCAAGCGGCCCACGCTGCACTTTCATCTTGTGGGCTGTCTGCCAGGTCCGCAGCACGACCTCCCCGACCCGCCCCATGGCCTGTGAGTCGCTGGAGATCATGCTTAATACGCCCAGATCGTGCAGGATGTCTTCGGCTGCGATGGTCTCGGGCCGGATGCGGCTCTCCGCAAAGGCGACATCTTCGGGCACCTGCGGATTGAGATGGTGGCAGACCATCAGCATGTCCAGGTGCTCGGCGAGCGTGTTCACCGTGAAGGGGCGCGTGGGATTGGTCGAAGAAGGCAGCACGTTGGGATGCGAGGCGATGCGCAGGATGTCCGGCGCGTGCCCGCCGCCCGCCCCCTCGGTGTGGTACGTGTGGATCGTCCGGCCCGCGATCGCGTCAATCGTGTCTTCCACAAAGCCGGACTCATTGATGGTGTCGGTGTGAATGGCTACCTGAACGTCGTAATCGTCGGCGGCGCGCAGGCAGGCATCGATGGCGGCCGGCGTCGTGCCCCAGTCTTCGTGCAACTTCAGCCCAGCAGCCCCGGCTTCGATCTGCTCGGTGAGCGGTGCGACGGTGGCGGAATTCCCCTTCCCCAGAAAGCCGAAGTTGACCGGCCAGGCGTCAGCGGCCTGGAGCATACGGGCCAGATTGAAGGCTCCCGGTGTGCAGGTGGTGGCCGCGGTGCCGGTTGCGGGCCCGGTGCCGCCTCCGATCATGGTGGTAATCCCGTTGGACAGCGCCGCCCCCACCTGCTGCGGGCAGATGAAATGGATGTGGCTGTCCACTCCCCCCGCGGTGATGATGAGGTTCTCGCCGGCGATTACTTCGGTGGCCGCGCCCACCACCAGATCCGGATCGACGCCCTCCATGATGTCCGGGTTGCCGGCCTTGCCAACCTTCACGATGCGGCCTTCCTTGATCCCGATGTCACCCTTGACAATGCCCCAGTGGTCGATGATCAACGCATTGGTGATTACCAGGTCGAGCGCGCCCGGCATGCATTCGCGTCGCGCGGTGGCGGATTGCCCCATGCCGTCACGAATCACTTTGCCGCCGCCGAATGGAATCTCTTCGCCATAGGCGGTGAAGTCGCGCTCCACTTCCACGATCAGCTCGGTATCCGCCAGGCGCACGCGGTCGCCGGCCGTGGGCCCGTAAAGATCCGCGTATATGGGACGGGGAATGTCGAGACTCATTGCCGGTCATCCTCAAGCGGGCCGTTCACCAGGCCACGGAAGCCGCGGGCTATGCGGGCGCCGGCGTAGTCCGTCAATTCGACTTCCTTTGTCTCGCCCGGCTCGAAACGGACGGCAGTTCCCGCCGGTATATTGAGCCGCATCCCGCGCGCAGCGGCGCGATCGAATTCCAGCGTGCGATTTACTTCGAAGAAATGAAAGTGGCTTCCGACCTGCACCGGACGATCGCCGGTGTGGCGCACCAACAGCCGTATGGTCCTCCGGCCGGCGTTGGCGTGAACGGGCGCTGGCTCCAGGAAGTACTCTCCGGGGCCCTTGGCAGCCGCCTCCGGCGGACCGGCCTGATCCACGAATTCGGTAACAGACCGTGTTAACGGGGCCCGTATCGGATCGTGCACGGTCACCAGCTTCGTTCCATCCGGGAATGTGGCTTCCACCTGCACTTCACGGATCATGCCCGGGACGCCCTCCATCACCTGGTCGCTGGTGAGAATCTGCGCGCCGAGGCTCATGATTTCAGCCACCGGCCGGCCGTCGCGCGCCGCCTCCAGGATTTCAGCCGAGATGATGGCCATCGCTTCCGGGTAGTTCAGTTTCAATCCGCGCGCCTGGCGTCGCCGGGCGACGTCGGCGGCGACGAAGATGAGTAACTTCTCTTGCTCGCGAGGGGTCAAGTGCATGGGATCTCCTTCAATTGACCTTGCGTGGAAGGACAGGCTCGCGCCCATACAGTTTCAGTTTCGCGGCCCGCCAGAAGGCGGCCAGGCCGCGGGGAATCTCGAAGCCGTCGAGCGCCACAACTCGCACCACCACTGCGGCGCGGGCAAGTCTGCTGGCTGCCCAATGGATCTCTCCCGCCCGGGAAAGGCCGCTGGCCAGCTCTGCGAGTTCGGCTTCCAACTCAAGCCAGCGGGGCGGGTCCACGCCGGCGCGGCAAGCGTAGAACGTTGCCCAATACCGGAACGCCCCGAGCCTTGCCGGCGAAGAGGGCGCGCGTACCAGCGGCTCGATGCGCACCCGATCGACCGCTACCGGCGTTTCCGACGCGCGGATCTCGAAATCGAATTCGAGCAATTCGTAAGCGAACACTTCACCGCGCGCTTCCCGGCCCGGTGCGCAAACCTCCCACCAGAACAGGCCGGCTCCCGGGGCCAGATGGATCGCGGTTCGCTGGACATAGCGGGCACCGGCGTACGGAATGATCGGGTCTGGAATGTATTCCAGCAAGCCGTCTTCGCCGACGGCAGCCTGCGTGATTACAGTGGCTGGCGTGGCGCCCCGATGGCGGTAGACGCGGGTGGCGCCGGTTGAGGTGACCTGCGCCTCCGCCCCGGACCCTACCTCGATGCTTGACTCCAGCCGGTCGCCTCCGAGCACGCCGCCGGAAAGATTGTGCAGATGCACCAGCGCTCCGCCTCTCGCGCTCGGAAAGGCGCGCACAACCTGCAAAGGCGGGGTCTGCTCCGAGCGCGCCAGAAACGTGGCGCCGTTCCGTCGCTCGAACTGCAATCGCAGCATGCCCATCAGCTTATGAAGAGCCGCGTGGCGAGACCCGGGTGCCGCATGGAGGCCGAATCCACCAGCGGCATCCAGCAAAATGGTTCGGCACGTCCGGCCGCCTCCGCTATCGCGGGTTTGAGATTCCAGAGAAGGGTGGCCGCCCGGGTTTGCCCGAGCGGCATTAATCGCTGGCAGGCGGATACCAGTCCCGCTAAGGATTGGTGGAGATGCGCCGCGGCAGCCGTTTGCTCGTCGATGCCCACCACGCCCGCAGCCAGCCCGAATGCCGTAGCCTGATGGACTTCGGAAGTGTCGGCTTCGATCAGAATTGGACTCCGTGTCAGCACCGCTGCCAAACGCAAGAAACGCCCGCCCAGCGCGAGACTCGCCGCACGGCTCTCGCGAGCCGGTTTGGATGCGCTAAGCCGCTGGTTGAGCTGCTTCCATGCGCCTCGGTCGAACGCAAGTGCCATCCCGTGGGCCGCCCGACAGTAATGCGCTTCCAGCGCTCCGGCCTCGCCGAGGTAGTCGCACAGAAACGTCTCCATGCTTGCCACAGTCAGCACGCCGTCGGCAACCAGCGTCTCGAGCCCGAACGAATGCGCCGTCGATCCGATGGGCAGGGCGCTGTCTGCGATCTGGAGCAGTTGCAGTATAATCATGACGCAATGTCCAGGGCGTTCCGTGTGGGCGTAGCTGGGCCGGTCGGCTCCGGCAAGACCGCGCTGATCGACCGATTGTGCCGAAGTTTCTCGTCCCGATACAGCCTGGCGGCCATCACTAACGATATTTACACAAAAGAAGACGCCGAGTTCCTGATTCGCAACGGGGCGCTGACAGCCGAACGGGTGCGCGGTGTCGAAACCGGGGGTTGCCCGCACGCCGCAATCCGCGAAGACGCTTCCATGAACCTGGAAGCGATCCGAGAGTTGGAGGACGTGCTTCCCGACCTGGAACTGATCTTCATCGAGAGTGGAGGAGACAATTTGGCTGCGGCCTTCAGCCCGGAGCTCGTGGATGTTTTCATTTACGTGATTGACGTCGCAGGCGGGGATAAGATCCCGCGCAAGGGCGGACCGGGCATCACGCGCTCGGATCTGCTGGTGATCAACAAAGTCGATTTGGCATCTCACGTTGGGGCTTCCCTCGAAGTGATGGAGCGGGACGCCCGGCGTATGCGCGGCGAGCGACCTTTTCTGTTCACCAACTTGCGCGAAGGGGCTAGTTTCGAATTCGCTGCCCGTTGGATCGAGGACCAGATGGCGCGCGGCCCCAGGGCCGAGGCCGACGCCCACGCGGCGCCACCGTCCGGGCACAGCCACAGCCATCCGATTTGAAGGCTGGGCGCGTTGCGCGAGGGATCTGGAAAATGCGCCCGGAGGAATCGATGAAGCACTCCCCTGAATCCCCATTCTGGGAGATGAGACTTTGGGGGCCAACGCCGGCATCGCCGGATGCTGGCCGACTTCCCGTTCCTTATCCGGAACGAGCAGAATCCGTAACCGATCGAGAGACTGAACCCCGATCAGCCTTCATTGCTCTAAGTTCACCGGCACCAGATGGGACCAGATGGCCCAAACGGTTACGGCGAAGAGCAATGCCGTGGGCCGCGACGTCGCTCACGTCACTCCCAATCTGCGCTTTTCAAACCATGGCTGTTGGCATTGTTTCCAGAAGTTCTAACGTAGCAGATATTTAGGTCGGTTGTGAGGATATGTACCTCGCGGGCCAGCGGCCTGCATGACCTTCTCGACGCTCTGGACAAGCAGAGTGTGCCGCGCGCGGAGGACGAGGCCGCGATCAATCCAAGCTGGGAGAACTACAGAAAGCGGTTGGCTGTAAAGATCGTGAAAGCGCCGGAGGTGCTCACGTCCAACTGGCTGCGCATCGCCAGCGTCCCGGACACTATCCGCTACTACTACCCGCCGGGGTCGATCAATTCACGCATTGATGGAGGAGGCGTGCCACGAAAGCACGGTGCCCGCCGAACTCTACCAACGCGGTTTCTTCTCATTCGCGCCACCCGAGGAAATCGAGCGCGACTTCGGTAACGTCGGCAAGTTCGAAATCCAATCGGAGCATAAGCTGTTCGAATTGATGGGATGCGGCAGTCAATCGCCCGACATCAGAGGGCGCGAAGCGCAAAACCTCATCACATCCCTGTTCCGCCGCGCGTGGGAGAACTTTTGCCGCTCAGAGGGCCTGTACGAACACGCCTTCGCCACGCAAACAGGTTTTCACATCGCCGAGGCGCAGATTCCGCTGCGCAAGAGGGTCTCGTGGGGCCGGCAGGGCCAGCGCCGGTCTTCGGTGCTGCGCAACAGTGCCGGCGGCAAAGTCTGGCAATACGGCATATCCGCAACGCCGTATTTCTGGCCGTTTCCCCACTTCGAGCTCAAAGCGCGCGTGCTGTTCGCTGAATTGGCCGGCGATCGGGCAGGTGCGGTGATTGGCGACGCCAATATGCAGCACCGCCTGCGGCGGACGATCTGCAAGGGCTGGCGCAACAAGGTTTGGTACGGCCGCCTGATGGCGTTTCTCGAATTGTTGTCGTGCGAGTCGCCCTGTATTGCGGTGCCGCTCTCCGGCGCCTGCGCCATTACGCTCGACGCCAGACCGATGCCGTTCACGTCGCCTGTCACAACCGTGCTGCCGGACAACATGGAAGACGACGCGGAGGAATCCGACGATTCGACGCTGGGCATGTTTAATCCTGAAGATGAGGGATAATGGACCTGCCTGACAAAGCCCTCGAAGTCGTCCATGTAGAGGAGCCCTCGCTGTCTTTCGGTCACGGCCAGACCTGCGATCATCCGAAAGACGGTCTTTTCCTCTACGGGCCGCAGGCCGGTCCGACGCGCACGCGTGAGGTTTCCGTCGGAGTTATCGGGACGAAGACCGGACTTTCCTATTTTCGAAATTGGGCAATCGCTCTTGGCGGCTTTGTCGCCGTTCCGCCGCCCAAGAAAACCGACAAGCCCAACCGACTGCACCTATCGAATTTTCCCGGACTGGAGGAAGCGTTCGGCCTGATGGTCAGTCCCGGCGAGTTTGTCGAGCGTGGCGTCGGTGCCAAGGCGCTCGACGACGCCACCCGCACCATTAACCAGCACGAGGCGGTGAGGAAAGCCGTTGATCTCTACGTGGCTGAGATCGAACGCCACGATAAGAACGAGGAAAAGACCGTCGATGTTTGGATGTTTATTCTGCCTGAGATCATCTTTGAGCGTTGCAAGCCCCTGGCGCGGCGCTCCGGCCTCGACCTGACAAAGGGTGAATTCCCCCAGAATCAGAAACAGAGAGCTGATCTTCCGCTCTTGGAGGATGTTATTGACCAGAGTGATGAGGACATCTTTGACGACGTGCCGGATTTTCACCGGCAGGTGAAGGCGCGGCTGCTCAAACTCGGCCACACCTCTCAGCTCATCCGCGAGACGACGTTGGCGCCTGATAAGTTCCTGAACCGGGCCGGGTATCCGATCCGCGGGCTACAGGACCCGGCGACAGTGGCGTGGAATCTGGCGACCGGACTCTATTACAAGACGCAGCCGGAACCGCCGTGGAAGCTGGCGCATGTCAGGCCGGGCGTTTGCTACATCGGGCTTGTCTTCAAGATGATCCCAAACGATCCGAAAGAACACGCCTGCTGCGCGGCCCAGATGTTTCTCAATGAAGGAGACGCCGTGGTCTTCCGGGGCGCGAACGGCCCCTGGAAAACCGGCGACTTCGAGTTCCACCTCAAACCGACGGAAGCAAAAAGCCTCATTGCCAAGGTGCTCCACACATTCGAGGAAAAGCACGGCGGGCCGCCCAAGGAGTTCTTTATTCACGGGCGGACGACGTTCAACGACGAAGAATGGGATGCCTTCAAGGAGGCTGCGCCGGCCGGGACGAACCTGGTGGGCGTGCGCATCAAGCCGACCAATGGCGAGTCCAAGCTATTCCGCGACGGCGACTACCCGGTGATGCGGGGAACCGCCATTCTGCTCGATGATCGTAACGCTCTGCTGTGGACTAACGGCTTCGTGCCCCGGTTGGACACCTATATCGGCCCGGAAACACCAAACCCCCTGTCAATCTCGGTCCTGCGCAGCACGGGGGAGCGTCCCGCCATACGAACGGTGCTCGCCGACATCATGGGCCTTACCAAAATTAACTACAACGCCTGCAATTACAATGACGGACTGCCGGTTACGATTCGCTTTGCAAACAAGGTCGGTGACGTATTGACGATGGGTTCGGCCCGCGACGCCGAAAAGCAGCCGCTCAAATTCTACGTCTAGCTCTTGCGGGGAAGTCCGCATGTCTGCAAGGTGCTGGAGGGTCAGCTGCCTGGGCCGCCTTCCCTTCGGGCTCGAACTCTTGAGCTGTCTGGCCGGAAATAAGGCAACGATTATAGGCCACCTGGTCGCCCATACGATTGGTGAAACCTCAAGTCTGAATTGATCTGCGATGGCTTTGGCGGCGTCATCCGCAACGCCGGTGTGCGGTGAGACGCCATTCAGAACGGCGAAGGTCGGCTTCTTGGCGTGTTCGAGTAGACGGGCCGTCCCTCGGAGCGCGCGCAGGTCGATTAGCGGCGGTTACGATAGCGAATTTCGGAGGTTGGTGATTTCGTTCGTGCAGAGTTGATCGCCGTGAAGGGCTCGGTGTTGTATTTTCAATCGAAACGAAGATTCCCTAGCTGGACGTCAACGATGATAACCAGATGTAGACTGACTGGTGGTCATCCGCGTTCGTCCGAACCTCAGTCGTGTTCGGCATCAGAAGCGTGCCACCTGTGTGCAGAGGAAAGGTCGAAGGCGCTCGCATCACCAAGCTGCTGATTCACAGGCCATTTTAGCGCTGCCGCGCATGGGGAACGATAAACGCGCCTGCATCAGCCTATCGCCGGAATGCCGAGCTGATCGCAGATCTTCCGAGCGAGCCGATTGTCAATTTCTGCCTGGCGCGGAACGGGTGCCTTTGCGCCCGTAGCCGGGTTGGAAAAAATCGAGTGACGGGCGCCTTCCCGCGAAAGAACGCATCCATGCCGGCGCAGGTGGTCCAGCAGCTCGTGCCGTTTCACCTCGGAGCGGTCCCCGCGTGGACGGAGAGCGGCACCAGCTCGATTAGGTCAGCATCAAGACCGTGCGCCTCCTCTGACGGCACCGGGAGCGGCTTCCCCTCCTCAAGCAGCGCCTGCGCCAGGTCTTCGAGAGCACTTGAAATCATCAGGCGCGCGTCCGGCAGATCGAAGCCTTGGGTCACTGCACCGGGAAAATCGAGCGCCTCCGCTACGACCATGTCGCCGGACGCCCTCGGAAGATAGAATGCAACGTGGTAGCGGAGCATAGCTATATGATATTACGGGCCTTGCCACGATCGGGTGCCGATTGCGAACGAGAAACGCCGTAGCGTCTGTCGATCCCCGAGCGGTGCTCCGGTTCGGGGGGCGGAACCCGTGTTCGTGGGCGTGAACTCGCCACGCAATGCCTGGATTGTGTTGTGAGCAAGCTGAATCCGGCAACTGCAAGCCGAAGACATCGAAGTCCGCGAGGACGGAGTAGCTCAGAACATCGCGGTCTTCGAAGGCGGCCCAGTCTCCTCGCACACCGTTCCCCTCGAGATATCCTTGCTCTTCGACTGTAGTGGATGAATTCCCAAACGCGTCCATTTGGCGTTGGGGCGATTCGACACGCCGCTCGCCGCGACTGTCGGCCGCGGCCTCCGGCAGGACTGAAGCCCGCCCCCAAGGTCAGAATGGCTGGCGAAGGGTCCAAATGGTGAGCGAGTTCAGGTCGTCGTCCACCGCGGCGAACCGAACCGTGCCTTGCGTGAACGTGCTGGCGATCCCGAACGCGGCGCCCGCCGCCCCGCCGTTCAGTTGATAGACCGCCACCAGAGTTCCCTGCGTCGTGAACTCCACGAGTTCGTTCTGCGTGCCTCCGGCGTTTACGCCGTCGCCATTGGCGGCGATCAGATCGCTATTCGGAGCAAGGGTCAATCCCAGCGGACCGTGCAGGTGCTTCGGGTCGGAAAACGCCAGGAAGCCCTTGCCCGCGCTGCTGCTTCGATGCCCGGCCTGGCCGATTCCGAAGATCTCGTTGTCCTCGGTAGAGGCCACGAACAAGGTGTCGCCGGGTGCGTCATATGCCAGCCCCGTCGGTCCCACCGCTACGATTGCCGGTATCACCATGGTTCCGAAGTTCGACCCCATCTGCGTCTTGGCCATCACCGTCACGCCGCCCGAGCCGACGGTGAGGTCGACGCGCGTCACCGTGCCGCTGAAGACGTTGCTGACAAACACCGATGTGGTCGATCCCTGGTCGTTGATGGTCAGGTCCCAGGGGCTGTCCAGCAGCTTCGGGTCCGTGATGGAGCTGAGGAACTTTCCGTTCCGGTCGAAAACCTGGAGGGAACCGGCTCCGATGGTTCCGGCCGCCCCGGGCACCGTACCGGGCGGATAGGTGACCGGCAGATTCCCGACCACCACGAAACCGCGCGACAAAACCCCCAGGGCTGTGTCCAGTCCGATAGGCGTCGACGTGGCGAACAGAGACTGTTGCCCGTTGGGCGCCACCCTCACGATGGTCGTTCCGGTCCCCTCGAAGTTGGCGCTGGAATTGAAGTTCGAAACCAGCACGTCGCCCGCGGAAATGATGCCGCCGGAAGGGAAGCTGTTGGGAACGAAAGCGACACCGTAAGGATTCAAATCGCCGTTGGCCGGCACCGTGGAGGTGATGATGTTCTGCAACGAGCCGAGAATCGAATTGTTCGGGAAGAATTGGGCGTGACCAATCCCCGCGCACTCCAGCCCGAGGACGGCGAAAAGAATCGGAAATATTCTTTTTCGTGTCATGATCCAATTGAATCCGATCCATGCAAGGCGGATCGCAATTGATCGGTAAACAAAATGTAAAATGATTCGAGTCCATCCCTCCGGGCCGTATACAGCCTCGCGGAAAACGTGTGGCGCCTAGTGGATATCACGCCCATGAGGGAGTTCAGCCTTCGCTCCATGGGGTTTCGTAGATATCGTCCCGAACCGCTATTCCGGATTGGCGTTCCGCTCACCTGACCCGACCGGAACACCTTGTTAACCAACGACCCTTGTTCCACAGAGAAACTGAGAATCCGTAAAGAGAAAACGCGGGGCGCGAGCGGAACCCTGAGCCGGCGAAACCAGTCAACCAGAGGGTATTGGGAATTGACGTGGTTGGAATTTGGCTCCCCAAGACGAACCCTGTTACGTAAAGGTCAATGGAGAATTTTGTCGGAGAGGTCTTCTCCGGGCTCTCAACCAGAGGGGAAGGTCGGGAGCAACCTTTCCGACAATGAGAAGGCACGCGTGTCATCAATTTTTATCAATAGAGACCACAGTCGGGTTTATGCGCTAATCCAACGTCAATCGGCGGTCATCAACCGCCCAGCGGAGTTCGAGCCGAAACAGTATCTCGGCCCATCATATTATTGATAACCACGCGAATCGCACTTAAGAGGTGGTCGATATCCGCGGTATGGAGCCTGCCGATTGTCCCGATCCGGAAGCATGGCTCCTGGCTCAGCTTGCCGGGATAAATGATAAACCCCATTTCGCTCAACTGTGTGTAAAACTCGTCGAAGCGGAATGCCGGATCGCCGGGATAGCGGTAAGTGGTGATGATGTAGCCCTGGTCCTCCGGCGCCAGATACGGTTCGAAGCCCATCGCGGCCATGCCGGCTGCCAGCGTCTGGTGATTCCGCGCGGTAGCGGGCGGCGCGGCCGGCCACGCCGCCTTCGGCCTCCAGCTCCAGTAAGCGCCTGGTGGAACGCCAGCAGCGCGTGCGTGGGCGGAGTAAAGCGGAACTGGCCGTCGTTTTCCAGGCCGGCCCATTGCGCGTGGAGGTCCAGGCTGAGCGTCCGCGCCCGGCCCTTGGCCGCCAGTAATGCGAGCTGCGCCGCGCCAGGACGAAGGCGAAACCGGGCACGCCTTCGATGCACTTATTGGCCGAGGAGATCAGGAAATCCGACGCGCGCGGCCGCCAAGTCGATGCGGGATGGCTCCGAAGCTGCTCATGGCGTCGACGATGTATGCCGCCCCGGCACGCGCCACCGCCTCGCCGATTTCCTCCATCGGGATTGAGGATGCCGGTGGTGGTCTCGCAATGGATCGACCGCCACGTGCGTGATGCCCGGCGCGCGCTCCAGGCGTCCGGCCGCTGCGGCGGGCGAAATCTTCGATTCTCGCGCCACCTCCAGCGTCTGCACGTCGATGCCGTGAATGCGCGCCATCTGCGCGATGCGCCGCCCGTAGGCGCCGTTCACCAGCACCAGCAGGCGCCCCTCGCGGCGGGATGGCCGACGAGATCACCGATTCGATGGCAAACGTTCCGCTGCCCTGCATCAGGACGCATTCGTAATCGCCGCCGGCGGCCGCGCCGCCGAGGGCCAGCAGTCGCTCCCGGATGGCGCGCACCATTTGCAGAAAATCGCGGTCGCGCGAGCCCGCATCGCGCAGCATGGCGGCCTTTACCGTGTGCGCTGGTGGTGAGCGGGCCGGGGGTGAACAGAAGTTTATTGGGGGTCATGTGCCAGGTTCTCCAGTTCGTCGCCGTCGCCGTAAAAGGTGTCGGGCAGATGCATGGTTCGCGCCACGGCATTGGGAGTCGCCTGCCACACGCGCTCGCCGCCCACGTACGTCGCATCCACGACGATGTCTTTGATGGTATCCGGGTTTACGCTTGCCGCGGGTCCTTGCGCAGCACGGCGAAATCGGCCAGCTTGCCGGGCGTGATCGAGCCTTTGCTTCTCTCCTCGAAAGTGGCGTAAGCGCCGTCGAGCGTCCACACCTTGATCGCCTCTTCCACGGTGACTCGCTGATTGCCGCCGTATACTTTGCCGTTCTGGCCCTTGCGCGTCACCATGTCCTGAATGCGCAGCAGCGGATCGGCGGCCGATACCGTGGAATCGGAATGCCCGGCCACGTGAATCCCCATGTCGATGGCGGTGCGGTAGGCGATGAATCATGCGCCAGGCGCTTTTCGCCGTAGGACTCCAGCTTGTCGCCGTGCTCCCACATGTAGGAGTGGAACACCAGGATCACGCCGGCCTTTTTGGCGCGATCGAGCAGCGCCTGAGTCATGACGCTGGCGTGTTCGATGCGATGGCGCGCGTCGGGCCGCGGGTTCCTCGCCTGCGCGCGCTCGATGGCGGTCAGCACCATGTCGATTTCGCGGTCGCCGTTGGAATGCGTGGCGATCTGAAAACCGGCGTCGTGCATGGCCTGGAACGCCTTGTCGAGGTCCTCCTGCGAGCGCGCGGGCGGAATGCCGTAGTAGCCCGGCCGGTCGGAATACGGCTCGGAGAGCCAGCAGGTGCGGCCGCTGAACGAATTGCCGTGGAACACCTTCATGGAGGTGATGCGCAGCCGGTCGTCGCCGAATCCGCTCTTCATGCCCATGGCCTTGAGGGCCGGAAACTGCGCTCCCAGAACATGAAGCCCATGCGCACCGGCCCGCCGGCAGTCGCGCACGGCTTGGTACAGGCGAAAGGATTGCGGGCTGCCGCCGGCGATTCCGGCGCTGGTGATGCCGCGCTCGGCATATCCGCGGAAGCAGCGCAGATAGCCCTGCACCTCGGCGTCGAAGGGAACCCGCGGCTCGCCGGCCGAGGCCGTGAAGCGCGTCAGCAGGCGGCGGCCGGCTTCGCGAATCACGCCGTTGGGCGTGCCGTCCGGGTCGCGATCGAAGGATCCGCCGGGCGGATCCTTCGTCTCCTTGGTGATCCCCGACGCGTTCAGCACGTAGCTGTTCACCGCGATGATGTGGCCCGGAGGCGTGGCTGATCAGAATCGGATGTTCGGTCGAGACCTTGTCGAGATCGTGGCGGTTGGGATGGCGGCCGAGCTTGATATCGTCATAGCGCGACCCGCTCACCAGTTGGCCGGCGGGCGTCCGCTCCGCTTTCCGCTTCAGCGCGGCGATCAGCTCGTCCATGTTATGGACCTTGTCCGGGCCGAGCCACGGCGTGTAGTAAGGTGAGCTTTCGTCGTAAA
This sequence comes from Terriglobia bacterium, assembly GCA_963815855.1. GTDB lineage: Bacteria > Acidobacteriota > Terriglobia > Bryobacterales > Bryobacteraceae > DATGMB01. Next base: position 261,876 of record CAWFIJ010000009.1, on the reverse strand, counting down.
CGCCCACGGGGTGCAGGTGGACGTCGTTGAATCCCGGGCGTGACCGTCATCCCATGCAAATCGACGATCTTGGTGGAAGGCGTGGCCAGGGCGCGGATTTCGGCGTTCGTGCCGACCGCGGCGAAGCGGCCGTTGGTCACGGCGAATGCTTCCGCGTAAGGCTTGGATGGATCGACGGTAATCACGTTGGCGTTGACCACGATGAAGTCGGCGCCAAACGCCAAACCGGCAGAGAGTAGGAATGCGGTCGCTCGAAACATGTCCTTTTCTTCCCCTTCAGCCTAAAAAGACATTTTCACGCTGAATTGAACGTTGCGTGGTGTGTTGGCCTGGCTGAGTGAGATGTACCCGAAGCTCGAGGAGGTGATACTGGTGGTCGGTCCTCCGAAAACCACTTGGTTGAAGGCGTTGAGGAATTCGCCGCGGAAGGTCACCAGATACCGCTCTCTGACGGAAAAGCGCTTCTCCACCATCAGGTCGGTATTATACGAGGTCGGGTAACTCACGTCGGGAAGATACCGGCTTACGTTGCCGAGCTGAAATTCGGGAGTCTTGGAAAAAGCGGCGGGATTGAAGTATTCGCAGTTATTGCAGAGCTGCGGACCGCCGGGCAGCGCCGCCGAAATTCCGGTGGCGTCCGGCCGCAGATAGTTGCCGGTGCCGTCGGGATGCCATCCGGCGCCCAGGTCTTGCGAATTATTGGTCGAGGAAACATAGATCGGCCGGCCCGTATTGATGGTGACGAATGCGCCCACCGCCCAGCCACCGATGACCCGTGACGCGATGCCGTGGTTCAAGAGAGACTTGCCGGGCCCGAAAGGCAGCTCATAGTTCGTGCTCCAGCGAAGCGATTGCCGCTGGTCCTGATCGGACCGCGCCCGGTCGCAACTGAAGCAGTAGTAGTTTTCCATGCCATGCTGAGCGCCGGCCACGTCCGTCATGTCGCCCACATTGTCCAGCATCTTACTGAAGGAGTACCCGAGGGAAGTCGCCAGGCCGCTCGCAAAGCGGCGTTCCACGGTGAGCTGGCCGGCGTCATAGGAAGAGTGGCCGGCGCCGACATTGATGGCTCCGACGTCGAGGAACTGCGGATACGGACGGAGCAGTTGCTCCTCCTGCACGGTGGGCAGGCTCAAGGTGGAACTGGGATCCGTAATCACGCCGTAAAACGGGTTGGGAACCGTGGCCAGCAGCGCGTTCCCCATGCTGAGATAGCTGGGATTCAGCATGTTGTAATCGATCGGCGTGGGCAGGTGAACGCCGGAATTTCCGGAAAAGGCCGCCGTAACCACGAATTTCAAAGGCAACTGCCGCTGCATGTCGAACGTGTAATTGTTCATGTAGGAGATGGACTGAGTGCGCAGCGGCCCTTCGATGGTCTGTCCCAAGGCAATGGCAAGGCCGGCGCTGCTCGCCCAGGGTGAAGGCAGTCCCTGGGGAAACGGGTTGCTCAGATTAAACAGCGGCGTTACCCCATTCGCCTGGGCGTCGATGGAGTTGGAGATGCGGGTGGTGCCGTACGCGTCCGGGTATTGCTCCCAGGCCGCGGCAGGCATGTGGAACATTCCGTATCCCGCGTGAATCACGGTCTTCGAGTCCAGGGCGTAGCTGACGCCGATCCGCGGATCGAAGTGGGAGCTGGCGATCTGCAACTGCCGGCTGGTCCCGTTCAGTCCGGGGATGCCGACGCCGCCCACCAGGTTGAACTGCGGCAGTTGGGAGGCGAGGGGCGAAGGCGAATTCAGGTTGATGTAGTTCAACTGGTTCTGGTCCTCGACGTCGCCCGTCTCCAGGCTCCAGCGCACGCCAAAGGTCACCGTGAGTTTCCTTGCGATTCGCATGGCGTCCTGCGCATACGCGCCGTAGTAAAAATGATGGAAGGTGGTTTGGGGCTCATAGCCGCTCTGCACCTGCGCCGCCCCCAGGAGCAGGCTCGCGAGATCGAGCCCGGAGGCCGAAACCGGACTGTTGGCGTTCGGGCCGCCGGTGAAAGAGCCGCTGGCCGTAACCGCCAGTTGCTCCGGATCCCAGAGGGACGTGGGGTAGTCTCGCAGGTCCACGCCGAACTTGAACGTGTGCAAGCCGTGCAGCCACGATAAATCACCCCGGTATTGGTACACCGACGATTTATTTCTCTCGTAGGGGTAAGCCGGGCCAAGGTCGGCGTACGTGCTCATATCCAAAGCGGGGGTTAAATTCGCGGTGATGCCCGGCAGCGCGCTGCCGGCAAAGCCCAGCGATGCGGGGCTGACCTCCAGCGACTGATTCCGCTGCGATTCGCTGTGCGTGTAGGAGAAGTGTTGTTCGAAGATCAGCACCGGCGAGATGGAATAGGTGTGGCTGAGGCTGTAGTTGATGCCGGGGATGTGGTCCGGGGCATCCGTGTCCGCCATTCCATTGCCGAAATAGTTGCTGTAATAAATGTGATTCGAGAAATAGCTGAAGTGGCCGAAAATGCTGTTCTTGTCGGAGATCTGCTGATCGATGCGCACGTCCAGCCGGTCGTTGGTATCGGTCGACGGGGCGTTGGAAAAGTAGTTGCTGCTGTCGCTCTTGCCGATGCCCGGCTGGTTCGGCAGGGGGTAGTAGGAGAGCAGCTTCTGCGCGATTGGGTTGATCTGGGAGGACGGGATGATATTGCCGGGAAACGGCGTGCGGATGTAGCGCTTCCCGGCGGACGTGTCAAGGTGGTGGTGCTGGGATCGTACATGACGATCTGCGTTCCATTGGATCCTGGAGTCTGACTGAAATTTCCGGCGCGTTCCAGCGCGGTGGGCATGGTTCCGTGTACGATCCTTCGCTCGGAATCGCGCAGGCCCTCGTACGACACGAAGAAGAAGGTTTTATTGCGGCCTTTGTATAGTTTCGGCAGATAAACAGGACCGCCCAGCGTCCCGCCGAACTGGTTGCGCCGGAAGGTCGGTTTGGCTAGCCCGCTTTGTCGGCATTGAAGCCGTCGGCGTCGCAGATCGCTGTTGCGAAGGTACTCGAAAAGCCGACCCGTGGACCTGGTTGGACGCCCGACCGCAGCGCATAAGCCGGCGATGCCGCCGCTGGTGCGGCCGAATTCCGGAGCGTAGGCGCCGTGTAGACCCGGATATTCGCTGCACCGCCTCGACGCCCGGAATGCCGCCCGCCTGGTTGTAGTACGCCGTGGTGTCGGTGCGCGCCATCGATGGCAATATCCGTGGTCGCTCCCTTGGCGCCGTTGATCCGCCAGGTGTTGGTGCGGCTTTCGCTGGTCACGTTTTGCCCGGAAAGGCCGTCGTCGCCGTTGGTCACGCCGGCCTGAAGTCGATCAGCACGCAGCGGATTCCGCACGTTAACGGAATCGCGTCCACAAAGCTGTGATCCATGACGACGCTGCGGTCGGCACGGTCCGTGGTCAACTCCGGGCGGGGTATCCACCACCTGCACCACTTCATGCACCGAAGCGGGCTGCAAGACCAGCGTGATCACCTTGGATTCGCCCACTTCGAGGGTGAGGCCGGTAAGCCGCTCGGTGGCGAAACCAGGCGGCGGACGCGGTAATCTCGTAAGTTCCCGGCGGCACCGGCGGCAGCAGAAAGCTTCCGCTGTCGGTGGTCACGGTGCGGAACTCCTCGGCGGTGGCGGTATTGCGCATCACCAGTGACGCAGGCTTTGATCACACCGTGCTGGGAATCCGTAACCTGCCCGCTGACGCGGGCGCTTTGCGCCTGGAGAGAACCGATGGCGCAGAGGCACACTACGGCTGTTGCAATAAGACGTCGCATAAATTCACTCCAGTTCGATCTGGAAGACTAAGGTTTCTCGCCGGCGGTGATCCGGCGCTCAATCTCGTCGAGTATTCCGGTGCACTCCGCCAATGACGGAGCCGTGAAGTGGGCGCCGGCCATGCTCAGACGCTGGGCCGCTTCCCGCTCGCGCCCGCAGCGGGTAGCCGGCGGCAGGGCGTCCCATTCCTCGCGGGACATTCCGATTTCATTGCCGGTGGCCGTGACGGCGACGGACCACATGCCGGCGTTACGACCTTCGGCGATGTCCGATGCGGTATCGCCGATCTTGACGCAATGCCAGAGCGGGAAAACGCCCAGCAGAATGGCGTTGCGATAACACATGAATGGTCTCGGGCGCCCGCCGCCCACTTCATCCGGCGTGACGCTGGCGTCGGGCGCGTATCCCATTCGGGCAGCGACGGGCATCGACCACATCGAGCAGCGCGCGCGTATAGCCGGTGGTGGAACCGATGCGCAGGCCGGCGGCCCGCCACCGTCTCCACGGTCTCGGGGACGCCCGGAATAGGCGCGCTGAATTCCGCCAGAATTTCGGACTGACGCGGCAGGAACTCAGTGAAAATGCGCTCCACGTCGGTTTCCGCCGGCGGCTGTCCGTGATACAGCGCCCACGCATGGGCCACGCGCTCGCCGGCGCAGATCAACCGAATCTGGTCTTTCTTGAGCACGCCCATGTCGGCGCGCGCCTCGGCGGGTGTGATGGGCACGCCATTGGCGGCGAAAACGCGCTGCAGGGCGGCGACGGGCGCGAGGCTGCCGAAATCCACGGTAGTTCCCGCCCAGTCGAGAATAACGGCTTTGAGGTGTCGATAGGTCATTGCGATTCCTGTTTCCGCTCCGGTTCCGTCCCCTTGTTCCAACGCAGGGTCAGGAGACCGCCGGCGGCAGCGGCGCAAACTACGAAAAAGGTAAAGAGCTGGTCCCAGCCGAAGCGGCTGACGATAATGGCCACCACGTATGCCGAGATGAGCTGCCCCAGAGAGCCGATGCCGTTGACGATACCGGCCGCCCGCGCCGCATGCCGCGCCGGCACGGCATCCACGCTGGCCGGACCGGCCATCAGCAGATCGGGGCCGTAAATCAGAATTCCCAGAACCGAGATGCTGAACGCCATCGCGGCCGGCCCCATGCGCCCGATCACCGGATGAATCATGCAGCCATCCAGCCAAGGCGAACAGCATCGTAGCGCCCACCGGATAGCGGCGGCCGTTGAGCAGGCGGTCGGAAACATACCCGGCGATCAGCGTTCCCGGAAAACCCGACCAATTCGAACAGAGAAGACGTGTAACCTGCCCAGGCATCGCTGTACTGCATGCGCTGCACCAGGTAGAGCGGCAGCCAGAAGAGGAGCGAATAGCGCGTGATCTTCAGGAAGAAGTACATGCCGGAGAGAATCCAGACTTCGGGGTTGCGCGCTGCTTCCCAGAACGAACCGCGGTCTCCCGGAGTCTCCTCCGTCTTCCCGGTGTGCCGGCAATCCGGCATCCGGCGGCGCATTGCGCGTGCGCAGGCCGAACCAGAGCGCCGCCGCACCCAGAATGATGGCAGGAAACAGGAACCCGCGCCGCCATCCCATGCTGTTGGCGACGAACATCTGGGTGGCGGCGAAGGTGGCGAACACGGTGGCCAGGAACCCGCCCAACACGTAGCAGGTACCCCACCACGCCATAACCGTGCCGCGCTCCTTGCGTGCAAACCAAGCCCCCAGCACCTTCAGGCAGGCGGACCAACCGCACCCTTGGCCCAATCCGTTGCCGATTTGTAACAGGAGGAGCACGCGATAGTCATTGGTCGCGACGGCCATGCCGGCGTTGCAGGCGGCGGAGATCAAGCCGCCGAGCATACCCGTCAGCCGGCCGCCGAAACGGTCGCCCAGCGCGCCGGCCACGAACTGGCCTGTGGCATACGCCAAGCTGAAGACGAAGACCAGCTGCGCCAGGTCGAAATTGCCGTAGTGCCGGGAGCGGGCCATCATCGGCATGATGACGCTAAAATTCTTGCGGCAAAAATAATAGGCCGCGTAGAGCACCCAAGCCGACGTGAATATACGGAAACGCCACTTGGCCCAGTGGGCGCGCACTGTTCGGTCGTTTCCGAGGTCAGCGCGGGTTTGCAAAGCGGGCGATTCCATGGGAGAAAGCTCAAGTTACCGCCCGCAGTCCGTGTTTGCCTAGGTTCTGAACGGTTAAGGAATTCGCCCAGCCGTTTTGTTTTCAACACTTACAGGCAGACTGCTGAATTCATGTAACGGAATTGTAAGTTATTCGTAACCAAGATTTTGCTGGTGAAGTCAGGTAACCGGCGGTAAGGTGATTGGTGAAGGGCCACATGCAAGCAACCTTACCCGAGGGCACCCGACCGGCGCAATTGCAGCCGGGCGTGCAGCGGGCGATTGCGGCTTCGGCATTCGACGCGGCGCTGGCCGTGCAACTCGAACTGATTTCCATCCTGGACGGTCCCGCGTTTCGCGGCAGTTCCCGCAGTTGCGCGTTCCTCCGCTTCGTGGTGGAGGAGGGTCTGGCCGGTCGCGGGGGGATGCTCAAAGAGCGCATCATCGGCGCCGCGGTCCTGGGCAAACCATCCGATTACGATACGGGGGCGGATTCTGGTGTTCGGGTGCGCGCCAACGATGTGCGGAAACGGCTCTCGGTGCACTACCAGGCGGCGGCGCCCAAAGGCGGAATCCGCATCGAATTACCTCCCGGAACCTACACACCAAAATTCGCTCAAGTCACGGCGCCGGCCGGCGAGGCTGTCGTGGCGGACCAGTCGCCGCAAGCGCCGCCGATGCTGCTTTGGCAGTTGGCTGCGCCCACGCTGGTGGCGATCTTTCTGGCACTCATCACGATTCGCGCGGACGTGGATTCGAGCGATGCGTTCTCGCGATTCTGGAATCAGGCTATGGCCGGGCGAACCGAGATCGTGGTGGCACTCGATGCGGATGCCGGGACGTCTATATCGCCCGCGATGGCGGATGCGGCGCTGCCGCTCGAAAGGCTGGCCGGCGCCCTGCAGGTTCCGATCCATATCGTGGCAGCCGGCGCCGGCCCGCGTCCGGAGTCCTGCCTGATTCGCCTGTCGCTGAACGCGAGACCCGCCGGCCGGGAGGCCTTCTGGCTCGGCCGCGCGGCGGTATTCCGCGGAGCGGGCCGCGCCCCCGCCGTATGGGTATGGGCGGAGAATACGGAAGCCTTGCGCTCGGCGGCGCAGGTCTTGACGTCGCGATCGGGTTTTCCGGACGTCGAGTAAAGCCCCGCACCCCGTCTGCACCCCCTTTTCTCGCCGGTGGCGAGCCTGTGGGTCACTGGTTTCGCGCCGGCGCCTGGTAACTCGAGCAACTTTACGAACCGGCAGCACGACAGTGCCCCATTCTCGCAACAGCTTTGTGATCCGGCGAGCGGGTTGCCATTTGGAGGACGCTGCGACGATGAACTCAGGTGCGAAATCGATGCTGACCGGTGTTGGCATTTCCCGCCGGCGCGCAGACGCAATTCACCCGTAAACAGGCGATCCAGGTCTGCCGGAATGAGGCGATAGAGCGAAACCGGCGTGGTCCTCTCGTCCGATTTGAGGATGAGATAGAGATTGCGCCGATGGCGGCCGGGCACCAGATGGCAGCGGCTGTGTTCAGGCCGGCGCAGCCGACCTTCGGAGAACGGAAGTCGACCCCGCGATTTTTGCGCACGCGAGATCGCACAGCAGCCCTTCAGCCTGCGATGGTTGCCTCTTCTATGACGGCGATCTGCCTCTGGATCGCTCCGGCCGATTTCCTCAGCGCCTCACTCTCCGCCGAATCCAGCTGAAGCGGCAACACGCCGCCGATTCCTCCCGCGTTCACGTCTGGAAGCTCATTGTCACGTCGCCAACACCCAGAAGCTCCGGCATTTGACTGCCCACTGCGAGCACGGTGTTCTGGTCCCGCAAAATGCAGCGCACGACGCGCACGAGTGCCGAAGCGATGTCGTAGAACGTCGCGCCCTGCTCACCTACAATGCGATAGTACGCGTTGCGCGTCCTTAGCGCCATCTCATCCAGCGCGCCTTGTCGTATGCAACACCACGCACACGAGAGAACTCCTCGACCGACGAGTGAGACGGGAGGGCTGTCGCCCCCTTGGAAATAGAGAGGTGATGCGTGTTGCGAGCGAGGTAACATTCACGCTGCGACGTGAAATCGAGTACGGTGCCGGGCTACGGTAACGCACTATTCACAATCTTGTCACCGAACTCGCAATGCCGGGGTGCTAGCTTCTCAAGGAAAGCTTTCTAATCTCTTTTCTGCACGGGGCGAATCATGAAATTCCCTTTCTCACTCCTTGTCTTGCTGCTCGGCTTTCCGGCCGGTCTCCTGGCGCAATCAACCTTCGGCGCGATCGTAGGAACCGTGACCGACAGTTCCGGCGCGTCGGTCCCCAGGGCGAGCGTGAAACTGACCAACACTGACGAAAACACCACTCGCGAAACCATTACGGGCCGGGACGGCGCCTACGCATTTCTCAACCAGGTGCCGGCCCATTATCAGGTTGCCATCGCCGCGCCGGGCTTTCAGACGTTTACGGCGACCGATCTGCTGCTGGTGGCACGGCAAACGCTGCGCGTGGACGCCACCCTGCAAGTGGGGCAAGCTTCGCAGACCGTCTCGGTAGACGCCTCCGAAGAGGGAGTCATTGCCACCGACACGCAGGTGATTCAGGCGGCCTTCGATCCGCAAGCGTTGCTGAATCTGCCGGCCAACGTCCGCGCCAACGGCAACACCAGCCCGTATCAACTCATTCAGGTCTTGCCCGGCGTGCAGGCCGACAACAGCGGAAATTTTTCGATTCAGGGCGGAATTCAATCGCAGACGCAGTATTCTCTCGATGGCATCTCCATCACCGACGTGACCGGAAACTCGCCTCTGACCAATGCCTTCCCTTCTTCCGAGTCAATCGCGGAAATCAAGGTGCAGGGCGTGGGGAATGAGGCTGAATACGGCCGGGTAGGCGACGTCACCACCATTTCCAAGAGCGGCACGAACGAGTTTCACGGCGGTGCATTCTGGTATACCCAGAACGCGGCCATGAACGCCATCAACTTCGGCGAGACCACCAAGCCGAAGCTAATCGCGAACGACTTTGGCGCGACCGCGGGGGGCCCGGTGCTGGTGCCCCGTCTGTACAACGGCAGGAACCGCACCTTCTTCTACGGAACCTACGAAGGGTTCCGCTATCCGAAGACTTCCACGGTGCAGGATACGGTTCCGACGTCCGCCATGCGCACCGGCAACTTCAGTGCCGAAGGCGTCACCATCGTCGATCCGACTACCGGCGCGCCCTTCGTCAACGATACGATTCCCTCCAGCCGCATGAACTCTGTGGCGCAGAAAATTCTCTCCCTGTTCCCAACGCCCAATGCGGGCGACACCTCGGTGGTGCACGCCGCCAACTATATCGTCAACCGCGATACCAGTTACCATTCCGACCAATATGATGTCCGCATCGATCAGTACCTGACCTCCAAACAGTCGATCTTCGGCCGTTGGACCTGGAAAGACATCAGCAGCCTGTCGACAAACGACCTCCTGATTCCCTCCAGCACCAATCCCGATAACTACCGCCTGCTGACCCTCGCTTATAACTATGCCATAACGCCGACTCTGCTCGACGAAGCTCGCTTCGGTTTCACCCGACACGATTCAGGCTCTACGAATCCCTTCAATGGGACGGCGTTTTCGCAGTCGCTTGGTCTCCAGGGCCTGATCGGACTCCCGGCATTTTTTAACGGCCTGCCCGAGATCGACATTAATAATCTTACCGGACTGACCGCCGACCGGCTGGAGGGCATTACCCACGGCCGGACCTACCAGGTCGTCGATAATTTGACCTGGACGCTCGGGCGCCACACCCTGAAATTTGGCTTCGACTACCGCCATATCCAGGCCATCGACCCGCTCGGCTTCATCGGCGGCGATAACTACGGACAGTTCAGTTTCAGCGGTGAATTTACCGGAACGCCGTTCGCCGACTTTCTGCTTGGGCTGCCGAACGCCACCGGTTTCGACAACGTGCAGATGGATAACGACGGCATCACCAGTCACTACAACGCCTACGCCCAGGACAGTTTCCGCGTAACTCCGCGACTGACCCTGGAATACGGGATGCGCTTTGAATTCCATCCAGGCTACAATTTATCCGGACGGCTCGGCCAACCTGCTCGCCACCGGTTTTCTGCAGAGCGCCAACGCCTGTCCGCAGCTCGGCAGCAGCACCGGCCCGAGCCTGAACGGCACGCCCTGTATGCCCGTCCTCTCCGCCAGCGAGGCTGGCCTTCCCGAGAGCCTGCGCACCGCCCCCAAGCGCTTCATGCCGCGTTTCGGATTCGCCTGGCGGCCCTTCGGCAACAAGACGGTCTTCCGCGGCGGCTTCAGCGTGTATAACACCGAGGTGCTAGGGTCCATTTACTATGCGCTCACCGGGACCTTGCAATCGGCGACCTTCACTTACAATAACAGCATCACGAATGGCGTTCCTGCCATTCAGTGGCCCAACGTGAAAACAGGCGGCTCGGGCATCTCGGTTCCGCCCGCGGGAACCGACTATTTTGGCACGGCGAACCAGATCAATTACAAAGACCCGTATTCGGAGCAATGGAATTACTCAATCGATCGCGACCTCGGGTTCGATACAGGCCTTCGGGTGTCCTATGTCGGGATGGCCACGCGGGACCTGGTGTGGGCACCGGACTTGAACCAGTCGTATTACTCGACGACGTACTACGTGGACCAGCCTTTAAGCAGCCGTCCGTTCCCGAATTGGGGCGTCATCAATACCCGCGCCAACGGCGCCAACGCCAGTTACAATGCGCTGCAGATCGAGCTGCACCACCGCTACAAGAGGGGCCTCACGCTCGATTCCGCATACACCTTCGCCAGTAACCTGGCCGATAACCAGGGATATACCGCCGACCACTTCGCCGATGAAAACGCCGGCCACCGCACCATGGACGCGCTCGACCTCAAGCACGAATACGGTCCGGTTTATGGCACTCGGCGCAACCGCTGGATCACTTCGGCAATCGTGGAACTTCCGGTAGGCCGCGGCAGGCAATTCGGCTCCCATATGAACCCGGTCGTGAACGCCCTGGTCGGCGGATGGCAGCTCACCTCGATTGTTCTGTGGCAGAGCGGCCCGTTCCTGACGCCTTATTTCAGCGGCGGCGATCCCTCCGGCACCGGCTCGGGCGTCATCGGCCGTGACCAGGCGCCGGATCTGATCGGCAATCCCAATCTGGGGAATCCGTCGGCAGCCAACTGGTTCAACGCCGGCGCATTTACTTGCCCTGGTGTTCCCGGGTGGCACGCCGGTAGCGCCTGCCTGATCGGAACCCCCGGCAACGGCGCGCCGCTCGGACGTTTCGGCACGGCTGGGATCGGTTCGGTGATGGGTCCTGGAACGGTGAACTTGAACGCGGGCCTGTCCAAGCGTTTCGTCATCACCGAGCGCCTTAGAATTAAAGTGGAGGGCTCGTTCACCAACGCACTGAATCACTTGAATCTGGCAAACCCGGTGCTGGCCATCGACAATTCCAGTGTCGGTCAAATCACCAGCGCGCGGCCGGCCGATTTCGGCGGCAACCGCACCGGCCAGGTGGGCGCGCGCTTCGAGTTCTGATGATTTGAGACCACCGTTGGTTCAACAACGTTTTCTTTATGTTCTTTGTGCGGCTCTGGCCGCCGCAGGAAACGCCGGCGCCGCCTCCATCGAGGCCCGCCTTCCGAACGGCCGGCTGATTACGCCGGAGGGCGCCTGGATCACGCTGGCGCCCTTTCCTTTCGCTCTTGCAGTGCGGGCGGATGGGCAACAGATTGCGATCCCGTGCATCGGCTGGCCATTTTCTCTCGCGATCATTGACCATCCTGACTCGGACCAGCCGAGCGTCACCACCATTCCCGCGACCACTGAGAACGATCCTGAGGTGCAGGTGCACGCCGGAGTCGCCTATTCTCCGGACGGGCGAATGCTCTACGACGCCACGGGCGACACGGGAGCAGTGGATGTTTGGTCCACCGATACCTGGCGGCGGATTGGCAGGATCGAGCTGAATGGCCCGACAGCAGGCGCGAATTATTCAGAAAGCTTCGCTGCCAATCTGGCGCTTTCCCGGGACGGCCGTTACCTCCATGTCGTCGATCAGGGCAACTGGCGCGTGGTGGTCATCGATACCACGGCCCGCGCACGCGTCGCTTCCATCCCCACCGGCGCGAATCCGCTGGCGATCGCTCTCTCCGAAGATGGCAAGCGGCTCTACTTCACAAATTCGGGATTATTTGAGTACCAGCTCATCCCAGGCGTCCGGGAGCAAAATACGCTGCGCACTGGCCTGCACTTTCCGCCTTTCGGATACCCGTCGAACCAGGCGCGGCACGGTGTTCGAGTGAAGGGCCGTCGGATCCCCGGGCTGGGGGACGAAAACGACGTTCGGGGGAGTTCGCTCTGGACGTGCGATATCAGTGCGGCGGCTCACCCGGTGATCAATGCCAGACTGCGGTTGGGAGCGCCACCGTGCGATCGAATGGTGTCGTCGGAGGCGCTTCACCGTCCGGGGTGGTTGCCGACGCGCAACACGTATACGTCTCGTTGGCGCACGAAGATTCCGTGGCGGTGATTACTCCCGACGGTCGGGATATCCAGCGGCAGATTGCGCTGACACCTTTCTCGGGCGTTCGATTCATGGACCGCGAAGGACGGCCGTTACGGGGCGTGATGCCGACGGGCATGGCGCAAGATGCCAAGCGTCTGTATGTGGCGGAAGCAGGCGTGAACGCGGTGGCCGTGATCGACAAGGACTCGGCACGGGTGCTGGGCCACCTGAATACCGGCTGGTCTCCCGCCGCGGTGGCCCTTGCCCCCAATCAGGAAAGACTTTATGTCGTGAACAACAAGGGCAAAGGGGCAGGTCCGAATGGAGGGAAGACATTCCGGCCCAACGGCTCTCGGGTGTACATCGGCGAACTGGAACTGGGCAGCCTTTCCGTGCTGCGGTTGCCGGTCGATGAAAGCGTCCTCGCGGAATCCACCGCCGCCGTGATACGCAACAATGAGGCGGCCCTGGCGCCGGGAGGGAAAATGCCCAGCCTGAAGCACGTCTTCTTCATCATTCGCGAGAACCGCACCTTCGATGAAGTCCTGGGGGATCTGCCGGGCGTGGATGGCGATCCGTCACTGGCGCGTTTCGGACTGCACGGCTGGACCGAAGAAGAGCCGAAGTTGAGGGATGTGAGTGTTACGCCGAACGCCCATGCACTGGCTGCCCGATTTGCGACCAGCGACCGGTTTTTTGTCGACAGCGACGTGTCGGTGGACGGGCACCGCTGGGCTGTTGGCATCGCGCCCACGCCGTGGCTCGACATGGCATGGACATCGGGATACGGAGGACGGCGCAAGGCGAATGCCTTCAGCGCCGCGCCCGGGCGGCGCGCCCTCGGCGGCGGGGCCGACGGACCGATGCCGGAGGACGAGCCCGAGTTTGGGTCGCTCTGGGAACACATCGCCGGCGCCGGACTGAGCCTCCGCAACTATGGCGAAGGGCTCGAGTTGGAAGGCTCCGACGAGCGCGAGGGAACCGAACCGGAGGGCCAGCGACTGCTCCTGAACGCTCCCGTGCCGATGCCGGTGTTTGAATCGACGGACCGGGCCTATCCCACGTTCAACCTCGGCATTCCCGATCAGTTCCGCTACCGGCAGTTCGCCAAGGACATGGATCGGCTGCTGGCAAAAGGAAAAGTGGCGGCACTTACGGTAATCCGGTTGCCCAACGATCACACCTCCGATCCGCGCCCGGGAGACGGCTTATCCGTACCGGGCCTCCTTTGTTGCGGACAACGATTTGGCCCTGGGCCGCATCGTGGAGAAGATCACGCACAGCCCGATCTGGCAGGACAGCGCCATTTTTGTGATCGAGGATGACGCGCAGGACGGAGCGGATCACGTGGACGCGCACCGCAGCCCGGTGCTCGTGATCAGCCCCTACGCGCGCCGCGGTTTTGTTTCGCACCGGCACTGCAGCATGCCTAGCGTCCAGAAGACGATCTACGAACTGCTGGGGCTAGGCCCGCTGAACCTGGAAGACGCTCTGGCCGCCGATATGAGCGACATGTTCACAGATGATCCGGACCTGGCCCCGTTCACCTCGAGGCCTTCCGATACCCGCATCTTCGATCCCGCCCGCGCGCAATTCGCGAAGCCGAGGACCAAAGAGGAAGCTCGACGGCTGCGGGAGGCCGACAATCCACGCGTGGTTCAGGATGAGTTTCGCAGGGATGCCAGGCAGGAGAGTAAGTAAGCAGTAGAGTATGCCAGGATGCGCCACTGTGTCATGCGGCCCGCCACTCGAAACCAGCAAAGGCTCGGACGTGACGTGACGTGGCGGGTTAAGCCGCATAAGGTTGGTCGAGCAAACGGCTTTTGCGGATGCCGTTGCTCGCCGCCTCTTGCTCGAAGCCGTTGCCGCCAAACCGGATATAAATCCAACGCCAGAGGGCAAAGGGCAGAAACGGTAATGGATTCCTCGCCATCAACCGCATCGCTGCGGGCGGCACCGGAAGCCCTTCGGCCAGAGCCGCCGTCGTCAAATCCAGGGATTGGATCATGTGTTTTACCGGCGGCGCCGAGCGTCTCTTTTCGGTCAGCGGCCGCCCGCCAATCATACCGCCTCCGGTCAAGACAAGGCCGCCGGCCCACCCCATCCCGCTCTGTGCGGCAAACTCGCGGCAGATGGCCAGCGCTACCGCGTTCTGCCGCGCCTCAGGAAAGCCACTGTTGACGATCGCCGCCACCCGCTGCGGAGGCGGTTGCGCCCCCACGCGCCGGTGCGCGGCCATGACGGCCAGCGCCTTCGTCGCCAGATGCGGCAATAACGCCGATAATAAACGGATCATAGGCATCAGTGAAGAAGCCCATTCCGGAAATGAACATCGTTACTTGCGTCCATGCGCTGCAGGATGTTGGATGGGTCTCGTGAATCCTTCGGCATAACGGCCTCCGCAACGAATGTTGCAATCTCACGCCCGTGTTGACAATGACAATTTCGGTACATCCCCATTCCCGCGGGACACAAGACCGATCCAGGACCAACTTAGAGGATAAGCGCCTCTGGCGGATGGCAGATTGATTCAGTGCCGAATTCGGAAAGAGGGCGCTTTGGCGTCTTCGAAGCCGCTTGGGCAAAGAGCCTCACGTCATCCGTGAACTGTTACAATAGCGGCTACGATGCATCCGACATTCCGCCCCCTCAAGGAAATCGTGATGTGTACCGTGCAGGGTTGCTTGTACGAAGCCACTTTCCTCTTCACCAGCGGCGGAAGCCGATCCGTTGTTGCCGCCTATTGCGATCAACACGCAGAAGACGCCGCCGACCGGCTTGGCATTTCCTGGCCGATCCTGGATCGCCGGGAGCCGAGCCGCGTTGCAGGAAACCGCATAATCCGAGCCGGTTAGCGGCGTGCCCCGGCCTGGCATCCCCATGCTGTCATCTCCTCCAAATAGATTGCCCCTTTTCAGGATGCAAGACTGGATCGAGGCGGGGTAGGAGTGAGCGTAAAGCCCACGCTTCCGTTCCACGCGTCTTCTAACGGCGCTTCAGTAGCTCAGCTTCACCCCGAACTGCACCTGCCGCGGCGGCAGTTGGTTCTGCACGATTCCGAACGTCGGATCGTTCACGATGCGCCCGATCAGGTTGAAATTCGGGTGATTGGCCAGGTTGAAAACCTCCGCCCGGAACTGCAGGTCCAGTCGCTCGCTCAGCCGGAAGTGGCGTGCCAGGGTGACGTCCAGGTTGCTCAGTCCGTCGCCGATCATGGTGTTGCGTCCCACGTTGCCGAAGGCGAAGACCAGCGAAACGAAGGCCGCCGTGTTGAACCACTCGGAGGTCGAGCGCTGGCTCGATGGCAGGTTGGGATCCACGTTCGCGCCGCTGGCCGTGAGCGCGTAATTCGGCCGCACCAGTATGCCGCCGCTGCCGCCCCCCACGTTGATGGTGTCGCCCTTGTAGTTGATGGTGTAGGGGAAGCCGCTCTGCAATTGCAGGATGCCGGATAGCTGCCATCCACCCGCCAGCGCCGCGCCCAGGCCCTGGCTCAGCATGTGGTGGTTCTTGCCGAAAGGCAGGTCGAACACGCCCGTGGTCACCCAGCGGAAGCGCGTGTCGAAGTAGGCGAGGCCGCGGTCGGCCGCCAGGTCGAAGGAATTCTGCGGCGGCGAATTCTCGTCGCCCGTGATGCCGCCGGCGTTGCGGTACTGCGGCGCATTGGTAATCGCCTTGGACCACGTGAAGGAGCTGAGCAGCGAAAAGCCACCTTTGTAACGCCGCTCGGCGCGCGCGGTGAGGGCGTGGTAGTTGCTCTGCGCCGAATGCGGGAAGTAATTGATGGTGGTCACCGGAACCGTGGCGTTGATCATCGGGAAGTTCAGTTCGGATTGCACGGCCGGCGCCAGCACCAGTCCGTAATACGGCCGCTTCACTGCCGATCCGGGCATGGAATTGTTGATTTGCACGTTCTGCTCCAGGTGAATGCCGGAGGTGCCCAGGTAACCGATTTCCACCAGCGTATCGGGCGCGATCTGCCGCTGGATGTTGAAGCTCCACTGCGGCGAATAGGGCGTGCCCTGGTGCAGGTCGATGGTCGCGGCCTGGATGGACTGCGTGCCCACGATGGCCGCCGAAAACACGTTCAGGTTCGGATTCTGCGGCACGTAGGCGTTGAACGTCAGCGTCTGGGCGTAAGTAGTCGGCAGCGATTGCGCCAGCTTCAGCAGCGTGTTGTCGTCCTGCGTCCCGTAATAGATACCGCCGCCGGCGCGAATCACCGTCTTGGAATCCACCGACCATGCCAGGCCGACGCGCGGGCTGAAATTGTGCCAGTCGGTATAGGCGCAGCCGGCCGGGTATCCGTCCTTTCCGCACACGAACAGCTTGGGGCTGTAGATGCCCTGCAAACCGGCGTTGAAAATCGCCTGGGGCGGCGGCGCCGTGCTGAAATCGATGCTCGCCATCTGGTTGCGGATGTCGTAGAGCGGCGGCGAAACTTCGTAGCGCAGGCCGAAATTCAGCGTCAGGTTGGGCCGCAGGCGGAAATCATCCTGCGCGAAGCCGGCGTAATTCTGCTGGCGCCCGTCGATGCGGTTCGGCCCCAGCGTGCGCACCGCGGTGCTGGGCAGGCCGAGGAGCGCCGTGGCGAGCGCATCGCCGGAATGATCGCCGGCTTTCTGCGCCGCCGCGGTGGCATCGGCGTAGCCGGAAGTGAAGGTCAGGGAGCCTAGCGGATCGGCGTACTCGAAACGCACATATTGGAACGCGTCGAATTCGCCGCCCAGCTTAATGGAGTGCCGGCCCTTCTGCCACGCGAACACGTCCCAAAGCTGGTACACGTTGTCGCGTGCCTGCGCGATCCCGCCCTGCCCGGTGGCGTTGTACGGCCCGGCGCCGCCGAAATTCAGCGTGCCCACGATGAAGTTGGGCAAGCGCGTATCGCTGCCGTTCACGCTGAAATCCGGCTCCGGCAGACCGTAGAGAAAATTCAGGCGGTTGAAGCCGAGGCGGATATCGTTCACCTTGTCGGCGGAGATCACCTGCGTGAATCCGGCCGCCGCGTTGCGCGGCACGGCATTATCCAGGTTGGCGCGGTTGGGCAGCGCCACCGGCAGCGAGGCGTCCTCGGTGGCGCCGGAGTAGCGGCCGAACAGCTTCAGGCTGTCCGAGAGGTTGTAATCCACCCGGCCCGATTCGTTGTCGTTGTTCTGCCGCAGCACGTCCGCCGAGTTGATGTAGAGCCCGCCCGCCAGGTTCGGCAGCGGCAGTATCCCCATTGCGGCGGAGGCCGAGGGGTCGATGCGGTTGCTGGGAATCACGTTGCCGGGAAACGGGGTGCGCGTGCCGTTCACCAGCGCAGAGGTGGGGTCGTAGATGACCGTGGTCTTGATCTCTTCGGAAAAATTGCCGGTGCGCTGCAGCGCATCGGGAACCGAGATGGTGGTTAGATTCGCTGCTGCCTGGCGGTCGCGCAGGCCTTCGTAGCTGAAGAATCCGAACAGCCGATTCTTCAGGATCGGGCCGCCCAGCATGCCGCCGTACTGGTTGCGCTGGAATTTCGGCACGCTGCTCTGGGTGGTGAGGTTGAAGGGCCGCGAATCCAGGTTGTTGTTGCGCAGAAACTCCCACGCCGCCGCGTGCCAGGCGTTGCTGCCGGATTGCGTCAGCACGTTGATCTGCCCGCCCGAGGCGCGCCCGTATTCGGCGCTGTACTGCGCCACCTGCACCTGGAATTCGGCGATGGCATCCACGATCGGCACATATGCCAGCGCGTTGTAATCGGGATCGGTGTTGATGACGCCGTCCAGCAGGTACGCCGAATCGTTGGTGCGCGTTCCCGCCACGCTCAGGCCGCCGATTTCGCCCTGCCGCAGCGCGTTCTGCTGCACCGCGATCCCGCCCGAGTTGACCCCCGGGGAAAGCAGCGCCAGTTGCAGGAACTGCCGCCCGTTTAGCGGCAGCGCTTCGATCTTTTCGTTGCCGACCACCGTTCCCTGCGCCACCGTTTCGGTATTGAGCGGCGACACGTCAGCCTGTACCTCGATGGCCTCCGTCGCCGCGCCGATGGCGAGCGGCACGTCGAATGCGGAGGTCTGCGCCACCTGCAGGTGAATCCGGGAATCGTCGAACGTCTTGAAACCCGCGGCGGTCACGCGCAGCGCGTAATCGCCCGGAGGCAGCAGTTCGAGGCGGTATTCGCCCGCGGTCGTAGTCGCGGTATCGCGCACCGCGCCCGTGGATTGCGATGTCAGCCGGATTTGCGCCGCGGGCACGCCCGAGCCCGAAGGATCCGTCACGCGCCCGGCCAAGGCCGACGTTTCGTTCTGCGCTAGCGCGAGCTGACAAAAGACACTGGTAGTAAGGAGGACCGGAAGCAATCGGTTCATAGGGTACCTGTGACCGTAACATCGCCGTGTTAAAGCGCGATGAAACTGGGATTACAAAATGGTTTCAGGCGTGTGGGCGGCGCCTGAAACCGGGCATCGCAGTTTCCGATCAGCTACCTGATCTGGCGAACGTGGCGGAGGAGCACGCCTTCATCGACGGACCCGCGCTCAGTGAGGCGGTATACCACGATTACCATCAGATCCTCCGTAATCCCGGGTCGGCTGGTGACGCCATGGCGGGGCTGTGTGAGGAACTACTGAACTATTACGGCATTCAGGTGATGGTCATGAACACAATCGATTCTGCGTCAAGGCCATCTATCCGCTGGCGCTCGCGCTTGCCAACCCCGGCCGGCCCGGCGGTGCTCGTTTCCCTGCCATCGGGGACGCCGTTTCCAACACCGTCACCATTGCGGTGAACCGCCCGCGGGGGCCAATCCCATCCCGTTGATCACGGTCACGGCTGTCGCTATTTGTTCGCTGGCCCTCAGCATCGGCGCCACCTCAGCCATGCTCAGCTTCGCCGACGCCTTGCTGCTGCGTCCATTACCGGTCTTAAATCCGGATCGCGTGGTCACGATCAACACTGCCGTGGCGGCGCCGTTCGGCCTGAACCCACCCATTTCGTACCCGGACTATATCGACCTCCGCGACTACAACCGCACCTTCGAGGGTCTGGTAGCCGCTTCATACGCATTGTTTGGCGTTAGTCCGAACGCCGCCACTCAGCCGCGTATGACCTTCGGCCTGTATGTCTCAGGGAATTTCTTCGGTGTTCTCGGCGTAGATCCTGCATTAGGTCGCGGCTTCCGGCCTGAAGAAGATCAAGCCGAAGGCCGCGAGCCGGTTGTGGTCCTGGGGCACGATTTCTGGATCGGCCAGTTTGGGGCGAAAGCTTCCGTGGTCGGCTCCCGCATCCGCCTGAATGGTATCGAGTTCACGGTGATCGGCGTGGCGCCAGAGCATTTTACCGGCATCGACACGGTCTTTCGGCCGCAGTTATTCGTTCCGCTGGCCATGGCGCCGCGCATGAGCCGGAAAAACGACCTGCACGACCGCGACTTGGGCGGGCTGTTCATCAAGGGCCGGTTGAAGCCGGGTGTCCGCCTGGAGCAGGCGCAGGCCGATGTCGGAGGTCTTTCCGCCGGGCTGGAGAAAATGCATTCCCAGGCCGCGCGCGACAGGCGCCTCCAGGTGGAGACCGAGTTCCAACTCCGCATCGCACAGGGGCCGGCACAGATGGCCATGCTTGCCATGCTCGCGCTGCTGGGGGTATGCGTGCTGATGGTGGCGTGCGCCAATGTGGCCGGTCTGCTGTTGAGCCGGGCTCGCGCACGCGCGCGGGAGATCGCCGTGCGGTTGGCCATCGGCGCCAGCCGCGGCGCCCTGGTCCGGCAGTTAATGCTGGAGAGTCTCCTGGTGGTGGCGGCGGGGGGACTGGCGGGACTGGCGGTGTCGGATGTCATCTCGGACTTCTGGCATCACATACCTATTCCCAGCGACGTGCCCGTACTGTTCGACGTCGAAGTGGACCATCGGGCGCTGTTGTTCACAATGGTGATCGCTGTGCTGAGCACGCTACTCTTCGGTCTGGCCCCGGCGCTGCGCGCTACCCGCGCCAACCTCGTGCCTGCCCTGAAATCCGCAGATGCCGACAGCCAAGGCCCGCGCCGCCTTTGGGGCCGCAACACCATCGTGTCTGGCCAGGTGGCTCTCTCGCTAGAGTCCTTGTCTAAGAAATTGTAATTCGAATGCGTCAAGTCTAGGCAACAAGCCGCTCCTTCTCGCAGCAGGCGCCGATTTCCGATTCCAGCCGGTCGAACGCGGCGCGGAGTGGGGATGGAATCGGCGGCGGAGCGGCGGGCATGATCTCGGCGAGTTTGGGCCGGAACAACCGGGCGTAGGTCCTGGAAAAGAATAGTGCAATGCGGAGTCCATCCGATGTGAGTTGGTAACGATGGCTGTGCGGAATCCGCTCGATGATGCCGTGGAGCCGGAGGCGGCGAAGGTCGTACGTCAGTTTTCCGACGGGATAATTAGCTGGATCGAAGCCCAGCAGTTGCGCCAGCAAAACGCGCATTTCTGAGTTGGTAAATCCCCGAAGTTGAAAACTGAAGACGGCCAGCACAGTGAACAAAGCCTGGACGCGTTTGTCGCCGAACCGCAAGGCCGAAGCTCTTCGACCATTGACCTCGGCAGGACGCACGACGCGATCGAAGGCGTCCTCACCAATCGAGCAATCGTGGGATATCTTCTGGACGTCGAGTAGACGCCGGTTGGCTTGAAAGCCGATCTGCCGCAGTGCCGGCAGGTTCTTGAGTAGCTTGCCAATACCGAAGTCGCGCGTGTTGTTGATGGTGGTTTCCGTGCGAAGTGCGCGCCCTTCCTTGTGATACTGCTTGATTCGAGTGCTTTTGTAATCAACATGGAGGGAAGGGATCACTCCTTCCGTAATGACTCGGGTGCGAAAACGGCCGGGCGTGGTCTTGTTCACGCGGCGGTCGAAGATCAACTGCACCTGACTGGGTCTGCCGATATCCAGATTTTCGCGGATCACCTCTTCAAAGAACACCCGGCCGGTTACAGGGCGGTCCAGCACCTGGGTAAGCGAGAATTCCGCCTGAAGAATGGAAATTTGGTACCGATAGCCGGCCTTGCGATCTCTGACCTCATATGGATGCGGCAGCAATCGTAGCCACTTCCGCAATAAGGCGTCGATTTTCTCCGCGCTCAGTCCATCGCAAATGGCTTGCAGCCGCTTGGGATTGTCACAACTCAAGACCCCATTGTCGAGAGCTTCAAACCTGATACCCTTCTGGACCAGTTGCCGTTTGGCATACTCATGCCCGTTGATACACAGCTTGGCGTTGTAGGGAAAATATGTGCTGAACTTCAGGAAGAACGGTCCAAAGTCGCGGTCCACGCAGTAGATGTAGAAGTGGTTCACTATGGCGGTTGAGCGCACGAGCCACGGATAAGTGCCGCCGGTCTTTTCATTGCGGCGACGCTCCGTCCGGAACACCGGCGTCTTCTCCTGCGCCTTGCCGATGAACACCACGCCTTCTGTCTTCTGGAACTTCTTTCTCTGTTCGGCCGCCGCGTCATCCTTGCGTTGACCCTTGCGGAACGCAATCACGGGGATCTTCTCTTGACGGGCGAACGCCTCCAAGGCGGCAACGAATGTTTTGCTGATCGGATCCATTAAGGCGCTGGAGGCAAACTGGTTGCCGCGGTGAAATCGAAAGAAGCAGGCCACGCCTTCTTCCCGCTGCAAGCCTGGAACGTAAACGTTCAAGTACATTCGATCGATTCCTTCTACTTCCAGGGTGACGTGGTCGGCGAGCACTTCAGCAACACTTCGTGATACGCTCATTTCGGCTCCGGTACGACTCCGATCCTTCGGGATCGACTGCCGCTTCGGCGGCCTAAATCGTTGGCGAGAACTGCTTGCAGTTCTCCACTGTCGACCGGAGCCATCTCTCGGATTATGCTGCACCCTCAGGCGCGACGGAAATATACCTCGTCGGTCTGAGGCGGAGCCCCGTTAGCCTCTAGGGAAGAGACATAGCGTCAAACCAGACGTGAAGGAGGCATAGCAGCCGACAAGTCCGCTCACACGCAATCCGCTCATTGGAGCACTAACTGCATTGGACCTCTACGTCCAGAAGGAGCACTACGAAATGCCTCAGACTACGTTAGCTGAATACGTCGAAGCCTTAGACAAAGCAGGGTTGTTGACTCGTTACAAGGATGAGAAGCGTGTCGACGAGTTACCCAAACTAATGGAAGACAATCCGGACACCGCGATCTTCGTCGAGAAGGTCAAGGATTGCCAGTTTCCCTTTCTGGCGAATGCCTATGGTGTCCGCCCCATGTACGCGCTAGCCCTGGGATGTGACTACGAGAAAGTGGGCGTCGAGATCGCAGAACGATCCGCACTCCGGCAGAAGCCTCAGCTTGTGAATACCGCCCCCTGCAAGGACGTGATCCTCAAGGGTAAAGATGTCGACCTGACCATTTTCCCCTTATTTCACCACCATCCGCACGATGGTCAAGCCTACCTCAACGACACAAATGTCGTCAGTCGCGACCCCGACACCGGTTTGATTGACCAGGGTATTTACCGATTCATGTACCGCGGAAAGAACGAAACCAACATCGACATGCGGAATGACACGCACAACGCTCGTATTCACGCCCTCCGCTATCAGCAACTCGGCAAAGACATGCCGATCGCCGTTGTCATTGGTCAGCCGGCTTTGGACACGATCGCGTCCATGGTCAGCTTCCCTGGCGTTGACGACTGGGACATCCTCGGCGGCTTCTATGGTGAACCAGCAAAACTTGTGAAATGCGAGACCAACGACCTGACGGTTTCGGCAAATGCCGAGGTCGTGCTGGAGGGTCGCGTCATTACTACCGAAGGCTGGATCCACGATGAGGGGCCATATGGTGAGTACACCGGCACATACGGTGGTGGCCTTCCGCACAACAATCGCTTCGTCGTAGACTGCATCACTTACCGCAAGGGTGCGATTTGTAAACACGCCACAATCGGTGGTTTGCATCCTGGTCGCACGGATATGTATGCCTTCCAGCCGGCGATCGAAGGTGATCTATACCTCGCGCTGCAGCGCGCGGGAATCCTTGTCCAAAGCGTCTACCTACCCTACGGAGGCTGTTCGAATATCGCCTACGCCAACATTAAGGTTCGTGGCGGCGGCGATGCTAAACAGGCCTTGGCTATTATGCTCTCCGGCTCCCGTCAATGGATGCCGAAGGTCGCCTATGTCTTCGACGAGGACGTGGATATCTACAACGACGAGCGTGTGAAGTGGGCCCAAGCGTGGCGCTTCAACCCTGAAAGGGGAACTGTGATCCTGCCGGAGCAGAACATGCTTCCATTGGACCTGAGCCTCGGCTCAGACCATCCACCAGTAAACATTTCCAAGGTTGGTTTTGACTGCACTATACCGCTGGTCGGCCATGTTGACCGTTTCGCCTATGTGGCGGCGACCGTTTCCGAGCCGCTCAAACAGCCAGCGAAAGTCATCGTGAAGTCGGAAGCTGAGGTCGTGAAGGAAATGACCGACCTTATTCGCGAGAAACCTCGGACCTGGCACGAGATTTGGAATCTTTTGCTGGCCAGCCCTACCCGGTCCTTTACCGCGCCTTCGGGCAACTCCGCCACAAGCTGGGTCGCATAGCGGATGAGCGTCCAAATTATCCCTACACCTTCTCCGACACGGACTTTGTGTACGGCAGCGGCGCAGATAAGAAGCAGCAGGCTTCTACGAGAAAAGTCGCATGAATCTCGGAGCCTTATTAATGCCGTCGCACCCGCCAGAGCGATCTATTCGCGATGGCCAGTGTTGGGACCTCGAAGAATTAGAGCGTCTCGATGCCCTCGGTTTCGAGGAAGCATGGATCGGCGAGCATTTCACTGCAGCTTGGGAACCTTGCCCGGCTCCCGATCTGCTGATAGCCCAAGCACTCCAGCGGACCAAGCGCATTCGACTTGGTCCGCTGGGTCATCTTCTCCCGTACCATCACCCAGTCGACCTGGCACATCGCGTTGCTTACCTCGACCACATGGCCAAGGGCCGCTATCAATTGGGCGTTGGCATCAGTGCCTTGCCCAGCGATCACCAACTCTTTGGCATCGACGCTGGCGGTGGAAAGAATCGCCGGATGACGTTCGAGGCTTTAGAGATGATGACGGCACTCTGGACGGATGGTGCCCGCGACATCCGCGGCGAATTCTGGGCAATGGGCGAGCCGAGGACGGCCTTCGACAGCCTTGGCTTCCACCTACATCCTTACCAAAGCCCGCATCCGCCAATCGCTGTCGCGGGCCTGACCCCGGGTTCGGAGAATCATAAGCTCGCCGGCGAGAAAGGATACATCCCGGTCAGTTTAAGTGTCAGTCCAGACTCGTGTGTCACTACTAAACACTGGGATGCAGTAACCGAGGGCGCCGCTCGCTCCGGTCGAGCGCCCGACCGAAACCAGTGGAGGATCATCCGCGATGTCTATGTCGCGCCGACGGATCGGGAAGCGCGTTCGCTTGCGATCAACGGCACCATGGGTCGTTGCTGGAAGGAGTTCCTGCTCCCACTCTACCTCGGTCTAGGGCTTGGACCCACGCTGAAGCTCGATTCGTCGATGCCAGACAAAGCGGTCGACTTGGAGTATCTAGCCGACCATCTTTGGCTCGTTGGCTCTCCCGAAACAGTTGCATCCCGAATCAATGCTCTACAAGACGATACCGGAGGTTTTGGTTACCTCCTGATGCTCTCGTACGACGCTTTGGACGAGCGCGATTCTTGGCTCCGCAGCTTGCGCCTGCTGGTGGATGAGGTTCTGCCCCAATGTCAGACGCTACCTTCATATGACCTTGTTGCGGGAGGACGGCGATGAGTTACGTCGCTCTGGCAACCGACTCATTCGACGCCGTCGTGCGGTTCTATGGAGAAAGTCTTGGCTTTCCGATGGTTGAGGAATGGGACCGCAGCAACGGCCGCGGTCGGCGGTTCGACCTCGGCGGTCTCCGACTGGAAATTCCCGATAACACGCGTGAGCGGCAACCTCTGCGCCTGGGTGAGCCAGCCGATCGATTCCACGTCGTCGTCGAGGTCGACGATGTCGAGGCCGCTCGGCGCCGTATTTCGGTTCCCACGCCTGCCCCACAAGCCACCTCCTGGGGCGTAAAGCTCTTCCAGCTCTGCGACCCGGACGGCGTGCCTGTGACATTTCTGGAATGGGACAACCCGAGGAGTAATCAGACATGAAGCGCATTATCGTTGGAATTTCGGGAGCTACCGGGGCGATCTACGGCATTCGCCTGTTGGAGGTCTTGCGCGGCGTCAGTAGCGTCGAGACCCATCTGGTCCTCAGTCCCGCAGCGCAGCGAACCCTCGCTTTGGAGACTGATTTCTCGCTTGAGCAAGTCGAGGCTATGGCCGACCGGGTCTACAAGCCAGGGGACATCGCAGCCACGATCTCCTCCGGTTCGTTCCGCGCGGGAGGCATGATTGTCGCGCCTTGTTCGATCAAGACGGTCTCGGGAATCGCCACGTCATATTCGGATAACCTGCTGTTGCGCGCGGCAGACGTCACGTTGAAGGACCGTCGCCCGCTCGTGCTGCTCGTCCGCGAAACACCGCTGCACCTCGGACACCTTCGCCTTCTGGTGCAAGTCGCCGAAATCGGTGCGGTGGTTATGCCACCAGTACCCGCTTTCTATCACCGTCCAGCCACACTGGAGGAAGTGGTGGATCAGACGTTAATCGTGCCTTGGATCTCTTGGGAATCGAACTTCCTAAGGACTTGTTTACTAGGTGGGAGGGATCGACCGGCAAAATTACGACAGCAACTACCCCACGAGAATCCCTCTCGCAAGCCCGCGATGGTGGGGCTTTGATGACGGACGATTCGAAATTGTAGCAGCACCGGTGACAACAAAACAAAGTAAAGGAGACGACAACATGGCAATGATCTCACACAAAATAACGATTCAGGCTCCCGAAGACCGAGTCTTTCAAGCGTTATCCAGTCTCGCAGGACTGAAGAGCTGGTACGTGCCCAAAATCGAAGGCACTGTCGGGAAGAATCAGGAAGCAGTGTTTAGCTTCGCGGACGAGAAGCCATTTCGATGGAAGTTCATTGAAGTCAAGCCCAACTCGCTGGTTACTTGGAAGTGCACCGAAGGCCCGGGCGCAGCAGCCGGCACTACGGTTACGTTTTGCGTTTCCAGCAAGGGCGCCAACCAGACAGTAGTGGAATGCGATCATGCGGATTGGCCGGAAGGGCATAGCGCCTTCAAGGCCTGCAACACGTTTTGGGGCATCCTCATGGGGCACCTGAAGAAATACGTTGAGACGGGGCAAGCCGAACCCGCATTCCACTGAGAATTGTCTGTCTACGAGCTCAGTGGATGGTGCGAAGCATGAGCTCTGTGACGGCCGCCGTAAGGATGTCGATGCGAAAACAAAAGGGGTAGTTTGGAATCAACGAAAAGAGATCGCCGAATCCAGCTTAGAGGGAAGAGGGAAGCAGGCACAGGGCAACGCGATCGAGCGTTTGGGAAACTAGGAGATGGACGATATCGGCGGGGTGGCAGCGGCCATGAACGCGCAGTTCTCCGGTTGGGGAATCATCCTGGTGGGCTTCGCCGATAACATGGGAACTCCCGAGGGGAATCTGGCCCTTTCCAAGCAGCGCGCCGCAGCCGGGGCCGAACAGATGCAGCGGCACGGCATCACGCCGGCGCTGATCACTGGATTTGGCCAGGAACTACCAGTCGCCGATAACAGCACACCGGAAGGGTGCGAAAGTCTGGTTTCTCATTCAGTTGTTCAGTCAGGCCAGCACTGTTGCGGGTGTGAAGACTGCTGGCGGTGGCGTTGCGTATATGGCTCACGTCGGCGGCTTCGTGTTTGGGTTGATTACCGGTCGAATCTTTGAGAGGTTCCGGCTCATCGCCGACGCGGAAACTTGAGGATGCCCGCGGGGAAGCAGATCGCCGGCGACGGCGAACGCAAGTTCTATCCGTCTTCATAGCGCCGGACCAGCACTGGGAAGAAGCTCGCCGCATTTTTTCGGGCCTCACTTTGGTACGAGCCCGGCCCCGGTCCGGACGGAACGTGACGCGATGCAGCGGCGGGTACAACTGATTTTCTTGGCGCTGTTAGCCGTAGCTCTCCTGCCGTTCGCCTGGCGGATCGCCGAACCTTTTTTCACGGCTCTGCTCCTCGCCATCATTCTGGCGGTGCTGTTCGAGCCGGTGCATGCATGCCTCGATCGGAAGCTCGGCCGGCCTGGTGTGGCAGCTCTCTTGACCACCGCCTTTGCCGGCGTTCTGCTCTCGGTCGCCCTCTGGACGGTGGGCGCGGTTCTGGCGCGACAGGCTGAGGCCACGTACATCTCCCTGGCTGAACCGTCGGCAAACGGCTCGTGGACGACCGGGATCTCACGGGCCGCCGACCGCATAGCGGAAGGGGTGGCATCTTTCATACCTGTGGACCCCGCTGTAGTGCGCGAGCAGCTTCAGCGGTACGCGAATGGCTCCGCGGCCTGGCTTCTAAGCGCCGCCGGCTCTGTCCTTAGCCGCGCGAGTGCCGCACTGGCCACGATGCTCCTGACGCTTATCTTCTTGTATGAGCTGCTGCAGCACGGGCGAGGCTGGGTCGAAAGGGCGTTGCCGGTGGTTCCTATAAAGGCGGAAATAGGCGATCGA
The DNA here is from genome assembly GCA_963815855.1 of Terriglobia bacterium. Classification (GTDB taxonomy): domain Bacteria; phylum Acidobacteriota; class Terriglobia; order Bryobacterales; family Bryobacteraceae; genus DATGMB01. The sequence goes on along the minus strand of CAWFIJ010000009.1, from coordinate 233,912 downwards.
TTAATTCGGAACATCCAGAGTACGATCGTAGGAGTTCTAGGCGGGGCTTTCGTGGCGGCCGTCAGTGAAGCCGTATTGACCGCCGCCGCATTTGCCGTTGCCGGTATCCGCCCCGCGGCAGTGTTGGGATTCTTCTGTGGGCTGGCTTCTTTCGTTCCATTGGTGGGATGCTCTCTGGTTTGGGCGCCGGTGGTAATTTATGAAATTGCCGCATGCGCCTATGCGAAGGCGGCGGCTGTCGGAATCTGGTGCGCGATTGTTACCGTTGTCATCGACAATGTGGTCCGTCCGGCGGTGGCGCGAGGGCATGTGCAACTACACGCGTTGACGATCGCGCTGTCGATTATTGGCGGTACGCGCGCGTTCGGTGCCCTCGGCATCGTCCTTGGCCCTTTGATTATTTCACTCCTACTAGCCCGCATTTCTCACCAAGACTCACTGTGCAAGTGAGTTGCGGGAAGAGACGGAGTTTTCAAGATCGCGTTTGACCGCCAAAGTTCGCATTGGCGTGTAGGGTGCCTCGCAGCTCGCTGGAGGGGCCCGGCGCGGCCCTTAGGCGTGGCGCGAAGACATTTTCGGCCGGATTCGTTTGATGATTCGTCAGAAACATCTGTGGGTGAGTTGTGGCTCGGGCAGTTTGCCAAGTGAATGATAGAGAGCCAGTTCGGTGACTCGGAAGGTTCGGAATCCGTAGGATTTTCTCATAGTGACTTTGGCTTTGTTGTTCAGACCCTCGATTACGCCGCTGGAAAACTCTTTCCGGGCGCGAAAATAGTTGAGGATCAGTTCGCGGTGGGCGCGTAAAGTCCTGGCAACTTTCTTCATCGGCTCGATCCGGGAGCGCATCACTTGGCGACACCATTGGTCGAGGAACTTGGCTGCCCAGGCGGTGGACTCGTAATTCCAGAGTTGCTGGAAGTCTTCCTTGAGCAGATAGGCGCGTACGCTCTGGAGGTTGTAGCGCACCAGATCTTTCAGTTTCACTTTCTGGTTGGCCGTGAGGTTCGCCGGCCGCTTCAGAAGGCACCACCGGGACTTGGTCAGGACCGGCTCGTATCCGTCCCCCTTCATGCGCCGGGCCTCGGCGGAGCGGATGTCGTCGAGCGCCTTGTTCACCTTGGCGACGATGTGGAACCGGTCGAGAATATTGAGGGCCTGGGAACACTTCTCGCGAATCACCCCCAAATACGGTTTCCACATGTCCGAGCAGACGAACTCGATCTTCGCCGACACCTCCGGGCCGATCATGGCAAAGAATTCCTGGAAGGTTTTCACGGTCCGTTCCTTGCCAATCCACAGCAGTCGGGTACAGCCCAGGTCGATCTGATACACCAAGGTCAGATATTTGTGCCCCTTACCGCGCTGAATCTCATCCACGCCGATGGCGCGAATCGCTCCCAGGACGCGATGCTCCAGCCCCCAGGTGACCAGATACGCCACCGCATCGTGGACCTTATCCCAGGAAGTGCGAAATTCTTCGGCCGTTTCCTTCCAGGAAAGTTTGCGCGCCCAATGACCCAGGAAATGCATGTGAACCTTGGTCGAGGTGTGTTTCCCCATACCCCACGGCACTTCTTCGACCAGCACCCCGCATTGCTTGCAGTTGACCCGTCGCATGCAATAGACCAGAAAAACCAGATAGCCCCAGAAGCCGATGAATTCAAACCGTCGCGGCGTGGGAGACTGGTCGTAGCCGGGCGCGGGTTGATGACAGCCCGAGCAAATAGCCGTGGATCGTTTCCGCGGCCGGACCGGGATGAGGACGGTTTGCGCGTCTTCGGCAAAGCTGGCTCGCCCGTAAACAAATCCCGGAATGGGATGGCACTGGTTTAGAATTCTGGGAAGGCGCATGAATTGACTGGATCGATAGGAAGATGAAGACGAATCCTGATTCTCTCCCATTGACACCCGCCGCGCTATTGCCCTACTGCCGCGATTGCCGCGATCTTTCGGAGTGGCCGGAGCGTTGGATGGGCGAGGAAAAGGATCTTCCTCCCGGCCGAAAACTTGTGGAATACTTCATGCCTTTCCTCCTTCACCTCGCCGGGTCCGGCCTGTCGAAAAGGACCATCCAAAACCATGTCGACAATCTGTGGCTGCTCGGCGGAGAGATCATCCGAGACGTGAATGAAAACCCTTCTCTGAGAAAGGTCGCGGCGGAAAAACTCGTCCGCGCTGTAATCCACGAGGACGGCGGCCCGCTGATCCATAACGGCTGGGAAGACGAGCAGCGCACCTTCGACTCCACCTGCCGGAAGTTCTACCGTTTCCTCACTCAACCCCACCCCTGAGCCAGCCAGTTACCCACAGATTCCCCGGACGAGCCCGTTTGATAGCAGCCCTGTGCAGCCTGGAATCGAGGCCGGAAAAGTGATGCTTGAAGTTTGCCCGTCGAGTCGATAGATCTCAGCAACGTTGCGGAAGCTCGCCCATCAGCCGCTGATGAGCCGCCGCAAACACGGCTGCGGCGGGGTGGCCGGCAGCCATCGAGATCCAGATTTTGCGCGCCGTAATGCGCACCTGTGCTCCGATCTTCAGCAGCCGTAGGCGGATCGTCCCGCACTGCGCCTGGGCCATGTCGGTGCTCGCCAGAGCGAGCCGGCGCAGAGCCACCAGCACGCTGTAGGCAATGGAAGAGAGGTACAGACGAATCTGGTTGGAGTGCAACGCATGGGTGGAGGTCCGATCAGCGAACAGATCCAACTGCTGTTCTTTGATGCGGTTCTCCAGGTCGCCGCGGGCGCAATAGAAATCCTCGTACAAGCTGCGGGCCGCCATCTCCTCGGTGCCCAGCGAGGTGACCACGAAACGCGGGTTTGCGCCTTTGTCCAGGTATTCGGCTTTGCCCACTACCCGCCGCCCGCGCTTCCAGGATTTGCGCGTGCGATACCGGAAATCCAGAAAACGTCGGGCCGCTTTACCGGTCTTCTTCCACTGCTCCTGCGCTTCTTTCATCAACTTTTTCAGCTTCTTGGCCAGCCGCTCGTTTTTGGCTAGGCCGAAAACATACCCGACCCGGTTCTTCTCGCACCAGCACATGCGCTCGTCGCGGCAGAAGCCCGAATCGGCGCGCAGGATGATTTCCACCTCCGGCCAGGCCAAGCGCAGCCTCCTGACGATACGCTGGACCTCTTCCAGGGACCCGGCCGCGGCGTCGATATTCGACGGCCGCAACCGCGCGCAGACCAGGTGCTCGTCGATGAAAATGTACAACGGCAGATAGCAATAACAGCCGTAGTAGCCATGGAAAAACCGTCCTTCCTGCTCTCCGTGCACGGGATCGTCGGTAGCATCCAGATCCATCACGATGCGCTTGGGTTGGCGCGTCTGGGCCTGGATGTAGAGATCCACCAGCAGACCATCCACGGCTTCTTCGTCCATCACGATCTTCTTGTAGCGGGCGTCGGACTTGGCATCCGCTGGCGTCAGCTCCAGCCGGTTCAAACTGCTCTTGCCCGCTCCGGCTTTGCCCCGGTCCTGCTCGCGCCGCCGGTGCTCACCCTCCACGTCTCGCTTGCCAGACAGCAACGCCAACAAGGGATCTTGCCGCAACCGATCATGGTCGTTCAGATCTTCGTAGCCCAAGGCGATGCCGTACACACGCTGCCGCACCAACTCGCTGACGCTGTGCTCCACCAGATCCGCCCGCCGGTAGTCGCGAAAACAAGCGGCGAACTGGCGTAGGATACCCGTACGCTGTTCCACCGGGCGCAACCGCAACGCCCCGGCCTCCGTGGTGATCTGTCCGCCATCGAACCGGGCCACCACGTCACGCGAAAAATGAGGTGCAAATGGGAAGCAAGATTGGGTACACTCTCTTCCGAAAATATCCCTACGCTTCCGCCGCCTGGCCGGTTGGGGTGAGGGTGACCTTTAGCCCCATCTTCTCCAGCTTTCGGACGTAGTATCGTTGCGCCTGACTGCCTTTGAGCCGGTCGAAGTAATCCGCGCCGAGCTCGCGATATGGGTTGCGATGTTTGCCGATATGCCAGACGATAGTAAGAATCGTGTTGGCAACCGCAAGCAGCGCTCGCTTCTTGCCGCGTTTGACCAGCAGGCGGCGGTACTGCTGGGAAAGATAAGTATCCTTGGTGTGAGCTGCTGCCCACGCAATCTGCGTCATCAGACCGCGCAGCCATGGGTTCGCTTTGCGCGTCCTGCTGCTCTTGCGTTTGCCGGCGCTCTCATTGTTTCCAGGACACAAACCTGCCCAACTGACCAGGTGACGCGCGGAGGGAAACTGTTCCATGTTCGCTCCAACCTCAGCGAGCAGGCTCCAGGCGGCAACATGGTCAATCCCGGGGATGGTCATCCAGAGTCTCAGTAGTTCCTCAAAAGGAACCGCCATCTTGGCGATTTCGCCCTCCAGAGTGCGAACCTCTCCTTCCAGGTCCTCCGCTTGTTGAAGATGCCGTTTCAGCAGAAAGCGATGATGTGAGGTGAGCGTACCGGCTAGTGCCAACCTCAACTTCTCCCGCTTCTTCCGCATCGGGCCGCGAGCCAAATCCGCCAACAGAACGGGGTCGGTATTGCCCGCGATCAATTCTCGAATCATTGATCGTCCGGAGACACCCATCACGTCAGTAGCCACCGAGCCCAGCTTGATATTGGCGTCCTCCAACAGTTTTTGGAGGCGGTTTACAACTGCCGTTTTCTGCCTCGTCAAGCTCGTACGGGTCCGGCATAGGTCACGCAACTCGCGAATTCGGCGTTCGGGAATAAAGCTGGGCCGCAGCAACCCGTGGCGAAGCAGCCGGCCGATCCATTGACAATCAGCCTTGTCAGTCTTCCGACCGGGAACGTTCTTGATGTGCTGGGCATTGGCGAGAATGATCGTGAAATGCGGTTCCAGCACGTTCCATACCGGCTTCCAGTACACGCCCGTGGACTCCATGGCAACGTGGGTCACGCCGACTTGCTTCAGCCATTCCCGCAATTCCATGAGCTCACGGGTAAAAGTGCCGAACGAACGCAGCTCAACGGCAGGTTCCTCGGCAGCCTCCGGACTAGGTGTCAACGCACAAACAGAAAGGCTGTTCTGATGAACATCGATTCCGGCGCAATGTGTATACAGCAACTCCATTTCGGACCTTCCTTTCCCGACTGCGCCGGGGGCACCAGGGAGGGTTGAATCTCTTCCTCGGGCTCGCCGCCTCACGGCGGTGGCACCACTTCGTTGTTCCAGACGGCGCCCGGACCAGACTGTCATACGGGCTTGGACAGCCTCAATGAGTGATAACGGTCTCTTCCGGCTGCAGACGCCATTACACTACCGCCATTTTCATTCCTCGTTGTGAAGCCGCGGCTTCATGCGGGACTGTCATAGCAAAAGCCGCTCTTTCGTTGGCCTAAACTGCTGTGTGGAAACTCAGTTATGCCACGAAAAGCGGCTTTTTGCCATAGTACGGTGAGAAATCCGGGCTAGCCCCTGGTTATTAAACGACTTGCCGACAACCAGGGGCTAAAGCCCTCGTTTTCCAAGCGAATTCGGCACGACTCAAGTTGTGCCCTGAACAAACCGCAACACAACTTCCGCCGTTTCTCCTTTCCGGGAAAACTAAGTGGCATTGGGCGTCCAGCGGGCATTCCGGCAGCCCCCGCCGACTTGCATAGCCTTTGGTTAGACTTGAAACGTGCACGAACTCCAGCAAGCCCGTGAATGGCTGGCGCAGGCCGGCGCGGTCACCGTCATGACCGGAGCCGGGATTTCCGCTGCCAGCGGCGTGCCCACGTTTCGCGGTCCGGGCGGCCTGTGGCAAGGCTTCAAGCCCGAAGACCTGGCCACGCCGGAAGCCTTCGCGCGCGATCCGCGCCTGGTGTGGGAGTGGTATGACTGGCGGCGGCGGAAGATCGCCGAAGCCGCGTCCAACGCCGCCCATAGCGCGCTCGCCGAACTGGAGCGCCGCAAGCCTGCCTTGACCCTGATCACGCAGAACGTGGACGGCCTGCACGATCTGGCCGGCAGCGGCCGGATTCTCAAGCTGCACGGGGATATCTGGCGCATGCGCTGCACCGCCTGCGGCGCCGAGTTCCCCAACCGCCGCGTGCCGCTGCCCAAAATCCCTCCGCATTGCGCTTGCGGCGGCATGGCGCGCCCCGCGGTGGTGTGGTTCGGCGAGCCCCTTCCGCCGGGCATGTGGGAGGAGGCCGGGCACGCCGCGGCTTCGGCCGAAGTCCTCCTGGTGGTGGGAACCTCCGCCGTGGTTTACCCTGCCGCCGGCTTGATCCCCTATGCGCGGCGCTGCGGCGCCAGGGTGATCGAAATCAATTCCGAAGCCACGGCCGCCAGCGAAATCGTAGATTCCTCGCTCCGCGGCCCCGCGCACGAACTGCTGCCGCAATTACTCTGATACCCCGTGGCGCAAGCCTCCGGCTTGCCATGCCGGCTTCCGAGCCGGCATTCCGGAGCCACTGGGAATGCCGCCAGGGGTCTCGCCTGCCACCCGCGCCTGACCGTCAGAACCGGCAATGGCCCACGCATCCGCGGCCCTCGCAGGTCTTGCAGCCGCCGCGCTTCTTCACCGGACGAGCGGATGGTTCAGGCGCAGGTCCGTCATAGGGCATAGGGAGGCACCTTTGGGGCCACTGGCGGCGTGGAGTTCGGGTCGGGGCCCGGGGCGGGCGCGGGCGGGTTTGCCGGAGGGTTTGCCGGAGGTGCGGTCTTCGGCTTCGTATCGGCCGGGGGCTTGGTTGCCGGTTGGGTGTCGGCCGCAGGCGTCGCCTCGGGTTGCGCTTCCGGCACAGCCTCGGGTGGCGCCGCCGGAGCCGCGGATTTGCCATGAGGAGCAGCCGGCGGAACGGTGGCGGGAGCGGGGTCGGAGGGCGCCTCCGCCTTCCTGTCCTTGGGCGCGTCGGCTTTCCTGGGGGCGTCGGCCTGGTCCGCGTCGTCGGTGCCGCGGTCGGATTCGGCCGCCGGGCCGGACGATGGCTGCTGCTCCACCGCATGCAGGCTTTCTACCGCCGGCTGGGTGCCATCGACGAAGACTCCTTCGTGCGGATCGGGGCAATCGGGGCCGGCCTGTTTTCCGGTTTGCCCGCAGATGCTGACCGTCACCACCCCCGCCGGCGCCTGGAACTCCGAGACATCGCCATAGGGCCGATATCCGGCCGCGCGCTTCATGAATTCGGTCCAGATGGGCAGCGCCGAGCGCGCGCCTTCCAGGTCCAGGTCGTGCCCGTCGTCGTACCCTACCCACACCACGCACAGCAGTTCGGTGGTGAAGCCGGCGAACCAGCCGTCGCGGGAGGTTCCGGTCTTGCCGGCAGCGGGCAGGTCGAAGCCGCGCTGCCGCACCGCCGCGCCGGTCCCATACCGCAGCACGTCCTCCAGCATATTGACCAGCAGGTAGTTCACACGGGGGTCGAGCGCGGGGCGCGGATCGGGCGCGTGCTGAAACAGCGCCGCGCCCGCCTGGTTGCGCACCAGCGAAAGCGTGGTGGGGGTAACGTGCAGGCCGGAATTGGCGAAAACGGTGTAAGCGCCGGCGACCTCGAGCGGCGTAGTCTCATACGCGCCGATGGCCATTGCCGGAGTGGGCCGGATCGGCGTCGTCAGCCCGCACTGCCGCGCCATCTGGGCCACGCGGCCGTACCCGACTTCCTGCGCCAGTTCGATGGTGGCATTGTTGAGGGAATGCGCCAGCGCCGTGCGCAGCGTCACCCGGCCCATGTATTCGTTGCGGAAATTGGCGGGACGATACACCTGGTTGCCGGAATAGAATGTCGTCGGCGCATCGTTCACCGTGCTGGCGGGCGTGAAAATATTCGAGCCGCCGGTCACTGCCGTATCCAGCGCGGCGGCATACACGAACGGCTTGAACACCGATCCCGGCTGCCGCATGGCCAGCACGTGATTCAACTGGCTGGAGCTGTAATTGCGCCCTCCCACCAGCGCCCGGATGGCGCCCGTGTGCGGATCGAGTGCGATGAGAGCTACCTGCGGCCGCCCGTGCCTGGACCGGCGCACCTCCGCATCCACCAGCTTCATCCCCATCGCCACCGACTGCTCGGCCGCTTCCTGCAGGTCGGGATCGAGCGTGGTGTAAACGTAGTGCGCGTGCTTCTCCTCGTCGCCCAGTTTGCTTTGCAGCTCGTCATTCATCAGGTCGACGAAATACTGCATCTGGGTATTGTCGGCAGGCCCGCGGATCACCTGGACCGGCGCGGCCCGGGCGGCCTCATACTGCGCTTTGTCAGGTAGCCGTTGTCGCGCATCAATTGAAGCACCAGGTCCCGCCGCTCGCGCGCGCGCTCCGGGTAGCGGTACGGGTCGAAATACGACGGGCGTTGCACCATCCCCGCCAGCAGCGCGGCTTCGGGAACGGTGAGCTGGGAAACTTCCTTGCCGAAATAGGCGCGCGCCGCCTCGCCGAAGCCGTCAATGTCGAAGGTGCCGCTGCGCCCCAGGTAAACCTCGTTGGCGTAATCTTCGAAAATCTGCTGTTTGGAAAGTTTGAACTCGAGGTGCATGGTGATCAGCACCTCCTCGAATTTGCGCTGCCAGCTTTTTTGCGGCGCAAGCCAGAGGCTGCGCGCCAGCTGCATCGTCAGGGTGGAAGCCCCCTGCTCTTTCCGCCCTTCCTTCAGATCCACGTAAGCGGCCTTCAGCGCGCGCACCAGGTCGATGCCCGAATGATGGAAGAAGTGCTTGTCCTCGGCGGAGAGGACCGCGTGCACGAGCGCGGGCGGAAGATCGGAATACCGGACCAGCCGCCGCTTCTCGCGGTGGGAGGAGAAATTGGCGATCAGCGCCGGCCCCAGCGAAAATTCCTGGCGTTCGGTGTTGTCGTCGAGCGACACGATGCGGCAGATTCTGCCGTTGTGGAATTCGAGCACGCCCGGCTCGCCCTGCGCGTCGGCGTCGCGGCCCGGGAAAATCTCGATCGCGCCCGGCCGCACGTGGTACCACCCGACCGGGTTGCCGCGCGCGAGCGTATAACCGCTACGGCGCAGGCGCGCCACCACGTCGTCCGGCGTGAGCGGATCGCCCACGGCCACGATTCGCGGCGCGGTGTATATGTTGATGCTGTGGAAAAACGGGCCTTGCGCCAGCCGGGTGTCGATCACCCGCGCGTACCGGATGTAAAAAAATCCAAATACGAACAGAAAGGCCCCAGAAGCACCCATCGCGGCAAACAAAAGGATGCGGCCTGTCCGTCGGTCGAAAAATCCGGCTTGGGGCGGGCTGTGCGGGGGATGCGAGGGTTCCGGAGGGCGGCATGCTACCGCTTAGGGAGCATGCGCCGTTCCAGACGCAGGAGAACAGGCCCTACCGCCTGTCAATGCTTCGGTTTATCGGTTAGGGGACGCAGGGCGGGAAGCGCGTGAGCGAAAAAACTACTAAGCCCTACGCGACTTTTTGCACTTTGCCCGAACGGATGCAGGAAGTGCAGGCGCGGATGCGCCGGCTGGCGCCGTTCACCACTGCCCGAACCGCCTGTAAATTAATGTTCCAGCGCCGCTTGGTCACATTATGGGCGTGGCTGATGCGGCTACCGAACTGCGGGCCGCGGCCGCAAATCTCGCAAACTTTCGCCATGATACAGAATTCTCCTCGATATCGAATTCCCAATTATATCAATGCGCGCCAATCCGCGGCAAGCGCCGGCGCTTTTGGCAGACCGGTTGCAGCCCGTCATCAGCACAGGGAGGAAGGCCGTGCACTCGAGCGAAACGATTCTGGTGGTGGAGGACGCCGAGCCGATTCGTAAGCTGGTGAGCACCATGCTCTCGCAGTTGGGTTACGCTTGCATCGAAGCTGCCGATGGCACGGAGGCGCTAAGATTGATTCGGGAGAACCCGGCGGTGAGCCTGGTGATTACCGATCTCATCATGCCGCACATGGGCGGCGCCCAACTGGCCCGCCACCTGGCCGGCGAACGGCCGGATGTGCGCCTGATTATGATGTCCGGCTTTAGCGATGACCCGATGGTGCAGGCGCTCGATCACTCGCCCGCCGATTTCCTGGCCAAGCCTTTCACGGCGGATGCCCTGATCGGCAAGGTGCGGGAGGCGCTGGCGCGTCCGCGGAAAGGCCTGCCGGAAGGGCCTCCCCCGGCGCTTCGTTCCGGCACGCCATGACCCACCGGCTGCTCCGTTACCTCATCGCCATCATTGGCGGCAACGCCATCTATTTCGCCATCGAGCCCCATCTGCCCGGCTTCCTGCAGCACAAACTCTACACCCTGGATTGGGGCGTCGCCCTGGATTTCTGCATCTGCCTGGTCTGCTACGGTGTGATCCGCTTCATCCGCTGAGCGGCGGCGGATCTACATCGCCCGGCGAACCGCCGCCATCAACTCGTCTTCGTGCAGAAAGCCTTCGAACCGCTTGACCTGTTTCGCCTGGCGGTCGAACACCAGCGTCACCGGCAACTCGTCCAGTTTGTACCGGCCGGTCAGATCCGCCGATCCCAGCGCCACCGGGTAATCCATGGGATGCTTTTTCAGGAAGTTTTTGACCAGCTCCGCGCCGTCCTCATCCATTGCCACCCCGACCACCGCCACGCCCTTCGCTCCCAATTCCTGCTGCAGCTTGTTGAAGCTGGGAATTTCCTGGATACACGGCACGCACCACGTAGCCCAAAAATTCACCACCGCGACCTTGCCGGAAATCTCGACCGGCATCCCCTCCAGCGTTTTCACCTGCGGCAGCCCGCCCGGCGCAGGCGCCGCTGCGGCTACCGGCACCGCGGCGCCCTTGTTCAGGAACGCCAGAAACTCCGCCGCATCGCGGGTCAGGCCGGGAAAGGTCGCCACCACTTTCTCGTCCGGGATCGAGAATCGCGTAGTACGGCTCGGCCACGGTGTTGAACTTCGCCAGCTCCAGCTTCTGGTTGTCTTCCGAGACCGCGTCGGTGCCGTCGGCGTAGAGATCCACCAGCACGAAATTCCTGCATGGCCGCGGCGATCTCCGGCCGCGGTGAACATGTTGGCCTTCATCCAGTGGCAGTTGGCGCAGGCGTAGCCGGTGAAGTTGACGAACACCAGCTTGCCTTCGCGCCGCGCCGGTCGAGCGCCTCGCGGTACTGGTCCTTCATCCACACCAGGCCGCCGCCGCGCCGGCGCCGCCGCGCCACGCCGGCGCTTCCGCCGCCGCCGGCACGTAGGCATCCAGGTCGCCCAGCCGCCCGCCGAACATGCCGGGCGCCAGGCTGATGGCGAACATCAGGAACGCCATCCCGATCAGCAGCCGCGCCAAGCCCATGCGGCTCGTCCGGCTTGATGCCCTCCAGCCGCAGGAAGCCCAGCAGGTACAGCCCGGCCATGGCGAACAGCACGATCCACGCGGCCAGGAAGCGCTCGCGCGTGAGGAAGCCCCAGCTGCAGCACCTGGTCCAGGCTGGACAGGTACTTCAGGCTGGCCGCCAGGATCACGAATCCCATCACCACCTTCACGCGCGCCAGCCATCCGCCGCTCCTGGGCAGGCGCTTCAGGTAGGACGGAAACAGCGCCAGCAGGAAGAACGGCAGCGCCAGCCCGGCGGCGAAGGCCACATGCCCGCCAGCCGGCCGCGCACCGCCGCCGCCCACCGAAGCCGCCAGCAGCGTTCCCACGAACGGCCCCACGCAGGCGAACGAGGCCAGCGAAAACGTCAGCCCCATCAGCAGCGTGCCGGCGAACCCGCCCTTCTCCGACGACCGGTTCAGCCGCGTCAGAATCGGCCGAGGGAATGGTGATCTCGAACGCCCCCAGCAGGCTCAGCCCGAAGGCGATGAACAGCGCCGCGATGAACCCGTTGACCCAGGGATTCGACCCCAACTGCACCACCCCGAACGGCCCCAGCAGCGCGGTGATGGCCAGGCCCAAGCCGGAAAACAGCACGATGATTCCCAGGCAGAACACCACCGCCTGCGTCATGCCCTCGCGCCGCGCGCCCGCCTGCCGGTTCAGGAAATACGACATGGTGATCGGGATCATGGGAAAGACGCAGGGCGTGAAGATGGAGGCCAGCCCGAAGCCGAAGGCCACCAGCAGAAAAGCCGCCAGCCCCTGGTCGCGGCCGGCGGGCCGGCGGCGCCGAGCGGCGCCGGCGGCGTGGCCTCCGCGTACCCGGCGGGAATGGCGACCGCGGCCGCGGCGGCGGCGCGGGTCGACGGTCAGCGGCGGCGGTCCCGGCCCATCGCGAGGGCACGCACTGGGTGTCGTTGCAGGTCTGGTAGCGGCCTTGCAGCTGCCAGTTGCGCCGGCGCCCGCCGGCGCATCCTTCTTCAGCTTCACTTCCAGCAGGAAAGCCACGTCGCCCTCGTAAGTCTCGGTTTCGGAGCCGAAATTGGGATCGAAGGCGCGCTTGGGCGGCGGCTGCAGCAGGCGCGTGCTTTCGACCACCGCATCGCGGGCCCAGCCTGAAACGAGGTGGGAATGCCGGCCGGCGAGGAGGCCGAATACAGGTGCCAGCCCGGCTCGATTTTCCCGCGGCTTTGACCAGAACCGTAGACCCCGGGGGCGCCGGGCCGGCTCGGCCGTGACTGTCCAGCTCGCATGCTGCGCCTGGCCCGAGGCCGCGGCAGCGCAGAAAAATGCGAGGGATAGACCACGAGAAATCGTACGCAGCAACTGTGGGGTGGCGCTTTGGCGCCGCGCGGCGGGCTTTCGCCCGCCGCATGCCGGGCGGAAGCCCGGCATGACAGCCGAAGGGCTGTCCTCCAGCGCATTTCAAATACAACGCCCGATCTGCGTTGCTCCGCCTTCATCGGCAGCCAATTCCTGTTCCGCATGCCTCTAAAGCGTTTGACGTGCCGGAACTCCGGCAGATTCGCAGTTTCTCCGCTCCGCCGCGCCTGCGTCAAAAGGAACGCCTCCTGGCTCCTAATCCGCTTCCGCCGGCACGCGGTCGTGAGCGGCGCGCAGCTCTTCCTCGATCCGCTGGTTCACCTGGCCCTCGGAAAATTCCTTGGCCACGCGAATGGCGTTCTTGATGGCGTTGGCGTTGGAGCGCCCGTGGCAGATGATGCACACGCCGCGCACGCCCAGCAGCGGCGCGCCGCCGTATTCCGAATAATCCACGCGCTTCTTGAAATCGCGTGAACGCGCTCCGGGCCAGCACGTAGCCGATCTTGCCGGAAATGGTGGCTTCCAGCGATTCGCGCAGCAGGTGCTTGCACCATCTCCACCAGGCCCTCGCTCACCTTCAGCGCCACGTTGCCGATGAAGCCGTCGCAGACGATCACGTCCACGTCGCCGCCGTAGATATCGCGGCCCTCCACGTTGCCGATGAAGTTGAGGTTCAGGCCTTCAGCAGCGGCGCGGCCGAGCGCGTCACCTCGTTGCCCTTGTGCTCTTCCTCGCCGATGGAGAGAATGCCCACGCGCGGCTTGGGCCGGCCCAGAATGATGCGCGAATAGATCTCGCCCATCACCGCGAACTGCGCCAGCATGCGCGGCGAGCAATCCACGTTGGCGCCCACGTCCACCACCACCACCGGCGAGCCCTTGACAATGGTGGGAAACGCGCCCGCCAGCGCCGGCCGGTCCACCCCGGGCACCACGCCCTGCACCATTTTGGCGGTGGCCATCACCGCGCCGGTGTTGCCCGCCGACACGAATCCCTGGGCCGCGCCGTCGCGCACCAGCCGCGAGGCCACGCGCATGGAGCTGTCGCGCTTGGTGCGCACCGCCCGCGCCGCGCTGTCCTCCATGGTGATGACGTTCGCTGGCGTGGACCACTTCGATGGGCAGCTCGCGGTAGCCCTCGTGCTGCTCCAGTTCCCGCCGGACCACGTCCTCGCTGGCCCACCAGGACGACCTTGACTCCCGAGACTTCTGGCGGCGCAGACGGCCCCTTCCACTTCGGCTTTCGGGGCGTGGTCGCCGCCCATTGCATCCACCGCAATGGTCAGCATGGGCGGTGCGATTTATTCCTGTTCGACTTCCACCACTTCGCGGCCCTTGTACTGCCCGCAGTGGGGGCACACGCGGTGCGGCAGCTTCGGCTCGTGGCAGTTCGGGCATTCCGAAAGGCCGGAGGCCTTCAGCGCATCGTGCGCGCGGCGGGTCTGCGTCCGCCTGTGGGAGTGTCTACGTTTCGGATTCGGCATCAGTCAACCTCTACATGGGCACGGGCAACCCCCGCCCCTACTTCGGCCACGGCATCCCCGCCGCCTACTGTTTTCTTAAATTCCGCAGCGCGCCCCAACGGTCGTCGCTGGCATCGGTCCGGCATTGGCACTGGCTCTCGTTGCGGTTCTTCCCGCACACCGGGCAGATTCCCTTGCAGTGATCACTGCACACCCGCTGCATCGGCAGCGCCAGCAGCACCTGCTCGCGGAGGATATCCTCCAGCTCGATGCCGCCGCTTTTCGTAAAACCCGATCTCGGCCTCGCCTTCGTCGATCTCGACCTCTTCCTCGCGCGCGATGAACGACATCGGCCGGTAAAACAGATCGAAGCCCGAATCCAGGTTGAAGCGCGCGCGCCCCAGGCAGCGATCGCACTCCGCCGCCATCACGACAGTGTACCGCCCCTGGACGCGAACTTCACCATCGGAATGCGCCAGCAGCTCTGCCGAGCCCTTCGTCTCCAGCGGGGAAACCTGCTCCAAATCGCCCTCGTTTCCGGCCGAAAAATCGATCTGGCCAGGCTGGAAGGTCTCGTCAAAACGAACCTTCCGCACTTCCATCTCTTTGACACTAAGGAACATAAGCACACCTGGATTGTCGGGCGGAAACTACCCCATTATAGCATCCGGAGCCAACGTTATATTGCAAAACAGAAACAACCGGCCGCCGGCGTGGTGTTCCACCGCGCGACGCCCGGTCCCAAAAGCGGACGGACGCGTCTGAATTCGCCCTTCGTCTCCTTCGGTTTGCCCGGTCCGCAAATTGCACATGGCCGTACCATGGCACCGTTCCATTCCGCCGCGCAGGACCTCCGCCTGGCCGTTCGTGTCCTGCTCAAGAGCCCTGGCGCGACGGCGCTCGCTGTCCTCTCGATTGCACTGGGGATCGGCCTGACGGCCGGCGTCTTCAGCTTGGGGGACGCCATCTTCCTGCGGCCCATGCCCTTCCGCCAGCCGGACCGGGTTCTGATGGCCACGTCCCTGGGCGATGATGGCCGGCCGGTCGGGTACGGGTGGCTGGATTTCCTGGATATGGCGGCGGCCGGCCGCGATCTGGGCGAATTTGCCTCCTCCCAGCGCCGCGGGCTCATGCTCGCCGCCGGGGATGAGACGGAAATGCTTCTGGCCGTTCCCGTAACTCCCAATTACTTCTCGTTCCTGGGAGTCCGGGCGCTGGTCGGGCGGGCCTCCGTGGATATGGTGGCCGCACGGCCCGGGGCGGTGCTTGGGTACCGCCTCTGGCAGCGGCGGTTCGGCGGCGACCGGGGCATCGCGGGCAGAACCGTGCTGCTCAACGGCCAGCCGTTCACTGTGGCGGGAGTAATGCCGAAGGAGTTCACCGGCATCGACCGGGGGAGCAGTACCGATGTGTGGGTGAGCAACCAAGCCTGGTTCACGTTTGCCGGCGTGGGGGAGCAGAGGAATCGCGAGGGCCAGCTGGATATCATGGCGAGGCTGAAGCCGGGAGTAACGCCGCGGCGCGTGGCCGCGCAACTGGATGCCGCCATCCGCGGTTCGGGCAAGCACAAACCCGCGCCCGCCGGAGCCACGGGCACGGTCCTGGAACGGAAATTCGCGCCGGATTGGAAAACCGCTACCATCTCCGGCGGCGGACTGGTGCTGGGGCTTTGGCTGGTGCTGCTGGTGGCCGGCGCCAACGTGGCGCAGTTGCGGCTGGCGCAGGCGGAATCGCGCAGGAAGGAACTGGGCGTGCGCCTGGCACTGGGCGCCGGGAAGTGGCGGCTGGTGCGGCAGTTGCTGACGGAATCCGCGCTGATGAGCCTTCCCGCCGCCGGCGGCGGCCTCATCCTGGCAGGCTTGCTGATGGAGAGGGTGGCGTTGTTTGCCACCCACGTTTCCCCATTTCTGGATCTGGGCTTGCGACTGGATTACCGGGTGTTGGCCTTCTCTGCGTTTTCGCTGGTGCTGTGCACCGTCATTTCCGGCCTGGCTCCGGCGCGGCATGCCGTGAAGGTGGACATTGCGGGGATCCTGAAATCCGATCAGGGCGGCACCGACCGTGCTGGCGGAAGGCGGCGGAAGTTCCTGATGGCCGGGCAGATAGCCGTGAGCGTAGCACTTTTCGGCATGGCCGCCATGTTCCTGTACAGTCTTTCCACGGCGGCCGCAGTCCGGCCCGGCCTCGATCCGCACAAAAAACTTTTCACCATCCTGGTTTCCCCCGGCGCACCGGCCGGCCATTCCGCCGAGGCGGCTTGGGCGGAAGAGGCTTGCCGGCGGCTGGCCGGGGTGGCTGGCGCGCGCGGTTGCGCCTTCGCGCGCCGCCTGCCCCTCAGCGATTCCGGCGGCGGTATGACCGTGCGGCTGGAGATCCCCGGCCAAGCCCCCATGGGGGTGCATTTGAATAACATAGGCCCCGGGTATTTCGCGCTCGCCGGTACGCGCGTGCCGGCCGGCCGCGGCATCGATGCCGGCGACCGCGCCGGCAGCGCCCTGGTCGCGGTGGTCAATCAGACCCTGGCGCGCCAGGTGTTTGCCGGCAAGAACCCGGTGGGCGAGTGGCTGCGGATCGAAGGCAAAATGCGGCAAGTGGTGGGCGTGGCCGAAGATGGGCCATCCAACGACCTGCACGAAAACCGCGAGCCGTTCCTCTGGCTGCCCTATAGCCAGGCGCCTTGGGGCGGCGAGGTCACTCTCATGGTGGAGACCGCCGGGCCCCCGGAACAGATGGCTCGGGCGCTGCGCGCCGAACTGAAACGATACGATCCGCGTGCCGCTATCCTGGTGGCGCAAACCCTCGAGGAGCAGATGAGCTCGGCCCTCGCGCCCGACCGCCTGATGGCGGTCCTGGCGTCCGGACTCGCCCTGTTCGCCGTGCTGCTTACCGCTGCCGGGCTTTTCGGCGTGCTGCAATATGCCGTCAACCGGCGCACGCGCGAACTGGGGCTGCGCATCGCTCTGGGCGCGCGGCCGGAGGCCATCCGGCGCATGCTCCTGGTGGAATCGCTGCGCATCGCCGCGTGGGGAATCCCGTTTGGGCTGGCTATGCTGCTGGCCGCCGGCTGGGCAATTCGCTCCTGGCTTCTCGGCATCACGCCGCTCAGCCCGCTGCTGTACGTCTGCGGCGCCGCGGCGGCTCTCCTGCTGGCGCTGGCAGCCGCCTGGCTTCCCGCCGCCCGCGCCACGCGCATGGACCCGGCCGCGGCACTACGCGGCGAATAGCCTCCGATCGGGGAAGTCTACCGGCCGACGGCTGTCTCCCGGAACGCCTCGATCTGGCCGATCTCTTCCGCGCTCAAGCGGAATTCCATGGCCGGGAGCACCTCGCGCGCCTGTTCGCCCGACCGCATGCCCACGATGGCCGCCGTCACCGCCGGATTGCGCAGGGTCCAGGCGATCGCCGCCACGCCCGCGGTCACTCCGTGGCGCGCTCCGATGCGCCGCATCAGCTCCGCCAGTTCCAGGTTGCGCGAAAGCTGCGGCTCCTGAAACGCCGGGTTGCGCCGGCGGAAATCGTCTTCCGGAAATGCCGCGACGCGCTCCCGCGTCATCTTCCCGCTGAGCAGCCCGTTCTTCATGGGCGAATAGACGATGACGCCGATCCCCTGCCGCAGGCAATAGGGCAGAATCTCCTCCCCGGTCTCCGGCGAGACCGCCGAGTACGGCGGCTGCAGCGAGGTGACCGGGGCAATGGCCTGGCAGCGCTCCAGGTGCTTCACCTGGAAATTCGAGACCCCGATCCACCGCACCTTGCCCTCTTCCCGCAGCCTGGCCAGCTCGCTCCAGCCTTCCTCGATGTCCGGATCCGGCTCCGGCCAATGGATCTGATACAGGTCGATCACGTCCAGCTTCAGCCGCCGCAGGCTGTTCTCGCATTCGCGGCGGACGGATTTGGCCTTGAGGATGCCGCTGATCTCCCCCGCGTCATTCCACACGCGCTCGCATTTCGTGAAAACGTAGGGCCGGTGGGAGCGCCCGTCGAGCGCCTGTGCCACCACTTCCTCGGAATGGCCCAGCCCGTATATCGCCGCGGTATCGATCCAGTTTACGCCGCCGTCGAGCGCCGTCCGGATGGCCGCGATGGATTCGTGGTCGTCCTGCGGTCCCCAGGCGAATTTCCAGCCGCCGCCTCCCATCGCCCATGCGCCGATGCCAATGGGAGTGAGTTCCATATCACTGTTGCCTAAGCGCTTTTTTTCCATCTCTTTTACAATATCCGAGATTGGCGCAGGAAGTGAAGAAGCGGGCGGTGGTGGTGGGCTCCGGCCCCAATGGCCTGGCCGCCGCCATCCTGCTGGCGCGCGCGGGCTGCGCGGTAACGGTGCACGAGGCCGCCGACGGCATCGGCGGCGGCGCTCGCTCGGCCGAGTTGACCCTCCCCGGCTTCATTCACGACGTGTGCTCCGGCGTTCAGCCGATGGCCGTCTGCTCGCCGTGTTTCGAGCAGTTCCCGCTGGCCGGTTACGGCTTGGACTGGGTGCAGCCGGATGCGCCGCTGGCTCATCCGCTGGACGACGGCACGGCGGTGGTGGTGGAGCGGTCGCTGGCCGCCACCGCGACCAATCTCGGGCCGGATGGCGCCGCCTGGCAGGAGCTTATGCAGCCCTTCGCCGCCGCCTGGCCCCGCCTCCGCTACGACGTGCTGGCGCCGCTGCGCATGCCTCACGACCCCATTCTGATGGCCCGTTTCGGACTGCACGCGGTCCGCTCGGCCGCCGCGCTGGCGCGCGACCTGTTCCGCGGCCCGCGCGCCCGCGCGCTGTTCGCCGGCCTGGCCGCGCACTCCATTATGCCGCTCGACCGGCCGGCCAGCGCGGCCGTGGGGCTGGTGATGGGGGTCACCGCGCACGCCTGCGGCTGGCCGTTTCCGCGCGGCGGAGCGCAGCGCCTGAGCGATGCCCTTGCCGCGTACCTGCGCGCGCTCGGGAGCGAAATCCGTACCGGTTCCCTGGTTACCGCGCTGCCCGACGCCGATGTGGCGATGTGCGACATCGGCCCGCGGCAACTGCTGGCCATGGCGGGCGACCGCTTCCCGGAGGATTTCCGCCGGCGGCTGGCGCGCTTCGAGTATGGCCCCGGCGTGTTCAAAGTGGATTACGCCCTGGATGCTCCGGTGCCCTGGCGGGCCCGCGAATGCGCCCGCGCCGGCACGTTGCACCTGGGCGGCACGCTGGAGGAAATCGCGGAATGGGAAAGCAGGTTCACCGGCCGGCCGTTCCTGCTGGCGGCGCAGCACACGCTGTTCGACCCCACCCGCGCTCCCGCCGGCTGCCACACCCTGTGGGCCTACTGCCACGTGCCCAACGGCTCGACGGCGGATATGACCGCGGCTATCGAGGCACAGATCGAGCGTTTCGCTCCCGGTTTCCGCGCCCGCATCCTGGCCCGCCACGCCATGGGTCCGGCGGAACTGGAGCGGCGCAACCCTAACCTGGTGGGCGGCGATGTCGCCGGCGGCGCCATCACCCTCCGCCAGTTGTTCCTCCGCCCCACCGCTATGGTCTACCGCACCCCGCTCCCGAATGTGTTCCTCTGTTCCGCCTCCACGCCGCCCGGCGGCGGCGTGCACGGCATGTGCGGATTCCACGCCGTGCGCAACGCGGGTTTCCGGGTGACCGCCGGGGGATGATATCCTCCATAGGATGTCAGCAAAAATAACCTGCAATCACAACGGTCCCCTGCGCATCGAAGGGGAATTCGAGGTCCTGGACCCTTCCGGGGCGGCCTTCGGGCTGGCCGGCCGGACGGTCATCTCTTTATGCCGATGCGGCCATTCGGAGAACAAGCCCTTCTGCGACGGCGCCCATAAGCGCCTGGGCTTTGCCGACACCGTCACGGCGCGGGAACTGCCGCCGCCGGCGCCGAAGCTTTAGTTTACGTCTTTCCCTTTACTGTCGAGGCTCCGATCGGAGCCGCGACGAATCGCCTCTATTTTCACTGCTGCATAAAAAAAGCGGGGCCGGTTGCCCGGCCCCGCCGCGGTAAGGGTTGCTTCAGAACACGAACTTGACCGATACCTGCATGGTGCGCGGGTTGCTCGAAAACGCGTCCTGCGGGACCCCGAAGATCGAACTGGTGGGCTCCAGGAAGAGGTGAGACGCCCCGCTGGTCTGGCCGATGGGCGCCACGTCGTTGAGGTACCCGCCGGTGTACTGCGGATGGTTGAGGATGTTCAGGAAACGCCCGGCGAACTCCATGGTGTACTTTTCCTTAACCGTGAAGCGCTTGACGATGCTCATATCTACATCATCGATTGGGTTCAGGTGCATGGTGTTGCGGCCGGCGTTGGGCAGCGTCCCCTTGGGCGCGGCGACATACCCGGCATTGGGATTGTTGGCCAGGAAAGCCACCGTCGCGCCGGCGGAGTTCTTGAGCGCGGTGGTGCCGGTGCCGACGTCCGGATTTCCGGCCGGATTGACGAACGCCCGGTCGCCGGCGGTGTCGCCGTTCAGGTTGGCGTCGACGGCGCTCTGTACGTCCCACAGTGTGCCGGTCTGGTAGGTGTAGATCGGGTCGAACTCCCAGTTGCCTGCCACGTTTTTCAGGAACCAGTTGCTCGATCCCTTGTACCACTGCGACTGGTAGACCATTTGCGCGGTCAGACGGTTGCGGTGATCCAGCGCCGAGCTGGACTTGTCGTTGTTGAGGTGGGTCGCATCCTCCGGCCGCCGCGGGGTGATGTAGGTGCTGAACACTTCGGCGGTGGAGTTGTCGATATCGTGGCTCCAGGTGTAGGCCCCCATGAACTGCATGCCGTTGGAGAAGCGGCGCGTCACCTGGTTGGCCCAGCCGTGGTAGGTGGACCAGCCCCAGGGTTGGTAGGAGGTGACGATGCCGGTGAAGCCGGCATTGTAATATCCCGGAATGATGTTGCCGCCCGCATTATAGGCAGCGGTCAGGGTGGCCAGGTTGCTGGTGAGCGCGTTCAGGGTGGTCTGGCTGGGGGCCGAGAAGTAGACCGGCAGGGCGTTGGAGGGATTCACCACCGGCTGGCGGTTTAACTGGATCTGTACCGGCAGTTCCAGGCCGCGCGTCCCGACGTAGCGGCTCTCGACGGTGTAGTCATTGTGGAACACGTGCTGGATGCCGATGTTCCATTGCAGCGATTCCGGCCGCACCTGGTTGGGGATATAACCGCCGGTTCCGGCGCGGGCTTCCGCCTGCGTCAGCGTCGCTCCCGAGGTGTTCGGCGCGATGCCGCCGTGGGCCAAAAAGCTTCCCTGGTCCAGGCCGGTTACGTCGACCGTGGTGATCATCTGGGGCGGCAGCGACAGCAGGCCCAGGTTATCGAACAGCACATCGTAGCTGCGGCCGAAGCCTGCCCGGATGGACGTCTTGCCGCTGGTTCCCGGAGACCACGCGATGCCCACGCGCGGCATAAACGCATTGGTTTGCGCGGTGGGTTTCTGGAAGGTGATCAGGCCGGGCACGTTGGAGATCGCGTTCAGGCTCTGCTGTTCCTCGCTGGCGGGCACCGAATTGTATTCGTAGCGCAAGCCCGAGATTCAACGTCACGTTGGGCCGGAGCTTCCAGCTATCGTTGACATACAGGCCCTCGAACCAGCGGTTGCCCCAATAGGTGGCATTGCCGAGCGAGCGCTGCGCAATTTCGTCCGGATTGTAGTCGAACAGGTAGTCGGACAGGTAACTCCATTCGTAATCGCCGCGCGCGCGCTGGGTGAAGCCCTGCGGCGAAACCTGCCGCCAGCCGTCAAAGCCGAACTTCACCGAATGGTTAGCCTTGGTCCAGGTGACGTTGTCGGTCAACTGGTACTGGTTCTGATAGGTGAACTGCGGCGCGTTGGGATCCGGCCCGATCTGGGTGCTCAACTGGTCGATGTAGATGTTGGGGAACTGGTCCAGCCCCGGCCATGTGAATTGACCCGACGGAGTACTGTTGGAGTAGCGGTTGAAGCCGAGCCGGAACTCGTTGACCAGCGAGGGAGTGAAAGTGTGGAATTCGGAAAAGGTGGCCAGATAGTAGTGGGAAGGAACCGTCTGATAGAAGACGGGCAGGCTGGCAGCGGTATCGATGGACCCCTGGCGGTTGAGGATGAAGCGGCCGCGGATCGCGTCCTTCTCGGAGGGGTTGTAATCCACCGATGCCACGCCGGCTTCGTTGTTCTGATAGCTGGGCGCCTCGACGCCGAGTCTGGCCGATCTCGACCGGCACCGCATTCAGCGTCTGGTTGCCCAGGCTTGCGTTCCCCGGCCCGAGCAGCGGGTAAGCGCCGTATGGCGTGTTTGCGGGCGCGGCAGCCGCGGGCGCGGTACCCAGGTATTTCTTCAACTGGTTCATGCTGGTCTGGTTGAAGCCGGGCTGCGAAGACATGGACTGTATGGTGTTCCAGCCGTTGGCCGTGGGCGCGAACAACAGACCGGCCGAACCGGCCGAGCCGATGGGCTGGTACTCGTACAGACCATAGAAGAATAGCTTGTTCTTCTTGATGGGCCCGCCGAAGGAGCCGCCGAAGCGGTTGTTGTCGTAGCGCGGGTGCAGCGGGACATCGTCCACTGCGGAGAGATTGTCGGCTGCGTTCAGATCCCGGTTCTCCAGATATTCGTATGCTTCCCCATGAAAGTTGTTGGTGCCGCTCTTGACGATCTGGTTGAACTGGCCGCCGGAGGAGTGCCCGAACTCCGGCGAATACATGTTCTGCTGCACGCTGAACTCGGCCACGGCGTCGTTGGGAACCGTCACCAGCGGGCCGGTGACGCTCCCGCTGTTATTGTCGAGACCCTCCACCATGAAATTGTTGTTGCGCGGCCGCTGGCCGCCGACCGAGGGCCGGTGCCCACTCCCACCGAGCCGCTGCTGGTCACGCCCGCGCTCGAGCAGGGCAAGGTTAATCACGCCCGAACCGGTAGACGCGCTGGGCAGATCCATCACCTGCTGGGAGGTGAAATCGCCGGCCACATTTGCGGTGGTGGTGTCCAAGGTGATCGCCGCCGCCGTAACGTCCACCCGTTCCGTGGTGGTGCCGACCGCCAAGGTCACATTGGCAGTCGCAACCCGACCCAATTCGACGGCGATCCCCCGGGTTTCCGTCTTGGTAAATCCGGAGGCCGAAACCGTCAGGGTATAAGCGCCGACCGGCAAATTCGATAGCCGGTAGGTGCCGGCGCTGGTCGACTTGGTGGTCGTTTCCACCCCAGTGGCCTCATTCCTGGCAACGACCGTAGCGTTCGGGAGCAAGCTGCCGCTGGGGTCGTAGAATATTCCCCGTTAGGTCACCGCTCACAACCTGCGCCCAAGTCGCGAAGGACGCAGCGCAAAGCAGGGCGGCAAGCGGAATCCAGCGCGCCACAAAATGCAGAACTTTTCTTCGTGTGACTGACATGATTACTCTCCATAGCGGCCAAGCCGTGGCCGAATCACTAATCCGTTACGCGGCTGCGCAACACCAGCCCCGCGATTGCGTACCATTCTGCACGTTTGATACCAGTCGGCCTCGTATGCTTTCCATTGGGCAATAAGAGATTTTCAACATTTAAATTATGAGATCTCAGTAGAAAATATACATATTTTGAAGTGTTTAGGAGCTGCCCGGGCCGATCTCCTGTTGCCACTTTCCACACGATTGCGCCAAATCACAACTGTTTCCCACCGCACAGCACCCAGTTCGCTTCAGTGGCCCGATGTTCTATCGTTGTGGCTATTGACCGGAACGGCGATTCAAAGCCTCTCATCCCGCTCCGGGGATGCTGGCGCGCCCCTGGTTTCCATGCGGCACAACGGCATCGCCGGCCGGGCGCGCCTGGAAATCCGCGGCCTGCGGGGGAACGACGCGCTGGGCCGGGTGCTGGAACGTTTTCAGTGGGA
This sequence comes from Terriglobia bacterium, assembly GCA_963815855.1. Taxonomy (GTDB): domain Bacteria; phylum Acidobacteriota; class Terriglobia; order Bryobacterales; family Bryobacteraceae; genus DATGMB01. The sequence goes on along the minus strand of CAWFIJ010000009.1, from coordinate 210,073 downwards.
TAACGGCATCCGCCGCCTCTCCGCCAGCACGATCACGGGAAATGTCCTGGTTTTCTATGATCCCGACCGGGCGCTTGCGCAGGTGATCGAGTTCCTGGAAGCGGTGGTTCGGCACCCGCCCGAACCACCGCCGCCGCCCGCCAAACCCGCTGCCGGCGCGGCGTGGGGAGTGTGGGACGTCCTCCGGAACCTGGTCCGGGGAGACGGCGCCGCCGCTGCCCCGCAATTGACGCTTTCCGCCAACCGGTCCCACCCGCCCGCCGGACGGCGTGCGCCCGGAACGCTCGCCCGGCCCTGGCACGCCGCCGGTGCCGTGGAGGCAGCCGCATTCTGGCAGGTTCCGGCGGACCGCGGCCTCAGCGCGGCGGAAGCCGCGTCGCGACTGGAAGAGTACGGAGCCAACGTCTTACGGCCGATTCAGGCGCGCTCCGCCTGGTCGCTGCTGGCCGCGCAATTCGTAAGCTTGCCGGTGCTCCTGCTGGTTGGCTCGGCGGCTTTATCGGTGGCGACCGGCGGGATTGCCGATGCGGTGGTAATCGGCGCCGTGGTCGCCCTCAACGCCGGCATTGGCTTCGCCACCGAGTACGCCGCCGAACGGACCATCCTCTCCATGCTCGAACTCTCCGAGCCCGAAGCGCACGTGCTGCGCGACGGCAAGGCGCGCACGGTGAGCGGAGAAGAGGCCGTTCCCGGGGATGTGCTGCTGTTGAAGCGTGGCCAGGTGGTCCCGGCCGATGCTCGCCTGATAGCCGCCATCAGTCTGACGGTGGATGAGTCCGCGCTCACCGGCGAAAGCCTGCCGCTGGAAAAACACGCCGGCGCGCTGGCGGAGGCCGTCCCCCTGGCCGAACGGCTGAACATGGTCTACCGCGGAACGGTGGTCACGGGCGGGCAGGGAGTGGCGATTGTGGTGGCTACCGGCCGCTATACGGAAATGGGCCGGATTCAGGAACTGCTGGCCGAATCCGCCCCGCCCGAGACCCCGCTGCAGCGGCAGATGGCCCGGCTGGGAGACCAGCTCACATGGGCGGTTTGCGCGGTTTCCGGGGCCATTTTCGCATCGGCCTGGCTGCGCGGATTTTCGGCGCTGGAGATGCTGCGCACCGCGGTCTCACTGGCCATTGCGGCGGTTCCGGAAGGACTGCCCGCGGTGGCGACGGTTTGCCTGGCCGGCGGCATGCGGCGCATTGCTGAGGGAGCAGGTGCTGGCGCGCCGCCTGGCGGCGGTGGAGGCGCTGGGGAGCGTGCGGGTCCTGTGCTTCGATAAAACCGGCACGCTGACGTGGAACCGGATGTCGGCGGTGGGGTGCACGTGGCCGGGCGGCAATATACGGTGGCGGGCGGAAGCCTGATCGACGGAGGCCCTCCGCTGGCGGCTTCCGCCCAGCCGGAGATCGCCAAGCTGCTCGAAATCTGCGCGCTGGCCAGCGATGCCACCGTAGAGATGCGGGCCGGCGAATGGGCCATCGACGGTTCGCCGACCGAAGCCGCGCTGCTGCGCATGGCGCTGAACGGCGGGGTAGACGTGGAAATCTGCGCCGCCGCTTCCCGCTTCTCCGCGTGTGGCAGCGCAGCGAATCGCAGCCCTACATGACCACCGCCCACCGCCTGCGCGAAGACCGCTACCTGATGGCGGTGAAGGGCAGCCCGGCGGCGGTGCTCGACCTGTGCGACTGGCATGCCTGCGACGGCCGCGTGCTGCGCCTGGGCGAAGGCGACCGCCGCGAGATCCTGGCCGCCAACGCCAAAATGGCGGGCAACGGATGGCGCGTCCTGGCCGCTGCCTGCGTGGAAACCGATACTCCGAGTACCGACGCCCGGCTGGTGTGGCTGGGGCTGGTGGGTTTGGCCGACCCTCCCCGCCAGGGCCTGCGCGAGCTGATGGAGGGATTCCACCGCGCCGGCGTGCGCCCGCTGATGCTGACCGGAGACCAGGCGGCCACTGCCACGGCCGTGGCCGAAGCCCTTGCCCTGAACGGCGGGCGCGAAGCCGACGGCGGTGCACGCTTCCGAACTGGAAGGCATGGAGCCGGCGGAAATTGCGCGCCTGGTGCGCCGCGCCTCCGTGTTTTCCCGCGTCACGCCCGTCGCAAAAGCTGCAGATTGTGCGCGCGCTGCAGAGCGAAGGGGATATTGTCGCCATGACGGGGGACGGCGTCAACGACGCCCCCGCGCTGAAGGCGGCAGACGTGGGCATCGTCCTGGGCCAGAACAGCACCAAAGCCGCGCGCGGCGTGGCCGACCTGCTGCTGCTCGACGACAACGTCGCCTCCCTGCTGCCGGCCATCGCCCAGGGGCGGACGGTGTACGAGAACCTGCGCAAGTCGGTCCGCTATATCGCCGCCACCAATCGAGCGAGGTGCTGACGATGTTCGCGTGCATTGCGGCGGGTATGGGCCAGCCGTTCAACCCGCGCCAGCTTCTGTGGATCAACCTGATCACCGACATATTTCCCGAGTTGGCGCTGGCGCTGGAACCGGCCGCGCCGGATGTGCTGTCGCGCCCGCCGCATGACGCTGCCGCGCCGGTCCTGGGCGCCGCCCGAATACCGCCGCCTGGGCATGCAATCGGGGATTATGACCGCGTCCGCGCTGGCAGCCTATGCCGCCGGGCTATCGCGTTACGGTCCCGGCCCCAGGGCCGGAACGCTGGCCTTCCTGACCCTCACCTCGGCGCAACTGCTGCACGGCTGGAGCGCCCGCGCGGAAACCCGCGGCGCCGCACTGCCGCCCAATCCGGCCATGAATTACGGGCTGCTGGCGGGTTTCGGCCTGCTGGTTGCCTCGCAGCTGTTTCCCGGGCCTGTCCTCGCTGCTGGGCACCGCCCGGATCGGCGCTTTCGACGCACTGATTTGCGCCGGCGCCGCGCTCGCCAGTTACGGGGCCAATGAGGCCGCCAAGAGTTCGCAGAAACCGGATACCCGAATTCCAGAGCAAACGGAGATGGAGACAGAGAATGCGAATCCTGAGTGGGTCTACTAAAATCGCTTTCGGCGTGGGCCTCGGGCTTGTGGCCGCGGAAGTCTTGAAGGATGTTCTGCCGGCATTCCGCGGCCTGGGCAGGCCGCTTTTGAAAGCCACCGTGAAATCGGGGCTGATGCTGGCCAGGACAGCCGGCTGAAGCTGGCGGAATTCCGGCAGGTCCTGACGGAAGTGGCCGCCGAGGCTAAGACCGAACTGGCGCGGGAGGAATCCGAAATCCCTCCCGCACAGCCTTATGCCAAAGCGGCCCAACGCGCGGCGGGGTCATGTAGCGTGGACCAATCCGGCCCGGCAGCCGGTTACGGTCCGGGGCTGAGCCACTGCACGGAAAAGCTGGTGCCGTCGGACGACAGCGCGGAGGGCTGCGCCTTGAGGGTGGTGGAGTTGCTCTCATCCACCATGATGGATTCCTGCACGTTGGCGCCGAAGCTTCCCAGAGCGTCCCGGTCTTGCCGCTGACCGTGGCTAGGCGGTGGTTTTCGCGCCGGTGAAATCGGAGCCGAAATCCGCCATGCCGAACGGCGCCAGCGGCAAAACATCGCCCTTGTTATCCGACAGCAGGGCGCCTCGGCAATCCACTCCGCCGAATTTGCTCGCGCCCGCCACGGTCGCGCTGGTGCTGAAGGTGTAACCAGTCGTCACATCGCTCAGGGTTACGGTGAACTTGGTGCCGCCGCGGCCGCCCTTCCAACCCCTGGGACCGGCAGACGCGGCAGCGCCGGTGGCGTCACTTCGGCCGAGATGATGTCCCCCGGCGAAATCGCCGCCGGGAAACTCGATCACATACGCACGCTTGGGGATAAAACTCGAACCACGCGTAGTAAGTGGGGGTATCCGTTCTTTCCGTTCAGGCTTACGCAGTCCGAATCCGTGCCGATCTGTTCCACGGAGCTGGAAGTCCATCCGTCGATCCCCACCCAGAAAGACGAATACCCGTTCGGATCAGTGCGTTGAGCACCCGGCCGTCGGCACCTTCCATGATGCCTTGACATCAGTTACCGCGCCCTTGGCGCCAGTAACCGCGTAACCGGCCCAGTTCGTGCTCTCGTACTTCCGTCGTCCCGCTGCCGATGATCCGGGCCGTGCCATGATGGCGCGCCATGCGCCGCATGCCTGCCGCCGGCTGCGCGGCGCTTCCGATCAGCATCGCTCCGAATACAACCGCACCAACCCCAGATACCGTGCACAACTTCACTTTTAGTCTCATCGTCTATAAACCCCGATTCGCCAGAATCTCATCGTCTATAAACCCGAATTCCCCAGGACCAGACCCCAAATTTACGAAACTTCGCCGGACCGCAACATTTGTCTCAATCATTACAGCCCGACGCTGGGAGGGATCTTACCATACAAGGCCGCGGTGAATCTGCAGAATAGGGTACGAACGGTACCAATCTAAGTTATAGATCCGAAATGCTAATGTGCCTTTCATCCCACTCCGCTGCTAACTCTGGTTAGCATTCGGGCGGGCCAGGGTTACAATCCGGTTAGGAAGAAGGGGGGAATCGAGCATGGCGGAGCGTAACCCCGGGGGAACCACCGTGGAACATCCGGAAACTGCCGAAGGCAACCTGGGCGCGGCGGCTTCCCATATGCAGGCCGGAGCCGGGCAGATCATGGCCGAAACCGGCCTGGAGCGGGAGGGCCCTTCGCTCGCGACCGCGGCGCTGGTGGGCATCGGTGTGGCCCTGATCGAACCCGAGCTCATTCCGGGCCTGTTAATCGGCGCCGGCGCCTTTCTGGCGCCCAAGCTCCTGCCGGCGCTCGGCAACGCCCTGCGCCCGGCGGTAAAAGGGCTGGTGAAGGCCGGCATGGCGGTGCGGGAAACGGTGGCGGAAGCAGGCGAGCATTTCGAGGACATCGTCGCCGAAGCCCGCGCCGAAAGCGAGCACCCGGCGGGCAACGGGCACCCCGCGGCCGAGCCGGAAGCCGCCGCCGAAGCCCAGCGGCGCCCCCGGCGCCAGGCGCACCCGCCGGCCGCGGGCCCCAGCTCGCACCAATGATCCGCGGCGCGAGGGTGGTGCACCAGATTCCCGGCAGAGTTCGCGTACGCCTTCCGAGGGCCGAGCGCAACCCGCGTTTGCTCCATGAGCTGCGCGGTTTCATCGAGTCCCTCGGCGGTGTTCGCCAGGTGGAAATCAACCCGGTTACGGGCAGCATTCTGGTTCACTACCAGCCCGAATCCCAAGACCAGATCCACAGCCTGCTGCGCCAGGCGGATATGTTCGAGAGTCCGCCCGAGTTGACCGACGCCGACGAATTAGCCGCTACAATCGAAAAGGAGGCTGAGTTTCTGGCGGCACATTCCGAGCTGGCGTTGGGCGTTGTCCAGGCCTGCAAGGCATTGAACCGGGAAGTCCGCACGGCCACCGATAACGCGGTGGATCTCAAGGTCCTGCTCCCCGCCGGCCTTGCCGTCTGGGCCTTCCTGAAACACGGCGTCGAGGCTTCCACGCCGCTTTGGGTGACGCTGGCTATCTTCTCTGTTAACTCCTTCATCGCCCTGCACCGCCCCACCACGGTTCACGTTTCCACCCATACTGCCGCCCTCGAGCCGCCGCGTTGAGCCCGAATCCGCCGCCAACCGCCCGCTGGCAACTGCTGGTGCGCGCGCTGCACGCCCGCAATTACCGGCTGTTTTTCCAAGGCCAGCTGGTTTCCCTCATCGGCACCTGGATGACGCGGACGGCCTCGCGCTGGCTGGTCTACCGCCTGACCGATTCCGCCTTCCTGCTGGGCGTCACCGGTTTCGCGGGGCAGGCTCCGCTGTTTTTCCTCACCCCGTTCGCCGGGGTTTGGGTGGACCGCTGGAACCGCCATCGCACGCTGGTGGCCACGCAGACGCTTTCCATGCTGCAATCTTTCGCGCTGGCGGCGCTGGCCCTGAGCGGCATCATCACCATCTGGGAAGTGATCGTTCTGGTGCTGCTCCAGGGTCTCATTAACGCCTTCGACATGCCCGCCCGGCAGTCGTTCGTCGTGGAGATGATCGAGCGCCGCGAGGACCTCGGCAACGCCATCGCGCTCAACTCCTCCATGGTGAACGGCGCCCGCCTGGTGGGCCCGGCCATTGCCGGTATGGTCATCGGGGCGGTGGGCGAGGGGTACTGTTTTCTGATGGATGGCATCAGCTACGTGGCGGTGATCGCCTCGCTGCTGGCCATGCGCCTGCGCCCGGCCGCCGAGGCGCCCCGCCGCGCGCGCCCGCCGGTGGGCGACGAACTGGCCGAAGGCTGGCGCTACGTCCGCCATTCCAAGCCTATCTCGGTGGTGCTGCTCTTTCTGGCCGTGGTGAGTTTTTTCGGCGCGCCCTACACCGTGCTGATGCCGATTTTCGCCGGCACGGTTCTGCATGGGACGGCTTATACCCTGGGATGGTTGATGGCGGCCGCCGGCCTGGGCGCACTGGCCGGCGCGGTCACCCTGGCCATGCGGCCGAGCGTGCTGGGGCTGGGCCGCGTGATTGTCTGGTCATCGAGCCTCTTCGGAATAGGCCTGGTTGGCCTGGGCCTTTCCCGGAACCTGTGGCTTTCCCTTGTGGCCGTGGCCGCCGCCGGCTTTGGCATGATGCGCCAAATGGCCTCCACCAACACCATCCTGCAGACCATCGTGGAGGAAGACAAGCGCGGCCGCGTCATGGCCTACTACGCCATGGCATTCCAGGGCGTGATGCCCTTCGGCAGCCTCGTCGGCGGGGCCATCGCGGCCAGATTCGGAGCGCCGTGGACCACCGCCGGCGCAGGCGTGATCTGCCTGGCCGGCGCCGCATGGTTCGCCCGCCAGTTGCCGGGCCTGCGCCAGGTGATCCACCCGATCTACGTGGAGCGGGGGATCATTCCCGCCGCGCCGGCGCCGGAAGTATGAAAGGCGGGGGTTAGGGATTAGGGATTGGGGATTGGGGCGGTGCAGTCAGCGGCGGGCAGCGCCGGCCGTTCGGTCCTCGAAATCCCGCAGGACCGCGCGCAGCCTTAGCCGGGCGAGCGCAGCGAGCCCGCACCGCACTACCCGCCGCCCCAATCCCTAATCCCCAACCCCCGTTTACCAGAGCAGCTTCAGGCCGAACTGCACCTGGCGCGAGGTGGTGGCGGTGGCGGTGATTACGCCGGCTGTGGGGGAGATGCCGGATGGCGTGAACACCACGGCGTTGGGCGTGTTGAAATTGGCGTGGTTCAGGATATTGAACAGCTCGGCGCGGAATTGCAGCCGCAGATTTTCGCGAATGGCCGTGTCCTTCAGCAGGGAAAAATCCCAGGTGGCCAGGCCGGGGCCGATCAGCGTGTCGCGGCCCAAGTTGCCGTAGAAGCCGCTGGCTGTTCGGCGGCGCCAGGAACGCGGCCGGGTTGAACCATTGGTTCGGGCTGCCCAGAATCACCGGGCCGCTGAAGGCCGGGTTGACGAACGGCCGCACCGGATTGCGGGTGTCGCCGTTGTTCGACGGGTTGTAACTGAGCTGCGGGGTGAACGGGAATCCGCCCTGCAGGGTCACGATGGAGTTCACCGTCCAGCCGCGCGCCAGGAGCGATTTGCCCCAGCGGCAGGGCATAACTGGCGTTGATGACCGCCGACGTTGCGGACGTCGAAATTGGCCAGGCCGCGGTCGGCGCGCAGATCGAATGGGTTCGACACCAGCGCCGGCTCGCCGCCGGAGGTGGTGGCGTTCAGCGAATCGCCGTCGTCGATGGTCTTCGAGCAGGTGTAAACGCCGCGCAGCAGCAGGCCGCGGCTGAAGCGATGGTGTAAGTCCACCTGCAGCGCGTTGTAAGAGCTGTCGCCCTCGGAGAAGTAAGTCCAGGTATTGGCGAGCGCGGGGTTCGCCTTGGTGGCGGTCGGAACATAGTAAGTGCCGGCGGGAACCGGGGTCCCGGCCAACGCGGCGGGGAACGACGCCGGATAATCGGCGGGGCAGGCGGGCGTTGGGGCAGATCAACCGGAAACGGCTCGTTGGCATCCATCGCCGATGATCTCGTGATAGCCGTGCGAGCCGATGTAGCCGACGGTCAGCGCGGTGTTGGCGCGCGATCTCCTGCTCCACCGCAACGACCAGGAAACCAGCGTGGGCGTGCTGCAGATCCGGCTGCACGCCGCCCGGCACCAGCTTGCGCGCCGGACGGCACGCGGCGCCGGCGGCACAGCGGCAGCTGAGACACGGGCACGTTCGGGAGCGCTGTAAGTCGGGTTGAAGGGCGCGTTCTGGTCGGTGCGGTAACCGAGCGCGTCCTGCAGATCGTTGTACATGCCGAAGCCGGCGCGGATCACGGTGGCGCGCCGCGCCGCAACGGGCTCCACGCCAGGCCCAGCGCGCGGCTGCGGCAGAAACTTCGCGTGTTCACGGTGAACGCCGAACTGCCGACCTGCGGCTGCGTGGAGATGATGCCGCTCGGGAAGGTGTAATTGGAGGCCCGCCCGTGCGCCTCGTTCCAGCCGGTGGTGAATTCGTCGCGGAACCCGAGCGTCAGCGTCAGGCGCGGCGTGAGGCGGATGGCGTCCTCGACATAGCCAGGCGCCGAACCAGGAGCGCCAGCCCAGCGGCGTGGGCGCGGGGTCGTAGAGCAAGCGTCGCCGACCGTTCCCTGCAGCAACGTCTGCAAGCTGGTGAACGTGGCCTGTCCGTACTGGCTGAGCGCCAGGTTCTCGTTGGAGCGCAGGCGCTGGAACCACACGCCGGCGTGATCTGATGGCGGCCCTTGGTCCAGCGATACGCGGTCCTCATAAGTGAACAGATTGCGCGCCACGTGCAGGTTGCTGCCGTTGTTGCTGCCCGCCAGGCTCACCTGCGCGGTGGGATTGGAGGCCGCGCTGCCGCCCACCACCAGCGCGCCGATGGGGTCGCCCGCCAGGAAGCCGGGCAGCGACGCCGCCGGCGTGCCCGGCGTGGGCTCGCCGGTGAAGAAATAACCGGCGCGCGAAAAGCCGACGCGCGCCGTGTTCAGCAACGTCCGGCGAGAAGACGTGCGTCTCCTCGACGCTGGCCACCTGCTCGCGCAGGCTCTCGACGTCGGTGCTGTAGGCGTTGGTGCTGGTGGGGGTGAAATCGGCGCTGTCGTCGATGGTGTAGACGGCGCTCAACGCAATCCGCGGCGGAGAAGACGTGGTCCAGCGCGCACGGTGCCGAAATCGTCGCGGATGGTCTGCAGCGGATTGTTGAACGCTTCCGCGATGCCGCCGAAATCCGGCGCGCCGGGGCTGGGCGCGGGCCACGCGTTGATCAGCGGCGAAACGCCCACGAACGCCAGTCCCGACGCCGGGCAGGGATTGGGCGCGGGGCTGATCAGCTTGCAGGGCAGGTAGCCGGTGCGGGCGTCGGCGTCGGGCACCAGGTCCACGCCGGTCTGGTGCAGATGCTGGCGGAAGCCCTCGTAATTGGCGAAGAAGAACGTCTTGTCCTTTCTGCACGGGGCCGCCGAGCGAGCCGCCGAACTGGTTGCGCTCGAAGCCGGGGGCGGAGGCGCCGTCGAAGAAATTGCGCGCGTCGATGGCGTTGTTGCGCAGAAATTCGTAGAGCGATCCGTGCAGCTGATTGCTGCCGGAGCTGCGTCACGATCAGGACCTGCGCGCCGGGCCGCTTGCCGTACTCGGCGCCGTAGGAATCGCGCAGCAGGTTGAATTCGCGCACGGCGTCGACGCCCAGCAGTTGCTGGCTGGTGCCGCCGGGCTGCATGTTGTTTTCCGCCGCGCCGGTGAATTCGATGCCGTTCAGCAGAAACAGATTCTGCTGCGGCCGGTTTCCCGCCACCACGAAATTGTTGCCGGCGGTGGAATTGGAAACGCCGATGCCGCCGGTCTTCTCCCAGGTGAAATTGACCACGCCGGGATTGAGCGTGAGCAGTTCGTCATAGCTGCGGCCGTTCAGCGGCAGATCCTGCACCTGCCGCTCGCCCACCAGTCCGGCTACGTGTGACGCGCTCACGTCGGCCAGTTTGGCATCGCCGGTCACGGTCACCTGCTGGCTGGATTCGCCCACCCGCAACGTCAGGTCCACCGCTGCGCTCTGCCCGGCCGCCAGATTCACGCCCTGCAGCACGGTTTCGGAAAATCCCGGGTGCGACGCCCGCACCGCGTACTGACCCACGGGCAGGGCCGCAAACTGGTAGCGCCCGTCGCCGGCGGTGACGGTCTGGCGAACGGCGCCGGTCTCCACGTTCTCCGCCGCCACTCCGGCTCCGCCCACCGCCCCGCCGGATTGGTCGGCGACCGTACCCGAAAGCTCCGCCGCCACCTGGCCCCACGCCGGGCAAATCAATAAGAAAAACGCAAACCATCGCATCGCCGCCTCCCTCCGTTTTGTGTATTCTAAAAGAGTCAGTGTACCGTAAACAAGACGAAGTACCCATCGAAAATCACCTGGCTGCGCTGCGGCGCAAGCGGGGCCTCTCCGCCGCGGCGCTGGCCAAGGCGGCGGGCGTGAGCCGGCAGACCGTTTACGCCATCGAGGCGGGAACCTACGTGCCCAATACCACAGTGGCGCTGCGGCTGGCGCGCGTGCTGCGGGCGGGGGTGGAGGAGCTGTTCGCGCTGCCGCCGGACGCGGCGGCGCCGGAGCTGACCGCGGGCGAAGCGACGGTGCTGCCGGGCGCGGAAGTGCCTCAGCCCGGCCAGCCGGTGCAACTGTGCCGGGTAGGCCGGCGGCTCATCGCCTCGCCGCCCGCGCCGGTTGCCTGGCACTTTCCGGACGGGGACGCCATCTTCACCGGCGCCGCCAAAACCGCGGCTAGGGCGAAGCTGCGGATTTATCGCGCGGAAAGCGATTTCCGCAACCGCATCCTGGTGGCCGGCTGCGATCCCGGCATTTCCGTGCTGGCGCGGCACGTGCTGTCCGCGGGCGCCGAACTGGTGCTGGCGCACCGCAACAGCTCGCAAGCGCTCGATCTGTTAAGGCGAGGCTCGGTTCACGTGGCCGGCACGCACCTGCGCGACGAAACCAGCGGCGAATCGAACCTGCCGGAGATCCATCGCCTATTCGCACGCAATGCAGTAGCCGTGGTTTCTTATGCGGTGTGGGAGGAAGGCATCGTCACCGCCGCCGGGAATCCCAAGGGCATTCGCGGAGTGGAGGATTTCGCCCGCAAGGATGTAGCCATCGTCAATCGCGAAGAGGGCGCGGGCAGCCGCCGCCTGCTGGACGGCCGGCTGCAGCACCTGGGAATCGGCGCCGGCTCGGTGCGCGGCTATACGACGCTGGCGTACGGCCATCTGCCCGCCGCCTGGCAGGTGCGCGCCGGCGCCGCCGATGCGTGCATCGCCACCCGCGCCGCCGCCCGCCTCTTCGGCTTGGGCTTCCTGCCTCTGGTGACGGAGCGTTACGACCTGGCCATCCGCCGCCAGCACCTGAATCTGCCGGGAGTCTCCATGCTGCTCGATACGCTCAGCCGCGCCGGCTTCCGGCGAGAGCTGGAAAGCATCGGGGGATACGACACCAAAGTGTCCGGCCAGCGGGTGCTATGACGAGCGAGAGGTTCCGTTTTACGCAGAGACGCGAAGACACAGAGACTGCGCGGAGCAATTCTTCCTGCTTCTCCGCTTAATCTCTGCGTCTCCGCGTCTCTGCGTCAAAGGAGACGACTTCTATAGCAGCCGGAAGTTGACTTCGATAGTGGCGGCCACGGTGACGGGCTTGCCATCCTTCTGGCCCGGCCGGAACTTCCACTTCTTCACCGCTTCGATGGCTTTTTCATCCAGACCCAGGCCCAGGCTGCGCTGCACGCGAATGTTGGTGGCATGGCCGCTGGGGTCCACTTCAATGTAGAGCAGCACCGTTCCCTGGTACTTGGCCTTGCGGGCCTCTTCCGAGTATTCCGGCTCGACCTTGAAGAGGAGCACCGGAGCGCTCACGCCGCCGCCCACGCGGAACACGCCGCCGCCCACGCCGCCGCCTTCACCCGGTCCAAAACCGCCGCCCTTGCCCGAACCCACGCCGCCGCCGGAACCCGATCCGATTCCGCCGCCGGAGCCCGGACCGTTCGAAGCCGGCCCGATCTTCGCCAGCGGGTCGCCGTACTGCGCCATGTTCACGTTGGGAAGCGTGACATCCGGCGGCACGATGATGCTGGGATCCATGGTCAATTTCGGATTGGGGTTATTCACCACCGCCATGGGCGGGGTGAACTGCCGCAGGGACTGCTTGGGAAGCCTGCCTTTGCTGGCCGGCAGAGGGGAGCGGTCGCCACCACCGCCGCCACCGCCCATCAGGTCTTTCTTGGGCGCTGCCTTCGGCTGGTACGGAGCGATATCCACGGGTGCGATGAGAGTGGCGACGGCCTTTACCTGTTGTTGCACCGCCTTGTTGGAAAACGCCGCGATCAATAGCAGGAGGATGACCCCCTGCACGCCGGTCGACATGAAAAAGGACTTCTTCTGACGTCCGTACAGCCCCCAGATATCCTTTACGGCGACGGGTCTCGAAGTCACTTCCAGCGGCGGCAGCTTCGGCGGATTGATGATTTCCTTGAGGTTCTGGACGAAATTCTTGTACCACGGCGACTCGATGTCATCACAGAGGAGCCGGGCCAGATGGTCGTCCGGATTATAAAGCGGGTTATTCGGTTGCGACAGGTCAGCCATTTTGCTTCCACCAGTTCCCGGGTGAGGAACCGCTGTTTACGCCTTATGGACGTTACGGGAGCCGGTGCCGTTACAGCTTTTGGAAATTCCGTCCCCCATCGAACTCAACGCCAGTGTAGCACAGGGTAGCCCGCACCCTGCTGTAAAAACAACGACATAGCTCCCCGCATTTGTGCTGGCAGCGGCCCCCGCAGCGATTCCAAATTTGGAATTCCGAACAATTTCGCCCAAGGTTAGTTTGCACTGCGGCGCCGGCTCCGGCAAAATCATACTGATGCAGATAAGGATCGAGCGGACGCAGTTGGAACAGGTTCAAGTGGATGCGCTGGTACTACCGGTCTTCGAAGGCCGCCGGGAAGAGCGGTTCGGAGCCGCCGGTTTGGCCGATGCCGGGGAGGTCACCGGAAAATTCGGAGAATTCACCCTCCTCCATCACCCGGCGGGAACGGCAGCGGACCGCGTTTTGCTGGCCGGGGCGGGCGAGGCGGAGAAGTTCGATGCCGAGGCCGCGCGCAAACTGGCCGGCATAGCGGCGCGGCACTTGAAATCGAAATCGTTAAAGAAGGTCGCGTTCGCCTTTGACCCCGCGCTGGCCGAAGCGGTGGTGGAGGGCGCGATGCTGGGCAATTTCGAGCCGGACCGCTACCGCACCGGCAATGACAAGAAATCGCTGGAGAGCATTGCCGTGGTGGCTGCCGGCGCATCCGCCGGGCTGGAGAAAGCGGTGGAGCGCGGCCGCATCGTCGCCGAAGCCCAGAACTTCACCCGCGAGCTGGTCAACGAGCCCGCCAACCGCCTCACCCCCCTGCGGATGGCGGAAGCTGCGCGCCGCATGGCCGCCGCGCAGGGGCTGGAGTGCCAGGTGCTGGAGCACGCGGAGATGGAAAAGCTGGGCATGGGCGCGTTGTTGGGTGTGGCGCAGGGCAGCGCCGAGCCGCCCGCGCTGATCGTCCTCCGGTACCGCCCCGCCGCGGCCGATGGGAAAGTTCACCTGGGCCTGGTGGGCAAGGGCGTCACCTTCGACACCGGCGGCATTTCCATCAAGCCGGCCGACGGCATGGAGAAAATGAAGTACGACATGGCTGGCGGCGCGGCCATGATCGGCGCCATGCAGGCCATCGCGCAAGTGAAGCCCGCTATCGCCGTTTCCGCTTTCATCCCCTGCGTGGAGAATATGCCCGGCGGGCGCGCCCAGCGGCCCGGAGATATCGTCACCGCCATGTCCGGCAAGACGGTTGAGGTGCTCAATACCGACGCCGAAGGCCGCCTGATTCTGGCTGACGCCCTTACCTATGCGCGCCGCCAGGGCTGCACCCACCTGGTGGATGCCGCCACGCTCACCGGCGCCATCGTGGTGGCGCTGGGCCATATCCGCGTGGGCCTGTTCTCCAACGACGACGCCATGCGCGACCGCGTGCTGGCCGCCGCCCACGCCGGCGGCGAGCCCACCTGGGCCATGCCCCTGGACGACGATTACCGCGAATACCTGAAGAGCGCCTTCGCCGACATCGCCAACATTGGCGGCCGGTGGGGTGGGGCCGTCACGGCCGCCATGTTCCTCAAGGAATTTGCCGAGGACACGCCGTGGGTTCACCTGGATATCGCCGGCACCGCCTGGCTGGACGACGAGAAGCCGCACCTCGCCAAGGGCCCCACCGGTGTGCCGCTGCGGACCATGGTCATGCTGGCCGCGGAGTGGAAATAGGAAGCCGGCATACTCTCGGACCAGCGGGAATGCCGGCACGGATGCCGGCAGGCCGCCTGGAAGGCGGCGCTACGGACGGAGCCGAGGCTAAGCGGGCGGTTTCCGCCTTGTCGCCCTTGTTACCATGGAACAAACATGGAAGAAGTGAAGGTCGGGATCATCGGTCTGGGCAACGTGGGCTCCGGCACGCTCGCCATTCTGGCCGAAAATGAAGAGCAGATCGCGCTCAAGCTCGGTTTCCGTTTGAAAGTGGCGGCCGTGTGCAGCCGCTCCGTCGGTGCCAAAAGCATCCCGGAAAAGCTCGGGCCGGTTCTGCGCACCGCCGATTGGCGGGACGTGGTGAGCCATCCGGAAGTGCAGATTGTGGCCGAACTGGTGGGCGGCACGGGGGTGGCATCCGAAATCATCAACGCCGCTATCGCGGCGCGGAAATCGGTGGTCACCGCCAACAAGGAGATCATGGCGGCCTGCGGACCGGAGATCTGGAACCGCGCCATCCATGCCGGCATCAACCTGGCCATGGAGGCCAGCGTGTGCGGCGGCATTCCCATCCACGCCGTGCTGCGCGAAGGCATTTCCGGCGACCGCGTCACCGCGCTCTTCGGTATTCTGAACGGCACCAGCAATTACATCCTCACGGAAATGGAAAAGCGCGGGGTGCCGCTGGCCGACCTGGTGGCGGAATCGCAGCGCCTGGGCTACGCCGAAGCCGACCCCAGCGCCGATATCGACGGCTACGACGCCCGCTCCAAGCTGGTGCTGCTGGCCGCCCTGGCGTTCGGCGAGAAGATCACGCCGTCCGACATTTTCATGGAAGGCATCCGCCGCATCACCCCGCTCGATTTCCAGTACGCCCGCCAGTTGCAGCACACCATCCGGCTGATTTGCGGCGCGCGCCAGACGGCGGAAGGACTGATCCTCTCCGTGCGCCCGGCGCTGATCCCGTCCTCCACCATCCTGGCCGGCGTGCAGGGCGCATATAACGCGGTGTGGGTGAAGGGCGAATACGGGCAGGACACCTTTTATTACGGCTGGGGCGCGGGCGCTTTGCCCACGGGCGTAGCGGTGGTCAGCGACCTGATGCGCGTGGCGCGGGAAATCCGCAGCGGCAGCCCCGAGCGCGTTTCCCCCTTTGCCCACGAGCGCCTGGGCGAATACCGCCCGGTGGCCGTCACCCGCCAGAAGCTGGCTTATTATCTGCGCTTCCGGGTGGACGACCGGCCCGGCATTATCGCCAAACTGGCGGGTATTCTGGCCAGCAAGCACATCAGCCTGGAAGCGGTTTTGCAGGAACCCTCCACCACCAAGCACGACCTGCCCTTCGTCATCACCGTCGAGCAGACCTCCGAGGCGGCCGTTCGCGAAGCCGTCGAAGAGATGTCGCAGCTCGATTTTATGCGGGAAGCGCCGCTGGCGCTGCCCATGGAGACCGCGCTGTGAAAAGGATTCGTGAGGGACGGGGTTCCACCGCACGGCGTATGCCGGCAGGGATGCCGGCATGGCGAGCCGAAAGCTCGCGCTACGAGCCGGCGGCTGTCACAATTTTCTTTGTTTTTGCCGCCGCGCTTTCCGCACAGGTGGCCGGCCCGGCCAACGCGGGATACAAAACACCGGAGCAGCGCAAGAGCCTGGCCGCGGGTTTGGGCAGCCCCGAACGCGACCAGACGCAGAAGCCCGGCCAACTGGTGCGCCTGATGGGCGTCCAGCGCGGCATGACGGTGGCGGATGTCGGCACCGGCATCGGCTACATGCTGCCCTATCTGAGCCGCGCCGTGGGCGCGGAGGGCCACGTCATCGCCGAAGACATCTTCGACGATTTCCTGGCCGGCGCCCGCCAGCGCGCGGAAAACCAGAACCTGGCCAACATCGCCTTCGTCAAGGGAAGCAACACCGATCCGAATCTGCCCGAAGGCCAGTTGGACGAAGCCCTGGTGCTCGATGCCTATCATCACTTCGACTATCCGGAAAAAATGCTGGCCGCCCTGCATAAGGCCCTGAAGGACGGCGGAAAGCTGGTGGTGGTGGAGTATTACAAGCGCCCCGAGGCCATGCCCAACGGCCGCGCCATGACCCACATCCGCCTCGACATGCCGGACGTGATCAAGGAGATCGAGGCCAACCATTTCCACCTGGTGATGGAAAAGGAAACCATTCCCCATTCCCAGTACATGCTGGTGCTGGAGAAAAGCTGAACCATGAAGACGTGCTTTCGATACTCGAAATTGGCGGCTTTGCCGCTGGCGCTGCTCCTGCCGCTGGCGGCGCAGCAGCCAAACCAGGACCCGGGAATCACGCGACAGCAGGCCGATGAGATCCTAAACGAACTCCGCCAGATCCGCCAGTTGCTCCAGGCGCAGAACGCCAAGCCGGCGCCCGCGCCGGAGCCCGAGCAGCCCAAGCGCGCCAAGCTGAACCTGGACGGTTTCCAAATGCTGGGCTCGAAGAACGCGCCCCTCACCATCGTGGAATTCACCGATTACCAGTGCCCCTTCTGCCAGCGCTTCCACGTCACCACCTTCCCCGAGCTGAAGAAGAATTACATCGACACCGGGAAGCTGCGCTTTTACAGCCGCGACCTGCCGCTCGATTTCCATGCCAACGCCATGCAGGCCGCCCAGGCTGCCCGCTGCGCCATCGAGCAGGGCAAATTCTGGGAGCTGCGCACCGTCATGGGCGCCAATCCGGATAAGCTCGATATGGATCACCTGGCCGGATTCGCGGCAGATTTGAAAATGGATGTGCCCAAGTTTCGCGCCTGCGTTACCAGCGGCAAGTACAAACAGCCGGTGCAGACCGATGTGATGGAGGCGATGAAAATCGGCGCCAACGGCACCCCGACTTTCGTTCTCGGCAAAAGCACCGCCGATGGCGTGGAAGGCGAGCTGATGATTGGCGCCATGCCCTACGGCATGTTCGATGACAAGCTGAAAGCGCTGGAAAAGTAAGAATCACCGCCGAGACGCAGAGACGCGGAGGAAAACGGTAGTGGGTCAGTTTCCGGTAGCCGTTTCCCGGCCGCGAACCGGGCCAATGCCATTCACAGTGCTACCCTGTAAGGCTGAAATGGAGGGTGGACTGCCAAAATGGTTCGCGGGCAGGTCCTATTACGAGCGGTGCTAATCACGCAGATTGCGTTCCGATTCTTCGCGGAGCCGTCTCGAAGCGCGACAGAGCCGACAACCGAGATTCGTGTGCGGATTATGGATTCTCGGACGCATCGACCCCTGAATGGCCGCAGGGTGGCGATCTCATTTACTGGCATGGATGGGCAGTGGTACCACAGTAGCCTGACGATGGTCGGGCGTACAGCCGTTGACGGAGTAGCTGTTTTCCAGTTGAGGCAGCCTATTCCTCCCCGCTTTGAAATACAGGATCTTCAAGCCTATCCGTGTTCTCATACAGAGGACTTCTCGACCAAGGAGGCAGTTGAGCAAGGGGTGATAGCCCGCGTGCCCATCAGCATTTTCAAATTCAAGAAGGTCGAGAAGTGGTGTGCCGCTGATTCCAGCGCTCCCCCGCCGCAAAGGCAGCCGGGAGAAGTCACATTCTACATCCACCCGCTCAACCGGTGGCAGTACGCCTGGTACGACATTTGGAAATGAACTGCCGTCTCGGGCCGCTGCCACTCGGGAACGATATGTGGGGATACCAGAAAGTGACCCACTACCCAGAAAAAGCTGAATTGGGTGAATTTCTCGGCGCCTCGGCAGTGAAATTCTATTCCCAGTTCAGGACGACTTTCCCGGTGCAGCCGGAGATCATGGCTTCGAAGCCCTGCTCGAAATCGGTGTAGGCGTAGCGATGGGTGATCACCGGCCCGATGTCCAGGCCGGATTCCAGCATCACGGTCATCTTGTACCAGGTTTCGTACATCTCGCGGCCGTAGATGCCCTTGATGGTGAGCATGTTAAAGATGACGGTGTTCCAGTCGATGGTCACCGGCTCCGAGGGAATGCCGAGCATCGCGATTTTGGCGCCGTGGCTCATGTTGGCCAGCATGTCGCGAAAGGCGGCGGCGTTGCCGGACATTTCGAGTCCCACGTCGAACCCTTCCGTCATCCCCAGTTCTTTCTGGATCTCCTTCAGGCTGGTTTCGCGCGCGTTCACCGCCCGCGTCACGCCCATCTTCCGCGCCAGTTCGAGGCGGTAGGGATTCAGGTCCGTGATCACGGTGAAGCGCGCGCCCGCGTGCTTCGCCACCGCCGCGGCCATAATGCCGATGGGTCCCGCGCCGGTGACGAGCACGTCCTCGCCCAGCACCGGAAACGATAGCGCCGTGTGCACGGCGTTGCCGAAGGGATCGAAGATGGCGGCCACGTCCAGCGGCACGCTCTCATGGTGGCGCCAGATATTGGTCATGGGCAGCGCGATGTATTCGGCGAAGGCGCCCGGGCGGTTCACCCCCACGCCTTTGGTATACGCGCACAGATGCCGCCGGCCCGCCAGGCAGTTGCGGCAGCGCCCGCACACCACGTGGCCCTCCCCGCTGACGATATCGCCGGGGAAGAAATCGGCCACGTTCGACCCCACCTCCACAATCCGCCCCACGAATTCATGCCCGATCGCCATGGGCACCGGAATGGTCTTCTGCGCCCACTCGTCCCACTTATAAATGTGGATGTCGGTGCCGCAAATGCCCGTCCGCAGCACGCGCACCAGCACGTCGTTGATGCCGATTTTCGGCTTCTCCACGTCTTCGAGCCATAAGCCCGGCTCGCGGCGGCTTTTCACCAGCGCTTTCACATACACCACGATAGCAACTCGCGCGAAAATGGAAGCAGTGCCTAAACGCCTGCTGCTTTTCGCCGAGACCACGGGCTACCAGATCCGCACCTTCGGCGACGCCGTCCGGCGCGCCGGGGCGGAACTGATGCTAGCCAGCAATCGCTGCCGGCATCTGGACGACCCCTGGGGCGACCACGCCATCGCGGTCAAGTTCGACCGCATCGCGGAATCGATCGAAGCGCTGCGCGGCGTGGCGTGCGACGGCATCGCCGCCGTGGGCGACCGCCCCGCCATCCTGGCGGCGCACGCGGCCGAAGCCATGGGACTGCCGTTCCATTCGGCCGAGGCCGCCCACGCCTGCCACGATAAATTCCGCGCCCGTTCCATTCTGCAAGCCGCCGGTCTGCCCGTCCCCTGCTTTTTCGAAGCCGCCGGAGCGGAAGATGCCGCCCGCGCGACCTATCCGTGCGTGCTCAAGCCGCTCGGCCTTTCCGCCAGCCGCGGCGTGATCCGCGCCGACGATGCTGCCGGGTTCCGCGCCGCTTACGCGCGCATCCGCCGCATGGGCGAGGACCGGGTGCAGGTGGAAAGCTACATTCCCGGCCGCGAGTTCGCGGTGGAGGGGCTGGTCACGCAACGGGCAATTCGCGCCGCTCACCATTTTCGACAAGCCCGATCCGCTCGAAGGCCCGTTCTTCGAAGAGACCATCTACACCACGCCTTCGCGCGAGCCGGAGAGGGTGCAGCGCGAACTGGTTGCCGCCACCGCCGCCGCCGCGCGCGCCTTCGGCCTGTGCCACGGGCCCGTGCATGCCGAGTTGCGCCACAACCGGGAAGGCGCCTGGATTTTGGAAGCGCACGCCCGCCCCATTGGCGGCCTGTGCGCCAAGTCTTTGCGATTCGAAAATGCGGGCCGCGGGCCTGCCATTCCGCTGGAGGAACTGATCGCCCGCCATGCGCTGGGCGAAGACGTGCGCGGCTTCGAGCGCGAAGCACCGGCCGCCGGCGTGATGATGATTCCGATCCCCAGGGAGGGGCTGTACGAATCCGTCGAAGGCGTGGACTGCGCCGCCGCCATCCCGGGCATTGAAGAGGTAATCGTCACCGCCGAGCGCGGCCAGCGCTTTCTGCCGCCGCCGGAGGGTTCCAGCTATCTCGGATTCCTCTTCGCCCGCGCGGCTTCGCCCGCCGCCGTGGAAGCGGCGCTGCGGTGCGCCCACGCCCAACTGCGCTTCCACTTCACCACCCGGCTTGAAACCCTCAGCCCTTCGACTTAGGCGGCACGTAATCCGGCGGCAGCGCCGCGCCTTCGCCGAAAAAGTAATTGTCCATCTGCTGGACGAGGAACTCCTGCGCCTGCGCCGTGCCGAGATTGAGCCGGTACTCGTTCATGATCATTTTCATGTGCTCGACCCACATCTTCCACGCTTCCTTGGAAACGTTCTCGTAGATCTTTTGGCCGAGCGGGTGTCCTTCGAACGGGACTTCGTCCAGCCCTTCCATCTCGCGCTGGAATTTCACGCAAAAAACCTTGTGCGCCCCCGGCCGAATCGCATTGTCGATCTGGCTGAACCCGCCTCGCCTCCGCAACCCATGTCCGTTTGATTCTCCTCCGTTCAAGGATAGCAAGGGCGGGAGGCTGTCTTCGGGAACCGCCGCGTCCTATAATCAGCCGCAGAGGAAAAGGCAGTGAAACAGCAGTGCCATATTGCGATGATCTACGTTTCCTGGGTATTCTACCTGGGCGTGCTGGCGGTAGCCGTCTGGCGTTCGCAGTGGGGGTTTGCGGCGGGGTGGGTTCTGGCCGCGCCGGTTGCGCAGTGGCTGTACATTCGCATGTTCCCGCGCATTTCGGTCCTGATGGGATACGGCCCCATCACGGATGAGCCGGCGGCAACTGCGGCGCCGGCGCCTGTGAAGGTCACGCTGTACACCGCCCTCGGTTGCCCCTTCTGCCCGCTGATCGAGCAGCGCCTGGAGGGGCTGCAAAAAGCCGCCGGATTCACGCTGCAGAAGATCGATGTCACGCTGCGGCCGGAGTTGCTAAGCTCCAAGGGGATCCACACGGTGCCGGCGGTTGAGGTGCGGGGCCGGTTTCTGTTCGGGCTGATCAGCAGCAAAGAACTGGCCGCGGCCATCGCGCAGCCGGAAGCCCAGCGGGCAGCGACGCCATAGGCGGGCGGCAAGGGGCCGGCGACCGGGAGCGATCGCCGGCCCGGCGGGTCACCCGGCCAGCAGCCGGTTCACTTCGCGCATCACCTGCGAACGCGTCCGCCACGTACAGCACGTCGGCTTTGCCGCGCGCCCAGCCGCAGTTGGGGTCCAGATTGATGGCGCGGCGCTCGGTGACGAAACGCCAGCCCACCACGTGCGGCTCCTCGCCGTGGCAGCAGGTGGAGAGCCCCTTGGGATGGCGCGGCGTCGCGCCGGTCTGGCCGATCTGGTTCAGGTGCGTCATGAACGGCAGCACCGCCTGGCCTTCGCCGCTCAGATCCACCAGCGATTTGCTGCCGCCCAGCGACGCGCCGCTGGCGCCGCAGGAATCCCAGGATCAGCTCCGCGGCTTCGGCCGCGTGGACCGCGCCGTCGGCCTGCTTCTTGGTCCAGCCGGCGCCGGCCACGAACAGCAGCTTGGCGTCCGGACGGATGGTCTGCTGGCCGGCGTGGGGCGACTCGATGCCCGTGACCGTGGTGCGGGTGGCGGCATGCGGCCGGCTCCACGAACTCGATGGCCGCCGGCCCGCCGCCCGCCGGCAGCGCTGCCGCGTCGCGCCACGCCGCTTTCGAGCAGCACAATCCACGGCCTCTGGGTCCGCGTCAGCACGCCTTCCATGCGCTGCCGGTAGAACCAGCGCGTCACCGCGGGCACGCCGTTCTCCACCGCGATCCCGGTGGCGTGGGTATCGATGCGCCCGCCCAGCCGGCACGCCACCCCGGGCAGCGCGCGCGCCCAGCGCGAGGTGGCGGGCGCCAGAATCAGCGCCGGCGCCCGCGGCCCGGCGAGCGCTTCGGCCGCCGCCGCATCGGTGGCATAGCGCGGCTGCGCGAAGGCTTCGCCCTCGACGGCCAGGATGCGCGGCGCCCGCAGCGGCCGCCTGGTCCGCGGCCGGCTGCACCTGGCGGCCCACCAGGCCGACGGTCAGCTCGCCGCCCAGCGCCAGCGCCGCAGCCAGCGCCTCCAGCGCCGGCTTGGCCAGCGTGCCGTCGGCTTCCGTATGCGCCAAAACCAGAATCGATTCCATGGTATTCCTCCACCAATCCAGGCCACGATCTCGCGCGCGATCTCTTCCGCCGGCATGTCCTTCACGATCCGCGTCTCGCGCTGCTGCTTGGGCAGGCTGACCGAGGCGAAGCACAGGCCGGCGCCCGCCAGCGGCGCCGGCTTTGGCGCGCTGCAGCGCGGGCATGACGGTCCGCATGTTGGCCATCCCCACCTGCGGATTGTTGCGCGGCTCGGGCAGATAGCCGGTGGCCCAGCCCAGCACCGCCGGCGGCGCGGCGCACACCGAAACCTGGTGCTTGCCGCCTTCGATCGCGCTCCAGCACCTCGAAGCTGCCGTCTTCGCCGCACGGTAATCCGGTCCACGCCCTGAAACTGCTCGCGCGATGCCCAGCCGCTCGCCCACCATCTGCAGCGTCGACCCCGCGCCGCGCGAGGCCGATTCCCACCCGCCGAACAGCAGCAGGCGGGCGCGGTCCAGGCCCGGCAATCGCCGCAATCGCCGCCGCCAGCGCGGCCGCGGTCTCGAACGAATCGGTGAAGCCGGAGGCCGGCCCATCCAGCGCCACCAGCTCGAAGGGCGCCTTCTGCGCCACCGTCATCATCACCTGCTGCAGCTTGGCCTTGGGCCCCAGGCTCACCAGCCAGACCTTGCTGCCCGGCGTCTGCCGCGCCAGGTTGGCCGCCTCGAACAGCGCATGCCCGGCCCACGGATCCAGCACGGCGGGCAAGCATCAATTCGTTCTTCAGCGACGGCCCGCTCACCGGCTCCAGCGTCTGCAACGGGTCGGGCACGATGCTGCCGCAAACCACGATTTGAAAGGTGTCATAAGAGTTCAGTAGCGCCGCCTTCCGGGCCGGCATTCGTGCGGCCCGAGGTATGCCGGCAGGAATGCCGGCATGGCAAGCTGGAAGCTTGCTCTACGGAAGGGCGTTCCATTCAGTTCTCGTTCGAGTGCAGCCCTCCCGCGCCCGCCGTGAACGCGATATTGCCGCTGGCGGGGTCGTCTTCGAGCGGCGCCGTGCAGTTCCACAGGCACGCGCCGCAGTGCACGCATTTTTCGCGGTCGAACGACCGGCACGCCGCCGGTCCCCGGCGTGATCGCCTGCCCGGAGCACATCTCGATGCACAGCTTGGACTGCGCAGCGCTCGCAGAAATCGGGAAACAGGAAACGCACGTGATCGGCGAATCCGCCCGGCGCCTGCACCTTGCCGCCCATCAGCAGCGCGTCCTGGTGCGAAACCAGCAGCTGCCCGTCGTAGCGGAATCGCCGGCCAGCCGCAGCGCTCCATCAGTGCGTCGTGGCACGAGACGCCGCGCCGCCGGCAGTCCTCTACGATGCGCCCGCACTTCTTCCGCCGGAATCCGGCCGGCGTAATATTCCTCCAGGCCCGGCATCAGCCGCGGCTCGCCGTCGAGATGGAGCCGGCCTTTGGTGAAGCCCGCCAGCGCCATGCCCGAGCAGTCCCGGCACCAGGCCGATGTGAAACCCGTCGCGCGCCTTCTCGGCGATCCGCGCCTCTTCTTCCACCCAACTTGCCCGCCGCCGCGCCACGTAGGTCCGCTCCAGATTTTCGCGCGTGAACGGCTGTCCGGCCCGCAGCAGCTCCACCACCGCTTCGCGCCAGCTGCGTGCCGGTGGTCCACGCTTCATCCACGCCCGACCCGGTCAGCACGTTGGTGCTGCCCGAGCCTTCGCCGATGCGCGCGTATCCGTTCGCCCGCCAGAAACGGCTCGCCGCGCCTGCCCGATTCCTGCAGCGACTTCGCGCCCCACGACCGCAGCTTGCCGCCCTGCAGATAGCGCCACAAATACGGATGCAGCATGAAGTGCTGCAGGTAGCGGTAGACCGTGCGCATGGGGCTGCGGAACCACGACGGCACGAAGATCCCCACCGTCGCCACGTTCTCCGGATGCACGTACAGGAAGCCGAAAATCTCCGGCTCCGGGATAGCCGAACGTGTGGATCACGGTGCCCGGCTTCGAGGCCGCTCGCGGTCGGGCAGCTCCACCACCATCTTCATGCCCAGCGCCCATTCGCGCGCGTGATGGCCGCGCGGCATGCCGAGCTCCCGATCCAACTGCCGGCCGACGGCGCCCACCGGGCCATCGCCCACCACCGTCAGGGCCGCGTGCACGTCCATGCCGGGGGCATAGCCGGCTTCCGGCTCGCCCGTCGCGGTCCACGCCCTGGTCGGCCAGGCGGATGCCGCGCACGCGATTGCCGTCTTCGATCAGCGCTTCCGCCACCGGCGTTCCCGGCCAGATCTGCACCGTGCCGGAGCCCATCAGCTCGCCGCCCACGCTGCTGCATGAACTGGCCCGAGCGACAGCACCAGGCCGCCGCGCTTTTCGCAGGAACGGCGGGACGTAGGGCAGCTCGTACGCCGAATCCCGCTCCAGCCCCAACGCCCGCAGCGCCTGGTCGGCGGTCTTCAGCATCGCCGAACGGCGGCTGGCGCCGATCGGGTCGAGCAGGTACGCCACCTTCTCCTCCCGCACCGCCGCCGCCATGGGCATCGCGCGCCGGATCGAGCCACGCTTTGCGCGAATGCCGCGCGCCCGCGTCACCACGCCCGAAACGCCGAACGCCGATGTCGTCGGCGCGCTCGTAGCACACCACCTGCAGGGGCAGCCCGGGGGCGCTCGGGCTTTCGAGGGCCGGCGTGCCATCCTCGTTCAGAATGTGCGGCGCCAGCGCCGCCAGAAAACCGGCCGTCGCCGGACCGAAGCCCACGCACGCGATATCCACGTCCATCGCCTGGCCGGGCGGAATCCGTCTCGCTCATGCCGGATAGTCCAGCGCTTCCGGAATCATCACCTTGGTCAGCGCTTCCGCGGCGCGGTCCTTCGCCAGTCGCGAGCCGGTGAGGCAGCCATCCAGGCGGACGCGCAGGCGGGCGAACTGGTCGAGGCCGTCGAAGCGCACGCACGGCCCGGCCTTGGCCGGATGCGAGCCGTCCGCTTCGATCACGTCCGTATACCCGCGCGCCATCGACTGCGATTCCCGGAATCAGGCTCTCCATGCGCCTCCAGGTCCTCGGACTGGTAGCAGCTGGCGCAGCCTTCGGTGTCCCACGCCGGATGGCGGTTGTAACCGAACACCAGCTCCGCGCAGATCCGCCCGACTTCGCCGGCCGCCCGCGCCGTCTGCACGTGGCACAGATCGGTGAAGAACTGCAGCAGGCCGGGCAGCGCTTCGGCCAGCGCCGGGTTCTCCGGCCCCTTGGTTTCGAGCTCCAGCACGTCCAGAATCTGGCTGCGCGAGGCCAGCAGCCAGCACAGCGCATCCGCCAGCGGGAACGTCACGCCCTGCCGCGCGCCCTGGTACAGCTTTTCGCCGTCGGCATCGGTGGATTTCAGCAGGTGCTGCAGCGTCCACAGCCACATCTGCATGGCGGTGGCCAGCGCGCAGGCGCCGGTGCCGGGACGGTCGTTGGCGATGGTCGCGCATCTCCCGCATCCACTCGCGGAACTGCGCCAGGAACAGCTCGTCCGCCATGGTCACGCTGAGCTGCCGCCGCTGCACCGCTTCCGGCCCTTCGTAGGTGGCCTCCAGCTGCGCGTCCATCCACTTGTGCCCCAGGAAGCCGGGGCAATCCTCGGTGATGCCGTAGCCGCCCATCAGGCTCACCGCTTCCCGCATCATCTGCGCGCCGTGGCCGGTATTCCACAGCTTGCACGCCGGGCACAGCACGTTGGCCACGGAATCGAGAAGCGCGTACTGGATCGAGTACGTCGCCCGCCAGTTCCGGCCGCTGGCCGTGCAGAAACGCCACCGCATCCCGGCTGGTCTGCCGGCGCGACTTCAGCACCGCCGACCCGGAAATGCCGCGCGCCGCCAGCGCCTCGTCCTTTACTTTCTCGAGCGGATCGAGCTCGTCGAACAGCCGCGCCGCCGCGAATCCCAGCGAGGCGCTGGCCTCGCCCGCCGCCCACACGTCCACCAGCCGGTGCACCGCGTCCTCCTTCAGCTGCAGCCCCAGCTCATAGCGCGGCGAACCGGGATGCGCCACCGAACTGCCGCGGAAGCGGCTGCGGTGATAGCGGATCACCGGCTCGATGGCGGAAAGCAGCTTGGCCGAAGTCATGATGGCCACCGTCACGCGCGTGCGCCGGAAAACGGCTTCGATGATCTCGCCGTGGCTGTAGCGCGGCACAATCTGACCCGTCCTTCACCGTGTATCCGCCCACGATGCGGCTGGCCGGAACTTTCAGGTTGAAAATCGGATCGCGCGTGGAGGAGAGCTGGTGCACCAGCTTGCGCGTGGGCGTGCCGCGGTCGAAAATGCCGGGGTCGCTCTCCTCCAGGATCACCATGCACGATGCCCTTGATGCGCGGATCGTCCGAATCCACCGCCGCGGTCACGAAATTGGCGAAGCCGATGTTGGTGATGAAGCGGCCGCGCTTCTCCACCTGCAGCATCGGCTCGGCGCCCTCCGGCCATTCGGCCACCCGCACCTTGCCGCCGAGCAGACCGGTTTCCACGCCCACGTAAGGAATCGGCTCGGTCAGGCAGAAGGCGCCGCGCCACGGTTTCTTGCCTTCGCCCGGCGCGCAGCGGCTCATGTAGTAGCTGGCGCTGCTCCGCGGTGCCGCGCTCGTGAATGGGGGAAAGCGCCAGGCATCCCGCCAGGCTGCCGGTGGCCGCGCCCGCATCCACCCAGGCCAGCTCAAACGCCACCAGCGCCAGCGCCAGGTTCTTGGGCCCTTCGATGAACCCGCCGTCCGCCGGATCCAGGAAGGCGCCGGTGATGCCCGATTCGTCGAACGCTTCGAGCAGGCTGGCCTTTTCCGCCGTCCATTCATGGGTGTTGCGCGCGCCCGCCGCCACCAGCCGGGCCACCGGTCCGCGCGCCACCGCGCGCACCGATTGCACCAGCATGTGCAGATCGTAGCGATCGGCGAAGCGCCAGAGAATCTGCCGGACATCGTCCCCCGGCAGGGCGCGCAAATACTCGGTTTGCGATTCCGCAGCGGCTGTGGTCATCCCATTCCGACGAGCAATCTACTTGCCAGCCGGGATGTGGTGAAAAATCAAGCGCTTGTAGCGTTTCTAAACGCCTATTCGGGTCTTAAGATAGGGTGATCCTGCGCAGTTGGGGTCGAGTGAGGTGGGGCAGTCGCCGCCGCCTGCCAACCCACGCCGCTCAGCACCACCCCCAACTCCCGCGTATCCGGCGGCGCCGAGAACGTCTTGTCCACCTCCAGCGTTACCACACCCACCCCGCCGGCTGCCGCTACGGGCGCTGCGGCTTCGAGCGTGTACGTGCCCGGCCCCGGATAAGTCTGCGCCGCCACTTCCCGCCCGTCCAGCAGCAGCCGCACCTGCCGCGCCGCCGACCTCTCGTGAATCGTGAACGTGGCCGCCAGCGGCCGCGGCTGGTCCGGCGTTTTCAGCGTTACCACGGCCGTTCGCCCCGTCCACCGGTAGCTTCCTTCCAGCGCATAAATCCCGCTGACGATCTGCTCCGCGGCCTCCGGCGCGTTCATGGGCAGATAGCTGAGCGTAACGTGCCGCTCCACCACCCGGGCCAGGCTCAGCCGGTCCACCACCCCGTCCGAAATCCCGAACGGCCAGAAGCCTCGCGAAACCGTGGAATAGCCGGAGTGCGAGTCCAGCCCGATGAGGCGCAGCGGAACGGAAGGCTGGATCACCGCCGCCGCCAACGGAGCCAGCGGCGCGTTCACATCCACCGCATGGCCCAGTTCGCTTGAAACGATGAAATTCCCCGTCCGTACCGGCGTGGTCTTCTGGAGCGCCAGCCCGCCCCGCGTTTCGAAGTAATAGCGCAGCCCCCACTCGCCATCGATCCACACGCGGTGCCCTTCCGTGGTGCCGCCGAACGATTGCGCGAATCGCCGGTAGCCGTCCCAGTGCTGGTAATTGGCCGCGGCCAACCCCAAGCCCAGCGCCAGTTGCAGGGCCAAGGCCGGCGCCAGCCAGCGCACCCGCAGGCGCGAGGCCAGGATCGCCACCGGCGCCGCCATGGGCAGCAAATAGCGTGCCGACCCGGCAAAGAAAATCGCCACCGCGCCGGCGAAGAAGATCCCGATCCAGGCCAGCAGAAATCGCGTCTGCGGATCGCGCCGCTTCCGCCACGCCAGAATCATGGCCGGCGGCACCAGGGCGGGGAAAACGATGAACCAGGAATGGATCGCCAGCATCAGGGCGTTGTCCACCTTCGCGGAAAGCCGCTGGAATCCGTAGCTGGTGAAATATCCGGTCAGCACCGCCGCCGGCGCCGCGCCGGTGGTGAGGCGCTCGAAGAGTTGGAAGGCGGCGATGGTAAGCGGAGCGGCGAGGAGCGCCAGCCATGGGGCGTAAGCGGGCCGGGCATTCCCCGCCCCTGCATCGCCCTCGGCCACGGCTCCGCCCGGCTGACCCAACCACAAATACGCCCCCAATATGGGCGCCAGCAACACCGCCTGGTAGGCCGTCAGAGCCGCCAGCGCCATGGGAACCCACGACCACCCCACTCGTCCCGCGCAGAACAGCGCCACCGCCGCCATCCAGAACGCCAGAAACGGCAGATCCGTTTCCAGCGAATTGCCGTTCACCACGAACGCCGGCACGGCCACGAACAGCAGCGTGGCCCATAGCGGCTGGGGCGAAAAGCGCCGCGCCAGCGACCACATGGCCCATACCGCGATCAGCGAAAAGGCCGTATATACGCGGCGTGGAACGGCACCTCCCGCACCTCGCCGAAGACCGCGATCAGCCCCGCCAGCACCCAGGCATTCAGCGGAGGATGCGGAGTGCCCGCGCAGATCGATCTCATCCCCGAGGAAAACGATCTTGAGGTGCATCGGGTGCAGCGGCTCGACCAGCGCATGCGCCGCCTCCGATATATAGGTATGGTCGTCGCCCTGAATCGCCTGATTCAGAAAGGGAATGCGGATCAGCAGGACCAGGCCGAGCGCGATCCACAAACCTCGCGCAGCCCCGGCCCCCGGCCCCCGGCCCCTGGCCCCTGCTACGGCTTCCATCGCAGCACCGGCTTGCGCGCGGCGCCGTCTCATCCACGCGGCTGGTGCGCGTGCCGTGGGGCGCGGTCTTCACCAGCTGCGGATCGGTCTCGACCTCCTTGGCGATCGAGATCATGGCGTCGATGAACTGGTCGAGCTCCTGCTTGCTTTCGGTCTCGGTGGGCTCGATCATCAGCGCGCCGTGCACGATCAGCGGGAAGCTCACGGTGTACGGGATGGAAGCCGTAATCGATCAGGCGCTTGGCGATGTCGCCGGTGCGCACGCCCGGCTTGGCCTGCCGGTCGTCGCTGAACACCACCTCGTGCATGTTCGGCTGCGCAGTAGGGCAGATCGTAGTACGGCTCCAGCCCCTTGCGGATGTAGTTGGCGTTGAGCACCGCGTCCATGGTGGCGTTGCGCAGCCCCGGCCCGCCGTGCGCCAGGATGTACGCCAGCGCGCGCACCAGCACGCCGAAATTGCCGTAGAACGCCTTCACCCGGCCGATGGAGTGCTTGCGCTTGTAATCCCAGGCCCAACGTCTTGCCCGAGCGCTTCAGCCGCGGCAGTGGGCAGGAACGGCTCGAATGCCTTCTTCACCGCCACCGGACCGGCGCCCGGACCGCCGCCGCCGTGCGGCGTGGAAAACGTCTTGTGCAGGTTGAGGTGCATCACGTCCACGCCGAAATCGCCCGGCCGCGCGATGCCCACCAGCGCGTTCATGTTGGCGCCGTCCATGTAGAGCAGCGCGCCCTTTGGCGTGCAGAATCTCGGCCACGTGGATGATGTTGTTCTTCGAACACGCCGAGCGTGTTGGGGTTGGTCACCATCAGCGCCGCGACGTCGTCGGTGACCAGGTGCTCCAGCGCGCTCACGTCCAGCACGCCGGTCTCGCTCGATTTGATGTTCTCCACCGCGTAGCCGGCGATGGCCGCGGTGGCCGGATTGGTGCCGTGCGCCGAATCGGGAATCAGGATTTTCTTGCGCGGATTGCCGCGCTTTTCGAGCAGCGCGCGAATCAGCAGGATGCCGGTCAGTTCGCCGTGCGCGCCGGCCGCCGGCTGCAGCGTGACCGCGTCCATGCCGGTGATCTCCGCCAGCGCCGCTTCCAGGCGCGCCATCACTTCCATGGAGCCCTGCGCCAGCGCTTCCGGCTGATAGGGATGCGCCCACGCCAGGCCTTCGATGCGCGCCACCAGCTCGTTGATCGCGCGGGTTGTACTTCATGGTGCAGGAGCCCAGCGGATACATGCCGTGATCGATGGCGTAATTCCAGGTGGAAAGGCGCGTGAAATGGCGGATGGCTTCCACTTCGCTGACTTCGGGAAATCCGTCGATCTCCGCGCGCACGTTTTCCGCGCCCAGCGCCTCGCCGGCATCCACCGCCGGCACGTCCAGCTCGGGAAGCTGGTACGCCCGCTTGCCCGGCGAGCTGCGCTCGAACAGCAGCGGCTTCGTTCTGCGAGAGATGGCTGCGGACTTTCTTGATCATGCCAGCACCTCCCTCGCGCCACGCTGCGTCCACCTGTCCATGTCCGCGCCGCGACATCTCCGTGGCGCACAGCAGCATGCAATCGGCCAGTTCCGGATAGAAGCGGCCCAGCGGCAGGCCGCCGATGATCTTCTTCTTCAGCAGCGCCTTGTTGACCTCGTCCGGCGTTCGCCTTCACCTGCGCCACGAATTCGTTGAAGAACGGCCCGCTGAAGCGCGGCTTCATCTTGCCCGCCAGATAGTGCGCCTTGGCCAGATTCTGCTCCGCCAGCTCGCGCAGCCCCTGCTTGCCGTAGACCGTCATGAAGACCGTCGCCATCAGCGCGATCAGCGCCTGGTTGGTGCAGATGTTGGAAGTCGCCTTCTCGCGGCGGATGTGCTGCTCGCGCGTGGCCAGCGTCAGGCAGAAGGCGCGGTTGCCGCGCGTATCCGTGGTCTGGCCCACCAGCCGGCCGGGCATCTGCCGGATGAATTTTTCGCGCGTGGCGATGATGCCGGCGTACGGCCCGCCGTAGCTCGGCGAAATGGCGAACGATTGCAGTTCGCCGGCCACGATATCGGCGTCCGCCGGCGGCTCCAGAATGCCCAGCGACACCGCTTCGGTGAACACCACGACCAGCAGCGCGCCGCGCTTGTGCGCGATCTCCGCCGCCGCCTTCACCTGGTCCACGATGCCGAAGAAATTGGGCGACTGCACGATCACCGCGCGCGGTCAGGTCGTCGATCTTGCGGTCCAGATCGTCCAGATCGATGCGTGCCGGCTTCGGCGACGTAGCCGAACTCCTCCACCGGCATGCCCTGATTCTTCGCGTAGGTGCGCAGCACCTCGCGATATTCCGGATGCACCGATGCGCGCCACCAGCACGCGGCCCTTGCCGGTGGCGCGCACGGCCATCATGGCGGCTTCCGGCACCGCGGTCGAGCCGTCGTACATCGACGCGTTGGCCACGTCCATGCCGGTGAGCTGGCAGATCATGGTCTGGAATTCGAAGATGGTGGTCAGCGTGCCCTGCGAGATCTCGGCCTGGTACGGCGTGTAGGACGTCAGAAACTCGCCGCGCGAAACCACCGTGTCCACCAGCACCGGCCGGTAGTGGTGGTACACGCCGGCGCCCAGAAACGACGCGTAGCCGTTGGCGTTTTCCGCCGCGCGGTCGCGGAAATACTCGACGATCTCGTATTCGGAGATGCCCGGCGGCAGATCCAGCGGCCGCTTCAGCCGCACGGCTTCCGGCAAGTGCGCGAACAGCTCTTCGGCGGATTCCACGCCGCAGGCCGTCCAGCATCTCGCGGCGTTCGGAATCGGACTTCGGAAGATAGCGCAACTTACTTTTCGGCTCCTACATACGTTTGATAATCGGCGGCGGACATCAAGCTGCTCGACTTCGTCGGGCGCGCTCAGCCGGACCTTGACCAGCCAGGCCGCGCCGTGCGGATCCTCGTTCAGCTTCTCGGGCGCGTCGGCCAGCGCTCGGTTGATCTCCGTCACTTCGCCGGAGACCGGCGCAGTAGATATCGGAGACGGCCTTCACCGACTCCACCGAGCCGAGCGACTTGCCCTGCTCCAGCTGCGTGCCCGACCTTCGGCAGGTCGACGTAGACGATGTCGCCCAGTTCCTGCTGCGCGTGGTCGGTGATCCCGATGGTGCCGGTATCGCCTTCCACGCGGACCCATTCGTGTTCTTTGGTGTAGCGGAAATTTTCTGGATACATTCTTATTTCGCTCGTTTGTAAAACGGAGTTTCCACCGTCACCGCATCCACCGGCTGGTTGCGGATCATGATCTGAATGGCTTCTGCCCGGTCTGCGCGTGCTCCACCGGCAGATAACAGAGCCCGATGTTCTTGTTCAGCGTGGGCGAAGGCGAACCGCTGGTGACCCAGCCCGCCGGCGCGCCGTCCAGCTAGCACTTCGTAGCCGTCGCGGCCGATGCCGCGGCCGCGCATTTCGAATCCCACCAGCTTGCGCTTGATGCCCGCTTCCTTCTGCTTGAGCAGCGCCTCGCGGCCCACGAAATCGCCCTTGTCGAGCTTGACGATCCAGGCGAGCTCGGCTTCGAGCGGCGTGATGGAGGCGTCGATTTCGTGGCCGTAGAGCGCCATCTTGGCTTCCAGGCGCAGCGTGTTGCGCGCGCCCAGGCCGCAGGGCTTGATGCCGAACTCCGCGCCGGCGTCCAGGACCTCGTTCCAGATGCCGCGCCGCTTCTGCGGGCGCGACGTAGATCTCGAAGCCGTCCTCGCCGGTGTAGCCGGTGCGCGCGATGCGCGCCGGCACGCCGCGACACTTCGCCGTCGGCGAACCAGTAATAGCTGGATCGGCCGCCAGGTCCACGCGGCGTCAGCTTCTGCAGCGTGGCCCGCGCCTGCGGCCCCTGGATGGCGATCTGCGCGTAGCGCTCGCTCGGCGAATTCCACTTCCGCGTCGAACCGGTTGTGCGCGCGGATGTGCTCGAAATCCTTCTCCTGGTTGGACGCGTTGACGCACAGGAAGTAATGATCGTCCGCGACCTTGTGGACCAGGATGTCGTCCACGAATCCGCCGTGCTCGTAGAGCAGGCCGGAATATTGCGCCT
Organism: Terriglobia bacterium; assembly: GCA_963815855.1. GTDB lineage: Bacteria > Acidobacteriota > Terriglobia > Bryobacterales > Bryobacteraceae > DATGMB01. The sequence continues at coordinate 176,847 of CAWFIJ010000009.1, read as the reverse complement.
GGCCGATCTTCAGTTTGCGCGACGGCGTTGGTGGTGACGAAATCGGCCAGGCGCGCCGGCCTCCGGCCCGCGGATTTCGATCTCGCCCATGTGGCTGACGTCGAAAACGCCGACGGCCGCGGCGCACGGCGTGGTGCTCGTCGATGATGCCGGAATACTGCACGGGCATGTCCCAGCCGCCGAAATCCACCATTTTGGCGCCCAGCGCCCGGTGCACGGAATTCAACGGCGTGAGCGCGGAGCGGCGCGGTTGCAGGGGGCATGAAAATTCAGGCTAGCACAGCCCGCGTATGCGGCGCGAGCCACGGCGCGCGTTGGCGCGGGCCGCGGGTGGGATGCCGGAAAACTGCTGCTTCCGGCCTGGATTTGCTCCGCCCGCACCGGCTATTTCGAGCTAGTGCGCCGGCGTTCCGGAGCAACCGCTCGCCTGCGCGGGCAGCTCCATGCAGAGCCGCGGCCGTAAAGGAGCGGTCGCGTCAAATGAGAATAAATCCAGGGACTAAGCAATTGTCCGCCCGCCGCAAGCCCCAGCCGGCGCCGTCACCCCGCCAGCGCATTACAAACCCGGGCGTCCGGCTTCCCGGCCGTGGCAGAAGTGTTCATTCACATTCAGACTGTTACGTCCCGCTTTCTCTGTGGCATAATGACTCCTTCCTTCGCATGAGCTCAAGGGGCGAGTTTGATGGCTGTGCGGCGGAAGCCCGTAAAAAGGCCTCCGCATGCTCGCCGCAATCTACTCCGCAAGCCAGCTGGAAGCGAGTCGCGGAAAAATTCTGCGGAATCTTGCAACAGGTATGGGACCTGCGCGGCGCGGCTCCGGTGAAAAGTTTGGATCATGCTATTTTGAGTTGGTTACAATGAAACCAATTTCCGCTTTCGGCATCGAACCGAGGGGATCAAACTCAGAAGCGGAATTGGGATGTTAGAGAGAAAGGGCCGGTAGTTTGAGGGTTGCTGTCTTCCTGATGTCACATTACATTCAAGTTCTCAGGACGGGGCAGAGGTAGACCTATGCCCCAGATCTTTCATCACAGTGCGAATACCATTGCCCGAATGAGCATCGTCGGGGCCGTTGCCGCCGTGGCGTTTCTCGGATGGGCCGGCTCGCAGTTGGACCGCTCCACTTACATCCTCGCGCGCTACCCAGCCGCGCGAGCAGCCGGTGCCCGTTCAGCCATGCGCACCACGTGGGCGGCCTCGGGATCGACTGCCGGTATTGCCATACCACGGTCGAGACCTCGGACTTCGCCAATATTCCACCTACCAAGACCTGCATGAACTGCCATTCGCAGATCTGGAACACGAGCCCCACGCTCGAGCCGGTTCGCGCCAGTTACCGCACCGGCAACTCGATTGTGTGGACGCGGGTCAACGTGCTGCCTGATTTTGTTTATTTCAACCACAGCATTCACATTAATAAGGGAGTCGGTTGCGAATCCTGCCACGGCCGCGTAGACCGCATGCCGCTGACCTGGCAGGAAAATTCGCTCCAGATGCATTGGTGCCTGGACTGCCACCGCAACCCCGAAGAATACGTAAGACCGCGCGAATTCGTCACCAAGATGGGATACGTTCCGGCGGAAGACCAGTCGGTCCTGGGCCCCCGCCTGGTGGCCGAGTATCACATCAAGGGACCGCGCGACCTTACCAGCTGTTCTACTTGCCACCGATGAGTGAACCAGAAATGAATCAGGATCTCCGCCGGGGGCGCACCCTCCGGCTCCCCGCCCCAGCAAACGGAAAACCTGTGCCGGGTCCGGCCGCCAATTCTGGCGCAGCCTGGAAGAATACGCCGGGAAACCGGAATTTCGCGAGATGGTCGAGCGCGAATTCCCCCGGCAGGCGATGGGTTGGAGCGAAGACGAAGACGCCGTCGAAGGACGCCGCAATTTTCTCAAGCTGATGGGCGCCTCCATTGCGCTGGCCGGGATGACCGGCTGCACGCGCGAGCCTACCCAGCACATCGTCCCTTATGTCCGGCAGCCGGAAGAGCTGATCCCGGGCCGTCCGCTCTTCTACGCCACCGCCATGCCGCTCAGCGGCCTGGCGCAATGGCTTGGTCGTGGAAAGCCACGAAGGCCGTCCCACCAAGGTGGAAGGCAACCCGGAGCACCCGGCCACGCTCGGCGCCTGCGATCCGTTCTCGCAGGGCTCGGTCCTGCAGCTCTATGATCCCGACCGCCTCCAGACCCTGACTTACAACGATGAAGTCCGCTCCTGGGGCGGTTTCTTCGGCGCGCTGCGCGAAGCCCTGGCCCAGCAGAGCGCCAAAAATGGCGCCGGTCTCCGCATCCTCACCGAAACCGTCACCTCTCCGGCGATGGCCGCGCAGTTCGACGCCATTCAGAAGCTGTATCCCCAGGCCAAGTGGCACCAGTGGGAGCCGGCCGGCGCGCACTCCGCCCGCGCCGGCGCCATGATGGCCTTCGGCGCGCCGGTGAACGCTTACTACAACCTGGCCAACGCCAACGTCATCGTCTCGCTCGATTCCGATTTCCTCTCCATGGGGCCGGCGCAGTTACCGCTATGCGCGCCAGTTCGCCGCCCGCCGCCGCGTCCGCGACGGCCAGCGAGAGCATGAACCGGCTCTACGTGGTGGAGCCGACGCCCACGCCCACCGGCACCAAGGCCGATCACCGCCTCCCGCTGCGCGCCGGAGACGTGGAGGAATTCGCCTGGGCTCTGGCCGCGTCCCTCGGGCGCGGCCAAGGCGCCTTCGCAGGGCGAGAACAACGATATCTACAAGTGGATCGGCGCCATCGCCCGCGACCTCCAGCGCAACGCCGGCGCCAGCCTCGTCATCGCCGGCGACCAGCAATCGGCGGCCGTCCACATGCTCGCCCACGTGATGAACCAGGCGCTCGGCAACGTCGGCAAGACCGTCTTCTACACCGATCCCGTGGAAGCCAACCCCGTCGACCAGGTCGCCTCGCTGCAGGATCTGGCCAAGGACCTGGAGGCCGGCGCCGTCGACTTCCTGCTCATCCTGGGCGGCAATCCCGCTTACAACGCTCCGGTTGAGCTGGGCATGGCCGACCAGATTAAGAAGGCCCGCGTCACCGCCCATCTGAGCCTTTATCAACGACGAAACCTCCGCCGTCTGCCAGTGGCGCCTGCCCGCCACCCACTACCTGGAATCCTGGGGCGACGTGCGCGCTTTCGACGGCACCGCCAGCATCATTCAACCGCTCATCGCGCCGCTTTATAACGGCCGCTCCGAGTGGGAAGTGCTGCAGATGCTCACCGATACTCCCCTGACGCAGCGGCCTGGAGATCGTGAAAGCCTACTGGGCCGGCAAGCACACCGGCGCCGATTTCGAAGCCTGGTGGAAGCAGGCGGTCTATGCCGGCGTGGTGCCCGATACCGCCGCGCCCGCCGCACCCCCGCCCTGCGCACCGCCGGCCTGGCCGCGCCCGTGAAGCACCAGCACCTGGAAGGCAACCTGGAAGTCATCTATCGGCCCGATCCCTGCATCTATGACGGCCGCTTCGCCAATAACGGCTGGCTCCAGGAATTGCCCCGGCCGCTGACCAAAATCACGTGGGACAACGCCGCCCTCATCAGCCCGGGCACGGCCCACCGCCTGGGCGTGGACACCGGCGACGTTCTGCAATTGACTTACGAAGGGCGCACGCTCAAGGCTCCGGTCCTGGTGCAGCCCGGACAGGTGAACGGCGCCGCCACCCTGCACCTGGGCTACGGCCGCACCCGCGCCGGCCGCGCCGGCGACGGCATGGGCTTCAACCCCTACGGCCTCCGCACCGCGCAGGCGTTCTGGAACAGCACCGGCCTGGCGGCGAAGAAGACCGACGAGAAGTACGAGTTCGCCGTGGCGCACGGCTACGCCACAGCTCGACACCCGGCGCGAAATTATCCATTCACGGCACGCTCGAGGAATACAAGAAGGATCCCGCCTCGGTTCACGAAGGCGCCGAGCCTCCCGCCCGCGGCTGACCCTCTATCCCGAGTGGAAATACGAGGGCTACGCCTGGGGCATGGCCATCGATCTGACCTCCTGCACCGGGTGCAGCGCCTGCGTGGTCGCCTGCGTCGCCGAAAACAATATCCCGGTGGTGGGCAAAGACCAGGTCCGCCGCCACCGCGCCATGCACTGGATCCGCGCCGATACCTACTACCACGGCGACCCCAACAATCCCGAGATCTACAACCAGCCGCTGCCCTGCATGCAGTGCGAAGACGCCCCCTGCGAGCTGGTCTGCCCCGTGCAGGCCACCAGTCACAGCTCGGAGGGCCTCAACGACATGGTCTATAACCGCTGCGTGGGCACCCGCTACTGCTCCAACAACTGTCCCTACAAGGTGCGCCGCTTCAATTTCTTCCTCTTCCAGGACTGCGAAACGCCCAGCCTCAAGCTGGTCCGCAATCCCGACGTCACCGTGCGCAGCCGCGGCGTCATGGAAAAATGCACCTATTGCGTGCAGCGCATCAATGCCGCCAAAATCCGCTCCGAGCGGGAGGACCGGCGGGTATATGACGGCGAAATCGAAACCGCTTGCCAGGCCGCCTGTCCCACCGAAGCCATCATTTTCGGCAATATCAACGATCCCAAAAGCCGCGTGCTCGAAATGAAGAACCAGAAATTGAACTACGGCCTGCTCGCGGACCTGAATACGCGCCCGCGCACCACTTACCTGGCCGCGCTACGCAATCCCAACCCGGAGATCGAGGGATGAAATCTTTAATTTCGAAAGCGAGACGCAGAGACGCGGAGAAGGCTGGACCTTTCCGCCGTGTTTTCCTCTGCGTCTCCACGTCTCTGCGTCGAAGAGAGGGCCTCGATGCCTGATGTAACCCAACCAGCCCCGCCCAAAACCGATATCATCGCTCCCGGCTATACGTTCGGCTCGGTCACCGACCAGATCGCCACCGTCGTCCTCACCAAGAAGACGCCGCTGTTCTGGTTCGCCGGCTTCTCCGTCGGGCTCACTTTGCTGCTCCTCCTCCTCGCCAGCGTCGGCCTGCTCTTCGCGAAAGGCGTCGGCATCTGGGGCATCATGATCCCGGTGGGCTGGGGATTCGCCATCACCAATTTCGTCTGGTGGATCGGTATCGGCCACGCCGGCACGCTCATCTCCGCCATTCTCCTTCTTCTCAACCAGCAGTGGCGCAACTCCATCAACCGCTTCGCGGAGGCCATGACGCTCTTCGCCGTGGCGTGCGCCGGCATGTTTCCCCTGCTCCACATGGGCCGTCCCTGGCTGTTCTACTGGATGTTCCCTTACCCCAACACCATGGGCGTGCAGCCGCAGTTCCGCAGCCCGCTGGTGTGGGACGTGTTCGCCGTTTCCACGTATGCCACCGTTTCCGCCCTGTTCTGGTTCGTCGGGCCTGATGCCCGATCTCGGCCACCCTCCGCGACCGCGCCAAGAACCGCGTCGGCCGCGTCATCTACGGCATCCTGGCCATGGGCTGGCGCGGCTCCGCCCGCCACTGGAGCATCTACGAGACCGCTACCCTGCTGCTGGCCGGCCTGGCCACGCCGCTGGTCCTCTCCGTTCACACGGTCGTGAGCTTCGACTTCACCATCGCCATCGTCCCCGGCTGGCACAGCACCTTCTTCCCGCCCTATTTCGTCGCCGGCGCCATCTACTCCGGCTTCGCCATGGTGCTGGCCCTGGCCATTCCGCTGCGCGTCGCTTACGGATTGCAGGGCCTCATCACCGACCGCCACCTGGAAAACGCCGCGAAAATCATGCTCGCCACCGGGCTGATCGTCGCCTACGCCTACATCATGGAGACCTTCACCGCCTGGTACAGCAGCGACGTCTTTGAAGAGGCTGCCATCTGGCACCGCATGACGGGACCGTACGCCTCTTCCTACTGGTTTCTGGTTTCCTGCAATATCCTGGCGCCGCAGGCCCTGTGGATCCGGAAGATCCGCACCACCCCGTGGATGCTGTTCATCTCCTCCATCGTCGTCCTCATCGGCATGTGGCTCGAGCGTTACGTCATCATTGTCAGCAGCCTGGCGCAGGATTACCTCCCCTCTTCCTGGTTCAATTTCCACGCCACGCGCTGGGATTGGGCCACCTATGTCGGCACCATCGGCCTGTTCATCTTCCTGTTCTTCCTGTTCATCCGCCTGCTGCCCATGATTTCCATATTTGAAGTGCGCACCCTGCTCCCCGCCGCCCGGGTGAAGGAGGAGGCGAAAGGATGACCCAATCGATTTACGGCATCATGGCCGAGTTCGACGACCCCACCGCGCTGGTCAACGCCGCCCGCGCCGCCTACCAGCGCGGCTACCGCAAGCTCGACGCCCATTCGCCCTTCCACCTGGAGGAACTCAGCGAGGCCCTCCATCTGCACAAGAACATGCTCCCGCTCATCGTCCTGGCCGGCGGCATTTGCGGCGGTCTTACCGGCTTTCTCCTGCAGGCGTACGTTACCGTCTGGCAGTTCCCGATCAATATTGGCGGCCGCCCGCTGCTGAGCTGGCCGTCCTATATCGTAATCACCTTCGAGCTGACCATCCTGTTCGCCGCGCTTTCCAGCGTGCTCGGTATGCTCGCCCTGTGCGGACTGCCCATGCCGTACCACCCGGTCTTCAACGTTCCCGGTTTCGCCATGGCCTCGCGCCACAAGTTTTTCCTCTGCATCGAATCGAGCGATCCGCTCTTCGAGCACGACGCCGTGGCCGCCTTCCTCCAAAGCTTCGACCCGCGGGAGGTATCCGACGTTGCGCATTAACTTGAGCCGGCTTTGTTTTGGGCCGAGAGACGCACAGACGCAGGCAACTTCATCCGCGCCTTCTCCGCGCCTCCGCGTCTCTCGGTCAATTCTCCTGTTCGGCCTCCTGATCTCCCTCTCCGCCTGCCGCCAGGACATGCAGGTCCAGCCCAAGTACATTCCGCTGCCGGCCCTCTACCTTCTTCGGCGACAACCGCTCCGAGCGCCCGCTTGTCGCCGGCACCATTGCCCGCGGCCATCTGGACGACGATGTCGCTTACTTCACCGGCAAGGACGCCACGGGCAAGTATGTCGAGGAGTTCCCCTTCCCCGTGGATAAGGCGGTCATCGAGCGCGGCCAGAACCGCTTCAACATTTATTGCATGCCGTGCCACGACCAGCTCGGCACCGGCAACGGCATGATTGTCCGCCGCGGCTATCGCCATCCCCCCTCTTACCACATCGATCGCCTGCGGCAGGTTCAGAACGGATACATTTTCAACGTGATTACCGACGGCTTCGGCGCCATGCCCGATTACGCCACCCAGATTCCTGCGCGAGACCGATGGGCCATTGTGGCCTACGTCCGCGCCCTCCAGCTCAGCCAGAACGCTTCCGTGAACGACGTTCCGGCCGATGCCCGCACCGAGCTCGGAGGCGCCCAATGACCGCCCCCATGCTCGATTTCCGCGTCTCCATCGAGCTCGCCCGCGATCTCCGCAGTTGGCGCACCCGGGCCCTGCTCATCGGCATTCTCGGGACCATCGCCTGCGCCATCGGCTTCTTTGTCGATCACAACCAGTTCTACCGCTCCTATCTCTGGGCTTACATCTTTTACGTTGGCGTCACGGTGGGCAGCCTGGCCTGGCTGATGGTGCAATACCTCACCGGCGGCGCCTGGGGCGTGGTCATCCGCCGCCCCGCCGAGGCCGCTGCCCGCACACTCCCGCTCGTCGCGCTGATGTTTATCCCGGTGGGCATCGGCATCCCCAACCTCTATCTTTGGTCCCACCCCGCCATCGCCAATGCCGATGCCGTCCTCCGCCACAAGGAAACCTATCTCAACGTCCCGTTCTTCATCGGCCGCGCGGTGCTGTATCTGGGCATGTGGAATCTGATCTCCTATCTGCTCAACCGCTGGTCCCTCCGGGAAGACCGCCACGCCGACCCCCGCCTGCGCAGCAAAATGGCCATCGTCAGCGGCCCCGGTCTCGTTTTCTGGGGCTTCAGCGTCACCTTCATGGCGGTGGATTGGGTGCTCTCCATCAATCCCCACTGGTTTTCCACCATGTTCGGCCTGCTCTTCATGGTCGGCCAGGGTCTTTCCTCCCTCGCCTTCCTGATCACCGTCCTGGTCATGCTTTCCTATCGACGGCCCATGGGCGAAGTCCTCACTCCGCGCCACCTGCATGACGTCGGCAAGCTCCTGCTCGCCACCGTCATGGTCTGGGCCTACTTCTCCTTTTCCCAGTTCCTGATTATCTGGGCCGGCAACCTGCCGGAGGAAATCACCTGGTACATCTCCCGTCTCGGCGGCGGCTGGCAATATGTCTCCCTCGCCCTCGTCTTCGGCCACTTCGCCCTGCCCTTCGCGCTCCTGCTCTCGCGCGATCTCAAGCGCAATTTCAAGCTGCTGGCGTCCATCGCCATCTTCATCATCATCATGCGCTTCGTCGACATCTTCTGGCAGGTGGCCCCCGATTTCAGCCACGCCGCTTTCCGCGTAAGCTGGCTCGATTTCGCCGCGCCCATCGGCATCGGCGGTCTCTGGCTCGCCTACTTCCTGTATCAGCTCGAACGGCGCCCGCTCATCCCGCTCAACGATCCGCATCTCATGGAGGCTCTGGAACATGGCCGGTAACCCTCACCGTCCCGAAGACGAACGGCACGACTTCCGCCTGCCGGAGATCGACCGTCCCGGAGTCAGCCACGAAAAGACCGACATCGACATCTCGGCTATCGTCCGTTTCGGCCTCGGCCTCTGCGCCCTGGCCGTCGTCTCCTTCGTGCTGGTCTGGGCCTTCTACCACTTTCTCGAATCGCAGCACGGCGGCCCCGTGCCGCCAACCGGCCTCAACGTCACTGCCGGCGCCCTGCCGCCCGAGCCGCGCCTCCAGCAGGCGCCCATCGCCGATCTCCAGGAGATGCTGGCCGCCCAGGACAAGCTGCTCCACACCTACGGCTGGGTGGACCGCCAGCACGGCATCGTCCGCGTTCCCATCGATCGCGCCATCGACATGCTCGCCCGGCGCGGCCTGCCGTCCCGCCCGGCGGCGGGTCCTGCCAGCGCGGCGGCCAATGTCACCGTGCCGGATGAAAGCGGCCTCGGGCCCATCATGATCCAGCCCGGAGGTCCACTCCATTCGCAACTGGAAAACCGCAGTTCATCGCAACCGCAAGCGGGAGGGAGTCACTAAAGTGTTTTCGAAGTTCTTGGTTTTGGCCGCTTTCGCAGGCGCGGCTCTGGCCCAACCCGGCCAGCCCGCCCCGGCGCAGCCGTCCTACAGTTTGCAGGACAGTTCCCTCAGACCGGCGCTTCCAGGCGCGCTGCAGGGCGTCGGCATCGACCAGAAGCTCAATCAGCAGATTCCGCTCGACCTCGTCTTCCGCGACGAAGCCGGCCGCAACGTCGCTCTTTCCACCTTCTTCCAGCCTAAAAAGCCCGTCCTCCTGGTGCCGGTGTATTACACCTGCCCGATGCTCTGCTCGCAGATCCTCACCGGCGTGGAAAGCGCGCTGAAGGCCGTTTCCTTCAATCCCGGCCAGGATTTCGAGGTGGTCGCCTTCAGCTTCGATCCCCGCGACACGCCGGAAATCGCCGCCGCCAAGAAGGAGAATTACCTTCGCCTCTACCGCCGTCCCAACACCGCCAACGGCTGGCACTTCCTCACCGGCGACGAGGCCAGTATCAGGGCTCTCACCGACGCCATCGGCTACCACTACAAGTTCGACCCCAAGACCGATCAGTACGCGCACGCCAGCGGCATCATGATCGCCACGCCGGACGGCCACCTGTCGCGCTATTTCTACGGCGTCGATTACGCCCCCAAGGACCTGCGCCTCGGCCTGGTGGAGGCTTCCTCCGACAAAATCGGCAGCCCCGTCGACCAGTTGCTGCTCTTCTGCTATCACTACGATCCCGCCACCGGCAAATACGGCGCGGTCAGCCTCAATATCCTGCGCGGCGCCGGCGCCGTGTTCGTGCTGTTCGGCGGCGTTTGCCTGTTCATTCTCATCCGCCGGGAGCGGCACGGCGCCCCCGCCCAGCCGGGGAACCCTGGTAACACCGCACGATAAATCGATATGGGCAACTTCCTCTCTCTATTCCTGCAAGCCGCCCTGACCCCCGAGGTGGATGCGCTGTTCGCCTTCCTGGTGGCCGTCTCGGCCTTCTTTACGTTTCTGATCTTCGCGGCGATTTTCATTTTCGCCATCAAATACCGGCGCCGCTCCGAGCGCGAACTGCCGCGCCCCGTCCATGGCAACATGCCGCTCGAGATCGCCTGGAGCGTCATCCCCTTCGGCATCACCATGGTGATGTTCGTGTGGGGCGCCGACCTGTTCTTCCGCGAAAGCCGCCCGCCCGATAACGCCACCCAGATCTACGTGGTCGGCAAGCAGTGGATGTGGAAGCTGCAGCACATGGACGGCCACCGCGAGATCAACGAATTGCACGTGCCCGTCGGCCGCCCGGTCAGGCTCACCATGACCAGCGAGGACGTCATCCACAGCTTCTTCGTCCCCGCCTTCCGCGTCAAGGAAGACGTGGTTCCCGGCCGTTATTCCACGCTCTGGTTCACCCCCACCATACCTGGCAAGTATCACCTGTTCTGCGCCGAATACTGCGGCACCAATCACTCCCGCATGATCGGCTCCATTTACGTCATGGGGCCGGAGGAGTACCAAACCTGGGTCAGCGGCGGCGCCCCCATGGGCTCGCTGGCCGAGGAAGGCGGCAAGCTTTTTGAAAGCCTCGCCTGCGCCAACTGCCACCACCTGGATGGCAGCGGCCGCTGCCCCACCCTGGTCAATATCTACGGCCACCAGGTGGAGCTCGTCACGCGGCAACAAGGTCACGGCCGACGAAGCCTATATCCGCGAGTCCATCCTCCAGCCGAACGCCAAGGTGGTGTCCGGCTTCCAGCCGATCATGCCCTCGTTCCAGGGCCTGGTCACGGAGGAAGGCGTGGTGGAGCTGATCGAATACATCAAATCCTTGAGCCCAAAGCCCGGCATGCCGTCCGTCACCAACGGCATCGCCGCCGGCACGGTGCCCCATCGGTAGAACATATATGATTACCGCGGCAGTACAAGAACGAGAGAATTACTTGAACGAAAGCTACGGCCTCAAGTCGTGGCTGCTCACCAAGGACCACAAGCGCATCGCCCTGCTGTACCTGTTTACCATCACTCTCTTCTTCGCCATCGGCGGAGCGTTCGCGACGGTGATCCGCATCGAATTGATCACGCCCAACGGCAACTTCGTCTCCTCGGAGACCTACAACAAAATGTTCACCATGCACGGGATCATCATGATCTTCTTCTTCCTGATCCCGTCCATACCCGCCGTGCTGGGCAATTTCTTCCTCCCCATGATGATCGGCGCGCGCGACCTGGCCTTTCCCAAAATCAACCTGCTCAGCTGGTACCTGTTGGTGATCGGCGGCCTGTTCGCCATCTTCGCCATGCTGGCCGGCGGCGTCGATACCGGCTGGACGTTTTACGTGCCCTACAGCACGTCGTACTCGAACACCTGGGTCATCGCCACTGCGGTCGGCATCTTCATCGCCGGCTTCTCCTCCATCCTTACCGGGCTGAACTTCATCATCACCGTCCACACCATGCGCGCGCCCGGCATGACCTGGTTCCGCATGCCGCTGTTCGTCTGGGCGCAACTACGCCACCGCGCTCATCCAGGTGCTGGGCACGCCCGTGCTGGCCGTCACCATCGTGCTGGTCTTCTGCGAGCGCTTCTTCCACATCGGCATCTTCGACCCCGCGCTGGGCGGCGACCCGGTCCTCTTCCAGCACCTCTTCTGGTTCTATTCCCACCCCGCCGTCTACATCATGATCCTGCCGGCCATGGGCGTGGTCAGCGAGCTCATTTCGGTGTTCTCGCGCAAGCGGGTCTTCGGCTACGAGTTCATCGCCTTCTCCAGCCTGGCCATCGCCGTCCTCGGCTTCCTGGTCTGGGGCCATCACCTGTTCGTCAGCACCCAGTCCATCTACGCGGGCATGATTTTCTCGTTCCTCAGCTACTTCGTCGCCATTCCCTCCGCCATCAAGGTCTTCAACTGGACCGCCACGTTATATAGAGGCTCGATCTCCTTTGCCACCCCGATGCTCTATGCCTTCGGCTTCATCGGCCTGTTCACCATCGGCGGCCTCACCGGCCTGTTCCTCGCATGCCTCGGCATCGACGTGCACGTCACCGACACCTATTTCGTGGTCGCCCACTTCCACTACATCATGGTCGGCGGCGCCATCATGGGGTACCTCGGCGGCCTGCATTACTGGTGGCCGAAGATGACCGGCCGCATGTATCCCGAAGGATGGGCCAAGCTTTCCGCCCTGGTCATCTTCCTCGGCTTCAACCTGACCTTCTTCCCGCAGTTCATCCTCGGCTACCTCGGCATGCCGCGCCGTTACCACACCTACCCGCCGGAGTTCCAGGTGCTGCACGTGCTTTCCTCCGCCGGCGCTTCCGTGCTGGCCGTGGGTTATCTCATCCCGCTCATCTATTTCATCTGGTCTTTGAAATACGGCCAGGTCGCGGGAGCCAATCCCTGGGGCGCCACCGGCCTGGAATGGCAGACCGCTTCGCCGCCGCCGAAGCACAATTTCCTGGAGACGCCCGTGGTCACCCACGAAGCTTACGACTACAGCGCCGTACTGGGCGCGGAGGTGGAAGTTGGCTGATTTCGCCCACGCCGAATCGCTCGCCCTACGCGAGCAGTTTGATACCGCCGAACAGCAGAAGGATGCCTCCACCCTCGGGATGTGGATCTTCCTCATCACCGAAATCATGTTCTTCGGGGGCATGTTCCTGGCCTATACGGTCTATCGCGCCGAATACTCCTACGTGTTCGCCGTGGCCAGCAGCAGCATGAACGTGTACTTCGGCGCCTTCAACACCGTCGTCCTCCTGTGCAGCAGCTTTACCATGGTCATGGCCGTGCGCGCCGCCCAGTTGGGCCTGCGCAAGAGCACGGTGGTATACCTATTTTTCACCCTGCTCCTCGGCCTCGCGTTTTTGGGCGTCAAGTTCTTCGAATGGAGCGAGAAATTCCGCGAGCACCACATTCCCGGCCTTGCCGGCTTCCACCTCGCCGGCGTTCCTCCCGATCAGCAGGGGCAGGCGCAGTTGTTCTTCTCCCTGTACTTCGCCATGACCGGCCTGCACGCCCTGCACATGATCGTCGGCGCCGGCATCGTGATTACGATTATGTACTTCGCCTGGAAGGGAAAATACACGGCCGAATACATGACCCCGGTCGACATCGGCGGCCTCTACTGGCACTTCGTCGATATCATCTGGATCTTCCTCTTCCCGCTGCTCTACCTGATTGACCGCCACCTGGGGAGATATCTGTTATGACCCAACACGTCGATAGCGTCAAAACTTACGCCGCGGTATTTATCGCGCTGATCGTCGCGACCGTGGTCACCACGGCGGTGGCCTTCATCGACCTCGGCCCGTTCAGCGTGGTGGTCGCCCTCGCCATCGCCTGCGTCAAGATGCTGCTGGTGGCCCTTTTCTTCATGCACGTCCGCTACAGCACCCGCCTCACGCGCCTGGTGCTGTCCGGAGCCGTAGTCTGGCTCGGCATCCTGCTTGCCTTCACACTGGCGGATGTCTTCAGCCGCGGCTGGCTGGGCGTCCCGGGCAGATAGCCCGCGCGGGCCCATTGTAGGGGCCGGTCATGGCCGGCCCGCTTTTACCGGGCCCTACCCGGACTGCCCAAAGTGCTGCTTCAGGCACGAGGGGCAAATGGTATGGGTGAAGTCGGCATCGGAGTGCTCCCGGACGTAGCTTTCCAGGGGCTGCCACAGCCCTCCCTCATTTCGAATGCTCTTGCAGTGGGCACAGATGGGAAGCAGTCCGGTCAGAGTTCGGATCGTTTCCCGCGCCGCCTTTAATTGGCGGATCAGCGTTTCGCGTTCGGTCACGTCGACGAAAACGCCCACGCTGCCGCACGGATTGCCATCGCTGTCGATCAGCGGTACAGTCTGGCCCTGCAGCGCAACCGCGGTTCCGTCGTCCCGAATAACGTTACACAGGCCGGAAGCCGCGATACCTTCCCGTGCCGCCAGTTGTAGCGGCAGATTCTCCGGCTGGACTTCCACCCCGTTTTCCACCACCCGGAACGGCAGACGGCCGGCCTGTTCCCCGGTTTTGGAAGGATTCGTCCCGGGCGCAACGCCGACTGCCTGGCAGAACGCCGCATTGGCCACCATCTCCCGGCAGTCCCGGTCGCGAGCGATCGCTACGCCTACCGGCAGCAATTCGTAGAGGCTCTCCAGTTCCTGCAACCGGCGGCGTAAAACCGTGCTGCTATTTAAAGAGGAGCCCTTTTCGTCAGGACCTGGGCCGATTGACGCCATAGAATCTCCGGGCAGCCGTGTTTATTGATTGCCAGCGGAGCACGGCGCCAGTGTCGGGGGGAACTCTTCACCCGACACCTGTCCAGCCGATTATATTAATCCAAGCGCGTCCGCAGTTGGCATCAAAAAATTCTATTGCAGCTATTTGTTTACATCTGCACTTCGGCCGGTGGCTTGGGCGGTTTCGGCGGTTTGGCGGGAGCGTCTTCCGCATCCGGAATCTCGCTCGGCGCCGTCCCCTCTCTCCGTACCGCTACCGATCCCCGGTTGGCCACAATCCGAATGGCCGGCCCGCTTCCCACTTTCCCCTTCAGCGTTGCCGTCCGCCCCTCCACTTCTTTCTCGATCGGCGGCCCGAAATCGTTCACAGCCTGCCCGCGTTCGGCCGTCGCTTCCAGGTCGAATGCCGCTTTCCCTGGCAGCACCAGGTCGATTCGTCCGTATCCCGAGCGCGCCTCGATGGTCGGCATCGGCAGCGAGGGCTGCAACTCCACGTCTCCCCGCTCCGTTTCCAGTTCCAGCGATTGCGTGAACCCCTGCAGCTTCACATCCCTCGACTTCGTCACCAGCCGCACCGGTCCGGTTACGCCCGATCCGCTCACCTCTCCCCGGTCCAGGCTCAGCCGTCCCGGCACCGCCTGCGCCCGCAGTTCCGTGTTCAGCGCGCCCTCGAACTCCAGCGGCCGCGCCAGGTTCTTGAACTCCAGTTCACCCATGTATGCGCCGCGAATCGTCACCTGCCCGCCCACGTTCTCCAGGTCGACGTCCGATCCGCGCCCGTCCAGGTCCACCGCCCCTCTTACATCCACCGCGCGAATCAGGTTGCTCCCGTTGATCTGGAGCCGCGCGTTGCCGCCGATCTGCGCCAGGTGCACGTCGGCGTGGTTCGATTCCAGGTCCACCCCGCCCGCGATGCCGCTGATGTCGATGTCGCCGGAGCGCCCGTGCGCCTCAACCGCCATTGCCCGCGGCACCGTCACTTCCAGGTCGTCGCTCACCCGTTCCTCTTCGGGCGCGTGGTCCTGGTTCGTGCGCACCACCAGCCGCCCGTCCTCAGTCGCAATCACCACCGGCGTCGCCTGGTTCGCCCGGTCCGCATTCTCGCGGCTCCAGGCGCGCACCTGCTTGCGCCCGCTCACCGTGATCTGTTCCGTGTCTCCGCCCGTGATTTTCAGGTTGCCGTGGGGGTTGTCGAAAACCACGCGTGTCATCCCCGCCGTCCCCGCCTGCGCCGATACGGGGTAGTCGTAGTTTTCGCCGATCACCAGCGTGCCCATGTCGTAGTGCAGCCCGTGGCGCCGCCCTTCCCAAAGCCCGTAGCCCACCAGGCAGATCAGCACCACCAGCACGACATCCCCGCCGCTGAACCAGCCGTCGCGCTGCCGCGTCATCAACACCTCGATCACCCTCAGCATCCCCCAGGCGATCAGCACGAACGGCCAGTATTGCGCCGCCAAGTCGAAAAGCGGGGCCTCCGGATGCAGGTTGCGCCAAAGGAAAAATGCGCCGATCAACAGCAGCAGCAGCGGCCCCGTCACCGAACGATGTCTCATTGCGTGCCTCCCGGCTCCTTACCTGTTGGATACTGCGATTGCCGGTAACCCGGCCCGGGTGAACCAGCGGCCGGGTACGGCTGCCGCGGCGGCACGGGCTGCACCGGCGGCCCCGCCGGACGCCGCGGCGCCCCGTTCCGCCCCAGTAGGCTCAGCAGACCGAACACGATCAGCAGCACCGGCCAGGTCTGGTCGAAACCGTAAGGCGTGAAGTTGTTCAGCGCGAACAACACCCCCAGCGTGATCAACGTGACCGGCCCGCGCAGGGCGCGGGCCAGAGAACCGTCACCGCCGTTCATGGCGCGCCTCCCCCTGGGCGCCTCCGCCCACGAAGCGCCCGTACAGCAGGTATCCCCCCGCCGCGATCAGCAGCACCGGCCAGTAGCGGACGACTCTTTCGAAATCGAACAGGTCCAGCGTGTAGAGCAGCATCACCACGCCCAGCAGCACCAGGGTGATGCCCGCCACCGGCGCGTTGTGCCCGCGCAGGTCCAGAATGCTCGAGTATTCGTCCACCGCCTCGCCCGCCCGCCGCTTCAGCGCCGTGTGATACGCCTCAAATGCCATGTAGAACATCCAGGCGCAGATGAGAATGCCGAAAATCGGCTCCATCCCATGTACCGCGTCGGAGTTGGTGATGGTGACCAGGATCCCCCAGATGACCGCGTGCACCAGCCCCTTCGCGTACTGCCCGTTATAGATGGCTCCCACGCCCGGGATCCAGCCCAGGAAAAACGCCAGCCCCGGCGAAATCTCGGGGTAGGGGTAAGCCGACCGTGCCGCCGGCTGGTAACCCGGAGGCGGCGCGGCTGCCGGGGAAGGCCCGGCATCGGCCGGGGCCGGCACGTGCTCGGCGCAAAATACCGTGCCGAAGGCTTCGCGGCGGCATTCCGCGCAGACCGGCTTGCCGCAGGTGCGGCAATATGCCGCGGCCGGTACATCTGGATGATTTTCGCAGTTCATGTCGTTTCCCTCGTGCCGGATCCCTCCGGCGCCAACTCTCCACCCGATCCCGACCTCCGCAACTGCTTCACCGGGCCCCCGGCGAACCCGTTTCCGGTTCGCTCGGGTGGCCCACCGGCAGCCGGTGCTCGTCGGCCGGCGGCGCCGCGGGCGCCTCCCGATCCTGCTGCTGCCATTCCTTGAGCATCGTCTGAATCTGGTACACCACTTTCAGGTTGTCGTAAAACTTCACCGATCGCGCCCACGTGCGCACCGCCCGGTCCTCAATCCCCGCCCACACTTCCGCCGGCTGCAAATCCGCCGGCCGCAGCTGCCGCATCGGCGCCACCAGCCGCACCATGATGGACAGCGAGAGAATCGTCATCGCCATGCTCATGGCGAACTTCGGCTGCAGGAACCCGGCCAGCAGTTCCCCCAGCCACCGCGTCACCCGCCCGCCGCGCCGCGCCTTGCTCCACGGAGCGTCGAACAGAATCCGCGTCACCAGCTCCGGCGGCGGCTCCACTTCCGCCGCGCGCTCCAGGAAAGCCAGGGCCGCCGCCGCATCCCGCGCCAGTTCCGCGCACGCCGCGCACTCGCCCAGGTGGCGCTCCAACTCGAAGCGCTCCGCCGAGGCCAGCGTGGCGTAATCGCAGATCAGATTTTCGGCATCCGCGCAGTTCATACCGCCAGCTTCTGCTTCCGCAGCAGTCGTCCCAGTTCCGCCCGCCCCCGGTTGATTCGCGATTTCACCGTTCCCTCAGGAATCTCTAACACCGCCGCGATCTCCCGGTATTCCATTTCCTGCAAATCCCGCAAAATAACCGCCTCGCGCAGGTCCGGCGAGAGCTTTTGCAGGTTCGCCTGCAGAATCTCGCTGGCTTCCCTCCCCGCCAGTGCCTGGTCCGGCCGCGCCGGCGCGCCGATCCGCTCCTCCAGCACCGGCAGATGGTCCTCAATCGAATCGGTTACCCTCTCCTGTCGTGTGCGGCGATAATGATCGATCAAAAGGTTACGCGTCACCCGCGCCAGCCACGTCCCAAACGAGCCCTCCACCGCGTGGAACGTCTTCAGCGTCCGGAATACCCGCAGGAAGACCTCCTGCGTCAGGTCCTGCGCCTCCGTGCCGCTGCCGGTAAACCGGTAGCACAGAGCATATACCCTCCGGGTATGCAGCCGCACCAGCTCCTCCCACGCGGCTTCGTTGCCGCGCAGGCACTGTGCTACCACGTTGGAATCGGAATCCAAGCTACGTTCTACCAGATTGCGGCCCTCCCGGCCAGGGGTGGTGGCGAAGCTTTCCAAAACTAGCGTGGCGGTTGCCATCGGTTCATTCTTCTTCCATATGGAGAAACGAGGCCTTATGATAGTAGGTTCAATTTTTCCGGTGGCCCAGGCCGCGCCGCGGCACGAAAGCGCCTCATGAAGTGTCCCTTTTGCAATCACCTGGAGGACAAGGTGGTGGACTCGCGGGAAACCCGCGAGGGCGACACCATCCGCCGCCGTCGCGAATGCCTTGCCTGCGAGCGCCGCTTCACCACCTACGAGCGCATCGACGAAGTTCCCTACATGGTCGTCAAGAAAGACGGCCGCCGCGAGAAGTTTGACCGCCAGAAGGTCCTGGGCGGCCTGCTGAAAGCCTGCGAGAAGCGCCCCGTCAGCATGGTCCGCCTCTCCGACCTGGTCAACAAGGTGGAATCCCGCGTCAGCGACTCCCCCGACCGCGAGATCTCAACTACAGAAATAGGAGAGTTCCTCATGGACAGCCTTCGTGACATGGACAAAATCGCCTATGTCCGGTTCGCGTCGGTCTACCGCGACTTCCAGGACGAGCAGGCGTTCCTGAACGAGCTGCGAAACCTCACGGGCGGCCGGGGGCCGGGAACCGGGGGCCGGGGCTCCGCGTCCTGAGTTTGTCTCCATTTTGTCAAGCCGGCCCCGGGCCCATGATTTCCTGTAACCGTGACGTTTTTTAAGCATCTCTTAAAATAGAGCTTTAAATTTGCTGGGGATTGATGATATCATCAGTCGAAAGTCGAACCCGGAGGCAGCCGTTCTGCGCACGACTCGGGCCGGACCAGCAGCTCAAAATCTTTTATAATCAACCATTTCCCAAGACATCGGACAGATCGATCGTTTGTCGAAGGGGGAGGTGAGTCTTAGTGGACCAATTCGAAGATCAATTTTTAGCTGAGAACCCGGAAGGCTTGGGGATCAATTTTGAAGAGGAAGCCAAATTCTTCGATCCCGAAGCAACGCACGAAGCCGATTTTCTCCATCCGACTCCGGTCGAAGAATCCATCTACACGGACGACCCCGTACGCGTATATTTGCGCGAAATGGGCGCCGTGCCCCTGCTGACGCGCGAGGGTGAAGTGGACCTCGCCCGCCGCATGGAGCGCGGGAAACTGCGCATGCAGAAGGCCATCAGCCGCTCCGCCCTGGTGCAGCGCGTAGTGGTGGACCTTTCCGAACAGTTACGCAAGGGCGCCATCGAGCTCGAAAGCGTGGTGGATCTCGGGGATGTAGAAGAAGGCACTCCCGCTGACGTTAAAGCCCGCACCGAGGCCGGTAGACATTTTACAGATGTAGTTGTTCTGTATAAGAAGCTGCAACAGCTGGAGGAAAAGGTCGAGGCTACCCCGGTTCTCAACAAGCGGCCCCGCAAACGCCTCTGCGCCAAGCTCAACCGCGCCAAGGTCGAAGCATCGCTGGCCATTCGCCGGGCGCCTTTCCGCTCCATCAAGTGGAAGGAGTTCGCCCGCGAAATCGAGCGCGCCGTCGATGAAATCAGCCATCTCGATAGCGAAACCAAGAAGCTGGAATCCCGCAATAACCCGCTCCAGCAGGCACGCGTCCGCGAGCTGAAACGCGAAATTCGCAAGCGCGAAGCCGCCGCCGGCGCCAGTTTACCCGAGCTGAAACATAGCCTTACGGTCATCCGCCACGGCGAAGCCGAAGCTGAGCGCGCCAAAAAGGATCTGGTCGAAGCCAACCTCCGCCTGGTGGTTTCCGTAGCCAAAAAGTACGTCAACCGCGGCCTTCACCTGCTCGACCTGATCCAGGAAGGCAACATCGGCCTGATGCGCGCCGCCGACAAGTTCGAATACCGCCGCGGTTACAAGTTCTCCACCTACGCCACCTGGTGGATCCGCCAGGCCATCACTCGCGCCATCGCCGACCAGTCCCGCACCATCCGCATTCCGGTGCACATGAACGAGAGCATGAACAAGTTCCTCCGCGCTACGCGTGAGTTGGAGAAGGAACTCGGCCGTACTCCTACGAATGACGAAATTGGCCGGCGCATGGACATCCCGGTCGAAAAAGTACAGAAGCTCAAAACCATTTCCCGCGACCCGGTCTCGCTCGAAACTCCCGTCGGCCGCGACGGCGAATCCGCCTTGGGCGACCTCATCGAAGACCGCTGGGTCGGTTCCCCGGTGGATGCGGTCATCGAATCCAATGTGCGCGACGAAACCGCCGGCATTCTGAAGACCCTTTCTCCCAAGGAGGAGAAGGTGATCCGCATGCGCTTCGGCATAGGCTGTGAGCGCGAGCATACCCTGGAGGAAATCGGCCAGGAATTCGACGTCACCCGCGAGCGCATCCGGCAGATCGAAGCCAAAGCGCTGCGGCAGTTGCGCGCCCCCGAGCGTGCCCGGCGCCTCCGCGCCCTTATGGCCGCCAGATAGCTGCTACGCTTGTAGCGGCCGGGCATGCCCCGAGTTAACGTTAAATCGGCCGGATTCCTTAGGGAACCTGGCCCTTTTGTTATATTTTCAGCCCCCAACGGACCGTGCACCGCCTGAAAGCTGATCGCGAATAGCTGACAGACAGGATCTCTTATGTCATCCTAGCGGAATGCGACTCAGAGGCATCCTGGCAGCCTTAGCCCTCACTTTGACCGCGGCCGCTCTCTTCTATGCGGCGGAAAATCCTGTCCTGCCGCCTCCCTACGCCACCCCTTCCGTCACCAACCACCCCCACGTCATCCCGCAGCCCGCCGGCGCCAAACTCACAGCCCCGCCCGGCTTCCACATCGAAGTCTGGGCGGATGGTTTCCGCACCCCGCGCTACATGCTGCTCGGCCCCAACCGGGAGATTATCCTGGCCGATTCGGCCCGCCGTCCCAACGGCGCCGTCTACGTCTTCATACCCGGCAACAAGCCCAAGAGAATCATCGATGGCCTATATCAGCCTTACGGTTTGGCCTATCACGACGGCTTTCTGTACGTTGGCGAATCCGACTCCGTCAAGCGCTACCCGTACGACTCCAAGGCTCTCACCGCCGGCCCGGGCCAGGAGGTCATCTCGCTAAAGGGTATTGACCGCTACCACTGGACCCGCAACCTGTTGATCGACCGCGCCGGCAAAAAGCTTTACGTCGCCGTCGGCTCCGGCTCCAACGACGACACCACCGAGGACCCCCGCCGGGCCGCCATCAATCGCTACAACCTGGACGGCACCGGCCACGAGTTCTACGCGCAAGGCACCCGCAACCCCGTAGGCATCCACTGGTACCCCGGGACCGACACCCTCTGGGCCGGTGTCGAGGAGCGCGACACCCTGGGCGACGATCTCCCGCCCGATTACCTCACCCACATTCAGGAAGGCGGCTTCTACGGCTGGCCCTTCGCTTACACCGGCCCACACGAGGACCCCATCAACAAGGGTAAAGCCCCGGCCGGCCTGGTCCAGAAAACCATCGTACCCGACGTCCTGCTCGGCGCTCATGTGGTCGTTCTCGACTTCGCCTTCTACACCGGTAAGCAGTTCCCCGCCGAATACCGCGGCGGCGCTTTCGTGGCCGAGCACGGCTCCTGGAACCGCTCCCGCCGCCAAGGCTACCAGGTGGTCTACGTGCCGTTCCAGAATGGCAAACCCTCCGGTGCGCCGCGTCCCGTCGTCACCGGCTGGATGCTTTCGCCCGAGAACCTCGACGTCTGGGGCCGCCCCGTCGCCGTGCTGGAACTTCCCGACGGCAGTCTCCTCATTTCCGACGACGGCGGCCGCAAAATCTGGCGCCTGAGCTACGACGGAAAGTAGCGTCCCGCAGCCCCACATAGGTCACTGAACCGCCAGTTGGACCCCGGCGGCGCTGGGCTGGCCGCCTAGAGAGACCTGAATAACGGGATTCGTGCCGATGCCGGCAGGCAGCGTGACATTGATCTGGTAGAGCGCGGCCTCGAGCGGAGTGAGGCCGGCGTACTGGATGCAGGGCGCGGGCGGTCCGGTCTGGCTGGGGCAGATGGTGGTGGGGACGATGGTGACGCCGCCGAGGGTGATTTGGAGATCGTCGAGATCGGCGCCGGCGAGCAGGGAGGTGTAGTTGGGCAGTTCGCCGGGAGGGGGATCCAGCACCGTCTTGCCGAGGCCGGTCACATAAAGGACGGCGATATCGCCCACGTGGGCGGGGGAATCGGGGGTGATGACGCTGGCGCTATCGCCGTGCGTGGCGATGGCGAAACCGGGGTAATCGAGATAGGTGAAAAGCGCGGGGGCGGCGGCCACCATCTGGATGGTGACGATGGGGCCGCTATTGGAATTGCTGGTGAGGCGAACCGCGACGGAGCACGGCAGCGTGGAGCAAAGGTTCGCGGGCAGTATGAAGTTGACCTGGCCTTGACCGTTATCATCATTGGCTCCGACGTAGTACAGCGGGGCCGCCGTGGAAGGACCGCCGCTGCCGACGGAGGAGCCGACGAACACCTGCGTGCCGACTAAATTCGTGGGCAGCATGTCGTTCTGGATGTCGGCTCCAGTGATGCCGTAAGTGGACGTGGCGAGGTTGGAGCCGAAGATGGCGAGGATGGAATTGGGCGCAAACGGGCCGGGCGTGAAATTGGTGGCATTGACTATGCTGGTAGCGGAATAGGACGGCGCCGCTCCCCTGGCAATCCCAAAGCACAGGAGCGCCAGTGCCAGCCCGGTTCGAAACAACACTGCGCGGAATTGTAGCGCGGTGCGGGGGCGCGCGCAAACGGATCGCGGAGCAACCCGCTCGGCAGACGGGCAGGATACGATCGTCTGCCCGCTCCGGGATATGATGAAGGCGATGGAGACCACCGTTAGGATGGTCGTCCATATCGGCGTGCCTACGCTGCGCGGATCCGGCGAGGGCCGGCATCCGCTCGCATTTCCAGTCAGGGCATAAGATGACCAAAGACGAAATCATTCTGGCGCAACGGGAGTACCTGTTCCCGGCGGTCTTTCATTACTATCGCGAGCCGCTGGTGATCGCGCGGGCCAAAGATCAGTACGTCTGGGACGCGGACGGCAACCAGTACCTGGACTTTTTCGGCGGTATCGTGACGGTGAGCGTCGGCCACTGCAACGATGCGGTGAACGCCAAGGTTCACCGGCAGCTCGACACGCTGCAACACGTCTCGACGCTGTTCCCGACGGAGCCGCAGGCGGCGCTGGCAAAAAAAATTGCGGGCATCACGCCGGGCGGGAAGCTGACGAAATCGTTTTTCACGAATTCGGGGACGGAGGCGAACGAGACCGCTATCCTGACCGCCCGCTGCTACACGGGAAATACCGAGATTGTGGCGCTGCGCCATTCCTACCATGGGCGCTCATCGCTGACCATGGGGTTGACCGGGCAGGGGTCATGGCGCCTGGGGCCCACGGCGCCGGGCGTCGTGCACGCGCATAATGCGTACTGCTATCGCTGCCCGTTCGGGCTGGCGTATCCGGACTGCGAGGCGCGGTGCGCCGAAGATGTGGAAGAGCTGATCCGAACGACCACCGGCGGACAGATCGCGGCGTTTATCGCGGAGCCGGTTCAGGGAGTGGGCGGATACATCACGCCGCCGAAGGAGTATTTCCGGATTGTCGAAAAAATTGTGCGCAGCCACGGCGGCATCTTCATCAGCGACGAGGTGCAGACGGGATGGGGACGTACGGGCAAATGGTTCGGCATCGAGCACTGGGGAGTGACGCCGGACATAATGACCAGCGCCAAGGGATTGGGAAACGGCTCGCCGGTGGGGGTGACGGTGGCGCGGCCGGAGGTGGCGGACGGGGTCACGGGGCTGACGCTTTCGACGTTCGGCGGCAACCCGGTGACGGCCACGCAGGCCAAAGCGGTGCTGGACTTCATCGACGAAAACAACCTGATGGCCAATTGCGAAGAGACGGGCGCGTATCTGCGCGGGCGCCTCGAAGAGCTGAAGGAGAAGCACGAGATCATAGGCGACGTGCGCGGCATGGGATTGCTGCAGGCCATCGAGCTGGTGGAAGACCGGCAATCCAAGACACCGGCGGCGGCGCAGACCGCGATGGTGATGGAAGCGGCGCGGGAGCAGCGGCTGCTGATCGGCAAGGGCGGACTCTACGGCAACGTGCTGCGGATTTCGCCGCCGATGAACATCGCGCGGGCCGATGTGGACCAGTTCATCGGGCTGCTGGACGCGGCGTTCGCCCGCTGTGAAGCGCTGGCGGCGGGCGCGAGGTAGCCTCCCGCTTTCCGCCGGATCGGTGAAGGGCCAGTTCGATCCGGTTGTTCCGCCGCCCCGCTGCTTGTAGGATAGAAAGGTTTGCCGGATTTCGGGCCGGCGGGGAGGGGAGCGATGATCGCAACTGAAACGAAAAAGGAAAGTGTCTCATTTTATGTGAACGGCGCGTGGGAAAAGCCGGGCGGGCGCAAGAGCCAGGAAGTTTTCAATCCGGCTACGGGCGAGGTGCTGGCCACGGTTGGCTTCGCCACGGCGGAGGACGTTGACCGCGCGGTGCGCGCCGCGCACGAGGCGTTCCTGAAATGGCGCGACGTGCCGGTGGTGGACCGCGTGCAGGTGCTCTACCGGTTCAAGACCCTGCTGGAGGAGCACGCGCTGGAACTGGCGGCCATCCTCACCAGCGAGAACGGCAAGACCGCGGACGATGCCCGGGCGGAAGTGCGCCGCGCCATCCAGATGGTGGAAGTGGCGTGCGGCATGCCGAGCCTGATGATGGGCGATTCGCTGAACGACGTGGCGCGCGAGATCGACTGCAAGACCATCCGCCAGCCGATCGGCGTTTGCGTCGGGCATCACGCCGTTCAATTTCCCGGCCATGGTGCCGATGTGGATGTACCCGTTCGCCATTGCCTGCGGCAACGCGTTCGTGCTGAAGCCTTCGGAAAAAGTGCCGCTGACGCCGACGCGCACCATCGAGTTGCTGGACCGAGGCCGGGTGTTCCGGCGGGCGTGCTCAACCTGATGCACGGCGGCAAGGAAGCGGTGGACGCGCTGCTGCAGCATCCGCTGGTGAAGGCTGTTTCGTTCGTCGGCTCGACTCCGGTGGCGAAGTACATCTACACGACCGCGGCCGCGGAGGGCAAGCGCGTGCAGGCGCTGGGCGGCGCGAAGAATCACCTGGTGGTGATGCCCGACGCCGATATGCCGAAGACCGTGGAGGCGATCATCGGCTCGGCTTTCGGCGCGGCGGGCGAGCGCTGCCTGGCGGGCAGCGTGCTGGTGCCGGTGGGCGAGGCGGCGGGACCGCTGCTCGATCTGCTGGTCGAACGCACCGAAGCGATGGCGGTCGGCGACGGCGCAGGCAGGAGCATGTGGAGATGGGGCCGCTGGTGACCGCGCGACATTGCCGAGCGCGTGGCAGGCTACGTCGAAAAGGGTATGCGCCGAGGGCGCCACGCCGCTGGTGCGACGGCCGCGAGCTGCAAGCCGCAGGGGCGGCTTCTTCCTGGGGCCGACGATTTTCGACAACGTGACGCCCGAGATGACCATCGCCAGGGAAGAGATTTTCGGGCCGGTGCTTTCGGTGATTCGCGTGAAGACGCTGGACGAGGCCATCGAACTGGTGAACCGCTCGCCGTTCGGCAACGCCACGTCGATTTTCACCAGCAGCGGCAAGTCGGCGCGCGAGTATTCCTCGCGCATCGAAGTGGGGATGGTGGGGGTCAACGTCGGAGTCGCCGCGCCCGATGGCGTTCTTCCCGTTTGCCGGCTGGAAGAACTCGTTCTTCGGCGACCTGCACGCGCACGGCAAGGACGCGCGTGGCGTTCTACACCGAGCAGAAGGTCATCATGAGCCGCTGGTTCTAGTACCAGATGGTTCTCCGTCCGCGTAGACTTTCGGTTACAATAAGCGAGCGGTCCCGTTTCTCAAGATCCTGCTCTCAACTTACCGCTGCCACTCCAACCGGGACCGCACTTTTCCGTTGACGGGAGAGGGGCCGTTCGCGAACGGCTCCGGTCATCCCGCTTCCATCGCACACTTGCAGCGCCGGGTGGCCCAAGCGTATTCTGGATGGTTTCAGAGAAAGGGGAAATGTGATGCGAGGTTTGCTCTGTGTGTTTGCCCTGGCGGGCCTGGCGGCGGCCCAAACCCCGCCCAAAGCGGCGCCCGGACCGGGTTTGACGTTGACCACCACGGCCTTCGCCGACGGAGCGGAGATTCCGCCCAGGTACACCCAATCGGTTCCCAACCCGATTTCGCCCAAGCTGGAATGGACTCATGTGCCGGCGAAAACGGTGAGCTTCGCCCTGATCATGTACGATCCCGACACCGCGCTGCAGGGGACGACCAATGAGACGCTGCACTGGCTGGTTTGGAACATCCCGGGCGGCGCGCGCGAGCTTCCCCAGGGTGTGCCGGCGGAAGTGAAACTGCCGGACGGCACGATGCAAGGCAAGAACCAGGGCGGCGTGGTAGGGTACCGCGGTCCCGGGGCTCCGGCGGCGGGTCCGCATCATCACTACACGTGGGAGCTGTACGCTCTGGACACCAGGCTCGACCTGGGCCCGGACGCCACCCGCGCCAGCCTGCTCGAAGCCATGAACGGCCACATTTTGGGAAAGGGCGTGCTGGTGGGCCGGTTCCACCGGTAAACTGGAAGAGGATTGCGGGCCCGTAGCTCAGGTGGATAGAGCACCTGCCTTCTAAGCAGGTGGTCGCTGGTTCGAGTCCAGCCGGGCCTACCATTAGAATCTGTAACTTAAACTTGTAGCTCTTTGGAGTGTTTGGAGCATCTTTGGAGCATTTCGGTACGCACGTGCATAAATCCGGCTCCGCACGCGGGCCCGGGACGTGCTCCAGACGCCCTGGAATCCCCAGGAAAGGGCCCCAGTTGCCACACCACGTGAACTGAGGCCGCATAGCTAACGGATTCCTTTGACCTTAGCGGGTTCGGCCGCAGGCTCGTCGTTTCCTTGAGGAACAGTCTTGGCCAGGAGACGGTCGGTGAGCTTGTTGACCTCTTCGGCGACGCTCTTCGGTATGGCCTTCGCATAGAACATGGACATGCTCGCCTGGGTGTGGCGCATTTGAGCCTGGACGTCCTTCGGCGAAGCGCCACTGTCGACGGCGACAGTCGAGAATGTCCGGCGGAGCATCTGGTGCGTGATCTCTGCAATGCCACAGGCTGTCGCCGCCGGCCGCAAGGTGCGATCAAGATAATTGTCATAGTTGATGGGAGTACCCCGCTTTGAGGAGGGAAAGATCCATGCTTCCGCCTCCACATCGCCGCACCATTCCCGCCAAGCCCGGAGTTCCGTCTGAACGGCCGGCGACAAGTAGACGTGGCTCTTCGATCGTGCCGTTTTCGGCGTATCCAGGCCACTTTTCCCGAATGCCTCGTCAATGCGCAGCAGTTCAGGGTGATCTTGGTCCCAATCGTTCCACCGCAACGCAAACAATTCACCAGGGCGTAACGCGCAGATATAGAAAAGCATTAGGATTATGGCGTCCCGGCGCTGGCCGTGCCCACGAAAGTACCTCATCATAGACGCGACCTGATCTTCGGAGAGGAAGCGCTGGTCGACGCCCTTGGTGCGAGCCGGAGTCCTCAACTCGCTGGCGTAATTGAAATGCACCAACTGACGTTTAACGGCTTCGTTGAGAGCGGCCCGCAGGTAGATCAGGACATGATGAATGTAGGACCGAGAGAGGTTTTTTGCCGCCAAGTCATGAAGCCAGCCGCGGAGATAATCCTGCATCTCCACCGTACCGAAGTCGCGGATTGGGATACTGCCCAACTTCTCGCGCAAGATCTTCAGGTACATCTGATTGATGCGGGCGGTGTTTGCCTTCCAGTCTGGGCTGCGCGCCTCCTTGACCTTCTCCAGCAACCAGGCGAAGTTCATTTCAGGCGTGCCCTTCGCCGGCAAACCGGCGGCATTGAGGCGTAGAGTAAAGAACTCCCGGATCTTGTCGACCAGCAGCCGTTCGGCCGCCTTAACGCCCATCGGTTCTTCGCTGAGGAGGACGCGCTCCCGCCATGACCGCTGAGTTCCATCCGGTAGACGCCAATTCGTCCGAAAGCAGCCGTATAGTTTATTGCCGGAGTTCTCCAGCCAGCCGGATTGGTTCTGGCCGTCCGGCAGCAGAATCCAATCGGTTCGGTCGACGACCTTGGGCATCAATTCCTCCAGCCCGCTTGCGCCGAGCGTGCTCTGGCCGCTTCTCTTTGCTGATCGAGAAAAGCAATGATGTCCGCAGGATGGCAGCGGACAGAGGAGGTTTTGGCAGAACCGAATTTCATAGCCGGGAGGCGAGGCTCGGGCCCGTTGGGTTGGCTGTGATCGCGTACCCAGCTCTCGCTTACGTTGAGCAGTTCGGCCACTTGCTTGGCATCCAGCAACCTGGGGCCGAAGCCGCTGTCATCGATCGGCGGTTGGGAAGTTGGGAATTGGGAAAAGAATTCACTTGTACTCATCTGCTTGTATGCACCTGTCAACCTGAACTCGCACTGCCGGTCCATCTTTTAGTTGTGCCCACTGCCTCGAAATCTGCGTTCAACAGTCCGGCCTTGCTAAACGACTTCCCAGAACCACGAGGCTGTATTGGCTTAGCGCCTTCTTCTATTGGGTCTTGCGGCGCCTATTGAAGGTGTCGCGGTGTTCTCATGCCATGGCCTCCTACGACAGCGTTCGAATCATGGTCGCAACTCGAATCGCACGCCCGAAATTGATCATCACATCGAATCCCGCCTCTGCACCCGGTCATACAGGCTCAGAATCAGCGCCTCGATTGGCGAGCGGAATTCTCGCGGCAACGAAGAAAGCCGAAATGCAACGTCCTGCACAAGCGAACCAGGGGCTGCATTATGGATTTTGGGTTCGTCTTCGGAATCCCATTCCGGGAAAAGTGCAGCGTAGACTCCAGGGTGCCGGCTGTGCAGATAGGACATCGTGAAGCTTCTCGTCTCCAGCCCGAGCTTCATAGCCAGCTTGGGCAACGTGTCGATATCGATTCCTCTCTGGCCGGCCTCGATAGCCGTGGCCCAAGACTGGCCCATTCCCATTTGTCGGGACAACTCAATCTGTGACCAGCCGAGCTTGTCGCGGGCTTCCTGCATGGCCTGCACGAAATGGGGCTTCTGCTTCACAACTTCAGTATACTACGCACGCAAGGAGCGTGTCAATAACAGGCTCATGCTTTTTATTAGAGACCTCAGCATGGCGGCAACATTGGATAGATACTGCTTGTGATTAGCAAATTCTGAGCAAGTTTGTTATGCTTCTAGCATGCATGTTTGAGCTCCCCAGGGTTGGGCGCAAGCCGGCGGTCGGGAATTCCTGGTCGTCAGGCCGGTGGATGCGCCTGGCCAGGCAATTCGCGAATCGCACGTGGCACGTCGGCCAGTCGATTAGCCCGTCTCTCCCGGCGAACCCGGCTATTCCCGCAACACCCTGCTGCACCCGAAGGATCACGAATACTGCCGATTCGAGGAGCGGCCTGGCCCGGCGCCAGTCGGCGCGGAGCAACAAGCGTAGCGTACGATGCCAAGAACGGTTTACGTTGGATCGATATCCACTTCGTTGGCTCGCCCTCGGACAACCGGCCAGGGGAGGAACATTGGGCGGAGCTAATGGCGCGCTGCCGCCAGAGAGCCTATGACGAATCTAACGCGGCGAATTGAAAAACTTGAACAGCGCACAGGCGCTCGCGGGCAAGCGGGGCTGCATCTCTTCGTCATGCAGGCTGGGGCCAAATTTGCGCTGGAGTTCGGCAGGTGTGCTGAGATCCTCAATGAACGCGGATTTGCCGTGGGCGTGTCGGTTCTGGATTTCTCGCGTGTGCCTCACGGCCTGGACGTGGAGGAGTTGGAGAGATACATGCACGAGCACGGGGAGGAAATCTGTAATCTGGCCCGGCGCCCATCTCCGCGCCGACGGATACCACATGCACCTGCACCAATTACACTCTCGATGCTGTGGTGGCTCGTTACTCGGAAGCGAAGCGGTGGTGTTCTGTAGAGACTCTTCGGACTGGAACGAGTTCGATGGAGTTGGCGGTCAACAACGAGATCGATCACTTCGTGATCGATCGCAGCCCACATTTGAGCGCATCGGCGCTCACGCCAAACGAGCGTTACCGGAACATGCAGATCGAATGCCGCCAGTATGCGTACGAGAACGGCAGCGATCCGCCGTCCTTTCCCGATTGGATCTGGCCGTACCAAGCAGGACGTTTTCCGAATGAGGTCAGCCGAAGCGCCTGTCCCTCGCAGTATCGCTCCTCAGCCCGCGCTCTGCGAAGCAGCTTGCAGACCGTCCACGTGCCAGATCTGCTTGCAATATTCCCGAATCGAGCGGTCAGAGGAAAATTTGCCCGAGCGGGCCGTATTGAGGATCGACATCCTGCTCCAACGCTCGATATCGAAGTAGGCCTCGCCCACCTGCGCCTGGCACTCCACGTAAGGCTGGAAATCGGCGAAGAGCATATATTCGTCGCGCGCGACGAGGGAATGGATCAAGGGCTTGAAGAGTTCGCGGTCGCCTCGTGAAAACACGCCGTCGTGCAAGGCATCGACGATTTGCCTGAGCGCGGTATTCGAGTGGTAATAATCCGCCGGCGAGTATCCCGCCGATTTTCTTGCGGCTACCTCCTGGGCGGTCAGTCCGAACAGGAAGAAGTTCTCCGGTCCCACTTCCTCGCGGATCTCGACGTTGGCGCCATCCAGAGTTCCGATCGTCAGCGCGCCGTCCATCATGAACTTCATGCAACCTGTTCCGGAAGCTTCCTTGCCGGCGAGGGAAATCTGCTCGGATAAATCGGCCGCCGGATAGACTCTCTGCCCCAGAGTGACGTTGTAATCCGGCAGGAAGACCACCTTAAGCCGATCTCTCACATCGGGATCGTTGTTCAGCACTTCTCCCACCGACGTGATCAGCTTGATGATCAGCTTCGCCATATAGTAGCCGGGCGCGGCCTTGCCGCCGAACAGAAAAGTGCGTGGCGGGATCTTGAGGTGCGGGTTCCGCTTCAGCTGGAAGTACAGCGCCAAGATGTGCAGCACATTCAGATGCTGCCGCTTGTACTCGTGAATCCGCTTGACCTGGATATCGAACATCGATGACGGGTCGACCACGATACCGGTCTTCTCGGCAATGTAGCCGGCCAGGCGGGTCTTAGTGGCCTGTTGCACGTTTCTCCAGTCGGCTTGGAATTCGGGGTCGCCGGCATACGGCTCGAGTTCTCGCAGCGCCTCGAGATCGCGAATCCAGCGGTCCCCGATCCGCCGCGTAATGAGCGCGGAGAGGGCCGAGTTGCTGAGCGCTATCCAGCGGCGCGGGGTCACGCCATTGGTCACATTCACAAACTTCTCCGGCCAGAGCTGGTAAAAATCCTGAAGCACGTCGGTTTTCAGCAGTTCAGTGTGCAGTGCGGCCACGCCGTTGATGCTATGGCTGCCGATGCAGGCCACATTGGCCATGCGGACGTAGCGCTCACCGGTGTCGTCGATAATGGAGATGCGCTGGACCAGGCCTTCATCGCCGGGGTAACGGGAACGCACCTGTTCGAGGAAGCGTGCATTGATCTCGTAGAGAATCTCCAAGTGGCGCGGCAGCACGGAAGCGAACAGCGGCAGCGGCCAGCGCTCCAGAGCCTCCGGAAGAATCGTGTGATTGGTGTAGGCGAGGGTCTGGCTGGTGATCTCCCACGCAGCCTCCCAAGACATCCTATGCTCGTCCACGAGGAGCCGCATGAGCTCCGCCACGGCGATCGAGGGATGCGCGTCGTTCATCTGGATCGTCCACTTGTGATGGAAATCCTCGATCCGGCGGCCCTGGCGAAGATGGAAGCGGATCATGTCCTGGAGCGAGCAGGAAACGAAGAAGTACTGCTGCTCGAGCCGCAACCGCTTTCCTTGGATGCCTTCGTCGTTCGGATACAGGACCTTCGAGATATTCTCGGAATAGACCTTCTCCGCCACCGCACCCTGATAATCGCCGGTGTTGAAGCGGTCGAAGTGGAAGGATTCGGCCGCCTCGGAAGACCACAGCCGTAGATTATTCGCTGTCGAGCCGCCGTAACCCAGCACCGGCGTGTCGTAGGGCACGCCATTGACGACCACATCGGGAATCCAGCGCACGCGAAATCTTCCATCCGGGCCGGCGGCCTCCTCGGTGTGGCCGCCGAACCCCACTTTCACCGCCGATTGGGGACGGCGGAGTTCCCACGGATTGCCGTAGCGCAGCCATTTGTCGGTGATCTCGACCTGCCAGCCGTCGCGAATCTCCTGGTCGAAAATGCCAAACTCGTAGCGAATACCGTATCCCACGGCGGGAATGCCGAGCGTGGCGAGCGAATCCAGGTAGCAGGCCGCCAGCCGCCCCAGACCGCCATTGCCGAGACCGGGTTCCGGCTCCTGCGCGGCGATGTGGTCCAGGTTCAGCCCCAACTCTTTCAGGGCCTTCTCCAACTGTTCGGCGATTCCCAGATTGAGGATGTTGTTTTTCAGGTGTGGGCCCATCAGGAACTCGGCCGAAAGGTAAGTAACCACGCGAACATTGCGGTCCAGATTGTGTTCGAGAGTGTCCAGCCACCGTCTCAGCAGGCGATCGCGCACGGTGTAGGCGAGGGCTGTGTAGTAATCGAGCGGCGTTGCGGATGCTGCAAACCTGCCCGCGATATAGAAGAGGTTATCGAGTACCGCGCGCTTCAGGGTTTCCACGTGGAGACCCGTACGGTTTTCCTCGATGATGATGTTTTGTTGCAAAGAATCGCTCATCGGTGCTCCTTAGTGGCGGGTTCGCCGGGTTGTTCAGGTTCGGGTTAACTGTCGTCGCTATTCATGATCCACGCCAGGCGGTCGTGTTCGCAGGCCCGATATCGAGGACCTCCCAGAGTCTCTCTTCCAGTGACTCCGCCCAAACGGACCTGACGATTTCAATGCGGAGCGAGAGATCGCGGAGCATCCAGTCCGCGGAACCGCTGTAGAACTCGCCGGCCGCGCGGTCGCGGCGAGCCATTGCAATAGACTGATACCGAGTTTACTCGCAGATTCATTAAGCAGAAATGAGCTCCTCGCCGCAAAATGGTCCACCTCTGTCGAGAAATCAGATATCAATCTAACGATAGAAGAGGAGCACGGCCGAAAACCATCGCTCCATCATCAGAGGCCGGCCCAGTATGTTCTTCTGACCAATCCGAGCCGGCCCATATTATTCAGCTCAGGCGTGTTCGGCGGTTTGGTGTTCGGCAGTATGGTGTTTGGCAGCTTCGTCCGCGTGGTGTTCCGCTTGTACATGATGACCGTGCGCTAGGTGAGCGTGATGGCCGGCCTTCTCATGTTCGCCGCTCTCGGCGTGCTGGGCGGCGGTCAGGTGGTGCTTCGCGGCTTGCTGGAGGTGTTCCGCTGCTTGGCGGTGATGTTCGGCGCTTTCTTTCGACATGGATATCCTCGCTTTCAGAGATGCAGGACCCAGATGCTATTCCGATTTGAGCATAGTTGAGACACATTACAACCAGATTGCAATCGCGTTGCAACCAAATCACCTGCTCCAGATCATTCGACTGCGGGTGCAACCAGGTGGCATTTCTCTGCGGATCTGTAACTCTCCATCGTCGGCCGGCGTCCCGCACCAGCAAGTGAAGTGAATCGGTCTCAACGGCCTGGTCTTCCTGGTAGTTCCGTCGGTGACGACTGCGATCGCCTCAGCCATTTCCTGGCCGAGGCCACGGGCCGGACATCCGGGCTAGCCCCGAAAATCCTGAACGACCTGCGGAGCCCCGGCGTTTCCCTTCTGCCGGCCCGGGGAGGTGGTCCCCACTTGTTTAATTGCAGAGACGTGCTCCATAATCGTCAGCAACTTGCCAAGGTTCCCAGCTGAGCCATCTGCTGCCCCCGGCCGGACCGAAATACCTGCCGATATTGATACATAACGCTCGCGTCTCCCGGGTTGCGTGCCAGATTCGCGACTGGGAAGGCGAGACTTAATGATGGAACTGCGCGCCCTCAACCTTTGCTCTCAATCCGGGTTGGGAGTCAAACCACTGCAAGTGTCGCCGGATGTCTCTCACCAGCATATCCGCCATGTCCCGCGTGAATCCGTTGCGGATCACGACCCGCTGCACGACTACATCCTCCCGGTTCGCCGGCATCCGATAGGCGGGAACCTGCCAGCCCCGGTCACGTAAACGATCGGCAAGATCATATAAAGACCAGTGCGCTTCTTGTTTCAGCTTCCAGGCGAAGACTGGAAGATCGGTCCCCTGGCTGATGAGTTCGAACGGACCAATGGCCGAGATTTCGCTAGCCAGGTGAACTGCCACATCCTGGCACGCTTGGTGAATCGCTTGGTAGCCGGAGCGGCCGAGCCGGATCAGGTTGTAGTACTGCGCGACGACCTGGCTCGCCGGCCGGGAGAAATTGATTGCCAGAGTAGGCATCGTGCCGCCGAGATAATCGACGTGGAAGACCAGATCAGGATGTAGATCGGCCTGCTCGCGCCAAACGATCCACCCGACACCAGGGTAAACCAGCCCGTACTTGTGGCCCGAGGTGTTGATCGACTTCACGCGCGGCAGTGAGAAGTCCCAACGCAACTGCGGTTGCAGGAAGGGCGCGACGAACGCGCCGCTCGCACCGTCAACGTGAATCGGAATGTCCAGACCGGTCTTTTCTTGCAAGCGGTCGAGCGCCACACTTAACGCTTCCACGTCTTCGTAATCTCCCGTAAAAGTGCTGCCCAAAACCGCGACCACGCCGATGGTATTCTCATCGCAAGCTGCCGCGGCCCGTTCCGGCTCAGGGACGAAGCGCTCCCCTTCAATCGGCACCGCGCGCTCTTCGATGTCCCAATAACGGGCAAACTTGTGCCAGCAGACTTGGGTGTTCGTGCCCAGCACCAGATTAGGCCGGTCTGCCGGCTTGCCGGCCTTTAGCATCTTCTCACGCCAGCGCCACTTGAGCGCCAGACCGCCCAGCATGCAAGCTTCGCTCGACCCGATAGTGGAGGTTCCCGGAGCATGGCGGGCTTCCGGTGCATGCCACAATTCAGCCAGCATGTGGACGCAGCGGGTTTCGATTTCCGCCGTTTGGGGATATTCATCCTTGTCGATCATGTTCTTGTCGAACGTCTCGGTCATCAGCTTGATGGCCTCAGGCTCCATCCAGGTGCCGCAGAAGGTGGCCAAGTTAAAGCGGGAGCTTCCGTCCACGATCAGTTCGTCGTGAATCAGATGATAGGCGGTACTTGGCGGCATCCCGTCTTCCGGGATGGAATGGCAAGGGCTCGGCCCCAGCATCCAATGGCGGGCGTACATGGGCCTGAGGATGCGCGAATAATCGGGTTTGGGATGACTAGCGTCCATAGGGATTCGAATCTATCACGAGTGCCGCAATCCCCGTGTTTCAAATCGAATAAAACTCAACGAGCCCGTCTGGCGATGAGAAAGAGCGACCAAGCGGCCGTTCCCGTAGCGTCGTGGTTCTGACAGGATCCTCAAGTCATTTCTCGGCCTACGCTACCCGGCGTTGGCGCCGTCGCCGGGACCAACTTGCCAAGCTGCCCAACGAGCCCCCTTCTGCCGCTGCGGGGCCCAAATACCGTCCGATTTGCTCTTAACGCCATGCCGCGGATAGTTTCGCCTCGATCCGGCCTGTGTGCGGTGCCGCAGTTTCTCGCCGGCCGGGCTCTGACACCTTCGCGGCGCCGCGGGACGCCCAGTGCGGGTCGCCAGCGTGCTCGACCTGGCCTGGCGGTTGAATGTGGTGATCAGTACCCTCGATGCGCGCGGGCTGTACACGCCTAGTCGATGACGCGAGTCGCCTGGCTGTGTTCCCCCAAGCGCCGAACGGAAGCTGTAACGAGATATTGTTTTGACACCGCGTGGCGCTGCGTGGGATTCACAGGATATGCGCTCCGCACTGACTCTGACACTAGCCGTAGGATCCATATTTGGCCTGGCCGTGGCTGCAAGACGCACCATCGAGAAGCGGCGCCTGCCGGACGTCACCGATTCCGCCGGCGCCGTCACACTCCCCAACGGCTGGCGCATCACTCCGGCCGGCACGCATATCAAACTGCCCGGCGATCTGCCGATGAAGATGGTGGTGGCCGATGGAGGTTCCAAGTTGCTGGTACTGACCGCGGGCTATCACGACCACAGCTTGAATGTCATCGACCTGCGCAGCCGCGAACTGACCGCGACCCTCGACGTGGTGAAGGCATGGGATGGCATGGCCGTCGACCCGGCCACGGGCACCGTCTACCTTTCGGGCGGCGGGCGGGCCAAACGGGGCTTCACCGCGACGTTAGAACGCCTGGGCCTGTCTTCGCCCATGACAGATTCGTTGGACACGCCGATTCTGCGGGCGCGCTACGCCGCGGGCAAACTGGCGCCGGAAAAAGCGCTCGCCATCGCCGGCCTCGAGGAGAAGGACCGCTTCATCTCCGGGGTCACACTCGGTCCGGATGGCGCGCTCTATGCGCTGAACATCCAGACCGATACGCTGTATCGGCTCAGTGGGGCGGACCTGATGCAGCAGGCATCCGCTAAGACCGGGTACCGGCCATATGGCGTGGTGTTCGAGCCCGACGGAAAGACGCTTGCGGTCTCGAATTGGGGCGACCGTTCGGTCAGCCTGTTGGACGCCGTGTCGCTGCAGGAAACGGCCCGCATCTCGGTGGGCAGCCATCCGAATGAAATGGTCTGGGGAAAGGACGGCCGTTTGTTCGTGGCCGATTCGGGATCGAACGACGTCGCGGTGATCGCGCACGGGGCGGTGGCGGAGACAATCCACACCTCGCTCGATCCGCGGGCGCCGGTCGGGTCCACTCCGGACGCGCTGGCGCTGTCGCCGGACGGGCGGCGGCTCTATGTGGCCAATGCCGATAACAACAACGTCGCCGTGATCGACGTCTCCGACGCCGGAGAGGCCAAGGTACTCGGATTTATCCCCACCGGCTGGTACCCGACCGCGCTGGCCGTCTCCAGCGACGGGCGGCAGATCTTCGTAGGAACCGGCAAAGGCATGGGATTCCGTAACAATTACCCTGCGAGCACGGTGTATCAGGAGAAGTCGCCCAATCCCCAGACGCCGTTCGATTACATCGGCGGGGTGCTGAGCGGGCACGTGTCGCTGGTGGACGTTCCCGACGCCGGGCAACTGGCGGCCTATACGAAACAGGCCATCGCCAACCTGCCCGTTCCCGCGCAATACGTGGATGCGAGCTGGGCGGCGAAGGTCCGCGCCAATGTATTCCCGAAGATTCACCACATCCTCTATATCATCCGCGAGAATCGCACCTATGACCAGGTATTCGGGGACCTCGGCGTAGGCAACGGCGACCCGAAGCTGGTGCTGTTCGGCCGGCAGGTCACTCCCAACGCGCACGCCCTGGCGAGGCGGCTGGTGACGCTCGACAACCTGTACTGCGACGGCGAAGTCTCCGAGGACGGCCACCAGTGGTCCAACGCCGCCTATGCCACCGACTTCAACGAGAAGGCGTGGACCAACAGCTATAGCCGCCGGAGCGAGCCGGAAGCCGACGAGCGGCTGATGTCGTCGCCGGCCGGGTATCTGTGGGATTCGTGCGCGCGCAAGGGCCTGACGTTCCGTACGTACGGCGAGATGGCGAGCTTCGTGTCCTCGCCCGATGCCGAGCCCCAGGTGAAGGCGGTGGGGTTGCTGGCGGGCCATGTCTCGACGGAGTGGCTGGAAGCGAAGCGGAAGGGCGGCCGCGACACCGAGCAGGCCGCCGTCTTCATCCGCGAGTTGCAGGAGGCCGAAAAGACCGGCGAGTGGCCGGATTTCATGGTGATGTCGCTCGGCGAAGACCACACGCAGGGCCTGACGCCGGGGCGCTTCACGCCCATCGCCGCGGTGGCCAATAACGACCAGGCGTTGGGGCAGATCGTGCAGGCGGTCAGCCGTTCGCGCTTCTGGAAAGAGACGGCCATTTTTGTGATCGAAGACGATGCACAGAACGGGCCCGACCACGTCGACGCCCACCGCACCGTCGGGCTGGTGATCTCTCCGTGGGTGAAGCGAGGAGTGGTGGACAGCACGATGTATACAACGTCCTCGTTCGTGCGCACCATGGAGCTGATTCTGGGCCTGCCGCCGATGACGCAGTTCGACACCGCCGCCACGCCCATGTATTTTTCGTTCACGCCCGATGCGGATTTCGGCGCTATCGACTGTGCCGCGCCGCAGGTGGACCTGATGACCCGCAACCCGTCTGCCGGCCCAGGTGCGGTGGCTTCGCTGAAGCTCGACTTCTCCGATTACGACCGCGCCGACCCGGACGAACTGAATCGGATTCTCTGGGCGGCCCTGCGCCCCGCCGATCCAATGCCAGCGCCCGTGCGAAGCGCGCGCATCCGCTAGCTTAGCTGACGGCGAGATGTGCCGCGTCCCGGTGCGCTGTGAACACGAGCCTCGAAAAGAGCCGACGGGATAGCGACCGATATTGCAGATAACGCTCCACCGACCCACGCCCCACCGGAGCTGGATGTTGGACTCTTCGTGCCTTGCCCTGCTGACCGTCAGTCTTCGCTGATTCAATCTTGAGGAGGCGGGACTGCGTTGAAGCTTCGGTATGGTCGCCTCAGTCTCAGCATCGCAGTGGACGGGATAGCGCTGCTGAGCATCTCTCGGATGTCTTTCATCAGGCATTCACGCCGTTTGTGACCCGATCAAAGGCGACCCGGGCGCGGTGCGGCCGCCCAGACGGATCGATGCGTCCAAAATGGCGGCAACCGGAATGAGACCGCCGATCTTCAGACCGGCCAGAGCGTGCATCCCGGCAGAGGCAATGCAGTCGCATTCCGCGCATACAGGCTTGCCGCCCAACTGGCACGGACTGATGTGTGTCTTCAG
Organism: Terriglobia bacterium; assembly: GCA_963815855.1. Classification (GTDB taxonomy): domain Bacteria; phylum Acidobacteriota; class Terriglobia; order Bryobacterales; family Bryobacteraceae; genus DATGMB01. The sequence goes on along the minus strand of CAWFIJ010000009.1, from coordinate 137,996 downwards.
GTCCGCCGAAAGACACGTGGTAAGCCGGGCGAAAGTGCACTCATGGGGCGTGCGCGGGGGATGGCGGTAGGCTTCGAGCACTGTCCGCGGTAGTTGCACCTTCGGGAATTTCAGGGCGTCGGATAGCTCCTCGAAGAAAATGTTCCGGTCCTGCGGCCTTAAGCGCTCTGGCGAGTCTTCGCCCTCCTGTGGAGTGTAAATGCTGAACCAGATTTTGCGAACCTCGGGCCGACCCGACCAGAATCGACAGAAGTCCGCAAGATATCCGGTTCGGGCCAGCATCTGCCGGGTAACCGTGCAGTGCACCGTAATGCGCTACCGGGCGATGTGCATGAGGATGCGCTCGTAGGTTGCCTGGGCGCGGCGCTGGTCGTGCTCGGGAGCCAGACCGTCGATCGATACTACGAGGTGCAGGGACTTAATCGAGTTCCATTGCTCCCGCGCCGTGGTGGCTAAACTGCGGTGGCCCAACAGGAGCTGAATCTTGCGGAGGTCCGTTCCGGCCTCGAGCAGATGGACGGCGAAGGCGTTCCGGAAGGCCTCCTCATACTACTCATGATTCGCACTCAGCCAAGATCTGCTATCGCTTTCATCCCTTCCATGGTGTAGAAGTCGAAGTAATCCGCCATCTAAGAAGAAGCGAGTCTGCGATTCTGATTGTCAAGTTGCCTGGCGGTCCGCAGATAGCAATTCCCGAATGGATGTTGATTCCTCAGGTTTGTGATCGGTTCACCGACGAAGAGGAGCCGCGAATCAGTATCGGTGCCCTGATTGAGCTGCGCCGGCTCGTCGATGCGCAATGTCCTCAGAATGTTCCCCAGGTTCGTTGTGCAGAATCTGAATCAGGAGGTCAGGATGCACAACAACCAAAATCCCGCCGGGTGGCAACGCCGGCTGCGCTTCGAGGACGAAGAGATTTGGACCGAACTCCCCGAACCGGTGCGGGAACAGTGTCGAACTTTGTGGCGCCAGGTGCTGGCCAGCGTTCTCAAGGCCGGCCAAGGGAGGCAGAATGAGCGAGAAGATTAAGGCCCATCATCTCGAGCGCGGCGCCTACGTTTACGTGCGTCAATCGACGCCCCACCAGGTCCGCAGTCATCTGGAGAGCAAAGAGCGGCAGTACGCGCTGGCGGGTCGAGCCGAGCAACTCGGCTTTGCCAAGGTGGTGGTAATCGATGAAGACCTGGGGCGGTCCGGTGGCGGGACTCAGGAGCGCCCTGGCTTCGGCCGACTCCTGGCGTCCGTCTGTCAAGGTCTGGCCGGAGCGGTGTTCGCCTTGGAAGCTTCGCGATTGGCACGCAACAATCGCGACTGGCATCATCTGGTCGACCTGTGCGCACTGACGGAGACGCTACTGATCGATAGCGATGGCATCTACGACCCACGTCAGCTCAATGACCGTCTGCTCCTGGGCTTGAAGGGCACCATGTCCGAGTTTGAACTGGGTCTGTGGCGACAACGCGCGCGCGAAGCCTTCGAGCAGAAAGTGCGGCGCGGTTTTGCCTTGTGGGAAGTGCCGGTGGGATTTATCCGCACCGAAGAAGGCCGGATTGAGAAGACGCCGGATCGTCAAGTGCAACAGGCGGTCGCCAGCGTGTTCCAGAAATTTCAGCAACTGGGAAGTGCCCGCCAGGCGACCATCTGGTTTCGGGAAGAGCAGATTCCGGTGCCACAAACGAAACCAGGTACGGCTGGGCAGGACGTCATGTGGAGGCTGCCGAGCAGCGGAAGAATCCGTCAGATGCTGAAGAACCCCTGCTACGCCGGAGCATTCGCGTACGGCAAGACCGCTGTGCGAATCCGGATTGAGGAGGGGCGTGCCCGGCAAAGCTCCCGCTATCGGAAACCGCACCAGGAGTGGAAGGTGTTGCTTATCGGCCATCATCCGGGGTACATCAGTTGGGAGGAGTACTTGGAGAACCAACAACGGCTGGAGGACAATGTGGCATCGTACGAGGGTGAAGCCAGCGGTGCGGCGAAGGTGGGTGCCGCTTTGTTGTCCGGCTTGCTGCGCTGCGGTCGCTGCGGCAGGAAACTGCAAGTGGTGTACAGCGGCAACCGCGGCCGCGTGCCCGGCTATGTCTGTCGGGGAGATCGGGGCGATCGCGAATCCAGCCGATGCTTGGCGGTGGGCAGCCTGCGGTTGGACCGGGCGGTGGTACAGAGGGTGCTAACGGCAATCCAGCCTGCGGGGATCGAGGCAGCGGTGCAATTGAGCCAGAGCATTCAAATGGAAGGCGACGAGAAGCGGAAGGCGCTGGAACTGGCGTTAGAACGAGCACGTTACGAAGAGAAGCGCGCTCGTCGCCAGTTCGATGCCGTAGAGCCGGAGAACCGTTTGGTGGCGAGTGAATTGGAGGCTCGCTGGAATGGGGCGTTGGCGCAGGTAGCGGAAGCAGAGGCACGACTGGCGGCGGAAGGGAAAGCAGCTGAGCCTCTCAGCGAGGCGCAGGAGCAAGAGTTGTTGGCCCTGAGCGAGGACCTGATGGCGTTATGGAATCACCCGGAAGCGCCCGTTCCACTGAAGAAGCGAATTCTGCGGACGGTGCTGACAGAGATCATCATCGACCAAGAAGCAGATCCGGAGTACCACCGTCTGCGCCTTCATTGGGCTGGAGGAGTGCACACGGAAATGCGCGTGGAGCGTAATAAGCCAGGGCACCATCGCTATAGTGCGGAACGATCCGTGATCGAGTTAGTAGGTGAACTATCCAAGATCTGTTCGGACCAGACAGCCGCGGCGATACTAAATCGCTTGGGCTACAAGACCGGTCAAGAAAAGACATGGAACGCGTCGCGCGTGGCCGGACTGCGAGGGTATCACAAGATCTCTCCTTTCCAGAAACAGGATACCTGGGTGACGCAGGAGGAGGCAGCAAGGGAGTTGCAGGTAAGTAATACTGTAGTAAAGCGCCTTATTCGGGAGCGCATTCTTCCAGCCAAACAGGTCGTGAAGTTTGCGCCATGGATAATCGAGAAAAAAGACTTGTCCCTCGCGGCCGTGCGGTCGCAAGTGGAAGCGGCCCGGCGTGGTGCCCATAGACCTCCGCAAATCCTGCTTTGTCAAGGCCAATTGTCTTTAGAATGAACGGACTCTGAAAGGTGGTGCAGTATGCCGAAGCGTGCCGTAAGCAATGGGGGCTGAGATTCTTACTCAGGCCGGCGAGTTGGGCGGTTCGTGTGACGGCTTGGCCGACGGCTTCCCGGCTCAGCGGTTGCTGGGGATCTTGCCCAGGGAAAAGCCATCCGTGGGGTCGGGCTTTGCGCCAATACGTGCGCAACACCTCCAGCAGCTTCGGGGAGAGTTGGACGTCGCGGTCGCGATTCCCCTTGCTCTGTTCAATGCGAATCATCATGCGCTGGCTGTCGATGTGACGAGCTTCGAGATGCAGCGCCTCGCTGATGCGCATCCCCGTGCCATACATGGTGCTGAAGATGACGTGGTAAGAAAACGAGGGAGCTGATTGCAGCAACCGCAGGACCTCGGCCGGACTGAGAATCACCGGCAGATGGTGCTCTTGGCGGGGCGTGGGAAGCATTTCCAGGAAGCGCTCCCGTTTCAGCGTAATGCCGTAGAGAAACCGGAGAGCGGTGATGGCCACCAGCCGACTGCTCACGGATACCTTTCGGTCCTGGGCCAGGTAGAGTTGGTACTCGCGGATCCCTTCCGGCCCTAACTGTTCCGGCGACCTGCCAAAATAGCGCGCCAGATAGCTGACCTGTTTCAAGTAGCACAGCATGGTGTTGGGCGCGAGATTGCGCACCAGCATGTCGTCGATCATCCGCTGGCGCAAGGCAGAAGCCTTGTGGGCGAGCGGGATGGAATAGGCAGAGGGTGTTCTGTTGCTCATAGGGAGCAACGGTAACGGAAAACCTCGATCAAAGGGAGATCGGCGCAGCCTCACCCGCGGGAATCAGCGTCAACAGGCGACCGGCAGGTCGTGGCCACCGAACTCCCGCGAACCGGGTTAGTACATTGCGCCTTAACGCCCGCGAATATTACGGACCTGGGCCCGAAGTGCCGATATTAGAGCGCGTTCAGCGGCCGGCCAGGCGGAGCGCGTACAGAGTATCACCAGCGGCGGCGACGATGTACTGGTGGCCATCGAGCATATAAGTCGAGGGGCCGTTGCTCACCGGTAGCGGCCAGTTCCCCAGCCGGATGCCCTTCGACGGGACATCTTTAACTCGCGTGATTCCGTTGGCAAGTTCGGGCGCCAGTAGCCCGTTATCGGCGGCCTCCACAGCCAGCTTCCGGACAGGCGTGATCCGGACGTTATTAATCCGGCAATAAGTAAGTAGACATGCCGCCCATTCACAGAGCGGCGTATTGTGTGTGCGGCGTGAGGAAGAACATGCGCACAGTCCAGGGCAACTGCTGCAATGAACGCAAGCGAGCCAGCATGAACCGCCGCAGATCCGTCGCAGCGCGCAATACCGTTTTGCCGATCCCATGGTGTTTGACGTAGTTCCACACTTGTTCATCCGGGTTCAGTTCCGGGGAATACGGCGGCAGAAAGAACAACCGCAGCCGGCCCTCCTGGCTGGCCACGAAGTCGCGCACGGGGCGGCTGTGATGGATCGAGTGTCCATCCAGAATCAGAAACACCGGGTGGGCAGCGTTGTGCATTAGTCGTCGCAGGAACTCCGCAAATACGACTCCGTTGACGCGGCCCCGCACCAGCATGAAGCGCAAATCCCCACGGGCGGTCACGGCCGAAAGCATGTTGATCGATTTGCGTTGGCCGGTTCGCGGAACGACCGGCGTTTTGCCCTTCACTCCCCAGGTAGTGCCCGCGTGGTAGTCGGAGCGAACACCAGCTTCGTCCCCGAAGAAAATCCGCGCTCCCGCTGCCTTTGCCATCTGGCCGATGGCGGGGAACTCCTCCTCCCGCCAGCGTCGAACCCGTTCTGGATCTTGCTCCGTAGCCCGGAACAGTGGCCGTTGGCAGCTCAACCCTAGCTGCCGCAGCAACCGGCCCACGCTGGTGAGGCTCAGCTTCACCGAGAACTCCTCCCGCAGCAGGATCCGAATCATTTCGCGCGTCCACAGCGCAAATTCAAACCGGAACTGCAGCGGGTTCTTTCCCGTCACGGTTTCATACAGCCACTTCATCTGGGCGGGCGAAATCTTCATCGGCCGGCCCCGTAGCGCCCGCGCCTTCAGCGCGCCCCAACCGCCGGCCCGATACAGCGCCAGCCATGTATAGATGCAACTGCGAGTGAACCCCAGAGCCTTGATGACCGCCTCCGGACTCTCGCCGGCCTGGACCTGCTCAACCGCTCGAATCCGAATCTCCTCCAGCGTCTTGTGGTCGAGTTGCCGGGCATCGCGTTGCGCCATGCACAATCATACCAGTGTCTACTTACTTATGCACTGGTTAATAATGGAAACGGCGCCCAGCCCGCGCGCCTCTAGCGCCACACGCCAGGCCACTACGGTCGCTTTGGTGAACCCTGGCCGGGTCTCCTGGTCGTACCAGGCGAAGAACTCGTCCGGGCCAAGGTTGTACACTCGGCGTGTAATCGGGGAGGAGACACTGTCCAGCACCAGCGCCTTCAGACGGTGCCATCGGGCCGCTTGTGGAACTACAATCAAATCAGTCATTTAGGTCCTGTTGATGGGCATTATCGGTAGCCATGGGGACCTTACCTCGTGGACGACCGGACATCAAGCTCCCGAGGGCGAATTCAGGCTGGCGGCGAGCTCCTCTCTGAGCTCACTAAACTAGGGTCCACCTTTGAGTGGCCTATCGGTTCCGTGTGAAGGATCAGCCGAGACTTCGTTCTAAGTGTTTTGCGCTGCTATGATTAGCCATGTTGAGATTCGCGGGGGACGAAAGTATGGAATGGCCCCTAGGCATGCTGCTTCTGATCGCGATTCAGCCCAAGCTCGTGGATTTCGCGCCGCAACACAAATTAAGGTGTTTACGATGCATCTCAGAACGGGTTATGAACTAATTTATAGCTTTCCACAACCCACGCCTATCATTCTTCATCGTTAATATCCACGATTCACGCGCCGCCGACATCGTCGTCCCGGATCGCCTAACCGCCGAGCCATCCATTCCGATCACCGGCTATCGCGACGGCTTCGGAAACCGGTGTCGCCGCGTCCTTGCGCCTCGCTGGGCGCCTCCGCCTGACGGCCGACGGCGTAATCAGAGACAGCGGCCTACCAGATGAGATTGTGTGCGCCGCCGGGCAGGATTCCGTGCAGAATCTGCCCGAAGAGACCCTGGTGTTCCTATTGGGCAGCCGCTATTGTGAGACCGATTTGCTATCTCAGACCGCCTGGCAACTCTTCAGCGGTACGGCTCCCGGGTACCCGCGTGTGCAGGCAATTTGCGAATACGTTCATAACCATATTGTCTTCAACTACCAGAATGCACGCGCCACCCGTAGCGCCGCTGAGGCTTTCAACGAGCGGACGGGCGTTTGCCGCGACTACGCGCATCTCGCCATCACCTTCTGCCGCTGCATGAACATTCCGGCACGTTACTGCACAGGATACCTGAGCGATATCGGAACGCCACCTCCTTTCCCGGCGGGCGATTTCGCGGCGTGGTTCGACGCCTGGATCGGTGGCCGCTGGCACACCTTCGATCCACGTAACAATGTGCCGCGCATCGGTCGCGTCCTGATCGCGCGAGGTCGCGATGCGTCCGATGTCGCGATCGCCACGACGTTCGGACCCAACACGCTGGAGAAGTTCAGGGTCTGGACCGATGAGATTCCCGGGAATTCCCGGACTGCCTACTGATGTCTCTTCTTACAGTGCACCACTCCACTGTCTACCGTTACCGGGAGCCCGTCAGCCCTCGGCGAACACCGCATGATGTTCCGTCCACGCGCTAGTCACGACCTGCGGTTGATCAGAACGGACCTAGTCATCACCCCACAACCCGCTCACTTGCGCTGGCTGCACGATCCGTTCGATAACTCTGTCACCGTTGCCACTTTTGAGGGGACGACGTCCGAACTCCGCTTCGAAAGCACAGTGACGCTGGAACATTTCGAGAACTCCATGCCGGAGTATCCGCTGGAACAGAATGCGCGGACGTACCCGTTTCGCTATTCCGATGAAGACTTCCCCAATCTCGCGTGCGCTCTGGCTCAGCACTACCCAGGAGGGACAGCGTCCAAATGGGCATTACAGTTTCTCGATCCCTCGGATACTACCGGCACTATGAAAATGCTCCGCGCCATGACCTGCGGCATTCGCGAAGAGTTCCTCTACGTTCGCCGCGTTGAGAAAGGCGTGCAGACTCCGGAGGAGACTCTGCGGAATCGGCGCGGGAGTTGCCGGGATTTCGCGGTCCTGATGATGGAAGCTGCCAGGTCGCTGGGTATCGCGGCGCGGTTTGTCAGCGGTTATATCTTCGTGCCCAACGGTTCCGGCTTTGAAGGCGGCGGAGCCACACATGCATGGATGCAAGCCTATCTGCCGGGCGCCGGCTGGATCGACTTCGACCCGACCAACAGCATCATCGGCAACCGTAATCTCATCCGCGTCGCCGTTGCGTGGGTTCCCGATCAGGTGCTGCCACTGTGGGGCACCTACGTTGGCTCCGCGGGAGCCTTCCTCGGGATGGACGTCACCGTGACCGTTACGGAAGGGGCGCGGTGACAATGACATGACGCGGCTCGAATCCTTCGCCCGCAGGGGTCCGGTCGCTTTGTCCTTTTCTGCGATCACGCAAGCAATTATATTCCGGCGGAACTTCACGACCTCGGTTTGCCGGCGCCTGAACTCGCGCGGCACATCGCGTGGGACATCGGCGCGGCGGGTGTCACCGAGGCGCTATCGGAAATCTTCGACGCCCCGGCGATCTTCTGCAACACCTCGCGCCTTGTAATCGACTGCAACCGTCATCTGCACGCTTCGGACCTCATACCGGAAGTAAGCGACGGGACGGTGATCCCTGGCAATCGGCATCTCAGCGAGGCAGCCAAAGCAGCCCGCATCGAACGCTGGTTCCGTCCGTATCACGACGCGGTCGAATCGGTCTTGCTGGAACGCGAGGCGAGAGGCGTGCAATCGATCGCGGTTTCCATCCATTCCATGACGGCTTCTCTTGCCGGGATACCAAGACCATGGAAAATCGCTATCTCCAGCCATCTTGATCGCCGCCTTGTCGATCCTGTGCTCGCTGCCCTGCGGCGGCCCGGCGACGTGCTTGTCGGGGACAACCAACCCTACGATCTGGATCCGGAGGTGGACTATAGCATTCCATTTCATGCCCTGCGAAGAAGGCTGCGGCACCTCCAGGTAGAATTCCGACAGGACGAGATTCCGGACGCAATCACGCAGCGCCGGTGGGCTCTGCGTTTCGCTCACGCGTTGACGTAACGAGAGGGCAGAAACGATTCTGGGGCGCTCGGCTTGTGCCGCCAACTGAAGCTGCACGATGGTCCTCCGAGCTTTCCCCGCGCGAGCCACGTAGATAGCGACGGTGATGGGGGGAACCTAGCGCCGAGTCCCGTTAAGGTGCGATATCGGTAGGCTTCTGGGTAGCGCAGCCCGAAGGGCCTCCTCGTAGGTCATGGCCAACAGCAGTGACGCAATATTCCACTGCTCGGCTGGCTTCGAAGGGATGCCTGAACGATTAACACCGCGGCGGCCGGAGTCCGCCGGCGCCATGTGACAAAATCGTATCAGCATACCCAGTTGCAATGACCGATCCCATCTCTCGCCGTAATTTTCTCGCCGGCCTTGGCGCCACCGCGACCCTCCCAGGACTTCTGACCGCGGCCACCTCAGCCACCGTGACTGTTACCACCACGGCAATCGGCGCCATCGGGCCCGGCTTCGCAGGTCTCAGCTACGAAAAGAGCCAGATGGCGAAGCCCTTCTTCACGCCGCAGAACACCGACGCCATCGGCCTTTTCAAGCTTATCGGACCCAGCCTGCTCCGCATCGGCGGCAACTCCGTCAACAAGACCATTTGGAACGCCAGCGGCCCCGGCCGCACCTCCGGCCAGGTCGCCCCCTCCGATATCGATGCGCTTGCCGGTTTCCTCAAAGCCACCGGATGGCAGGTTCTCTACGGCACCAACCTCGCCACCTCCACGCCCGCACTGGCCGCTTCGGAAATCGCCTATGCCGTCCAGTCCCTCGGCGCCTCTCTCTACGGCATCGAAATCGGCAATGAGGTCGACCTCTACGCCGGCAACTACTTCCCCTCTACCTGGGGATTTTCCGACTATCTCGCGCTCTGGCAGTCCTTCGCCGCCGCCATCCGCCAACGATCGCCCAACGTGCCGCTCACTGGACCAGTGGCTGCATCGAATATTTCCGGATTCGTGGCACCCTTCGCGAAAGCTGAGGGCCGGAGCGTCATCCTCCTGAGCGACCACTATTACCGCGCCAACGGACAAAGCGCCAGCAGCACCACCACACTGCTCATCTCCCCCGATTCCAACATCGTCACGCAGGCTAAGAACATGTTCGCCGTCAGCCAGTCGGTCGACGTCCCCTACCGCTTCGCCGAGACGAATTCTTTTTACAACGGCGGCGCGCCCAACGTCAGCGACGCCTACGCGTCCGCACTGTGGGTCATCGATCATCTGTTCGCCTGCGCCTCCAACGGGGCCCAAGGCATCAACCTGCACGGTGGCGGCGATTCCACCGGCTATACGCCTATTGCGGACGATAACGGAGTCGTGGTTGGAGCCCGCCCGGAATTCTATGGCGTCACGCTGTTTACCTGCGCGGGTCCCGGCGTCCTACGGCAAACCAACATCAGCGCTGGGGGCCTGAACGCCACCGCCTACGCAATTCAGGCGGCCGACGGCGCCTGGAACATCATTATCAACAACAAGGATGAAACGGCAACCCTGAACGTCACGATCAATCTTCCGCAGCCGGCCCCCTCCGCGCAGTTTCTTGCCATGACCGGGCCGTCGCTCGACGCCGCCACGGGAATCGCCATCCAGGGCGCCATCATTCAGCCCAGCGGAGCCTTCACGCCTGCCTCTGCGCTCGCACTCCCAACCTCCGGCTCGACCGTGACGTGCACCGTCAGCCCGCTCTCGGCGGTTCTGGTGCAAGTCACCGCGCCGTCCACGCCGCCGCTCACCATACTCTCTTCCGCTAGCGGCCTGGGTGTAGCCGCTCCCGCGTCCTACGCGAGCGCCTACGGCAGCGGGCTCGCTTCCGCCGTCTCCCTGCGCGATTCCGCTGGCGTGTCTTACACCCCAACCGTGATCTACAGTTCGCCCACACAGGTCAATTTCGAAATCCCCGCCGGCGTCGCGGTCGGCGCGGCCGTGGTGATTATCGGCTCGCAATCAGCCGGGTTGCAGATCGCCGCCGTCGCACCTGGATTATTCACCCTAAACATCGGCGGGCTCGCCGCGGCGTACATCGTCGTCGTTGGTCCAGGAAACACTCAGACCGTGGCGCCCATCTTCGCCGTGCAAAACGGGTCCATTATCGCCGTGCCCATCGCTCTCAGCCGGTTATCGACAGACCAGGTGTACCTCATCCTGTATGGCGTCGGCATTCGCGGCGCAGGCAATAACGTGACCGTCGCCATCAACGGCATCAACGTTCCCGTTCTGTATTCCGGCCCGCAAGGCCAGTCCGCCGACCTCGATCAGGTCAACGTCCTTCTGCCTCCACAACTCGCCGGGAGCGGCACCTCCAATGTCGTCCTCACCGCGGCAGGCACAGCCTCAAACACCGTCAACGTCCTAATCCAATGAGACCGGTGGGTGCCAGACCCGTGCCTCCGGCCTGCGGCTTCACTTCCCAGCCCGAACTCAATGCCGTCGTACCGCCGGCGAGGGCCCGCTGCGGCGTTATCGTTCCATTCTGGCGCGACCATAGGGATGGCGCCTGACCGGGCGGCGGGGCAGTCCTTTCCCGTGCTCGGGCCGTGACCGTGCCGCGTCCCTTTTGTTAACCAAGGCGACTCGAGGTGCCCACCCGTTGATCCACCTCGGATCGAGTAGGCGATTTGGACCTATGCTCTCAGCACCTGCCCTAGGATTCGGAGCGCGTTGCCCCCGACGACCTTTGCCAAATCGGCTTCGGACAGACCCTTGGAGCGCAACCCCGCCACCCAGTCGGGCAGTTGCCGGTAACTGGAAAATACGGGCTTGAAATTTCCGTCCATATCGGTCCCGAGACCTACGTGGTCTACGCCCACGGCATCTATGAGGCGCATCGTCTGATCCACGAAATCATCAAATGTTCGATTGGCGAATCCAGAAGGCCAGGCGCCGATCACACCCCCAGTTGAGGAGACCAGCCGCGCATGCTTGTAATGGCCTCAAGAATTTGGACAAAAAATCAGCTTTTCTTAGATGGTGGGCGGCATTGAAAATGAAGGAGAGTCAATGCCCCGAACGCGCAAGAGTCACCCACCCAGCCTGAAGGCCAAAGTTGCCATCGAGGCCATCAAGGGCCACAAAACGGCCGCCCAGATCGCCCAAATGTTCGGCGTCCACCCGACCCAGGTCGGCGGCTGGAAGAAACAGGCGCTGGCCGGCTTGCCGGACGTTTTCGGTAACGGCCGCGAGCAGATCCGCCAGCAGGCCGACGCCGAGAAGGACGAACTCTACAAGCAGATCGGCCAGCTCAAAGTGGAGTTGGACTTTCTCCAAAAAAGAGCTGGCCTCATCGCTTGACGAGCGGCGCCGATGGATCGATCCACAACATCCGCATCTGACCGTGCAGCGGCAATGCCAATTGCTGGAGGCGCCGCGCTCGACCTACTACTACCAGCCGCGGCCCGAGAGCGCGGAGAACTTGTGTCTGCTGCGGAAACTGGACGAGGTGTACCTGGATCGCCCGTTTTTCGGCAGCCGTCGCATGGCCGTCACGCTGGGGGTCGGCCGCACGCGCATCCGGCGGCTGATGCGGATTCTCGGGATCGAGGCCCTGTATCCCAAACCGAATCTGAGCCGTCCGGCAAAGGGACACGAGATCTACCCTACTTGCTGCGCGGCGTCTCGATCGAACGGCCCAACCAGGTGTGGAGCACCGATATTACGTACCTTCCGATGCAGGGCGGTTTCCTCTGCCTGGTGGCCGTCATGGATTGGTTCAGCCGGTTCGTGCTCAGTTGGGAACTGTCCAACACCATGGAGACCGGCTTCTGTCTGGCGGCGCTGGAGACGGCATTCCGTTTCGGCCAGCCCGAAATCTGGAACTCCGACCAGGGCTCGCAGTTCACCGCCGCGGATTTTCTGGCGCCGCTGAAGCAGCGCGGCATCTCCATCAGCATGGATGGACGGGGCCGCGCCCTGGACAACGTTTTCATCGAGCGCCTCTGGCGCAGCCTGAAGTACGAGTTGATCTACCCCGGCGACTTCGCCAACGGCGCCGATCTGTTTCAGGCGCTGGATCGATACTTCCATTTCTACAACCACCAGCGCCCGCACCAGGCGCTCGGATACCGCACGCCGGCCGATCTGTTCCCGCGCCGGTCAACAAGGAAAAAGTCATCGCCATAATGGGGGGCTTTGTAGAGTAGGGCGCAGGCGCGCCGCGATGTCGCACGTTTCCTGCCCCCCCTCATCGAACCGGACGTGCGGTTTTCCCGCATCCGGCTCTCCGATCATCTTCTTCCGGCGGCTTGCGCCGTAATCCTTCCAAGTGGCTCACCTTGCCCACCATGCGGTAAAGCCGACATCGGTCATGTAGAAAGTGATACCCCCATCGCTTCTTGGCAGTTCCCCAGGGGCACTGGTACTTGCGCCGGAGCCAGAGTTGCATCTCGCTCCGGACGGCCCAGTCCACCTTATGGAATGTCCGGTTGCTGTTGCCGACCCGGAAATAGGTACACCACCCATTGAGGATCGGGTTCAGTTTCTGGATCACCACGCCGACCTGCCCGTTCGACGGAACTGATCGCGCTGCTTCGCGAGCCCGTTGACGGACGTTGCGGCACGCCTTTTCGCGTGGCCACATCAACAGCATCCGCCCCGGAGCTTTCCGGAACTCGAAGCCGAGGAACGCAAAGCCTTCCGCCAGCGTTGTCAGCCGACTCTTTTCCTGGTTGACTACCAGTCGAAGAGCGGCGAACTGCTCCTGCAGTTGCTCCCACGCCTCCCGTGCCTGTTGTCCCGTCCGCGCCAGCAGAACCATATCGTCCGCATAACGGACCAGCCGAACATCGCCGACCGCGACACCGTCGCTCCGGCACCATTGACGATCTACCTCGTGCAGAAAGATGTTGGACAGCGTTGGCGAGATCACTCCGCCCTGAGGAGAACCCCGGTCCGGGTGAGTCACCTTGCCTTCCTCCATAACTCCCGCTTTCAGCCAAGCTCGGATCAGCCGCAGAACTTGAGTGTCTCCGACCCGGCGTTCCACCAACTCTAAAAGGAGTTCGTGCGAGATCGTGTCGAAGTAGGATTTCAAGTCAACGTCCACCACGAATGAATATCCCTCGTTGACGCTTTGCACAATCGCGCTCAGCGCCATCCGCGGTGTCCTCTTCGGGCGGAATCCAAATGAACAGGGCATGAAATCGGCCTCGAACAATGGTTCGATCACGATCTTCACCGCCATCTGCACCACTCGGTCCTTCACCGTCGGGATGCCCAACGGCCGAGTTTTCCCCGGCTGTCCGGGCTTGGGTATGTGTACCCGCCGCACCAACGCTGTCCGGTACTGCCGGCTCCGGAGTTCCTGTTCAACTTCCCCCAGAAACCGCTCTTCGCCGTAATCCCGGATCGTGCCGATGTCCACTTGGTCCACTCCCGCCGCCCCTTTGTTGGACTTCACCCTCTGCCAGGCTTCGCGCAGGATGTCCTGCCGACAAACCTTATCGTAGAGAAGCGTGAACCTCCTTTCCGGTTGTTGCTTGGCCACTCGGTATAGCGTCCGTTGCAGTTTGCGGGAGATTGCCCGGAACTCCGTTGAAAGTAAGCGACCCTCGGAACTCATAGACTACGCGACCGCAGCTCCTTTCGCAATCGACTTCTTGGAAACGGCATTGGCCATCGACGACAGCAGCAGCGGAATCTGACGGTAGCCGATGACCTTCCGGAACTGCCGCTCGGCCACGAGCAGCCCGGAGCCGACCCAGCGTTCGATCTGATCGCCATCCCGCCATCGCTTCACATTCCGGCAAACCGTTTCCACGATCGAGAAGGCCGATTCGATCACGTTGGTGCAGGCCAGGGTGCGACGAAGTTGCTCTGGTACTCCCAGTTTGTGAACGGTGAGGGTTTCTTCCATGCCTTCCTCCAGGCTTCGCGCCGCACTCGGATTCAGGTCCATGAGTTCGCGATGCAACTGCGTGAGCGCCCGTCTGGCTGGCTCGTATTCGTGCATCGCGTAAGCGTTTTGCAGCTTCCGGCGCACGCCGGCCTTGTGTTCCTCCGGCAGATGTTCCAGCACGTTGCGTTTTTTGTGAACCTGGCAGCGCTGGACGAAAGCTGCCTCCCCGGCGTGGCGCCGTACGGCCGCCGCCAAGGCTTTGCCGCCGTCCAGGATATACAACCGCGGGGTGCTGAAATCCAAGCCGCGTGCGAGCAGATCGCTCAGCAACTCGCCCACTACGGTCGCGTTCTCGGTGGCCCCTTCGCGCAGCCCCAACACCGTTTTGCGCCCGTCGCAGCAGATGCCCAACGCGACCACCATCATGCGATTCTTGAACGGCGTGCCGTCGATCAGGACGGCGCACAGCCGCAACTCGCCCAGCGGCCGCTCCATCAACTGCTTCACCTTCTCCCGGCTGGCCTCGATGAAGTTCTCACTCACCGCCGACTTCTCAATCCCGTATGCTGTGCGGAACTCCTTCACCACGGTCCCGTAATTCCGGGTCGAAAGCCCGCGCATCATCTTGTCCCAAACGCCCTGCTGCAACGGCGCGCTGCGCTGGAAAAGTTCGTAGCTCCCCAACCGTTGCTCCCGGTTCTGCTTGGTCCGCAGCCGGGTTCTTTTCAGCGGCACTTTCTGGCCGTCCACCACGCAATAGCCGTCATCTTTGCCCCAGCGGTGCACGCGGCGATCGGGACGCTGTTCATGGCGTTCGCCGGCCAGGTGGCGGACTTCCTCCTCCATTACCAGACTCATCAACGCGAGTCCGGCTTCTCGCAGCAAATGGCCGACGCCATCCTGCAACATGCCGACAATGTCGGCCATCGGCAGGATCATTTGGATGTTGGGGTTCTCTTCGGTGGCCAGCCGGCGGAACTGCTGCACCGCTCGTTGCTGGTCGATCTGGTATCGTTTCTTCATAGCGACTCTCCCTTTTTCTTGGCAGAAAATCACCCGAAGGCTATCACGCCTTCGGGTGCGAGAGTCGCTACTTTCTACGCTTTAACGGGCATTCTCCTGGCAGGCTTCGCCTCGAGGACACAGGCTCGCCCCGGGAAGAGATCCAGTTGAGTCGGCCTACTCACTGGTGGAGTTGACGATGCTGAAACGGCGTTCACTTGTGTTGCGGCCCGCAGATTCGCCTCGCCTTCCTGCCGACACTTGAAGGCTTTGTCATCCCGCTTCTCCGGCGCCGGTTGCCCAACGACGGAGGGGATCAGGCTATCGGGTGAGCGAGTCACGACCCGAGTCGATTCCTTTCAATCAACAAGTTCATCAAGTCCTCTCGGACGCACGCCCCCCATGCCCCCCAGGATTTATCGCTGTTTTCTTCCAGAGTGGATGGCCTTGCTGCGCTGGTCATCCACGACTGCCGTACAATGGAGGGGCTTGATAGGAGGACAGGGCAACGCGGGGACGCGACCCGAGCGCCGATGCAAGCCCGGAGTGGATGGCGGCCTTCGGGCCGCCTCCTGGTCAGCCCGCCGCACCATCTAACAAACGGCGAGATTTTGTCCAAACAACCGGGACCACCTCAATATTCCTCGGCTTTTTCCCTGTGGCGCGGGACGAGGTCCGCGAGGCTGCCGAGCGGGCGCACCGAATTCTCCTGGGCTCCTGATGTGCTTTGGCCGGAGCAGGTGATCACCTCACCGACCGTCTCCTGGCCAAGACTGTTCCTCAAGGAAACGACGAGCCTGCGGCCGAGCCCGCTAAGGTCAAAGGAATCCGTTAGCTATGCGGCCTCAGTTCACGTGGTGCGGCAACTGGGGCCCTTTCCCGGGGATTCCAGGGCGTCTGGAGCACGTCCCGGGCCCGCGTGCGGAGCCGGATTTACGCACGTGCGTACCGAAATGCTCCAAAGATGCTCCAAACACTCCAAAGAGCTACAAGCTTAAGTTACAGATTCTAATGGTAGGCTAGGCTGGACTCGAACCAGCGACCCCCTGCTTAGAAGGAAAGCTCTTGATCTGCAAGGGTTTCATCGTTTCCCTGCATTTTCATAGCTTTACATCAATTCGGGGGATCTGCTTTCGCTCAGAGTAGAACCCTTTGAGGGTGTTATGGTTGGCTTTTTGGAACAGTTTTGGCGCACTCGGCGACTTCTGAGATCTTGAAGGCCTCTTCGAACGCCAACCTGCCTCGGCCTCGGCTTCGCTCATAGGCCTTCACCACCATCCCAAGCCCGAAATCGGGCCATATTTCAGTTCTGCCTGAATCAAACAGTAACGCCGTCACATTGTGCGCCTTAACGATGACAAGTTCCTGGCCACATTGCTGACGCCACCGAATGGCCCATTCCTGCAAAAGTGCGCCGTTGTTCTGCACCCCGAAAACTGCTAAGAACGACTGTGACCATATACGGTCGACATCCTGCCATCGACCCGTCAGAACCATAACACCGAACCCAGCGTCGAGCGCCGACTGTGCCAACGACTTCAGGCGGCGCTGATTCTCCGCCGCGCCCGAGTCGTCAAGGTCGGCAGAGATGATAACGACTGGCCGCCGGTCGAGCAGGCGTTTCACGGCAGCCTGGAGAGGGAGTCGCGGCCAACTCAGTTCTAGAGTTTTCAGTATGACGCCCTTCATAGGCTCGAGTCCCCAATGGGTGGCACGAAATTGAAGTGGCGAAGCATGCCGGAGCGTCTGGCAACCTCACCCGCGCTAAAGAACCCATCACGAGTGCCCCTCCGAAGCCTCTGGTTGCCGTCCAGCGGCATCTCACGGGCCGGAGAACGGCCCCCGAGCCCGGCGATGCAGCCGGAACAGGCCCCTGCGTCAGGGATGGCATATCTTGGCACTGCCTCTGGTAGTCGTCTCTCAGGATGGTCAATACAAAGCCGAAGTCCACGCGTTCACGGTAGTGCCTGTCACCGCGACGGCGCTCTTCCACCTTCCCCGCGACGAACTG
The DNA here is from genome assembly GCA_963815855.1 of Terriglobia bacterium. Classification (GTDB taxonomy): domain Bacteria; phylum Acidobacteriota; class Terriglobia; order Bryobacterales; family Bryobacteraceae; genus DATGMB01. Next base: position 120,804 of record CAWFIJ010000009.1, on the reverse strand, counting down.
CAATGCCCGCCCGATGTCCCCAGGCAGCACCACCTTTAAGACTTCTCGGACCGTGCCGGAATCGACGCAACCCCCAATCCTGAGGTCCTTCTGGAACAACTGTAGCCAACACATCACTTCCGATTCCTGCCGTGTCAGAGGGGCAACTCTTTGCTTCCTGTGAGAGGGGCAGGCAGAAGCTTCCACATCAATGCACGAGGCGACACCCGCCGCCGTACGTTCTGCCTGCTCTTCTTTTTTTCTCTTCACTTCGTTTAAGCACGCCGGATCTGTCGCACTAACTGAGGACGACAAATCTGACGCACTAACACCGGACGACAGATCTGACGTGCTGCAGTGCGACAGATCCGTCGCACTAAGCGGCCCCTTGCGCGGCGGCTCGTCCAGATCCGGATGCCAAAGGAACGTGTACGTGTTGGATTTGTTGAAGCCGCGTTGCCTGGCGGCGATGAATCCGGCCTTGACCAACTCCGCCACGTAGCGCTGGACCTGGCGCGGGGAGCAGCCCAGATCGACCCCCAGGGTTTCGCAGGACGGGAAACAGACGCCATTTACACCGGCGTAGCGGGCCAACCGCGCCCAGAGGAGCTTCGCCCCGCCGGAGAGGCAACGGTTGGCCAGGATCACATCTGGCATGAAAACACCGGTGCGAAACTGCCGGTGGGGGATGAACTTCTGACCCGGGACCAATAAAGTCGGTTGGGTCTGGTCCTGGACGTTGCTTTGGTTTGGATCTCGGGGTACACTTATCGCTTGCGGAAGCAGTTTAGGCATCGAGGCCTGCTTTCGTTCGGAGGCCGGTTGCTGCTAACAACCGGCCTCAATATTTTCCGATCGATTAAATCACAAGCGACCTATTCGGGGGAAGTATCTACCTGAGCGCGTGCTGCAGTGGGTGTTCCGAGATCTCGCCTACCGAGCGCAGTTTTATCAGGGTCAGCCATAATCGACCGGATCGGCCGCGAAAAGTGCGGACCTGTCAGGCAGTTCCTCGACTCCGCCCCACAGATCCTCTTCCAATCCGGTCTCTGCCAACTCCAGGATGGTGAACGGCGGGCATGTTCTGCGCGCTGTCGCCGCCCATGGGGATGGAAACCGGCGTGCGAATGGCTGCAATGATCGTCATAGAGAGGCTCGCGGTTACCGGGTTGGCGCGCCGATACTTGACAGAAATATGGCCGGAATTTTCCAATTTTGGGGGAGATTTGATGACCGACTCGACAGTGAACCCGAAGAATGCAGCCCGTTCTGCCGCCATGTCGAAGGTGTGGGCGGCGCGGCGAGAATGGGCAGCCAACCCTGTGTGCTCTTGCGGCTGTGGCGGGAAACTGGCGGTCGCGAAGGCGGCGGACCAGCAGAAGCTGTTCTGCCAGGGGCACGACGGCCGGTTGCATGCCTTCCTGCGGAAGGTGCTGCTGGGCGAAGCTTCCCGCCAGGAGATTCCCGTGGCGGCACGGGCGAACTTGTCGCGCATCAAGTTCGTCCAGAAGGACCGGGAGATACAGAAGGCATTTGCGAATCCGGGGCAGCAGGACCGCAGGCAACAGGCGCAGCACTGATGCCGGCCAAAATCAGCGCTCAAGGATGATGAAGGCTGCACACGTCACAGCCGATATGTTGGGCACGCCGCCCGTTCGGCAGGTCGCTGAACGCTGGAACCTGCCCAGTTCTCCCAGATCACCGTTTTTCGGCGGCACCACGTGCCTCAAGTGAACTCAATTGAAACGGTTTACCACAGGAAGATCGCGGCTGGGAATTGCGGTAACCCGTTCGATTCCCGTTAGCGCTACCACCTTGCATCCGTGTTTTCTGTAGTTTGCGGGGAATTTTCAGAAGGCGCGGTAGCACCGGGTAGCACGCGCAACGCGCCAGAAACCGGCCCGAGAACCGCGGCCAGTTGCGCTATGTACTCCCAGCAGCTTCTATTGGACATGCTTCTCCGGCGCCACCGCCGGCCTGTTGCGCTTCTGGTATTCCTCCCACTTCCGCGCCGCCTCCTCGTCCTGGCCGGTGATCATATCTGCCGACATTCCGCAACTGCTGTTTTCGGAACCTCACTTTTGCGATGGAGTTTTGCAACAGGGCAGAAACCAATTCTGGCGCCGTGTATCAAAAACTTCTGATCGACACATCTGGGTCTAAAGTCTGATCCGCTGACGCGGAACTATGGGCGGCTGAGATCCAGCAGGACCACATCGGAACGCTCCTGCATGCGTTCCAGTACGACTTCACGGCCATCCGGAGAGATATCGAAGTCGCGAATGTCGAAATCGGGAGCGAGGTTGGTCAACTGCCGTTCGGCGCCGGTTTCCAGGTCGATGCGCCACAGATTCTGATGGTGCATCTCCCCTCGCAAAAAGACGAGTGTTCGCCCTCCGGAAAGCAAAATCAGGTGTCGAGCTCCCCGGGTCAGCATCAGCGCCGGCAGGGGATGCGCCGCACCCTCGGCCGTTACGGCTTTCACTGGGAACATCGTGCCTATGTCCGGTCCGGAGTAGACGACGAAACGGCCGTCGGGCGACCATGCCGGATCGAGTGAATACTCCTGGACGAAACGAGTCGGAAAGCGGCCGTCAACCGGCACGCGAAAGAGCCGCACAATTCCGTGATCGTCCGACGCCGAGGTGATGGTTTGGCCGTCCGGCGCCCACGCGGGAGCGCCCCGGAGGTCGAGCGAATCGGCCACAATCCGCGCTTTCGTGCCGTCCGCCTGCATCACGTAGAGGAGCGCCTGCCCGTGCTGCCGAATCGAGAATGCGATCGACCGTCCGTCAGGGGAAATTGCCGGTCCGCCAGTGACTCGCGCGCCCTCAGCCCTCCACAATTCGGCCAGGGTTCCGCCGGCAGACTTCCAGATGCTGTCGCTCGTGCCATTCGCGGAAACATACACAAGGTAGTTCGGGCCCAGTCGTGGGGAGAACCCCGTGCTGGTGGTCAGCGGGATTTGAGCAGGTGTTGAGGGCCCCGCGGGTGAGCCGGAGATCGGCAGCCGCCAGAGCGTTCTCCTGGTAGTGGCGTGCGTCGCAACCAAACGGCGCCCGTCGGCTGTGCCCGCAAACGACGTGTACCGGTCCACCCCAAAGGTCAGCCGGTGAGGAATGCGGCGCTCGACGTCTGTAGCGTAAAGCCAAGGGCCCGAACCATCCGGATCGCTAACGAGGTAAAGGAGCGTCCGCCGGTCCACAAATACGGGATGGGTCACGCGCGCGTTGTGCTTCGTGATCTGTTCAGGCTTCCCGCCGGCTGGAGAGATACGCCAGATGTCCAGTTTGTCCGGAAAGGAACCCAGGACGAAATAGATAAATGAGCCATCGAGCGCCCACAGCTGAAAGTGACAATGAAGCCCCGCGGGTGCGGTGAAGATAGGCCGATCACCCGGACGCCGGGTGCCGTCCGACACGAACATCGGGTCTCCCGGTCCTGGTGTATGGTACACAAGGCGGGAACCGTCGGGTGACCAGTCGAACTCGGCCGCGCCCTCGAGGTATGGTTTGGGTTGTCCCCCCAAGGCCGGCACTCCCCACACGCTGATGCCGTGGCCCGCAGAACCCGGTTGCTTGCGGTCCCAGTAGGTGACGAGGGAGCCATCAGGTGCGAACCCAGGGGTGCGCAATTCTGTAATCAAAATATCCGTCGCGCTCCCTCGAGTCAGGTTGTGAAACTGACCCGAACCCACCTGTGTGACCCAGACATCCATGGGGCCGTCCTGGTTGGACAGAAACGCCACGAGATGCCCGTCACGTGAAACGGCCGCGACAGGCGCGACTCCATCGAAATCCGTGATCATCTGAAATCGCGCGTCGGCGATCGGGCTTCGCCAGAAATGCTCCGTCTTCTGTAACCAAAGAGTAATGCCCAAGGCGGCAGCGGCTCCGGCCGCCGTCAGCGCCGAGAGGAGCCTCCACTTGGTTCGAGTCGCTCCCGGCGGCGATGGCGGCGCAGGAAACACCGGGGGATTCGGCGCGAGGAGATTGTTTCCATTTTCCTGGACGGCTCGACTCCGGCTGCGCGACCACTCATCCAATTCCACCCGGAATGCGTACACGGAGCCCATCCGGTCGTGTAGGTGCCTGTGTACGGGCATTCCCTCCCGCTTCTCCCAGCGCTGGACCGTTGTTACATCGCGGTTGAGGTATGCCGCGATTTCCTTCCACGAATCCAGCCGGTCTTCGGGAGTTGGTGTGCCCGGGGGTGGTTCGCCCATCAATGCCCTCTGACAGACTCGCGACGCTACTCGAGCCTGGCCTCCGATTGTACCGTAGGCAGCTAAAGGCGGCAAAGCACGGTGTTCAACGGCAAATATAGCCGGCTGTGCCACTTCCGCGAATTGCTGTTTGCAGCCGCCGTTCCCGGTGCCCGATACTGGCCGCGTCTCTGTTCGTTGACGGCGTAATTCCAAAAACAGAATTCGGAGCAGAAAAGATGAAACGAATATCGAAAAGGATGTCTAAACAAACGGCTGCATTCGCGGCCGCAACCATCATCTTGGCCGCGGTTGCTGCGACAACGCTTCAGGCCGAAGAGTGGACAGTGGCGGTCGGCGCCGAGAGTCCGGACCGCGGAAGTCAAGCCCTGGCTTTCCTGCCGAACGAACTCTGGATCCAGACCGGCGACAGCATCCTTTTCAGCTTCCCGACGCACGAGCGCCACACGCTGACCTTCTTAACTTCAGGCCAGATACGGCCGCCGGCCTTCGGCCCGACCTTCGGCGTGCCGGTGGGGTGCCCGGGCACGATGACCGGTCAATCCTCCTTCGACGGTTCCACGTGCGTCTCAACGGGGGTGCTGCTGCAACCGGAAAGCGGGCCGCCAACACCACCGCAAACCTTCACCGTGACCTTTCCTGCGACCGGCAACTTCAAGTTTGTGTGCCTGGTTCACGCGGATATGACCGGCGTGGTTCACGTCGTCAATGCGTCCACGCCGCTGCCGCACGATCAGACCTTTTATAACCAGCAGGCACAGGGCGTGCAATCACGTTTACTGGCGGAGGACATTGCCCTTGGATTCGAAGGAACCCTTGGGTTACAAGGCGACAGCGTTGGCGCCGGCATCGGCGAGATTGTGAACGTGACCGGCCTGGGGTCGCAGACCGCGTCGCTGATGCGGTTCCTGCGGAGCACGATTGTCGTACGAGTCGGCGACACAGTGGAGTGGTCGAATCTCGACCCGTCCATCAACCACACCGTGACCTTTGGCACGGAGCCGGCAGATCCCCGGCCGCCTTCGACAGGTGTCCAATCGACCTCGGATGGGGCTAGGCAAGCGACCATCAGCTCACCTTCGGCCAGCGTCAACTCCGGATTCCTGTCGCCGACCCCGCAGGACAGGGCGAATCTGGCGCAGGCGCCCCTCGGAGTAACACGATTTCGCGTGACTTTCACGGCTCCGGGCACCTACAACTACATCTGCGCCGTTCATGACCAACTCGGCATGACCGGGACGGTGATCGTTTACTGACAGGACGCTCAAATGAAATCCCGTTTCTTCGGCTTGTTCCTGATTCTCGCCTTTTCCGTCCCGGGTCAACCGGGGACGAGCGGCTCCTACCGGGGCGGTCTGGTCACTCCGCCGCTGCCCAAGCCGAGATTCGTTCTCAACGACACCTCCGGCGCTCCGTTTGATTTCTGGAACCGAACGAACGGATCGGTTACGCTCCTCTTTTTCGGCTATACCAATTGTCCCGACCAATGTCCCATGCACATGGCGAATATTGGCGCGGCTCTAAAGGAACTGCCCGCCGATATTGCCGACCAGGTCAAGCTCGTTTTTGTGACCACCGATCCAGCACGGGATACGCCGGTGAGACTGCGGCGGTGGCTCGACATGTTCGACAAACACTTCGTCGGTCTCACCGGGACAGAAGCCTCTCTCCAGACGGTCCAAAAAGCCGCGGGGGTTCCTTCGGCCCAAAAGACCGAGCCACGCGGCGGCAGCTATTCCGTTGCACATGCCAACTTTGTCCTGGCCTACACCAAAGACAATCTGGCCCATGTGATTTACCCCGGAGGCGTCGGCAAGAACGATTGGACACACGACCTGCCGTTATTGATTAAGGAGACCTGGTCGCGTCCATAACATCTTTACCGCCGATCCCTGACCTGCTGCGTGCAGGAGGCGAGCAGGAGGAAAGTCGCCTTTTTATGGCCATCGGCCCAAATGTATCGAAACCTGAAGTTTTTGGACGGCGTTCACAAGCTCCTGGATCTGCTGCGGCGAATCGCTCGCGACCAGGAAGAACAGCCGCGCCTCGGGCCACCGTCCCGGCATCGTGTACTGGTGCTCGCCGGAGCTGTTGGGGTCTTCCAGAAGCTGGAATACCCATTCGGCCAGGCTGGCCTCTGCCGGCGGGGCCTGAATCTTCAGCGTGCGCGTATCGAAGTCTGCGGCGACCTGCATTTCCCGAATGCCGGAGGTGCTGCGGATGGCGTTCACAATTTCCTGAACGGCTCGCGGGGTGTCCGCGGGCGCGAAGGGGAAGGACCGCTCGACGGTCTCGGGCGTCTGCGCCAGCAGCGTGCCGGCTGTGAGGAGCAGGATACTCAGTCGCATATCGCCATATTACGCGAAGCGGGCGCGCAAAGCGTGGCATCCTGGAATGCACCAACCCGCCCCCCCGACCCAGCCCGCTTGCGGGTAAGGGATTTACCTCACGACTCAAGTGGTGCCATTAGGCTGTTCGGTCCTAGCGAAACGGCTTGTGAACTATCGGATGCGTGTCCACATGAGCCGGAAGTCGCCGACTCGCGGAATGGCGCCGTCGGTCGATGGCATAGGCGGAATCGATGCGTTATTGCTCCTGCCCATTTCCCCCTGCCCAGTTCCCTCGCTTTCCAGAATCGGGGTCTCGCGGAGAGCTTCGCCCCACAGCCCCAGCCACACGGCATGCGCGGGCCTGACGGGCGCCCGCCGAGATCGACTCTCGGCACCCCCAGGCGCCACGCGCAGGTCCGGCACCGCCCGGCCTCGCGGACATGGCGGGCGGCCGGCGCGCTGCAGGTTCTCCTCGAGCACGGAACTCCAGTGTAGTGCCGTGGGGCGCCAGCACCAGGCGACGAAAAAGACCGACCGAGTTCGCGCCGCTCCAAAGAGGCGCTGGGCTAAGGCGCAGCTCCGGCGTTTTCTCGACCAGGCGCTAAGGTGCCAGATGTCAGCGATGGGTGTTTTCCCGTCAGTTCGCGTGACCCGGACATATCAGGACTGATGGCCGAACGGCGCCTAAGAGGCGACCATTCTCCGGTTGGCCGACGATCTGGACGGAGCAGGCGCTTGACAGAATGTCTTACCGCTTGCGATAGACATACTTCAGACGGTGGTGGGTCCCTTCTAGCAGCGTGCCTTCGAGGCTGAACGTGAGTTCCTTACCATCGGCGGAAACCATCTCGCGTGAGGTCTCGACGGTCTTTCCATTCCGAATCCACGACACCTCGACTGTACCGGGGTTGACCAGCTTCAGCGAAACCGAATCCGAGCGGGAATTTTGGACAGGGTACGCTTTGCCGTCGAACTGTGCCCGGTAGTCGAGTCCACTGTTCTCATGAAAATGAATCCCATTCAGGCCGTCGGGCGTAATCGCGATGACTGTCCAGGATGACGGCTGGTGTAGCAGGGTCCCATCGGCGACCCAAATCCCGTCAAATGGGTTCGCCGGATCAACAGCGTCACCGCTCCGGCGCCATCTGCTCGCCTCCTCAGTGGACATGTTGGTGGAAATCAAGGTGGTGCGATCGCCAGAAAGTCTGAGTTGTATGTGCAGATCGGGGCGCCCAGCTTTCCTGCGAATGGTTTCAAGGATATCGTCGGCATCTCGACGGACGGCCATTTCATCGGCCTGCGGAGACCTGTGAACGGAATGAAATTTCCCGTCGGGATCAGCTGTCCAATCCACTCCGGTCGAGAGCGACAGGTGAATCTGGATTTCCGTTTTCGCGACTTGCTTCATAACCTCCTGACATCATCGGACGCCTTTATTCATACGGGTTCCAATGTGATGAAGACGCTCTGGAGGTCAACACCCAATGGGTGAGAGACAAAATGAGCCGTTTCAGCTATCATTCAACATTTCGCTGAAGGTCGATTTCCAAGGATCACGGGTCACCTCCGATGGCGGTCTCATCCTGGTACGAGAGCTGGATGAACGATTGGGTCTGGGCAATCTCATCGCCGCACACCTTAGCGATGCGCCGCGCGGCAAAAACACTCAACTTCCCCTGGCCGACCTGTTCCGCCAGTCCGTCTACAGCCGCATGGCGGGCTATGAGGATGTTAATGACGCCGAGCGCCTCTCGCAAGATCCGGCGTTCCGGCTGATTGGGTCGGAGAAGGTGTGGGATCGGGGAGTGGCGTTGACCTCGCGTTTGCAGACGTTCGAAACCGAGATGCTGGCCGAGGACGAGAATTTCGGCAGCTTGGCCCGCATCAACCGCGCACTCATCGGCAAGGCCGAGGCCATCGATGCACAACAGCGAATCGTGCTGGACATGGATTCGACCGAGATCCCGGTGTACGGCCAGCAGGAGAACAGCGCGTACAACGGCCACTTCGAGTCTACCTGCTATCACCCGCTATTGCTGTTCAATCGGGAAGGCGACTGCCTGGCAGCAAAGCTGCGCCCTGGCAACGTCCACAGTGCCGACGACTGGGAGGAACTGCTCCTGCCGGAGATCGAGCGGCAGCAGAAGAAGATGGGCAAGGAAGTTGTGTTTCGCGCCGACGCGGCCTTCGCCAAGCCGGAGATCTATGAGGCGCTGGAAGAGCGGGGCGTGAAGTATGCCATCCGCATTCCGGCCAATGAGAACCTGGAGCGGGACATCAGCGAATTGCTGACGCGGCCAGTGGGACGGCCGAGCCATAAGCCAGTGGTCTGGTACAAGGGTTTTCTCTACCAGGCAGCGAGTTGGAAGACGGCGCGACGGGTCGTGGCGAAGGTGGAGTTCCATTTCGGCGAGCTGTTTCCTCGCGTCGGCTTCATCGTGACCAATCTGGAGACGGACAACCGTGCAGTAGTGCGGTTCTACAACAAGCGGGGGACGGCGGAGCAGTGGATCAAAGAAGGCAAGCAGGCGGTGAAGATGACACGGCTGAGTTGCCATCGGTTCCGGTCGAATGAAGTGAGGCTATGGCTGAGCCTGATCGCCTACAACTTGGGCAACTTCTGGCGGCGGCTGGTGCTGCCGAAAAAGATCGAGAACTGGTCTCTGACCAGTTTGCAGCAGCGGCTGGTGAAGACGGGCGGCAGGCTGGTCAAGCATGCGCGGTACTACTGGCTGATGCTGGCCGAGAGCCATCTCACGCGGCGGTTGTTCGGGAGCATGGTCCGGCGAATCGGAGCGCTGGCGGTGGCGACCGGGTAGTGGGAGGACGGTGACACCAGCGAAATCAGGCGACCAGGACGTGGAGGTCGGAGACGTGTTTGTGGAAATCACTGAAAAGAGGCAGTTTCCCGGTTTCGGTTTTTCCGGCGGGTGGAATTTTGCGCTTGGCAGAGGCAAAAGGAGGCTCCCGGAGAAGAAACTGCGTTTCGGAGGATCAAGACTTGGGGGTTTGTGATATTCTGAGGACCCAATCCATGAGCCAAAACGGAAATACTGGGTGAATACCATTCGCTCCCGACGAGATGGTCATGGTCCGTGGCGGATCTATGGTCTCCTCCGCAGAGATCCGTTCCCAGGTGCCGATTCGCGGATCGGCAGCGAAAAGTCCTGCAGCTACAAGGAGGAGCGATACTGTGATGCGCATGTCCCTTCTCCTTCTTATGGGGTTAGGATATTATACCGGTGTTTACCAAGGGTTTCGAACCGCCATCAACTGCTCCGGCCAGATCACGCCCCACTTCGTACATTGCCAGACCGAGCGCGGCCCTCATACAGGGCGTTGACGGATTCCTCCTGTGAAACGCCGCTCACGTCAGCCTGGAGCATCCCGGCGGTTCATGTTGACGGAAGGTTCCCGACCTGCGGAATCGGGCCGTCGATCGCGTAGGCGGCAATCGACGCGTTATTACTGCTTCCCATTTCCGCCTGCCCAGTTCCCTCGCTTTCCAGAATAGAGGGGGATTGTGGTGAGCTTCGCCCCACAGCCCAGCCGCACGGCGTCCGCGCGCCGGACGGGCGCCCGCCGAGATCGACTCTCGGCACCCCCAGGCGCCACGCGCAGTTCCGGCACCGCCCGCCTCGGCCACCCCCTGAAGAATCAAGCGGTCCCCCGGGGCGGCTATCGGGCTATGAACCGTTCAGGGCGCTCCGACGGACCCCATCATGCACGCGCGCATACTGGTGCAGAACTTCCCCCATCACGCGTGCGTATTTCGGGAAAGCTCGGAGTGTGGATCGGGTTTGGCAAGACTCCATGGCGCGCCTGCGCGACGCGCGTACGTGTCGGATATGTGGAATCCCCTGGGGAGACAACCCCCCGCGATATGCCCTACCAATCCATGAGTCAAACAGGACTGAACCCCCTGCACTATAATTTAACGAGCATAGGAGGTGAGGATGAAACGTCGCTCGATTTTGACAGGTACCGCCGCCCTTGGCGCGGCCGCGGCGCTATCTCCGTACGCTGAACCCGACACCCTAAAGCGAGGAATCCGCGTTGCTGCGGGACAGGACCGTTTCGGGGAGCATTCACCACTGGGAGGTTCCAGGGCCATAGACTGTAAGGTTTCGGCCAAGGATACCAACGGCGCATGGTCCTCATTCGAGTCGCTTTGGCAGGCGAAGGGAGGTCCACCGCTTCATCTACATCACCACCAGGAAGAGTGGTTCTATGTTATAGAAGGTGACTACGTCTTCCAGATCGGTGATGAGAAATTCCGATTGACATCCGGAGATTGTGTGCTGGCGCCTCGTCAAGTCCCCCACTCATTTGTTCATGTCCGCGATCAACGGGGCAAATTACTTTCCGTCTTTCAGCCAGCCGGAGATATGGAAGCCTTCTTCCGCGAATATGGCAAGCTCGCCAACGCTTCGCCTGAACAGGCCCAGCGTGTGTACAGGACCCACGGGCTAGAGCTTCTTGGGGCTCCAATGGATGCTGCGGCAATGCTTCAGTTCTTCCGAGGCTAGGAGCAGGGAAATGCGACTGATACTGAGTGGGACCGGCTTCTTCATCGTTTGCTCGCTCCTTTGGATGGACCCCATAACGCGCGTGCGCGTACTTGTGGCGAAATTCCCAAACGCGGGTTTATTGCGCCAGTACGCGCGGCTGTTCAGCCGTCGCGGTTGCTAGCCGCCCGTGTATCCCCGCTCTTGCAACTCCCGCTGCCGGGATGGTTCTGGAAGTGGCCGCCGAGTCGGGGGAGCGCCCAACTGTACAACCCTTTGGAGCGTCGCCCTGGACTCCGCTGGCGACGTTGTGGCGTCACTGGAATTGCAGAACAACTGTGTTGCTCGCCTGTCCATCGGCCGTCAATTGAACGGACTGTACTCCCGATAGCCCCACGGGGCTGGCCAAGTGGAGATTAACCTGGTCAAGTCCCGGAAAGTCCGGCTGAGGACCGGCGAACTGTACCTCAGCCTGCCGTTGGCCGATCACTGCGGAAATGCTGTTGGCTCCCCGTAGCCCCGTTCCATAGAGTACGACGTAGAGATCCGTCGCGTTGGCGGGGAGCACCATCGTGGCGATGCCACATCCCACGCTCCCGCACGTGTAAGGGCTAAGGTTCACGGCGCTACCGTCGGCGAGCGTAACGGAAACGGCCGCAAGAGGCACGCCGGTTCCGTCCCCGCCCACCGTGAAGATTCCCGGAGATACAGAGGTCACAAGAACCTCCGATGCGGCCGTTCCCGCGTTAAGCAGATACCGGCCAGGCGAGAGGTCGGACGGCACGATCAGGTTGACCTGCCCCGGCGACACGAAGGAGAGAAGGCACTGCTCCCCGCCGACCGTGACCGCCGCTCTGCCTAGCCCGATTTGCGGCAAACCGGCGGGCTGCGCGGTACTGGGGGCGAGACCGGACCCGAACACAGTCGCGAATGATCCCGGTGCCACAGAGACGGCAGAGTAACTCGCTCCGTTGACCACCCCCTGCGCTGCGACTGCCGGGTTTAAGCACCCGTTCGGCACCACCGTGGCCTGCGCGCTCCCCCAAACGATAGGGGCCGCACCCGTTCCGGCTTGCACAAGGTAAACCGTCGTAGTCTGTGATACCGGCGGCAACAGCGCGGAGCCCGATGCTCCGAATTGGCCCACCAGCGCGCCGTTTGGGGCGCCCAGGTGCAATTCCACCGCGGAGGGCGCGACCCAGGACACCCCGAAGCTCGCGCCCTGCCCACTGCACAACGCGGCCGAGGACGGCGAAATGGCGAAAAAGCTGCCTGCGCCATCTTGCAGCACCGTGTGCTGATTTCCGCTGCTTAGGTTCAGCGTGGCTTGCCGCAGCGCATTCGCGGTATTCGGACCGACAGAGAACTGGACCGTGCCGTCGCCGCTGCCGGACGCTCCGGAAAGGACCTGCAGCCAAGGCGCGGAGGATGCCACACTCCACGAGCAGGAATTGGCCGTTCCGTTTACCAGGACCGAGCGAATCGTCTGGATGAATCCAAGGCTCGTGAACGGCACAGCGAACGACGGGGCGCACACAAGCCCTGCCTGCGTGACAGTCAGCAACTGCGCGCCCAGCGCGGGGTTGCAATTGGTGCTTTGCAAGATTAGGTTGCCCGATCGGATCCCAGCGTCGTTTTCCGCGACCGTGTATTGCAGTGTGCCCCCGCCCGCCACCGGGTTGGGTCCGTTCACCGTGAGCCACGGGCTATCGGACTCGACGGTGGCAGAGCAACCCGTGGCCGTGGCGTTGAGCGGCACGAGATAGGGCTGGATTGGAAGGCGATGTTATCGGCGGTGCGCGAGAAGCCGATCTGCCCCCCTGACGGTACATATTGGAAACCGCTGATAATCACCTCCTGTGGGACGGGCTGCGAGGGTCCCTGTCCCGCGGCAACGTACAGATTCAGGTGGAGGTGCACATCGCCCGGCGTTGGAACCGGTGACACTCCGGAGCTGAACTGCCACTGGTCAATAAGCGTCGCCGGAAACTGCTCTGTTGTCGAAGCGAACCCGACCTGGCTCGGCGACCACGTCACCGTGTGGACCGACGGGGAGGGCGGCATCGCGAAACGGACCAGGTTATTTGGACCGTTGTACGGCTGCACCACGTACTGCGCGTCCGACGTAGCAGATGCGTTGCCCCAGCGACCGAACTCAATGTCCCACTCGCGGTTGTAGGCGTCGCCGGCTTGGGCATCCCATGTGAACATCCCGAACGTGACGTTGGGGTCGAGAGTCGGGACTGAGGACGACAGCGTCAACTGGTAGGTGCCATACCCGACGCTCTGCGTGGTGAAGATCTCAGCGGCGCACCACGATCCGGAGCACTGAGAGACCTGCAGATGCAACTGGCCAGCGGAGTCCACGAAGGCGTTGTTCGGCGTGAAAAACTGCGGCCCCGGATCGACCTGCCCGGCGCCGTTTTCACATACCAGTCCAAGCCCCCGAACGAGATCGTTTGATATTGGGGAACCCGCGGGTAGCTTACTGAACCTATAGCATTGTTTACAATTACGAACGGAATCGTACCCTGCCCGGAGACGCAGGGCACCGCCAGGCTGGAGGGCACCAGGTAGGCGCTAAGACGAGTGGCATACCGGTTGATGAGTTGCGGAGTTGCATTGATTGAGAATTGCCCTGTGCTTTGCACACTCACGGGTCCGCAACCAGGCACCGCGTACCATCCTTCGTCGGGGATAAACTCGAAAATGTAGAGGCTGGCTTGGCCGGTATTGGCGCCATAGACAGAGCCGGAGATCTGGCCGTCCTGCCCCCACGCGGGAAACCCAGTAATTGTGACGCTCGGGTTGCCGGATTGCGAGCCTAATTGAAGGGCGCTCAGCAGGCATAAGAACGCCCCGGCCAAGCGGCGCTGGAATTTCATGCGCGCACCTCCCTATGATGCCAGAATTTTCCTCTTTACCTGGATTTGCCATTTTGAGCTTCCCGGTACGGCCCAGTGTAACAGTTTTCCAAAACGGTGTGAGGCAGTAGTTCTAATACATTCTGGTACCATTGTTCTAAAACCGCAGAAATAGGGGGTCCGGTTGCCCACTTTGATCGGTTCGCCAGATTCCCTCCCTCGGGCACGACGGGCGCTTGGCGTGTCGGTTTCTGGCTGCTCTCCAGCATCGTGATTGGTGCCGGCATCGTGCTCCTTCTGGTGGTAGGCCAGTACGTTGTGCTCTGGCTACGGGCGTTCCTTACTTGCTGCGTTTCGAGATGAACCGGATTTCACCGCGGCCGACCGCACCAGCGTCCCCACTCTTGCCAGGATTATGGTTCTGCCGTAATATCCACGACCTTCGGTTCCGGCAGCTTCACTGTTTCCTGGCGTTCCCTATTCCCCGCCGACCCAGCGGAGGCAGTCGCGAACTGGTCCAGCCAGGCGACCAACTTCGATAGCTGCTGGTCGCTAAGCTCCGAAAGGTCTGTAGGCCAGTCAATCAATGCCTCCGCATCTCGCTGGAAAGAGCCACTCTTTGTATGTGCCCCCGGAGCACGCCGAAACCGCACGCCAGGCGCAACAGGCGTGGGCTGCCTTTTGGGAGATCGGCTGCTCGCTGGCCCAGTTAAACCGCGACCAACTACGAAAGCAATGGCAGGAGGAGAAGCAGTCACGCACGCCCGGCCGCGGGTCGGAGCAACGCTCATGATTGAGGCGCGCCGACAGCAACTCCACTTCGGAGAAGGTCTCATCGCCGAAGAGGTGAGCGACCTTCGGGAGGACTGGATGAAGCATGCCGACCAAGTGCTGGAGGACGAGCAACTGGTGGCCACCGTGTATGAGGCGCTGGCGCGACGGAGTCCGAAGAGCCGCACGCGCGGGCGCCGAGGGACGCCGGCGGAAGTGGTGATGCGGCTACTCCTGCTGAAGCATATCCGCAATTGGAGCTACGCGGTATTGGAGCGCGAAGTCCGGGCCAACTTGGTGTATCGCGATTTCACGCGCGTGGGAGCCGCCAAAGCGCCCGATGCCAAAACCATGGGCCGCTGGGGATTGGCGCTGGGGCCGGAGGGGGTCGAGAAAATTCATGAGCGAGTAGTGAAGATCGCCCAGGAGAAGCAGGTGGTGAAAGGGCGCAAGATGCGCCTGGACACCACGGTGGTGGAGACGAACATCCACTATCCAACCGACAGCAATCTGCTGGGTGATGGCGTGCGCGTCCTGATCCGCGCGATGAAGAGGATCGGAGAGATCGCTGGGCAGCAGGGCACCAAACTCCGCGATCGGAGCCGGAGTGTGAAGTTCCGCATTTTGGAAATTGGGCGCGTGGTGCGCACCAAGGGCGGACCAAACCGGGAGCGTTTGCAGCAGGGATACGAAAAGCTGTTGTCTGCAGTCGGGCGCGTGGTGGGACAGGCCAAGCGATTTTCCGGCGAAATTGTCCAAGGAGTGAAACGGTCTGCGGACGTGATGCAGCAGGCAGCCCTCGAAGGACTGCGGAAAGAGCTGGACCTCTTTGTACCCAGAGTGCAGCAGGTGATGCGGCAAGCCAAACAGCGAATCTTCGGAGGCGACACCCATGTTGCTGAGAAGTTGGTGAGCATCTTCGAGACCACCACCGAAATCATTCGCAAGGGCAAGGCGAGTAAGCCCACCGAGTTTGGCAAGATCGTCAAAATCCAGGAGAGCGAGAATCAGATCATCACCGACTACGACGTGTATGAAAAGCGGCCCAGTGACTCAGAACTGGTGATCCCCGCCATCGATGCGCATGAACGCAAGTTGGGCTGCACGCCCCATCTGGTGGCCGGCGATGCTGGATTCTTCTCAGCCCATAACGAAGCTGCCGCGCACGAAAGAGGTGTCAAGCGCGTGTGCATCCCGAGCCGCAACACAAAAAGCGCGGAGCGAAAGCGCCAGCAGAAGAAGCGGTGGTTTAAACAAGGACAGAAATGGCGGACCGGTTGCGAGGGGCGTATCAGCGTCCTGAAGCGCCGGCATGGTCTTCGCCGGTGCATCTACCGGGGCGATGACGGAATGAAGCGATGGGTGGGCCTCGGTGTCATCGCCGACAATCTCCACCACCTAGGGACGGTGTTAGCCGAACGCAAAAAGTGAAATTTCGAAGGGGCTCTCAATCAATCACTTGACTGCCCGGCGGGTTGACCGCCGGGCATTTTGCCGTCTGTTGACACCGCGCGTCGGTGGTCAGTTTACGAATTTTGCGCCGGAAAGTAGCTAGGCCGGCTGCGAGACCTTGGGGATACGATCGAAGTTGTCCTGGAACTCGGCGCGGCTCTCGCACCCGATGGTGAAACAGTGGACGGCATCCCTGGTGGCGGCGAAGCGGAGCGCCTCATCCACGCGATTGCGCAGTTGGCCTTCCCCGAGCACCTTCATGGCGATCAGCCCTTTTCCCGCTTTTCTCATCTCTGCGATCAGGGGCAGGACCTCTTCGGTGTCCGCGTCCATCCGCACTCCGAACTGGTTGAGGCGGGTGAGGCAGATGTCCAGCCACGCGCTGCGGGCGGCCACCTTCATGGCTTCGGTGGAATGGCAACTGATGCCGACGTTGCGGACCAGCTTACGGTCCTTAGCCTCGGAGAGCACGTCCATCGGTCCTTTGTCCAACTCGTCCCATTTCGGGCTCATGCGCGAGTGGAGGAGTACGATATCGATGTAATCGGTGCCCATTTCCTGCCGGAAGCGGTCCAGGTCGGCTTTCATGGTCTCAGCCGAACGCGAGGCAGCCTTGGTAAGGATGACCACTTTCTCGCGAGGCACCTTCTTCAGGGCGATCTTGACGGCCGCATGGCTTCCGTAGCTATCGGCCATATCCCAGAAGAACACGCCGTGGTCGTAGGCGTTCCACCAGAGGTCCGCCACGCCGTCGGCTCCGAGTTTGCGCATCTGGTTTGAGCTGTGTCCTCCGCCGAAGGTGCCGGTCCCGACGGCCATGCGCGAAACCTTGATTTTGGCGGGGCCGAGTTCGATGACATCGTTCGCCCGGCGCGGAACCGCCGGCCAGACGGTGGGGGGAAGAGCCATTGCTGTCCCGGCTGCCATAGCATGCCGGATGAATTGACGACGATTGGTTGGCTGCATTCGTGTTCTCCTGTTGGACACCGATCAGGGTTGAGTAGCGATGGCGGCCTCGGCAGCCGCCTTCACGGCCGCCGGGTCAAGCGAGTGTACCGCGCTGCGGGCCTTTTGCATCCTGCGCGCGAGGGCCGCGAATACCTGGTTCATGGCCGGTCCGCGCTCGGTAATCTGCGCCTGGCGCGCCTCCCCTCCGCGGCCGCCCGCGGCGGTCATGGCGGTGAAAGCCGCCATCGTCGACTGGTCGAAGGTGCGTTCCATGGCTGCCGCGGTTTTGCCTGGTTTTGTATCCGGTTCGTGGCAGCGCGCGCAGACCGCACGTCCCCCGGCCAGCATCTCGACGCCCGCTCGCTGGGTGGCATGGCCGGCATGGCAAGTGGCGCAGGCGGGCCTGTCGGCAGTGGTAAACAGGGCCGCGTGCGCGCTCTTTTGGAACAGGGCCGCGGAGTCCCGGTGACATTTTCCGCAGGTGGCGGCCAGGCGGCCGGGCGCAACGGGCGACTGCGGGTCGCTCACCGCGCGTATGTTGTGGATGCCATGGCAATCGATGCAATTGGCGGCGATGGAATCGCTTCCGGCCGGTTTGACGGCGTGGACGCTGGTAAGGTAAAGCGCCATCTGGTCCACGCGCTGCCCGGGGCTGGATTTGTGGATGACAGCCGCATCGCTGTGGCAGTGGGCGCAGAACGCGGAAGCGGCCTCACGGGTTACGCGGAGCTTGAAACCGCGTTCCGCCGACATGGAAACGTTGGGGTCGTCTGAATTGGGGTCCCCGCCATGGCAGCCCGCGCAGCTGATGCCGTTCTGGTAGTGGATGTCGCCGCGGAAGGGCACGCTGGTGCCTTCCTCGACGCTGTGGCAGTCAAAGCAGGAGTCCTTGGCGGAAAGCGCGGCGGCGGCCGCGAGCAGAAGGAGTGTAACCGGGCCTATCCGCGTTGGCATGGATAAAACCTCCCCGCACCTGGTTCGGCGGTCAGGCTCATCCGGCAAAGAGCCCAGCCGGCCCGCGGAAGGCTCGCGTTCCCGGCGTTATGCAAGAATCATACCGCGCGGTCCGATTGAATTCAATCCGTAATGCGGGGGGCCGTGATTTGCGGAGGCCGCGGCCCATGCGGCCAGGATCGCCGATCCACCGCGCGCCGGGCTTCTCCGGCCACTTCTGCTGCCGGGGCCGGAATAGCCCGGAGCCGGCGCTACTTCGGCACGGCGGAATCTGGCTCGCCCGTTCCCGGCTTCGGCGCTCCCCCAGGCCGGCATCACCAACCACCTGCCCGCCCGGTCCGTCCGATTCCCGCTGCGCGCCGCATTTTGAACCCGTCCACGTGTTACGATTCGGAGGATGGTACTACAGATGGCGCGTGCCATCTGCCGGGCCCGGTATCGGACGCATGCACATTCCCGATGGCTATTTGAGCCCGTCGACTTGCGCGGCGTTGTACGCGGCTTCGGCCCCCTTCTGGTATGTCTCTCTCCGCCGCCTGAAGCGCCTGCTCAGCACCCGGCTGATTCCGCTGATTTCGGTTTTCGCCGCGTTCTCCTTCGTGGTGATGATGTTCAACCTGCCCCTTCCCGGCGGCACCACCGGTCATGCCGTGGGCGTTTCCATCGCCAGCATCGTGCTCGGCCCATGGGCCTCCATCCTCGCCCTTTCGATCGCGCTGTTTATCCAGGCCGTGTTCTTTGGCGATGGCGGCATTACCGCTCTCGGCGCCAACTGCTTCAATATGGCCATGGCCGGTTCCCTGGTGGCCTACGCCATTTACCGTGCGATATCCGGGAGTTGCCCGATAGCGTCCCGCCGCCGCGTGGCCGCTGCCGGCATCGCCGGCTACCTGTCCATCAACGTGTCGGCGTTGCTGGCCGCCATCGAGTTCGGAATCCAGCCGATGTTCTTTCGCGATGCGCTGGGCGCGCCGCTGTATGCCCCTTATCCGTTGAAAGTCGCCATCCCGGCCATGATGGCGGGCCACCTCACCGTCGCCGGAGTCGCCGAGCTTTTTCTCTCGGCGGGTCTGGTGGCATGGCTTCAGCGCAGCCACCCGTCGCTCCTGCTCACCACCGCGCCCGGCGCCGGCAAAACCGTTGACCGTACCGCCGGTTTCGGATGGCCGGCCGTTCGCCCCTTGTTGATCGGGCTCGCCGTCCTATTGCTCGGCACTCCCCTGGGGATTCTGGCGGTCGGGTCCGCCTGGGGCGAATGGTCGCCGCGCGACCTGGCCGACCCCGCCGCGCGCCGGCAAATCGCCGCCGTCTCCTCCTATCAGCAACCTCCGCCCCACGTTCCGCCCGGCTTGCAGCGGCTTTCCGCCATCTGGACGGCGCCCTTTCCCGCGTATTCGCCCCCGTTTCTCCGCAGCCCATCCTTCGGCTACCTGCTCTCCGCCACCTTCGGAGCGGGCTTGATTCTGATTATGGCGGTGGCCGCCGACCGGGCCATCGCGGCGCGGCGGCGGAGCGGCTAGTGCCCCGGCGCAGCTTCATCGAAAGCTCCATGCACGGCCTGTTGCGGGCCCTGGAACGTACTCTGGAATCCGAAGAACTGGCCCGCCGCAGCGGTTTGCTGCAAAGCCTCGATCCGCGGGTGAAACTGCTGGGCATCCTCGGTCTGGTGATCGCCGCCACCACCTCCCGCCGTTTGACCGTCATCGCCGGAATATTCGCCCTGGCCTGCTTGCTGGCGGTTTGCTCGCGGGTTCCCCTGCGCACCCTGATGCTGCGCACCTGGGCGGGCGCGTTTGCCTTCACCGGCCTTATCGCCCTGCCCGCCGTCTTCCTCACCCCCGGTCTCCCGCTCTGGCGTCTGCCGCTGTCGCGATGGCCGGTCACGCTCGAAGGTCTCCGCGCCGCCGCCTATCTCCTCTCCCGCGTCGAAACCACCGCCACCCTTTCCATGCTGCTGGTTCTGTGCACACCCATGGACGCACGTCCTGAAGGCGTTGCGCGTGCTGCGCGTTCCTGTGGTTCCGGTGGTGGTTCTCGGCATGACTTACCGCTACATTCTGCTCATGATCGCCACCGCGCGGGAGATGTTGGAATCGCGCCGCAGCCGCATGGTGGGCAGGCTCGACGCGCAGGAGGGCCGGCGCATGGCCATTTCCGCGGCCGGCGTCCTCCTCAGCAAAACCATGCAGCTCTCCGGCGAAGTTTATCTGGCCATGCAGTCGCGCGGCTTCCGCGGCGACGTCTACGTGCTCGACGAATTCCGCATGGATGGGCGCAACTGGATGGCGTTGCTCCTCCTCTTCGCCCTGGCCGCGGCGGCCCTGTGGGCGGGACGGAGTTAGAACTGAGGCATGCATTGACCCCGCCCATCTTCGAGCTGAAGGACGTCCGCTACTGCTACGAGCACGTGGTGGCGCTCGATGGAGCCAGCCTGACCATTCCGGCGGGCCAGAGGGTCGCTCTGCTCGGCGCCAACGGCTCCGGCAAATCGACCCTCCTCCGGGTCCTGGACGGCCTCTACTTCGCGGAATCCGGGACCGTGCGGTTCGCCGGCCAGCCGCTCACCGAGGCACTCTTTGAGAAGGAAGCGTTCGCGTTCGCTTTTCGCCGCCGCGTCGCCATGCTCTTCCAGAATCCCGACGTGCAGCTGTTCAATCCCACGGTGTTTGACGAACTGGCATTCGGCCCGCTGCAACTGCGCTGGCCCGCCGACAAAATCCGCAGCGAGGTGGCCGCGACGCTCGAAACCCTGCACATCGCCCACCTCAAAGATCGTCCACCGCACCGCCTCTCCGGCGGCGAAAAGAAGCGCGTCGCCATCGCCTCCGTTCTTATCCTCGACCCCCAGGTGCTCCTGCTCGACGAGCCCACCGCCGCCCTCGATCCCCGCAGCCAGGGTCAGACCGTCGACCTGATCTCCCGCTGGAAAGACAGCGGCCGGACCGTGGTCACCGCGACCCACGACCTCGACAGCCTCGAAGAACTGGCCGACCATTGCTTCGTCTTTCAGGCCGGCCGGGTGGTCGCCGAAGGCGCGCCGGCGGCCGTCCTCGATGACGAGGATCTGTTGCGCCGCACCGGCCTTCTCCATGCCCACCGCCACACCCATTCCTCCGGCGAAGTTCACTCCCATGCGCACCGCCATCACGATCGCCCGGCATAGCCGTGGATAAGTCCGGCGCTTCGGCATGGTAAGCTAAAGCACGTAGTCGCGTGTTGACTAGATGCCGGTCTCTGAACTCAGCCGCATTGGCGTGGCCATCGCCAGCGATCTTCTGGAAAAGTTTGATGCCCTCATCGGGAAGCGCGGATACACCAACCGCTCCGAGGCCTTCCGCGATCTCATCCGGGCCGAATTGGTGCGGGAAACCTCCAGCCACCCCTCCGGGCGCGTGGTGGGGTCGCTGACGCTGGTTTATGACCACCACGTCCGCCTGCTGGAAGAGAAGCTCACCGAGTTGCAGCACGATCACGAGCGGCTGATCGTGTCCGTGTTGCATGTCCATCTGAACCACGACAATTGCATGGAGCTTCTCGCCTTGCGCGGACCGTCGGCGGAAGTGCGGCGGTTTGCCGACAGCCTCGGCTCGCTGAAGGGCGTAAAGCACGCGCAACTGGCGATCACGGCGGCGGGCGACACGCTGTAAGCGGGCGCGAGCGCCCTACTTAACGGTCTTCCTCCAGACGAAGCTGCGGCGAGTGCGGAGACGCGCACGCATTTTTTTTCGCAAGATCCTGAGATTCGTGTTAATATCACGATTCCTATTTTGGTGCTACCACACCATAGGAGGCGCGATGAAGTTGAGCTGGATGGTTCTGGGAATTCTGGTGGCGGCGTGGGCGGGCGGAGCGCAGGAGATCCCCCCGAATGGGCGCGCGGTCGGTCCGCAGGATCACCCGCCCGCCACCAGTGAAATTGCTCCTCAGCTATCAGGAACTGTCGTTGACACGTCCGGCGCGGCGATTGCCGGGGCGAGCGTGCAGGTTCAAAGCGCGAACGGTACCGTACAAACGACCCAGTCGGACGACGAACGGCTCCTTCACTATTTCCGGACTCCCGGCAGGTGATTATCGACTCGTGGTATCTCATGCCGATTTTGAAACCAAAGAAATCCCCGTCACCATAGGGCGCCGAGGCCCCACGCCCCGCTGCGCATCTCTCTGGCTGTGAGCACCGTGAGCACCACCGTAAACGTGCAGGGCCGGGAGGATGACCTTGTCGGAATTGCCGATTCCGCCACCCAGGGAACGGTGGGCGCAAAGGAAATCGAAGATCGTCCCATTCTTCGTTCGGGAGAAGTTTTGGAGGCGGTTCCCGGCCTCATCATCACGCAACACGCCGGCGGCGGCAAGGCCAACCAATATTTTCTTCGCGGCTTCAATCTCGACCACGGCACGGATTTCGCCATTTTCCTCGACGATATGCCGCTGAACCTGCCGTCGCACGCGCACGGCGAGGGGTACTCGGACATGAACACCGTCATCCCGGAGTTTGTGCAGCGGGTGAATTTCGAGAAAGGTCCTTATTACGCCGATGTCGGCAACTTTGGCTCAGCCGGATCGGCCCATCTGGAATTCTTCAAGACTCTGCCCGAGAACTTCTTCCAGGTGGAAGGCGGCATGTATGGCTATGCGCGGGCCGTTTTCGGCGTATCGCAAAAGCTCGGTTCGGGCAATTTGCTGTTCGGCGGAGAAGCGTATTACGATGACGGCCCATGGACGCATCCGGATGGCTTATGCCAAATTCAACGGCCTGCTGACCTACAGCCAGGGCGACGACGCCAATGGTTTCAGCATTACGGCCCGCGCTTACCACGGAAAATGGAACTCGAGCGATCAGATCCCCGTTACCGCGACGCCCCTCGTTGGTTTCTTCGGCGCACTGAACCCGACCGACGGGGGCAATTCACAGCGTTACAGCTCTGCAGGCTGAATGGCATCGCGAACGCGCAAATTCGAAGACGAAGATCACGGTCTACGGTTTTTATTACGACCTCGATTTGTTTTCCGATTTCACGTACTACCTGGATGACCCCATTAAGGGCGATCAGTTCGAACAGCAGGACAAGCGCTGGGTGTTTGGGCTGGACGCACACCACACGATTTTCAGCCAATGGTTCGGCCGCAAGGTGGAAAATACGTTCGGACTGCAGGTCCGCAACGATTGGGTCCACAACGGCCTTTACCGGACGGAAAATCGCGTGCGCACGGACAAGAATGATATCAACGCATGCAATGACGAACCCATCGACGCATGCAATACCAATCCGAACCTGGTGGCGGTCTTGCCCGCGGACACGGATGTGAATAAATTTACCGACACGATGGTCGGTTTTTATGTGGAAAATAAAATCCAGTGGGCGGATAAATTCCGCACGGTCCTGGCCCTGCGCGGCGACGAGGCAAGATATGACGTCACCAACTTGACTCCCAGTTATACCGCCACCGAATTACCTGGCGCTCCGGTGGTCAACTTTGCGGCCGCCAATTCCGGCACGGCCACCAAGTTCCTGCCCGAACCAAAAGCGAGTTTGATTTTCGGCCCGTGGTCCAAGACCGAGTTCTATGTACAGGGCGGATTCAGTTTTCACAGCAACGACGCGCGTGGCGCAACGCAAAGGGAGGAACCGATTTCGCCGGACAATCCATTTCCCACGGCCACCTCGAGAATCCCCGCCCTGGTCCAAACCAAGGGGGCGGAAATCGGCGTGCGCAACTACGGCCTTCTCCCATCTGCAAAGCACGTTTTCACTCTGGTATCTCCACAGTGCAATCCGAACTGCAGCAGGATGGCGACACCGGAGGCACGGTTGCTTCATTAAAGCCGAGCAACCGCTATGGCATCGAATGGGCGAACTACTACACGCCGCTGGAACATTGGGCTTTTGATTTTGACATTGCGGATTCCAGAGCCTTTTTTACCGCAATCGACGCGGATGATGCTGCGCCGAACAGCCCCGGTGGCAAGCGCGTACCCGAAGCGGTTGGGGTGGTGGCCTCATCGGGCGTCACGATGCACGATTACAAACGCTTTTCGGCGAGTTTGCGCCTGCGCGCCTTTGGCCCGCGCGATTTGACATCCGACGCAATTTATCGCTCTAATGCGACGGTTTTGCTCAATGCGGAGGTCCGTTATCGAATTACCAAAAAATGGAGCTTTGTCGTCGAAGCTTTGAATTTGCTGAACCGCAAGGATCACGACATTGACTACGCCTATACCTCCCGAATCACGCCAACGGCCGATGCGGCATTCACAGACGTTTTCCACCCCGTCGAACCGTTTCAGGTGCGATTCGCATTACATTACGCTTTCGGTTCGGATAGGGATAGTAAATTGGTTCCGACTAAGTGATTCACTGTTCAACCCTCATGTCACAGCAGCCACTTTTCGCGACTCTGGTTGGGCTCGTCGCCCTCTCGACCCCGCTTTCGCCCCAGATGTCTGGGCCGCGGCCGTTAATCGAACCGCTCAACTGCCCCGGCGGAGATTGCCCCCTGCTCCAGGGACCGCCGCAGACGGCCGGAATGCGCAGCGGCTTCGTCCGCCTTAAACCGGGGGAAACGGTGGGATGGCACACCACCGGCAGGAACGAAGAGGCTCTGGTGATTCTCCGCGGCCAGGGAGCAGTGCTGATCGAAGGACAGTCGCAGCGGACCTTCGCCGCGCCGGAGCTGGCCTACGTTCCGCCGGCTACCCGGCACAACATTCAGAACACCGGGAAAGAGCTCCTCGAATACGTATACGTGGTGGCCCCGGCGGGCCCACTCCTTGAGCCGCGCATGGGGCGCTAACGTTTCGGGGCGTTGGGCGCCCAACCGGGAGTCTCAACGCCGAACTGCTTTGCGTACTCGGCGTTCAATCGCTGCCAGCCGCCGAACTTCATGGCCTCGGCGCCGGCCATGCGTCCAATCGGCTCACCCGTGAGCAGCCGCTCCAGGACGTCGAAGCAGATGTGCCAGCCCGCGGCGCCCCACGAGATGAAGCGGCGGTCGATGCTGTGCCACAGCGTCAGGCGTGTGCCGCCGCCAACGGCTTCGAGTTCCCACCGGATATCGCCGTACTCGAGCAACCTGGGAGCGTCGGCTCGCGTGACTGTTGTTTCGATCGGCCTGGGCGCTCCCATCCAGGTGAGATTCACCGTGGCTCCGGCCGTACCCAGGCTCCCAGTGGCTACGAAGGGCGCCCACTCGCGCAGGTGCGCCGGGTCGGTAAGCGCCTGCCAGACTTTTTCCGGCGAGTGGCGCAGCTCCCTGACGAGAATGAGCGTCCACTTCTCTCCGTCCTTTCGTACCTGCGCCCCGCTGGCCGGACCCGGTGTGTACTGCTCGCGATCGGTCATCTATCTTCTCCCTGGCTTCCTTTTCGTTGGCGTGGATTGATC
Organism: Terriglobia bacterium; assembly: GCA_963815855.1. Lineage (GTDB taxonomy): Bacteria > Acidobacteriota > Terriglobia > Bryobacterales > Bryobacteraceae > DATGMB01. The sequence continues at coordinate 95,391 of CAWFIJ010000009.1, read as the reverse complement.
CATGCGGTTGAGGTGGCGTTCGAGAGCATCGACGTGACCGGACCAGAACCGGCGGGGCTGCGTCATCGTGCGGAACGGCCGCATCTAATAGCGTGCCAGTTGAGTGAGCTGAATGAGGTTGCCGCAGGTGTCGTTCAGCATCGCAATGGTCGAGCCGGTCACGCCGGTGGGCGGCATCGTGAACTCGGCGCCGCGGGCCTTGATCCGCTCGTAGTCGCCCTTGACGTCGTCGGTGGAAAACATGGCCGCGGGCTGGCCCTGCTGAAAAATCGCTTGCTGATACGCTTTGGCCGCGGGGTTGTTGTTCAGCGCCAGCTGCAGCTGAGTGCCGTCCGGCTCCTCGGGCGAGGCCACGGTCAGCCAGCGAAACGGGCCCCGGCTGAAATCGGTCTTCTTGTCAAAACCCAGTACCTCCGTATAGAAGCGTAGGGCCTTGTCCTGGTCGTCCACGAATACGCTTGTCAATTTGATTTTCATTTCGTTTCTCCTTTGTCACGTTCGCGGTTGGGTCCGCGTCGTCTTCTCCTTGTCTTCCTTTTCGCTGGTATCGATTGACCCATGCGATTGATGCGGTCGAGGTGGCGTTCGAGAGCATCGACGTGAGCGGACCAGAACCGGCGGAACGGAGCCAGCCAGGCATCCACCTCCTGCAGTGGTTCGGGTTTCAGCCGATACAGACGGCGCTGCGCGTCCACCGTGGATTCTACGAATCCGGCCTCCCGCAGCACTCGCAGGTGCTTTGACACGGTCGGCTGCGGCATACGAAGCTGACGCTCGATCTCTCCCACCGACTGTTGTGACGAGACCAGCAGGCTCAATATCGCGCGCCGATTCGGCTCCGCAATGATTTCGAACACGGATTCCACTCTCTTGGTATACTCCGCATGGCATATGCGTGTCAAGGTATATAACAAATAGAGTGGTGGTCCCGCGCACCATCCTTGCGGCCTTCCGGGCGCTAGCCGGGCAGCGGAATGCGGGGATTTCTCATTTGCCAACCCGCACCGGCTGGACCTGCAAGCCCTCGCGCACCACGTCGCCGGGGTTGGCGATAATCGTCTCGCCCTCGGCCAGCCCGCCGATCACCTCCAGGCGGTCGCCGTAGTCGCGGCCGACTTCGATCTTTTGCAGATGGACCGTGTGGCCGTCGCGCACCAGGGCGACCTCGGTGCCTTCGCCGCGCACGATCAGCGCGTCGCTCGGAATCCGCAAGGGAGCGTTGGTGCGGGCGCCGATCAGGTCGACGCGGGCGTACATGCCCGGCAGCAGCGCGCCATCGGGATTCGGCACATGCACCTCCACCAGCAGCGTGCGGCTGGCGGGATCGAGCGCGCTCGCGGTGCGCGCCACCGCGCCGGTGAACTGGCGGCCCGGCAGGTTGGAAACACTCAGCCGCGCGGGCTGGCCGATCCGCACCTCACTGGCATTGGCCTGCGGCACGTTCAGATAGGTGCGCAGCGTGGCGATCTGCGCGATCCGGAAGAGCAGCGTGTTGCCGGCATTCACCAGGGCGCCGACATCCACATTGCGCAGCGTGATCACTCCGTCGAACGGCGCCTTCACCAGCCGGTAGCTCTGCATCTGTATCGAGCCGGGCCAGGTTGGCCTCGGCGGCGGCCACGTTGCTGCGCTGCACGGCGAGCCCTTTATCGAGAGCCCTGGTGGCGGCCGCCAGCGAGCGGTACTCGGACTGGTAGCGGTCGTTTTCCTGCCGCGAAACCGCGCCCTTTGGCCAGCAGGGCCGCCCATCGCTCGCGCCGTCACCCTGGCGAGGTCCTCATCCGCCTGGCCCCGCTCGATAATTGGCCACCGCCTGGTCCACCGCCGCCTGCGCCTGCTGGAGGCTGGCCTTGGCCTGGCGGATCTGCTCATCCATCTCGGGGGCGTCGATTTCGGCCAGCGGCTGGCCGGCTGCGGACACGGTCGCCGATATCCACCATCCGGCGCTCCAGATATCCATCGGCGCGCGCCAGGATGGGGGCCTCGGTGATGGCCTCGATGTTGCCGGGCAGTTCGATCGCGCTCTTGTCCGCGGAACGGCGCACCTCGATCACCTCCACGCGCTGCAGCGCCTGCTCCTGTTCGCGCGCTTCCCCGGCGATCAGGTCGCGGCGCTTCACGAGCGGCCGGTATCCGGCGAGGAAGGCCACCACCACCAGCACCACCACGGCCAGAAAAATCGCCCAGATGGTGGTGGCCGAGTGGACGCCACACTTTCGCGCGGCGGCCCGGCATGGGAAGCGCCTGGCCGGCACTCTTCAGCGCCTCGATCTGGCGCTTGAGCTCTTCGTTCTCCCGGAGCAGATCGGACAGGCCGGGTTGATCGGGTTCGGTATGCCTCATCGTCGTGCGTTCAGTTCTTCCAGTCTACGCTGATGATCCACCGGCGGGCTTGGTGCGCAGATAGGAGTAAATGATGGGAACCACGAACAGCGTCGTCACGGTGGCGAACATCAGGCCGCCGATGACGGCGCGCCCCAGGGGCGCATTCTGTTCGCCGCCTTCCCCCATGCCCAGCGCCATGGGAATCATGCCCAGGATCATGGCCGTCGCGGTCATCAGGACCGGCCGCACGCGCGCATAGCCGGCCGAGAGCATGGCCTCGCGTGGCGGAGGGCATCGTCTCGCGCTCGTCGTTGGCGAAGGTGACGATCAGAATGCTGTTGGCCGTGGCCACGCCGATGCACATCATGGCGCCCATCAGCGAGGGCACGCTCAGCGTGGTGCCGGTGAGGAACAGCATCCACAGAATGCCGGCCATGGCGCCCGGCAGCGCCATCAGGATGATGAACGGATCCAGCCACGACTGGAAGTTGACGGTCATCAGCAGATACACCAGCACCACCGCGAAGACCAGCCCCAAGCCCAGGCGGAAGAACGACGATTGCATGGTGTCCACCTGCCCGCGCAGCGAGAACGAGGTGCCGCGCGGCAGGTGCGGCTCCTCTTCGCGCATGATCCGCACGACCTCCGCGCCCACGCCGCCCAGGTCGCGCCGGTCCACGTTGGCGAAAACATCGAAGACCGGCCAGACGTTGTAGTGGTTGACGATCACCGGCATGTACGAGCGGTGGACGGAGGCCAGGTTGGAGAGCAGTTGCGTGCTGCCGGCGGCGGCTCCGGGATTTCCGTAAGCCTGGGAGGTGCCGCTCGGGGACGTGCCCACCGAAGCCAGGCCCGGCCGCGGACGCGCCCGCCAGCGAGCCGGGGGTGGTGGTGTTGACGGCATTGGTAGCCGCCGAGATCGGAGTGCGCAGCAGGGCGTCGAGCGAGTCGATGCGGTACTGCGGCGTCTGCACGCCGACGTTGTAGCTGACGCCGTTCGTCCAGTTCATCCAGAAATTCGGCGCCACGGTGCCGCTGCCGCTGAGAGAGATCAGCATGCTGCTGGTGACGTCGCGCTGCGTCAGCCCCATCTCCGAAGCCTTCGCGCGATCCACGTCCAGGCGGATCACCGGCTGGTCGGCCACCTGGTGAACGTGAACGTCGGCCGCGCCGGGGATGCGCGCGATTCGCCGCGCCAGCTTCTGGGCGATGGCGTAATTGGCGTCGGCGTTGCGCCCGACCACCTGCAGATCGATGGGCGCGGGCAGGCCGAAGTTCAGAATCTGGCTGGTGATGTTGGCCGGCTGGAAGAAGAAACGTCATGTCCGGGAATCGCTCGCGCAGCCGCTTGCGCAGCAGGACCTCGTAATCGCGCGTGGGCGCGTGCTTCTCCTTGTTGAGCGAAATCAGGATTTCGCCGTCGGCGCTGCGAAATAGTGGGAATATCGCCCTGGGCGATGGCGGGCCAACTGTTCGGAATCCCGATGTTGTCGATCACCATGTCGATCTCGTCCGGCGGGATCACCGAGCGGATTTCGCGCTCGAGATCGGAAAAGCGGACCTCGGTCTCTTCGATGCGCGTGCCCGCCGGACCGCGCGCATGCAGCCGCATCTGGCCGGAATCGACGGCCGGGAAGAAATCCTCGCCCACCAGCAAGCCCAGGCCGAGCGAGGCGGCGAAGAAGGTTCCGAACGCCGCCAGCGTGCGCCCGCGGTGGCGCAGCGACCAATCGAGCAGCCCGACGTAGCGGAAGCGCAGCGCCTCGAAAACATGGTTGAAGAGATGGTGGCCGCGCTGAAACAGGCTGGCGCGCGGCTGGCCGCGCCGGCCAGCTCGGATTCCAGCAGGTAGACCATCATGGTGGGGACCAGGGTGCGCGAAAGCAGATAGGAAGCCAGCATGGCGAAGACCACCGCCATGGCCAGCGGCGTGAACAGGTACCGCGCCGTTCCGGTGAGCAGCAGCACCGGCACGAACACGATGCAAATCGAGAGCGTGGCCACGAAGGTCGGCACCGCGATCTGCGATGCGCCATCCAGCACCGCCGTGACCAGCGGCTTGCGCATGGCGATGTTGCGATGGGTATTCTCGATCTCCACGGTGGCATCGTCCACCAGAATGCCCACCGCCAGCGCCAGGCCGCCCAGCGTCATCACGTTGATGGTCTGCCCCAGCAGGCTGAGCAGGCAGAGCGAAGTGAGGATCGAGAGCGGGATCGAAATGCAGACGATCAGGGTGCTGCGCCAGCTTCCCAGAAACAGCAGGATCATCAGGCCGGTCAGGCCGGCGGCGATCAACGCTTCCCGCAACACGCCGTTGATGGAAGCGCGCACGAAGACGGATTGGTCCGCCAGCGCCGTCACCTTCAATTCCGGCGGAACGTTGGCCAGAATGCGCGGAAGAGCCGCCTTGACCGCGTTGACGATGGCCAGCGTGGAGGCCTTGCCGTTGCGGGTGATGGTGATCAACACGCCGCGCGATCCGTTGGTGCGGACGATGTTGTTCTGCACCTGAAAGCCGTCGCGCACCTGGGCCACATCCTTGATGTAGACGGTGGCGCCGTTCACGGTCTTGATGGGCAGATCGTTCAAGTCGCTCATGTCGATGGGGCTGCTGTTGACCTGGACCTGGTACTCGGTACTCGCCAGCTTGGCGGTGCCGGCAGGAAGAATCAGGTTCTGCAGGTTCAGCGCATTGGATACGTCGATGGGCGAGAGCTGCTTGGCGTACAGCTCGTCCAGGTTCAGATCCACCATGACGGCCCGCTGCTTTCCGCCGAAGGGATAGGAGACGGAAGCGCCCTGCACGGTGCCGAGCGGGGTGCGGATGAAGTTGTTCCCGATATCGAAGATCTCCTGCTCCCGCAGGGTCTTGCTGGAAAGGCCCAATTGCAGGATCGGCACGCTCGAAGCGTCGTACTTCAGGATGTTGGCGGGAAACATCCCGGGCGGCATCTGGCGCAGCGCGGTCTGCATGGTGGCGGTGGTTTGGGCCACCGCCATGTCGATCTTGACGTTCGGATGGAAATAAATCTTGACGACCGCGTAGCCGGAATACGATTGCGATTCGATGTGCTCGATGTCGTTGACGTTCGAAGTGAGGCTTCGCTCGAAGCCCGTGACCACGCGCTTCTCCATCTCCTCGGGAGAGAGGCCCGAATACACCCAGAGGACGCTCACGACGGGAATGTCGATATACGGGAAAATGTCGACGGGCATGGTGACGATGGCGGCGCCGCCGAGGATGGCGATCAGGATCGCCATCACGACGAAGGTATAGGGGCGGCCAAGGGCTAGGCGGACTATCCACATAAGAATTTCGTGCCTGCCGTGCAGAGGCTGGCGAAGGTTTCGATGAGCAGTATATCGCACGGCATACCCGGAGTTCGTGCGGGGGCTGCCCGTTGAAACGCGGCTCGCCGGCGAATACCATACGGAGGAGGTTGCTTCCGCATGCCGCAAATCCGTAGAAGAACTCTCCTGAAAGGCTCGGCCGCTCCGCTGCTGTTCGCCGCCGGCGGGGCGAGCGCTGACGATCAGACACTCGCCCGAAGCGACGATGCCGTCATCCCCAATATGCTCGGTGCGTACGGCAGATGGGCGGCCGAGGCGCTGCCGGAGCCGCCGCGGCTGTCGTTCCGGCAGCCGATGTTCACCGATGCCGGAAGTTGGCGGCCGCTGGCGCGATCCCAGTTTCACGAAAGATTGATGGAGCCGGGCGGCGCGGCCACTCCCGTTCCGGCGGTCCTGCGACAAACGGAATTCGACGGCTTGTACATCGAGCACCTGCAATGGCAGCTGCCGTTCGGCCCTCCCACCGAAGCGCTATTTCTGAAGCCCGCCGGCGCGCGGGGGAAGTTGCCGGGCATCGTGGGCCTGCACGACCATGGCGGGCAAAAGTTTTTCGGGATGGCGAAGATTACGCGAACAGGCGGAGCCCAGCACCCCCTCATGCAAGCCCACCAGCAGCGCTACTACGGCGGGGCCGCCTGGGCGAATGAATTGGCGCGGCGCGGCTACGCCGTACTGGTGCATGACGCGTTCACGTTCGGAAGCCGCCGGATACGCCTCGCGGATGTGCCGGCGAACATCCGCGACAACCTTGTGGAGGTCCAGCCGGACACCGAGGCCGAGATCCAACGCTACAACCAGTTCGCGGCCAACCATGAACACCTGATTGCCAAAAGTCTGTTCAGCGCCGGGATGACCTGGCCCGGCGTGTTCGTCTTTGAAGATCGGCGTGCGCTGGATTACCTGGCATCGCGCCCGGACGTCGATGCCACCAGAATCGGCTGCGCCGGCCTGTCGGGCGGCGGCTTGCGCACCGTGATGCTGACGGGGGCCGACGAGCGCATCCGCTGTTCGTGCTGCGTGGGAATGATGACCACCTGGCGCGACTACCTGCTGAACAAGTGCTACACCCACACCTGGATGGTATACGTGCCGGGGTTGCCGCGGGATCTGGATTATCCCGAGATCCTGGGAATCGGCGCGCCCAATCCGGTGCTGGTTTTGAACAACCGCCAGGACCCGCTGTTCACCATGCCGGAGATGCAGCGGGCCGACGGGATCCTCCAGGAAGTGTATAAGAAGGCTGGCGCGCCAGAGTGCTACCGCGCCAGTTTCTACGATGGGCCGCACAAGTTCGACCGCGAAATGCAGAAGGAAGCCTTTGCGTGGTTCGACCGCTGGCTGAAGGGATAGAGAAACTCGCGCCCGCGTCGCTGCGTATCTCTTCCTTTTTCCAAACGATCTTGCTAATGTATCCTCTAAACGGCGTCAGCCGGCAGGAGGGTGAGATGAGCAAAGTGCGGGTTCTGGTTGGAACCCATAAGGGCGCGTTCATTCTGGAGGCGGATGGCAAGCGCCAAGCCTGGGACGTCAGCGGCCCCTTTTTCGCCGGCTGGGAAATCTACCACGTCAAGGGGTCGCCCGCCGATCCCAATCGCCTCTACGCTTCCCAAACCAGCGGCTGGTTCGGGCAATTGGTGCAGCGCTCCAACGACGGCGGCAAAACCTGGGAGCCGGCCGGTAACAAGTTTGTCTACGACGGCGTCACCGGCACCCACCAGTGGTACGACGGCACCCCGCATCCCTGGGAATTCAAGCGCGTCTGGCACCTGGAGCCGTCCCTCTCCGATCCCGATTCGGTCTATGCCGGCGTGGAGGACGCCGCCCTGTTCCGCTCCGCCGATGGCGGCCAAAACTGGCAGGAACTGCCCGGCCTCCGCAATCACAGCACCGGCAACCGCTGGCAACCCGGCGCCGGCGGCCTGGGCCTGCACACCATCCTCCTCGACGGCGCCAACCCCGGCCGCATCTACGTCGCCATCTCCGCCGCCGGCGCCTTCCGCACCGACGACGCCGGCGCCACCTGGAAGCCCATCAATCGCGGCCTGCGCTCCGAGTACATCCCCGATCCCGACGCCGAGGTGGGCCACTGCGTGCACCGCATCGCGCTCCATCCCGCGCGGCCGCAGACGCTATACATGCAGAAGCACTGGGACGTGCTGCGCACCGATGACGCCGGCGAATCCTGGCGCGAGGTCAACGGCAACCTGCCCGCCGAGCCCGTCAACGGGCGGCGCGCCTTCGGCTTCGTCATCGACGTCCACGCCCACCAGCCCGAAACTATTTACGTCGTCCCCATCAAGAGCGACTCCGAGCATTTCCCGCTCGATGGCAAGCTCGCCGTCTACCGCAGCCGCACCGGCGGCTGCGAATGGGAAGCACTCACCCGCGGCCTGCCGCAAAGCCACTGCTACGTCAACGTGCTCCGCGACGCCATGGCCGTCGATTCCCTCGATTCCTGCGGCATCTATTTCGGCACCACCGGCGGCCAGGTTTATGCTTCGCCCGATGGCGGAGACAACTGGACGGCGATTGCCCGCGATCTTCCCGCGGTGCTCTCCGTCGAGGTGCAAACGCTCGCATGATCCGCGTCGTGCTGCCGGCACATCTGCGCATTGTGGCGCGCGTCGAAGGCGAAATCCGGATCGAAATCCAGGGCCCGGCAACCGTGGGCTCCGTGCTCGATGCGCTCGAAGCGCGTTACCCTGCCTTGCGTGGCACCCTCCGCGATCACGCTACGCGGCAGCGCCGCCCCTACGTCCGCTTCTTCGCCTGCCAGCAGGACCTGTCCCACGACCCTGCCGACGCTCCCCTGCCCGACCCGGTTGCTTCCGGCGCTGAACCCTTCCTGGTGATTGGGGCGATCGCGGGCGGCTAGCCGGGCTCGCCGGTATTGCGCTACCGGCCATCATTTGCCGCACCTGTTCCAGCAGGCTCGCCATACTGAACGGCTTCCCGCGGAACGGCCAACCCTGTGCCTGCGCCAGTCCTTCGCATTCCGGCGTGCCGGAGATCACCAGCACCTTCAACGACGCGTTCTCACTCAGGATGTGACGCGCCAACTCCAAACCGTTCATGCCGCCGCCCAACTGGAAATCCGTCAGCAGCAGATCGATCCGGCCGCCATGGCGGAACACCTCCAGAGCATCCTCGCCGTCCGCCGCGCGCAACACGTAAAAACCGTCTCCGCACAGCGCCAAAGTCAGCAGCTGATTTAAGCCGGGGTCGTCTTCCACCACTAGAACCGTTGGCTGCTGCATGGCTCCGCTACTCCGGTGTTACGTCGCTGACTCCGGTAATTGGGCGCGGGGGCTCCTGGCGCGGGCAGGTATCTGATCGATAGCCCGGGGCAGGCAGGTGCTAGGCGAAATCGCTCGGATTCTGCTTGCGATGTTGCTACCCGCCCTCCGATATTGTCGGCGTAAACTAATCAAAACGGCTAGTTCCATTAGTTCTGACAGTTCCAGTAACGGTTCTAGTACTATAGATTGGGTTGCCTAATCTTACGGCTCCAGCATGCCCGCCCGGATCGCGTGGCGTACCAGGTTCGCTGTATCGTGAATATCTAACTTCTGCATCAGGTTTGCGCGGTGCGCAGCAGCGGTTTTGAAAGAAATACCGAGTTCCTTCGCTATCTCCTTAGTGGTCTTTCCATTCGCGATTAGCAGCAACACCTCCGTCTGCCGGGCCGTCAAACTGGCCTCGGAACGGGGTGCAAATGGGCGCTGGGCCATCTGAAACATACCTTACTCGAGCTCTCTTAAAACTCACAGTACCAAATCTTCATTTCAGGGGGAATAAGAAATTCCACTAGGTTTTAGCTTAGGACTCCCCGCCAGCCAGAATCCGGGCGAAAGGAAAGGAAAAGAACTCTCGGTATAATGCAGAAGGCTCGTGCTTTGCGCTTTTCCTATGATGGTACTAGGAGCAGGCTTTGCCTTATGTACGAAACCTGACGCTTATCGATGGACCAGTACCGGCAACACCACCAGGCTTACGAAATCTTGTAAAAAGTGAATGACCGCGGGCGCGATCAGGCTTCCTCTCCACAGATACACACACGCCAGTACCAGCCCCAACGTAAACACCGTGGCCAAGCCGGCCACGCCTTCGTACGCGTGACCCCCCGCGAACAGAACGGTCGATAGAAACACAGCTCCCGCGGCGCTTCCCGTGAGCGCTTCCAGGCGCAGAATCAGATATCCGCGGAAAATCGTTTCCTCGCAGATCGCCACCACCGCCACCAACAGCGCCGCCAGCGCCAGTTGGCCCGTCCCCGAGGGAGTCATCGAATGGGAAATCACGGGCGCGGTACCGGAAAATCCGGCAGTGCGTAGCCACCGGTCGATCGCCGTGCCGATCAGAAGCGCCGGAGGAAACAACGCCGCGCCTATGGCCATCTCTTTCGCCGCCCCCGCTCCCGCCCACCATCCCACCCGCGCCATCGGTTCCCCATTGCGCCAGAGAAAGAAGGCGATCAGGCTCAGCAACGCCAATTCGCGCAGCATGGTTGCCACCGCGACAAAAGCGAAGCCCGGCTGTGCCGCGTGCAGCGTGAAATACGACAGCACCATTGAGGGCGCGAGCAGGAACAGAAAGACCAGCAGTTCCAGGAACTGCCCCTTCCGGCTGTCGGTCCACCTCGCCGTGTCCCCGTGGCCCAGGGTGAGTAGTTGACTGCCCATGGCGGCGCGGCTGCTTATCCCACGTTCGAAGGCGGGAACTTGCGGAACATTTTATCTACCGCTTTCGCCAGCTTCCGCTCGTTTTTCACCGGCTTCGTCGAAAGCGCCTGCGTCGAGACCGAACGCCAGAGCAAGTGCTTGTCCTGGTTACTGTAAATGTCCACCACCAGCGACCCGATCGGCGTGTATACGACATTGGTGGTGGCGATGCCGTCGCTCCACCCGCCGCCCCAACCGCCGCCCCAACCCCAGCCGCCGAAGCCCGGCCCGAATCCGCTATAAAAAGTCTCCAGGGTCGGCCTCTCGCAGGTGGCCGCGAACGCCGCTACCTCCGCCTGCCCTCCGGACGGAACTTCCCTCCAGCCTCGCTCCGCCAGTTGCGCGTTTACGTCCCGCCGAATCCGGGCGGCCCACAACGAATCCGCGGCCTGCACCTTAAGCCACGAGTACGTATGATACTGGGTGAAATTCGCGTTATGGCTATAGTCCGTGCTGACGTGGATGGCAAGGCAGTTCCCCGCCATGGCGATCAATACCGCCGCCGGCCGGAGGAACCGCATGTGTCTGACGATTTCTTTCCGGTAAGACATTTGATTTGCATACTCCGAAGTCGAGTGTGCATCTGCCTGGCCAAATCTCCGCCTCCACTTATCCTCGCTCCCGGCGCCCGGTGGCCTTGCAATTGCACTTAGCGCAGGCAAAGGCCCCGGCAGCTCGCCGGGGCCGCGCCACTCAACCCATAAGGGGGATACATGCGATTGAACGTGTTTCTGTTGGCCGCGGTTTTGGGCCTGCCGCTCTTCGCCGTTCCGGCCGCCGGCGACCTCGCCAGCCGTCTGAACTTCGAGACCGGATTCTCTCCCGTGGTCAAGCGCAGCCTGCCGGCCGTGGTCAACGTATCCTCTTCCAAGATCGTGCGCAGCACCGGCGGCGAAGACGAGCAGGATCCCGCCCTCGGCCAGTTCTTCGCCCCCCCGATCCCGCATCGCAAGCGCGAAGAAAGCCTCGGTTCCGGAGTTATCATTCGTTCTGATGGTTATATCCTCACCAATGAGCACGTAATCGAGGGCGCGGGCTATGTCAAGGTTCAACTGGGCGACCAGCGTGAATTCCAGGCGCGCGTGATCGGCAGCGATCCCAAAACCGATATTGCCGTGCTCAAGGTGGATGCTACCGGCTTGCCCACCTTGCCGCTTGGCGATTCTTCCCAGACGCAGCCCGGCGATTTCGTGCTCGCCATAGGCGTTCCCTTCGGCTTGAGCCAGAGCGTCACCATGGGGATCGTGAGCGCCGTCGGCCGCGGCAACTTAGGCATCGAGGATTACGAGGACTTCATCCAGACCGATGCCGCCATCAATCCGGGTAACTCCGGCGGCGCCCTCATCAACGCCAACGGCCAGTTGATCGGCATCAACACCGCCCTGCTTTCCGGAGCCGGCGGTTTTCAGGGCGTCGGTTTCGCCATTCCCATAAACATGGCGCGCGATGTTATGGATCGGATCCTGAAGAGCGGCCGCGTCGTTCGCGCCTGGATAGGAATCACCACGCAGCCCGTAACTTCCGGCATCGCGCAATCCTTCGGCTTACCTGGCGGACCCCGCGGCGCGCTGGTCGCCGAGATTACTCCTGACAGCCCGGCATCCCGCGCCGGTCTTTCCGCCGGAGATATCATTCTCGCCGTCAACGGCCGCCCAGTCACCAACAATGATGAGTTGAGCCTGACCATTTCCATGCTCAACCCGGGAGCCACCGTCCGTCTGCGCGTCCTGCGCGGCGGTGTCCAGCGGGAAATCCCCGTGACCCTCGGCGAAGAGCCGGTCAAATTGGGGAAGGGCGAGGCCGCCCGTGCCGCCTCCGCCGCTCCCGCCGGCCTGCTGGAAGGCATCGACGTTGCCGATCTCACTCCCGATCTCGCCCGCGAGTTGAGCCTGCCGCCCGGAGTAAAAGGCGTGGCCGTCACCGGTCTTGACCCCGCCAGCCTGGCGCTAGCCGCCGGCCTGGAGCGCGGCGACGTCATCGTGCAGGTAGATCACCGCCCCGTGGCCAACGCCGCCGAGTTCCGCGCCGCCGTCCGTGCCGCCGGCTCCGGCCGCGTCCTCCTGTTCGTGTACCACAAGGGCAACACCCGATACCTCGTGGTCGAACCGGAATGAGGGAAGCCGGCGGCTGGTCGCTGACAATCGGCGGCCGATGCCCGTAATCGCCCCTGGCAGTCTGAGTGCAACTCAAGACAGCGGGAATTTCTCCCGGCGCCATTATAGATAGGTGGTTATGATGATAATTCGACCTTCGGTTCCTAAGTTCCCCGCCGGCGTCCTGGCGCTGGCGGCCGCGCTCGCCGTTCCCGCGGCGCTCCTGGCCCAAAACCCCGGCCGTTTCGCGGCTAAGCCATCTCCGCCGCCCACCAACAAGCTGAGGACACCCGGGCTCGATCCCGTGACCATGCAGGCGCTGGGCACCATGAGCGATCAGCTCCGCGGCGCTCCGTCCTTTTCTTTTACCGCCCGCATCATGCGCGAAGAGCCCGGCACTAACGGCCAGATGTTGGATTTCTTCCGGACCATCACCGTCCAGGTCCAGCGCCCCAATAGAATGCGCTGGCAGGTTCAGTCCGATACATCCGATGTCAACGTCTGGTACGACGGCAAGAACGTCACGATCATGCCGCTCACCGGGAAGATGTACACCACCCTACCCGCCGGCGCCACCATCGACACCGCTCTCGAAACCCTGAAGAACCAGCTCCAGGTCCACATGCCTCTGCGGCCGTTTCTCTCCGCCGATCCTTATGCGTTTCTTTCCGACGGTCTTACCAGCGCTAATTCCGTCGGCATGGTGAATGCGGGCGCCGGCAACGACCAGTATCTGCACCTGGCTTTTACCGAACCGGAAGCCGATTGGCAATTATGGCTAAGTGGCCCCAACCAGGTCTTACCACGGCGCATGGCGATCACTTACAAGAACGAGCCCGGCCAGCCGCGGGTGGAAATCGAATTTTCCAACTGGTGCCTGGATGCGGAAATTCCCACCAGCGCTTTCGTCTTTTCCAAGCCCGCGGGAGCGCTGCCGGCCGCCCTGAGCGCCGTCAGGCCCAGGACGGTTGAGCAGGGAGGACCAAAATGAAAACCTTGGCGATTTTAACCGCCGCGGCCACCATGGCCGCGCTGGCGCCGCCCCTTTCGGCGCGCGTTGAGAGTTACGGCCCGCACCGGTATACGCAGGTCGGCCACGCAGCCCGGCCCCGCGAAGCAGGCCACGCCGTGGTGGTCGACCGCAGCCACGGACCGGGATGGGGCGGTGCCGCGGCGGCCGGCCTCTTCGGTCTCGCTGCCGGCCTCGCCTTGGGCGGCGCTACTGCCGCCCCGCCGCCCGCCTACTATTACGCGCCACCCCCGGTCGGTACGGTGGTCCCCATGCTTCCGGCCGGTTGCGTCACGGTGCCCACCTACAACGGAGGAGTCGAATACAACTGCGGAGGTGTCTTCTACCAGCCCTTCTATGAAGGAACGGCGCTCATGTACCAGTTAGTCCCCGCGCCATAAGTCGGTTACCAACCGCCACCCGTGGGGACCGGGCATGTCCCGGGCATGCCCGGCCCGCTTCCGCCTTCACGCCATATCCGGTACCACGAACCGCGCCGGCCGGCCCGCGGCCCGCGCCACCGCTTCGGCCGCCAGGTAGCCGCTGCGCACCGCGCCTTCCATGGTGGCCGGCCAGCCGGTGCGCGTCCAGTCGCCGGCCAGGAACACGTTCGGCAGCGCCGCGTTCGCGGCGTCGGGCCGCAGCGACTCCGTTTCCGGCGCGGCCGAAAACGTGGCGCGCTGCTCCTTGATCACGTGCGCCTTCACCAGCTGCGCCTCCTGCACCCGCGGGAAAGTACAGGCGCAGGTCGCCGATGGCGATGTCGATGATCTCGTTGCGCGAGAGATTCGGTCAGATCGCGCGACGCGCTCACCACCAGTTGCAGATAGCGGCCGCCGATCCTTGTTGAACATCCACTGCATGGTGCGGTCGAGCAGGGTGGCGTGCGGCAGGGTGGTGATTTCGCGGTCGAACCACAGGTGCACGCCGGTGATGGGCGAATGCTCGAACTTCGGCGCGGCCAGGCCCACCGCCTCCAGCCGCTCGAAGGGCAGCGCGCAGATGTAGTAATCGGCCGTCGCGCACGTTCGCCGCCCACCACGGAATCCGGCCTCATCGATCCGCTCCACCGGGCTGCGGAAATGGATCCGCACGTTGCCCAGCCGCTTCCAGGCGCTCGCGCCGTACAAGCTCGCCCAGCGGCACAGCGGGCACGCCCATTTCGTAGGCATCGGCGCGCGCCAGGAAGCCCAGCCAGAACACCTGAAAGCCGTGGCACGGCGGCCATGCGGTCCAGGTCTTCGTTGACCGCGCTCACCAGCACCTGGCGCCAGAAGCGGTCGATGGCGTGCGGCGTCTGGCGCTTCTGCAGCAGCCAGTCGCAGCATGCTGATGCGGTCCAGATCCTTGCGGCCGCGTGCGCTCGCGGCGCAGGGCCAGCAGCGCGCGCGCGATCGCCATCTTGTCGGCGCGGTCAGGCAGTGCATGCGCCAGAACGAGCCGGTGAAATGCAGCGGCGCGGGCAGCCGGCCGCGGCTGCAGCACCGAAATGCGCCCGCCCGGTTCCAGGAAATAAAACTCGCGATGAAAACGGATGCGGTCGCGCACGCCCAGCCGCGCGTAAAAATCCAGCAGGTTGACGCAGCAGCGCAGCAGGATGTGCTGGCAATTGTCGATGGTTTCCGCCTCGCCCTCGCCCCCCGCCGGCAAGTCGATAGGAGGTGGCGCGTCCGCCCAGGAACGGCCGCGATTCGAACAGCTCCACCTCGAACCCGGCGCCGCCCAGCGCGGCCGCCGCCGCCAGTCCCGGCCAGTCCCCCGCCGGCGATGAGAACTTTGGCCATCCGTACTTATTTTGACGCAGAGACGCAGAGGCGCGGAGATGACGTGGAGCAAGCCCTCAAGATTGCCGGAATTGGCGAGCCCGACGCCCCCTCAATCGATCCTCAGCGCCTCTGCGTCTCTGCGTCAAAAATCAGCCTCGTTCCCTCACCCCAGCATTCCGCGCGGATCGTCTCCATCGTGTCGGCCTCCTCGGCGCTCTTGTCGCGCCGCCAGCGCGCCATGCGCGGGAATCGCACCGCAATCCCCGACGAGTGCCGCGCCGATTGCTGAATCCCTTCGAACGCCAGCTCGAATACCAGCTCCGGCTTCACCGCGTGCACCGGCCCGAATGTCTCGATGGTGTTGCGGCGCACGAACGCGTCCACCTCCCGGATCTCTTCGTCGCTCAGGCCCGAATATGCCTTGGCGAACGGCACCAGCTTGCCGTTGTCCCAAATGCCGAACGTGTAATCGGTGAACAGGCTGGCGCGCCGCCCGTGCCCGGCTGCGCGTAAATCAGCACCGCATCCACCGAGTACGGATCGATCTTCCACTTCCACCAGTCGCCGCGCCGCCGGCCCACGCGTACGCGCGAGCCCAGCCGCTTCAGCATGAACCCTTCCACCTTGCGCGCGCGCGACTCCTGCCGCACCGTCTTCAGCTCCTCCCACGTGGCCGCGTCCACTATCGGCGAAATGCACCAGCGCTCCGCCGCCGGCGCCGCCATCGCCTCCAGTTGCGCGCGCCGCCACTCGAGCGGCCGCTCGCGCACGTCCTCGCCGCCCGAGTTCCAGCAGATCGAACGCCATCAGCACCGCCGGCACTTCCGCCAGGATGCGCTTGCCCCAGCGCCTTGCGGCCGATGCGCCGCTGCATCTGCGCGAACGCCAGCGGCGCGCCGTCCTTCCACGCCAGCACTTCGCCATCGATCGCCGTGCCTTCCGGCAGCAGCGCCCCCGCGCGCCGCAATTTCCGGAAACCGCTCCGTGATCAGTTCCTCGCCGCGCGACCACAAGAACGTCTGCCCCGCCGCGCCGGATCAATTGGGCGCGGATGCCGTCCCATTTCCATTCCACCTGCCACTCGCGCCGCTCTCCCAAGTTCCTCCACCGCCCCTTCCAGCGGATAGGCCAGGCAGAATGGATACGGCCGGCTGAGATCCGGTGATTCCGATTCCGCAGCCATGAGCCGCGCCCAGAACTCCGGCGTAGGCTGCCAATCGCCCATCAGCCGGTGCGCCACCGCTTCCGTCGAATGCCCGCTGGCCTCCGCCAGCGCGCGCACCACCAGGCTCTGCGAAACGCCCACGCGGAATTCGCCGGTGATCAGCTTGTTCCAGGCGAACCGCTGGCGTTCGTCCATCTCGCGCCAGGCCGCCACCAGCGCACGCCCGGCGGGTCTCGTCATCGGCTTCGCGCATCGGCAGCAGCCGCTCCTCCACCCAGTAGTGCAGCGGCAGGTCCGTGGATTGCGCCGCCGCCGGCAGCAGCAGCGCGATGGTCTCCGCGAAATCGCCCACCGCGTGGAAGCACTCGCCGAACAGCCAGTCCGGCACCCCCGCCTCCTCCATGGCCCACTGCGCCAGCTTGCGCGATTCCAGCAGCCGCTTGGGACGCCGCCCCATCAGGAAGCTCACCGCCCACGCGGCGTCCTCCGGCGCGGCCGTCGCGAAAATACCGTTCCAGCGCCGCCACCTTTTCGTTGGTCTTGGTGGTCTCGTCCAGCGCGGCGTACAGTTCCGCGAAAGCCTTCACCCTTCCGCCTCCTCGAACCGCGCGTCCATGGTGCGCGCCTGCCGCCCATGCTCCTCCAGCCAGCGCGCCAGCGGCGCCCGGAACCCGTGCGTCACCCAGACCGTTTCCGCGCCCGTGGCATCGATGGCGCGCCAGCAGTTCCGTCCAGTCCGCCTGGCCGGAGAGCACGAAGCCGCGGTCGAGCGAGCGCCGCCGCCGCGTCCCGCGAATCCGCATCCAGCCCGAAACCATCGCCGTGGATATCCGCGCCCCGCGCTCCGCCCGGGTCCCCGGCCGGCCAGGGGTTCGGCCGGCTGGGGTTGAGCCCGGCGGCGCGATCTTCAGCGTGGCGCTCCGCTCATCGCCGCCCGCCGGCAGATCGATTCCTTCCGCCCGGTAAATCGCGCAAACTCTCTCCACTTCCGGGTGCAGCCAGACCGCTCCCACCAAGCCATCCAGCCGCGCCAGCACCCGCTGCGCCTGCCCCAGCGGCGCCGCGTACAGCACGCTCGTCTTGCCCGCCTCCCGGTTGCCGCGCCACCACTCGTGGATGGCCGCTATCGTCTCGCTCTCCGTCGGCCAGCGGAAAATCGGCAGCCCGAATGCCGCTCCGGTCAGCAGCGTGTGGCAGCGCAGCGGTTCGAAACGCTCGCGAGTCGCATCCGCCGCCGGCCGGAAATCGCCGGCAAATACCCAAACCTCCCCGCCGCGCTCCATCCGCACCTGCGCCGATCCCAGCATGTGCCCCGCCGGATGGAGCGATACCGCCGCGTCCCCCATCGCCATCCGTTCCCCGTATTCCGCGCTCTCCACCGGCGCGCCCGCCCCCAGCCGCTCCCGCACCAGCCGCGCCCCGCTCCGCGCCGTCAGGTACGCGCGCGACCCCGGACGCGCCCGGCCCGCGCTGGTAACCACCGCCCGTTCCACCGCCTCCCACGGGTCGATATAAAAATCTCCCGCCGCGCAGTAGATCCCTTCCGCCCGCAATTCCAGAAGATCCATCGCGTATTCATGATAGAATCGAACCGATTTACCCTCCTACATGCCTAATCAGGAACCGAAACGGGTGCTCGCCGTTGTCAGCGATCTTTTCTTCTCCGTCAAGTTGTCCGAAGCCGCCAAACGCGCCGGCCTGACGCTCGAATTCGTCAAGGACCACGACCAGGTGATCGAGAAGGCCAAAACCGCCCCTTCCCTCATCGTGCTCGATCTGAATCTGGATGCCGCGCAGCCGCTCGAGCTGATCCGGCAGATAAAGGGTTCCCCCGCCACCAAGGGCGTGCGCCTCATCGGATTTCTTTCCCACGTGCAGGGCGAGCTCAAGCAGCAGGCGCAGGAGGCCGGGTGCGACATGGTCCTCGCCCGCTCCGCCTTTTCCCAGAACCTGTTTCAGTTATTCAAACGGCACGCCGGCGTCGTGTAGGCGTGGGGCCGGCCGGCGCCCGGCACAAATTCCACATCGGGTTCGCGCGCCGAAGCTACGAAAGTCGCTCCAGCGCCTCCTGTGCCAGCACCAGGGCGCCCAGTACGCCCGCGCGAGATCCCAGCATTGCGGGCACAACATACTGGTCCGGCCGCTCCGTTACCTCGCGCGCCTGCACGTATCCGTTCAAAATCCGCAGCAGTTCCTGGCGCATTAACGGCAATAAGAGCGGCTGTTCGATCACCCCGCCTCCCATCACGATCCGCTGCGGCGAAAGCGTGCATACCCAGTTCGCCAGTCCGGTCGCCAGGTACCGCGCCTCCAGCGCCAGCCCCGGATGATCCGCCGTGAGTTCCCGTGCGTCCATGCCCCACCGCGCCCGGATCGCCGGTCCCGCCGCCAGCCCCTCCAGGCAATCGCCGTGGAACGGGCAGCATCCGGCAAACGGGTCCTCCGCCTTGTCCCGCGGCACCCGGATGTGGCCCATTTCCGGATGCACCAGCCCGTGCACCAGCCGCCCGTTCACCATTGCTCCGCCGCCGATCCCCGTCCCCACGGTCAGGTACAGGAAATCCGCCAGCCCTTGGGCCGCGCCCCATCGCGCCTCTCCCAGCGCCGCCGCGTTGACGTCCGTGTCGAATCCCACCGGCAGATCGAGCGCCTTGCGCACGGCCCCCGCCAGGTCGAAATTGCGCCAGCCCGCTTTCGGCGTGGTGGTGATATATCCGTACGTCCACGAGGCCGGCCGCAGATCCACCGGCCCGAAGGCGGCCACTCCCACGGCCCGCATCTCCGCGCGGAAGCGCCGTAAGAATTCCACCGCCTCCGCCACCGTCTCCGCCGAAGTCGTCGTCGGAATCTGGATCGTCTCCAGGTCGCCGGGCCCGGTTCCCGCCGCGCAGACGAACTTCGTGCCGCCCGCTTCGATTCCCCCAAACATCATCGGTTTTGTCCCCCCGTGCCGCCTCCTATACCGTGCATAGATCCACCGCCTGCTTCAGCGATGTCATCGGATCCTGCAGCGGCACGAATTCATGCGCGAAAAATCCCTGAAAGTTCAAGTCCGCAATCGCCTTCGCGATCGTCCGCCATTGCAGCTCCTGGGTATCGTCCAGTTCGTGCCGGTCCGGCACCCCGCCCGTGTGGAAATGGCCGATGTACCGGATGTTCTCCCGCACCGTGCGGATGATGTCGCCTTCCATGATCTGCATGTGGTAGATATCGTAGAGCAGCTTCACCCGCGGCGAATCCACCCCCTTGATCACGTCCACGCCCCAGGCCGTGTGGTCCGCCATGTAATCGTGGTGATTGATCTTGCTGTTCAGCAGTTCCATCAGCACGGTCACGCCGTGGTCCTCGGCAAATTTCGCTACGCGCCGCAGCCCGACGATGCAGTTTTCCTTCCCCACGTCGTCCGCCATGCCCGCCCGGTTGCCGGAGAACGTGATCACGTTCGGCACCTTGCCGGCGGCCGCGCCCACAATCAGCTCTTTCAAATCGGCCTCCAGCCGGTCGTGGCTTTCGCGGCGGTTCCAGCCGTCCGGAATCCGTCCCTTGCCCTGCGTCACCGTCGGCGTCAAGCCCGTATTTGCGCACCGTCGGCCAATCCTCGGAGTCGACCAGGTCGATCCCGGTCAATCCGATTTCCGCCCCGTGCCGGCACAGGTCGTCCAGCGACATCTTGCCATAGCACCACCGCGCCGCGGACTGATGCAACCGTCCCGCCGCTGCCGGCCCGGCCGCGCCCGCCTGGGCCGCCGCCACCGCCACCCCCGCACCTACGTGCAATGCCGTACGTCTCGTCATGATTTGCCATCGTAACAGGGGCCGGGGGCCGGGGACCAGGGGTCAGGGAGGCGAAAAGTCCGCTGCGCCGGCCCGTCGTTACCCGACGGGCGCAATTCAACCCGCAAACTACGCGAGCGCCTCCCCGGCCCCCGGCCCCCGATCCCCGGCCCCCTGTGCTAGCATGTCTCCGCTATGTTCCGTTTCCTCCTTGCCACCTTCTGCGCCCTGCCGCTCTGCGCCGCCGCGGCCGAACAGTTCCAGACCTCCGCCGGCACGCTCCAGCTTACGCCCATCCAACACGCCAGCCTCGTCATTCAGGCCGGCGGCAAAGTGCTCTACGTCGATCCCGCCCAAGGCTCGTACGACGGCCTTCCCAAGGCCGATTACATCCTCATCACCGACATCCACGGCGACCACATGGTGCCCGCCCTGGTCGATAAGCTGCGCCAGCCCGCCACCGTTATTCTCGCGCCCCAGGCCGTGGCCGCCAGCGTCAAGGGCGTCACCGTCATCGCCAACGGCGAGAGCAAGACCATCGGCGCGTTCCAGGTGGAAGCCATCCCCATGTACAACCTCAAGCCCGCCGCCGACGGCACCCTCTACCATCCCAAAGGCCGCGGCAACGGCTACATCCTCACCTATGGCGGCAAGCGCTTTTACTTTTCCGGCGACACCGAAGGCATCCCGGAAATGAAGGCGCTGCGCAACATCGATGTCGCCTTCGTCTGCATGAACCTGCCCTTCACCATGACGCCCCAGGCCGCCGCCGAAGCCGTGCGCGCCTTCCACCCCGCGGTGGTCTATCCCTACCACTACCGCGGCCAGGACACCAAAGCCTTCGCCCAGGCGCTGGCCGGGAGCGGCATCGAGGTGCGGCTGCGCGATTGGTATGGTAAGTAAATGGAGCCGCTTTTTCTTCCCGGAGTCGAGAATAATTCGCAGCCCGGCCCCTACCGCGACACCATCGAAATGCTGCGCGCGGCCGGCGCCGAGTACCCACAAATCTGGCGCCTCTTTGCCTTCCGCCAGGCGGCCGGCGATCACCTCTCGCGCTTCACCCAGGAGATCATGCGCGGCGACGCGCCGCTCAGCCCCGGCATGCGCGAGTTGATCGCCGCCTTCACCTCCTATCGCAACGATTGCCCGTTTTGAATCAAGTCCCACGCCGCGGTCGCGGTGGAATTATTGGGCGATGAAGCGCTGGTCCATGCCGTGTTGCGCGATTTCGAAACCTCTCCCCTGGACGATCGCCACAAGGCCCTGTTCCGTTTTCTCGCCAAGGTAAACGAGGATTCCCGCCACATCGCCCAGGCCGACATCGAAACTCTGCACGCGGCCGGCTGGACCGATGACGCCATCTTCTACGCCATCACCGTCTGCTCCCTCTTCAACTTCTACAACCGCTGGATCGACGCCACCGGCGTCCACGCCATGTCCGAGGAGGCCCATCGCGCCGGCGGCAAGCGCATGGCGCAAACCGGGTATGTGCGCTAAGGTGAAGGGCGACAGAAAGGAATCGGACCATCCCGTCCGTTTCCCGCCCCCAAGCCACTCGCGTGGTCAAGCCGCTCTTCCGCAACGGCTGGGAGCTGAGCTATAAACGGTTGAGACACGATGTCTCGACTCGGTGCCCTAGCTCGAGTCGACTTCCTTACGAATGAACAACTTTTGTTGAGCTGTTGAGACAGTCGTGTCTCAACAGCCCGCCTTTCCCGCCGACGCGAAGGCCGCCCTCCGGCTCAAAGGTATAATCAGAGAAGGCGCGTTTTTCTATGCCAGCCCGTTTCTTTGCGCTTCTCCTTTTGCCGGCGCTCCTGCTGCCGGCCGCCAAAAAGCCCGTCTTCGCCACCGCCCAGGGCGAGAATGAAGACGTGGCCCTCACTGTCACCCTGCACATCGATCCCGCCGACATCCAGGAACTGCTCGGCAACGACCTCGGCGGCCACTACTTCGTCGCCGAAGTGAAGGTCGAGCCCAAGTACGGCAAGGACATCCTCGTCGACCGCAACGATTTCGTGATCCGCACCGATAAGGACGGCGAGAAGGCCACGCCCTATTCCGGCAGCCAGATCGCCGGCAACGGCGGCCTGGTCATTCAGGAGGTGGCGCGCACCCGGGGCATCGCCTCGCCCGGCTGGACGGACACCACCGCGCCGGTGGTCGAAAAGGGGCATGCGGCCGGCGACAGCGCCCTCAAGAAACTGCTGGATTCCAGAATCCTGCCCGAAGGCAAGACCGGCAAGCCGGTCAGCGGCCTGCTCTACTTCCCCATGGAAAAGCAGAAGATGAAAGACCTGGAACTGCAGTACGGCGGCCGCGAGAACCGCATCAGTCTGCGCTTCAAGCCGTAATCGGAGGCCGGCCTGGCGCGCGCGCAGCCCGCGCCCGCGTTCCCGCCTTGCGCTAAGCTGTATACGAAATCTATGCGAATTCTGGTGGTCGAGGACGAAAAGCGGATCGCCGATTTCCTGTGCCGTGGATTGGAGGGCGCCGGCTACGCCGTGGATGCCGCGCCCACCGGCGCCGCCGCCATGGACCACATCCACGCCACCGATTACGACCTCGTGATCCTCGACCGCATGCTGCCCGATATGGACGGACTCAAGGTCCTGGAGAAGATCCGCAACCGCATGAGCCGGCCCGCCGGTCCTCATCCTCAGCGCCCGCGGCGCGCTCGACGACCGCGTCAAAGGCCTGGAACAGGGCGCCGACGATTACCTGGTCAAGCCGTTCGCGTTCGTCGAGCTGCTGGCTCGCGTGCGCGCCCTGCTGCGCCGCGGCCAGCCCGCGCCGGAGCGGCTGCAGGTCTCCGACCTGTCGCTCGATTGCATCCGCCGCAAAGTCACCCGCGGCGCCGAAACCATCGACCTCGCCCCCAAGGAATTCGGCATCCTCGAATACATGATGCGCAACCGCGGCCGCCCGCTCAGCCGCACCATGATCGTCGAGCACGTCTGGGACATGGATTACGACGGCCTCACCAACATTGTCGACGTCTACATCCGCCACCTGCGCAGCAAGATCGACGACCGTTTCCAGCAGAAGCTGATCCAGACCGTGCGCGGCATCGGCTACATGATCGACGCCCCCGATAAGCCCGCCGGCCCTCCGGCCGCCGAGCAGCCGCTCGAACGGCAGGTGTGACGCCGTGATCCGCAAGCGCGATCTCCGCCGTTTCACGCGCGGCCTGCGCTTCCGCCTGATGGCCAGCTATGCGCTGGTCTTCGCCGTGCTGCTGATCGGCGTGGCCTCGCTTTTCCGCCAGCGCCTCGCAGACCGTCCAGAACAACGAGGTGCAGCGACACCCTCGAGCAGGAATGGGCCGCCATGAAGGGCTACCTGCGCATCGAGCTGAACCGCGAAACCGGCAAGTATTTCGCCGCCTGGTACTACGATCCGCAGGATCCCGACGAAACCACCATCGTGCTCGATATCAAGAAGATCTTACGTCATCACGGATGCCGACGGCGAATGTCGTCCCGAACTGCCACCACCAAGGAGCCGGAGGTCTCGACCGAGTACGAGGACATCGGCGTCGATCCGCCTTATATCCAGGCGACCGTGCGCGGATGCCGTGGCGGAGACCAAGCCGAAGGCCTTTTTCCGCGAGCGCCGCGACGCCGGCGGCGACCGCTACCTGATGCGCTCCGGCATCGTGTACGCCGAAGGCCACGGGCACACGCCCGTTCTACGTTTCGCTCGGCGCGCCCCTCGGCCAGAACCAGCGCGTGCTGCGCGAGTTCACGCTGGTCTACCTCGGCATCATCCCCGGTGCCGCTGATCCTCGGCTCGCGTGCTCGGCTGGGTCATGGCCGGCCGCGCGCTGACGCCGGTGCTGCGAAGTGGCGCAGGCGGCGCAGCGCATCTCCAGCTCAAACCTCAGCCTGCGCATTCCCACCCGCCGCGCCGGCGACGAGTTGGACTACCTCATCCTCACGTTCAACCGCATGATCGAGCGGCTGGAAGCTTCCTTCCAGCAGATGAAGCAGTTCTCCACCGACGTTTCGCACGAATTGCGCACCCCCATCACCGCCATCCGCGGCCAGCTGGAAGTGGCGCTCTTCACCGCCCAGACCACCGAGCAGTATCGGGAAGCCATGTTCAACGCGCTCCAGGATATCGACCGCCTTTCGCAGATCGTGCGCGCGCTGCTGCTGCTTTCGCAGGCCGAATCCGGCCAGTTGGCGCTGCAGAAATCCCGCCTGGACCTGTGCGCCGCTGCCGCGCGAGCTGGTCGACCAGTTCCAGATTCCCGCCGAAGAGGCCGGCGTGCGCCTCACCGCCGACCTGCCCGCCGAATGCTTCGCCGCTGCCGACCGCGTGCAGAT
This sequence comes from Terriglobia bacterium, assembly GCA_963815855.1. Classification (GTDB taxonomy): domain Bacteria; phylum Acidobacteriota; class Terriglobia; order Bryobacterales; family Bryobacteraceae; genus DATGMB01. The sequence continues at coordinate 70,853 of CAWFIJ010000009.1, read as the reverse complement.
CGAGCGGCTGATCACCAACCTGCTCTCCAACGCCATCAAGTTCACCCCCGCCGGAGGCGAGGTGCGGCTGTCGGTGCAGGATGCCGGCGCGGAGGTGGAAATCGTGGTCGCCGACACCGGCCGCGGCATTCCCACCGAATCCCTGCCCCATATCTTCGACCGCTTCTACCGCGTGCCCGGTTCGGAAACCGCGCCCGGCCCGGAGCAGGGCCTCGGCCTCGGCCTCAGCTTCGTGGCCTGGATCGTCCGCGCCCATAAAGGCACCATCGACGTTGCCAGCACGCCCGGCAAGGGCACCCGCTTCACCGTCCGCCTTCCCTCCAGCGGCGTGGGCGCCGACACCATCGAAAGCGTGGTCGGCGTCCCCGGCCTGCGCGCCATCACGTGAGGGATTGGGGGTTGGGGATTAGGGATTGGGGCGCAGGTTTTTGGGGTTGGCGAATTGGGAGCTGCGGTTTGGCCTTGTGGGTGCGGAGTACGGCTGAGATCCGGCGGCTGGCTGCCCCCCAATCCCTAATCCCCAACCCCTAATCCCCGCTCCTAGGGTTTCATCACCGCCACATATCCCAGGTTCCGGTAGAGCTGGTGGTGGTCCAGCCCGAAGCCCACCACGAAGCGGTCCGGAATCTCGAAGCAGCGGTAATCCACCCGCACCTGGACGATGCGCCGCGAGTTGCGGTCCAGAAACGTGCACACGGCCAGCGAATTGGGCGCCCGCCCGGCCAGCGTCTGCAGCAGGTAGCGCAGCGTAAACCCGGTGTCGACGATGTCCTCCACCAGCACCACGTCCTCGCCTTCGATGCTGTCGTCCAGGTCCTTGGCGATCCGCACCAGCCCCGGCGCGCCGCTCCGGTTGGAGAAGCTGGAAATCGCCAGGAAATCGATTTTCACCGGAACGTCCAGCCGCCGCGCCAGCTCGGTCAGGAAGAAAACCGACCCTTTCAGCACCCCCACCAGCTTCACCGTCCTGCCTTGGTAATCGCGCGAGATCTGGGCCGCCACTTCCTTCACCCGCGCGGCGATCTGCTCTTCGGTGAAGAGCACGCGCTCCACTCCCGGAACCGGCGCGCCGCTCATGCCCGTACCGTCTGGCCGGCAAGCCCGTACTTGAAGATCAGGTTTTCGAAATCCTTCTGGTAGAAGACCTGGATGTTCACGTGCGGATACAGCTGGCGCAGCAGCCGCACCTTGCGATTTTTGCGCGTCACGTGCGCCTGTTTCATGGTGGTGAGCTCCACGTACAGGTCGCATTCCGGGAGATAGAAATCGGGCGTGAAGGATTCGAGCGCGTGCCCGTCCCGGTCGTACTGGATGGGGAAGCTGCGCGGCTCGTACTCCCAGGCGATGCGGTAGAAATCCAGCAGGTTGGCAAACATTTCTTCGCTCTGATGGGCAAAAATCTTGTGCCGCAAAGTGATCTTATCCGGCGGCACGATGCCGAAGCGGGCCAGGTTCAGCCGCATCTGGAATTGCAGCTGCTCCTCGGCCGCGTGCGAAAGCAGCCCCCGCTCCTTCAGCCCGCCCGATGCCACCGCCGCCTCCACCAGCCCGGCAATCTGCTCGGAGCTGAGCGATTCGGCGTTGCATACCAGGTCGAACATCTCCGCCGTCGCCTTGCTCCTGCCGAACTTGGCTTTGCGGTCCTCGCGCTCCGCCGCCTCCAGCTCCAGCAGAAGCTGGCGCGCGGCCGGCCGTTCCAACCGCCTGTCCAGCATCAGGTTACCGACGCGCGCGCTTTCCGGCGCCACCACGTGCACGCGCAGCATACCCGGAAAATGGCGCGCCTGCAGCTCGCCGCCGAGCGCGCAATACACAATGTGATGCTCGGTGGCCAGACGCGCCAGAATCGAGGTCGCAAGACTCGGGTAGGCCTTCGCCGGGATTGGCGTCTGCGCGCCGAACTCCTCGCCGGTGAGGTGTTGGATGCGCGCTTGCGTCAGCAGTTCGAAGCCCATGCGCTGGGCCGCGATCCGCGCCACTTCCTCGAAGCGGCATCCGGGATGACCCGAAATCGCGATCAGCGCCATGTCACACGTTCATGATATCGCGCCCCGTCCTCTTTGCGAATCTTTTCGCCCGCGCTTCCGGTTGTAAGGGCGGTGCATGCCCGGTCCGGGCCCGCCACCGCTCACGTATTCTCGCGCGTTCCCGAAGCCGCCCGGTTCGGCTCCCACAACGTCTCCGGCGCCCCGGCCGCGTGGCTGGCCCAGCGGCTCCACACGAACAGCGCATCGCTCAGCCGGTTCAGATACCGCACCGCCTCCGGCGGCACCGTCTCAGCCCGCGCCAGCGCCACCACCTCCCGCTCCGCCCGGCGGCAAACGGTGCGGCAGATGTGCAGCTCGGCATTCAGGCGGCTGCCGCCCGGAAGCACGAACGAGCGTAGCGGCGGAACCCGGTCATTCAGCCGGTCCATTTCCGCCTCCAGCCGCGCCACTTCGGCCTCCGTCACCCGCGCCTGCCGCGGATGCACATCCTCCGGCAGCGTGGCCAGAATCGAGCCCAGGTTAAAAAGCTCGTGCTGCACCCGCAGCAGGACGGCGGATAAATCGGCCAGCCGCGGGTCGTCCGCGGCAGCCGCACGCGACGCGCCAATGAACGCGTTCAGCTCATCCACCGTCCCATACGCTCGAATCCGCGGGCTGTCCTTGGGCACGCGCTGCCCGCCCGCCAGCATCGTGTCGCCGCCATCGCCCTGCCGCGTGTACACGCGATTGATCGCCAGCCGCGGTTTTTCAAAAGGAACGTCATCCATGATCCCCCAATTTACCAGCTAGTCCCCTGACCGCGAGATTCGCTTCTATTGCAAAGCCGCTGGCTGACGCGCGCGGCTCTGATCGGAGCCGCGACCGTCAGCCAGCGGTCTCTCCAAAACGAAACAAACCCCGCGGGCAAGGTACTAGGACGCCACCGCCAGAGCTTCGAGCGCGCGCACCTTGGCGGAAAGGGTGGTGCGCTTCAGACGCAGCATGCGGGCGGCCTCCTTCTTGTTGCCGCCCGTCTTGTGCAGCGCCTGCTCCAGAATGCTGCGCTCGATGGAGGCCATGGTCTGCTGATAATCCAGGCCGCTGTCCGGCACCGCGACAATGGGCAGGCCGGATGCAGGCGCCGCCGGTAAAATGGCGCCGCGGGGAGGCTCGGGGAAATCGGCAGCGGAAAGACAGGGCCGGCAGCCGCTCAGCGCCACCGCCATTTCGATCACGTTTTCCAGCTCCCGCACATTTCCCGGCCAGGAATGGCGCGAGAAGCGCTCCAGGGCATCCTCGGTGATTCGTTTCAGCGGAATGCCCTCCAGCCGGCAGATCTTCTCCACGAAGTGCTCCGCCAGCAGCGGAATGTCTTCCGGCCGCCGGCGCAGGGACGGCATATGAATGGGCACCACGTTGAGGCGGTAGTATAGATCTTCGCGGAAGCGCCCCTGCTCGACGCGCCGCAACAGGTCGCAATTGGTAGCCGCCACCACCCTGACATCCACGCGCACCGTATCCGAGCTGCCTAGCGGCTGCACCGTGCGCTCCTGTAAAACGCGCAGCAGCTTGGGCTGCAGGTCGAGCGGCAAGTCGCTGATCTCGTCCAGGAACAGGGTGCCCCCGTGCGCACGCTCGAACATGCCGGTGCGGCTTTGGACGGCGCCGGTGAAAGCCCCCCGGGTATGGCCGAACAACTCCGATTCCAGCAGGCTGCCGGGGATGGCGGAACAGTTCAGGGCAATAAGCGGCCCCCGGCATCGCGGGCCGGCCAGGTGCAGCGCACGGGCCGCCAGCTCTTTGCCCGTGCCCGTCTCGCCGGTGATCAAAACCGTGGCGCGCCGGCAGCCCACCATTTCAATGATGTGCGCCACCTGCCGGATTTCCGGGCTTGCGCCGACCAACAGCCGTTCCCAATCCATTTCCATCGGGTTCCACCCCAGCAATCGGCAGCCTGCACCAAAACTTTAGGCCCCTTCCCCTAAAGCCTTTCTGCATTCCAACCGATATGTTGCACAGGATGAAGCCGCACCATGCGAATTTATGACAGCAGCCTGGCGGGGACCGCCGGCCAGGAGGCATCCCGCGTGCGGGAAAGTCAGAATGCCACCAGTTCCGGCACTTCCCAGGTATCCGCGAACGCGAGCGACCCGAACGACCATGTGGAGCTTTCCAATACCCTGGGCGCTTTGGCCCGCGCCGTCTCCTCCGACCAAACCAGCCGCTCTGCGCGAATCCAGGCGCTGGCGTCCCAGGTACAGAGCGGAACCTATCAGCCGAACGCTCAGGCCATCAGCCGCAGCATGATCTCCGAGGCGCTCAGCGGCGGAGGGCCGGGAGTTAACCACCCATGACGCGCGAGACCGAAGATCCACGTTCCCGGAGAGCTCCTGCCGCCGGCGGGCTCCAGGCGGTGCGGCTAGCGGTGGAGGAAGTCGCCGCGCTCGTCGTCTCGCCCACGCCCGCAGTACTGGACCGGACCGCCGTGCTCCTCGAATCCGCGGTAGCGGGCCTGGCCGCCTCGCGCGACCGCCTTGAACCCGGCCGGACCGCCCCGCAACAGGAGCTCGAACTGCAGCAGATCCGGCGTGCCATCCAGCATGCGGGCGCTCTCTTGCGCAAAGCGCAACATTACCACGCCGGATGGTGCTCTTACCTGGGAGCCCGCACCGGGGGTTACCGGGCGGGCGGACGACCCGCGCCGCTGGTACGCCCGCGCCGCTTCTCAGTGGAGGGATAGAACGTGGGCGGCCTGCTGAGTTCGATGGACATCGCCGCGGGCGCGCTGAGCGCTTACGAGCGGGTGCTCGATGTCAACGAAAACAACGTCGCCAACGCCTCCACCCCCGGCTACGCCGCCCAAGTGCAGAACCTGGAGGCGATGCCGCTAGATCCATCCAGCGGTATTACCGGCGGCGTAGAGGCCGGCCAGATCGAAAGCGAGCGCAACCAGTATGCGGATCAGCAGGTGCTGCAACAAACCACCCTCCTCGGCCAGGCGCAGCAGCAGGTCAGCAGCCTCAACTCGCTCCAAAGCCTGTTCGACGTCACCGGCACCTCCGGCATTTCCGTCGCGCTCAGCAACCTCTTCGACAGTTTTTCCGCCTGGGCGCAATCCCCCAGTGACGCAGTGACGCAACAGGACGTGCTCGACAGCGCCGGCGATCTGGCCACCGCCTTCCAGCAAACCGCCGCCGGCCTCACCCAGACGGAACAGAATGCCGAATCCCAGGTGACGCAGACGGTGAGCACGGTCAACAGCCTGGTGGGGCAGTTGCAAACCTATAACAACCAGATCATGCAGGGCGACCACGGGGACGCGGGGCTGGACGCGCAAGTCCATTCCACCCTCGAACAGTTGTCGCAGTACGTCAGCTTCACCACCTTGAATAACCCCGACGGCACCGTGTCCGTCCTCATGAACGGCCAGACACCCCTGCTAGTCGAAAATCAGCAGTATCAGATTTCGGCCACTATGTCGCAGCCGGCATCGACGACCGCGGTTTACCCCGACGGCCGGCCTTCAGTCGGGATTCTGGCCAGCGACGGAACCGATATCACCTCGGCTACCGCCGGCGGCCAATTGGGAGCGCTGCTCAATTTCCGCAACACCGTCCTGCCCTCCTACCTCGGCGACGGTTCTCAGCAGGGCCAGTTGAACCAGATGGCGCAGCAGTTCGCCGATAGCGTCAACCAGATGCTGTCGGGGGGCCAGACCACCGCCGGCGCGGCCGGCGTGCCGCTGTTCACCTATGACGGCACCGACGCAACCAACGTGGCCGGCAGCCTCGCCGTCAACCCCGATATCACGCCCGACCAGCTGGCCGCCGGCGATTCCACCTCCTCGAATGCCGTGGCCCTGCAGCTTTCCGGCATGGAAAATCCGCAGGACAGCGGCGACGAAATCAACGGCGAAAGCTTCACCCAGTTCTATGGCGGCATGGCGGCCCAGGCAGGCGATGCGCTCGATACCGCCAATGGCGATTTGACTGTCCAGCAGTCAGCCGTGGCGCAGGCCAAGAACCTGCAGCAGCAGTTGTCCGGCGTATCGCTGGACGAGGAGGCCACGATTATGATCCAGTTTCAAAACGCCTACGACGCCAACGCGCGCGTCCTCAACATCCTCGACCAGTTGGCCCAGGATACGATCAACATCCTGCCCGCATCCTAGAAGACGCCATGACCACCAATCTCGATCCCGCATCGCAGCTTTTTCTGGCCAACATAGACCGCATTCAGAGCCAGTTGAACCAGGCCAGCCAGGAAGTGTCTTCCGGCAAAAAGGTGAACCAGGCATCCGACGCCCCGGACCAGATCGAAGACCTATTGCAACTGCGCGCCGACCAGCAGCACAATCAGCAGATCGAATCCAACCTGACCCTGGCTCAGAATAATGCGCAAGCCGCCGACGGCGCCCTCGGCTCCGCCATCCAGTTGATGGACAGCGCCGTCAATCTGGGCACCGAGGGAGCCAGTTCGACCGCCACCAGCGCCGATACCACCAGCCTGTCGCAGCAGGTCGGTACCATTCTGGACGAAATGGTTTCCTACAGCCAGACCGTGGCCGGCGGACAGTACATTTTCAGCGGCGACCAAAGCCAGATGCCCACCTACGAGGCCGATCCCGCCGCCACCGATGGCGTGGAGCAGCTTTCCGATGCGCCCGCCACCGCGCAGATCGAAAATCCCGCCGGCGGCTCGTTTCCGGCGGCGCTCAACGCGCAGCAGATTTTCGATGCCCGTAACGCCGATGGCACTCCGGCCGGGGGAAACGTATTCGCCGCCCTCAGCGGTCTCGAAACCGCCCTGGCGGGCGGCGACACCCAGGACATCGCGGACGCGGTCAATACCGTCCAGACCGCCTCCGCTTTCCTCAACCAGCAGGAAGCCTTCTACGGTCAGACGGAAAACCGCATCCAAGGCGCGCAAAGCTTCGCCACCAACCAGGACACCCAGTTGCAGACCCAAATCGGCCAGATCCAGGACGCCGATATCGCCAGCGCCGCGATGCAGCTCACGCAGAGCCAGACGCAGTTGCAGGCCTCCTTCGAGATGGAGGCCCAAATGCCGCACAAAACCCTTTTCGATTACATGGGCTAGGCGGCTTTCGCGACGCGCTAGCCGTGGCTGGGGTGATGCGCCTTCATGGTCCGCAGGGCGGGATGCTGCTTTCGCCCCCGGCCGGCCTGGCCCTGGTGGGCGATCAGAGGCCCCTCGCCGTGTTCCACCGTCTTCCGCCCCGATCCGGCCCACTTCCCTCCCTGGCTCACCGCGCCGGAGCGGGTATTGCGCCCGCTCGGGCCTTTGGCGTCCATCGCGCGCTTCTGCGAGGTCTTCCGCTGCTGCTTCGGCTCTCCCATGCTGGATATTTTGCGTGGCATACTTTATTTTCCCCACGGCCTCCGCGGTGGATGTGTGTGAAACCGTGCCCGCCCTGCCCGATTGCCGCAGAGCCCCTGATCCTGCTAGACTTATATCTTCTGGACTGAAATTCTGATTCGGGGTTGCTGGTTTGAAGGTCCACGTCTTTGTATTCGCCGGCCTGGTCGGCTGGTCGGTGCTGGCGCAATCGAGTCCGTCTTCCACACAGCCATTGGCAGGGCAGCAGGCCGTCTCCGGCGAGCCCGCCCGGTTCAATCATTCGGAAACACGGTCAAGCCGTCTCGCCGGCGACACAATTGTCGAAAACTTCATCGCTGCCGCCCGGCGGCAGGATCAGATCGTGCGCGGCGCTTCGATGGAAGTCGAAATCTCCGGCTCTCTCCCCAAGCTGCAGAAGCAGGGAAAACTGGATGCGCTGCGGCGCATCACAAAGCTGGGTCGGATCACCTATGAAGCCTTCCGTTTCCAGGGCGACAACACCATCAAGAAGGAAGTGATCAACCGCTACCTGGAACAGGAGACGGAAAGCCTGGGCGACCCCTCCATCGCCATCACTCCCGAGAACTACAAGTTTAAGTACAAAGGCACCGCGGAAATGGACGGCCGCGATACCTACGTTTTTCAGGTTGCGCCGCGCAAGAAACGCGAAAAGCTTTACAAGGGCGAACTCTGGATCGATGCCGCCACCTACCTTCCGGTCCGCGAGTCGGGCCGTGTGGTCAAGACCCCCCTGGGCGTACGCGCGGTCACGTTTGTGCGGCTGTACGGAATTGAAAACGGCATCGCGGTGCCGCGCCGTTTGGAGAGCGAGACCGACGTGTGGTTTTTCGGCAAAGCGGAGCTGACAGTCGACTTCGCTAATTTTTCCGTAGACAATCAACACGCCGGCGAGGACCTGGACCAGTAGGTCCGGTCACGCCCGGCGTTCGGCCCGGTTCCCTGGCGGTAGACGGTTTGCTCAGTCGGAGAGTGCATGAGAACGCTGTTTCTAAATCCACCATCTTTTGAAGGCTTCGACGGCGGCGCCAGTTCGCGCTGGCCGGCTTCGCGCGAAATCGAATCGTATTGGTACCCGGTGTGGCTCTGCTACCCCGCCGGCATGCTGCCGGACAGCAAAGTGGTGGATGCCCCGCCGCACAAAATCTCCATCGAGCAGACCGTAGCCATGGCCAGGGATTTCGAACTGCTGGTGCTCTTCACCTCCACCCCCGGCTTTCACGTGGACGTCAAAATGGCGGAGATGATGAAGGATTCCAACCCCAAGCTGCGGGTGGCCTTCGTGGGCCCGCCGGTGACGGTGGAGGCGGAAAAGACCCTGCGCGTCAACAAGGCCATCGACTTTCTGGTGCGCCGCGAGTTCGATCACCAGATCGCCGATTACGCCAGCGGCAAACCGCTCGAAGAGCTGCCCGGGCGTCAGCTTCCGCCAGAACGGCGCCGATCCGCCACAATCCCGAAGGGCCGGTGATCGAGAACCTCGACGAGCTGCCCTGGGTGACCAAGGTCTACAAGCGCGATCTCGACGTCACCCGCTACAACGTGCCGTTCCTGCTGAACCCGTTCCTCTCGTTCTACACTTCGCGCGGCTGCCCGGCGCTGTGCACCTTCTGCCTGTGGCCGCAGACGCACTCCGGCCACCGCTGGCGCCTGCGCTCCAGCGACGATGTCGCCAACGAGGCGCGCTACGCCCTGGAGCAGTTCCCCAACATCAAGGAAATCTTCTTCGACGACGACACCTTCAACTACCGCAAGGAGCGCACCATCGAGCTCTGCAAGAAGCTCAAGCCGCTCAACTTCACCTGGTCCTGCACCTCGCGCGTCACCACCGATTACGACACCCTCAAGGCGATGAAGGAGGCCGGCTGCCGGCTGCTCATTGTGGGCTACGAATCGGGCGACCCGCAGATCCTCAAGAACATCAAGAAGGGCGCCACCATCGATATGGCGCAGCGCTTCACCGCCAACTGCAAGAAACTGGGCCTGACGATCCACGGCGATTACATCATCGGCCTGCCCGGCGAAACCCGGGAGAGCATCCGCAAGACCATCGATTTCGCCAAGCGCATGGACACCGACACCATCCAGGTTTCCATTGCGCATCCGTATCCCGGCACCGAATTCTACGAGCACGTCAAGCAGAACGGCCTCATCACCATCGACTCCATGACCGACGAGACCGGCCACCAGCTTCCCAACATCACCTATCCGGGGCTGGACCGCGGCGAGCTGGTGGACTGGGTGGAGCGCTTCTACGGCGAGTACTTCTTCCGCCCGCGCGTCATCTGGCGCATCGTGCGGAAGGCGGCGTTCGATTCCGACGAGCGGCGCCGCCTCACCAAGGAAGCCCGCGAATACATGGCGCTGCGCTCGAAACGCAAAAAGTTCGTGGCCGATCATAAATCGGCCGCCAAGACCGCCCCGGCGCCGGCCAGTTCCGGCGACTGATGTCCTGGCTCGCGGCGGCGCTGGCGCTGGCGGCAGCCGCCTATTACGCGTTGGCGCTGGCGGCCGTGGCGCAGTGGGGCAGGCGGTTGCGCCTGCCGGCCGATGGGCAGAGAGAACCGCCGGCCCTTTGCCCTCCCGTTTCCATTCTGAAGCCGATCCACGGCCGCGACGCGGGCCTCTACCAGGCCCTCCGTTCGCACGCCGCCCAGGACTACCCCGAATTCGAAATCCTGTTCGGCTTGAGCGATCCCCGCGATCCCGCCGCCGCGGACATCGCCCGCCTCCAGGCGGAATTCCCGCGCGTCCCCATTTCCTGCTGTCTGGTTTCCACCGCGGCGCCTAACACCAAGGCCGGCGTGCTGGCGGAACTGGCGCGCCGCGCCCGCCACCCGGTACTGCTCGTCAATGACGGCGACATCGCCGTGGAGCCCGGCTACCTGCGCGCCGCGGTCGCACCGCTGGCCGATCCTCTGGTCGGCCTGGTGACCTGCCTCTACCGCGCCCTCGGCGAATCCCCGGCGGCGCGCGCCGAAGCGCTCGGCATCGCCACCGAATTCGCACCCAGCGTGCTGGTGGCGCGGCTTCTCGGCGTGGCCGAATTCGCGCTGGGCTCGACCATGGTCTTCCGCGCCGAAACCCTACGCAAAATCGGCGGCTTCGAAGCCATCGCCAACTTCCTGGCCGACGACTACCAGCTGGGCCGCCGCATTTTCGAATTGGGTTATCGCATCGAGTTCGCGCCGGTAGTGGTGGAGACCCACCTCGGCTCCGGCTCCTGGCGCGACGTCTGGCTGCACCAACTGCGATGGTCGAGAACCGTGCGGGTGTCGCGCCCGTCCGGCTACTACGGCTACCTGGTCACCCACGCCACCCTCTGGGCGCTGGTCGCGTTCGCGCTGGGCCAGTGGTGGGCCGGCGCCCTCGCCCTCGGCTTGCGCATGGCCGCGGGCGTGGCCGTCGCCGCCGCCGTCCTCCGCTATCGACGGATTGCGCGCGACTGGTGGATGATCCCGCTCCGCGACTTATTCGGTTTCGCCGTCTGGCTCGGCGGCGCGTTCGGCAGTGAGGTGAACTGGCGCGGCCGCCGCCTGCGCCTGCGGCGGGACGGCAAGATCGAAGCCGATCCCACGTAGCGCCGGGTAGATCACGGTCGCTATCTACCTACGCCAGCAACTCCCCCGTCATGACCGTCACCGCCTGCCCGCCCAGAATCACCCGTTCCCCTTCCAGCCGCACTCGCACCACGCCCCCGCGCGCCGAAGCCTGGAAGCCGGTCATCTCGCATTTCCCCAGCTTCGCGCCCCAATACGGCCCCAACGCCGTGTGCGCGGAGCCGGTGACCGGGTCCTCGTCCACCCCCACCGCCGGCGCGAAAAAGCGCGACACAAAATCGAAATCCCCGCCCGCCGGCCGGGCCGTCACCATCACGCCGCGCACCTCGATCTTACGCAGCGCCGTAAAATCCGGCGCCAGCCCGCGCAGCTTCTCCTCGGACTCCGTCTCCACCAGGTAATCGAACGCATTCCGGCCGACGAACGCGGCCCGCTCCAGTCCCAAACAGGTCAGCAGGGCCGGCGGCGCCTCGACCGCCTGCGCCAGCTTGGCCGGAAAATTCAGCTCGATCCACTCCCCGCGCCGGTCCGCCGTCAGCAGCCCGCTGCGCGTGTGAAAGCGCGCCTGTCGTCCCGCCAGCAGATGCCGGTCTTCCCACAGCACGTGTGCGCTTGCGACCGTCGCGTGCCCGCACAAATCCACCTCCGCGGCCGGCGTGAACCAGCGCAGCCGGTAGTCGTCTTCGCGCTCCCACAGAAAGGCGGTTTCGGAGAGGTTCATTTCGCGCGCCACGTCGCGCAGCCACTGCTCCGGCTTGGCCTCCCGCAGCACGCAAACCGCGGCCGGGTTGCCCGCGAACGGCCGGTTCGTGAACGCGTCCACCTGCACCATGCGAATGCCCATATGGCGCCAGCGTAGCAGATTCCCGGAACCGCCCGTGCGAATCCGCCGGCCGGAACGCCCGATGCTAAACTGGGGAGGATTGTTCCGGTTCACCCTAATGGCAACTCTGGTGGCCGCCACCGTGGCCCATGCCGCGCCCGCTGAAACGGGCCAGCTCGACGCCAGTCCCACCCTGTTCACGGTCATGGCCGCCATCAATTCGGCCGGCTATGACGCCGACCTGGATTCGCCCAACAACCATCCCCTGCGCCTGGCCATCCGCCAGGAGTTGGCCAGGCACAACATACCGTCGCTCGCCCCTCTCAAGGCATTCGTCGCCCGCCATCATCGCGCCAATCCCACCGCCGAGCTGAGCCAGTACATCTCCTTTGCCCTCAGCGTCGGCCCGCCTCCCAATTTCGACTTCAAGGAAAAGGGCGCGGACATTCCGCCGGATGTCGGCGAGATGACCGACCTCCAGCCCCTCCTCGTCCGCTTCTACAAAGAAGCCAATATCGAGGACCTCTGGAAGCGCTCCCAGCCGGCCATTGACGAGGTCATCGAGCGCTATCACAACCCGATTTCCGACGTGGTCCTGCAATGCAACCTGTACCTGCGCCAGCAGACCTCCGGTTTCAGCGGGCGCCGCTTTCAGATCTACATCGAATTGCAGGCTCCGCCCAACCAGATCCAGACGCGCAGCTACGGCACCGAATTCACTATTGTCATCACCCCGTCCCCCGATTTGCGGATTTTCGATATCCGCCATGGCTATCTCACCTACCTTCTCGATCCCCTGGCCACCCGCTACCAGGAAGCCATCAACCGCAAGAAGCCTGTCTTTGATCATGCCCAGCGCGCCGAAGCGCTGCCCGAGCACCTGCGGTTCGACTACCTGCTGCTCACCACCGAATCCCTGGTCAAGGCCATCGAGGCCCGCCTGGACAAGCAGCCCGAATTCGTCCAGCAATCGCTCAAGCAGGGCTACATCCTGACTCCCTACTTCGCGGAAAAGCTTCCCGTCTACGAAAAGCAGGAAGCCGCCATGCAACTCTACTACCGCGATCTGGTGTTGGGCATCGACATGGCCAAGGAAGAGGCGCGGCTGGCCGACGTCCAGTTCGACAGCAAGCCGCTGCCCCCGCGCACCCTCACCGTCACCGCCCCTCCGCCGCCCCCGCTCACCGGCGCGGCCAAAACCCTGGACGATGCCGAGCAGCTCTATTCGGCTCACGCACAGGACCCCGCCAATCTGGATAAGGCCAAGACTTTGTATTTGCAGGTGTTGCAGCAAACGGACCAAAAGTCGATGCACGCCGCCGCCTATTACGGGCTGGCGCGCATCGCGGCGTTGCAGAAGGATCCCGATACTTCCGAGCGCCTGTTTGAAAAAGTTCTGGAGTTGGAACCGGAACCGCCGGTGAAGGCTTGGACTCTGGTCTTCCTCGGCCGGCTTTCCCTGGCGGCGGGCGATAGCGCCGCGGCCGGCAAGTATTTTCGCGATGCTTTGCAGGTGCCCGGCGCATCCGACATGGCGCGCAAGGCGGCCCAGCAGGGTGTGGCCCAAACCTCGAAATAAGGAGTGGTAATGAAACGACTGATTCTCACCGGTGTCCTGGGCTTGGCCGCCGGCTTGACCTTCCCCCTGGCGCACGCGCAGAGAGGACTGGTGGCGCACACCAAATCGCAGGGTGAATCCCAGGCGGTTATGGCGCTGATGCAGGCGCAACAGGCCGGTCCGGACGCCATGATCAAGGCCGCGGACGACCTGATCACCAAGTTCGCGGATACTTACTACAAGGAGACGGCGTTGGTCATTGAAGCCAATGCCTACCAGAGCAAGGGCGACACGGCCAAGGCGCAGGTTTTCTGCGAACAGGTGTTGCAAGTCAATCCCAAGAATTTCCAGGTGCCCAACATGCTCGGCACCTTGATTGTCGGGCAGACCCACGAGCACGACCTGGACCGCGACGATAAACTGGCCAGCGCCGAAAAATATTTCAACCTGACCATCGAGGACATGAAGACCGCCACCAAACCCAATAACCAGATGACCGATGAGCAGTGGGAGTCGGCCAAAAAGTATCTCGAGGCCGAAGCCCATAACGGCCTCGGACTGGTGGCTCTCAACCGCAAGAAATTCGACGACGCCATCGCCCAATTCAAGACGGCCAGCGATGGCGTGCCCGACGAGCCCGCCTTCCAGGTGCGGCTGGCCTCGGCTTACCTGCAGGGCGGCAAAAACGCGGACGCCGTGGCGGTGTGCGACAAGATTCTGGCCAACCCCCAGCTGAATCAGCAGATCCGTACGGTCACGCAGAATATCAAGAACGCGGCATCGGCCAAGAAATAAGCTCCATGCGCGCGGAGCCGTCCACGCTGGAGGAACGGATTGCCTACCGCTTCTCGAACGCGCAGTTGCTGCGCCGCGCGCTCACCCATAGCTCGCTCGCCAATGAGAGCCGCAACGGCGGCGTGGACCTGGTCGACAACGAGCAACTGGAATTTCTCGGCGATTCGGTGCTCGGCTTCCTGGTGGCCGAAGCTCTGGTCGAGCGCTTCCCCGACCAGAGCGAAGGCCAGCTCTCCCGCCAGAAGGCGCACCTGGTCTCCGCCGCTCACCTCCATGGCGTGGCGCGCCGCCTCGATATCGGCTCCTTTCTCGATCTCGGGCGCAGCGAGGAGATGAGCGGCGGACGCGCCAAAAAAACTCTGCTGGTGGACGCCTTCGAGGCCCTCATCGCCGCCGTCTACCTGGATGGCGGTATCGAGGCGGCGCGCAGCCTGGTGCGCGGCTTCGTCCTGGACGCTCCGCTGGCCGGCGATGTGGAGGCGGGCACCGACATCCAGCCCGCCATCGCCAACTTCAAGAGCGCCCTTCAGGAACTGGCGCAGAGCCGCGGCCTGCCCCAGCCCCGCTATGCCATCGTGCGCGAGCACGGTCCCGAGCACTCGAAGGTCTTCACCGTCGAGGTTCGCGTTGGACGCGACTGGAGCGGCCAAGCCGACGGCCGCACCAAGAAAGTGGCCGCCCAGCGCGCCGCCCGCGGCGTCTGGGAGCGTCTGCTCCAGGACGCGCCGGTGGAACCACCCGCCCCGGAAGAACCACCCGCGGAGCAGTAGGGGCAGGCGAAACCGCCTGTCCCACGTCCCCTATCGCCGCTCGCCCGGGTACGCCACGTCGTACCCCTTCGCGTCCCACCACAGGACGTGGTTCAACGTGTCTTCCGGCGCTTCGTCCAGGTCCCGGAAATCCATGGCCGCCGATTGCCTGGCCGCCCATAGCCTTCTTCCCGCCAGTCCGTTCAATGGCGGGTTCTTCTCGTCCAGCGACTGCTTCGGCACCACGTACTCGTACGCCGCCGTGTCCGCTTCCGCGGTGAATATGCTGGTCATCGCCCGCGCCGCCGCCAGGTACCGCGTGCGCTGCGGAATCCGGAAAATCTCCTGGATGGTGCGAATCAGGCTCACCTGGTTGTAATTATTCGAATCCACCGCGTTCCGCCGGATGTACGGCCCGATGGCCAGCGCCACCGTGCGGTGCCCGTCCACGTGGTCCACCCCGTCCTGCGCGTCGTCCTCCACCACCAGAATCAGGCTGTGCGGCCAGAAGCGGCTCTTCGAAATCCCCTCCACAATGCGCCCCAGCGCCAGGTCGTCGTCCGCCACCATGGCCCGCGGCGTGGGCGAACCCGGCCGCGTCCCCATAGTGTGGTCGCTATTCAGCGTCAGGATGTTCAAATTCGGCATGCGGCCACTTTTTTCCTGCTCGCGCAGCTCGCGCAGAAACTCCTCGGCGCGGATCTGGTCCGGAATGGTCAGCGAATTCTGCGGATACCGCTGGCTGCAATACGGCTGCAGCGCCGGTACGCCGCTGCGCGCTCCCACCGCGGTCTGCCATTTTCCTTCGCGGTACAGCTTGAGATACTCCGCCCAGGACAGCTCCTGGCTTTCGTTCATGTCCACCGCGCTCTGCCGCGCCGGGTCCCACCGCGCCGGCAGTTGAAATTCGCCGTAAATCCGCACGTCCAGGGGCTTGGCCGCGCTCTGCCAGAAGAATCCCGTGGGCGCCACCGTCAGCGCGTCCGCCATATTCCACGCGTAGCCGCGCGGCGAGCCCGCGAACGCCCGCTCCGTGTAATCGCTGACGAACGCCTGCGCCAACCACTGGTGGCCGTCGAAGCTGATGGCGCCGGCGGCGTAAAAGTTGTCCAGCACCACGTAGCGCTCCGCCAGCGCGTGATGGTTGGGCGTGATGTCGCGTCCGTACATCACCAGCCTGGGGTCGCCGTTGGCCTTGGCGATGTCGCCGAACACCTGGTCGTAGGTGCGGTTCTCCTTGACGATCAGGAACACGTGCTGGATGCCCAGCGACGAAAGGTTCGCAACGCCGCCCGCCGCTTCATACACGGGGCTGTTGGCCGCCTCCACCGCCCGCGTTCCCTGCGCCAACTGCTCCGCCGTCGGCGCCGCCATCCGTTCCAGCGAGCCTTCATACTGGCGCGAGTTGAATGTCCCCTTCCGGTCCGCCGTATTTCCCATGCCCTTCAGGTTCAGCACCCGCAGCGCGCCATCCCCGTCCAGCGCCACCGCCGAGGGGAACCACGCCGTGGGTAGCGCGCCCGCCACCTTCCATTCCGTGCCCGCCCACCGCAGCACCGCGATGGCGTTGTTGCCGCCGCACGCGGCATACAGCGTGGCCCCATCCGGCGCGAACGCCACCGCGATAGGCTGGCTGCCCAGCGGCGCCTCCGGAAAGGTGGGAATTTTCGTCTCCGTGGTGCGCAGCGTCTCCGTGTCCACCACCGTCACCGAATCGGAGTGCCCGTTGGCCACCGCCAGCCGCTGCTCATCCGCGCTCAGCGCCAGTTGCGAGGGCGCCAGGCCCGTCGCCACCTCCCGCACCACCAGCGTTTTCGCATCCACCACGCTTACCGTTCCGCTGACCGACGATCCCGTCTCCGGGTCCGTCACCACCGCCGAGCCGCTCGAAGGCGCGGTGGTGTCACCGGCGCGCGCCCGCCGCCCGCCCCGGTTGCTCACGAACACCAGCCCGCGCCTGGCCGCCACCGTCACCCCGAACGGCGCAACGCCCGTCTCGATTTCCTTCACGATTTCGTGCGTGTCGGCGTCCATCACCGCCAGCGTGTTGTTGCGGCTGAAGGCCACATACGCCGTTTTGCCGTCGCCCGAAAACGCCAGCCCGGCCGGCACCGGGTGCCCTTTCA
Organism: Terriglobia bacterium; assembly: GCA_963815855.1. Lineage (GTDB taxonomy): Bacteria > Acidobacteriota > Terriglobia > Bryobacterales > Bryobacteraceae > DATGMB01. The sequence continues at coordinate 53,896 of CAWFIJ010000009.1, read as the reverse complement.
GCGCGATCCGGCTGGTCTCCCCGGCCTTACCATCCGCCGTCAACTTCGCCACCAGAATGCTGTCCGGCCCGTTGCGCGTGGCTTCGCTGGCCCACACTTCGTCATGCCCCGGCCGGAATGCCACCCCCGCGTACGACGTGGAGCGCGAGGGGATCTCCGCCAGCGTCGCTCCCGTGGCCGCGTCGAGCACCATCACGCTGTGCCAGTTCAGCACCGCCAGCAGGCGCTTTCCGGAATCGAACGCCATGTCCACCGGGCGGCCCGGCATCAGCGTCTGCGTGCCGGCCGGCTCCAGCACCTGGTTGGTCGGCACCAGGTAAAATCCCTCCGCCTGGCGGCCGAGGGTAGCGGTTGTTTTGAGCCGCGGATGCATCCCCGGCTGTGCCAGTAGAACAGCCGCGGCCATCACGGCCGCGCTTGCGATAATGGTCCGCATGGAACCTTAGCATAGCGCGTTACTATGTAGATTCCATGACCGATCCCAACCTGCGCGTGCTCATTCCCGCCGACCGCATTCAGGCTCGCATTCGCGAGATGGGCGCGGAGATCTCCCGCGACTACCCCAACGGCAACCTGCACCTCATCTGCATTCTCAAGGGCGCCTGTTTTTTCCTCACCGACCTGGCGCGCGCCATGACCCGCGACGTCTTCGTCGATTTTATGGGGATTTCCACGTACGGAAAAGGGAAGTCCACTTCCGGCGAGGTCAAGGTCACCAAGGACCTCGACATCTCGCTCGAAGGCGCGAACGTCCTCATCGTGGAAGATATCGTGGATAGCGGCGTCACCCTCACCTACCTGCTGCACGTACTCGAGCAGCGTCGTCCCCGCTCCCTGCGCATCGCGGCGCTCCTGGACAAGCCTGAGCGCCGCTTGCGTCCGGTCGAGGTCAGCTATGTGGGGTTCCGCATTCCCGACCAGTTCGTGGTCGGATACGGCCTGGACTATGCCGAGAAGTACCGGAACCTGGATGCCGTCTGCATCCTGGAGGAACCACCTGCTCCCGTAACGCCCAGCCGGTAGCGGAAGCCCGTCGAAGCAAGAAGTTAGCGGGCCGGGCATGCCCTGCCGCTACAACGGCGCCCCGGGGCGTCCCCAACTAGCTCTATGCCGACATCGAGGCGGGTTCGTTCGTCATTTTCAATTCCGTCTCCGCCTGGAACCAGTCCACCTCCGGGGACCCGATGGGGCAACCGCGCTCCATCCAAAGCTGATACGCCAGGGCCGCAATAGACTGCTCGGTAGTTGTTTTCGTCACCGCCTCGTGCTCGCGGACGGCGGTCTTTTTGGGGTCGATTTTCAATGCTCGGCTTGCCATGAGGAACTCCGCTTCCTGGGATACCATATCCGCCGCGTCCGCCGCCCGCCGCCCTGTGGCGATGGACACCGTCGCCACCTCCGCCGCTGTGCGCGGCAGAACCGTTTGCCCGGGCCGCACGATTTTCCCGGAGCAGGCAACCTCCATGTCGAATTTTTTCACCAGAGGGAAACTCCCGATTGTGAAAACGCCCCCTAAAAGTGTTAAATTGTTAAATAACGAACGGGGCCAGGATGCGTAAGATTTGCGTCACGCTGATCGCAACCCTGCTTCCCTTGTGCGCGCAGAGCGCGGCCGGGGAGAAGCTCGCGCCCTATTACCCTACGCCCCAGACAATCGTCGAGAAAATGCTGCAATTGGGTGGTCTCAAGTCCGGCGAGAAACTGTTCGATCTGGGCTCGGGTGATGGCCGGATCGTCATCATGGCCGCCCAGAAATTTCACGCCGACGCCATCGGCATCGAACTCATGCCCGATCTCTGCCGCCAGAGTGCAGCCCGCATTCATAAACTTGGCCTTGATAAGACCGCCCGAATCGTCAACGGCGACCTCCTTCAGCAGGATTACAGCTCCGCCGACCTGGTCACCGTGTATCTGCTTCCCGAATCTATCGATACCAAAGTGGAACCGCTGCTGGCCCGGCAGCTCAAAAAGGGCGCTCGTGTGGTCGCGCATGACTTCGCCTTCCAGGCCTGGACCCCGGAGAAGGTGCAGGATATCGCCGACGATGGCGAAGGGCGCAGCCACACTCTGTACCTCTACCGGAAATAAACCGTGAATGGAACCACCCTCTTGCGTGATAGCGGTTGGGGGCGGGTAGTACTCGCCGTCGCCGCACTAGGCCTGAATCTGGCCCTTGGTTCCCCGCTGTTCCTCGACGGGGCAATCGCCCTTTTCCTGGTTTATGCGGTCGTCATCGCTTTCCGCTCCAAGGGATTGCGCGGACTCTCCGGCCTCCTTGTCCTGTTCGCCGATCTTCTTTTCTTCCTTCTTCTTGCCGGTGCCTCCCCGGCCGCCCTCTGGATCGCCCCCGTCGTCTTCCTTTATCTCCTCGCGGAAGCCCTGGCCTTCTATTCCCCGGTCGAGTTGGCGGTCATTGTCGGCATCTGCGCGGTTTTCTGCAGTCCCTTGTCCCGGCCCTCCCTCCGCGCGCTCGAACCGGCGGTCCTCGTCGCCGGCGTGCTCGCCTGCGGCTGTTCCCTCAGCCTGCAGAACCGGAAGCGCGAGACGGAGGCTCTGAACCGGCGCGTCGTGCAGGCGGAAACCGAAGCCGCCAAGGCCCGCGAAGAGGAGCGCCAGCGCATCGCCTCCGATTTCCACGACGGTCCGCTCCAGAGTTTCATCAGCCTGCAAATGCGCCTGGAAATCCTGCGCAAGCTCCTCGACCGCGATGTCCAGGCCGGCCTGGCCGACCTGAAAGACCTGCAGCAGCTTGCCCAAACCCAGGTGCGCGACCTCCGCACCTTCCTGCACAGCATGCGGCCCGTGGATGTGGACGGCGGCAACTTCGTCGGCGTCGCCCGCCGTCTGGCCGAGACCTTCCAGAAGGAAAGCAGCATCCCGGTGGCTTTCGTAGGCGCCAACACACCCATCGGCCTGCCGCGCGAGACCACCCTCGAGGTCTTGCAGATGCTCCGCGAGTCGCTCCACAACGTTCAGAAGCACGCCGGCGCCACCCGCGTCGCCCTCTCCCTGGAGAAAACCGACAAAGGCCTGGAGATCTCGGTTGACGACAACGGCCACGGCTTCCCCTTTGCCGGCACCTACACGCTGGAAGAGCTGGAGCTGCTGCGGCTCGGTCCCGCCAGCCTCAAGCGCCGCGCCCGCTCCCTCAACGCGGAGCTGCTCCTCGAATCCCGCCCCGGCCGCGGTGCCAGCCTGAAATACCGGATCCCCCTTTCATGAGGGTTCGGGAATCGGGGATGCGGCGCCGGATACCGGTCCCGGCACTCCTGGTTCTGGTCTCGCTTGCCCCGGGTTGCGGCCGCTATTCCGATTTCACGCTTCCGCCGCTCTCCGGCGGCAATCCCCATTTGGCATACACGTTCGAAGAGCGCCCCGGACCCGTTCTCTCCCGCGGCACGGCACGCGATGTCCTCAACCCTTCCGTGGTCGGACGCTGGCACGTCTACTATTCCGCGTGGGACGGGCGCACCTGGCGCACCCTCCACGCCTTCACCCCCGATCTGCGGCAATGGCGGGACTTCGGCGTCGTCCTCTCGCCCGATCCCCAAACCTGGGAGGGTTCCTACATCGCCGCCAACGGCTCCGCCCTGGAATGGGACGGCGCCCTCTGGTATTGGTACGTAGCGGGCCCGCGCGACCGGCCGCGTCTCGGCCTGGCGCGAGACTGGCGCAAGCTCCCCGGTCCCGTCCTCGATCCGGGTCCCTACATGAGCTGGGACGAGCGCGGCGTCGCCGATCCCGACGTCCTCCGCATCGGCCCGTATTTCTACCTCTACTACCTGGGCCAGGACCGCGCCGACCGCCAGCGCATCGGCCTGGCCCGCTCCGCCGACGGCATCCATTGGCAGAAGCTCGTCTCCAATCCCATCCTGGAGCTCGGCCCTCCCGGCGCATTCGACGAAAACGGCCTGGGCGAGCCCGCCGTCTGGCAGGCCCGCGGTTTCTACTGGATGCTCTACACCGGCCGCGGCGCCGGCGAAATCCGCCGCCTCGGCCTGGCCCGCTCCACCGATGGCGTCCACTGGAGCAAAGTTCCCCCAGGTTTTCGCCGGCGCCGCCGCCTGGGATTCCAAAGTCATGTGCGATCCTGGTGTGGAACCGCTGGACGAATCGACCGTGGCCGTCTGGTTCGGCGGCGGCGACGTCGCCCGCCCGGATGAGAACCTGCACGGCCAGATCGGCTACGGCGTGCTGCACATCGCGCAACCATGAACGTCGGCATCACCTGTTATCCCACTTACGGCGGCAGCGGCATCGTGGCCACGGAGCTGGGCCTGGAACTGGCCGCCGCGGCCATCGACGTCCACTTCATCACCTACGCCAACCCCATCCGTCTCGATCCCGGCATTCCCCGCATCCATTACCACGAGGTGGAAGTCTCCACCTATCCGCTGTTCCAATACCCGCCCTATTGCCTGGCGCTGGCCTCGCGCATGGCGGAAGTGGCCGAAGCCTACGCCCTCGACCTGCTGCACGTGCACTACGCCATCCCGCACTCCATCTCCGCCATGCTGGCGCAGCAGATGCTGGCGCATCCGGCCGGCGCCGCCTGCCCTTCATCACCACGCTGCATGGCACCGATATCACGCTGGTGGGCACGGACCGCTCCTATTTCCCGATCACCAAGTTCTCCATCGAAAAATCCGACGGCATCACCTCCATCAGCGAATACCTGCGGCGGCAGACGGTGGAAGTGTTTCGGCGTGCCCAACGAAATCCGCGTGATCACGCAACTTCGTCAACTGCGATCTGTACCATCCGGACAACGAAAAGACGGGCGCAGCCGCGTACGCGCCCGGCGGGGAAAAGCTGCTGATTCACCTTTCCAATTTCCGCCCGGTGAAGCGCGTGCTCGATTGCGTCCGCATTCTGGCCGAGGTGCGCAAGAGCGTGCCGGCGCACCTGCTGATGGTGGGCGACGGCCCCGACCGCGGCCCCGCCGAGCACCTGGCGCGCGAGCTGAAGGTGGAGCGCCATGTCTCGTTCCTGGGCAAGCAGAACCACGTGGAGCGCCTCATCCCGCTGGCGCACGTGCTGCTGATGCCGAGCGAGCTGGAGTCGTTCGGGCTGGTGGCGCTGGAGGCCATGGCGTGCGGCGTGGTCCCGGTGGCCACGCGCGTGGGCGGCGTGCCGGAGCTGATCACCGACGGCGAAGACGGCTTCCTGGAAGCGGTGGGCGATATCGCCGCGCAGGCCGCGCGCGTGGTCGTCGCTGCTGACCGACGACGACCTGCATTACCGCATGGCCAAGGCCGGCCGCTGGAACGCCGCCGAGCGCTTCTGCACCGATAAGATCATCCCGCAATACGAGCGGTACTACGCCGACGTCCTCAACGCCAGGTAGGGCCCTGGTACCGCGAAACGCATGATTCTGCGCCTTTCGAGGACCACTCGCTTACGCTCGTGGCTCCGATCGGAGCCGTCGACTCAGGAAAATTTCCAGGCGGTCACCGGCCTACACGCCGAGGCGGGCGCGCCGGGCCAGTTCGGCGAGCGTCTGGTTGGTTTTGGGGCGATGGCCGTGGAGCGGGAGAATGCGCTCGTGGATGGCATCCAGCAGCCAGTCGCGCTGCGGGAAGAAGCTGGCTTCCAGTTCGGCGGCCGGGGTGATCCAGTTGCGCGAGCCCACCACCACCGGCGGCGCGTCGAGCGTCGAAGCACAGCTGCGTCAGCGTCGGCGGCCACGGTCTGCATGACGCAGCCGCGCTCGACCGCGTCGCGTCACCAGCAGCACCTTGCCGGTCTTCCGCACGGATTCCACCAGCGGCGCGTAATTCGAGCGGGTTGGCGGCGCGCAGATCGATCACTTCGGCGGAAAGGCCGTACTGTTTCGCCAGTTCGTCGGCCGCGGCGATGGCGCCGTAAAGGGCGCGGGCCGAAGGTAATGATGGTCAGGTCCTTGCCGGCGCGCTTGACGGAAGGCTCGGAGAGGCTGATTTCGTAGTAGCCTTCGGGCACGCCCGCGGGCTCGAACATCTCGCCCGTGTCGTACAGCTTCTGGCTTTCGAAGAAGACCACCGGATCGGTGCCGGCCAGGGCGGCGTTCATCATGCCCTTGGCGTCGTACGGGGTCACCGGGTAGACCACCTTCAGGCCGGGAATGTGGTGCACCAGCGCGGTCCAATCCTGCGAATGCTGCGCGCCGTACTTGGCGCCCACGGAAATGCGCAGCACCACCGGCATGGTCAGCTGCCCGGCGGACATGGCCTGCCACTTGGAAAGCTGGTTGAAGATTTCGTCGCCGGCGCGGCCCATGAAATCGGCGTACATCAGCTCCGCCACCACGCGCCCGCCCTCGAGCGCGTAGCCGACGGCCGCGCCGACGATGCCGGCTTCGGAAATGGGCGAGTTGAACAGCCGGTGGTACGGCAGCGCCTCGGTGAGCCCGCGATAGACGGCGAAGGCGCCGCCCCAGTCGCGATTCTCCTCGCCGAACGCGACCATGGTGGGGTCGATGGCGAAGCGGTGGAGCATGGCTTCGAAGATGGCGTCGCGCACGTTGTAGCATCTTCATCTTGGGCACCGGCTTGCCGTTTTCGCACGCCGCGACGCGGACTTTGCCGCGGATCTGCTGCACGCGCGGATTCTCCGCCAGGTCCTGCGGAAGCTCCGGCGCGCGGTCGTCGAACTTCTCCACCCGCCGGTTGGAGAACATCACCGCGCCGACCAGCTCGGATTCCACCGGGATGCGCGGGCTGGTGGTCAGGTCCACCGCCTGGCCGAACATCTCGAAGACCATGGCCGCGCGACGTCGCTCGCGGGCGGCGTCCAGCCGCTCTGCCGTGCACCGCGCCGGCCTCCACCAGGTTGTCGCGGAAGGCGTGGATGGAATCGGCCTGCTGCCAGCGCTCGATCTCCTCTCTGGAGCGGTAGCTGGACGCGTCCGAAGGCGAATGGCCGCTGATGCGGTAGGTGACCGTGTCCAGCAGCACCGGGCCGCGGCCCTTCGCGAGGACCTACTTCTTGCGGCGGAAGGCGTCGATCACCGGCAGCGGATCGTAGCCGTTGACGCGCTCGGCATGCATCTGCGTCCGGGTTGACGCCCGCGCCGATGCGCGCGATGAACCCGCACGCCCATGGTTTCGCCCACGCGGCTGGCCGCCCATGCCGTAGAAGTTGTTCATGCAGTTGAACATGATGGGCAGGCCGCCGCCGAGCGACTTGTCCCACAGCTTGCGGTACTGGTCCATGGCGGAAAACGTGATGCCTTCCCACACCGGGCCGCAGCCGAAGGAGGCGTCGCCGATGTTGGCCACCACGATGCCCGGCTTGCGGTTGACCCGCTTGAACAGCGCCGCGCCCGGCGCAATCGACCCCGAGCCGCCCACGATGGCGTTATTGGGATAGATGCCGAAGGGCGTGAAGAAGGCGTGCATGGAGCCGCCCAGGCCGCGGTTGAAGCCCGGTCTCCCGCGCGAAGATTTCGCTGTACGCGCCGTAGACGAAGAAGCGCCGCGCCAGCCCCTGCACCGCGCCGTCGAAGCCGTCTTCCGACCGGCCGCGAGGATGGCGCCGTCGCGGTAGCCGCGCATGATTTCCGAGCAGCCGCTCGTCGTCCATCTGGCGAATGGCGGAAAACGCCTTGGCCAGGATCTCGCCGTGGCTGCGGTGCGAGCCGAAAATATGGTCTTCGGGCGTGAGCGCGAACGCCATGCCGACCGCCGCCGCCTCCTGCCCGATGGAAAGGTGGGCCGGACCGGCGTGGTTGTAGGTGATGCCCTTGTAGCGCGCCCTTGATCTTGATCTCGTTCAGGATGGTCTCGAACTCGCGGATGGCGCACAGGTCCTGCCAGATGTGCAGCAGGTCCGCCTGCGAAAACGGCGCGAGATCCGTTCTCGGTAAGCATTGACCGGAATTTCGCGAAAGCGAATGGTGTCTTTCGCGAATTCAACTGCGGGATCGATGATGATGGATTTGGGCACTAGAAGCTCTAACCAATCTGAGACGTCGATTCCACGCGCTCGATCTGCTCTTTCAGAAGCTTCAGAAATCTCGCGCCCGGCGCGCCATCGATTACCTGATGATCGCAGGTAAGCGATAGGCCGATGGAGTCGACAATCTCGATTTTATTTTCTCTGCGCGCCAGCCTGGGCTGGATCGCATCCACGCCGAGGATAGCCACCTGCGGCGGGTTCAGGAGGGGGGTGAAGGACTCGATTCCCAGGCTCCCCAGGTTGCTGACGGTGAAGGTGGCGCCGGCCGAGGTCGTCCGGGCCGATGGTTCCCGCCATGGCCTGCTGCGGCCAGTTCGGCGCTGCGGCGGGCCAGTGCCGGCCAGGCTCAGGCTTCTGGCATTCGCGGATGACCGGAACCATCAGGCCGCGGTCGGTATCGCAGGCGAAACCCGAGGTGGATGGCCTCGTGGCGGTGGAGACGGCCGTCGATGAACTCGGCGTTCAGCGCCGGCATTTCGACCAGCGCGCGGGCCACGGCGAACAGCACCAGGTCGTTGATGGTGACCTGGACCGCGGCGGGCGAAGCCTTGATTTTGGCGCGCAGGGCCAGCAGGCCGCCGGCATCGGCCCACGAGTGCATGGTGTACTGCGCGGTAGTCGCGAGCGATTCGCGCATGCGGCGGGCGATGCGCTCGCGGATGGTGGACATGCGGTCGCCGGTGCCGGCCGGCGCGGGGGCGGCGGCGGGTCGCGCCACGGCCGCGGTGCGGCGCCCGCCGGCGGTCGCAGTCGACGTAGAGTCTCTCGCAGGTCCGCTACCAGGACGCGGCCGCCCGGTCCGGAGCCGGCCACGGAGGCGGGATGGAAATTGTGCTCCTGGGCAAAGCGGCGGGCGCGCGGGCTGAAGATGGGAGCGGAGCCGTTCCCGGCGACCGGGGCTGCCGGCTTCCATTCGGGGGTTGGCGCCCGGTGGACCAGCGGGGATGCTGGCTCGGAAGCCGGCGGGCCGCCTGGGAATGCGGAGCTACGGGGGCCGCGGCGGGGGCTGATCGATCGGCTTCGCCCGGCTCGCCGATCAGGCACAGACGCTGGAACACCGGGCGCATGGCGCCTTCCTCGAAGTCAGTTCGAGGATGGTGCCGGCCACCGGCGCGCTGATCTCGAAGGTGGTCTTGTCGGTTTCGATCTCCGCAACCACGTCGCCGGCGCTGACTGAATCGCCCTTCCGTTTCAGCCACCGGCTCACGATGCATTCCTCCATCGTGTTGCCGACCTTCGGCACTTCTACCGGAGTGGCCATTTAACGGCAGGTTCTCCATCAACTTCCAGCCTACCTCGGCGAACTGGCCCAGAGTCCGCTGGGTGGCCCCGAAGCCCATGAACTCGGATGCCGCCATGCCGTCCGGCTCATAGGCGCGGACGAACTCCGGCATGTGGGAGAGGCGCTCGATGACGTCCGCCGGGAACCGCGCAGGCGATGCGCTCCTCGCGCGGATAGTCCTTGGTTACGAATGGCGTCTGCCAGCCGGGCGCGATGGACATAATGAGGTCCGCGCCGGCCATTTCGGTGAAATGATAATCGCCGCGCAGTGCCGCCACCAGCAGCACCGCCTGGTAGCCGCGGTCGCGATAGATGGCGTAAGCCCGCTTGGTGGCGGCCAGGCCGGACTGGCAGATGTCCTGCTCGCTCACGGCGGCCTGGGTGTCGTGCGCCACCTCGCGCAGATAATCGTCCAGCCGGCCGATCATGATTACGGCGAAGCATTTGCCGGGCTGCGATGCCTTTGGCGCGGGCGCGCGCGATGCCGGCCATGTGGCGCGCGCCGATGGCCAAGGCCTGCGGCACGGTGAAGCTGACGGTGGCGGTACAGGTGATGCCTTCCGCGACGCAATCCTCCAGCACGTCGAGGCCGGCGGCTGTGGCCGGAAGCTTGACCGCAATATTGGGCGCCCAGGTATGAAAACGGCGGGCCATGGGGAGCATGCAGTCGCGGTCGCCGGCGCGCAGCGGATTCACCTGTGCGCAAACGAAACCGTCGCGGCCGGCGGAGGCTTCGAAAATGGGCAGGAATTTGGCCGCCGCCCTGGTCACGGGAATGCGCATCAGGGCTTCCGCTTTGGCTTCCGGCGGCAATTGGCGCGCCAGCACGGCGTCAATGTCCGCCGCCCAAATCCCCCGGTCGCTCACCAGCGCCAGGTTGGAAAGGAACGGATTGGTGGTGACGCCGACCGCGCCGCGCTCCAACCCGAGATCCAGTTCGGCCGCTTCGGCCGAATCGTGCCACCACTTGGTGGGAGTATTCTTGATGACCCAACTGAGATACGTTTGGCTCGCCATGGGCTAACTCCGGGACAGCAATTCATTTTCACCGCCGAGACGCCGAGGCGCCGAGTTTATTGAGACTGGACACCTGCGTTCGCTATGTCTGCCGGAGCCGCGCCGGGGCGACATGGCGCCGTTTCGCGGGCGGAGACCCGAACCGCCGATTCCCCTGACCGGGGTTTCCTCGGCGACTCGGCGTCTCGGCGGTAACTTAACTTCTTACACCTTCACCAGGCTTTTCAGCACGCCGTCCCACGGGGCCCGGTACGGGCGCACGCACATGGCGGCGGCTTCCTTATCGCCGATCACCTGCTCCTTCTCGGGATCCCAGCGGATGGCGCGGCCCAGGCGCAGCGACATATTCGCCAGATGGCAGGCGATGGCCACGCGGTGGCCGTCTTCCACCTCGCACAGCGGGCGCTTGCGGCTGCGCATGCAATCCAGCCAGTCGCGCTCGTTCATGGCCATGGTGTCTTCGCCGCCGGTGCCATAGCGCGCGATCGGAGGCCACGCCGCCCTTGGAGGGCTGGATCCACGGCGTCGGCTTCACGTCGGTATAGACCGGGCCGCCGATGGGCTGGCCCTAGAAGCGCGGAATGTCGTTGACCGGATCGATCTTCATTCTCCGGGATCACTTCGTAAGCTGCCGCCGAGCACCATGCTGCCCTTGGTGCCCAGATACACCTGTCCGCGCGCCGGCCGGGTCGCCGCGCATGGCGTTGGCTTCGCGGATGGCGTAATTCATGGTGAAGCCGGGGAACTTCCACACCGCATCCTGCAGATCCGGCGTTTCGCCGTCGTCTTCCAGGGCGTAGCGGCCGCCGCTGGACATCACCTCGGTGGGACCCTTGACGTTCATGAGCCACAGCACCTGGTCGATGGTGTGCGCGCCCAGGTTGGTCATCTGGCCGCCCGAATAATCCCAGAACCAGCGGAAATGGTAAATGCCGCGGTGGTTCGTGTAAGGCCGCTTGGGCGCGGGCCCCAGCCACATGTCGTAATCGAAGCCCGGCGGCGGATCGGAAACCGGGGTCTTGCCGAAACCGGGATACACGTTGCGGTACGAGGCGATGCGAATGGAGTGAATCTTGCCCAGCACGCCGCTTTCGACGACCTTCTTGGCCTCCGCAACGCCGGTGCCATGGCGCCGCTGCGAACCCACCACCACGATGCGCTTGTACTTGCGCGCCGCCTGGATCATCCACTTGCCTTCGTCGATGCAGACGTTGATCGGCTTTTCGCAATATACATCCTTGCCCGCGGCGCAGGCCATGATGGTGAGCAGCGCGTGCCAGTGATCCGGCGTGGCCACAACGACGCCGTCGATATCCTTGTTCTCGTACATCTTCCGGAAATCGGAGTAGCCCTTGGCATCGGGGTTGCCCATGTACTGCAGGCCTGCCTCCAGGCGGGGCTTGTAGGTTTCGCGACAGGGCGACGAGGTTGACGTCGTTAAACTTCTTGAAATCCGCGAGGTGCTGCTTTGCCGATCAGCCCGAAGCCGATAAAGCCGACGCCGATGCGATCGTTGGCCCCCAGCACCCGGTTGTAAGAGGCTGCTGTAAGTGCGGCAGCGCCCAGAAAGGTTCGCCGCGTCGCTCCCGTTTTGTCCGGTTGGTCAGACATGAAATTCTCCTCTACTGGTTGGTGATGTTGTCGTGCGGCTCACGCCGGCCAGCCAGTGGCCGGGAATCCGCGAAAGGTTTGCTGTCTGCCCGTCTTCCCTTTTCATTTGCCGTGACTGCTAAGACCGGGGCATACGAAGCAGGCGATCCCCGGCGGCGCACAAAACTCAGGTCGAGTCCACGGGTGACCCGGCCCGGCGCGCGGCACCTGATTCCGGCGGACATGAGCGAACGGCGTCGTCACAAGGGAATATATCGCCCGGCACATACAGTGTCAATCGTGCTAGCCGATGCGGGGCAGGCGGTTTCGCCTGCCCGCGGGCTTCACAGGTCGAGGTTGCGGCGCGCCCAGTCGATGCACTTCCGGTTGTAATCGTCTTCCAGCTTGATCTGCGCTTCGGTGCTCAGCCCGGAGACGTGCGGCAGCGGCGACCGGGGTTTGTTCTTGCGCACCAGCGCCAGCGTTTTGGCTAAGTCGCGGCCGGGCAGAGGGCTGATGGCATCGTCGAAGGTGGCCCAGTATTTGGGAGTGTAGACGGGAATCCTGAGCGGATCGCGGGTGATCATTTCCAGCTCGAAGATCATGTTCGGATCCTTCTGCCGGAGCGTCTCCACCATCCCCTTCAAGTCCAGCATTCCCTCCCCCATGGTCACTTCGGAAAGCAGGAAGCCGTCCTCGTAATCTTCCACCGCCATATCTTTGATGTGGCTGAAGAAGATATGCGGCAGGAGCGTGCGCATGGTGTCCATGGGATCTTCGCAGAGCGAAAGATTGTTGCCGAAATCGAAGCATACGCCGACGTATTCGCTGCCCAGCCGGCGCAGCCAGGCGGCCTGCTCCACGGCGCGATAGCCCTTGTGGTTTTCCATGCCCAGGCGCATCTTGTACTTGCGCAGCACCGGCTCGGCCAGCGCTACCGAGGCCTGAATGCCGTCGAACATCTTCTTCCACGGCGCCACGTCGGTGAAATCTTCGTAGCGGCGGCCGGTTATCGACGCGTGGAACGCCGCCGCGCCAGCCTCTTTATAAGCCTTCACCTGGGTTTCGAAGGCATCGAGGTCGCCCGGTTCCTTGGGCAGCCGGGGATCGCAGATCAGGTGCAGATTGTAGCGCTCCAGGCGCGCGCGGAAAGTGCGGATGGCTTCCGCATCGGTGGAGGGAGGGTTCGTCTGCACGCCCCCCAATCCGAGGTTGTGGCAGTGCTCCACAATATCGAAACGCTGGCCGCCGGCGCGGGCGGCCCGCATGCGCTGCGCGAACGCGGTGGGCGCTCCACCCAGGCGCGGCCGGTCGCCCGGCGCCGGAGCGGCATTTGCATTCGAGGCCAGCCAGGCGGGAGCCGAGCCGGCCAGAACCAGAATATCTCGCCGTGAGATCATGTTTGTTCTCCTATCAAGAAGCCCGGACAAAAAAACGGAAAAAGCAGTTCAGGCCGCAGATAAACGCAGATGAACACAGATAAGACGGAAACTCGCTGCGTTTCCATCCGTGTTCATCTGCGTTCATCTGGGGCCAATCCTTCTTCAGCCCGCTGCCGCGGTGCGCGCCGCGGGCGTGAAATACTCGATTCCGGTGAACTCGCAGAACAGCTCCAGCTCGCGCTGCCAGTCGCCATAAGCCAGCGCCAGGTGGTGCTCCACTGCGTGCGCCATCATGGCGGAAAGGAACTGCCGTGGGGAAGGCTCCGGCCGCACCGTGGCTACGCTGCCGCGGACGTTTCCGGAGGGGACGACTTCTCCGGGCGCGGCGAACAGCCGCATCCGGCCCTCCGCGGACGGCCGCAGCAGCTTGGCCAGCGTCACGCGGCCGGCGGGAAAAGGAAATTCCACGGTGGCGCCGGTGCCGGTGCGCATGTGGCGGCGCAGGGAGATGTCTGCCGGGCCGGCGGCCAGCGCGGGCGCGGCCGCGCCGCAATGCGCGAACTGCAGGGCGTCTTCCTCGCTTAGATACGCGGTCAAATCGAAGTTGAACGCGGGCGCGTCCGCCAGGCGGGCCAGCAGCCAGGTGGTGATGAGCGCGGTCACATCCACCTCGCAGGTGCTGGGAATGCCGTCCATCGCCATCAGGGAATGGGAGGCGCACGCGGTCATGCCGGTCTGGTTGCGCAGCTCGGGCCAGCAGCGGACGCAATAGGCATCCAGCCGGTTTTCCCGAACCAGGTCGCGGATGGCTACCCACAGGCGGAGGTTATCCGCTAAGTCCGCTTCGCCCACCTCCTTGGGGCCGCCGATGGCCGCCAGCAGCCGCCGCGCCCCGCCGGCCGCTGCCGCGCGCGGCGCAGCCCCGGCCGCGCGCACCAGCGGATCGAGCTCGAAGTGAACGATGGTGACGCCGAGCGCCTTGGCGATGGCCGCCTCATCCGTCTCGACATCCACCATGCCGGGGCAGGTTTCCCCCACCACGCCCAGGCGCGCGCGGCCCAGGGCGGTGACGGCGGCGGCGGCACGGGCGGCGCGCGCCACCTGCCACACGGTGGCGTCGTTCACGCCGCCCACCACGTAGGCGAACCGCTTGCCCATGCGCCGGATGTTGGAACCGGAGGCCGTCAGCCCGCTCATCGGCGAGGGCATGGGGATGTCGCGGTCCAGGTACGGCAGCGCCCAGAGCAGCAGCGGAATGGGGCCTATGCCGCGGGCCAGCGCCAGCGTGACCTCCTCCGAAACCCAGGAGCAGAAATAGAGAACCACCACGTCGGCCTGCCGCTCCACCAGGTCCGCGGCCACGGCGGCGGCATCGGCGGGGGTGCGGGGAATGGGGCTGAGGATCACCTCGCAGCCGGAGCGGCGCAGGGCGGCGGCAGCCTCCTCCCGCCAGGCTGCCACCGCGGGCAGATCGTAGAGCGGATGGATGCAGGTGACGAAACCGATTTTGGGCGGGCTCATAAAGTGCGATCCCGTTTGAGGCGCAAGGTGACCACAGCGGACAGCACCGCCAGGACGGCCAGCGCCATCAGCCCGGGCGTCATGCTGTGGCGCCAGTCGCGAATCGATGCCCAGCAGATAGGGGGCGACATAACCGCCCAGGTTGCCCACGGAGTTGATCCAGGCGATTCCCGCGGCCGCCGCCGCTCCGGAAAGCAGCGCGGTGGGCAGCGCCCAGAAGACGCCGAAAGCGGCCATGATGCCGATGCAGGCGCAACGAGAGCGCGGCCAGGCGCAGGCTGCCCGGCAATCCGGGCGCGGTGCTGCCGGCGAAGCCCACCGCCACCAGGAGCATGGAAAGGGCGAAATGCCAGCGGCGCTCGCCGGTCGCGTCGGAATGGCGGCCCCACAGGATCATGGCGATGGCCGCCGCGGTCCAGGGGATGGCCGTAATCCAGCCGATGGTCAGCGGATCGCTGGCGATGCCGTCCTTGATAATCTGCGGCAGCCAGAACGAGATGCCGTAGTTGGCCGGAGCAGAGGCCGAAATAGACCAGCGCCAGCAGCCACACCGAGCCGTTGCGGAAGGCGTCGCCGAAGCGGTGGCTGCCGCCCGCGCGCTGTCTTGGTTTCCTCCTCCTCGCGCAGGCGCTTCAGGAGCAGCGCTCTTTCCGCCTCGCTCGAGCCACTTGGCCTTGGCCGGATTGTCGGTGAGGAAGAGCAGCGTGAAGAAGCCGATACCGATGGCGGGCAGCCCTTCGAGCAGCAGCATCCATTGCCACCCCGCCAGGTGCGCCGTGCCGCGCATGGCGTCCAGAATCCATCCCGAAAACGGCCCCGCGATCACGCCCGAAACCGGCGCCGCGGCCATGAATACCGCCACCATGCGGGCGCGGTGGCGGCTGGTGTACCAGAAGGTCAGATACAGAATGACGCCGGGGAAGAAGCCCGATTCCACCACCCCCAGCAGGAAGCGCAGCGCGTAAAAAGCTGGCCGCGCTGTGCGCCAGCATGGTGCAGGACGAAACCACGCCCCAGATCATCATGATGGGGCCGATCCAGTAGCGGGCGCCCAGGCGCGTCAGATCAGGTTGCTGGGCACTTCGAAGAGGAAGTAGCCGATGAAGAAAATGCCCGCGCCCAGGCCGTAAACCGAGTCGCTCATGCCCAGGTCCTGCTGCATCTGGAGCTTGGCGAAGCTCACGTTCACGCGGCCCAGGTAGGCCAGGATGTAGCAAAGGAACAGATAAGGCATGAGCCGCCGCGTGACCTTGCGGTACGTGGCGGCTTCAAAATCCCGGGGAGTGGTGGCCGTGGATGCCATGGGTTGTTAGAACTCTGATCGTGGAATCAAACCGCTCCCTTACGGTCGCGGCTCCGCTCCGAGCCGCCACCGTAAGGGAGCGTTCTATCTACGCAAACTTTACCAGATCCCAGGGCTTGCGATAGGGGCGGAACGCGTGGGTGTTGGCCTCTTTGTCGTTGCCGAAGTTGAATGCTTCGCCATCCCACTTCAGCTTGCGGCCGGTCCAGTATGCCACGTTGCCCATGCAGGCGACGGCGGTGGCGCGCACGCCCACTTCGATGTTGGCAAACGGCTCCTTGCGGGAGCGCACGGAGTCCACGAAATTCTTGGTGTGGAGCGGCGTGGGCTCGTCCTCGTTCACCTTGATCTTTTCCATGCGCGGCTCCCAGGTGAAGCTGCCGCGGCGCCCGCGGCCGCCGCCGGCAGGCGGCTTCGGCTCGGAGTACAGTTCCATGCCGATGCGGTCCACGAACAGGCTGGCCTCGGTGCCGTAGAACGCCATGCCGTGCGGGCGGTCCTCGGGGCCTCGCATGCCGTAATAGCGCATCCCCTCGGTCCGGCCGCCCAGGCCGTGGCCGTTATAGTTGCAGGCCTCGTAATTGAGGATGAAGTTGGGGTACTCGTAGATGGCCGTCTGCATGTCGTAGATGTCGCCGGCCAGCGTCCTTGTTGAAGCGCGTGGCGGTGGAATAGCACGTCTTGCGGCGTATCCGCGCCCATGATCTGGTGCAGGGAATCGAAGCGGTGGTTGCCGTAATCGCTGATGATGCCGTTGGTGTAATCCATGAACGACCGGTAGTTGAGCCGGCTGCGGTTGAACGGCACCTTGGGCGAAGGCCCCAGCCAGAAATCCCAGTTTAGGTCGGCGGGCGGATCGCTGTCCGGCGACCGGCCGGTTGCCCCATGCGGTGCCCATGTAATTCCAGATGCGCACGAAGTGCACTTCGCCGATCTTGCCGGACTGGATCATGCGGGCGGCTTCGGCGATGTGGTCGGCGGAGCGGTGCTGCGTGCCCACCTGCACGATGCGTTTGGTGCGGCGCACGGCGTTGACCATGGCGTGCGCCTCGCCCACCCGGTACATCACCGGCTTTTCCACGTACACATCCTTGCCCGCCTCGCAGGCCAGAACCATGATGGAGGCGTGCCAGGGGTCGGGGGTGGCCACGATGACCGCGTCGATATCCTTGTCGGCCAGCAGCTTGCGGAAATCGTTGTACGTCTTGGCCTCCGGCGCCCACTTCTTGGCGGCATCCACGCGCGTTCCGTAGACGTCGCACAGCGCCGATACGTCCACGTTGCGCGCTTCCTTCAGCCGGGGATCGAGGTTGCCGTTGTGGTAATTTTCAGGCGCGACGGCCTGGATATCCTCGGGCGTTCCGCGCATCAACCGGCAGTCGAATGTGCCGCGCCCGCCGCAGCCGATCAGGCCGATGTGCAGCCGGTCATTCGCTCCCATCACCCGGCCGGCCGACAGCGCGGTCCAGGCAGCCACGCCCTGGGTGGCAGACTTCAAGAATTCGCGTCGTTCCATAGCTTACTCCCAGACGGCCCGCAGGCGCGCAGGTGGAGCGGCTGGGGCGGCCCTGTCGCCCCTGATGGGAGCACGAGGCACCCGATTTGTCAAGGCTGCGCGGGTGACGAGCGGGGCGGGCAGCACTTCGACAGGACCCGCAAGGAACCGCGGCGGTCTTGTCTCATCCGAATAAGGCCCCCTCGATTTGGGACTCCTTCCAAAGCCCTTGCTCAATGACGATACACAACAGCCGTGAAAGTATCCGTCGAACTTGGATAACGTGATTCTTCACCGCTTCTTCATCGGCCGTCCCACCGTGAACCAGTTTGGAACGAAAGTCGTACAGGCGCTTAATTTCCCGATACAACTCACGCCTGCG
This sequence comes from Terriglobia bacterium, assembly GCA_963815855.1. Lineage (GTDB taxonomy): Bacteria > Acidobacteriota > Terriglobia > Bryobacterales > Bryobacteraceae > DATGMB01. The sequence goes on along the minus strand of CAWFIJ010000009.1, from coordinate 35,986 downwards.
CTCGCCAGGCGATTCCAATACTGCGGCGATCACCGACGCCAAACGGAAGCGCAGTTCTGACGTAAAACCGAAAACGGCTTCGATGCCCGACCACAGCATCGCAACCATCATCCGTAGGTTGGACAGATGTTGATGGAAACACAGCGACTCGCTGGCGAGCCGAAATGCCTCCTCTTTGCTCCCGAGAATAGCTATTTGGGAGGTATTTCTGCCAATCCAGTCGGCATCTGCGGCTGTTAGCGACCGAGCCGGTTCGAGGGGCCTAAACGTGGGATAATCTTCAAGCATCCAAACGGAGCACTCACGATTCTTGAGACCGCAAAGGTTCGACCACGAATAATCGGTCGCGGCCGGCACGAGGAATTCCGCCAGCGTGCGGATTCGAATTGCTGTCGTGATGATCGCCCCAATAGCAAGTGTAGCCTCGTCGCTGTCAGTCCAATCGACGGCCAATTCCAGCTGAACCACCGGCGCATATCGAGCAAGACTGCCGTAGCGTCTGAAGTCGGATATTGCGGCCGCGAGTTCGATTTCTCCGGGCGCATCGACTACCCGTGAAATGCGCGCCGATGGGTGCAACACCAATAGGTCTTCATCCATCTTCAAACCGAGTAGCGCACAATAGAATCTTTTGTCTTCTACATGGGACAGACGTTCCTTTGCTCTAAGTTCCTTCTCTCGGAGATCCTTAAGGAAACGGTCCATGGAGTCAGAACATCCAGTTGTCGCCATAGTCCCACTGTACGTCTACATACGCAAATTCGCACATGGGGCCGATACGATTTCGGGATTTACCCACACAGATGGAGAGCCCTATCAGCTTGTCTGCGGTCGGAATGACTGAGGCGGCCTCCCGCATTGTCGCGCCGAAACGGCGTTCGGGGAAGTGCCGACCAAGCTCTTCCACCGGCCTGCCGGCTGCTTGAAGTGCAGGCGCAATCTCACGTCTCCGGTCCGCGCGTCGCGGCAGACTATTGTAGAATTGGGACAGCTTTCGTGGGCTTCGGTGAGGGCTCGCTGTAGGGTCCCGCACCTTTTTCACCAGCGAATCACGGAGGCCCCGTATCCGTTTTGAGGCAACCTTATGCGAGTTACCGTAATTGGAACGGGTTACGTCGGCACCGTAACCGGAGTCTGCCTGGCATGGCTGGGCCATCGCGTCACCTGCGTGGATACGGACGCGGCCAAGATTGCAACGCTCCAGGGCGGCGTCTCGCCCATTTACGAGCCACACCTGGAGCCGATGCTGAAGCTGGTCCCGCTGCGCGGCGGCATCGATTTCAGCACCGATCTGGCGCCCGCCGTCCGCGCCAGCGACATCGTCTTCATCGCGGTCGGCACTCCTCCCCGGCCTAACGGAGAGGCCGATCTCGGCTACCTGGAAGCGGCCGCGCGCGGTATCGGCTCGGCTATGGATTCGTCCCGTTTTCGCGTGGTGGTGAACAAGTCCACGGTTCCGGTGGGCTGCGGCAACCTGGTGGAAATGCTGGTCCGTGAAGGCATCGCCGAATCCGGCGGCAGCAACGGCAGCGCGGCGGCGTTCGGCGTGGCCAGCAATCCGGAGTTCCTGCGCGAAGGCTCGGCGGTGGCGGATTCGCTCTACCCCGACCGCATCGTGGTGGGCGCGTCCGACGACCACACGCTGGAGCTGATGCACCAGTTGTACGCGCCGCTGGTGGAGCAGCGCTTCGACGCGCCGCAGGGGGTCCCGCGCCCGGCCGGTTTCGGCCCCGTGCCGCTGCTGGCCGCCTCGCTCACCAGCGCGGAAATGATCAAGTACGCGGCCAACGCATTCCTGGCGATGAAAATCGGCTTCGCCAACGAAATGGCCAATATTTGCGAGCGCGTGGGCGCGGAGGCCACCGAGGTGATGCAGGGTATCGGCCTCGATTCCCGCATCGGGGCGAAGTTCCTGAATGCCGGCATCGGCTGGGGCGGCAGTTGCTTCCGCAAGGATATCTGCGCGCTGCTGGCCACCGCGCGCGAGTACGGCTATGAAAGCCGCCTGCTTTCGGCCTCGCTCGAAGTCAACGCGGCGCAGCAGCAGCTGGTGATTCAGAAGCTGCAGGAGCGCATTTACATTCTCAAGGGCCGCACCATCGGGCTCCTCGGCCTGGCCTTCAAGCCCGATACCGACGACCTCCGCGATGCGCCCAGCCTGGTGATTATCGAGCGCCTGCAGCAGATGGGCGCGCGCGTGAAGGCGTACGACCCCATCGCCATGCCCGCCTGCCGCCGCGAGCGCCCCGACCTGAAAATCCGCTATTGCGATTCCGTGCGGGAGCTAGCCGAAGGGTCGGACGCGCTGGTTCTGGTGACGGAATGGAACGAATTCCGCAGCCTGAACCTGGCGGAGCTGGCGCCGCTGATGGCGATGCCCATCCTGGTGGATGGGCGCAATGTGTTTCGCCCCGAGCAGGCGGCAGCCGCCGGTTTCGATTACGCCGGCATCGGCCGCCGCGCTTTGCCGAAATCCCTCCGCGCGCCGCGGGAAGCCGCCGCGCCCACCATCTGAGCGCCGCGGCAATTGGTACTGCCGGCCCCTACTTGCGTTTCGTGAAGATCGCCAGGTTTACCCCGTCCGCCATCGCCTGGTAGCCCGTGTCGTTGGGGTGCAGATGATCGCCGGGGTCGAAATCCGCGCGAATTTTCCTGGCATCCGCCGTGTCGCTGGTGACCTTCTCGAAATCCATCACCGCGTCGAACGCCCCGCTGGTCCGGATCCACTGGTTGACCGCTTCGCGTACGCTCTCCCCGTGCTCGCGCTGGTACCCGGCCCCGCCATACGGCGTCAGCGTGCAGCCGATGATTTTGACCCCCTGCGTGTGCGCGCGCTCGATTAGCTGCTTGTATCCGCCGATGATATCCGCCGCCTCCACCGTCTCTTCCGGCATGGAAGCTTCGCGCCCGATGTCGTTGATGCCTTCGAGCAGCATCACCCAGCGCACCCCCGCCTGGCTCAGCACGTCGCGGTCGAACCGCCCCAGCGCGCTCACGCCGGTGCCGTCGCGCAGCACCCGGTTGCCGCCAATCCCCATGTTCGCCACCGCAATATTCGCCATCTTCTTGTTGGCCGCCAGCCGTGCCGCCAGCAGCGCCGGCCAGCTATGGTCGCTCTCGTTGCTCGACCGCGCCCCGTCCGTGATGGAATCGCCGTACGCCACGATCAGGAAGCTGTTGGCCGGTGCCATCACCTCGATCCCTGCCAGGTAGTAGTACGATTGCGTCACCACCGCATCCGCCAGCGAAGCCTGCTCCGTCGCATTGCCCTCCGCGGTGTAGGCGTCGTGCAGGCCCGTGGAATGGATGGTCGGCGCCCCGGTCGCACCCGGAAAATAGAGGGTCACCGCCATGTCCGCCAGCGCCGGAATCTTCAGATCCACCGGATCGCTCAGAATCACCGCGCCCGGCGGCAGCGTCACCCCCGGCTTGCCGTTGAACGCCAGTGCGCGGTCGCTCCCTGTCACAATCGCCGAACCTTTTTCCCGCAGCGCGATGTGCGCCGCTCCCAGCGCGACCGGGGCGCTGCCGAACGCGTTCTCCAGCCGCACCCGCACCCGGCTTCCCGCGATGCTCCCGCGCGCGATCATGCGCACCGACTGGTTACGGAATCCGCCCGCATTGATCGCCTGCCCCGGTGTCGCGTTTGCCGGCACCGCCGCCGGCCCAGGCGTCCGCGCCAGCACCTCGGCGGTGGTCCAGGTTGCGACCCAATGTTCCTGCGCCGGCAGGAGCGACACGGCGAAAGCGGCTATGAGAACGACACGCGACAGTTTCATGGTCGAAATTATACCGCCATGGACCGCGCCGCCCGCCCCTGCCGCCAGACGCACCTGGATTTCATTTGAGGTGTGAAACGGGACGTTCACAATTTTGCGGTATGCTTGCAGACAGTGCCGGGAGTAATAGGTAAGCGCGAAGTGTCAGTACCGCTGTCGCTCCCGGTATATGGTTGAAAGCACGCTACTTGAGCTTTCGATGAGCGAGCATATGGAGCCGAAAGAGCCGGTGCGTTGCCCGAAATGCGCTTCCACCGACATCCGCTATTCTTACACTCAAACCGCCTGGGACATGATCCTGGACCTGTTGTTTTCGATGGACGCCTTTCGCTGCCGTTCCTGCCGTCATCGCTTTCACAAATTCGACGCCGGAGACGACGACGACCAGCCGGCCGGTAAACCTCAAGCCAAACCGGAACCTAAGACTGAATAAAGCCGCAGAGGGGACGGCGCACGGGCCGTTGTACCCTGAAATAAGTGTCCCCCGCCAAAGCCAAAGGTAAAGCCGCCGACCATTTGCGTAGCGCGCTGCCGCTGCTCAAGGAACTGGTTCGTCCGCGCCGCAATCTTCTCGCGCTCGGCCTGCTCCTCATGCTCATCAACCGCGGCTCCGGGCTGGTCCTGCCCGCTTCCACCCGCTACCTGGTGGATAACGTCATTACCAAGCGCCAGGTCTGGATGCTGAAGCCGCTGGTTCTGGCCGTGCTCGCCGCCACGCTGATGCAGGGCATCACCTCTTTCACCCTCACCCAGCTTGCTCTCCAAGGAGGCGCAGCGCCTCATCGCGGAATTGCGCCGCAAGGTGCAGGAACACGTCGGCCGCCTGCCCGTGGCGTATTACGACGCCAACAAAACCGGCGTCGCTGGTTTCGCGCATCATGAGCGACGTGGAAGGCGTGCGCAACCTGGTCGGCACCGGCCTGGTGGAATTTCGTCGGCGGCATCTTCACCGCCCTTTTCTCCCTGGTCTTCCTGCTCCGCATCAGCCCGCTGCTCACCGGCATCGCCCTGCTGTTCATCGGCGGGTTCGGACTCGGCCTGCGCACCGCCTTCACCCGCATCCGCCCCATTTTCCGCGAGCGCGGCAAGATCAACGCCGAAGTCACCGGCCGCCTCACCGAATCGCTGGCCGGCGTGCGCGTGGTCAAGGGATATCACGCCGAAGCCGCAGGAAGCCGAAGTCTTCTCCGGCGGCGTCCAGCGCCTGCTCGAGAACGTCATCCGCTCCCTCACCGCCATTTCGCTGATGAGCCTGTCCGCCACAACGCTCATGGGCGTGGTCGGCGCCACCGTCATGTTCGTGGGCGCGCGCCAGATTCTGGCCCACACCCTGACCCTCGGCGACTTCATGACCTTCACCGCCTTCCTGGCTTTCCTGGTGGCGCCCATGTTCCAGGTGGTGGGCATCGGCACCCAGATCACCGAAGCGCTGGCCGGCCTGGACCGCACTCAGGAAGTGCTGCACGAAAAGCCCGGAGGACGACGATCCGCAAGCGCACGCGGCACGGTCGGTTCCGATGCGACGGCCAGGTCACTTTCGAAAACGTCACCTTCGCCTACGACCCCGGCAAGCCCGTGCTGTCACGACGTCAGCTTCGAGGCCGCAGCCCGGCACCGTCACCGCCCTGGTGGGCCCGTCCGGCTCCGGCAAATCCACCATCATCAGCCTGATCGCCGCCTTCCATGAGCCCACCGAAGGGGCGGTCCGCGTGGATGGCGCCGACCTTTCCACCCTCCGCCTGGATGCCTACCGCATCGCAGCTCGGCGTGGTTCTGCAGGACACTTTCCTGTTCGACGGCACCATCCGCGAAAACGTCGCCTTCGCGCGTCCCGGCGCGACCGAGGAGCAGATCCTGGAGGCCTGCCGCATCGCCCGCGTCGATGAATTCGCCGAGAAGTTCGACCTGAAGTACGACACCATCGTGGGCGAGCGCGGCGTCAAGCTTTCCGGCGGCCAGCGCCAGCGCGTTTCCATCGCGCGCGCCATCCTGGCCGACCCGCGCATCCTGATCCTGGACGAAGCCACCTCCAGCCTCGATTCCGAATCCGAAGCGGCCATTCAGGAAGGCCTCGCCTACCTGATGCAGGGCCGCACGACGTTCGTGATCGCGCACCGGCTCTCCACCATCCGGCGCGCCGACCAGATCCTGGTGGTGGAAGACGGCCGCATCGCTGGAGCGCGGCACCCACGAATCCCTCTACGATCTCCGCGGCCGCTATTACGATCTCTACACGCGCCAGCACGGCATCGACGCCAATCTCTTCCTCGCCCCAGGCGAAGGCGATGCCACCCCGGAGTCCCCTGAGTCCTCCGGCCCCGGCCGCGCTTCCGGCGCCGCCGCCCCCACCGCCGCCTCTCTTCTCCGCGGCGGCATCGCGTAACTGGGGCAGACGGTGGTTATCCTCTAGTGTGGTGTCCGGTACGCATCGCATCCGTGACGTAACGGGCTTCCGAAAGGAAAACGCATGCTCACCGGTCTGCTGCTAGCCGTAGTCTCCGGCATCGCCAACGGCCTGTTCACCGCGCCCATGAAAGTGATCCGCAAATGGCGCTGGGAGAATATATGGCTGGTCTTCATCCTGATCGCGTGCCTGGCCATGCCGTTGGCTATCGTGCTGGCGGAAAACAGCGGGTTTCCTCTCGACGCCCTGCGCGCCATGCCGTCTGAGCCGGTCGCCTTCGCGCTAATCTTCGGCTTCGCCTGGGGCTTCGGCGCCATCCTGTTCGGCCGCAGCGTGGACCGCCTCGGCGTCTCCCTCGCCAACAGCCTTGTCATCGGCATCAGCTCCGCCCTTGGCTCGCTGGTCCCCGTTTTCTTCGAGCCCGCCTGGAAGCCCGACCTCAAGTTCGCCATCCTGCTCGCCGGCGTGGTCGTCTTTCTCGCCGGCGTGGCCATTTGCGGCGTCGCCGGCCGTCTCCGCCAGCCCAAAGCCGAAACCGGCGGCACTTCCCTCTCCGCTTATCTCTTCTGCCTCGGGGCCGGCGTCATGTCCGCCGTGTTCAATATCGGCTACACCCTGGCGCTGCCCATGGCGGAATCCGGTGTCCGCCAGGGGCTGACGCGCTTTGCCGCCACCAACCTCATCTGGATGCTCATGCTCGGCGCCGGCTCGCTTCCCAACATCGGGTATTGCGCCTGGCTGATGCGCCGCAACGCCAGCGCCCCGCTCCTCCTCGCGCGCGGCGCCGGCGCAAGCTGGGGGCTGGCGCTGGCGATGGGACTTCTCTGGGGCGGCAGCATTTTTCTCTACGGTGCGGCCACGCCGCGCCTGGGCCACCTCGGCCCCTCCATCGGCTGGCCGCTCAGCCTCGCCGTCGGGCTGCTGGTGGCCAACCTGATGGGCCTGCTCTTGGGTGAATGGCGCCAGGCCGCGCCGCGCGCCGCCGCCCTCATGCGCCTTGGCATCCTGATCCTGCTGGCTGCTATCCTGCTCTGTTCGTGGTCGGCCGGCATATGAGTGGGGCAGACCATCGTTGTCTGTGGTCTGCCAACCCGGCCGGAGGCCGCGCGCACTGATATGAAAACCCTCCCGCAAATCCTGGAACGCCTCCAAGGCCGGCTCATCGTCTCCTGCCAGGCCGACCCCCACGACGCCTTTTACGGTCCCGAAATGATGGCCCGGTTCGCCCGGGCCGCCCTGAACGGCGGCGCGGCGGGCCTGCGCGTCAACGGCCCCGCCGACGTCGCCGAGTGCCGCGGCCACACCGATGCCCCCATCATCGGCATCGCCAAAGAGCGCTGGACCGACGGCCGGATCCTCATCACCCCCACCTTCGAAGCCGCCTCCGCGCTCGCTCAGGCCGGCGCCGATCTCATCGCCCTCGATTGCACCGTCCGCGGCCAACGCTACGGCGCCCTCGACCGCCTCCGCCAAATTCGCGCCGAACTCGCCATCCCCGTGATGGCCGACATCGCCACCCTGGCGGAGGCGCAGGCCGCCATCGCCGCCGGCGCCGACCTGGTCGCCCCAACCCTCCGCGGCTATACCGAAGACACGCAGCACATCACCCGCTTCGACCCCGAATTCCTCGACCAGCTTTGCCGCGCCGTCTCCGTCCCAGTCATCGCCGAGGGCCGCATTTCATGCCCCGCTCACGCGCGCCGCGCCATGGAAGCCGGAGCGCTGGCTATCGTGGTCGGCACCGCCATCACCCGCCCCCACGAGATCACCCGCGCCTTCGCCTCCGCCGTGCACGAAGCCCGCCGGCCCGCCGCCCGATCCGCCGCTTATCTCGGCATCGACCTGGGCGGCACCAACACCAAATTCGGCGCCGTCTCCTCCCACGGCGAATTGCTTTTCCGCTGCGCCGTTCCCACCCCTGCCGCCGCGGGCCGCGCCGTTCTGCTCGATCACCTGAAGCGCACCGCCGAGTCCTGCGCCCGGGAAGCAGCGGAGCGCGGCATCGCCGCCGCAGCCTTGGGCATTGCCACCGCCGGCTGGGTGGACCGCCGCACCGGCACCGTGGCCTACGCCACCGAAACTCTCCCCGGCTGGACCGGCACCCCCATCGCCGCCGAAATCGCCCCGGTCGTCGGCCTGGCGGTCGCGGTGGAAAACGATGCCAACGCCCTGGCCGTCGGCGAGAAGCACTTCGGCCTGGCCCAAACCGCCTCCGATTTCGTCTGCTTTACGCTCGGCACCGGCGTGGGTGGCGGCTGTTACACGGCGGGCCGCCTCAATCGCGGCCGCCACTCCTTCGCCAACGCCATCGGCCACATCCCGCTTTCCCGCTCCGGCCCTGCCTGCGCCTGCGGCAATCAGGGCTGCCTGGAGGTTTTCGCCAACGCCGCCGCGCTCGTCCGCTATGCCGGCGGCGGGTATGGCGAAGCCAAAGCCGTCATCGCCGCCGCCAACGCCGGCGACGCCCAGGCCCGCCGCGCCATCCGCCGCCTGGCCGGATACCTGGCCGCCGGAGCCGCCGCCGTCATCCACCTGCTCGATCCCGAGCTGCTCATCTTTTCCGGCGGCCTGGTGGAAGACAACCCGCTGCTCATCGAATCCGTGCGCCGCCGCCTGCCGCGCGAAGTCAACGCCTGGACGCGGCGCCGCGTGGAAGTACGCGCGTCCCAGCTGGGATATTATGGCGGCGTGTTCGGCGCCGCGGCCGTAGCTGCCGAAGCCGACAGCCTCCCGTAGAGCCGCCTTTCGAGGCGGCCATGCCGGCTTTCCAGCCGGCATCCGGCCTTTGGCGCTCCGGTGGTCAGTTGGCCGCATAAAGTACGGCAGATGGTAGGTGCGGCAGGAATTTCTCGGGGTTCGTGGTGGGGGCGGGTTGCGCCACGAAGCCGGAGAAATTCGTGAGGCCCAGGGCCTTGCCCCACAGCTCGGCGCGCAGTTGCTGGATCGCGCGTACGGTGGAGAAGCGCGACTGGGCGGCGTGGGCATTCCATTTCGGGACAGGGAGCAAGTCGGCTTTGCGATCGCCGCCGCCGCGGACGGCCCGCAAACTGGCGAGCAGAAGCATGGCGTAGGAAAGCACCTGAAGTGCGGGCACGGCCTCGACCGAGTGACCGTTTCGCACCTGCGCTTGTCCCACCCCCAACAGCGTCTTTTCTTCCCGAAAGTTCGTTTCGATGTCCCAGCGCTGGACGTACGCCTGGACCAGCAGCCGCGCATCCATCTCGGCGTCGGTGCAGATCAGAAACGCGGGACGACGATACAGCAGCTTGGAGTGCTTGCGCAGACGATAGCGCAGCGGCGCGATCACGACCAGTTGCAGAACCTGCCCCAGTCCGGCCGTGCGCCACAGAACCGGCCCCAGGCGTTTGATGCGCATCGAATGCGGTGCGCCGCTGACGGATATGTCGATCGTGCTCCAAGCGCGGGCTTCCTCGGTGCGGATTTGCTCGGGAGTCGGCGCCGGGGCGCCATAGTGTCGCGGGCGGCCGCGATGCGGGGACGCGGGCGCGGAGGAGGATTCCGGCGGAAAGTAAAGTTGGGCGTCCTTGCGAATGCGGCCGATCAGGACGGTGCGGTCGGGCAACTTCTTCAGGACGGTGGCATTGGTGTAGCCGCCATCGACGACGATGTGGAGGGGGCGTAGGGAGCCGCCGGGCTCGGCATTCAGAGCTTGACGCAGGGCGGCGATCTGTTGGGCGGCGACGAGGGGCAGGCGCGTCAGGCGGGCGGTTTTTCGGTATTGCTGCACCGCCTCGGCGGGGGCTTGGTGCGGCGGCTTGGGGGGAGTGGGGGCGTGGCGAAAAGCGATCGGGACCATGCGGAAGGCTCCGTCGGAGAGGGGAATGGAGGCGGACAACTGCAGGAAGCGTTGCGCGCGTACGAAGTTGGTTTGGAAGGGAGGACCGAGCGGATCGCGGCGCCAGGCGACGCCGGGAATGGGGAGGCCGGATTTGCGGAGCAAGGAATCGTCGACGGCGACGGTCAGGGGCGCGTGTGGGGGCAGTTCGGCGAGGACGGCGCGGCGGACGACGGCGAACAGGTCTTGGGCGGGGAGGCGGTTCTGACTGAAGATCCGGTAGGCGGCGGACCAGTCCTGAAACTCGCCCCCGGAGGTGGTCAACAGTCCGGTGAGGGTATGGCGGCCGAGGCAGAGCAGCGAGCTTAGGGAGAGGGCTTGGGTACGGTCGGCGACGCGCTGTTGGGCGAACGCGGGGGCGCCTTCTCGCCAGAGCGTTTGGAGGGAGGAGAGGATGCCGGCAGAGTTTTTTTTAGAGCGGAGGGAGGGGGGTTGAGGCGGCGGAGGGCAAGCAAGCTGTTGTCCTCGATGGACCACTCGACGGTTTCGCCGCGAGCGAAATCCATGGCTTGGGCGAGAGCAGAGGGGAAGTTGATGTACCACTGGACGCTGGATTTGCGTTTGATGAGTTGGACCTTGGTGGGGAATCCCATCGGGCACCTCCTATCTAGTCAATCAACCAGATACCACCAAACAGCACAGATTACAACAGGAATTACCGAAATTGTTTTTTATCTAGTCAAACGCCAAAGGCCAGTGACAGCCCATAAGGGCTGTCCTCCAACTTACCTCGCGGTCCGTTCCGGTTCGCCTTCCGCGGCCTGCTGCAGCTTGCTGTGATACCGGCTGTAGAGGAAGTAAATGACCAGCCCGATCAGCGACCAGCCGAACAGCCGCGCCCAGTTCACCCAGCCCAGCTTGTACATCATGTAGCCGTTGAACAGGACGCCCAGAATCGGCACTACCGGCACCCACGGCGTGCGGAACGGCCGCTCCTGCGCCGGGTTCGTATTCCGCAGCACCATGATGGCCACGCACACAATCACGAACGCCAGCAGCGTCCCGATGTTTACCATCTTGCTGATTTCGTCGATGGGCGTAATGCTGCCCACGATCGCGGCCAGGAATCCCACCAGGATGGTGTTCTTCCACGGCGTGCGGAATTTGGGGTGGATGTCGGCGAAGAATTTCTTGGGCAGCAAGCCATCGTTGGCCATCGAGTACAGCACGCGCGTCTGCCCCAGCATCATCACCAGCATCACGCTGGTCAGCCCCGCCAGCGCGCCGATGGTGATGACGTGGGCGGCGCCTACCAGCCCGCGGTCCAGAAACGCGCGCGAGATGGGCGCTTCGATGTTGATCTCGTGCCACGGCACCATACCCGTGAGCACGGCCGCTACCGCGATATACAGGACCGTGCAGATGATCAGCGAAGCGATGATGCCGATGGGCAGATCGCGCTGCGGGTTCTTGGCCTCCTGCGCCGTGGTCGATACCGCGTCGAACCCGATGTACGCGAAGAAGATGTAGGCCGCTCCCGCCCCGATGCCCGACATCCCGTTGGGCGCGAACGAGCTCCAGCCGCTTCCCCAGTTGACCGTATTGATGTAGTGGATGCCCACCGCAATCACGAACAGCACCACCGAAACCTTGACCACCACGATGGTGGCGTTGAACCGCGCGCTCTCCTTGATGCCCACCACCAGGATCGCCGTAATCAACAGCGCGATGATGAACGCCGGCAGGTTGAGCCCGAACTCCACGCCGAAGATCGTCGGCGCGTCCAGCAGCACTTTGGCCCGGTGCAGCAGTTCGGCCGATTGCGCGCCCACGATCGCCGTCACCTGGTTCAGGAACGCCTGCGTGCCGGGCACCAGGCCCGGGTTGGACGCCACGCGCCATCTGCCGCGCTACGATGTTTTCGGCCGTCTTCAGGGCCGTCCAATGGTCGTACGCCAGCCACAGCGGAATCTTGATGTGGAAGATGTCGAGCAGCTCGATAAAGTAGTTCGACCAGCCCGACGACACCGTGCTCGCGCCCATGGCGTACTCGAGCGTGAGGTTCCAGCCCACGATCCAGGCGATGAGCTCGCCCAGCGTGGCGTATGCGTACGTATACGCGCTGCCCGCCAGCGGAATCATGGCCGCGAATTCGGCGTAGCACAGGCCGGCGAAGGCGCAGCCCAGTCCGGAGAGCACGAACGATAGCGTCAGCCCCGGCCCGGCATATTGCGCCCCCAGCCCCACCAGCACGAAAATGCCGGCGCCGATAATCGCGCCCACCCCGAGCGCGGTCAGTTGAAAAGGCCCCAGCGTCCTCTTCAGGTGTCCTTCGCCCGTCTCCCGGGCTTCCTTGACCAAAGAGTCCAGCGGCTTGGTTGCAAACAGATTCATACCGATTCTTTCAGGGTAGCAGTAACGGAAACGATACCATACGCGCGGGCCGGATAAATCCGCCCCAAGGCGCGCTCTTGTCGGGCGCCGGGCATCCCCGGCCCGCTGGCGTTCAGGCCGACCTGGCCCGCCACAGGAAATACACCGGCAGCCCCAGCAGCACGATGATCAGTCCCGGCCAGGTGTAGTTCGGCTTGTACAGGAGCAGCAGAACTTCGATCAGCCCCGCCGCCGCGATGTACAGCGCCGGCAGCACGGGATAGCCGATAGCGCGGTAGGGACGGTCGAGATCGGGCCTTGTGCGGCGCAGCACGAACAGCCCGGCGATGGTCAGCATATAGAACAGCAGCACGGCAAAGATGACGTAATCGAGCAGGTCGTTGTAGCTCCCGCTCAGCGTCAGCAGCACCGCCCACGCGCATTGCACCGCCAGCGAGAATACCGGGGCGTGGGTGCGCGCGTCCAGCGCGGCGGCACGGCGGAAGAACAGCTTGTCCCGCGCCATGGCGTAATAGACGCGCGCGCCGGAAAGAATCAGCCCGTTGGCGCAGCCGAACGTGGAAATCATAATGGCCGCGGCCATCAACTGCACCGCCACCGGCCCGAACATTTTCGCCGCCGCCGCCGTGGCCACCCGGTCTTCGGCCGCGTGCTGGATCTCCGGAAAAGTCAGCACGTTGAGGTACACGAACTGCGTGGCCAGGTACAGGGCGGAGACGATCAGCACGCCCAGCGCCAGCGAAAGCGGCAGGTTGCGCCGCGGATTCCGCACTTCGCCCGCCGTGAACGTCACGTTGTTCCACGCATCGGAGGAAAACAGCGCGCCCACCATCGCCACTCCCACCAGCCGCACGGTCTCGAAGCCCCAGCCGGCGCCGCGGAAGACATCGTGGAAATTGCTGGCCGCGGCGGCGCCGTTCCGTCCCACCAGGAACCCGCAGCCGATCAGCCCCACCAGCGCGCCCACCTTGGCGAACGTGAATACGTTCTGCACCATCGCCCCGGTGCGGATGCCGCGCGTGTTGGAGGCGGTGAGAAACACGATCACCGCGATGGCCAGCAAGCTGCTGCGTGGTCAGCCCCAGCCGCCCCGAACCCACCAGATAATGCTGCGCCGAAACCCAGGGCAGAAACACGCCGGTGAACTTGGCAAACGCCACCGCGACGGCCGCGATGGTCCCGGTCTGGATCACCAGGAACAGCGTCCAGCCGTAGAGGAAGCCGTAGAGCGGCCCGAACGCCTCCCGCAGGTACACGTACTGCCCGCCGGCGTGCGGCATGGCCGCCGCCAGTTCCCCGTAGCTGAGCGCCGCGATCAGCGTGAGCAGCGCCGTCACCACCCAGGTGACCATCATCAGCCCCGGCGACCGCACCTGCCGCGAGATGTCCGCGGACACGATGAAGACGCCCGAGCCGATCATCGAGCCCATCACCAGGGTGGTGGAATCGACCAGTCCGAGGCCCTTGGTCAGGCCGCTTTCCCCCTGGGCAACATTCCTCAACGCGCCCCCCCATTACCCGCCTCCGGCGTCCTGGCGCCGGCGCCCTGCCGCGCGGTTAGCGCTTGCCATTCTTCCATCCGTTGCCGCAGCGCCTGCGCCGAGGGCGATGCCGGCAGCAATCCGGCCACCACCGCCAGCGAATCGGCGCCCGCGCCCAGCACTCGAGCGCGTTTTCCATGGTGATCCCGCCGATCGCCACCAGCGGCTTCTCCACCAGCGCCCGGCAGCGCCGCACTTCCGCCACCCCCACCACCGGGTCGGCGTTCCGCTTGCTGCCGGTGGCGTACACCGGCCCCAGCGCCACGTAATCCACCGGCTCGCCCGCGGCCGCGCAAAGCTGGCCGGCATTGTGGCTGGAAAAGCCCAGCAGGGCGCCCGAGCCGAGCAGCCGCCGCGCATCCCGGGGCGGCAGGTCGTCCTGGCCCACGTGCAGCCCGGCATCGAGCAGCAGCGCGAAATCGGCGCGGTCGTTGATCACCAGCGCGCGCGCCCGTTTCCCGGCACATCCGCGCCACTTCGCGCGCCGCGGCGAAAATCTCCCGCCCCCAGTGGCCTTTGTGCCGGAGTTGCAGGATGCCCGCCCCGCCATCCAGAAACGCCGCCGCGGCGGTCTCCGGCCGGATGCCACGGGCGGCCAGGGTTTCGGTGTCGAGAATCGGATACAGGCGCGGCAGGCGCATCGGCAGATTGCTCATCATAGCGTACCCGATGTGGGGCACGCGCTTCCGTAGCGCAAGCTTCCAGCTTGCCTTGCCGGCTTCCGGCCGGCATACCGGGGCGGGCGGCCATGCCGGCACCCGCGGGAATGCCGGCGCGGAAGCCTGGAAGGCGGCGCTACGGCCAACCGAGCCGTCGCGGTGATATACTGCGCCCCAGCAGCCGCCCGGAAGCGGTCCGCTGCCGTTCATGAACAGGAGGACATCATGCCTGACGTACTTTCGCGCCGCGGCGCACTGGCCGCGCTCGGCCTCACGGCTGCCGGCGCCGGCAGGCTCGCCGCCTCCATCTACGGCGGCGCGAAGGTTACCGCGCTCGTCATCTGCGGCGACCGCTATCACAATTCGGACTACATCCGCACCGCGCTCAGCCAGACCCTGGGCAAAGAGCTGGGCCTCTCCATGGACTTCAGTGACGAAGTGGAGCTCCTGGCCCCGCGCTTCCTTAAGCAGTACAAAATGCTGGTCATGCTGCGCGACGGCATGAAATTCTTATCGGGCTACGGCATGAACGCGGGCCGCGGCGCACCCGCCGTGGTCAGCGACCCGCCGCTCCCTCCCATCGAAGAGAAAGCCACGTATTGGATCACGCCCGAAGAGGGCAAGGCGGTGAAGGATTTCGTGCAGGCCGGCGGAGGCGCGCTGTTCTTTCACAACACCACCTACATCAGCCCGCACAACCAGGATTTCCGCGAGGTCCTGGGCGCCGTGACCCTGGAGCATCCGCCGCTCCGTCCCTTCAAAGTCAAAATCGTCAACCGCGACCACCCCATCACCCGCGGCGTGCGCGATTTCGTGGTCACCGACGAGCAGCACTTCGTCCAGTACGAGAAAGACCCGAAATACGTGCTGATGCAAAGCGTGAATGAGGACGGCCTGACGTGGCGCGACCACGGCGCGTCGTCGGTTGCCGGTTGGGCCTACGATTACGGCAAGGGCCGCGTCTGCTACCTGGCCCCCGGCCACACCATCGCCGCCCTGTGGAACCCCGAGTACAAAAAAATCCAGCAGAATGCCGCCCGGTGGCTGCTGCGGCAAAGCTAAGCATCATGGGCGGCCCAACGCCCCGCCCGTAGGGCCGGGAATGCCCGGCCCGCCTCCGGGCGATGGCTACAATCCCGCCTGCCCTAGTTGCCCCGTCCGCCGCGGCCGCCGCGCCCGCCGGTCCGCGGCCGCTGCTGTTCGGCCAGAATCTCGTCGAATTCGGTGCGCGTCATTTTCAGCTTGTCGGGATGCGCGTCGATCCACTTGGTGAACGCCGCGAACTTGGTCGCGTTCCAGCCGCCTTCGAATTCGGCGCCGTTGGTTCCCTGTTTATTCAGCTCGAAATTGAACGCATCCTGCAAATTCGTGAACTCCGCCCGCGCGATGGCGGCGGCGGCGAGCGTGGCGGGAATGAAGATCACCCCATCCTGCTTGGCCAGCACCAGGTCGCCCGGCACCACCATGGCGCGCCCGATCCGCACCGGGACGTTGATGCCCGTCAGCATCATCTGGCTCCAGGCCGAAGGATCGTAGCCGCGGTAAAACCCGTTCAGATTCTCGATTTCCCGGTTCTCTTCCGCGTCGCGGATGCCGGCGTTGAAGATGAACCCGGAATGGGTGTGGTGGGCGATGCCGCTGCCCAGGTTGGAACCGATGAGCGTGCCTTCGATGATCTTCCCGTAACCGTCGCACACCATCGTGTCGCCCATCTGCAACTCGTTGATCACCCAGCTATTGCTTCCACTGACGCGCCCCTCCTCCTGGCCTTCTTTGCGCACCGCCGCCGCCATATCCGGACGGCTGGGCGCGAACTGCGCCGTCAGCGCGCGGCCGGCAAACGGTTTCTCGATGTGCAGCGCCTGCCATCCCGACTCGAACTGGTTTGCATAACCCTGCCCCCGCAGGTATTCCCAAACGTCTTCGATCGAGACGTCCAGGGCGCGCGTCAGCAGGTTGTCGGCCACCTTGGGACGGCCGTCCGGAAACCGGTCGCCTTTCCAGTCCGAGGTGTAAAACAGGATCTGCTCCTTGGTCTGTTTAATCTGGCCGAACGCGGTGGATGCCGCCAGCGCGCCCAGAATCGCTATCGTGGAAACGGTACTTCTCATGGATCTCTCCTCTTCCTTTTTTCCTGCCCGAATCTAATATTGATACCTCGAAATCCAAATTCGTGCACGCCCGCTTCCGTTCTCCGCGCCGCCCGGGGTATACTGCACGCTACCAGGAGGGCATCCGAAAATGAAAACGTCGGCGATCGCGGGTCGGCTCATGTGGGCGCTTGCGCTGGCGGCCGTCACGGCAGCGGCCCAGCCGCAGCCGGGGGCCGCCCAGCGGGCATTGTATAACACCACCAGGCAGAAGCTTCTGGAAGGCAAACAGGTTTTCAGCTTCACCCAATCGAAATTCGATATCAAAGCCTATTGCGAGGCGGCCAAACATTACGATTATGCCTGGTTCGAGATGCAGCACAGCACGCTCGAGTTCCGGGACATCGAGGCCATGATCGCCGCCTGCCCCTACGCCAGCGCCACCCCCATGATCCGCCTCCCCGACGCCCAGGAATGGCACATCCAGCACGCCACCGATATCGGCGTCCTCGGCATCGTGGTCCCCACCGTCGACGACGTGGACCGGGCGCGGGAAGCGGTGAAGTGGGCCTACTACCCGCCCAAGGGCCGCCGCAGTTCCGGGCAGAACCAGGCCACCCGCATCTGGGGCATCCACGGCATCAACTACCGCCAGACCATCAACGACAACATGCTGGTGGTAATCATGATCGAAACCCCCACCGGCGCGGCCAATGCCTTCGACATTGCGTCGGTGCCGGGCGTGGACGTGGTGATCGTGGGCAATAACGACCTCAGCTCGTTTTCCGGCTACTCCCAGGATGACCCCCGGTACCAGCAGATGATCACCAAAATCCACGACGACACCTTGCGCGCCGGCAAGATTTTCGGGCAGGCCAATGCCAAGTACGCCAAGGGGCACCCGCTGAGCGGCAGCGCGTTCTTTTTCCAGAACGGCCCTTCGAAAGACGGCTGGGTTCCGCCCAATGCCGGCGGCGGCCGCAACCCCAACGCGCCGCCCCAAGGCGAAACCGAAGGCCTCGGCCGCGGGAAGTAGCGGCGCGGGCCGCCTTTACCCCGGCGGCCAGTTAATTTTCCCCGTTCCCCGCGCGACGAGCTACCGCAGTTCCGCCGGCAGCGGAATCGTCACCTCTCCCGTGGCGGCCCATTCCGCGCCCCGGGCGAGCGTGGCCGCGAAGCCCGCCGATTGCATGGCCGCGGCATCATGCCCCAGCGCCGTCGCGAACACCCGCCCGCTGCCGTATTTCACCGTCCACAGCATCGGCTCGTCGGCGCCCGCTCCCGGAATCGGCTGCTTCTCGCCCGGCTTGTACCGCGAGTGGTCGTCCCACGCTGTCGCCAGCACGTGGAACGCGCCCGCCGGCTGCCATTTCAAATTAGCGTACAGCTCGTCGTTGGCCTCCGCGAAGGTGGCTTTCATCCCGCGCGTGATCGGATGATCGCTGTCCCGGATGGTCACCGTATAGTCGTGCCGCGCCGAATGGTGGCCGTTGTTCGGACGCCAGTTCCCGCCGCACATCTTTTCGAATTCCGTCCAGCCGTCGAACGCCGCCAGCGCGAAATGATACATCACCAGTCCCTTGCCGCCGCGAACGTAATTTTCGAGCGCCGTGTCGGTCCGTTCGCTCCAGCGCAGTTCCGGCTTGCGCCCGTCGTAATAGTTCACAATCACCACATCGTAGGGCGCCAGCGTCTCCGCGCCCGCGCCGCGAAACTCCTCCGCCACCCGCACCTCGAACCGGCCCGTGTCCTCCAGCAGTTTGCGCAGCACCGGCGTGGTGGCGCGCCAGTCGTGCCCGCCCGTGTGCTGCCCGGTGATAATCAAGACCTGCAGTTTCGGTTTCGGAGCCTGGGCCAACGCCAGCGATCCGGCCGCCAAAAGAAGGGCGCATATCCCCAGCGCCTTACCCATCGCGTGTCTCATGGAAGCGCGATTATAGCGCCCCGCCGCGCTACACTGAAGCCATGAGCATTGACGAGCGGCTGGAGCGCCTGGTTGAGCGCCACGAAGCGCTCACCATGAACCTGGAACTGCTCTCCCGTGAAATCCAGGACCTGAAGCCCGTCGTGGACAAATTGGTTGCCGCCGCCGAGCGCGATGGCAATCACATCCGCGCGCTCGCCCGCATCGCCGAAATTGACCAGCGCCGCCTCACCGATCTCGAAGGCGGCGGGTAGGTTTCCCATCGCCCTCGCAACCCAGGCCGTTCCCTCCGCTGCTCCGCCCGCCCTCCGCAAATCCTCCCGCCACCTGCCCGCCCTCACCGGTCTCCGCTTCGTCCTCGCCCTCTGGGTGATCCTGCACCACCTCACCGGCCGCGGCCAGATGCTCGAACCCGCCGCGCTGGCCCTCCCCGGGCCGCTCTACGCGCTGATTCGCGGCGGGTACCTGGCGGTCACCACGTTCTTCGTCCTCTCCGGCTTCGTCCTCTCGCGCAGCTATTCGGAAACCCGCTGGAACCGCCGCGGCCTGCTGGGCTATGCCGCCGGGCGCGTGGCCCGCGTCTACCCCGTCTATCTGCTCAGCCTTCTGATGGTGGCGCCGTTCATCGCCGCCGATCGCGCTCCCGCGCGCGCGCCGCTGCTGGCCGCCCACGTGCTGCTGGTGCAGGGCTGGCTCGGCGCCCTGCCGGTCAACTGGAACACGCCTGCGTGGTCGCTCTCCTGTGAGATGTTTTTCTATCTGGCCTTCCCCCTGGCCGCCTTGCTGGTCCTGCCCCGCGGATGGCGCGCCACTTTCGCCATCGCCGCCGGCTCCTGCGCGCTCACCCGCGTGCTGCTCTTCTGCGGCGTGCCCGACCCGGTCAAGCCGCTGATCCACCTCTCCGATTTCCTCATGGGCATTGCCGCCGCGCGCCTCTACGGCCTGCTGCGCAGCCGCGCCGCCGTCCCGCGCGGCCCCTGGCTCTACCTGCCCGCCTTCACCTTCGCCGCCGCGCTGATCGCCCGCCCGCAACTGCTGCCGCCCGGCCTCGATCTCAACACCGCCCTCCGTCCGCTCAACGCCCTGCTCCTCATCGGCCTTGCCCTGGGCGGCGGCATCGGCGCCCGCGCCCTTTCGACGCGCGTCGCCGTCTACCTCGGCAAATCCAGCTACGCCATGTACATCCTGCACGTCCCCATTCTGTGGTGGTATCTGCGCTGGCACGGCGAGTCCGCGGCCCTGTTCATCGCTCTCGTGATCGCGGTCTCCGCCCTGGTCTACCGCTTCTTCGAAGAGCCCGCCAACGGCTGGCTGCGCACCCGCGTCCGCACCTAGCGCCAATTCAGGATAGAAAGACCTATAATTTCCAAAAGGGCCGTACGTCATGCTTTAGAGACGATATGAAACCTGCGTTCACTTGTGGCATGTTTCTGGTCCTGGTTGCCTGTACGCGCCCCGCCGTGGTGCGCGACGCCCGGGCCCCTGTCGAAGAATGGCAGGCATACGGGAACGACGCCGGAAGCTCGCGCTATTCCCCGCTCACCGAGATCACCAAGGCCAACGTCGCCGGCCTCAAAGTGGCCTGGACCTATCACACCGGCGACATCTCCGACGGCAAGGGCACCTGGAACGGACAGCCGGTGCGCGCCAAGAGCACGTTTGAAGCCACCCCCCTGATGTCCGACGGCACGCTTTACTTTCCCACCCCCTTCAGCCGCATCGTCGCGCTCGATGCCGAAACGGGCAGGGAGAAATGGACCTTCGATCCCAAGCTCGACCGCATCGGCTCCTACGGCGACGATTTCACCTCCCGCGGCCTGGCCCTTCGCGTCGATTCCGCCCTCGCGCCCGGCCAGGCCTGCCGCAAGACGCTGTACGAGGCCACGCTCGACGGCCGCCTCATCGCGGTGGATGCGGAAACGGGCACGGCCTGCGCCGGCTTCGGGACCGGCGGCCAGGTTTCGCTAAAGACCGGAATCAACCTGCAATCGGGAATCGACCACGTCATTCCGGGCGAGTACCACTTCACCTCCGCGCCCGCCGTGGTGGGCCGCGTGGTGGTGGTCGGCTCCGCCATCAACGACAACAACCGTGTCGAGATGCCTTCGGGCGTGGTGCGCGCTTACGACGTCCGCACCGGCGTGCTGGTCTGGTCATGGGACCCGGTTCCGCGCGACCCCGCCGACCCCGCCCGCTCCACCTGGCACAACGGCGCCGATCGCACCGGCGCCGCCAATGTCTGGGGCCCGCTCTCCGCTGATCCCGATCATGACCTGGTCTTCCTCCCCACCACCAGCCCCAGTCCCGACTTCTTTGGCGGCGAGCGCCGGGGAGCGAATCTCTATGCCGATTCCGTGGTTGCCCTGCGCGCCTCCACCGGCAAGCTGGTCTGGGCTTTTCAGGTGGTGCATCATAACCTGTGGGATTACGACCTTCCCTCCGCTCCCTCGCTCATCGAAGTGGAGCGCGGCGGCAAACGCATTGCCGCGCTGGCCCAGGCCACCAAAATGGGCCACCTGTTCATCCTGGACCGCGACACCGGCCAGCCCGTTCTCCCGGTGGAGGAACGGCCGGTGCCACAGGACGGCGCCCCCGGCGAATGGCTGTCACCCACGCAGCCTTTCCCGCTGGCCACCCCACCGCTGGCGCCCAGCCGCCTGGAACCGCAGGATGCCTGGGGCGTGACGCCCTGGGGTCGCGCGTCCTGCCGCGAGATGGTCGCCGGCCTGCGCCGCGAAGGCATCTTCACCCCGCCCGGCCTGAAGCCCACCCTGGAATATCCGAGCTACGCCGGCGGCACCAATTGGGGAGGAGTTTCCTTCGACCGCGGCCGCGGGTTGATCCTCGTCAACCAGACCAACCTGGCGGTGGTCGTCCAACTGATTCCCCGCGCGCAGGTCACCGGACGCTTCAGCCATTCCGGCGGCCGGGAGGATGGATGGGAATACGCCCCCATGAAGGGCACTCCCTACGTGATGCGGCGCAAACCGCTGCTCTCGGGCGGTCTGCCCTGTAGTCCTCCGCCGTGGGGAACGCTGGCCGCGGTGGATGCCGCCACCGGCAAAATCCGCTGGCAGGTTCCGCTGGGCACGGTGCGGGAACTGGCGCCCGTTCCCCTGCCAATCCACTGGGGCACGCCGAACCTGGGCGGACCGCTCACCACCGCCGCCGGACTGACCTTTATCGGCGCCACCATGGACAGCACCTTCCGCGCCTTCGACTCCGAAACCGGACGCGAGCTCTGGCACGCCTATCTTCCCGCCTCGGCCGCCGCCACTCCCATGACTTACCGCGCCCACCCCGGCGGCCGCCAGTATGTAGTGGTCTCCGCCGGCGGCCACGGCAAGGTCGACGGCGTCAGGCTGGGCGATTCCGTGGTGGCGTTTGCGCTTCCGTAGCGCAAGCTTCCAGCTTGCCTGCCGGCTTCCGAGCCGGCAACGGCCCGCTCAACCGGCCGCGATTTCCGTCAGACCCGGGGTTTCGGCGCGCTTCAATTGGCCGCAGGCGGCGAAGATATCGAGGCCGCGGGGCTTGCGGACGAAGCAGGGCACCGAGCGCCGCACCAGCGCCTGAAAGCTCGCCACGCGCTCCGCATCCGGCGTCCGGTAGGGAATCTCCGGGCCCGCGTTCAGGGCGATCAGGTTGACCTTGCAGTTCAGGTTGGCCAGCATGCGCGCCACCCGCCGCGCGTCGGCGTCGCTGTCGTTCACTCCGGCCAGCAGCACGTATTCGAAGGTCAGCTTCTCCCACGGGCGCAGCGGATACGCGCGGCACGCCTCCAGCAGGTCCTGCAGGTGATACTTGCGCGTGATGGGCATCAGCTCCTGTCGCATCTCCTCGGTGGAGGCGTTGAGCGAAATGGCAAGCTTCGGCCGCACCGGCTCCCGCCCCAACTCCGCGATCTTCGGAATGACCCCCGCGGTGGAAACCGTGACGCGCCGCGGCGAAAGCCCGAACCCCTCCGGGTCCAGCAGAATCCCCGTCGCCTTCACCACGTTCGCCAGGTTCAGCAGCGGCTCCCCCTGCCCCATCATGACGATGTTGAGCCGCTCGGTTCCGGCGCGGTGCGCGCCGTTCTCCCGGGCCGCCACCAGCACCTGGCCCACGATCTCTCCGGCCGAAAGGCTGCGCTCCAGCCCCAGCAGGGCGGTCATGCAGAACTTGCAATCCACCGGGCAGCCCACCTGGCTCGAAATGCAGATGGTGTCGCGCTCGCCTTCCGGCATCAGCACCGTTTCCACCGTCTTGCCGTCTTCGAGACTCAGCAGGTAGCGGCGGGTTCCATCCGCCGACTGGTAAACGCGCGCGATTTCCGGCAGTCCGACCGCATGCCGGGCCGCGAGCGACTCGCGCAGCCCGAACGGAAGTGTTGTGATTTTAAGCAGTTGGCTGGATCCGCCGCGGTAGATTGCCTGGTAGAGCTGCCTGGCCCGGAACTCCGGCTGCCCCTCGCCCAGCAGTTCCCGCATCTCCGCAACGTCCATGCCGAGAATCGATTGCGGCATTTCTGTTACCATTTTATCGTAGAAACTCAGGCTTACCCTCGCATGACTTTAACCACAACCCCCGTCCGCGAAATCGAAACCACAACCTTGACCAACGGCGTCCGCGTCATCACGGAAGCCATGCCGCACGTCCGCTCCGTGTCCGTCGGCATCTGGGTCGGCAGCGGCTCCCGCAGCGAAACCTCCGAGCAGAACGGCATTTCCCACTTTATCGAGCACATGCTTTTCAAGGGCACCACCAGGCGCTCGGCGGAGGATATCGCGCGCTCCGTCGACTCCATCGGCGGCAACCTCGACGCTTT
The DNA here is from genome assembly GCA_963815855.1 of Terriglobia bacterium. Taxonomy (GTDB): domain Bacteria; phylum Acidobacteriota; class Terriglobia; order Bryobacterales; family Bryobacteraceae; genus DATGMB01. Next base: position 12,592 of record CAWFIJ010000009.1, on the reverse strand, counting down.
CACCGCCAAGGAACTGGTTTGTTTCAACACCAAAGTCCTCGACCAGCACCTTTCGCTGGCCTTCGACGTCCTTACCGACCTGGTTCTCCATCCGCTCTTTCATGAGGAGGATATCGACAAGGAAAAGGGCGTCATCCTCGAAGAAATCAAAATGGAGGCCGATAGTCCCGATTACCTGGTGCACGAGATCTTCTCTTCCAATTTCTGGAAAGACCATCCTCTCGGCAAGCCGATCCTGGGCACTCCCCAGACGGTGAAGCGTTTCGACCACCAGATGGTTCGCGACTTCTACTCCTCCGTCTACACCCCGGCCAACCTGATTGTGACGGCGGCCGGCAATCTGACCCATGAAGGCCTGGTGGCGCTGGCGCAGGAACATCTGGCCGGGCTGCCCCCCGCCGATTCCGCCCCGTCCGACCAGGCTCCCACCACCCACGCCCGCATCGCTCTGCGGAACAAGAAATCCCTGGAGCAGGTCCACGTGTGCCTGGGCGTCCCCTCCTATCCACTCCCACACCAGGAACGTTTCGGCTGTTACGTGCTCAACACCCTCCTGGGCGGCGGAATGAGTTCCCGGCTTTTCCAGAATATCCGCGAGCGCCAGGGGCTTGCGTACGCGGTTTTCTCCGAGCTCAACCCCTACCGAGACACCGGCTGCCTGTCCATTTATGCCGGCACCTCGGTCGAATCCGCCCGCAAAGTGGTCCAGTCCATCATGAAGGAATTCCGCGAGCTGAAAGAAGAGGCTGTCGGTGAGGAAGAGCTGCGCCGGGCCAAGGACCACCTGAAGGGCTCCCTGATGCTCAGCCTGGAATCCACCGCCAGCCGCATGTCCAACCTCGCCCGCCAGGAAATGTACTTCGGACGGTTTTTCACCCTGGACGAGCTGGTGGAGAGCATCGAGTCCGTCACCGCCGCCGACGTGCAGCGCATCGCCCAGACTTTCTTCGAGCCCCGCCAGATCGCCCTGACGGTACTAGGAAGTCTCGAGGACTTTCATGTCGGCCGCGAAGATCTATCCTGCTAACTCGCTGAATGTAAGTAATTTTTCCCTGGAATTGGTCCAGCATAGTCCTAGTACGACTGTACCCATATCGTACCGAAGAGTGTTGGATCTGCCCTTGACCACGGCCTTAGCGCATCGTACGATACAAAAGAGCGAAAACACGCAATTTCCGCCCGACCCAGGGACCGAGCAGTTCGGAGGAAGAAATGTATCGCATCGTTCGAGCGTTGAACCCGCGGCTTAGGGTGGGTGCCCTTGCACTTTTGGCAGCGGGATCTCTGTCGGCGTCCACTTTGTGCACCAGCGTTGGGCCGACCCTCGACGATTTCCTCGGACAATCCTGCACGATCGGGAATTATCTGTTCACATTTCCTTCCACCGGCGCGTACACCAGCTCAGTCCCGGCAAGTAGCGTTGATGTGACCATTGTCGGCAACGGTCTCACTCCGAGCGCCCAGACCGGTTTCGTTTTCACGAGTAACTGGGTGACCAGCGGGTATTCGAACGTAGATTTCAATTTCGACGTGAGCATAGCCAACCCGTATTACATCAACTCAGCCACGTTAAGCCTCGGCGTGGATATCTCGGATCCCGACGGGGCGGGCGATTTCGTGGTCGGGGACGAGACCCTGGGCGGGGCCGGTGGAGGGCAGATCAATCTGACGGTTTATGGGAACGACAGCAGCGCGTCGGAAGACTACGCGGGTGGAACTGCGCTCAGCGGAACCGCAGACGTGGATGGCCAGAACTTCGCCCTTTCCAAGGACATCAACCTGGCTGCCTTCGACGGCTCTTCCACTACCACGCTCAACTCGGTTACCGAGACGTTGACCTACGGGACGGCTCCCGAACCGGGTCCGTTCGTTTTGACAGCTGGAGCCCTGGGGTTGCTGTTCGTACTGCGCCGGCGCAAGCACCTCCTCCATCTGGTTGGTTTGGCCCTGCTTGTGGTCGTACTTTCGGCGGGTTCAGCCCATGCCGCACCCTTGTGCACCAGCGTGGGCAGCAACCTGGGAGCCTTGATTTCGGCAGGCTCCTGCACCATCGGGGACGTCCTGTTCGGCTTCACGGGGAGCAGCTATCAGACCAGCGGTAACGCGCAGTTGGCTGATACTGCTTCGGAGGTAAGTTTTGGCATAGACGATACGGCGGGCGGCCAAATCGGGCTTTACATGGTTCCTGTGATAACCGGATTCTATGCGGGAACCCCAATCAGCGAAACTCTTACGATTTCCTTCACCGCGCAGGCGATCTCGCAGCCGATCCTGGGGACATACGGATCCTACACTGGGCAGAATCTTACGGAAGCGGAGTTGGACGTACAGAATGGCGGCTCGGATATTGCAACCACCCCGCCCGGAAACGATCCGCTCAACCTCCTCACAATCGGGTCGGCCAGTTCCACTTTCGCCAGCTCCATCGCGGCCGGCACGGTGCTGACGTTGACCGATACGTTTGATCTGTCGGCAACTTCGGCTGGGGTAATCACGCATATCTCAGCGGCGGAGGTGGATGTGTTCGAGCCGGCGTCGGTGCCCGAACCCGTCACCATGGTGCTGACGGGATCGTCGCTGCTCGGCCTGGCATTCTACTTGCGCCGCAAGCGCCGCCGCATCTGACCCGGCCCTAAAGGGTTCGCCGCGCGGAAGTCGAAGTTCCCGCTCCAGGTTCCTGACCGCCTGAACATTTCTTTCCTCGAAAGGCACAAAATCACGGCGTCGCAGTGCTAGTCTTCGTCGTGCTGCGAGGCGAGCTTTGTCACCACGGACAGGTCTTCGAGCGTGGTCACGTCCCCGGTCACGGAATTCGAGGTCACGATCTCCCGCAGCAGGCGCCGCATGATCTTGCCGCTGCGCGTTTTGGGCAGGGCATCGGTAAAGCGGATCTGCTCGGGTTTGGCGAAGCTGCCGATCTCGTGCGCCACCCACCGGCGCAGATCCTCGGCCACCTCATGGTGGTTCCACTGGCCTTTCTTGAGGGTGACGAAGCACGCCACCGCCTGGCCGGTGATCTCGTGCGGCTTGCCCACCACGGCCGCTTCCGCCACCGCCGGATGGCGCACCAGGGCCGATTCCAGCTCCATGGTGCTGAGGCGATGGCCGCTCACGTTCATGACGTCGTCTACGCGGCCGAGGATCCAGAAATAGCCGTCGTCGTCGCGGCGCGCGGCGTCGCCGGTCATGTAAACGCCCGGAATCCGCTCCCAGTATTGCGCGCGGTAGCGGTCGGGATCGCGCCACAGGGTGCGCGCCATGCTCGGCCAGGGCCGGCGGACGATCAGAAACCCTTCGCGGTTGGATTCCACGGGCTTGCCCATCAGGTCCACCACGTCCGCCATAACGCCGGGCATGGGCAGCGTGCCCGACCCGGGTTTGAGCGGCACCCCGCCGGGCATGGGCGCGATCATGATAGCGCCCGTTTCCGTCTGCCACCAGGTATCGACGATGGGGCAGCGCTCCTTGCCGATGGTCTTGTAATACCACTCCCACGCCGCCGGATTGATGGGCTCCCCCACGGACCCGAGCAGCCGCAGGCTGGACATATCGTGCGCGTTCGGCCACTGGTCGCCCTGCCGGATGAAGGCGCGGATGGCGGTGGGCGAGGTGTAAAAAATGTTGACCTTATATTTTTCGATGAGGCGCCAGAAACGGTCGGGTTGCGGGAAATCGGGCGCGCCCTCGTACATCATGGTGGTAGCGCCGGCCGAAAGCGGGCCGTACACGATGTAGCTGTGCCCGGTCACCCAGCCGATATCGGCCGTGCACCAGTAGGTGTCCTCCTCATGCAGATCGAAGACCCACTTCATGGTCATGTGCACCTGGAGGAGATAGCCGCCGGTGGAGTGCACGATGCCTTTGGGCTTTCCCGTGGTTCCCGAAGTGTAGAGCACGTAGAGCGGATGCTCGCTATCCAGCTCCTCGGCGGGGCAGGCTTCGGCGGCGGCCGCGTCCAACTCGTGCCACCAGTGGTCGCGGCCGGTACACATGGCGATAGCTCCGCCGGTGCGGCGGTAGACGATCACGTCGCGCACGCTGGGGCAACCGGCCAGGGCTTCGTCCACCGCATCCTTCAGCCGCACTTCCCTGCCGCGCCGCCAGGCGCCGTCCTGGGTGATGACGACCTGCGCTTCCAGGTCCTGGATGCGCGTTTTCAGCGCCTCGGCCGAAAAGCCGCCGAACACCACGGAATGGATAATGCCCAGGCGCGCGCAAGCCAGCAGCGCTACCGCCTGCTCCGGCACCATCCCCATATAAATGATGGCGCGGTCGCCCGCCTTCAGGCCGCGCGCCTTGAGCACGTTGGCGAAACGGCAGACCAGCCGGTGCAGCTCCTGGTAGGAGAGCATGCGCTGATCGCCCGGCTCGCCTTCCCACAGAATGGCGACCTTGTTCTTGCGCGGCGTGGACAGGTGCCGGTCGAGGCAGTTGTAAGAGACGTTGGTAGTGGCGTCCACAAACCACTTGGCGAAGGGCGGATGCCATTCGAACACGTGCGACCACTTGCGGAACCAGTGCAGCTCACGCGCCGCCAACTCGCCCCAGAAGCCCTCCGGATCGCCGGCCGCCCGCTCGTACAATTCGCGATATCCCTCCATCCCCCTCACGTTCGCCCTGCGGGCGAATTCGGCACTCGGCGGATACACGTTCGGCATGGGCATAAAGCGAATCTTATCATTTGGGGGCCGGGGGGCGGGATCAGGGATTGGGGATTGGGGATTGGGGATCGTGGGAGCACACGGTTGGCGTGGTCCCGCGGATCTCATGCGAGTCGATTAGCTGCGAAGGTTGGTTTCGGTCAGATTTGTCATCGTATGCGGCTCGTTTCGAGCCGGACTGCGTGGGAGCTCCCTCTCTTCCCCCCGCCCTCCTTTGCCTTTACATGCACTTGGTTTCAGGCGGGGGAAGAGTACTCAGTCAAGCAGGCTATGAACGTTGCACGACGTTTGGTCCGAACTTAGATTGCCCCCTCGAGGAATGGCATCGGACGTCGCTCCGGTCGGCTGCAACTTGCCCAGCGAGCAGCTCTTTTCCATGAAGAAGCTAGCACGGGGCCTGGGCGCCGCGCCGGATGCGACGGCGTAAGCGGGTGAAAACACATGGAATAGAAACTTCGACTTACGGTCATTGGCGGATTTTTCGGAGGGTCGGAGGGGCGGAGGGCGGCGGAGGGCTGCGGAGGCGGAGGGGCGGTGGAGGGGGGCGGGCTCGGCATGGGAGGGCCGATGCCGGCAGGGATGCCGGCATGCCGCCTGGAAGGCGGCGCTACGGGGGCATGGGGTTTGCCGGCGTTTCCGTGTTCATCGGCGGCGCGGGGCGCGGGTGGGCGGGATATGATCCCATTAATATTACTAATAGCTAACCTGTCTTGCATTTACAGAATTCCTACGGTACACTGAAATTTCCACTGCATGTTCCGCTTCTCTACAGGCCGGCGCAATTCCCTTCCAAGCAACATCCTCGCCCTTCCTGTAATTATTATTCTGGTCATCGTAGCCGGCCCCGTCTGAGGCCAAGCGGAACCAAGGTTCCCAAGGCCATCAGCGGGGCAAATAACCCGGCTGATGGCCTTTTTGTTTATGTAAGAGCCCCGATTTGAGGTGAGGCAGAGCATATGTCAACGTTGATGAGCGGCGCGCAAATGTTGCTGGAGTGCCTGGCACGCGAAGGCGTGGATTGCATTTTCGGCTATCCGGGCGGCGTTACCCTTCCTCTTTACGACGTCCTTTACGAACACCACATCCGCCACGTCCTGGTCCGGCACGAGGAGAACGCGGCCTTCGCGGCGGAGGGTTACGCCCGCGCCACGGGTAAGGTGGGGGTCTGCTGCGCCACTTCCGGCCCCGGCGCCACCAACCTGACCACCGGGCTGGTGGACGCCATGATGGATTCCATTCCCATCGTGGCCATCACCGGACAGGTGCCCACCAAGCTGATCGGGAGCGACGCCTTCCAGGAAGCCGACACTTTCGGCATCACCCGTTCCTGCACCAAGCACAACTACCTGGTAAAGCGGCTGGACGAACTGGCGCAGATTGTCCACGAAGCCTTCTATGTGGCCGCCAGCGGACGGCCCGGGCCGGTGCTGGTGGATATTACGAAGGACGTGTTCCAGGGGCAGGGGCACTACCAGCCCGTCAGCTCCATCCACCTGCCCGGCTACAAGGTTTTTACGGAAGGCCACACCGGGCAGATCCGCCGCGCGGCGCAATTGATTCAGGAAGCCGAGCGTCCGCTGGTGTATGCGGGCGGGGGCATCATCGCGGCCGGGGCCGCGCCGGACTTGCGCGAGTTCGTGGAACTGGCCGATGCGCCCGCCGTGACCACCCTGATGGGCTTGGGCGCCCTGGCTTCCGACCATCCCAATTTCATCAGCATGCCGGGCATGCACGGCAGCTACGCGGCCAACATGGCGATCACGAATTCCGACCTGCTGATCGCGCTCGGGGTGCGCTTTGACGACCGCGTCACCGGCCGGCTGGCCGCCTTCGCGCCGCACGCCAAGGTGATCCACGTGGATATCGACCCGGCGGAAATCGGCAAGAACCGCGCGCCGGACGTGCCCATTGTGGGCGACGTGAAGCGCGTGCTGGCCAGGCTCAACAAGCTGCTGGCGGAGAATCCGGCGCCGGCCAACGAAGAACTTTCCGCCGCCCGCCGCGCCTGGTGGCACCGCATCCGCGGGTGGAAGCAGGAGCATCCGCTCGAAGTGGTGAAGTCCGATACCGAAATCAAGCCGCAGCACCTGATGGGCGAAATCGACCGCCTCTCCGGCGGGCAGGCCATCGTCACCTCCGACGTGGGCCAGCACCAGATGTGGGCGGCGCAGCTCATCCGCTTCCGCGAGCCGCGGCTGTGGCTCAATTCGGGCGGCCTGGGCTCGATGGGATTCGGGCTGCCGGCGGCGGTGGGCGCGCAGTTCGCCCGCCCGGATAAGCTGGTGTTCGCGATTGTCGGCGACGGCGGATTCCAAATGTCCATCCCGGAACTGGCCACCGTGGCCAGGGAAACATTGTTCAAATTCTGGATCGCGACGTTTTCGCGCTTTAATTGTTTTGTTGAAATCTTCCGCCAATGTCATTTTGCCCTCCGTGTTAGTCTCTCGGAAATCAGTCGGGACGCCTGCCCGCTGTTCATCAAGTTAAAGTCAAATTTCTTGTGCGGGAACAGCCGCTTCAACATCGCCATCTGCCCCCCGATCACTTTCTTGGTATGCCATAACGCTTCGCGCTTGACGCAGCTAAAGTCTGGGTATTGACCCGCTTCCTAACCTGTTCGTCCGCGACCTTAATCGCTTCTTCGAACGAGGATCGTATGCCGTGGAATGCCTCGTCCTTAATCGTGCCGTCTAGTTCCCACGAACCTAGCGCGTTCTCGTAGATATGGACGGACCCGTCTTACCCGTTCCTTCTTTAGGAATCAGCATGCGGTAACCGCCCGTTGCTGCTTTGTACCAAGTCAATTCGGACGAGTTCTCCACTTCTTTCGGGAACTTGATCGAGAACATGTCAACCTTCTCGACTAGAATTTTCGCCTCGTCTATGTCTTCCAACTTCGTGAAGTCAACAGCGGGATTCTCCGTTTGCATCTGCTCTATAAAGTCCGCCGCTTTTAGTGAGCGATTGTCCTTTAGTGTCTAGTGTATTAGGCAAACCCATCAACGTGGGCAAAGTGACTAATGAATGATGCACCGTGCCGTCTACAACGTCAATTACGATCAAGTCTTTCTTACCCGTGGAAAGACGGGTACCACGACCTACCATCTGGCTAAAAGCGACATGACTTTGGGTAGGGCGAGCCAGTACAACGCACGCAATCGTTGGATCATCGTATCCTTCCATGAGGAGTTGACACACGCATAGTACGGGGGTTGTGCCGTGTACGTGACGTTGTAACTTCTCCACTCGTTCTGATCGTCCCCCCAAACTGCTTCTGCGTTGTATCCCGAATCTCGGAAAGTGCTTGCCATATCTCGGGCGTGATTGATGTCGGCACAGAATACAACTGACTTTCGGTTTTCCCCAAGTCGTTTCCAAGCGTCGACGATTTGCTGGTTTCTGAGTGGCGTATCTACCCGCGCAGAGAGTTCTCCCGCCGCGAAATCTGTGCCCGATTTTGCCACTCCTGCCAGGGAAGTGTCCGTGCGGACACGGTATCCTCGAATGTCGACGAGGAATCCTTCGTTGATGGCTTTACGGATTGGGTAGACGTAGACCACTTTCTCAAATATATCGTCTCGCAAGCGATACTTCGTCAGAACGTTGCGGAGTTGCAGTAACGCCAAGTAGAAGCTTCCCGCTATTCGGATCAGACACCCAGAACGATCAAGGATGCGTCTATAAGCATCTCCTGTTGCGTGATGAGCCTCGTCCACAACGATTTTGTCGATGGTAGTCCAGTTGAATTTGTCAAGGCGAGCCGTTCCTTTCCTGCCAAGCGTCTGTACGCTCGAACTTATAATATCAGAGCAAATCGGGTCGGCCCGATGTTCTCCCATTTCCGTCCCAATCATCGCCTGCGGGTGCATCGCTGCCATCCGCACGGCATTCTGGCGCACAAGATCATCCGTGTGTGCAACTACTAGCATCTGTCCTGATAAACGGGACCGCATGGCATCGAAGAGCCGACCAAAAACATTCGTTTTGCCCGTGCCAGTCGCCATGACAAGGAGCATGCGCCGCGTGCCCGCGTCGTACGCGGTTAGGATAGCGTCAATGGCTTCGTTTTGGTATGCGCGTTCTTGCATGTTCTCGTTGCTCCTGCCTTAGTTTTTGAAGCACATCTCCGATATCGCCCGTAAATCGGGCAATCCTCGTCTATTTCGTACAAACTTGCCCACAGCCGAGGCGTGTTGCGAATATGCTCTTCATAGAGGGCGAGCACGTCCGTTGCGCTGCGGTAAGCGTTGACCTTGTACGGGTTGTCCCATTTCGACGCCATCAGTCTTTCCTCCAAAACTTAACTGTGGGTGGTTTCAACCATCCGAGTCTGCTAATAATCTCAACTGTCAGTTTTCCGTCGTGGATGATGTGATGGCACGCCGCACAGAGGGCTATCAGATTCTCATCGAATGGGTTCCGCCACGGCTTCGGAAATTCAGGTGGTGCGGGTGAAGATTGGCGGCTGGATTGCAACGGCGGCACTTCCACTCGTCCCGTTGGAATACTGCCTGTCGTAGGCTGTCCTGCAACTTGTTCCTTTGGCATGATACTCCCACTTCCCCTCGCGGTAATCGACGATGACGACGTCGTTATTGATGATCTGACCTGTCGCTACGAGCCGTGCGAGCGGAAGAGAGATGTACTGCTCCATCGTCCGTTTGAGATTCCTAGCGTTGTATTTTTTATCAAACCCCTCTAATAGAATCTGCTTCTTGCCCGATGGAGATACTTGAACGTCAAAAACGGATAGCGATGTCAAAATTATTCGGTCTCGAATCTTGTTGAGTTCCAGCGTAAAAATTTCGTCCAGATTCTCGGGCGTTAACGTGTTGAACATTATCACGTTGTCAAGTCTATTAAGAAATTCGGGCATGAACTTCCTTCTAGCCGCACTCATGGCAATCTCAGTCGCCTCCTCGTGGTTGACGTCCTCGCCCGCGGTATTGAACCCGATAGCGCCGTCGCCCGCACGCTTCGCCAATTCTTTTGAACCGACGTTGCTCGTCATGATGATAATCGTCGCCCGAAGGTCCACGATTTCATTCGTGCCCGTTGTGACCTGTCCCTTGTCGAGGATGCCCAGAAGAAGATTCCACAGGGCGTCATTCGCCTTCTCAATCTCGTCAAACAGGATGACAGTGTATGGACAATCGGACGTCTTATATCCCTGCACGGACGCATTCGTAAAGTACGGGTGCGTCTCGCGATGTCCCAGATAGCCCGGGGGGGTTCCCAGTAATTTCGCAATTTCGTGGCTGTGCTGGAACTCCGCGCAATCAATCTTCATCATCGAGGTTGACTTGCCAAAGAGCCCCTCAACGAACGCCTCAACCGTGCCTGTTTTTCCCGTTCCCGTCGGTCCAAGAAACAGCAAACTGGCAATCGGCTTCGTGCGGTCATAGAACCCCGACTGGAACTTCTCGATGACGTTCAAGAGGGATTGAGCCGCTTCGGGCTGTCCGATGATGCGCGATTTGAACTTCGTCGAGAGTGCCGTCGCCTTTGAACTAGCGCGGGTAGGGTCTAATTGTCTGGTCATTAGATGACCTCGAATCTTAGATTTTACAGGTTGCCCTCTTGGTCGACCTCATCCTTGGCGACAAGGGGGTCGTTGATTCTCAGGCGGATTCCACTCAGGCGACGCGAGGAAGTCAGCGCATATACATTCCATAGCGGCACCCTTACTTGGGTCGATATGATTGCCTTCATCATCAACTTTTTGACTTTCAGGCATATTTTTCGTAGCTAGCGCGATGGCTGGCATGATTACCAAGTCTCGCACGCTCTTCTTCACGCTGAAGTTCAGCCATACCATTGATTCGTCTTCAGTCAATCCGAGGATTTTGTTAACCTCTTCCACAACCTGCTCGTAATCCATTGTAACCGCCTTGAGCAGAATTGGTTGACTACCATGGGCATAGGAATTCCGTTGAATTCGCCTTCAAGAGAGAGTTTAGAGATTGCCCGCAGTTTGGTTAGCCCGACGAGTTCATAGTCTTTGCGCTCAACTCCTGCGCCTTTAGCCAGTTCGATTATCTTAACAAGATAGTAACTTTTGCTGTACTTTAAGTCGAGGCTCTTGGCGTACTTCGAGAAGGACTCGAAATCATCGGCAGTAGTATTTATTGTGCTTCATTTCATACAGAAGTTCCGCGAGGTCAAATGTGTTCGTGTTAACCCCATGGATCAACTTCTTGATCGCCCGCTTGACGGACGCGGCACGCCCCGCTTCGAGCTTCTCCTACGACAACTTGTTCATTCGCCATATCGTCTCCTCGTCTTCTATGAATCCAAGAACATCGTCGGCGGGCAGTAAGAGAAATTCCTCCCCATTGAACGAAACAGCGTGCCCGAGTACTTCCCAAAGGCGATGTACTGGCCTTCGGTGTAATCATGTTCGTGCACGCGGCTCACGGCTAGAATGACTCCTTGTGCTGGCTGCTCTTTCTCGACGGACTCGGCCAGTTCAATGATCCCCGTGCCTAACTTGCTTCGTCCCGCTTGACGAACAGCGTCTCGCCTGCGGGCACGAATCGCTTGCGCGGTGCCGCGGGCGCGGCTTCTGGCTTCCAGTCGTCGCGTGCTTCATCAGAGACCTTGTGCAGGTTCTCACCATCTCCGACTCCACCTACAAATTGTGCAGACCGCTGTCCCGCGGCCAAAACGTCCTTGCGAGGCATAATTTTCTCCTATGTACAACACACTCTCGTGCTGATTGACATTCTCGACAAAGGTGAGAATGAGGCGGGCTTTCGGACCGTTGCCCTCGTACCCCAGCCGCACGGTATTATTGAGCGCCTGTGCCGTCTGAGTGATTGAAATCAATTCCGATACCTGCACCGTGTTTGGCTTCAACACGCCGTTTACCATCTCGTGTGAAGTCAAGTCTGCGAACTGACGAGTCTTCGGGGACATTACCGCACGCAGCGTGTTGAGCGCTAGCGTCTTATATGCATCGAATCGTTGCTTCGGGGAAATGCGTGTTTTGGTTTTTGCTGTTTTCTTTGCCATTAGTTCCTCCTAAGTATTGTGAGCGTCTACCATAGGGTTAGCCCCATGCGTCATACGCCGTACCATCTTCCAAATGACTGGCGCGATTTGTTTTCCATCGAGCATCGCGAACATAACGGGCGCAAACGGCCTGATTCTCTTCCGTCGTGAAGCGTAGCGCGTATTCTTTACGAATTGCCGCAGTGTCCAATCCATTGCGGTGAAAATGTGATAGTACGCCGCGTAGTACCGTGCCGCGCTCTCGTTCCCTATTCGTTTATACTCAGATGGTTAGCGCCTTTATCCATTTCTGCACGAAGTCGCTAAACCAAGGCGTTGACTGGCTTCAGTATTCCTCCAATTCTGCTGTCTGCTCGCCCGCCAGGACTTCCCACACCCGCTTCGGGCTCACCCCCGTCACTATCCGATGGAGACGAAGGTACTTAGCATCTTCATCTTTAGTCGGAACGGCGGCACGCCGTCGCAGTACCATGTCAATACATACCCCTCTTCGTCGCACTGGCCAGCTTGCAGACTGGTTGCGTGTGCTTGTTCTAGCGTTATATTCAGACGTTCGGGCGTGTTGAAACCCAATGTACGGGCCGTCACTACTAGCATTGCGGGTGGAAGTTCGTCGCCCGTTTCATTATCGATAACGGCCAACAACACAAGTTCTTGCCGCTCCTTGTAGTCGATGACAATACGCAAATCTCGATGCAACCCCTCGAATACCAATGTCTTGCCGCCTAGAACAAGGGGCAATCGGTCACCGAACTTTGCCCGAATATGCGCGGTCGCCCACTTCGCGTGTATGCTGTGAAAAGATCCCTTGGACGCGATATAATCTTTATTCTCCATCGGTACATCGTACACATGAACCCGTCCAGCTTTTCCCAGACAACGGGTTGCTAGCAATACGGAGCTTAGTCGAAGGAAAA
>CAWFIJ010000008.1:0-152474 GCA_963815855.1 Terriglobia bacterium | reverse complement strand
TGGTGCTCTCGAGCGTATAGTTGTAGATCTCGCCGACCGGGCTGAAGTCGGTGCCTATCTGCGGCTGCAAGCCATGGGGCAGTTCGGCCTGCGAGAGCCGCTCCAACACCTTTTGGCGGTTCCAGTCGTTCTCGGATGTCGTCATCGAAAATCAGGATCAGGTTGGAAAGGCCGAACATCGAAATCGAGCGCAAGTGCACCAGGTGGGGAAGGCCGTTCACCGCGATCTCGATCGGAATCGTGACCTGCTGTTCCACCTCTTCGGCCGCGCGCCCCGGCCACTGCGTGATGATCTGCACGTAGTTGTTGGCGACATCGGGATAGGCTTCCACCGGCAGGTTGTGAAACGAGACCACGCCCCAGATCGCAAGCAGGACGACAGCCCCCAAAACCACGAACCGCTTGTCCAGCGCGAAATCGACCACTCTGCGAATCACTGGACTCAGTTACTGCTCCGTCATGTTCTGCAGGTCCAGGGCGTTCCGGACACCGATCGCCCGGCTGGAGGCCCGACGAGAATCTCCTGTTGGCCGGGGGCATCATCTGGCCGCTCTGCACCTCCACCCGGCGGAACGCGTTGCCTCCCAGGGCACGAACACCCAGTCGCGGTCATGGAGATGCAAAATCGCGGAAGCCGGCACCACGGTGTGCGCCTCCCCTGCTGTCCGTGGAACGTCGCCCGCACAAACATGCCCAGGCGCATCAGTCCCGGGTTCTCCACTTCGATGCGAACCTTGGCGGTGCGGATGTTGGGGTCGAGGATCGGGCCGATATTGCTGATCCGGCCCTGAAAACTTTGTCCGGGTATGCGTTCAGACGGATTTCGGCGTATTCGCCGACATGCACGAAGGCCAGGTTGTTCTCGTAGACGTCGCACAGAATCCACACGTGGGAAAGGTCGGAGATGGTGAATGCGTTGGGCGACGCCAGGCCCTGCGTGCCGGACGCGGTGGTCACCTGCTGGTCTGTGATCACGCCCGAGGCAGGCGCTCTAATATCGATGATCGGGTTGGGGTGATCCTTGTCCGCGCCGAGCACCCGTAAATGCTCCGCGGCGGTGTCCACCGCGACGTCCGCCTTTTCCTCCGCATTCTGGGCTACCTCCAGGTCCTTCTGGGCAAGCGCGCCCTTGTCGTACAGGATCTTGGAACGGTCGAGCTGCGACTGCGCGCCAGCTTCTCATCGGCCACCGCCTGCTGGTAATCCGAGAACGCAGAAGAGATGTCGGCGCTGAGCACGCGCATCAGGAGCTGGCCCTTGCTGACCGTATCCCCGAGGCGCGCGCGGATCTCCACAATCCGGCCGGAGGCAATCGAGATTACCGGCACATTGCGCGAAACATCGGCGCTCACCACGCCGGTGACGTCCAACTCCGGCGTTCGTAACGCAGGCATCGCGGTGGCCATGGGGAACTGCTCCGGATGATCCACCTGCACGAAGTCAGGCCCCGGCTTGTGTTCCACCTCCGCCGGGGGCGGAGTTCCCGCGGCAGGGTCCCAGTCGCCCTTCAGCTTGGGCTGGCAACCCGCCAGCAGTACGCCGCCGCACGCGACAACTCCTGCTCTTACGAGAAGAATGTGCGCTTCATTGAATGACTTCGCGTCCCACCGCGAGATTCACCTGGCTCGCCGCGGACAGATAGGCTCCCACCAGGTTCAAATAGCTGAGTTGGATGCCGCGGTAGTCCTGCTGGGCCTGTAGAAAATCCAGTAGCGACGCTCCGCCATGCTGGTAGGCAAAAGAAATAATTTCGCGCACCCGCACAGCCTGCTGCAGGTAGTCGGGTCTTGTAAGGCCGCAGAAGCACCAGGTCGCTTTGGAGGGCCGCGTAAGCCGAGTCGACGTCGCTCAATACCTGCGCGCGCGTGCCGTCTACCAGCTGTCCGATTGCGGCCGATATCGAGTTTCGTGCGGGCCTTCTCGCCCTGGTTGCGGTCGAAAATGCGAAGCGGGATGCTGACACTCACCCCGAAATAAGCTTGAATCGGAGGATCCCGGCCCAGGTCGACACCCACCACCGGATCGGTCGAACCGTTAGCCACCGCGAGCCGGTAGTCGGTCTTGGCCTTGTCCACGGATTCCACGGCCGCGGCCAGGTCGGGGCGGTTCTCAAGCGCGATGTTGCCGGAGTTCCTCGAGTGAAATGGGGACCTCGGCGAAGTCGAAGGGTCCGATGGCGTCGAAGCGGTCCGCGGGCGTACGGTCGTTGAGGAGTTGCAGGAGCTGGATCTTGGCTGTGCGCAGGTTGACAATGGCGGTCTGCAGGTCGGATTCGAACTGAACCCGCTGCAGTTCCAGCCGGTCCAGGTCCACGGGCGCGATGTCCCCGGTGTGCAAACGGTCGCGGCTCACCTGGAGTACGCGATCGTAGTATTGGAGATTCTCGCGCGTGATCGCCACCACCGCCTTCTGTTGCAGCACCTGCACGAAGGCGTTGCGCAGATCGAAGAGGAGATTGCGTTCCTGGTCGGCCAGTTCCGAGGCGGCGATGGTCGTCGCCTGCTTCGCGCTTTCCAGGCGCAGCGAGCGCTTGTGCTGCCGCTCGATCAGGTAGCTGCCCTGGATGATCGGCTCCGCGTAGGTGAACGGCCGGTAGGGATTGGCCGTGAAAGGAGTCATCTGGTCGAAGGAAAACCCGAGATCGGGGTTGGGACGGAGGTACGCCGTGATTTCTTCGGCGCGGGATTCCTGAACTCCGACCCTCGCGGCGAGGAGGGCTGGATTGGATACTTCGAATTGCCGTTTGACCTCCTCCCACGTCATCGTCTTCTGCGCCCAGGCGCCACTGGCCGTCCCAAGCGCGATCAAAATGCCGATCAACCGCCGCCACAGCCGATCCCGCATTGCCCCTCGCACGAAAAGTTTTCCCTTTTGCTCGCCTGGACCGCAACTCCGGCCGGTGGACTGAGTTCTGTTCCGAACATCCATGGGAACTGTCTCCCTGGTGCGCTTGAAATCCTGCACGCGGCTCTCCAGTCTAGGGATGGTCCTGTCATATCCACCCCCGTTAGCTGCGGACTTCCCTTTCCCAGGGACTCGAACCGGTGTCGGCAGGCCGCGGAGTTTGCCTCAGTACCAGGACGGCGGCCTTAGCTTGAGTACCGCACAGCGAAAAAAATTGAAGCGGGTGGTGATTCCGGTTACCATGCTCAAATGCGACAAGGTGCGTCCGAATGCCGAATCCGGCCGGCACTCCCCCGAAAGGTGCGGCTGCTGCTTTCGCTGGTCTTCATGGCGATACCGGCAGTTGCGCAGACAGCGACGGTGATGCCGATCGGCGAGGCCATTCGCAATGGTCCTGATCATTCGGCCGCACACAACGGGGCAACCATCACTATCAGCGGGGTGGTCACCGACGGGTCCCATGACGTAGGTTCCGGGAACAGTCTGGCGAATTTGCAGGATGCGAGCGGCGGCATCGCGCTGTTTGGAACCCACGCGGTACTTCCGCCGGGGGCGTTTCAGGTGGGAGATGTGGTCCAGGCCCGGGGGAAACTTTGGCAATATCTCGGCATGGAGGAGTTGCAGGTGGAGGAAGTCCACCGTAATGGCACCGCCGCGCCGCTCACTCCGCAGAAGGTCTTCGCCGCACAGTTACGGGGCGAGGAGTATTCCGGCCGGCTGGTTCGCGTCGCGGGCCAGTTGATACTGGGCGCGCAAGGCAGCGTAACCCTGCGAGACCGGTCGGGTGAGATTCCGGTTTACCTGTTCCATTCCTTCTACCAGAACACCGAATTCATGCGGAGGCTTCTGCAGGGCGGGCCGGTGGAAATCGTCGGGCTCGCACGGCAGCGCATCGAGCAGGGGCAGCCTCCGAACTCCGGTTACCTGCTGTCGCCGCGCGACGAGCAGGACTTCCGGTTCGGCCCGCTTCCCAAGTACCGGCAGATGGCGCTCGGCGGCCTCATCGTACTCGGCTGTTTCATCTATCTGTGGCTGCGCCGCCGCGCCGCGGAACAGCGGGCGCGCAAGCTGGCCGTCCTCTCCGAGAGCTTGCAAGAGAGCGACGAGCGATTCCGGCAGATGGCCAACAGCATCGACCAGATCGTCTGGATGCTGGATGCCGGTACCAACCGCATTCTTTATGTGAGCCCGGCTTTCGAACGGGTCTGGGGACGCAGCCCGGAGAGCCTCGCCGAGCGCTCCGACCTTCTCGACATGGTGCATCCCGAAGACCGCGCCGCGGTGAGCGGGTACTTAAAAAAGAGCACCACCGAAGCCTGCAAGGAGACATATCGAATCGTCCGCCCCGACGGCGCCGTGCGTTGGATCCTCGACCGCTCCTTCCCCGTCTTCAACCAGGATGGCAAGCTCTACCGGATTACCGGGACTTCGGAAGACATTACCGAACGGCGAGCGCTCGAAGAACAGCTTCGCCAGGCTCAAAAAATGGAGGCGGTGGGCCGGCTGGCGGGTGGCATTGCCCACGATTTCAATAATCTGTTGACAGTGGTGGGCGGCTACCTCCAAATCGTGCTCGATGTAACGCCTCCCACGGATCCCCGGCACGAAAAGCTGAAGGAGATCCTGGCTGCTTCCAATCGCGCCAGCACACTCACCAGCCAGCTTCTGGCTTTCGGCCGCAAGCAGATGTTTCAGCCCAGGCTGGTCCATGTGAACAATCTGCTGACCGACACGCAGGCCCTGCTGGGGCGCGTGATGGGCGAACACATCCAGATGCAAACCGATCTGGCCAGCGGTCTGCCGAGCGTGAAGGCCGACCCCAACCAGCTCGAACAGGTGCTCATCAACCTCGCCGCGAATGCGCGCGATGCCATGCCCGAAGGCGGAGAGTTTCGCATCCGAACCGCTTTGGCCGACGCGCCGGCTGACGCAGGCTTCGACCCCGGACGGTGTGTCCTCATTGAAATCAGCGATACCGGATGCGGCATGGGCCAGGATGTCCTGGAACACATCTTCGAGCCATTCTTCACCACCAAGGGCGTGGGAAAGGGCACCGGACTCGGCCTGAGCACGGTGTACGGTATTGTCCAACAGAACCAGGGCACGATTCACGTCAACAGCAATCCGGGCCGGGGAACTACATTTCAAATCCTCCTGCCTGCGGTGTCTGAGAGCGAGGAGGCGAAGCTGGCCGCCCTGCCCTTCGAAAGCCTTCGCGGGACCGAAACCATACTGGTGGCCGAAGACGAACCGGCCGTGCGCGGATTGGTGTGCGAAATGCTCAACCAGCTTGGTTACACCGTTCTCAAAGCGGCAGACGGCGACGAAGCGCTGCGCATTCTGGAAAAGCACGGTCCTGTTGACCTGCTTCTGACCGACGTGATCATGCCGGTGATGGGCGGCCGGGAGCTGGCCAGGCGCGTAAGCTCCCTCGAACCCGCCACGAAGATTGTATATATGTCGGGCTACACAGACGATACTCTCGCATTCCACGGGCTGCCCCAGCCGGACATGGCTTTCATTCAGAAGCCGTTTACCCCGGCAGCCCTGGCCGAGAAACTGCGCAGCGTATTGTCGCCCGTGAGCTGAAAGGCCTGCTCACCGGGTTCCCTCCTCGATGCCAAGTTGGACCGCCTGTAGCCTCCCAGGAGGCGACGTGTCTATAGCAGGCGCGATTACGCGGTCTGCAGTATACAGGGGAAGCAGGCCGGGAGGACAATAAGATGAGGGGTCGAAGCGACCGAGTAAGCGATGCCCGTTACGTATCAGATCGACCGGCCAAATGCAATCATCCACACGAAATGCAGCGGCGATGTGACGCTGGAAGAGGTGATCGGTCATTTCCAGGAACTGGCGGGAGATCCCGATTGCCCGTATCACCCGGACGTTCTGCTGGACCTGAGTGAACAAACGACAATACCCAAAACTGATCAGTTGCGGGCGGTAGCCCGGGAAATCGGCAGAGTTCGCGGGAGGGCACAGTTCGGGGCCTGCGCGATCATAGCCTGTCAGGATGCGCTCTTCGGCATGATTCGGATGTTCGAGGTTTTCACGGAAGATCTCTTCGGCGAAACCGGGGTTTTCCGCTCTCTCCCGGATGCCGAGGCGTGGCTGGCCGAACGGCGGGAATTCCGGTGCGGACGCGGTTCGGCCGGAGGACTTGGTCTCTTACACGGAGAAGAGGAGAAGCTGTGAGCGACGGCCGCGAGGAGCGCGAGGAACAGGAAAAGCGCCGCGAGCAGGAGCGCCGGGAGAATCGCGAGGACCGGATCGACCGCGGCGATGTGGATGAGTGGGAACCGGAGCGGGTTGACTCCTAGCCGGACGCTCCGATCGGAAGCCGCGAGCGTAAGCGAGCGCTAACCAGCCGTCCTCATCGCCTCTTCCAGCGGTCGGCCAGGGCGCTCAGTTTGTCTTCCATGGTGGGCTGCGGCTTGGAGGGCGGGCGCTTTGCGGGCTGTGGCGCCGCACCCTGCCCGGGTTTGGGGCCGGGCGCTTTCATGGATAACGCGATCCGTTTGGTATGCGCGTCCGCGCTGAGCACCCGAACCTTCACGATCTGGCCGGCTTTGACCACATCGCCCGGCTCCTTGACGTACCGGTCCGATAATTCGCTGATGTGCACCAGTCCGTCCTGATGGACGCCCACGTCGACGAACGCTCCGAACTTGGTCACGTTGGTGACCACGCCTTCGAGCAGCATTCCCTCCTGAAGATCGCCGATCTCCTTCACGTCATCTTTGAAACTGGGGGCCGCGAACTGATCGCGCGGATCGCGGCCGGGTTTGCGGAGTTCTTCGAGAATGTCGTTCAGGGTGTAGACGCCGGCGGCAAGGCCGCTCTTGTCGACTTTCGCAAGCAGCGCAGGCTCTTGAATGAGCTGGTCGATGGGAACTCTCAGGCCCTCCGCAATCTGCTCCACCACGTGGTAGGACTCGGGGTGAACGGCGGTCATGTCGAGGGGGTTATCGCCGTGGCGGATGCGCAGGAAGCCGGCGGCCTGCTCGAAGGTCTTGGGGCCGATCCCGGGCACCGCGGTCAGTTGCACGCGGGAGCGGAAACGGCCGTGCTCATTGCGGAACTCGACGATATTGTGGGCGGTACGTTCGTTGATGCCGGCGACGTAGCGCAGCAGCGCCCAGGAAGCAGTGTTGAGATCCACCCCGACACGATTGACGCAGCTTTCAATCGCCGCTTCCAGCGATTTGCGCAGCCGGCCTTGGTCGACATCATGCTGATACTGGCCGACACCGATTGATTTCGGGTCGATTTTGACGAGCTCGGCCAGGGGGTCCTGCAGCCGGCGCGCGATGGAGATGGCTCCGCGCACGGTCAGGTCCAGGTCGGGGAACTCCTGGCGGGCGATATCGGACGCGGAATAGATGGAAGCGCCGGACTCGTTAACGGTCACGCAGAAGACCGCGGAAAGGCCTTCCTTGCGGAGGAAGTCGCGGACCAGGGCGTGGGTCTCGCGCGAGGCCGTGCCGTTGCCGATGGCGATGGCGCGGACGTTATGTTTTGCCATCAGCGCTTTCAATGTGCGCTCGGCGCCGGCGGTGTCGTTCCGGGGCGGGAACGGGTAGATGACGCCGTGCTCCAGGAATTTGCCGGTATCGTCGACCACGGCAATCTTGCAGCCGGTGCGGATGCCGGGGTCGATTCCGAGGACGCCGAGCTGGCCCGCGGGCGGGGCAAGCAGCAGGTTCTGGAGGTTTTCGCGGAACACCTGGATGGCATCGGCGTCGGCGCGCTGCTTCAGTTCCAGGCGGACTTCCGTGGTAATGGAGCTCGCCAGCAGACGCTTCCAGGCGTCTTCCGCGGCCAGGTTCAGTTGGGGCGTCCAGTCGCCGGGCCGCTTGTGGATTTTGCTCCGGATGAGGTTGAGTGCCCGCTCCGCTTCGAGCTCGATCACGAAATAGAGGACGTTCTCGGTCTCGCCGCGGCGAATGGCGAGCATGCGGTGCGAAGGGATCTGCCTGACGGGCTCGCGGTAGTCGTAATACATCTTGAACTTCAACTGTTCGTCGGCGGCATCGCTCATTTTCTGGCTGACGATGACGCCTTCCTCGAACATGGCGCGGCGCAGGAGCTTGCGGATGTCGGCATCGTCGCTGATGGTTTCCGCCAGGATGTGGCGCGCGCCTTCCAGGGCCTCCTCGATGCCGGCAACGCCTTTCTCGGGGTCGATAAAAGATGCGGCGAATGTTTCCAGCGGCACGCCGGTGGGCTCCTGGTTCCAGAGATACGCCGCCAGCGGGTCCAGGCCTTTTTCGCGGGCGATCATGGCCTTGGTGCGGCGCTTGGGCTTGTAAGGCAGGTAGAGATCTTCAAGCTCGCTTTTGTCGAGCGTCCGGTCGATGCGGGCTTTCAGCTCATCGGTCAGCTTTCCCTGTTCCTGGATGGAGGCGAGGATGGTCTCCTTGCGGGAGACGAGCTCGCGGAAATATTGCAGCTTCTCTTCGATCGCGCGGATCTGCACCTCGTCCAGGTTGCCGGTCGCTTCCTTGCGGTAGCGGGCGATGAAGGGCACGGTGGAACCTTCGCCGAGGAGTTCGGCGGCGGCGACCAGGCCTTTCATGGGTACCTGAAGAGTGCCGGCAATATGAATCAGGAGATCGGGAGACAGGGATTGGATTTCCGCCATGGAAATTCAATTTTAGCGTGACCGGGGTTCGAGCCGCCCAGGATTCCCCGGTTGCGTTTTAAGGAACGGACCGGTGTTGCCGCGACGGCGCTTTACATATCCGTCAGGCGCGGGGATCCGCGCTTCAGAGTGGATGCAAACGCTCCCACCGCAACCATCAGGTTCGCTCCAACCACCGGTTTCGAAGAGATCGCCACGCCATATCCAATCCAGATCAAGGCAGCCAGCGCCTGCACCCGCCGGAGAGTCGATCCGCTCCTGAAGAAATAGGAACTGCAACAAACCGCGGTCGCGATCCAGCCGATGGCATCGGGCATCATGCGATTACCGCTCCCGCCGCGCGGACAGGTTCCGGAATCTCCGGCCGGGAAATGAGGATGGAATCGGTCCGCACCTTGTCCCATTCCCGCAGCAGAAATCCGTGCGCTTCGAAGAAAGCGCGCACGCCGCCGGCGTTCCACCCCAGAATTTCTTCCAGCACCGGCACCAGGACGCTGAGGGCATCGTCGCTCAAGACCGTGCGCCGGGCGATCTGCGTGATGTACTTGTTCTCGGACACCGCGATCGTCAACCCGTCGAGGCGATTGATGTGCAACATGACGTGGACATCCGAGCTGCCGTCGCCGATATAGATGACGCGATCCTGGCCGATGCCGGCGGCGGAGCGCAACTGTTCGACGACCGCAACCTTACCGTAACCCGCGGGGACGCGCACAATGGATTCGATTTCGCCGGTTTCGGGATGATAGCGGAAAATGGTGCCGAAGATGTGATCCTCGGGAACGATTCCCGCCAGCGCCGATTGAATGACCTCCTGGGGCGCGGCAGAGACCACGTAGAACGAAAACTTGTGGCCCTCGAGTTCGCGGAGCAGCTTGGGCAGCAGCAGGATGTTGTTCTTCAGACGAACCCGCCTGCCGACTTCCACCAGGTCTTCGCTCCGCACGCGGCGATACTCGGGATCGTGCAGCAGCAGGTAGGCAAGCTCGCCGCCCTGCTGGACGATATGGATGTCCGCCAGCCCGGCAATGCGCTCGCGGAAGCCGCTGATCCCGACCGTGTCGCTGAGCACGACACCCGAATCGTTGAAACTGAGCGTTTGATCGAAGTCGCTTACCAGCAGATAGTCTTTGGCGCCGGTATTCATAGATTCCTCCGTTCTTCTCATCTGTGTTTTTTGGCAGCGCAGAAACGAAGCGCGCAGAGGGTTAACCCGGCAAGGCGAGGCCAGATCTGAGTATAAGTCTTTTGATGCCGTGGATCGATTTCGGTTGCAGATTTTCGCGGCGGACCGGGGGCACGCTGTTCGAAAGGACCCGGACGAATCCCGCAGCAGCGGCGTGAGCCCGGTGCGTGAGATCCAGCTCCGGGGATTTCTCCGCGCCTCTGCGCCAAAAGGGTCCTCGAACTATTGATTACGGTGCCGGTTCGACGTGGACCAGGACGTCTGCCACCCAGTCGAGCGATTGGACGATGCGGAGGCGGACTTCGTGGGCGATTTCGTGGGACTGGCGGACGGTCATGTGGGGATCGACCTCCAGGTGCAGGTCGACGTGGTAGCGGAGGCCGGTCTTGCGCGCGAAGCACTTTTCGACGCCGAGGGCGCCGGGGACCTGGGCGGCGGCGGCGCGGATCTGCCGCATGAGTTCCTCGTCGGGCATGGTGTCCATCAGTTGCAGGGCGGTTTCGCGAGCCACGCGCACGCCGACGATGATGACGATCAGGCCCACGGCGGCGCCGCCGTAGCGGTCGGCGTTGTGGAACCGCGCGGGATCGAGGATGGCCAGACCGACGGCGCACCAGCGCGACGGCGGCGGAGAGGGTGTCCATGGCGTCGTTCCAGGCGTCGGCGGTGAGGGCGGCGCTGTGCATGCGGCGGCCGTAGCGGAATTTGAACGCCGCGAGGACGGCCTTGGCGGCGAGCGACGCCAGAACCGGCCAGATCACCCATAGGGCGACCGGCGGGTGGGGATGGGCCGAGCCGTTCGAGCGAGCCGTAGCAGACGAGCGCGCCGCCGGCGGTAAGGCCGAGACCGATCAGCAGACCGGTGAGGATTTCGACGCGGCCGTGGCCGTAGGGATGGTCGGCGTCGGCGGGTTTGGAGGCGAGGGTGAGGCCGAGGAGCACGAAACCGGAGGCGAAAACGTCGCTGGCGGATTCCAGGCCGTCGGCCACCACCGCCGTGGAGTGGCCGCTGAGACCGAAAAGCATCTTCAACACGGCCAGGGCGCCGCTGACGATCATGCCGAGGATGGCGAGGCGCTGGCCGGTGTTCATGGAAGGACACGGACCGGACGCAGAGACGCGCGAGATGGGGAGGCCTGGCAGAGAAGAATCAGGAAGGCTCTGCACTCTTCCTCTGCGTCTCCGCGCCTCTCGGTCGGTTGTGCGGGTCAAGCTACGCCCGCGCGGGATCGACCTTCTCGGTATCGACGCCCAGTTCGGCGAAGGCGGCGACGGCGCGCGCGGTATCGAACTTGCCCTCGCGCGCCAGGCGCGACAGCGCGGCGGCGGCGATGGATTCGGCGTTGATCTCGAAATGCCGGCGCAGGTACTCGCGGTTATCGCTGCGGCCGAAGCCGTCGGTGCCGAGCGTTTCCAGGCGGCCACGAGCCACGGCGCCAGCTGGTCGCGCCACCACTTTCATGTAATCGGTGGCGGCGACGATGGGGCCTTGGGCATCCGCCAGCGCTTCGGCGATGTACGGGCTTCCGCGGCGGCTCGACCGGGTGCAGGCGGTTCCAGCGCTCGACGCGCAGGGCTTCGCGGCGCAGTTCGTTATAGCTGGTGACGCTCCATACGTCGGCGGGCACGCCGTATTGCTCGGCCAGGATCTGCTGCGCGCGCAGAGCTTCGTTCAGAATCGGCCCGCTGCCGAACAGCTGCACCACCGCCGGACCGTTTTCCGCGGCCTGGTAGCGGTAGATGCCGCGCAGGACCGCTTCCGGATTCAGGCCGGCGGGCATGGGCGGCATGGGGTAGTTCTCGTTGTAGAGCGTGAGGTAGTAGAAGCGGTCCTCATGCTCCTGGTACATGCGGCGGATGCCGTCCTGGACGATGATGGCGATCTCGTAGGCGTAGGCCGGATCGTAGGTGGTGCAGGTGGGGACGGTGCTGGCGAGCACGATGCTGTGGCCGTCCTGGTGCTGCAAGCCTTCGCCGGCCAGGGTGGTGCGGCCGGCGGTGCCGCCGCACAGGAAGCCCTTGCCGCGCGAATCGGCGAAGGCCCAGATCAGGTCGCCCACGCGCTGGAATCCGAACATCGAATAGTAGATGAAGAACGGAATCATGGGCACGCCGTAATTCACGTACGCCGTGCCGGCGGCCGTGAAGGAAGCCATGGAGCCGGCCTCGGTGATGCCCTCCTCGAGAATCTGGCCGTCCTTCGATTCCTTGTAGTACAGGAACATCTCGGCGTCGTGCGGCTTGTAGAGCTGGCCCTGGCTGGCGTAGATGCCGAACTGGCGGAACAGCGACTCCATGCCGAAGGTGCGGGCTTCGTCGGGGATGATGGGCACCACGCGCTTGCCGATCTGCGGGTGCTTCATGAGCAGGGTCAGCACGCGGACGAAGGCCATGGTGCTGGACACTTCGCGGCCGGCCGAGCCTTCGAGCGATTCCTTGAAGATATTCGAGCGGCGGGCGCCTCGATGGCGGCGCCGCGCTGCGGGCGGTTGGGCATGTAGCCGCCCAGCAGGCGGCGGCGCTCGTGCAGATACGCCATTTCCGGGCTGTCCGAGGGCGGCCGGTAGAACGAAGCGTTGCGCGCGGCCTCGTCGGGAATGGGGATTTCAAAGCGCGATTTGAACTGGGCGATTTCCGCCTCGTTCAGCTTCTTCTGCTGGTGGGTGATGTTGCGGCCTTCGCCGGCTTCGCCCAGGCCGTAGCCTTTGATGGTTTGGGCCAGGATGACGGTGGGCGGCCCTGGGTTTCGATGGCGGCCTTGTAGGCGTTGTAGACCTTGCGCGGATCGTGGCCGCCGCGGCGCAGGCGGAGCATCTCGTCGTCGCTCAGGTGCGAAACCAGGTCCAGCAGCTCCGGGATACTTGCCGAAGAAGTTCTTGCGGACGTAGGCGCCGTCCTTGGTGATGTAGGTCTGGAATTCGCCGTCCACCACTTCGCCCATGCGCTTCAGCAGCAGGCCGGTGGTGTCGCGCGCCAGCAGGTCGTCCCAATCCTCGCCCCAGATCACCTTGATCACGTTCCAGCCGGCGCCGCGGAAGGCGGCTTCCAGTTCCTGGATGACCTTGCCGTTGCCGCGCACCGGGCCGTCCAGGCGCTGCAGATTGCAATTGATGACGAAGATCAGGTTGTCGAGCTTTTCGCGCGAGGCCAGCGTGAGCGAGCCCATCGATTCGGGCTCGTCCATTTCGCCGTCGCCCAGGAAGGCCCAGACCTTGCGCGGGGTGGCCGGGATCAGGCCGCGATTCTCCAGGTAGCGCATGAAGCGCGCCTGGTAAATGGCGTTGATGGGGCCGATGCCCATGGAGACGGTGGGGAAGCGCCAGAAATCGGGCATCAGCCAGGGGTGCGGATAGGAGGAGAGGCCGGGATGCTCGCGCAGTTCGTGGCGGAAATTCTTGAGATGCTCCTCGGTGAGGCGGCCTTCGAGAAAGGCGCGCGCGTAGACGCCGGGCGAGGCGTGGCCCTGGAAATAGACCAGGTCGCCGGGCTGATCGCCGTATTGAGCGTGGAAGAAATGGTTGAAGCCGACTTCGAGCAGCGTGGCCAGCGAAGCGTAGGTGGAGATGTGGCCGCCGATGCCGGGGTCGTACTTGTTCTGCCGCACCACCATGGCCATGGCGTTCCAGCGGATCAGGCTCTTGATGCGCCGCTCCATGGCGCGGTCGCCGGGATACGGGACTTCATCCTCGGGACGAATGGTGTTGATGTAAGGCGTGTTGAGCTGAACCGGCAGTTCGGCGCCATCCACCTGCGCGCGCTCGCCCAAACGGTTCCAGCAGGTACGCGGCGCGGTCGGGGCCGGCCTGATCGATCACCTGGTCCAGCGCCTCCAGCCACTCCGCCGTCTCCTGGGGATCATAGTCCTCAACCCTCTCACTCAGTTTCTGGTGCATGGATAACTTTATTATACGAAGGGATGGGCGGGGCGGGGATCAGGGACGCAAGGCCCTACGCGGTGCCCGTGCGGGTGGGCGCCTGGGACCGCCCCGATCCTACTCGATTGCCGCTACTCCGCGGCTGCCGCCGTCATCGGCTCGTCGGCGCTGCCGCCGTAGATGGACGGCACCTTGGCGCCCATGGGACGGAGATACGAGGAAAGCTGGCCGCGGTGGTGGATGCCGTGCTTCAAATTCATAATCAAATAGTGCACGGCCGGATAATTCATGGTGTGGAATGCCACCGGCTTGGCCAGTTTTTCGGCCGGAAGCGCGGCCAGTTCCTCGATGAGCCCGGGGATGGTTTGATCGTACCAGGCGAGGACGGCGGCGGGATTGGCAAACTCCTGCTGCTTCCAGTCGAAATTGCCGTGAATGACGCCTTGCAGGAAGAAGGCTTCCGCCAGCGCGATGTGGCTGGCCAACTCGAGGCCGGACATGCACTTCTGGCTGGGCTTATAGTCATAATTTTCGGCCGGCACGGCGGCCAGAACTTTTCGGGTGATGGTGGACTCCTGCCGGATTTCCGGCAGCAGGACATCGGACAGTCCCTTGGCGGCTTCATTGGTCATAATAGTGGAGCATAGAACATTTTCGGTCGGCATGCTAAGGTGAAATTCGCATTTGGTATGGACGATCTCAAGAAGCTGATCCGCGAGGTGCCGGACTTCCCCAAGCCGGGCATCCTCTTTTACGACATCACCACGCTGCTGAAGGACAAGTGCGGCTTTCGGGCGGTGATCGACGGGCTGCAAAACCACTACGCGCGATGCCCAGGTGGACGTGGTGCTGGGCATCGAAGCGCGCGGCTTCATTTTTGCGCCGGCGCTGGCCTACGCGCTGGGCGCGGGGTTCGTGCCGGTGCGCAAGCCCAAGAAGCTGCCGGCCGAATGCGTGAGCGTGACCTACGACCTGGAATACGGCACCGACACCCTCGAAATGCACCGGGACGCCATCGGCGCAGGCAGCCGCGTGCTGATTGTGGACGATCTGCTGGCCACCGGCGGCACGGCGGCGGCGGCGGCGCGGCTGGTGCGCGAAGCGGGCGGCACGGTGGTGGGCCTCGGGTTCGTGGTCGAGCTGACCTTTCTGAAAGGGCGCGGGAAGCTGGCCGGGAACGACGTGTTCTCGCTGCTTGCAGTACGACAAATGACCCGGGCCGACGGGCAGACGCGCGCCGTGCCCGCGTGCGCGCGCTGGCCAAAATCAATCTGGATCTGCGCGTGCTGGGCAAGCGCGCGGACGGCTATCACGAGCTGCGCACCATCTTCCAGACCATCTCGCTGGCCGACACCCTCGACATCGCCTTCACGCCGGGGCGGAAGAACGGCGGTCGAACTGCGCGACCCGCTGGCCATTCCGGATAACCTGGTGGTCCGCGCGGCGCACCTGGCGCTGGAGGCCATGCGGGCGACGGGCGGGTGGAAATGCGGCTGACCAAGCGCATTCCCATGGGCGCCGGGCTGGGCGGCGGATCGTCCGATGCCGCGGCGGTGCTGCTGGCGCTGCCGGTGCTGGCGGGCAAGAAGCTGGCCGTGGCGGAGATGTGCCGGACTGGGGCAGCAACTGGGCAGCGACGTGCCGTTCTTTCTGCTGGGCGGAACGGCGGTGGGGATCGGGCGCGGGACGGAGCTCTTTCCGCTGCCCGACGGGCCCGCGTGCCGGGGGCTGGTGGTGGCGCCGGACGTGCATGTCAGCACGGCGCAGGCGTACCGCGACCTGAGCCCGCATTTGACAACCGAATCGCAAGAAAATAAAATATTTAGTTTCCAGTGCCAGAGTTGGGCCGCGCCCGGGTGTGGAGCTGCGGAAAACGACTTCGAAACCGTGGTTTTCGAGCAGCAGGGGCGTCTCGCCGCTCTGAAGCGGCGGCTGATCCGGGCGGGCGCGCGGCCGGCGTTGATGACCGGCAGCGGCTCGGCGCTGTTTGGGCTGTTCGCGGAACGCGAGCAGGCCGATCGCGCGCTCGAAGGGTTCCGCGGGGAGCGGGCCTTTCCGGTTTCGCTGGTGAGCCGCGCGCGCTACCGCAGCATGTGGTGGCGGGCACTGGGAGAGCACATGGAACGGAGAATATGGCCGCCGCAAAGCCGATACGCGCGATGAACCCAGACCGTCTCAAAATCTTCACCGGAAACGCCAATCCCGCCCTGGCCGGAGAAATCGTCCAGGCGCTGGGGATGAACCTGGCCGACATGCATGGTGCGGCAGTTCGCCGACGGCGAAATCTACCTCCAGATCCAGGAAAACGTGCGCGGCGCCGACGTTTTCATCATCCAGCCCACGTGCACGCCGGTGGACCGCAACCTGATGGAACTGCTGCTCATGATCGACGCCCTGAAGCGCGCCTCAGCGGAACGCATCACGGCAGTGTTACCCTATTATGGGTACGCCCGGCAGGACCGGAAGGATAAACCCCGGGTGCCGATTTCGGCCAGGCTGGTGGCGGCCCTGCTGGAAACGGCGGGGGCCGACCGGGTTCTGACGCTCGATTTGCACGCGGCGCAGATTCAGGGTTTTTTCGATATCCCGGTGGATCACCTGTTTGCCACGCCGGTGATGATCGAGTATTTCAAGCCGCGCGAATATCCCGGATCGTCACGGTGGTTTCGCCGGATGCCGGGCGGCGTGGAGCGGGCGCGGGCGTTCGCCAAGCGGCTGAATTGCCCGCTGGCGATCATCGATAAGCGGCGGGAAGAAGCCAACGTCGCCGAGGTGATGAATGTGGTGGGCGAGGTGAAAGGGCGCAACTGCCTGCTGGTGGACGATCTGATCGATACCGCCGGCACGCTGGTGAAGGGCGCGGAGGCGCTGCTGGAGAAGGGCGCGGCCAGTGTTTCGGCCTGCGCCACGCACGCGGTGCTTTCCGGACCGGCCGTACGCCGGATCGAGGAATCGTGTTTGAAGGAAGTGGTTGTTACGAATTCGATTCCGCTTCCGGAAGCCAGGCGATGCTCGCCGGATCAAGTCGTTGTCGGTCGCCGAGCTTGCTGGCGGAAGCCATCCGGTCGATTCACGAGGAGACTTCGGTCAGCGTGTGTTATTTGTGTAACGGGTCCGGGCATGCCGGCCCCTACGGATTAGATTTGCAGGCTTTTCGAACCCACGTCAACCCGGTTACGGGTGAACCGGACTTCGAAGGCCTGGAGGAGAATTGAAGTGAGAAAAGATATTACCGTAGCCGCCGAGGTGCGTGCCTCGCGCGGCAAGAATGAAGCGCGCCGTACGCGCCGCGCCGGGCAGATCCCGGCCGTGGTTTACGGCGCATACAAGGACCCGGTCAGCGTTGCCGTCAACCCGCGCGAGATCCTGCAGATCATCCGCAGCACCACCGGCTACAACACCATCTTCAACCTGGCGATTGCCGGCGGCGAAACCACGCCCGTCATGGTGGTGGATCAGCAGGTGGATCCCATCAAGGGCACGCTGCTGCACGCCGATTTCAAGCGCATCGATCTCACCAAGCGCATCCGCATCACCGTTCCGGTGCACACCAGCGGCGAAGCCAAGGGCGTGAAGGTGCAGGGCGGACTGCTCGAAGTCATCACCCGCGCCATCGAAATCGAATGCCTGCCGGACGAGATTCCGGAAGCTTCACGGTGGACGTGACCGAGCTGATGATCGGGCAGAGCAAGCGCGCCAGCGACGTCGCGCTCGCCGGCTCCATGAAGCTGGTGAGCGCGCCCGATACCGTGATTGCGCACATCGTGGCGCTGCGCGCCGAAGAGAGTCGCTCGCGCCGCCGAAGCGCGCCGCCGCCCGTAGCCGGCGCTCTGCCGCGGCCGAGCCCGAAGTCATCAAGAAGGGCAAGAAGGAAGAAGAAGCCGCGCCGAGCCGAGGAGAAGGGCAAGAAGAAGTAATAGCTCGCCATGTTCCTGGTGGCCGGTCTGGGGAACCCGGGCGAAGAGTATGCGCTTACGCCGCATAATCTGGGGTTTCTCACGCGTCGACCGGCTGGCCGAGCGGCACGGCATCCGCGTCACCCGCAAGGATTCCAGGGCGCTCGTCGGTGTGGGCGAAATCGACGGGCAGCCGGTGATGCTGGCCAAACCGCAAACGTTTATGAACCTCAGCGGCACGTCGCTCGCGCCGCTGATGGAAAAGCACGCGATCGGGACCGGACCGGCTGATCGTGGTTTACGACGAGCTGGATCTGCCCTGGTGGCGCTGCGGATCAAGCCGAAAGGCTCGGCCGCGGGGCACAACGGCATGAAATCGGTGATCGCCAGCCTGGGGACGCAGCGAGATCGTGCGGGTGCGCATGGGAATTCATCCGGGCCACCCGATCGAGAGTGGCAGCGGATTTTGTGCTGGCGCCGATCAAGCGCTCGCAGAGAAGGAATTGGACGAATTCATCGGCTACGCGGCCGATGCGGTTCGCTCCATAATTGCCGAGGGCGTCGAAAAGGCCATGACGAAATTCAATCGTCGCGCCCCAGGCTTAAACAACAGAGGAAGCATGAGGATTTACGAAGAGCTGTTCATCGTCAAGCCGGATGCGCCGGAAGAAGAGGTCGACCAGTTCGTGGAGCAGTTGCGAACGGCAGTTGACCGCCGCCGGAGCCACGGTGGACAAAGTGGAAAAGTGGGGCAAGCGCCGGCTGGCCTACAAGGTGGATAAGTACCGCGAAGGCGCCTACGTGCTGTTTCAGTTCACCGCCGAGGCCGACGTGGTGAAGGAACTCGAGCGCCGCCTGCGCGTGTCGGACCTGGTGCTGAAGTTCCTCACCGTGCGCATCGACGAGACGCTGAAGCGCCTGGAAAAGCGCAAGAAGGAGCGCGACAAGCGGGCGGCCAAGCGCGCCGAGCCGCGTCGCCCGCCGGCCGCCGCGCCGCATGCCGGGAGCACGCGGCTCCCGCGCATGCCGGAAGCACCGGCGCCGGCCATGCCCGGCCTGCCGAAGGAGAGTTAAGCCATGGCGGAATCCAAAGGAAGACCAGGCAGCGCCGCGCAGCGGCCCACCGGCGGCGACAAAGCCGTCGCCACGCCAGAAGAAACAATATTTCCGGCGCAAGAAAGTTTGCCGCTTCTGCGTCGAGAAGATCGACGACATCAATTACAAGGACGTGAAGCTGCTGCACGCGTTCGTGGCGGAGCGGGGCAAGATCGTCCCGCGCCGCATCTCGGGCGTTTGCGCGCCGCACCAGCGGCGGCTCACCGACGCCATCAAGAAGGCGCGCAACATCGCGCTGCTGCCGTTCGCGGCGGCGATTTAGGGCGGGAGGAAACAGTCATGGAAGTCATTCTGAGAGAAGACATCGAAAAGCTGGGCACCCGCGGCCAGGTAGTGAAAGTGGCCGCCGGGTTACGCCCGCAATTTCCTGCTGCCCAAGCGGCTGGCGGTGGCGGCCACCGAGGCCAACAAGAAGATCGTGGAGCAGGAGCGCCAGGCGCACCTGCGCAAGGAAGCCAAGCTGAAGGGCGAAGCGGAGGACCTGGCCAAGCTGCTCACCGGCGTGACCGTCACCATCACGCAGAAGGCCGGCGAGAACGACCAGTTGTTCGGCTCGGTCACCTCGAAGGACGTGGCCGACGCGCTGGCCGCCAAGAACTTCACCATCGACCGGCGCAAGATCCAGCTCGACGAGCCGATCAAGCAACTCGGCGAGTTCAAAGTCCCGGTGAGGCTGCACAAGAGACGTCACCGCCGAAGTCACGGTGGTGGTGGCGAAAGAAGAGTAGAAACCTACTAGGGATCGGGGGTTGGGGATCAGGGATTAGGGGCGGCGCCCGATCCCTGATCCTGAACCCCCAATCCCCAATCCCTGATCTCTGATGACGAACCTGCCTCCATTCTGGCTCCGGTAGCTCTCCTGGTAGACGTTCCCGAGCACGGTCTCGACTCGCGGAGAGATGGGGACGGTGGTCGAGCATCTGGCGGCTGGCTCCGGAGAAGGCTGTGCTGGTCGAGTTCGCCGATGATGACGGGCAAACATACGCCCTCATCGATCTGAAACCCGATCAACTGGTCTTGTCTGCACCGCCGGCTTTGCGCCGCCTAGCCGCAGTCCGAAAAGCAGTCCGATCCAATGAAATCTCCTAACACTTCTATCCGCAATATCGCCATCATCGCGCACGTGGACCACGGCAAGACCACGCTGGTGGACGCCATGCTCAACCAGAGCGGCATCTTCCGCGTCAACGAAGAGCACGTGGAGCGCGTCATGGACTCCAACGACCTGGAGCGCGAGCGCGGCATCACCATTCTCGCCAAGATCACCGGCGTGCGCTATCACGGCGTCAAAATCAACATCGTGGACACGCCCGGCCACAGCGATTTCGGCGGCGAAGTGGAGCGCGCGCTCAAGATCGTGGACGGCGTCATGCTGCTGGTGGACGCCAGCGAAGGGCCGCTGCCGCAGACGCGCTACGTGCTTTCGAAGGCGCTCGAAGCGCAACTGCCGCCCATCGTGGTGATCAACAAGATCGACCGGCCGGACGCGCGCGTGCCGGAAGTGCTGAACGAGATCTACGACCTGTTCATCGATCTCGACGCCACCGAGGACCAGCTCGATTTTCCGGTGCTCTACACCATCGCCAAGACCGGCGTGGCCAAGCGCACGCATGGAGGACCCGTCCGACCGACCTGCGCCCGCTGTTCGACGCCATCGTCAAGCACATTCCCCCGCCTGTCGGCGATCCCGAGGGCGTGCTGCAGATGCTCATCGCCAACCTGGATTACAGCGATTATCTGGGCCGGCTGGGCATCGGGCGGGTGTTCAACGGCACGCTGAAATACGGCGACGACGGTGGCCATTGCCAAGCGCGACGGCTCCTTCCAGACCACCAAAATCACCAAGCTTTACTCCTTCGAAGGGCTGAAGCGCGTGGACGAAACCATCGGCTGCCCGGGCGACATTCTGGCCATCGCGGGCGTGGAAGGCATCACCATCGGCGAGACCGTCACCAGCGCGGAAACGCCGGAGCCGCTGCCGCAGATCCACATCGACGAGCCCACCATCGCCATGGCCTTCACCATCAACACCGTCGCCGTTTTCCGGGCGCGAAGGGCAATGGGTGACGTCGCGCAATCTGCGCGAGCGGCTGGACAAGGAGCTGCTCACCAACGTTTCCATCCGCGTGGAGGAACTGGGGCACGACACGTTCAAGGTGATGGGCCGCGGCGAATTGCAGCTCGCCATCCTGATCGAGATGATGCGGCGCGAAGGCTACGAGCTGGCGGTGGGCAAGCCGGAAATCCTCACCCGCAAACGTGGACGGCAAGGTGCAGGAGCCGGTGGAACTGCTGGTGATCGATTGCCCGGAAGCGTTTCCTCGGCGTGGTGATCGAAAAGCTGGGCGCGCGCAAGGGCAAGATGAACAAGATGGTGAACCACGGCTCGGGCCGCGTGCGGCTGGAGTTCCACGTTCCTTCGCGCGGGCTGATCGGGCTGCGCAGCGAAATCCTGACGGATACGCGCGGCACGGCGATCATGAACTCGCTGTTCCACGGCTACATCGAATGGCAGGGCGAGATTCCCACGCGCCCCACCGGCTCGCTGGTGGCCGACCGGCCGGGCAGGACCACCGGCTACGCCATCTTCAACCTGCAGGAGCGCGGCGAGATCTTCGTCTCGCCCGGCACCGAAGTCTACGAAGGCATGATGGTGGGCGAGAACGCGCGCGAGACGGACCTGGACGTGAACATCGTCAAGGAAAAGAAGCTGACCAACATGCGCGCTTCCACCGCCGATGAAGCCATCCGCCTGGTGCCGCCGCGCATCCTGAACCTGGAGCAGGCCATCGAGTTCATCCGCGACGACGAATACGTGGAAGTGACGCCGCAATCCATCCGGCTGCGGAAGAAGATTCTGAAATCGAACCAGCGGTAAGCCCCGCCCGTAGGGCCGGCGTGAACTCGCGGTCGATTTGCATACCCGTGATGGTACGATGCGAATTGCTCCCCCACCTGATTTCGCTTGACGCCGGCGGCGTCCGCCTGGCCGCCTGGGAGTGGCCCGGCGAGGGGCCGCCGCTGGTGTTCGCGCACGCCACCAGCTTTCACGGACGCGTGTGGGACGCGGTGATCCGCGCGCTCGCGGGCCGCAGGGCCATCGCGATTGAGATGCGGGGCCACGGCCGCAGCGACAAGCCGGAGCCGCCCTATGACTGGCGCTGGTTCGCCCGCGACGTGGCGGCGGCAGCGGAACAACTTCACCTGCGCGGCGCCATCGGCATCGGGCACTCGATGGGCGGTTATGCCGTGGCCACGGCGGCGGCGCTCCGGCCCGAGGCATTCGCCGCGCTGCTGCTGGTAGACCCCACCATCTTTCCGCCGCAAGCTTACGCCGGAGCGCCTCAGGCGGACGTATCGTTCATTTTGCGGCGCCGCAACCAATGGAAATCGCCGGAAGAGATGTTCGAGCGGTTCCGCCACCGGCCGCCGTTCGCCGCGTGGCGGCCGGAAGTGCTGCGCGATTACTGCGAATTCGGAGTGCTGGGGCAGGACGGCGAATACGCGCTGGCCTGCCCGCCGCGGGTGGAAGCCGCGATCTACGCCTCCGCCAGGGCGCCGGAAGCGGACCCGTACCGGGCCATTTCTTCGCTTGCGCTGCCGGTCACGGTGATGCGGGCGGGGCGGGTGCGCAGCGGCCACGGCCTGGACTTAGCCGCGTCGCCCACCGCGCCGGACCTGGCCGCGAAATTCCCCCGCGGCCGGGATATCGTGCTGGAAGGGCGGAGCCACTACATCCCCATGGAAGCGCCGGAGGTGGTGGCGCAGGAAATCGCGGGGATCCGCCCGTAGATTCGGACTGCGATTCAACGCGGAGCCGCGGAGGACGCGGAGATGATGCGGAGGAATTTATGTTTCTCCGCGTTGAAGAGTAAGCAGAGAAACCGTTGCAAGCTCAGTTCGCGTGCACGCCCGCCGCGCCATCCAGCCTGGCCAGTTCCTTGCGGAAGAGAGGATTTTTGGGGTAATCGCGCGACAGTTCCTGCAGGATCGCGCGGGCGTCGGCGGGGCGCTTCTCGCGCACGGCGGCGATGGCCAGCAGGATGCTAGCGAAGGCTTTCAAATAATGGCCCTGGCGCGCCGCCAACTCCAGGTGCTGCTTGCCGATTTCCCGGTTGCCGGAAATGTTGTCGAAGTGCACGAACCAGCGCACGAAAAACGGCAGGCTGCCGAGCACGTACTCGGAAAAGCCGGCAGTCACGTAGGCGTCGTAAAATTTGGGGTCGAGCTGCAGCAGTTCCTGCGCGTAGGTGTTGGAGCGCTTGGAAGGGGAGAGGCTGGAAAACTGGCGCTTGTCGATGAGGGCCATGTAATCGGCGGTTACGCCCTGCGCGATGCACAGGGCGAACAGCGCGGGTTTATCCTTCGGGTTGCCGCGCAGCGCGGCGTCCCCTTCCGACTGGGTATCGTTGAGTGCCTGCAGCAGTCGGGCGCGAATGGCCGGGTCCGGCACGGGCTTGCGTTTCTTGTCGTATGCCCAATCGTCGGTGGTGAAGAACTGGCCCTCCAGCACGCCCAGCCGGTCCAGCTCATCGAAGAGGCAGGCGGAGGCGCGAAAAGCATGGGGCAGAGGATCCGCCGGGCGCGCGGCGATCAACTGGTCCAAAATGGCGTGGGCTCCCGCGAAATCGAAATTGTAGAGATGGTTCAGGGCGTCATCGAGCGACGGCGGCGCGGCCGCCAGCGCGGTCCGGCCAAGCAGTAGAACGATGAGCCACAGACGAGGCATCTTTCCTCTATCCTAACGTTTACCTGCGCCGCTGCGCCACAATCGTGATCTGCATATCCCGTGCCTGCCGTACCAGTTTCTGGACCGTGCTTTCCTGAAAGCGGCGCCACCAGGGCCGCGGCCCGGAACGGCCGATGAAGATCTGGGTGATTTTCTGGGCGCGGGCAAACTCCGCGATGGCGCGCGGCACGTCGTCTGCCTCCACAATGTGTGTGTCGATGCGCAGGTTGCGGGCAAAGCTGATGTGGCGCTCGATGGCCTGCAGTTCTTCGGGGGCCTCCTCGCCGCTGGTGCGGACGTAAATGGCGAGACAGTCGGCGTGGAGGTAATCGGCCACCCGTTTGCCGCGGCGGATCAGCATGGCGGAAGCGGGCTGCCGGTCAGGCAGATCAGAATGCGCTCGTTGCGGCCGGTGGGCGCGGGCGCGCCGGCGGCGACCGCGGGCGTCAGGCGCTCCTCCACTTCGTGCGCGGTGTGCCGCAGGGCCATTTCGCGCAGCGCGGTGAGGTTGCCTTCGGTGAAGAAATTCTCCATGGCGCGCTGCGCTTTTTCCTGCGGGTAGACCACGCCGCGCTCCAGGCGGTTGCGCAGGGCGCGGGGGGTGAGGTCGACGAAGACCACTTCGTCGGCCTCGTCCACCACCCAATCGGGGACGGTCTCGCGCACGCGCACGCCGGTGGCGTGCCAGACCTGGTCGTTGAGGCTCTCCAGGTGCTGCACGTTCATGGTGGTCCAGACGTCGATGCCGGCATCGAGCAGGGCGTGCACGTCCTGCCAGCGCTTCGTACGCTCCGAGCCGGGAACGTTGGTGTGGGCGAATTCGTCCACCATGGCGACGGCCGGATGGCGCGCCAGGACGGCATCGGTATCCATCTCTTCGAACCGCGCGCCGCCGTAGACGATGCTGCGGCGCGGAACCACCTCCAGGCCCTCGGTCTTGGCGATGGTCTCCTTGCGGCCGTGCGGCTCGAAATAGGCGATGACGATATCGACGCCCTGCCGGTGGGCAGCCTGCGCTTCCTCCAGCATGCGGTAGGTTTTGCCCACGCCGGCGGCGTAGCCGAGATAGACCTTGAGGTGGCCCTTCATGACGCCGCGCACGCTGCGGAAAGATGCGGACGTCGAAGTCCTCGGCGGCGTCGATCAGCCGGTCGATGGGCCCGCGCGTGCCCTGGGAGTGGCCGATGAAGATCTGCGTGATGCGCTGCTCGTGCGCGAAGTCCAGGATGGCGCTGACGAAATCCGTCGCCCTTCAGGCAATGGACCTCCGCCCCCAGTTCGCGCGCCAGCGAGAGGTTGGCGTCCAGCCGCTGGCGATCCTGCGGCCCCAGGTCGCCCTGCTCCACGTAGGCGGCCAGCAGCGCGCCGTGGAAGCGCAGCGTTGCGCTGGCCGCTGCGCAGCATGTCCGCCGCGTTGCTGCGCGGCGTGAGGCACACCAGGATGCGCTCCTGCGCGCCCCAGCGGCTGGTGCCCACGCCGTGCGCGTCCAGGTATCCCTGCAACTGCGTTTCCACCACGTCGGCGGCCAGCAGCAGCGCCAGCTCGCGCAGTTCGGCCAGCCGGCGGGTCCCCTCCGCGGGGCCTGTCGCCGCGCTCCAGCAGGGCTTCCGGCGGGGCGTCCACCACTTCGATCTCGTCGGCCTCGCGGAGGAAATCGAGCGGGATGCTGTCGGCCGCGCGCTTGCCGGTGATCCGCTCCACTTCGTCCTGTTGTTCGCGAATGTGCTGCACATTGACGGCGGTGATGACGCTGATGCCGCGGTCCAGCAGCTCCTCCACGTCCTGCCAGCGCTGCGGATTGCGGCTGCCGGGCGGGTTGTCATTGGCCAGACCGTCGATCAGGACCAGCGAGGGGTGGCGGCGGAAGAGCGCGGCCATGTCGATGACGCGGTATTCGCGGCCGGCGTGGCGTTCGGCGACGGTGGGGACCACCTCCAGGCGGTCGAGAATGGCCTGAATCTCGGGCGGAACGCTGCGCTGCACCGCGCCCACCACCACGTCCTGCCCGCGCTCATGCCGGC
The DNA here is from genome assembly GCA_963815855.1 of Terriglobia bacterium. GTDB lineage: Bacteria > Acidobacteriota > Terriglobia > Bryobacterales > Bryobacteraceae > DATGMB01. The sequence continues at coordinate 127,102 of CAWFIJ010000008.1, read as the reverse complement.
GCCGGCCCTCGTCGAACATGCGGTAGGATTTGCCCACGCGCGAGGCGTAGCCCAGAAATACTTTCAGGCGGCCCCGGCTTTCGCGGCGCTCGTCCTCCTGCACGCGGCGCAGCAGTTCTTCGGGGCTGGGTCTTCGTTCGGTTGCCTTCATTCGCTCCGGTGAAGGCCGTCGATGCGCGCTTGTGCCGCGGCGTACTAACGGGCGGGCACCGGAATCGCGCGATCCAGGGCCAAATTCACCTTTAGCACATTTACGCGAGGTTCGCCGAAGATACCGTACTGGCGGCCTTCGGTCTGGGCGGCGACAATGGCGCGAACGGCATCCACGCCGGCATGGCGGGCGGCCGCCACCCTGCCGATCTGGGCTTCCGCGCCCGCGGGGCTGATATCGGGATCGAGCCCGCTACCGGAAGCCGTCACCAGATCGGCCGGCACCGGGCCGGAAAATGTGGGGTTTTCCTCCCGGAATTTCTTTACATCGGCGGCCACGCGCGTGGCCAAAGCCTGGTTGGTCGGGCCCAGGTTGGGGCCGCCCGAAGACAAACCGTCATAGGCATCCACCCGCCCGTGGAAATACTCCGGCCGGGTGAATTTCTGCCCGATGATTTCGGATCCGGCCGCCAGCATGCTGCCGTTAGCCTGGTGCGGAAAAAACACTTTGGCGAGGCCGGTCACGGCCAGGGGATACAGAATCCCGGTCAGAATCGCCAGTACCACCGTCGCGCGAATAGCGATTGCAAGTTGTTTCATGACGTTTCTCTGCGTCTCCGCGTCTCTGCGTCAAAACTCCACGTTTACGCCCACCCCAACAGCCCCAGCAGCCGGTCGATGATCCAGATGCCCGGAAACGGCGCGATCACGCCGCCCAGGCCGTAGATCAGCAGGTTGCGGCGCAGCAGCGCACCCGCCGCCATGGGCCGGTACTTGACGCCGCGCAGCGCCAGCGGGATCAGCGCGATGATGATGAGCGCGTTGAAAATCACCGCCGCCAGCACCGCGCTTTCGGGACTGTGCAGGCCCATGATGTTGAGCTTCTGCATGACCGGAAACACTCCCATGAACATGGCGGGCAGAATGGCGAAGTACTTGGCGATGTCGTTGGCGATGGAGAACGTGGTCAGCGCGCCGCGGGTCATCAGCAGCTGCTTTCCGATGGCCACCACTTCGATGAGCTTGGTGGGATTGCTGTCCAGGTCCACCATGTTGCCGGCTTCCTTGGCCGCCATGGTGCCGGTGTTCATGGCCAGGCCGACATCGGCCTGCGCCAGCGCGGGGGCGTCGTTGGTGCCGTCGCCGGTCATGGCCACCAGGCGACCGCCGGCCTGCTCGCGCTTGATCAGGTCCATCTTGTCTTTGGGCGTGGCCTGCGCCAGGAAATCGTCCACCCCGGCTTCGGCGGCGATGGCGGCGGCGGTCAGCGGATTGTCGCCCGTGATCATGACGGTGCGGATGCCCATGTTGCGAAGCTGATGGAAGCGCTCGCGCATGCCGCCCTTCACCACGTCCTTCAAATGCACCACGCCCAAGGGCGCGGGCCCGGTTGGCCACCACCAGCGGCGTGCCGCCGGAGCGGGAGATGCGCTCGGTAATTTCCATCAGCTCCGCGGGCGCCACGCCGCCGTGCTCCTCCACGAACTCCACCACCGCTTCGGTGGCGCCTTTGCGGATGCTCTGGTCGTCCATGTCCACGCCGCTCATGCGGGTCTGCGCGGTGAAGGGGATGAAGCGGGCTTCGTGCGCCGCCACCTCGCGCCCGCGGATGTTGTACTTCTGCTTGGCCAGCACCACGATGGAGCGTCCCTCGGGCGTCTCGTCGGCCAGGCTGGAAAGCTGCGCCGCGTCGGCCACCTCCTCTTCGGTGGCCGTGCCCACGGGAATGAACTCCACCGCCTGCCGGTTGCCCAGCGTGATGGTGCCGGTCTTATCCAGCAGCAGCGTGTTGACGTCGCCGGCGGCTTCCACCGCTTTGCCGCTCATGGCGAGCACGTTGTGCTGCATGACGCGGTCCATGCCGGCGATGCCGATGGCGGACAGCAGGCCGCCGATGGTGGTGGGGATCAGGCAGACCAGCAGCGAGACCAGCACGGTGATGGAGGGCCTGGCGCCGCTGTAAACCGCGAACGGCTCCAGCGTCACCACCGCCAGCAGGAAGACCAGCGTCAGTCCGGCGATGACGATGTTGAGCGCGATTTCATTAGGCGTCTTTTGCCGCTCCGCCCCTTCCACCAGCGCAATCATGCGGTCGAGGAAGGTTTCGCCGGGGTTGGAGGTGATCTTCACCTTGATCCAATCCGAGAGCACTTTGGTGCCGCCGGTCACGGCGCTGCGGTCGCCGCCGGATTCGCGGATGACCGGCGCGCTTTCGCCCGTGATGGCCGATTCGTCCACGCTGGCGATGCCCTCGATCACGTCGCCGTCGCCGGGGATAGTCTCGCCCGCGTCCACCCGCACCGTGTCGCCGGAGCGGAGCTGCGTGGCTGAAACCGTCTGCTCGCGCCCATTGGTGATTTTGCGCGCGGTGGTTTCGGTTTTGGTCTTGCGCAGCGTGTCCGCCTGCGCCTTGCCGCGCCCCTCCGCCATGGCTTCGGCGAAATTGGCGAATAAAACGGTGAACCACAGCCAGATGGTGATCTGCAGGCCGAACACCCAGATGTGGTCCCCAACTACCCAGTCGCGGACTACAAGCGCCGTGGTCATCGCCGCGCCCACTTCCACCACGAACATGACCGGGTTCTTCATCATGGTGCGCGGGTTGAGCTTGCGGAACGAATCCCCGATGGCCCGCTTCACGATGGGCGGGTCGAACAGCGGGCGGGCGCGCGCCGCCTTCTTCGGAATCAAAGACGTAATATCGTCGGATGTGGGAGGGGCCATAACCGAAGCCATAATTAACTCCAAAGCTTTCCTTGATGCATGAGGAACTGTTCCACCACCGGCCCCAGCGAAAGCGCGGGGAAGAACGTGAGTGCGCCCACGATCAACACCACGCCCACCAGCAGCACCACGAACAGCGGGCCATGAGTAGGGAACGTCCCCGCCGAAACCGGCACCACCTTCTTGCGCGCCAGGCTGCCCGCCGCCGCCAGCAGGGGAACAATCATGAGGAACCGCCCGCACAGCATGGCGATTCCCATGGCGGTATTGAGATAGGGCGTGTTGGCGTTCAGGCCGCCGAATGCGCTGCCGTTGTTGCCCACCGCGCTGCTGAACGCGTAGAGAATCTCCGAAAGCCCGTGCGGCCCGTGATTGCCCAGGCTGGCGCGGGCCGCGGGCAGGTTAATTGAAGCGCCGGCCCATCCCAAAATGCTGAACGCCAGCACCAGCGCCGCCAGCATCACCATTTTGACTTCCTTCTGCTCGATCTTCTTGCCCAGGTATTCGGGCGTGCGCCCCACCATCAGCCCGGCCAGGAAGACGGCCAGAATGGCAAACAGCAGCATGCCGTAGAGCCCGGCGCCCACGCCGCCGAAGACCACCTCGCCCAATTCGATGTTCACCATCGGCACCAGCCCGCCCAGCGGGGTCAGGCTGTCGTGGGTGTTGTTGACCGCGCCGCAACTGGCGTCCGTGGTGATGGTGGTGAACATGGCGGAAGCGGGGATGCCGAAGCGCACCTCCTTGCCCTCCATGTTGCCCACTTGCGATACCCCCAGGTTGGTCAGAATCGGGTTGCCGGCCTGCTCGGCGTAATACACGACGCCCACCCCCGCCAGGAAGAGGACGAACATGGCGGAAAACAGCGCCCACCCTTGCCGTGTGTCCCGCACCATCTTGCCGAAGGTATAAGTCAGTCCGGCCGGGATGATGAAGATCATGAGCATCTGGACGAAATTGGAGAACGGCGTGGGGTTCTCGTAGGGGTGCGCCGAATTGGCGTTGAAGAAGCCGCCTCCGTTGGTGCCGATCATCTTGATGGCTTCCTGCGAAGCCACCGGCCCTTGCGGAATGGTCTGCACCACGCCTTCGAGCGTTTTGACCTTGTCGTAAGCGTGGAAATTCTGAATCACGCCCTGCCCGCACAGCACCATCGCGCCCACCAGCGAAAGCGGCAGGAGCACATACACCGTGGCGCGCGTCATATCCACCCAGAAATTGCCGATGCTCTGCGCCGAGTGGCGGGCGAAGCCGCGCACCAGCGCAATGGCGATGGCGATGCCGGCAGCCGCGGAAAAGAAATTGTGCGTAGCCAGACCGATCATCTCGGTCAGGTAGCTCATGGTGGTCTCGGGCGTGTACGACTGCCAGTTGGTATTGGTGGTGAAACTGGCGGCGGTGTTGAAGGCCAGGTGCGCGCCCACGTTGCCCAGGCCCGCCGGATTCAACGGGAGCCACTGCTGCACGCGCATGAGGATATACGTCAACAGCATGCCCGCGATGCTGAACGCCAGCAGCGCGCCGGCATAGCGCGTCCAGTGCTGCTCGGTGGTTTCGTCCACGCCGAACAGCCGGTACAGTCCCTTTTCGAGCGGCCGCAAGGGCGGGTGCAGCCAGGTGCGGCGCCCCTCGAATACGGCTGCCATGTAGAGGCCCATCGGCTTGGTCAGCGCGATGAGCACGACCGCGTACAAAGCGAGTTGCCACATATCAGAAGCGCTCCGGCCGCAACAGGGCTAGAAACAGGTAGGCCGCGACGGCCACGGCGATAGCAAGCGAAATTGCGTATTCCATAAGCAGGTTCGGGCTTTACAGCCGCTGGCAACCCTCCACAAACGCCCAAGCGGCGAGGAAAAACACGATCGTGAGTGCTACAAATCCAAAATCCGCCATATTTTCATCGTCCGAGATTGATCAGGTTGACGCGATGACCATCCGCCGCCAGCGCGCGCGCCAGACGTTGCTCCGGTGTGCGCCAAAAGCGCTTCCGTGTTGCTAGCAGCACGATTGATTCCGGTTTGAGGGCGCGCCGGAAGCCCTCATACGAGCTCCGGGCCACTATGATACGGGCTTCGGCCGGCAGGGGAGACTTTGCGCACAATTCCACCAGGTGTTCCACCAGAAAGGCATGCACGGCGCTGGGGCAGCCGAGTGGAGCCGGATAGGGCGCGGCGTGCACTGCCAGTACCGTAATCCGCGCTTCCAGGCCCCGGGTCAGGATCGTTGCGCGTTCCATCACCCTCCGCGTCAGCTCCGGTTGTGTGTACAGGACGTCGATCTCGAGTCTGCGTTCCGGCGCCACTTCGAGCGTGCCTGGATCGACTCGCAATCGGATGGATGTCCGCATGACACTCTCCAGCGTAAGGTTCGATGCATAAAGAAGTCGTAAAGGAAAGATAAGGAACCCATTAAGCTGTGCCACGCCGTGTAGACACACCCCTTGGCATTGCATAAGCTTGGCTCATGAGATTCCCCATGGCTTGCGGCGTGTGTTTGCTGGTTGCGCTCCGGGCACCAGTGCGCGCGCAGGAAGCGGACAATGCCGCGCTCGGCCGGGAGGTGGCGGAACTGCGCGCGCTGGTACAGAAACTGCAATTGCGGGTAGACGAACTGGAGCGCCGGGAAGCCGTGGTGCCATCCGCTGCCCCGCCCGCGCCCGCCGCGCGCGTTTTCGCCCCACCCCGGGCCGCGCCTGCCGCGCCCGTTTTCGCTGCTGCTCCGGCCCCACCCCCGGCGCAGGCCGCGGTTACGACCCCGCCCGCCGCCGCGACTGTTTCCGCTCCGGCCCAGGCCCCGCCCGCGGCGCAGGCCGCGGCTACCACCGCGCCCGCCGCCACCACATCCCCGTCCGAGCCCCCCACCGGTCTTCCCTTTGGGACCACGCTGAATTTCGTGGTGGACGGTTATTACGGGTATAACTTCAATGCGCCCATCGGACGGGTGAACCGGCTGCGCGCCTATGACGTAAGCAGCAACAGTTTCAGCCTCAACCAGGCCGCCATCGTGCTCGACAGCCCACCCGACCCGGACCACGGCAAGCGCTTCGGCGCGCGCATCGATCTGCAATGGGGCCAGGCCACCCAGACACTGCAGGGCAATACCGCCAACGAACCCCGGCCCGATATCTATCGCAACCTGTTCCAGGCGTATGGCACGTATGTCGTGCCGCTGGGCAATGGGCTCACCGTGGATTTCGGAAAATGGGCCAGCTCGCTCGGCATCGAAAGCAATTACACCCAGTTCCAAATGAACTACTCCCGTTCCTACTGGTTCAATTACCTGCCTTTCTATCACATGGGCGTGCGTGCGAATTACCCGGTCAACAAACGGCTGACGGTCCATTATTGGGTGGTCAACGGAACCAACCAGACGGAAGCCTTCAATGGTTACAAGGATGAGTCATTCGGCTTCGTGTTTCTGCCGCACAAGAATCTGAGCTGGACCTTTAATTACTATCTGGGCCAGGAGCATCCCGATGTCGTGTTCTTTCCGAACGGCGGCGCGCCTCCCGATTTGCCGACGCAGCAGGGGGTTCCGTTCCAGGTCATCCCGAACCCTCCCAAGGGGCGTCTTCACATTTTTGACAGCTACATGACATGGCAAGCCACGCCCAAGCTGACCGTGGCCGGTGAAGCCGACTGGGTGATCCAGCGGCTCTATACGTTTTCGCAGCCGCAGCACACCGAAGGCGGCGCGTTCTACGCCCAGTATCAGGTGTTGCCCAGGCTGGCGTTCGCCGCCCGCGCCGAGTACCTCAGCGACGACGGCGGCCTTTTCAGCGGCACGGTGCAGGCGCTCAAGGAAGTCACTCTCACCGGCGATTACAGGTTCGGTGGCGGCTTCATGATGTTCATCGAGGGGCGCCGCGATTTCTCCAACGTGCCTTACTTCTATACCGATATGCTCGGCATTCTGAGCCCCCACCAGACCACCGCGACAGTCGGCCTGATCTGGTGGTTCGGAAAGAAAGAAGGGGCATGGTGATCCGTTCGAACGGACCATGGCCGGCCACTCACACGCCGAGGTGCAGCTTGGTGCGCGGCAGAACGTTTGCCGGGATTGTTTCCGATGAGCCCATCGCTTTGGCGGGGCTATACTGTGCCTGGGAACGCCGAAAGGAATCGCGATTAGTCCTCTCGCGGAAGGGAGATTTTCCGTGCTGAACCGGTTCACGATTCGTACCCTGGTCATTCTGTCCTGCCTTCCGTACGCCGCCTCCGCACAGGCGGCGGATCCCTCGCCCGCGGCCACCATGGGCGCCGTGATCCAGGAGCTGGAGTCGATGAAAACGCGCATTGACGAGCTGGAGGCGCAAGTCAGGAAATTGCAGGAGCAGGCCGCCGCCACTCCCCGGCCGCTGCCGGCCGAACCCATCGCGCCGCCCGCCGCCGCCGAAGCCAAGGCCGCCCTGCCACAGACGCCGACGCCGCAGACGCAGACGCCCGCGCCGCAGCCCTTGCCGCCGCAGCCTGCCGCCGCCGCGCCCTCCCTGCCCTTTGCCTTCGCCGACTGGACCTGGCTGACGGGCAACCCGCGCATTACCGAATCGCCCGGCGATACTGCCTTCTTTACGCCGGAAATCCGCGCCGATGTCGATTACGTCTACGATTACAACCATCCCGCCGATCACACCATCGGCGGATCGAGCGAAGTTTTCCGTGCGGGCGAAGTGCAGGTCACGCAGCTCGGGGTGGGCGGCGATTTCCACTGGGACAATGTCCGCGCGCGACTTATGACGCAGTTCGGCATGTACGCCGAAACCACGCCGCGCAACGACGCCAGCCCGGCCGTCGGCGCCTGGGATCTCGACACCGCCTACCGCTATGTTTCGGAAGCCTATGGCGGCTATCACTTCGATGTGCTGCACGGCATCAACGTGGATGCGGGGATTTTCCTGTCGTACATCGGACTGTTCAGTTATTATCAGTTCGACAACTGGGCGTATCAGCCATCGTATGTATCTTCGAACACGCCGTGGTTTTTCAACGGCGTGCGCATCCAGGTCTTCGCCACGGAAAAATTGAAAATCGAGCCGTGGTTCGTGAACGGATGGCAATCCTACGGGAAGTTCAACAAGGCGCCGGGAATTGGGGTACAGATTCTTTACCGTCCCACGAGCTGGCTTTCGATTGTCGCCAATCAGTATGAGGGCACCGACACCCTCGGCGTGCCCGGCCGGCATCGAATCCACACCGATGACAGCGTGCAGATCAAGTATTACCAGAATCCCCGCCACCTCATCGATCGGGCGGCGATGTCGCTCACCGTGGATGCCGGCTGCGAGTTCGGCACCAACAGCGGCGTCAGTTGCTACAACGGGACCGCCGCCAAGCCCTCGCAATATTTTCTCGGTTTCATGACGTATCAGCGCATCTGGCTGCATCACGACCTGTTCGGAATCACCATCGGCGGCGGCGCCATCAACAATCCCGGCCGCTACCTGGTTCTGCTGCCGCCCATCAACGGCGCCACGGCCATTACCGGGTCCCCCTATTTCCCCGAAAATCCCGGCGATCCATACAAGGCTTGGGATGCTTCGGCCACCTTCGATTACATGCCGAAGCAATACATCACCTGGCGATTCGAGTACGGCCACCGCGCTTCGAACGTGCCCTATTTCACCGGGCCCGGAGGCATCACGCCCGCCGGCGGCGTCACCGGTTCCCCGGGGCTGATTGTGCCCGGCTTTGTGCCGGACCTGGTGAAGCGGGAGAACCGCCTCATTTTCGCCGTCCTGGTGATGTTCTGACCGCAGCCTTTTATAATGTGGGCTTGTCCCGCAAGCTGACTCTCCCCCTGCTGGTCGCTTCCATCTACTTCATGGTGGCGGGCGGGCCCTACGGGCTTGAAGACATCGTGGCGCGCGCCGGCTATTCCGGCGCCATCCTCATCCTGCTGGCCACGCCGCTGCTGTGGGCGCTGCCCACCGGCCTGATGGTCAGCGAAATGACCAGCGCGGTGCCGCAGGAGGGCGGTTACTACGTTTACGTCACCCGCGGCCTGGGCGCGTTTTGGGGATACCAGGAGGTCTGGCTGTCGCTGGTGGGCAGCATCTTCGACATGGCCATCTATCCGGCGCTGTTCGTGGAATACCTGGGCCACTTCGCGCCGGCGGCCACGGCGGGCTGGCGCGGGCTGGCGCTCGGTGCCGCGCTCATCGTGGCGGCGGCGGCCTGGAACGGGCTGGGCGCGCGCAAGGTGGGGGACAGTTCGGTGCTGCTCGGCATCGTGCTGCTGGCGCCTTTCGCCGTGGTCATGGCCGTCGCCACGGCGCATCGCGCCACCGCCTCCGCGCCCGCCATGCCTTTGCGGAACGTGGATTTCCTGGGCGGCATCCTGGTGGCCATGTGGAACTATATGGGCTGGGACAACTCTTCCACCGTCACGGGAGAGGTGGAGCGGCCGCAGCGCACGTACCCGCTGGCCATGGCCTGGTCGGTGATGCTCGTGACCTTGACTTACATTCTGCCCATCGCCGCGGTGGCGGCCACCGGTCTCGACCCCAACCGCTGGTCCACGGGCGGATGGGCGGACGTCGCGCGCGCCGTCGGCGGCGGCGCCATTCTCGCTTTCGCCGTCACCGCCGGCGGCATGATCGGCGCGGCGGGCTCCCTCAACGCGCTCACCATGGCGCTGTCGCGCCTCCCGGCTGTCCTGGCCGAAGACGGCTTCCTGCCGCGCGTTCTCTCGCGCCGCAACCGCTACGGCGCCCCCTGGGTGGCCATCGCCGCCTGCGCGCTGCTGTGGGCACTGGCGCTCCCGTTGAGCTTCGTCAAACTGGTGATTCTGGACGTGCTGCTCACCGGCCTGAGCATTCTCCTGCAATTCGCCGCGCTGGTGGGATTGCGCATCCGCGAGCCCGAACTGAAGCGGCCCTACCGCGTGCCCGGCGGAATGGCGGGCGCCGTCGCGCTCGGAATTCCGCCGCTGGTCCTGCTGGTTCTGGCGGTGGTGCGCAACCAGGTGGAACCGGTCGGCCCCATCAACGCGCTCGAACTCGGCGCGCTGCTGGTGGCCGCGGGAGTGCTGGTCTATTTGGCTGAGCGCGCCCGGCCGAAGGCGCATCGGCAAGCGATAATAGTGGTTCTATGATCATCGCCGACCTGGCGCAAATTTCCGGGCGCACGTATCCCGCGCGCCGCCGCACGCAGAACCTGGTGGGCGGCGCCAGCCCGATCCAGGCTTCCAATTTTTCCATGGGCCACGTCACGCTCGAGCCCGGCGGCGGACAGGTCCCCTGGCACAACCAGGAGCAGGAAGAAATCTATTTCATCGTCGAAGGCGAGGGCGAAATGTGCCTGGGAGAGGAGCGCATGCCGGTGCACACCGGCCAAGCCGTGTACATCCCGCCGCGCGTCTTCCACCAGTTGACCAATACCGGCTCGACGCCCATGCGCATGATCTACTGCTACGGCCCCGCCGGTGACGTGGCCCACTGGCGCCAGGAACTGGAGGGCACGCTGCCCCGCGCCGGTGTGGACGTCCCGCCGCTGCCCGCCGGGGCGCAGCCGCAATGCACTGCGAAACCGTAGCCGTGAAGCAAGCTTTCAGCTTGCCATGCCGGCTTTCCAGCCGGCATGCCCGCAGGCCCGCTTGAAAGGCGCACAATGACTCCGAAAACCAGAACATCCACACCGTCGGCATCATCATGAACGGCGTCACCGGCCGCATGGGGCTGAACCAGCACCTGCGGCGCTCCATCCAGGCCATCGTCGCGCAGGGCGGGGTGGCGCTCAGCGCGGGCGAAGCCATCCTGCCGCGGCCGTTGCTGGTGGGGCGCAGCCCCGCCAAGCTCGAAGCCATCTCCGCGCGAGTGTGGCGGCGCTGCCCTGGACCACTGACCTTGCCGCCGCGCTGGCCAACCCGGACTACCCCGTCTATTTCGACGCCCAGACCACCGACCGCCGCGCCGATGCGCTGCGCCTCGCCATCGCCGCCGGCAAGCACGTCTATTGCGAGAAGCCCGTGGCCGGGAATCTGGCGACCGCCCTGGACCTGTTCCGGCGCGCCAGCGCCGCCGGCATCAAGCACGGCGTGGTGCAGGACAAGCTCTGGCTGCCCGGCCTGTTGAAGCTGCAAACTTTGAACGAGCTCGGCTTTTTCGGCCGCATCCTCTCCGTGCGCGGCGAATTCGGCTACTGGGTTTTCGAGGGCGACCACGTCCCCGCGCAGCGCCCGTCCTGGAACTACCGCCAGGAAGACGGCGGCGGCATCATCCTCGACATGCTCTGCCACTGGCGCTACGTGCTCGACAACCTGTTCGGCGCCGTGCAGGCGGTTTCCTGCCTGGGCGCCACCCACATTCCCACCCGCTGGGACGAAGCCGGCCAGCCGTACGCCTGCACCGCCGACGATTCCGCCTACGCCACGTTCCAGCTGGAGGGCGGCATCGTTGCCCACTTCAATTCCTCCTGGTGCGTGCGCGTGCGCCGCGACGACCTGCTGACCATCCAGGTGGACGGCACCCAGGGCAGCGCCGTGGCCGGCCTGCGCCACTGCTGGATTCAGCCCTACGGCGCCACGCCGCGCCCCGTCTGGAACCCCGATATCGAGAGCCCGCTCGATTATTTCCAGGGCTGGCAGAAAGTCCCCGAGCAGACCACGTTCGACAACGCCTTCAAGCGCCAGTGGGAGCTGTTCCTCCGCCACGTGGTCAAGGACGAGCCGTTCCCCTGGACGCTGCTCGAAGCCGCCAAAGGCGTGCAGCTTGGCCGAAAAAGGCCTGGAATCCTGGCGGAAACGGGCGTGGGTAGACGTACCGGCGCTGGAAGCGGACGCGGCCGCGGGGGCGTGATGCACCTTGGCGAGTAGCGTACCCATGAGTCGCGGCGGTCCTCGATATCTGGATAGTTTACGCGTTACGCGTCAACTTGACGGGAGCAGACGGCACGAGCGGCCCGAACGAAGCCTCATCGAACGCCGTTTCCAGACCGACTTCCGTATGCACCTCGTGAACCCCTCTTCCTTACCGTCGGGAAAGGATACATAGTAGCTTCATGAGCGAGAGCAATCCCGATCAGAGGGCGGTCTCCAAAAGCGATCAATGGCGCGATCGACTCGCCGAGCAGGAGCGGAGCGGGCTATCGGTGAAGCGGTTCTGCCAGCAACAGGGGCTCACCGAATACTCATTCTACGCCTGGCGGAAGCGGCTTCGGAGTGCCGGCCCGGTGCGTTTCGCGTTGGTGGAGAGAGGGGCGCAGCAGGTATCTGCGGAGTTCGGTCTGGAACTGGCGCTGGCAAACGGCGACCGACTTCGCATCGGCACCGGGGTGGACACGAAGACGTTGCGCACGGTGCTGGAACTTCTCCGGGCATGATTCACCTGCCGGCCAGCGTGCGGGTGTATCTGTGCCTGACCGCGTGCGACATGCGCAAGAGCTTTGACGGCCTGCACGCGCTGGTGCGGGAGCACCTGGAATTAGACCCATTCGCCGGGCATCTGTTCGTCTTCACCAGCCGGCGGCGCGACAGGATCAAGATTTTGTATTGGGATCGTGACGGGTTTGCGGTGTGGAGCAAGCGGCTGGAGGAGGGCACGTATGTGGTGCCGTTGGGCGACGCGGCGGAGCGCCGGCGAGAGATCACGGCGCAGGAATTAGGGGCGCTGCTGAGCGGCATCGACCTGACACAAGCCACACGCCGACACCGTTATGGTCGGTCCGTGTAAAACATCGCAGATGCTTTCTGTTTTCTCTTGTCCGCGCGTCCGTAAGTGAGTAGACTATTCCTTACTCGTGGCGTTCGATCCCAAACACCTTCCGGAAGATCCCAAGGTCTTGCAGCAGATGGTGCTGGACCTGGTGGCGCAACTCGACCGCGAGTTCCATGAGCGGAGCAAGATCGAGACCCTTCTGCGCGAGTTGCTGGATGCCAAGCGGAATCGTAAAAGTGAGCGCCTCTCGGCAGACCAACTAGCCCTGTTTGCCGCGGCTTGGCAGGCCCGGCAGGCAGCCGCAGAGAAGCCAGCCGAACCGGCTGACTCCGTCGACGATGACGACGATGAGGATACCGCTTCTGGCGCGGGCGGATCGGCTTCCCCGAAACGGCCTGGCGGCCGCCAGGCTCTGCCGCGGCATCTCAAGCGGGAGCGGATCGTGCACGATCTGGCGGATTCGGAGAAGCACTGCCCTACCTGCCAGCAGGATTTGCGGCCCATCGGCGAAGAGTCCAGCGAACGTTACGAATACATCCCGGCGCAGCTGACTGTGATTGAAGATGTGTGCAAGAAGTACGCGTGCGCCTGTACGGTGAAGACGGCGACCAAGCCTGCGCAGCCGATCGAAAAGAGCACTGCTGGGGCCAGTCTGCTGGCGCAGGTGATCGTCGCCAAGTGCGTGGATCATCTGCCACTGCACCGGCAGGAAACGATCTTCGAACGGCATGGGGTAGCAATCTCGCGTAAGACCATGGGCGGCTGGATGGCACAGTGCGGCGATCTGTTGCAGCCGTTGTACCAATGCGCGAAGGAGGTTCTGTTCCAATCGAAGGTGATCGGCACCGACGACACCGGGGTGAAGGTGTTGGACACCAAACTCCCGTTTGCGCGGACCGGGCGCATCTGGCCGTATTGCGGAGACCGGGAGCATCCGGTGATTCTGTATGACTATACGGCGACACGGGAACGCGCCGGTCCCGAGGAATTTCTGAAGGGTTATCGAGGTTACCTACAAGCGGACGCATACGGCGGCTATGACGCCTTTTTCAAGGACCCGGCGCGGGGCCTGGTCGAGGTAGGCTGTTGGGCGCATGCCCGTCGGTATTTCCGCAAAGCGTTGGATTCGGATCAGGCCCGCATGGGGCTGGCGCTGTTGCTGATTGCGCAGTTGTATCGGGTGGAGAAGCGAGCGCGGTCTCTCACGCCGCAGGATCGGCTTCAACTACGCCAAGTCGGAGCACGTCCGATTCTGGATAAGTTGCATAACTACTTACTGGAGATCGAGGGGGAAGTTCTGCCGAAGAGTCCGGAGGGGCGGGCGGTCCGCTATACCCTGAAGAACTGGACGGCACTCACCCGCTACTGCGAGGACGGCGATCTCGAGATCGACAACAACGCAACCGAGCGTTCGATCCGCGGGGTAGCAGTTGGCCGCAACAACTGGACGTTTTTCGGCAGCGACCGAGGTGGCCGAACGGCAGCTGTGCTGCGAAGCCTCGTCGCATCTTGCCACCAGGCCGGAGTGGATCCCTTCGCCTGGCTCAAGGACGTCCTGTCCCGCATACCGACCCATCCCATCACCCGCGTGGCCGAGCTTCTGCCACACAACTGGGGGCCCTCTCGCGCCTGATCCCGCCAGAATCAGCGGTCGCAGTTGCCACCTCTGTTCCGGTGATTCTCAGGCGCTTACGACTTCCGACCTTCGGAGCAACCCGGCAGGAACCATGCGCTGTGCCTTGATATTGCGCGGTGGACAGACCTCTCCTGCCTTGACAAACGGAGGCTAAGATCCCCGACAACCCTCTGCTTGGTAAGGCGACGTCAAAAACCGACCATCGCCCATCGCAGCGCCGAGGCCAAATGGCTCAAGGCACCAGGGTTCAGTCATCGGTTGTCTAGTCTTAGATCTTTGACCAAGTGTTCGAAACTGGCTTGATAGCAGTCGTGATTCTTCCAGCCGGTAAAGTCCGGAACGTAATACTCTCTGATTTCACGGGCTGAGTCCTTGCCTATGTCCGCATCGAAACAGGTCCAATCGCGAAGCCGCTCATATGAGACGAGGGCTATCGGGAATAACACGCGTCGCCCCTCGCGAAGCTCTCGCTGGCGCGCTTTGGCAATCTCAGTGTGAACCCACTCGGAGTTCATACTGCTCTCCGACAGAATCAACAGAAGCCTATCGTATACTCGGATTGCCTCGTCGATTTGGTCAAACAGCTTCCTACCACCACGCAGATGATGGGGCGCAAACCAACAGCGGATTCCTCGGTTCTGGAGATCCGCAAACAGCCGATCAGCGAACCCCTGATCTTTGGTGGAGTAGCTAATGAAGCAAGAATAGAAGTGGAATGGTTTGGCCAGCAATGAAGGCAGGTAGTCAATGACGTGATCAGGCAGCCCACAGCCTCGCAGGAATGGCAACGGCAACATCCCCGACTTCAGGAGCGTCTGAAAGTCCAGGTTGCTCGGGCCCTGATGGACGATCTTATCAAGGCCTCGCACTGTCGAGAGATCAAGATCAGCAAAAACGACGGATGCAAACGAAGCTCCCTCTACCTTTGCATCGCTCATCGTTGCCCCTTGAATGTTCGCAGCGACAAAAGCCGCGTCCCGTAAGTCGGCCCTGGTCAAATCGGCAAAGCGAAAGTCGGTCAAGACCGCCTGGGCGGCGTTCAGCTTTGCGCCTTTGAGGTGAGCCTTGTTAAGGGAAGCCCCGGTGAGATCAGCTTTCCGGAGATCTGCCCCAACCAGCCTCGCCTTCCCGATGTTCGCATTGCGCAGGTCCGCTTCGACCAGATTTGCGCGACTGAGATCGCATTCTTCTAATTTGGCACCGAGCAGACATGCTCTGTAGAGAGTTGCTCCTCCTAGATTCATGCCGGTTAGGTCTGCAGACATTAGGTCTGGCGGTAGCTCGTTCCCCAATGCTCTCCACGCGTTCCATTCAGTTACACTCCGCCGGAGAAGCTTAAGCTGCTTACGGTCTGCCATACGTGCTTGATGGTAGCGCCGATCTCGCCTCGCCGCCTCTGAGCCGAGGCGCCTTGGATCTACTGCGCACCCGACGACTGTCGAACCGGGTAATTCGGTGACAGGCAACGAAACTCCCAAACTGCGGGAGTTTCGCAGCCAGCCACCGAATTACAGTGCCGGGTTCACTCGGGGGCGTTGTCGCTGGCCCGAAGTGCCCCTACGCTGCCGGCCTGCGCCCCCTTTAGTGCTTCCCCCATAGCGCCGCAAAGAACAGCGCGTTATACGCTGCGTGCATCAGGGTTGCGGCCTTGGTCGAGCCGGTTGCGTGGCGCATCCAGCCGAATGCCGCGCCGGCGCCGGTGATCAGCACGGCGTGGCGCCACGAATCGCCATACTCGGGGTAATGCAGCAGGCCGAACGGGATGGCCGTAACCAGGATGCCGCCCACCGCGCCCAGGCTGCGCACCAGCAGCGGCTGCAGGAATCCGCGAAAGATCAGCTCTTCCGCCAGCGGCCCCAACGTCACCCCGAAGATGCCGATCAGAATGAGCGAGGGCTTGTCCTGCATCAGTTCCGTAAGCGGGTTATTCGTAACCGGCGTGCGGATCAGGTACGCAAACCCGGTCACCACGAAAGCCGTGAGCCAGCCGGCGCCCACCACCCAGAGCGGCGGCAACCGTAACGGCTTCCAGGCCAGCGAGCGCCACAACGGTTCATCGTACTGGAAGCGGAAAATCATCCACAGCACCAGGAACAGGAAGGCGTAGCCGGCGAACTGCTCGGCCACGGCCTCGAAGGCGCGCGAGGGATGCAGTCCGAACAGGAACAGCAGGCTCTTAACGAGGCCCCATCCGGCGAGGAAGGCGGGAACCGCCAGGCCGGCGAAGAGGAAGAGATCCGAGTAGCCCCAGAAAGGCTCGCGCCGTGGCGGTGGCGGCTCGGAGGGCTCCGGCGGCGTTCCCGCCTGCTCCGGTATCCGTTCTTCTTCCTGGTTCATGGCTCACGCTCGATGAGCGCGGCGGCCAGCAGCGGAATCATCAGCTCGTGGTGGCCGGTGATGGCGTAGCCGCGGCCGCCGGCGCCGGCGTGCGGCCGCTCCACCACGTTCACGCGCGGGCGGTAGTGCTGCAGGAAATCGAAATTGACGGTGGTGAAATCGGCCAGCGGATGGCCCAGGTTGCGCACCGCGGAAACGGCTTTCAGAAAAACCTCCGGCAGCACCACGGCCGAGCCCACGTTCAGATAGACGCCGCCATCGTTGAGATCCGCCACCGAGCGCGCAGAAGCAGCCGGAAATCGCGATGCGTGGCGCGGCCGATGGCGGCCGGATCGGCGGCCGGATGGGTGTGCGGCGTGTCCGTGCCGATGGCCACGTGGACGGTCACCGGCGTCGGAGGCCTCATAGGCCTGCGAGCAGCAGGCTGTCCGCAGGCGAAACCGGCCTGCTCCACCAGACGCCGCCCCAGCGCTTCGCCCATGCCCAGGTCCTCCGCGGTCGCCCGCCGCGATGGCGCAGTTCATCTCGCGGCCGGTCTCTTCGGCGGCGCCGAAGCGGCCGTCGGGCAGCACCGCCTCCACGTCCTCGCTGGTGTGGCCGGCCAGCGCGATTTCGAAATCGTGGATGGAGGCCGCGCCGTTCAGGGCGAAAGCGGTGGCGTAGCCGCGGTGCATCAGGTCGATCAGCACCGGCGCGAGGCCGCACTTGATCACGTGGCCGCCCATTCCCCAGATGATGGCGCGGCGCCTGGCGCGGGCCGCGGCGATGCGCGTCCACCACGGCGCGAAAGGACTCGCCGGCCAGGATGTGCGGCAGCGAATCCAGCCAGGCCGGAGATGCCCGAGCCCGGCACGGTAGACGGAGGCGAAATCGGCGATTTTGACCTTGCCGCCGCGCGCCGCCAGCGGCACCGTCTGCAGGCCGGCGAAATCGAGCGGCTGCTTCGGCGTATCGGCTCATGCCGGCCTGCCCGTTGCCCAGCGCCTTGCGCAGCGCCTCGGCGGTGTAGCTCTTCTTCGACCGGCTCACCTGCTCGGGCGTTCCGCTGGCCACCAGCCGGCCGCCGTATTCGCCGCCGTCCGGGCCCAGGTCGATAATCCAATCGGCCGTCTTGATCACGTCCAGGTTGTGCTCGATCACCACCACCGTGTTGCCCAGGTCCACCAGGCGCTGCAGCACGTCCGAGCAGTTTGCGCACATCGTCGAAATGCAGCCCGGTGGTGGGCTCGTCCAGCAGATAGAACGTGCGGCCGGTCTGCCGCTTGCTCAGCTCCTTGGCCAGCTTGATGCGCTGCGCCTCGCCGCCGGAAAGCGTGGTGGAGGACTGGCCCAGGTGCACGTAGCCCAGGCCGACGTCGAGCAGCGTTTGCAGCTTGGCGCGGATCTGCGGAAGGTTCTCCATCAGCGGCAGCGCCTCTTCCACGGTGGCGTCCAGCAGGTCGGCGATGGAGTAGCCCTTGTACTTCACCTGCAGGGTTTCGCGATTGTAGCGCCGGCCGCGGCACACGTCGCAGGTGACGTAGACGTCGGGCAGGAAATTCATCTCGATGCGCTTCAGGCCGTCGCCCTGGCAGGCTTCGCAGCGCCCGCCCTTCACGTTGAAGCTGAAGCGGCCGGGCTTGTAGCCGCGCTCGCGCGATTCCGGCAGCATGGCGTAGAGGTCGCGAATGGGCGTGAACAGGCCGGTGTAAGTGGCGGGATTGGAGCGCGGCGTGCGGCCGATGGGCGCCTGGTCGATGCGGATCACCTTGTCGATCTGCTCGATGCCCTCGATGGACTCGTGCGCGCCCGGCTCCTCGTGCGAGCCGTAGATCTCGCTGCGCCAGGCGCGCGGTACAGGATCTCGTTGACCAGCGTCGATTTTCCGCTGCCGGAGACGCCCGTCACCACGGTGAGCAGGCCCAGCGGAATCTCCACGTCGATGTCTTTCAGGTTGTGCTCGGCGCGCGCCGCGGATGGCCAGGCTTCTTGCCGTCCGGGCGCGCGGCGCGTGCCGGGAACGGGGATTGCGAGCGCGCCCGAAAGATACCGGCCGGTGAGCGATTGCGGGATTGCGCGCGATCTCCGTCGGGAGTGCCGGCGGCCACCAGCTCGCCGCCCAGCCGGCCGGCGCCGGGCCCCAGATCGATCACGTAATCGGCGCGCTCGATGGTTTCGGCGTCGTGCTCCACCACCAGCACCGTGTTGCCCATGTCGCGCAGCTGCGCCAGCGTTTCCAGCAGCCGGTCGTTGTCGCGCGGATGCAGCCCGATGGAGGGCTCGTCCAGCACGTAGAGCACGCCGCGCAGCTTCGAGCCGATCTGCGTGGCCAGGCGGATGCGCTGCGCCTCGCCGCCGGAGAGCGTGGCGGCCGAGCGGTCCAGGCTCAGGTAATCCAGCCCCACGGCGGAGAGGAACTCCAGGCGGCGGCGGATCTCGTCCACCACGCGCCCGGCGATCTGCGTCTCGCGCTCGTTGAACTCCCAGTTGCGCACCGTCATCAGCGCGCGCGACAATGGGCAGTGTCGGTGAACTCGGCGATGGAGAAATTCTTCACGCGCACCGCCAGGCTGGCCGGCCGCAGCCGCTTGCCGTGGCACGCCGGGCACTGCGCGCGGCGACATGTACTCGGTGAGCCACTCGCGGTAGCCTTCGGCGCGGTTCTCGATAGGTCTCGTCCAGGATCGCCAGGATGCCGGGAATCCGTTGCTGCCATCGAGCAGCAGCGTCGCGCGATCTTCTGCGGCAGACTCTCGAACGGCGTCTTCAGATTGATGCGCGCTGGCTTGGCGCAGCTTCCGAGATCGCTGCTGCATGTGCCCAGGAGCCGGCGCCGGGGCCGAGCCCGCCATCGAGCAGCGGCTTCGACGGATCCACAATCACCTTGGCCGGGTCGAAGCTCCACTGGCTGCCCAGGCCGTGGCAGTCCTCGCAGGCGCCGTAGGGGCTGTTGAAGGAAAACGAGCGCGGCTCCAGTTGCGGCACGCTGGCGCCGCATTCCGTGCAGGCCAGCTTCTGCGAATACAGCCGCTCCTCGCCGTTCACCACGGCGATCGATCACCAGGCCGTTGGCCAGCTTGGTGGCGGTTTCGATGGAGGCTTCCAGGCGCTTCTCGATTCCCGGCTTCACCAGCAGCCGGTCCACCACCACTTCGATGGTGTGATTCTTGCGCCGGTCGAGCGCGATCTCTTCGTCCAGCGAGCGCAGCACGCCGTCGATGCGGGCGCGCACGAATCCCTGGCGCGCCAGCTTCTCCAGGTCCTTCTTGTACTCGCCCTTGCGCCCGCGCACCACCGGCGCCAGCACCATGATGCGGTCCTCGGGCTGCAGCGCCAGCACGTGCTGCAGGATCTGCTCGGTGGTCTGGCGCGAGATCTCGTTGCCGCAGACCGGGCAGTGCGGCACGCCGATGGAGGAGTACAGCAGCGCGCAGGTAATCGTAGATTTCGGTGATGGTGCCGACGGTGGAGCGCGGGCTGCGGCTGGTGGTCTTCTGCTCGATGGAAATGGCCGGGCTCAGGCCGTCGATGGAATCCACGTCCGGCCGCTCCATCTGGTCCAGAAACTGGCGCGCGTAGGTGGAAAGCGTCTCCACGTAGCGCCGCTGCCCCTCGGCATAGATGGTGTCGAAGGCCAGCGACGATTTCCCGGAGCCGCTCAGCCCGGTGATCACGGTAAGGCTGTTGCGGGGAATTTCGACGTCGATGTTCTTCAGGTTGTGCTGGCGCGCGCCATGCACCGTGATCCGGTCCAGCATAGGGGGTTTCTCGATGGGGGCAGTACCTACTATTGTCCCGCGTGTTGTACCAGTATGGCAATTGCGCTATAAAAGAGTTCAATTGTGCGGAAATGTGGTTACTGCGGGGGCAGCAAGCTGAAGCGAGTCCACCGCACTTTTTTCGAGCGCTTTTCATACCTGGCGATCTACGAATGCCGGGAATGCGAAAACGAGGAGTTCATTCCCCGGCGCTACACCTACCACTTCGGAGAAGAGGCGCGGTGCCCGAGTTGCGGAACGTACCGCATCACCAGGCTGCGCGGAGTCGATAAGATCGACAAGATGGTGTCCGGACCGCTCAACCGCCTGGAGAAACTGATGGGCGGGGACCTCTATCATTGCGTCTTTTGCCGGCTGCAGTTTTACGATCGCAGGAAGGCGGCGCCCCGCACCTTTCTGGAGCCGATTCCGCCGACCGTGGAAGCCGAGGCCGTGCCCGCCCCGCCGGCGCAGGCTGCACCGCCGAACGTCGAGGTGACGCCGCTGATCACGCCGCCACCCGAAACCGAGTGGGCCGCGGCTCCCGACCGGTCCAATTCGGATCAGTAAACAGGCCGTAACGTTATCGCTAGAATACCCCTTGTAGCGCCGGCTTCATGCCGGCATGAGTGCGGCCGGGAGCGATCCCGGCCAGGAAACATGTGCGCCTGAATGTGGACATCGCCGATGCCGGGAAGCGGCTGGACCAACTGGTCCACGAGCGCCTGCCGCAGTTCAGCCGCTCGCGCATCCAGCAATGGATCAGGGACGGGCGGGCGCTGGTCAACGGGCGGGTGGAGCGGGCTTCGCACGCCGTGCGGGCGGGCGAGGCCGTGGAAATCGAGCCGGCCGAACCGCCGCCGCTGCGCGCCACCGCGGAGGACATTCCGCTCGCCATCCTGTACGAAGACGCGGACGTGGCAGCGGTGGATAAACCGGCGGGGATGGTGGTGCATGCCGGCGCGGGAATTCATTCCGGGACCCTGGTCAACGCGCTGCTGCACCGCTTCGGGGCGCTCTCCGGCGTGGGCGGCGGGCTGCGGCCGGGCATCGTGCACCGGCTCGACCGCTTCACCAGCGGCGTGCTCCTGGTGGCCAAGAACGACGCCGCCCACCGCAACCTGGCGGCGCAGTTTTCGGGACGGCAGATCGAGAAGATCTACCTGGCGCTGGTGCATGGCAGCGTGAAAGGGGAAAGCGGCAGCATCGAGCGGCCCATCGCCCGCGACCCCGTCCGCCGGATGCGCATGACGGCGCGGCTGGACAATGGGCGCGCCGCGTGGACCGATTACCGCGTGGCCCGGCGGCTGAAAGGGTTCACGCTGCTCGAAGTACGGATCGGCACCGGCCGCACCCACCAGATTCGCGTCCACCTCTCCAGCATCGGCCACCCCGTGGCCGGCGATACCCTGTACGGCGCGCCGGCCACGGTTGCGGATCTGCCGCCGCTGGGCCGCTACTTCCTGCATGCCCACCGCATCCGCTTCCGCCAGCCCTCCAGCGGCGAGGAAATCGCCATCGTCTCCCCCCTCGCCCCGGAACTGGAGACTTGGCTGAGCCTGATTCCCAATCCCGTATAATCGGTACATGAAGTTATGGGTTCCGGCAGCGGCCATCGGCATGCTCGGCTTCGGCCTGTGGGCCGCCGGGCAGCAGTCCCAGCAATCGGACGAGCCGGCCCGCATCTCCGTTGAAGTCACCCGCGTCAACCTGCTGTTCACCGTCACCGACAAAAAGGGCCAGTTCGTCACCGACCTGACCAAGGACGATTTCGAGGTGATCGACGCCAAAAAACCGCAGACGATTCAGGAATTCAACGCGGAAAGCGACCTGCCGCTGCGCCTCGCCATCCTGATCGATACCAGCAACAGCATCCGCGACCGCTTCCACTTCGAGCAGGAGGCCGCCAGCGAATTCCTGAAAAGCGTGATCAAATCCAACCAGGACAAGGCCATGGTGGTGAGCTTCGATACCGCGCCGGAGCTGGTGGCGGACCTGGTGGACGACACCGACAAGCTCGAAACCGCCATCCGCAGCCTTCGCGCCGGGGGCGGCACGGCCCTCTACGACGCCATGGCTTTCGCCTGCAGGGACAAGCTGGTGCAGGACCAGCCCAAAAGCAGATTCCGCCGCGCCATGGTGGTGCTGAGCGACGGCGACGACAACCAGAGCAACAGCTCGCGCGACCAGGCCCTTGAGATGGCACAGAAGGCCGATACCGTCATTTACGCCATTTCGACCAACATCACCCGCGTGGAAACGGACGGCGACAAGGTCCTGAAATACTTCACCGCTGAAACCGGCGGCCGGGCCTTCTTCCCGTTCAAGGTGGAGGATCTGGAAGTTTCCTTCGAGAACATCGCCGCCGAGCTGCGCCACCAGTACAATATCGCCTACCGGCCGCAGCCGATGGTGGCGGACGGCAACTTCCACATCATCGAGGTGCGGGTGAAGGGGCGCAAGGACCTGGTGGTGCACGTGCGGCGCGGCTACTACGCCCCCCGGGCGTAGGGGGCGCCCATGGTGCGCGCCGGCAGCGCCGCCGACCTTGCCGCGATTGCGGCCATCCAGGCGGAGTGCCCCGAAGCTGCGCATTGGGAACCGGCCGAGTACCTGAATTACCAACTACTTGTTGCAGTTCTCGACGGTTCGGTGGCCGGATTTCTGGTCGGCCGGACGATGGCGGAGGGTGAGCACGAAGTCTTAAACGTGGCGGTTTCTCCCGCATTCCGCCGGCGGGGCGCCGGGCGCGAACTGCTGAGGGAATTTGCCCTACGCCGGCGGGGGAAGATCTTCCTGGAAGTGCGGCAATCCAACCGGGCGGCTCAAGAATTTTATAAAGCCATTGGATTTAAGCAAGTTACAGTACGGGCTGGGTACTACGACTGCCCCCCGGATGACGGTGTTGTCATGAACTTTCATTCATGTTAATTTGTCGGATAGGGCGGGGACAACCGCCGTTGCGAGACAATACGAGCAGAGATTACCCACCGAGCCCGATTTCGGAGCCACCCGACTCGGCGAGGCAACCTCACTATCTGGGAGGAATTGCCCAACATGGAACGGAACGCACAGGAAGAGTTGAAAGCGCACCTGATGGCGAGCAACGCCGAGTATCAGCGGCTTGCCATTCAGCACACAGAGTATGCCACTTTGCTAGAGGCATTGGAAGCGCTTCCCCATCTCACCTACGAGCAGGAGTTGGAGGAAACGCGGCTGAAGAAACTGAAGTTGCGGTTGAAAGATCAAATGGAAGCGATTCTGAGCCAATACCGGTCTCAGCAAGTCGCTTGACCTCAGGTGCGCTGCAGATCTTGGCCCGGCCGGCACTCCCGTCCGGGCCTTTTTATTTCTATGGACCCGGAACCCGAGCCGATCCGTATTCCGATTACGGATGTTTTCGATCTCCATAGTGTTCCTCCGCGGGACGTCAAAGGCGTGGTTGAGGAATACCTGGCGGAAGCGCATGGCATGGGCCTGAAGGCGCTGCGCATCATTCACGGCCGCGGCATCGGCGTGCAGCGTGAGATGGTGCGGGCCGTTCTGGCGCGGACGGAGTTTGTGGCGGCCTACGGGGATGCTCCGGCCGAAGCCGGTGGCTGGGGCGCAACGGTCATAACTTTGAAATAGCCTGGGGATCGGGGATTAGGGATCGGGAAATCCCGCCGGACCGCGCGCAACCCTCACCGGGCGAGCATCGCGAGCCGGCGCCGTACTCCCCGCCGCCCCAATCCCCAATCCCTGACCCCCAATCCCCAGTCCGCTATCCTGAAGTATCGAGCATGGCGGAACCCATCCACATCATCGGCGGAGGACTGGCGGGCAGCGAGGCGGCGTGGCAAATCGCGCGGCGCGGGTTCCGGGCGGTGCTCTATGAGATGCGGCCGGTGCGCTCCACCCAGGCGCACCGCACGGACCGGCTGGCCGAGCTGGTGTGCAGCAACTCGTTGAAATCCGAGCAGGAAAACACCGCGCCCCGGCTGCTGAAACAGGAGCTCCGGCGTTTTGATTCCCTGCTGCTGCGCGCGGCGGAGAAGGCGCGCGTCCCCGGTGGCCATGCGCTCACGGTGGACCGGGAGGTTTTCGCGGCGGAAGTCACCGCCGCCATCGAAGCCGAGCCCCGCATCGAGCTGCGCCGCCAGGAAATCGACCGGATACCCGACGGGATCGCCATTGTCGCCACCGGCCCCCTGACCAGCGACGCCCTCGCGCACGAAATTTCACGCGTCACCGGCGCCGGCCGGCTGTTCTTCTATGACAGCATCAGCCCCATCGTGGAGGCGGATTCGGTGGATACCGCGGTCGCGTTCTGGGCTTCGCGCTACGGCAAATCGGCCACCGGCACGGACGATTATCTGAACTGTCCGCTGGACCGGGAGCAATACGGGCGCTTCGTGGACGAGCTGCTGCAGGCGGAGCGCGTTACCTCGCACACCGGCGAAGAGGATACCCCGTTTTTTGAAGCCTGCCTACCCATCGAGGAGCTGGCGCGGCGCGGGCGCGACACGCTGCGCTTCGGACCCATGAAGCCCATGGGCCTGGCCGATCCGCGCACCGGCCGGCGGCCGTGGGCGGCGGTGCAGCTCCGCCAGGAAAACCTGCGCGCCGACAGCTTCAACCTGGTGGGCTTCCAGAACCACCTGAAATTCGGCGAGCAGGCGCGCATTCTGCGGCTGATCCCGGGGCTGGAGCGGGCGGAATTCCTCCGCTATGGCCAGATCCATCGCAATACCTATATCAACGGCCCGGCGCTGCTGGCGCCCACCCTGGCGCTGCGCGCGCGGCCGGAGGTTTTCTTCGCCGGGCAAATTTGCGGCGTGGAAGGCTACGTGGAATCCGTGGCCACCGGGTTGATGGCTGGGATGCACGCCGCCGCGCTGGCGGCGGGCGGCGAGCCGCGCGCGTTGCCCCGTGCCACCGCGCTCGGCTCCTTGTGCCATTACGTGGCTGGCGCCGATCCGGCGCACTACCAGCCGGCCAACATTACCTTCGACCTGCTGCCGGCGCTCGACGAGGCCTCCCGGCAGCGGCTCCGGCACGATAAGCAGGCGCGCCACGCCGAGGTTTGCCGCCGCGCCGAGGCTGCGCTCGAAGAGTACCTGCATGCCTATGCCTGAGCCGCCACCAATGGGCGCGCTCGCGGCGCAGATGGAGCGCTACCGGGAAGAGCTGACGCGCACCGGCGCCTCGCCCCACACGCTGGCGGCGTACACCGCGGACCTGGCCCAGTTCCTGGAGTTCCTTTCCCCGCCGGAAACGGCGCCGCCCGCGCCGGCGGCCATCGACCTGCTGGTTCTGCGCGAATGGCTGGCTTGGCTTTATGAGAAGGATCTGGACGTGGTCACCATCCGGCGCAAGCTGGCGGCGGTGCGCGGGCTGTTTGCCTTCATGCTGCGGGAGGGGGTGATTCGCGTCAACGCGGCGCGCCTGGTGCGCACCCCGAAAGCGCCCCAACGGCTGCCGGACGTGCCCTCGCCGGAGCGCGTGAATACGTTGATCGACGCTGTGGCCGCGGGCAAGATGGAGCGGCCCCATCCGGCGCGCGACCGGGCCATTTTCGAGCTGCTGTATGGCTGCGGCATGCGCGTCAGCGAACTGGCGGGAATGAACCTGCAGGATATCGACCGCACTGCCGGCTGGGTGCGGCTGCGCGGCAAGGGGCGCAAGGAGCGGCAGACGCCGCTGCCGCGGAAGGCGGCGGAAGCGCTGGAGCGCTACCTGGCCGAGCGGCCGGTGGTGAGGGACGAGCCCGCCGTGCTGCTGAACCACCGCGGCCGCCGGCTGACCGCGCGCGGCATTCACGGCATCGTGAAGCTCTACGCTACGTACCTGGCCGGCGACCCGTCGCTCCATCCGCACAGCTTCCGCCATGCCTACGCCACGCATCTGCTCTCCGCCGGAGCCGATTTGCGCGCCATCCAGGAATTGCTCGGCCACGCCCGCCTCTCCACCACGCAGAAATACACCCAGGTGTCGCTGACCGACCTGATGGCCGTCTACGACAAGGCCCACCCGAAGGCGTAATTAACCGATGCATAAGATTTGGACAACCAACGCCGGTGGCACGCTTGTAGGGCGGCGCTTCCGCGCGGCCGCGGTGGGCTTCCGCCCGCCGCATGCCGGGCGGAAGCCCGGCATGACAGCCCGAAAGGGCTGTCCTACAATGCCACGATTACGTGAACAACGCTGATGAATCGAATCCCCACCAACCCGCGTCCATCCACATTCACCGGCGGCTTTCCCTCTCTCCAAACCCTGAAGGCCGAGTTCCGTCCCATGTGGCGTCTGGCCGCGCCGCTGGCGGTGGCCGAGCTGGGATGGATGGCCATGGGGATCGTCGACACCATCATGGCCGGCCCGCTGGGACCGGGGGCGGTGGGCGCGGGCATTCTCGGCAACATGGTGTTCTATCCCCTGGCCATCAGCTTCGTCGGCCTGCTGCTCGGCATGGATACGCTGGTGGCGCAGGCGCACGGGGCGGAAGACGCCGCGGATTGCCGCCGCACCCTGGTCAACGGCCTATGGCTGGGCGCGGCGGTGGCGCCGCTGGTGCTTGCCACCATCCTGGCGGCCATCCCCGCTATGTACGCCGCCGGCGCCAACCCGGGCGTGATGGCGCAGTGCGTACCTTATATGCACGCGCTGATGTGGGGCGTGCCGCCGCTGCTGCTCTTCACCGCTTTCCGCCGCTACCTGCAGGCGGTCAACGTGGTCAAGCCGGTGACCTTTGCCCTGGTGAGCGCGAACCTCGTCAACCTGGTGGGCGATTGGGCGCTGATGTACGGCCACTGCGGCGCGCCCGCCATGGGGCTGGAGGGTTCCGGCTGGGCCACCTCGTTTTCGCGCGTCTACATGATGCTGGCCATGATGGGCGCGGTGCTGTGGCACGAGCGCCGCGGCGGTCCGCGTCCGCCGGTGCCGTGGCGGCCGGATTGGGAGCGCTTGCGGCGGCTGGTCGCGCTCGGCCTCCCGGCCACGGGACAAATCGCATTTGAAGGCGCGGTGTTCGGCATCGTCACCGTGCTGGCGGCAAAACTGGACGAAGTATCGCTCGCGGCGCACGGCATCGCGGTGCAGGTGATCTCCACCACCTTCATGGTGCCGCTGGGCATCAGCTCGGCGGCGGCCGTGCGCGTGGGGCAGGCGATGGGCCGCAAGGACGCCCGCGGGGTGGCGGCGGCGGGATGGTCCGCGCTGCTGCTGAGCAGCCTGTTCATGGGCGCGGCGGGGATTACGTTCTGGACCGTCCCGCGTTGGATCATGCGCCTGTTCATTGCCGACGGGGCCGTCATCAGCGCGGGCACGGTGCTGCTGCGCATCGCCGCGTTCCTCGAACTGTTCGACGGCATGCAGGTGGTGGCCACCGGAGCCCTCCGCGGCATCGGCGATACGCGCAGTCCCATGCTGGCCCACCTGGTCGGCTATTGGGCCATCGGCATGCCCATCGTCTATACGTTCTGCTTTACGCTGGGCTGGGGCGCGCGCGGCATCTGGATCGGCCTGAGCGCCGCCCTCATCCTGATCGGCGCCGCCCTGCTGCAAGCCTGGCGCTACCGCCTGCGGCATTTACAGATGGACCGCTGAGGCCCACCCGCGATCAACTTTTTCCCAACAGCCAGAGTATCCCGTTCTCAAACAATCGGTTTTGGATGGGACTGGCGAAAACGTCTTCACAGTGGCCCATGTTCAGGTACAACATTTTGAACTTCGTGTTCGTCCAGACCACCGGCACATCGGAATCCTTCTCCGTAATGAGACCCTTGATGCCCAGCGGATACTGAGCGGGGTCCAGGCTCAACAGCACGTGGACGTTCTTATCCAGGCGCGGGCTGGGCCGCCACGAGTACCATTCATTGGTAGGCGAGACAAAGGTCTGGGGGATGCCACGGGTCACGGGACTCGCGGTGTCTTCGACGATGACTTGGGCCGGCAGCGGCGGCCAGGAGTTGACGCCGAACATTCCTCCCCCGAGGAACTCCCGGAACCACGCCCAGCGCGAGTTTCTGTCGTTGTAGGCGGCCACGTGAAAGCCGAGCCATGCGCCGCCGCTCTGCATATATCTTTCGAAGGCCGGCTGTTGCGCGCCGGGCGGCAGGGCGTTGAGCCAGACCACGAGTTTGTACTGCTTCAGGTTCTCGTCATTCAGATCCGTCCAGTTGCTGGTGGCCTCCACGCGAAAGCCGTGCCGGTCCGCCTGTTCGGCAAAAAACCTCATCGCGTCGGTCGCGAAGCGGACGTGATCCGACTCCACGTTCAGGGAAAAGAAGAGCAGCACTCTGGACGGCGGAGCGGGTTGGCCGGCGGCTTGCGCCGCAGCGCTCCTTCCGCCCAGCAGCACGGCCAAAGCGACCACTATGGGAATGAGGTATTTCTTCATTGACTTGTCTCCCGGAAGTTGGGATTGTCGCCCGCCTCAGTGCGGCGCGGGACCGTCGATCACGGTAACACTATCGCTGTTGAAGTTGGCTACGTAAACCTGGTTGGCGGCCGTGTCGATGGCCATCGCGTAGGGAATGGAACCGGCGTTCACGGTCGCGATGGCGGCGTTAGTCTCGCCGTCAAGCACCAGCACGCTCGAGGCGCGCTGATTGGCGATATAGATCCAGTTCGTCCTGGAGTTGACCGCAATCGCGGAGGGATGCGTAGCCAGCGCCACCGTTTCGGCGACGCTGCCCGTGGCGCCGTCGATCACCGCCATGGTGTTGCCGGCATAGGTAGCCACGTAGGCCTTGTGCGTCACGGAATTGACCGCTACCGCGAATGGAGTCTCGCCCACCGCGACGTTCCGGATTGCACCGGTGGCGCCATTGAGGATGGAGACACTGGCGCTCCCCTCGTTGGCCGCGTAGACCGTGTTGGCCTGGCTGTCGAGCGCGATGGCCCAGGGATGCTTGCCCGTGGGCAGGGAGGTGGTGGCGTAAGTGGCGCCGTCGATCGCGGTTGCGTCCTGGCTGCCGTAGTTGGCGGTGTAGATCCTGTTGGTCACCGGGTTCAGCACGATGGCGCGCGGACCCTGGCCAACCCGCACAGTGGTTGTCTGATTAGTGGCGCCGTCGATGACCGTCACGCTATGGCCGGAGTTGTTGGCCACGTATATCCTGTTCGTGGCCGGATTCACCGCCACGGCCTGGGGGTAGCCGCCGGCGCGCACCGTGGCAACAACCGTGTCGGTTGCGCCGTCAATCACCGTCACCGAATTGTCGCCGGCGTTGGCCACGTACACCCGATCGGTGACCGGGTTGACGGCAATCCCTTCCGGTCCCGCCCCGGTCCTGATACTGGCGACCGCTGCGTGCGTCCTCCCGCTGATGACCGTGACGGAAGCGCTAAGGTGGTTGACGATGTAAGCCTTGTGGGTGGTCTCGTTCACCCCGACCGCCATCGGCTGTTGTCCGGTTGCGATGTTCCGGGAGGCGGGCTGCGCGTGCGCGAGGATGCAGGCGGAGATGGCGAGAGCAGCCAGAACGGGCACAACCGTTGCTGAGCGGATACTCTGGTGTCTGAGCACACACTCAGTGTAGCGTTTCGAATTTCCGATTTGACGATCGCTAAGTCTAAAACTACACGGGACCTGCGTTCCGGTGGAGACCAGGGCTGAACCGGGACTCGCGCGGACTGTACGATTCATCGCAGCGGACGCGAAATCTGTGCGGATATATTCAAATCTCATGGTCCTTCGGTCAATTCGGTTCATCGCGGTACTGGCGCCGGTCCTGTTCGTCGGGGCGGCGGGGCGGCTCTCGGCGCAAAGCGTGAGCACCGGTTATGTATTTGGGGGCGTTGCATTCGGCCAGCAGCTCGACGGCGCCGGGCGCTTCGGCGCGGGGCTGGACTTCCGCCTGACGTCGCAACTCGACTTGGGCGGCGAACTCGGCCTGATCGACAAGAACGACGTGGGTGTGCTGGCTTCGGGTGATCTCACCTATCACTTCACTCACAGCCGCGGACGCCGGGAGCAGTGGGATCCGTTCCTAATGGTGGGCGTCTCGGGCGCCCGCATTTCGGGCACGACCGGGTTGTACCTGAATTTGGGCGCCGGCGTGAACTACTGGGTGGCACCGCGGTTTGCACTACGCGGTGAATTCAGGGGATACCCCGGAGGACAGGATCTCGGCGGCTTCACGGAGCTCCGCTTCGGCGTGACATTCCGCCCGTGAGCGGTTACCAGCTCCTGGTGTAGCCGATCATTGCAGTCGTGTACCACGGAACGGTGACGATCTTATTAAACGTCTCCTGTAGCCAGATTGAGTTGCTGTCGTTGAAATGGACGATTGCCCCGAGGGATTCCCCGTTGTAGAAACGATTCTCAACCTGTGGATTTCCGGTCATACTGGTAACGCCGCCTTGAACCCAGGTGTAACCGCTGACGCGTTTCGTCCCCGGCAAAGCGAAATTTTTCATGAGGCCCAAGGCCTCTGTATGGGAGCCAAATTGGGTATGCAGGAAGCCATGCGAGCCGGCGTTCTCGTATGTATACCCGAACGTCAGCTCATCGCCAAGCGGGTTCTTTTTGAGAAACTTCATGGTGTGACCGAGGCCGATGTTGTAGTTCGCCTTCGGAGCCAGGCTGGGGCGCACGACGTCCGAACCGAACATCACAAACAGATCGGTGGAGGTCCCCTGACTGGCCGCCTGCTCGGCCGGGGGAGTGCTCCCGGTCTGCGCAAGAGCGGATCCTGCCGCGACAATCACGAGTGAAAAGCACGCCAACGCCGTCATGTTTCACCTCCTATTCTTTCCCGACGCGACGTGGCGAAGTCCCGCAGAACCTGGCGAGCAAAGCATTAAAGAGGCATTATGGGATACGGCGCATGAACAAAGCATGAAAGCCTCGACGCATTGGACCTTGCGGCGCCTGATCCGCGGCCGCCCGGCGGCGAATCGGGTGCGCGGTCGTGCGCGACAAATTACAATGAAACGTCCGTTATGACCCCTCAAGTCCTGATCATCGGTGGCGGCATGATCGTGCATGACCAGATCCTGCCCTCGCTCTACCATCTCCAGCGGCAAGGGCGAATCGGCGCGATTTCGGTTTGCGCTTCCACACACGGAACCGTGCGCAGGCTGGCGGAGGCGGAGGTCTGGCAGCGCGCCTTTCCCGGCCAGTGTTTTCGCATGTACCCGGATGCGCCGCAGCCGGAACGGCAACCGGAGCTGTACAAGACCGCGCTGGCCGGGCTTCCGCCTCGGCAGATCGCGGTGATCGCGCTGCCGGACCAGCTGCACTACGAGGCCATCCTCGAAGCGCTGCGGCACAACCAGCATGTCTGCGCGGTGAAGCCGCTGGTGCTGCGGCACGCGCAGGCGATGGAGATCGAGTGGGAAGCGCGGCGCCGCAACCTGCTGGTGGCCGTGGAGTATCACAAGCGCTTCGATGACCGCAGCCTGATGGCGCGCCGCGAGTATCGCGCCGGCCGCTTCGGCGAATTCCGCCTCGGCACGGCCTGCCTGCTGGAGAAATGGTATTACCGCCACTCCAATTTTCAGAACTGGATGACGGCGGAAAATTCCGACGCCTTCACTTACATCGGCTGTCACTACGTGGACCTGGTGGCCTTCATCACCGGGCTTACGCCGGTGGCCGTGAGCGTCTACGGAATCCTGGACCGCTTCCCGAACGGCCGCCAGGGTTATCTCTGGACGGACGCGCGCGTCATCTGGAACAACGGCGCCTGCCTGAACGTGCAGAACGCGCTCGGCTTTCCCGACGCCGCGCCGGGCAGCAACACGCAGGGCCTGACGATGTATTGCCAGGGCGGCGACGGCGGCGCCTGGCTGGCGCACTCCGACCAGTACCGCGGGCTGCAATACTGCTTCACCGCGCCGGCGGCCTACACCGAGCCGAGCCCCGATTATTTCCAATACGTGGATACCGGCGGGCCGGGGCTGACGCCGGTGGGCTACGGGTATCGATCGATCGAAGCGATCATGGCGGCCGCGATAGCGGTGGAAAGCGGGCGGAAGACGCTCGCGGAAATCGATGCCGCCGGAGTGATCGCCACCCCCGCCAACAGCAGCTACAACGAGAAAGTCATCGAAGCCGCGCGCGAGTCGATTCAGAACGGCGGCCGGGAAGTGCGGGTGGGAGCTGGAGAGACTTAGCCCGAGGTCTTGACGCAGAGACACAGAGGCGCAGAGATCCGGCGGAGGTTTGGGTGTTCTCTGAGAGTTCTCCGCGTCTCGGCGCCTCTGCGTCAAGATGCCGCTAGCGCCGCAGCGGATCTTCCACCCAGGGCGGCGTGGCCTCGATAAGGCGGCCCAGTTCGGGCTCCACCTCGTCCATGCGCTGCTTCATTTCCCAGGCGATTTCGCGGTAGCTGAAGTGGCCCTTCACGCCGCTGCGCAGGCGCGAGATGTACTCGGCCTCGGCGAAATCCATCTTGAAGAGGAAGCGCGAGCGCGCGCCGAAGGGCAGCAGGTAGTGCGCGCCGGGCGCGGGCAGGCGGCGCATGGCCTCGAATGCCGGCGCGCATGGCGGATTGGTAGATGTCGCCGGCGCCGGCGTCGGCCACCAGGCGCGGCGTGTCGTAGCCGAGCGCGCCGGAATAGGCCTGGCGGAATTTCTGGCAGCGGCGGTGGCGATGCAGGTCGCGATAGGCGCCGATATCGATCACCATGTCGTAAGCGTACAGGCCGCCGCGGAAACCGGCCAGGATTTCGTCGCGGCGGTGCGCGACGGCCAGCGCCACGTCGATCACCTCGGCGCGCCGGCGCTCGCTCCAGCCGCGGGCCATCTCGTACAAGCTCGCGGAACGGCCGGTCCGTCACGGGATAAAGCAGCGTGGCCACGATATCGGCTGGCACGTGGTCGGGCCGCAGCAGGTCCACGCGCGGCACGCTCGATTCCGGCCGGCGCGGGCAGATTCTGCTCCGCCCAGCATTCGCAGATCGTCGCGCGAGCGCGGGCGGTGTGCGCGTCCGGCATCGGCGTGGCGCGCCAGCGTCGGGGCCAGCGGCTCGGCCGGCAGCGTCGGGGTCCCAGCGGCAATCGGGCTCCGCGGCGCAGGCCTGCGGCGATCTCTTCGCCCAGATCCGCGCAGTTCCGCGTATTCGGACGCCTTCAGGCGGCGGATCTGCTTTTCCAGCGTGCGGATGCTGGTCACCTGGCCGACGTTGGTGGGCACGCCCCAGAACAGCAGGTAGCGGGCCACGTCGAACGCGCGCGCGGCGAGATTGCGCCGGTAAGCGTCGGGCTTCATGTCCGCCGGGCCGCGGCAGCCGCTCCGCCAGGCAGGCGAAGCGCCAGGTCCTTCACCTTGCCGTATGCCGCCAGCAGCGCCTCGCCGGCCGGCTGGTAGGCCGCCGCATCGGCGCTTCGCAAGCTCCGGCGGCGTGACGAAGCCGGAGCGCGAAAAATCCTGGTAGCGCGAAGACTTGGCCTGCCCGTCCCACAGCGGCTCCTCTTCGATTTCGGTGGCGGCCAGCTCCGAAATGCCTTCGAAGCACAGCACGGTGTGGCCCAGGTCGGCGATGGAGGCGTGGCCGTACTGGAAGTAGAAGCTCTCCAGGAATTTCTGCGAATCGTGGGTGCGCACCCACTCGATGGAATCGCGGATGGAATCGGGCGAGCGGCTGTAGCGGGCCAGCGCGTAGGCGCTTTTCTCCGGCGGCATGGGCGCCACGGTGATGACGCGTTTGGAGGGAGTCAAGACGCTATGATAACGGGAAGCATGCAGATCCGAATCCGGAAAATCCACCCCGCGGCCGTTGCTGCCCGCGCTACGCCCACGGGCCCGAAGAAGA
Organism: Terriglobia bacterium; assembly: GCA_963815855.1. GTDB lineage: Bacteria > Acidobacteriota > Terriglobia > Bryobacterales > Bryobacteraceae > DATGMB01. The sequence goes on along the minus strand of CAWFIJ010000008.1, from coordinate 93,123 downwards.
CGCCGGCATGGACCTGCGCGCGGTGGAGGACGCGGTGCTCGACCCCGGCGTGCCGCGCCTGGTTCCCACCGGCCTGACCATCGAGCTGCCGCCCGGCTACGAAGCGCAGGTGCGGCCGCGCAGCGGCCTGGCGCTGAAGCACGCCATCACCATGCCCAATGCGCCGGGCACCATCGATCCCGGCTATCGCGGCGAGCTGCGCGTGATTCTGCTCAACCTGGGCCGCGAGCCGTACACCATCGAGCCGGGCGACCGCATCGCGCAGATGGTCGTGGCGCGCTACGAGGCCGTGGAGTGGGTCGAAGCCGAGCTGGCCGATTCGCGCCGCGGCGACGGCGGATTCGGCTCCTCGGGCAGGTGAGTGGTCACCGAAGCCTGCCTTTTGACGCGGAGACGCAGAGACGCGGAGGAATTACAGCAGGGATCTTCTTGAAATCTCTGCGACTCTGCGTCTCTGCGTCAAATTTCAGCCCGCAGGCTTTACGGCACCAGCGGCAGCCAGACGGCGCTGGACATGTCCGGCGAGTGGTAGACCGATTCCGTGGCCTTCACGTAATCCGCCGGTTTGGCGAAAAAGATGTTGGGCACGAACGTCTGCGGGTTGCGGTCGTAGAGCGGGAACCAGCTCGACTGGATCTGCACCATGATGCGATGGCCGGGCAGAAAGACGTGGTTGGCCGTGGGCAGCACGAAGCGGTAGCGCTCCGGCCGGTTGGCCGGAATGGCCGCGGGGCTCTCGAAACTCTCGCGGTAGCGGCCGCGGAAGATGTCCATCGAAATGGGCAACTGATAGCCGCCCATATCCGGCTGGCTGGGGACTTCATCCGGGAAAACGTCGATTACCTTCACCACCCAGTCGCCATCGGTGCCGCTGGTGGCGGCGAAGAGATCGGCCACGGGCGCGCCGGAAATGCGGACGGGCGCGGTGAGCACGGGCGTTTGGTAGACCAGCACGTCGGGGCGGTCGGCCACCGCGCGCTGATCGGTGACCAGCCATTGCTGCCAGCGCGGGGCATCCTCGAAGCGTACCGGGCGGGGGACGTACGGGACGGGCTTCGCGGGATCGGACACGTAGCTGTCGGCGGCGGCGCCGGCGGCGGGTTTCTCGAATCCCAGGCCGAAGCCGGCTTCCAGGTAGAGCGGCTTCATGGGGGCGGAGCAGCCGGAGTCACAGGCCAGCGGCCATTGCTGCAGACGGTCCCAGTGGTTTTCGCCGGTGTTGTAGATGAAGACGTGCGGGGTATCGGCTTTGGGCGCGCCGGGCTTGAGGTACTGGTCGAAGAACGGCCGCAGCACGTCGCGGCGGAACTGGTAGGCGGTGTCGCCGTCCCACCGCAGCGGGCCCAGGTTGTAGGCCTGGTAATTCACCTGGCTGTGGCGCCAGGGGCCCATGACCAGGTAATTGTGATCGGCCTGGCCGGCCTTCTTGAGCGCCAGGTAACAGTGAATGGCGCCCCACATGTCTTCCTGGTCCCACAGGCCTTGCAGCCACATGGTGGGAACCGAAGAGGGGTGCTGGGCCACCAGTTTGTCGAGCGCCTGCCCCTGCCAGAAGTCGTCGTAGGAGGCGTGTTCCATCACCTTGCGATTCCACGGCAGTTGATCCAGGCCGTGGAGGCGCGCGAAATCGCCAGCCGATCCGGCGCGGCGGAAGGCGTCGTAATCGTCGGCGTCGCCGCGGGCGATGCCGTCGCCCTCTCCCGCGCGCACGGTCTGGCGGGTGAAGTAATCGAAGTTGGTCTGGCGGAAGGCGCCGTAGTGGAACCAGTCGTCGCCCATCCATCCGTCCACCATGGGGCTCTCGGGCGCCGCCACCTTCAGCGCCGGATGCGGGTCGAGCAGCGCCATGGCCACGGTGAAGCCTTCGTAGGAGGATCCGATCATGCCCACCCGGCCGTTCGATTCCGGTATGTTCTTGATGAGCCAGTCGATGGTGTCGTAAGTGTCGGTGACGTGGTCGACCGAGGTGTGGTTGAGCGGGCCGCGAACGGGCCGCGTCATCAGGTACTCCCCTTCCGAGCCGTACTTGCCGCGCACATCCTGAAACACGCGGATGTAGCCGCCGGCCACGAACACGTCGTCGCCCTGGGGAAGAATGGCGAGCATGTGCGGGCTATCGGTGCGGCCGGCGCGCCTGGAGGCGTTGTACGGAGTGCGCGTGAGGAGGATAGGCGCGTCCTTGGCGCCCTTGGGGACGACGATGACGGTGTGGAGGCGGACGCCGTCGCGCATGGGGATCATGACGTCGCGCTTAACGTAGTCATACCCGTTGGTGGGAGCGGAAAATGATTTGGGAATATCGCTGGACTGCGCCAGGGCCGGGAGGCTGAGCGCGGCAGCCACTAAGCCGGACAAAAGAACCGGCTTCGGACGGAAAAGTCGCATCCTTCGATTTTAGCGAACCGGGCGGACCACGCGGCCACGCCGCTAATCGTGTTTGCGGTGGAAGAATTTGTCGTGGATGTCGGGCCAGAATTCGGACATCAGGTTGCCGGTGAGGCCGCCGAACATGCTGGTGTCGAGGCGGCCGGCCATCACGGACCAGCGCACGCTGGCGCCGGGATAGTACAGGTTGGAGGCGGCAATTCCCATCATCATGCCCAAAACGTTGGAAGCGTTGAAGGCACGTTTTCCGGAATCCTGCCGGCAGATCACCAGCTGCGTTATGGAATACCAGACGCGCTTCCGGATACTCGCCTGCGGCCCCAGGCGGAAGTAGCGCGGGTCCTGGTGGAGCACCGTCGCCACCAGGCCGGCGCTGAAGAAATTCTGTGTGCTCATGTCGCCGATAGCGGCGCCGAAACGCTCGCCCAAAGCGGCCGTGCCCATGCCGTACTTGGGCGTTCCATTGCCGGCTTGGGAGAATCCCGCCCCGAAGGCGGCGCCCACGAGGTTGAACGGATCGACGGTTTCCTTGAGGGCGAGATCCCACTTCTGGCGCGCGGTCAACGGCGGCACGGCCTTGGTGCTGTCGTCCACCGTCTGGTAATCGGGGATCACCCCCATGATGCGCTCGTTGTTGAAAACGCTGGCAGGCGGGGCGGCAGGGTGGATTAGTGGGGCCAATGGAAGCGGAAGCTTCGGCTCCGTGCCGATGGCCTGGGGCGGCGGATCGCTGTCTGCGGTCGCCTGGGTTTGTGCCCGCGCCCGCCCGGCCCAGAGCGAGCTAACCAACAGCAGGCCGGCACAGAACAGGCCGGACCGCAAATAAGCAGCTGCACTCACCCGTTAGATCAGACGGCCGCGCCTGGCCGCCGCGTTACCGTTGGCTCGAAAGAGCTAAGCGGCGATGGCCTGTTGGGCGCAGAGACTTTCCTGCGGTCTCAGGGTTGGAGCAAAAGAACAGTAAGTCCCCACTACCTGGCGGGCTGGCCCGGCAACGGGCGGGCCCGCCCTTTTTTCCGGCTACACTTCCCCCACCTTCCTGCCGATAACACCAGTGGGGGTGGCTTCGCGGCTTGCTCGCAGGCCGGGAAAAGGCGAATGACGGCCGAAGACGAGCTCGTCGGGCGGGAACTCATGTTCAACCGCTTGCGCAAGCTGATCATCCAATTGGTGCAAGGGCGGATTGAGCGAACCGAATTTCAGCCCTGGGAGGTGGAAATCCTGGTCGACATTTCCGAGTGCGAGCTCGATCGGCGTAAGTGGGGCATCACGCTCCATCAATACCTGAAGTCGGTGCGGAGGCAACTGGACGCCGGCCCCGGCCCGCCCATGAAACTTTCGGAATATCTTCAGAGGAGGCTGACGCGCCGGCCTTCCACGTGATAGCGGCCGGAGAGAACGATGCGGATGGCCTCGGAATAAATGCGGTGCTCCTCGGCGAGAATGCGCGCGGAAAGGGAATCGACGTCGTCATCGCCGCGCACGGGAACGGCGGCCTGGAGAATGATGGGACCGGCGTCGAGCTGTTCATCCACGAAATGCACCGTGCAGCCGGTGATGCGGACGCCGTGTTCGAGCGCCTGCTGTTGCGCGTCGAGGCCGGGAAAGGCGGGAAGCAGAGACGGGTGGATGTTGAGGATACGGCCGGGGAATTCACGAATGAAGCGGGCGCTGAGCAGGCGCATGAAGCCGGCCAGACAAACCAGGTCGACGTCGCGCCGGTGCAGTTCTTCGATCAGCATGCCGTCGTAGATTTCGCGGTCGTGCCCGCGCGATGGAACCGAAACCGCGTCGAGACCGCGGCGGCGGGCGGCCTCCAGGCCGGGCGCTGAGGGCCGGCTGGAAATCACGACGGCAATTTCGGCCGGGATGGAGCCGGCGGCGACGTTTTCGGCAATCGCTTCGAAATTCGAGCCGCGCCCGGAAATCAGGATGCCGAGGCGGCTCACCGGTACTCCAGGCGCGGGCGCCCGCGCTTATGTGCGATGGCTTCGCCGATGCGGAACGGCTTTTCGCCCAGGCCGGCGAGCAGCCTTTCGGCGCGGGCGGCGGCGCGCGCCGGCACGGCGAAGATCATCCCCACGCCCAGGTTGAAGGTGCGGCGGTAATCGTCGTCGGGCAGGTTGCCGATTTGTTTGAGGACTTCAAATAGAGGAGGAATGCGCCAGGAGGTGCTGTCGATGGCCGCGGCCAGGCCGGCGGGCAGCATGCGCGGCGTGTTGTCCGTGATGCCGCCGCCGGTGATGTGCGCGGCCCCGCGCACCAGGCCGGCATCGAGCAGCGCGCCGAGCGGCTTGAGATAACTGCGGTGCACCGTCAGCAAGGCATCGCCCACCGAAGCGCCCACTTCCGGCAGCAGCGTCTTGGGGCCATAGCCGGCCACGTCCAGGAGCAGTTTGCGGGCCAGCGAATAGCCGTTGGTGTGCAGGCCGGTGGAGGGCAGAGCCAGGAGCGCGTCGCCGGCGCGGATTTTGCTTCCGGTGAGCAGTTGGCTGCGCTCGGCGGCTCCCACGATGAAGCCGGCCAGGTCGTACTCCCCTTCGGCGTAGAGGCCGGGCATTTCGGCGGTCTCGCCGCCGATCAACGCACAGCCGTTGCCGCGGCATCCGCGCGCGATGCCGCTCACCACCGCGGCGGCCACGTCGGCATCCAGTTTGCCGGCCGCGAAATAATCCAGGAAGAAGAGCGGCCGGGCGCCCTGCACGGCAATATCGTTGACGCAGTGGTTGACCAGGTCTTCACCCACGGTGTCATGGCGGCCGGTGAGGAACGCGATTTTCAGCTTGGTGCCGACCCCGTCGGCGGAGCTCACCAATACCGGGCGGCGCCAGCCGGAGATCTGGTAAAGCGCGCCAAACGAGCCGATGTCGCTGAGGACGCCGGGCGTGAAGGTGCGGCGCGCCAGTTTCTTAATGGAGGAGACGGCGCGATCGGCCGCGTCGATATCCACTCCCGCGTCGCGGTAGCGGAGCTGCGATTTTTCGGGGCAAATCTTAGTATCCTGTCCTGTCCGTTGGTTTGCAACCGCTCCCGGAACCGTCGCTAAGAGCCTGTTCAGGAATCATCGTACCAACCGCTTACGGTCGCGGCTCCGATGCGCATTCAGAGCCGCGACCGAAACGGAGCGGTTGCCGGCATTTGGAACAATTATTTCCTGTCAGGTCCTAAAGCTGATATTCACCGCCGAGGCGCCGGGACGCGGAGTTCTGTTAGTTCCTATCTGGCGTCTTCCGCGCCATCGGGCATCCGGGTTCAATGCTTGTGGTCTTCCTCGGCCTCTCGGCGTCTGGGCGGTGAATCATAAGACGATTCTAGGTTTGATCACGCTCACGCCGAGTGGTTTCATGGCGTCGGCGATACGGCGGAACATGACATCATCGTCGTAAGTCCCGACAATGGCCCCGCCTGAGCCGGCGAAGTTGGCGGTGGCCCCGGCGGTGCGTGCGGTGCTTACCATTTCCAGGTTGCCGCGGTCGATCCGGTAAATGCGCGCGCGCAGGTCGAAGTTGGCATCGATCAGTTCGCCGAAGCGGCGGTAATTGCGATCCAGCAGGCACGCCCTTCCTTCTTCGGCATAGGCGGCCCAGGCGCGCATGGCGGCCACCACTTCGGGGTCGCCGCGCCGCCAGCGCTCGCGCAGATTGTTATGAAAAACCTCCGTGCCTTCGCTCAGGGACGTGCGGGCGGCCACATACATATTGGGCAGCAGGCCGGGATCGAGCGGTTCATAGTCGCCATAGCCGCGCGTCTCCATCAACTCGCGCGCAAAATCCATGTATACCAGCCCGTGATAGGCCTGAATTACGCGGTCCTGCAAGCCGGCGGGAACTCCCAGCTCACGGGTTTCGGTCTCCAGCACCAGGTTCGCCTGCACGGGCAGCGGGATTTCGACGTGATAGTAACAGGCCAGGGCGCGCAGCGAAGCCGTGATGATGGCGCTCGATCCGCCCAGGCCCAGCCGCTGCGGGATGGTCGATTCGTATTCCAGGGTGAAGTTACGGTCCGGCAGCTCGACGGCCTGCGCGCGGCAGTAATCCACAAAGCGCACAATCAGCGCCTGAATGATGCGGATGCCGCCGTAATAGCCGCGCCAGCGTGTAATGCGGTAGAGGTCATCCAGATTCTCGAACACCGGCAGGTCGGCCTTGGATGGCTTGATTTCCAGGCGGCCGCTGGGATACAGCAGTACGCGCGCCCGCCAGTTCGACATGGCCATGGAAATGGTTTTTCCGAAGTAACCGTCGCTGGGATTGCCTAATACGCCGGCGCGGGCGTAGCCGTAGGTTTCAATCATACGCGCTTTCGATCCGCCGAATCGAGCAGGAAGGTGACGGGGCCGTCGTTGATCAGGTGAACCTTCATCATGGCTTGAAATACGCCGGTTTCCACCGCTACGGGGCTACGGCGCGCGGATTCGACGAACTCATTGTACAGCCGCTGTGCTTCCTCCGGCGGCGCGGCGTAGTCGAAGCTGGGGCGGCGGCCGCGGCTGGCATCTGCGCACAGAGTAAATTGGGACACGATCAGCAAAGAACCGCCGGACTCCTGGATACTGCGGTTCATCTTTCCGCTGTCATCCGGGAATATGCGCAGGTGAAGCAGCTTATTCAGGAGGTAAGCGGCGTCCTCGGCCGAGTCATTGCGGCACACGCCTAGAAATGCCAGTAGTCCTGGACCGATGGCGCCCACCGTGTTTTCATTCACCAAAATGCGGGCTTCGGAAACACGCTGCAGCAGTAATTTCATGTCATTCAGCTAACCAACTCTATTTATCTTGACACAGCTTGTGTTATAGTGTGCGCTAGGTGGATCAATGGCACGAGGCAAAAGCATAGAAGACGATAGCACCTTACAGATGGCACTGGTCGGGTATCAGATCGAGAAAGAAAAGATCGAGACCCGGATTCGCGAGCTGCAGGCGCAGCTCAAAGGAAAGCGCGGCGCTTCGCCGGCGCCCCAGGCGAGCGCAAAAGCACCGAGAGCGAAGCGCGAGCTGAGCGCGGCCGCGCGGGCGCGCATCGCCGCGGCGCAGAAGAAACGTTGGGCGGAGCACCGCAAACGGCAGGCGCAGGCCGCCAAGGCAGCCAAGGCGCAGGCGGCCAGTTAGTCAACCGCCCGCAATTACTGCTCCGCCGCCGGCCGGGCAGGCAGTGTTCGGCGGCCGATAAGTCCAGCGGCATTTCCCAAGTGAAGCGCTGTGCGATATCGGCCATCGGTCCTTCCGCCACAATCAATCCCTTTTCAAAGAAGACGCGTGTGGCGAGTGCGTGCGAAGGCTATGTCGTCGGTCACCAGGATTTTTGCCGGCGGCAGCCGTTGCGCCGGCCCGCACCGTGAGCCTCCCCGGCCCGCGGCCCCGGTCCCCCCCCGTGTTATCGTGGTGAACGGTGTCGTCGCCACTCAATATCCACCTGGAACAGTACGAAGGCCCCCTCGATCTGCTCCTCGACCTCATCCGCAAACAGCAGATCGCCATCCAGGATATCCCGATCGCCACCATCACGTCGCAGTACCTGGAATACCTGGATAAAGCCCGGGAGTTGGATATGGACCTGGGTTCGGATTTCGTCTACATGGCGGCCACCCTCATCCATATCAAATCGCGCATGCTGCTGCCGCGCGACCCCGCGCTCGAAGCGGAAGACGAAAACTCCGAAGATCCGCGCCAGGAATTGGTCGACCGGCTGCTCGAGCACGAGCGCTTCAAGAATGCCGCCGAGATGCTGCAGCAGAAGCGGCTCATCGAGGAGAACGTCTGGTCGAATCCGCAAATCAAGGCGTTCGTGGCGGATGATGAGGACCCCGGGCTGGCCATCACGCTTTTCGATCTGGTCAAGGCCTTCGGGGATCTGCTGGAGCGCACCAAAAACCGCCCGGTGTACGAGGTGGAAAACGGCGACGTGACCGTGGGCGACATGATCCGGTATTTGAAAGCCCGGTTCGTGGAGGTGAAGGAAGACCAGCCGGTATTCATCATGCGCATCTTCGAGCTGCAGCGCAGCCGGCGGGCCATGGTGGCGCTGTTCCTGGCCGTGCTGGAGATGGTGCGGATGCAGGCCGTGATCGTGACGCAGAAGGATTTGTTCGGCGAGATCGGGTTGAAGCGGCACACCGGCTTCGATGCCGTCTTCGCCTCCGATCAGCCCATGGCGGCGATCGAAAAAGACTATTTGTAAACTCGCTGTATGGGCCGGCATCTCCGGCCCCGCTTGATGCCCGTTTGTAGGGGCCGGACACGCCCGGCCCGGGCCGAGGATGGATGGAGCCCCTCTTAGAACCTATGCAAGATCAGGAAACCCCGGATAACCCGCCGGAGACCCCGGCGATCACCCCGGAACAGCCGGCCGGCACGGAAACGCCGGCGGCGCAGCCGGAACCTCCGGCGATGACCATGGACGATTTGCTGCCGGCCGAGGCGGAGCCCCCCGTCCACCTGGAAGATGCGCAACTCCAGGCGGTGCTGGAAGCGGTGGTGTACGTGGCCGAAGAGCCGCTCACCCTGGCGCAGCTGGCCGCCGCGTTCCAGCAGCCGGTGGAGCGCATTCGCGGCCTGCTCCAGCAGCTCATGGCCGAATTCGAGAAGCCGGAGCACGGCATCGCCATCCGCGAGGTGGCCGGCGGCTTCAAAATGGCCACCAAGGCGGAGCATCACGAAACGGTGCGCAACTTCGTCAGGAGCCTCAAGCCGCCGCTCAAGCTCTCCCTGCCCGCGCTCGAAACCCTCGCCGTCATCGCCTACAAGCAGCCGGTCACCGGACCGGAGATTCAGGAGATCCGCGGCGTGCAGGGCACCGGCGTCCTCAAGACGCTGCTGGACCGGAAGCTGATCGCCGCGGCCGGCCGCAAGAACGTCATCGGCAAGCCGATCCTCTATAAGACCACCCGCGAATTTCTGGTGCAGTTCGGCTTGAAAGACCTCACCGAGCTACCCTCCCTCAAGGAATTCGAGGAAATCCGCCGCATGGCCTTCACCGATGATGCGCCGGCGCCCCAGGCGCCAGCCGATGCGGGCCAACCCTTGCCGGAGACGCCCGGCGCCGTGGAGGCTCCAACCGCACAGCCGCCTGTAGAGGAGCCGCCCGATGTGGAGCCGGCTTCAGCCAGTCAACCCGCTCCCGAAGAGCAGACTTCCCCCTCCCAACCCGAATCCCACGCCTCCGCAGCCGAAGCCCGTCCGGAGGACGCCCCGGCCACACCGTCCGAACCCGTTGCCGCCGCGGACGAACCTCCCGCCGCCGCTCCCACGGAGGAATCCTGATGCCTGCCGAACGCCTGCAGAAGATTCTCTCCCAGGCCGGCGTCGCCTCCCGCCGCCAGGCCGAGCAGATCATCCTCGAAGGCCGCGTCACCGTGAACGGCGCCGTGGTCACCGAACTCGGCTCCAAAGCCGACCTCGCCTCCGATCACATTAAGGTGGATGGCCGCCTCGTCCGCGCTCCCAAACACCTGGTCTACATCGCCCTCCACAAGCCGGACAGCGTGGTCACCACGCTCAGCGACCCGCAGGGCCGCACCACGGTGGTCGAATTGCTCCACGGCGTCAAGGAGCGCGTTTATCCCGTGGGCCGGCTGGATTACCACAGCGAAGGCCTGCTTCTCCTCACCAACGACGGCGAGCTAGCCAACGCCACCATGTCCGCGGCCAGCCACGTGGCCAAAACGTACCTGGTGAAGGTGAAGGGCCGGCTGGAGCCGGAGCAGGAAGAGCAATTCCGCCGCGGCGTCCCGATTTCCGGCCGCCGCACCCTGCCCTCCGGATTGCGGCTGGTCCGCGCCGGCGACAACCCCTGGTACGAGGTCCGCCTCGTCGAAGGCCGCAACCAGCAAATCCGCATCATGTTCAAGCACTTCGGCCACCTGGTGGAAAAACTGCGGCGAGTGCGCATCGGACCCCTCGAGTTGGGGTCCCTCAAGCCCGGCGAATTTCGCTATCTTAGCGAAGAGGAGGTCGGCAAGCTGAAACGCGCCCTCCAGAAACCAGCAGACGGGGGTAAAGCCCGATGAACCAGATTGCCGACGTCCTCCGTTCCGCGCGCATCATCGCGGTGGTGGGCCTTTCCAGCAAGCGCTACCGGCCCAGCTACGGCGTGGCGGAATACCTGAAGCGCGCCGGGTATCGCATCATTCCCGTGAACCCGCTGGAGACCGAGGTGCTCGGCGAGCGCGCCTGGCCGGACCTGGATTCCATCCCCGGCCCCATCGACATCGTGGACATCTTCCGCCGCTCCGAGTTCGTCCCGGAAATCGTCGAGGCCGCCATCCGCAAAAGCGCCCGCGCGGTGTGGATGCAGGAAGGCGTCATCCATGAAGCCGCCGCCCGCCGCGCCGAAACCGCCGGTCTGGCCGTCATTATGGACCGCTGCATCCTCAAAGACCACCGCCGCCTGGCCTACGCCTCATAGAGGACCGCGTCCTGCGCTACTGTTATTCGGTGCGCTTCAGTCTGACGCCGCCGTTGATGGTGCTGACGTGAATCAGCGAACCGCCGGAGCCCAGGTCAAACTCCAAATGGCGCGGCGTCACATTGCCGGTTACGGTGACGGGAAAATCCGACTCAATGCGGCCCGCTCCCGTCTCGGCCCTTATATGCGCCGAGTATTGAGACGGCACCGCCAGGGTAACGCCGCCGTTATGGCTGCTGACTTCGAGTTGACGCCCGTCCCAGAAGGGGCCGGCCAGCTCTACTTGAACTCCGCCATTCACGGTCGCGCCGCCCACGTCGCCGGCCACTCTCTTCAGACGCACGCCGCCGTTGGTCACGTTGAAGCGGATCTGGCCGCGGACGTCGGAGATGGCGAGTCCCCCGTTAATGGTGTTGAGTGTGAGATCGGTGGTCTGGGGAACGAAAATCTCGTAGCTGACGCTCCACCCTGAATTGTTCGCCGAGAGCGGTCCGCTGGCCCGCACCTGGCCTCCGGAGGCATCAATCGAGACCTGGCCCGCCATTTGATCGGCGGCGGCTTGCGTGTCGGCGGAAGCCTCGACGCGCGCGCGGACCAGCACATCGCTCCGCAACCAGCCTTTGACCGTGGCGCCGCCGTTCGGGCCCGAATCTACACTGAGGCTGCCGATCGCGGGCAGCGTTTGCTCGCGGATCTCGCAATGCCGCGCGCGGTCGCCATTCGAGCCGCCGTTTTCGCAAGTCATCTGTTTTTCGCTGTTGTCCTGCAACTGAGCGAGTAGTGGAACGCCGGAAACGGCCAAACCGATCCAGGCGGCGCCCAAAAGAGCCGATTTCATCGAATCCTCCTTGCCGGCGGGAAGCCGCGGCGAGGTGATGACCCCGTTCGGTTGCCGGTCAGATATCAATACCGTCGGGATCGGAAATAGTTACATAAAAGCGTTCAAAATTCAGGAACCCCGGCGGCCCTGTCGCATGTGGGTATCCCACCTACTCTGCCTGCTACCATGAAGTAAATGCCAGGGATGCCGTCTGCCCATGCGGCGGAACCGCCGCATATCAACCCGTGGATCGTCGCCATCGCGGTGATGTTCGCCACCTTCATGGAGGTGCTGGACACCACCGTGGTCAACGTGTCGCTGCCGCACATCGCCGGCAGCCTCTCGGCCAGCGTGGACGAAGCCACCTGGGCGCTGACCTCCTACCTGGTCGCCAACGCCATCATCCTGCCGATGACCGGCTGGCTGGCCAGCTACTTCGGCCGCAAGCGGATGCTGATGGCCGCGGTCTTCGGCTTCACCGCCGCATCGTTCCTGTGCGGCCTGGCGCCCACCCTGCGCATGCTGATCTTCTTCCGCATCATCCAGGGCGCCACCGGCGGCGCGCTGCAGCCGCTCTCGCAGGCCGTGATGCTGGAAGCCTTTCCCGCCGCGCGACCGCGGCAAGGCCATGGCGTTCTGGGGCCTGGGCATCGTGGTGGCGCCCATGCTCGGGCCCGGTGCTGGGCGGCTGGCTCACCGACAACTACAGCTGGCGCTGGGTCTTCTACATCAACCTGCCGGTGGGCCTGGCGTCCATCATCATGACGCGCCTGTTCATCTTCGATCCGCCCTACATCCGCCGCGTGCGGCCGCGGCATCGACTACTGGGGCATCGGCATGCTGGCGGTCGGGGTGGGCGCGCTGCAGATCGTGCTCGACAAGGGCCAGGAGGAAGACTGGTTCGCCTCGCACTGGATCACTGGTGCTGGTCGTCGTCGGCGGCGCGTGCTGGATCATGCTGTTTATCGTGCACGAACTGACGTACGCGCGATCCCGTGGTGCACCTGCGCGTCTTCAAGGATGCGGACCTACAGCGCCGGTGTGTTCCTGATGACCGTGCTGGGCTTCGTGCTCTACGGCAGCCTGGTGCTGCTGCCTCTTCCTGCAGACGCTGCTGGGCTATCCGGCGCTGGACGCGGGCATCGCCATGGCGCCGCGCGGCTTGGGTTCGTTCCTGATGATGCCGGTGGTGGGCACGGTGCTGGGCCGGTTCGATCCGCGCAAGCTGCTGGCCGTCGGGCTGGTCGGCGCCGTCGTGGACGCTCTACGCGCTCGCCGCAGCTGAACCTGAACGCCGGCTACTGGGACATCTTCTGGCCGCAGTTCATCCAGGGCGCCGTCGCTGGCGCTGCTCTTCGTGCCGCTCACCACCGCCACCATGGACCCCATTCCCAGGGAGGAAATGGGCAACGCCACCAGCATGTTCAACCTGATGCGCAACATCGGCGGCAGCATCGGCATCGCCTGCGGCACCACCTATCTGTTCCGCCGCCAGCAGTTCCACACCAACCTGCTGGGCGCGCACGTCAATTCCTTCAACCCGCAGGCCACTGCAGATGGTGCGCGGCATCCAGGCCGGCCATGTGGCCCGTGGCGCCGGACCCGGTGATGGCCGCGTCAGGCAGGCGTATGGCGCGATCTGGGGCATGGTGCAGCAGCAGGCGTCCATGCTCTCCTTCGTGGATACTTTCGGCCATTTTGGCGCTGGTGTTCCTGCTGGTGCTGCCGCTGCTCTTCCTGATGAAGAAGCCGCGCCACCAGGGCGGCTCCGCCGCCATGCACTAGAAGCGATGCTGAAAGGGAACTGGTATCGGAGCTTTGTATCAGGGCACGGCTTCAGCCTTGCCGCCCATCGCGATGGGAATTGGGCTTTAGCCCCTGTCCGGCGGCGGCGCGGCGTGTGCGGCAGGTTGGTAACCTGCGGCGCCCCCACAGTAAGGTTTTTATGAAACGCCTTGTATTATTCCTGCTTTTCCTCACCCCGGTCCTGGCCGGCGACGTCAGCGGCGATCTCCTCACCGCCGCGCGCAAAGGCCAGACCAAAAAGCTCACCGCTCTTCTGGCCAGGGGCGCCAACATCGAAATCGCGGATAAGGACGGCCGCACGCCGCTGATGCTGGCGGCCGAGCACGGCCACGCCGATACCGTGAAGCTGCTGCTCGAGCGCGGCGCCAAGGCCGACGTGCGCGACCAGGCGGGTTGGACCGCTTACGGCCTCGCCGTCTTCTCCTCCTCCGCCGCCCGCGCCGCGGTCGTGAAGGCCCTGCCGGAGCGCCCGCCGGTACGCATCACCCTCGACCTGATCCTCTCCACGGAAAACGTCTATAACTCCTGCCTGCTGAAGTTGCCGCAGTTGACCGCGCAGTTATCCGGCATTCAGCCGGAGGGGCAGGTGGCCGCGGCGCTGCGCGACGCCGCGCTCAAAAACGGCAAGGGCGTGGTGGACTTCGTTTCCGGCCAGGGCGATGCCACCCTGCGCCTGCGCGTGCGCCCGGGAGTCTCCTGCGTGCAGCAGGACAACTCCGATAATATTTCCCTGGCCATCGACGCCACCCTGCTTACCGCCGACAACACCATGCTCATGCAGAAGACGTACGGCGGGGGTTTGAGCGGGCTGCACGCGCGCCTTGTCAACAGCCCGGCGCAATACGCCCCGGTCTATGAGGAATGGGCCAAAGGGCATGCCGGCCAGATTTACTGGGCTGCTCTCGAAGCGTGGCTGCGCCACCGGTGATCGAATCGCTCAACACCGGGCCGAGGATGCGGCGCGGCGGGACAAGGTACGATAGAGACGATGAACAGAAAATACCTGATCCTGTTTGGTGCTTTGCTGGCGATTCTGGCGGGAGGCCTCTTACTGCGCGCCACTCCAGCCAAGCCGAGGTCCGTGATCCACATCATCACCGTGCAATGGAAGGCCGATGCATCCCCGGCTCAGATCGACAGGGCAATCAAGGCCGCGGAGGCCATGAACTATCCCGGTCTGAAGAACGTCTGGACGAAGCCCATTAAGATGCAATTGCCGGAAGGCTACAAAAACATCATCGTGATGGAATTCGAAAGCGAAGATGCCTTGAAACGCTATGCCGGCAGCGACGCCCAGAAGAAGTGGTACGAGGTTTATATGCCCATCCGCGAGGAGAGCCGGACGGACGACGTCACCAACTGACTCGGTGGTCTTCCCGGCAGGCACTCCGGCGCCGGCGGGTCAAGGTCCGGGACCCGCCGGCTAAACGGGAATCAGCGGCGTCAGATGCTCACGGCGTTTTTCTCGATGTACTCTTCGGCCTTGGACTTCGCCGGCCGCCGATCGATGTAATAGAAGCGCTCCGCGTACTGGAGGTTATGCGGCCGGCCGTATTCCCGGTCGTTGTCGAGAAGGAACTGGCGCACGTAGGCGCGGTCGGCGGTGCGGTCGTCGCCGCCGAGCAGCGGCAGGCGCTTTCCCTGCCGCGCCAGCTCCGCCCGCACCAGCGAACCGCGATTGCCGTCGCCCTGGGACTTACACTCTGCGATGGCATCGATCTTCTTGTCGATTTGAGAGCTGATGTCGACCACCCGGTTGAACGGCTGGCCGGGCCGGGCATGGAAATAATACCGCTCGGTCACCGCGTGGGGCTGAATGCCCGCCAGCATGTGCTCGTGAAAATCGTTGGGCATTCCGGCCATCCAGCAGGCCTCTTCCACGGCACGCCCGGTCACCCAGTGGTCGGGATTTTCCTCGCCCTCCCGCGACGGATTGAAGGAGATGATGGTGTCCACCTTGAGCATCCGGAAAATGAGAATCAGGCGGCCGCGCAGGTCGATACAGGAGATACCGTCCATGTCGTGGTTCAGGTAGTAGAAATCGAACACATCCTGGAATCCGAGGGCCGCGGCCATGCGGCCGTGGTCCTGCTCGTTGCTGTAAATGTTCTGGGCGTTGGTGTGGCCGCCGGATCGTTCGTCGTTGGTGGTGCGCACGAGGTAACCGGTGTAGCCCTCTCGCATCAGCTTGGCGCACAGCCCCGAGGCGTAGTAGGGGATATCGTCAAGATGGGCATGCACGGCGGCGAAGACTTTGCCCTTGTGGGGCTGCCCCTGCTGGTCCTTCATGACGACCACTTCCCCGGCATTGGCCTGGGGCGCCGCGGCGGCCGAACCCGTCATTTCATCGTTATCGTACATTGTCTGTCTCCTGATGGGGCCTACAGCGGAACCGCATTGGCGTCCACGTATTTGCGAATCGACGGTTCGTAGCTGGCTTCCGGACCGATGTAGCGGAAGGTCTCGGCGTATTCCAGGCCGAACTGGTGTCCCAAGGTCCGGAAATCCTCCATGATGAAATGTTTGGTGTACTGGAAATTGGCGGTTTCGTCGTCGTTGCCCAGCAGCGGCAGCTTCTTGCCCTGCTTTGCCAGTTCCTGGCGGAGGCGCGCCCCGTTATCGCCGGCCGGTCCCTTGGCCTTGTTGGCCACGTTCGCCCGTACCTTGACGTCGATGTAAGAGCTGATATCCACCACCCGGTTCACCAGGTTGTGTCCTTGCGGCGCCCGCGAGTGGTAGTATTTCTCGCGCACGCGTCCCGGTTTCAACCCGGCCTTGAGCTGCTCGGGATACTCCCGGCCGCCGCCGGGGGTCGACATCCAGCAGGCCGTTTCCACCGCCTTGCCGACTACCAGGTGATCGGGGTTTTCGTCGTAATGGTCATAGGGATCCATCACGAAGACGGTATCCACCTGGAGCAGCCGGAGCATGAAAATCAGGCGCTGGCGGAGCTCGATGATCGCGCACATCGTCCATGCGATGATTCCGGTAATAGAAGGAGAAGAATTTGCAGGCCGAGCGCCTTGGCCGCCTCCTGGGAATCGATCTCGTTCTGCGTGGCGCCCCACCCGACGCTCGAGCCCGACTTCTCGTCATTGGACAGGCGGATGAGATAGCCGGTGTAGCCTTCGCCGATGAGCTTGGCGACCGTACCGGCGCAGAACAGGATGATGTCGTCCGAGTGGGCCTGGAAGGCGGCAAGAACCTTGCCCTGGTGCGGTTTGCCGGGCTGGTCGCGTTCGATCACCAGGTCGTCCGCATAGGTGAGGTAGTCCGGCGTGAGCAGCGGGCTGCCGGGGCCGCGGGGCACGGACCATGCCGACGGCGAGGTGCCGGGCGGCAGATTGGAACGCTGCCGGTTGGGGGCGGACTGCTGAGCGAGCGCCGCGGCGCCGCTGAGGGCCAAGCCTCCCCCCACCGTGCGACTCAGAAATTGACGTCTTTCCATGGCGATTGTGACTCCTCTCTTCCTGGAGCGCGAGGAAGCGTCCAGAGTCCCATTATGCACAGGCATTTTGCCAGGGCGTACCGCCCCGCGAGTGGGCGCCTGGCGTGCTATTCTTCCCGTGGCCGGCGATCGCTGTGCTTTGAATGGCGGCTTCGGGATGACTTGGCTTCGGGCGGATGGGGCGTCTGTTCCTGCCAAAATCAGTCAGAATCTCACGGTGGAGGTGCTAATGTTCTTCGGGGCCAAACTGGAAGCGCAGGACAACCTCGGCGGGAACGGTCTCGTCGCCCACGCGCGCCGGCCGGAATTGGCAGTGACGCGATGAGAACACAGCCAGGCTGGCGAAGTCCCGGTTGGCTCCGGTTCCGTCCGAAAGCAGCTCCGCGTACTCCACCTTGCCCGCACGGTCGATGTACAGCTTGACCGCGACGGAGACCTCGCGCCGAATTCTCTGGCGCAGCTCCGCCGGTACATCGGGCAGGCCTTCATGGACAAGGGTTGGCGGTACGAAACTCGTCCGCTTGTCCCGGCTCCGGACCAGTTTGCCGAGGAATCCCCCGCGGTTCCGATTCGCCTGAGGGTCGAGCGCGACCCTGACAAACGGGTCGGGGACTTGGGAAACCTCGGGCGCCGGGATTCCCGTCTCGTGCAAAACAAGCTCGGGATCGCCCTGCAGGCCCGAAGCAATTTCCGGGGGAGCGGGAAGCACTTCCCGCGCCTCGCCGGGAACCGCGGGAACGGTGGAAACTTCCCGAGCCCGGTACTCCGTATTCGCAGCAAGGGTTTGCGGCTGCGGGGCCTCGCGCGCTTTGTCCGCGGTTTCTGCCGTGGGAGGCGGCGTGGGCGTTTCCGCCGGCACATCCGCCGCCGGAGTGCTCGCCGGCGGCGCGACCGGGTTCGGGATTGACGCCGCGACATTGTGCGGGGGCGTCACACGCAGTGTGGGCGGGGCGGGGGTGGCCACCGGAAGCGGATGCCGGTTGAGCACGCCGGCGATGACGGCTCCGGCCAGGATAGCGGCCGTGGCAAACCATTGCAGCCTGAACCGGGTCCACGAATGCCTCAGAAAACCCGAGAGCGTCTGCGGCGTTCGGTAAGCCAGCCGCCTGCGAAGACTGGTCCTTGCCGCCGGGACCGCAGAACGTAATTCCACCGCAAGCCTTGACGGCAATGCCGGCGGCAGCAGCAGCCGGGGTGACGGGGCCGGCAGTCGCAGCGGGGCTGGAATCCCCGGTAACAGGCGCCTGGTGGCGCTTCGCGTCTCCGGCGCCGGCCGGCCCGCTACAGATCGATCCAGCACTTCATAACCGCCCGCCATAAGATCGGCGCAATGGAAGGGAAACTCCAGATACGGGTTCACCGTGCGAATCCTGCGTTCCTCCCAGATGGAGAACCCGGCCCTCAGCCGCGCATGGGGAGCCGCGTGAACCAGCAGGAGAACCATGGAGGGCTTCGAAAAGTAAGCGGACATGAGGTCGATATCTTCCACCGTGATCGCAAACTCCTTGCGAGTATTGCTGCGGTAGAAGCCGACTATCGACAATCCTCTGGTCGCCCTGTAATGGCGGATTTGTTCCTCGAAGCCCTGCCGGTCAGCGGGGGAGAGCAGGTACGAGGGACCGACGGCGTGTTCGCACCGAACGGATTCGAAGTCTTCGATCTCGACGACCGTCGATCCCGAATTGCGTCTCGGCCTGCCCAGGAGAAAACCCCCGAGTTCCAGGCCACGCTGCGGAGACGAACAGCTTCCTTCCTGGATCTCCATGCCCAGGCGATCCACCAAGGCAAGGCTCAGGCTTACAGAGACAATCTTCCCGGGGACCTGCCACTGATAATAGAGTGCTTGAATGCGAGGCTCAACCACCGTGGACGAATTCTACGCCCTCCGGCGATGTCTGAGGATCCAGCTTCGGCGGAATTTGTTCGCAGAGGCACGCCCGGCGGGGAGGGTGTGTCGCAGACCGCACACCTCGTCGCTGCCGGCAGTAGCCGGGTGCGTTGCCCCGGGTACATTATCTAAAGGATCGTGCTATCCCACGCCGTCTGACGATAGGGGGAAGCGCGGAAATGCGGGCATGCGGTCCGCAGCGCCGCGTCAATTCTTCAACGACATGGCTCTTGCCAGCTCCATGGCCGCTTCCGGTGTGGTGCTGGTGCCCATTTCGGTATCCACGTAGCCTCTGTACTTCATTTCACGCAGCACCCTGAAGATGTAAGCGTAGTCGATCTCGCCGGTCCCGGGTTCCTTACGTCCGGGAACCTCGCCAATCTGCACCAGCCCGATCCAGCCCTTCGATAATCCCTGCCGGAGGTGGGTAGAAATGTTTCCTTCCATCAACTGCAGGTGGTACATGTCGAAGCAGACTTTTACGTTTGCGTGCGCCACTTCGTCGATGGCGGGGAATGCCACGGCCGCGGTGTCCAGCGCCATTCGTGTCTGGCCGGGTTCGGTGCTGAGCGGTTCCATTACCAGCGTCACGCCGTATTCCTTGGCGATGTCGCCGGCTTTCCTCAGCCCGCTGACAATCTGCGATCGCTGCGTTTCCCAGGGGACGTCCGGCTGCATCCGGCCCACGAAAATGATGGGCTGCGGGCCGCCCAGCCGCGCCGCGATTTTCACTTTGGCGGCGACTTCGTCCAGATAGGCCTGTTCCTGGCCCGGCCGCGTAAGCCCCGTGGAACCGCCCACCCTGCCGGTGCCCGAGATGCTGGCGCATTTGATGCCGGTCCGCTCCTGCACCTTGAGCATGGCGTCAAGCTCTTCTTCCGTCGCGCTCCAGAAGCTATAGGCCTTGAAGCCGTGAGCGGCTACTACCTGGACCCGCTCCGCGCGCGGCATGCTTCGCGGAAACATGATTTCGATGTTGATCGAAACGGTGTAGGGCGGCGGGCCCGGCTCCTCGCCGGCCGCCTGGGCGTCCAACACAAAAGGTGCGCTTATGCCGGCCGCCATCACCGCGCGCCGGCTCAGGGAATTTTTCATTGGCTGGCCTTCCGCTTTCAATTCGAGAGAATTCTAGCATGATGCACACAGGCCATTCCGCTGGGCCGAAACGCCGGCCGCATTAGCATTTGCCCGGCCCGCGTGACACCCTCGATTTAGCCGCGCCGCACGACTTATCGTCACAGTTGTTGCCTGCCTGATTGAGGACATCGCCCCCCTGCATGTGTCGACACATGATCACTGACTCAACCGCATCCGGATGGGAGGATCATCGAGCCGTAGCGGCGACGTAAGCCTTTCCGAGTGCCTCGATGTTCGGTGCCGCGGTCCGCGCAAATCTCTGTTCGGTTCGGTCGATCAGCCGTGACCAGAGCGTGCCGGGGTCGGAATCGAAGACCAGATCGGCGTCCCCGGTAAAAATGTACCAGGCCCGCGCTTTGACTTCGTTCTCCAGTTGTCCGGAGCCCCAGCCACAATAGCCCACATAGGCGTGGAACTCACGCGGGCCCGCACCCGCGGCTAAGGCCCTCTCCAGCACCGCCCGGGTGGAAACCAGGTAGATGCCCGGCATCACCGGCGGTGTCTTGTCCGGCGAGGTGGTTGACCGAAGCAGGGCCAGCACTACCGCCAAGTCGACCGGACCGCCGAGGTACACCGGGTCCGAGCGGTTGTTCGCGGCTTTGAATTGGTCCAGGGCGCGCGAAAGCGGCACCCGGGTCCGGCGGTTGATCATCAGACCCAGCGCACCGTTCTTATCGAACTGCGCCAATACGATCACTGCCTCCGCAAAAGCCGGATCGGGCGCCTCGCGGGGCGCCACCAACAACTTGCCCACACCCAAATCCGCGGCTCGCTGGGATTGCGCTACAGCCATCGGCGGTATGCACAGCACCGCCGCAGCAATCGAGATAACGGATGGCCACTGGAAAGGCATGACACAATTCTCCCCCTTTTGCCTTACACGCGAGAGGGGAATCGCGGGCGGTCGAAGTCTTTGCCGGCCCGGTGCGCGATGCGGGGCTCGGTGCGACGTCAAACCCGGTAATGCTGAAGAGCCTCTTCGTCATACTCCAGTCCGTTGCCGGCGCCCTGCGGAACCTGAACTTCGCCATTGCGGAATGTATAGAGTTCCCTCTGGTTGAGGATCTTCAACGCGGGCGCCCATTGTTCCTGCGGGAGCAAGGGCGGCGTGGCCAGCGCGAACTCCTCCAGCGGCGCGCCCCACGCGGCGTGCGCCTGAATCCGGCCGGCGACATTCAATCCAAAGGATCCATGGCCGATACAGGGCTTGTGAAACGCCTCGCACAGGGCCGCAATTTTGCGAATCGTCAGGATGCCTCCGCAAGTTCCAAGGTCCGGCTGAAAAATGTCGTAGGTCTCGTGGACAAGCCCTTCACGGAACGGATCGAGGCCTCGCCAGCCTTCGCCGCCGGTGATCAGCAGCGGGTCCATCTCCCTGCACAGCCGTGCCGGCCCCTCGAAGTCGTCGCGCGAGAATGGCTCCTCCAACCAATAGACCCCGACTTTCTGCAACGCTTTCGCGGCCGCCAATCCCGTGGGATAATCCCAAACCCAGCCGGGGATGTGGGCGGTGCGGTCGACCATCAGCTTGAACCCGGGCGCGGGGCCACACGCCGCGATAATCCCGGCGCAGGATTCCACGTCGTCCATGAAGTTCGGCCGGAAGATGCGCATCTTGAAGCCGTTGAAGCCCGCATCCTTCAGGCGGCGGGCGTAAACGGCCTGGTCTTTGATGGGCACCTGCGATTGATCCGCGGCGCCCGGCCACACGGCGGTAATGTAGACGGGGATACTGGTTTTGGAGCCGCCCAGCAGGCGGAAAACTGGCTGGCCGACGACTCGGCCAACGGTGTCCCAGAGAGCCTCTTCCAGGCCCCCGTAGTAAATCAATCCACGCTGAAGATGCTGCTCCATCGCGAACAGGTCCGCTCCGGTCAAAGCGGCGCGCATCTCCCCGAAGGAGACGGGATTCGGTACAACGCCAGGGGCGCGGGCCGGGCTCGGAGCGGCTGCGCTTCGGCCGGCGCCCACGACGCCGGCGGCGCCTCCACCCCGGCCCCCGCGTCCACCGCCGCCACCCCCGGCGAACGAATAGCCGCGCACTCCGGATTCGGTGACAACGCGCGTTACCCCGATGCGGGACATAACCCCCGCCTCTTCTTCCGTGGCCGAAACCGGAATCTGGATGGTGAAGTTCTCGATCGTCTTGATGCGAACCGGTCCGACATCCGCGGCAACCGCCTTCATGGGGACAAGCAGGCTGCTCCACGCCGCCGCCGCGCCTGCCGCCAAACCTGGCGAGATCAACAGCTCCCTACGGTTCATGTCATCTCCTTTCGATCCACGATCTCATCCGCGATCGCCGGAAAGATCCACCTGATGCCCCGCAACATTAACGTTCACCAAGCGCGAACGAAAGAATGTTTCCGCCAGACGCGATCGCGACATATTGCCGGCCGTTCGCCATGTAAGTCATCGGCGAAGCCTTCCATTGCTCGTTCGTCTTGAATCTCCACAGGCTCTTTCCGGTCCTGGCGTCCAGCGCTGCAAACTCGCCGCCATTCTCGCCGTAAAACACCAGGCCTCCCGACGTGGAAAGGACACCGGAGTAATTCATCTCCGGCGCGCCCACCTGCGCTACCTCCCAAACCACCCCTCCTGTCGAGATGTCCAGGGCCCGCAGATATTTCACGCCCGGATCGGCGGGATCCCGATATCCTTCGTACCCGCCCCTTTGCGATTGCTTGTAAATGCTGCAATCCTCCACTGCCATCACATAGAACAGTTTCGTATCCGGATTAAAGGCCGGGGAATACCAGTTGGTGGCGCCACGCACCGCGGGACACGTTTTAATGCCCGCTTTCGTCGGCTTGTTGGCCGGGAGCAAATGCGGCTTTCCATCGGCATCGATCCCGCCCGCCCAGTTCAGTTTCCGGATGAACGGCTTACCCAGAAGCAGCTCGCCACTGACGCGGTCCAGAACGTAGAAAAAGCCATTTCGATTCGCTTGCAGGAGCAGTTTCCGCTGCCGGCCCCGGTACGCCGTATCAACCAGCAGAAACGGCTCCGTGGCATCCCAGTCGTGGAGATCGTGGGGCGTGAACTGATAGTACCACCGCAGCTTGCCGGTCTTCGCTTCAAGCGCCAGGACGCAGTTCGTGTACAGATTGCTTCCTTCCCGCTCATCGCCATCGGTCGCCGGAAATGGATTGCCGACCGCCCAGTAGAGAGTGCCCGTCTCCACGTCATACGATCCCGTAAGCCAGGTCGCGCCGCCGCCGGTCCCGATGGCTTTGCCGGTCCATGTCTCGGAAGGCGGCTCGCCGGGTTTGGGAACCGTCCAGAAGCGCCATGCCAGTTGGCCTGTGGTGGCTTTGTACGCCGCCAGAAAGCCGCGGAGAGGACCATCCCCGCCCCCGATTCCGGAAATAACCAGGTCACCAACCACGAGAGGCGCGGATGTAGCGTAGTACCGGCCGGGCGTTTCGGGCATTTGCACGTCCCACACCACGCCGCCGGTCAGGCGATTGAGGCACACCAGGTGCGCGTCGTCACTGGCAAAGAACACGCGGTCGCCGAGCAGCGCCACGCCGCGGTTTGGCTGCTGGAACCCGCTATCGCCGCCCCGGCGCGCATAGCACCAGATCTCGCGCCCGGTGCGCGAGTCGAGGGCGCACACCTCGCGCGGCGCGGTGACGTACATGACCCCATCGCTGACCAGGGGAGTGCCCTCAAGCCTCACGCCCGCGAGGGAATGAATCCACTGCAACTGGATGTCCTTCGCATTTTGGACGTTGATCTGAGTCAGCGCGCTATGGCGGTTGCCGCCCGGAGCTCCATTGTAGGTCGGCCACTCTCCGGGTGTGGGACGCATGACGGCTTGCATGGCGGCGGCCGGAACCGGATCGGGTTCGAAGGGAAGCGGACCGCCCGAAACATCCCCCAGGCTGCTCAGATACGCGAGCAGGTTTCTGTGCTCGTCCGGGGTGGCACGGAGCGGAGGCATGTACGACTGCGATTCCGCCTTCACCTCCTGATACTCCGGTTCCACCAGCAGGTGCATTTTACCGTCGAACGTCTGCAACTGCAGATCGTGCTCGGCCCGATTTCGGGCAAAGCCGCGCAACCAGGAGCCGTCCTGCAGGCGCACGTCCACGACCCGCCAACCCTCGTCCGGACAAAACGCCCAACCCGGGCACGCCGGCGTGGTGTGAACGCCCATCTGCGAAGTGGGATCCTCGAGGACCAGGTTGAGCTCGCGAACGGTGGACTTGCGGCCGATATCGGAAAGATCGGGACCATTCACCCTTCCCCGTCCATGGACCATGTGGCACGTGCCACACTGTCCTTTCCCGAAGAAGAATGTTCCGCCGGCGGCGACATCGCCGGCGGGTCTTGCTTCAAATGCCGATTCGTCCAGCGAGCGGATCCATGTTGCGAGCAGCCGCAATTCGGCGTCGGGCAAGGCGAATGCCGGCATGCCCCCGCTGGTGCCTTTCCGAATGAGATCCGCAATCTGGCTCGCGCTCCGGCTTCGCAGTGCGCGATTGTGGGTCAGTGACGGCGCACGGTCCCCGCCGCCGGCGCCGGCCCCGTGACAGCCGCTGCAGAGCTGCGTGAACTGCTTTTCGGCTGCATCGAAATCCGTTCCGCCCGCAGCCTGCGCGGCAGCCTGAATCGCCATCGCGGCCGCTCCGGCCAGGACCACCGCTATCGCCCAATTCCTGATCATGCTTTCGTTCCCGCAATGAAAGTCAGCCGGAGCGCCAGCCGAACCCGGCGCGCCCAGGCTACCAGTACAGCTTAGCCGCAATCCGGCCGGTCCGCGCCGGCATGGCGAACCACCGGCTCACCCCGATGCACCATGCGCTAACGGCGGATAGCGAAACAGTACGCGGCGTTCGACCCGGACGGAGTGAACGCATACTCACCTGGCGCAAGATTACTCACTGGAACCAGCGTGTACGTGGTTCCCGCGACTTTCGTGACGGTGAGCGGAACGGTTATGGCCGAATCACGCGCCGCCTTAGTCCGCCGGGCGTTGCCGCTCGTCTCCAAGGGATAGAGGCTATACGCGCCGGGCGGGATTCCATCGGGCAGATCCACAACGAACAACAAGCGGGCATCGCCTGGCAGGCGAACTGGAGATTGCGCGCTCGCCATGTCCCAGTATTCAGAGGCGCGCGCGCCCCGGCCGGCAGGTAACCGATGCCCCACGGCTACGGTCTGCTCCAGGGGCAGCAAGTGGTTGGAGCTGTCCTGAAAATAGACCACGCCGATTCGCTCCGGTTTCGGGGTATCCGGCACGGGTGCGGCCGGTGCGGCCGGTGTGGACACGGGGGGAACCACGGCCGGGCTCGCGGGCGGTTCGGCGCCGAATACGATTTCTGCGACCTCCGACCGCGAGTAGCGCGCAAGGCGATTGTTCACCAGAAAGCTGATGACGTCGCCATCGGCCGCCCACCATCGACCCGCGACGCGCGTGCCGCTGCGAAGGACGAGCGTGTCCGCATGGGCGGAGATCGAGAGCGCGAAAAGCAGAACGATGGAGCGCATGGTCACCGGACCTCCCCGGAATCGATGACCACAGGCTGCGTCAGCTTATAGGTGAAGCGGGTCTCGGGAGCGATCTCCACGCCCTTGCCGGCGAGTTTCCCGACCACCGTACCCGCGGCCGCGCCGACTCCGGCGCCGATGGCGGCTCCGGTTCCACCGCCGGCCGCGGCGCCGACTGCCGCGCCGGCGCCCGCTCCTGCCGCGGTGCCGGTCAGCGTTCGCTTGGCCTGCGATCCGGCCTTGGAATCGACCTTTCCGGTTTCCACGTTGACCCGTTTCCCCTGAATGATCACAGCCACCAGGACTGTGGACAGGGAGGCGCGATGGGTCATCCCCGGCCCCTGCGCTTCGACTACTTTGAGCACGGCATTGGCATCGGCGGGAACGACTTCGACGCCATCCACCACGATGGGGTCGTCCAGGCTTCCGGCGTATTCGCGGGAAAGATCGGCCTTCTTGGAATCGATTCGCTCGATGGTGCGGACGGCGATCCCGGTGCCGGTCGGAAGGGTGATGGTGTGGGGCGCTGCTTTGGGGGCGCGAGCGGCCACCGCCTGCGCCGGCCGGGCAGCCGCGGGCGCGGCGCCGGCGGGAACGGGTGCGGGCGCGGTGGTAGCAGGCGCCGGCGCCGGACTGGAAGCCTGCGGCGCCGCCAGCGTCGCGCCGAAGCGGATGGATTGAATTTGATCGACCTCGATGACCTCGGTGCGGCCTTCGATCCGGATGCGAACTTCCTGGGTGTTGCCGGATTCAATCAGGCCGGAAACCTGCCGGCCGTTCTTCAGCGTGACGATGTCGGCAAAAGCATTGACACCTGCCAGCATTGCGGCCTGCCAAAACAAGAGAATGAAAATCCGTCTCATTGCGTCCTCGGGAATCAGGGAACTACGCTCCAATGCACCACGCAGCGCTTTTGCGGGCCGGAGCTTTTGTTCTTGAGAATCAAACGCTGACTCTGGTTTCCACCCGGCGCCAACCGGGCTTCCCAGATCCTGGCGTCGTAATCGAGCCGCAGTTGGAGAGGCGGCAGATTGCGAAAGACGTACTCGGCGTTCTGGGGGACAGGGCCGCCGGTGCATTCGAGTGTTCCCGACATGGCTCCGTTGTATGCCGGCGCGGCAGACGTCGGAGCGGCCCGTCGAGGTTCGGCGGCGCCGGAGTCGGGAGCCGGCGGCGGATGGAGCGATGGGCCGGAGTTGTCATCCGGCAGGGGTCGAACGGCGGCGTTTCTCCGTGCGGCGGACAGCTGGTCAACGGGGCCCGGCGCCTCGCCGCGGAGTTGCGCCAGCCACATCTGCGCGCGGTACTGCTTCTCGGTGTCGCCTCCCTCGCGGTCCTGGAGGAGCAGGCGCTCGGCCGTGGCGCGATACCGGGGAAGAATGTGCAGCGCGCTTCGATTCCAGTTTCCGATGTCGGGCATATCGATCAGAATCCGGCAAACGGTCTCGGCCTGCGTTGGGGAAAGCGCGGGGGGCGTGGGTGCAAGCAGATCGGAGAGAAACTCTTTGCCGCTCTCCGGGTACCGCACCATCAGATGGCCCAGCATGGGCGCGAAGGCCGGATTGAGCGCGGCATCGGTGCGCGTGTGCCAGGAGAATCCGACCACCTCGGCGGCGACGTGCGGATCGGCCATCGGTTCCATCACCAGCAGCAGCCGCTCGCGGCCGTCCTTCTGCCAACCCGCGATCAACTCCTCGTCCAGGACATTCCGGAACCAGGGCACCAGGCTATTCAATTTGTCGATCGTCTGCTGTCGATTGGCGGGCTCGACCTGATCCAGCAAGGCCCGAATGCGCTGGTGCGCGACGACCTGCGAGAACGGAGGCGGTCCGATTTCCTTGAACTGGGCGCTCGCAGCCGGGCCAAACAGAGGGAGGAACGCACACCAGAAGGCCGTGAAGCCCGGTGCTCGCGGAAACCTCATCATAGATCATCATCCACAGAAATGGTCTGCGTTGAAAATACGGAGAACCCCTGACCAATTTAGCATCGGCCGGATGGGATCTTCGATCGGGCGGCGGCCGAGAGTGGACCGAATCGCCTGCTTGCCGCGGTGGTGATATTCAATGCTTATAAAGGCCCGAGAAGCCATTCAGATCGCGTTATCCTAAATGCAAGCTGAATCCATGCCTCGGCTGAGTGTTCTACTTCTGCTTGCCCCGGTCCTTTCCGCCCAGACCACCGGCACTGTCGAAGGCGCGGTGGTCAACAGCTTGACCAACGCCGGCATCGCCGGGGCGGAAGTTCAGCTGATTTCAGGTATAACCCAGGTCGCGGCAGGCCCGGACGCATCTTTTTACATCGGGCATCCGGGCCAAAGCCACTTCTACAAGACCACGACCGGACTGGACGGCACGTTCCAGATCACCGGTGCGGCTGAAGGCGGGTACCAATGTCTCGTCTCCAAGAACGAGTTCGCCACATTTGTGAAGGGTAGTGTCACCCGCCCTGAGCTTCGCGTCGCAGGCGGCCAAACTGCCCGGCTTGAGGTCGAATTGGCGCCATGGGGCAGATTGAGGGGCCGCGTGCTGGACATCGAGGGCCGGCCGGTGGCGCACGCAAAGGTGGAAATCGCGCATCTGCGGGGAAGCAGCGGGAACAAGACCACAGCTGATGCGGACGGCCGCTTCGATCTGAGCGGCATGGGCACCTTCACCCTTATGGCTCGGCCGGCAAACGCAATGGAACCGCCACCGTCGTTGGACAAACAGTCCATGGGCTGGGCAGCAACTTATTATCCACGCGCCATTGAACGGGCGGACGCGGAACGCATCGTCTTGCGCCCCGGACCCGGGTTGGATGGATACGACCTCCGCCTGCTCGCAGTTCCGGTGTATCGCATTCGCGGAATCGTGCTCAATGACGATGGCAGTCCAGCCGCGGGTGTAATCGTGCGGCTGTTCGAGCCACAGCAGTGGGACCAGGCGTCGAGAGCTGAAGACATTTCGGGCAAGGGTGGCACTTTCGAGTTCCGATCCGTCTGGGCGCGCGATTGGGAATTGAAAGCTGAATCCCAGCGTGGCGAAAGGGGTGTCGCCGCCGTAACAGTTTCGCGCGCAGATGTTGACGGGCTGGTGATCCGCCTTTCGCCGACATTTTCCGTAGAGGCGCAGATTGAGTTTCCAGAAGCAGGCGGTCCAAAGCCGCGCTCCCCGGTAACGGTCTTGCTGGAGCCTGAGGCAGGATTGGGAGAGGGAGTCGGCTCCGGGGGGCCGGACGGAAAGGTGCAAATCGACGGTCTGTTTCCAGGGCGTTACCGCATCGATTCATTTAGCGAAATACCCGGTTACTACCTCGATTCCGTGCTGCTCAACGGCCGAGATGTCACGGGGCAGGCGGTAGAGTTGTCCGGGCACTCCGGGCCCATCACCATAATCTTTAAGCCGAACCCGGCGCGCATCACGGGAACCGTTGAGAAATGCGAGGGCCAGACCGTGGTGCTGTGGCAGTTCGACGAACCGGTCCTCGAAAGCCAGTGGTTTCATCAGGAGGTTTGCGACGCGAGGGGCCATTTCGATTTCACCAACCTCCGCCCGGGCGACTATTACGCCTACGCGTTCGAGAGTATCGGCGACCACTATCTCGTGCAGGATCTCCATTTCGCCCGCGCGCTGAGGAACCGTACTGCGGTAATCCATGTGGCTGAAGGCGAGACGGCGAACATCGAACTGAAGCTTGCGCCCTGGCCGGAGTAGTGAGACGAACCAGTTGGCAAAGACCCGTCGGGCGTACCGACCGATCTCCGGGTTACTATATCGCTATGAAACTCGTTGCCCTGCTGGCCCTTGCGGTTGCCAGTCTCGGAGCCGCCGACACGCTCCGGGTCTTCGGACGGAATTGGACCGTGTACTCTGCCGCGGACTGGCGAATCGAACACGCGAACGGCGCCGAGTCGCTCCGCCTCGCCAATGGCCGTGTGCCGCTGCCGGGACCCCGCAGGCCATTTCAGTTCGCGCTGACGGACGTCCCCTCTTATGGCACCCTCACCGTGGAAGCCGACGTGAAACCGCTGGGAAAGTCGCTCATGATCGTGTTTGCGTACCGCGATGAGGCGCACTTCGACTACGCCCATCTTTCCATCGATACCGCTTCGAAGCAACCCGTGCACAACGGCGTCTTCCACGTCTTTGGCGGCGAACGGGTACGCATCAGTAGCGAACGCGGGCCCGCCGCCTTCGCGGAAACCGGACGCTGGTACCACGCCAAGCTCACGCACGACGCCAAAACCGGTGCCGTTTCGGTGAGCGTGGACGGCCAACCCGTGCCCGGAATCGCGGCCGTGGACGTGAGTCTCGGCCCCGGCAAGGTCGGCATCGGCTCGTTTGATGAAACCGCCGAGTTCAAGAACGTGAGAATCACGACGGCGGGCCCGGCGCGGTAGTCCGGGGCAGGAATTTATTGAAACATCGCGAGCCTGGCTTCCACTCCGGCTCGCAGCTCATCGCCCGGCGGAAACATTCCCCGCTGCGGCTTCGGCACCGAGGCGACCACGTCCTCGTAAAGCGGCGGATTGGTGAATCGGAATGCCGTAAGTCCGAAGACGCCGGCGATCCTGCACCCGACCTTCACGACCGCAAGGAGATTGTCGTCTTTCGCGCTCACGGGCTCGTGGTGGTGTTCGCAGCACTCGGCGAAGGAAGGCGGAAGCCCCCAGGTCTTCACCAGCCAGGCGCCGGCACGGGCGTGGTCGACATTCAAGGCAACCCGCTCGGCCGCCAGGGCCTGCCCGATATCATCAAAGCTCTTGCCCAGCACAGAAGCCGCCTCGCCCGGATAACACTTCAGGAAGCCGAGCAACCCGATGTCGTGCAGGAGGCCGACCGTGTAGGCTACCTCGCTCGCAATCCCGAAGGCAGGTGCAATTTTTTCAGAAATCAGGGCGCAGGCCGCGCTGTGCTGCCAGCACTGATGCATCACCGGGCTGCTCTTGCGCACAAATCCGCGCATGGCGACCGTCACCGCGAGTGCCCGAATCCGGTCCAACCCCAGTATGGCGATGGCGTGGCGCAGGCTGTACATCCTCTGGGGAAAGCCAAAAAGCGAGGAATTGGCCAGAAACATCACATCGGCGGCGAAAGCGGGGTCGCGCCTCAGCATGGCCGAAAGCCGGCCCAGATCGGTGTCCGGATCCGCAGACATAGCCAGGACCTCGTTCGCGATGGCATTGAGAGGAGGCAGGTTACACAACTTTACTGGTATTACAACCGCGTCGGTTGCAAGGTCGGCCTCCATTTCGGGTGCGCCGTTATCGGCGGCAATCTTGCTGCGGGCGATGTCGTAGTCCAGTCGCATACCCAATAGATCGGCTGGGCGGCCGATTCTTATAGAAAAAACCTTGAATTTGTAGCTGAGACGCGGCCGTGAAGCAGCGACAGGGCATGGCGTTGACACGCAACCTGATTACTGATACTTTACTAAGCCAGAGAACGGCCACCGGCCGAGTTTGAGTTGTGTTTCCGAGCCGTTCTGCCAAGGAGCCGTTCCTGTGCCAACCCGGCACGTCGCTCTGAATTCGGTCGTGATGCGAGCGCTGCCGCGCGCAAGGCGGTTCGATCCGGAAATCGTTCCCGTCCGAATTGAGACGAAACAGGTATCCATAACCCAATTTGGCGTCTATGGCGGCCGTGCCATGGGTTGTCCCGGTTCGCTGATGCGGGCTGAAATCAGGCGAGACGGGCCGCTTTTTCGCGCCGGCGCCCGTTCCGCTTAAGGAGAACGCGACTGGTTTGGCAGCGACTGGAAACGGTCGCCGCACGCGGAACGTGCGTACCGACTTTTCCCCGAAACGAAAAACTGAGGAGATCGTATGAGCGACAATTCTTTATCACGCCGGATTTTCCTGTCGGCCGCCGCCGCTGTGCCCGCCGTGCCCACCCTGGCCGCTTCCGACAGGATTGCCATTTTCAGCCCCCCGCCAGAGCGCATCCGCATTGTGACGGTCTCGACTTCCTATGCCGCCCCGGCGGCCGTCTTCACCGACGAGGAAGTCCGCCAGATGCAGGCGCAGGGCAAGAACATCGAAATGACGGTGACCACCAGCAAGGAGCAACTGCTGCGGGTGCTGCCGGAAGCCGACGTGGTCTTCGGAGCCCTGACACCGGCCCTGTTTCCGTTGGCCAAAAAGCTGCGGTGGCAGCAGCACACGGAGGCGGGCGTCGACACGATCCTGTTTCCGGCGCTGGTGAAGAGCCCGGTGGTGGTGACCAACATGGCGCGCATGTTCGCACCGGGCATTTCCGAAACCGCCATCGCCATGCTGCTCTCGTTGACGCGCGGTTTGAACAAATTCTACGTCCCGCAATTCGAGAAGCGCCTGTACAAATCCGAGCGCAACCTGGTGGAGGTTGACGGCCTCACCATGGGGCTGGTGGGCATGGGCGGCATCGGGCAGGCGGTGGCCATGCGGGCGCACTACGGTTTCAACATGCGCATTCTGGCAACCGACGCCAAGCCCCTGACGAAACCGCTGTTCGTGGACACGCTGCGCGAGCCGGAATGGTTGATGGAGATGGTGCCGCAGGTGGACATCCTGGTGGGCGCCGCCCCGCTGACCAAAGAAACCCGGCACATATTCAACGAGAAGGTCTTCCGCTCCATGAAGAAGACGGCCTATTTCCTGGGCCTTTCGCGCGGCGGATTGACCGATCAGACGGCGCTGATCCCGGCGCTGAAGGAAGGCCGGATTGCCGGAGCCGGCCTGGACGTGACCGATCCGGAGCCGCTGCCGGCGGATCATCCCCTGTGGGATTGCCCGAACCTGGTGATCACGTGCCACTCCGCGGGATTCTCGCCGCAGCGGCGCGTGCGCCAGATGGGCCTCATCACCGAAAACGTGCGCCGCTACGCTAACGGCCTGCCGCTGCTCAACGTGGTGGACAAGGAGCGCGGCTACTGAGGCCGGCCTTGCCAAAGGAGTACCCATGAACCGACGAGCGTTTCTCGAATCCGCGGGAGTGCTGGCGGCGGCCGCCCAGGCCCGCGCCGGATCTCCCCAGGCCGCTCCCCCCGGCATCACCAGCTCGGTGGTGCTCGACTTCCTGGGCGGCACCATCGATAACGAAA
Source organism: Terriglobia bacterium (assembly GCA_963815855.1). Taxonomy (GTDB): domain Bacteria; phylum Acidobacteriota; class Terriglobia; order Bryobacterales; family Bryobacteraceae; genus DATGMB01. The sequence goes on along the minus strand of CAWFIJ010000008.1, from coordinate 60,679 downwards.
TCGAAATCGCCGTCCGCGCCGGCTGCCAGTCGACGATGATGCTCAACCAGTACGCCGCATGGTCCGATGCCGATTTCACCCGCATCGGGACGCTCTGCCGGTCCAACCGCATCGGCATGCATGGACTGCTTGCCCAGATGGACTGGAAAAAGCGGCCCGTCTCCATCGTCGATCCCGCCCACCGCGAGACCTTTCTTTCCGACATTCGCCACGCCATCGTGGTGGCGGAAAAGCTCGGCATCGACCAGATCGTCGTCACCAGCGGCCTTTCGGCGGCGGGCAAAACCCGCGAAGAGCAATACGCCAGCCTCACCGAAGGCGTCAAGCGGGCGGCCGACCTGGTAGCGGCGGCCAACTTCACCCTGCTGGTGGAGCCGCTCAACTCCCTGGTGGACCATCCGGGGTGTTTCCTGACCAGTTGCGTGGAAGGTCTCAAGCTGGTGCGCGAGGTGGACCATCCGCACGTGCGCCTGCTCTTCGACATCTACCACGAGCAGGTGATGCGGGGAAATATCATCCGCACCTTGACCGAAGCCGCGCCCATGGTGGCGCTCATCCACGTCGCCGACAACCCGGGCCGCAACGATCCCGGCACCGGCGAGATCAATTTCACCAACGTTTACCATGCCATACGCAAGACCGGCTACACCGGCCGCGTGGCCATGGAATATCACCCATTGGGAGATCCGGTGGCGAGCCTTTCCAAGGCGGTGAACAGCCTGCACGCCGCCATGACAAGCTGAGCCGGATCGGTGCAGTTTTAGAGCTGGTTCCAAAACAGGAGGTCCCCATGGAATCCGTCAACCAGGAAGAGCGCCGCAAAGCCCTGAGCCGGCGGCGCTTTTTTGGATCTGTCGCCGGGGGCGCCACCGAAGCCGCGCTCATCGGCGCCGCGGTCACCTCGGAGGCGCATGCAGGAAACCTGCAAGCGCCCGCCGGCGAGGCCGTCGGCATCACTCTGAACGTCAATGGCCACCCCTACCCCCTGATGGCGGAGCCACGCTGGACGCTGCTCCACGTGCTGCGCGACCGGTTGGGTTTTACCGGCACCAAGCAGGGGTGTGAGCGCGGCGAGTGCGGATCCTGCACCGTTCTCATCGACGGCGTGGCCCGCTATGCCTGCATGACCCTGGCGGTGGAAGCCGCCGACCGCCAGATCACCACCATCGAGGGGCTGGTGCACGATGACGAGCTCGGGCCCGTGCAGCAGGCCTTCCTGGAAGAGGATGCCTACCAGTGCGGCTTCTGCACCCCGGGCCAGATCGTCAATGTCGAGGCGCTCCTGAGCAAGACCCCTGATCCGACGATCGACCAGATCCGCGAGGGCGTCAGCGGCAACCTGTGCCGCTGCGGGGCTTATGCCAATATCTTCCGCGCCGTCCACCGCGCCGCGGAACTGAAAAAGGCCGGGAGGTGAGCCATGGCCGATCTGAATCCGAAGCCCTGGAGCCAAACCAGCATCGTGGGGAAAGGCATCCCCAAAATTGACGGCCCGGAACGCCTGAGCGGCGCAACCCGCTACGCGCTGGATATCGACGTGCCGAACATGCTGTACGCGGCCACCCTGCGCTGTCCCCACGCCCACGCCCGCGTCGTCAAGCTGGATCTGTCGAAATCACGCGAAATGCCCGGCGTCCGCGCCGTCCTCAGCGACGCCGATAAGGAAGCGCAAATCCCCTGGTATCCCACCGAAGGTCCAAACCCCCGGGCCCTCAGCCGCCTGTTTGACCCGCACTGCCGCCATCAAGGCGAGGAAATCGCCGTGGTGGCGGCCGAAACGCAGTTCCAGGCCTGGGACGCCGTGCGCGCCATCCAGGTGGAATACGAGAAGCTGCCCTTCGTCACTACCATGGAGGATGCGGCGAAACCCGGCGCCCCCGCTGTGCATGAGGGCGGCAACCGCGCGGCGCCTCCCTCGGTTTACACCCGCGGCGACGTGGCCAAGGGGTTCGCCCAGGCCGACGTGGTGGTGGAGCAAACCTACCGCACGTCCTGCGAACTGCACAGCTCGCAGGAAGTACACGGATGCGTGGCGCAATGGGATGGCGATCTGCTGACCCTCTGGGATTCCACCCAGTCGCCCTTTGACATCCAGCAGGGCGTGGCAGAGTCGCTCCGGATGCCGCTCAGCAAGGTGCGGGTCGATCGGCCGCTACGGCGCCGGCTTCGGCAGCAAGCTGGACGCCAGCAAATACATCTCGCCGCCGCGCTGCTGGCGCGTAAGACCGGCCGCCCGGTGAAGTATTTCCTGACCCGGGAAGAGGATTACCTCTGTGTGGGCAACCGTCCCGCCCATTCCATGAAACTGAAAGCCGGGGTGAAAAAAGACGGGACGCTGGTGGCCTTCGAGATGACGGCTGCCGGCGAGGTGGGCGCCTACCCCGCGGGCGCCGAGGCGGGCGGCATGCTGCGGCGAACTGTACACCTGCCCCAATGTGAAGATCACCGAGGACCAGTTTTTCATCAACGCCGGCCAGAACCGCGCCTTCCGCGCTCCCGGCTTCCCGCAGTGCGCCTGGGCGCTGGAACAGACCATGGACACGCTGGCCGAAAAAATCGGCATGGACCCGGTGGAGTTCCGTTTGAAGAACATCTCCATGGTTTGCCAGACCGAGCGGAACCAACCCTACACCTCCAACGGCCTGCCCCAGTGCCTGAGCGACGGCGCCAAAGCCTTCGGCTGGAAAGAAGCGCGCGCGCGGACCAAAGACGAGGGGCCCGTGGTGCGCGGTGTGGGCGTAGCCGGCGGGATGTGGGGATTCCTGGCCCCGCCGCACGCCACCGTAATCGTCAAATATTTCCAGGATGGCAGCGCCAACCTCAACATGGGCTCCGCCGATATCGGCACCGGCCAGCGCACGGTCATGGCCCAGATCGTGGCCGAGGAACTGGGTGTGCCCGTCGCCAAAATCGAGGTGGAAAACGCGGACACCCAAACCACGCAGTTCGCCGATGGCGCCAGCGGCAGCCGCTCGGTGATGATCACCGGGCCCGCCGTGCGGGCGGCGTGCCTGGACGTGAAAGCGAAGCTCCTTGAAGCCGCCGCCGAACAGCTGAAATCTTCGTGGGCGATCTGAAATTCGAGAACGGCGAAATTGCCGGCCCGCCGGGTACGCCGCGAACTCCCGCTCGCCAACTGCGATTCATGCGGCAGCAGGGGGTGGTGGTGGGCGTGGGCGTGCGCGCTCCGCATCCGGCCGACAAATCCATCCGCCCGTTTTGCGCGCACTTCGCGGAAATCGAAGTGAACAGGCGCACCGGCGAAATCAGGGTGCTGCGCATGCTGGCGGCGCACGACAGCGGCCGCGTGATGAACCTGGCTACGTACTCCAACCAGGTGATCGGCGGCTTGACCATGGGGATCGGCTTCGCCACGACCGAACAGCGCGTCCTGGACGCCGGCACCGGCAGGATGCTGAACGCCAATTTCCACGATTACAAGATTCCGACGGCCAAGGATGTGCCGGCGGACCTGGCCGTTCTCCCCATCGATCCGCATGACATGGAAGTGAATTCCACCGGCACCAAGGGCATCGGCGAGCCGGCCCTCATACCTGCCGCCGCGGCCATTGCCAATGCGTTCTACCACGCCACCGGCGTCCGGGCCACCGTTTCGCCCATCACGCCGGCGAGCGTCATCAACCTCCTCAACCAGGGCAGAAAGCAGGGGTGAGCCATGCTGGAGAGATTCAGTTATCAGAAAGCGCCGTCAATCCAGGCGGCGGTGGAAGCGGCCGCGCGTCCCGGAGCGCGCATCCTCGCCGGCGGCACGGATCTGCTGGGCTGCCTGCGGGACAACGTATTCCCCGGGCAGACCGTGGTCAGCATTTCCGCCATTCGCGATCTTAAAGGCATCGGCCCGCGGCCGGGCGGCGGCCTGCGCATCGGCGCGCTCACCACGCTTACCGAGATCGCCGAAAATCAGCAGGTGCGCCAGTCCTTCGCGGTGCTGGCCGAAGCCGCGGCGTCCGTGGGCAGCCCGCAACTGCGCAACCAGGGGACCCTCGGCGGCAACCTTTGCCAGCGGCCGCGCTGCTGGTATTTCCGCGGCGACTTCCACTGCCGCCGCAAGGGCGGGGATACCTGTTTCGCCGAAACCGGCGAGAACCAGTACCACGCCATTCTGGGATGGGACCGTTGTTATATGGTCCATCCTTCGGATGCCGCAGCGGCGCTGACCGCCCTGGGCGCCCGGGTGACCATCGCCGGCCGAAAGGGCCGCCGCACCATTCCCATCGAGTCCTTCTTCGTTCTTCCCAAGGTGAGCCTGCTGAAGGAGAACGTGCTCGAGCCGGGAGAGTTGGTGACGGAAATTCTTCTGGATGCGCCGCCGCCGGGCGCGCGCAGCACCTACCGTAAGGTTCGCGAACGGGGCGCCTTCGATTTCGCGCTCGCCGGGGCCGCCATCGTGGTGACGCTGGCGGAAGGAAAAGTGCGCGCCGCGCGCATCGTGCTCAGCGGCGTGGCGCCCGTGCCATGGCGCTCCGCCGCCGCGGAGCAGGCGCTGGCGGGCAAGCCGCTCGATGCCGCCTCCATTGCGGGTGCGGCCGAAGCCGCCGTGAAAGACGCCGCGCCGCCCGGCAAAAACGAATACAAGATCGCGCTGGTACGCGGAATCCTGAAAGAAACGCTTGGCCGCCTGGCGCAAGCGTAAGGCCGCAATGGCCGTTGCCGCCGGCACGTGAGAAAGCCGGTCGGGCTTTTTGATTGCAAGTTTGGAGAGGTGTCGCAAAATGAAACGACGGACGGCAGTGTTATGTGGATTGGCGTGGGCGGCCTTGCTCGGCGGCTCCGCGTTGGCGCAGGCACAGGCGCAGAATCCGGCGGCCAAGGGCCCCTTCTATAACACCGTGAAGCAGAAGCTGCTCGATCACAAGCAGGTCTTCGCGTTCACGGTGTTCAAGCTGGATGTGCCGCAATATTGCGAATACGCCAAGCACTACGATTACGCGTTTTTCGACATGCAGCACACCACCATGTCGTTCGCCGATGTCGAGCAGATGATCGCGGCCTGCCCGCACAACGGCGCTATGCCCTTCGTCCGCCTGCCGGACGCCCAGGAATGGCACATCCAGCATGCCACCGATGTCGGCGCGCTCGGCGTCATCGTTCCCACCGTTGACGACGTGGACCGCGCCCGCGAGGCGGCCAAATGGTCACGGTATCCGCCGGTCGCCAGGCGCAGCCTGGGCAACAACCAGGCGCAGAAAATCTGGGGCCCCGATTACCGCCACACCATCAACGACAACCTCGTGCTGGTGATCATGATCGAGACGCCCACCGGCGTCGCCAACGCTTTCGATATCGCCTCGGTGCCGGGCGTGGACGGAATCTTCGTGGGCAACAACGATCTGAGCTCCTTCTCCGGTTTCGCCCTGGATTCCCCGCAGTACCAGCAGCTCATCACCAAGATCCGCGACGACACGCACCGCGCCGGCAAGTGGTTCGGCCAAGCCAATTCCATTTTCCGGAAGGACAATCCGTTGAGCAAGGACACCATTTTCTTCCAGAACGGCCCATCCAACGACGGCTGGGTTCCTCCCGCGAACGGGAACGGAGCGATGTCGGCCCGGTTCGATACGAAGTTCACTTCGAAATAGCAACGCACCGGCGATCGATTTTTTGAAAAGGAATGGCGGGGACGACGGGGCTCGAACCCGCGACCTCCGACGTGACAGGCCGGCGTTCTAACCAACTGAACTACGTCCCCGCGAGTCACGTGGATAACTTGATGCTAACACGGCGAATGCCCGCGCGCCAAACCGCGGCGCCGCCGGCCCGCTCTGCTACCGTAAGGACATGAAGAGCCGATTTCCGGCATGGCTTCTGGCCGCCGCGGCGGCAGCCGGCCTGGCCGCGGCCGCCGCTCCCAAGCCGACCGCCGCGGAGGCCCGCCGCTTCGCCGACGAGGCCGAACAGAAATTGCTGGCCCTGGGCGTCGACGCCGGCCGCGCCGACTGGGTCAAATCCACCTATATTACCGACGATACCGAGCTGCTGGCGGCCAGGCTGGACGAGCGCGCCATCGCCGCCACCGTGGACTACGCCAAACAGGCCACCCGCTTCGACGGCCTCCAGCTCGATCCCGTCACCGCCCGCAAGTTGAAGCTGCTGAAGCTCTCCCTCACCCTGGCCACGCCCTCCGATCCCAAGGAAAGCGAAGAGCTTACGCGCATCGCCGCCGGAATGGAAGGCATGTACGGCAAGGGCAAGTACTGCCCCAACGGGCCGGAGAGCTGCAAGGACCTGGAAGATCTCAGCAAAATCATGGCGGAGAGCCGCGACCCCGTCCAACTGCTCGATGCCTGGACCGGCTGGCACGCCATCGCCCGGCCCATGCGCGCCGATTTCGTCCGCTACGTCGAGCTGGCCAACAAGGGCGCGCGCCAGCTCGGATTTTCCGACAACGGCGCCATGTGGCGGTCCAAGTACGATATGGACCCGGACGCTTTCGCCCACGAGCTCGACCGCCTCTGGGAGCAGGTGCGCCCCCTCTATCTCTCGCTGCACGCATACGTCCGTGCCCGCCTGCGGGAAAAGTACGGCGACCTGGTCCCCGCCGCACGGCCCCATCCCCGCTCAGCTTCTGGGCAACATGTGGGCGCAGGACTGGGACAACATCTACCCCCTCATCCAGCCCGCCAACGCCGACCCCGGCTACGACCTCACCGAACTGCTGCGCCGCCACCGCACGGATTGGAAGCAGATGGTGAAATACGGCGAGAACTTCTTCGTTTCCCTCGGTTTCGAGCCGCTGCCGCAAACCTTCTGGGAGCGCTCCCTGTTCCTCAAGCCGCGCGACCGCGACGTGGTCTGCCATGCCAGCGCCTGGGATGTCGACCAGGTCAACGACCTGCGTTTGAAAATGTGCATCGAAATCACGGGTGAAGATTTTCTCACCATTCACCACGAGCTCGGCCACAATTTCTACCAGCGGGCCTACAACCGCCAGGCGCCCTCCTTCCGCGATAGCGCCAACGACGGCTTTCACGAAGCCGTGGGCGATACCATCGCGCTGTCCATCACCCCGGAATACCTGGTGAAACTCGGCCTGCTCGACCGCGCCCCGGACACCTCCAAGGACATCGGCCTGCTTCTCCACCGCGCGCTCGAGAAAATTGCCTTCCTACCCTTCGGCCTGGTCATCGACCAGTGGCGCTGGAAGGTGTTCTCGGGCGAAATCCCCCCGGAAAAATATAACCAGACGTGGTGGGAGCTGCGGCGAGAAATACCAGGGGATCGCGCCGCCCGCCGGCCGCTCAGAGGCCGATTTCGATCCCGGCGCCAAGTACCACGTCGCCGCCAACGTTCCCTACATGCGTTATTTCCTGGCGGACATCCTGCAGTTTCAGTTTCACCGCGCGCTCGCCCAGGCCGCCGGCTGCACCGGCCCGCTGAACCGCTGCTCCATTTTCGGCAACCAGGCGGCCGGGGCCAGGCTCAAGACCATGCTGGAGATGGGCCAGAGCCGGCCATGGCAGGATGCGCTCGAAAAAATCGCCGGAACCCGGGAGATGGATGCCTCCGCCATTCGGGACTATTTTGCTCCCCTTCAACGCTGGCTCGACGAGCAGAATCGCGGTAAACCCCTGGGGTGGTAAGCAATCCCGTACGGGCCAGGCAGGGCTGGCCCGCTGTGCCGGTTAACCGAAGTTAGGTTTTGCATCAAAATTGCCGATATATAGGCGTGGGCAGCCAGATTGCGACATTGCCGGACTGGGCGGGTATTCGGGCCAGCAAGGGCATTTCGCTCCAGGATATCGCCTGCACCACCAAAATCACCCTGCGCTATCTGCAGGCAATCGAACGCGGGGAATTCGACAAGCTGCCGGGCGGCGTCTACAACGTGAATTACATCCGGCAGTACGCGCGCGCCGTCGATATTGACGAAAGTGGACTGCTCGAGCACTACCGGAAGGCATTGGAAGGAACTGGCTAGTACCGGCAAATTTTTCCGTTCGCGGCCGCAAACATTCCATACGACCTTCGCATTTCGCCCTTCGGCGGCACATGGTGGAAGCCCGCGCGGATGCGGCCTAAAATGATGCATCATGGCGCAATTTCAGGTATTACAACCCGAAACTACCTATACGGGTTCGCCCATCCGCCCCCTTTCCAAAGGGCTGCCGAAGACCACCCAATCCCTGTGCCCGGAATGCACCCGGCTCATCGAGGCGCGGATCTTGGAAGACGGCGGCAAGGTCGTGATGGAGAAGCGCTGCCCGGAGCACGGCGAGTTTCGCGACATCATCTATTCCGATGCGAAACTCTACCTGAAAATGGAGGAATGGACGTTCGGCGACAACCGCGGCCTGGAGAACCCGGCGGTCACCAACGCCACCCGCTGCCCGGACGATTGCGGCCTGTGCAACCTGCACACCAGCCACACCGGCCTCGCCAATGTGGACCTCACCAACCGCTGCAATCTGACCTGCCCGGTCTGCTTCGCCAACGCCAACGTGGCGGGGTATGTCTACGAACCCGATTTCGAAACCGTGCGCAAGATGCTCGAAGCGCTGCGCGCCCAGCGCCCGGTGGCCGGCCGCATCGTGCAGTTTTCGGGCGGCGAGCCGACCATCTACCCGCGTTTCCTGGACGTCCTGCGGATGGCCCGCGAGATGGGCTTTTCCCACACTCAGGTGGCCACCAACGGCATCAAGTTCACCGACCTGGAATTCGCCGAGCAGTGCAAGGAAGCCGGCCTCCACACCCTCTATCTTCAGTTCGACGGCGTCTGCGACGACATCTACCGCCGCACGCGCGGCGAGCGGCTCTGGGAACAGAAGCTGAAGTGCATCGAGAACGTGAAGCGCGCCGGCCTGAAGATCGTCTTCGTGCCCACCATCGTCAAGGGCCTGAACGATCACCAGATCGGCGACATCGTCCGGCTGGCGCTCGAATACATCGAATGCACCAGCGGCATCAGCTTCCAGCCGGTTGCCTTCACCGGCCGCATCGCGCGCCATGAGCTCGAAGCCAAGCGCTTCACGCTCTCCGATTTCGCCCACGCCGTCCAGCAGCAGACGGGCATCGCCGATCCCTACCAGGACTGGTTCCCGCTCTCCTGCGTCACGCCGTTCTCCAAGCTGCTTTCCGCCCTGCGGGGCGAAGAGACCACCACCCTGAGCTGCCATCCGCACTGTCGCTCGGCACCTATCTGTTCGTCGACCAGAACCGCAAGGCCATGCCGGTCACGCAGTTCGTCGAGGTCGGCCCCATGCTGCAGGACATGGACATGCTGGCGCGCAAAGCCGGCAAGCGCCGCATCCAGTTCTTCACCAAAATCTCGGCCTGGAACAGCCTGCGCAAGTATCTTCACGAGGACCGCGCGCCCGAGGGCCTCACCTTCACCAAGTTCCTGCAAACCCTCCAGGGCATGACCGACAAGCGCTACGGCCGCGGCACAAGGAGAAGGAAGGCTTCACCTACCGCACCCTGATGCTGGCCGGCATGCACTTCATGGATTCCTACAACTACGACGTGGAGCGGGTGAAGCGCTGCGTGATCCACTACGCCGCGCCCAACGGGCTGATCTATCCGTTCTGCGCGTATAATTCCGGGCCCCGTTTATCGCGAGCGCATCGAGCGCGAGTTCGCCGTCCCGGTGGAAACCGCCCGCGAACTGCGCCAGTTAACCGTGAAGGCGAAAGTGCGCGAGCCGGAGATGGTGGGCTAGGTTCGATCGATTTCCGCGGAGTACCGGGCAAAGCACTCCGGGCAGAGAGAGTGAGTGAACGTAGCTTCGGAGTGGTCGGTTATATAGGCTTCCAGGTTCTGCCACTGGTCCTCGCCGTGGCGGATGCGCGTGCAGGAAGCGCAAATCGGCAGCATGCCGCGCAAGACCTTCAATTCGGCCTCGGCATGCCGGTGCCGGCGCGCAAAATACACGGTTACCCAAATGGCGCCGATCGAAGCCAGGCGGTTCACCGTCTCCAGCCATAACGGCACGCCATAGCCGGGCGAAGTCCACAGGCCCAACAGCGAGCACGCGGTGGCCAAAGCCGCCACCAGGACCATCTCTCTTACTTCGCCCAGCAACGCGGCAATCGTGACCAGCAGCACCTCGATCAGCCAGTCCGCAATCCCATAATGCGTCATCCGGTCCGTCGCCGCGGCCACGCTTAAGCCCGCAAGATAGACCGGCAGTCGTCCGCTAAACCAATACCACTTAGCCGGTCGTCCATTGGCGGGCATACTTACATTTTATTTGACGGCAGGCTCCCGCATGGGAACAAGCCGCGGCGCTTGGCAGCCGGAAGCGAAGCTAACCGGTTCCGGTCTTATCGGAGTACTGTTCGAAACAAAGCGGGCAGAGTGTGTGAGTGAACCTGGCTTCGGAGTGTACGGTAATGTATGACTCCAGATTCTGCCACTGGTCGTCGTCGTAGCGGATGCGTTTGCAGGAGGAGCAGATCGCCAGCAGCCCGCGCAGCACCCTGGCTTCCGCCTCGCGCATGCTCCGCTGGTGCGCCGCGTAGACGCAGGTCCAGATGATGCACACGCCGGCCAACCGGTTGAGCGCTCCCATCCAGAACGGTATTCCGCCTGACGGCGAAGACCAAAGGCCGGCAGCCATGCACGCGGTACCCGCGACGGCAACCACGGTGGTCTCCACGCGTCCGGCCCGGGCCGACACAAAGCAGACCAGGCAAACCGGTATCAGCCAGTCCGCCAAGGCCAGCGGCGTCACCGAATCCAGAGCCGCGGCAGCCGCGAAGCCCGTCGCGTAGACGACCAGCTTCACGCACCACCGATATTGTTGCCAAATCCCGGGCGCTGCCATACCAAAAAACCATTTGGTTAAATTCCGGCGAGTATAGCCCGTTTGGGGATTTTACGGCCATCAGGGAATTCCCGAGGTACGGACCGTACTTGTCGTTAGAGTACGCGAGTACGGGATGACTTAGGCGCTCTTACCGGGTCAGCTTTTCCTTGAACAGCGACCACACCCGCTCGTAATCGAGCTGCAGCATGACCCGCACCGGGGTGGCGTCGGGCGCCACGCGCCGGTCGAGCGGAATGGTCGCGCCATAAAAACGTCCCCAGGCGGACAGCACGTCCAGATACTCCAGGTCCGACCGCGTCACAAACCCGGGATCCAGAACGTAAGCCGCCGCCAGCGAATCCCAAAGATAAGTGGTGGCGCCGGGGTGTTGCACAAATCCGGGGTAGCGGTTGCCCATGTCTTCCCGGAACAGTTCGGTAATGGGAGTTCCGGCGGCCGCAATCTGGTCGAACTGTGCCTTGCGGATCGGCATGGTGTTGCAGATATCCAGGGCGAACATGATCTTCTCGGGGATTCGGGAACGCAGCACGATGCGCGCCGCCTCGGGGTCGAACCAGAAGTTGAACTCGGCCGCGGGCGAAGCGTTGCCGGCCACGTGCAGATTCCCGCCCATAAACACGACGCGCCGGATCCGGGTTTCGATTTCCGGGTGCAGCCGCAGCGCCAGCGCCAGGTTGGTCATCGGTCCGATGGCGAGAATGGTGACCGCGCCGGGATTCCGCTCCACTTCCGAGACGATGAATTCGACCGCGCCCTCCTGGCGCGGTTTGCGCGCCGGGCCCCGCGCGCCGGGCGCCGGCCGCACCTCCGCCGGATTCTGCGCGAACGCGCCGGTATATTCCAGCGCGCCCCACCGCCGCTCCCATTCTTTCGCCATGGCCGCGGAATGCACCAGTGGAGTTTGCGCGCCGGTGTAGACCGGAAGCTGCGGGCGATGGAGCAGGTCGAGAATGTGCCCGGTGTATTCGGCGCCCTGCGCCGGCCAGGTGTTCCCGGGAACCAGCGTGATGCCGGGAACCCAAACCTGCTCCGGGCTCCGCAGCAACATCGTCAGCGCCGCGCCGTCGTCGCAGAACAGGCACGAATCGGTGTCCACCACGACGATCTGGCGCCCCGCGCCGCAGAGACTGGCCGCGGCCAGTATTCCCACCGCCATCCGCAGCATGAAACTTCATGATACCAACCGGCGGAAAGCCAGCCCCAACACGACCTTATGCCTGGGCGGCGCGCCGCGAAAGCCTGCCACCGGTCCCGATCCTGCTATTCTGGACGGTAACTTCCTAAGAGGGCCACCAGCATGCGCGAATATCGGTATACGACTCCCCACGGGATCGAGGTCGTCCGCAGCGGCTCGAAGGCGAGCTTCCGCAAGGGTCTGGCGCCGTTGCTGCGCGCGCTCGACCGCCAGCGCGGGATCTATCTCTCCTCCGGCTACGAATATCCGGGCCGTTATTCGCGCTGGGACATCGCCTCCATTTGCCCGCCTCTCGAAATCGTCTCCTACGACCGGCGCGTGGAAATCCGGCCGCTCAACGCGCGCGGCCTGAAGATGGCGGAGATCCTGCAACCGGTGCTGTCCGGCCATCCGCACTGGGAGGAGTTCGGCTGGGACACGGGCATTCTGGCCGGCCGTCTGCGCCCGCTGCCGCGCCTTTTTCCGGAAGAGGAGCGCAGCAAGCAGCCCTCGGCGTTTTCCATTTTGCGCCTGTTGATCGAGGAATTCCATGGCGAGGAGAATTCGCGCCTGGGGCTGATCGGCGCCTTCGGCTACGACCTCCTGTTCCAGTTCGAGCCCATCGAGCGCCGGCTGCCGCGCAACGGCCACAAAGACCTGCACCTGTTTCTGTGCGACGACATCTGGTTCATGGACCGCAAGCGCGAGCAGGTGGAGCGATTCCGCTACGAATTCACGCGCGGCGAAATCTCCACCGGCGGCATGGCGCGGGACGGCGCCGAGGTGTGCGCCGCTCCGCCAGCGCCGCGCGGCCCCATTGTTTCCGACCACCAGCCCGAAGAGTACATGGCCAAGGTGGAGACCGTGCGCGAAGGCATGCGGCGCGGCGATTACTACGAGGTGGTGCTCCGCCAGACCTTCCGCACCCCGTTCTCCGGCAGCCCGTCCGAACTGTTCGGGCGCGTGCAGCAGGCCAGCCCCAGCCCCTACGAATTCCTGCTGCAATTCGGCGAGGAGCAGTTGGTGGGGGCGTCGCCGGAGATGTTCGTTCGCGTGGAAGGGCAGCGCGTCGAAACCTGCCCCATTTCCGGCACGGCGCAGCGCACCGGCGACCCGCTGCGCGACGCCGATAACATCAAGGAGCTGCTGAAATCCGTCAAGGAAGAATCCGAGCTGACCATGTGCACGGACGTGGACCGCAACGATAAGTCGCGCGTCTGCGAGCCGGGCACGGTGCGGGTCATCGGGCGGCGGCTGATCGAATCCTACGCCGGCGTGTTTCACACCGTGGATCACGTGGAAGGCTTTCTCCAGCCGGGCTTCGATTCGCTCGATGCCTTCCTCAGCCACATGTGGGCGGTGACGGTGATCGGCGCGCCCAAAAAAGCGGCGGCCCGGACCGTCGAGGCGCTGGAAAAAGACGCGCGCGGCTGGTACGGCGGCGCGGTCGGGATGCTGCTGCTCAATGGCGACATCAACACCGGCATTCTGATTCGCACCACTTATCTGCGCGGCGGCATGGCCTCGTATCCCGTGGGAGCGACCCTGCTCTACGATTCCGTGCCCGCTCTCGAGGAGCGCGAGACCCGCCTCAAAGCCACCGGTTTCTTCCGCACCCTCGGTGCGCCGCCGGAAGTGGAGCATGCGGTTTCGCCTGCCACCGCCGATTTTCCCGGCGCCGGCGCCAGGCTCCTCCTCGTCGACAACGACGATTGCTTCATCCACACCCTGGCCAACTACGCGCGCCAGACGGGCGCGGAAGTGGTGACCTACCGCGCCGGCTTTCCGCCCGAGCTGATCCGGGAGATTGCCCCCACCCTCATCCTGATCTCGCCCGGTCCGGGCCGCCCGGCGGATTTCGGCGTCCCGGATCTGGTCCGCACCGCCGTGCGCATGGGGGTGCCGGTGTTCGGCGTTTGCCTGGGGCTGCAGGGTGTGGTGGAAGCGTTTGGCGGCGAGTTGGGCGTGCTCGATTATCCGGTCCACGGCAAGGCGTCCACTGTCCGGCATCGCGGCATCGGCATCTTCGAAGGGCTGCCGGAGGAGTTTCAGGTGGGCCGCTACCATTCGCTCTTTGCCCTGCCCGAAAAGCTGCCTGCGTGCCTGGAGGTGACGGCCGAATCGGCGGACGGCGTAATTATGGGCGTGCGCCATCGCGAACTGCCGGTGGAAGCGGTGCAGTTCCATCCCGAATCCCTGCTCACCGCCGAGGGCGATCATGGGCTGAAGCTCATGCAGAACGCCGTCCGCCTGGGCCGGACGGCCAAGGTGTAGCTACTCGTTAACGAAGACTACTCGCTCCGCCTGCTAAACTGAAAGTAGTTACATGCCCGATTTTTGTACCTGCGGCGCCGCGCTCCCGCCGGACGCGCTTTTCTGTCATAAGTGCGGAAAGCCGCAGCGCGAAATCGCCGTCCCCGAAGTGCAGCCGCCGCCGGAGCCACCCGATGCCGCTCCGTTTACGCCGCCGGTCGCCCCACGGCCCGAACCCGCCGCGTTGAACTTCCGCAATCCGACTGCCGTCCGCATAGCCCTGCTGGTCGCGTTTACCGCGACCGTCCTCGGTTTCGTGCTTCCGCTGCTCAACTGGCTGGCGGCCGGATTTTTTGCGGTCTTTTTCTATTGCCGCAAGACCGGGCTCTCGCTCAATGTCGGGGGCGGCATGAAAATGGGCTGGATCACCGGCCTGCTCATGTTCGGCCCGTGGGCCATGATTTTCCTGGCCGAGCAGTTGCCCGCGGCCCGCTCCGGCAAACTCGCGGCGCTGATCGAGGAGCAGATGACGCACAGCCTGCCGGCCTCCGATCCCGCGGTGCAGCAGCTCACCGGCTTCCTCCAGAGCGGCCCCGGCATTGCCGCCGCCATCGCCTTCTCCCTGGTCGCCCTGTTCTTCTTTATCATCGGGCTCAGCGTGGCCGGCGGCGCGCTCGGCGCCAAGATGGCTAAGCCGCCTCGTCCGCTCTAAGCGGGCGCGCCTGCCGCTTCTTCGCCGAGTACCGCTTCACCACCCACACTCCCGCGAAAATCACCAGCATCGCCGCCGCTTCCCGCCAGCCGAACGGCTCGCGGTAGACCAGCCAGCCCAAGGCCATGGCCACCACTACGTTGATGTACGTGTAAAATGAGGCCACCGCGACCGGCAGCCGGTCCAGTGCGTACATGTAAGCGCTGTATCCCACAATCGACCCGAACACCACCAGGTAGAGCTCCGCCCCCACCCCGCGCATCCCCCACCGGATCGGGTGCTCCGGAACCAGCAGCGCGAACGGCGCGGCCGCCAGCCCCGTGGCCAGCATCTGCACGCCGCCCACGATGGAGGGGTGCGCCGTGCCCGGCCGCCGCCGCTGCAGAATCGACCCCAGCGCCCAACCCGACATGCAGAATTGCAGCAGCAGAAAGCCCACCACCAGGTCGGACGCGCGCATTCCCGCGCCCGGCACAAACAGCAGCGCCGCTCCTGCCAGCCCGATCGCCATCCCGCCCAACGTCGGCCCGTGCGGCCGTTCGCCGTTGGGGAACAGCGCTTCCACCGCCACCATCCAGAAGGGCGTGATGGTCAGAATCAGGCTGGCCATGCCGCTCGGAACCATCAGCTCGGCGTAAACCAGGGCCCCATTGCCGATGCCCAGCGTCAACAGCCCGCTGCCGCACGCCATGGCCAGGTCGCCGGCGCGCGGCACTTCCATGCCCCGCGCCCGCGCCAGCACCAGCATCGCCGCGCCCGCCAGCGTGAACCGGATGGAGACCAGCGCCAGCGGCGGAAACGTCTCCAGCGCCATGCGGATGCCGAGATAAGTGGTGCCCCAGAAGAGGCACACCGCGGCCAAGGCCGCGTACGGCATGAATAGGGGATGCCTGCGCAAAGCACAGCGTAGCATCCTGCTTTCGCCGTCGCCGCGCCGCCGGGGCGCATCTGGCGGCCTCCTGCCGCCGACCCTTTAAACTGAAAGTATGCGCATCCTTCTTTTCAGCGGCAAGGGAGGCGTGGGAAAGACCAGTCTGGCCGCCGCCACCGGGCTGCAGCTCTCACGGCTCGGCTATCGCACCCTGGTGATGAGCGTCGACCCCGCCCACAGCCTGGCCGACGCCTTCGATCTCGATACCGGCCTTTTCCACGCCAAGACCGGCGACCCCTACTCCATCGACGACCGCCTCGCCATCCACGAGGTCAACATTCAAAAGGAGATCAAGCGCCACTGGCGCGAAATTTCCGCTTACGTCATTTCCGTCCTGCGCACCACCGGCATCAGCGACGTGGAGGCCGAAGAGCTGGCCATCCTGCCCGGCATGGAAGAGCTCAGCGCCATGATGTACGTCAACCAGTTCCGCCGCGAGCAGCGCTACGACGTCATCGTGCTCGATTGCGCGCCCACTGCCGAATCCATGCGCTTCGTCAGCATGCCGACCACGCTCGAGTGGTACATGAAGCACATCTTCCCCTTCCAGCGCGGCATCATCCGGGCCGTCCGCCCCATCGCCAACCGCGTCTCGCCGGTGGAGCTGCCCACCGACAACTACTTCGCCAACATCGCCGACCTGTTCGGCAAGCTGGAAGGCATCGACGTCCTCCTGGAGGATCCCCGCACCACCAGCGTGCGCCTGGTCACCAATCCCGAGCGCATGGTCCTGCGCGAAACCCAGCGTGCATTCGTATACTTCTCGCTCCACGGCCTCACGGTCGATCGCATCATCGTCAACCGCGTCCTGCCGCAGCAGGTCAAGGACGAGTTCTTCGCCGAGTGGCGCACCTCCCAGGCCAGGATTCTGGAGGAGATCGACGCCTATTTCGCCCCCGTCCACGTGAAGCGCCTGCCCCTGTTCACCCATGAAGTGCTGGGCCGCGAGCGCCTGGAAGAGCTGGCCGACTCGCTCTACGCCGAAAAGGAGGATCCCGCGGCCGTCATCCGCACCGAGGCGCCATATACGTTCGTGAAGCGCGATAATTATTACGAGGTCAGTTTGCAGTTGCCTTTTGCCGCCAAGGGCGATGTGGGGCTCTTTAAGAAGGGCGATGAGCTGGTGGTGGAGATCGGAACGCTGCGCCGCCACATCGGCCTGCCGGTCTCGATGGCCGGCCTTTCGCCCGCCCGCGCCCGCCTCGACAACAAGGTTTTGACCGTGGAAATGAAGGAGATTTGAACATGGAAACCAGATCCGAATCCACTGCCGGCGCGACCGCGCAGTCCGGCTGTTTCGTCTGCAACACCGCCCGCCCCTTCCTCGAAAACATCTGGAACGATGCTACCCGCAATCACTTCCGCAACTCCCGCATCGAGTTCCTGAAGGGTGTCCGCAGCCTGATCGATAACCGCATCGCCCACCTCACGCGCGACGAGCCCAAAGGCACGCACGTCCCGGTGGAATAGCCTAAGTGGGGCAGGCGATCGTTTTTCCGTCGCCTGCCAACCCGCCCTCGCCTATGCTACATTGAAAATGTTCGCCCGCTTCCATTCTCAGCAGTCCCCATCGTCTAGCCCGGCCTAGGACATCGCCCTTTCACGGCGGTAACGGGGGTTCGAATCCCCCTGGGGACGCCAAACACGATTCATCCACTGGAATCTCTGGGAACTGTTGGAAAAATAATGGGGTTAGAGCGGTTCCAAATCCTTCTTTGGAAACCGCCAGGCCCTCGGGGAACAATGCCGCCTGAATGCGCCGCTTAGCGGGGTCAGAGGCGCCGTTCCAGATGCCCGCCACCCGCTCTAGCATCCATTCCGCAAACTCTAGCAATGATTCAACTTGTTCGAATGGAAGCAGAGTTTCGGCCAGTTGAGCACGCGCCTTTTCCAAGGCGGTTCCAACTCTTTTCCTTTGGTCTTCGTAAGTCGGCTTGTCGATCTGCTCCTCAATGAACAACTCGATGAGCCTTTGATCCTTGACTTCCAGCGCTGCGATAGCCTTCTGCGCCCGTTCGACAGCCTCCGTGTGCTCGGCGTGCTTCTGTTGCCACACATCCTGCAGAACACCGTGGAAGAGGGCCATGAAGCGCTCATCGGGCACAAGGGAGTAGAGCAACTGGTGGAACTGGTGGTGCAGCTTGTCGCGGGCGAATTTCACAGCCCTACAGCTTGCCTCGGGGCAACAGTAATACGGGTAACGTCTGCCTGATCGGCTGGTTGAAAAGCTGCCGGTCAAGCTGCGCCCGCATACGGAGCAACGCACGAATACCCGCAATGGGAACTCAGGGTTCTGCCGCGCCCTCGTTTGCCGCTTGCCTGGATTGTTGCCGCTAAGCCGATCCTGCACTCGGTTAAACAACTCCACTCCCACAATTGGTTCAAATGCGCCTCTCTTCGAGATGCCCCAGGATGAAGTGATCCAGCCCGCATACAGCGGGTTCTTGAGCATCTTGTCGAAGGTTTGGGCGCTAAGCGGTCTCCCGCCCTTGGTGCGCAGGCCCTGCTCCGTTATAGTTTCGAGCACCGCCTTCTTCGATTGCTTCCCGCTGCCGAAGAGTTCGAATGCCTTCAATACCAGGCGCGCGGATTTGTCTTGCGACAGACCTCCGGGCACATTTGCGTTGATGTAGCCAATCGTTGCCTTATGGCACCACTTGCCAGCCTCCAGGGCCTTCTTCATCGCCGCTATCGTCGTTTCAGAACGCTGGTCGTTGTCGTACTGCGCTTGCAGGCTGAGAAAGTTCTCATTCAGCTTCCCCTGCGCTGTTCTGTCATCAAGCTCCTGTGTCACGGACAAGAGTCGTATCTCGTCGCTTCTCAGTTGCTCCCGAGTGTTCAGATGGTCGCGGACATCCCGGGCAAAGCGGTTGACTGCGTATACGACAACGGCCCCAATCTCTTTTCGGTTCTTGGAGCAGTACTTCAACATCTGCTGAAACTGGGGTCTGTCCGTGGTCTTGGCGCTTTCCCCCGGTTCCACAAAGACCCTGAGCACTGCGTAGCCCCGTTTTTGGCAATAGCTCTTGCACTCTGCTTCCTGGGTGCCCAGGCTGAAGTTGTTGGCCTGATCTTTCGTGCTGACTCGGCAATAGACAACGGCGCCGGTCTTAACCACCGGAACTTTGAACTTGCGAATGCGGTCTGCGCGAATCGCCGGGAACTGCTCGGTGGACATCATTGGCTTTCTCCGATGTCTCGGAGCCAATCGTCCAAATCGTTGGGCGGCTGGAGCAGGGTCTGGTCGATATTGCTTAAATCGACGAACATATCCGTAATCACCGCACCCACGGTATAGAGCATGTCACGCAACCGAAGCACTTCTTCATCGGCAATAGGCGCTTCCACCTCGCCGATGAGGTTCCTACACTGCGTTACGCTGAGCCGTTCCATAGACCTGATGTTCGCATATTGCTCCGATTTCCGCCCCAGAAGTCCGAATTTCTTGGGCCGTTCCCGATTTCGTCCACGGCTGAGGCCAATTGGCGGGAGTTTGGAAGCCGTTCTGTGCCATTCGGCGAGCTATCGGACCCTCCAACCACGAGGCGGAAATTGCCTCGAATCAGTTGGTTAGGAACGAGAAACCAGAAGAACATGCTCTGGCCGCAAGTTTTCGCAGGGATTATGTCTGCGCACGCACCCTGGATTTCGCCGACGTTGACGCCGATCATCAAGGGCGGGTGCAGACTATGCAGACAGTGGTTCCCGTCTCGAAAAACTTGTGAGCATGTTGCGCCGCCCGACAGGGACCGTTGAACCCCTACCATGACTTCCCGATCCAGTCCTGAGCGTGTGCTAGTCGCGCGTCTTTCAGGCTGTGTGGCAATGGCTATTGGCCGCATCACTGGAGGCAAGGGCCGTATCAAAAACCTCCTCGCGGCTGGACGGGGCGGCTGCTGAAACAAAACACCTTGAAGACGTGATTTTGTTGTATCAAAAACATCCGATTGTGTTACAGTACTGATATGCGAATTGCACTGTACGCCAGGGTTTCCACACGCGATAGAGGGCAGGACTACGAAAACCAACTGCGGGAGCTGCGCGATTTCGTAGCCCGCAAGGCCAGCGACGGTTGGGTGCTGGCTCAAGAGTATACGGACAGAGTGAGCGGCAAGACGGACAAGCGGCCAGCGTTCCAGCGGATATTCGAGGATGCGTCCCGAAAGCAGTTCGATATGGTTGTCTTCTGGTCCCTGGACCGGTTCAGCCGTGAAGGCGTCCTGGAAACACTCCAGCACCTCCAGAAGCTAACGTCCTATGGCGTCGAGTGGTGGAGCTACCGCGAAGAGTACCTGCGGTCGGTTGGCGTCTTTAGGGATGCCGTGCTCGCAATACTGGCTGCGATAGCTAAACAGGAGCGCGTTAGGCTCTCCGAGCGCGTCCAGGCGGGCCTGAGCCGCGCCCGGGCACAAGGCAAGGTGCTAGGACGGCCTAAGGCTGCCGTGCGCCCTGAGCGCGTCCTACGGCTGAAAGAGCGCGGCCTCAGCACTAGGAAGATCGCGGCGGAAACAGGTGTCAGCGCAATGACAGTCCAGCGCATTCTGGCTTCCCGCCGGTAGAACCTCTCACAGGACGTTGGCGTACCGTTTGGGGTCCTCTCAGGCAAATTAGAGGTAACCGTTCAACTCAATAACGCAATCGTCAAGGGATTTCCTGAGGCCATTCAAGTTCCCGATATACTCTTCTAGGTGCGCGCTTGCGGCTCGTCGGCGCAGAGCTTCCGTGGCACCAGGGAGCGCGCCAAACCCTGTGTCTCCTGGTGCTGGTGCCAAATCGAGCATCCGGCGGTAGGTTCGGAGCAAATCCACGCAGGACCGAGCGATAGTCGTTGCGGACGTATTGGACGCGGCTGTAATGTCGGAATACACATGGGGTGTTGCTATCCCGTCCACGGCCCTTTCGAGGTCCAGAAAGCGCGGCTCGAATAGGAGCGTGCCTGAGTCGCGGTATTCGTTGGCGCGGCGCATCGCCGCAACGGTTTGCTTGACCCCCTCATAAGTCTCGGCACTGAGGCCCTTTGGCCCTTTGGTGCAAGAACAGAGCGAAATCAGGGAGAGCGGGACCAGCAGGGCGGTGCAGTAGGTTTTGGCAACTGCCTTCCTGTTCATACCTGTTTGCGTCCTCACGCGGCCAATTCTAGCGTAATTGCAGGTGGACAATCTGCGAGAATATGGCTGATGAATTATCGCTTGCCCTTTAAGCCAAGTACGAGTGCGGTTCAGCCTTCGGGGGCCGGCTGGCTGCTCAATTCAGGTGCTCGTTTCCCGCTAACTATAGCCGGTGTCGGCCCGGAGACCGCCCAGGCAATCAAGGCGCTGTTGGAGATGTCCATCACCATGCGTAAGCCAGCCCTGACCTGTCTCACAACAATTTTGGCTGAGACCGATGCTCGGATCAGGGAACTCGACGAGGAGATCGCTGCCGGGCGGACCGAGTTCATGGAGTACGGCGGAAACAATTTCGCTGCCGCAAACCTGTTATCAATCGCGTATTCTCAGGCGCGAGGCGATCATGTGCGCCTCCTGCGCGCGCATGATGACTTGCCGCAGACCACGTTTTGGCAAATATCGAATGTGAATGACGTGCTTACATGCCCAGAGTGCAAAGCACTCCTAGGGCGGAGCTATTCCTACTCCGAAATACCCCGTCTCCCAGTTCATTTCGGTTGCCGATGCCAAGCGAGCATTGACACGGGGCGCCTGTAGCGCGGTGGAAACGGCTGACGCCGTACGGCTATGGTGAAAGTATGATTGATCTCCGAAAAGCTGACGAGGCACTGAAGAGCTTGGCTGAAGCTGCTCTGGCCGGGAATCGGGACCAAGTGCTCAAGCAGGGTCAATTGCTATTCAATGAAATTGACCGAGCGAGCAAACTCCACTACCCCAGCTACAAAACAGGGACACGCACCGCGCCCCCGCCCACGTATCCGCAGTACTACGAACGCTATGCTGCTATCCGCCCACACCTGTTGAACGCAATCAACCACGCGGCTATGGGCGATATGACAGCGACCGTGCGAGACATTGACCTCGCCCAGCAAGCTCTGGGGACTGTGCCTGGGGCATAGCCCGACTCCATACAGCAGATTGCAACCGAGACCCGGCGCTTGGCAAACATACCCGAACCCCTGTCACCGGTTGACGGCACTGCACAATCTGCACTCGCACCGTAGCCACTACGGTTCCATACAACGCTGGGATACAGCAGAGATCACAGATTCAAGGGCTTAGGAGGGTAGTCAGCTCCGGCCTCAACGCATTCCCGCAGGGTTTCGAGCCGTTTCAGCCACTCTATGAGCTGGTTCCAACTCTGCATGATTAGGGACGCCAAATCCTTTTCGGTAAGTAACGATGGGTTGTTGGGTGCGCACGGACGTATAGGCACCCGGTAAGTTTAGACCGGATAGGCGTACTGGCTTTCCGCGGGTACTCTTGGGAGTACATACCTCGTGCCTCCCGATGGCGGCGTTGCCCGCCAGCTTCGCTGCGTTAGAGATCCATCCTGGTACGGTTTGAGTATCAACAGGACTGGTGCGAAGCGTGAGAGTCGATTAGCTTGGAAACTGCTATGGCAAACGGCACGAACATCGCCTTTCTTTTGGTGGCGGCCGGCGGGATCTGGTTAGTCTGCTTCCTGCTGCGTGCTGCATGGAGGTCTTTGAGAGGGGTTTCCAGCCAGGATGCAGCCGCGAATTCCAATCGCCGTTCCCTACGGCGCTTCCACGCCAAGTACCACGCCAACATTCAGGTGTTGGACGACCACAGCCAGATGATAGAAGGGGCGCGCGTCATCAATTTATCGGAATACGGGGCCCAGGTACGCTTGCAGGCGGAGATCCCGGCGGGAACGTTCGTGCGCCTGCGGATTCCCAGGATGCATTTAGCCGCGGCCGGTCACGTTCGGAGCTGCGCCAAGACGTGGTTCGGATATCAGGTCGGCCTGGAATTTCGAGGGACGTTGTACAAGACCTCCTTTTAGTACGCTAAAGCGCCCTGGCGCTATCATCTAATGGTGAAACCGCCCGCCGTTCCATTGGAGGAGATCACCGCCCTGGAGCCGGTCTGCCTGCGCCTGACCATTCCCGATGCTTACCGCGACGAGAACGGCCACATGAACATGCGCTGGTATCTCGCCATCTTCGATGACGCCGGCGAAGTTCTCCATGAGCGGCTCGGACTGACGCCTGAATACCATCGCGCACGCCGGACCGGAACGGTGGACCTGGAGCATCACGTTCATTACCTAAGCGAGGTGATGCCGCTCGACCGGGTTGCCGTTTATGTCCGCTGCGTCGCATGGTCGCCCAAGCGCCTGCACTACCTCCTATTCATGGTGAACGAATCGCACGGCAGGCTGGCGTCGATTTTCGAGTGCATCAACGCGTTCATGGACGCGGCCGCGCGGAAGACGGCGCCGTTTCCACCCGAGATCGCGCAGAGAATCGCCGCGGCGGTGGACGCCGGTTCCAGTTTGAACTGGCCCCCGCCCCTGTGCGGCGCAATGCGACCTTAGGATATGTCTGAATTTCTTTTTTACGAGCCATCGAAGGGTTCCGGCCTCCCGCACGATCCATTCAAGGCGATCGTCGCGCCGCGGCCGATCGGCTGGATTTCAACCCGCGATCGCGAGGGCCGCGTCAATCTTGCGCCTTACAGCTTTTTCAATGCTGTGTGCGACCGGCCGCCGATGGTCATGTTCAGCTCGTCGGGGTGGAAGGACACGGTGGCCAATATCGATGAGACCGCTGAATTTGTGTGCAGCCTGGTCACCCGTCCGCTGGCCGGGAAAATGAACCGGACCTCCGCGGCCCTGCCTCGCGGGGTCAACGAATTCGAGTGTGCGAATCTGGCGGCCGCCCCCAGCCGGATCGTCAGGCCGCCGCGCGTGGCGGAAGCCCCGGCGGCGCTGGAATGCAGGCTGGTGCGGATCGTACACTTGCATGACGCCGGCGGCACTCCGCTCGACCAGTACCTGACCATCGGGGAGGTCGTCGGCGTACACATCGACCGCGCGTATCTCAAGGAAGGCTTTTTCGACCTGTTGGCAACTCGTCCCGTTCAGCGCGCCGGGTACGCGGCGGATTACACAGAGGCGACAACCGGCTTCAAAATGGAGCGTCCGAAATGAAGCCGGCAGGCTGATTTTGCGAACGTCCCGGCCTACGGCCCCTGCCCCGTTTTCGGCTTGTGCAGCTTTCGCCGGATATCCGGCCAGAACTCCTTCACCACGTACGTCAGCGTGTCGTACCCCACCTGGGTTCCCCACACGCTCAACGTGTTCGGCAGGTTCCGGTCCTCTTTCGGATGGTAGGTATAGGTCGAAATCCCCGACGCCACCGCGCTCCCCAGAATCTCCGAATAGTTGAACTGGTACTGCCCCGAATCGCTCCGCGTTACGAAGATGCGGCCGATCGCATATCCGGTGCGCTTCCAGAACCCCCCTTTGCCCAACTGGAAATAACGGGGGTCCTGCCGGAACAGCGATGGGAAGATTGCCGTCGTCATGAAATTTTCGATCGTCCCGTCGGCAAAGTACGCCCCGTAGCGCTTGCCGTAACCCTGGGCTCCCTGTCCGTAGCCGGCCTCACTGTTTTCCGCCTGGCTGAGGCCGGCCAGCATGCCGTACCAGAAGTATTCCACCGGGTCGAACGAACTTCGCGCGGTCACTTTGAACTTTTCCGCCGCCG
Organism: Terriglobia bacterium; assembly: GCA_963815855.1. GTDB lineage: Bacteria > Acidobacteriota > Terriglobia > Bryobacterales > Bryobacteraceae > DATGMB01. Next base: position 36,137 of record CAWFIJ010000008.1, on the reverse strand, counting down.
TCATCGGCGGCACGTTTTTGGCGTTCTCCAGCGTGAGGAAATTCGGCAGCGCAAAAAACAGCCGGTCCTTGGACGTGCCTTTCTTCTTGGCGGTCTGGTTCGGCTTGCCTGTGGCCGGTGAAGGCGCCTGGGCCTGCGGCGCCACGCTTCCGGACGGCGTGCCCGAACCCTGCCCGGGCGGCTGGTCCTGTCCCCGCAGGGCGGCCATCAAAAGCCACGGCATTAGCCAAAGAAATTTCTTCATAGGAAGCGGCTTATTCTTGTTCTACCCTAAACCGGGCCTTGCAGTTGCGGCGGCGGCTGCGGCTGTGCCGGTCGTCGCGCCGGATTCTCCGGAAACTGGTGCGAACTCCACCCTCAAACGTAATCGTGCCGATGCCATCGACTTCCGCTCCGCCCCGTTCCGGACCCGATCTGTTATACTTTGCCATCGGAATGGTTGAGCTCTGAATGGCGGCGGAAACGATTTTGCTCGTGGATGACGAGGCCTCCGTTCGTTCTTACATTCGGAACATCCTCCGCCTGGAAGGCTTCCAGGTTCTCGAAGGCGTCGACGGCGTGGACGCGATGCAGCAGGTCGAGCGCCGGCAGTCCCCCGTCGATCTGCTCGTGACGGACATCCGCATGCCGCGCATGGACGGCATCGCGCTGGCCCGTTCCATGAACCAGCGATTTCCCGCCACCCCGGTTCTCTATATCTCCGGTTTCCCCTTCGATCTGGAAGAAGAACGCACCCGGCACCCCGCCACCGTCTGCGCTTTTGTGGCCAAACCGTTCAGCCGCCAGACGCTGGTGGAAGCCGTCCGCAAATGCCTCCCGCGCGGTCCGGTAAAACCATCCAGCTGAATGTGTGCTTCCACACCCGCGCTTCCATCCGTCATCGAAATTCGTTCGCAATCGCCAACCGTCCCCGGACAACTGCATCTTTTCGGATTGTAAAATAGGGTAAACACCCGCGCCTTTCGGGATGCAATCGGGTGCGCGGTGCTCTGGTAGTCTGCAGTATCCGCGGTTAGTCTGAAACGGGCACTCGTCCGTGTTTGCCGCCTTCTGGTTGTCTGCTGACGGAGGGATTAAACGTACATGGAACGTTTCACCCTGTCACGGGGTAGAGCGATTACTCTGCTCCTGCTGCTCCTGGTTGTGCCGAGACCGCCCCTCAAGGGCGACGACGACCAGCAGCCGGCTACTTCCGCGCCGAATCAGCTCAAGACTCTCAGCCTCGAACAGCTCTCGCAAATCGAAGTCACCACCCCCACCAAGGAGCCGGAGAGGGCATTCCAGACCCCCGCCGCCATTTATGTGATTACCGGCGAGGACATCCGCCGCTCCGGCGTCACCACCATTCCGGAAGCGCTGCGGCTGGCGCCGGGCGTGGAAGTGGCGCGCATCGACGCCAATAAGTGGGCCATCGGCATTCGCGGCTTCGGCAGCCGGCTCTCCCGCTCGGTCCTGGTCCTGATCGACGGGCGCACCGTCTATACTCCGCTCTTCGCCGGCACTTACTGGGAAGTGCAGGACACCATGCTGGAGGATATCGACCGCATCGAGGTAATCCGCGGGCCGGGCGGCACCATCTGGGGTCCGAACGCCATCGACGGCGTCATCAACATCATCACCAAGCGCCCCACCGAGACCCACGGCATACTCGCCTCCGGCGGCGGCGGCAACGAGGATCAGGGCTTCGCCGATTTCCGCTACGGCGCCGGCAATGACAAAGGCCTCGATTATCGCTTCTACGGCAAGGCCTACACCCGCGGGCCCGAATACCACCAGGATGGCGACAATTTCGACGATTGGCGCGGCGCGCAGGCCGGTTTCCGCATGCAATGGAATGCCGACAGCCCACGACACCATCACCCTCCAGGGCGATGCCTACCACATCCTCGCCGGGGAACGCGTCAGCGCCACCAGCTACGCCCCGCCGTACGAGCGCATTGTGGATGGCAATGCCGATCTTTCCGGCGGCAACGTCATGGTCGTCTGGCAAAGAACGCTGAAGGGCGGCGGCGACCTCAGCCTCCAGGTCTATTACGACCGCACCAACCGCTGGGAGCCCAACCTGGCGGATTACCGCGACACTTACGACGCCGATTTCGTCGAACACAATCCCATCGGCAAACGCCACCGCATCACCTGGGGCCTGAGCGCCCGCGCCAGCCACGGCTACGATCCCCCCGTCGTCTCCGGATTGCAGTTTATCCCTTACGAGCGCACCGACCAGCTCTACACCGCCTATATCCAGGATGAGTTCTCCCTCATCGACAAGCGTCTAGCCCTGGTGGCGGGGACCAAGCTGCTGCGCACCAATTTCACCGGTTTCGAATTCGAGCCCAGCATCCGCCTGCTCTGGACGCCCTCCGAGAAGGAAACCGTCTGGGCGGCCTTCACCCACGCCGTCCGCACCCCTTCCGACGCCGAGGAGAATTTCTATCTCCTCGGCTACACCGGCACCACCGTCAACGGACTGCCGTTCCTGGCGCGTTTCAACGCCAATCCCAATTTCGCGCCGGAACAGATGAATGGCTGGGAGTTGGGATACCGGCGGCTGGTCGGCAAGCACGTTCTCCGTCGATATCGCCAGCTTCTACAACCACTATCACGACCTCTTCGACGAGGAATTCACCGGGCCGGTCTTCTTGGAGGACAACCCTCCGCCCCCGCATTACCTGCTTCCCGCGCAGTTCGGCAACGGCCTTCTCGGCTATACCAAGGGCGTGGAGATCGCCCCCGAATTTCGTCCCATCGACCGCTGGCGGCTGCGCGGATCCTATTCCTTTCTGCACATGAACATCGGCAGGGCGCCCAATTCCGGCGATATCGGAACCGCGGCCGGCATCGTCGGCTCCAGCCCGCAAAACCAAGTCTGGATTCAGTCCTCTGCTCGACATCTCCAAAAACTTTCAACTGGATTTGACGTTACCGGTACGTGAGCGCGCTGCCGGCCGAAGCCGTGCCCGCGTATTCCACCGGCGATGCCCGCCTGGGCTGGCGGCTGAGCCGCCACCTGGATCTGTCGCTGGTGGGGCAGCAACCTTCTCCAGCCCTATCATTTTGAGTCCGCCGGCGACCCCGGACCGCTGGTCGGCATCCGCAGAAGCGCGTATTTGAAACTGACATGGACCAGGTAAATCGCAGCGGGCGGCTCTGGCGCTCTCCCCTGCTGCGAACCGCCTGCATCGTAATCGGAATCATGGCCGGCCCGCCCGCGCAATCCGCGGCGCAGGTCTCAGGCCAGCTCTCCCGAATACGCGGTGGAGGCGGCATTCCTGCTCAATTTCACGCGCTTCGTCACCTGGCCCGCGTCGGCCTTCGACGATGCTCGAACTCGCCCTTCACCATCTGCATCCTGGGCGGCGATCCGTTCGATGGAGTATTGGACCAGTTGGTCGCCGGCGAGACGGTCAAGGGCCGCAAGGTGAGGGTCGAGCGCCTGAAAGCCCCGCCCCAGCCGAAAACCTGCCAGATGCTGTTCATCGGCGATTCGGAAAAGGACCTTCCCGCCCTTCTCGAAGGCCTGGGTCCGGGCGTTCTCACGGTGGGCGGGCAGCCGGGTTTTTTGCGGGCCGGCGGTATAATCAGATTCGCTATAGAAGACCGCCACGTTCGCTTCGACATCAACCAGCGCGCGGCCTCCAGTGCCGCGCTGACCCTCAGCGCCCGCCTCCTGAGCGTCGCCCGTTCGGTTCTAAAGGAGTGAAGTGAGAGGCCTCTTCGTCCGCATGCTCCGCGACTTGCCCATCAAGCAGAAGCTGCTGGTGATCGTACTGGTGACCACCGCGGCAGCGCTCCTGCTCGCGGGCATCGCCATTGTAGTGTCGGATGCCGTCCTCTTCCGCATCCGCATGGAGCACGACCTGACGGCTCTGGCCAGCATCGTCGGCGATAACAGCACCGCCGCGCTCACATTCGACGATCCCCGCGTCGCCTCCGAAACCCTGGCCGCCTTGCGCGCCCGGCCATACATGATCGCCGCCTGCCTGTTCAAGCCGGATGGGGCGCTGTTCGCCCGCTACGCCCGCCCAGAGCGGCGGCCCGGGATGCCCGGCGCCCGCCCCGGCGAAGAAATTCATTACACCCGCCGCGGCCTGGTTGTCTCCCACCCCATTCTGCTGGACCGCCGGCGCATCGGCACGCTGGTGCTGCTCTACGGCATGGGCGAATTTACCGAGCGCATCCGCATCTATGGTGGCATCGTGCTCCTGATTCTGCTCGGGTCGACCCTGGTCTCCTTCATTCTCTCCTCGCGCCTGCGCGATATCATCGCCGCTCCCATTTCCCGGCTGGCGCGCGCCGCCGGCTCCATTTCCGAAACCGGCGATTACGGCATTCGCGTGGAGAAGGATTCGCCGGATGAGCTCGGCGTTCTGGTGGACTCCTTCAACCAGATGCTGGGCCGCATCGAATCGCGCGACATCCAGGTGCAGAATGCCCGCAACCTCGCTCCAGACCACCCTCACCAGCATCGGCGACGCGGTCATCTCGACGGATGTCGACGGCCGCATCGTGTTCGCCAATCCGGTGGCCCGGTCCCTGCTGCGCTGGCCCGGCACGGAGATTGCCGGCGAGCCCATCGACGCCGTTTTCCGCATCGTCAACGAGTTCACCCGCGCCCCCGTGGAGAGTCCGGTGGCCAAGGTGCTGCGCGAAGGCGCCGCCGCCGGGCTGGCCAATCACACCATCCTGATCGCCGGCGACGGCACGAAATTCCCATCGACGACAGCGCCGCGCCCATCCGGCAGGGTAGCCAGGTCATCGGCGTCGTGCTGGTGTTTCGCGACATCAGCGAGCGCCGCCGCGCCCAGCGGGACGCTGCCTACCTGGCCGCCATCGTGGAATCGTCCGACGACGCCATCATCGGCCGCTCCCCGGCCGGCATCATTCAAAGCTGGAATCCGGGCGCCCAACGCGTCTTCGGCTACCACGCCGAGGAGGCGATCGGCCGCCCGCTCGCCGATCTGCTCCCGCCCGACCGCGGCCAGGAGGAAGCCGGCATTCTGGAACGGCTCGGCGGCGGCGGCTCCATCCTCCAGTTCGAAACCGTCCGCTTTCGTAAGGACGGCTCGCCTGTCGACGTCTCCATCACCGTCTCCCCCATCCGCGACAGGACCGGCCAGATCATCGGCATCTCCCACGTGGTGCGCGATATCACCGAGCAGAAGAAGAACGCCGAGCAGATGCGGCAGACGCAGAAGCTGGAAAGCCTCGGCGTCCTGGCGGGCGGCATCGCCCACGACTTCAACAACCTGCTGACCGGCATTCTGGGCAACGCCAGCCTGGCGCTGGACGATCTCACCCCCGGTTCGCCGGCGCAGCGAATCCGTCGAGGCCGTCATCTCCGCCAGCGAGCGCGCCGCCCAACTGGCCCGCCAGATGCTCGCCTACTCCGGGAAGGGACACTTCGTGCTGGAGCGCATCGACCTTTCCGCGCGCGTTCGCGACACCCTGCCCTTGATCAAGAGCTCGATTCCGGCTTCGCGTCGAGCTGCAGCTCGACCTGGGGGAAGGCCTGCCCGCGGTCGAGGCCGACACCGCTCAGCTCCAGCAGCTCATCATGAACATCATCATCAACGGCGCCGAAGCCGTCCCCGAAGGCATGCCCGGCACGGTGGCCATCGCCACCCGCGCCGAAGAGGTAACCGGAGAGCACAGCCGCGCGCACCAGCCGGTTGGCGGCGACGACCTGCGGCCCGGCACCTACGTCCTGTTCAGGTCGCCGATACCGGAAGCGGCATGGATGAAGAAACTCTGGCGCGCATCTTCGACCCGTTCTTTACCACCAAGTTCACCGGACGCGGGCTGGGCCTGGCGGCCGTGCTCGGAATCGTGCGCGGCCACCGCGGCTCCATCCAGGTTTCGAGCACCCTGGGAAAGGGCACCACCTTCCGCGTCCTCCTGCCCGCCGCCGGCGCCGGCCGCGCCGAACAGCCGGTTGCGCTGGCAGCGCAATCCATGGACCTGCACGGCGCCGGCCTCATCCTGGTGGTGGACGACGAGCAGACGGTGCGCTCCGTCGCCAAACAGTCGCTCGAACGGTACGGGTACAAGGTCCTGCTGGCCGAAGATGGCGCGCGCGGGTTGGATATTTTCCACTCGCGAGGCGGACCGGATCGAGTGCGTGGTGCTGGACTTGACCATGCCGGTCATGAGCGGCGAGGAGACGCTTGCCCGCATGAAGGCCGTGCGCGCCTCGGTTCCCATTATCCTGTCGAGCGGCTTCAACGAGGCAGCAGGCCCTGCGCCGGTTTGAAGGCAAGGGCCTGGCCGGTTTCCTGCAAAAGCCTTATAAGGCATCCGTCCTGCTTGAGACCGTCAAGCGCGTCCTTTCCCCAAGCGGCATAACCGCGGGGCAGGCGCTTTGCCCGCCACCCCGCTTGCGCCGCCGCCATCCACCTGCTATACCTACCAGCTATCCAACCGAATCAGCCAAGGAGATCGCAATGAAACGCAGCCAGACGCGCAGGCCGGTCGACCGGCATGATCCTCGGGATGCTCCTTGCCGCCACCGCCGTCTGGGCGGCTGAGCCGCAGACCATCCCGCTGTGGCCCGGAGCGGCTCCGGGCTCGGAGAATGCCAATTATCCGGAAACCGAAATCGTCCAGGGCGTGCGCCAGGTCCACAACGTCACCCGGCCGGTGCTGCTGGCCTTCCTGCCCGATCCCGCCAAGGCCAACGGAACCGCGTGGATCGTCTGCCCCGGCGGCGGTTTTCAGTGGCTCGCCATCGAGTATGAAGGCACCGACCTCGCCCGCTGGCTCAACGCCCAGGGCATCGCCGCTTTCGTCCTCAAATACCGCGTCATGCGCACCGGCGAGGGCGCGCCGCAGGACGCAGCCGGCATGCCGGAGCGCCGCCGCGCCGCCATCTCCTGGGCCGTGGCCGATGGCCGCCAAGCCATCACGCTCGTCCGCTCCCGCGCCGCCGAGTGGCACGTCAACCCGAATCGCATCGGCATCATCGGCTTTTCCGCCGGCGGCTATATCGCAGCCGCCCTCGCCCTCGATCACGACGCCCGCAACCGCCCCAATTTCGCCGCGCCCATCTACGGCGCCATGCCTCCCGAGATGATCGTCCCAGCCGACGCCCCGCCGCTCTTCATCGCCCAGGCCACCGACGACAAGCTCGTCCCGCCGCTCGATACCTCCATCCGCATTTACGCCGCCTGGAAAAAGGCCGGCATTCCGGTCGAGCTGCACATGTACGCCCAGGGCGGCCACGGCTTCGGCATGTTGAAAAAGAATCTGCCCTCCGACACCTGGGTCGACCGCTTCCACGACTGGATGAACACTCAGGGCCTCCTCAAGCCAACTCCGTAGGGACCGGCATGCCCAGCCCGCAGCCCTCGGCGTAGCGGTGCCCCGCTCACCTTGCGGAAGTCACGCCGCCCGCCGCCGCTTTCACCCGGCTGGCCAGCGTCCTGACCGAATACGGCTTTTGCAGGAAACCCGCCAGCCGGTGCCCCCCGAACCGGCGCAGCGCCTCGGCTTCGCCGAAGCCGCTCGAAAGCACCACCGCCACATCCGGCTTGATTTTCCGCAGCTCGCGCAGGGTCTCTTCGCCGCTGATGCCGGGCATGGTCATATCGAGCAGCACCACCACGATCCGATCTTTCAGCGCGCGGAAGACCGCGATTCCCTCCGTCCCGTCCGAGGCGGTCACCACCGCGTAACCCAGCCGCCGCAGGGCATTGTTCGCGGTGGAGCGGATGACTTCCTCGTCATCGATCACCAGCACCGTGCCGCATTCCGCTTCCTCCCGCGGTTTGGCCGCCGCTTCCGGCGCGGCTTTCCGCGGCCCCGGCGCCACCGCGGGAAACAGAATGCGGAACGTGGTCCCATGGCCCGGGTTGCTATTGACCTTGATCGCCCCCTGGTGCCCGCGCACGATCCCCTGTACCGCCGCCAGCCCCAGCCCGCGCCCCAGAAACTTGGTGGTGAAGAACGGATCGAAAATCCGCGCCACCGTCTTCTCGTCCATGCCGCACCCGGTGTCGCTCACTTCCATCGTCACGTATAGTCCCGGCCGGATTTCTTCGTCCAGCAGCAGCGCGTGGATATAGCCTTCATCCAGCGATACGGGCCGGGTTGCGACAGTCACCCGCCCTCCTTGCGGCCCGATCGCTTCCGCTCCGTTGATCACCAGGTTCATAATGACCTGCTGCAGTTGGGCGGCATCGGCTTCGATCGGCGGCAACTCGCCGGCCAGGTCGAAGCTCAGGTCCACGTGTTTGGGAATCGAGGATTCGATCAGCGGCGCGCTCCGCCGGATGTACTCCGAAACATCCACCGGCTGCACCACAAACCGTCCGCGCCCCGAATAGGCCAGCATCTGCTGGCTCAGCCTGGCGGCATGTTCAGCCGCGCTGGCGATGTTCTGCGCGAATCCCCAGGCCGTGCTCCCCTCCGGCAGCGCGTCCGCCAGCAGGCTGGCATTGCCCAGCACGCCGGTCAGCAGATTATTGAAATCGTGCGCGATGCCGCCGGCCAGAACGCCCAGACTCTCCAGCTTGGCGCTCTCGCGCAGCTTTTGCTCCAGCCGCTTGTGCTCCGAAATATCGCGCCACGCCACCAGGCCTCCCGTGATGTGCCCCTGGCTGTCCCGGATGGGCGCCGCGCGGCCCAGCACCAACACGTTCTGCCCGTCCGGCCGCCGCATCAGCCATTCCTCGCTGGGCGTGGTCTCGCCGCTGTAGATGGCGCGCGCCAGGGGCATTTCCTCCGGTCGCCCCGGGGTCTGGCCGTCCGTGTGATAGAGACCCCAGGCCGACGGATACTCCGCTGCGGTGGCATTCTCCAGCGACTCGAGCGTCCTGCCCGTCAGTTCCGCGCCGTGCCGGCTCACCATCCGGATTTTTGCGTCCGGCGCATCCGCGATCGCCAGCGCTTCCGGAATGGATTCCATCAGCGCCTCGAGGGTCCGCCGGCCCTCCTCGGCCTCCGCTGCCATCCGCCGCAATTCCTCCTCGGCCCGCTTGCGGCCCGTAACGTCGCGGTTAATCTCCAGGATGCCGGCGGGCTCTCCGCCCAGCTCCCGCATCAGCACCTGCCGGCTTTCCACCACCATCTCGCGTCCGTCCCTGGCGGTGTGGATCAACTCGCCGTCCCACCGGCCCTCCAGGTGCACGATCTTGTCGATCGCCTCGGTTGCTTCGGCCCCGCGCGTCCGCAGCAGCGCATGCGCCTCCTGCCCCCGCGCCTCCTTTTCCTCCCATCCGTACATCTCGCGCGCCCCGCGGTTCCAGCTCACGATGTGACGTTCCCAGTCCATCACTAAGATGGCATCGTGGGAGAGGTCGATCATGCGGTTGCGGTTGCGCAATTCGGCCTCCTGGACTCTGGCCGCGCTGACATCGCGGAACACCAGCACCGCTCCTATCACGCGCCCGGCGGAATCCAGGATGGGTGCGCCGCTGTCGTCGATGAGCCGCCGCGCTCCGTCCTTTGCGACCAGCACCGTGTGGTTCGCCAGCCCGACGATCTTGCTTTCGCGAATGGATTTTTGCGCCGGGTTCTCCACCGCCGCGCCGCTATCCTCGTTGCGGATCACGAACACGGAATCGATCGGCTGCCCCAGCGCTTCCGCCGCCGTCCAGCCGGTCAGCCCGGTGGCCACGCTGTTGAGGAATGTGATGCGCGTTTCGCAGTCGGTGGCGATCACGCCATCCCCGATGCTGGAGAGCGTCACCTCGAAGCGCTGCCGCTCCGCCCGTTCCGATTCCCGGCTCCGCTGCGCGCTCAGCCGCGCCCGCCGCTGCAGGTCCGCCAGCGCCACCAGCGCGCTCGATACGATCAGGTCCAGGGCCAGCCCGACCGCCTGGTCCTGGCTTGCGATCAGGAAGCTGTGCCGGGGCGGCAGGATGAAGTAGACCGCCGCCAGCGCGCCCAGAACCGTCGCCAGCATCCCCGGTATCGCCCCGCCCACTACCGCCGAAAGCGCCACCGCGACGAAGAAGGTGGCGTACGGAATGCGCGCGCCCAGCAGCGGGTCCAGCAGCAATCGCAAACCCAAAGCTGCGGAGGTGCTGAGAATCGCCCAGCCGTAGCGGGAGAGGAACCGATTCATGCGCGTATCCATGAGTGCAAACCGGACTGGAGCCCGGATCATTACCCTATGTGTTGGACGTGTCCAGCCGCTCCATTGACGCCATTTATCCCCTAATCAAAGTTCTGAAACGTACGTCCGCGGACGTTCCCGGCGGTTATTCCTTTTCCGCCACGTGCCAATCGGCCGGCGCCAGCAGGTCTTCCAGCGCCCGCGCGATCTGCCGCGCCGTGTACGGCTTCTGGATGAACCGGGCTCCCGGGTAAGTTGCGCACAGCCGCCGCGCTTCGGTTTCACTGTACCCGCTGGTGAGCAGGATCTTCAGCTCCGGCAGCCGCGCCTTGAGTTTCGGCAGCAGCTCGTTGCCCCCCATCACCGGCATCACCAGGTCCAGCACCACCGCGTCGATGCCGTCGTTCTCGCGTGCGCAAACCGTCAGCGCGTCCCGCCCGTCCGCCGCCGTTAGCGCCCGGAACCCCTGCTTGCGCAGAGCCGCGGCGATGAAATCCCGCACCGCCGGCTCGTCGTCCACCACCAGGATGGTGCCGCGCGGCACGCCCGGCGGTTCCGCGCGCGCGGCTTGGGCACGGCTGGCCACCGGCAGATACACGCGGAACGTGCTGCCTTCTCCGGGCACGCTTGCGAGCGTGATCCCGCCCTTCCGGGAGCGCAGGATGCCCGCCACCGCCGCCAGCCCCAGCCCGCGCCCCGTGAACTTGGTGGTGAAGAACGGGTCGAAAATTCTGCTTTGCTTGTCCGCATCGATGCCCGGCCCGTTGTCGCTCACTTCGATGCACACGTACCGCCCCGGCGCGATCTCTTCTCCAATGGCACAGGTCAGCGGTTCTTCCAGATCCGCCAGGCAGGTCCCCACCGTAATCCGGCCCGCATTGCCTTCCCCGATCGCCTCTCCGGCATTGATCACCAGGTTCATAAGGACTTGCTGCAACTGGCTGGGGTCCATGCGCACCGTGGGCAGCCCCTTTTGCTCCGTCAGGGACAGGCCGGCACTCTTCGGAATCGAGAATTGCACCAGGCCGGCGATCTCGCCGACCGCCTGCGCCACGTCGATCTCCCGCACCACGAATTGGCCTTTGCCCGAGTAGGCCAGCAGTTGCTGCGTGAGGCTGGCCGCCCGCTCCGCGCTGCGAATCACCTCTTCTATCCGGTGCTTCGCTTTTGGCCCCGCTTCCTCAAGCGCCATGCTGGCGTTGCCCATGATCCCGGTCAGCAGGTTATTGAAATCGTGCGCGATGCCGCCCGCCAGCAGCCCGACGCTCTCCAGTTTCTGCGCCTGCCGCAGCCGCTCTTCGTTCCGCCGCCTCTCCGTGATGTCCAGCACCTGGGAGAAAATCGAGGCCAGCTTGCCTTCGCGGTCGTAGATGGCGGAGTTGTACCACTCGCATTCCACCACCGAGCCGTCCTTGCGGTAGTTGCGGTTCACGTGCAGATTGCGCGGGCGCCGGCCTTCCATCATGTCCAGCGACACCTGGCCCACCTTCTCCACATCGTCCTCGTAAACCCAATGCCTCTCGGGGATGGCCGTGCCTAGCATGTCATCCGCTGTCCAGCCGAATAACCGTTCGGCGCCTTTCGACCAGCGCGTCACCCGAAACTGCGGATCGAACTCGACAATCGCCAGCGGCGAGTTGTCCATGTGCGCATTGAGCCGCTGCGCCGCCTCCGACAGCGCCTGCTGAACCGCGCGGCGCTCCGATACATCGCGCCATTGCGCGCACGCTCCGCCGGCGAACGGATAAATGTAGCTCTCCACCCACTGCTCGAGCACCACGGAGTAGCGCTCCAACGTGATCGCCCGGCCTTCCTCCCAGGCGCGCCGGCAGGCCTCCTGGAACCCCGTGTCCATGGGGAACACGTCCCACATGCATTTACCGATCAGCTCCTCCGCGCTCCTGCCCAAGGCTTGGGCGGCGCGCGCGCTTACGTACAGGTAGCGCCACTGCTTGTCGAAGGCGATAATCGGATGGGCGATGCTTTCCAGGATGACCGCGGGCGGCAGTCCCAACGCTTGCTTAGCGGCCTGTTCCCCCATGGGGTCCTCACTCATAACGCAGCACTTCCGCCGGCGCAATCCGGGTGGCATTGCGCGCCGGATAAATGGTCGCCAGGAAGCTCACCAGGATAGCCGCCCCCGCGATCCAGATGCCATCCACCCAACGCGGATCGAAGGGCACGAAGCTCATCGAGTACACCGCCGGATCGAGCGGCACCAGCCGGTACCGGTTGGCATAATAGCAGAGCGTATATCCGGCCACCAGCCCGATGGCGCTTCCCACCATCCCGATCAGCACGCCCTGCAGCATGAAGATCCGGCGGATCTGCCGGCGCCGCGCCCCCATCGACATCAGCACGCCGATATCCCGATACTTTTCCATCACCATCATCACCAGCGTGATAAAGATGTTGAGCGCCGCCACCAGCTCGATCAGCCCGATGGTGATCATCGTGACCACGCGCTCCATGTTCAACGCGCTCAGCAGTTGATGGTTGCGCTCCAGCCACGTCGTGGTGGTGAACCTCGGCCCCACCGCTTTTTCGATCTCCTGCGCGATCTCCGGCGCGCGGTTCAAATCGTCCACATTCATTTCCATCTGGTTCACCTGGTTGGGCAGCGATACCACCCGCTGTTCAGCCGTTGATCGACGTGAACGCCCAATGGTCGTCCACCTCGAAAAAACCGGTCTTGAAAATCCCCACCACGCGGAAGCGGCGGATGGCGGGCCGCGGCCCCAGCGGCGTCAGTTCGCCTCCTGTCGGGCTGACCACGTTGACGATCGAGTTCACCACCATGCCCGTGTCCGCCGCCAGGTCGCGAGCCGAGGATGATACCGGGCGGATTGGCGTCGGGATCGCGGAGACGGTCGAGCGAGCCGGCCAGCAGGTGTCGCAGCGCCCCGGTGATCGTCAGTTCATCGTTGACATCCATGCCCTTCAGCACCGCGCCCGTGGATTGGAGCGGCCCCACCAGATACACCCCGTCATACAGCGCCGGCGAAACCGCCGTCACGTGCGGCACCTTGCGCAGGCGCGCCGCCATCTGCTGCCAATTGTCGATGCCGTCGCCCGGCTGCTTGGGCATGACGTTGATGTGCGCCATGGCGCCCAGCAGGTTGCGCTGCAGCGTGGCGCGGAAGCCGTTGTTCACTCCCAGCGCGATCACCAGCGCCATCACGCCCGCCGCCACCCCCAGCACCGAAATCACGGTGATCACCGAGATCACCGCCTCCTTGCGGCGCGCCCGCAAGTACCGCTTCGCAACAAAAAGCTCGAACCCCGTCTTCATAATTCTTGACGCAGAGACACAGAGACGCAGAGAAAAGGCACTCCAGGTTGTCCTCCGGGTCTCTGCGCCTCTGCGTCAAATAGACGCCTCACCCGTCCAGCTCCCTCAATCTCTCCACCAGCTCGATCGGCCCTTCCGGCCGCAGCAGCGGAAACAAAATCACGTCGCGGATCGACTTCGATCCCGTCAGGATCATGGTCAGCCGGTCGATCCCGATCCCCTCCCCGCCCGTGGGCGGCATGCCGTAGGCCAGCGCCCGCACGTAATCTTCGTCCATCTGGTGCGCTTCCTCGTCGCCGCGCTCGCGCATGGCCAGCTGCATTTCGAACCGCCGCCGCTGCTCCTGCGGATCGTTCAACTCCGTGTACGCGTTCCCCATCTCCATGCCCGCCGCATAAATTTCGAACCGCTCCACCAGGGCCGGCTCCTCCGGCTTATTCTTCGAGAGCGGCGAGGTCTCCACCGGGTAATCGTAAATAATCGAGGGCTGGATCAGCTTCTCCTCCACGCGCCGCTCGAAAATGTCGGCCAGCGCTTCGCCCGGCGTGGCCTTGTCGGAATGGCGCAGCAGCCACTCCGGATCGCGCAGCTCATCCGCCGTGGGCCTGCCTTCGCCTTCCCAGAAATGCGCCACCGCTTCGCGCATGGTGTACCGTTGCAGGCAGGAAAAGTCCAGCCTGTTGCCTTCGTACTCCACCTCAGTGCCGCCGTTCGCATCGAGCGCCGCCTGCCGCAACAGCTCCTCGGAAAAATCCATCAGGCCGCGGTAATCCGTGTAGGCCTGGTAAAACTCCAGCATGGTGAATTCGGGATTGTGGTGCGTGGAGAGCCCCTCGTTGCGGAAGTTGCGGTTGATCTCGTAAACCCGGTCCAGCCCGCCCACCGTCAGCCGCTTCAGGTACAGCTCCGGCGCGATGCGCAGATACAGGTCGATATCGAGCGTGTTGTGATGCGTCACGAACGGCCGCGCCGTGGCGCCGCCGTAGAGCGGCTGCATCATCGGCGTTTCCACCTCGATGAAGCCGCGCGCCTCCAGTTGCCGCCGCAGCGAGCTGATGATGCGCGCGCGCTTCACGAACACCTGCCGCGATTCCGGATTGGCGATCAAATCGAGATACCGCTGCCGGTAGCGCGTCTCCACGTCTTCCAGGCCGTGCCATTTCTCCGGCATGGTGAGCAGGGTCTTCGAGAGAAACTCGATCTTCTCCGCGTGCACGCTCAGCTCGCCCGTGCGCGTGCGGAACAAATACCCCTCCACCCCGATGATGTCGCCGATGTCGAGGCCTTTAAAAAGCTGGAAATCGCGCTCGCCCACCGCGTCCTTCTTCACGTAAATCTGCAGCCGCTCGCCTTCCTGCTGCAGGTGGGCGAACCCGGCCTTGCCCATGTGCCGTATGGTCATCACGCGGCCCGCGATGCGCACCGGCACCCGCGGCTCCAGTTCCTCGGCCGTCTTCGCTCCATACCCGGCCAGGATGGCCGCAATCGTATGGGTGAATTCGAATCGCCGGCCGTACGGCCGGTAGCCTAGCGCTTCGATGTCGCGAATGTGCGCCAGCCGCTGTTTCAGCAGCTCGTCTTCCAGTGGCAAATAGCTCTCCTTGGCGCAATCCGTTATTATAAGGTCTTTGCGCCGATCTATTTCTATTATCATTCCCGCTTACAACGAAGAGCGCCGCCTGCCCTCTACGCTGGAAGCGATTGCCCGGTATCTCGGCTCCCGCTCGTGGGAGTTCGCCGAGATCCTGGTGGTGAACGACGGCTCGCGCGATGCCACCGCCGCGGTGGCTTGCGCCGCCGGAGCCCGCGTTCTGGAAAACCCCGGCAATCGCGGCAAAGGCTTCTCCGTCCGCCACGGCATGTTGAAGGCCGAGGGCGATTGGCTGCTCTTCACCGACGCCGATCTTTCCGCGCCCATCGCCGAGCTGGATAAGCTGTGGCGCATGGCCGAAAACGAAAACGCCGAAGTGGCCATCGGCTCGCGCGCGCTCGACCGCTCCCTCGTAGGCGTGCACCAGGCCCCGGCGCGCGAATTCGCCGGCCGCATATTCAACTTCGTCACGCGCGCAGTTACCGGCCTTCCCTTCCACGACACCCAGTGCGGCTTCAAGCTGTTCCAGCGCGCCGCCGCCCGGGAAATCTTCCGCCGCCAGCGGCTCGACGGCTTCGGCTTCGACGTGGAAGCGCTCTATATCGCCTCCCGCCTCGGCTATCGCGTGCTGGAGATTCCCGTGCGCTGGAACGACGTGGCCGGCACCACAGTCAGCGCCGCCCGCGGCCTGGCCGCTTTCGGCGACGTGCTCCAGGTCCGCTGGAACGGCCTCCGCGGACTCTACCGGTAATACCGGAGCCGCAACCGTAAGGAAGCGGAGATCGGGGCCGCGCACCGCGCCGCCCGATTCCCTGATCCCCGACCCCTAGACCTTCACGATCACTTCCCGCAACCGCTCCCTGGTCAGGAAAAACTTAACCGATTCGTACCGCCCGAACAGTTTCTCCAGGCTGCGGTTGTTGAACAATTGGGCCGGCCGGCGCATGCCGTGCGACGCCACCTGCAACTGGTTGATCTCCTGAATCCGGAACGTGTACTGCGGAGCCGAATCCAGTTTGTCGTCGGAGTGGAAGAACGCCAGCATATAGCTGCGCGGGCGCAGGACGTAGTGCAGCCGTTCCACCACCGCCGCCAGCAGCGCCGGCGCCAGGTACTCCAGCACGTCCCAGACCAGCACGCCGTCGAAATGGCCCTCCGGATAATCCAGCGACTGCCGCAGGAAATAATCGATCCGCCCCGGATTCAACTGCTCTTCGAGCGGAACGTTTTCCCCGAAGGTCTCGTTGAGGACGCGCAGAAAATCCTCCGAGTACAGGCGGTGCCCCAGGTTGGTGATGAAGCTGATGTTCTGCTGCGTGGCCGGGCCCAGGTCCAGGATGGTCAACCCCGCCTGGTCGCGAATGTAACTGAAGAACTCCTCCAGGCCACGGCTCGGCCGGGTGGCAATCGCCTCCCCGCCGCCGCGGACCGCGGAGGCGGTGCGGACGGCCTTAAGCGGCGGGGCTCCGTTAACGACGGACCCGTTCCCGCCGCCCCGGAAGAGATTCTTCAACGGTCCGGGAAGTGGCATCGCAATACCGGCCGATTAGCGTTTATCCACAGCGCCGGCGGCTGCAGGCGCGTGCGCGGCGGGCGCGGGAGCCGCCTGCGGGCGCGGCATGGTCGCCTTGGCCGGTTCTGGCTTCACGATGTCGATGCTGCCTTTGAAATAAGCTCCGTCTTCTATTACGATGCGGGCCGTGCGGATATCCCCCACCAGCTTGGCGTCTTTGCGGATTTCAATCCGGTCTGCCGCCTCCACGTTTCCCTGGATCGTCCCCAGCGCTACCACTTCCCGCGCCTTGACAGTGGCGTGCACGGTGCCATTCGGACCAATGGTCAATTTGTGCTCGGGGCACTCCACCGTGCCCTCTACATCCCCGTCCACGTACAGATCCTCTTTGCTTTGGATCTGGCCGTTGATCTTTACGGCCTTACCGATAGTGGCGGAGCTGCCGCTCTTCTCTGCTTCGTAGCTCCTCGATGGCGTGCTGGACACGGTTGTTGTCTCCTTCTTGGTTTCGGCGGGGCTGGCCGCCACTGGGGCCGGAACGGAAACTGACGGTACGTAGGGTTTGGCCGGTTCTTCGTCCCGGCGCTGCTTATTCCACATTTCGCCGCCCTCCGCTATGAATTATAAGTACGGTCATGATACTGCTCTCTAGTCTAAAGGGGAGGGTTGGAAAACGCAAACCCACTCCACGGTTGCCCCAGGCTTGGCCGGTTCAGCCGGGATCTACCACCCGCCGATGGCGAAAAACCCCTGAAATACGATTTTACCTCCCCGATCGGGCCGCGTTGCCGTGCTGCGGAGCCCGCAAACCCGCCCGCCCCACGTTCAGCGCCCTCCGCGGCGCGGCGCTGAGGAGCTTTGGCCCCCCCGCTCCTTGGACCGGATCCGCAGCACCACCGGCGTGCCGCGAAATCCGAACCGCCGCCGGATCTGGTTGACCAGGTAACGCTCGTGGGAAAAGTGCAGCGCCCCGCCGCGCCCCGTGAACGCCACGAACTCCGGCGGCCGGATGGACGCCTGCGTCATGTAATAGATCTTCCGCTCCTCGAAATGCAACTGCTCCACGAAGCGGTTCAGCTCGCCCGTGGTTACGCGCCGCGAAGCCGATTCGTACACCTCGCGGATGAGCGGGAACAGCCGCGGAATTCCAGCGCCGGTTTTGGCCGAAAGAAATACCACCGGCGCATAATCCAGGAATTTGAACTGGTCGCGGATGCGCTCCTCGAATTCCTTTTTGTTGCCGCCTTCGAGCGCGTCCCACTTGTTCACGCAGATGATCACCGCGCGCCCGCCCTCGTGGGCGTATCCGGCGATGGTGGCGTCCAGCCCCACCAGCCCTTCGGCGGCGTCCAGCACCAGCAGCACCACGTGCGCCATGCGGATGTGGCGCCGCGCCATCACCACGCTCAGCTTCTCCGCCATGAGCTTGGTCTTGCCCTTGCGCCGGATGCCCGCCGTGTCCATGAACACGTATTCGGTGCCGTTGCGCTCCACGCGCTCATCCACCGTGTCGCGGGTGGTCCCCGCCACGGGCGAAACAATGGCCCGTTCCTGTCCTGTCAACGTATTCAGCAGGGTGGACTTGCCCACGTTGGGCCTGCCGATGATCGCCACCTTGATGGCTTCCGCCGCAGCCGGCGCGGCCGGTTCCTCCGCCGGCGTTTCCCCGTCTTCCGCCGTGGCCGCTTCCGGCGCCGCCCGGTGGCCGTCCATCACGTGATCGAGCAGCGCGTCCACGCCCGTGCCGTGCTCGGCCGAGACCGGAAACACGTCCGCGATTCCCAGCTCGTAGAACTCGCCCGCCAGGTCCTCGCGCGCCGCCGTATCCGCCTTGTTGACCGCCAGGGAGACCGGCTTGCCCAGGCGGCGCAGCATGGAGGCCAGGTCGCGGTCCGCCGCGGTGATCTCCGCCCTCCCATCCACCAGGAAAATAACGTGCGCCGCATGCTCCAGCGCCATTTCGGCCTGGTGCAGAATCTGGCTGGGGATGTATTCCTGGTCGTCCACCACGATGCCGCCGGTGTCGATCAGCTCAAACCGCCGGCCATGGTGTTCGGCCGGGCCGTGCATGCGGTCGCGCGTGATACCGGGCTCGTCGCCCACGATGGCACGCCGCTGCCCCGTGATCCGGTTGAACAGGGTGGATTTGCCTACATTGGGCCGGCCCACGATGACGACTGTGGGAAGGGCTTTTGGCATGTCTCTTGTGTGGGGGACCGATACATCCGGCCCGCACCGTGTTCTCATCATAGCAGGTGCCTGTGACTCACTATCCGATCTTTCTCGATCTGCGCGGCCGGCCGGTGCTGGTGGTAGGGGCGGGACCGGTGGGGCTGCGCAAGGCGCGCGGGCTGGTGGAAGCCGGCGCGCGCGTGACGGTGGTGGCGTCCGCTTGGCTGCCCGAATTTGACGCCCTGCCCGTGCGCCGCCTGGAGCGCCGCTTTCGCGCTGCCGACCTGGACGGCGCCGCCCTGGTCTTCGCCGCCACCGACGACCGCGCGGTCAATCGACGCATCGGCGCCGCCGCCCGCCGCCGCGGCATCTTCGCCAACATTGCCGATGCCGCCGCCGAATGCGATTTCATCGTGCCCGCCCGCCTGGAGCGCGACGGCATTCAGATCGCCGTCTCCACCGGCGGCCGCAGCCCGCGCCTGGCCGCCGAACTGCGCCGCAAGCTGGAAAGCGTGCTGCCGTAGGACCGTTTCGGCCGGTGTTGAAAAAACCGGCGAGACACATTGTCTGAACTTCGGAGAGCCCGACCATTTAGAATCAAGGCTTTGCAAGTTCAGTTGAGACACCATGTCTCAACTTGCGCCCCGGTCCGCCGTAGCGCCGGCTTCAAGGGCCGGCATTCTTCGGGCAGTGACGTGTGCCGGCGAGGACGCCGGCATGGCCGGCTGGAAGCCGGCGCTACGGAGCGGTGACTGGCACCGGAAGTTAGTAGGGCAGGCGGTTACTCTGTCTGGTGGTACGTCTTTTCGCCCGCTTCAATCCGCACCGGGAGGTGATTTTCTCTGGGCGGCAGCGGGCAGGTGGCGTAGGGGGTGAAGGCGCAGGGCGGGTTGTAGGCTTTGTTGAAGTCCAGCACCACGCGGCCGTACCGGGGCATTTCGGAGTAGAAAAACCGTCCCGCCGGGTAGGTCTCCTTGCCGGTGGTCAGGTCGCGGAAAATATAAAAAAGCTGCTGATCGCCCGGCTCTTCGATGATGGGATAGAGGCGCAAGGTCTTGCCCTGCAGTTCGAACTCGGCATAGCCCGGATTTTCCGACGGCTCGGTCTGGCCCAGAATGTTGGCAATGGGAAGCTGCCGCGGCTGGGCCACCCAGCGCGCGGTCACGCGGTAGGCTTCATTCGGCGGGAAAAACCGGATGCCATGGAATTTCTTCCGGAATTCGCTGTCCGGGTCCTTCATGCGGATGGCGTAGCGGTCGCCGCGCTTGAGCACGAACAGGCTCAGCCGGCCCACGCGGGCGAAATCCCTGGAATTCGGCGCCAACGCCCGCGACTGGCCGCCCATGGCGACCGTAACCTGGCCGTTATGCAACTCGAATGCGCCGGCGCTGGCAGGCCCATCCGGCAGCACGATCTCGTTGGCGGAATTAGAGCCGAAGCGGTTCGCGCCGGCGTGCAGCCAGAAGAGGCCGGTCACGGTGAGCCAGCCGCCATCCGCCTGGAGCGCGGCCACGCGCTTTTGCCGCCATTCCTCGATGCCGGCCTCATACCCGGTCACCGCCGCCAGGGCTACGCCGGCCAGGAACAGGGCGAGCAGGCGCGTCATGCGGAAGCCTCCTCCACCGACGCGATCAGCCGCTCCAGCAGTGCGGCATATTCGGCGGAATGAGAATCCTTGCGCTCGCGCAGGTTTTCCAGCTCGTCCTGGGCCAGCCGCAGCTTGTCCGCCAGGTGCAGGCAGGCGAGCACGGCGATACGGGTGGAATCGGCGTTGGGCGCCCTGGCGGCGATGGAGAGCATGAGATCGTTCACGCTGGCCGCCACCTGTTCCACCTGGCGCGGATCTCCCGAGGCCAGCAGCGTGTACGGCCGGCTCAGGATGGTCACCCGCACGGGCTGTTTTTCGTCCATGCGCGTCTCGCACGGGCAGGGTCGGACCCCGCCCCGAATCAACCGGCGTTCAACTCATCGATCTGTTCGAGTAGGCGCTCGATGCGGCCGCGCACCTGCTTGCGCTCGCCCTGCAGGTTGCGGACCTCTTCACCCAGCCGCGCCGCTTCGGCTTTGGCCGCGGCTGCATCCGCCAGCGCCGCTTCCTTCTCCTTGCGCAGGCGGGCGACCAGCTGGATGGCCCGCTGGATGCGGTCCTCCAGGCTGGCCAACGAATCGACTTCTTCGGGTACCGGAAACATGCTCTCGCTCATGCTTTCTGGCCGGCCGGTTGCGCGAGCGCCGTCTTCGCTGCCTCAATCAACTGGCGGAAACCGGCGTCGTCGTGCAGCGCCACATCCGCCAGCACCTTCCGGTTCAGGTCCAGCCCGGCGGCCTTCAGGCCGTGCACGAACTGGCTGTAACTGATGCCGGCCTCGCGGCAGGAGGCGTTGATGCGGACGATCCAGAGCGAGCGGTATTCGCGCTTCTTGTTCTTGCGGCCGGTGTAGCCGAATTTCAGCGCGCGCTCGACGGCTTCCTGCGCTGCACGGTACAGCTTGCTCTTGGTTAGAAAATAACCGGACGCCTGTTCGAGCGTCTTGCGCCGGCTTGCCCGGCGGTGGGGACCACGTTTGACTCTAGGCACGTTTCATTCTCCTTATATTCACGTCATCGTCGGCGGATCGGGCACGTGCCACGCGCTCCGTCCGCGCAACCGCCCACCCTAATAGGGGAGCATGCGCTTCAGAACCGGCTGATCGGCCTTGTCGGCGACCACGGTCTGATGCAGTTTCTTTTTGCGTTTGTGCGGCTTGGAGGTCAGGATATGACGGCCAAAGGCATGACCGCGAACGATCTTGCCCGTACCCGTCTTCTTGAACCGTTTAGACGCACCCTTGTGTGTCTTCAGCTTAGGCATAGAAATTCCCTGGATCTTTGCGAACCGGAAAGACTCTTCGGATTATAGCACGATCGGGATCAGGGATTGGGGGCCGGCGCGCGGCCCCCGGCGGCGGTCACTTCCCAGGCGTGTAACTCAACTCCGGATCGTACCGGTAGATGTCGTAGTGGTAATCCTCCAGCAGCGTGTTCATCTTCTCGGAAAAGGCGCGATACCTTTCGTCGCCCATGGCCTTACGGATGGGGTTCTGCTCTTCCAGGTCAGCCCACTTGTCGAGCCCCATGGAGGAGCGGATCTCATTGTTGGGCCCGCCGAAGCGGGTGGTGGTGAAAACATACGCCTGGATGCCGACGCTCTTCGCCGCCGGGGCATACTCATTTCTTTCCGCCGCCACGGCCTCCGCCATCTTGCCAGGCATCACGTGAGCCGTCCACAGCATGATCATCTTGGGCACCTCTGCCGGCCGCGGCGTACTAGCCTGCCGATCCACCATGGCGATCACGCGGGTGCTGCTCTCGAAACTATCGGTGATGCGCCGGGTGATACGAACCAGGTCCGCCTGGTACTCCTTGAGCTTCGGGTTCTGGCTGATCGGTGTATCGAGATCCGCCCACTTATCGTAGAAATCGACGCGCATCATCTCGGTCGGACCGGTGGCGGAATGCCAGATGGTGATGCGCTTGTCCCACTGCGCTTTCTTGAGAACCGCGTTGTACTCTTTGATGGCCGCCGCCAAGTCGCCCGAGCGGTCGGCTTTGACGACGAACCGCGTGCTCACCTGAATCGGCGGGAATGCCACCGGTTGTGCCGGCACGGCCTGAATCGCAATCGCCGCTAACGCCACACCCATAGCGTGCGGAAAGATGGTCCCATATCGTCTCGTCATATCCCCTCCCCGTAGCCCGCATGGAAGCGGGTTCCGTAGAGTATAACCTGGGACCTGTTACAAAGCTATAAACGCCGTGGCGCTTTTTTGAGACCTAGCCCGGATTTCTCACCGTACTATGGCAAAAAGCCGCTTTTCGTGGCATAACTGAGTTTCCACACAGCAGTTTAGGCCAACGAAAGAGCGGCTTTTGCTATGACAGTCCCGCATGAAGCCGCGGCTTCACAACGAGGAATGAAAATGGCGGTAGTGTAATGGCGTCTGCAGCCGGAAGAGACCGTTATCACTCATTGAGGCTGTCCAAGCCCGTATGACAGTCTGGTCCGGGCGCCGTCTGGAACAACGAAGTGGTGCCACCGCCGTGAGGCGGCGAGCCCGAGGAAGAGATTCAACCCTCCCTGGTGCCCCCGGCGCAGTCGGGAAAGGAAGGTCCGAAATGGAGTTGCTGTATACACATTGCGCCGGAATCGATGTTCATCAGAACAGCCTTTCTGTTTGTGCGTTGACACCTAGTCCGGAGGCTGCCGAGGAACCTGCCGTTGAGCTGCGTTCGTTCGGCACTTTTACCCGTGAGCTCATGGAATTGCGGGAATGGCTGAAGCAAGTCGGCGTGACCCACGTTGCCATGGAGTCCACGGGCGTGTACTGGAAGCCGGTATGGAACGTGCTGGAACCGCATTTCACGATCATTCTCGCCAATGCCCAGCACATCAAGAACGTTCCCGGTCGGAAGACTGACAAGGCTGATTGTCAATGGATCGGCCGGCTGCTTCGCCACGGGTTGCTGCGGCCCAGCTTTATTCCCGAACGCCGAATTCGCGAGTTGCGTGACCTATGCCGGACCCGTACGAGCTTGACGAGGCAGAAAACGGCAGTTGTAAACCGCCTCCAAAAACTGTTGGAGGACGCCAATATCAAGCTGGGCTCGGTGGCTACTGACGTGATGGGTGTCTCCGGACGATCAATGATTCGAGAATTGATCGCGGGCAATACCGACCCCGTTCTGTTGGCGGATTTGGCTCGCGGCCCGATGCGGAAGAAGCGGGAGAAGTTGAGGTTGGCACTAGCCGGTACGCTCACCTCACATCATCGCTTTCTGCTGAAACGGCATCTTCAACAAGCGGAGGACCTGGAAGGAGAGGTTCGCACTCTGGAGGGCGAAATCGCCAAGATGGCGGTTCCTTTTGAGGAACTACTGAGACTCTGGATGACCATCCCCGGGATTGACCATGTTGCCGCCTGGAGCCTGCTCGCTGAGGTTGGAGCGAACATGGAACAGTTTCCCTCCGCGCGTCACCTGGTCAGTTGGGCAGGTTTGTGTCCTGGAAACAATGAGAGCGCCGGCAAACGCAAGAGCAGCAGGACGCGCAAAGCGAACCCATGGCTGCGCGGTCTGATGACGCAGATTGCGTGGGCAGCAGCTCACACCTAAGGATACTTATCTTTCCCAGCAGTACCGCCGCCTGCTGGTCAAACGCGGCAAGAAGCGAGCGCTGCTTGCGGTTGCCAACACGATTCTTACTATCGTCTGGCATATCGGCAAACATCGCAACCCATATCGCGAGCTCGGCGCGGATTACTTCGACCGGCTCAAAGGCAGTCAGGCGCAACGATACTACGTCCGAAAGCTGGAGAAGATGGGGCTAAAGGTCACCCTCACCCCAACCGGCCAGGCGGCGGAAGCGTAGGGATATTTTCGGAAGAGAGTGTACCCAATCTTGCTTCCCATTTGCACCTCATTTTTCGCGTGACGTGGTGGCCCGGTTCGATGGCGGACAGATCACCACGGAGGCCGGGGCGTTGCGGTTGCGCCCGGTGGAACAGCGTACGGGTATCCTACGCCAGTTCGCCGCTTGTTTTCGCGACTACCGGCGGGCGGATCTGGTGGAGCACAGCGTCAGCGAGTTGGTGCGGCAGCGTGTGTACGGCATCGCCTTGGGCTACGAAGATCTGAACGACCATGATCGGTTGCGGCAAGATCCCTTGTTGGCGTTGCTGTCTGGCAAGCGAGACGTGGAGGGTGAGCACCGGCGGCGCGAGCAGGACCGGGGCAAAGCCGGAGCGGGCAAGAGCAGTTTGAACCGGCTGGAGCTGACGCCAGCGGATGCCAAGTCCGACGCCCGCTACAAGAAGATCGTGATGGACGAAGAAGCCGTGGATGGTCTGCTGGTGGATCTCTACATCCAGGCCCAGACGCGCCAACCCAAGCGCATCGTGATGGATCTGGATGCTACCGACGATCCCGTGCACGGAGAGCAGGAAGGACGGTTTTTCCATGGCTACTACGGCTGTTATTGCTATCTGCCGTTGTACATTTTCATCGACGAGCACCTGGTCTGCGCGCGGTTGCGGCCGTCGAATATCGACGCCGCGGCCGGGTCCCTGGAAGAGGTCCAGCGTATCGTCAGGAGGCTGCGCTTGGCCTGGCCGGAGGTGGAAATCATCCTGCGCGCCGATTCGGGCTTCTGCCGCGACGAGCGCATGTGCTGGTGCGAGAAGAACCGGGTCGGGTATGTTTTCGGCCTAGCCAAAAACGAGCGGCTGGCCAAGAAGCTGAAAAAGTTGATGAAAGAAGCGCAGGAGCAGTGGAAGAAGACCGGTAAAGCGGCCCGACGTTTTCTGGATTTCCGGTATCGCACGCAAATCCTGGAAGCGCGGGCGGCGGGTAGTGGGCAAAGCCGAATACCTGGACAAAGGCGCAAACCCGCGTTTCGTGGTCACCTCGCTGGGCACCGAGGAGATGGCGGCCCGCAGCTTGTACGAGGATTTCTATTGCGCCCGCGGCGACCTGGAGAACCGCATCAAAGAACAGCAGTTG
The DNA here is from genome assembly GCA_963815855.1 of Terriglobia bacterium. GTDB lineage: Bacteria > Acidobacteriota > Terriglobia > Bryobacterales > Bryobacteraceae > DATGMB01. The sequence goes on along the minus strand of CAWFIJ010000008.1, from coordinate 10,978 downwards.
GATCTGTTCGCTGATCGGACCTCCACCCATGCGTTGCACTCCAACCAGATTCGTCTGTACCTCTCTTCCATTGCCTACAGCGTGCTGGTGGCTCTGCGCCGGCTCGCTCTGGCGAGCACCGACATGGCCCAAGCGCAGTGCGGGACGATCCGCCTACGGCTGCTGAAGATCGGAGCACAGGTGCGCATTACGGCGCGCAAAATCTGGATCTCGATGGCTGCCGGCCACCCCGCCGCAGCCGTGTTTGCGGCGGCTCATCAGCGGCTGATGGGCGAGCTTCCGCAACGTTGCTGAGATCTATCGACTCGACGGGCAAACTTCAAGCATCACTTTTCCGGCCTCGATTCCAGGCTGCACAGGGCTGCTATCAAACGAATCCGGCCGAAAATGTCTTCGCGCCACGCCTAAGGGCCGCGCCGGGCCCCTCCAGCGAGCTGCGAGGCACCCTACACGCCAATGCGAACTTTGGCGGTCAAACGCGATCTTGAAAACTCCGTCTCTTCCCGCAACTCACTTGCACAGTGAGTCTTGGTGAGAAATGCGGGCTAGCCCAGCGTCGGCAAGGAAACACTCGATGTCGCCGTGTGGCGCGAATAGCACCGATGCATGTCGCTGGGCATCAGCATCGAGGGCGGGAGGGGCGAACGAACCTCGCGGTTCACGCCGGGCGGATCATTTCAATCGGCGGCGAATCCAGCCGCTCACGCAGACTGCCTGCTGAAATTGACGGTGGTAGTCTGAAGTTCAGTGAAATCCGTGTTCCGCTCCACATTGTGGCTTGATATCCAAAGAGGTGGATATGAACGAAAGACAAGAGATTTCGCCAGACGGTGCTTCCTGGGGCACATCGCGGCGCATGTTATTTCAGGGTATGGCCGTATTTGCGGCAGGCATTGCCAACGCACAGGAGAAGGCAGATCCGAAGCCGACCGAGGCCAGTTCCGGACAGATCGCATCGAAGCGCCCGGCTCTGGCTCCACGCCCGCCGGTTGTCGAGACCACGGCGGGAACAGTGCGCGGCTACTTCATGAATGGCGTGTACGCGTTCAAGGGCATTCCGTATGGCGCACCTGCCGTGGGGCCGTTGCGCTTCCAGCGCGCTGCCAAGCCGCAACCTTGGGCCGGCATCCGCAGTTCCGTGCATTTCGGGCACGTATGCCCCACAAATAACAGTTGGAGTGAGCCCAACGACAACCGACCCCACGCCGACGAAGATGCATGTCTGCTCTATCGTAGCTATTGGCAGCCGGCTGGCGAGGACTGTCTGCGCGTAAACGTGTGGACCGCTGGTCTGATCTCCGGCAAACGGCCGGTTATGGTGTATATGCACGGCGGCGGGTTTTCCGGCGGTAGCGGTCACGACCTGTTGGCGTACGACGGAGAGAACCTGGCACAGCGCAACGGCGTGGTGGTGGTGACCCACAACCACCGGCTAAACGTCTTCGGGCATCTGGACCTTTCCGAACTGGGCGGGGAAGAATATGCGGATTCGGCCAACGTTGGAATCCTCGATCTCGTGTCTGTACTCCAGTGGGTGCGTGACAACATCTCCACTTTCGGGGGTGACCCCAACAACGTGACCATATTCGGTCAGTCCGGCGGCGGCGGCAAGGTGGCCGCGCTCATGGCCATGCCGGAAGCCAAAGGTCTGTTCCACAAGGCAGCAATCCAAAGCGGCGCTTTCCTGAAGTTCTCCACGCCCGAAATCACGGAGCCTGTAGGAGCGTTGGTTCTCGCCGAGTTGGGGCTCTTGAAGTCACAGTTGGGGCAGATTCGCGAGGTGCCGATCGATCGTCTGATCGAAGCCGCGGCGGCGGCGATGCGCAAAGCCGCCATTACCGCTCCCGCCGGAAAACGGCCCAGTTGGGGGCCCAAAGTTGACGGCAGGGTCCTACCCGCTCATCCATTTGATCCCGTGGCCTCGCCGCTCTCGGCAGAAGTGCCGCTCATAGTGGGGACCAATCTGAACGAGTTTGTCAGCGGGCTGGACAATCCGGAGCGCGACACTTTGACGAAGGAACAGATGGAGAGCCGTGCCGCTCAAGCCTGGGGCCCCAGGGCGAACGAAATCGTGGAGGCTTACCGCAAAGAGTATCGGAAGGCGACCCCTTTTCAGCTTTGGGCGGCAACTTCAGCGGCCGACTGGATGCGGCTCAACGCACAGACCCTCTCCGAGCGCAAGGCTGCGCAGAAGGCCGCCCCCGTCTATCAGTACATTTTCAGTTGGGTTCCACCGGTGCTGGAGGGGAAACCGGGCACGTATCACGCGTGCGAGATCGCCTATGTTTTCGATAACATCGACCGGTGCGTCCGTCAGACGGGCGCAGGTCCGGTGGCACGCGCGCTGGCAACGAATGTGAGCCGCGCATGGGTGCAACTTGCGCGGACAGGGAATCCCAACCATCCGGGGCTGCCCCCCTGGCCGGCATACGACATGCACAAACGTCCGGTCATGTTCTTCGATCATCCGAGCCATATCAAAAACGATCCGGAGGGCGAAGGGTTAAAGCTGATCCGCGACGCCATTGCTGGTTGACGCCGCAGATGCCCTCCGTAGTGAAAGGACCCTATGATACAAACGATAGAAAAGATGCTGGACAATTTCGAATGCGGCAACCTGACCCGTCGTCAACTGGTTCTTTCTCTTGCGACGTTGGCCGCTGCCGCACAGAGTGCGCAGAAGGAAAGAGGCTTCCGTGCCGTCAGTATAAACCACGTTACGGTTAAGGTTCCCGACCTTCACCGCACCTCAGATTTCTACCAAGAGTTCTTCGAGATGCCGCTCAAGCAGCAATCGGCCAACACCCACATCCTGGGCGTCGGGAACTCTTTCTTTGGCATTGAGCAAGGCGATGATCGGACTGCCAGACTCGATCACTACGATTTCGGAATTGCTGGGTTCAACGCTGACGAAGTGCGCGACAAATTGAGGAAACTCAATCTGAAGTTCGAGAGCGGCAATTCGAAAGAATCGTTCAAGTTCCATGATCCGGACGGCTTCCAGGTTCAAGTGAACGGACCGGATTACGTGGGTCATGTGGGCTGATCACAGGTTCCCTTCCGGTTCAGCCGAGGTGCCGATCCAGGAACTGTGCCTGGGCTTCGAGCGCTTCCTTCGATTCGGGTAGGTGGAAGGAATACCAATGGGCATGCGGCATGGCGTCGAAGACCATGAGATGGGCGTCCACGCCCGCCCGCAATAGGGCGCGATGAAAGTCCACGGTGCCGCTGAGGCAGATGTCCCGAGTACCGGTCATGCAGAGCGTCGGCGGAAACCCCTTCAGGTCGGCATACATCGGCGAAAGCACGGGGTCCCTTGGGTCGGTTTTGCCAACGTAGGCCGCAAGCGTCTGGCCTGAAGGGGGCCGGAAATCCATAAAACCGCTGATGCTGTAGATGTGGCCGGCGTCTCCGGACCGAGCCATGTCGGCGAACCCGGAGAAGAAACCCAATGCAGCGGGCAGCGGCAGGCCGAGCTTACGCAACTGGACGGCCGTCTCCGCCGTGAGGATGGCACCGGCGGAAGTACCGTAGAGTGCGATCTTCGCGGGCGAATAAGCTTTGAGGGTCTCCTTGTATACAGCCACGCTGTCCTCCACCGCAGCGGGAAACGGGAATTGCGGCGCCAGGCGGTACTCCACTGAGATCACCCGAATTCCAGTCATGCCCGCGATGGGAATGGCCTCGATAAGCGATCCGGAGTCGGTCTGAAATCCGCCGCCGTGGACACAGATCAGCACGCGGTCCTTTTTATCCGGATCGGCGTTGTTTGCTGTGATGATCTTCGCCTTCACTCCAGCCACGGTGGTCTGCTCGATCTTGCCCGGATAGGCGACACGCATCTTCTCGATGATGGCGGCCGACTCTCTCGACCCCTCGTCGGGAGCCCATTTCTCCCCGGTTACGAGTTTGGCGTACGCTTCCGGAGAGACAGTCTTGGGGACGGGTATGGCGCGCGTGATGTGCACGGTACCGTCGCTATCGATAGTTGTTGAGCTGTCAGTCGAAGCCGACTGAGCCCGCGCCTGCCCGGCGAACGCAGCCGGCAACGCGAAAAGTAAAACCAAGTCTCTTCGTGTCATCGTTCGATTCTGACACACAGCAGGGCTGCGTGCGGGCCGATAACCGGCGAGGAGTAGTGAATGGAAGAGTTAATGCATCCCCGGGCTGCCGCGGTTCCTGAATCGGACGCCGCCCGCGAGCGATTACTAAACGCGCATCTGCTTTCCGCAACCAACCAAGGATCTGTAACCACATATGCGCTACGAGATATAGGGTTAGCCTCGGCTCAGCCTTACCACATACGACCGCTTCATCAGGGGTTCTTCAGAAGAAGCGCGCCCGATCAGCCTTGTACCGCAAACTGCAGCGAGCGTTATGGCGTGTTAACGCTGCCTTGTACGAGTGGCACGTTATCCGCCCGCTGCATCTCAATTGCAATCGCGAAGACCTCGGTAAACGCTGGCCGACATAGAAGGACCTATCGATAAGAGCCTGGGCACAAAGGAGCGTTGGCGGTGCGCTTAAGGAAGCTCGCCATCGACGGCGAGAAGACGCTCCAGGGGTCGCAGAACTTGCGTACCAGCAGAGCTTCCAGGTGTAGTGCTTTCAGCGTTTGAGCACCGCCTTGACCGGACCGCCCGAACCTATCTCTCGTTCATCGGCGCGCCGGAGTCGGACCGCCTACCGTAGGGATACCGCGTGCCGAGAGCCATCGAGCTGGAATACCAGGCGCGCTACATCGGCGAGGTGCGGCACCGTGACGCGAGGAGTCCTGAGGCCGTGCCGAGGTCGAGATCCACCACGAGGAGGCCAGCCCCGGGGCGCGCGTTGGTGTAGGATGCCATCAGATCGTCCAATCGGAGCAATCGCATGAATGTCCGCCACCTCGTGCCGTCCGTGAGCCGCCGGCTCCTGTCCATGGGATCCCTCATGTTGGCGGCCGGCCTGCAGCAGCCGGTTCACGCGTCAGGCGTAGACCTCTCGAAGTTCAGGCGCATCGAGCCGCAGTACATCGCGGCGCTGGGAGACCCCGGGGCCACCTCCGGCAACGGCGCACAATCATGGGGCCTCTGGAGCCAGGACCCGGGCCCGCGCGGTTGCAAGCTGGACCGCTACGATCAATTGAAGGCGGCCGGCGGCGTGGCGCCGTCACAGTGGAAATTCGACGCTGCGGACTGGTGGCTGGAGGAACACGGCTTGATCATGGAGAAGCCGACCTTTCCGCTGCCTCCTGGGAAATACCTCGTCACGGGCGACCGCAACGTGACGACCGTGCTGACAATTCGGCCCAAGGACAAGGACGGCAATCAGCGGTGGGAACTCGCCGACGGCGCGACCCTCTACGATGTCACCCATCTCGGATGCCGCTCCGCACGCTACACGCCGGCGAAGGCTAACGACTCGTGCTCGCCCGCGAACGTTCGGACCACGGGTTTTCCGGTGAATCCAGGGGCGGCCATGCCCGTCGTGAACGGCTGCCGCAAGCAGGACTACGCGGTTCTCATCGTCGTTGGGCTGCCCGCCACTCACTGAGTGGCCGCACGCAGGGCGCGACCGCTCGCCACGTGACCACGCCGACACCCGAACGCTACTTCTCCACCGAGTGGCCGGAGCGCCTCTAGAACAGATTCATAGCGGAAGGATCAGACTATTGCTCCCGAGTAAACGCCGTAGTGTTTACCGGGACCAGCGGGCGGATTGTCGGCCACTTCCATGAGAAGGCAGGCTCCTGTCAATCCCTTTTCTTGGCCGTGTCAACCGTACAGCCAGACTGCCGACCAACGGGAGGCACGATTCGCCTCCGGCCTTTCCTTCTTAGAAAGGTTTTTTGTTCGGCCATCGATACAGTCGATCGCCGACCAGCGGGAGGCGCACAATGCTGCCATCCCGAATTCTCAAATCACCGATTCGCCCTACTTCCATCCGCACTCTTTGTGGAGCTATTGCCCCGGTGCCAGCTGGGTGTCCTCGATTAGAAACGGGTGCTGCCGTCTCGGAGCCGAACGGAATGTCTCTGTTTCCGGAGACGCTCGTTCCTGGCCGACGCCGCAGTCACCCGAACTCGGCGATTTGGTCCAGGGCCGTCAGGCGGCAGCTTTTTTCTGCTCCTGCCGTGCGTTGTGATTGCGCAATGGTTCGTACACTTCACCCGTTACCCACAGCCGATGAAGCAAGATCCCCAGTTTTCGCGCAACCGCCACGACCGCTCTTTTCTTGCCACGCTTTCCGCCATGTTTAGCCAGGTGCAGGCCCCACCGCTTTAGATCGGTATCCGGCCCCCGGCGGCTAATGATGTAGTGCGCTCCTTGCACCAGCATCGTCCGCAGGTACGGGTCGCCCTCCTTCGTGATTCGTAATTGCGGTTGGCTCTGCCCCGAATTGCTGCGCCGGGGCCGCAGCCCTACATATTTATAACAGCCGATATCCCGACTCTTTTCAAATCTGCTTTTATCTTCGACAGTGAGTATGAAGGTCAGAGCGATCAACGGTCCGACTCCGCCGATTTGCTGCAGGAGTGCCGTTTCCGGATATTCCTTCCGGGCGATCTGCTCAATTTCACGATCACTGTCTTTGATCTTCTCGGTCAACGATTCCACTTCTTTCAGCAATGGTTCCAGCACCTGTCGCAGCTTCGGCGGCAGCGACACAGCTTGTAGGACTCCCATCTGGTCCGCATCACACTTTGGTAATCGCTCGCCCATCGACTTCGCCAGACCCCGTGCGGTATTCACCAAGCTCGTCCGCATCCTCATCAGAGCAGCTCGAACCGGGATGACCATCAAAGCAGTTTGTGCCTTCTCGCTGCGGTGCTGAATCGGCCGCAGCAACTGGGGATCGATTCGCGCCAGTCGTGCCAAGGTTTGAGCGTCCAATCGATCGTCTTTTCGGCTGCTCTCCGTGATCAGCTTCACCTGCTTTGGATTGGCCACGACCACTTCATGCCCCAACTTTTGCAACAAACGGCTCACCCAAGGCGAATGGGTTCCGACTTCGATGGCGATCCGGGCCCGTCCTAAGGACCCAAACGCTTCCACGATCCCAGTCTTGGTAGTAGCAACTTGCCCCTCCCGCAAGATCTCACCCTCGTTGCTCAGCATGCAATACCGACTGGTTTTGTCTCCCAGATCCATTCCGATCGTCACGCGTTCCTGTGCGCCCTTGGGCTTCACCTTTACCTTCTGACGCTTCTGAGAACTGCTACGCTTCTTCATGGCCGGTCTCCTTTGCACTTCGAGTGCGTAACCGGGAGCATATCGCATCCCGTGAGAGGCCGTCCTTCTCCCTCGAAAACAGTTACTCGCGCCGTTCATGCAGCGTTGCCAGCCGCTTCGATAGTAACCTTGTGGCCTAAAGCTTCCAGTCTCCTGACGAGGTAGCGCTTGAGGCCGTCATAATTCAGCCGATCAAAGTATTCGCTGCCCAGATCACGGTAATCGCACCGTTTCTTTTGCAGGTGGTACGCAATGGCCAGAATGCTGTGAGCAACTGCGATAATGGCACGCTTCCTGCCACGCTTGGCCGCAAGGCGTCGGAATTGCGCCGAAAGGTAAGTGTTCTTGGTGCGTGCGGCCGCCCATGCGCACTGGCAGGTCATGCGACCCAACCAGGGACTGCCCTTGCGTGTCTTGCCGCTCAGACGCTTTCCGGCACTCTCGCAATTCCCGGGACAAAGCCCGGCCCAGCTTCGCCAGGTGGGCTGCTGTGGGGATTGCTCCATGGCAATGCCGATCTCTGCTGCTAAGCTCCAAGCGGCAACACGATCCACACCCGGCACAGTGGTCCAACGAGCCACTGCGGCGGCCAGCGCCGGATCCCGCTGGCCGAGTCCTTCCAAACGCTCGTCCAGCAGGTCGATCTCGTTCTCGATAAACCGCAATTGATGCAATAGCCGCTTCAACAAGAAGCGATGGTGTTCCCGAATCTTGCCTTCCAGCGCCAACCGTAACTGCGGGATTTTGGCCCGCAAGTGGCCGAGCGCTAGATCCGCCAGTTGCTCTGGGTCGATCTGGCCGGCCACAAGGGCGTCCAGCATGGCACGCCCACTTTTACCGAGCGTGTTGCTGGCCACGCTGGAGAGTTTAATATTTGCGTCTTCTAGGACCTTCTGAATCCGGCTGGCAAGTCGTGAGGCTTCTTGCGAGAGAGTGGCGCGGCTACGGGTCAGATCTCGCAAGTCTCGAATGATCTCCGGCGGAACATGGCTGCTTCGTAGAAGCCCATGCTGCAACAACTCCGCAATCCACTCACTGTCCTTCGCGTCGGTCTTTCGTCCAGGCACGTTCTTCACATGCTGGGCGTTGGCCAGGACGATGGTGAAGTGTCCCTCCAGTACGTTCCATACTGGCTTCCAGTAGACTCCTGTCGATTCAATGGCTACATGTGTCACCTGAAGCTGCCGAAGCCAGGCGGCCCAATTCTCCAAATCCTGAGTCATTGTGGTAAATCGGCGGCGCTCCGTGTGGATCCGGCCTTGCTCGCGCAATAAAGCACACGCGGCAATCGACGACTTATGCACATCCAAACCGCAGCAACGTGGGTATAGCACTTCCATGGCAACTCTCCTTACCGCGTGGCCAAGGACGCTGCGTGAAGAGATTCTCCCTCGCGTGCTCCTCAATAAAGAGGGCGACAGTGTGTTGTGCCTGAAAGCGTCCGGGTCAAACTCATTCGCGGGCTGGATACCGCACCATTAAGGCCGATGACCTCTGGGCCACGCGGCAACAATAGCTTACGCTGACACCACCGCGTTTTCATCAGGGGTTGTGCGGGAACCCACATGAAGAACTCATTCCATCTCATTCCATCTCGGAGACCGTTGCCCGGGCAGGGGCGGCCTACGGCGTTGATCAGAGCATTCAGCGCGGCGTTAAGTATCATTATCGGTAGGCAACCCTGGCCGGCGTCCTCCGTAGCGGCGGTTCGGCGACGACCCCGCAGGCCATGGCAATCCAGATCAACAGGTCAACGACATTTCGCGCATTTGGTCGGCAACTGCCGTGAGCGGCGGCGAGATCACACCAAACAACACGCTGTGCAATCGAATACAATCAGCTTCTGATCACCGGACGACTGTGAAGTTTCCGAATCCAGTCGCGAGTCTCATGGATGGGCCTGTGCGGCCTGACACGTCCCTTGTCGATGGTGACGGCGGAGCTTTTCGCAGCAAGCGACACTGCCCAGCTCATCTGCCGGATTGAAATCAATTATTCATTTCACTCGGCTATCATGGAAGCCGAGAATGGCGCATGGAACTGGAAAATGAAACCGCAGACCTCGACAACATGCAGACTGCCTACAAGGCGGCTGTTGAGCAATGGAAAACCGCTATCGCAGAAGAGGAAGCTTTGGCTTCGGCAAACCACTCAGTGGCGGAAGTTGACAAGTGGGAGGCTGCGCACTTTCGGGAAGAGGAACTTCGTAACAAAGCCAAGGCGGCGAAGAAGGTATATGAGGCCGCACTGCGATTGAAGTTCTTCGGCTTTCGCTAAGGCGTTGGCGCTGTAGAGATGGAACCCGCATACACACGTCCCAGAGTCAACGAAGTTCCCCACTTGAGGCACGCGCGATTAAAGACACTTATGTCAGTCTAGAACTCCTGCATGGTTAGGCCGGCCCGAGTAATTGTAAGAATCCGTCATTTTCCGACCGGACCTGGCAGCGGCTAGTGAGACTTGTAATGGACCCCAAAATTTGGACACAAAAATGGCCTTTTCTTAGATGGTGGGCGGCATTGAAAATGAAGGAGAGTCAATGCCACGAACGCGTAAGAGTCACCCACCCAGCCTGAAGGCCAAAGTCGCCGTCGAGGCCATCAAGGCGCACAAGACGGCCGCCCAGATCGCGCAGATGTTCGGCGTCCACCCGACCCAGGTCGGCGGCTGGAAGAAACAGGCGCTGGCCGGCTTGCCGGACATCTTCGGCAACGGCCGCGAGCAGATGCGCCAGCAGGCCGACACCGAGAAGGACGAGCTCTACAAGCAGATCGGCCAACTGAAAGTGGAGTTGGACTTTCTCAAAAAAAGAGCTGGCCTCATCGATTGAAGACCGCCGCCGATGGATCGATCCACAACATCCGCACCTGAGTGTTCAGCAGCAGTGCGAACTGCTCGGCGTGCCGCGCTCGACCTACTACTACCAGCCGCGGCCGGAGAGCGCGGAGAACCTGCGTCTGCTCCGGCGGCTCGACGAGCTGTACCTGGATTGCCCGTTTTTCGGCAGCCGCCGCATGGCCGTCACGCTGGAGGTCAACCGCAAACGCATCCAGCGGCTGATGCGCATTCTGGGCATCGAAGCCCTCTATCCGAAACCGAACTTGAGCCGCCCGGCACCGGGTCACGAGATCTACCCGTACCTGCTGCGCGGCGTCTCCATCGAACGGCCCAACCAAGTCTGGAGCACCGATATTACGTACATTCCGATGCATGGCGGCTTCCTCTACCTGGTCGCCGTCATGGATTGGTTCAGCCGCTTCGTGCTCAGTTGGGAACTCTCCAACACCATGGAGACCGGCTTCTGTCTGGCCGCGCTGGAGGCGGCGTTCCGCTTCGGCCAGCCCGAAATCTGGAACTCCGATCAGGGTTCCCAGTTCACCTCGGCCGACTTTCTGGCGCCGCTGAAGAAGCGCGGCATCTCGATCAGCATGGATGGACGGGGCCGCGCCCTGGACAACGTTTTCATCGAGCGCCTGTGGCGCAGCCTGAAGTACGAACTCATCTACCCCGGCGACTTCGCCAGCGGGGCCGATCTGTTCCAAGCGCTGGATCGCTACTTCCATTTCTACAACCACCGGCGCCCGCACCAGGCGCTCGGCTACCGCACGCCGGCCGATCTGTTCCCGCGCCGGTCAATAAGGAAAAGGTCATCGCCATAATGGGGGGCTCTGTAGCGAGTAGGGCGCAGGCGCGCCGCGATGTCGCACGTTTCCTGCCCCCCTCATCGAACCGGACGTGCGGTTTTCCCGCATCCGGCTCTCCGA
>CAWFIJ010000007.1:0-1054965 GCA_963815855.1 Terriglobia bacterium | reverse complement strand
CTGGTACGCCTGCCAGGCGGCGCGGTACGGCGCGCCTGCCGTAATCAGCTAGGCGTAATCCTTGCAGGAGTCCGCGAGCGAGGCGTAATCGGCGAACTGCGCCTCCTGCTCGACCGAGCGACCATTTTCGATCTCGTGAGTGGCAATCGTGCAGCAAGCCTTGTGGCGGCTTTCAGCTTTGATTCCGAAGTAATTGGCGTGGCCCACGGGCGTGGCGCCCCACCTCGATTCGACCGCCCACTGGGCGATCATCAATTGCGCCGGGCAGCCAGTCTGCTGCTCCAACGCCACGGCAATGCGCGCGACTTCGCTGAGTCGCGTCATGCGATCATCCATAAGTTCCTCGTTGTGTTTGGAAGTTAGAAGTTCACCACTTGGCGCGCGGCCAGAAGCGGACAGGTGGGGTGTTGAGAATGATGGGCACCTGCCCGGTTATATGGAGCGACTGCTTCGCAGGATGAAGGCCGAGCGAAAGCGCGGGAGTCTGCCCAACTACATTTAGTCCGCGCGTCAACACCGGCAGGGCCGCCTGTATAACCGCCGTATAGGGAGCGTTCGGGTAGAAAATCCACGTGAGTTGGGTATCCCCAGGCAGCGCCGTAAGACTTACGGTGTACTGGGTCCACGAACCGGTCAATGTGATAGGTATTTCGTTGATGACGGTTATGGTGGCCCCGTTTTGGCTAAACAGCCCCCAGGTCATGTTGCCTGATCCCTTGAGCCACACCGAAGCCGTGTACTTCCCCACCGGATTCATAATGCCCTGACCCACGTTACAAGACGAGTTGTATGCGAACTGCATCGCCGCGTCTCCGGTCGGTCCAGTAACCGGGGTCATGGTGTACCCAGGATACGGCGTGTTCCATGAGGGGGAACTGAAGTCACCCCAAGGGTCTCCTAACAGATTTCCGGTGGCTGGAGGAACTCGTAGGGTTGAAATCAGTCCTGGGGCTTTGCCGGTGATGTGGAGGGCTGCCGGTGGAACCGATATAACTTTACCGCTCAACAGGGTTGGGGTTTTCCCGGTGACGGTTAAAGCCCCTTTCGGAACGGCAAGGGACATCTTCAGACTAGGCCGTTTCCCGGTGATCAAAACTGCGGCAGGAGGAACTGAAATCACCGCAGGCCCGGTAAGGACGGCGTCATCAAACCAGTAGGTTCCACTGGTGTAGGCGTCCAGAGCCAGTATGATCTCGATTGCTACCGTCCCGGCTGGGGTGGTGGCGAAAGTGCAGGAATACTGTGTCCACACATTGGCTGAAGGCTTGCCGAGCCAATGGTAGTCAATCGAGATAATCTGCGAGCTAGAGTTGATATATACGCCGAATGCCCCAAACGTGCATGGATCGCTGCTGCCAGCGTCGTTCTTCGCCCAGTAACTGACACCCCAGGTGGATTGTCCTGGTAGTGCGGGGAACTGCTGCGCCAGTTCGATCCCCGGATAGGTAGCATTCGGCTGTACCTGACAGCAGTATGTCCCACTGTGCGGGGAAGTCGTAACTGCGGTCGCTTGAGGTGAGGTGGGGTTAGACCCGCCCGATGGAGCCACCCCCCACCCGGACATATTACCCGTCTCGAACCCAGGATTGGCAAGACTTGGAGTTGGCATCGTCCTAAGTCAGGGTGAACACACCGCTGCCGCTGGTGACGTTGAGGGTATTGCCACTCGCCACGCTAACATTCTGCGGCGTGGAATCGAGGTAGCAACATGCGATCAGGTTGCCGGTGGTGCTGTCGTACAGGACGGCAATCTCTGCCGTGATCCCCGAGCCACTGGCGGTCCAAGTCGCGGTAGCGGTCCCGAGGGTTTCGGTGCCACTCGCATCGGTCCAGGTGGCGGCGCAAGCAACACCCCCAGTCGTGTAGCCATTTCCGTTCGCAACCTCGTTGGTGAGGTCGCTATATTGTGGGGGGCCGCCGCCGCTGTGAGTGAGAGCAGCGTTATAAGCATTGCTGGTGGATTGGAACAGCGCCATCTTGATCGTGTCCACGCCGTTGAGGGACACGACCTTGTTGCCGAGCGCGTTCTTGAAGAGGTTATACACTGTCCATGCGGACGGGGCTGCCATGTTGTTCTCCTTTTTAGTTGACCGTGATGCTCCCAGTTGCCGCCGCCGTGTCGCCCACCGAATCGGTGACCTTCACGGTGTAGCTATAGCTGCCGGCCGTTGTCGGCGTCCCAGTAATCTGCCCCAACGGGGAGATCGTGAGGCCGGGCGGAAGTGTAGCGCTGAAGACGTAACCCGTTCCCGAGCCGCCCGTCGCCACCGCGTTGATCGGCGCGATGGCCATTCCGTTGGTGGCCGTGATCGTGGGCGCCGTGACCGTCAGGTACGGCTGGTTGAGGAGGATTTGCGCCGCACGCGCTGTAGTGAGCAGGCCCACCGACGCCAGGTACTCCACGCCCTGGATCGTGGCCGGATCGCCAAGGTTGATATCCTCGGCCGCCTGGAAGTTGGCCAGGATCGTCGTGATAGCCGCCTTTTGGTCGTCGGTCAGCGTCGTGCTCGTCTGGTAGTTGTCGATCCCCACGAGTTCGGTGAACGTGAACAGGGACCGGAACGCGAACTTGGTGAGGTCCGCAGGCGCGGACGCGGTGCTGGTGGTCGTGTCCACATCCACCTGCGCCAGCAGCACGACCTGACTGGGCACCGCGCTGGCCGCAGATGCCGCCGCCTGCGCGGCCAGAGTGGGCGCGGGCGTAGTCGTGCTGCCCGTCGTCTGCGGCCACGCCAGCACGAACAGAGACGCCGGGTTGGCGCCGTTCGGGCCGCTGCCCGGTCGGAAGTCCACCCGGTAGAGCGCCTTCGGCGTGCCGTCCGTCGCCGGAGGCACCGCCGACGGAATGACCAGTCCGATGGGACCACCGCCGAGTTCCGCAGCCGCCTGAAATGTCCCGCCGAGCGCGGTGACGCCGGCAGCGATGGCGTTCTCCAGCGCGGTACCGGTGGACGTGTCCTGCGCCAGCACATTCACACCGCGCTGGCTACCCTGCGTCTGCACATTGATGAGCGAAGTCGCCATTTACTTGGTCCCCCCTTCTGCGCCGGAAGGCGGCGCCAGGAACGGTTCGAGCGCCATCAGTTCGGCCGGAGTCATCTCCGGCGCGTGCTCCAGGATCGAAAACGGGAGCAGCGCCATGTCCACTTCGATCAAGGCGTCGGCCACCGGGCCGTACTCCGCGAGGAAGGCCGGCATCTTCTCCGGCGGCACGGAGAGCATCCCGTCCTTCTCCACGCCGTGCTTCTTGGCCATGGCGTGGCGCGTCCGGTCAATGGCCACCACATTGGTGTCGGCGTTCAGCGTGGCGATCGCCTTGGCGATCTGAAACGCCTCCATCGCCGGGAAATTGGCGCCCGCGAGCTTCTGGAGCGCCTGGAGTGCGACGAGCGCCTGGCCCGCGTTGACGCGCAGGCGCGGCCTGTCAGAAGTGGGCCTCTGTTTCTGCTTCACGGAATATCATCCTTTAGGTTGGTTGGATTAGAGACGTTAGAATGGATACAAGGCAATCTTGTAAGCCGTGCTGCCGTAATACACGAGGATGAAGCCTGCGGCGTTCGCTGGCACGGCATACGAACCGCTTGATGCCGACGCGTAGAGGGAGTTATAAATGTCCCAGACGATTGTAGAACTCTGACCGGTCGCGCCGAGGTGTAAGTTCCTCTGCAGATTCATCCCCTGAGTGGATAAACCATACTGTCCGACGCTGACTGAGGCAGAGTAACCGGCAAAGTTCAGAGTCATTACGCCGCCGGACAGTTGCAGATTGTTCTGGCTGGAGACATATAGCGTGATGCTGCCGCTGTTGTTGATCGTGATATACGACGAGCCACTGACCAACTCCAGGTATGTGTTGGTCAGCAGGAGGAACGCCGTGCTCGCCTGCATCTGCGCCAGCGTGGGCGGCACGGACAGCGCCGGGTAATACCCGAGCAGCACGCCGGTCGATCCCACATAGGTGAAGTAACTGCCGTTCTGGATCGTCAGGCCGAGCGTGCTGAGCGTGGTCGCCACGTTGCTCCCATAGAGCATCTGGATCTGCGTTGGCGAGATGGTGGTGCTGAAGCTGCCGCCCGAGTTCAATGCAATCGCGCTCCCGGTGAGCGTCACGTTCGGATAAGCGGTGCTGCCGCTTATCGAGTACAAAGTGACCGCGCTGCCAGTGACCGACACGGACGGACCGGAGCCGCCCGAATACGCGAAGAAGCCCGTGTTCTGGATCGCTACATACGGGTAGCCCGTCAGGCCGCTGGCAGTGTACGTGGGAGTCCCGGTCTGGCCCGGCGTCACACCGCTGCCGCCCGCGCTCCCGGCGCCGTAGAGGTACACGCCGCTGTAGGAGAGAGCGAGCACCGGGTAGCCGGAACCGCGCGCCAGGTACACGTCGCTCGCGAACACCACCGTGCCGTTGACGCCGGTGACGAGCTTCCCGATGCTGACCGACGCCACGTTGCTGTCCACCAGCGTGTTGGCCGCCACCGCGCCGCTCGCGTATGTTACCGCCGACTGGCTCGCGCTATACGTCAGTTGCTTCTGATCCTGGAGCAGCGAGTCGGGGATCGTGTAGCCGGCGGCGGCGATCTGCGTCATCAGGCTCGATAGCGAGGTCGCCAGCGTCACGTTGTTGCCGGGATCGAGGCCGAGCCACTGGCCGAGCGGAATCACCTGGCCCGGAGCTTTGGTATTCGGATTCAGGTTGCCGGCACTCTGCGTCCCATTGCTCAGGTTGAAGACGATATCGAGATACGCCGCCTGGCCGGGCGTGCCCACGCCCACCGCGCTCGACCAGTCATCCTGCTGGGTCCAGGTCGCATCGTTGGTCGCGGACTGGGAGAGCGGGCTGGCCACATAGTTTTTCAGCCGAAAGACGTTGTCCTGGTTGACCGTTCCGTCCGACAGAATGTAATCCGGAATCGTCCACATGGTGGCCGGATTGTTGTTCTGGATGGAGACGATGTTCGTGCCCGGCATCCGGTAGACGGTGTTGGCGTCGTAATCGGTGAAGGGGACTTCCTGGCCGCCGTGCTGCGCGGTCACATTCCCGCCGATCTGGTACGTGCCGCCCACGAACGTGGTCGGATCGTTCGGGTTGGTATAGTGGCCGTTCTGCACGGTCCACCGCGCGCCCTTGAAGTCCGGATTGCTGAAGGGCAGGGTGGTGTACAGATTGATCCAGCCCCACTGCCCCGTGGACGGGGTGATGATGAGTTGGTCGATCCAGGCGTCGGTCGCGAGCGTCGCGGCCGGAGCCGGCGGCGCCGGCACGGTGAACGGCGCGCTCGTGATCGCGTTCGCGGAAGGCGTCCCGTTCTGCGGCACCTGGCCTACGTCCACGGTGGCGGTCCACTGCTCGTTTCCCTCGGTCGGCACGAACACGCTATCGGCCGCCGATCCTTCGAGGCCCACCGGAACCACCGACCCGTTAATCGTGACGTCGATGACGGTGTGCTCGGCGCCGCCCGAGTCCTGCCAGCGGGCATGGTAATTCGGGTCGGTGCTGGCCAGCGTCGAGGCATCCTCGCCAGCAACCGTGGCCAGCGGGACCGGCGCGGTAAACGTGCCGCACCAGCCAGGCGCGCTCGGCCCGTTGAGCCAGACGGTGACCAACTGGCCGGACGAGCCGGAGCCGGAACCGCCGGCACTGCCGAATTTTGCGATTGCTTTGCCCATTGGCTTATGCCTGCGTGGCCGTGATGGTGATGGCCTGGCCTTCGGCCGTCAGCGTGCCGCTCGTGCCGATGCCGGTTACCACATCGCTGCTGGAACTGGTCTGCCAGGTCACCGCGTTGGCTCGTGGCATCCACTTTCACGATGGTGATGTCGTCGCCGATCCAGTCCGCGAACGGCGGCAGCGTAACGGTGAACGCACCGTTGGTCGCGTCGGCCTCGCAGGTCTGAGGCTCCGGCGCCAGCGTCGTGGCCGTATTGACCTGCGTCACGAAGGGCGGCTGGCCGAAGACCCAGCTTTCGCGGATCGGCGCGTCTCCGTCCGGCGACTCGTTCCCGTTGATATCCACGGTGAAGCCCGCCGAGCACGAGCGGCTGGTCCATGTAGTTCGCCACCGGGAGGTTGATCTGCGTAGGCGTGAGCGTGGCGTTCGGCCCGCTGGTGGAATCCGCCTGGAACGCCCACGTTGGCGTCTCCACGATCCACACCGAGGTGCCGTCCATGGTAAGCGGCGGCTGGAAGGTAAGCTGCGTCGCGGTGTTAGCCGTGATCTGGCTCGGCGCCTGACCGCGCCCGGTGCCGGCGATGACGCGGATGAGATTTCCCACCTCGGCGCCGGCCGTCAATCCCTCGTAATCGTTGAGCGAGTTCTTGTAGCCCGCGTCCGTCACCTGGTTACCGCCTCGCCCACGAGGTTCGAGTCCTGGCACCGGATAACGAAGGCGTCGCCAGGTTGCACGATCCCGGTCGGGTCGCGGTCGAGCGTCAACGTGCCCGTCGCCGGCACGTGCGCCGTGATGTTGAAGCTGGCGTACGGCGTGCTGCCTGCCTGGCGGCCGACGACCGAGAGCACCCGGCCCGTCGCGTTGAACGGCGTGCTCGAGGTGTCGATCATGTCCGACGACACGATGGTGTTGGTCGACACGCTCTCGACGGACGCACCGAGCACGCCGAAGTGCCGCCCGAGTTTCCCTTTGACCCGGACCTTGGCCACGTACGGCGACGGCAACGCCCACGTCGAGCGCGTCGAGAGGCCCGCCGAAGGTGATGGACGTGGGCGTGTAGGTCGTCCCGCCGCTGCCGGCCGTGAGCGTGCCCGTGGCCTGCGCGCAGATCAGGTCGTCCTGGGTGGAGACGAACAGGACATAGGACGCCAGGCCCGCCACCGCCGGCCAGGTGATGTTGTCCAGCGTAAAGGTATCGGTCCCCGTGGCGGACGTTCCGATGAGCGTGATCTTCGACGGCACCGAGGGCAGCCCGTTGGCGTCCATGGCGCAGAGGGAAACGCGCAACGTCTGGCACGCCGGCAAGGAGCCGCCGGTCGAGGACTGCGAGATCATCCCGATAACCGGCGCGCCGGCACCAGTTGCGCTGAACTCGTTCAACGGCAGCTTGCCCGTGACCGTGATGGCGGCCAGGACGCCCTGCGCGAGGTTGCTGTACGTCTCGTCGATATCGAACGTCCACTCGCCAGGGAACAGCGCGTCGTTGCTGGCCGCCTGGATCTGGTACGGCGCCCACGCCGGCCCGAGCGGGATGGCGTAGAACAAGCCCGGCAACGGAGCCGGGCGTCACGTCCATCGGCTTGGGGCCGTCGTCGAGGTCATACATCGACCGGCGTCACCGTCTGCCCTGGAACTGCACCGACCAGTCCTTGTTGAGCGTCAAACGCTGGATGCGGAAGTCCCCCGTCCCGCCCGGCACGTCCGGATGCGTAATCGACACAACCTGGCCGACCTCGTTGGCGAGGCCCAGGAGCGTCGTGCCCCACGTGGCCACGCGCGCGGCGGCCCACTCCGTGGCGTTTACTCCTCCGATCTCCTCGCGCGTTCGCGTCGCCGCGATCCGGAGCGCCTGGCTGAGCGTCGAAAGGCCCACCGAGTGCATCTGGCTAGTGAGCGGCGATCCCGCGCGACCATAGTAGGCCGCGTGGGTCTTGTCGCAGTATTCCGCCGTGTTGGCTTGATACTGATAGGCAACGTCCGCATAGGAGATGACCAGATGCTCAAACGCCGCCTGGATCGGCGTGAGCTTCAAACTCTGGAACAGCATGTTGGCGAGCGTATAAGTGTCGGTCGCGCTCGCGTTGATCCGGCAACCGAGCTTCAGCTTGCCGAATTCCCAGGTGTAGTATCCGAGGCAGCAGTTGAGCACCTCGGTGAGCCAGTCGCGGAACGGCTTCTGGCTGGTGAGAGCACCCTGAAACTGGAACTGCGTCTCCGTGCCCGTGCCGAGGATGGGCGTGACCTGGGCGGCGGCGATCTGCGCGCAACCGTTGCCGGGATACTGGGTGCCGTTCGAGTCGGTCCACGCGGTGTCGTTGACGAGCGAGGAGAGCACGAAGGTGTCGAGTTGCTGCGCGGAGAGGTCCTGCGAGGCCATCGTGTCGCCAGGCGTCGCGCTGTTCGCGATGGGATCGAGGTAGTCCAGCGAACCAATCGAATTTGCCACCGCGCTCGCGGTCGTCTACGGACGCCAGCAGCGCCTTCTCGGCATTGCCGGTCGGGTTCGGCCCGGCGATCGTATTGCAGGCCGTGACGTAGGCATTCCAGATCGTGTTGAAGTTGGCCACGAAGGTCGCCTGGTTCGCGCGTGGTCTGATCGACGGCCGGGAGATTCTGCCAGTTCGAGAGGTTCTGCTGGAGGATGACTTCCGCCTGGTTCGCCGCGTTGCTCATGGGCACGGAGAATGCGTTGCCAGTGAACGCGCTCCCGATCAACGCTACGAAGCTGCCGATCACGCCCACGATGCTGCCGATCTCAAGGCAGGACCTGGAAGACGCCGATCGTGGAACCCTGGAAGTTGAAGAAGCTGCTCGGCGGGAGCGTGACTGGGATGCTCGACAACTGCAACGGCGCCGGCACTGGACCGCAGATCCCCAATGCGCGCAGCAGCATGTTGACCGCGATCCAGAACGGATTGGTCAGCCCCAGGACCGCCGAGCGGTTGCCGTTCGCGTCCCACACCCAGCCGGACAGGCCATAGTCGATCGGCACCGTCATCTGGTGCTGGTCCGGCGTGCTCGGCTGAATGCTGGCTCGGTTTCACGATGCGCATCTCGCAGAACGCGACGCCGGCCGCGTAGTTGTTCGGTTCCCACACCTGCGGCGTGCCCTGGCCGAGCGAGAAATAGTCGGTGGACGGGTTCGCCGGATCGTTGCCCTGCACCTGGCGCAGACCCATGCCGGGCTGGTTCTTGGTCACCTGCATATTGCCGTTGACCGAGAAGCCCTGCCAGGTGAAGCCGTCCACCATCGGCGCGACCACGTACCGGTAGCCGTCGGCGTTGACGACGACCTGCGAAGGCGTGAACCCGCCGAGCGGGCCGGCGCCAAGGATGCCGATGGAGTCGGCGAACGTGGACTCGTCGCGGTAATCCACCATCAGCGCGTTGGCCATGAACGCATAGAGCGCGTTGCCGCCGCTGTTGCACCAGATTTCCGGCAGCGCGAGGCCCCAGACGGTATCGGAGATGATCGACGTGGCGGTGACCGTATTCCGGCCGAAGCCGAGGAAGCCGGTGGAATCGTCCTTGATGAGGACGCCCTGCGGATCGGCCTGCTGGCCACCGAAGTAAGGCGTCATCCCGTGCGCCTGGCAGCCGTTGGCAGACTCCAGGTAGTAATCGCAGGAGTTCGGGTCGGCCGCAAACGGGACACCTGCACTCGATACGCCGGTTTGGAGACTGCCCTTGGTGGCGAACGGGCAGTTGATGCCATCGTCGTAGGTCTTCCAGCATTGCCGGCTGACCTGCCGCTCCGGGTACTGGTTCATGATCTGGAAGAAGCCATCGGAGCAGGTGACGGGGAAGTTGGCCGTGCCGTCGCTGGTGTAAGACTGGATGACGCCCTTCCACAGTTGCAGGATCGAGCCGGAGTTGACGTGGAAGAGGCAGAGGTCGATTGACGCGTATTTGAGATCGGTGCTGTTCGCGAGCGCGGTCATCACGCGGTCGGCGTTGCCGAAGGTGAAGCGGACGTTGTCGGAGGAGCCTTTGATGTCCTGGGACAGCAGCACGTCGGAGCCGGGTTCGCCGATGCCGACCAGGCGCGCGAGGTAAAGCTGGCTGCCGGACGCCCAGCCCATAGCAGACTGCACGGCGCCACTGGCGTTATCCGTCAACGTGACGCGCCGGTCCGACAGCCAAATGTCCGGCACGGTGGTGTCGCGGACGCGGATGTGCACCAGCGGGATGATCTGCTGGACCTCGGAGAGCAGCGCCGAGGACATTGCGCTCGACGGGAACCGGACGGCCGGCGCGGAGGTCACCGGATAGGTCAGCGTGGCGGTCGGCACCTCGATGAAGTTGAAGCCCGACCTGGCAGGCGTTGGTGAGGTACTGGATCGAGAGCGGCGCGTATTCCCAGGTGACCGTCGTGGCGGTCGTCGTCTGGTCCGCGTTGGGCACGTTGTACGTGAACGACTGCCACGCGCCTTGCAGGCCCTCCCAGAAGGATGCCAGCGCGTTGCGGTTCGCGCATGACTGAGGTGCTGGCGCCGGAAGGCGAACTTGCGCGGGCCGATGCCGGCGGCGTACCGCTGCTCCTGCTTGGCGTCGAGAGTGCCGAAGCGGTGGACAATAACCGGGCGGTCCTGCGTGAAGCCGTAGTTCTGGTCGCTGGTGAGCGGGAACGTCAGGCCCGAGGAGACGAGCGCCGGGACGGTGATATTACCGATGGTGTCGGACATGCGCGATTACGCGACTTCGATCAGTTGGAATTGCGGAACGTCGGTCCTGGCCAAGCCGGTGTTCTGCGACCAGGAACCCTGAAACCGAACGGTGTATCGGCCCTGCGTGGAATTGCCGGTGGGATCGTACGTGCCTTCGATCAGGTTATAGAAGACGAACGGCGTCGCCCCTCCCTGCTGCGAGTCCCAGAACGCCTTGAGCGCGGCCACCTGCGCCGCAGTCAACCTCTGCGCCAGCGTGAATGTATGGCGCGAGGTCTGTGCGAGTTGGCAGCGCTGGATCGTCCCGTCATGGTACTGGCTCTGAAGCTGCACGTACTCGCGCGACTCGGCGAATGCGGTGCAGAGGGCGTAGGGCATCACGCCGTTAGGCATTGCATTCTGAATATTTCCTGGCATATTGACATCGTTCAGGAGACGACGGATACTACCACCAGCTGATAAAAAGAGGCCAGACTCCGATACGCGGACCCTTGCGCACCGGGGCTTTTGCTCCTGCTACCTCTTCAAAACGCACGCAATATGCGCCACGAAGGAAAGGAGTGCACTATGGCAAGTGGGACAGCACAACCGACGTTCGAAACGGGTGTCGCAACCGAAGCGAATCTTCAAGCGGAGACCGCAACGGAAGTGACTGCTCAAACCGGAACGGCAACCGAAGCGGAAAATCTTGCCGTTGACCCAGGTAGAAGTGAAATCGCCAAAATCGCCTATCAGCTCTGGCTGGATAGGGGTTGCCCACACGGATCGGATCAAGAAGACTGGTTCCGGGCGGAAAAGATGCTTAAGGCGAATGTGTGATTATGTGCATCGGATCGGGCTGGACACTCGAACTTGGCGTTCAGCCCTTCCTCGCCTTGGTTCTCCGAAGCACTGTGAGTGAGGCGGCTGTGGTGAATTCGGATTCAACTCAGTCACAATTGCGAATTCTCTGCGAGTGTGGAAACAGCGGTGCTCACGAAGGGTTCTATACCTGCGATACCGATGGTCGGCCGCTTAAGAGTGGCTATCTACTCTGCTGCGCGCGATGCGGCAGGATAACCGAGAGCTCGACAGGAAGGCTTGTCGGACGCCGCTCATTTTCCTTGCCAGTTGGCGTACCAGACGGCGCGCAGTAATTCGCCGTCACACGGCCAAACCTTGGTTCTCCGCTGAGCCCCCTTAATTGGGTGCAAGAGCTACATCTCGACCACTGCGCCTGGACGAACTCCGGCGTCACCACTTGCCCCGCGACGAAGCCCTCGGCCGGAGGCGTTCAACTGGAGCGACATCGGACCCTGAGTTGGTGGGACAGCCGCCAAGCACCCGTACTGGTGGAGCGACCCGGCCGGACATCACGCCACCATAAGCCCTGGCACTTGGATGTTGGCCGCCTGCTGCGTCCGGCCATAGCTGGCGCCCTGTGCGGCCAACGACTGGTCGGCCACGAAGTCCGGCGTGATGGGCTGGCCGTTGATGTTGAGGGCGAGATTCATGCCGCCCCCACTGCCCATGCTGCTCGGCAGCCCCGCGTCCGGATAGGTCCCCGTGTTGAACCCACCCAACACCGGCAGGCTCGACTGGAACGTGTACGGCTGGCCATTCACGTAGCTCGCCTGCTGGTAGAGATTCCCGCCCTGCTCCACCGGGTTGCCGCCAACCGGCGTGGTCGCCGAGAGCGGGAACTTCTGCCCTGTGCCCTCCGCGTACAGTTGCAGCATCTTAGTGGGCGCGCAAAAGCGCAAAAGTCGTCGACTCGGCTCCATTTAACGCCCTCTCGTTATTTGACCGGGCGGACTGTGGGTGCGGACGCGTCACGGAATGGAACGTGAAACTTGCGGGCGATTTCCGGCCAAAACTCGCGCAGGACGTCGGATCCCGTATCCTGCAGGATGTTCCAACTCACTTGCGTGGCGATGGGGCCGGGACCGTGCGTGGTGCCGGGATGATAGACATCGCTGAGAAGCACCCCCGAGGTGGTGCCGACCCATTCCGAGATATTGGGCATGCGCTTGCCGCTGTCGCTATGCGCGACAAACGCATGTTCGAGCGCGTGCAGCAGGCGGCGTCCTCCGCTGCCGCGGCCCTGCCGGTAGTAACGGGGATCCTCGGAGAGAACAGTCGGAAACAGAAACTCCGAGAAAAAACGTCCCGATGCGTCGCTAGCTTCGTTCGCCCCCACGCGGCGGCTATAGCCCTTCGTGCCTTGTCCGAAGGCCCTTTCGCTGTTCTCGGCCTGGTCCACCGCGGAGTTGAACGCAACATTGAGCAGTGTGAATGGATTGACGGTGTCGTGCACGAACAAAATAAATTTGTCCTTCACTCCAAGGGCACACAGCACGTCGCCCGGTTTATAATGAGGCAGGTGAACCGACAGCCGGTCGAGCTTTCCGGCCAGCGTACCGACCAGCTTGGCGGACGGACCGTCATAATCCTGCCAGCGGACCATCGGCGGAGGCTCCAGACACGTGACACCACTGGCGCCGCTCGCGCGTTTAGCCTGCTCCTGTTGGGGCGTCGTGGGCTCGGGTGTCGCCGGTTCTTGCGCCCAGAGCGCCCCGCACATGGCCATCATTAAGACAGCCATCATGAAAGCAGGTGGCATGAAGGCAGGCGGCATAGCGATGAAGCCAACGGACCAACGGGGTCGAAGCCCACAAATAGGTTTAACACAGTCGGTACCTATTGGTGGATGATCCGTGCGGGGGCGATCAGCGATGGTCGTTCCTACCACGACAATCACTTGGACGGATAACGCCCATCCCGTTCACATGGGGGCCGTCGTGGTACTGGGTCTGAATAGGTATCACACTGGTCGGGGCGGAGTTGCTGGAGTGTGCCCGGCATCACGCCACCATCAGCCCCGGCACCTGCATGTTGGCCGCCTGCTGCGTCCGGCCATAGCTGGCGCCCTGCGCGGCCAACGACTGGTCGGCCACGAAGTCCGGCGTGATGGGCTGGCCATTGATGGTGAGCGCGAGATTCACGCCGCCCCCACTGCCCATACTGCTCGGCAGCCCCGCATTCGGATACGTCCAGGTGCTGAACCCACCCAAAACCGGCAGGCTGGACTGGAACGTGTACGGCACGCCGTTCACATAGCTGGCCTGCTGGTAGAGCTTGCCGCCCTGTTCCACGAGACTGCCGCCAACCGGCGCGGTTGCCGAGAGGGGGAACTTCTGGCCCGTCCCCTCCGCGTACAGTTGAAGCATCTTCCGAATATCCGGGTCGCGGACCGCGATGCTCACGTGGCTGGCGTACTTCTGCTGCGCCAGCGCCACGATCTTCTGCGCCATGGAGTTGTCGATGCTGATGTTGTAGATTTGCTTGACCAGGCGCTTGGCCTCGTTCTCCGGGGATTCCACACCAGCGATCTTCTCACCAATGCCGATGCCAGCACCGACTGCGCCACCGATGGCCGCGCCGAGCGGGCCACCCATCTGCAAACCGATCATCGCGCCACCGGCCGCGCCCTCCCCGATGCCAGTCCAAGTGCCACGGTTGTTGCCCATCAATCCGCTGGTCGCCAGCATCGTGCCGCCCGTAAAGAGCGCGGCGCCGGCCACACCGTTGACGCCGTTGATGCTGCCCTGGTCGTTGCGCGTGAAGCCGCCCCAGTTGGTGTTCTTGAGGTTGGCGAGGATCTGGCCGGGGTGGAACCCGGCAGTCGTGGACCCCTTGGCGAAACCGCCGTTGAGGATCTGGCCGAACAGCCCGCTGCCAGCGGCTCCAGCACCACCACCGCCGCCGGTTCCGCCGCCGGTTCCGCCGCCGCCCAGGCCGGCGAGCACATACGGGTTAAGCCCGTCGTGTACCATCGGAAGGTTGGCGAGATCGGCGTTGGTGGGTGCGCCGCCGCCGCCGGACATGCCGCCGATGCTGTAAATCGAGGTTCCCGCGCCGCCGCCGCCAGTCCCACCGCCACTCAAGCCGGCGAGCACCCAAGGATTGAAGGCGTCGGGCCGGTTTGTCGGGAGATTGAAGATGTTGGCAGGTCCGCCGCCGATCACCGTCGTGCCACCGCTCGTGCCGCCAGAACCGGGGATATTGACGATGTGAACGGGGACCGCCCCGTCGATCAGCTTCACGTCGGCCAGCTTCCCCTTGCCGCCGAACGCGCCCCTAAAGATTCCGGCGATGCCGCCCTGCCCGTCGCCGCCATAGATCACCGGACTAAGAGCGCTGGCCGCCATGCCGCCAAGCCCCTCGGCTACCGGGCGGACCACCGCCTCGCGGACGGTGTTCTCAAATTGCTTCGGGAACTGGCCAGGCTTCATCAGGAGCGTGTGGAATAAGCCGGCAGCCGTGTTCTTAATTTCGTCGCGCTCCTTCCGCTGTACCTCCAGGATCTTCTCCTCATACTGGTAGCGATCCTGCAAGTTCGCCAACTCGGCCTTCCACCGCTCCTGATCGACGTCGTAAATGTCGTCGTGCGCTTCCTTGATCTTTAGCTCCTCGGCGCGGATCGCCTCCCGCACCTGGATCTGCTGCGCCAGGGTCTGCACCTCGCCGCCGGTGCTGGTGAGCGCGATGGCGCGTTCGGCGAAGCTGCCGGCCGCACCCATGCGGCCAAACTTCTCCTCGTCGTAGAACTTCGCCCACTCGCGCGCATTTGAGATGCGCTCCTTCAGGTCCTCAAATGCCTGTTTATCGAAGCGTTCGAGTCCCTTTTGGGTGTCCTCCTTGAACGCCACCTCGCGCGCGTGCGTGGCCTCCACGGTCAGCCGGTTCCACCGCATCGCCTCCGTCTCCAACTCCTTGTTGGTCTTTTCTACTTCGGTGTTGAACTCCTTCACCCATTTGGCGTCGTACGTCTGCTTGATGGTGTCGATCAGCGGGCCGGCGTTGGCGCCGTACTTCCCAAAAGCCGCGCCCATCGCCTCATCCCGCTGGCGGGCGAGCACCGTGAACGGGTCCACCTCGTGCACTCCCGCTAACTCGCGCTGCGCCGCCTGGAGAGCGGACACCAGTTCCTTCGTCCCCTCGATCTGCTTTTTTAACGTCTCGACGCGGGCTTCGGCCGCACGGTAATCCTGCACCTCCTTCAGAGAACTCACGCCGATCTGCGGCGGCGCCATCTTCGCAAGCGCTGCCTCCGCTTCTTTGAGTTGGAAGGTAGGATCCGCACGAAGCGCGGCGTCAGCAGCACTGCGTTCCGCTGCCGCGACATACGGAGCCTGGACCTGCGGTCCCGTCGGCATGCCGGGCGCGTACTTGTGAGCGATGTAATCGTGGAGGTACTGCCTGAGTTCTGTGCTGGAATCCTCGTTCAGCGAGCCGGCGCCAGCCTGCCCCATCTGGGCCTGCATGACACCAGTCGGGGAACTCTTCTGCGTATCACCAACCGCCCAGTTCAGGACGAACAGCACGGGGACCACGAATGGCTCCTTCATTTTGCGAACCAACCTGTCCCACTGGTCCGAGATTTCAGTAACCTGCTTCTGATAGGCCTTGAACCGCTTGACGTCCTCCTCGCTCGGGCCAAAGCCCAGTTCCTTGGCGCGTTTTACGTTCTCATTCAACTCCAGCATGACCGGGATGGCCTCGATGCCAGCCCGCTTGAACAGGTCCATCGCTGCCTTGTTGCGCTCCCACGTCGTCGGCAGCGCATCCAACCCGCGCGCAATCTGGAGCAGGACCTCCGAGGTAGGAACCGTCCCGTTGCGCACGCCGGCAATATCCACTCCCATCGACCTCAGCGTCTCGCGAGCCTTCTGGCCGGCTTTGGAATCGTCTTCCACCGCCGTAGTGAGGCCGCGCATGATCCGCTCAAAGATCGACACATCCTGACCGGCGGCGCGCGCGGCAAAACCGAACTGGCCGACCTCCTTCGCAGTAAGCCCGGTTCGGAGTTCCACATCGGCGACTCTAACGCCGTACTCGCCGAGACTCTTGGCTGCCTCCCATCCGGCCGCTGCGAACGCCGCCAGAGCACCGACGCCTACCGCAAGCGCGCCGCCCATCGGGCCGATCTTCTCCAGCAGCCCGGTCGCGGCCTCCTTCGCGCCGTTGAGAGGGTCGCGGATCATCTGCTCGATCTGCTTACCGAACCCCTCCACGCCGCCGCCGTTGTTCTTCTCCTCGACGGCAATCATTTTCTCGTACGAGGCGCGCACGCGCTCGATCATGGCCTGCTCGTCGCCGAGCTTCTTAATGAGGCGGTCGCGCTCCGCGACCAGGCGCTCGACGCCCGTCTTGCCGTACCCGGCGGCGACCTTCTCAACGGACTGAGTGAGGCGTTCAAGCGAATTCCGAGAGCGGTCGTTGACCTTGATCAACATCTCCGACATGCGCTCGAACGTCTTTTGGATACGCTCGTTGGCGTTGGATGCACCTTTCTCAAGGTCGGCAAGCGCACGGTTCCCTTCGCGGACGGCAGCGAGTACACTGCGGGGGTCCACATCTAGGACAATGGACTCAGTATCAGGCATAGCTGGTTCTCGTCGTTGCGGTAGCGCTTACGTTGCGCCGCCGCCATCTTCTTGCGAGTTTTGGCAGATGCGCGCTTGGCAGTTTGGAGCCTCCTCCGCATCTCCCGAAACTCTTCGGAACGCCTGACTCCACGCATCCGATCCGATATTTTCTGCCGCTCCTGTTGAGACGCATATCGGGCCTTCATGATCGCCCGCAGTTTGGCCCGCGTGATCTCCTTCGTTGTCCGATTGCGGCTCGCCTCAGCGAGCTTCTGGCGTGTCTCCTCGGATGGACGCCTTCCCCTTGCCAACTCAGAACGAAGGTGCCGGAGTTCTGGCGAGGGATCGATCACTCCATCCCCACCGGCGGTCGCGTTGGTCAAGTCATAGCCGCGCTTGCGCATCTCCGCGATCCACCGTATCTCCGGTTCGGCTGGATCGCCAAAGCCGCTCTCCAATATATGCAACAATGGCCAGACGCCAGGGAGCGATGCAAGCCAGCGACACTTGTGCGTGGTCCCGCACCGCGCTTCCTTCATATGACGCCGCAGCCGCGCCAGTGGGGCTATGGACCAGCCAACGTAGCGAACGTGGCCGGTGAATGGATCGCGCAATGCATACACGCTCCACGGGAGATTCTGTCTCCGCGCCATGTGCGATTTGTGCGGCTTACGCTGCCCTTCTGACTTGAATCACGCGGTTCGTCTTCAGCACCGCTCGCACGGCTGCCGTAAGTGCCTTGCGGTCCTTGGGCGAAATCCCGAACGCCTTCTCCCTGATGTTGTTCACGTGCGCGATGAGATCCGCGTTCGGATCGATAAAGCCAATAACGGCCCGGTTCTCGCTGACCTGCTTCACCTTTAGCGAGCGCATCGTGCGCCCCGTCCAGAACCAGTCACGGAACGGCTGGAGGCCGCGAGCCTTCTTGTAATCCGGATAGCCGCGATGCCCTTCGCGCCCCGGCTTCAGTGGCTTGGCGTCCATGTCATTGCAATTCAGGCCGCGACTCAGCCGGAGCTTGATGGCATCCACAACGACGTTGCCAATATCCAGCATGTCCTCGGACGTGAACGGCCCGAGGACCCATCGCGCGCGCGTGATTTTTGCCTGGAAGGGCATGGGAGAGTTTTAGCCAACCTGAATGTGGCGGGCCGGGACGACCAAGGGCCGCTTCGCCGCCGGCACCTGGACCGTCCGCATATTGACCTGAGCGATACCGACGATCTCCAGACGAAGAACGGTTCCGCACGCCGGACAGGTCGCCAGCATCGGATGTTCGATAGCGATAACGGTGCTGGCCACGCCCGACGAGAACCGGATGGCGCTGGTGTCGAGTGCCATCTCGACGGGCGTACCGCAGACGACGCAGGGGGGAATGGGATTCATGGGTTGGGCTTCTTGGCTTTCTCGCGATGGTAACGCTCGCGTTCTTCCTTGAGTACCTGGAGGCCACGCACCTCCTCGGCGGTAACGTCGGTCCACGGAATGCTGAAGTGCGCGGTGTCGAACTCCAGTTCGAGGACCCGCTCAAATAGCCGGCCCGCAGCGGAGTGCGTGCGCATGTAATCCAGGTCGTCGAGGCGGCAGTGCCCGCAACGGTTGACGGCGAACTGGTAAGAGCCGCAATGCGGGCAGGCGCCGGGCGCGTTGGTGTCGCCCACCGTGCGCCGGTGCCCACACTTGCCGCACGTTACATCGTTGGCATCGGGACAACCGCACGGGCCATCCTCGCCGCCATCGCACAGATCCTCCTGGTGGATCGAGCGATAAATGAGCAGCCGGAGGGGGACCGGATGCGGCCAGTCGTCCGGCTCTAGGAGTTTGGGTCGAGGGCCGGGTCGAGGTCGTCGATGGCCTGCATCAGTTCGACCGCGACCGCCTGCTTGTGATGCGGCGGCACGTCGGCCACGGTGAAGCCGTCCGCGTACCCTTCAATCTTGGTCGCGACCGCATCGTACAGGTCCGTGGCCGGCTCGACGCGATAATGCAACTCCTCCTGGCCGTGGGGCAGGTCGGTGGACGACAGCATCAGGCGCCGACACACGGTAATATCGCGCTGCGTCGGGATGTTTACCGTGTGGACGGTATCGCCAAACGGCGTCCTGAGCGTAATGCGGTACTGGTCGCCCGCCCGCTCGCAGTCGGTGACTTCGCAGTAGGTGAGCCTCGACACCGCCGTCCCGGCCTCGAACTCGTCGAAGTCCGTGCCATCCTTGTCCAACCGGATCTGGTTGAACAACACCAGATCGGCGGCCAGGTTCGGGACGAACTCCGTCTTCGACTTGCGCCGGCCGAGATTGCGCCGGATGGACTTCTGCTGGGCCAGGCGGCCCAGCATCTCGTCCTTGGTCGGCAGCCGCACGCGCGCGGCTTTGGGCGGGTTGGGCACTCGAATGAGGATGCCCTCGTTAGGAATGCTTCCGTACATGATTGCTCCTGTGGTGGAGGATTAGTTTGCAATCGAAGGGAGGCCGCACTTCGTGACGACGGAGAGAACCGTGTTCTGCGTCGTATTGAACTGCGGGGCCCCGGTCACCGTCACGGCCACGATGCCGTCGGCTTCCGCGTTCTCAGCCATCTGAAACGCGAGTTGCGGGAACGTGAACGTCACGATGTTGCCGGAGTCGTGCTGGACGCTGAGTGTCGCGGTCCCGGCGGTCTGCGCGACCAGCGTTGCATATTCCGTCGAGGTCGAGAGCAGCCGGGCGGTGAATTGAAACGTCGGCACGCGGGCGCCGATTTCCATACGCCCCCGCACCTGGAGACCGTTCTGCTCGCCCGAACCGGGGAAGAAGCCGGCGTTGAGCAGCAGGTTGTTCTTCCACCCGATGCTGCCGGA
This sequence comes from Terriglobia bacterium, assembly GCA_963815855.1. Taxonomy (GTDB): domain Bacteria; phylum Acidobacteriota; class Terriglobia; order Bryobacterales; family Bryobacteraceae; genus DATGMB01. The sequence continues at coordinate 1,035,376 of CAWFIJ010000007.1, read as the reverse complement.
CAGGATGCGCTTGGTCCCGACGTAATCCACGCCGTTGACGGTGAGCGACATCGAGGCGGCCAGCATGTTGTTCTCCAGGACCACCGAAGGCACGGTAATGGCGGACGGGGTCGTCAGCAGGCCGGATCCGACCCAGTTGACGGTCATCTTCGACGACGCGCGGCCAGGGCCATACGAGAACTGATAGGTGAAGTCCTCGACGGCGCAGCCGACGTAGAGGTTATCGATTGCCCGGCCGCCGCCCTCCGACACCTGCTCGACCAGCGAGAAGTAGGGCAGTTCGAGCGTCGTGCCCGGATCGATGGGCACAATCGTGTACGTGTAGGGCGCCGAGGAGCCGGTCACCGTAGCGTTGCCGAGGCCGTAGGCGCAGGCCCAGGTCACGAACTCTGCGCTGGCGTACTTCTCGATGCGGTTCGCCACATCGTAATGGGACGGGAACGTCTGCGTGATGAACTCGTTCCCCTTACCGATTTCGGCAGCGTCGTTCTCGAACACGGGCTTGGGCGTCGTCAGCGCGGTATCCAGCTTCTTGAAGCGCAGGAACGTGCTCCCGGCCGTCCCGATGGCCGACTGTTTATTCTGGCCGAGGCCAAGGACAAGCTGTTGGACTCTTGCGGGCATGGTTTACTCCTTCACCTGCTGATAGCCGAGGCCCATCAACGGAATCAGGGCCGCCGGAGTGGCATCAACATCCTTCACGTCGCCGGTATTGGGGTGGCGCAGGCGGACCTTGCCAGGCGCGGGCGGCGCGGCGGGCGCGGCGGCCTTCGCCTGCATGTGCTCGACGGCCGCCGCCACCTCGGCCATCTCCTGCTTCAAATCGGGCATCAGTTGTTGTTACCTCCTTCGTTCTTCACCACAAGGACAGTTGTCCAATACGTGTGCCGTAACGCCGAACCGCGACTGATCTGGCGATACGCTTAGGAGATCGGCGATACCGATTGAGAACCGCCACCGCAGCGAGCCGCTTGGCATTTACTGGTCGCCCAGCTCGGGCAGGACGAGAGTGCCCACGAAGCGGTCCATGAGATCCTCGTCGAGCGCGTGGGCCACGCTCGGCGTGTCCATGATGTCGAGGCCGGGGTAAAGCTCCATGTACCGGATGTTGACCGGGCTGCTGGCGGGCTGCCCGTTGCAGACGGTCCACCAGAGATCCTCGTAGCCGACCGGGTCACTCAAACCGGCCGCGTTCCCCATCCGAAAATAGACGTTGAAGCGGTGCTTCCAGATGGTCTGGCCGTTGAAGTTGCCGCCCTGCGTGCCCTCCCAGGCGACCAGCATGGAGGGCACCGGCATCTTGTAGATCGCCTCGGCCAATCGAAACTCCGCGCCCAACCGGTAATGAAAGGCGTTAATCCGGCAGACCTGCGCACCGTTCTCGGTGACCGTCATTGCGGCAGCCAACGCCGGGATCGCCTGGAGCGTGCTCACGATGGCGTCCACAATCGGGGAGGGATTGAGCATTACGTTGCCCTCAGCTTGAGAATCGAGCCGCCATCGATGTCCGCATCCACATCCTGCACGACGTAGGTGGTGCCGTTGAAGACGATCTGGTCCCCATGCTGGGGAGACGGCGATACCGTTTCGAAGTCGATCCAGAGCCGCAATGCAACGGTGCCGGGCCCAAAACCGGGAGGGAAATCCTCCGGCATCCCCGCCCGCATCACGATTCCCAGAATGGTTTGCGGGCTCAGCCACCCCCCGGCGCCATCTTGCGGCACAAACGTGACGGGCACGCCAAAGGTCGCGATCATCGCAGCGTTGACGCTGGCGTTAATGGTGGGCCAGTCAGCCATGCATATATAAGGTTGCGAACCGGGGCGGCGCGGCCGCCCCGGTTTCGAGCAGAGAGTCGCTACGACAAGGTGATGATGGAGTAAAACACCGTCACCACCAGCGTGCCGTTACCGGCGGCGAACGCCGCAGTGGCGTTCACAATATCGAGGCCAGTGGCCACCGGCGCCTGGACCACCCCCGTGGGCGGCGGCACGACGTTTTCGCTACCGGCCGCACTGGTAATGGTCGCGGCCGGGATGCTCGAAGAGTGAGGCACGACTCCGGTCCCGTGGTACTGGAAGGAAACCGCCCCGCCGCCCGTGAACTGCGTGGTCCCGGGCTTCATCTGCGCGATGATCTGATCGATCACGAGTACCTGGCCTGCCGCGGGCGCCGGCAGAATGCTCTGCGGCGTACCGTACATGGCCAGGATCTGCGCCGCCGTGAGCGTCACTACCGCCTTCTGGAGCATGGACGGGTCCATATCCGGCGCACCCACCGGGGTGATGCCGAGCGGGGTCAACCGCACGCGCACGCTCGGATCGGTCGTTTGGCCGCCCGGCGCGTTCACGCCGCTCGGTTGGCTCAGCACCGCGAAACCGATTTCTTTGGTCGAGGCACCGGCCGCCGTCAAAGTGTTGGCGGTGGCCAACTGCTGGGTATTGTCCCAGTACACTTTGGCACCAGGGACAAACGTGCTGGCATCCTTGGCGAGGTCGAAAATACCTTCCACGACCAACTCCGAGGAATCGCCCAGGTTCTGGTTGTTGACCGAGACCCCGAAGATATTCCCCACCTGGCAGCCGCCGCCGCTCAGCAAAGCATAGGGCGCCACTACCGTGAGGGTTTGGCCTTTTTGAACGTAATTCTGCATAGAATTATCTCCTCCGAGTCAGCTGTGCCGCCCCGGTCTGTTTGTCGATCCCTACGCCGGCCGCGTCTACTGGCCGGCGTTCTGTTGCATGCCGCGGTAATCCAGGGCCGCCGCGCCGAAGTCCATGCGTGCCTTGATCTCGACACCGTCGATCTCGAAGCCCTGCTTGGTTTCGATGTACACGCCCTGCTGCCCTTCCAGGTAGCAGTACTCGACCGTGTCGATCTGCGCCGGGTCGGCGATCAGATACCAGGCCGTCGGGCTGGCCGCATCCAGGCGCGGCTCGACCACCGGCACCAGGCTGCGCACCCACTCCGGCACGACCTTGGTCACATCGGCCGACGCGATTGCGATCGGGTAAACCAACTGCAACATGTAGCTTTCGAGCGCCGTCGGCACCGCCATGAAGCGCGGAATCAGGTTCAACGGCGTGCCCTGCGGCCCCTTCTGCAGCCGCATGGAGCTGCGTGCCTTACCCAGAGCCGCCAACGCGACCGCATTCTGTACGGTGGGATCGATGCTGCTGGCCACGCCGGTCAGCAGGTTGTTGTGCGCGGCGGCGAACAGCGCCGTCTTATTCTTGTCGCCCGCATAGATCGCCTGCGGATTGGACGTGATGATGCCCCAGACGGTGTTCGATTCCAACTGCGCCGCCGCGACGCCCAACAGCGCCGGGACCCGGGTGAACGCCTGGAGGTCGTCGTTGATGATGACCTTGCGGGTCAAGGCCACGATCTCGCCATAGGTGCCGAGCTGGTAGCTGATGTTGTTGTCGATCAGGTTGGCGCGGTGGTACTCGCCCTTTTCATTCAACGGCTGCAAGGCCGGCGCGTCCGCCAGCATCACGCGATTGATGGGCTTGAAGTCCTGCGCGGTGACCTGCCGGCAGAACGGCTGGAAGGTGCGGGGATACGCCTCGTAGCCCTGGCGTAGGGTCTTGTTGGCGACGTTGGCCAGAATCGCCGGGAAGTCCGAGGTCGATTCGGCGCCGCCCACGAAAAATTCCGGGCCGCGCGACGGGCCCTTGAGCGCTTCATCCGCGATCCGCGTCACATCCCAACCGCGCGGGTTGATTCCCCTGAGGCTAAGGTACTCCTTGGCCATATCGATGAGCCGGAAATTACGGTATTCCTGCGCCATCTCGAGGGCACGCTTCTGCTCGTCGGTGCCGCAGCCAGCCAGGAATTCCCCGATGTCGTTGCCGTTGTGGTCATGGCGCCGCGCCAGGAAGAAACGGTTGTCGGCCCGGAGCAGCAGTGCCATCTGCATCCGAGCCAGGCTCTGCTCCAACCCATCGCGGGTCACCGAAGCTCCGCCCTCGCCACGAATCTCAAACTCGTCACCGTTCAGGTTCTGCTTGCCTTTCTTGGCAATCCGGTCGGTGATGTCCTTGCGGGCCTGATCGGCCGAGACGCCCTTGGTGATAAACTCGCTGATGACGCTGCCGTCGATGCCCGCCTGAGTGGCGACAACGCTCAGCACCTGGATTTCGCTGACGCGCTGCCGTTCGGCATGGACCGCCTCTTCCCGCGCGGCGGCCAAAGCCTGTTCGTTCACAACCCGGGCATCCGCGCCCGTTTCCTGCTTGGTAGTTTCCGGCATTGCAGGTTTCTCCTTTAGTGGGCTGATTGCCCGTAGTGCATCGATCACACCGGCGTCCGGCGTGCCGAAAATGGTGACTTCCCCGGTGGGCGGCGCGCTCAGAAAGCACGTGTTGAAATCGGCCGGCACGGTGCAGGGGGAGATCTCGAACGGCTCCCAATCCACTGCTTTGAACATGCCGATTTCCTTGTCGTTCAGGTAGGGCGGCTTGCCCTCCGGCATCCCTTCCGTCTGCAGATCGGTCTTCTCGCGTTTGTAAATGAAAGTCCCGAAGCTGAGGTTCTGGAGGATGCCGGTCGAGGCCTTGCGGAACATCTCGGCCCCGTCTGGATCGCCGAGATCGAACTGGAGGTTGGCCATGCCCTTGTCGCCGTTCGGCCAGGCACGGCGCACGACGCCCACCTGGGCGCGCGTGCCCACCTTGCCGGCGATAAGCGATTTGAAGTCGTCGCCAGTGAAGTGAGTGTCGAAAACGGGCGCACCGTTATTCAGCCGATCAAACCGGCAGCCCTCCATGTCGAGTTTGAGCATGTAAGGCTCGCCGGTGGAACGGTCGATGCGCGGCACGAAGGCGCCGCTATACCAGACCACGTCGATGGTGCCGTCCTTGGCGTTGGCGGTGCTGGGCAGGACCTGGGCGTCGGCGGAAAAAACTTCGGCGTCGTGCCGCGCAACGGGCGCTCCAGCGGTGCCGGTCGGCTCCGTAGCGGCGGTGTTCGAGGTTTCACTTCGCAAAAGCGGCATGGGCACTCTCCTATCCCTTGGTGGCGTTCACTGCGATGTAGCCGTCTTCGCCCAATTTCTTGAGCTGATAGAGCTGTTTCTGGAGCCAGGCCAGATGGCCCTTAAACTTGTCGTCACCCTCGCGGTGCCACTTCGCCAGGTGTTGATAGAAGTGGAAATTCGAAATATCGGCGGCCTCGTAGCACAGTTTGCAAAACTCGGCGAAGCGGACGATGGCCGCCTGCTCGGCCGCAAACGCGTCGTTGAGCATGTCGGTGATGCTGTCGTGCGTCGCGGCGGGCTTTGGCGTGATGGTGGGTGCACCCTCGAGGAACAGCAGCCGGCTCACCAGGTGCTGCATGTGGTCTTCGCACTACTCGTGCAGTTGCTTCAATCCGCTAGCCAGATCCAGACCAAGGCGTTTTACGTCTCGCTGATCGAGAAGATACTGAAGCGCAAGACTCGCCTCGATATCCACCGATTCCTGGAGCGCAGTCAATACCTGTGGCGCCGCTTTCATTGAGCGCTTCTCCCTGTGATGTGAATTGTGGTTGCTATCCCCGATAAAGCCGGGTCGTGGATTCCCAGCTCGCGGTTCGCGAAATCCCCGCCACGAGCAGTTCCTTCACTACGCCTAGGTCCCCTTCAGAGAGCGCTGCGAGGCCCTGACCGTTCGGCTTACCCGGCGCGGCTTTGCTGCTCGGCGTGCGTTCTTCGGTTCCGGCCGGCTGTTCCTGGCCGCGCAGGGTAGTGTTGCGCGGGTCGGAATCGAGAATGATTTCGAACTTATCCGCAAGCTTGTTGAACAGCGCGATCTGCTCCAGTTGCGTGGTGGGATCATAGCCGTTCTCCAACACCGCTTCGAACCATGTCTTCCGCCCCATCCGGACGTCCTTCAACACGGCTTCGGCATCCTTCACCGGATCGACGGACTCAAACCTTGGGGCCGTCCACTGCACCGTGCGCAAATTGATTCTGCCATCCTTCACCACCGAGGCCGGGATCTTGCCCTGCAGGATCAGCACGTCGATGAACCGGCGCCACACCGGCATGCAAAAAAGCGGGATGAGCGTGAGCCAGCGGTAGGCCTCCACAGTGTTGCGAAAACCGAGCATGCCGCCACGCCAGGAGGAGTAGTTCACCTGGGACATGTCGCCAGTTCCGAGCTCGTACGGCAGCCCGATACCGGCCATAATTCCCTGCAGTTCGGTCATCTTGTATTCCCGGTAGCCGCCCGCCGCAGGGGGATTGTTGAATTTGACCTCCTGGCCGGGCTTCAGGTATTCGACCATGCCCGGCTCGAAGCTCTCTACCGGCAGCCCACTCGAAGGGTCCGTCCCGGCAAGACCCAACGGATCGCCGTCTACGCCTTCCGGTTGCTCGACAAATGCGGTGACACAGGCCTCGATCTTCTTCCGAACTCGCTCCGCATCACAGTAATCATCGAGATCCCGGAGCGCCATCATCACCGGGGCCAGCCAGGGTACGCCGCGGACCTGACCGGGCCGGAGCACGCGATAGACGTGCAGGATTTGGTCGGCCGGTACCGGTTGGCTCACGATGCCGCCGCGGGGATTCAGAATTAGCACGCCACCCGGGTGGTAGCTGAATAGCCAGTACGCCACACGCCGGCCGATCTCATCGAACTGCACGCCTTCCATCACATGGCCGTTGACGAGCCCCATGGTGCGGGCCTGGTCAAGAAAGTCGGCTTCAAGCATCTGCAGCTGCAGCGGAATGCGCAGCCCTGCGTCCGCAGTCCGAGGCCGGAACCGCACAATGGCTTCCCCGCTTTCGGCCATGGTCCGGACCGTCAGCGTCTGCATGCCGTAGAAATCGAGACGCTGTGGCGTGTCGCAGGCCTGGGCGAAAAACGGCCACTCGGCATCGATGATCTTGTCGATTCCGGTGTTGCCGGTCTTGGCCTTGGGCACGATGCCGGTTCCCACCACATTGCCGGCCAACTCTTCCATAGCGCGTGCCGCGTATGGATTGTTGCGGACCAGATCGCGGCTCCGATTGCGCAGCCAGATGAGCGACCCCATCAACTCGACGTTGGCGTCGGTCGAGGCGGCATACCAGCCGTGGGCGCGGCGGCCGGCGGTGGCCCCCTCGTAGCGGAACCGTTCGGCGTGGCGCTCCAAATAGCCGGTGGTGAATTCCAGCGCCGCCCGGCTGCGGACGCGCTGCAACGCCGTACGCGGCGCCACAAGGCTGATGGCTTTATCGAGAAGGTTCATTTATGCCTTCAGGCGCGACAACCGCGGGCGTTATCCCGCCGCCGGTTTGCCGATCATGCTTCTGCCGAGCACGCCCAGGGCGAAGGGGATTAGATCCTCCCCTTTGGGCACATGTAGCATCCATAGTCCCGCGCCGACGACGATGAGGATGAGGCTGACCGTCACGTGGCCCGCCTCCCTTTCAACCCATTCAGGTGGCAGCATGGACTTAAACCTTCAGGCCGGCGGCCTGCAATTCGGACTTGAAGTCGGTGATCAGCGCCTTCACCGCCGCCGCCACCCCGGCGTCGAGGGTGACGTTCAAACCCTTGGCCAGCGTCGCCTGGTCCGCCGCGCTCACGGCTGCGGCAATGTCACCCAGGACTCCGAACGCCACCCGTTCGATGGCCACCGCCGTCTGCGCGCCCGCGCCGGGCATCAGCGCCGTGATCCCTTCCACGATGCTGGCGTCCTTCTGGATCGATGGGATGACCTTCTCTACCGCCTGCAGGCCGGCGTGAATTTTCTCCAGGGCAAACGCAAACGCGTGCCCCACCGACTGGAACGAAATCATATTGGTGCTCGCTTTCTGCCCGGAGACCGCCGGGCGCGGTTGATGGTATTTCCAAAGCAGGGGTTGCGGCCCAAGCCAAAATCGGCAAGATGATCGGCGCAAGAGCGCGCGTTATCGGCCGTTCCTCAGCAGCGGCTTGCCGCAGCGCGCGCTCGAGCGCATCGATCACATCCTGCGATGCTCATCGCTTCAAACGCTCCACCACGACCGCCGCAATCACCGTCACTGCGGCCATCCACAGTATGCCGAGGACCGCCAGTGCTCCGGCCACCCAGGAACGCCACCGCTCCAGGCGGGCAATGCGCATGGCGTGTTCGGCACACCGGCCCGGCTGCCCATTGCCGAGGAGCGTTCTCTCCAGCCGTTCCACCACAGCCCGTATGGCGGCCATCTCCGCGGCCAGGCTTTCGCAATGCTGGCAATCCTGCATCCGTTTCACCAGCGGTCGTAAAGACTGGGGCCGGAGGGGCCATCACCGCGCTTGTGCTGCGCGAACCGGACACGGCCCCCGGTGCCGCCGCTGGCCTTCCGCAACTCTTCTTCCGTTGCCGCAATCGCCTTCAGAAGCTGATCCATATCCCGGTATCGAGCCTCGCGTCCATCGGAGAAGCGCACCAACTCCACCGGGTTGGCTTTCGCCGCATTGAGTGTATCCAGGTCCGCCTGGATCTGTTCGACCGTGCGTGCCATCTTAATCTCTCCCGAACCAGTTCCGCCGCGGAATCCACGGCTCTCGGTCACGATCGTGCCGAGCGGGAAGTGATTCCTGCCGCGCACCGGCCTCCGGTGTGCCGGCCGCATTTCCCGGCTGGCCCGCTGCCCGCCGCGTGTCGACCATCTGTTTGAACCGGTCGCAGTGCACGGCGAGTTTCAGCCCGCTGGCGTAGAGTGCGTGGAGCGCCGCATAGCCGTAGTTCCGCGCGTCGAGAGCTTCGTTCCTCGCATTGGCCGGCTTACGCCACTCTGGTTTGGGAAAGCCGTTATGGTAGCGGGTAAACTTCTTCTCGGCCGTCAACTGCTCGAAGTACTCCAGTTCGCGGCCAATCGGGAAATGGCAGTAACCCGGTCCCGGCTTGCTGTTCTTCAGCCGGCTGTAGAGCGCGTCCTTTGCAGCATCCACACCGATCATAAAGAATGGCGTTTGGTTCTTCCGGCTCGGGCGCCGCGGCCAGATCGGCGGCTCCCCGGCCCGGCCCTTGGTGGCGTACACGCGCCGGTTATAGCGGTCCCGGGTGAAGCGCAGAACCGTGGCATCTTTGAATCCACAATCGATGCAGGTCGCCACAATCCGCATCGGCAGCCCGGAGGCATGGAGGTACTGCGCGGTCAGCAGACCATCCAGGTGATCCCATACCTCGTTCCGGGTCACATCGCCTGGAATCACGTGATACGCGATCGACCAGGACTCCTCGTCACGGCCCCAGCCGACGATTTCCATCTCCAGGCGGTCGGCCTGGACGTCCACGCCGGCCGTGATGAGCGCCACGCCTTCCGGCACCTCCGCTTCGAACGGTTCGCAGCGGTTCAGCAGCGCGTGCGCATCCGTCGGAACCTCGTAGGTGTCCTCCCACAATTCCGCCAGGACCGTGTTCAGGAATGCCCTGAGTGTTTCCGGCGATTTCTTCGCCGCCAGGAACTCGACGGCGACCTCGCCCCAGGACTTCTTGGGTGAGATCAATTGGGACACCCGAAAGCCCGGAATGGGAGACGCAGGATTCGTTGCCCGGTATTCGCCGCGCTCGGCCATCCAGGCCTTCTGATGGTGAGGGATCAACTGCTGGCATACAGCGCATCGATACTTCGCCTCTTCGGGCTTACCCTCGGGCCACACCAGCCCCGGCCCCGTTCCGTCGCCGAACGCGAGCACCTGATACTCGCCGCACTTGGGGCAGGGCACGAAGTAATCGCGCTGGTCCGATTCGCGCCATGCGAGCTCGATGCGACTGAGACCCTTCGTCGTGGGCGTGGACGCCATGACGATCTTTTTGTTATGGGCGAACTCGGCAGTGCGCTGGATGGCGAGGCCACAAGGATCTCCTTCGGCGCCTGCGCTTGCGGGATAGCGGTCTACCTCATCCAGCAACAGATATCGGATCGGCCGCATGGCCAGACCGGACGGCGAGATGGCGCCCGTGAACGTGATGTGCCCTGCGCCATTCGCGAGCACTTTGTGCAGCGTGGTGTTGTTCGAATCGCGAGACTTGACCGGGGCGATCTTGCCGCGTAGCGCGGGCGTGGCGCGGAACATGGGGGCCACCCGGTCTTTCGAGAGCGCCTTGGCGTCCTCCGTCCGCGGCTCGACCAGCAACACCGGCCCCGGATCCACGTCCGCAATAAAGCCGAGGAAATTCAGCAACACCTCTGTCTTCATCAACTGGGCTGCGGACCACAACACCACCTGGCGGGATGGATGCGACGGGCTGAGCACGTCCATCGGCTCACGCTGATACGGCCGCGTATGCCATTGGCCGCGTTCGGCCGCCGCGCCGCCCGTGAGCACGCGATTCTCATCGGCCCATTGCGAGACGGTGATCTCGCGGGGCGGCAGCACAGCCGCAGCACCTACTTCCGAGAGCGAGAACGGCTGCATCACAGACCCGAATCCGCAACTGCCTTGTTCACCTTCTTGAGCACCGTCGTGACCTCGGCGACCAACATGCGGTGAATGGCTTTTTCGTCATCCACGGCCGCCAGCATCGGCGTCAGCCGGTCTGGCATGGACATCAGAGCGTCCTTAACGATTGCCGAGAAGGTTGCCGCGTACTCGGATGCCCGTGCCGCGGGAATCAGCTTCCGAGACCGTTCCTCGTACTCTAGTTGCGAGACCTTCGCCTTGAACGTCTCGTTCACGGCCCGGGCGCGAAGATATTGCGCAACCGGATCGCTCGATACGTCTCCGGGCGCCACGGTGGGCGGCACCGCGGAGACCTTCCGGGCTGCAGACGCCGGGCGTGGCGCAGGCGGCCGCTGGCTCGAGGCGTTCCCGGCGAAGGTATTCTTCGCCCACTCCTCATTGGCGCGCTCGGGATCGATGGTCCCGTCCGGCAGCGTGGTGATGCGCTTGCTCGCGATGGCCTTCTGCACCGCCGTCAGACTGCATCCGCGCATCCGCGCGTAGGCTCGAAGAGAGATTCCCATCAGCGGCCTCGTCCCGTTGGCACGAACGATCCAGTTGTGGTGGCCCCCATTCGCCTTCCATTCGGGCCATCAAATCCTGCGAGATTCACGAACATTCCGCTTGATATTTCCGGCGGCTTAGACCCTGATGGAACTGCCATGAAGAAGCGCGAGATCGAAATCGGCAACACCTACATCGCCAAGGTCAGCGGTGTGCTGACCAAGGTACGGATCACCCGCGAGTCGCCCTACGGCGGCTGGCAGGGGACGAACCTGGCGACAGGGCGTGAGATTCGCATCCGATCGGCGGCCCGCCTGCGCCGCCTCGTGAACGAGCAGGCCCAATAGACAGGAGACGAAAGCCATGCGATTATTTGCAATCGATAACGACGACAACATCACCGCCATCCCCGCCGCGGACCAGATCCCCGAAGGCCAGGAGCAATTCGCCAGCGAGAAGGAACTGGCCAGACTGGCTGCCAACTGGCCGAGCGACCGGCTGGTCAACATCTGGAACTCCTTCGCCGGCGTGGCCGGTTTCGGTGCCGACCTGAAGCCGGTTAGGAAGTTCACGAACCGCAAGACGGCCGTGGCCCGGATCTGGAAGGCCATCCAGAGGCTGGATGGCGGCGAGGCCACACAGGAAGCCGACGAAGCCCCCGTCACGCCGGAGACGGCTGCCGCCGCGCCCGAGGCCGGCAAGGGCGCGCGGAAGGGCGCCAAGCTTGCGCCGAAAAAGGCGAGGGCGACCAAGGCGGCCAGGGCCAAGGACGGCGCGCCCACGGCGCGCGAGGGCAGCAAGAAGGCCATCGTGCTCGAACTGCTGCGCAGGAAGGACGGCGCCACAATGGGCGAGATTGCGGCGGCTACTCAGTGGCAATCCCATAGCATCCGCGGGTTCATCAGCGGCGGACTCGTGAAGAAAATGGGCCTCAAGGTCGAATCCTTTAAGGACGAATCGGGCGACCGCCGGTACCAGATCAGCTAACTGGCTCCACTCCTCCATCGCCGCCAGTCCCAGGATTGGCGGCGTTCTTCTTCTCCTCCTCCGCCATTTCGCGCTCGATCAACCGCAGTTCCCCGGACCAGTCCGCCAGCGCCAGGACACAGTCCTTCCACATCCGGGTGGCCGGCGAGCAACTGGGCCCGCGCGGAGGCAATCTCGGCACGGCAGCGGTCGATATCACGCTGCCGTTGGGGTTCCACGCAAACATCCGCCTTTAGGGTCCCGCTTGTCCCACAGCACATGACAGGAGCGGCAGAGCCACCGGACGAGAAGCGGCTTGGCATAATCCGCGTGGGCGGCGTCAACGGGGCCAGGCGCCCCACATTCGGAACACACATTCGGCCTTTTCATCCTGCTGATGCTTATGTAGTACCGAACCAAACCCTGGGCTCGCCGCGCTTCCGGCGTAGCCCTTAGCCTCGGTTTTCGCTCCACCGCCGGGAGTACCATCGCGGCAGACTTGCACGTGAACGAGCAGTATCGTCGGCGCAAATGATCGGTATGGAATACCGCTCCGCAGTACTCACAGGTCAACACTGCGCGCGGACGCCATATCTTTCGGCATCGATCGGAACAGAGTTTCCGGTTTCGGCGACCAATGAACGTGGCCCCACACGCGACACAGGTCCGAAGCCAGCGCGCCTGACAGCCCTTGCATCGTGAAGAGAGCACGCCACGCTTATCCCGATAAAACTGATCGAGCGGGAGCTCGCGATGGCAGAACCCGCAAAGCTTCACGCCGCTGCACGCCTTTCGGCCCCGACGTCGCTAAACGTCAGCCCCGTGCTCTCAAGCGTGACCGCTTTGCCCGAGAAGTCCATGTACCGCTGGCAAATCACATCACAGTACTTCGGCTCCAGCTCAATCAGCCGCGCCTGGCGTCCCGTGCGCTCGCAGGCGATCAGCGTCGATCCGGAGCCGCCGAACGGATCGAGCACCGTGTCCCGACTCTTACTGGAGTTGCGCAGCGCCCGCTCCACCAACTCCACCGGCTTCATGGTCGGATGAAGATCATTCGCCACGGGCTTCTTAACGAACCACACATCGCCCTGATCGCGGGCCCCGCACCAGAAATGATCCGTGCCTTCTTTCCAGCCGTAAAGGATTGGCTCATACTGCCTCTGGTAGTCGGCGCGGCCCATGGTGAACGTGTTCTTGGCCCAGATGACGAACGTCGACCAGTGGCCGCCGGCCTTGGTGAAGGCCCGATGCAGCGTGTGCAGCTCCGAGGACGACATGCAGATGTAGACCGCGCCTTTGGTGACCGTCAACAGGTTCAGGCACGCATCGTGAAGGAACTGCTCAAAGCCATCGCCAAGATTATCGTTGGCGATCTTCCGGTGCGACTTGCCGCGGAGCTTGTCCTTCATGGTGGCCCCATAGTTCACGTTATAGGGCGGGTCTAAAAAGGCCATATCCGCCAAGCCTCCGGCCAGGACCTTCTCTACCGCCTCCATCTGAGTGGAGTCGCCGCAAAGCAGCCGGTGCTCGCCCAAGCGCCACAGATCCCCTGCCACGGTGACGGCCGCCTCCGGCGCTTCCGGGACCGAATCCTCATCCGTCAATCCCTCGGCGGCCACGGGTTCGTCGCGCAACAGTGCATCCAGCTCTTCGCTGGAGAAGCCGGCCAGATCGAGATCGAACTCCTCCTCCCGGAGCGACTCCAGCTCCACCCGGAGCATCTCCTCATCCCAGGCCGCATTGAGCGGTAGGCGATTGTCGGCCAGGACCAGCGCGCGCCGCTGCGTTTCGCTGAGGTGGTCGAGGACGATGACCGGCACCTCGGTAATTCCGAGCTTCCGTGCCGCCGCCAGGCGCGCGTGGCCCGCGATGATTATGCCGTCGGCGCCGACGAGGACCGGGTTGGTCCACCCAAACTCCCGGATGCTGGCGGCGATCTGTGCCACCTGCTCGTCGGAGTGCGTGCGGCTATTCCGCGCATACGGCAGCAGCCGGTCGATCGGCCAGAGCCGAACCAGCAGGTTTCGCAATTGTTCTGTGATGTTTACCGGCATGGCTATGTGCTAGCCGCCACCTTCCGGCGCGGTCCGTAGTGCGGGTTTGGCCCGTGGTGTTTGATTGCCCGCGAGTCCTGCTGCTTTGGATTCAGCGCGTCTTCGGCCGGTACGCCGCGCGCCGCGGCAACCGCAGTGAAGCTCTCGCCGGTCTCGGCCAGCACCGCGTTCTCCCCGGTCAGGCTCATCAGCCGGCGCACAACCACGTCGCAATACGCCGGCGAGATTTCACAGCCGCACCCTATCCGGCCGAGAACATGTGCCGCCGCGATGGTAGTGCCGCTGCCTAGAAATGGGTCGTAAACCAAATCGCCCGGATCGCTGTATGCCAGCAGGAAGAATTCAACGAGCGCCCGCGGAAATGGGGCACTATGCGACCCCTGGCTCGATTCCGACTTCACCTCGATCACGTTTGAGGGCCGGGCGATGCCGGCGTACCGGCCCGCGTTATCCGCAGCCCCGGACTCTCCCGCCGCAGCGCCACGCGGTCCGGTGCCGAGCAGACCACTACCGGACGTGGACTTCGGATTATTGGGCGAGTAGTCGAAACAGTCCGCCGACTCGTGGCCAACGCGCTTCGGACGAAATTTGATCCGGGCCTCCGGCGCCGTGAAGTGGAACACGGGCTCCCAGGAGTTCTTAAACCTGTTGGGCCAACCTCCGGGCACGCCGTTGTCCGTCTTGCGCCAGCACAACTCGTCTACGAACCACCAGCCCCACTGCCGGACGTGCGCGATCACGAGATCCTTCACATAGAGGCTGCGCTGCCCGCCGTCAGCGTGCTCCTTGATGTTCAACAGGTAGGAGCCATCGGAGGCCAGCACGGCGGCCACGTTTGCCGCCACCTCCGCATACCAGGCCACGTACTCCTCGGGCGGAACCGGCTTGAACCCGCTCGTGGGATCGTACTCCCGCTGCGTGGCGTAGGGCGGCGAGGTGATGACGACATTCGCGCGAGCCCCCTGAAACAGCCGCTCGACGGTGCTGAAGTCGTGGCAATCGCCGCAGACGAGCCGGTGCGGCCCGATGCGCCAGATGTCTCCGGGCCGGGTAACCGCTTCGGTCGGCGCTTCCGGAACATCCTCCGGCGCGTTTTCCTCGGGCACCGCGACCTCGGCCGCCACCTCAGCCAGCAAGGTCGCCAGTTCATCATCGCTGAAGCCCAGGAGTGCCAAGTCGAGTTCCGCATCCTTCAACTCCGCCAGTTCGCCCCGCAGGATCTCCTGATCCCATCCGGCGTTATCGCCGATGCGATTCTCCGCGATGATGAACGCGCGTTTCTGTGTTTCGGTGAGGTGATCGAGAACGATGACGGGGATGTCGCTGAGCCCCAGCTTTTGGACGGCCAGGAGGCGCCCGTGGCCGGCGATAATACCGGCTTTGCTATCAACGAGCACCGGGTTGTTAAAGCCAAATTCGGCGATGCTGGCGGCGATCTGCGCAATCTGGTCCTCCGAGTGCGTGCGGGCGTTCTTGGCGTAGGGGATAAGCCGTGCCGGCGGCCAGAACTCGATTCGCTTCGCGATTGCCGCATTCATACGGGAGTAAGAATCTGGGTGACAACTGGGGCCGACAACTGGGGCCGACAACTCGAAAAAATAGCGCTAACTACTTGAATCGAGGGACACGGCAACGCGCCGCCGCCGCTTGGCAGTCAGGTCCCGCGAACCCATTCCGGGCCGCTCCGGGTCAGTGAATCTGGTCCCATTCCCCGATTTCCGGGCACGCGCAGCTCGGCGGACCAAAATAGCGGCGGATGGCATCGGCCACCTCGCGAGCCGCGAAAGGCCGCGCCTGCTGCACCGTTATGCCCGGTCCCCAGAATCGTACATAGCCATCGCCGGCGATCACTTCGAACTCGGCTGGAATGCCATGGACTTCCCGAAGCGCGCGCACCGCGCCCGGCCGCTCTTCGACAAAATCAGGCGTGATGTTCAGCATCAGAAGACCTCCCGGCTGTTTCCTGCCGACCAGGGCAGTTCAGGATCGCGCTTGGCGCAGAATCGGGCTGGCGGCACACGCGGTGCATCTGCGGGCTTGGCTGCGATCTCAACCAAGCGCTGGCTTTCCGTCTCGTTCGGATGCCGCGCTATCTGGACGCGGTCTGGATTGAACCTCTGTGGGTTGAAGCTGTCATCGTCGCCCCAGCACTCCAGCCGCTGCGTACGCTCGTCAAAGCGCTTCAGCATGATCAAAGTGTGCGTTTCGAGGCGCTCCTCATAAGTCGGGTTGGCATTGCCGACGATGGAGGGCAGCTTCGAATCGTCCCCGTATGAAGCCAGGTTGATCTGCACGATCTTGCCGGTCTTGCGCTTGCGGACAATCTCTACATTGGCTGCGTCGAGGAACCGCCTGACGCTCACGGCATCGCAGAAGGCAATAATTCGGGGGCCTGCATACACAGGGACTCTCACGGGCGCTCCTGGGCACACTACGGGTGCCGAAAAATATCGGACTATTTTTACGCCCGGCCCGCCGGTACCTTGTGGGTAGGGAGACCCTTCGAGGACGGCGCTTTTGCGCTGGCCACTCAAACCGGCCCCCTACTAATCAATACTCAGCGACCCCTCAAAACTGCAACCCTCGACAAGAAATTTTTTTTCAGCAGCCAGGGAACGCCGGCATGACGCGGCGAATCCACGGCTGATCGACGTCCGGGTTATAGAACCGGTGTCGCACCTCGGACGGCAGCGGATGGATAATCTCGATGGACTGCGCAGAGACTTCGCCGATCCGGTCGCCGGGCTTCAAATGGCAGATGAGCCGACGTTTTGGGTCGAAGAGTCCCTTGCCAGCGGCATATAGCCGGTCGCGACTCCACCCCAGCGCCAGTGCATTCTCCGCGATGGCATCCACGAGGGCAATGGCATCTGCCCAGCCCGCCCCTGTGGCTCTGCCCTTGCCGGTGCAGGCAACCGCGTCGGGCTCCGCGATGGGCGGCCGATAGTCGCGTGCGTCCAGGGTGCGAACCCCTTCCGACAGCGCCCGCTCGCCCAGATGCTCCTTTGCCCATTCGTGAATGGCATTGAACTTCGAGCGCAGCGTTTCGTATGCCTCTCCGTCGATCTGGCCGGCCCGATGGGCGCTTCTCGCCAGGTTCATCCGCGAGCGGAGCCAAGCGTAGTATTCGGAGTCGAGCCGCCGGTATGCCGTGTCGTTGACCTGAACGTCGCGGGCGAAGACGTGGCGCGATCCCGTCCACGAATCCAGCGCAGTGGAGATAAAGAGCGCCGATGTTCCAGTCCCATTTCCGGCTGCGGAAGAGACTGGAACATCGAAACCGTTTGCATCCAAAGGAGTTGTTGGCCGGTGTTCCAGTGTTCCAGTCTCCTTTGCGGTTTCAGAACAATTCCTATAAAAATGCGCACTATGCGTCTCTGTGGTCGTGTTTCGGTGATGCATGCAAATTCTCTTTACGCGTGCGCGCGCGAAATAGACTGGAACACTGGAACACGTTTACATTCCAAAGCAGTTAAGACTGGAACATAGACTGGAACACAGACTGGAACACACCCGAGACTGGAACACCGGATCACTCGGGCCTCCGATATCTCCACTCGCGTGTGCGGCGTGAACCGGCGTTGAAGCGTGTCCAGCCATGCGCACTGAGGCATCTGGCCACCCGAATCTTATCCCACTGCGTCCATGTGTCTTTCTTTTTTTCGAGGCAAAACGTCAGGACGTCCGCAATGGATACCGAGTCCCGCTCACCGGTCCAAATCATGATGAGTTCGTCCCAGGGATCGCCCTCGTAACGGTCTGCCTGCTCCTCGGCGGCGTCATGGGTCAATTCGACCGAATCCAACCACCACGGCTTCCCGTCGAAGTACAGAGACGTGGCCTCGGCCCAAAGCTGGTCGCGGACGTCGGCCAGGGCGTCAACATCGATCACCGGCGCTTTACACTCAATCGGCCAGAAACGCCGGCCGCCCGTTTCGTCGCGAAGGTACGTGCCGTGATTCACGCTGCCGGCGAATATGCACTGCCGGGGCGACTCGATGGGGCGCTTCCCGTATGGCGGCCGGAAACGGTCGGTCATCCGGCTCATAAACGCTTTGATCTTGCCGACGTCGGAACGGGACATTGAATCCAACTCGGCGATTTCGATCACCCACACGCCGCGGGTTTGTAACGCCGCGTCTTTCGATCCGAGGTCGGCGATTTCATCGGTGAACCACGGCTGAGCCAGCACACGGAGCGCCGTGGATTTCCGGATGCCCTGTTCGCCTTCGAGAATCAGGCAGCAATCGGCCTTGCAGCCGGGTTCGAACACACGCGCCACCGCCGAAATCAGCCAGCGCGAACCGACGGCGGCAGCGTAGGGCGACTGGTCGACTCCCAGATACTCGGAGAGCCAGGTTTGCAGCCGCGGCGTTCCGTCCCATGTCAGCTCTTTGAGGTACGCCTTCACCGGATGGAAGGGCTTTTCCCGAGCCACGGCCTCAACTGCCTGGCCCGTGACATCGACAGACACGAAAATGCCTTGGTGATGCAGCCATTCGGTGGTGAGGATGTCATCGTTCGGCGTCCAATCGGACGGCATCTCAACACCAGTTTTCGTCCAAGGCGCCGGTTTCTGGAGCACTGAAAATTGGGCGAACTCGTTATAGGCCAAAACGCCAGCCCACTCCGGCGAGCCACGCAGCGCGGTGATGGCATTGGCGAGCACTGGTTTGACAGTGCCGTTCAAATTGAGCAGAAGCGCGTCGCGCCAAGCTGATCCACCGTCAGGCGCAAGCGCGGGTTGTGGGCCGACTGGGCCCTTTCCCGCACCGCCGCGCTGCCTCCCGTTACGGCGTCTATCAATACGGATCACCTTCATCTGCTGCCGCAATGCGGAGATCGGGATGCGACCCTTCCCGCATTTCTCCTGAATAAGCCGCAGGTGGCGCGGTTGCTCGATTGGATCCATCTCCCGCATTTCAGTGAGGATTGGCTCCAGTAGTCGGACCAGATCCGTTTCGGGAATGTCCGGAGGGAGTTTCGAAATCGCGAGCTCGAGCGGGGTCTGGGCCGCCGCGAGAATCGCCTCGAAATCCGCGGTGGTGTGGCCGACGGCGAAGAACTCGTTCACGTCGATCTTGGCGTCGGCTTCCAGGGCGTCGGCCTCCGAGCTCCCAGCGGACAGGCCGGCCAGCTTCTCGCGGGCGGCGTGCTGCTTTTCACCGAGCGGTAACACGGCCACACGGGTGGCGATTCCGTGATCCGCCAGGATGCGCGCCGTTTTCAATCCGCCCTGCATACCTGCCTCGGAAACTTCGTTATCCTGGCAGACGAAAACCGTCTTCACGCCCCGGAGCTTTGGGAGGAGCCGCTCCCAATCCGCATCACGAATCTGCACCGTTACCGGCGAAACCGCCGGGAATCCGTGCTCCATCAGGGAAATGCAGTCGGTGACGCCCTCGGTGATGATGACCCGCTGCGGCCGCGTAAGCAGTACATCTTCGTTGTAGAGGACGTCGTTGCGGATACAGGGCGCAACCCGACTCATGATCCCGGCCATTCTGGACGGCCAGCTTCTTATATTTGGATTTCTCCCACTCGACATCCGGGGTCCAGGGCGTGCGCCGGCCGATCATGAAAACGACCTGGCCGCGGCTCCAGTACGGGAAAACGATCCGGCCATCGAAGAACGGCAGGATGCCATCCTGCGCAGTCGGCCGAAATGCGGACGTGGCGGTCAGCTCGCCGAGTTTAAATCCGCCCGGACCGTCCATCAGGGCGCGGGCGACACTTGGCTCGAAATTTGCCGCGAAGCCGATCTTCAGGCGCGCGATGGTTTCGTCGCCCATGCCATACTTCGCCCGGAACCAGCAGAGGACTTCCTGGTTCGCCATCAGGCGCTGATGGTAGATTTGGGCCAGGGCAGCCAAGGCTTCCCGCACGCGGAGCGTGAGCTGGTAGGCACCTTCGGTCCCTTCCGCTTTTCCCGATGCAATCTTGGATAGCGGCGGCAATCCGGCGCGCGCCGCCAGGAAATCCCGCGCTTGGCGGTGCGAATCGGGCATCGCGCCAGTTTGCCCGCGGGTTACGACGCCATACTGAACGAACTCAACGAGCTGAAGGACGTCGCCGCCAACGCCGCATCCCCAGCACAGCCAGCATTGCTGGTCGAGCGAAACATGGAGGGATCGATGGGACTGGCTGCGGTGGTTCGGACAATCGCAAAAGAGGGTCTGCCGGGATTCCTGGGTGATCCTGCCAGCCAGCAGCCCGCGGGCGATCTCGCCGATGTCGATATCGGTGATCTGGCGGTAATAATCTTGCACATCGACGGGCGTGGCGGTCAAGGCCGCACCTCCGGATTAAGCAGGAATGAAAGGAACGTATTGCGGCGGTCTACCTGGCGCTTGGTGGCACAGTTCTCGATCCCCCAACGATCGCCGAGTAGGATGACGGACTCCTGGGCCCGCGTGACCGCCGTGTACAGCAGGTTGCGATGGTGCATGAAGGAATGCGATTTGTGACAGATTACGACCGCGCAGGGGAACTCCGATCCCTGCTGCTTATGAATTGAGGTGGCCAAGGCCAACTGGACATGGCCGAAAGCATCCGAGTCGGTCTGGATATCCACCGGCCGGCCATCGAACTCCATCGATCAATCTGCCGCGGGAATCTACATCGAGTACGATGCCCATGGCGCCGTTCATCACGCCCAGTTCGTAATCGTTCTTCGTCTGGATGACTTTGTCGCCTGGGTAAAATCGGGGCCGATGGCCGGGTTCAAAATCGGGCACCTCGAATCCGAACAGCTTCTTCTGCAGCAACCGCTGGAGTTCGACATTCAACTCGACGGTGCCCAGCGGCCCCCGATGCGTGGGCGTCAGCACCTGAACGTCGCGGACCAAGTCATAGCCAAGCCGCTCCTGGAGCACTTCCGCAAACAGGAGCAGCAGCATGCGCCTCACGTCGCCGGCGTCGGTGAATTTGTCGATCACGTACCAAGGCCGACGCGCGCCATTCTTCACTTCCGCAGTCGGCCGCACCTCGCCGGAAAGGATCGCTGTGGAACTCTCCTTCAGGAGGCCCGCCTGGCGAATGATCCGGGTGAGGACCGTTGTGGGGATAGCTCGCGATTTCGTGAGATCCCGGAGAAGATTCCCCGGGCCCACTGGCGGCAACTGATTGTGGTCGCCCACCAGGACCACGGCGGTTTTCGTGCGGTCGACGGCCTGGAACAGCCTCCAGGCGAGCGGCACATCCACCATCGAGACTTCATCGACGACCAGGATGTCGGCCTCAATGGGGTTCAGTGCATCGCGGGAATAGGTATGGCCGTTGAAGCCCAGCAGCCGATGGATGGTGCTGGCCTCATGGCCCACGACCTGCTCGAGGCGTTTGGCCGCTTTGCCGGTCGGCGCGGCCAACACGACCGTTTTCTCCAGGCGGCCGGCGATGGTGGCGATCGTGGAGACGGCATACGTCTTTCCGCTTCCGGCGCCGCCGGTCATCAGCGAGATGGAGTATGTAAGCGCGTTCTTCACCGCTTCCCGTTGTTCGCGGTTCAAAAGAGCGCCTTCGACCTCAAGCAGGCCTTCAAGATCGGTTACCGCATGCGGGTTTCGTGTGTCCGCCGTAGCCAACACTTCCGCGAGTCCCCGCTCCATCCGCTGGATCTCAGGGTCGGCCACGACCAGGCGCTCGAAAGGTTGGCAGACCAGGGCACCCTCATGGACGAGCGATTCGAGGTGGCCCTCGATCACCTCGCGGCTGTCAAGCGTGTCCATTACCAGGAGCGTATTGGCGCGGTCCAGCAATTCCTCGTATTCGATCCAGCAGTCACCGTCATCCAGGGCGTCGAGCACGCAATACTGAATCCCGGCACGAATCCGCGACGGCAGATCTTTGGGCGTGCCCATCTTCCGCGCGATCTTGTCCACACGCTTGAACCCAAAACCGGAGATCTCGCGCATGAGCACGTACGGGTCACGTTCGAGGATGGGCACCACCTGATTGCCGAACCGCTCCACAAGCGTGGTGACTTGGTGGTGCGTCAGTCCGAACCGCGAGAGATACGTCATGGCGGCGTTGAAGTCACTGTTGGCGATCCAGATTCGCTGCAACTCCAGGATCGATTCCAAGGGCGCCTTCGCCACCGCCGCGACCGCCTCGGGCCGGACCCGGATCGCAGTGTCGAACCCGGCACCGAATTGATCCGCGATGAGCCGCGCTTTGGCCGGTCCAATGCCCTTCACGTCCGGATGGTTGGCCAGGAAATTCGCCAGGCCGTCCGGGTCCATCTCCAGGTCGTAGCCGAGGGCTTCAACCGCGAACTGACGGCCGTACTTGGGATGGCGCGTCCATTGGCCCTCCAGGCGCACGGGATCGTTCGGCTTGGCGAAGATCTTGCCGGCGAAATTCACCAGCGCGCCTTCGGGCGTCCGGAGCCGCCCGGCCGTAAACGTTGGGCCGGAGTAGAAGACCGTTTCCACGATGCCGCGGAGGGAGGACCGCCCCTCCGTGGTTGCCGCTTTCGTCATTTGCTCCACCTCGCATGAGCCGCCAGCAGGTAGGCCTGCACAAACTGGCAGGCGGCCTGCCGGTTGGAACAGAAGAAAACCGGAATGTGGAAATCCAGGATGATCGACAGCGCGCTGCCGAGCACCGCATTCGGGTGGGCGTCGCCACGATACCGGTGCAACAGCACGTCGAGAACGCCGGCCTCGACCACAACGCACGCCGCGCGGTAGCCCGCCAGTTTCCGCAGTTCATTGCGGAACCGCTCACGGCTGTGAATCACCGTGGACACGAAATCATCGAGGCTCTTTCGCTCCACCACCACTGTGGCTTCCAGCCCTGCGACGGAGTAATCCC
This sequence comes from Terriglobia bacterium, assembly GCA_963815855.1. GTDB lineage: Bacteria > Acidobacteriota > Terriglobia > Bryobacterales > Bryobacteraceae > DATGMB01. The sequence continues at coordinate 1,012,653 of CAWFIJ010000007.1, read as the reverse complement.
CGGCCGGCAGCGCACGTCGGACTGTGGCCGCCAGCCGGGAATCGAACGAGTAAAAATCCTGCTCCCGTGTATCGATAATGATCGTGACCGGCCCCATATCAGAACGGGACAAGGGCGTCGCCGGCCTCCTGCCGGAACCTCCCTGGTGCCCGGTCGTTGTCGATGCGGCGGTTGAAGAAGATGTTCTCGTTGTCGCCCTTGGTCTTCTTGGTGACCTCGAGCTTCACCTCCTGCAGCTTCTTCAGTTGCCTGGGCAGGTCCGACAGCTTCTCCAGGTCGAGACCGCACAGGTGGAGATCGGTCTTCACGTACTTCAGCGTGTTGTGGGTGATGACGCTGTTGCGCCACATCAGCCGGTTGATGAATTTCGGCGCGATCACGCGCAGCGTCCACTTCAGCATCGGGTTGCCCGAGGACTGCGCCTCCGTCAACTCGACCTTCTCCACCCCGACCTGATACTTGCCGTCGGGCACGCTTTCGAAGTCGCCCCGCTCCTCTGCCTGTTCGGCGCGGAAGTCGTCGTCAAACTGCGACAGATCAATTGCACGTTTGCTCATCTTGGTTTCTCCCATTGAGATTTCACTTCGCCGCCGGCTTAGCACCCGCCTGCGGCTTCAACGGCGCAACCGCCGTGTTAAAGGCCTCGAGGAACTTGCTGTAGTCGAGATCGAGGGTCGCCGGCAGCCGGCCCGTACGGTCGCCAGCTTCGTAATACAGGCTGGGCTTGGAGCGGATCACGCGCCGGAAGTCCTTCTCGCCATCCTGGCCTTTGATCGGCTCCAGGCCGCAATACAGAACCATGTCGACCAAGCCCAGGACGATTTTCCGCGCCTTGTCAGGGAGGGTGGGCACGATCCGCGTGTACTTTTCCGAATCGGTCTCCACCTCGATCTCCTTCGCGTGCGAGATGAGGAACAGGCCGTAGGGCAGGAACGCGAGCTTGTTGAGCACGCGTTGGAATTCGTTATTGATGAGCGCGTACCCCTTGCCGTAGCCGAGGTCGGATTCGTGCTCTTTGCCGGCCTTTTTCAGCACGTAGTCCGTGCAGAACTTGTAGGCGTTATCGATAGTGTCGATGATGATGGTCTTGAACGGATGCCCGCCGTCGGAGATCTCCTTGCAGGCTGCCAGCAGATCGTCCCAGGACGTGACGGGTGCCTGAAAGACGTTCAGGGCATTCAGGCCCGGCTCGGTGGCCAAGAACAGGGCGCCTTCGGCCTGGGCGCAAGTGGAGGTTTTGCCAATCTTCGTTTGGCCGTACCACAGCACGGTCAGGTCGGCCATGCTGGGTTTTGGCGGCGTTTTGGCGGTAGGAAGAATAGACATAATCGGTTTCATCTCCTTTTTCAAAAAACTGGTTCGGCGGACTCGGTTGGCACGGCCCGCAACTCTTCGTTGGGCGGGATGCGCTGGTAAAAGTTCTCGATCAGGTTCGGATTGCCATTGGATCGGCACAGCGGGAAATACGCGCAGGGCCGCTGGTAGTTGAAGCAGAAGGCGCTGTTCTGGTAGAAGATCCCACGGCGGCGCGCTTCGAGGAACGCCTGGGTGAGTTCCCACAGTTCGGCGCGCAGGATCTCGAAGCGGTCACGCGAGAGGTACAGCATCTCGCGGTGGAACATCTCGGGGTCAGCGTACTTTTCGGCGAGGCGCTGCTGGAATTCTTCGTCAGGCTCCGGCAGTTTCCGCTTCGCGGTGGTCTTGCCGGTTTTGGATTTCGCCAGCAGTTCCGCGCGGCGCGCCTGAAATTCCTCCTCTGTTTCGCCCTTCCCCTGTTGGAGCTTGGCCTTCACCAGCACGTTGTAGAGAATCCCGGTGATGGGGATGCCCATCGTCTGCTCGATGTAATGGGCATAGATGGTGATTTGGAAGTCGGTCCAGAGCTTTTCGAGGTAATCGCCGTCCACTTGGCCGGCGGTCTTATGCTCCAGGATGAAGTGCTCGCCGCCGATGCGGACGATGCCATCCACCTTGCCGGCCAGCACGAAGCTGCGCGAAGCGGCGCCCGTGGCAGGGTTCACAATGGGGCCTTCGAAGTTCTTCTCCAGCGCAACGATTTCGAAGTCATCGGCGGCGTACCGGGCGGCGTAGGCCCGCATCATGGCGGTGGCGAGGTGCCAGTCCCGGCGCTGGTTCTCATCCCGAAGGCGGTCTGCGCAAATCCGGTCAACCAGGGCCAGCACTTCACCGAGATCGCGGCGCTGGTGCCATGCCTGGAGGCATTCGTGGATGAGCGACCCGAAGTGCAGGTTGCGGTCCCGCTGGAGCGGCACGAGCTGCTGCAGGTAGCGCCAATCCACCGCCTTCCGGCAGTTCCGGAACAGCGCCCACATCGAGTACGTCGTAGTCATTGGGACGGCGGTCATTGCGCACCCCCCCGCCGCCGCATGGATTCCGGCATCACGCCGGCTTCAATGAATTTCCTCCGCAGCTTTTTTCGCTCTTCGTAGATCCACTGAGTCGATGTGCCCCACTCGGCCGCGATTTCTGGGACCGTCATCTCGGCCAGGTCCAAGGCCAGGGTCTGCAGCCGTTCGGGCAGCGTAGCGATCACGCGTTGCACATCCGCGCTCAAGGCCAGTTGGTCGCCAGGATCCGGCGACACCGGCTCCGTAAACTGAAGCGGGGCATCGGCATTGAGTTCGTGTCCCTCCGCGATTTCGGGAAGGGCGTCGCACTGGAAGCGCCGGCACTCTCGCCAGGCGAGCGCTGCGGATTCGTTGCGGATGACACCCCGGACGAAGGCATGGAGGCTGCCCCGGCGCGAATTGAACCTCGGCAGTCGCTCCAGGCAGTCGAGTACTAGGTCCTGTCGCAGGTCTTCCCAGTCATCGCGCTGCAAACGGCTGCGGAAGACCAAAAGGCTCGCGCGGCACGATGCCTGCTCCAGAATGTACGGATCGAAGGCGATCTGCGGGGTCATCGGCGCACCCCCAGATCGTTGTTCTCGATGACCAGTCTGCGCGGCAGTCCCGCGCGGACCTCGATGAGCGCGACTGTGCCGTTCCCCAGCCCCGTCAGGCGATCCATTAAGCGAACCATTTCTTTGGGAAGCGCGAAGTCACCCAGGTCGTACTCAGGACGGGAGCCTTCGTCATTGGCGAGATCCACCGAGGAGAGTACCCTCGGCGCTGGACTGAACACCGGCTCGCCCGACCGGACCTCCAGGTCTTCGATCCGCCCGAAGTTGATGGACTGGAACAGCCGTACCAGCCCCTGCCACGGCGCGGAGAGTTGCTGGAAATAAACGGAGGCCGGCATGGCTATGCCTCCGCCTCTGCCCGGTTCCGCACCAGGAACGCCTCCACGGCCGGATGCACGCGCGGCGGCCACGCATTCCTGGGCTCGAACAGGTCCTTGGCGGGAAGCCGCTGCAATTCCTGGAGCAGGCGCACGCGGATGCGGTCGACGCGCGCCAGCAAAGTCCACGTCAGGTCGTCGTCAATCCGATGGAGAACCGCGGCGCCGCCGATTACTATGGCGATGTCGTCAAAGGCTTCGCGCATCAGGGTCCCGGCGTCTTTTGGCGTCTGTTGCCGCCGGGCTGGCTGCGTTTTGCCGGTGGGGATAGCAGAAGGTGTCGAACTCATTTTTGCCTCTGCTACCGGCCGGCGGAATATTCCGTTTCGAGGCCCTCATGACGCACCTGGAGCGGCTAACCCAAAGAAAACGCATGAAATTTCGCTCTCAATGTTTTCTGGGTTCCGGTCTGGCGCTCGCGGAATATTCCGTTTCGGCGGGATTTCCGGGGCACCGAGGTCAGTGGGGGATTTGGCCGGACCGGCTTGAATCGGGATTATCGAAAGCCGCCCTATCGGGAAAGATGCCTATCTGGACGTCCGGCGCTGCAAGCCGGTCACTTCCGAATCGGGGGCGATCCGGAGGTATCGGTGTCGGCCGCCGTACAACCCGATTTTCGAGATGACCCAACGATTCGTCCACTAGCTCTTGGGGCGATACAGCGGAACGCGAGGTGCTGTCGACGCGGAAGGTCATGATTGCTTAGTACAGGCCGAAGTCGCCGGATTCTCGCACGCATGCAGCGACGTCTTGGAACCATTCGTGGTCGACCAGCGCTGGGTACTCCATCACCAGCCGGTCGAGTTCTTGTTGTTGGTCGCGTCGGGAGTGTGCGAGTGCCAATGTGGCTGCTCGCACGGCTTGCGTGTGGTCAGGGTCGGCAAGCAGGATCTTGATGGCGAGGTGGAGTTTTGCGACGCGGTTGGGATCTTCGTAGAGGAGAACGTCGAGGCATTCCCCGAACGTGTCGTATCCGTAGTCCGAATGATCCACGGCTCGGATCATGTGTGCGAGTTCCTCGGGCGGCCACCGAAAGGCTGGCAGGAGTTTTCGCTCCGTCTCCGGGGTGATGACGTTGTCCTTGGTCCAGAAGATGTTGGGGTGGGACCCCACGTGGGAGAGGAGCCAGATCGTGCGGCGCAGGCCCTCTGGCTGCAGATCCATGATGAAGCGTCGCAGGAGGAGGAGGTATTTCGGCTCCGAGCGGCTGAGCGCCCACGCGTCGTAGACCGCGCCCGTCTGGAACGGTTCCGGTGACAGCAGGTTGAGGACGAGATCAGTCGTTCCGCGCGCACCATACGCGCGCACGGCGTTGGTGAAGGCTCCCCGCAGGCAGAGCACGTCAAGGGTCTGGCTCTCCAAAACTGGGACGCCGCCACCATCTTGGTCGGGATGGGCACGCAGGTAGCCGGTCAGGTCCACCCAGCGGAGCCATGTGTCGACGGGATCGTACACGATGCCGAACACCGGCACCGTGGAGCGCCGCCAGAGGTCCGCATGCTGCTCGACCGGTATGGCGTAATCGCCCAGCGCCGTCCGGTACGATGTGCCGGACTTGATCTGGAGCGCCGCGCACAGGGGTGTGACGCCCGAGCCATCCACGAGGTCAACGTAGGCGTCCTTCCCGATATCCTGCTGCTGATCGACCTCCTGAAACCGGCACCGATGGTGCTCAAAGAACGTACGGGCGGCGTTGACGCCATCCCTACTCATAACCCGGCTGACTTCCTGCCGCACGAACGCATTCTATCGCGAAGCAAACCGCCAGCACGGCATTAGGAACTTCCCGCTCTTCGGAGCCTGCCCAGCGTGCACCAGGTTTACAAAAGTACCTCTGTACGGAATGCCGAACATACCCTCGGAGCAAGCGGATCCGGAACTGCTTGGCACCGCGAGCTCCGGAATTTTACCTCATACTCCTACGCCGAGTGCTGCTGAACGGAAGAATCTCTTCCAGAATCGCGAGGCGCCCGAAACGGTCGCCATCAAGTATCACCAGATTCCTGCCATCCCCGAAGCGGGTTGAGGGATATTGAATAGCGTCGATAGACGCGAAGCGGGCACAATCTGCGACGAATCGGGTGATCGTATACTCGGGTCGATCCCAACCCTCGTTATTGCTGGGTGCCGACATCAAGCTCGAGAACAACATCGCTGGTAGGACTTCGTCTAACTCACCTGGGTCAGAGAGGTCAAGGACGCGTAAAGGTTGTACGAAGCTAAAGCGGGCAATCGAGAACGCGCACTGTGGTCGCCGACATTCCTCCCAGCAAGTCGCCGGGGCGTCGGCCAAGTAAACGACCGGCCGACCGGCGTGGTTGTAACGGCCCTCTCTCGTTAGAGCTTTGGGCGGTGGCCCGAAATCCACTGCGGAAGACTCCTCTAGGGATTTCGACCGACCGCGGTACCAGCTGGACTCTACCGCGCAGGGCGAAAGCCTAGCCACCCGCTTCTCGACCTCTTCTCTGACCTGCACGGCGAAGGGATCGGACAATAGCAGGAACGGGGTTCGAGTGGCGAGGGCACCCAACCGAGATATCGTGGTCTCCAATTCTTTAGCTCCGTCGAATGGGAACTCAAACGCGTAAATGTTAGGTCCAATGGAGCGTGCACAATACGGACAGGCGACATACTGTATAAGCCTGTCGAACTCAGCTTTCGAAACGACGCCTTGAACGCGGCCAGCAGACTGGTAGAACATGTCGAATCCCATGCTCTGTTCCTCTAAACCAGAGGCACCTAGGCGTGCGAGGGGCCAGGTCGACGTGAATTTGTCAAAACACGCGTCGCAGCACGCGATGCTCGGGAGGTCCCAGGAATCGAGGTCCTCCAAGATGGCGACCACTAGGTATCCTAACGTGTCAAAGTCCTCTTCGCTCAAATCGGCCGCAGCGCTGTCGGTTACGCCGATGTCTTGAATCGCCACTTGCGTGCTCCTATTTGTATTCCCATCACAACCGCCCAGGGAACATTCTAAGCCACGATGCGGGTGACCACGAAACTTAACGTAGGTGTTGCTTTCTCCGCGATAGGCCGGCTTGTAATAATTCTTCAGGATTTTGCGCCGCCGTTCTTCCGGCATGCCGAGACTTTTCGCCTCAGCTTTCGAGACTACATGCATTGCCTCGCTGTCAAGGAGATCGCGCACCTCCGTCCGGATCACGCCACTCGGACAGAACCGGGGAAGGATGTCCGGCACAAGCCTAGCATGGTCGTCTGCCACTCCGCTTCAACGGTGGGCTGAGCGGTAGGCCGGCTACTGTCACCTTTTTGGGGTGTTGCTCTCCTGAGCTCGTCATGGGATTCCGGTGTCCTGCGATGTCACGAGATTTCGACTGCGCCGTCAAAATGGAATCCAGTTTGAAAGTCATCCCGGTCACCAGTTGCAGATTTCGAACCTCCGCGAGTATTGATTAGTAGGGGCGTCGAGACGCCCCGAATCACCAGACAGCGGGCGGGCCGCCAACCGGAACTCGTTGTGGGTGCTGGAACCGCTTTCGAGCAGCCACAGACGCTCGCGTGCCGCACCGCTGCTCCGCCGGTTCAGCCCCCAGCCGATTCGATCGCCGCGCGCCCGCCATCTGCGGAGGCGCAATGCAATTCCAGGATCGATTGGCCGAAGAGGCTTTCGCCGAGGTGGCGGCACTGCTTGCCACCGCCTATCAGCGGTACACCGCGATCCGGCGCGTGCCGGCGGAACCGCCAGAAGACCCGCCAACAAATGACCTTGCTAAGTCCTCATCTTCGAGCCTTCATGGACAGTAGGTTGACGGATGGAGACGACGACACAAACCCACATTGAGATTGACATCAGCCGCCTGGCGAAGATGGATGCCCGCCGATTGCAGGCGCTACACCGCGAGCTGTTCGGCGCCGAGCATCCGGTGACGAACGCCGGGCATCTGCGGCGGAAGATCGCCTGGCATGTTCAGGCACGAAAGCACGGCGGACTCCCCGATTCTGCGGTCCGGCATGCGCTGGCCATTGCGCGTAACGCCGAGCTGCGGGTCCGCATCAGCGACAACGCCACGCGAAGGAAACATGGGATTCCGCCGGATCTCAGTGCGACTACGTCTATTGCGCCACCGCACGACTCCCGCCTGCCCCTCGCCGGAACCCTCCTGGTGAAGGAATTCAAAGGCAACACGCTTGTGGTCAAGGTGCTCGATGAAGGTTTCGAATACCATGGCCGCCGTTTCACTTCGCTGAGCGCGATCGCCCAGGAGATCACCGGCACGAAGTGGAATGGTTTTCGCTTTTTCGGCCTACTCCAGGAGAATCGACATGTCCGTTGAAAACCGCGCGCGGCAACTCCAGTCCGTCCCGGTTAGCCGCGCCGCCATACGCTGCGCCATCTACACCCGGAAGTCCACCGACGAAGGACTCGATCAGGCATTCAACACGTTGGACGCGCAGCGTGAGGCCTCCGAGTCTTTCATCAACAGCCAGCGCCACGAGGGTTGGGCCGCTCTGCCACAGAAATACGACGATGGCGGCTACACCGGAGCCAACATGGACCGGCCCGCGTTAAAGCGCCTTCTGGCCGATGTGGAGTCCGGCGCCGTGAATTGCGTGGTGGTCTACAAGGTGGACCGGCTGACACGCTCGCTGCTGGACTTCGCCCGAATCATGGAGGTGCTCGACAAGCACGGCGCGACGTTCGTCTCGGTCACGCAGCAGTTCAACACCACGAGCTCGTTGGGGCGGCTCACGCTCAACATCCTGCTGTCGTTTGCGCAGTTCGAGCGCGAGATGATCTCGGAGCGCACACGGGACAAGATGGCCGCCGCGCGCCGCAAGGGCAAGTGGGTCGGCGGCAATCTGGTGCTGGGCTACGACGTGGCGGCGCAGGGCGGCGCGCTGGTGGTGAATGAGGACGAGGCGCGGCGCGTGCGCGAGATCTTCGGCCTCTACCTCGAATACGGCTCGCTGATTCCCGTGATCGAGCAATTGGACCAGCGTGGCTGGCGGTTGAAGGCATGGACCACGCGCGAGGGCCGCGAGGTCGGCGGCAGCCCCTTCACGAAGAACAAGCTTTACAACCTGCTGACCAATGCCATCTACACGGGCAAGGTCGAATACGGCGGCCAGATCTACGCCGGCGAGCACCCGCGCATCGTGGACGATGAGACCTTCAATCTCGTACAGGAGACTTTGCATCGCAACGGCCGGCGCGGCGGCCGCAACGTGCGGAACAAGTATAGCGCGCTGCTGAAGGGAATCGTCCGTTGCGCGACCTGCGACGCGGGGATGATTCACACCTACACCAAGAAACAGAACCGGCTGTACCGCTATTACGTGTGCGTCAAGGCGCATCAGCGCGGCTGGAACCAATGCCAGACGCGCGCGGTCTCCGCGCAGGCGTTGGAGAGCGCGGTGGTGGCCCAGCTTCGGGGCATTGGCCGGAACCCGGCCATGCTCGGCGAAGTGATGCGCCAGATTGCCGACCAGCGTCGGCAGAGCACCGCGCAATTCGAAAAGGAGAAAGCCGCCATCGAACAGGAGATGGAGAAGACCACGCTGGAGATGGGCGGGCTGGCCGCTCTTGCGGGTTCGACTGGCGCTGGGGCCAAATCGGCGACGGACCGCCTGGCGGAACTGCACGAGCGTGTGGAGAGCCAGGAACGGCGGCTCGCGGAATTGCGCCAGCAGATCGCCAACACCGGTAGCCACGGCGTAGATGCGAACGACCTCGACCAAGCTCTCAAGAATTTCGATTCACTCTGGGAGCAGATGGCCACCTGGGAGCAGGAAAAGTTCATCCGCGCCCTAGTGGAGCAGGTCCGCTACGACGGAACCACCGGGACAGTCACGGTGGGTTTCCGCTCGGCCGGCCTCAGGAGTCTCTGCGAATATGGAACGGCATAAGGGCATTGAGATTCAGTTTCCCCTGCATCCGCCCTCCCGGATGATGCCGGGAGCGGCGCCGCCGGAGGCAGGACGGCTCCCGAGGGTGACTAAAGTTCTGGCGCTGGCGATCCAATTCCAGGAGATGATCCGCACGGGCGACGCGCGCGACTGCGCCGATCTCGCTCGGCTGGCGGGGGTATCGCGGGAGCGCATAAGCCAGATCATGAAGCTCCTGTGGCTGGCTCCGGACATCCAGATGGAAGTTCTCTATTTTCCATCCGTCTCGGGCGTTAATTTCCCGATTCGGGAGCGGGCGTTGCGAAGTATTTCAAATCGCATTTGTTGGGTGGAACAGCGCGATCTCTGGGCCAATCTTAAGGAAAAAAGCCGCTTAGCCTGAATTAGAATTCTGCAAAAATCCTGTCAAGTGGGCTGAATTATAACGTGATAAAGGAGTTTAAGGGCCGATTTATTTCAACTTTCGCTCGCCCATGATATTCTGACGCGTTCAGCGGTTTGCAGTTGCCAACAGGGGGCTCCAGCCCAATGCCTTTCGCCCGCTGGCGAGGGGCGACCGCTGATCGGAATGGGGAACGGGGCCCGCGATCACGGAGACTCTGCCTCGATGCAATACAACCCCCGCACTATTCTTCGCCAGGTACCGAATTTTCTTTTGGCACGATTCTTTTCTCCCCACCCCGCTTTCGATGGGTTCGACTGGAGCCGGCTCAAGGAAACGCAGATTGAGCCCATCTACGAATGCTGGCAACAGATGCCGAAAGCGGAAAGGGACGGGATCAGCGCCTTATTCCTCCAGGTCCATGCGCTTGCGAACCCGAGCGGCACGAGCACGCTGGTCATGGCCGCGCGGGATGTCGGCATCGACATCCGCCCGCAAGTCTGTGCCATGAATAACGCCTATGAACGGGCGTTCTGGTGTATGCTCGAACGCCCCGAGGTCTTCCACAACGGCCGTACGTTAGCGCATATCGATTCCATGCCGCAGAAATCCAGGGAGAAATGGACCGGCCTGCCGCAGCGGCCGATTGAGGTGACGGCGGAAACTGTGGCCAGGTTAGAGGGCGAGATTCGCGAGTACTACCAGCGTCTTGACGGGCGTGGCGAGGCGTGTCATGTGGAGTACCGACGAAGGTCCAGTGCCATCGACTCGTTCTTCGCTTATCCGGCGGATTACGTGGACAGCGTCGAAGAGTACGATGACGACGGCAAACTGGTCTGGAAGCGCAGGCGCGGTCGATTCGAAATCGCCTTCGCCCTCGACAGCGCGGCTGGCACGCTGGAGATATCCGCCGAGGGCGGCCAACGGGTACGGAGCGATCTATGCGAATTATTCCTTCGGACGATGATGGATGAGGTTCCGGCGCCACAGCCCGCCGCGACCGCGCCGTATCGCATGGATATTTTCAAGAACCGGCAACTATCTTTTCCGACCGATCCGGCCGACGCGATTTTGATGCGGGTCCAGGGGCTTCGCCTGCAGATGAACGGGTCGCCCGAAGACGTCATCGCGGTGGACGCAGGGAGCTGGGGTTGGAAGTCGGTATATGCGGTGCTGGATGCAGTCGTGGACCAGCAACGGGCGCCCCTGGAGAAATGCGCCGTGCTGGAGGTGAAGTTGCATGCCGTGGTGCCGATTCCCAGGAATCGGCCACGGAAAATCACTTTCAGGGTGTCGCCTTCCATTTGCACGCTGGGGGACAGTCCCGAGGAAGAGAAGCTCAGGAGCTATCTGAGGTCTTGGGGGATCGAACATGAACAGTGCGCCTAAGGAACTGTGGTTCCGAACCGAGGTCGATGAACCGGTCTTCCGCTATGACGAGATCCATCGCTGGCCGGCTGCAAAGTTCGATCCGCTCACCCGGATGGGGCTGCTGCGCGAGGCCGAAAAGGCGGAGTATTTCATGTGTGACAACTGCTCGGAACCGCACTCGGCGGAGGTCATCTGGGTATCCAACGTACGTTCGCCCTCGGGCATGAGCCCCATCATTGGCTGCCCGGAGGTGGGGGTCGTCGATGTTGATCCGGAGCGATTGCGGCAATGGGTGGTGGACATAGCCAGGCTGGCTGAGTTGACGTCCGCGGGGCTCGAACTCACGGGGCCGGTGGAGCCGGTGCTTGCCCGCGGTCTTTGGGCGTTAGGCCGCCGCCACCTGGCGGGGCGGTATCGCGAGTTTTTTCTGGCGGCCGGCGTTGATGATTACGACGTGCCCGCGTTGATTCAGCAGGCGGACCGAATCGCGACGGCGGTATCGCCGGTGCTGATGGTGCCGGATCGGTTGCCGAAGCCCGAGAGTTTGGGAGGTGGGAAGCTGCCGGTTTTCAGCCTCGCCGCCCTCGTGTCGGTCGATGGCGACCGCCTCCAGTTGGACATCGACTTCATCGAGGATGCGCTGCCCCAGGAGCGCGCGGCCGCGAGAGCGAAGGATCTCCGAAGCCAACCGGTGCCACAGGATGCGGTCTGGGGCGACCTCCATCTCGCGGTCGGAGAAACGGCTCTCACGGTGCGGATCAAGGGGGCGTCTCGCCAATTGACAGTGCAGGACCTCGGCTTCGCCGATCAGCGGAAGGGTGACGTTGCTGGCGACAAGGTCTGGCAAATTCTACGATTATTCGCGCAGCAGGGCGGCGCTGTCGCGTTGGCCGAGTTTGCGGCGAAAAAGTCGGAGCGCCAGCGACTTCAGAAACAGATCGTCATTCTCCGCCAGCGCCTGCAAACGCTATTTCCGATTCAGGGCGATCCGATTCGCTGCGACCGAGTCCAGGAGCGTTACCGGTGTGCGTTTCACGTGAACCAGATACCGGAATCCGGCTGGAACTTGGATCACGGGACGTCCTGGCTTGACGTGCGAATCACAGAGCTGCCCGGCGGGCGGCTTCAATTCCAGATCAAAGGAAAGGAAGCCTTCGCGGGCCGGAAGCACGGACCCGAGCACGGCCGGGAGCGGGAGGCCGCCGAGCGTGCGGTTTCGATATCGCGGGAATACTCCCTGGATTCGATGGGCTTGGCCAGGAAGAACGGCCAGGTCACCGAGGAGGGCAAGGCTCTGCTCGCCATGATTCGCGCAGGCGGCCGGCTCCATCGCGGCGGCGACGATCTGGCCGTACTTCGGTTGGGTGAGCGACTGCGGAACTGGACCGGGATAGAAGGCGATCCCTTCCAGTTCACTGCCGCGGGCGGCATTTGGGTGGCCCGCTTCGAGTGCGAGGCACGGCAACGGTAATGCGGAGCAATCACCTCGAATCGATCGGAGGAGGCCTATGCTCCGCCGGTAGATTGTCTCTCGATCCGCATGTACTCCACCTCTGATGTAGCGATCATACCGGTATCCATCATCTCTTCCACTTCGGGGATGAGCCGCGCGAGGTTCTCTTCGGTATCGACAATCGTTACGATGATCGGCTGGTCCTTCCGGACCAGATGATGACGGTGGATTTCGGCGGTCTCTCCGTAACCCTCCAGGCCACGGAAAACGGTGGCGCCGGCGATCTTCAACGCCTTGCAGCGATCCACCACGGCCTCGAAAAGCGGCTTCCCGTTGTACTGGTCGCTCTCGCAGAAATGCAGCCGCAGGAGTTTGGCCTTCTTAACCGTTCGCATTCGATGCCTCCGCCGACGAACCGTGGACCAGCCGAATGACGTCTACATCCGAAAGCACGATGATGCCGTCCTGCATCATGGACTCGATCGCATCGATAGCCGGCTTTAGCTTTTCTTCCGTGTCAACAACCGAAATCATGACGGGCAGGTCGTGCGAGAAGGGAAGGCGTCCGCCCTTGTGCGTGTGGCCTTTGGCGCCGTACCCGAGAATGCCGCGGTAAACCGTCGCCCCCGCGATGTCCATAAGGCGGAGCCGCTTTAAGACCGCTTCGTACAGCGGCTCGCCCTGCCATTTGTCGGATTCGCCCATGTAGATGCGCATCAACCGAGCCGGCCCCTTCATTTCCTTGTGTGGCGCCTTTGGCGGGGCGGGACGTTCTTTATTGGCAATCTTGACCACTTGTGTGTCATGGACCTCGATCATGCCGTCGCTAACCATGTCGTATAGCGTCGGCATCAGCTCATCCACCTTCTCTGCGGACTCGACAAATTCTATTCGTACCGGCAGGTGCTCAGCCATGACCTCGATCTTCGTCGTATGCATCACTCGATGCGCGCCGAAGCCGGACATGGCGCGCGTGGCAGTCGCGCCAGAGATCCCTTTGTGCAGAAGAAAAGTCATGATGGCGTCCGTGAGGGCGCCGAAATGGTGCTGGGTGTCCTCGTTGACGAAGATGGTGACCTTCTTCGCGGCCCCTTTCTGCAGCATGCTGCCTCCTCTACTGGCTAGCGTCGGCCCAGCATAGCGCCGAGCCAGACGGCCAGGTAGCCCAAGATTACGCTCGACACAACGTTCAGTGCGCCGGTCCACCGCGCCCCGTCCCGGACCGCGGTGTATGTCTCCCACTCGAAACTCGAAAACGTCGTGTAACCGCCCAGGAACCCGACCACCAGCAGCAACCGCCAGTTCGGGTCCAACTTAAAGCGCTCAGTCAAAATCGTCATCAGGAATCCGATGACGAAAGAGCCAGTGATGTTGATCACCAGGGTCCCCAACGGAAACGTTCCGCCAAACCGAGTCATGATGGTCGAGCTCGCCACATACCTTGCCAGCGCACCTGTCCCACCTCCAATCAGAACCAGGAAATAGCGGATCAACTGGCCCGCCCCTGCACGTTGACCATCAAGACGGAATCATACATAGAAATTGTTACTGGAGCGTTGCCTGAGCACGGGAGATCCGATTGAGATCAATTTGGATCGCCGGGACACGATCATCCGCCGCACCCTCGATGAGCGACTGGACGGTGCCGATCAGGTCCTCCAGCCGGGACCCAGCTTCTTTCTCAACACTCCAAAGAGCACCGTTCACGCTCTCCTCCCACTGGCTGCTGAGTCGGCTGATGTTCTGGTAGACCGCCCGAGAGATTGTTGCCAGGAAGTGACGGTGAACCGCGGTACGGATGGCCCAGACCGGCAGCACTGGAGACAATAGCTCCCAGTTCCGATCGAACACTCGCCCGACGCGTACGTTTGGGGTGGTGGGCTCGCGGACCGTGATTTCGGTTTCGGTCGTCCGGAGGGGCACCCCGAAGGCCTGCATCGTCCGCTCCGAGAGGCGATCGCGGAACTGCTGCAACGTCCGGAACGTCTGGCGCTGTACTTTGCGCAGCGGCTCGATGAACGCGGCGCGCTCCCGGATCGAGAGTTCGGTGAGCTCGCGACGCAATGCTTCGGCGAGCCACTCCTCAAACTGCGACAGCATTTTCGCCAGACTGGCAGTCCAGCCGGGAAATCTTCTCTCGAAATCCGCTATCAGCACGGTTTCCAGCGCACTCTGGTGCAGCTCCAGACGGTCGCTGACCAGGGGACGGGTCCGGGCGGCCACGCTTTGCACTACGGCTCGGACCTGCGATTTGACGTCATCCAGCGCTTCCTTTTCTCCGATGACCTGCTGTTTCAGATCCTGCCGATCCGCCTGGGCGGTCTCGGCCGCCTTGAGACTGAGGTTTAGGTACTCGCCGCACTCTCGCAACACGCTCTCAACCTTGCGAACGATAATTGCATCGCGGTCCTCCGAGAAGTGCTCCAGGGTATCGCCGACCAGCATGATCTCCAGTGCCTGGCGAAAATGCTCGAAGCCGCGCTTCGTGGAGTACGGGAACACCTGGGGCATTCCGGACAGGTGTTTCGAGAGCTGGGCCCGCACGAAGTCCATAACCTCGGCCAGTTCGGTATCGTTTAGCAGATCCGCCTTGGTCAGCAGGACCACGACCTTAGGCGTGTACTGGTACAGGCTGCGCAGCAGCTCAATATCACGCTGGGAGAGGGGCGGGTCAACGCTGACGGCCACGAGGGCGAGTCCAACATTCGGCAGCCAATCAACGGAGGCCTGCGTGTTGTGCGCAAGCGCGCTCTCCAGGCCGGGCGTATCGACGAACTTAAGGCCACGGTAGCGAAGCAACTCAGGCAGTTCGACCGAAATCCGGTCCACGCTTTTTGTGTTCTGCGGGTTCTCCTTTTCTGAAATGTAGTCGCCAATTCTGCGGACGGGGATATCAGTCGACTGTCCGTCGGCGTACCGAACCTGAGCTCGCTCGATGGGGCCGTAGCGGATTTCGGTAATGGCCGCGGTGACAGGCACGACGCCTACGGGCAGGATGTCGCGGCCGAAGAAATCATTTAGGAAGCTGCTCTTTCCTGCCTTGAACCTCCCCAACACCGCCACGCTTATGTCACCCTGGGTCGCAGCGGTCGTGGCGCTAGCGAGCAGCGCCGAAAGAGCTGAGATTCCGTACCGGTGCGCAATTTCGCCGGCCACAGCGAGTGCTGGCTCAATTCCTGCAGCCTTGTGCCCAGGGGCGTCGTGCGGAACGTCATCGAGGGAATTGCCGCCGTCTACTGGAAGGGAGGAGCCTGTTGTCTTCAGAATCATAGCTCTTCACAAGTAGGAGCTATCATTCCCGAGCAGACCCGGGACGGTTGATGGTGGGCTCCATCACCAACGTTCTAAGCCAATTATACGTCCGCGGCGGCCGCGTCGCAGCCGCGTTGACCACTCCTCAGCCCTCGGCAATAATGAAACCAGGCGTTGGAGTTCGCCGCAACCGCCCTTCGGGGAAGATGACTCCTACAGAGGACTTCCTGGAAGCGGTGTCGCGCACGGCCCGAACCAGAGGTCCCGTAAACGGACACGGTGACGGATGGACGAGTCACGGAACGGCGGCGGCCTGAATCCGTCGCAGCGGCGGCACCTGCTTACGAGCTGCCAGTATGCTGACAAACTCCTGGCCGACGTCGAATCAATTCTCGCGGCCGGACAGTCGAAATCCCCGTTCCAAAAGTTCAAGCCGGACCTGTCTCCGGTGCAAGCGAAAGTGGTCCAGGACTATGTCGCCCGAGTTCGATCCCAACTGGTTCGCATTCTCGGCAGCCAGGGCGTGCCGCTTCCAGAACCGATCCTCGGTTCGTTGCATTCGATCCGCGTGACCCTCGGGTTCGTCGAGATCGCATTCGATGAATGCCGTCCGAAACGGATGACTGGATACGGAGAGATCGCTCCGGACGTCGGTACCGCGGTCTCGGGCTTGGTCGATGAGATCCAGGGGATCGTCTCCAGACTCGATCGGTATCTCGCAGAGTGCCGGTCCGCTGACCTGAACGAGCGATTACACCGGCTGGAGAGGGCAGGCGCCGATTTAGGGTTGGTTAAAGCATTGGAGCGGGCGATCCATCGCCACGGTTTCGTGGAATTCCGGCCGGCGCTGGCACACATCATCGAACGCCTGGAGAATCGGAGCTTCGAGATTGCGGTATTTGGCCGCGTGAGCTGCGGGAAGTCCTCGCTGCTGAACTACATCGTCGGTCAGGACGTTTTGCCTGTAGGGGTGAATCCCATTACAGCCGTTCCGACCCGCCTGGTCTATGGCACGGAGGCGCGGGCGACGGCCTGGTTCGCCGACCGGAAGCCGGAGCAGTTTACCGTGGACCGTCTGTCGGACTTCGTTACCGAGGAGCGGAATCCGGGAAACATCCAGCACGTGACGCGTATCGTGGTTGAACTCCCGGCAGCGGGGCTTGGCGAGGGCATCGTGTACGTTGATACGCCGGGGCTGGGCGGGCTCGCCACCTCGGGCGCCGCCGAGACCAGAGCATATCTGCCGCGGTGCGATCTCGGTGTCGTCCTCGTGGATTCAGGCTCGACGCTGAGCCAAGAGGATCTCACAACAATTCAATCGCTCAATGAGGCGGGGATCACGGCATCCGTTTTGCTAAGTAAGGCGGACCTACTTGGCGCTGCGGACCGCGATAGCGCGCGCCATTACGTGGCAGACCACATCCGGGCCAATCTGGGTTTGGAGTTGTCAGTGCACGCCGTTAGCATCCGTGCGGGCTTCACAGGCCTGCTGGACTCGTGGCTGGAGCGCGAGATCCTGCCACTGTACGGGCGTCACGCCGAACTGGCCCACGCGTCGCTCAATCGGAAGATTGGTGCCCTGCGTTTCGGCGTGGAAGCGGCGCTGAAGGCTCAACTGCGGCGATCGAGGGCGGACGCGGACGGGGCCGACTGGGGGAGTATCGACGCGGATCTTCGGCTCGCGGCCGGCAGGACCGCGGAAGCGCGGACCGAATGCATCGACATGACAGACCGCCTGCGGGACTGCGGCCCGGAACTCGTCAGAGTGGCGGCCGACGCGGCAATCGAGGCGCCGCAAGAGCATCCGGCCGGAGGTCTTGAAATTGCCGCCGTAATGGAAAAGGCCGCGGCCCAGCAATCCGCCCGCATCGCTTTGGCCATCCAAGCTGTCGCACAAGAAGGATTCAGCACACTGCTCCGGGCTGCGCAGAAACTCGGGCTTGAGTCGGCCCCGGATGTACACGACCTCGATGACCTCTTGAAGAACATGCCGCGCTTTGACCTGGGGACCCCCGATATTGAGGCACGACGCGGCGTCCTGCGATTATTGCTCGGCAAGCGCTTCGCGGTGTGGGCCGTGGAGCGTCAGTTGCGGGCACAGGTGGGCCCGCAGGTCGAGGAATCCGTTCACTCGTATGCCCGGGTATTGCAGGCCTGGGTGCGAAAAACGTTTGCCAGTCTCCAGGAAGCTTTCGACGCCTATGCCGATACCTACCGAGCTCAATTGAACCGCCTGGGTGCAGACGCTAGTGAAGCCGATGTCAACGAAGATGCGGTCCGCGCCGACCTTGAGGCTCTTGCCGCCGAGGCGCAGGAAGCCCCTTTTCAGCAGAGCGCGTCATGAGCATTGATTCTCGCGATTACATCGTCACGTTCGAGCTGTACTCGATTGAGGATTGCCCAGCGGACTTCCGACTGGCCCCCGAGCTGGGCGGCTTCGAGGCGGGCCTGTTCCTCCCTCGAGATGACCCGGATTGGTTCGGACGTTCAGCATACCCGCCGCGCGTCGTCCTCCTCCGCGAGGGGCATCTCCACGTGATCGCGCACCCGAGCGTCGCCGACGCGGATTGGGAATGCCCGCTTGAGGATCTGGTGGCGGTTGAAGCCGGGCACATGCTTCTGAAAGGGTGGTTCCGATTCACCGGGTGCACGTTCGACAGGACGCTCCGGTTCAACATGCGGGGGTACCGGGCAGTCTCTCGGTTCATCCGCCGGTTTCGCCAACGGTGGCTAGGTAAACCAGAGGCGGACCCAACGACCGATAGGAGCGCCGTGGGTAATCCGGAATTAGGTATCAAGTTTGGTAATGCGCTCTCCGCAGAACTCGACCGGGAGGAAACTGTCCACTCGCTGCTTTTTCAACCATCCCGTGCGTTAAGAAGACGCCGTTGGCTTCTGCCAAGGATCCAGCAGACGCCCACTGACCTGGTCGCGTTAACAGACAGGAGACTGCTCTGGATTTCTGACCGCGACCGCACCTCGTACGCGCCGTATGGAACGGTGACATCGTCAATGCGGCTCAACCGGGTCGCGGGGGCGAACGTGATCTCCATTGGACTCGGATGCACCTTGGAGATCCGGACGGTGTCCGGCATCATGTGGAATATCCCGTTTCCAGGTGATCGGCGAGACGAGACAGAGGCATTCGCTTCGGGGCTCAGTTCGATTGGGCCGGACCGAGGAACCGGGCCATGCTGTCGATCCGTAGCGGAGCGAACTTGATGTGACGGCCCGACCGATACTTCGGATCCCCGGCCAGGCGGCACATAGTGATGATCTGCCCCGGATTGCCCCGCGCCGCCCCCAAAACCCTTTCGCGAAAGTCCGTCAAATCGGCATTGCGGAGGTCGAATGCGTCTGCGGCAGCATCGAAGAGCAGTTCGGACTCGCGATCGTTAAGACCCATGAGATTCATAAGGATTGTAGGGTCCCAGAAGAGCCGGGCCAGCACACCGAGCGAGATGCTATCGCGGGCAGCAGCAACCAGCGCCATCCCACGCACGTGGTATAGCCGCTTAAAGAACCGGTACGTGGGGAAACCGCCGCTTGTGATCCCATCGAGAATAATCGGCACGGGTGCCGCCTCCAGGGCGGCCCAAAGCAGCCCCTTCAGATGGATGCTCGTCTGTGCCTCAGGCCACCCATCCCGACCAGCGCCGGCGCCGGCCCGGCGGAGAAACTCCTCGTGGCGGGAAACAACCAGAGTTGTAGCCACAGCCGCAAGGATGGAGTGGAGCGTTGGCCTCCAGGAGATGTACAAGACCTCGTCATGTGCCTTCATGGTCTCCCGAAGCAGCCTGGTCTTGCCACTGCCAGCGAGGCCGATCAGCAATAAGGATTTCCGAAGCTTGAGCGCGCCATCGAGCCGGGCCCGTTCATCAACCCTCCCCACGAGCGGCAGCGTCGGAGCCATGATCTACTTCACCACGAGCACGCTACAACCCACCGTGCTCGTGAGGTTATGCGCCGTCCCTCCCCAGAGATGCTCGTAGACGCGGGAGTGCCCGGTGAAACCGATCACGAGGAGATCGACGGCGTTCTGCTGGATGAAGTCGCCGATCACCCGCACGGCGTGTCCAGGCACGATCGCGGTCTCCAACTCAACGCCGCGCAAGGCTGCCCGCGCGCGGCAGTGCGAAGCCAACTGGCCGAAGTAGCTGTCGGCGCGGTCCTTTTCCTCGCGGAGCTCGTCGATTACCTCGGCATGGCGGGGAATCTCCTCTTCGACACAGATCATCCGAAGATGAGAGCCGAGTTGCGCAGCCAGATCCACTGCGGTATCAAACGCTTTGCGCGCGCTGTCGGAGCCGTCGTGGGCGATCAGGATCTGTTGGAACATGTTATTCACTCGCGCCCGTGTCTTCGGCCATCGCCATCGGGCGGGCGATGTGCTCCGTGCTTGTTAGCAGGTGCCTGGGCATGAACCAGGCGTTGGCGATGGCCGTCGGAATCACCGCGCTGGCGATCACGGTGGCGACGAGATGGGAATACTGCGCGCCCGTGATGATCTGGTGGTTCAGACCGAACAACGCCGAGATGGTCCCGAACGTCAGGCCGGTGGACATCATGAGCGAGTAGTAGAGTCCCTGGTGCCCCTCATGGTTGAATGCCCGGACGGTCGGTACGAGCGGGATCATTTTCGATCCCATCTTGGCCGCGAACAACAGCAGGAAGACGGCTGGCGTCGCAAGCAGGGCGGATACGGAGACCAGCAATCCTGCGCGGATAAAGTAAAAAGGTGTCAGCAGGCCGAAGGTCAGAGTCCGGAGGCGCCGCACCAGGACGTGATCTTTCCCGACGGTTCCCGCCAAAACCATCCCGATAATGTATGCCGGTAGAACGGCTTCGCTTCCGGCCCAGGCGGCCAAGCCTCCCATTCCAAACAGCAACAGCAGGATGTACTTGGCCTCGAGCTCCGAAACCCGGCCACCGTACTTACGAAAGAACCACGGCGTCACAAATGGCAGCGCCGCAAACACCAATACCGAGAGGCCGACGAAGATCAGGGTTCGCATCGTGAACGGCGCAAAGATCAGGCCGAGGGCGATCACGGTTCCCAGGTCGTTGACGAAGCACGCGGCAAGGATGCCCTTCCCAAAGTCGGTCCGGTTAAACCCAAGCTCAAGCATCACGGCGTACACCACGGCGACCGACGTCGTGGAGAGCGCGACACCAGCCAGCCAGCTTGACGGGACGGACCAATGCAACAGGAAGTGGGCCACAGCGGCAGCGCCGAGAAAGGGGCCGAAGAATCCGACCAGGCCGACCACCATCGATTCCTTCCACTTCGTCCGGAAGATCGCAGGGTCGAGTTCAGCTCCCGCGAGAAACGTGAGCACGATAGCGCCGGTGCCCGCGAGGAAGCTGACCCATGCCGATTTTGCGCCGAGAGCTTCGGTGCCAATCAGAGCACCGATGATCAACTGCGCCACAGTCCCGACGACAATCTCAGAGAGTGCCGTCGAGATGCGAAACGAGATAGACAACAGCGTGGCGATCAACGCCAGGACCAACCACAATGCTGCAGAAAACCAGACCTGTTCCATGCCGGTCTCCAATCCATCAATTTTCGCTGTAGAAGGATTCGGCGTGGAGCCCCTACAGCGTTCACTGCTGTAGGAGTCATTGGTCGCAGGATGCGACGGTTGGGGCGAACTCCACCGCCTACCCCGAGAATATAGCAAAGCACCGCCAGCCGCAAGACGCGAAACGCGGGAGATTCCCCGCGGAAGCTCACATGACAGCTTATTGCCCGACGACGAGCACGGAGAAGCTTCCCGGAATCATCGGTGCACGCGGCTGTCCCTTCCCCGGTACCGCCTCGGGGCGAGGGCCGAATTCTGCCGCCGACAAATACGCCTTTCCCGTCTTGCGATCGACAGCCATTGTCCGGGCTCCTACGTGGGTCTTCACTGTTTCGACCAGGGTGTACTTCTCCGGCGTGTCCTGATGGAAGACCCACAATGCGCCATCGGTTCCAGTCGAGAAATAGACCAGCCCCCTTTCGGCCCGAATTCCGTGGCATCCACACCTTTACCGATCGGCTGCATAGTGACGATCCTGCCAGTCTCGGCGTCAACCACCGTCATGACCCCGCTCCTGCAGCCGATGAAAATACGGTGGGTGCGCCGATCCATGTCCATGCTGCTCGGCAGTTCGCAGGGTGCGAGTTTCCAGGTATCACTGACGGTCATGGCTTTCGCGTCAATGCGCAGCAGGGTCCCACGGTCCTGCAGATTCACAAAGACATGGCCCGCCTCATCTGCAACGGCGTGCTCGGTCCTGCCTCCCAGGCCCTCGACCTTCCCGACGACCTTTCCGGTCTTGGGATCAATGGCAGTGACGCGCTTGCTGCCGCGGTCAATCGTGAACACACGGTTCGTGAAAGGATCGTAAAAGATCGCGTTCGGATCCTCGCCGACGGTCACCTTGCCAATCACCGCCAACGTCTTCAGATCGAAGATGGTGACAGATCCGGGGTCGCTCGCGCTGATAAATCCTCGGCCGAGTTCGCGGACGACTGCGATGCCATGAACATCGCTTCCGGGCACCCTACCAACGATCTTTTCAGAATCGAGGTCGAGGACCACGACCTCTTTATCGTGCGAAACGTACAACCTGCGGCCTTCGGTATCAGCCGTCAAGTAGCCCAGCCATAATCGCCAGGGATCGAAATCTTATTGATGAGATGCCGCCCTCCTGCTGCAAACACCAGGGTTGAAAGAAGGAGAGACGGCAGCATGTGCCTGACAAGGGCTCGTGGCGTACTGGCTTTCATAGGGTCTCCTCAAAGCTATACATCCCCAAGACGGGTTGTGGACCGCGACGCGAAACTGGTTGCCGCGATGGTTGGGGACAGACGTCGAAATCCGTATCAAAATGGAGCCGAAACAGAAAAGCCTAACCGGTCTCCGGGTCGCATGCAACTTGCGCCAGTCGAGCGATTGCGGCCTCGCCGTGCGATTGCACTGCTCCGGAACGTGTGGATACAATGACCTCTTCACAATCTAAGGTGGTGAACTTTCACGTTTTGTGGCCTCAATTTCTGGCCAACCGCCGGGGCCTGTCATGCGAGCGCTGATCATCTCCGATCTTCATGCAAACCTCGAAGCGGTTAAGGCCCTCCCTTCGGACGTTGATCAGATGTGGGTGCTCGGCGATCTGGTGAACTACGGGCCGAATCCCGCAGAAGTCATTCAGTTCGTCCGCGAAAGGGCCACTCTGGTGGTCCGCGGCAATCACGATAATTCCGTCGGTTTTGGCGAGGACCCGCGATGTTCGGCCCGTTTCAGAGCCATGGCAGAAGAGACCGGGAGGTTCACGCAGTCCGTCCTGACCGAAGAGGATCGGCGATACCTTTGCGGCCTGCCGCTGACGATCACGATTGAGGTGGACGGAGCACAGGTACTCATGTGCCACGCGGCGCCCTCCGAGTACCGGTGTGAGGAGTCGCCGCAGTGGGCGTCGGATGCCGTCGCGCCGAGCATCGGTGTCGAGTTGGTCGGGCACACGCATATCCCGTTTCAACGGTTCCTCAAGAACCGCAGGATCGCCAACCCCGGCAGCGTGGGGCAGCCAAAACATGGCCGCGGCGAAGCGCGCTTCGCGATGTGGGACGACGGGGACATCACCCTCGGCGCCGTACCGTACGATGTCGGGGCCACAGTCGAGAAACTGCGGCACCTACCCCTGTCGCCCGAGGTGTTCGACAATCTCGTGTTCGTGTTGAGGAACGGGACGGCTCCGCCGCTGCCGCCGGAATCGTGATGTCGACGAAGAAGCCGGATAGATTTGCGTCGCGTTGCCGCGCGCTGCGCCATAAGCTATAGTCGAGCTTCGAAATCTTATAGGTGATGGGGCGTCACCTGAACCGTTCCGGGCACCCGGATCTGATAGCTCCTACCGTTTGGTAGGAGCTTTTTCAGCTTTTGCGGAAAGGAGTCATAGATGACTAAAATCGTGAGCGTGGTCGGGCGTGAGATCCTCGATTCTCGCGGCAATCCCACCGTTGAGGCCGAGGTAGTTCTCGCCGGCGGCGCGGTGGGCATCGCGGCCGTTCCGTCGGGAGCATCCACCGGAGAAAAGGAAGCCGTCGAACTGCGCGACGGCGATAAGACAGCGCTATGGCGGAAAGGGCGTCACGCAAGGCCGCCGGGCACATCAACAAGGAATTGGCCGCTGCTGTCATCGGCCTGGACGCGACCGACCAGCGGGCCATCGATCAAGCCATGATCGACGCTGACGGCACCCCGAACAAGGGTAATCTCGGGGCCAACGCGATTCTTGCGGTCTCCATGGCAACCGCTCGCGCCGCCGCGACGCGCACTCGCTGCCGCTCTACCGATACCTCGGCGGCGCCAATGCCTGCACGCTGCCCGTGCCGTGCATGAATGTTCTGAACGGCGGCAAGCACGCCGACAACACCGTCGATTTCCAGGAGTTCATGATCGCGCCGCACAATGCGCCGTCGTTCGCAGAAGCCATCCGCATGGGTATGGAGACCTTCCACACTCTGAAACAAGTGCTGCGTGCCAAAGGTTACAGCACCGCGGTCGGCGACGAAGGCGGCTTCGCACCCGATCTGAAATCCAACGACGAAGCGGTCGAACTGATCCTCGAAGCGATCACGAAGGCCGGCTACAAGCCGTCCGCCGACATCTCCATCTGTCTCGACCCCGCCGCCAGCGAAATGTGGGACGACGGCAAGTACGTGCTCTTCAAATCCACCAAGAAGGCAATCACCTCCGACGAACTGATCAAGTCTGGGAATCATGGGCAGAAGCAGTATCCGATCGTGCTCTTGGAGGACGGCATGGGCGAAAACGATTGGGATGGGCTGGCGGAACCTGACCCTCACGCTTGGCTCCAAGATCGAACTGGTCGGGGATGATGTCTTCTGCACTAACCCGCAGATCCTTCAACAAGGCATCGAAAAAGGCATCGCCAATGCGATCCTGATCAAGCTGAACCAGATCGGCTCGGTAACTGAAACGCTGGACACGATGGAACTGGCCGGCCGCAACGGCTACCGGTGCTTCGTCTCACACCGGTCGGGCGAGACCGAGGACACCTTCATCGCGGACCTGACGGTCGCCACTGGCGCCGGCCATATCAAGACCGGCTCCGGCTGCCGCAGCGAGCGGGTTGCGAAGTTTAACCAATTCCTCCGGATCGAGGAGAGGCTGAAGGGGATCTCGCGGTTTGCGGGTGGCACGGCGTTTCGCTGCGAACGACATTCTCGGGCTGAAGCGTTAGTGTAGCCGAGTACCAGGGCACGAATGATTGCTGACCTCTCCCGTCATAGGGTCAGCACTCTGGCCCGCGAAAGACCACATCGTCGCCTCGCCATCGGCTTGGAATTGGTCGGGTGGCCGGCTATTGGTGCGGATATGCGTGCTTTCCGGAAACGCGCATATTGGCCCGCCACCACGAACCCCCCTGTCAACTTCGCGCACCTGTCAACCGGAGACTTTGGAGATTCCGAAGCGGAATTCGTGGCCTCCAACGTGAACCCTGGGGTTCATGTTGCACCCCGCCGACGCACCTTTCGAAATGGAGACTCCGGGCGGACAACTACCTGCAAAATGTTTGGGATAAATGGCGAGTCCGGAACGGCTCCTGTCAACCTGGGCGGCGGTCCGGCTGGACCTACGGGACGGTGGCTCCCCGGCATGGATTCGAACCATGATTCACGGCTCCAAAGGCCGCTGTCCTACCATTAGACGACCGGGGAACTTCCCTGCTTCTCGCACCAGTGTAGCGTTTCCAGCGATTTAACCGCAATCTCCTGGTACAATCGACCTGGAAGCCATTCTTGGCTGGCGCCGGGCGCGGGCTTCAAACCCGTTGGGCGGTACTTGTACTGCCGGTGGGTTCGACTCCCACTGGCTTCCGCCATTTTAACTTACACAATCTAAACACTTTATTTATAGGCTTGCTTTCAGGTGACATCACAGGTAACATAGGCAAATTCAATGACACCTGCCAACCTAAAGCTGTTCCGCCGCCACGAAAGCTCCTGCAAGTGCGAGTATCAAAAGGACTTCCGTATCTACGAAGAAGACACGATTAAGCGTAAGGGCAAAGCCGCTACAGCCGATTGCGCTTGCACCATCTACGCCGAAGGCACGCTCTACAAACAGGGCGTGAAGATGTACTTGCGACCCAGGAGCACCGGAGCAAGGACGTGGGAAGATGCCAGGAAGGTCAGGGAAAACTGGATCACGTGGGGCGGGCCGGAAGCGCCGCTTGAGCACGTCGACCCGGCTGAAGAATTGGTCGCAGTACCGAAGGCAGTTGAAAAATTTCTCACCACAAAAAAGAACCAGCCCGAAGTCGGGCACGAACGCCTTGCCGATTTGAGGCGACTTGTGGAACTGCGGTTGATCCCGTTTGCCGAATCGAGACGCATCACGTTCATTCAGGAGATGGACAACGCAGATATTTGGGCGGACTTCCGAGATTCATGGAGGAATCTGAATCCCCTGCACAATCGAAAACCGAAACCCGCCGAACCGCTACCGAACGAAAGACTCGGAACGAATACGGCATCAAAACATGTTGGTAACCTTCGGGAATTCCTGCGATTCTGCGTCAGCCGGGAGTGGCTTTCCGACAACTGGGCTAGCAAAGAGCACGGCATCAAAGCGTCGAAGGTGATAGAACCGAAAGAGCCGTTCAGCGATCAGGAATTGGATTACATCTACAGAGCAACCGAACTGAAGACGGACGGCCACGGCTGTAAGGTGAAGCGAACAGGCCAGCAGAACGCTTGGGAGATCCTGGTTTTTATCTGGACCCTTCGTTATACCGGCTTGCGGATTTCAGATGTCGTGCAACTTGAAAGGGACCAACTTGTCCCATTCAGCGCCTACGGCTATACGCACGCTGTCTGGTGTCATCCCATGAAAACGAAGGATCGTAGGGAAGTCAACTTCGTGAATATCCCGATTCAGGCTGGCAATCTTCCAGGTCACCCAAACCTGGTAAATGCCCTCCTAGAGCTTCCTATAAAGCACGGACGCTATTTTTTTCTTGGTGGCGAAGGAAAGCTCCGGACCAACATCAATTCGTGGCGCTCTAGAGTGAACGACGTTTTCAAACTGGCGGAAGGACTAATGGAGAAAGCGGGTCTGCCCATGAAACACGGCACGCACTTCGCAGAGCGACCGCACCCGCACAAATTCCGCCACACGTTTGCGGCAACGCTCCTCCAGGTTGGCGTTCCACTCCGAATTGTGGCGCAATACCTTGGCGACACTGAACAGACCGTCAGGAAGCACTACGCAAAATTCTGCAAGGCTGAACAGATGGAGGCGGCGGCAGTGCTGGCCGAAGGCATGAAGAAAATGGTTCAGAAGCAAGCCGATGAGATGCGGAGCAAGTTCCAGGTTATTAGTTAACTGGCTTGAGGCAAATTCAGGTAATCGTCTAAAGATACGTCAAGAGCAATCGAAGTTAGCCAAGCTCTATACAGCGAGTCCGTGACTCGGATTGTGCGACCATAGGCTAACGAGGCTCCGCCTCAGACCGACGAGGTATATTTCCGTCGCGCCTGAGGGTGCAGCATAATCCGAGAGATGGCTCCGGTCGACAGTGGAGAACTGCAAGCAGTTCTCGCCAACGATTTAGGCCGCCGAAGCGGCAGTCGATCCCGAAGGATCGGAGTCGTACCGGAGCCGAAATGAGCGTATCACGAAGTGTTGCTGAAGTGCTCGCCGACCACGTCACCCTGGAAGTAGAAGGAATCGATCGAATGTACTTGAACGTTTACGTTCCAGGCTTGCAGCGGGAAGAAGGCGTGGCCTGCTTCTTTCGATTTCACCGCGGCAACCAGTTTGCCTCCAGCGCCTTAATGGATCCGATCAGCAAAACATTCGTTGCCGCCTTGGAGGCGTTCGCCCGTCAAGAGAAGATCCCCGTGATTGCGTTCCGCAAGGGTCAACGCAAGGATGACGCGGCGGCCGAACAGAGAAAGAAGTTCCAGAAGACAGAAGGCGTGGTGTTCATCGGCAAGGCGCAGGAGAAGACGCCGGTGTTCCGGACGGAGCGTCGCCGCAATGAAAAGACCGGCGGCACTTATCCGTGGCTCGTGCGCTCAACCGCCATGGTGAACCACTTCTACATCTACTGCGTGGACCGCGACTTTGGACCGTTCTTCCTGAAGTTCAGCACATATTTTCCCTACAACGCCAAGCTGTGTATCAACGGGCATGAGTATGCCAAACGGCAACTGGTCCAGAAGGGCATCAGGTTTGAAGCTCTCGACAATGGGGTCTTGAGTTGTGACAATCCCAAGCGGCTGCAAGCCATTTGCGATGGACTGAGCGCGGAGAAAATCGACGCCTTATTGCGGAAGTGGCTACGATTGCTGCCGCATCCATATGAGGTCAGAGATCGCAAGGCCGGCTATCGGTACCAAATTTCCATTCTTCAGGCGGAATTCTCGCTTACCCAGGTGCTGGACCGCCCTGTAACCGGCCGGGTGTTCTTTGAAGAGGTGATCCGCGAAAATCTGGATATCGGCAGACCCAGTCAGGTGCAGTTGATCTTCGACCGCCGCGTGAACAAGACCACGCCCGGCCGTTTTCGCACCCGAGTCATTACGGAAGGAGTGATCCCTTCCCTCCATGTTGATTACAAAAGCACTCGAATCAAGCAGTATCACAAGGAAGGGCGCGCACTTCGCACGGAAACCGGGGTTCTCCTCAGGGCGGAGTGATCTCGCCAACGCTGTCCAACATCTTTCTGCACGAGGTAGATCGTCAATGGTGCCGGAGCGACGGTGTCGCGGTCGGCGATGTTCGGCTGGTCCGTTATGCGGACGATATGGTTCTGCTGGCGCGGACGGGACAACAGGCACGGGAGGCGTGGGAGCAACTGCAGGAGCAGTTCGCCGCTCTTCGACTGGTAGTCAACCAGGAAAAGAGTCGGCTGACAACGCTGGCGGAAGGCTTTGCGTTCCTCGGCTTCGAGTTCCGGAAAGCTCCGGGGCGGATGCTGTTGATGTGGCCACGCGAAAAGGCGTGCCGCAACGTCCGTCAACGGGCTCGCGAAGCAGCGCGATCAGTTCCGTCGAACGGGCAGGTCGGCGTGGTGATCCAGAAACTGAACCCGATCCTCAATGGGTGGTGTACCTATTTCCGGGTCGGCAACAGCAACCGGACATTCCATAAGGTGGACTGGGCCGTCCGGAGCGAGATGCAACTCTGGCTCCGGCGCAAGTACCAGTGCCCCTGGGGAACTGCCAAGAAGCGATGGGGGTATCACTTTCTACATGACCGATGTCGGCTTTACCGCATGGTGGGCAAGGTGAGCCACTTGGAAGGATTACGGCGCAACCGGCGAACCATCCGTTTGAGATCATCTACGAGCACTGGAGTCTTTGCAGCAGCGGCGGTTCCTTTGCTGCGCCGAATCCCGGCCAGAACGAGACGAACCTTCGCCGCTTTGGTGGGCGTCTCCATCCCGGCGATCTGGTGCGCTTGGGAGATGGCCGACAGCCGCCTTGTGATCGCCGCCGCTTTGTGCGTGGCCGACAAATCCGCCACGTAGAGCGCCACGGTTTCAGGACTCGCCGGGAGCCAAGTCTGTCCGTGCGCCTTGCACCAGGACTCGAAATGCGCCCAATCCGCCCGGTACGCCCGGATGGTGTTCTTGGCTTTCGACTGGTGGATGAATTCGGAAGCCCGGTCTGCGATTTCCGCCAGAGAGCCGATTTCGGTGTTGCTTGTGGGGTTGGGAAGGATCAGATCGGTAGACATCGGAAGTGGCGTCTGAGCCTCGATACCATGCCATTTATCACACCCTTGATAATGACTTGTCAATTGCCAAGTGCAACGACCGTTGCAGACCGTATCGAAGGACGGGACCCCGGAATTGCCAATTGCGAAGTGAGCTAAACTCATGTCTGATATGGCGAAACGCCCAACATCGAAGCCGTCACCACCGAACCCGATGGAGCGGACCCACCGGACGACCGGGATCAACCTGCCGAGCGATATCTGGATTCTCTTGAACCGGGTCGCTTTCGAGCGGGCGAAGAAATATGGGGGAAGGCCGAGCGTGTCAGGGCTGTTGGTTCAGTTGGTGGAGCGGCATCGGAAGGAATTGGAGAAGGAGTTGTCTGGGTGAGGCTCTGGCGGGTTGTCCCGGGGCTAACAGAAGACCTCGACGATGAATCCTGGTGGCTGAATATGAAATCACGGTCGGAGCGGTCCACGCCATCCTCAAAGCCGCCCACTTCGCCGCCGAGAAGCACGCTGGACAGCGCCGAAAGGGTGCCGCCGCCGAACCGTACATCAATCATTTGCTTGAAGTAGCCGAACTCGTTTCGAGCGTCCAGCCCGCCGACACGAACCTCGTCATCGCCGCCCTGCTCCACGACACAGTTGAAGACGCCGGGGTCACGAAGGAAGAACTTGTTCAGCGCTTCGGAGGCGACGTTGCCGGTCTCGTCATGGAAGTCACCGACGACAAGTCGCTGCCAAAAGCCGAACGGAAACGGTTGCAAATTGTCCATGCCCCGGAACTCTCCGTTCGGGCCGGGATCATTAAATTGGCCGATAAAATCTCGAATCTCCGGGCCATCCTTGCCAGCCCGCCAGTGGATTGGAGCGTTGGACGCAAGCGAGAATATTTCGGGTGGGCGAAGAAGGTGATCGAAGGTCTGGCGGAACCCAACCCTATACTGAAGGCGGAATTCGATCAACTCCACCAGCACGGAGCCAGCATTGGAGACACCGGCTCTTGAAGTCCATCAATATACCCCTCACATCCTAACAATGTCACCGCACTTTGGTAGTCAAATACTCCATACTCCCCAAACTGAAAAGGGTGTAGCATGGAACAAAAGGCTCAGTAGTAACATTTGAGGAAACGAGGCACGACCATTGAAATGCCAGCAGAGCTAACACCACAAATCGTTGAGGCCGCTATCGCCGGTTTTGAATCCCAGAAAACTAAAATCGACCAACAAATACAAGAACTCCGAGCACTCTTGCCGGGTGGTCGAACTGCGACAGCTTCCACCAGCGCCGAAGCCGCACCACGGAAACGGGTACTCAGCCAAGAGGCTATTGAGAGAATCCGGGCAGGCCAATTGAAGCGATGGGCCAAGGCCAGAGGCGAAGCACCGGCACCTGCCGTCACGCTATCCCCGGCACCAGCGCCAAAGCCGAAACGCAAACTTTCAGCAGCAGCGAAGGCAAAACTCGTGGCGAACCTACGGAAAGCACGAGCAGCGAAAGCGGCGAAGGCAAAGGCAGCAGCCAAGAAAGCGGCCCCGACCCGGAAAAAGGCGACAGTTAAGACCGCACCGGCAAAAGCCGCCAAAAGAGTGCCGGTCAAAAGGGCGGTAACGAGGAAGACCGCATCAAAGCGCCCGGTGCAGACCGCTCCAGTTGCTACCTCGGCTCCGACTGCCACCGAATAGACGATCAACTGACCGGCACTTCAGATAAGAGTGCTTTCGGCTATCAGAATTCGCCCAAACCAGTGTCAATGATTACAAAGTACTTCATGAGTAGCTGGTAACTGTGGTCTTGGGATATTTAAGGTGGGTGTACGATGAAAGCAGAATCACTGCTACCGAATAGGAGACATAAACCCAAATGCCACCAGAACTCACACCGGAAATAGTCCGGGCTGCAATCGCCGGATTTCAGCAAGAAAGACTTCAAATAGAATCCCAAATCGCTGAATTGCGTGCGATGCTTTCCAGCCCCAACAGGGAAACCAACTTGCCCGAAACTGCACCAAAGCGACGACGATTTAGCGCCGCATCACGCCGAAAGATGGCCTTGGCCCAACGAGCACGATGGGCACGGATCAGAGGCGAGGCCGAACCGTTTACGCCAGCCCCGATGGAAGCGCCCAGGCCGAAGCGCAAATTGTCAGTGGCGGGCCGAAAGGCTATTAGAGAGGCACAGCGAAGGCGGTGGGCCTTGAAGCGTGCTGAAGTTGCAAGAGTGCAAGCGTCGAAGAAGCCTGTATCGAGCCGGAAAATGGCAGCACACAGAACGGCGGCATAGAAGACAATCCGGATTGGCGTCGAAGTAATGGCCTCGGCTCCCGCATCGACTAAAGTCGCCGGATAGAGAGCGATGCCGTCAAACCGTTATGCTGAATTCCTTCCGATCATCGCCAATTGGATTCAGCAGACACTTGATGCTTCCGCTGGCACGGCGAGATCCGTGGAGTCCTTCCGCTTTCCACGACTACCACACTACTTTTCTGAACAGCTTTTGAACACCACGAATGTCGTGATCTGTGATCGTTTGCCGATCCCGCCGCTGTCCGCACTTGGTATGCACCTCGTGAACCCCTCTTCCTTACCGTCGGGAAAGGATGCATAGTAGCTTCATGAGCGAGAGCAATCCCGATCAGAGGGCGGTCTCCAAAAGCGATCAATGGCGCGATCGACTCGCCGAGCAGGAGCGGAGCGGGCTATCGGTGAAGCGGTTCTGCCAGCAACAGGGGCTCACCGAATACTCATTCTACGCCTGGCGGAAGCGGCTTCGGAGTGCCGGCCCGGTGCGTTTCGCGTTGGTGGAGAGAGGGGCGCAGCAGGTATCTGCGGAGTTCGGTCTGGAACTGGCGCTGGCAAACGGCGACCGACTTCGCATCGGCACCGGGGTGGACACGAAGACGTTGCGCACGGTGCTGGAACTTCTCCGGGCATGATTCACCTGCCGGCCAGCGTGCGGGTGTATCTGTGCCTGACCGCGTGCGACATGCGCAAGAGCTTTGACGGCCTGCACGCGCTGGTGCGGGAGCACCTGGAATTAGACCCATTCGCCGGGCATCTGTTCGTCTTCACCAGCCGGCGGCGCGACAGGATCAAGATTTTGTATTGGGATCGTGACGGGTTTGCGGTGTGGAGCAAGCGGCTGGAGGAGGGCACGTATGTGGTGCCGTTGGGCGACGCGGCGGAGCGCCGGCGAGAGATCACGGCGCAGGAATTAGGGGCGCTGCTGAGCGGCATCGACCTGACACAAGCCACACGCCGACACCGTTATGGTCGGTCCGTGTAAAACATCGCAGATGCTTTCTGTTTTCTCTTGTCCGCGCGTCCGTAAGTGAGTAGACTATTCCTTACTCGTGGCGTTCGATCCCAAACACCTTCCGGAAGATCCCAAGGTCTTGCAGCAGATGGTGCTGGACCTGGTGGCGCAACTCGACCGCGAGTTCCATGAGCGGAGCAAGATCGAGACCCTTCTGCGCGAGTTGCTGGATGCCAAGCGGAATCGTAAAAGTGAGCGCCTCTCGGCAGACCAACTAGCCCTGTTTGCCGCGGCTTGGCAGGCCCGGCAGGCAGCCGCAGAGAAGCCAGCCGAACCGGCTGACTCCGTCGACGATGACGACGATGAGGATACCGCTTCTGGCGCGGGCGGATCGGCTTCCCCGAAACGGCCTGGCGGCCGCCAGGCTCTGCCGCGGCATCTCAAGCGGGAGCGGATCGTGCACGATCTGGCGGATTCGGAGAAGCACTGCCCTACCTGCCAGCAGGATTTGCGGCCCATCGGCGAAGAGTCCAGCGAACGTTACGAATACATCCCGGCGCAGCTGACTGTGATTGAAGATGTGTGCAAGAAGTACGCGTGCGCCTGTACGGTGAAGACGGCGACCAAGCCTGCGCAGCCGATCGAAAAGAGCACTGCTGGGGCCAGTCTGCTGGCGCAGGTGATCGTCGCCAAGTGCGTGGATCATCTGCCACTGCACCGGCAGGAAACGATCTTCGAACGGCATGGGGTAGCAATCTCGCGTAAGACCATGGGCGGCTGGATGGCACAGTGCGGCGATCTGTTGCAGCCGTTGTACCAATGCGCGAAGGAGGTTCTGTTCCAATCGAAGGTGATCGGCACCGACGACACCGGGGTGAAGGTGTTGGACACCAAACTCCCGTTTGCGCGGACCGGGCGCATCTGGCCGTATTGCGGAGACCGGGAGCATCCGGTGATTCTGTATGACTATACGGCGACACGGGAACGCGCCGGTCCCGAGGAATTTCTGAAGGGTTATCGAGGTTACCTACAAGCGGACGCATACGGCGGCTATGACGCCTTTTTCAAGGACCCGGCGCGGGGCCTGGTCGAGGTAGGCTGTTGGGCGCATGCCCGTCGGTATTTCCGCAAAGCGTTGGATTCGGATCAGGCCCGCATGGGGTTGGCGCTGTTGCTGATTGCGCAGTTGTATCGGGTGGAGAAGCGAGCGCGGTCTCTCACGCCGCAGGATCGGCTTCAACTACGCCAAGTCGGAGCACGTCCGATTCTGGATAAGTTGCATAACTACTTACTGGAGATCGAGGGGGAAGTTCTGCCGAAGAGTCCGGAGGGGCGGGCGGTCCGCTATACCCTGAAGAACTGGACGGCACTCACCCGCTACTGCGAGGACGGCGATCTCGAGATCGACAACAACGCAACCGAGCGTTCGATCCGCGGGGTAGCAGTTGGCCGCAACAACTGGACGTTTTTCGGCAGCGACCGAGGTGGCCGAACGGCAGCTGTGCTGCGAAGCCTCGTCGCATCTTGCCACCAGGCCGGAGTGGATCCCTTCGCCTGGCTCAAGGACGTCCTGTCCCGCATACCGACCCATCCCATCACCCGCGTGGCCGAGCTTCTGCCACACAACTGGGGGCCCTCTCGCGCCTGATCCCGCCAGAATCAGCGGTCGCAGTTGCCACCTCTGTTCCGGTGATTCTCAGGCGCTTACGCACTTGGGCTTTCAGAGTTCGCTCCCTTCGAGACGCAACCGATGTGCGGCATCACCTTTCTGGACACGTACTTCCTTTTGCCGAGTGGCGCTGACGACGAATCGCTGCACTTTCACGAACTCATCCACGTCGTTCAATGGCAGGTGTTGGGGCCGAAGGCCTTCCTGTTGATCTACGCCGCTGATCTGGCCGCAAGGGGATACTTGCACAGTCCGCTTGAAAGGATGGCCTACGATCACCAGCGACGATTCGATGCGGGAGAGTCGCCGTATTCGGTTGAGGCGGAAGTGCGGGCGGCGACGTTGGCGCTCACACGGCAATCATGACGCAATTCCGCTCAGATCCGCACCGGACGGCGGCGCTTGCGGCGTCGTTGCTAAATTGCGCCGATAAGCCCGATGGCGACCACCATGAGAGCCAATAATGGTCTACACCACCACGAATCAAGATGCTCAAAAAAGAATGGCAGGAATGCGGCGACTCCGTACAATAGCACCACGAAGCAGACTAAAGGCCACGACCGACTCAATGGCGAATGTGACCACACGGCTCATAGTCGGGAGTCTACGCCGGAATGGAGCACACGTCAACCACGAGACCGGCGAGTGTTTCGCCGGTTTGGAAAAAACAGGGTGCATCGTTGCGGGCTGGAATCAATCAGCGTCGGGTTACCGGTTGGTCTTCGACAACCCGCAAGGCCAGAGACGCCGTTTGCGTCGCCCGCAAAATGGATGTATGTCTACGCAATTCCTCTTCTGCTCGGTACCAATCTTGTTGATCGTCACCAATCGGACATCCACGCTCAACCCAAAGCTGGTGCGCTAGCCCGGATTTCTCACCGTACTATGGCAAAAAGCCGCTTTTCGTGGCATAACTGAGTTTCCACACAGCAGTTTGGGCCAACGAAAGAGCGGCTTTGCTATGACAGTCCCGCATGAAGCCGCGGCTTCACAACGAGGAATGAAAATGGCGGTAGTGTAATGGCGTCTGCAGCCGGAAGAGACCGTTATCACTCATTGAGGCTGTCCAAGCCCGTATGACAGTCTGGTCCGGGCGCCGTCTGGAACAACGAAGTGGTGCCACCGCCGTGAGGCGGCGAGCCCGAGGAAGAGATTCAACCCTCCCTGGTGCCCCCGGCGCAGTCGGGAAAGGAAGGTCCGAAATGGAGTTGCTGTATACACATTGCGCCGGAATCGATGTTCATCAGAACAGCCTTTCTGTTTGTGCGTTGACACCTAGTCCGGAGGCTGCCGAGGAACCTGCCGTTGAGCTGCGTTCGTTCGGCACTTTTACCCGTGAGCTCATGGAATTGCGGGAATGGCTGAAGCAAGTCGGCGTGACCCACGTTGCCATGGAGTCCACGGGCGTGTACTGGAAGCCGGTATGGAACGTGCTGGAACCGCATTTCACGATCATTCTCGCCAATGCCCAGCACATCAAGAACGTTCCCGGTCGGAAGACTGACAAGGCTGATTGTCAATGGATCGGCCGGCTGCTTCGCCACGGGTTGCTGCGGCCCAGCTTTATTCCCGAACGCCGAATTCGCGAGTTGCGTGACCTATGCCGGACCCGTACGAGCTTGACGAGGCAGAAAACGGCAGTTGTAAACCGCCTCCAAAAACTGTTGGAGGACGCCAATATCAAGCTGGGCTCGGTGGCTACTGACGTGATGGGTGTCTCCGGACGATCAATGATTCGAGAATTGATCGCGGGCAATACCGACCCCGTTCTGTTGGCGGATTTGGCTCGCGGCCCGATGCGGAAGAAGCGGGAGAAGTTGAGGTTGGCACTAGCCGGTACGCTCACCTCACATCATCGCTTTCTGCTGAAACGGCATCTTCAACAAGCGGAGGACCTGGAAGGAGAGGTTCGCACTCTGGAGGGCGAAATCGCCAAGATGGCGGTTCCTTTTGAGGAACTACTGAGACTCTGGATGACCATCCCCGGGATTGACCATGTTGCCGCCTGGAGCCTGCTCGCTGAGGTTGGAGCGAACATGGAACAGTTTCCCTCCGCGCGTCACCTGGTCAGTTGGGCAGGTTTGTGTCCTGGAAACAATGAGAGCGCCGGCAAACGCAAGAGCAGCAGGACGCGCAAAGCGAACCCATGGCTGCGCGGTCTGATGACGCAGATTGCGTGGGCAGCAGCTCACACCAAGGATACTTATCTTTCCCAGCAGTACCGCCGCCTGCTGGTCAAACGCGGCAAGAAGCGAGCGCTGCTTGCGGTTGCCAACACGATTCTTACTATCGTCTGGCATATCGGCAAACATCGCAACCCATATCGCGAGCTCGGCGCGGATTACTTCGACCGGCTCAAAGGCAGTCAGGCGCAACGATACTACGTCCGAAAGCTGGAGAAGATGGGGCTAAAGGTCACCCTCACCCCAACCGGCCAGGCGGCGGAAGCGTAGGGATATTTTCGGAAGAGAGTGTACCCAATCTTGCTTCCCATTTGCACCTCATTTTTCGCGTGACGTGGTGGCCCGGTTCGATGGCGGACAGATCACCACGGAGGCCGGGGCGTTGCGGTTGCGCCCGGTGGAACAGCGTACGGGTATCCTACGCCAGTTCGCCGCTTGTTTTCGCGACTACCGGCGGGCGGATCTGGTGGAGCACAGCGTCAGCGAGTTGGTGCGGCAGCGTGTGTACGGCATCGCCTTGGGCTACGAAGATCTGAACGACCATGATCGGTTGCGGCAAGATCCCTTGTTGGCGTTGCTGTCTGGCAAGCGAGACGTGGAGGGTGAGCACCGGCGGCGCGAGCAGGACCGGGGCAAAGCCGGAGCGGGCAAGAGCAGTTTGAACCGGCTGGAGTTGACGCCAGCGGATGCCAAGTCCGACGCCCGCTACAAGAAGATCGTGATGGACGAAGAAGCCGTGGATGGTCTGCTGGTGGATCTCTACATCCAGGCCCAGACGCGCCAACCCAAGCGCATCGTGATGGATCTGGATGCTACCGACGATCCCGTGCACGGAGAGCAGGAAGGACGGTTTTTCCATGGCTACTACGGCTGTTATTGCTATCTGCCGTTGTACATTTTCATCGACGAGCACCTGGTCTGCGCGCGGTTGCGGCCGTCGAATATCGACGCCGCGGCCGGGTCCCTGGAAGAGGTCCAGCGTATCGTCAGGAGGCTGCGCTTGGCCTGGCCGGAGGTGGAAATCATCCTGCGCGCCGATTCGGGCTTCTGCCGCGACGAGCGCATGTGCTGGTGCGAGAAGAACCGGGTCGGGTATGTTTTCGGCCTAGCCAAAAACGAGCGGCTGGCCAAGAAGCTGAAAAAGTTGATGAAAGAAGCGCAGGAGCAGTGGAAGAAGACCGGTAAAGCGGCCCGACGTTTTCTGGATTTCCGGTATCGCACGCGCAAATCCTGGAAGCGCGGGCGGCGGGTAGTGGGCAAAGCCGAATACCTGGACAAAGGCGCAAACCCGCGTTTCGTGGTCACCTCGCTGGGCACCGAGGAGATGGCGGCCCGCAGCTTGTACGAGGATTTCTATTGCGCCCGCGGCGACCTGGAGAACCGCATCAAAGAACAGCAGTTGGATCTGTTCGCTGATCGGACCTCCACCCATGCGTTGCACTCCAACCAGATTCGTCTGTACCTCTCTTCCATTGCCTACAGCGTGCTGGTGGCTCTGCGCCGGCTCGCTCTGGCGAGCACCGACATGGCCCAGGCGCAGTGCGGGACGATCCGCCTACGGCTGCTGAAGATCGGAGCACAGGTGCGCATTACGGCGCGCAAAATCTGGATCTCGATGGCTGCCGGCCACCCCGCCGCAGCCGTGTTTGCGGCGGCTCATCAGCGGCTGATGGGCGAGCTTCCGCAACGTTGCTGAGATCTATCGACTCGACGGGCAAACTTCAAGCATCACTTTTCCGGCCTCGATTCCAGGCTGCACAGGGCTGCTATCAAACGAATCCGGCCGAAAATGTCTTCGCGCCACGCCTAAGGGCCGCGCCGGGCCCCTCCAGCGAGCTGCGAGGCACCCTACACGCCAATGCGAACTTTGGCGGTCAAACGCGATCTTGAAAACTCCGTCTCTTCCCGCAACTCACTTGCACAGTGAGTCTTGGTGAGAAATGCGGGCTAGTGTCCTTGTCTAAGAAATTGTAATTCGAATGCGTCAAGTTTAGGCAACAAGCCGCTCCTTCTCGCAGCAGGCGCCGATTTCCGATTCCAGCCGGTCGAACGCGGCGCGGAGTGGGGATGGAATCGGCGGCGGAGCGGCGGGCATGATCTCGGCGAGTTTGGGCCGGAGCAACCGGGCGTAGGTCCTGGAAAAGAATAGTGCAATGCGGAGTCCATCCGATGTGAGTTGGTAACGATGGCTGTGCGGAATCCGCTCGATGATGCCGTGGAGCCGGAGGCGGCGAAGGTCGTACGTCAGTTTTCCGACGGGATAATTAGCTGGATCGAAGCCCAGCAGTTGCGCCAGCAAAACGCGCATTTCTGAGTTGGTAAATCCCCGAAGTTGAAAACTGAAGACGGCCAGCACAGTGAACAAAGCCTGGACGCGTTTGTCGCCGAACCGCAAGGCCGAAGCTCTTCGACCATTGACCTCGGCAGGACGCACGACGCGATCGAAGGCGTCCTCACCAATCGAGCAATCGTGGGATATCTTCTGGACGTCGAGTAGACGCCGGTTGGCTTGAAAGCCGATCTGCCGCAGTGCCGGCAGGTTCTTGAGTAGCTTGCCAATACCGAAGTCGCGCGTGTTGTTGATGGTGGTTTCCGTGCGAAGTGCGCGCCCTTCCTTGTGATACTGCTTGATTCGAGTGCTTTTGTAATCAACATGGAGGGAAGGGATCACTCCTTCCGTAATGACTCGGGTGCGAAAACGGCCGGGCGTGGTCTTGTTCACGCGGCGGTCGAAGATCAACTGCACCTGACTGGGTCTGCCGATATCCAGATTTTCGCGGATCACCTCTTCAAAGAACACCCGGCCGGTTACAGGGCGGTCCAGCACCTGGGTAAGCGAGAATTCCGCCTGAAGAATGGAAATTTGGTACCGAT
This sequence comes from Terriglobia bacterium, assembly GCA_963815855.1. Lineage (GTDB taxonomy): Bacteria > Acidobacteriota > Terriglobia > Bryobacterales > Bryobacteraceae > DATGMB01. Next base: position 973,298 of record CAWFIJ010000007.1, on the reverse strand, counting down.
AGCCGGCCTTGCGATCTCTGACCTCATATGGATGCGGCAGCAATCGTAGCCACTTCCGCAATAAGGCGTCGATTTTCTCCGCGCTCAGTCCATCGCAAATGGCTTGCAGCCGCTTGGGATTGTCACAACTCAAGACCCCATTGTCGAGAGCTTCAAACCTGATACCCTTCTGGACCAGTTGCCGTTTGGCATACTCATGCCCGTTGATACACAGCTTGGCGTTGTAGGGAAAATATGTGCTGAACTTCAGGAAGAACGGTCCAAAGTCGCGGTCCACGCAGTAGATGTAGAAGTGGTTCACCATGGCGGTTGAGCGCACGAGCCACGGATAAGTGCCGCCGGTCTTTTCATTGCGGCGACGCTCCGTCCGGAACACCGGCGTCTTCTCCTGCGCCTTGCCGATGAACACCACGCCTTCTGTCTTCTGGAACTTCTTTCTCTGTTCGGCCGCCGCGTCATCCTTGCGTTGACCCTTGCGGAACGCAATCACGGGGATCTTCTCTTGACGGGCGAACGCCTCCAAGGCGGCAACGAATGTTTTGCTGATCGGATCCATTAAGGCGCTGGAGGCAAACTGGTTGCCGCGGTGAAATCGAAAGAAGCAGGCCACGCCTTCTTCCCGCTGCAAGCCTGGAACGTAAACGTTCAAGTACATTCGATCGATTCCTTCTACTTCCAGGGTGACGTGGTCGGCGAGCACTTCAGCAACACTTCGTGATACGCTCATTTCGGCTCCGGTACGACTCCGATCCTTCGGGATCGACTGCCGCTTCGGCGGCCTAAATCGTTGGCGAGAACTGCTTGCAGTTCTCCACTGTCGACCGGAGCCATCTCTCGGATTATGCTGCACCCTCAGGCGCGACGGAAATATACCTCGTCGGTCTGAGGCGGAGCCTCGCTAGGGCTTCGATCTCTTGGGGATCTGGATTGGCGGTCAAGACTTGCTCAGATCCGAGTCTCGATATTGCTTCATGAATTTGTCTACGCATATTATTCTCTCTTCATTCGGGGCAATTAAGCTCCTTCAGAGTCCGTGAGTTGGGATGCACCCGCCGACGCTTGTGAAGGCTTGGTGCTGTCAAACCTGCTTCACGCTATCCATCGGCACGATCAGCAAACCCAAGCAGACTCCGAGAGCAACGGCAGCGATAAGGCTCCACTTTGACGAAATCGGAATGAACCGGGTCTCCGATTGGGTGATCTCGACTACGCCCACAGGCTTGGCAACGAGTCCACCACCGCCACCGCCGCCCTGCTGTTCGCCGTTTCCCTTCCGACCCGATCCACCACCGAATCCGTACCGGACTTTGGCGACGGGCAGGATCGTTTTGCCACCGACCACCACCAGCTCACCGAATACGGTTTTGGTCCCGGCGTGGTCCACGATTGATTTGAAGATTTCTTCGAGTCGGTCTACGGCAACGGGTGTTTCCACTCTTTCCTGCATACGGCCAGCGTAGCGAATGCCACGTTTGCGGTCTGTGCTCGAACCAACGCCACGACCGCTGGCGGTGAACTCCATGCCCAGACCCGAAATCGACAGTGATGCCGGGTAAGGAATCTCTTACTTTCTAGGCTTTACCCAAAACCGGCACCGCCCGACGTGAATTCGGGAGCGGGTCCCATCTCCCACATCACGAACATCGTAAGATCAAAGCAGAGATACTATGCCAACCGGCAACTCGCAGTTTTCAGCGCCCTATGATTCCACGACCAAGATCATGTCAGTCGTGATTTGCGTTCTCTTGGCCGTCGTTGCCGCCCTCACCCGGAATGCTTTTGTTGTTCTTATCGGGACGGCGCTGTTGTTCTTCACATTTGCATTTTCACCAAGGGAGTACTCGATTCAGGACCGCTCCATCGTGGTCAAACGCCTGATCGGGAACGTCATTATTTCCCTTGACGGTATCCGGGAGGCTCGGATCGCCACCGCTGACGATCTCCGTGGTGCTATCCGGCTGTGGGCGAATGGTGGTCTGTTTGGACATTACGGCCTGTTCAGGACCTCCAAGTTGGGTAAATGCTGGTGGTACGTCACGAATCGAAAAAACGCTGTCGTGGTCGTGACGGAGCAGAAGACCGTCCTGTTCAGCCCGGATGATGTAGACGGCTTTCTGGCGGCGATCCGTGCGGCGGTGCCGGTAGCAGCGATTCCGCCGACCCTGCCATTTCTTGATTCGCAGCGATCCCAGTCCAGTGGAAGTCGCATGAATCTGGTCGGCGTCGGGATCGCCGTGGCGGTCCTTGCGGTTGTGGCATTCGCCTTTATGTATTCGCCCGGACCTCCAAGCTACACGTTGACCCCAACGTCTCTTACCATCCACGACCGTTTCTATCCTGTCACGGTGAACGCTGCGGACATGGATGTGGAGCACATTCGGGTGGTCGATGTTTCCCAGAATTCAGATTGGCGACCTGTGGACCGCACAAACGGCTTTGCCAATGCACATTACCATTCCGGCTGGTTTCGAGTTGCCAATGGTCAGCGGGTGCGGATGTACGGGGCCAGTGGGAAGCGCTTGGTGCTACTGCCGCCGAAGGGCAGGGCAACGCTGTTCTCTTGGAAGTCAACCGGCCCGAGGAGTTCGTTCAGGAGCTTCGTCAGGAATGGTCGAATCGGTCGTGAGTGCGATTACCCTTTACCCACCGGAGCATTTACCGGGACGGCGACTTCGCCCGTTTCCCATTCTTCCCTCAAGATGGCGTACAAGAAACAATCGTGCCAAACGCCGTGGATCTTCAGAGCTTTGAGTTGGCGACACTCTCTTCGCATACCGACTTTCTCAAGTACCCGTGCCGACGCCGGATTTTCTGGAAGGCAGGTGGCGAAGATGCGATGGAGGTTCATTTCCGAAAAGCCCGTGTTCAGCAGTTGTCGTGCCGCTCCCGTCGCTGTACCCCGGCCCCAGTGATCGGGGCTGACCAAATACCAAATCTCTCCCTGTTCCGATCCGTGAAGTATTGCGATCCCGCGCAGGCCGATCAGTTCGCCGGAATCCTGAATCTCAATCGCACGGGCGACCGACCGCCAAGCTCCATCCGGGTTGTCGGTAATCAAGTCATCAAGGCACTTCTGGGACTCTTCGATGCTCTTGCAATGTGGCAGAAGCATGTACCGCACGACGTTCCAGTCTGAGAGAAGCGCATGAACCGGCTCCACGTCAGAGGGAACCAGTGGTCGGAGAGTAATAGAGATTTGAATCTCGGACATGGGCGGGAAGTCCCGATTCCAAACGTAGTGGTTTCGGATCTCGCCAGCAATGGGTACTACGGGGTTGATGGCGGTATCTTGTTGCCGTCGTCAGATATGATCTCCACGACGTACCGCACCTCGTTCCCACCGCCAGAAGGCGTGTAGCGGGCGAGAACCACACCGATGACGCCTTCCTTGACCGAAACCCTGTCACCAATCTGGAGCTTGGGTTCGTCCGACCGGCGTTTGATCGTGTGATGCGGCGGCGATTCCTTCACCACTTCCATTCTGGCGCACGCGGACACCTGAAATGCCGGGACGGAAGGGCGGCAGCGGCGATCTACGGCTTCAACGCAAATAATCGTGCATAGCCGGGGTACGGGACGAGCGGTATGAGCTCGAAGTCAATCAGCCCCGCCTTCACGAGCGGCAGACCGGCCAAATGCGACCGAGCTTCGTCAGCGCTTGGTGCCGGATCAACGTTGTGATCCCATCGACCCGTTCACCATTTCGATAACGGTATCCAGCCAAAGCGAACGAACGCTCCTGAATCTTCAAACATGCCAAGGGAGCCGCTGTAGACTGGAAGTCTTTCCCCCGGTGCTAGGCACATATTCAGTCCGGTTCTTTCTCACCCGTGAAACTGATCTTCCGGGCTTCTTGACGGATAGCGGAAGAAAACTCGTTTCCCACCACGAGAGCAAGCACCTCGCTCCATGGAATTAGGAGACGGAACTGCTCCACCCCGGATTCTTGCGTGGGCTTGCGCCGTTCGACTTCTATCCACACGCCTTTGGAATCTTCGGCATCGAGCAACTTGGCAAACAGAACGTGGCTCTCGTCCACACCACGAATTTCAGCTTGTGGATTCTCGTGCAGAAACATCCGCACACCATGCAAATTAGCCCAAGCCCGTTTCACTACGACGGCAACTGTCGAACCTTTCTCAATCTGCATGGCTCTTTGTCCACAGTGAGGCCGTTACGGGCCTCTTGCTACCGCCGTTTCCGGCCAAGGCCACCGCCGCCCGGACGATCCATCTTCGGACGGGCTTCATTGACGGTCAGGCTTCGGCCTTCAACATCCTTGCCATTGAGGGCGGCAATCGCTCTGGCGGCTTCTGCGTCGTCGCTCATATCAACAAACCCAAAGCCCTTGGGTTGTCCGGTGTCACGGTCAGTCATAACAGCGACTCGCTCAACCGCTCCGTAGGCTTCAAAGAGCGAACGGAGAACCGCTTCCGTGACGGAAAAGCTCAAGTTGCCAACAAATATGCTCTTCATACAGCACAAATCCCCTTCAGTCTACCATGAAAGGCAGCGTGGTATAATCAGTAAGTAGTTCCTTTCCCGTTGGGCCATATTCCAGGGCCATCTGTTGTTATGTCGCAAGAAAAGAGTCGTTGACCAATGTTATCTGACAGCACGAAGACCTTACTGCATACCATCCTTCAATCGCTGCAAGCACCAGACCAAGCCGGATGGGACGATCCGATTGAATCCGGCAATCAGTGTCTTTACGAAATGCACCAGATGACCCGGCTATCGTATCAGGCTTACAAACGGGTCAGTTCGGAGAAGTGGCCCACACACATCCCCGATGGGGCACGTTTGAACCGAGCCATGCCGCACGTGAAGGCAATGATGAGTGCGATCCGCCGCAGGGACAGAGCTACGGCACTTGAGAACGGCAAAGCGGCTCTGGCGGAAATGAATGGCACCAGTCCCACAAGGGCTTCGGTTTGCTCTGAGCAATTTGATACAGAAAACAGAGAATCCTCCAATGGGGTACGGCAGCACGAAAAGCCTACTGGAGAGCATCGTCCGCTGGTTGAAGGCCGAAGCTCCTCAAGGCGATGCCGAGTGGCAATCGGGAAATAAGATTGCCAATGAGCCAGTCTTTCACGTTCATCGACGTTGCCGGGAATCAGGCACAGTATACCGTCTCTCATAAGGACCACCATGATGACTTCCAATGGTCCACCGATCATGGCGATTACGGTGTTGCCCCGTCGTTTGAGGAAGCTCAGTATCAGGCAAGGACGGTACTAAAAGACAGCATGGCGGCGAACCGTCGATCAGACGAAGCCACAAAGATGGGCGAGTATTCCTTGCGCTGGCGATCACGGTGAATTGCCACTCCTGTTCATCCGAGCTACTTATTCAACCCAATACTGCCGTGCCGGATGGCTTTATGAACCATCGGCCCCAAGCCGGTAACCGCAAGATAGACAGCACAAGTCTGCTCTAGCGAAAATGCGGTGGTTCGGCTGTTTTCAGTTGGCGAAGAAAGAGACCGAACAGAACACCAGCGGCAATGACCAAAATGCCACCGATCCAAACCAATCCCGTAGGCATGAAGAGTTCCTTTCTCAGAATTGCTGCCGTATCACTGGCTGTTGTTGCCGTCCGTGCTTTCGACTACTGCGATGAAGTTGCGGACGGGCTTGGTTCACCTTCAAGACTTTGCCGTTGAGGTCCGTGCCATTGAGAGCGACAATTGCCTTTCCCGCTTCGGCATCGGTCTTCATCTGAACGAATCCGAACCCTCTGGATAGGCCAGTCCAGCGGTCGGTCATCATCTTGAACCGCCGAACTACGCCGTGCCTTTCAAACAGGGGCCGAATGTCCTGCTCGGTCACGTTTGGGTTTAGGTTACCCACAAGAATGTTGTTCACAATGGCTCCTTTCATGTGCGTTCATCGCCAGGGCGAGATTGAATGCGGCTGCGTGCTGGTCGTGCCAATGCAGCCACGCTGAACTTAGGATACGTGTGACTTCCGTTAGGTCGAACGGCTTCGCCAGGACATCGTAGGCGCCTAGATTAAGTGCTTCAGCCCATAGGTAATCATCCGCAATCCGAGAAGTCACGATGAGGAGGGGCTGAAGTGAAAGCAGCCGAATTTCGTCCAACAATTGTGTCCACGTATCCGGCAGTAGGTCGGCCTCACAGATTACCAGCGGAACTATGTGCGCCCGTAGAAACACTGATGCAGATCGGAGACTCAGAGCGTTGTAAACCCTCCAGTGGTCACCGCCCAACAAACTTGCCAGAGTATCGTGGTCGTGTTGAAGTGGGCTGACTGATAGTACTGCAACGAATTCATTGCCGGGTGCGAGTCGGGGAGACATGTTTAGCTGCGGATAACTATCAGGTGCGGTGGATGTTCCAGTTTCATCAACCCGATTGCTGAGAACTGCATGTGCCAGAGTAGGAGTATTCATATTTCATATCGCCTGAAAGTTCACGAAGGTTCCCACTGCACCTTGGTAAGACCCGTTCACAAGAAAGACCGAACCGCCTTTCCGAAACACTGGCACTCGAAAAAGGCGGAGTGATTGTAGCGTGTGGAGGTGAAGCAATCGTGGGCCGTCCTTTCTGGCAAGCGACATCAGGGACGGACGGGTTCAACGGGCCGAAAGACAACTGGCCGCACGGCTCTTGGTGGGAGATGCCAAACGTATTGTAGCACGTTTTGGCAATATCGCTTCGATTTATCTGCACATGCGGCGAGGTTTGGCCGACCACCAACCGAATTTGCGGCGCCGAAAGATGACACAATATCGGGGCGGCAGCGATGATGGCAGGCACGACTGGGAACTCCTGACCTCTCCGAAAAGCCGGATAATGTCGGGTGAAAAAAGGGCGGCAAGGTGGGTTCGGCCGGTGACGGCGTTGAAGATCCAGCAGGCAAATTGAGGCGCTACTTCAATGTCGGGTTAAAGCGGACGCCGATCAGGAAGGTCATTTAGATTGGATATTGCGGCGACAAGATGCCATTCAATTGAGACCTTTGACCCTCTTGTAGTAGTCAGGATCGCCATACCGTTTCTCGAACCACGTATCGTCACTCCATTTGGGATTCTCCCTTATCGGGTGTATGCCTGGGGGTTTGCGCTTTCGTAAATCCACGGGTTCCTTCGACCAGTTTTCCGGAAGAGATTTCTCTGTTGGGGTAAGCGGCATCGGCTCCCGAGCTTGGCCTACGCTTCCTTCTGCTGGCGCTTGGCTGATTCGTAGATCAACAGGTTCCCTGTGTCTCCTCAACCAGTTTTCCAAGAGAGATTCCTGTGTGGGCGTAAGCGGCATCGGCTCCCGTCCTCTCTGGCAAGAGACATCAGGGACGGACGGTTGAACGGGCCGAAAGACAATTGGCCGCACGGCTCTTGGTGGGAAATGCCAAGCCTAATTTAGCACGTTTTGCCCTATCGCTTCGATTTATCGGCACATGGGGCGGCGTTTGGGCGTTGCGGGGATCTCCGAACTTCTGGCCTTCTGCCGAAAGCCAGGTTACCAAGGCGTCGACGACTTCGGAAATATGAGTGCTGGTGAGGCATCCTGTTTCATCGCCGGATTCAACATTACGATCACCAATATGAGGGACGCAGGTATATTGGGACGGGATTAAGGTGAAGCCGGGCAATTGAACGAATAATTTATGAGCCACCCGTGTGCTTTGGAGATGGCTGTCGAGAAGGTGATCTCGATTTGACGCCAAACTTCGTAGAGTTGGCACAGACTGCCCGAAACAGATCTTCTTCTGGTGATCCATCACGAAAGCATCTACTCAGCCAGAAGTTGTAAGCGAGTGATGCGTTGGCATCCGATGCGTCCGCTTTTGTCTGGTGCTTCTGCATGTTGTCACGCTCCTTTCGATTCGAGTCCAGTCACTTTTCAAGAGAATATGGGCGGGGCTATGCCTACTCGGAGGGATAAGCGGGAGCCACGCCCAGGCGAAAGATATTAAAGATTCTCTAAAAGGAGATTGGCTCGCCTCGTCAAAAATGCACTCCCTCCTCCTGCAAACTGGAGCAAACGCTTTCAGGCAGGAGACGAGAAGGAATAGCTCCTCATCGGCAGGGTGAAGGCATCGACAGCATCTTTGCAATTGGAGAAAGTGTAGAATAAAACCACGATTAGGTCAAGAACAAAATCTCAATCGAGTAGTTGGCCGAGACAGTAATTAAACATACGCAGCCTTCCAAAAGCTGCCAACTTCTTGCAATGAAATGGCAAATCGACGTGGTTGTTGAGCACCAGCCACGCTGTCGTTAGTGCGACGGACCCGGCGATCAACCCGGCGACAATGGAGACGACCGCTTCCAGGCTGTTCGATACCAGGGTGAAGTATTCCAGCCGTTGGCCTTGGAGAACGAGTTCCTGGCGGTCGGTAGCGGTCATGCTCTTCATTCGTCACCTGAATTTTGATAGCCCGTCAAGCCGCTCACGAACGTCCTTGAACCTCGACTGGAATTTCTTCTCGATTTCGCTCGTCAGCCCCTTTATCTGAGAAAAGACACGGAGCGTATCGGAGTAGCCCTTCTCCGCTGAAGCGAGCGTCCGTTCGGCGTGCTCCCGGTTGCCCATTTTGTACTCCGATTCGACAAGCGCAGCGAACGTGAGGCACACGTCCAAGTCCGTCCAGATGAAATCAAGCCGTGCTTGATCGGTTTCGTCACGCAGTTTCAACCAGTCGTGAAAAGGGCCGCTCACATTGATATTCTACCCGGCGTCCTGGCGGGGCAATCCGGTGAGAGGCGATAGGATGAAGACGGCCTCTGGCGCACTGAACCCGTAGGAGGGGTCTCAGGAAGGTGAAATACAGCGGGCTGATCGGAGTTGGCCGTTATGCCGTCTGTCTCGCTTCACCTCATTCTTCAAGAGAATCTGGGCATGTCTGACCAACACGTCATTTCCGAAGGGCTTTTGTAGCAGCCTATACGAGCGTTCCGGTAACTTGGCGATATTTTCGGTGTCATTGTCCCGATGGGCCAGCCAACCGGACATGAACAGTACCCGCACGTTCGGCTGAGACTCAATCAGGCCAACAGCGAAATCCGTGCCGCTCTTACCACCGGGCAGGACGAGATCCGCAATCAAGAGATCAATTCTTTGGCCGGTCGAACATTGCTCCGCTTCCTTTGCACTGCCCGCTTCCAAAATGGTGTGACCGTCCTGACGCAAGAGCAAGGCGAAGAGATCCCTCACGCCTACTTCGTCTTCCAGGATGAGGATCGTTGCCACAAAGTCCCGCTTCCCCTAAGTGTACGCATCGGGAGGTTACCGTAGGGTGGTTAGTCGGCACAAACCCCGATCTGGGTGTTCAAAATGAAACCAAACGTGGCATTACTCCGTATGGTACGAGACTCCGGCCCGTTCTCTCTGTGAAGTTCGGGTCAATCAGGTGTCGGGGAAAGCGGCGTTTTATGGGAGTGTTCGGAAACAGTCAGTTGCGCCGTTGCATGTTTTGATGCAATTCCCGGATCCAGTACATCAGCCGTGAGGAGCCGGGAAGAGACCAGCCGTGGGGCATCGTTGTTCTCGCTCAAAGAAGCGATAGAACGAATGGTTGCGGACCTTTTACTGGAAAACCTAGCACGCTCCAGGTCCCTGCTGCGGTCTGCCAACTTCACCCCAGATCTTCGGCGGCGCCAGAGGCCCGGGCCTCGATTCTGACGGCTCCGGTTCCGTTTTCGTCGGCGGCAGGAAGACCGTTTCTGGTTGCTTCTTCAGTCTGCCCTTGCCCTTCAGTTTTTCGGCCAGCGGATTCCTGTGGCCGCCGTGGATTCGGGGGATAAACGGGTTGGCCCGCTCTCACGGTTCAATGATGCCCATTCGGATCGCACATCGGACCAAGCTGACGGTCTTATGAATTCCGAACTTCTCCAAAAGGTTTGCCCTGTGAGATGCCGCCGTTTTGAAAGCTATGCCAAGAGTAGTGGCGATCTTCTTGGTACTCAGGCCTTCCGCAATCAGTTTTAGCACTTCGGCCTCACGTTCCGTCAATTTCTCAGGCGTGAACCATGGCTGGAAGGCGGGCGATACAGGTTGGGCATCATTCAACGACGTGCCCGATGGGTGTTCCACAGCCGGAATCACCCGCCGCTGGCGCTGTTCGTCTTCGCCCAACAGGATTGTTTTCATTCCATTGGGAGACATCGTGCTCCATCCTTTCGGCAAAAAGCCATGTCGGACGGAGCGTCAAGAGTGGCCGAAAAACAGCTAGGCCGCTCGGTACGGTGGGTGGTTGATGCATCACAAGTATAGCACCGCACGACGGCAGAGTCCGGGCCGGGGCAGAGTCAGCGATTTCACCAGCGCCCCGCATTTTGACCAGCATAAAAAACAACCCTTCATCTAGTCCAGAAACTCGGTGCCAGCGTTGATTTGCTGGTCTCCGATCTTCAAATGCCGACGCTGGACGGCATTACGCTGGTTTCGAGTTCGTTCAAAAGCCGTTTCGCCCAGTCGAATTACTGAAGACTGTTCGGCAGATGCTTCGCTACACGGAACGGGGAAATGGCGGCATTGTCGTAAGAAGGGTGAGTTGATTGGCATCCGTACCTATCGCAAGATGCCTTCCCACATCAGCCCCTCCACGCCTTCTTTGGGAATGATCGGAACCATCACGATCCCCGCCAATGATCAGCCCACCACCGGCCCCACACGGCGTTCAGAAGCAACCCGCCCAACAGAATCGCAGAAAGGTAAGCACAGAAATCCGCCTGCCGGGAATCGGCGTGCATGGCTCCACTCCCAATTCCGGCAGCGACCCGATGCTTGGCCTTCGCCAGTAACGGCATCACGATCACGGCGGAAGTGGCGATTACGATGCCGGGGATACTGACTTCCGGCGCTTCGTGCCGGAACAGGGTGATGCCGGATTCGTAGGCGATGTATGCCGCCAGCGCAACGAACCACACCCGACGATTCGCAACTTGATCCGCTCAACGTGCTCACGCCGGGTCGGGTCCAGATCGTGGTGGAGCCGCCAGAGCAGCGCCGCCCCGGACGCCACTTCGACAACGCTTCCAGTCCGAAGCCCACGAGCGCCACGCTACCGGCGACCAACCCGGCGATGATGGAGACCAGAGCTTCGACGCTGTTCCACGCCACAGTGAAGTATTCGACCCGCTGGCCCTGGCGCACGAGATCTTGGCGTCTTTGGGCTGTCCACCGGAACATCCTACGAGGGTACCTGCAATCAAACCCTTTGTGCCCACGGGCGCATGTCATGATTTCCAGTTGAGAACTTTGATCTTTCCAATCGCAGCGCCGAGTTTCAGCAGCTTCGCCTCGAAGTCGGTGAAGACTGTTTCCAGTGACTCCGCTTCTTCTTCAGTCGAACCGCAGATGTCCAGAACGATAGACGTGCATGAATCGTTTGCTCTATCGTGCAGGAGTTCAGCCGTGTAGATATGGCCCGCCGCATAAGCACGATTGCCGCTTTCGAGCAGTTCCACAGCGGCCCGGATCTTCGCCGTAATCATCCGAATACGGCTATTCCAATCTGGGCGAAGGTCGGAAGGGCTATCCCGAAGCATTTGTCAAAACCCTAGCACTAGCGATTGAGCGCCTGAAACGGGTTTTCGTCCGAACAGCCACCGAAGGACGTGTTGCCGGTAATGGCGCTTGTATAATCATTCATTCCAGCCACCCTCACCGGTTAGATCACTCTTCCGGTATCTTGCCGTGCACAATCAGATCTTTAGTATGCGCATGTATTCTGAGATTGCCCGGAACTCCGTTGAAAGTAAGCGACCCTCGGAACTATAGACTACGCGACCGCAGCTCCTTTCGCAATCGACTTCTTGGAAACGGCATTGGCCATCGACGACAGCAGCAGCGGAATCTGACGGTAGCCGATGACCTTCCGGAACTGCCGCTCGGCCACGAGCAGCCCGGAGCCGACCCAGCGTTCGATCTGATCGCCATCCCGCCATCGCTTCACATTCCGGCAAACCGTTTCCACGATCGAGAAGGCCGATTCGATCACGTTGGTGCAGGCCAGGGTGCGACGAAGTTGCCCAGTTTGTGAACGGTGAGGGTTTCTTCCATGCCTTCCTCCAGGCTTCGCGCCGCACTCGGATTCAGGTCCATGAGTTCGCGATGCAACTGCGTGAGCGCCCGTCTGGCTGGCTCGTATTCGTGCATCGCGTAAGCGTTTTGCAGCTTCCGGCGCACGCCGGCCTTGTGTTCCTCCGGCAGATGTTCCAGCACGTTGCGTTTTTTGTGAACCTGGCAGCGCTGGATGAAAGCTGCCTCCCCGGCGTGGCGCCGTACGGCCGCCGCCAAGGCTTTGCCGCCGTCCAGGATATACAACCGCGGGGTGCTGAAATCCAAGCCGCGTGCGAGCAGATCGCTCAGCAACTCGCCCACTACGGTCGCGTTCTCGGTGGCCCCTTCGCGCAGCCCCAACACCGTTTTGCGCCCGTCGCAGCAGATGCCCAACGCGACCACCATCATGCGATTCTTGAACGGCGTGCCGTCGATCAGGACGGCGCACAGCCGCAACTCGCCCAGCGGCCGCTCCATCAACTGCTTCACCTTCTCCCGGCTGGCCTCGATGAAGTTCTCACTCACCGCCGACTTCTCAATCCCGTATGCTGTGCGGAACTCCTTCACCACGGTCCCGTAATTCCGGGTCGAAAGCCCGCGCATCATCTTGTCCCAAACGCCCTGCTGCAACGGCGCGCTGCGCTGGAAAAGTTCGTAGCTCCCCAACCGTTGCTCCCGGTTCTGTTTGGTCCGCAGCCGGGTTCTTTTCAGCGGCACTTTCTGGCCGTCCACCACGCAATAGCCGTCATCTTTGCCCCAGCGGTGCACGCGGCGATCGGGACGCTGTTCATGGCGTTCGCCGGCCAGGTGGCGGACTTCCTCCTCCATTACCAGACTCATCAACGCGAGTCCGGCTTCTCGCAGCAAATGGCCGACGCCATCCTGCAACATGCCGACAATGTCGGCCATCGGCAGGATCATTTGGATGTTGGGGTTCTCTTCGGTGGCCAGCCGGCGGAACTGCTGCACCGCTCGTTGCTGGTCGATCTGGTATCGTTTCTTCATAGCGACTCTCCCTTTTTCTTGGCAGAAAATCACCCGAAGGCTATCACGCCTTCGGGTGCGAGAGTCGCTACTTTCTACGCTTTAACGGGCATTCTCTGTATTCTTCCCGGGCGGCGGTTTCATGTCGGAGTGCGATGTGAACGGAATGCAATCCGTCTGATCCGGGAAGGGGCGCTTGCTTCTGTTCCGCCATCACCGACCTGTACTGGACAACGGCAGCATCGTAATTCACACGTGCCGTTTCCAATCGCTTTCGCCAGCGGTCTTCGTATGCCTTACGCTGTACGCCAGAAGACATAGCCTCCTCTTTTTCCGTTTTCACCAAATGGATTGAGATTTGCAAAGCCGCTTATCCCGTGAATGTGCTGCATTCCGACTGCCGTAGGCTTGGGGACGGGAGAAGGAATTGGAACTTTAGCTGAATGCGCCAGCACCCTCGGTCCATATTCGGGTGACGCTTGGATGGCGCTCGAAATTGATTCCCGGCGCATTGCAGATCCGTCTGGTGCCGGAAGCGGACAGTCTTTTAGGTCTGCCAACAGCTTCCGAAATTCGGCCATCGCAAATTCGTACTGGGTTCGAGCCGCCTTCACTCGCTCTCGCCACTGGTCTTCGATCTCGTCTCGAGACGGATGCGGGTTCGCAGCCATACGTGTGAAACCGCCCCCTGTAGAAATTTTACACACCCGGTGAACGGGAATGCAAGTGTTTGAGTTTGTACAGTTGCTCGGGTGAAACGAACAGCCTTGCATATTCCGGGAAGTTCATCTGCGACAGGCGAAGCGGCCCTTGGCGTAGCAGAAGGCTAGTCGAAACTTGCCGGAGCGAAAGCCGACGAGTTCCCGGAGCGCCCGGGCGCAGATTTATAACGTAACTCGCCTATTGGTAGACCACCAGCGCAAACCAGCCGACAATTCGCAACGTGGTCCGCTCAACGGCTTCACGCCGAGACGGATTGAAGTCGTGCTGTAACCGCCACAGCAGAGCGGCCCCTGATGTCACTTTGAACATAGCGGTCATGCCACCTGCCACTTCACCTCATTCTTCAAGAGAATCTGGGCGTGGCTGACCAACTCGTCATTTCCGAACGGCTTTTGTAGCAGCCTGTACGAGCGTTCCGGCAACTGGCGATATTTTCGGTGTCATTGTCCCGATGGGCCAGCCCAACCGGACATGAACAGTACCCGCACGTTCGGCTGAGACTCAATCAGGCCAACAGCGAAATCCGTGCCGCTCTTACCACCGGGCAGGACGAGATCCGCAATCAAGAGATCAATTCTTTGGCCGGTCGAAAGTTGCTCCGCTTCCTTCGCACTGCCCGCTTCCAAAATGGTGTGACCGTCCTGACGCAAGAGCAAGGCGAAGAGATCCCTCACGCCCACTTCGTCTTCCAGGATGAGGATTGTTGCCACAAGGCCCGCTTTCCCTAAGTGTACGCATCGGGAGGTTACCGTAGGTGCTTCGTCGGAACAAAAAACTGATCTGGGTGTTCACAATGAAACCAAACGTGGCATTACTCCGGATGCTATGAGACCTCGAACCCGTTCTCTCTGTGAAGTTCGTGTCAATCAGGTGTCGGGGAAAGCGGCGTTTATGGGAGTGTTAGAAAACAGTCAGTTGCGCCGTTGCATGTTTTGATCCAATTCCCGGATGCAGCACATCAGCCGTGAGGTGCCGGGAAGAGACGAGCCTTCGGGACATCGTTATTCTTGCTAAAGAGGCGAGAGAATGGATGGTTGCGGCGGTTCGGGCTTCGGAACTGAAGCGGTGTCATTTTGTCGAAATCAGAGCTTTCATCTCGGTAGAATACGAGTGAAACTTCTGCTTCAGGACTGGAGCGCAATCATGTCAGGTAAGGAAAGAATTGAAGAGGCGGCTGCAACGGGTGTCGGGGCCGGTGTTGGCGGCGCTGGAGGGGCGACTGTCGGCGTACTCGAATTGGCCGCTACTACGGGCACGGTCACGGGACTCTCGGCGGCCGTGGTGATTGGCGCAGGAGCCGTGGCAGGTGCGGCGACCTTTTTCTTGGGCTATAAGCTATTTCGGCAGTTCAAGAAGCTGAAAACCTAACGAGGCTCCGCCTCAGACCGACGAGGTATATTTCCGTCGCGCCTGAGGGTGCAGCATAATCCGAGAGATGGCTCCGGTCGACAGTGGAGAACTGCAAGCAGTTCTCGCCAACGATTTAGGCCGCCGAAGCGGCAGTCGATCCCGAAGGATCGGAGTCGTACCGGAGCCGAAATGAGCGTATCACGAAGTGTTGCTGAAGTGCTCGCCGACCACGTCACCCTGGAAGTAGAAGGAATCGATCGAATGTACTTGAACGTTTACGTTCCAGGCTTGCAGCGGGAAGAAGGCGTGGCCTGCTTCTTTCGATTTCACCGCGGCAACCAGTTTGCCTCCAGCGCCTTAATGGATCCGATCAGCAAAACATTCGTTGCCGCCTTGGAGGCGTTCGCCCGTCAAGAGAAGATCCCCGTGATTGCGTTCCGCAAGGGTCAACGCAAGGATGACGCGGCGGCCGAACAGAGAAAGAAGTTCCAGAAGACAGAAGGCGTGGTGTTCATCGGCAAGGCGCAGGAGAAGACGCCGGTGTTCCGGACGGAGCGTCGCCGCAATGAAAAGACCGGCGGCACTTATCCGTGGCTCGTGCGCTCAACCGCCATGGTGAACCACTTCTACATCTACTGCGTGGACCGCGACTTTGGACCGTTCTTCCTGAAGTTCAGCACATATTTTCCCTACAACGCCAAGCTGTGTATCAACGGGCATGAGTATGCCAAACGGCAACTGGTCCAGAAGGGTATCAGGTTTGAAGCTCTCGACAATGGGGTCTTGAGTTGTGACAATCCCAAGCGGCTGCAAGCCACTTGCGATGGACTGAGCGCGGAGAAAATCGACGCCTTATTGCGGAAGTGGCTACGATTGCTGCCGCATCCATATGAGGTCAGAGATCGCAAGGCCGGCTATCGGTACCAAATTTCCATTCTTCAGGCGGAATTCTCGCTTACCCAGGTGCTGGACCGCCCTGTAACCGGCCGGGTGTTCTTTGAAGAGGTGATCCGCGAAAATCTGGATATCGGCAGACCCAGTCAGGTGCAGTTGATCTTCGACCGCCGCGTGAACAAGACCACGCCCGGCCGTTTTCGCACCCGAGTCATTACGGAAGGAGTGATCCCTTCCCTCCATGTTGATTACAAAAGCACTCGAATCAAGCAGTATCACAAGGAAGGGCGCGCACTTCGCACGGAAACCACCATCAACAACACGCGCGACTTCGGTATTGGCAAGCTACTCAAGAACCTGCCGGCACTGCGGCAGATCGGCTTTCAAGCCAACCGGCGTCTACTCGACGTCCAGAAGATATCCCACGATTGCTCGATTGGTGAGGACGCCTTCGATCGCGTCGTGCGTCCTGCCGAGGTCAATGGTCGAAGAGCTTCGGCCTTGCGGTTCGGCGACAAACGCGTCCAGGCTTTGTTCACTGTGCTGGCCGTCTTCAGTTTTCAACTTCGGGGATTTACCAACTCAGAAATGCGCGTTTTGCTGGCGCAACTGCTGGGCTTCGATCCAGCTAATTATCCCGTCGGAAAACTGACGTACGACCTTCGCCGCCTCCGGCTCCACGGCATCATCGAGCGGATTCCGCACAGCCATCGTTACCAACTCACATCGGATGGACTCCGCATTGCACTATTCTTTTCCAGGACCTACGCCCGGTTGCTCCGGCCCAAACTCGCCGAGATCATGCCCGCCGCTCCGCCGCCGATTCCATCCCCACTCCGCGCCGCGTTCGACCGGCTGGAATCGGAAATCGGCGCCTGCTGCGAGAAGGAGCGGCTTGTTGCCTAAACTTGACGCATTCGAATTACAATTTCTTAGACAAGGACTCTAGCACGCTCCAGGTCCCTACTGCGGTCTGCCGCTTTCGCCCCAAATCTTCGGCGGCTCTCCCGGCCCCGGCCTCGATTCTGACGGTTCCGGTTCCGTTTTCGTCGGCGGCAGGAATACCGTTTCTCGTCGCCTCTTCACTCTGCCCTTGCCCTTCAGTTTTGATTCGTCAGAAACATCTGTGGGTGAGTTGTGGCTCGGGCAGTTTGCCAAGTGAATGATAGAGAGCCAGTTCGGTGACTCGGAAGGTTCGGAATCCGTAGGATTTTCTCATAGTGACTTTGGCTTTGTTGTTCAGACCCTCGATTACGCCGCTGGAAAACTCTTTCCGGGCGCGAAAATAGTTGAGGATCAGTTCGCGGTGGGCGCGTAAAGTCCTGGCAACTTTCTTCATCGGCTCGATCCGGGAGCGCATCACTTGGCGACACCATTGGTCGAGGAACTTGGCTGCCCAGGCGGTGGACTCGTAATTCCAGAGTTGCTGGAAGTCTTCCTTGAGCAGATAGGCGCGTACGCTCTGGAGGTTGTAGCGCACCAGATCTTTCAGTTTCACTTTCTGGTTGGCCGTGAGGTTCGCCGGCCGCTTCAGAAGGCACCACCGGGACTTGGTCAGGACCGGTTCGTACCCGTCCCCCTTCATGCGCCGGGCCTCGGCGGAGCGGATGTCGTCGAGCGCCTGGTTCACCTTGGCCACGATGTGGAACCGGTCGAGAATATTGAGGGCCTGGGAACACTTCTCGCGGATCACCCCCAAATACGGTTTCCACATGTCCGAGCAGACGAACTCGATCTTCGCCGACACCTCCGGGCCGATCATGGCAAAGAATTCCTGGAAGGTTTTCACGGTCCGTTCCTTGCCAATCCACAGCAGTCGGGTACAGCCCAGGTCGATCTGATACACCAAGGTCAGATATTTGTGCCCCTTACCGCGCTGAATCTCATCCACGCCAATGGCGCGAATCGCTCCCAGGACGCGATGCTCCAGCCCCCAGGTGACCAGATACGCCACCGCGTCGTGGACCTTATCCCAGGAAGTGCGGAATTCTTCGGCCGTTTCCTTCCAGGAAAGTTTGCGCGCCCAATGACCCAGGAAATGCATGTGAACCTTGGTCGAGGTGTGTTTCCCCATACCCCACGGCACTTCTTCGACCAGCACCCCGCATTGCTTGCAGTTGACCCGTCGCATGCAATAGACCAGAAAAACCAGGTAGCCCCAGAAGCCGATGAATTCAAACCGTCGCGGCGTGGGAGACTGGTCGTAGCCGGCCGCGGGTTGATGACAGCCCGAGCAAATAGCCGTGGATCGTTTCCGCGGCCGGACCGGGATGAGGACGGTTTGCGCGTCTTCGGCAAAGCTGGCTCGCCCGTAAACAAATCCCGGAATGGGATGGCACTGGTTTAGAATTCTGGGAAGGCGCATGAATTGACTGGATCGATAGGAAGATGAAGACGAATCCTGATTCTCTCCCATTGACACCCGCCGTGCTATTGCCCTACTGCCGCGATTGCCGCGATCTTTCGGAGTGGCCGGAGCGTTGGATGGGCGAGGAAAAGGATCTTCCTCCCGGCCGAAAACTTGTGGAATACTTCATGCCTTTCCTCCTTCACCTCGCCGGGTCCGGCCTGTCGAAAAGGACCATCCAAAACCATGTCGACAATCTGTGGCTGCTCGGCGGAGAGATCATCCGAGACGTGAATGAAAACCCTTCTCTGAGAAAGGTGGCGGCTGAAGAACTCGTCCGCGCTGTAGTCCACAAGGACGGCGGGCCGCTGATCCATAACGGCTGGGAAGACGAGCAGCGCACCTTCGACTCCACGTGCCGGAAGTTCTACCGTTTCCTCACTCAACCCCACCCCTGAGCCAGCCAGCTACCCACAGATTCCCCGGACGAGCCTCAGTTTTTCGGCCAGCGGATTCCAGCAGTCCGCACAGATGTCGTATTCCTTGCCTTCGATTTGCCGTGGTGTACATTCCTTTGCTTGCCCGCACAGGTCGCAAACGATCATGGCTTTTCCCCTTCGTCTGCATCATATTTCCAGCGAATCCTCATCAACTTCTACGGATTCGCCACCATTTCTGGCACTGCGGTCTCCACCGGGACCGTCGCCGCCGTTTCCAGCAAAATCTCTTCACTCTGCTTGATCGGGAGCACGGCGATGAACACCCCGGTTCCGAAATCAGTTTCAGACCATCTGCCGGTCAAAACAACATGGCTCTGGGTATCGGCCCGCACCGCTTCGAACACGAGCCGTTCCGACCTGTGTTCATAGCGGCCATCCGGCGTGCGGTGGAACCGGACAGGTGGCAAACCTCTGGCCCATTCCGCTGGCGAGTTGAAGGTCAGTTGGCCTTCACCAATTTCGTAGGACAGGATCATGTCGGCCTTCCATACGGAGCCGTCAAAACCGTACTGATTTTGGCCCTGCTCCAAATCTCCGAGCCTGTCGAACGTCCAGTAGAAGTAGGGCGTGTCGCCTTCGAACGTGACCATAGTTCTGCACCTGACCGGGAGTGTAGCATTTGCGGGAATTCCCATCTGGGAGGCGGCGGATGACGCACCACGGCCATTCGTCATCGGCCGCGGCTTCTCTTGCGGACTTGCAATTCCCGGTTCCGCTGTTGTATTTTCACTTCCCTATGTACCGAATGCCTCAGAGGTATGGGAAATGGACTGGTCGCTCCCGGCCACGTAGAAAACGGGAACTGCCGAACACCGGGGAGCGGCGGTACCACCCCACTCGAAGTGCTTTGGCCCGATGGTTGAATCGAATTGCTGGCCCATCCGAGACACGGGAAATCGAATGGCACTTCCTGTGATGTCCCGTATGCAAGCGGAAGATCACGATCAAAGCACTGGCGGATATTGCGGCGGAAGCAGACAACTGGCTGAAGGCTGCGGTTCGTTCGGCAGAGCGGAATTGAGAGGTCAATTCCCGGATGGCCCTTGACCTTTCTCGGTCATCCTAAGCAGCGTGTTCACGACCCCGATGAGTTGTTGCGGCAGAAATGGCTTTTGAAGGAACTCGACAACGCCTTCAAGTTCCCGCTGGATATAACCTGAAATCAGGAGTAACGGTATTGTGGGGTATGCTGCGGCGACCGAGCACGCCAACGAGATACCGTCACCATTGGGCATTTGGATATCGCTTATGATAAGATCCAGACGGCCATCAACAGTTTGCACGACTTCAAGACCCTCGGTGCCGCTTGTCGCATCTAGCGTCTGGAACCCGGTGCTATGCAGAATTGCGCTGACGTACCGGCGAACGCTTGCGTCATCATCAACGACCAACGCAAGCCTGTTCGACATCACAAGATTCATCCTACGTCCGCCGGGGTAGAGAAGCCTACCTGTCAAGATAGTAAAAAGTCTATTCGTGAACGGTAGCAGTCAGATACTTCATCTCGCCCGCCGGGAATTGTGATCTGAAACAGTGCTGATGTAGACAGTGTAATAGACGCTTGCCATACTAACACCTGCGTCATACATCATTTGACCGATCATTCAGAAGGCAACCAGAGGGGCATTGAACTGGCGGAAAGCATTCTGCAAAACCGAGCCGGGATCGTTCACTTCGGCAACACTCAAGGAGCGTGTGCGAGAAGTCCTAACTGGGTAGCCGAATGTGACGGCTTGACGAGGATTCGGCCGCAATGTAGACAGCCAGTGCATCTCAGATCAGAATAAGTGTTTTCGGAGCCTCAAAAGACTCCCGGTATCAATCGCCAGCGGACTTCACGGCAGTAATCCGCATACCCAAACAGATTTTCTGCCAAAAAGTTCTCTTCGTCCAACAGTCGCCAGATGAGGGCGGGTAACGTGGCTCCAAAAGCGACAAGGCCCCAATAGGAACCGAGAGCAAGTGGTGTCCCTATAAACAGCAGCGACCCACCTGCTACATCGGATGGCGCACAATCGCATACGGCCCAGTGGAGATGACCTGCTGATCTTGAGCGATTTCAACTGTCGCAGAAGTGAAAGGGTTTTCCTTGTAGGCAAGAAACGTAATGTAAAAACAAAGTGCCGTGAGTGCGTCACCAGCGACTATTGCGTAAAGCGCCACGTTCGACCATCCGAAGCGGTGATCGAAGGAAGGCACGACCAACTCAGCGATGAATCCCAGTGACGCAAACAGCATGGCGATCTTCTGTGGCTTCCGTTTCTCTGCGGTTGGTCCAGCCCGCAAACGGCGCCTGAGAAGCGCCGGGTTGTTCTTCATGAGGTAAAGGGTGATGAGGATTGACGAACCCAAGAAGATGCCAAGGTAGACCCACGCTTGCCAGTAATTAATCGTCCATGCGGAGAGAAACAGGACCAGCGCCATTACGACCCTATTCTGCGGTGACAATGCCGACAACGGCGACAGCACGGTACGACGTGAATCACAGCCACGGATCTATGACAGGGGCACTGGCATTCATCAGCGGCAGTGTGCCTGCATTGCACATTCGTTCGAGTGATCGGCACCTATACCATGATAACCACCTACCGCCTGTATCGAACGGCCATCCGAGAGCGTCAATTTCGGACAGCCCCAGTGATCGCCGGGACGCATTTTTCCGGGCAGTACGTGGCGGCAAGTTGGACGGACCTAATACGAACTCGTGAACACTTCATTGCGAACGTTGTGCTCTCCCGGCTGGAATGCCCGCTCTGGTCTCCGTGGCCTATTCCGGGCTGAGAAGCGGCAGCATGGTCCGGGGATACGAACCCATCACCCGGCTCCGACAGGGCCATTCCAACGGCTCCTGTGGGCCACTGGCGGGGTACTGGCTGGCGATGAGAAACTTCGCTTGTGCAGGAAGAACCCGGCGTGAAGTGGCGGAAGCGCAATCAGGAGTGGAGCAGGTGCAAGAGAGCGAAGGGAGCCGGGTTCCCATACAATTTTAACCGAAGGCGATGTTGAAAAATTCAACACCATCGGTCACCGCATTGTTTCCGCAGTAAGCTACGCAACACCGCACGCCAAAACCGTGCTCGACGTCATGCGAGAGAGGCGACGAGCGGCGGCACTGGAGAGCGGGAGAGCGGCGCTGGCGGAAACGTGATCCGAGTTCTCAAGGACGGCGGCGGAACCACCCCGGCAAAAGCAGCGTCCAATCCGGCATGGGAAGATCACTGTTCGTGTTCGCCGCCACGCTAATCTCTATGCTCCCCGGCGTCGTTGTTGCCCAAGCCCGAAACGACGGCCAGCGAGAAGCGGCGCAGGTTGCATTGTGGGCGGGGATTTCCGTTCCGCAACCGATCTTCGGTGAAGGTGGGACCGCCAAGCTAACAGTCAACTTCGGCGTTGTCAACGATGGAACTTCGACGGTCAATCCGAAAATCGGCGCTTCCCACCTCTCCATCAACGGAGTCGAGCCGAAGGATTGGCCCATCGTCATAAACAACGGACTCCGTTCTCCAGAATCCGAGGCACTTCCGCCCGGACACTTCCTTTCATTCGGCTACCAGGTTGGTGATCGGTACTTTGCAAAACCGGGTGTCTACACCGTGCGCTGGTGGGGTGATAATTTCAGAGCGGCGCCGATCACGTTCCGAGTGCTGCCCGACAATCGGTGAACGATTCTCCGCAACTTGTCAGTCAGGGGTTCCGGTCGTGAGCAAAGTTGAAAGGCATTGAAGTCGGGAGCGGCCTATTTTGCAGAAGCGCACTTGCACTTGCACCACGGAGACCCTTTGCGGTCCCACAACTGCACAGTCCGGTATGCCCCGGCCAAGAACAAGCAAAGTTCGGTGGCCTTCTTGTCTGAAAAGCGGAACGTGAACGTCTGTTGCGGCTTACCATCACACAGCACGACTACCCGGTGACGAGCCTCAAGAGAAAGATCGCCAATTTTGGTGCTTTCCTTGGTCGGCCACGGAATTGATGGCTGCTTGTCAATGGATAGAGAAAGTCGCCCAGACTCGCAGAACACCCCGTTTATGGGGTCGAACGGCTTCAGCTTCCCAGACTCGGGTGCGATGCAGACCGACCCAGATTCCGTTTCAGCAATTGCTCCGAGATGGCTGTGGCCGGGGGCGCCCCGTTCGGCACTGACCTCGGATCTGGCGGCGTACCGGCGGCAACTGGATCTCTCCGGCCCGCTCCAGCATCAGCAGCAGACCGCGGCAAACCATGTCGCGCAGGGCCCCGTTGGCCTGCTTCCACCCCAGGGCTTCGCATAATTGCCGGGACAGCTTCCAGCGGCTGCTGGTGGGGTGTGCTCGAATGAACTCCCGCAGGAAGGCAAGCTGCTCGCTGCCGATCTCTTGTCCGCGGTAGCGCCACGTTGCCGCCATAACTGCAGCATGCCAGAGATAAAACCAGAACGTAAGGGTTTTGTTGCGGGGTTTTCAACTCACTCTGCGCCACACCGGGGCGGCCGCAGTCTCCGGGTTGCCCGCCGCCAACAGCAACTGTGCCTGGTGGGCTTCGAGCCGCCGGGCGGGCTCGTTTCCACTCGGCCCCCACACGAACTTCCCCTGCGAAAGCCGCTTCTGGGCCAGCCAAAATCCTTGACCGTCGTAGACCAAGATGCGGATCGACGTGCCGCGCCGGCTGCGAAACACGAACAGGCAGCCGGAGAAAGGATCGGCCTGGAGTTTCTCCTGGCACAGCCGGGCCAGCGAGTCGATGCCTTTCCTTCCGTCCACCGCCTCGATCGCTACCAGGATGCGCATCTGCGGCGTGATCTGGATCACGCCGATTCCCACAAGACCCGGCTGAGGGCGGCCAGGTCAGGCGCCGTGGACCCTTTCCACTGGATGCGCAGCTTGCCGCGTGGCCCTTCCACCTCGATGAGACATTCCGCCGTAGCGGTCGGCGGGGCTACCAATTCCATAAACGTTGCCGCCGCCGGAGCACGTCGACGCCGGAGGGACGCAGGGACCGCTTTCCCGTCCGTCAACTGCTTGAGCTTTTTGTACTCCAATCGCAGCACCTGCGCCGTCTGGCAAACTCCGTGCGACCGAGCCAGTTGCGCGGCTGCAGCCCACAGCGGCTCCGGAATCGGAGATTTCCCCGGACGTGTCCGACGCCAGTGTTCAAAACGTACCCTCAGTTCTTGCAGGTCACTCCGTATGACAGGGCTTGGTTGAGCCATCGTCAGTCCTTCCTCAGTGCAAGACTGACGTTACCAATTACCCAGGGGTGGAGTCACGCAAGCTTGCCGAAGGCTCACGAAGCTTCGGCGCCCACGACGTTGCCTCCCCTCCGAAATCCGCCCTCTCCCTTCAGGAAAATCCACCGCGTGGATGCGCAACCGTCGGTCGTTTGCGTTCGGCAGAGCTACCCCAAACGAACCGCACTACCATGCGGACGCTCGCCGAGATCGCTCGCAACGATTACCAGCCGTTTCCAGGCCATGGCTTGTTCAGCGAGTGAGGTTAGCACGCGTGCGCTGAGTGGTCACAGGCATTCTGGCCGGTGACGAGCGTTCCATCCAGATACTGCCGCACGATGGTCGCCGCAGTCTCTGCGGGCGCACCGGAGAGAACCTCAATCGAAACTGTCTGGAACAACGAGTGCGCGCGTGAGCCCATTCCGCCCGCGATGACGAGGTTGACACCCCGTTCCTTCAGCCATGGCGGCAAGAGCCCCGGCTGGTGTTCCGGAGCGGCTACTTCGGTCGATGCCGTCATCTGTTTCGTAACCGGGTCAATGTCGACCAGGGCAAACTTCTCGCAATGGCCGAAGTGCTGGGCAAGGCGGCCGCCAGTGATGGGAATGGCAATTCGCATTTGACTGCTTTTCCTTTCAAGCGAAAGATCATCGAGCTACGGTGAGAGGGGTCCGCCCGACGGCGCACAAGGCCTCCACCGGATCGCCCAGAGCAGCAAGCATTGCGTCCCGATAGCACATTCCTTTTGCAGCGTTTCTGTGCGATATTGATAGATGCAACTAACACTTATATTAAAATAACGCTGAGTACCGCGTCAGGCATCGCCCGGTGGCTCGTAGCAGCGGGACAACGGCAAGCCTTCTGGCGCCGGCGACGCCATAGCCGGCTTTACCAGGCGGAGTTCCCCCAGCCGTCCCGCAACTGAACCGCCTTTTCCTGCCGGGCAACCTGGGTGGCGATGAGCATTTCGCCGGCGCCGGCGGCGACCCAGTAACCGGTGATGCTGACGGTGTCGCCTTCGCGGATATCCATCTGGTTCCGGTGGAGAAAACCGGTCGGCGCCAGGCGCGCCAGGACCTCTCCGGTTCCCGCCATCAGGCGCACCTCTACCATGGCGGTGTCCCTGGTGGGCCCGGGGAGGTAAATGACTTCGGAGACCTTGCCTTGCCGGGTCTCCGCGGCGGCGGGAGCGGCGGAAGCCTGGCCGCCCGCGCCGTTCGCGGCCGCGCCGCGCCGCGCCGACATGCCATGATGGCAGCAGCCGCCATCCCCGCAGTCGTGGTGTCCGCAGTGTGCGAGTGCCGGAAGCCCGAAGGCCAGCCACCCTGCCAGGACGACCAGTCAGCCCGCTCGTCTCATCGTATCGCCTCCTATAGAAGTTAATTACACCTATATTGTACTCGCACTGTAAAGCTGCGTCATACGCAAACTATAGATGCACTTCACATCTATTTCGGGCGATGCTATGCTCGGAACAGGACCTGCGGGAAATTGCAGGACCGGGAGGATCGAATTGCCGCGACGAACCTGTGAACGGCATGGCAAGAATCAGCCTTGCACTTGCGCCATGGGGAATCTCTACCGTTTTGTGGAGCCGGTGGTATTGCTGCTTCTGAAGAAGAAGGGGCGCACCTACGGCTATGACTTGTCCGCGGATTTGCAGGACCACGCTCTGACCGACGCCGAGATCGAAAGGGCGGCGTTGTACCGGACGCTGCGGCAACTGGAAAAGAACGGCAACGTCAAATCCGAGTGGGAGACCGACAGAGGCGGCCCGGCGCGCCGGATTTACAAGCTGACGCCGCGCGGCGAGCGGCACCTGGAAGAGTGGGCCACGGTGCTGGAGCATGTTTCCAAATCGATGGGCCGCTTCGTCAGGGAGACGAGGGAGTTGACGCGCCCGTCCGGGACCGCTAAGACCAAATAGGCCTGAGTTTCCGCTACAGGGAGCCGTACTTGGCGTAGGCCGCGGCCACCGAAACGCCTTGGCGCAGTTCCCGGCGCATGCCGCCCTCGCGTTCGTAGATCTCCTCCGCGGCGGCCAGCACATCCATGGTGATCTCCTGCGGAACGATCACCACGCCGTCCGTATCGCCGAACACGAAGTCGCCGGGATGGATGATCGTGCCGCCGATCCGGATCACGACCTGCCACTCGGTAATTTCCCAGCGCCCTATGGAACTGGCGGAACACTTGAATCTGGCGAAGACGGGGTAGTTCATGGCGTTGACGAAATCCACGTCGCGCACGCCGCCGTCAATGACCGCGCCGCCGCACCCCCGCTGCAGAACCGCGGTGGACATGATCTCGCCCCAGTGGGCGCAATCCGCGCTGCCGCCGCGTGGCCCACACCGAAACGGTGCCCGGCGAGATGCTGTCCAGCATCTTCAGCCGGATCTCGGTGTCATTGTGCGCGGTGTCCGCGCAGGGATAACCCTGCCCGTGAACGCCGCCCCGGCTACACGGTTGGCAGGGTGAAAGGCGTAATGAAGAAGGCAGCACCTGGTTGCGGTAGCCATTCCTGTCCAGGATATCGGAGATCGCCCCGGTGTAAAGCCTCAGGAACCGGGCGGCGATTGCAGCGGAATTTTCGGCGATGGGGTGTCTGTCCCAACGTTGTTCTCCTAGCGCGAGAGTAGCATGCGGCTGTAAATGGATGCAAGTTGCATCTAAGGACAACGCTCTGTTAGCCTGATCTGTGCGTCTTCAGAACACTCCGCGCGGGGGCGAATCCGCTGGTTGCTGGTGGGCTGGATGTTCGTCATCAGCGCGATTGCTTACCTGGACCGCGTGAACATCTCGATCGCGGGCGGCTTGATCCGCAAGGAGTTCGGGCTGGATAACATCCGGCTCGGGTGGGTATTCAGCAGCTTCGTGCTCGGTTGCGCTTTCTTTCAGGCGCCCGGCGGGCGCCTGGCGGACCGCTTCGGCCCGCGCAGAATCCTGGCCCTTGTCGCGATTTGGTGGGCTGTGTTTACGGCACTCGTAGCGGCGGTACCGGCGGGCATTTCAGGTCGGCTTGATTGTGCTGCTGGCGGCGCGGTTTCTGCTGGGCGTGGGCGAAGGGATGGTGTTTCCCGCTTCGAACCGGCTGGTGGCCGGCCTGGATTCCCTCGAGGAGCGGGGGTTGGCAAACGGCTTGATCTTCGCGGGCGTGGGCGCCGGCGCGGGAGTGACGCCGCCGTTGATCACGTTTATTCTGCTCCATTACGGCTGGAGGACGTCATTCTGCATTTGCGCCGCAATCGGGTTGGCGGCCGGCCTGGTCTGGTACCGGATTGCGCGCGACCGGCCGGAAGAGCACCCCTGGGTCAAGCCGGCGGAACTGGAACACATTCGGTCCGGTCTGCCGAAACGGATGGGGTTGGAGGCGCGGGAAAAGGTTCCCTGGAGAGTCATCCTGGGCAGCCGGAGCGTTTGGGCGCTCACGTTGAGCTACTTCGCTTTCGGCTACGTGTCCTATATCTTCTTCACCTGGTTTTTCCTTTACCTGAGCGCGGTGCGCGGGCTGGATTTGAAGGCGAGCGCCTTCTTCGGCATGCTGCCGTTCCTGGCGATGGCCGCCTTTTCGCCGCTGGGCGGATACTTCGAGCGACCGGCTCACCCGCCGGTATGGGCATCGCGCGGGCCGCTGCGGCATTCCGGTGGCCGCGATGGCCGCGGCGGCCGGCTTCCTCGTATTGGCAATGCAGGCGCGCGACGCCCGCGTGGCCAGCATTGTGCTGGCGGGCGGCGCCGGGGCGCTCTATCTTTCCACAAGCTGTTTCTGGTCGGTGACCGCCGATATCGCCGGTTCCTCGGCAGGCACGGTTTCGGGTGTGATGAACATGGGCAACCAGATCGGCGGCGCGGTTACGGCCTCTTTGACCCCGGTGCTGGCCAATTCCTTCGGATGGCCTTCGTCATTTCTGGTGGCGGCGGGCCTTTGCGGGATGGGGGCGCTGGCGTGGCTGGCGGTTGACCCGCGCCGGGCACTGGCCCCCGACCAAGTCAGATATTCTACAGAGCAAAGGAACACAAAATGGCACGATTCGCCAGACTCGAAGTCCTTCGTCAGATGAACGCGACGGGCATGGTGCCCGTTTTCTATAACGCCGATGTCGAGGTGGCCAAGCGCGTTGCCGCTGCCGTCTTCGCCGGCGGCTGCCCGTTCCTGGAATTGATTCGTCAGAAACATCTGTGGGTGAGTTGTGGCTCGGGCAGTTTGCCAAGTGAATGATAGAGAGCCAGTTCGGTGACTCGGAAGGTTCGGAATCCGTAGGATTTTCTCATAGTGACTTTGGCTTTGTTGTTCAGACCCTCGATTACGCCGCTGGAAAACTCTTTCCGGGCGCGAAAATAGTTGAGGATCAGTTCGCGGTGGGCGCGTAAAGTCCTGGCAACTTTCTTCATCGGCTCGATCCGGGAGCGCATCACTTGGCGACACCATTGGTCGAGGAACTTGGCTGCCCAGGCGGTGGACTCGTAATTCCAGAGTTGCTGGAAGTCTTCCTTGAGCAGATAGGCGCGTACGCTCTGGAGGTTGTAGCGCACCAGATCTTTCAGTTTCACTTTCTGGTTGGCCGTGAGGTTCGCCGGCCGCTTCAGAAGGCACCACCGGGACTTGGTCAGGACCGGTTCGTACCCGTCCCCCTTCATGCGCCGGGCCTCGGCGGAGCGGATGTCGTCGAGCGCCTGGTTCACCTTGGCCACGATGTGGAACCGGTCGAGAATATTGAGGGCCTGGGAACACTTCTCGCGGATCACCCCCAAATACGGTTTCCACATGTCCGAGCAGACGAACTCGATCTTCGCCGACACCTCCGGGCCGATCATGGCAAAGAATTCCTGGAAGGTTTTCACGGTCCGTTCCTTGCCAATCCACAGCAGTCGGGTACAGCCCAGGTCGATCTGATACACCAAGGTCAGATATTTGTGCCCCTTACCGCGCTGAATCTCATCCACGCCAATGGCGCGAATCGCTCCCAGGACGCGATGCTCCAGCCCCCAGGTGACCAGATACGCCACCGCGTCGTGGACCTTATCCCAGGAAGTGCGGAATTCTTCGGCCGTTTCCTTCCAGGAAAGTTTGCGCGCCCAATGACCCAGGAAATGCATGTGAACCTTGGTCGAGGTGTGTTTCCCCATACCCCACGGCACTTCTTCGACCAGCACCCCGCATTGCTTGCAGTTGACCCGTCGCATGCAATAGACCAGAAAAACCAGGTAGCCCCAGAAGCCGATGAATTCAAACCGTCGCGGCGTGGGAGACTGGTCGTAGCCGGCCGCGGGTTGATGACAGCCCGAGCAAATAGCCGTGGATCGTTTCCGCGGCCGGACCGGGATGAGGACGGTTTGCGCGTCTTCGGCAAAGCTGGCTCGCCCGTAAACAAATCCCGGAATGGGATGGCACTGGTTTAGAATTCTGGGAAGGCGCATGAATTGACTGGATCGATAGGAAGATGAAGACGAATCCTGATTCTCTCCCATTGACACCCGCCGTGCTATTGCCCTACTGCCGCGATTGCCGCGATCTTTCGGAGTGGCCGGAGCGTTGGATGGGCGAGGAAAAGGATCTTCCTCCCGGCCGAAAACTTGTGGAATACTTCATGCCTTTCCTCCTTCACCTCGCCGGGTCCGGCCTGTCGAAAAGGACCATCCAAAACCATGTCGACAATCTGTGGCTGCTCGGCGGAGAGATCATCCGAGACGTGAATGAAAACCCTTCTCTGAGAAAGGTGGCGGCTGAAGAACTCGTCCGCGCTGTAGTCCACAAGGACGGCGGGCCGCTGATCCATAACGGCTGGGAAGACGAGCAGCGCACCTTCGACTCCACGTGCCGGAAGTTCTACCGTTTCCTCACTCAACCCCACCCCTGAGCCAGCCAGCTACCCACAGATTCCCCGGACGAGCCCTGGAATTCACCAACCGCGGCGATCACGCGTGGGAGGTATTCACGGAACTGGAGCGCTATTGCGCCCGGGAATTGCCGGGCATGATCCTCGGCGTGGGTTCGGTGGTGGACCCCGGAACGGCTTCGCTGTACATCAACTGCGGCGCCAATTTCGTGGTCGGCCCCATTCTCAATGCCGACGTGGCGCGCGCCTGCAACCGGCTCAAGATTCCGTATTCGCCGGGCTGCGGCAGCGCCAGCGAGATCTCGCAAGCCGAGGAGCTCGGCTGCGAAATCGTCAAGGTGTTTCCGGGAGGCGAGGTGGGCGGCCCGAAATTCGTGAAAGCGGTGAAGGGACCTTGCCCATGGGTCTCCATCATGCCAACCGGCGGGGTGGAAAGCACGGAAGCTTCGCTAAAGGCGTGGTTCGAAGCCGGCGTGGCCTGCGTGGGGATGGGCTCGAACCTGATCACCAAAGAACTGCTCAAGGCGGCCGCGTACGACGGCATCACCGCCAAAGTGAAAGATACGCTCCAGTTGATCCGCACCATCCGGGGAGCCAAATAGTATTACTGTGTTATAAATAACGTGATTTGTTGGGCTTGTCGCTCGGAGGGGGCCTGTCGGTTACCTTGGAAGGAGAGATGGGCATTGTTCGAGCGAATATCCAGACGGTAGAGGACATTTATCAGCTGATCTGGACGGCTGTAGAGACCAAACGTCCGATCGAGGCGGTCTATAAAGGACTGCCTCGGCTGTTTTGCCCCCATCGTCTCGGCCGCAATCGAGCGGGTGAGGTTCGGGTGCTGTGTTACCAGTACGGTGGAGAGAGCGAGAGCGGATTGGAAGCGCCGGGATCCCCTGCCAACTGGCGTTGCACCGTGCTGGAGAAGTTCAGCCGCGTTCAGTTAGGGCAGGACGTTTGGCGTACGGCACCCAACCATTCGCGCCCGGCATCCTGTGTAATCGATGCGGATATCGACGCCGAGGATCAACCGGCAGCTTTGGAACCGCAGAAGGGACAGTGAGACAACTGCCCGAGCAATTGGCGGGAGAGGGCAATCCGCAAGGTGGCGATCGAGCGCGGATTATGCCGTTCGGGGCGGACGCGGCGACCCGCGCGGGCGGAAGTCGGGCGGCTGGTCCGGGGCTGATAGTCCAACATGGCCGGCGCGGGCGGAGGGGGAAAAACGGTTCCGCTCGGCCATTAGGAACCCATACGCAGCGATACATAAAGTGG
The DNA here is from genome assembly GCA_963815855.1 of Terriglobia bacterium. GTDB lineage: Bacteria > Acidobacteriota > Terriglobia > Bryobacterales > Bryobacteraceae > DATGMB01. The sequence goes on along the minus strand of CAWFIJ010000007.1, from coordinate 942,154 downwards.
CGTGATGGTGAAATCCGCGCCAACTCCGGCCTTCATAGTGTCCCAATCCCAATTCCTGTTTGAGCTCTTCGTAGTCGCGTTCGATGACCCAACGATGTTTGGCCAGCTTTGCCAGAGACTTCAGCGAGGTTGTGACGGGTAAGTTGGACAGCCAGTATTTGGTGGGTTCCGATGCTTCCTTCGGCCATTCGATCAAAAGCCATTCTTCCGGGCGGGGTTCGGTGCGCTTTTCATCGCGATGGGAAGGGCGCACACGCACCGCGGCAAAACGGGATCGCAAGGTTCCCTGACTACCTGACCGCCAACCGATGTTCTTCCAAGCCGACGGCGGCAGAGCCAGAGCCAACTGCTTCACTGAAATCGGCTGATGATTGGGGTTGCGCTGCAGTCGCGTAGGGGTGGCTCCACGGCCCGGCTTTCGCGGCGGGGCCGGCAAGGGTTGTTTCCCCGGTCCCCAGACACTGGTGGTGGTCTCGATACCTCCTATATAGTGCAACCCAAGCTCGGTTAAACTCGTGCGGAACTGGGTGTTGTGCCCATAACCTGCATCGGCCAGCACCACTCCCACAGGCACCTGCTGCTGCAAAGCTTGCCGAATCTGCTGCAACGCAATCTCTGGTTTGGGTTGAAACGCCACTCCTTCTGGGACTCCGGCCTGCTGGCAGCGTTTGTCATCCTGACACCACACCTCCGGCAAATAGAGCCGCCAAGCGATCGGCAGGCTCGCATCCCACGTACTCACCGATAAACTCACGGCCACCTGACAGTTGTCCTGTTTGCCTACTTGTCCGCAGTACTGCCTGGCAACTCCCACGGAATGTTTTCCTTGCTTGGGGAAACCCGTATCGTCCACAATCCAAGCCACCACTTCACCATGTTTCTGCATAGTTGGCAGCACGGATCGCCGCACCTCGGCCAGCATCTCCTCGTCGTTCCACGGCGCGTCTGCCACCAAGTGATGGAGCGACTGATGCATGCGACGAACATTGTCTGGAGCCAAGCGCGCCGCCATCGGCTCGACACTCTTACGCTCGCCAGGCAATAACAATCCGGTGCAGTAGTTTTTCAGAGGCGTATGCCGGTCGGCATGCCCCGCGGCATTTGCCAGGCCCTCGATATATGCCGCGAAGCGCCTCTGTTGTGGGCCTGGCGAAGAGAGGCGTGATCCCACGAAAACAATTCTACAACAAAATGTTTGTTTTTAACACAGTAATAATAGGGCTCCGCCCGGCTGATCTCTCCCGTTTTGCAGAAGGCTGCTCCCTTACGGCTCCGCTCGAGTCGCGAGCGCAAGCGAGTGCCGGCGGTAACCCGTGCCGCCCTCATAGACGCAGGAACACGCTGAACAGAACCGGGCCGCCATCAAAGAGCAACCACCGCGGCACGCCAAACTAACGGAACAATGTCACCCCGAGCCGAGGTTCCGCCAAGATACCAGATCCCAGGGTTCCACAAGCTCCATCGACATAATCGACATATGCAAGGGTGAAATTATCATTGCCTGGTACTGCCAGGCAAAGGTAATAAGAAGTTTCACGAAACAGTTATGTGTGACGGGCGGATTGCGGTGGGACTATGTAACAAGTTCCAGGGAGCGGACGGGTGACACTTAGAATCATAAGTCGCACCTTGTGGCCTTTGCGAAGCAAGTGGTTCCCTTTCCACTGGTTGGCAATTGTGGGCTCCAATCTGTCGAGAGTGAACGAGGATCGCCCCGGCGTTACAGAAGGGCTGCGGAGACTCCGTTCGGGTCGGGAGGCCCGAATATCCAGACGCACAGAGGTTCTGCCACGCCCCCAAACCGGACCTCCGTAATACCTGCCGTTCGGCCGGTGGCCAATAGGAAACTGGCGGCTTGCTTATCGATCACCTATAATGTGGTATCACCTACCGTAGCTATGGCGCTGTTCAAAACCCGCAGCGCCGCCGTTTACGGCATCGATGCTCACCTGATCGATGTCGAAGTCGACATGTACTCGTCCGGCTCGGCGCGCGACTCCCGCATGGTCGGCATGCCCGATGTGGCGGTGCGCGAAAGCCGCGAGCGCATCAAGTCCGCGATGATGAACTCCGGGTTCGGCTATCCCAACAAGACGCGTCACCATCAACCTGGCGCCGGCGAACGTGCGCAAGGAAGGCGCGGGCTTCGATCTGCCGGTGGCGCTGGGCATTCTGGGCGCGATGGGCGCGGTGAAGGGCCTGGACCGCCACCTGCTGGTCGGCGAACTGTCGCTCGATGGCGCCATCCGGCCGGTGCGCGGCGCTCTTTCGATGGCCGTTTGCGCGCGCGACCAGGGCATCCCCAACCTGATTGTTCCCGCCGAGAATGCGGCGGAAGCCGCGGTGGTGGAAGGCGTGCAGCGTCTTCGGCATGCGGCACCTGGCGGAAGTGGTGGCGCTGCTGACGCGCCCGGAGGAGTTCACGCCGGCTGTGCCGGCCGTGTCGAACGGCGCGGCGAATCGAGGCCGCGCCGCGCCGGATTTCCGCGACGTGCGCGGCCAGACCATGGCCAAGCGGGCGCTGGAGGTGGCGGCGGCCGGCTCGCACAACGTGCTGATGATCGGCCCGCCCGGTTCGGGAAAGACCATGCTGGCCAAGCGCCTGGCCGGCATTCTGCCGCCGCTCACCTTCGAGGAGGCCATCGAGACCACCAAGATCCACAGCATCGCGGGTGTGCTGCCGGGCGGTTGCGGGCTGCTGCACCAGCGGCCGTTCCGCGCGCCGCACCACACCATCTCCGATGCCGGACTGATCGGCGGCGGCACGGGCATGCCGCGGCCGGGCGAAGTGAGCCTGGCGCACAACGGCGTGCTGTTCCTGGACGAACTGCCGGAATTTCCGCGCGACGTGCTGGAGATGCTGCGCCAGCCGCTCGAAGATGGCACGGTCACGATCGCCCGCGCGAATATGACGCCTGCCTTCCCCAGCAGGCTGATCCTGGTGAGCGCCATGAACCCGTGCAAGTGCGGATTTCTGGGGGATTCCGACACGCGAATGCCGCTGCACGCCGGCCAGATTCAGCAGTATCTGAGCAAGATCAGCGGACCGCTGCTCGACCGCATCGATATCCATGTCGAAGTGCCCGCCGTTCCGTTCAAGGAGCTGCGCGGGAGAGGCTGTCGGTGGCGTCGTCGGCCGAGATCCGCGCCCGCGTGGAGCGGGCGCGCGCAGTGCAGCAGGCGCGCGGATACTACAACGCCCACATGCCCGCACGCGCTGGTCCGCAAGCTCTGCGCGCTGGACGAAGCCGGCGAGCGCACGCTGGAAATGGCGGTGCGCCGCATGGGATTTTCCGCGCGGGCGCATGACCGGATTCTCAAAGTCGCGCGCACGATCGCCGATCTCGACGACTCCGCAGCCGTATCCGCCAAGCACCTGGCGGAGGCGGTGCAGTATCGCAGCCTGGACCGGAACTACTGGAGCTAAAGAGAGACAGACCAATAGAGTCTGTCCCGCGTTTGCGCCCGTGACACTTTCGGCCCCGCCAGGGTTTTGCCGTCCGGCGCTTCATGTCTGGCAAAAGACCCCGGTCCCGGGGCGAGCCTACAGCGCTCGAATCCGTCTATGATTGGTTGATGTCCCGACTTGCCGCGGCGCTTTTCCTCAGTGCGGCGATGTGCCTTGCGCAATCGCCGCCCGCGGATCCGTTACTCGGCTGGCTGGACCGCATCGCGCAGCGGCAACTCGACAGCCGCGATCGAGCGACCTCCGCAATCCGCACGCAGGCCGATGCGGACCGCCGCAAGGCCACGGTGCGCGCCAAGCTGACGGAACTCATCGGCGGCCTGCCAACGTACAGCGGACCGCTCCATGCCCGCATCACCGGGCGGCTCGAAAGCAGCACCCACACAATCGAGAAGGTCATCTTTGAGAGCCTGCCCGGCTTCTACATCACCGCCAACCTTTATCGACCGAACGCACCCGGGCGCTACCCGGCGATTCTGGTGCCGTCCGGCCACACGCAGGAAGGTAAACCGGAGACGCAGATTCTGGCGGCGAACCTGGCGGCGAAAGGATTCATCGCGCTGGCTTACGATCCGATCGGGCAAGGCGAGCGGGAGCAGACGTATCTGCCGCAACTGGGCAGGGCGCTGGCGGGAGGCGGCGGCAACGAGCATCTGGAGCTCGGCGCGCGAAGCATCCTCATCGGCGAGAGCGTGGCGCGATATTTCATTTTCGACGCCAAACGCGCCGTCGATTACCTGATCAGCCGGCCCGACGTCGATCCCGACCGCATCGGCGTGACCGGCTGCTCGGGCGGCGGGGCGATTACCACCTATGTGGGCGTGTTCGACCCGCGCATCAAGACGGCCGCGCCGGGCTGCTCGATCAACTCGTTCCGCACTTTGTTCGCCGGCCCGACGGCGGATTCGGAAATGAGCCTGCCGGCATTTCTCGCCAACGGTCTCGATATGGCGGACTTCTTCGAAGTGGCGGCGCCGCTTCCCTGGCTGATGATGGCGACCACCGAAGACTACTTTCGTCCGGAGGGCGCGCGCGCCGTGTACACGGAGGCCCGCCGCTGGTACGAGCTGTACGGCGCCGGGGACCGCATTCGCTTTTTCGTGGGCACGGGGCCGCATGGAACGCCGCGCGATTCCCGCGAAGAGATCTACCGCTGGATGATCCGCTGGCTCGCCGGCGGCAAAGGCGACCCGACGGATCAGCCGGTGAAGCTCTACACCAATCTCGAGCTGCAGGTGACCGGGAGCGGCAACGTCGACGGTGAACCGGGCAGCCGGAAGCTGTACCAGATCATCGCGGACGAGTTTCGAGCGCGCCGGCAGAAGCGGGGCGTTCCCGAACTGCTGGCGGAGCTGCGGCGCCTGGGTGTCCCCTCGAAAAATCCGGCTCCGCCCGCGACGATCACATCCAAGACCGAAGGCGCGGATGTTCGGCCTGGAAGAGATTCGTTTCGAGAGCGAGCCGGGGGTGACCGTCGCCGCCAGACTGTATCTTCCCCTGGGCGCGGGCCGCAAAGCGGCAGTAGTGCTGTTCGAAGAGAAGCGGCAGCCGGTGCCGCTGTACGTTCAGCGGAGCCAGTCGACCACGGCAATCGCCGAGGCGTTCGCGCGGTCGGGGCGGATTGCGATGGAGGTAGATCCGCGCGATTCGCCCGCCGCGAATGACGGCCGGCCATTCCTCGGCAACTGGGTCACGAACGAACGCGCCGACCTGGTCGGGCGGAATCTTGCGGCCATGCGCGCACACGACCTGCTGACGGCCGTGGACGTGCTGGCGGCGCGGCCCGATGTGGACGCGAGCTCGATTCGCGGATACGCGCGCGGGGTCAAGGGTGTGTGGTTGCTGCTGGCCGCCGCGGCCGACCGGCGCCTTGGCAAGATCTGGCTTGACCGCACGCCCTCGAGCATCGCCGCCGCGCTGCTGGGTCCGATGACGGACCACCTGTTCGATGCGATGATCCCGGGCTTCGCGCTGCACTGGGATTTTCAGGACCTGGTCAAGGCGATCGGCGATGACCGCGTGATCTGGACCGATCCCACGAACTGGATGAATCGCGTGGTGCCGTTGGGCGCGCCGTACCGCTACCGCTATGTCGGCGAGGACGACGGCCCGAGGATCGAAGAGTTCCTCCGCTAGCCTACGACGCGCACGTTTGAAACAGGTAACGAACCTGGGGGAACGTGCAACCGAATGGGAGGGAACATGCATTTTCGGCCAAGCCTCACGTGCGCGGCACATTTGAGGGCAAGCGATCGCTCCCCAGGTTCGATCGCGTAACAAACCGTTTGGAACTGGACGGCCGGGAGGAGGAAGCCGAGCATAGGACAGGGGCTCAATCAACCAGGCCAAAACAGGACCAGGCTGGTGGGAGTTGACCATGAGAGATCGGAACCACGCCCGGCCTGCCGCAGAGCTCGCAGCGCGCGCGCAAGGTCCAATTCTCGCTAAAATACCGCTTCCGAGAAAGGCGACGGGACGGGCCTTGCGCTCCGCTCCGCCGCGGGCCTCCCGATTCGCGGCGAGGCCGCGTGGCCGCGAGTCTGTTACGGGCAAACTGTGACGAAAACCAAACGGCATCCCGCAGCCTGGGTTCCAACCCTCTACTTTGCCGAGGGTGTGCCGTTTTTCGCCGTTTCGACGCTGGCCGGCATTCTTTACAAGCGGCTCGGGTTGAGCAATGCCGTCATCGGGCTCTACGCCAGCCTGCTGCTGCTGCCGTGGTCGCTCAAGCCGCTGTGGAGCCCGCTGCTCGAAATGTTCCGGACGCAGAAGTTCTTCGTGGTCCTGCTGGAGTTTACCGGGGGCGTCGGCCTGGCGCTGGTCGGGCTTTCGCTGCCCCTGCCGGGCTACTTCCGATACTCGATTGCGCTGCTCGCGGTAGTGGCGCTGTGTTCGTCGACCCACGACATAGCGGCGGACGGGCTCTACATCGCCAGCCTGGCTCCCAGGGAGCAGGCGGCCTATTCGGGCTGGCAGAGCGGCTTCTACAGCCTGGCCCGCCTGTTTGCGCAGGGAGGCCTGGTGGTGCTGGCGGGGCTACTCGAAAGGCGGATGGACGTACCCCACGCCTGGATGGCGATCTTCGCCCTGATGGGCCTGATCCTGATGGCGCTGAGCTTCTACCACGGACGCATGCTGCCCAGCGGAAGGGCGGAGCGGCAGCCGGAAAATTCAGCCCGAAATGGCGGCAACCTTCTGGGACGTGGTGGTCACCTTCTTTCGCAAGCCGCACATTTACGTTCTGCTGATTTTCATTCTTCTCTACCGCGCGGGAGAGGGCCAGGTGGTGCGCATGGGACCGCCGTTCCTGCTCGATCACCGCAGCCTCGGGGGACTCGGGATGGCAACAGACCAGGTAGGCACCATCTACGGAACGTTCGGCTCCATAGCCTTTCTGTCGGGCAGTTTCCTGGGGGGGTATTTCGCCTCCTGGCTTGGCCTGCGCCGGGCGCTCCTGCCGCTCATCTGCGCCATGAACCTGCCGAACCTGGCCTATGTCTACCTGAGCGCGGCGCTGCCCTCCAGCCCGGTGGTGATCGGCGCCGCGCTGAGCGCGGAGATGTTCGGGTACGGATTCGGCTACGTGGGGGTGATGCTGCTCATGATGCAGGAGATCGCGCCGGGCAAGTACCAGACGGCGCATTATGCTTTCGCCAATTCGCTCATGAACCTCGGGCTGATGATTCCAGGGGCCGTAAGCGGAAAGATCCAGATGGCCCTGGGCTACCGCAATTTCTTCGTCTGGGTGCTGGCCTGCTCGATTCCTGCGATGGTCTTTTCGCGCTTCCTTCCGATCGGACGAGGAGCATCCGCCGGCGCCATACAGGGTTCCGGCGAAACCAAAGTGACGACAAAATAAAAATATGACGACCTCGACTGAAACCGCAGTGTCCAACCGAAGACCGCACCGGGCAGCCGGCCGGGACTGCGGGCGATTATCCTTGCCGCGGGCAAACCGGGAACGGCTACGAATGGGCAAGCCATGGTTTTCCAGAAACTCGGCGGCAAGGCCGTGCTTGACTACGTTCTGGAAAACGCGCGCGCGGCGGTGCCGCCGGACCAGATTTACGTGGTCATGGGACCCGGGCAGAACCAGGCATGGAACGCGCCGGGGGAATACCAATACATCCTGCAGCAGGAGCCGCTCGGGACGGGCCACGCCGTCCTTCAGGCAGCCGCGGCGATGCGCGGGTTCGACGGCGATCTGCTGATCCTCTACGGCGACACGCCGCTGTTCCGGACCGCCTCCATTCGCGGCCTGCTCAACCGGCACCGGCTGCGGAAGGCGCACCTCACGCTGCTCACCGCGGTTACCGCCGGGCGCTGCCCTACGGGCGCATCATTCGCGACGCAAGCGGGCCGGATCATCGACATCATCGAGGAAGCAGAGGCTGCCGAGCGGTGCGCGCGAATCCGCGAGCTGAATGTCGGCGCTTACGTGGTGGACGCGCCGGCGATCTTCCGGGCGCTGGAACGGTTCGCCGTCTCCAATGGATGGCGACTACCGCCTGACGGATTGCGTGCACGAATTGATCCGCTCGGGTCTGCGCGTAGAGAGCTACCAGACTTACGATCCAGGACGAAGTGCAGGGCATCAACGACGCCGGAGGACCTGGCGCAGGCGGAGTTGATTCTGCGAAAGCGCCTCTACCGGCCGCGCCGCAGGAGGAACAGAACCTGTCACGCTTCGGCACCGGCGGCTGGCGCGCGATTATCGGCGAAGGCTTCACCATGCACAACGTGCGCCGGCTCTGCCAGGCGCTGGCCAACGAGATCACGCGCCGCGGCGAGGAGAAGCGCGGCGTCATGGTCGGCTACGACCGCCGCTTCCTTTCGCGGCAGGCCGCCGAAGCCGCCGCCGAAGTTTTCGCCGGCAACAACATCCCGACCATGCTGCTGCCGGAGACGCGCCCACGCCGCTGGTCACTTACGCCACCGCGCGTTCATGGGTCGGCCTATGGCCTGGTGTTTCACCGCCAGCCACAATCCGCCCGAGTGGAACGGCCTGAAGGTTTTCACGGCGACGGCTCACTGCTGCTCGACCACGAAACGCGCCAGATCGAAGCCGAGACCAACGCGCTCGCCACCGAGCGATGTCATCAAGCTGGAGCTCGATCTGGCGCTCGAGGCGGGCATTGTCGAACGGCGCGATTTCACCAACGAATACGTGGACGCCGTGGAAGCAGCTGATCGATCTGGAGGCCATTCGCAAGGCCGGCGCTGAAAGTGATTGTCGACCCGATGTACGGCGTCGGCCAGCTCACGCTCGGCACGGTGCTCACCGAGGCGCGCTGCCGCGTGACGTTCATTCACGAGCGCCACAACCCGCTGTTCGGCGGCCGCTCGCCGGCGCCCAATGCCGAGGCGCTGCGCCTGCTCAGCTCGACCATGCGCGACGATGGCGGTTACGACCTCGGGCTGGCGATGGATGGCGACGCCGACCGCATCGCGATCGTGGACGAGCGCGGCGAGTATGTCTCCGTCAACGACATCCTGCTGCTGCTTTACTGGTACCTGCACGAAGTGCGCGGCGAGCGCGGCGGCGTGGTGCGCAACCTGTCCACCACGCACCTGCTCGACCGCCTGGCGCGCCGGCTGGGCGAGGAGTGCTACGAGGTTCCGGTGGGCTTCAAGCACGTGGTCGGCGCCATGCTGGAGCACGACGCGGTGCTGGGCGGCGAATCTTCCGGCGGACTGACCATTCGCGGCCACATCCTCGGCAAGGACGGCATTTTCGCATGCGCGCTGGTGGTGGAGATGCTCGCGCAGCACGGGCGAAAAGATTTCGCAATTGCTGGAGCGCGTCTACGCGTCTCACCGGCCGGCTGTATCGGCGTCGAAGAGAGCATGCCGGCCACGCCCGAGATGCGCGTTGCCGTTCCGCGGCGCCTGCAGGAACGCCGCCGACGCGTATCGGCGCCCTACCCGGTAGTCCGGATTTCGCACGTGGACGGCACCAAGCTGTATCTCGAAAACGACAATTGGGCGCTGCTGCGCTTTTCCGGCACCGAGCCGGTCCTGCGGCTTGCGGTCGAAGCCGGATTCGCCGGAGAAAGCCGGCGATGATGCTGGCTGCGCCAATTTGGCTGCGAAGCGCGCTGCGTGAAGGCCGATGGAACTCATGCGCTACGGCCACTTCGACAACGAGAACCGCGAATACGTCATCGAGCGCCCGGATGTCCCGGTCTCCTGGACCAACTACCTCGGCGTCGAGAACCTGTGCACGGTGCTCTCGCACAATGCCGGCGGCTATTCGTTCTACAAGACACGCCGAGCACCAGCGCATCACGCGCTTCCGCCCCAACGGCGTGCCGCTCGACCGGCCCGGCCACTACGTTTACCTGCGCGACGACGATACCGGCGAATACTGGTCGATCTCCTGGCAGCCCGTGGGCAAAGACCTGGGGCAGCGCGAAGTACGAATGCCGCCACGGCCTTTCGTATTCGAAGTTCTCCTGCGATTACCGGGACCTGCACGCCGAGCAGACCCTCTTCATCCCGCTCGGCGACGACGTGGAGCTGTGGGACGTGCGCATCCGCAACAACGGCGCCGCGCCGCGGCGCGACTCAGCGTCTTCTCGTACGTGGAGTTCTCCTTCCACCACATCGAGATCGACAACCAGAACCTGCAGATGAGCCTGTACGCCAGCGGGATCGAGCTGCGAGGACGGCATCATCGAGTACGATTTCTTCTACGAGCCTGGACCTTTCACTACTTCGCCGCCAGCTTCCAGCCCGATAGCTTCGATTCGCATGCGCGACAGCTTCCTGGGCACCTATCGCACCGAGACCAACCCGATCGCCGTGGAGCGCGGCGAGTGCGCGCAGCAGCGTCGGAGCTGGGCGGCAATCACTGCGGCGCGCTGCACAAGCGCCTGACGCATCGCGCCCGGCGAAGAAGCGCGGCTGGTTTTCATGCTGGGCGTCGGCCCGCGCGCCAAGGGCCGCGAGATCCGCGCGAAGTACTCCGACCCTGCGCAGCGTCGACCGCGCCTTCGACGCGCTCCGCCGCTACTGGCAGGACAAAGCTCGCCGGCTTTCCAGTGCCAGACGCCGCACGCCGGGCTCGACACCATGATCAACACCTGGACGCTTTACCAGGCGGAGACCTGCGTGGTGTGGTCGCGCTTCGCATCCTTCATCGAGGTCGGCGGGCGCACCGGCCTGGGATATCGCGATACCTCGCAGGACGTGATGAGCGTGGTCCACACCAATCCCGCGAAGTGCCGCCAGCGGATCGTCGAGCTGCTGCAAGGCCAGGTGAGCCAGGGCTATGGCCTGCACCTGTTCGACCCCGACTGGTTCGACCCGGAAAAGCAGAAGGCGCCGAAGTTCAAATCGCCGACCGTCACGCCCACGCCCGATCGCAAGAGCCTGATCCACGGCCTCGCCGATGTCTGCTCCGATGACGCGCTGTGGCTGGTGCCTTCGGTCTGCGAATACGTGAAGGAGACCGGCGACGTCGCGCTGTTCGATCAGGAGGTCCCGTTCGCCGACGCAGGGCGAGGCCACCGTTTACGAGCACCTCAAGCGCGCGCTCGATTTCTCCGCCGAACAGGTCGGGCCCAACGGGCATCTGCAAGGGCCTGCGCGCCGACTGGAACGACTGCCTGAATCTGGGCGGCGGCGAAAGCGCCATGGTCTCCTTCCTGCACCACTGGGCGCTGCGCGCGTTCGTGGAAGCCGCGGAATTCCTGGGCCGGAACGACGACGCGCGGAACTACTGCCTGCTGGCCGAGAAGGTGCGGGCGGCCTGCGAGAGCGAGCTGTGGGACGGCGAGTGGTACATCCGCGGCATCACCGCCAAGGGCGTGAAGATCGGCACGCAGGCAGAACGAGGAAGGCAAGATCTTCCTCGAGAGCAACACCTGGGCCGTGGTCTCGGACGCGGCCTCGCCGGAGCGCGCGCGCTCGGCGATGGACGCCGTCGACCGGCATCTCTACTCGCCGTACGGCATCCACCTGCTCTGGCCGGCATTTTCGAAACCGAACGACGATATCGGCTTCGTGGCGCGCGTCTACAAGGGCATCAAGGAAAACGCCGCGATTTTCAGCCATCCCAACCCTTGGGCGGTGATCGCCGAATGCAAGCTGGGCCGCGGCAGCGCGCGCCATGAAGTTCTACGATTCGCTGCTGCCCGTACAACCAGAACGACGCGATCGAAATCCGCGAGGCCGAGCCGTATTCCTACTGCCAGTTCGTGATGGGCCGCGATCACACGGCTTTCGGCCGCGCGCGCCATCCGTGGCTCACCGGCAGCGGCGGCTGGAACTATACGGCGGCGACGCATTGGATCCTGGGAGTGCGGCTGGGCTTTGAGGGGTTAGCGATCGACCCCTGCATTCCGGGACACTGGCGGGAGTTCGAGGTGACGCGGCAATGGCGAGGCGCGACCTTCCGGATCGCCGTGACTAACCCCGATGGCATCGAAAAGGGGGTAAAAAGCATGACCCTGGATGGAGAGAGGTTGACCGGACCCATTCCCCCGCAGGAGGCCGGGACGGTGCACGACGTCCGGGTTGTGATGGGTTCGTGAGGGCGCTCTGCGTGCTTCGTGCTGCGCCATGCCGGGTGAACCCGGACACCGGGTAGATTGCAATACACCTGGTGGAATCGGATACCGAATCAGCCCTTCTGCAAGCTCTCCGGAACTGCCCCTCCGCGCGAGTCCTTACCGGCGCATTTTCTTCCCGTCGTGGTATATACTCGGTGGGCATGCACGTGCCCCTGAGCCCGGTTCGATGTCTGTACCGCGGGGTGGATCTCTATGGCAAAAAGATCGGCGTCGTTTCGGGCGGCTGCCGCTTCACCTACGCCGAATTCGGCGAGCGGTGCGAACGTCTGGCCGCGGGGCTGCTGGGCCTGAATGTGCAGCCGGGCGACCGCGTCGCCTATCTCAGCTTCAACAGCCATCCGCTGCTGGAGGGCTATTTCGGAGTGCTGCTCGCCGGGGCCATCGTCATGCCGCTCAACGTGCGCCTGACGCCGGCGGAACTGTCCGCCATTCTCGCGCACGCCGACGCCGCGGGTGGTCATATACGAGCCGGATTTCGAGCCGCTGGTGGAGGCGCTGCGGCCGGCAGCCGATGCCGTCGCCCACTGGATCGCTACCGGCGAGCCGTACGAAGACCTGCTGGCCCGCGGGCGCGTCGAGCGCCCCGATTTCTTCGGCATTGACGAGACCGCCATCGCCGAGCTCTTCTACACCAGCGGCACGACCGGTACGCCCAAGGGCGTGATGCTCTCGCACCGCACCCTATACCTGCATGCGCTGAACAACGTCCCCAGCTTTATCGAAAACGAACGGCAGGTCAACTGCATACCATCCCGCTCTTTCACGCCAACGGATGGGGGCTCGCGCATTCCTCCACCATGATGGGGCTCAGCCAGGTGATGGTGCGCCGCTTCGAGCCGGCCCAGGTTCTGCGGGTCATCGAGGAGGAGAAGGCCACCGGCATGATGCTGGTTCCCACCATGGCCAACGCGCTGCTGAACTGCCCCGAATTGGGCCGTTTCGACCTTTCCAGCATGCGCCACATCATGATCGGCGGCGCGGCCTCCTCGCCGGAGCTGATCGCGCGCATGGAGCAGGCCTTCCACTGCCGCGTCGAATCCGGCTATGGCCTCACCGAGAGCGCGCCGGTGGCCAGCCTTTCGCGCGCCCAAGTCCACCGTCTCTTTCGCCGGCGAGGAAGACCGCCTCAGCCATCTGCGCCATGGCCGGCTGGCCGGTGCTGGGCTGCGAAATGCGCGTGGTGGACCTGCACCTGCACGATGTGCCGCGCGACATGCAATCCGTCGGCGAGGTGGTGATCCGCGGCGATAACGTCATGGACGGCTACTTCAAGGAGCCCCAGGCAACCGCGGCCGTCGATCACCGAGGGCTGGTTGCGCACCGGCGACATGGCCGTGTGGGACGAAGAGAATTTCGTCCACATCGTCGACCGCAAGAAGGACATTATCATCAGCGGCGGCGAAAATATCTCGTCCATCGAAGTGGAGCGCGCCATCTTCTCGCATCCGGCGGTGCTGGAATGCGCCGTGGTGGCGTCGCCCAGATCCGCAATGGGGAGAGGTGCCGGCGGCTTTTGTGGTGCTCAAGCCGGGACACCAGCTGGACCAGGCCGAACTTTGCGCGTATCTGGCCGGCCGCATCGCGCGTTTCAAAGTGCCGCGGCATTTTGAATTCCGGGAGCAGCCCTTACCCAAAACCGGGACGGGGAAAATCGTCAAACGCGAGCTGCGCGAAGCATTTTGGAGGGGAAAGGAGAAACGGGTACAAGGATGATGACACTGATTGCGGCAATTCCGATTGCAGTGATGCTGGTGCTGTTGGGGGTGTTGCGGAAGCCGGCGTGGGTGGCCTCGCTGCTGGGGCTGGCGGCGGCCGTCCTGGTGGCGCTGGCGGGGTATTCCATGCCGGTGCCGAAACTGCTGGCGACGGTGACGTATGGCGCGGCGTTCGGACTTTTCCCCATCGGCTGGGTGGTCTTCTCGGCCATCCTGCTCTACCGCGTGGTTCTCGAAAGCGGCAGGTTTGAAATTCTCAAGGATTCGATCGGCCACCTCACCGACGATCCGAAATTGCAGGCGTTGCTCATCGCCTTCGCCTTCGGCGCGTTCATCGAGGCCGCCGCCGGCTTCGGAACGCCGGTGGCGGTGGCCGCGCCCATGCTCATCGGCCTGGGTTTTTCGGCCTTCAACGCGGCCGGCATTGCCCTGCTGGCCAATACCGTGCCGGTGGCGTTCGGCTCGGTCGGGCTGCCCATCACCACGCTGGCGGTCATCACCGGGCTGCCGGTGCTGCGCCTGAGCGCGGGCGCGGGCCGCCTGTGCGCACCTATCGCGATGTTCGTCCCCGCCTACCTGATTATGGTGATGTCCGGCTGGAAGGGCCTGCGCAAAGTGCTGCCTGCCACTTTCGTGTGCGGCGTCTCTTTCGCGGCCACCCAGTTCTTCATCTCCAATTACATCGGCCCGCAGCTCGCCTGCATTCTGGCGTCGCTGGTGTCCATGGGCGCGCTGGTACTGATGATCCAGCTGACCGGCTCGCATTCGACGACGCCCTCGCGCCATAGCCTCAGCGACACCTTTTCGGCCTGGATTCCGTATTGCCTGCTGGTGATCTTCGTCCTGCTCTGGGGCTACAAGCCGCTGGCGGGATGGCTGGATAAGCAGACGCTGGTGTTCCACTGGCCCGGCCTGGCGGACAAAAATCCCTTCAAGTTCGCCTGGCTCTCGGCCTCCGGAACCGCCTGCCTGTTCGCCGCCATTCTGGGCGCCCTCTTTACCGGCGTCAAGGCGGGGCAGTTCGTCAAGGTGCTGAAGCACACGGCCAGGCAACTGGCGCTGGCCGAGCTCACGCTGGCCGCCGTGCTGGCGATGGCCTTCGTCATGAATTATTCCGGCAGCATTACCACGCTGGGTCTGGCCTTTGCGGCCACCGGCCACCTATTCCCGTTCTTCAGCGCCGCGCTCGGCTGGCTCGGCGTTTTCCTCTCCGGCAGCGATACCTCGTCCAACGCCCTATTTGGCAACCTGCAAGTGGTTACAGCCACCAGGCTGCATATGAACCCGGTGCTGATGGCCGCAGCCAACTCCTCCGGCGGCGTGATGGGCAAAATGATCAGCCTCACCAGCATCGCCGTCGCCGTGGCCGCCACCAACATGAAGCGGCAGGACGAAGCCCTGCTCTTCCGCTTCACCTTCAAGCACAGCGTCCTGCTGGCTTCCGTCCTCGGCCTGCTGGTGATGTTCTACACCTACGTCATGCCCGGCTGGGCGCCGTAAAATCAATTGCCTGCGGGCAGACGGAGCCGCGACCGTAAGGGAGCGGTGGGGCGCGCACCTCACCGCTCCCTCACGGTCGCGGCTCTTGTGTTCTATAGTTTGGATGCCAGGAATTCCGCCGCCGCCCGGTACGCATCCCGCCACGACCGCCATAGCAGGAAGTCGTGAATTTCGTCCGGAAACACCAGCTCCTGGACTTCCACGTTCCGCCGCCGCAGCGCATCCGCCAGCATCACCGTCTGGTTGAAGTGCACGTTGCGGTCGTCATCCCCTTGGATCAGGAGCACGGGCGAGCGCCACGTATCCAGGAACGCCATGGGCGAGGAATCGAACGCGATTTTGTAATCCGGCTGGCCGGCCGGAATGCCCAGCTCTTTGGCCCAGTCGTGCACGCCGTGAAAATCCACCCCCGCACGGTACAGGTCCGACGACCGCGCCAGCGCCATCGCGGTCAGGTACCCGCCGTACGATCCGCCCCACGCGCCGATACGCGCCGGGTCCACGTCGGCGCGCGTGCGCAGGTACTCGGCCGCGGCCTTCACGTCGTTGTATTCGCTGCCGCCCGCCGCGCCATAATCGAGCGCCTCGCGGAAATTCAACCCGTACCCGATGCCGCTGCGGTAATTCACCGAGAGCACCACGTAGCCGCTGTTGGCCAGGTACTGGTTGAGCGCGTAGGCGTTCGAATAGTAGTACATGTAATGCCAGCCAAGCAGCATCTGCCGCCGCGAGCCGCCGTGAAAAAACACCGCCGCCGGCGCGCGCCCGGCACTGTGCGGCGGCAGGAAAAGCTGCCCGTGGATCTCCAGCCCGTCGCCGCTTTTGAAAATCACCTGTTGCGGCGTCACCATGCTGCCGGCTGGAAAATTCGCCGGAATGGCGGAGGGATCGAGGTCGTGTTCCGTGCGGCCGTCCTCCACCGCCACGCGCAGCGGTTTGGCGGCATCCGCTCGCAGGAAAGCCACCGCGCCGCCCTCGCTCGCCACCACGGGCTGGCACTCGATGCCGCTTCCGGCAGTCAGCCGCGCAGGCTGCCCCTCTGCCGATACGCTCCACAAGTGCCGCCGGTCGATATCCCCCTGGTTGGACGAATAGACGATGACGCGCCTGCCCGGCGCGACCGCCACATCCTCCACTTCAAACCCGCCCGGCGTGAGCAGCTTCGCCTCGCCGCCTGCCCGCGCCACCGCATACAGATGCGTCCAGCCGTCCGCTTCCCACGGGAAGACGATGCGCCCGCCGGTCATCCAGAACAACTGGTCGTCGCCGGCCAGCTCGCGAAACACGCTGCCCTGTCCCGCGTGCGCGCGCCAGATCTGCCGCCCCTCGCCGGTTCCCGCGTCCGCCACGAGAATCGACCACGGCTCACCCTCGCGGTGCGGCTCGCGCACCACGCGCATCCCGGTCGAAGGAATGCGCACAAACGCGATCTCGCGCCCGTCCGGCGACCACGCCGGGTAGAGGTCGTAATCGGTACTCGGGTCGAGGTAGCGGAGCCTGTTTGCTTCGGTATCGTACAGGCCGATGAATCCGTGGTCGCCGCGGTCGCTGGTAAACGCGATGCGCGTCCCGTCCGGCGACCACATCGGCCGGCCGCACTGTCCGCGCGCCACGAACGCCTGCTTCGCCTCCGGTCTGCCGTCGAGCGCCGCCAGCCAGATCCGGCCTTTGTGCACAAACGCGACCTGGCCGCCCTTCGGCGAAACCGCCGGCGCGTCGCCGTCGCCCAGTTTCCGCGGCTCGCCGCCCTGCAGCGAGACCACCCACACCGTCTGCTCCGCCCCTTGCGGATTCTCCGCCGGATTCGGCGCTTCCCCCGCCCGGTTGGGACCGCCGCCGCGCACGTAGACGATGGCCGAGGCGTCCGGCGTCCATGCCAGTTCCCCGATCTCCTGACCGTCGTCGAGAGTGTAAGAAGTGATCTTGCGCGCCCGGTACAGCGGCGGCTCCGCCACCATTATGTTGCGCACGCCGAGGGCGTTCGAAACCCACGCCACTTTCCCGCCCGCCGGCGCAGCCGTCAAATTGGTGGGAAACGCCGCGCCCAAGCACCTGGTCCAGCGTGAACGGCGCCGGCGCCGCAGAAGCGCACACCGCCAGTACAAAACCTGCGAAAAGCTTCACACTTTTATCATAGCTGCCAGTCGAAAGCTGACTTACGGCTCGGTCTGGTATTCCACTTTTGCCCGCGGTGGAAACACGTACGCCGCCACCATGCTTTCGCCGCCCGAGCCGATCGCCTTCACGCCGAATTTGACATCGTCGATAGAAACGTCTTTCAGGGTGAATTTCGTGACCTTGCCCGCGTAGATTTCCTTCTCCCAGTAGGGCGCGCTGGTCGACCGCATCACCACCACGTAGCCCTGGATGTCGTCCTCCGGTCCCGCCGGCTTCCATTCCAGCACCGCGTCGTAACCCCCGCCGCGCGAGATCATGGGCGTCGGCCGGGGCGGCGTGCGCGCGGGACCGGCCGCCGCGTTGGCGCGAACGTGGCGGCGTCCGCATCACGACGGGCGGCTTGGGCGCCAGCGCCAGGCTCGCCGCCACTGCCGCGTTGAACCGCGCCACCCGCGCCGTGTAGGGCACCGACATGTTTTCCAGCAAATCGGTATCGCGGTGCTGATTGGCGTAGATTTCGTTGGGCGTGGAGATGCGCACCGCCGCGAAGCCTTCCAGCTGGAACGGCGTGTGGTCGCCGCCGCGCCCCAGCCGGTCCTGCGCGAAAATGGTGTTCACCTGGAACGCCGGCAGGTACCGCTCGCCGATCTCCCTGGCATATCGCGAAAGCTGCTGGTTCAGCGAATCCATGGTTTCGTCGCTATAAATATTCACCGCTCCGTTGCCCATCCGCCCGCTGCCGGAGCGGTCGGTGCCGATGATGTCGTTGTTCAGCACCGCCTCGATCACCTGGCCCTCCTTCTTCGCCTTGGCGGCCTCCAGCGTGCTGCCCACCAGCCCCTGCTCCTCGCCCGCGAAACTCACGAATACCAGCGTTTTATCGAATTCGTACTGGCTCATCACGCGCGCCAGTTCCATCACCGCCGCGGTGCCGCTGGCGTCGTCGCAGGCGCCGGGCGCCGGCAGGTTCGCATTCTTTTCGAAATCCTCCGGCGTCAACTGCGCCGGCCGGCCGGGAGCGGCATTGGCCGGGCGGTTGCCCAGGTTCAAAGAGTCGTAATGCGCCGAAACGAAGATCTGCGTCTCCGGCATTTTCGTTCCCGGCAGCACCGCCAGCACGTTCCACAAATCCACGTCCTTGAAGATGCGCTGCCCCTGCTTTTTCACGCGATATTTGTCGAACCGCACCTGTAAACGCGGACTGTAGCTTTGAAATTCACGGAAAATCCACTGCCGCGCCGCGCCCACCCCGTGCTCCGGGTCGTCCGCGTTCGAAAGCGTGTTGCGCGTGCCGAAGGCCTGCAGCCTTTCGATGGTGGCCTGAATCCGGGCCTCCGAGATTTCATCCAGAATCTGGACGATTTTGGGATTGATGCCCTTTTCGTCCGCCGTCGTAACACTGGCGCAGAGCGAAAGCAGGGCCGCAAGCGCGGCCATCCGGTTGAGCTTCATGGGAGTTTCCAGGATAACCGAATTTCGGGGTTCTTCATCCGCGCGTCTGGTACCTGGTACGAATGGACCGCCCCGCGCCGAAGGAACCCTCGTTCCGCGATCTCCGATCCCTGACCCTGTTTCGGACCCCGCTGCGCTACACTGTTTCCGATGCCCATCTATCAGGTCATTGTCCTGGCGATCGTGCAGGGCCTCACCGAATTTCTGCCCGTCAGCAGCACCGCCCACCTCTACCTCACCTCCTGGCTGCTCGGCTGGAAGACCGAGGCGCTCGACTTCGACATCATGCTGCACCTCGGCACGCTGATCGCCGTGGTGATCTACTTCTTCCCGGACTGGATGCAGATCATCGGCCAGGCATTCGGCCTGCACCTGGGCCACGACGAGCAGCTGAAGCAGAATCGCGCGCTGCTCTGGCTGCTGGCCATCGGCATCCATTCCCGTCGGCATCGCCGGCCTGCTGTTCAACAAGCAGGCCGAAACCGACTGGCGCACCCCGTTGGTGATGGGCGCCATGCTGATCGTCATCGGCGTGCTGATGTGGATGGCGGAAGCGCTCCGGCCGCACGCGTGCGCGATCTGGCTTCCGTCAATATCGTGGATGCCTGCGCCATCGGCCTGGCGCAGGCGCTGGCCGTGGTCCCCGGCATCTCGCGCAGCGGCATCACCATCTCCGCCGGCCTGTTCCGCAACCTCACGCGCGAATCCGCCGCGCGCTTCTCCTTCCTGCTCTCCACGCCCGGCCATCGCCGCCGCCGCCGCCAAGGCCGCTCTACGACATGCACAAGCAGGGCGGCCTGCACGACATGCTCACCACCCAGTTCGTGGTGGGCGTGGCGGTCAGCGCCGTCACCGGCTGCGTCGTGATCGCCTGGTTTCTGCATTATTTGCGTCGCAGCAGCCTGCATGCCGTTCGTGTTTTATCGCATTATTTTTGGCATAATAGTGCTTGCTCTGGCTTTCATCCGCCGGCCAGCGTGATGAAGCTTTTATCTCCGACCCCACACAAGCGGCTGAACGAAGTCACCGGGTTTCCTGCTTCTGTCGACGGGGCTGGTGCTCCTGCTGAGCCTGGTGTCGTACCATGCCCAGGATCCTTCCTGGGACACCGCCTCGGGCGCGCGTCCCCTCAACCTGATCGGTTACCCCGGCTCTTACCTCGCCGACCTTTCTTCCAGTTCTTCGGCGCGGTCGCCTTTCTGTTCCCGCTGCTGACCTGTTTCTGCTCGCCTGGAAATGGATCCGCTCGGAGGACCTGGAGGCGCCGGCTGCGAAAATCTTCGGCTCGCTCCTGCTCCTGCTGAGCCTTTGCGCCAGCGCTCTCGTTTCTGCCCTTCCGCCTGTTCGGCGGCATCATCCGGCTGGGCGGCGCTGCTCGGGCTGCTCGCTGGCGCAGCTATCTGGTGGACTCGCTCAACCTGGCCGGCGCCATGCTGGCCACCGCCACCATCGTCCATCGTCTCCGTCTACCTGGTCTCCGCGTTCACGCGTCGATAAGCTGGGCGAATGGTTCGGCGTGATCGCCGCCTGGCTCCGCCGCCACCGCGACGCCTGGCTGCGAGCGGCGCAGCGGAAATGGCCAGGCTGCGCGCGCTGGAGAAGGAGCGCGCTCGATAGCGCGAGCAGAGACGGCCGCCAGGAAGGCCAAAAAGAAGGATCCGCAGAAGATCGGCCGCGGAGCAGGGCACGGAACAGGCGCCGGCCGCCGCTGCCGCCGTGCCGGCCGCCCACGCCGCGCCCTGGGAGACGCAAGCCGAAGCCGCGACGCCGATCGAATACGCCACAGTGGAAGAAATCCCCATCTGCCCCCTGGAGAGCCGGAGCCCGCAGCCGCTCCGGCCGCCGAGCCGCGCCGCCCGATGCCCGAACCGCCGCTGCCCGACGCTCCGGCCGCTCGCGCCCGCCCTGCCGCCCGTCTTCCGCCTGCCCTCCACCGAGCTGCTGCAACGAGCCGCCCGGCCGCAACCCCTACGACGAGCAGGAGCTGAAGGACACCGCCGTCCGCATCAAGTCCAAGTTCGAAGAGTTCAACGTGCTCGGCAACGTGGTGCAGATCAACCCCGGCCCGGTGGTCACCACCTTCGAATTCAAGCCCGAAGCCGGCATCAAGTACAGCCGCATCACCAACCTCACCGAGGATCTGTGCCTCGGCCTGCAGGCCGAATCCATCCTGATCGAGCGCATCCCCGGCAAGCCCACCGTGGGCATCGAGGTGCCCAACACCCGCCGCGAGCTGATCGCCCTGCGCCAGATGCTGGAATCCGACGAGTTCGCGCAACTCGCATTCGCACCTCACCATTCCGCTGGGCAAGGACATCAACGGCCGCATCCGCGTGGCCGGCGCTGGAATCCATGCCGCACCTGCTGATCGCCGGCTCCACCGGCTCGGGCAAGAGCGTCATGATCAACTCCATGATCATGTCGATCCTCTACAAAGCCACGCCCGACGAAGTGCGCCTGATCATGGTGGACCCCAAGCGCGTCGAGCTGGGCATGTACGAGGGCATCCCGCACCTGCTGACGCCGGTGATCACCGATCCCAAGAAGGCCACCAACGCCCTGCGCAACGCGGTGCTCGAAATGGAGCGCCGCCTGCGCCTGCTGGCCGAATACGGCGTCCGCAACATCGACCAGTTCAACAAGAAGATCCGCAAGCTGCAGGAGCAGCCGCGCAACCTCTTCGCCGAGGACGAGCGACCGCCGGAAGAGCTCAGGCCGCTGCCCTACATCCTGATCCTCATCGACGAGTTGGCCGACCTGATGATGCTCGAAGGCAAGAACGTGGAAGAGAGCGTCACGCGCCTGGCGCAGATGGCGCGCGCCGTCGGCATGCACCTGGTGCTGGCCACGCAGCGGCCCAGCGTGGACGTCATCACCGGCCTCATCAAGGCCAATTTCCCCGCGCGCATCAGCTTCCGCGTGGCCACGCGCGTGGATTCGCGCACCATCCTCGACGTGATGGGCGCCGAGCACCTGCTGGGCAAGGGCGACATGCTGTTCCTGCCGCCCGGCTCTTCGCGCCTGACGCGCGTGCACGGCGCGTTCGTCACCGAAACCGAAATCAACCGCGTGGTGGATTTCTGGAAGGAGCAGGCCGCGCCGGAGTACGACCAGTCCTTCCTGATCGCGCCGCCCAGCGACGACGACGAGCCCGCCGAGGCCGATGCCGCCGGCGAAGCGCAGGACCCCATGTACGAGGAGGCCGTGCGCCTGGTGCTGCAGATGGGCAAGGCTTCCACGTCCACCCTGCAGCGCCACCTGCGCCTGGGCTACGGCCGCGCCGCCCGCATCCTCGATATGATGCAGCGCGACGGCATCATCGGCCCGCCCGACGGCAGCAAGCCGCGCGAAGTGTTGAAGCGCCCCGACTGGCTGCGTGAAGTCGAAGACCAGCTGCTCTAACGCGCGCTCCCGACCGGCACTCCGCTTGCTGCGTTTACGCACCGGAGAACCCCGGGATGAAAATCCTACTGTGCGTTTTGCTCCTGGCGCCGACTTTCGCGCAGACCGCGCCACCGCGCGCCGCGCCGGCGCCGGCTATGGCTGTTGCCACCGCACCCGCCGCCGCTCCAGCCGATGATCAGAACCAGCCGCCGGCGAATGCCACCGCCCCCGCGAATCCGGCTCAGAACCGTCCACCGGCGAATGCTGCCGGCCAGAGCCGCAACCGTTCGGTCATCAAACCCAAGCCCGGCCAACTGGTCATCAAGCCCAAGGACTATCACGATGCCACGGGCTATTGGCATCCCTTTGCGCGCATGCCCCTCTTTGTCGGTTACGATCTGAAGGCCATTGGAACCAGCCCGTTCCACACGTCCAAAAAAGATGCCAAGTGGTGGCTGATCTTTGGCGCCGCCACCGGCGGGCTGATTGCCGCGGACAAATACGTCTCTAAGAACGCTCCCAATCCGCCCTGGCTGGAAACTCTGGGCAGCGATGTATCGTACCTGGGCGAAGCCTACACTCTGCTTCCCATCAGCGCCGCGTTTTATTTTGGCGGCACGAAATATCACAGCGATCACTTTCGCGAGACCGGCCTGATTGCCTTTGAGACCCTGGCCGACGTCACCATCGTCCTGGAGGGAATGAAGCTGGTTTTCGGCCGCCAGCGGCCGACGGAAGGCGCCGGGAATGGCGAGTTCGAAGAGTCCAACCAGCGCTACAATTCCAGCTTTCCCTCCGGCCACGCCATCGAGACCTTCGCCCTGGCTTCGGTGGTGGCTCACGAATACCCGCACAAACGATGGGTGCAGATCCTGGCCTACAGCTACGCCGCCGGAGTGATGGGCGCGCGCCTGGCCGCCAACAAGCATTTTCCCGGCGACGTGTGTGCCGGGGGCGCTATCGGCTGGTTTGTGGGCGACTACGTGTACGGCAAGCGCCACAATCCGGCGCTGGACAAGAAGCCCACCATCACGCAGAGAATTCTCGACCACGTCCACATCGGCGGACCGGAATTTCAGGCGGGATATTAGCGCCGCTAACCCGGATTTCTCACCGTACTATGGCAAAAAGCCGCTTTTCGTGGCATAACTGAGTTTCCACACAGCAGTTTAGGCCAACGAAAGAGCGGCTTTTGCTATGACAGTCCCGCATGAAGCCGCGGCTTCACAACGAGGAATGAAAATGGCGGTAGTGTAATGGCGTCTGCAGCCGGAAGAGACCGTTATCACTCATTGAGGCTGTCCAAGCCCGTATGACAGTCTGGTCCGGGCGCCGTCTGGAACAACGAAGTGGTGCCACCGCCGTGAGGCGGCGAGCCCGAGGAAGAGATTCAACCCTCCCTGGTGCCCCCGGCGCAGTCGGGAAAGGAAGGTCCGAAATGGAGTTGCTGTATACACATTGCGCCGGAATCGATGTTCATCAGAACAGCCTTTCTGTTTGTGCGTTGACACCTAGTCCGGAGGCTGCCGAGGAACCTGCCGTTGAGCTGCGTTCGTTCGGCACTTTTACCCGTGAGCTCATGGAATTGCGGGAATGGCTGAAGCAAGTCGGCGTGACCCACGTTGCCATGGAGTCCACGGGCGTGTACTGGAAGCCGGTATGGAACGTGCTGGAACCGCATTTCACGATCATTCTCGCCAATGCCCAGCACATCAAGAACGTTCCCGGTCGGAAGACTGACAAGGCTGATTGTCAATGGATCGGCCGGCTGCTTCGCCACGGGTTGCTGCGGCCCAGCTTTATTCCCGAACGCCGAATTCGCGAGTTGCGTGACCTATGCCGGACCCGTACGAGCTTGACGAGGCAGAAAACGGCAGTTGTAAACCGCCTCCAAAAACTGTTGGAGGACGCCAATATCAAGCTGGGCTCGGTGGCTACTGACGTGATGGGTGTCTCCGGACGATCAATGATTCGAGAATTGATCGCGGGCAATACCGACCCCGTTCTGTTGGCGGATTTGGCTCGCGGCCCGATGCGGAAGAAGCGGGAGAAGTTGAGGTTGGCACTAGCCGGTACGCTCACCTCACATCATCGCTTTCTGCTGAAACGGCATCTTCAACAAGCGGAGGACCTGGAAGGAGAGGTTCGCACTCTGGAGGGCGAAATCGCCAAGATGGCGGTTCCTTTTGAGGAACTACTGAGACTCTGGATGACCATCCCCGGGATTGACCATGTTGCCGCCTGGAGCCTGCTCGCTGAGGTTGGAGCGAACATGGAACAGTTTCCCTCCGCGCGTCACCTGGTCAGTTGGGCAGGTTTGTGTCCTGGAAACAATGAGAGCGCCGGCAAACGCAAGAGCAGCAGGACGCGCAAAGCGAACCCATGGCTGCGCGGTCTGATGACGCAGATTGCGTGGGCAGCAGCTCACACCAAGGATACTTATCTTTCCCAGCAGTACCGCCGCCTGCTGGTCAAACGCGGCAAGAAGCGAGCGCTGCTTGCGGTTGCCAACACGATTCTTACTATCGTCTGGCATATCGGCAAACATCGCAACCCATATCGCGAGCTCGGCGCGGATTACTTCGACCGGCTCAAAGGCAGTCAGGCGCAACGATACTACGTCCGAAAGCTGGAGAAGATGGGGCTAAAGGTCACCCTCACCCCAACCGGCCAGGCGGCGGAAGCGTAGGGATATTTTCGGAAGAGAGTGTACCCAATCTTGCTTCCCATTTGCACCTCATTTTTCGCGTGACGTGGTGGCCCGGTTCGATGGCGGACAGATCACCACGGAGGCCGGGGCGTTGCGGTTGCGCCCGGTGGAACAGCGTACGGGTATCCTACGCCAGTTCGCCGCTTGTTTTCGCGACTACCGGCGGGCGGATCTGGTGGAGCACAGCGTCAGCGAGTTGGTGCGGCAGCGTGTGTACGGCATCGCCTTGGGCTACGAAGATCTGAACGACCATGATCGGTTGCGGCAAGATCCCTTGTTGGCGTTGCTGTCTGGCAAGCGAGACGTGGAGGGTGAGCACCGGCGGCGCGAGCAGGACCGGGGCAAAGCCGGAGCGGGCAAGAGCAGTTTGAACCGGCTGGAGTTGACGCCAGCGGATGCCAAGTCCGACGCCCGCTACAAGAAGATCGTGATGGACGAAGAAGCCGTGGATGGTCTGCTGGTGGATCTCTACATCCAGGCCCAGACGCGCCAACCCAAGCGCATCGTGATGGATCTGGATGCTACCGACGATCCCGTGCACGGAGAGCAGGAAGGACGGTTTTTCCATGGCTACTACGGCTGTTATTGCTATCTGCCGTTGTACATTTTCATCGACGAGCACCTGGTCTGCGCGCGGTTGCGGCCGTCGAATATCGACGCCGCGGCCGGGTCCCTGGAAGAGGTCCAGCGTATCGTCAGGAGGCTGCGCTTGGCCTGGCCGGAGGTGGAAATCATCCTGCGCGCCGATTCGGGCTTCTGCCGCGACGAGCGCATGTGCTGGTGCGAGAAGAACCGGGTCGGGTATGTTTTCGGCCTAGCCAAAAACGAGCGGCTGGCCAAGAAGCTGAAAAAGTTGATGAAAGAAGCGCAGGAGCAGTGGAAGAAGACCGGTAAAGCGGCCCGACGTTTTCTGGATTTCCGGTATCGCACGCGCAAATCCTGGAAGCGCGGGCGGCGGGTAGTGGGCAAAGCCGAATACCTGGACAAAGGCGCAAACCCGCGTTTCGTGGTCACCTCGCTGGGCACCGAGGAGATGGCGGCCCGCAGCTTGTACGAGGATTTCTATTGCGCCCGCGGCGACCTGGAGAACCGCATCAAAGAACAGCAGTTGGATCTGTTCGCTGATCGGACCTCCACCCATGCGTTGCACTCCAACCAGATTCGTCTGTACCTCTCTTCCATTGCCTACAGCGTGCTGGTGGCTCTGCGCCGGCTCGCTCTGGCGAGCACCGACATGGCCCAGGCGCAGTGCGGGACGATCCGCCTACGGCTGCTGAAGATCGGAGCACAGGTGCGCATTACGGCGCGCAAAATCTGGATCTCGATGGCTGCCGGCCACCCCGCCGCAGCCGTGTTTGCGGCGGCTCATCAGCGGCTGATGGGCGAGCTTCCGCAACGTTGCTGAGATCTACCGACTCGACGGGCAAACTTCAAGCATCACTTTTCCGGCCTCGATTCCAGGCTGCACAGGGCTGCTATCAAACGAATCCGGCCGAAAATGTCTTCGCGCCACGCCTAAGGGCCGCGCCGGGCCCCTCCAGCGAGCTGCGAGGCACCCTACACGCCAATGCGAACTTTGGCGGTCAAACGCGATCTTGAAAACTCCGTCTCTTCCCGCAACTCACTTGCACAGTGAGTCTTGGTGAGAAATGCGGGCTAGTGTCGTGACCGCTCGATTCTGCGCCTTTCGAGGGCCGCTCGTGGCTCCGTTCGGAGCCGCGGCCGTAAGGCAGCGTTTTACTCTACAAATTGACGGCGCGCATGCCCGGCGCGCCATATCGCGCACCGGCGGTAACGCCCAGCGGGAATGCCTGGTCGAGGCGGCGCAGTTGTTCCTCCGTCAGGTGGACATTCACAGCCCCGAGATTGTCTTCCAGATAACGCGTTTGTTTGGTTCCGGGAATGGGGACAATGTCCTTGCCCTGGGCCAGCACCCAGGCCAGGGCCAACTGCGCGGGAGTGCAGCCCGCCTGGCCCGCGATCTGCCGAACGGCCTCGGCCAGCCGCAGATTGCGCTGGAAGTTTTCACCCTCGAAGCGGGGGTGGCGCCGCCGCCAATCGTCCTGAGGAAGGTCGTCCGGCGTCTGGAAGCGCCCCGTGAGGAAGCCCCGCCCCAGCGGGCTGTAGGCGACGAAACCGATGCCGAGTTCCCGGCATGTCTCGAGGATTTCGCCTTCCGGGTCGCGCGCCCAAAGCGAATACTCCGTTTGCAGCGCGGCGATCGGGTGAACCCGGCTGGCGCGGCGGATGGTCGCGGGCGCGGCTTCCGACATCCCCAGGAATCGCACCTTGCCTTCGCGCACCAGGTCGGCCATGGAGCCCACCGTATCCTCGATGGGGGTATTGGCATCGACGCGGTGCTGGTAATACAGATCGATGTGCGACAGCCCCAGCCGGCGGAGACTGGCTTCGCAGGCCTGCTTCACGTACTCCGGCCGGCCGTTGACCCCCAGAAACTCGCCGTTAGGCCCGCGCACGTTGGCGAACTTGGTGGCGAGAATCACCTGGTCGCGGCGGTCGCGGATGGCGCGCCCAACCAGTTCCTCGTTCCTGCCGGTGCCGTAGGCGTCCGCGGTGTCGAGGAAGTTCACGCCCAGATCGAGCGCGCGATGAATCGTGCGGATGGATTCCGCCTCATCCGCCGGGCCGTAAAATTCCGACATTCCCATGCAGCCCAGCCCCAGCGCGGACACTTCCGGGCCGTTTCGTCCAAGTCTTCTTTGTTCCATGATTTCTCCGCTCTCTATTTTATTGCGCGTACGGGCTGCCGGGCTTCCAACGGGGCCTCTCGGCGGCATTGGCCAGCTCGATCACCAGGTTATTGAAAAAGTCATTGAACTTAGCCGCGGCCGCCGGGTCCCATGGCTGGTTGAGAT
This sequence comes from Terriglobia bacterium, assembly GCA_963815855.1. GTDB lineage: Bacteria > Acidobacteriota > Terriglobia > Bryobacterales > Bryobacteraceae > DATGMB01. The sequence continues at coordinate 914,357 of CAWFIJ010000007.1, read as the reverse complement.
CGTCCGCGGGGCTGTGATACCGCTCCGCGTACCAGCGCCGGTACACGGCTTCTTCGGGGCTGCCCTTCTGGTAGCCGAAGATGAAGCCGGTTGCGGGCACGCCGATCTGCATGAAGCTGTAATGGTCGCTGCGGCGCAGCAGGTTGCGTTCGGGCTCGGGGTCGGGCTGGATGCGGATGCCCATCGGCGCGGCGACCTTCTTCACCGTCTCCCCCAGCGTGGATTCGTTCACCGCCAGCATGGTCAGAATCCGCAGCGGAAAGATGGGGCGAAGCTGGTCCAGGTTGATGTCCGCCACCATCTTCCCCGGGGCGACGGTGGGATGCGCGGTGAAGTACTTCGACCCCAGCAGCCCCTTCTCTTCGCCGGTGAAAACGCAGAACAGGATGGAGCGTTTCAACTGCAGCTTCGATTCGTGCAGCCGTTCGGCCATGTCGATGAGCGTGGCGACGTAGGCTTCGTCGTCGAACGCGCCGTTGTAGATGCGGTCGCCGTTCCACGGCTCGCCCAGTCCGTAGCCATCCAGGTGAGCCGAGACCACCACGTACTGGTCGCGCAGCGCGGGGTCGGACCCCGGCAGCACGGCGAGAATGTTGTCCGATTCCAGATCGGCGCTCTCCTCCTTCAGGATCGCGCGCAGCGTGGCGTTCAGCGGGAAGCGCGGGAGCGGCTTGCCGGCGGCTTGCAGGTCGAGGAGTTCGCGCCAGGTGTGGCCCGAGGTGGCGAACAGCAGATCCGCATCCGCGTGATTGAAGCGAAACGTTACAGGTGCGGCGCTGGGCGGCGCCGGGCCGCCGCGAATCGTCATGCTGACGGCATACGCCACCGGCCAGCGAGCCGGTTCGGGACCGCCGGAGCTATCGATGGAGATGACGCCCGCGACGCCCGCGCGCGGCGTGGCGCGCCCGAAAGGCGGCAGCATCTGCACGGCGATCTTGCCTTCCAGACCGGCGCCGGAAGCGTCGGAGCCGGCGAATACCAGCGGCGCTTCCAGGCGCTCGGGCAGCCCGGCGCGCGCGGCCGTGGTCACCTGGCGCAGCCATTGCAGCTTCGTCACACCGGAGGGACGCACCAACTCGATGCTCGATTCGTCTGTCCGCAGCCGGACCACGTGCAGCGGAACGGTCTGATAATAGCCGTGCTCGCCCGCCGGCTCCAGCCCGTTCTTCGCGAACTGCGCCACCACGTAAGCGGCGGCCTCGCGATACGCCTCGCTGCCGGTGTCGCGGCCTTGCATGGCGTCGCTCCCCATGGCCGCTACGTGCGCCCACCAGCGGCGTGTGGCATCGTTCGGCTCGGTAGCGCACAGTACGCAGCAGACGGCAGCCAGGACGATCGGGCGAAGCTTCATGTCCGCTCAGATTACCATGGAGCCGAAAAGCCGGCCGCCGGAATATCGTTCAGTCAATGGTCTTCGTCGGCTCGTTGGGAGACAGGCCGTCGGGATCGTTGACTACCGCTCCCGCGGGCGCCGCAACGGGGCCGCGCAGCAGCGGATCGTTGGTCGATTGCATCCAGCGCGCCAGCCGCTGCCGCATTTCGCTCAACGCCGGCGCGGAGGATTCGTCCCTCGCCAGGTTCCGTGCCTCGTTGGGATCGAATACCAGATCGAAGAGTTGTTCCGCATCTACCGTGCGGCCGCGCCAGCCGTTGTCCAGCCAATACGTTTTGCTGAAGCCATCATCGCAATTCGGCAGGTTGGGGTGCACGCGGCCGTCGAAATGCCGGATGTATTTCCAGCGATGGGTGCGCACCGCGCGCTTCGGCTCATAGGCCGCGTGGTAATTCACCTCCGCGAAGATCTCATCGTGGATCTCGCGGGCCTGGCCGGTGATGAGCGGCATCATGGAAGCGCCTTCGAGCCACGCCGGTTTTTCAATATCCAGAAGCTCGCAGATGGTGGGAAAGATGTCGATGTGGGAGACCATGGCGTCGTTCACCTTGCCCCCGGAGAAGCCGCCGGGGCCGCGCATAATCAGCGAGACGCCCATGCCGTGATCGGTGAGGTTGCATTTCATGGCCGGAAACGAAATGCCATGGTCGGTGGTGGAAATGACCAGCGTGTTCTCCGCCAGCCCGTTGGCCTCCAGGGCTTTCAAAACCACGCCCACGCCTTCGTCCAGCACGCGCGCGCTGGCTTTGAAAGCGGCGATATCGGCGCGGGTCTGGGGGGTATCCGGAATTGGCGCCGGAGGCAGGCAGAAGCGCGGGTCTTCCTTCGGTCCGGGCGCGCGGAACTCGCGGTGGGTCTCGAAAAAACCGACATTCAGGAAGAACGGCGCGGCCGGCCGCCCGGCCAGGAACGCGGCAGCCAAAGGAGCTACGTCCTCCACGTGGTTGCCGGGAACGTTGGTGACCTGGTCATAGCCGATGGTGGCGGGGTCTTTGGCGATGTGCTGAAGACCGATCAGCGCGGAATGGTAACCGGCGGCGCGCAGCGTATGCAGCACGTGCTGACGGTAATCGCGCAGCGCGAAACCGCGATGCGCCAGCCCCAGCATGCCATTGCTGTGCGGACACATGCCGGTGAGCAGGCTGGCCCGGCTGGGCGAGCACGTGGGCGCCGCGCTGAACGCGTGCCGGAACAGCACCCCGCCCTCGGCCAGGCGCTGCAGGTTGGGGGCGGGCACCGCGTGGCCATAGGGCTGCAGGTAGCGCCCGGAATCGTGGGAATGGATGTACAGAATGTTGGGCCGGCGCGGGCCGGTTTGGGCCAGGGAGGGAAGCGCAGCCGCCGTGCCCGCCACGCAGGTCCGGAAGAAATCCCGCCGCAGCAGCTCGTCAGAAGGCATAAGCCAGTATAGTCCGGCGAAGCGCCGCCCTAATAAACCCCAAGGGAGACGCGATGCACTACCGCTTCGTTTGAAAATAAGACCATCAGACCCGATTATTTACATCTCTTGCCTTCGGCGATAGACGTTTCTCTGCAATTCCGCCGCGCGTGGCGGCCTGATGCGGGTTAAAGTGAGATGAATGGCAGGCTGTGGCCGGTCCCGCCGTCGGTCCCGCCACACGGGATTCCCGACGCGGAATCTGAAAGGAGCAGTCCCATGCATAGAAGGTGCTTCTTGAGGTCGCTCGCCGCGGTTCCGGCTGCCGGCCTGGTTCATGTCCCTCTCGTATTGCCGTGGAATGCCATGGCGCAACAGCGGGGCGGGATGGCTCCCGTCGCGCCCTTCAAGCCCAGCGAGGGCGTCAACCAACCGTTCGGCGCCGGGAAGGGTATCCATCCGGGCAGAGTGGTGTGGGTGCGCGATGCCAGCGCCACCTGTTGGGACGGAGTCACCGGCCACTGGTGGGACGACGCTTATACCGACCAGAAAGTGGTCCATGGCATGACGTCCCGGCTGGTTCTTAATCTGACCGGCAGGAACAATGAGAAGCAGGCGTGGGACGCCCTGTTCCGCAGCTTCAACAATACACACAAGAGAGGCGGCTCCGGATATCGTCCGGGCGAGCGCATCGCCATCAAGGTCAACTGCAACCAGGACCGTTCCCCGGAGTGGGGCACGCTGGCGCCTCCGCCCGGCGGAGGTCCCGCCGCGGCGGCCCAGAATGGCCTGCCCAGCCCGCATGCGGTGGTGGCGCTGGTGACGGAACTGATCGAAAAGGCCGGCGTGCGCGGCTCCGACATTCTTATCTACGATGTCGCCGGCACGCGCAACGTCGGCCAGCCCATCCATGACCGCATCCGGGCCAACGCCAATCGGGAATTTCAGGCGGTGCAGTTTCTGGTGAACACCGATTACCACCAGGGCGACCGTCTGTCCCCCGTGCCGGATATGGACGACCCCGTCCGCTTCTCCGGCGGCCATCTGCCCACGGCGTATCTGGCGCGGCAGGTGACGGAAGCCACGTACATGATCAACATGGCGCTGCTGCGGCCGCACGGAATGGCCGGCGTCACATTGACCGGCAAGAACCACTTCGGCTCCGTCCACTTTCCCAACGATGGCGGCTGGACCCCGCGGCCCCTGCACGGCGCCGTTATGCGGACTCAACCCATGGGCTCTTACAATGCCCTGGTGGACCTGTTCGGCCACCGGCACCTGGGCGCGAAGACCATGCTGTTCGTCCTGGATGGCCTGTATACCGCGGAGCACAACGAAGGCAGCGTCTTCCGGTGGGCATCCTTCAACAACCACTGGGCATCCAGCATGTTGATGTCGCAGGACCCGGTGGCGATTGACTCGGTGGCGCTGGACATCCTGCGCAACGAGCCGCGCGCGGTGGAAGTCCGCGGCAATGCCGACAATTACCTGCACGAAGCCTCGCAGGCGGCGAAGCCACCATCCGGCACGGTCTACAACCCCGATGGCGGCGGCGCGCTGGCCAGCCTGGGCGCGCACGAGCACTGGAACAACGCCGCCGACCGCAAGTACTCGCGCAATCTCGGCCGGAAAGAGGGCATCGAACTGATCGCCCAGGTCTAACCGGCGAAAAGCAGCTTGTAAGGCGGCGCTTCCGCGCGGCCGCGGCGGGCTTCTGCCTGACGGGCGAAAGCCCGGCATGGCAGCCCCGGAAGGGTCTCCACAGGCGTTGCGACACAAAGCGCGCGGTCAAGCACTACCCCCCGGCCATCCGCGGTTGCCCCGCGTCGCGACGAACCCACCGGTACGCTGCCAGCGAGTTTTTCCAGAAGTATTTCTCCGCGGCCGTGCGGCCCTTGGCCTGGAAATAGTCGCGGACAATTTGCACGATGGCCGGCAGGTTGTTCACCGCGTCTCCATTGGGCCAGTCGCTGCCGAAGATCAGCTTATCTTCGCCGAACGTTTCGAACAGGTGGTCGAGAAGCGGCTTGTAGCGCGCCGGATCGGTGACGGGCTTGCCGTCCACCACGCGCAGGACTTCGGAAATCTTGATGTAAACGGTGGGCCGGCCTGGCCAGGTCGCGCAGGTTCCTTTCCACGGCCGCCTGCCCCGCGGCATCCAGGCGCCACACGATGGAGGGGAGGTGGTCGACCACGATGCGCAGCCCCGGCACGCGTCGTTCACACGCAGGATCGCCTCGATCAGGTCCGGCTGCCGGGTTCGCCGTATCCAGCGTCAGGCCGGCCTGCTGCCAGCAGCTTGAGCCCTTCTATAAAGGTTGGGTTGGCAACCTGGCTCGCCAGGTTGTAACCCCACAGATTGCCGTAGCGGATGCCGAGGAAAAGCCGGTTCTTGCGATAGCGGTCCAGGTATTCTTTGAACTCGGGCTTCTCCGGCTGCAGATCGCCGATGGTGCCCACCATCATCGGGTCGCTCTCCTCCACTTCGAGGACCCACAGGTTGTCTTCGATCCACGGGCTGGCTTCGATCTCGATGGCGGCCACGATTCCCAGCGGCGAGGCCAGCTTGCGGTAGCGCGCGGGCAATGCGGGCTCCGTGTTGGCGCCGCCGCCCGAATAGGGAGCGCCTTGCGGCCGCGTTTGATCGAACAGATGGATGTGGCAGTCGACGATGGGGATCGGCCGCCGCTTGCGCTTCCGCGGGTTGCACTGCGCCGGCCAGTGCGGCGGCCGCGGTCGAAGCCAGGAACGCTCTGCGATCGAGTTCGTTCATGCCTGTCAACTGTAACACCGACTAATGCCGCTAGCGGCATCGGCTGCGCTGCCCGGCGCTACCGTGTATCCTGTGGTTTGGCCAAGCTCGAAGGTATCTTCACTCCGCTGCTGGTCCCGCTCGATGAGCGCGACCAGATCAACGAGCCGGAGCTGCGCCGTTTCGTTTCCTGGCTGATCGAGCGCGGCGTGCACGGCCTGTATCCCAACGGCTCGACGGGCGAGTTCACGCGCTTCACGCCGGAGGAGCGCCGCCGCATCGTGGAGATCGTGGTGGACGAGGCCGGCGGCCGCGTTCCCATCCTGGCCGGCGCGGCGGAAGCCAACGTCAAGGAGACGCTCGCCGCCTGCGAAGCGTATGCGGAAATGGGCGCGCGGGCGGTCGCCATCGTGGCGCCGTTCTATTACAAGCTGACTCCGGAATCGGTCTATGCTTACTTCGCCGAGATCGCGCGCCACTCGCCCATCGACCTCACGCTGTACAACATTCCGATGTTCGCCAGCCCGATCGACGTGCCCACCATCCGCCGGCTGGCGGGCGAGTTCCCGCGCGTCATCGGCATCAAGGATTCCTCGGGCGACCTGGCGTTCATGATGCGCATGATCGGCGCCGTGCGCCCGCTGCGGCCGGACTTCTCGCTTTCTCACCGGCTGGGAAGCCGTGCTGGTGCCCATGCTCATGATCGGCTGCGACGGCGGCACGCATGCCAGCAGCAACGCGGTGCCGGAGGTGACCCGCCGCATGTACGACCTGTCGCGCGCCGGCAAATACGGCGAGGCCATGAAGTGGCAGTACCGCATTCTGGAGCTGTTCGACGCCATGCTCTACCCGTTCGAGTTTCCCGACGGGTTCCGCGCGGCGGCCGAGCTGCGCGGCTTTCGTTTCGGCCGCGGACGGCAGCCGCAAACCAGCGCCCAGGTCTCCGACCGCGACGCGCCCTGACTTCCGTTCTGCAGTGCATCCTGGCCGATTTCGAGCTGGTGGACCGCCCGGCCTCCGGCTGCGCGCCGCGCATCCAGCAGATCGGCACCGGATAAGGTGGAACAAGTGGTCTTCGAAGTGCTGCTTGAGCTCGAGAAGCGGGGTGTCCTCTGATCGAAGCGCTGGCCCTGATCGAGATCGGCGGCTGGTCGCCGGCCATGGTGGTGCTCGACGCCATGGAGAAGTGCGCCGGCGTGCAGGTGCTGGAAACCGAGCTCAACGACAGTCCCGGCGTGTGCCTGAAGCTGTACGGGCCGCTCGGGGACATCCAGTCCGCCGCGCGCGCCGCCGAGGAAGCCGCCGCGCGCCATGCAGACCGCCGTCCTCGCGCACGTCATCCCCGGCCCCTCGGAGCTTTCGCGCGCCGCCTACCAGGCGCAGCCCGGAATTCAGTCCCCTCATTGAACAGGCAACCGTCCAAATACCGGAGAACAATATGAACGATCAATCCAGTTTCGCCGTGGGTCTCATCGAAACCCAGGGTTTCACAGCCGTCTTCGAGGCCATCGATACCGCGCTGAAAACCGCCGCCGTGGAGGTGCTGGCCCGGGAAAAGCTGGGAGGCGGCTACATCACGGTGTTGATCAAGGGCGATGTCGCGGCGGTCCGCGCGGCGGTCGACGCCGGCAAAGCCAAGGTGGAAGGACTCGGCCGCCTGATCGCGGCGCACGTCATCCCCAGCCCCAGCAAAGGTGTGTTGTCCCTCCTGCCGAAATAAGCGGCCATTGTCAGTTCATGAAACCCTACCTCCGCGGTTAGCCTTCAACTTACAGTGGTCACCGCCATCTCCGTAGGGCGGCGCTTCCGCGCGGCCGCGACGTGCTTCCGCCCGTCGCCCGGGCGAAGCCCGGCACGCTCCTGTCTACTCCGCCGCGTCCGGCAGCCGCTCGATCCTCCCCAGCACCAGGATGTACGAAAGCGCCCCCACCAGCGCCATCACCGAAATATACCGGAGCGCCGGCCGGAAATCGCCGCCCCGCACCAAAGCGCCGACGATGATCGGCACCGTAATGGAAGACAGGTTTCCAATAAAGTTAAAGACGCCTCCCGTCAACCCGATCAAACGTTTCGGTGCCACCGCCGATACCAGCGACCAGGAGATGGAGGCCAGCCCGTTTCCGAAAAACGCCAGGCCCATGAAGGCGATGATCCACTGCGGCGTGCGGACGTAGTTGGCGCCGATGATGGTGGTCGAGAGCAGCAGACCGGTGATGATCGGCGTCTTGCGCGCCACGCCCAGTGAAAAGCCGCGCCGCACCAGAAGATCCGAAAACACGCCGGAGCAAAGGATCCCGCAGAACGCGCCCAGGAAAGGCAGCGACGCCAGCCACCCGGCGCGCTGCCAGCTGATGCCGCGGTACTGCACCAGGTAAGTGGGAAACCACGTCAGGAAAAACCAGAGAATCGAAGTGAGCGCGTATTGGCCGATGTAGAGCCCCCATAGCTTGGACTGGCTCAGCACGTGGCCAAGGTCGCCCCGGTTCAACGCCGGCTGTGCGCCCGTGGCACTTTGTTCGCTCAGTTCCACCAGGCCGCCTCCGCGGCGGATGAGTTCGAGCTCGGCCGGATTGGTCCCTCTATAACTCAGCGGGCCGCGATACACCATGTACCACAGCGCGGCCCAGACCATGCCCGCCAGCCCCACGGAGATGAAGACGCTGCGCCAACCGAAATGCAGCTGCAGGTACATCAGAACCGGCGTCAGAAAGGCGAGGCCGACAAACTGTCCGGATGTGTAGAAGCCGATCGCGGTGGCGCGTTCGCATTCCGGAAACCACGTGCTCACCACCCGGTTGTTCATGGGGAAGGATGGCGCTTCCATGGCGCCGATGGCCAGCCGCAGGGCCAGCAGCGTGGCCAACCCCGCCGAAAATCCCAGCAGCACGGTTGCCACCGACCACAGCGCAATCAACGTGGCATACAGCTTGCGCGGGTGCATCCGGTCCACCAGCCAACCGCCCGGCAACTGACAGAACACATAACTCCAGCCGAACGCCGAAAACACCAGCCCCATGCGGACGGAGTCAATCCCCAGGTCCTTTGCCAAAAGCGGCGCGGCAATCGACAGGTTGGTGCGGTCCAGGTAATTAATGACCACGGAGACGAACAGCAGCGCCAGGACGACGAAGCGCGTTCGGCTCGGCCGCGGTGCGGCGGGCATCGTCTGTGGCGAGAGGTTCGTCATGCTGCCCGCATTTCAGCTTCGCATCCGGCCGCCCGGCGTCGGTCACCAGACCCTGAGCTTGACTTCCCCGGGGCCCGGCGCTTCAAAAGGTCCGGCGGAAGGTGTGGCCGCGCTTCGCTTCTTGCCGGAATAATCGGTATCGACGATCATAGCCGACCCGTCGGCATTCTCGTATCCGAGACCGGGGATCTTCGCCTTTCCCAGCACCTCGGTGGTCACCGTCTTCGCAGCGGCCTTGGCCACCGCCGCATCCAGGCTGAGACGAACGTAAACCCGGCCGCCTTCCACTACGATTTCCGGTTTGGGATCCGCGCCCGGCAGAACCGAAGCAGCGTCCTCCTTGTAATAGGGCCGGGCGCCCTTGCAATATACATTACCTCCCGTGTGCAGTGGGAAACCGCCGAAGTTGTAGACCCATAGTCCATAGCCGCCGTACGACCCGGGATTCACATCCGCTTCGCCCCCGCCCGCCGGCGGCTCGCCATTCCCTACGAATATATTGTTATAGAAACGGTCGTCGCCGCCCGCGACGCTGTCCAGCCCGGCCACCGCCGTAGAGTGCGCCTTCAGATACGGGGTGGAGCGGCGGGGCTCGGGCACGCTCAGAATTCTTCCGGTCATCAGGTTATGAACATAAGCCCCGCCCTCCGACATATCGTGTAGACTCAGGCCGGATAGAAACAGATTGTTATCCACAAGAAACGGCCCGTGATCCACCTCCACGAATAAGTCGTCTGTGCTGTTGTCGTATAGAAGATTTCCGGTAATCCGCGTCCCTTGCGCCATCCAATCCATCCACATACCGCGTCCGGCGTCGTGAATCCAATTGTGCCGGATGACCACGTCAATGGCGCCGTGGAGTTTGATTCCCGCGATCTCCGCGCCCGCAAACTGTCGCTTGGTCCAGATATTGTAAATGTGGTTGTCCGTGATCCGGCTGTAAATGGCGCCCAGGCTTCCCGCGATTCCCGCCTGCTCGCAGTTGAAAATCGTATTGTTCCGGACGATGTGCGACCCGATATTCTGCCGCGACCAGCCTTCCTCCAGCGCCCGCAGGATCACTTCGTTGTAATGGATGGAGCCGTCCTTGCGCGGATCCTTCATCCACACGTTCTGGCCGGTCCTCCGATCCTTCCCCAAGGTCACGCAGGCGCATTTCGAATCGCTGATCACGTTATTCTCGATAATCCACCCTTTGCTCCAGTTGGTGCCGACCAGGCCGATCTGTTCGGCCGTGGGCGGAGCCCATTGCGTGGCCGCCTGGCTTAGGCGGAACCCGCGGACCGTGATATAGTTGCGGCCGGGCTGGTCCGGATAAAAGCAACTGTCGCGGACGGTAACCTCCACTAACTCCCGATTGGGATCCTGACCGTGAAAGTTAGCGTAGATATAAGTTAGCTCATTGTCGCTTTCCACAAACCATGTGTAAGTGGAAGGCTGGCTGCCCTGCCCATCGCGGCCGGGCCGCGGATTCAGCACTCCCTCCAACACCGGGCTCTCGTAGAGCGATTTGCCGTTCAGATACACTTCGCCGGTGTGATGCGGCCTTCCCCGATCGTCGAACCAGTCTCCGGCGATCAGATCCTTGTACGGATTGTAAGCGCCAAAAAAGGAATTCGGCAGCGCCACTTTCCAAACCGTGCCCGTGAACGGCTTCCAGCCGCGGATCACTTCCGATCCTTTGATGGTGACTTCCTCGCCGGCCGCCGCCTGATAGACAATCCGCTGGCTGTCCGATGCCCCGCCCCGCGGCGGCGTCACCCTCTCCCGGTAGGTTCCCGCATGAACGGTGATGACATCCCCCGGCTGCGCCGCGCGCGTCGCCGCCGAGATCGTCCGCAAGGGCTTGGCCGAAGAGCCCTCGTTGCGGTCGTCTCCCTGGACCGAGACATGGAATTCCCGGGCGGCGGCCGCATGAGCCAAAGCCAGCAGAAGCAGGGCGGCGCATGCCTTCCCGCGCGACGCGCGGCACTTTGCGGCAAGTATCGTCTTCATCTGGGTTGTATGGTATTTCCCGTAGGGTGCGCCGTCAAGCCGCGGCCGCCGGCAGGCGCGACGCCCGCGCCGAATCGCGCTACCCTCAGGAGTCTGATCATGATTCGACTTCCGATGTGGCGCGACATTGTCCTGCTGCTGCCCCTGCTGCTTGCGGCCCGGCCCGCCGCGGCTTTGGAGTTCCGTACCGCCGCCGCCTCGATCCGCCTGGAAAACGGCGCTCCGCAGTGGTGGACTTACCTGGCCGCGAGCGGCCGAACCATACCGTTTGCGGGCGTGGCGATCGAAATCGACGGCCAGCCGGTGGCCGGCCCGCTGGCGGACCTGCGCGAGGCCGCTCCCGCGCGGCGCCTGGCCTCCGGCGTTCAGGAGTTCCAGGCGGAGGGCAGGTTCGCGCGCCAGCCATCGCTGCGCGTGAAGCTGGTGTTTCGCCTGCCGCCGGATAATCCCGTGGTGCGCTTCCGCTATGAAATCTACTCGACCGCCGGGCAGAAGCTGACCCGAGCCACCGGCCGCGACCGCCTGGAGTATGGAGCCATCTCCCTCGCCGCCTTTCCGCTGGCGCGGGAAGTGCGCTTTTCGGAATTCCAGGAATTCACCCACAGCTTCACGCTTTCGGAACGGGAAATCGAGAGCCGGGAGTTCGCCGACCGGCTCCATCTCATGGGTCCGCTCCTGGCCGCTTCCGACGGCCGCGAGTCCGTCCTGGTGGCCTACGAACACGGTTCGCAGGTTCCAGATGCCTTTCTCGAGTATCAGTTGGGGCCGGACCGCGACGTCCGTCTGCGCGCCGTCAAGGGCAACTATTGGGGCGGTCAGCCCATGACCGCCGAGGCACCCTGGCGCAGCGTGTGGGTGCACGCCGCCGTCGCCGCGGGTGCGATCGACGACCTGGCCGCCACCTACCGGACCTTCCTGCTTCGCTACCAGAGCGAGGCCGCGGCCAGCCGCACGCCCTACATCTTTTACAACACCTGGAATTTTCAGGAACGCAACAAATGGTGGAACGGCAAGCCGTACCTGGAGTCGATGAACGAAGCGCGCATTCTCCAGGAAATCGACGTGGCGCACCAGATGGGCATCGACGTGTTCGTGCTGGACACCGGCTGGTACGAAAAGACCGGCGACTGGGAAGTGAGCCGGAAGCGTTTCCCGCATGGTCTCGCGCCCATCCGCGCCCGGCTGGACCAGTATGGAATGAAGCTCGGCCTGTGGTTCAACCCCACCGCCAGCGCGCTCACCAGCCGCATGTACCGGGAGCAGCGCGCCTCCGTGATGACCCGCAACGGCCGCGAGGGCCAGCCGCACGAAATCTGGGAAACCGAAGCCAGCCAGACCATGTGCCTGGTGAGCCGCTATAGCGACGCCTTCGCGGACAAGCTGATTCAGGTCGCCAAAGAAACCGGCGCACGCTATTTCAAGTGGGACGCCATCGGTCAGTATGGCTGCGACTCCGGCAACCACGACCACGGTTCGCCTTCCACACCGCCCGCCGAGCGCGCCGCCTCCTACGCCTTTCTGCTGCCGCGCTACATGGCCGCAATCGTGGAGAAGGTGAACGCGGCGGTTCCCGATGCCATCGTCGATTTCGATATCACGGAAGGCGGCCGCGCCGTAGGGTTGGGTTTCCTCTCCGCGGGCAAGTATTTCCTGATCAACAACGGCCCCTACAAGTTCAACTACGACCTTCCCATGAACCGCAGCACCGAAAACTGGAACCTCTTCTTCTATCCCGGCCCGGCGCGCACCTGGATCTGCCGCACACCGCTCACCTTCGACAAATGGATTCCTTCGGTGCTCTTCCTGACCCACTATTTTCCCGATGACCCACTCGCATCGCAGTCCGTCAACCTGGCTTCGCTGGTGCTGGGGCAGAACGGCATCTGGGGCGATCTTCCGGCCATCTCGAAGGCCGGGGTGAATTTCTGGCACGAGGGCCTGCGCCACTACAAGCAGGTGCGCGACGACATTACCGTAATTTCGCCGGTGCGTTCGGGAGCCGTCGGAGGCACGCCCGAGATCCACGAAAAAATCTCGCCCGCGGGCCGGGGCGCGGTGGTTCTGTTTGCGACCTCCAGCGGCGAGTTCACCTATGTAACGCGCGCGCCCGTGGTCCGCCAGTTCTGGCAGACCGGCGGGGCCGAGGTGGAGTTCGACGCCCAGGGCCGCGCCCGCATTCAGGCTCGCCTCGATAAACCCGGCGCGGTGGTTTTGTTTTTCGGCGCCGGGGAATAGCCAGAGGATTTCGCCATGAACGGATATCAGAGAATCGCCGCCGCGCTCGGCGGGGAGCAGCCGGATGTCACGCCGGTCATGCTGCACAACTTCATGATGGCGGCGCATGAGGCCGGCGTGCCCATGAAGACCTACCGCGCGGACCCCGCCCAGATGGCGCGTTGCTTCACCGAAGCGGTCGAGAAATATCGGTATGACGGCATCCTCGTGGACATGGATACCGCCACGCTGGCCGGCGCCGTAGGCGTGCCGGTGATGTTCCCGGACGATGAGCCGGCCATCTGCCACGGCCGGAGGCTCGGCGCGCTCGCCGAAGCGCGTGACCTGGAACCCGTCGATGTAAGCCGCTATTGCGGCATCCAGGTGTGGCTCGAAGCCGTGCGTCTTCTGAAACGGTATTTCGGCGACGAGATCTACATCCGGGGCAACTGCGATCAGTGCCCCTTCGCGCTGGCCGCAGCCATGCGCGGCTCCGCGGACTGGATGATGGACATCATGAGCGAGGAAAACCAGCCGGACGCCCGCCTCCTGCTCGAATTCTGCACCGGCGCCACCATCCAGTTTCTGCACCTCATGGCCTCCACCGGGGCTCACATGCTGTCCAACGGCGACAGCCCCGCCGGCCCCAGCGTCGTCTCACCCCGCATCTACCGCAGTTTCGCCATGCCCTACGAACAGCGCGTGACGGCGGCGTCCCATGCCCTGGGCCTGCCCTACATTCAGCACATCTGCGGCAAAACGGAACCAATCCTCGAAGATATGGTCTCGACCGGCGCGGATGGCCTGGAGCTCGACTACAAGACGGACGCCCGTCGCTCTCGCGACATACTCGCAGGGCGGACGGCGTTCGTGGGCAACATCGATCCGAGCGGCGTTCTGGCATTGGGAACCGTGCCGGAAGTCGAACAGAAGACGCGCGAGTTGCTGGAGATTTTTTCCAGAACGGCCAAATTCATCCTGAACGCGGGGTGCGCCATTCCCGCCAACACCCCGCCCGCGAATCTGCGGGCCATGATCCGGATTGCGCGCGAGTATTAGCGATTTGCCAAAATGGACCTGGTGAAAACCATGAAGAAAAGTGCTTCCCTCCTGCTCGTTTGTTCTCTGGCCGCGTTGGCCGCCGGCCCGTTCATAACCGATAAAACCGATGCAGAAGCGGCCGGCATGAGTGCCGCCCGCCTGGCACGAATCCCCGCCCGGATGAAGGAGTTCGTCGCCGCCGGCAAGACCGCCGGGGTGGTGACCCTGGTGGCCCGGCATGGACACGTCGCCGGTCTCGCAGCCGTTGGGTATCAGGATCTCGAGAGCAAGACCCCCATGCGCACCGACACCATCTTCCGCCTGGCGTCGGTCACCAAGCCGGTGACTTGTGCCGGCATCATGATCCTGGTGGACGAGGGCCGCTTGTCGCTGATCGATCCCGTCGAAAAATACCTGCCGGAATTCAAGGGCCTGAAGCTGAATCCCTGCGGCACCCTCGCCGGCTACAACTGCGAACTGGTCCCGCCGTCTCGTCCGGTCAACATCCTCGACCTGATGACGCACACCTCGGGTCTGCCGGGCTCGGCTGGACGCGACGCGCCGCCCAAAACGCTGGCCGAGAGAGTGGCCGCCGTTTCCGGCGCAACCCTGCTGTTCGAACCCGGGACGGCATGGAATTACAGCAATATCGGAATTGCCGCGCTCGGCCGCATCATCGAGGTGGTGACCGGGCAGGCTTACGACCGTTTTCTGGCCGAGCGAATTTTCCGGCCGCTCGAAATGAATGACACGTTTTTCTTCGTGCCGCCGGATAAAGCGAACCGGGTGGCTTCGGTCTACACGTACGAGACCAGTGGCCTGAAGCGCGTTTCCATGCCGGAGCCGAAGTTTCCGGCCCCCGAGGGCGGCCTCTTCAGCACCGCGGCGGACATGGCGCGCTTCCACCAGATGCTGCTCGACAAAGGAACGCTGAACGGCCAGCGGATTCTGTCGGCGGCGGCGGTGGAAGCGATGACCACGTCACAGACCGGCTCGATGAAGGCGGGCTTCGCCCCCGGGGTGGGTCATGGCTTCGGTTTCGAGGTGGTGCGCGAAACCCTGGGCACGTTCCGGTATAACTCGATCGGCAGTTTCGTGAAAGGCGGCGCCTATCGCACCTATGGGTGGGTGGACCCTGCCAAGGACCTGGTCGGCATCATCTTCATGCAGCGCACCAACGGCGGTGGAGATGTAGCGGACGAGATCAACAGCTTTATGGCGATGGCCGCGGCAGCCATTGAGCGCTGAAACCTGTCGCAGGGAAAAAGAAGCAAACCGCTCGCTTACGGTCGCGGCTCCGTTTGAGACGCCCTGAAAGGACGGAGCCGTGACCGTAAGGGAGCGGTAGATGCCGCAGATCCCAGCCGGCTACCTGTGCCCGCCGTGGCCGCCACCGCCGCCGAAGGAGTGAGATCCGCCGCCGCTGCTGTGGCCGCCGCCGAAGGAACGGGAGCCTCCGCCGCCGCCAAACGAATGGGAGCTTCCGCCGAAGGAACGCGACCCGCCGCCGCCGTAGCTCCCGCCGAAGGAACGGGAACCTCCGCCCCCTCCGTAGCTGCCGCCGATGGAACGGGAGCTTCCGCCGAATGCACGCGACCCGCCGCCGAACGCCGTAGCCGAATGGGATCCTCCGCCGCTGAAGCCGCCGCGGTTAGTGGTGGCCGCAAAGCCATTGAAATGGCTCCACTGCCCGCCGCCGCCGGCCGCCGCCCCGCCATACCGCGCATTCCCCTGGCCGCGGCTTTGGCTGAATCCGCCGCCGCGCTGCAAGCCATTGCCGGCGTTGGTTCCGAAGTGCTGCCACCCTCCCCCGGCCGCGTTACCTCCCATGGATCGGGCATTCCCCTGGACCCGCCCGCCGGCCAACGCCGCGCCGCGTTGCACGGCCATTCCGGAGCGAACCATTCCCCCGCGCCCGGCATAATTGCCGCCGAAGCGGGCGGCCAGCCCCGCGTTGGAATAAGGCACCCCAAGCCGGTGGTAGGGATTGTGGGCCCACAAGCCGCCGCCGCCGAAACCGCCGGCATAGAAGTTGCGATATCCGTAATGATTGAAGAATAGGCCGTTCGTCAGAATGCCGCGGCCGAACCAGTTCGGACCCCAGCCCCAACCGCCCCATCCGCCCCAACCCCAGCCCGCCCAGCCTCCGAAGAACGCGCCCAGGAAAATGCCCGCGCCGAAACCGAAGCCGAAACCGATCGTCGGATAGTACAGCGGCGGATAGTAGCCCCATGCCGGCGGGCCCCAGATATATTCGGGGTTGTATTGCGGAACGTAGATGACCTGCGGATTGGCCGGCACGATTTCAATCGCCGTCTGGCCGTTCTGCGTCTGGGTGGTCACGGTTTGCTCGGGATCGGAAGTCAACCGGCCCGCGGCCTGCGCCCGCGCCCGCATTCTCTGGACGGCGCTCATGACGTCGGCCTGCTGCGCCAGAAAGGCGTTGCCGAGATCGGTGGTCCAGCTGACGTCCGAGCTGAGCTTGCCCATTACATCGGGTAAAACCACCAGCGCCTGAACGCTCGGGTCCCAGTTCTGCTGGCGCGCGGCGGCCACCAGCTGCTGGCCCTGGAGGTTGCGATTTTGCTGGAGCCACTGCGATGCTTCCACGATTTCGAGCGGGTAGGTGGAGGCCACCAGCACCTGGCTCAGCAGTGGGTCCGGATAGAGCGCGATGGGCGCAACCAGGTTGTCCAACTGGTCAGGGTTGAGCAGCTGCGCCGGCGGCGGCGCCTGGGCCGGCTGTTGCGGCGGAACATCGTACTGCGCGAATGCCGGCACGCCGAACGGAAACCAGACCAGGAGGAGACCACATAGGATGCTGATCCCCTGCCGCGCCAGCCCATAGAAAACCGTCTTAGAGCCCGTCATACTGCCACCTCCCCAGTTCCGGCCCTCATCGCCAGACCGGATTTCCGGCCCGGATACCGATGAATTGCACGTTACAAGCCAATGCTAATCCGCTGATTCTGAAAGCTCGGCCAGGTGCGCCCGGGTGCGCCGGTGGCTGAAAACCACCACCACGGTCCATCCCGGCCAGCGCGCCGTGGACGGCCCGGAGGTCCCGATGTACAATCACGTCGGGCGTCATGATCTCTTCGCTGACACCGATCGATTTTCCGGCGCGCAGCGCGGCCGTGTGCGACGGCGGGAGGCGGGACAATGAACCCAGGCACAATGATGTCAAATCTGGAAGTTGCGCAGGAAGGGCCGATTGCAATTGTGACCCTGAACCGGCCGCAGCGCCGTAACGCGCTCTCGCTCGATCTCATGCGGGAACTGATCGGGCGGCTGGACGAAGTGGGGCGCGACCGCGAGATCCGCGCCGTGATT
Organism: Terriglobia bacterium; assembly: GCA_963815855.1. GTDB lineage: Bacteria > Acidobacteriota > Terriglobia > Bryobacterales > Bryobacteraceae > DATGMB01. The sequence goes on along the minus strand of CAWFIJ010000007.1, from coordinate 897,064 downwards.
CTGGCGGCTGCCGGCAAGGTGTACTGCTCCGGCCACGATCTTTCCGAAATGACGGGCCGGGACATCAATGAATACCGGCTTATTTTCGATGTGTGCACGGAGCTGATGACGAAGCTCGAAACCATTCCGCAGCCGGTCATCGCGGAGGTGCAGGGAGTGGCCACGGCGGCCGGCTGCCAGCTGGTGGCGGCGTGCGATCTGGCCATCGCGGCGGAAGAGGCGGCGTTTGCCACGCCCGGCGTGAAGATCGGCCTGTTCTGCACCACGCCCATGGTCGCGCTGACCCGGGCCATCGGCCGCAAGCGCGCGCTCGAGATGCTGCTCACGGGCGAACTCATCGATGCCCGTACCGCCGCCGATTGGGGTCTCATTAACCAGGTGGTTCCCGCCGCGGACCTGCGCGCTGCCACGCGCCGGATGGCAGCCCGGGTCGCCGAAGCCAGCGCGCTGGTGCTGGCCCTGGGCAAGCAGGCCTTCTATACCCAGATCGACCTGGATCAGCCCAAAGCTTACGCCTACGCCAAGGAAGTGATGTCAATGAACGCGCTGGCCGCCGACGCGCAGGAGGGCATGGAAGCGTTTCTGGGCAAGAGAGCGCCGCGCTGGACCGGCAAGTAACCGGCCGAACCTGCTCCCCAGCGGCGGCGCTCGATTGGCTCCCCCGACCTCTACGCCGGAACCGGCGCGCCCGAGAACATCCGCGCCACGCGAATCTCTTCCGCGGCGAATTTCGGCACCGGGTTGTCGTTGGTTTCGATTTCCATGGAGACGTAGCCCCGGAAGCCCGCGTTCGCCAGGATACCGAACAATTTAACCCAATCGGCCGGTTCGCGGCCGCCGTCCGGCGTCGTCATGGCCGTCTTGATATGCGTGCAATGGGCGTACGGCGCCACCTTCGCGACGTCGTTGTAGCCGTCTCTCCTGAAGTTGCCTACGTCGCAATTGATGGCCGAATACGGGTGATTGCCGGCCAGCTTCAGGATGTTGAGCAACTGGTCGGCGCTCCTGGTCAACTCGTCGTCGTCCTCGACGGCGATCAGGATGCCTTTTTCGGCCCCGTAGTCGAGCAGCGGCTTGTAAACCTCCACTGCCCATGCCACCGCCTGCTCTTCGGTGGCTCCCTTCGGAATGCTCCCGGCGAAGACACGAACGTGCCCCGCGCCCAGCCGCTCCGCCATATCGACCCACTTCTTGCCGAAGGCGACTTCCTTCTGGCGCAGTTCGGGCGTCTCGTGCGACATCTTCACCGGCGTTCCAATGCTGTAAATCTGTGAAGTTGTTCTTGTAGGCCGTGCTCCGCAAAGAGGCCAGCCACTGGCTGCTGGGGTTGGCGGGCGTCTCACGCACCATTTCGGAGACCACCTGCGAGGCGATTCCCGGAGGAAATTTCAGTAGGGGCGGAACATAGTAGGCCGTCATGTCCAGTCCCTCGAGTCCCAGATCCGAGGAAACACCGCACGACATCCTCGTAGGTCATCTTTCCCGATTCCAGTTCGCCCCGGAACGACATGGCCACCACGCCCGGTTTCAGCCGGCCGGGATAAGGCGACCTGTTTGCGTGGGAGGAGGAACGGCCATTGAGGGCCCGCGGCCCCGGCCCTGCCCGCGTCCCCGCCCGGGTTGCCGGCCGGCCTGATCCTGGGCCCGCACCAACTGGGCGAAGCTGGCCAGGACCGGAAGAGTCTTCATTAAATTGCGGCGATTCATACCTTTCCTTTCCATACACGGATACGCGGAAATTCCAGCAGCGCATCACTCCGGCGCTCGGAGCCGATAGGCGTGGTCGTCACGATGCACGGGCAAATGACACCTGGTGGCACTATCTAGTCCCCCCATCCGCGATCGTCGCCTGAACAATCCGGGTGTGAAAGCGGCGTCCGCCTGACGCGCAACTTCCTTCCCATCCACCAGCAGCCGCTCCTGCCGGGGCCGGTTTTCAAGCTCGATGACATGCTCCCAAAAATTCGATCTCCAACGTGGCTCTGAGCGCCCGCGCTGTTCTCGTTGTCGGTTTCGTGATTGTATACAACGGGCCGTCCGATTTCAACTCGAGACCCTGGTAAAACGGCACGTTAAGGCGTGCGATCCGGCGGGCATCGAATGGTAGCGCGTCCCCGCCACCCGCAATGCTCCCTCCGGGTGGAATCGAAGGCGGTGTGCGCACCTCAGTGTCCTGGTACGGTTGGAACGTTATCTAATGGCTACTGGCCGTGGCTTCATTGACTTGGGGCAAGCACGCCGATATGGTGTCGGAGAGGGGTTGTTTACCAAGAAAATTCCTATGCGGGCGAGCAAGAGTGAGATGGGCCGCCGGGCCAGAGTTGCGTTGCTGACGGGCGCACTGTTGGGCGGCCTCGGCGTTGCCGCACGCCAGGCGCATGCGAGCACATACCTTTTCCCTATATCGGTCAATACCATTCTGACGGACTCGGATACCGCGGGGAACGATCCGCGTGACAATTCCGCGAGCGGGTATTTTGCGATGCTCCTACGGCCTTCCCGCCTCGGCAGTTACTTCTTCGTTTCGGAGACTCCATCCACCGGCAAATCGCCCGCTGGGGATGCTGTGGTCGATTTTTCCGATTTGGGCGCCGGACTCCCGGCGCAGTCCACCAAAGGCGCTACTCGGGACGATCAAGAGTCCCTGGCCCGCCTGGAGACAGCCGTAGCGCTGGCCAGAATCAAGCTGAATCAGAGGGATTGGGCGGGCGCCGAGGAAGTGCTCACGACAGCGGTGGCCGCAGCGCCGCAATCCCCGCAGGCGGCGCTGGCGCTTGGGCAGTTATACAAGATCTTGAAGCAGCCGGAGAAGGCGGAAACGGAGATCAAGCGGGCTCTTCGGTTGCAGGCCAACTATGGCCCCGCGCTGCTGGCTCTTGGCGCAATCCAGATTGCCGGCCACCGGATGAACGAGGCTGAGCAGACGTACCAGCGGCTGGACGCGCTCCCGGGCAAGGAATTCAAGGGGTACCACGCGCTCCTCCTGTTTCAAATGGGGAAGCGCGATGCGGCCCTCGCGGAGCTCGCGAAGCTGGCCAGGCTGGACCCGAACGACCTGACCGCCCGCACCCGGCTGTTCGCGGCGCTGGTGTTGATGGGCAAAACGCCGGAAGCGCGGGACCTGGTGGCTGCCGCCCTGCGGAAGAACCCCCGGGACACCGACGCGCTGCTGCAACGGGCCGAGCTGGCCTTGAAGACCGGCAATGCGCAGCAGGCGGAGGAGGATCTTAGACAAGTATTGAATTTCGAAGCCGACTCCGCGCAGGCCCATTTTGAGCTTGCCCAGGTGTATCGCAGCAGGGGATTGAAGGAGCCCGAGCGCCAGGAACTGAACCAGGCCCTCCATTTGGACCCCGAGATGCTGCCTGCACGGCTTGCCCTGGCCCGGAATTTCCTGCTTTCGACTAAACCCAAATCGGCTCTCGAGATCCTGGACCAGGCTCCCGAAACGCAACGAACCACGTTGGAAGTAATCACCGAACGCAACTGGGCCCTGTGTCTCACCGGCAATATCCAGGAAGTGCGCAGCACCCTGGATAGGGTTCTCAGGGTCGGCCGCTCCCCGGGGCTGCTGATGCAAGACGCCGTTCTCAAAATGAGGGACGGGGATTACGCGGGAGCGCGCGCCGACGCCCAGGACGTGCTGCAGCGCAATCCGGTGGAAATAACGGCGGCGGTCGTCCTCGCGGACAGCTATGCCGCGCAAAAGCAGCCGCTGAAAGCGGTGGAAAGCCTGGCGCAGCTTGCCCAGGGCCACCCGGGATCTGCGCCCTTACAACAGCTTGTGGGACAACGGTATCTGCGGATCGGGGATCTCCGCCAGGCCCGAAAGGCATTGGAAGCCGCGAAATCCGCGGATCCCGGTTTCCTCGAGGCCGATCTGGCCCTAGCGGATATCGATCGCGCCGAAAATCACCCGGATGCGGCGCGCCAGCGCCTGATGCGGCTCATTGGCGCCGACCCTAAGAATGTCCGCGCGCTACTGATCCTGGCCAGCCTGGCAGGGGACGCAGGCAACCGGGCAGAGTCCATCAAGACCTACCGAACAGTCCTCGACCTTGATGGAAAGAACCTTATCGCCCTGAACAATCTGGCCTACGCGCTGGCCATGAACAACCCGGACGAGGCGTTGAAATATGCGCTGCAGGCCCGCGAAATCGCGCCCGACAGCGCCGCCATAGCCGATACCTTGGGCTGCGTCTATTACCGCAAAGGAAACTACCGCGAGGCGGTCCGGTATCTGAAGGTGGCAACGGCCAAAGAACCTACGCCGCGACGGAATTTCCACCTCGCAATGTCATACCTGAAGGCGGGCAATCGGGAACTGGGAATGACGACACTTCATGCTGCCCTCCTGAAAGATCCCAACCTGACCAAGACCGAGCAAGGGTGGTAAACCGGCGGGTTACCGAGTACCAATTAACTTTAGTTATCGAACCTTAATCCCCCCACTAGGACTTTCCTATGACAGTGCAGACACGGGATATTGGTAGTGCAGTCGGAAGCGGATGCGGATGATTCGGCCTCATATTCGAAACATAGTTCTCGCATGCCTCGCCCTGTTGGTTCTTGCTGGATTCGTCCGGGCCGATGAACTCACGCCCACCGGGGTCGATTCGAGTCTGGGCGAGGGTATCTGGATTGACGAAAACGGTACCCCCGTGGACGCGTACTTTGCGGGCGTGATCGAGATTACGCTCACGTCGGACGGTGGTGAGCAGTACGATCGGGACACGCTGTGCGTGGACCTGTTCACCGACATCTACCTCGGCGTGGAATACAACACCGATGTGGTGGATCCGGATAGCGTTCCAGGCGGAAACCTGGCTCGGGTGGCGTGGCTCGTGGACAACGCGCTGCTGCCTGCGCAGAACCAGGGGATCTCCTCCCAGCTGCCTTCATCGGATTGGGTGGATACGGCGGCGCAGGGGGCCGGCATTCAGCTCGCGATCTGGGACATCGTCAGCGACGGGGGAAACGGGTTCTCTTCCGGCAGCGTGCAGGCCTCAACCACGGCGGGCGAGTTGACGGATCCGACCGTTCTGGCCTGGGCCGAGGAATACGAAGCGCTGAGCCTGGGCCAATCGTCGGACTCGGCGTTCGTGTACGAAAACACCGCCATCGGCAGCGGCACGCCGGCGCAGATGTTGGAAGGCCCGGAATTCGCCGACGGAGGCCCCCAACCGGTTCCCGAGCCGGCAACCCCCGCTCTGTTGGGAGCAGCTCTGACCGGTTTGTGGATTTGCAAGTGCGTTCTTCGGCCGATCCGCCGGCGCCGTACAGGCTGATTCTTAGCCGTGTCACCCTTCGCAATGCTTTCTTGGGACATGCGGTTCGGTTCGTATGGCCCATGACATCGCTCGATTGCGCCCGCTTTTGTCCGCGGCGTAGCATTTAGCTTGGAGAATCTTGGGGTGGTCGGTGGAGGGTCCCACAAGTTCAAAGCGCGATCGCGGCTGGCCAGCCCTATAGGAGGGAGAGCAATGGGACTGTCCTGGCAACAAGGTCCGCTCTCACCGGCAGCCATCGGCCGGTTTCTCGTGCCCGAACCGCTGCCCAAGAGACTGTTATACGTCGAGCCGTTGCGCCGCCGCATGCGCGTGCGCTTCGGCGGAACCTGGATCGCCGATAGCGAGAACGTCCTCGCTGCTCTTCGAACCCGGCCGCTATCCGATGGCCTACTTCCCGGAGACCGACGTCTCTCCAGACACTCTACAACGTACCGAGCACACCACCCGGCACCCCGACCTCGGGACTACAGTCCTGGTATGCCGTCCGGGCGGGGGAGCAAGAGCGCGCCGCGAGGAGCGTGGCAGCACATCGACCTGCCCGCCTACGCGAGCGAGCTAAAGGCACGGGTCGCGTTCGCCTGGCCGGCCATGGACGCTTTCTACGAAGAAGACGAACGGATCATGGGCCATGCCGCCGACAGCTACCACCGGATCGACATCCGCCAGCGCCTCCCGTAGCCTCGTGGTCCGCCATCGCGACCGCGTCATCGCCGATACCAGGCGGCCGGTGGTCCTCTACGAGTCCGGCTTCGCGCCGCGCTGGTACGTTACACGCGCCGACATCGACGAGTCCGCGCTGACGCCCGTCGAACATCAGACCTTCTGCCCGTACAAAGGGCTGTGCAGCTACTACGACATCGGTGACGCACGTCTGGCGGCATGGTCGTATCGTGACGCCTATTCTCAAGTCGGCCGCATCTCCGACCTGGTGTCGTTCGAGCCGGACATCGTCTCGGTACAGCTCGATGGCACCCAGCTCCGTCTTGAGCCGGGTCAGACGGTGATTCCGCACGGCCCCGATCGCGACCTCGACGTCGCCGAGGCGCATGAGCGCGCAACCGGTGGCGGGCTCGCAGCGGGTGCGAGCGGCTAGGGGATCGCTGCCGGTCCCCACCAAAGCGGAGCGACATGGCTCGACTACTATCGGTGAACGTCGGACTTCCGCGCGACATCGAGTGGAAGGGTCGCACTGTGCACACCGGGATCTGGAAGGATCCGGTGCGTGGCCGCTGTCGGGTCGGCCGGTTGAATCTGGACGGAGACGGTCAAGGCGACCTGGCCGGGCACGGGGGTGAGCAGCGCGCCGTCTTCGTCTACCAGATCGAATCGTATCGCTATTGGCAGGAGCAGCTGAAGAGGACCGACTTCGTCCACGGACAGTTCGGCGAGAACTTCACGATCGAAGGATTGCCCGACGATGCCGTGTGCATCGGCGACCGTTATCAGATCGGCAGCGCGCTGTTCGAGGTCACTCAACCTCGCGTTACCTGCTATCGCGTCGGCATTCGGATGAACGAGCCCCGGATGCCGGCATTGCTGACATCCAGCGGACGGCCGGGGTTCTACTTCCGCGTCCTGCAGGAAGGCGAGGTGGGCGCCGGCGACGAAATCGTGAAGGTGGGAGAGGCGAAGGAGCGAATGACCGTCGCAGAGATCAACGCGCTCCTCTATTCGCCCAATCATGCGCGCGATCGACTGGAGCGCGCATTGCGGATCGAAGCGCTTTCGCCCGGATGGCGCTCGTCGTTTGAGGCGTTGCTGCAGAGCCAAACGACTGCCGCGGGGAGTGGAAACGCGGGGCTCGCGCCGGCAGCGGCTGCGCATCCGGCTGCACCGGGATTTCGGCCGCTCGCGGTGACGGCGATCGATCACGAGTCCGCGGACGTCCTCTCGCTGACGATGCAGAGCCCGGACGGTCAGCCGCTGCCAACGGCTCTGCCGGGCCAGTACGTGGTCTTGCGTCTTCAGCGGACCGCCGGCGGCCCGCCGCTTTTTCGCAGCTACTCGCTCTCGGGCCCTCGTCTCGACGGAGCGCTATCGAATCAGCGTGAAGATCGAGCCGAATGGGGCGGCTGGAACCTACCTGCGGGAGCATGTCCGGGTGGGCGATGCTCTCGACGTCAGCTCGCCGCGCGGAAGCTTCATTCTGCAGTCCGGAGAGCGGCCGGTGGTGCTGCTCAGCGCGGGAATCGGGGCGACGCCTGTTCTGGCGATGCTGCACGCGCTCGCGGCGGCCCGCTCGACGCGGCAGGTCTTGTGGCTGCACGCGGCTCGCGATCGGCAGCATCATCCATTCGCCGCCGAAGTCCGCCGCCTCATGCCCGCGCTCACGCACGGCCGCAGCTATGTTTGTTACAGCAGGCCGGGCTCGCGCGACAAGATGGGTGAGGATTTCGACGCTACCGGTCACCTGTCGCGATCGGTCTTCGACGAGGTCGGCGTCCCACGAGAGGCGGATGTCTACCTCTGCGGGCCGACTCGCTTCATGGCAGAGATGAAAGAGGCGCTCGCAACCTTGGGCGTGGCGCCGGAGCGGATTCACGTCGAAATCTTCAACGGCAGCGAGTCGATGACCCCTGGTGTCGTCGGCGCAGCGACGCGAGCTCCGCATCTGCCCAAGGACGACGCCAACACCGGTCCGCTGGTATCGTTCGCGCGCAGTGGCATCGCCGCACACTGGAAGGCGTCGGCCTACCAGAGCATTTTGGAGCTGGCCGAGGCGTGCGACGTCCCGGTCCGTTGGTCGTGCCGGACCGGTGTTTGTCACAGCTGTGAGAGCGGTTTGGTTTCGGGGGCGGTCGTCTACGGACCGGAGCCGCTCGAAAAGCCCGCCGACGGCAACGTTCTCGTTTGCTGCTCACAACCGACTCGCGACGTCGTCATCGATTTGTGAAGCCGAACCGGGATTCGATTTCTGAGGTGGACCGCCGCCTTCGGTGGTTGGCCGCAGCTTCGGCCCGGTCTTGGCCCCCCAATTCATAGACCTGCCTCACTCTTCCCGCATGAGTTTGGATGGATCGACGGCAAGCGCTCGCCGGGCTGGAATGGCGGACGCTGCAATGCCCAGCAGCGCCATCGTCAGCACCGCGCCGCCCACCACCACGGGATCCCGCGGATTCGCCTGATACACGATCTGCCCCAGCAGGCGGCTCGCGAAGATTCCCGCCAGCAGACCCAGCGACCGATCCCACGCCGAGCAGCACCATTGGCCGCCCTACCGCCGCGCTCATCACCTGCGTCCTGGCGCGCGCCCAATGCCACGCGGATGCCCAGTTCCTTCATCCGCCGGCTCACGCTGTAGGCCGCCATGCCGAAGATGCCCGTCACCGCCAGCATCGCCGCCAGCAGGCCCATGACGCCCAGCGCCACGGTCGCCGCCCGTGCCGGGAACAGCTCATCCGTCCAGCGCATCGGACCAGCTCTGCACCGTGATCGGCACATTCGGCGCGATGCCGCTCAGGGTGCGTTCGAGCGCCGCCGCCATCTCGTTCGGCGCCGCCGCGACCGCACCACGAAAACCGTTTCGCTCTGCTCGCTTTGCGACAGCGGCACATACACCACAGGCTGCGGCGACTCTTCCAGGTCGTGGTACTTGCCGTCCTCCGCCACGCCCACCACTTCCGTCAGCTTGCCCCACAGAATAAAGCGCTGTCCGATCGCCGGCGCTTCGCCCCACATTTTCCGCGCGAAGGTTTGCGTTCACGATCGCCACATACGGCGTCTGTGCGGTGTCATGCCATGAGACATCCCGGCCGCCCAGCAGCCGAGTGCCGGCAGCCTCCAGGTATCCCGGCGACATCGTAAACACGTACGGCGCCAGCACGGAATTGTTCAGCTTGAACTCTGTCGTCCCCGGCCGGAAAATCGGAATCCCATGCATGCCCGCCGGTGAACGGCGTGCGGCTCACCATACCCGCCGCCGTCACACCGGGGATGCTCCGCACCGCCTCGATCATCGCTTTCTTTTTCTCGAGCGCCGCGTCGCCTGCCTGTCCCACCTGGCTCAGGTCCATCTCGACCAGCATCGCGCCCTGCGGCTGGAAGCCCAGCGGAACGTGGAGCGCGCGCACCATGCCGCGCACCGCCACCAGCGAAGCCGTTACCAGCAGCGTGCAGATTGCAATTTGTGCGCCCAACAACAGATCCCGCAGGGCAAACCGGCGCAGGTGCATGGAATCCGCCGGTCCGCTCTTCATCATCTGCAACGGACTGCTCCGCCACGCCTGCCAGCGCCGGAACCATCCCAAACAGCAGCGCGCTTCCCAGTGTCAATGCCAGACCTGCCAGGTACACACGCGCATCCACGATTGCCGCCAGATGGCTTCTGCCAGCCGGGTGCCAACCGGTTCAACACGCCCAGCAGCAGGTCCGCGCTCACCAGCCCCGCTGCTCCGCCCATCAGCGATACCATCACCGCCTCGGTCAGCAGTTGCCTCACCAGCCGCCGCCGGCTCGATCCCAGGGCCACACGGAGCGCCAGTTCCCGGCTGCGATCCGCCGCGCGCGCCGCAAACAGAGTTGCCAGGTTCGCGCATGCCGCCGCCAGCACCAGCAGCGCCAGCACGGTCACGCTGTAAAGAAATCCGCGAATGACGTCGCCGTCGTCCCCGATGAGTCCCGGATGGATCAGCCGCAGCGGCTGTCCGTCGTCGGTCTCCGGATACTCCTTCGCCAGCTCGGCCGAAATCGCATTCAGATTTTCCGTCGCCTGCCGCGGCGTCACGCCCGGCTTCAGCCGGCCGATCACCGTAACAGTGATGGATGTCCGGCTATGCAGGTAATCCGACCCCTCCACCTGCTCCTCGTTCACCATGGGCATCCAGTAGTCCGGCCACACAAACCGCTCCGCGCCGTGGAACCGCGCCGGCGCCACGCCAACCACCGTAAACGGATGCTTGTTGAGCTCCACGGTCGCCCCGACTACGCCGGGATCGGCGGAAAACGCGCTTCGCCACAGAGCATCGCTCAACACCACATACGGCGCTGAATTCGGGCCATGCTCGTCCGCCGCGTGGAAGAACCGCCCGACCTCCGGCTGCACGCCCAGCAGATCGAAATAATTGCCGGTGACCTCATCGCCGTGGACCTGCATCACCGCGTTACGCCAGCGTCAGTCCCGCATGAGAATATCCATAAATTCCGGCCATCCCGCTGAAGGTGGTGTTGCGCCGCCGGAAATCCTCAAACGCGGGATACGACGTAGTCAGCAGCCGTCCGATCATCCACTGCTTATGGCGAATCTGATACAGGCTCTGTGGGTCGCTCACATCGAGCGGGTGCAGCAGGACCGCATTCAGCACTCCGAAGACGACGACGTTTGCCCCAATCCCCAGCGCCAGCGTGAGTAAGGCTACCACCGTGAACGCGGGAGACTTCCGAAGCACGCGAAGCGCATAACGAACATCCAGCAGCAGGTACCCCAATCGCGGCCTCTCTTTACCAACACGAGAATGGCACGGCGCTATTGGGAAAACAACAGGTCATCCGGATTTCCCTCGGCGGCCGCGGCGGGACGTTCTGGGCCGCTGGAAAGGTTTTTGGAAAATACTGGACACAAGTGGCCCCATTTTCCCATCGGCCCCAAGATGGCGCGTATTTTGTAACTATTTGATATTTAGGGATTTATGGTACGCCCGAGTGGATTCGAACCACCGACCTTTTGCTCCGGAGGCAAACCAGACCCGCCTATCCTATTGATTTCTCGATGCAACACCTCGGCGTAGACCGACCAGAGCGGAGTATTCGGCGCGTATTGTGGGGGTTTTTGTGGGGGTTGACCAAAAAGCTCCGATAGCCGGACGACGGCCTCGGTCCTTACACGTTCGCTCCAGACTCGCGGCGTGTGCGATTGCGACGAAGCCGCCGGATTCGATCATGGTAGTGGACGCGTTCAGCAGACTATCTGGGACAAAGGCAGAACGGTCCTCACGCGGACCCGACTGGTTCCAGCACGAGCCGTCCTGGTCCGTTCGAAAGAAGAACGCTCCGTGGTACGGGAAAGCCGGCGAGTATTCCGCGATCTGGGCTTCGGCATCTGCGAAGTTCATCATGGGCGGCAGCGACGAAACGAAATACGATATTCCACGCAGAAGTCCGTCGAACTGATGCGACGCCCGATTCTTGAATCATCTGAAGCGCGGCGAGCCGGTCTACGAGCCGTTCCTGGGGAGCGGCACCACGCTGGCGGCCGGGAACTCACTGAGCGCGTCTGCTGCGGATTGAGCTGGGCCCGAAGTACGTGGACGTATTGTGCAGCGGTGGCAGACGCTGAGCGGGAAGAAGGCCAAGCTCGACGACGGCCGCTCCTTCGAGGAGACTGCCGAGGAGCGCCGGAAGGCAGGCGTATGAATCGCCCGCTGCGGCCGGGAGATTGCGGAAATCAAAGCTGCGCTGCTGGCTGGTCATCCAGACGTGGAAGGGCTGTGCCCGGCACCGGATTGGTCCGGCGAAATCCGGCTCATCGAGAAGGAATGGGGTTTGCCACCCTCGCTTCCACCTGTCCTCACGGAATAGCCGCTGCTGCGCCACGGTTGGCCCACGTTCGCGGTGGAAGCAGCCCATGGCGGCATTGGCCGGGTCGTCGGAATATTAGCCCAGCAAGAAAAAGCCCGCCGCGGCCGGAGCCGGGCGGGCGTAGGGAGGGAACCGGCGCTACTTGGGGAGGCTGTAGACGCGCACGCCGTCCTCGCGCTTGACGTAGCGGACCAACTTCGAAAATGCGGGACCAGTGTCCCGGCTGGGGTGAATGGGAGCGTCGGAGGCAGATAATCATGCCGCTGTTCGTGGCTAGCCTACCCATCACAGTGGCCAAATACTCCTTCTACGGCCTGGACGACTCGTGGGCTACGTACGATCTGATGGGGGCCGCTGAACGCGCCAGATGGGTAGCCGGGGGCGTGATCGCGACGATCCTGACTGTGGTCATGGTCATCTGGCGAGCGGTCTCTTCGCGCCAGCGAAGACGCGCTGCGGCCGTGCTTCGCGAAAGCGAAGAACGCTTCCGGAACATGGCGGATACCGCTCCCGTAATGATCTGGGTTACAGATTCCGACAAGCTGTCACTTTCGTTGACAAGACTTGGCTGGGCTTTTCGGGTCGCCGAAGGCCCGCCGGTGATCGTTCTCTGCCAAAGTTTCGATCTGCTGGCCGGGCCTTCACCCTCCGGCTAAATCAGATCTCGAACGAAAAGAGAATACAGCTTTGAGTTGCCGGCTGCCAGACGTTCACTCAGAGCATTGGCCGGTTATCGCCGACGACCCGCCCGGAGCACTCAGAAGATGTTTACCAAAGCGTTTTCTGGAGGGCTAGCGGCCGCCTCCTCCAGTCGGGAGGAGGGCATGCGCCAACACATAATCGCCCACCGAGATGCCGAGCGCGGTCCCATCGACGCAGGCCGTTCGGAAATGGATGCCTCCAAACACGCGCGCGTTCTCGACCTCCTGCAAAGCGGCCGAGAAGTTGTGGAACATGCGGGTAACTCCCGGCATGGCGTTCGAGACCACATTGAAGGACGTCTCCTCGCCGAAGGTTTGCGACAGGATCCGCGTCGCCGCACCACTGACACAAGAGTGCGCCGAAGGATACTCCGGAAAGGGCGGCGTCGTAATCAGCGGAGTCCATGCCTGGTCGGGAATGGTATTGTCGTTGCCGTCCGTGTCTCCCAACTGGATCGCGGTAATCGGCCGCCAGGAGCTGTAGGTATACTTGGCGTCCCAGCAGCCAATGATCGCGTCCGCCATCGCCAGATTGACCAGCGCGAGCATCCGGGCTGTCTGTGCCATCGAAAAATGATGCTGCACGGCGAGAGAGAGGACTACCGGATCAAAATAATCCGGCGGATTGCCGGCCTGCCAGAAATTCGCAAAGAGAGTCTGGTCGTTGGTCCGGCCGGAATTGGTCGCACTTCCCATGCTCTTGGTCTCGTTATAATCGGCCGTATACTGGTCGCTGGTCAGGGCCGGCGGGCCGGCGGTACGGAACTGCGAAGGCGAGCGGATGACCCACGGAGCGGTGGTCGCCAACTGCGGCGCGAGTCCGGGGGCCATGGCCGGCGGTGTTGGCCGCCACTGGCCGGGCTGGGTTCCCCCGAGGTATGGCGGAGCCGTGTCCGAGAATCCGTCCTGGCTGCGCCACGCCAGAATCTCCTGGGCCACGGTCTGCCCCCAGGACAATCCCTGCTTGACTGCGTCAGTCGTGTCGGTGATAGCAGCCAGAGAAGCCATGAGTTGCTGGTCGAATGTGGCCTTCTGGTTGGGATAAAGGCTGACCAGAGCCGTATATGCTGCCTCGACGGCCGCCGCTCGAGCGGATGTTCCCGGCGGCGCGGCGGGCGGAACATAGATCGGCATGTAACGCCGGTCGATTCCATTCACAGCGTCGAAGACGGCGGCCTGTACGATGGCCGCCGGACGCATGGTAAGCGGAGCGGCGGTTACGGGGCTGGTCAGCATCGCCTGGAGCAGCACCCGGTTCCAGTCGCTGATTTCATCGGCCGCCGCTGTCCCGCTCGCGGCCACACCTGTCAATAGCGCCCAGGCGGAAAGGCGCAGTATGTACTTCATCGTCTTTTTCCTCCAAATGTCGAAAATGCGAATCCGCCGCGACCTGCGAAGCGGATCAGGAAATCCGACGTACGCGATCCGCATGTTGAGGCAGCATCCCGCACCCGGCGCCGCCTGGCAAGACTCCAAGGGAGAAATCCAGGTGAAATGATAATCGCTTGAATCCCCAGCACTTGCCATTGCTGGTGACACGTTGCGGATCGGCCCTGTGGTGGAGGTTTGAAGAGCCTCGGGAAATGTTAGAATCGACTCCCAAGGAAGGGAAATGAAATAAGGATGGGGAACGGGATCACTCCGCGATCGAGCCTCCCGCTCAGGATTATCCGTTTCGGACCATTCGAGTTTCAGCCTGACACGGGGGAAATCCGCAAGCATGGCTTGCGCGTCAAACTGCGCGGCCAGCCCATCGAGATGCTGCTGATGCTGCTCCAGCGTCCCGGCGAGGCCGTGACGCGCGAGGAGCTGCAAAGGCGGCTCTGGCCTGCCGACACTTACGTCGACTTTGAACACAGTCTGAATGCCGCGATGAAGAGGCTGCGGGCCGCATTGGGCGACTCGGCCGATGCCCCGCGCTTCATCGAGACTCTTGCCGGCCGCGGATATCGTTTCGTCGCCCCCGTGAGCCAGCCTGCCGAAGAGGCCCCTCAGGTTCCCCCTCCCCCGGTCGTGGACGGGAAGCCGGAACCGGAGCCGAAAGCCAAACCGGCCGCACGCCGCTCGCCCGGTTTGTGGACAGCCTGCGGCCGCAGGCTTCGTCGCGCTCATCCTGCTGGCGGCGAACTTCGCCCGCCTGCGTGACATGGTCCACGGCAGGACCCCTCCCGGCCCGATCCGATCGCTGGTGGTGCTTCCCCTGGCGAATCTTTCGGGCGATCCCGACCAGGACTACTTCGTGGAGGGGATGACCGATGCACTCCGGCAACACCTGGAAGGCGTCGGGTCTCTGCGCGTCATCTCCCGGACTTCTTCGATGCACTATCTGGGCAGCGGCAAACCGCTTCCGGATATCGCGCGCGAGTTGAAAGTCGACGCGGTTGTGGACGGCTCCGTATTGCGGTCGGGCGAGCGCGTGCGGATCAACGTGGAACTCATTCACGCCGGCATTGACCGCCACCTGTGGAGCAACAGCTACGAACGAGACTTGCGCGACGTATTTGTCCTCCAGGCCGAGGTCGCACAGCGAATCGCCGAGGAGATTCGCGTCACCTTGACGCCACATGATCGCGCGCAGCTGGCCCGGGTCCGCAGTTCAGACCCCGAGGCCTACCGCGCCTACTCCAACGGCCGCGTTTTTTGGAACAAGCGCAACGAACGGGACCTCAAAAAGGCCATCGGTTTTTTCCAGTTGGCTATCGACAGGGATCCCAACTATGCTCTGGCCTACGATGGCCTGGCGGATAGTTGGCTGCCGCTCGGCTGGTACGGTTTTCTGTCGCCCTCCGAGACCTTTCCACACGCCAGGGCGGCAATCGCCAAGGCGCTCAGTCTGGACGACTCCATGGCCGAGGCGCACACCTCGCTGGCGTTCGTCAATATGTATTACGATCGCGACTGGGCCGCCGCCGAAAGGGAATTCCACCGCGCCATCGAACTCAACCCGAATTACGCCAACGGCCATCATTGGTACGGCGAGTATTTGTCCCTGGTTGGCCGTCATGCAGAGGCCATTGCGGAATCGCAGCGCGCACGGGAACTCGATCCGCTCTCGAACATCATCAATGCGTGGGTCAGCTCGCGCTATTTCTTCGCACGCCAGTACGACAAGGCGATCGAAGAAGGCCGTAACGCCGTCCAGATGGACCCCGGTTTCGGACCGGCGCACCTGGTCCTCGGCTACGCGTACGAGCAAAAGGGCATGCTAGAGGAAGCCGTTGCCGAGTTCGAAAAAGCCTCGAGCCTGGCAGGCGGCGGCTCGATGTACGCTGCGTCTCTTGCTCACGCATTGGCGCTCGCCGGGAAACGGGCGGAGGCATCCAGGATGCTCCAGGATCTGAGCCGCGAAGCGGCGCGGCACTTCATTTCCTCATACGATCTGGCGATAGCCCGCGTAGGCCTGGGAGACAAAAATAAGACCTTCGAACTGCTCCGGGCCGCGGTTAGTGAGGGGTCCCCGCGGGTTGCCTTCCTCGGTGTGGATCCCCGCTTTGTGGCAATGCGGGACGACCCGCGCTTTAGCGAATTACTCCTCTCGATCGGATTGCAATGACCGTGCCTGCCGGCGCCGCTCGCCGCCATGTGTGGATTCCTAGTCTTCAACTGCGGCTACGGCCAGGCGACGCACAGCTCGGACAAAGGTGGCGTCGCAAGGCAACCGATATCACGCCTTATCGTCCGCGGATACCGGAGCGCAGGATTCAGGATCGAAGTCGCTGAGCCGCGCGGGCTTTGGCGTTGGTCGCTTCTTCCTGTCGGTCTTTCGGGGGCGAACTCGTCGCAAGTGAATGGAGAAGGCGAGCGCAGATTGCATCGATTTCAGCAATTGCTCGATTGAATGCGGGCTCATTGGCGTGAGATGGTTTATGAAATCCAGTGATCTTTCGGACGAACTGAATCGATGCCGCATGGATCTCTTCCGTGTTCGCCGGCGGATCGAAGTTGAATAGGGGCCTAATATTTCGGCACATGGGGATAGCCCAAGTCTCCTGTCATCTAACTCTTAGACGGCTCCTTGGTATCGGGAATGGGGCGCCCCGAAAGGGTCTACGCCGAGGCTACCCACCTGCGTCCGGAAACTTTCCCCAAGGTGGAGGACTGGGTCGCCTGGCCCGTCGGCCGTGTCGTATGTCCAGGCGACGCGCAGTTCGCCCACATTGTAGCGATTGATCTGTTTGAGGGACGAATAGCGGACTCCGCGGCGCCGCCGCCATAAGCCGGCCAGTCCCGTCCGCCACTTGGCCCTGACCCGAGATCCCCTTTCCGGCTGTCGGCGGCCCACAAACCCGAAACCACTGCAATTGCAACCAGAAGCTCAATCTTCAATTTGTGCATTCGATGATTCCGGAGCCAGGGCTCTATTGTAAAAACCGCCCCCGCGGCACACAGGTCGGAGGGGCGGCTTGATGCATCGGGCTTAGGTCCCTTAGAAAATCAGCTTCAGGGCGAGTTGTACGTTCCGCCCGAGGCCCGCGCTGCTGATCACTCCGAAAGTCGCCGAGCCGAAGGATGCGCCCGGAGCGGAAAACGGCGGAGTGTTGGTGAGGTTGAACGCCTCCGCACGGAACTGAAGGTGTAGCCCTTCCCTGGGGATGAACTCCCGGTGAATTGCCAAGTCGAGATCCTTTCGGCCGGGTGCGTGAAGCACATTTCTGCCCAGGTCGCCGTACGTGTATAGCGGCTGCGTGGCGAAGGCCGCGTTATTGAACCATTCATAGATGCTTTGCTGGAAACCGGAGTTCGGGTTGCCGATCACGTTGGGGCGGTCGCTGCCGCCGGTATTCGACTGAGCAGCGGCATTCGTGATGTCGAACGGTATCCCCGTGGTCAGAACAACCACGGCTTGCACTCCCCATCCCTTTGCGATCATCCCAGCTGCACCTTTTGCGTCTTTGGCAAACGGCAGGGTGTAGTCGGCCAGCGTCGTGAAGCGGTTCCGCATGTCCAGAAACGAGTTGCCGTACTCGGCTTGCGGGTTGTTCAAGATCGACGGTTCGTCATCGAGACTATGAGCCCAGGTGTAAGTGGAAAGAAGACTGAGCCCGCTTTGAAACCGATGTTCCAACGTCGCTTGCAGACCCTGGTAGCTGGTGTCATACCAAGGGGCCGCGATGGCAATGGAAGACACGTTGGGGAAAACGGAATAGTACGGCGTCCGGGGCAAAATGGCCCCAGGCCCTGGAGGAGCCAGGTCCACGTTCACGGCGCCGTTGAAGATATACTGCCGGCGTCCCAGGGCTCCCACGTAGGCAACCGTTGCCACCAAGCCCTTGGGCAACTCCCGCTGCAACGTCAGGTTGTACTGCTGCACGTAGGGAGTAGCCCCCGCGAACGCCACGCCGTTCAAGCTTCCGGTCGGGTTGGTCGCGCTGGTGGGGACCGGCAGCGGCAGACCGCTCGTAATCGAATTCACCGGAGTCAAAGGCGTGGCGTTGACCGTATACAGGCTGACGAACGGCGGGTTGCGCAGGGCCATCGAACTGGCAATCATATTCGGCACAAAGCTGATCCCATACCCACCGCGCAGAACAGTCCCCTTCGCAATGGTCGCGGCGAACCCGAAGCGCGGTGCGAAGTCCAGATAGTCCGGCAGGACGCCGGCTGAGGAAGATATGCCGTTCTGCCCCGCGATAATGATTTGCCCAGTCGTGAGGTTGATGTTGGAAATGCGATCGGCGACTTCCGAATTCGGGCCGTAGTACTCGTAGCGGAGTCCAAGGTTCAGGGTGAGCCAGTGCGCCACGCGCCAATCGTCCTGAACATACGCGCCCATTTCCCAGTTTCGCAACCCTGGGGAAACGAGATACTTGCTCCGCGTAGTGGAGGCCGGATATCCCAGCAGGAAGGAAGCGACCGAATTCCCGCTCCCGGATACCGCCCCGGAGGGATCGTTGGTGAAGCTCGAATTGAACGAGAATTGTCCCCTGGCGGTAGGGCTCTGGAAAGGATCCGTCTGCCGCCGCCGCAGATCATGTCCAAATTTAACGCTGTGGGCACCCCGGGAATAGGTGAACCCCACGACCTCCTGAAACAGATTGTTGATCGTAATAATCGGGATGTAGCTCGCGTCACCTAGCGTGGTCATACCGGCGATAGAGATGATGGAAAGTCCCGAACTGTCGGCATCGATATTGATGCCGGGGATGCCGAGTTGCTGGGCCACATTCTTTCCATAGTTAACGGGAAGAGAAAAGACCTCGTATCGGGCAAAGCCCGACTTGACTTCCATAACCAGGTGCGGTCCAAAAACGTGGGCATCATTCACTTGAGCGTTCATGGCCCGCTGGTGAGCGGTTCCGGAGCGGCCCTCGTCACAGTCCGGATTAAGGCCGTTGGAGGCGACCGGACACCCCGCTGGGATCACCGTGTTGGTGTTATTAAAGGAATAGCGGGCAAAAGCTGTGTTGGCATCGGAGAACTTATAATCGACCCTGCCATCCAGAGTGTCGTTGTTCTGTGTTTTCAACGGCTCGTACGTGTAGTTGTTGACGAAACCGCTAGTCTGGGGCAACGGATACATGTTGATGATACTCGTCGAGATAGTATTCAGTTCGCTTGCGGGGATTTGGTCGCCAGGGAACCGCGTGCGGACAGATTGGCTGGGGTTGGCGGGATTGGTTGTCGTACTGAGCGGATCGAAGATCGCGTTGATGCTCGAGAAATTCCCCTGGCGCTCCGCAACGGTCGGAATCGTATCGGTGAACACCTGACCCTGGTGCATACGAAATCCTTCGTAGTCGGCAAAGTAGAACACGCGGTTCTTCTTAATCGGGGCGCCGATGCTGCCGCCATACTGGTTTTGGTGATAAGGCGGCTTCGCATTCGCGAAGAAGTTTTTGGCGTCCATGTGCTGGTTGCGGAAGAACTCAAACAGGGAGCCATGGTATTCGTTGGTTCCTGACTTGGTCACGAAATTAATGACGCCTCCCGCTGTCCTTCCGAATTCGGCCGAGTAGAGGCTGGTTTCTACCTTCATTTCCTGCAAGGCGTCGACCGCCGGCTTCACGATCACGGTGCCGATGAATCGCTCGTTGTCGTCCATGCCGTCGATCATAAAATTGTTAAAACTGGTAGGCTGGGCGTCCACCGAGACGGCGGAGGTCAGGCGCCGGTCATCCGGTCGGGTCCCGCTGGGCAGGCCGCTGGGCTCGCCCTCTGCGGATCCTGCGGTCAGCTGTGCCAGGACGATGAAGTTGCGCCCGTTGAGGGGCAGATCCTGCATGGCGTTGGTATTGATCAGATTACTCAATGTGGAGGTGTCCGTCTGCAAGGCCGGGGAACTCGCCGTGACCTCGACCGATTGTTCCAGAGCACCCACCTCGAGTCGCACGTCCTGTCTCCACCGGTCGCCAATGGCAAGGGTGACCTCAGGAATCATCCACGTCTTGAAGCCGGAAGCGGCAGCCTTGACGCTGTAGCGCCCAACCGGGAGCAATGGGATGATGTAATTCCCGTTCGTATCGCTCGAAGCTGTGTTGTTAGCCGCCGTGGCGAGGTTGTGGACGGTGATGGTCACCCCGGGCAAAACGGCTCCCGACGCGTCGGTCACTGTGCCTACAATTGAGGCAGAGGTTTCCTGAGCCCGCAGCACAGTTCCAAATACGAGGAACAAGAGCCCGCTTACGACCATCGGAGCGAAACGAGCACCTGCCCTATGGGCACGATTCGGTAGACCGGTGAGCGATCGCGAGGAGTGGAAACGTGGCATAACGTCATCCTTTCTCAGGAACCCTGGGCGCCTCTTGCGCAGGTGAGCGCCTGCACTTTCCCTCGGCCACCTTCCGCGGCGCAGGAAACGAAACGGAAGCACGGGCAGTCAAAATAGACGTCGACGGCTCTTTCCAGGCCCTAAACAGCAAGCTTCTGAATATCGAGATAACCTAATGAGAAACATAGGCCCGCTGCCAATGCTTGTCAATCGGATAACGTCGAAATTACCGTAGCAGAGTTCCCTTGGCGGGGATCGTTTCACGTATCAAGCAGTCCCTTAATCTCTTGAAAATACAGAGTTTTTGAATGCTACGGACCAACACGCCGTCCGACAAAATGTGCGCCGAACTGGCGGATTACGTGAGGGCCCCGGCCTTCCCGGAAGACTTGGGCCGTGTTCCGGAGTTCCAGATCTTTAGCAGAATATTGTAGTATGATACGTCTCAAACCGCTTAAGGAAGAAGGTGTAAGGAACATGTCTTCCGAGCAGATTCATCCCAAGGCTGCCGAAAATGGTGACGGCTGGTTTCCGGAAACAGAGGCAGAGTGCGATGCTGTCCGCGAGCAACTTCACCGCCTTCTCGCAAGCGAATTATTCACCAGCAGCAAGCGCTACCCGAGTTTCCTGAAGTACATCGTGGAAGAGACTCTCGCCCGCAAAGCGTTGCTTTTGAAGGAGCGCACACTTGGAGTGGAGGTCTTCGGACGCGTCCCGTCTTACGACACCAATCTGGACCCCGTCGTCCGGACGTCGGCAACTCAGGTCCGGCACCGTTTGGCCGAGTACTATGCCAAGGCCGGCCACGAAGCCGAGATTCGAATCGAGTTGCTTCCGGGCTCGTACGTTCCCCAGTTCCACCGCGTGGGTAGCAACGGCGCTGTCAGGACCGAGTTGCCGCCAGCGGAGGCGGCCGAATTGTGGTCGGTGGGAAACGGAGCCATCCCTGCTCCGCCGGAACCCTCGGGGCCCATGGTTCTGAAGAGGAATCGCCGGCTCACACGGTATGCGTTTTCCACCGGGGCACTCGGTCTGGCCGTGGCTGCCTGGATGGGGTTTGTGCACTGGCACTCGCCGAACGGCGTTACCAAATACTGGGGACCCGTTTGGGACAAGTCGAACGCCATCGTCATCTGCGTCCCGGGCAGGTTTCCCACTTCCGATAGCCCGACACAGACTTCGGGCCCGGCTCTTCCGGCCAACCACGATCATCAAACGCCGCTGAGCATTAGGGAGTCCTTGCGCCTGAACTACATCAAATGGCCGGATGCGACCACCTTGTACATGTTGGTAGGGTTTATCCAGTCACGCGGCCAGGAGTATCACGTCCGTAGGGAAGGGGATTTGCCGTTCACGGATCTCCGGAATGGCCCCGTCGTGATGATCGGCGGGTTCAACAACGGATGGCTGATGCGTCTGACCAACCGCTACCGGTTTACGTATCAGACCGACAATCAAGGGGTCTATTGGATTAGGGACGCACAAAATCCCTCCCGACGGGACTGGATCGTCTTCTCGGACAGGCCATATTCCACTTTCGAGGAAGATTACGGGATCATTTCGCGGGTCTGGAATACTGAGACCCGAAATTGGATAGTGGTCGCGTCCGGCATCGCGGCCTATGGGACCATCGCCGCAGGCGAGTTTCTTACCAATCCTTTAGACCTTGACAGGCTTGCCCAACGAGCGCCAAAGGGCTGGGAGCGAAAGAACTTGCAGGTATTATTCGCGACCAAGGTCTTCAACGGAAATGCCGGTCCCCCGCGAATCATCACGGTTCACGTCTGGTAAGGTCTCCCGCTGCGTCGGTGGCGACGAATCAGCAACTTGAACCTTTTTCCTGGGGACGCCCTTCGTGTGACAGTCGATGCACTTTACCCAATGGACATTGTGTTTACTGCTCGTGGAGCGGAATGATGTGTCCATCTTCTCCACGTCCAGGCCGCAGTTGGACATCTTGGGATGGCAGGCGGCGCAGGAGGCACGGGTGGTCTGGCCGTGCTGGGAATGGCAGGCGAGGCAGCTGATGCCCTCGTGCACGCCGATTCCGGTGCGATCGTCGCCGCTCGCCACCTGCATGGTGGAGACGGGAGCGTGGCATTGGTAGCACAGCGCCTGGCGCTCGTCTTTGCTCATGCGGACCGGGCGGGCGCCTTCCATCATCGGGGGCAGCGGCAGGTCGGCCAACGGGATGTAGCGTTGGGAGCGGCGGTCGAAGAACGCCAGCGACGGGCGCGCAATCTCCTGGGCGGGGCCAGGAACGCGGCCGGCGGCGTCGGTCTTCTTTATGGGCCGGCCGGAGCCGTGCATCTCATGGCAGGTGAGGCACGGCATGGCGGGCTGGTTCTGAAGGTCGGCGCGGGCGAGCCGCCAGGGGCCATGCAGGCCAACCGGCGTGACGAGGTCGCGGATGCCACCCTCGAAGTGCATGCCATGGCAGCGCAGACCATCATCCATGAGCATGTTCGCAGAGTTGAACTCGCGATCGAGGAAGATGCGGGAGTAGGTGGCGCTGTGCGGCCCGGCTTTCCAGGCGGCGTACTCCTGGCGGTGGCAGGCCTGGCATTGCGCGGTCATGGCCTGTACGTAGGCGTCGGAGAAACCGATCCGTTCGGGCAGGTCGCCGCGCAGATGCGAGTAGAGGCGGGTGGCGTTGTTCCAATGGAACGAGACGTCGAGCGTGAGGGCGCCGCCGTGGCACTGGCGGCAATCGACGGCCTGGTGGCTGGAGGCGTGCCACTGGTCGTAAAGCGCCTGCATCTCGTGGCAGGTGGCGCAGCCCTTCCCCACCCCGGATTCATAATAGAGGCTGGCGGCCGGCACCATCAGCACGAGCGCCACCACCACCAGCGCGGCGGCGAAAACGATCCGCTTCACGACTGCACCTTCGAGCCTTTCCACGCCTTAAGGAGATTTTTGGAAACGCGATAGGCGTTGGTCAGGATGTTCAAGGCCGGGCTGAAGCCGCCGTTGGTCACGTGCACGCTGGCATCGACCACATAGATGTTCTCGACGTCGTGCAACCGACAATCGCGGTTGACGACCGACGTTTTGGGATCGTTGCCCATGCGGCAGGTTCCGGCCTGGTGCTGGCCGCCGCTCAAACCAGGCCCCGGAATGGTGCGCCAAGTCTGGATGGCGCCGGCCTCCTTCAACCACGCCTCGCCTTCACCGGCAATGAACCGGGCGATTTCGAGCGTGTGCGGGTGCTTGGAACCGGAGAGGCGCGCGACGGGAATTCCCCAGCGGTCCTTGACCTGCGGATCCACCTGAGCGCGGGAATCGTAGAGCGGCATTTCCTGCACCGGACCCATGATGACGATGGTGCGTTTGTAGGCATTGCGGACGAAGTCCTTATGCCTGGGTCCCCAGGCCGGCACCCACGGTGGCGCCCGGCTCATGAATTGGTACGGCAGTCGGATGAACTCGTTGGCCAACATGCCACCGCCGGCCATGCCGGGGTTGCCATGATTGAAATCGCAGATGGCGATGGAGGCGCCGGGGCCGAGGTCGTCGAACGTTTCGAAATCGAACAGGCCGACGGCCCCCGGGATAGGTGTGGGAGTGGAGGTTGCGGCGCACCCAGTCGTAGCGGTTGCCGAGGCCGTTGGGGAAGAGCCGGTGCCGCGTATTCAGCAGCAGGCGGGCGGATTCGACGGCGCCGCCCGAAACTACGACCAGGTCGGCGGTCTGCTTTTCCAGGCGGCCATTGGCATCGTAGTAGGCAACGCCGGTGGCGCGGGCGCGGTCATCAAGGAGGATTTCCCGGCGGCAAGGCCCTGACGATATAGCGGCTGGTCTCGCCGCTGGGAGCGCACGAGTTGGATATCGATGTAATCGGCGACACCCGCTTCCCGGGCCCCCGGGTCCTGATCGGCGGGAATGAGTTGGGCGCAAATGGCTTCCACGATGCACGCTTCCTCGGGCGAGAGGAAGCGCCACGGCTGTTGCGGACCCATCGCGGCAGCGACACTACCGCTCCCGCCACTGCGGCCCAAATGCCGGCCCCGAGAAATGTACGGCGTTTGAATTGGGATTTCATTCTCTAATGACGTCCTGTCCGGATCAGGCGGGTGCCAGAATGCGGTGCACCCGCTCGGCATTTTCGCGGACTTCGTCCCTTACCCTGGGAAACATACCGACGAAGACGCCGTCAATCGGCTTGATACTTTCGAAGGCCGTGCGGAAGGCCTGTTCGGCGCCACGGTTCTCGATTCTGCCCGCCGCCATGATCTTGAATGCCAAGCAGGGTTTCGCGGTCTGGCGCATGAAGCGGTACATGCGCGGAGGGTCGCTTTGGAGGTACACGTCGCCCTCCATTTCGAGGAGTTCCCCGCCCAGCGCCTTCTTCCATTCCTCCGTGGTGCGGGTGCGGTAGTAGACACAGCCGGCATAGAAATCGACGTCCCAGCCCTCATGTTCGACCTGTGCGAGCACTTCCGGGTTGTGGCTCCCGACGCCGACCTGGACTCCCGTCTGCCGGGCCTTCTTGCACCACTCCTTGACACTCTGCATCTGGCCGTTATGCCAGGCACGATCGGTGTATTCGCCGTGGTGATAGATGCCGAGCGGCTTCATCGACCGGCACACTTCGGCCGGATCGCCCACGCCCTGCACGATGAGGTGCATGCGGCCGCCCTCGGCGTGGAAGCGCTCCAGATCCTGCCTGGCGCGGGGCACGTCCACCCAGTTGAAGCCATTGATTCCGAAACGGTTGCACTGGTGAAGCACCTCGCAGATGCGCTCCGGGGTGTAGTACTCCTTCATGATCGTGCCGAGGATGTTGTTGAAATGCGAGAAGCCGTAGAACTGGTTGCAGCCGGCCAGCAGCCGGCTGAGATCGGCTCCGCCGAATTTCATTTTCGGCACCTGAACTTCGGATGCCGGCTTCGGAGGCCCCACCTCCGCCACGGCGGATTCCGGCGCTCCCGGCGGCCGTACCTGTCCCTGGGCGGATGCACCGGTTGCGCCTGCCCATCCCGCGGCCAACGCCGCGGATTCGAGAAACCCTCGTCTGGTATGCGGCATTTGCAATCTCCTTCCCGCGAAAAGCTCTTTTTAACAAATTAATACCTGTTTATCAAGTATTTGTAGGTTGCTACGCCCCGCTACGGGCAGTAGCGGCGCGGGGCGCGGCAGAACCGAAGAGCGAAACGGCTGTTTCCGGGCGCGGGACGGCTGCTCCGGGCCCGGTTCAAGTCGCCGGGCGTGGCTGCAAAGGTAAAGATTCCGGTCCAGACCTCCTGGAACGTAGTGTCCGAAAAAAGCGGCGCCGATTTCGGGGAATCATAGGACAGATAAGCCCGCGGTTCCCCCGCGGCCCGGTGGGGAACGGGACCCCGACCGGTGGGCCGCACTTAGAAATCACAGTACGCTTGACAATTCCTGCCGAAGAATCCGCTTAAGCCGCCCCATTTCACGGTTCCCGCTGGATGTCATTCCAGTCCAGAGGTAAGGTCCAAATGGCTACCGATAATGCCCATTAACAGGACCGTGCTTTCGGGGCACGGGCGTATCCGGGGACATCCCTATGGGAACTCAGGGCGCTTATGCAGGGTTGTTCCGCCGCGGGCCCGGTTCGTCCGGCCGGCAGTTGTCTTTCAAACGTTCTCCCTGGATGCCGCCAGCATGCGTTCCAGGTTTTCGACGCGCTCGGCCAACGCGTCATATTGTTCTTCGCTGGCATACCTTTCGACCAGGCGCGCCTCCAAAGCCTGCTCCAGCACAGCCTGCTGGGCCAGCACCGTGTCCCGGTACCGCCGCGCGGCGTCGAAGGATTGCCGAAAGCTCGCCCTCGCGACCTCCATCACCGGCCGGGCCGCCCGCAGCGGAAAGCGCCGGCCCGGCGTTCGCAACCACCCCGGCATCACCGGATGTCCGCACAGGCACACCAGCGTCCGAAAAGGCTGTTCCGTCAGACTCATCAGGTCGCCTCCAGGCGAGGAGGAAGAGAAATCCGCCAGGAACTGCTTGTATTGGGCTTCCGTAAACTCCAGCGATCCGCAGCGCTCGCAGCGGAGCTGCTTGAGATCGATCGCTTCAGGCAATAGAACCTCCTCGGAAGTAGACGAAGATGGCAGGGGCCCACGTAAGCTCCGGTCCATCTGGAACGCCACTCTCTTCGGCTGCTGATTCACCGTCACCTCGCGGCCGAAACGCACCAGCCGGCGCGCCGGCGGCCGCCGGACGACCTTGAACTTCCCCAATAAGTTCTCGATGACAACCTTTCCTCCATCCTGCAATTCCTCGATCATCACAGCCAGGATGGCATTGACCACTCGCCAGGCCTCGCGAAACCCGAACCCGCGCTCCTGCAGCTTGAGCACCAGCTGATCCCGGGTCAGCTTCCCGTCTCCTCCCGACAGCGGCTCCCTCGTCGGCGGCGCCCAGTGCCGGCCCCGCGGCGACCGCCGATTCGGATCGGTCTCGGCCAGCCGGCGCCCAGCCAGTTTCTCGAGCACCTTCACCCGGCCGGCCAGAACATCCAGGTTTTCCCTCCCGGCCATTGCCCGTCGGACGCCCCATAAAACCGCGCTGCCATCCGACGATTGCCGCGCCCATCCCAAGCTCTCTAACAGCATGGAGATTTCAGCATTCGGCGTACGCCCACCCCGTAGGCCGCCAAGATTGGGCAACTGCGGGGTGCCGCAAAGGCACACGGCAATCCCCATGGACATCATGCTGGCCTGTCCCACCAAATCCGGCCAAGTCTCCCAAGACCCTCCCAGCGTCTCCTCCCGTAGAAACTGAAAGAAATCGGCCTGCCGAAACCAAGTCCCGCCGCAGGCAGAACAACTCTTCAACGACGCTTTCTCCAGGCCTTCTCTCCCGGAAGGCGGCGGCGACATCGAGATGGATATTTCCCCCACAGGCCTTCGATCCGAGCACATACGGTATCACCCATCAACGGCGGTTGGCGGCGGCCCGGCGCCGGCGCCCGGACGCGAAATTGGTGCGAAACGCGCGGCTTGAGACCTAGTATCTTCTATGTGTTCTTGAAACTTATTTAGCAAATTCAGAATCTGATCCGCGATGTCGTTGATCACCAGCTCCTGGCCCACGGACAGGTCATTGATGTAGTTCTGAGCGGCCTGGACGGCAGCGGCAATGGCAGTTTGCTGGTCGGTCTGGGTGGCGCTGGAGGCGAGGGTAAGAGTAGTGGACAGGCTGATGCCGATGAGATCCGGATTGATAGCCGTACCGGTGATCGGGAAGGCGGACGTCTGGTTTAAGGCATCCTGGACGGTGCTCAGCAAGCTGGTGGATGCAAGCGGAGTGATCGCGTAGACGTAGCAGTAATACGTTCCAGCCTTGCTGTCGAAAGACACGTCCGAGATGCCGGGAATGGAAAGCAGTTCGAACCGCATGGCGTTTTCATCGACGCCGGAAAGCGAGATCAGCTTGAGATGCCGGCCGGACGTGGCAGTGAATTTCCGCTTTCGGCCGCCGCCTGGAAACCCTCGTAATCACTGGCAGCGCTCTGGGCCAAAGCGTAGAGGGTCCCCAACAGTTCCTCCACTCCGCTGAAGGAAACCGTCATCTGGCCAGGTGCGAAGTCGACCCCCGCGGGCAATCCCCGGTGCGGAACAGGAACGACGGGAAGCCGCACCGCCGCCGCTGCACGGTCCCGCTGCAAGCCATCCAATTTCTCGCTCAGGCGCTCCTTCCGCCGGCGCTCCTGTTCGACAGCGGGGCTCGCCGCCAGTTCCTCCAGCAGCCGGATCAGATCGAGCCGATCGAGCAGCACCGTATTGCCGGACTGGTAACCGCCAAAATGGTGCATCAGCTCGATGGCACGGCGGCGCCGAACGCCGAAGATGCGCTCGCAGCCGGAACGGTCGATGACCGGAACCTCCAACACGCGCAAACGTTCCAAGATGCCGGGAATATCGAACAGCCATTGGGATTTAGCGGGCAACCGGCGGGCATCCTTCCATCCCTGATGTTACTGCACGTTCGTGCCAATTGAGCCCGTCTTTCACTTATGCTATTCGCCACTAACAAAGGTGGATCAGAAAAGGACAGGAGCGGCTGTGGGGTGCAGGAACCAATCTAAATTCGACCTACGTGCATAACTGACAGTCAGTAAGTGCTCTGTTAAATACATAGCGTTGCCATTGACAACTGAGTTATCGAGGTACACAATTGGAAAAGCACCTCCTATGAGCGTCACCTTGATTCCATTCACGTCCGAAGATCGAGAGGCCGGTTGGAGCAAGCTGAAGGCTCTTGTCCTCAATTCCGTCTCGGCTGCCAGTTCCAGGCGCCTGTACGCCATGGCGCTCGATGCATTTTGTGCTTGGTACTTCGCGGAGCCGCGCGCGCCATTCAGCAAGGCCGTAGTGCAAGAATATCGAGTGGTCCTCGAGCACCACGGATATGCACCCTCAACCATAGCGCTCCACCTCTCGGCTCTACGAAAGCTTGCGACGGAGGCCGCTGACAACGGCTTTCTAGACTCACAGATCGCGGCCAGCATCTGCCGTATCAGAGGACCGCGACGGCTGGGGCGTCGTATCGGCAACTGGTTGAGTGCTTCCCAGGCTGCCGCTCTGATCAATGCTCCGGAACAAGAGACGCTGAAAGGCGCACGTGATCAGGCCATATTGGCCGTGGCGATCGGCTGCGGCTTGAGGCGCAGTGAGATCGCGTCTTTGACGGTAGAACTCATGCAATTCCGTGATGGGCGATGGATTATCGCCGACCTGATCGGAAAACACGCGCGCATTCGGACCGTTCCGATTCCCGTTTGGGTAAAGAATCGGCTGGACGATTGGCTGAATAGGGCCAATGTGACCACGGGCCGCGTATTCCGTTCTGTTAACAAAGCTGATGTCATAACCGGTGGCCGCGTGACGAGTCAAGCCATCTATGAGGTCATCAAGACGTACGGCTCCCGACTCTCACTGGCGGTTGCACCCCACGATCTGCGAAGAACGTTTGCCAAGCTGGCTTATGCAGGCGATGCCCGGGTGGAGCAGATCCAGTATAGTCTTGGTCACGGGTCTCTCACAACGACGGAGCTGTACTTGGGCTTGCAACAGGATCTTGTGAACGCCCCCGGTGACCGAATAACGCTGCCTCTGTGAAGCTTATCGCATGCTGATGCCGCTGGTGGCCGTGCGGACCAGCTTAGTGAATACCGCGCGGGGTTTGAACGCGGAAGCGCGGAAGCCGCATTCTCCGAGTAGCGCGTCAACCACCCCGAGCGAGCACCTTCAGGGCGATAGCAACCGAGCAAGTGGATTGCGAACAATGAAGGTGCCCGTCCCGAGAAAGCGGCCCGCCATCGATCTTCGTCAATTCGCGACGAGAGCGAAACGTCCGCTGTCGTCGGTTCGGGCGCCTCCGGCGGCGGTAAACGCGGGGTCTTCAGTGGCGCTAGCTGAACCTGACTCTCCGGGGCCGCCGCCATTCTAGCTGCCACCGATCCCCCGGCCCGCAGAGGGGTGAGAGACGAAGGCATTATCGAAGCTAGGATTTTCCTGGAAACGGGAAACATTTAGGGACATTTCGGCTGGCGGCATTCGTCCTCGGTCCCGAACCGCCGCGCCCTCTCCTCCGTACTAGTATTACTGTGTTAAAAACAAACATTTTGTTGTAGAATTGTTTTCGTGGGATCACGCCTCTCCTCGCCAGGCCCACAACAGAGGCGCTTCGCGGCATATATCGAGGGCCTGGCAAATGCCGCGGGGCATGCCGACCGGCATACGCCTCTGAAAAACTACTGCACCGGATTGTTATTGCCTGGCGAGCGTAAGAGTGTCGAGCCGATGGCGGCGCGCTTGGCTCCAGACAATGTTCGTCGCATGCATCAGTCGCTCCATCACTTGGTGGCAGACGCGCCGTGGAACGACGAGGAGATGCTGGCCGAGGTGCGGCGATCCGTGCTGCCAACTATGCAGAAACATGGTGAAGTGGTGGCTTGGATTGTGGACGATACGGGTTTCCCCAAGCAAGGAAAACATTCCGTGGGAGTTGCCAGGCAGTACTGCGGACAAGTAGGCAAACAGGACAACTGTCAGGTGGCCGTGAGTTTATCGGTGAGTACGTGGGATGCGAGCCTGCCGATCGCTTGGCGGCTCTATTTGCCGGAGGTGTGGTGTCAGGATGACAAACGCTGCCAGCAGGCCGGAGTCCCAGAAGGAGTGGCGTTTCAACCCAAACCAGAGATTGCGTTGCAGCAGATTCGGCAAGCTTTGCAGCAGCAGGTGCCTGTGGGAGTGGTGCTGGCCGATGCAGGTTATGGGCACAACACCCAGTTCCGCACGAGTTTAACCGAGCTTGGGTTGCACTATATAGGAGGTATCGAGACCACCACCAGTGTCTGGGGACCGGGGAAACAACCCTTGCCGGCCCCGCCGCGAAAGCCGGGCCGTGGAGCCACCCCTACGCGACTGCAGCGCAACCCCAATCATCAGCCGATTTCAGTGAAGCAGTTGGCTCTGGCTCTGCCGCCGTCGGCTTGGAAGAACATCGGTTGGCGGTCAGGTAGTCAGGGAACCTTGCGATCCCGTTTTGCCGCGGTGCGTGTGCGCCCTTCCCATCGCGATGAAAAGCGCACCGAACCCCGCCCGGAAGAATGGCTTTTGATCGAATGGCCGAAGGAAGCATCGGAACCCACCAAATACTGGCTGTCCAACTTACCCGTCACAACCTCGCTGAAGTCTCTGGCAAAGCTGGCCAAACATCGTTGGGTCATCGAACGCGACTACGAAGAGCTCAAACAGGAATTGGGATTGGGACACTATGAAGGCCGGAGTTGGCGCGGATTTCACCATCACGCCACTTTATGTATCGCTGCGTATGGGTTCCTAATGGCCGAGCGGAACCGTTTTTCCCCCTCCGCCCGCGCCGGCCATGTTGGACTATCAGCCCCGGACCAGCCGCCCGACTTCCGCCCGCGCGGGTCGCCGCGTCCGCCCCGAACGGCATAATCCGCGCTCGATCGCCACCTTGCGGATTGCCCTCTCCCGCCAATTGCTCGGGCAGTTGTCTCACTGTCCCTTCTGCGGTTCCAAAGCTGCCGGTTGATCCTCGGCGTCGATATCCGCATCGATTACACAGGATGCCGGGCGCGAATGGTTGGGTGCCGTACGCCAAACGTCCTGCCCTAACTGAACGCGGCTGAACTTCTCCAGCACGGTGCAACGCCAGTTGGCAGGGGATCCCGGCGCTTCCAATCCGCTCTCGCTCTCTCCACCGTACTGGTAACACAGCACCCGAACCTCACCCGCTCGATTGCGGCCGAGACGATGGGGGCAAAACAGCCGAGGCAGTCCTTTATAGACCGCCTCGATCGGACGTTTGGTCTCTACAGCCGTCCAGATCAGCTGATAAATGTCCTCTACCGTCTGGATATTCGCTCGAACAATGCCCATCTCTCCTTCCAAGGTAACCGACAGGCCCCCTCCGAGCGACAAGCCCAACAAATCACGTTATTTATAACACAGTAATACTAGCCCATATGTGGAGCGATTTCCGTCTCGCCGCGCGCACGCTGCGCAAGGCGCCGGGATTCAGCGCGGTTGCCATTGCCACCCTGGCCCTCGCCATCGGCGCCGTCACCGCCGTTTTCAGCCTGGTGGATGCCGCCATTCTCCGGCCGCTCGCCTACCGCCAGTCCGGGCGGCTCTACGTCATCCATGAAACCGTGCCCAAGTTCGCCCATCTGGCCCCGTTGCTTCCCGTCAACGGCATGCATTTTCTGGAATGGCGGAAACGTCTCCACTCCTTTGCGCAAATGGCGATCGTCAACGGGATCACCATGGACCTCACCGGCTCGGGCGAGCCGGAACGCATCCCCACCGCGCGCGTCTCCCCCAATCTTTTCCCCATGCTGGGGGTCCGGCCGCAAGCCGGCCGCCTGCTGCTCGATGAGGAAGACCGGCCCGGCAGCGATCAGGTGGTGGTCATCACCGACGAACTCTGGCGCCGCCGCTTCGCCGCCGACCCCGCCGCCATAGGCCGCAAAATTCAGCTCAACGGCCGTGCCTACCAGATCGTGGGCGTGCTGCCCGCCGATTTTCATTTCCCCAGGCTCAGCCAGCTTTATGCCCTGACCATTGCCGAGGAGCGCCCGCAGATCTGGAAGCCCTTCGCCCTGCGCGACGATGAGCTTGAGCCGCTCGGCGATTTCAACTACATCTGCATCGCCCAGCTCCGCGCCGGCGTATCGCCCGCCGGGGCGCAGGCCGAGCTGAACGTGCTCCAGTCCGCCATTGACCGCCAGGCGCCGGAACGAACCGATCTGCGCGCGCACATGGTCGGCCTCCAGGACCAGATCACCGGGCGCGTGCGCGACGGCCTTGAGCTGATGTTGGCCGCCGTGGCCGCGGTTCTGTTGATTGCGTGCGTGAACATCGCCAATCTGCTGCTGGCGCGCGCCGCCGGCCGCCGCCGCGAATTCGCCGTGCGCAGCGCTCTGGGCGCCGGCGCCGCCCGCCTGCTGCGGCAGATGATGGCGGAATGCCTGCTGATTGCCGCCGCCGGGGGCGCGCTCGGCATGGCCCTCGCCTATGCCGGTATGCGCGCCATCGTCGCCTACGCCCCGGTGGACCTGCCCCGGCTGGACGAAGTCCATCCCGACCTCCGCCTGCTCGCCTTCAATTTCGCCGTCTCCCTCGGCGCCGGACTGCTGTTCGGCCTGCTGCCGGCCTGGCGCTTCGCCTCCGCCGACCCCCAGGAAGCGCTGAAATCGGGCGCGCGCGGCGCCACTGCCGGACCGTCCGGCGGCCGCCTCCGCTCGCTGCTGGTCGCCATCGAGGTGGGGCTGAGCGCCCTGTGCCTCATCGCCGGCAGCCTGCTGTTGCGCAGCTTCGTCGATCTGCTGCGCGTGGATAAAGGATTCGATGCCGAACGCGTCCTCACCGTCGATCTGGGCCTGCCCGGCAACCGCTATCCCAATCACGAGACGCGCAGCCGGTTCGACCGCGTGCTGGTGGAGAGCGTGGCCGGGCTGCCGGGCGTCGCCGCGGCCGGCATCGCCAACCAGTTGCCGCTGGGCGGCGAGGGCAACAACAACCTCATCTCCCTCGAAGGCACGAACCTGCCTCTCATGCAACGTCCGCTGGCGGATATCCGCCAGGTCAATCCGGAGTATTTCCGCGCCATGGGAATTCCGCTGCGGTCGGGGCGGATCTTCGACGAGCACGACCGGGGGCGGCCCGTGGCGCTGGTTTCGGCGCTCACCGCGGCCCGCGTCTGGCCGGGAGCCGACCCGGTGGGGAAGCGCTTCCTCTCCGGCCGCGGCACCCTGGGGCTCATCGAGATAACCGGGGTGGTGGGAGATATCCACGGCGCCAGCCTGGATAAGGCCCCGTCCAACACCATCTACGTTCCCTATTGGCAGGAATCCAACAGCCACATTTCGCTGGTGGCGCGCACCGCCACTCCGCCCGCCGCCGCCGCTTCCGCCATCCGCGCCGCCATCCACCGGCTCGATCCGGAAATGCCCGTGCCCGCCATGCGCACCATGGACCAGATGGTGGCGGAATCGGTGGCGCCGCGCCGCTTCCAGATGATGCTCGTGCTGCTGTTCGCCGCCGCCGCGCTGCTGCTGGCCGGCCTCGGCGTCTACGGCGTGGTTTCGTATTCGGTGGGCCGGCGCACCAATGAGATGGGGATCCGCATGGCTTTGGGCGCTGAGCCCGGGCGGATTCTGCGGATGGTCCTGCGCCAGGGGATGGCGCCGGTGGCGGCCGGCCTGTCCGCGGGCGTGGCGGCTTCGCCGGCCCTGGGCCGGGTGTTCGGCTCGCTGCTATTCGGCGTCAGCGCAAGCGATCCGGCAACCCTGGCTGCGGTAATGGCGCTGCTCGCCTCCGTAGCCGCCGCCGCCATCTGTATTCCCGCCCGCCGCGCTGTTCGCATCGACCCCGCCCGCGCCCTGCGCGAAGAGTAGCGCCGCTCCGGAATGGGGGTCAGGGATCAGGGATGAGGGATCAGGGCGGCGGAGTGCACGGCGCGATGAAACCGTGCGCGCGGTTCGGATGGCAGCCGGATGTCCTCCGGACCGCGCGTACGCCCCCATGGCCCGCCGCACGCCCTCGCCGCCCCGATCCCTGATCCCCAATCCCTAATCCCCAGTCGCACCGTGCGTTAACCTCACACTGGGCGCTCCCGCCGCCGCGGACTCTTTCCCGTGCCGCGCTACTATGTAGCGACAGGGGACCATGACCCGGCTGGCAATCATTCTTTTCACCGGTTTGGTTTTCTTGCGCATCGCCTCCGCGCAAGTTCCGTTTACCGGCCATGTAGTGGATGAAAACGGCGCGCCGGTGGCCCAGGCGCGCGTGGCCGCCCAAACCGCCCCCTATGCGCCGCAGGAGGCCTCCACCGGCCCTTCCGGCGCATTCGAAATCTCCCTGGCCGGCCCCGGCGCCTACCAGGTCACTGTGGAGCGCGCCGGCTTCTTCCGGCTGGCCGAGGCCGTCAACGTGCAGGCCGAAGGCACGGAGCTGACTCTCGTGCTCAATCCGCAGCGCGAGGTGTTCCAAAGCATCGAGGTGGGCGAATTGCCCACACCCGTCGATCCCGCCCAGACCGATCAGCAGCAGCAGTTGAGCGGCACCGAGATCAACGACATTCCCTACCCCTCCAGCCACAGCCTTCGCAATGCCATGAAGCTGATGCCCGGCGTGATCGAGGACCCCTCCGGCGGCCTCCACTTCCACGGCGGGGCCGAAGACCAGACGCGCTACACCTTGAACGGCTTCGATATCACCGACCCTATCGACAACCGCTTCTCCACCCGGCTCGCGGTGGAGGGCGTGCGCGAGGTCAACCTCACCTCCGCCCGCGAATCGCCGCAGCTCGGCGGCGGTTCCGCCGGCACGCTCGCCATCCAGACCGATAACGGAACCGACAAGCTGCAATACACCGCCACCAATTTCATCCCCGGCCTGGACACCCGCGGCGGCCTGCACTTCGGCGATTGGACGCCCCGCGCCGGCATCTCCGGCCCCATCGTCAAGGGCCGCGCCTGGTTCTCCGACAGCTTCGACGGCGAATACTCCAGCGGCATCCTCACCGGGCTGCCTGGCGGCCAGAACAGCAACGCGCTGTGGGCCGCCGGCAACCTGTTCCACACCCAGGTCAATCTCACCCCTACCGACATTCTCTATGCCGACGTTCTCACCAATTTCGATCACCAGGCGCACGCCGGCCTGGGTGTGCTCGATCCCGACCCCACCACGCAGGCGCTCACCGACCGCGAATTCATGACCGGGGTGAAGGAGAACCATACCTGGAGCGGCGGCTCCATGCTCGAAACCGGTTTCGCCTGGCTGGATGTCGACCGCCGCGCCACCCCCATGGGGGACAGTCTCTACCTGATCACCCCCGAGGGCCGCTCCGGCAACTATTTCGAGACGTCCACCCAGACCGGCCGGCGCGCCCAGCTCTTCGCCAATTTCTTCCCCCAGGCCTGGCACCGCATGGGCCGTCACCAGTTGCAGATCGGCGGCGATGCCCAGCGCCTGGATTACTCGGCCAGTTTCCAGCGCACCGGCTTTGAGATCATCGGCCTGGACGGCCTTCCCGTCTCCGAGACCACTTTCCAGGGCAGCGGCATTTTCGAGCGCCCCAATACCGCGCTCTCCGGCTATCTCAACGACCACTGGCAGCCGCTCGGCAATCTATATGTCGATGCCGGGGTGCGCGCGGATTGGGACGAGCTGGTGCGGACGGCCGCGGTTTCGCCGCGCATCTCCGCTTCGTGGGCGCCGTGGAAAGAAAGCCGCACCAAGCTCACCGCCGGTTACGCCATCCTCCACGAAGCCACCAGTCTGGCGATCTTCAGCCGCCCGCTCGATCAGCAGTCCGTCACCATCCCCTACACCGATGGCCTGCCCGGCGCGCCGCTGGTGAGCACCTTCGCCCTCGGTCCCAACCTCCGGTTTCCACGTTATAGCGAATGGAGCGCCGGCCTGCAGCACGATTTCGGCCACCGCATCTCCGGCAGCCTGGAAGGCCTGCGCAAGCGCGGCAGCGACGGGTTCGTTTACGCCGCTGCCAACGCCCTGCCGGGCCTCAGCATCCAGCCGCAGGCTTTGAGCTACGGCTTCGGCGGCAATTACGAGCTGACCAACCAGCGCCGCGATTCCTACGACGAAGCTTCGGTTTCGCTGCGCCAGAGCTTCGGCCAGCAATACGGCTGGATGGCCAGCTACACCCGCTCGCGCGCCCTTTCGAACGCCGTGCTGGACTTCAGCGTGGATCAGCCGCTGCAGGTGGCCGACAATTTCGGGCCCATGCCCTGGGACGCGCCCAACCGCTTCCTCGGCTGGGCCTACTTCCCGCTGCCCTTGCGCAATTGGGCCGCCGCCGTGATGGTGGATTACCGCACCGGTTTTCCGTTCTCCGCTGTCACCCAGACGGGCACCGTTTCCGGCGGTGTCGATGCCTACCGCTATCCCGACAATTTCGACCTCAACCTGAGCTTGGAGCGCCGCTTCACCTTCCGCGGCCGCCGCCTGGCGCTACGCCTGGGCCTCAACAACCTGACCGATCACCGCAACCCCACCGCCGTCAATAACACCATCGGCGCGCCCGCCTATCTGCAGTTCTACGGCGACGAAGGCCGCCACCTGGAAGCCCGCATCCGCTTCTTCGGCCGCGCCGCCAAATAGCGCCGCAGGCGCCCCGTAGAGCCGCCTTTCCAGGCGGCAATGCCGGCATTCCTGCCGGCATTCCCGCTGCCGTAGCCGTAAATCAAAATTTTTATTCCCGGTGTTTTCATCCGCTTACGCTCGCATCCCCGCGCGTGGCGCAGAGCACCCGTGCTACCTTCCAATCGAAAAGAGCTGCTCGCTGGGCAAGTTGCAGCCGACCGGAGCGACGTCCGATGCCATTCCTGCAGGGGGCAATCTAAGTTCGGACCCAACGTCGTGCAACGTTCATAGCCTGCTTGACTGAATCTCTTCCCGCGTGCTCGAACTGACCAGTAGGTAGTCGGGCGCCACGGAAGAGGGGAGCTCCCACGCAGTCCGGCTCGCAAGAGCCGAAAACGACCTCGAATTTGACGAACCCCGCCCCGTAGAGCCGCCTTTCCAGGCGGCAATGCCGGCATTCCTGCCGGCATACCCGCG
This sequence comes from Terriglobia bacterium, assembly GCA_963815855.1. Classification (GTDB taxonomy): domain Bacteria; phylum Acidobacteriota; class Terriglobia; order Bryobacterales; family Bryobacteraceae; genus DATGMB01. Next base: position 859,764 of record CAWFIJ010000007.1, on the reverse strand, counting down.
CCAAAACCCTTCCCGCCCTTATTGCGCCGATGCCGGCGCTGCCTGCGCCTTTCCGCTCGCCGCCTTCGGATAATTGTTGTAGTGCAGAATGGCGTTGGCGAGCATGTTGAACTCGCCCAGGTTCTGCCAGCGATAGCAGGGGTTGGTGGAGAACAACACCACGTGGCCCGCCCCGGCCGGCATGTCGATCACCGCGGGACGATTGTGGATCTCCGCCGCGCCGCGCATCAGCCCGCTCAGCACGCCCTTATCGCCGCCGGTGAACTGCATCAGCACCGTCCGGCGGTCTTCCGTGCCCACGTGCAGCAGCGGCCCGCCGGCCCAGCGCACCGGCAGCGTGCTCTGCGAGTAGCCGTAAAAAATGGGGTGTTCCGGCCGCAAAATTTGCGCTTCCACGATCGGTCCCGGCGCATAGAACTGCGGCGTGGGCCGCGCCGCATCCACCGCCCGCGTGATGCCGAAATCGGCGGGCAGAAAACTCGCCACCCCCAGCGTAATCAGCACTCCTCCCTGGTTCACAAACTTATCCAGCTCGGCCACGCCCGCGATTCCCATGCCGCCGGTGATGTCTTCCGATTCGCCGTATGCGCCCAGGCTCGGAAACTCCGGCGATTTCACATAGGCCACGGGCTTGGCGCGCGGCGCGATATCGAACACGATGCCTTTGGAGCTGTAGCCCTGGCTGGGAATCAGGATCACGTCGTAATCGGCGCGCAGATTGCCCTTCGCGATGCGCTCCTTGTAAATCAAATCGTACGCCACCTCGAAATGGTCCAGGCCGTAGCGCACCCACCCCACATCCTGCGTGCTGCCCCAGGTGCTGAACACCGCCAGGCGCGGCGGCGTCACCGCGTGCCTGGGCACGGCCGGCGCCTGCGCCACGGCCACCGCCTGCAACCCCAGCTTTTCGATTTCCGCGCGCAACTTCGCGCTGTTTTCCACCAGGAACGAACCCGCCGGCAGGTCGCTGTCGCCCGCCTTCGCCGCCTTCTCGATGGCTTCGAACTTCACGTCCTTCAGGCGGTAGCGAAGCGTGGCCAGGTTGTTGGAACCGTTGTCCAGCACGGCAATCAGCGGCCCGTCGCCCTTCACCGTGCCGGCAATTTCGAGCTTATCCACCGCCTGCGTCTTCACGTCCAGAACGGATTTATCGGCGATCTCCCTGACGTCCGCCTGCGACATCAGCCCCATGGTCCAGCCGCTGTCGTCATAAGTCATGAGGCTGGGGTCCGGATAATTCTGCTTTTCCAGCAGAATCTTGGCCAGCCGGCCGTAGGGCTGGTTGCGCTTGACGATCAGCGATCCGGCGGGGAACGAGCCTTCCTTCAATTTCACCTCGGCGGTGGCGCGGCCTACCTCGATGCCCTGCAGGCGCAGCAGGTTGACGATGAACGCCACCCGCGTCATATCCGCCTGGCCGGCCGGCAGCAGATACGCGAACGGCGCTTCCGTCTCGCCCGATTTCACCGAGTTGCGGCTCTTCTCGTAGAAATTCTGGACCACGGTCTGGGGGAATTTCGCGGTCAGCTCCAGCGCCGAAAGCACGCCGGTCTCCATGTAATTGGTGTTGTTGCGCATGCTCCACACCAGCTCGCGCGGCGGCGGCAGCGGCCGGTACCATTCGCGCGCCGTCATGTTGCCCCCGCGCCCGCCTCCGCCGCCGCGTCCGCCGGCGCCCTCGCCCGTCAGCGTGCGCTTCATGGTGTTGGCGCCGGCATTGCCGAACGTCTCGTACATGCGCAGCATGCCGTTGTGGTTGGACGACATGAACCCCAGATACCCCGGCGACCACATATCCACGAACGCGTGCGTCCACACCCCCGGCATTCCGTAGCCGATCATCTTGGTCATTTCGAAATCGGCGAACCAGGGCAACTCGGCGTAGAGGATGGGGTCGAGCGTCGGGTTCTGCGGCGCCTGCCCGCTGAAGGTGTAGAGCAGCGGCTGCGATTCGTGCAGGTCGTGCATAATCGGCGGGTGCCATTGCAGATAGAAGGCCAGCCAGTTGCGCATGGTGACCTGCGAGTAATTGATGTCCCGGTTATTGTCGTGGAAGATGTACTTGCCCCAGTAAGGCGGGCCGGGAATGTGGTCCTGCTCGTTTTCCTGCGCCGTCAGGTGGCGGTTGTACCAGTCCACGTAGCGGTCGCGGCCATCGAGGTCGGCCGAGTTGATCACCATCACGATGACATTCTTGCGGATCTGGTCGTAGAGCGGCGAATCCTCCACCGCCAGCCGGTAGGCCAGCTCCATCATCATTTCGGGCGGCCCGGTCTCGGAGCTGTGCAGCCCGCCGGTGAACAGGTAGATCGGCTTGGCCTGCGCGATGATTGTCTTCGCGTCGGCCTCGCTCAGCCCGCGCGGATCGGCCAGGCGGGCTAAGTAACCTTTATAAGTGTCTAGATTGCGGATGGTATCGTCGTCGGCGATGGCCGCCACCAGGCACTCGCGGCCTTCGTCCGTGGTTCCCGCGGAGAAGATCTTGACCCGCGGCGAGGCCGCCGCCAGCGCGCGGTAGTAGCGGTTGATGTCCGCCACGTGGGTGAGCTTTTTGGGCGCGCCGATGTAGTAGCCGAGCACGTCCTTGGGGCTGGGCACGCCCGCCGCTTTGGGCAGGTGGTCCACCAGCGGGCTCATGAATTCGGGCCGCGTGGTCCATTCCTTCACCAGCCGGGCGAACTCTTCATCCTGCGCCTGCGGCTTGGCCGGCTGCGCGAGGGCGGCGGCAAAGACGAGCAGGGACAGACCAATCAGGCGGACGGTTCTCATGTGGCCTCGAATAGATGCCAGTATACAACCGCGCGTGGAGGGGACGGGGCGGCGGCGGTCAGGCTATGCCGGGGCGCTGGTTCGCCGGGCGGTCCCGGACTCTTTATACTGGAACTGCGGACCGATGCCGACAATTCTCTACGTGCAGGGATGGCGGTTCCATTTCTATTCGAACGAGGGCAATGAGCCGATGCACGTACATGCGGTGAAAGGAGATGCCGAATGCAAGTACTGGATGGATCCTGAACGCTTCGACATCACGGAGGAATTTGAATACAACTGCACACCGCGTTTGAGGCGCGAGGTGCGGCAGATCATCTTTGAGCATTTCGACCAGATCGTGGCTGCCTGGCGGGAGCATTTTGGAGGGAATCGTGCGCAGTAAAACTGAACCGGTATTGGCTAAGGCAATCGAAACCACGCCCGAGGCGCTCATCATAGTGCTGGAAAGCGGGCCCGTTTCGATTCCGTGGGGCAGGTGTTCCGAGCGGCTAGCCCGAGCGTCTCAGGCAGAACGGGACCGCGCCGAGCTTTCTCCTTCCGGTTACGGTATCCACTGGCCCCTGATTGACGAGCACCTGGCCATTGGACCTTTAGTTCGAATAGCCGCCTGAGCTGAATACCGCGCTGGCTACTTCGGGGATTCGTAGCCTGGCCCCGATATTCCCCCGGAATGCTCTGATATTATGCAGACTTGGAGAAACGGAGCCGAAAACGCGAAACAGCTGCCGGGGTCACTGGCGCCGTCCTAGCTGCACCCTGGGTGTTCACCGGCCTAGTACGGCTTATCGATTGGGTAGGCCGAATACAGGCCACGGTAGCAGTGAGTCCATATCTTGGATTCCTGATGACTCCGCCAGCTTTTATCGCCGAACTCGTCGCCGCGGTCGGGTTGCTGTTCTATGCTACGCGGCTGGAGCAGTCGCGTGAAGCAGATGAAGCTCCCAGGATTATTCGTCCTTGGACAGTACCCGAAAAACCAAAGAGGCATTGGTTCTGGCTGAAAATAGCAATGACCTCCTGTTTTGTCGCCGTCGGAGCTGCTATAGCCGTCACCGCATTCTTCGGAAACCGGCCGCTGCTGCCGGTTCCTAAGATTACCAGCCCCCCGCCTTCAGTCCGTGCGCCGATACCGACATCAACAACATCATCAGCTCGTCCCAAGCGGATATACGATGAAACTCGACCGCCGAAGGCCATGGATGCGGCTGAGAAAAACACGGAGACTCCGAGAACAGCGCGCCCTGTTGACATTCCCGTTCCGAGTCAGCCCGCGTCCCCGTTGCCGAAGTTTTCCCCTGTCCACCTGGAACCCTCTATTGGGGGTGTATCGGTACGAGCCGTCAACAAACCGGCGGGCACCTTGTACGCCACCATCAGATTCTCATCGGTAAGCCGCTATCGCGCAGAGCTAGACGAGAGCACTACACTAGAGGCCGCGAAAGCCGCGCTAGAGAAGACAGGTAACGTTACCGTCTTCCTTGGAGATTACAGTATCAAATCTAAAAATCGAGACTACTCGATCGGCGGCATCGGACCATCAATTCCAAAATCCGTCTATTATTTCACGAAAGACAACGCAGCCGCTTGTGCGGCCATTCAGTCTATCATTTCCGGCATTATAGGATCCCCGATGAACTGTGGGTTGCAGGAACTTCCTGAATCAAGCGATCCAAATGCCCTCAATATCCAGAGAGACTTCTGGCTCGCAACCGGGCTCGACATAGAGGTGACGATCTGAACTACGCTAGGCCACCTACCGCACCACCACGTTCACCAGCTTATCCGGCACCGTGATCATCTTGACCACCTGCTTGCCGGCGAGGAACGGCTGCGACCTTTTCGTCGGCCATCGCGCCGCGCTTCCAGCTCCGCCTTCGGACGTGCCGAAGGGCACGTAGATGCGGCTGCGCAGCTTGCCGTTCACCTGCACCACGATCTCGGCCTCAGTCCTCCTTGGCCAGCTCGGGGTCGAACGCCGGCCAGCATTGGCGGAAGACCGGGCCCTCGCTGGCCCAGCTCCTCCCAGATCTCCTGCGAGAGATAAGGCGCGAACGGCGCCAGCATCAGCGCCAGCTTTTCGAGGACTTCTCGCGGCATCGCCGCGGCCGAAATGCTCGCCCTCTTCGGCGTAGAGCACGTTCACCAGCTCCATGATCGCCGGCGATGCAGGTGTTGAAGTGCCAGCGCGTCTCGAAATCCTCGGTGATCTTGCGCAAGGTCTGGTGCAGCTTGCGCAGAACCTTGCGGTCGGACGCGCCGGGCGCGCCGGCGGCGCTGGCCCACGTTGCGCGTGACGAAGCGGTAGACGCGGCCCAGGAAGCGGTAGATGCCCTCGGCGCCTTCGGTGCGCCAGTCGACTTCCTTTTCCGGCGGCGCGGCGAAGAGCACGAACATGCGCGCGGTATCGGCGCCGAACTTCTCGGCCAGCATGTCCGCGCCCACCACGTTGCCCTTGGACTTCGACATCTTGGCGCCTTCGGCGATCACCATGCCCTGCGTGAACAGGCGCCGCGCCGGCTCGCTGTTTCGGATCAGGCCGATGTCGCGCATCATCTTGGTGAAGAAGCGCGAGTAGATCAGGTGCAGGATGGCGTGCTCCACGCCGCCGATGTACTGGTCGATCTCGAACCAGTAGGCGATCTTGGCGGGGTCGAACGGCAGCTTGGTCGTTGTGCGGATCGCAGTAGCGGTAGAAATACCAGGAGCGAATCGATGAAGGTGTCCATGGTGTCGGTCTCGCGCCGCGCGGCGCCGCCGCACTTGCGGGCAGGTCACGTTGACGAACTCGGGCACGTTTTCGAGCGGCGAGCGGCCGGCGCCGGTGATTTCGACGCGGTCCGGCAGCACCACGGGAAGCTGATCTTCGGGCACCGGCACCACGCCGCAGGCCGGGCAATGGATCACCGGGAATCGGCGTGCCCCAGTAGCGCTGGCGCGAGATGCCCCAGTCCTTGATGCGGAAGGTGATGGCCGCCTTGCCGAAGCCGTGCTCCTCGGCGTAGCGCCGCCATCTGCCGGCGCGCCTCTTCGCTCGGCAGGCCGGACCACTGCGCCGGAATTCTCCACGATGCCGTCTTCGGTGAACGGCTTCGGTCATGCCCGGCTCGACGGCCAGCGCGCCATCCACCGGGCGGATCACCGGCCGCACGGCGATGCCGTACTTGCGGCAGAATTCGAAATCGCGCTCGTCGTGCGCGGGCACGGCCATGATGGCGCCGGTGCCGTAGCCCATCAGGACGAAGTTGCCGATCCAGATGGGCACCTGCTCGCCGCTGTACGGATTGACGGCGTAGTGGCCGGTGAAGAAGCCTTCCTTTTCGATATCGCCGGGATCGCGGCCCGGCGCGCGCGTCCACCATGGCCTTGGCGCGCGCCTTGCCGGCGGCGTCGAGCAGCTGCTCGTTCAGCGGATGCTCCGGCGCCAGGATCACGCAGGTGGCGCCGTAGATGGTGTCGACGCGCGTGGTGAAGACGCGGATGGGCTGGCCGGCGTTCCGGCCAGCTGGAAATCGATCTCCGCGCCTTCGGAGCGGCCGATCCAGTTGCGCTGCATGGTGAGCACGCGCTCCGGCCAGCCGCCTTCGAGCTGCGCGCATGTCGTCCAGCAACTGGTCGGCGTAGGCGGTGATTTTGAGGAACCACTGCTCCAGCGCGCGCTGCTCCACGGGCGTGTCTTCGTGGCGCCAGCAGCAGCCTTCCACCACCTGTTCGTTGGCCAGCACGGTGGCGCACTTGGGGCACCAGTTGACCAGCGCCTTCTTGCGGTAGGCCAGGCCGCGCTCCAGCATTTTGAGGAAGAACCACTGGTTCCAGCGGTAGTATTCGGGCTCGCAGGTGGAGACTTCGCGGTCCCAGTCGTAGCTGAAGGCGAAGCGGCGATGGGTCTTCTTCATGGCCGCGATGTTTTCGCAGCGTCCACTCGCGCGGCGGCCGGCTGGTTGGCGATGGCGGCGTTTTCGGCGGGCAGGCCGAACGCGTCCCAGCCCATGGGGTGCAGCACGTTGAAGCCGCGCATCCACTTGTAGCGCGCCAGCGCGTCGCCGATCGAATAGTTGCGGATGTGGCCGATGTGCAGCGTGCCGCTGGGGTAGGGCAGCATCTCCAGCACGTAGAATTTCGGCTTGGCGGAATTCTCCTCGGCCTTGTAGAAGTCGGCGTCCCGCCAGCGCTCGTGCCACTTCAGTTCGATTTGGTGATGGTCGTAGGGCTTTTCGGGCATAGAATGGAAAGAGGGGATAGTTCCATCCTAGCAAGCTTCCCCAAGGCAGATTGGGCGTGTGAAACCGGACGCCGGTTCGCCCCGTCTAAGTTATTGTAGACACAGCTAGATTTAAGCTTTCGGCCCCATGGATTGGCATATCATTAATCACCGCGATTACATCGACGGACCTTTCGACAGCTACGACGCAGCCCTGCGAGAGGCCTGCACGCTCGGCAACGATTCCCGTGCCGAGCCGCGGGTCCGGCGGCGCGCTCCCGGCTTTTACGTGTACCGCGCTCCTTACGACCGCCAGGAGCGCTGGCATCCGGAGTTCTGGATCTGCACCAAAGAAGCCGCGATCGCCCAGGGCGTTTCCGAGGAGATTTTCTCGCAGCCGCTGATGGAAAGCTGGATGTAAGAGGTTCGGTTTTTAGACGCAGAGACGCAGAGGCGCGGAGCAAGCGCGGAGGTTTGCGATTTCTCCGCGGGTTCTCTGTGTCTCCGCGTCTCTGCGTCAAAAGCATGGCCTCACCAGCCTCACTTGTCCGGCACGTAGTAGCCTGAGCGCGCGAATACCTGCAGCCTGGGCGCGCCGGCGGGCACCACCAGCTGCACTTTGATCTTGCGGTATTTGCCCGCCGGCGCGTCGCCGGACGGGTAATAGCCGAGCATGTACTCGTTGTGCAGGGTGACGCCGATGCGCGCGAAGCTGTTCTCCATGGCCTTGGTGTCGCTGGTCATGAAATTGATGCCGCCGCTCACCTGCGCCAGTTTGCCGAGCAGCGCCGGGCCGTTGATTTCCTCTTGGGTCTGCGGTCCCTGAAACAGGCAGATGGAGAAAATCTGCGTGTCCGATTCGGCGGCCAGGTTGGCCAATTCGCGCAGGGTGTAACGGCTGTTGTTATCGCCGCCGTCGGAGACGATGATCAGGGCCTTACGAGGATTGTGCGCCTTCTTCAGTTGGTGCAGGCCGAGATATACGCCGTCCAGCAGCGAAGTGGTGCCGTTGGGATTCACGAACAGGAGCGTATTCAGAACGTCGTTGAACTGCGAGGTGAAGCCCTGGCGCAACTCCGGACGGTCCTGCACGGTGACCAGGAAAACCTCATCCTCGGGATTGAGATGCTGGAACAACTGCACCGGCGCCTGGCGTGCGATCTTGAACTTGGGCGCCATGCTACGGCTGCAATCGAAAATCAAGCCGATGCTGACGGGCGCGTCCGAGCTCCCAAATGACACGATGGGGCGCGGTTCGGTGCCGTCGAACACGCGAAAATTTTCCCGGTCCAAACCGAGCACGTTGCGCCCCCAGGAATCCATTACGCTCACCGGCACCAGCGTCATGTTCACATCCACCCGGATGGAGCCGGGGGGCGAAGTGTTCGCGCGGAGCGGCGTGGCGTGGCTCACCAGTGGCTGATTGTCCAACAGGCGCGGTCCGTCGTCGTCTGCCGCACTCATGGTGGTAATTCCCGCCGTCAGGCATACGCAAAGAGACACAAGTAGGGTCCGCATAGAGTTACTGATCTTTCTTTGGGCTTGTTTCTGACTGTTTGTTTCGCCCGTCGTGGCGCGCCTTGAAGCGTGGGTCCGTGGTGTCCGGCCTCCGCCTGGCGCGCGCCGCTGTTTTGTTTACAGGTGCGGTGCCGTTGTGCGGCGCCGCGCGGCCAGGCGTTTCAGAGTGTCGAGATTCCGACGGTCGTCGCCCGGATCTTTCACCGGGGTTTCCAACAGGAAGGGTTTCGTGCGCAGCCGGGAATGCAAAATCCGCCGGAATCCTTCCATGCCGATGTGGCCTTCGCCGATATTGGCGTGCCGGTCCACGCGCGAGCCGAGCGGCGCCGCGCGAATCGTTGGCGTGAATCAAATGTACGTTGGCCAGCCCGAGCCACTCCTCCGCGCTACGCAGCGTGGCGCGCAGGCCGGCGGGTTGGGCGATATCGTAACCCGCCGCCAGCAGGTGGCAGGTATCCAGGCAGAAACCGACCGGAATCTCCGTTACTTCGCGCGCCAGGTCGCGAATCGTTCGCAGTTCCTCGAAGCGGCTGCCGAGGTGGGCGCCCGCCCCGGCGGTGTTTTCGATCAGTATGGTGACGCCCTTCGCCTGGGCGGAATGGGTGATGGGCTCCACCGCCTCGCGTAGAGCTGTTGCAAAATTCACCGTCGATTCCTCGATCGACTGCCCGCGGTAACTGCCCGGGTGCAGCACCAGGTACTCCGCCCCGATGGCCGCCGCCCGCTCCAGTTCGCCGCGGAAGCAGGCGATGGACCGGGCGCGGATTTCCCCGGCGTTCGTGGCCAGATTGACGAGGTAATTCACGTGAACCGCGAGCGGGCGCAGGTCGAACCGCTCGCGCACCGCCCGAAGCCACTTGATTTGTTCAGGATCGCAGTCTTTGGCCCGCCACATGCGCGGGCTGGCGGAGAAAATCTGAAACGTGTTCGCGCCCAATTCGGCCGCCCGAACCGCGGCCCGTTCCAGGGAGCCGGCAGTGAACGTGTGGATGCCGAGGCGCAGAGCTACATCGTATCAGAGCGATTCCATGTGCTGGCCGTGGCTCAGGCCAAGTTCGGAGGACATTCGCCTGGGGGCCTCGCCGGCTGCTTCCGGCTCTCCGGCAACCCAGGAAACGGGGTGCTCGCGCAAGCACACGCGGCAGATATATTTCCCATGGATGGGCCACATCGCTTTGGAATGCATTCGCTTGCACCACCATCTCGAAATCCCTTCAAACATATAGCCATCCCCCGTTCAGTCGAAGACCGGCACTTGCGCGCCGCTCCAACCGTGTTGAAGCAATCCGCCTGCCATGGAAAATTTCCTTATTGACAAACGTTCGATTCAAACATATAGTTTAATCGTTCGTTTCAATTTTGGCAATGTCGGATACCAAACAGAAGATTCTGGATGCCGCCGAGAGCCTGATCGCGGAACAGGGCTATTCGGCCACTTCTCTTCGCCACATCATCGCCCAGGCGGGAGTCAATTTGGCGTCTATTCACTACCATTTCGGCTCCAAGGAGGAGCTGTTGGACGAGTTGATCGCGGGGAAGGTGGCGCCGATCAACCGGGAGCGCCTGGAAAGGCTGGAGCGGGCGCGGGCCGAAGCCGCACCGTCGCCACCGGCGTCGGAAGCGGTGCTGCGGGCGTTCATGCTGCCCATGGCGGAAGCCGCTACGCGCGACCCGCAATTCGTAAAGGTGATGGGCCGGATTGTGGCGGAAGGACTCATGCCGTCGGTCATTGCGAAACACTTTATGCCCGTGGCCGGCCGCTTCATTGCCGCCCTGCGGGAGGTGCTGCCGGAGTTGCCGGAGGCCGAGTTCCAATGGCGCATTCATTTTATGACCGGCGCCATCAGCCACACCATGTGCAACACCGCCGATGCGCCGGCGGATTTTGTGACGCGCATCGGCTATCTGATTCGTTTCGTGAATGCCGGCCTGTGTGCTCCGGCCGGCCAGAGCGTGGAGGTAACCGCTATGAAGATCGGGATGCTGCTGCTGCCCGTTTTGGCGGGCACGCTGATGGGGCAGGACGTCAGTCCGGTCGGGCCTGTTCGAATTGAGCCTGCACCGCGCCATCGAAATCGCGACTTCGCCGGAAGGCAATGCCAACGTGCAGCTTTCCGGCGAAGCGCTGCGGCAGGCGCAGGCGCGCTCGGCCGAGGCGCGGGGGGCGCTGCTGCCGGACCTGGAAAGCGGACTGAATTACCGCAACCAGACGTCAACCTGGCGGCGGAGGGGGTGACGGAGGCGATCAAGGTGCCGATTCCGGGCTTCACCATCCCTGACGAGGTGGGACCGTTCAACACCATGGACGCGCGCGCTGACGGGCAGCGCAGAACGTGTTCGACTTCAGCTCGATCCGGCGTTTCCAGGCGTCCAAGGTGGGGGTGGCGGCGGCGCGCTCGGACGTCGCCAACACCAGTGAAAACGTGGCGGCGCAGGTGGCGCGGGCGTACCTGGCGGCGCAGAGGGCGCAGGCCGACGTGGAATCCGCCGAAGCCAACGTCACGCTTTCCGCGGCCGCTGGTAACACTGGCCGAGCACCAGAAAGCAGGCCGGCACCGGAACCGGCATCGAAATCACGCGCGCCAGGGTGCAGTTGGCGAACGACCGCCAGCGCCTGCTGGATGCCGAGAACCAGCGCCGCGCCGTCGCAGCTTCGCCTGCTGCGGGCCATGAATATGCGGCTGGACATGCCGCTGCGGCTCACCGACAGATTGGAATACGCGCCGGTGGACGCGGTGACGCTGGAGCAGGCGCGCGCGGAGGCGCTGCGGCAACGGGCGGACCTGGAGGCGCAGCAGCAGCGGGAATCGCAGGCGCGGCTTTCGGCCGGCGCCACCAAAATGGAGCGTCTGCCCTCGCTCCAGGCGTTTGGCGATTACGGCTCGATCGGCACGGGCATCGGCAGCGCGCTGCCCACGCGCACGTACGGGATTGCCCTGCGCGTGCCCATTTTCGACGGCGGCAGGCGGGACGCGCGGCGCGCCGAAGCGGCCTCCGAGTACCGCGCAGGAGCGCGTGCGCACCAGCGATTTGAAGGAGCAGATCGAGCTGGATCTGCGGCTGGCGCTCGACGAGCTGCAATCGGCCGACGACCAGGTGAAGGTGGCGCAGGAGGGTTTTTCCCTGGCGCGGAACGAGCTGGAGCAGGCGGAACGGCGGTACAAGGCGGGGGTGGCGAACAGTCTGGAAGTGACGGACGCGCAGACGCGCCTGGAGCGCGCTCGCGATAATCAGACCGCCGCGCTGTATTTTACAACCTGGCCAAGGTGGACCTGGCGCAAGCCACGGGGGCGAGTATTCAGTAGGAGCTGCTCATGAAGAAACGAATCATTCCGATCGTGCTGGTGCTGGCCGCGGCGGTGGGCGGCGTTCTCGCCTTCCGCGGCATGGGGCACGACGACCCGAATCGCATCGTGGTCTCCGGCAACATCGAGCTGGAGGAAGTCAATATCGGCTTCAAGACCGCCGGGCGGCTGATCGAGCGCACGGTGGACGAAGGCGACATGGTGCACAAAGGCCAGATCATCGCGCGGCTAGACCGGGACCAACTCACGGCGCAGCAGCAGCGGGAGAACGGCGGGCGTGCGGTCTTCCGAATTCCAGATGGACCAGGCGGAGACGTCGCTGGCCTGGCAGAAGGCCACGCTGGCCGCCGATATCGCGCAGAAGCGCGCCGACCTGGCCGCCGCCGAGGCGCGGCTCACCGAACTGAAGAACGGTTCCCGGCCGCAGGAAAAGCAGGATGCCCGCGCGGCGGTGGAGGCAGCGCAGGCGGAGGCCGAGCGCGCCAAAAACGATTGGGCGCGCGCGCAAACGCTGTACAAGAACGACGATATCTCCACCGCGCAGTTCGACGAATTCCGCAACCGGTTCGACGGCACCGCCGCCGCGCTGAAATCGGTACGGGAGCGGGAATCGCTGGTGCTGGCGGGGCCGCGCGTGGAGGAGATCGACGCGCAGGCGGCGCAGGTGGAGCGCGCCCGCGCCGCGCTGGCCATGGCGGAAGCCAACACGCTCGAAATGAAGCGGCGCAAGCAGGAGCTCTCCACGCGGCGCGCCGAAACCTCGCGGTCCAAGGCCAGCCTGGAGCTGATCGGCACCGAGCTTTCCGATACCATCGTGGCCTCGCCCGTGGACGGCGTGGTGCTGGTGAAGGCGGCGGACCCGGGCGAGGTGCTGGCGCCGGGAACCAGCGTGGTCACTATCGGCGATATCGACCACCCCTGGCTGCGCGGCTACGTGAACGAAACCGACCTGGCCAAGGTCAAACTTGGCTCCAAGGCCCGCGTCACCACCGACTCCTACCCGGGCAAGGTGTACGAGGGCCGCGTCATATTCATCGCTTCCGAAGCGGAGTTCACGCCCAAGCAGATCCAGACGCAGCAGGAGCGCGTGAAGCTGGTCTACCGGGTGAAAATCGAGGTGGACAATCCGCGGCACGAGCTGAAATCGAACATGCCGGCGGATGCCGAAATCGTCTTGGGGCAGTGATGGCGGCGATCATCGAAACCCGCAACCTGACGCGCCGCTTCGGCGAACTGGTGGCCGTGGACCATCTGAACTTGGCCGTGGAGCGTGGGGAAATCTTCGGACTCGTCGGGCCGGACGGGGCGGGGAAGACCACCACGCTGCGCATGTTGTGCGGGCTGATGGATCCGAGCGAAGGCAGCGCCAGCGTGGCCGGGTTCGACGTGGTCCGGCAATCGCAGTCGGTGAAGGACCAGATCGGCTACATGGCGCAGCGCTTTGGGCTCTACCAGGACCTGACGGTGTACGAGAACATGGCGTTCTATGCCGACCTGTTCGGCATCATGGGCGCGGACCGCGAGGCGCTGAGCGCGCGGCTGCTGCGCATGACGCGCATGGAGCCGTTCCGCGGGCGGCAGGCGGGGCGGCTTTCCGGCGGCATGAAACAGAAGCTGGCGCTGATGTGCACGCTGCTGCACCGGCCGCAGATTCTGTTCCTGGACGAGCCCACCAACGGCGTGGACCCGGTTTCGCGGCGCGATTTCTGGGCGATTCTGTACCAGCTCCTCAAGGACGGCATCACGGTTTTTATGACCACCGCGTACCTGGACGAGGCCGAGCGCTGCAACCGCGTGGGCCTGATGCACCGGGGCAAGCTGATCCGCTGCGAAGCGCCCGAAGCGATGCGCCAGGCCACCGGCGCCGCGAACCTGGAAGGCGCGTTCATCCGGACGATTCGGGAGTTGGAGGAGGCGAGGCCGTGATTTCACTGCCGAGGCGGAGGGATCGTTCCTCAGCGCGGAGGCGCGGAGAACGCGGAGGTTTCGCGGAGAGGTGCCTGGGATGCAGTACCTCCGCGAAACCTCCGCGTCCTCTGCGGCTCCGCGTTGAGCTGTTTGTTCTCGCCGCCGTGCGGGACGAAGGGGTTGGGGGTTGCGCATGATCGCGGTTGAGATTCACGACCTGGTGAAGGCGTTCGGGACGTTCGTGGCGGTGGACCACGTTTCGCTGGAGGTGGAGAAGGGGGAAATCTTTGGCTTCCTCGGACCCAACGGAGCGGGGAAATCCACCACCATCCGCATGCTCTGCGGGCTACTCTCGCCGACTTCCGGGCGCGCTTCGGTGAGCGGGTTCGACATCGCGACGCAGCCGGAGGAGATCCGCCGCAGCATCGGCTACATGTCGCAGAAGTTTTCGCTCTACGACGATCTCACGGTGGAGGAGAACATCGATTTCTTCAGCGGCATCTATACCCTCCCGCGGCACCGGCGCGCGGAGCGGAAAGCGTACGTGCTCGAAATGGCGAACCTGACGGAGCGGCGGCGGTCGCTGACGCGCACGCTCTCCGGCGGCTGGAAGCAGCGGCTGGCGCTCGGCTGCGCCATCCTGCACGATCCGCCGGTGCTGTTTCTGGACGAGCCGACTTCCGGCGTGGACCCCATCGCGCGCGGCGCCTTCTGGGACCTGATCCGCGACCTTTCCCGGACCGGGCACACCATTTTCGTCAGCACGCATTACATGGACGAGGCCGAATACTGCCACCGGCTGGCGCTGATGTTCCGCGGCAAGGTGATCGCGCTGGGCGCGCCGGCGGCGCTGAAGAGCGGGCTGACTTCGCACACGCTGCTGCAACTGGATACGGCCGAGGTGCTGGACACCATGCGCGCCATCGAGGGCCAGGCGGGCGTGCTGGATGTGGCGGTATTCGGCGGCGGCCTGCACGTAACCGTGGACGCGGCGGAGGAAACCACCGGTCGCATCCGCGCGCTGCTGGCGGAAAAGAGCATCGCCATCCGGCGCCTGGAGCGGATCGTGCCCTCGATGGAAGACGTGTTTGTGGCCATGATCGAGAACGAGGAAAGGAGCGCGGCATGAACAAGGGGCCGGGGGCCAGGGGCCGGGGGCCGGGGAGGAACCCGGTATGGTGCGCGCGCATGGCTTTTCCCGATTGCCCGCCGCCGGGGAAAAACGACGCCGGCGGGCTCGCGATACTCCCCCCTGGCCCCCGGCCCCCGGCCCCCGGCCCCTTTTGCGGGGGTGACTTATGAGTTTCCGGCGTCTGCGCGCGGTGTTCGTCAAGGAGCTGCATCACATTGCGCGCGACGGGCGCAGCCTGGCCATGGCGCTGTGCATGCCGGTGATGATGCTGCTGCTCTACGGCTACGCGCTCAGCCTGGACGTGGACCACGTTCCCACGCTGGTTTACGACCAGGACCACACTTCGGCCAGCCGCGACCTGATCCGCCAGTTTTCCGGCTCGCGCTTTTTCGATGTGCAAGGATACGTGAACGGTTACCCCGCCATCGAGCGCGCCATCGACCGCAACGACATCATCATGGCCCTGGTGATCCCGCGCGATTACGGCAAGCACCTGGACGCGGGCGACGAGTCGGACGTGCAGGTGCTGCTCGACGGCAGCGATTCCAATACCGCTTCGATTGTCGAGGGGTACGCCGAAACCGTGGTGCGCGGCTACTCGGGCCAGGTGCGCACGGACGTGATGAACCGGCGCGGCGGCGAACGGACCCGGCCGCCGGTAGATGCGCGGCTGCGCGTCTGGTACAACAGCTCGCTCGAATCCAAAAATTACGTGGTGCCGGGGCTGATCGCGGTGATCCTGCAGATCATGTCGGCGCTGCTCACCTCGCTCACCATCGCGCGGGAATGGGAAATGGGGACCATGGAGCAGTTGCTCTCCACGCCGTTGCGGCCGCTCGAGATCGTGCTCGGCAAGATGATGGCGTACTTCGTGGTGGGGGTGGCGGATGCGCTGGTGTCGCTGCTGGTGGGGCTGTTCGTGTTTCAGGTGCCGTTCCGGGGCAGTCCCCTGGTGATGGCCATGTCGGTGTGCCTGTTCCTGTTCGGGTGCCTGTTCTGGGGCGTGTTTGTTTCGGCCTCGGCCAAGACGCAGTTGCTGGCGTTTCAAATGGGCATGCTGAGCTCGTTTCTGCCCGCGTTTCTGCTTTCGGGATTCGTGTACGCCATCGAGACCATGCCGCCGGTGATCCAGGTGATCACGCGCATCATTCCGGCGCGCTACGTGGTCACCATCATGAAGGGCGTGTTCCTGAAGGGCGTGGGTTTTCGGATTCTCTGGGGCGAGATGGGCTTTCTGGCCCTTTACGCCGCCATCATCTTTCTTTTGACCACGCGCAAAATGCGCCAGAAGCTGGCCTAAGCCGTTGGCACGGCGGCAGGGCGCTCGCGCCGAGCGGCCGCGCTTAAGGGTGCCGGCCGACGGTGATGTCTTTTGACTGGAGAGAGTATGTGGGAACGGATTGGCGTCATCATTCGCAAGGAGCTGATTCAGACGCTGCGCGAGCCGCGCATGCGCATGCTGCTGTTCGTGCCGCCGATGGTGCAGCTCATCGTTTTCGGCTTCGCCGTCAACCTGGACGTGGACCACGTGCGCATCGCCTGGATGGACATGGACCGCACGCCGCTGAGCCGCGATTTGCGCGCGCGCTTCGAAGGCTCGGGGCGTTTCGACGTGGTGTCGCAGCCGGCCAACGAAGCGCAGGTGCAGGACGCGCTCGACCGCTCCGACGCGCAGGCGGTGGTGCGGGTGCTGCCCAATTTCGAGCGCGACGTGCGCCGCGGCCGTCCCACCGAAGTGCAGGTGCTGGTGGACGGCACCAATTCCAACACGGCCTCGCTGGTTTCAGCCTACGCCGGGACCATCCTGGCTGACTTTTCGAACTCCGTGATGCCGTTCACCCAGAACGTGCGCATCCTGACGCGCAGCCCCGGCGCGGCCGTGAACCTGACCGCGCCGCAGGTGGTTCCGCGCACGCGTATCTGGTTCAATCCCGACCTCCTCAGCCGCAATTATTTCGTCCCCGGCGTGGTGGCCAATATCATCATGCTGGTCACGATGATGCTGACAGCTATGGCCATCGTGCGCGAAAAGGAAATCGGGACGTTGGAACAACTGATGGTCACGCCGGTGCGGCCCCTTGAGCTGATGGTGGGCAAGACGCTGCCGTTCGCGCTGGTGGGCATCCTGGACCTGGCGCTGATCTGCACGGCGGCGCTGTTGATTTTCCATATTCCGTTCCACGGTAGCCCGCTGCTGCTGGTCTTCTGCTCCATTCTTTTCCTGATGACCTCGCTGGGCGCGGGGTTGTTTCTCTCCACCATCTCCCACACCCAGCAGCAGGCCATGATGATGAATTTCTTTTTCACCATGCCGGCTTTCATGCTGAGCGGATTTGCGTTCCCCATCCGCAGCATGCCGGTGGTGGTGCAGTGGCTGACCTATCTGAATCCGCTGCGCTATTTCATGGAGATTGTGAGGGGGCTATTTCTAAAGGGCGTGGGGATTTCCATTTTGTGGCCGCAAATGGCGGCGCTGGCGGTGTACGGGGTGACGGTGTTGACGCTCAGCTCGCTGCGGTTCCATAAGAGCCTGGATTAGTCGCTGCCCGGCCGGGGGACATGGTTGATTTCCGAGCCGGCATGCGTGAGCCAGCGGCCGTACCGGCATAGATGCCGGCACGGCCGCCTGTAAGGCGGCGCTACGGGGCGGAGGCGGAGTGGGGCGGTAAAGAGCGGTCGCCGAAGCCGTATTCCGGCGGGTGCGGGGGCTTGAGGTACAAAAAAAGGCCCCGCTCTTTTGAGCGGGGCCCTATAAGGCCAGGAGGCATATCCTCCCTCCTTGAAAGAGGACGTTGGCGGGTGGCCCGTCCGTATTGACTCAAGGGAACCTCCCTGGCCCAGCGCCCTCTAATTCCCTTATCGCAAATATCCTGCTTGGCATCAACCGCGGTATGTCGGGGGCCGCATATTACGGCTCAAGGGCGATTTGCACACGATTGCTAGGCTGGCCGCCGACGGAGATGGAAAGCTCGGAGGCGCCGGTGTTGACGGCGAGGGGCAGCTGGATTTCCACCAGGTAGAAGCCGACGTAACCGGGGACCAGGGTGGCGCGGGTAACCTCAAGCGGCATGCCATCGAGCGAGGCGCTCACCTGCGCGGCCACTTCCGGCGGACTGTCCAGCGGCGCGGGCAGGCCGGCGGGCCAATCCGGACGCACGCGGCCGAGACCGGTTGCCCACACCTGGATGCGCGCTCCGGCGTGCGCGGGATTCTGGAAATCGATGGGCAGCCCGGTGTCGGCGTCCCACAGCATGGCCGCGCCGTCCTGGCCCACCATGATGGTGGGAGAGACGGGCAGAATGGCGAGGTCGCGGGTGACGGTGCCGGCGGCGGTGCGGAGAGCGAGCGAAACGCTCGGCCCCTGGGCATCGAACGGCACCTGCAATTGCGATTGGCTGTCCGAAGTGGAAAGCACCGGATAAGCCAGGCCGGCTCCCGTGGCGGAGTCCACGCGGCCGCCCACCACACCGATCAGCGAACCGGGAGCGGCGGGGCGGGCGCTGAAATCGCCGCCATTGACGAGCCGCAGGGAACCGAGGCGGTGCGGTGCGGCGGCGGCGTAGACGCCATATCCATCGAGCGCGATGTAAAGCCGCAGGCCGGCGGGATCCAGCCGGACGTCGGTGGCGGCTGCGGCGGGAAGACTGGCGGTGACATCGGCCCAGGAAACCGAGGGCGTGCTGGCATTTTCCAGATCGGCGCGGCCGAAGAAGACGCCCTTCGCCGTGGCCACGTAAACGGCTCCGGCGGTGCGATCGGCGGTAACGGCATAGGCCGGCGCGTCCGGCAGATTGCCGTCCAGCACATCCCAGAAATTGCCGTACTGGGTGGTGCGCAGCACGTGCGCGCCGCTGCCGCCGAGAGCGGCCACCGCCACGCGCGGCTCCACCGGGTCGACGAAAATCCGCTCCACCGGACCGGCGGCGCCGGCCGGCATGGGCGTCTCCTGGAACGATTCGCCGTCGTCTATCGAATACCAGATGCGGCCATCGGCCGAGCCGGCGTAAATCGTGCGCCCGGTTTGCGCGACGGTGGTCAGTTGGGCGCCGATAACGGGCGCGTACCGCAGGCGCAGCGCGGCTTCCGGATCCGCGGGGACGCCATCCGCCGGCTGCCACACGGACGCGCCGGGCGGCAGTTCCAAAGCGCCCAGCCCCGCCGCCGCCACCCGCGTTCCGGAGCCCCCGGCGGCGGTCGCAAGGATGCGGCTGACGGGCAGGTTGGGCAGAGATTGATTCAAGCCGGCCCAGGACAGCCCGCCATCGAGCGAGCGCCACACGCCGAAATCGTTGGCTACCACCAGCTGATCCGGATCGGCGGGAGAAACCGCCAGGCTGTGCTGCCCGGTGCCGATGACAGACCCGGATTTGTAAGCCGTGAGGTTTTCCCAGGTGCGGCCGCCGTCATCGGAGTGGTACAACTGGCGGCCCAGGGCATAGATGCGGGCGGCGTTGCCGGGCGCCTGGATGACCGCGGCCTCCGGCTCCGGAAGGCGGGCCGCCGGAGCGGGGAGCGGGCGCGGCGCATCGGCCGAATCGGGAGCGGGCGTCCAGGTCTCGAAATCCTGTGTCTGAAAGAGCCTGCCGGAATGTGTGCGGGCCAGGAGCGCGCCCGAAGCTGCGAACCAGACCTGGTCTACCGGCCCGGTTGCCGGCGAGGCCAGGGACAATTCCACCGCTGCGCCACCCAGCTTCCGCCAGTCGGGGTTGGTCTGCGCCGCGGCCAGCCCTGTTGCGAAAAACAACACAGCTAGCCGGAATGTCCTCTTATGACACACAGCTGAGTCCCATTCTACCCTAATTCCTGCCCTTCCTCTCATCGGCCGAGTGGCCAAAACTCTTCATACTAACCGGGTTGTGAGCAAAATTTAATCGCGGCCCCCTGTTTGCCTTGCAGGTTTGGTGCTAGACTTGAGTTCCGAATAGTCCTATGTCCCGGCGCCTCACGTTCACGCGGACCATCGGCACGCTGCTGACAGCGGCGGGGCTGGTGGTGTGCGGCGTACCGCTGCTGCGGGCACAGGATTCCTCCGCCAAAGTCATCTACCAGGTGGGACAAGTGTCGCTGATGAACTCCGGGCTGCCGGAGATCCTGAGCGTGGGCAGCGTGGTCAAGGCGCAGCAGATGATCGTCACCGGCCCGGACGGATTTGCCAAGCTGGAAGTGCTGTCCGACGGCAGCACCTTCGAAGTCTACCCCAATTCCAAGGTGATTTTCCGGCAGACGCCGGGCAGTTGGGAGCACCTGTTGAACGTGTGGCTGGGACGGGTAAAGGTCTATATCCAGCACGCGCCGGGCGTGCCCAACCCCAACAACGTCACCAGCCCGACGGCGGTGATTTCGGTGCGCGGCACGGTGTTCGACGTAGTGGTGCAGGATGACGACGGGACCACGTTCGTGAGCGTGGACGAAGGCTTGGTGACCGTCCGCAATCTTACGGCGCCGGGGAATTCGGTAGCGCTGCATCCGGGCGAATCGATCACGGTATTTCGCGGCACGTCGCTCCTGGCGAAGCAAGCCAATCACGACGACTTGGTGCGCAGCATTCTGCAGGCGGCGCGCAACACCATCTACGGTATGCCGCGGAGCACGGGCGGCGGACCGATGGGCATTCCGACGGGCACCAGCGGCGGCGCGCAAGGCGATAAGGGCAAAGGCGGCGGTTCGACTCCTGGCTCTCCGCCGACGCCGACCAGTCCGACCTCGACCGGTACTACATCGTCACCGGGCGCGCCACCCCCGCCGGGCGGGTAATCCGGCTTGCGCGGGTTGCCTGCGTGCGCGCGCGGCTCCGATTTGAGGCGCGGGCGGAAGCGATACAAACTGCGCCGGTTCGAGCGGCGGCACCGTGATAGATTGAAAGAGCAATGCTTCCTTTCGCCTCCAGGGGGTTAGCTGTTCTGCTATGCGCGGCCGCGCTCGGTGCGCAGACGCCCGCGCCTGCCGATCCGCAGCCGGCCGGATTCGAAACCAGTTGGGAAATCGCGCCGGTGTTCACGGAAATCAGCGCGCACGCGGGACGGCTTGGGGCGGCGCTGGACAGGATCGACGCGCAGGCCTGGGTGAAGAAGGGCGCGTCGGACACGTACGCGGCGCAACTCGATTCCAGCCGGCAGCAGGCGCGGGCGCTGGGGGCCGAGGCCAAGATGCTGGCGGCCAACCCGGACAAGCTCCCGGCCGCGCTGGTCCTGCTGTTCCGCATCCAGGGACTGGACGCGATGATGGTCTCGATTGAAGAGGCGATGCGGAAATACCAGAGCCCGGCGGACGCGCAGGCGCTGGCCGGCCTGGCCGCCGAAAACGGAATCAACCGCGACCGCTTGCAACATTACATCGTGAACCTGGCGAGCGAGCGCGAGCAGGATTTGAAGGTGATGGACGAAGAGGCGCAGCGCTGCCGCTCGGCGGTGACCGCGGTGCCGGCTGCCCGGACCCAGAAGAAGTAGACCACCCCCATGCCGTTTTTTTGCACTATTTGTGGCGAGGAATCGACGCGGATCTGCGTGCGCTGCACCAAGGACACGTGCAGCAACCATTTGTGCGAAAAGTGCCTGCGTTGCAGCGACTGCTGCGAGTGCGAGCTGGCCCTGAGCGACAACGGATTGCCCGCGGCCACGGCGCGGTCGGTCTTTCCCAGGCCCGAGCCGGAGCCAATCCCGGAACCGCCGCAGCCGATCCCCGATCCCGAGCCCGACCCCGCGCCTCCGGAACCGGACCCGGTTTGATACCGGCTCCCGCGGCGCCGAAGCACGGCCCTGCAACCGCTTCGCGCCCGTAGCGCAAGCCTCCGGCTTGCCATGCCGGCATATACTCCGTTCCTGGCGGCCTGCCGAGGCCTACTGGCCCGCGGCCGGCCACGCCCGGCCCCTACGGGAGGTGGGGCGGGACGCGGCGGGTTTTACGGTCTTTCCGATTCCGCTTCGGCTTCGGCGGCGGCTTCGGGGCCGGCTTCCTGATACTCGGCGACCACGCGCTTGGCTTCTTCCAGGCGCCCGCGGGGTACGAGGATGAGAATCCCCAGGTTCGGAAGCTGGTCGCCTGTGAGCGTGGCCGGGATGCCGTTGGTCTCCAGAACCCCTTTAATTACCTCGGCTTCCGATTCCGCCTCTACGGTTTGCGAAAAATACAGCGGAACCATGTCGAGGTTGTGGGAAGTGTCGAGAGAGCCTTTTTCCGGCTCTTCGTCGAGGAGTTCGGGATCTTGCGCCATGCCTCAAGGATATCGCAGAATGTGGAGGAGGCCCGGAAGCTCACATGGAAGACACACAAAACGAAGGTTCCAACCGGCTCGCGTGGTTTCTGACCGGGGCCGTGATCGGCGTGACGATTGCCATGTTGTACACGCCCTCGAGCGGCAGGAACACGCGCCAGCTCATCACCGACAAAAGCCGCGATGCCTTGGGGGACACCGGCAAGAGCCTGATCGAGGCAGGACGCGAGATGTTCGACCGCGGGCGGCAGCTGGTGGAAGACGCGGCCGAGCTGTTCGAGCGCGGGCGCAAGCTGGTGCAGGGATAAGCGCGCCTGCTGTGAACAGGGGCTAAAGCCCGGCTCCTTCCCAGGCGGACGGCACGGCCAAGGCCGTGCCCTGATACGAGACAAGCTGATTCGAGACAAGCTGGTACAAGACAAGCTTCACAAGCTGCTGCAAGACAGGCTTCCTTCGATGTCGGGGAGCGAACGGGGCGGCGGTACCATGGAAGTGATGGCTACCGCAACGCTTTCCGAGTTCCGCAACGAGCCCTATGCCGATTTTTCGCTCCCCGAAAACCGCCGCGCCATGGAAGCCGCGCTGGCCCGGGTGCGCTCCGCGTTCGGGCGCGAATACCCGCTGCATCTGGCTGGCGAAACGATCGCCACCGGGGACAAGCTGGTTTCGGTGAATCCCTCCCGGCCGGACCAGGCGGTGGGCATCCATCACAAGGCCAGCCGCGAGCTGGCGGCGCGCGCGGTGGAGAGCGCCTGCGCCTTCTTCCCGGAGTGGAGCCGCACGCCGGCCAGGGAGCGCGTGCGCATGCTGCTCGAGGCCGCGCGCATTCTGCGCGCGCGCAAGTTCGAGTTCGACGCCTGGCTGGTTTACGAAGCCGGCAAGACGTGGCCGGAAGCCGAAGCCGACGTTTCCGAGGCCATCGATTTCTGCGAATATTACGCGCGCGAGATGATGCGGCTGGCCGGCCCGCAGCCGGTGGCACCAGCTTCCCGGCGAGCGCGACGAGATGCTCTACATCCCGCTGGGCGTGGGCGTGGTGATTCCGCCGTGGAATTTTCCGCTGGCCATCCTGGCCGGCATGACGGTGGCGGCGCTGGTGACCGGCAACACGGTGGTCATGAAGCCTTCGAGCGAAACGCCCACCATCGCGGCGCAATTCGCCGAAGTGCTGCTGCGAAGCCGGCTTTCCGGAGCGGGCGTTTCACCCTGCTGACGGGCAGCGGAGCGGCAGTGGGCGACGTGCTGGTGGAGCATCCCAAAACGCGCTTCATTTCCTTCACCGGCTCGCGCGACGTGGGCCTGCGCATCAACGAACTGGCCGCCAAGCACCAGCCCGGCCAGATCTGGATCAAGCGCGTGGTGGCGGAAATGGGCGGCAAGGACGCCATCATCGTGGATGGCGATGCCGATCTCGACAAGGCCGTGGACGGCGTGCTCGCCTCGGCCTTCGGCTACCAGGGGCAGAAGTGCTCGGCCTGCTCGCGCGCCATCGTGGACGCGCGGTCTACGACGAGTTTCTGGAGAAGCTGGCGGCCAAGGCGAAGAGCATCCGGATGGGCGCGGCGGACGATCCGGGCAACTACATGGGGCCGGTGATCAGCGCCGCGCGCCATGAAGACCATCCTGCGCTACATCGAGACGGGCAAGCAGGAAGGCCGCGTGGTCGCCGGCGGCGAACCGCGCCGGAGGGCGGCTATTTCATCCCGCCGACCATCATCGCCGACGTGGATTCCAAGGCGCGGATTTTCCAGGAGGAGATTTTCGGGCCGGTGCTGGCGGTGGCCAAGGCCCGCGATTTCGACCACGCGCTGGAGCTGGCCAACGATTCGCAATACGGCCTGACCGGCGCGGTCTTCTCGAACAACCCCGAGCACCTGCGCCAGGCCAGGGAGCGCTTCCACGTGGGCAACCTGTATTTCAACCGCAAGTGCACGGGCGCCATGGTGGGCGCGCACCCGTTCGGCGGCTTCAACATGTCCGGCACCGATTCCAAAGCGGGCGGGCCGGATTACCTGCTGCTGTTCCTGCAGGCGAAATCGGTGGCGGAGAAACTGTAGGAGGGATTAGGGGTTAGGGAACAGGGACGGGGACTGCGGGAAGGTCGGGTATCGATTCCAACAGGGGCGCCGGGCGACCGCGAGCCACAGTTGCCTTCGTACCCCAATCCTCAACCCCTAATCCCCGATTTCTGTTATACTGAAGGTGTTTTTGATTGTCCGCAATAGCCTGGCCGAATACCAACCTGCCTCGTCTAGCTGCTCATCAAAACAACAAGGAGAAGATTTTTTGAAGAATATTTTTGTCGGCAACCTAGACTTCGGCGCCACTGAATCCGTGGTTCGTTCGTGGTTTGAGCCTTATGGCACGGTGGACCGCGTTCAGGTGGTGACCGACCGCGAAACCGGCCGTTCGCGTGGATTTGCGTTCGTGGAAATGAGCGATTCCGCGCAGGCGGATCAGGCCATTAACGCCCTGAATGGCGCGGAAATGGACGGCCGGGCACTGAATGTGAACGAAGCCCGTCCCAAACCGCAAGGTGGCGGCGGCGGCCGTTCCGGCGGTGGTTTCCGTCGCGAAGGCGGCGGAGGACAGCGGCGTCAGTCCCGCTGGTAAAATTTAATTTAACCCGCGCGGCGGCTCCCGTTGAGCCGCCGCGCGATTGCAACCAAGGAGAGCACGTATGCCCGCTCGATCCCGCACCTCGTTCCAGAAAAGACAGAAAGAATTGATGCGCGCCGAGAAACAGCGCGATAAGGCCGCGCGGCGCCAGGCGCGCAAGCTGGCCCCGAAAGAGACCGGCGACCCGGACGTGGAACCGGAAGCGGGGACCGAGACTGAAGCCGAGACCGGGACCGAGACCGGTACTGAGCCGGAAGCATCGAATGCGCCGGCAGCATCGAAGGAATAACCGGAGCCACGGTGGAGCAAGCTTTCCGCTTGCTATGCGGTAAAGGCCCGTGTCCGGCCTGTCCCGGCCCAAACGCCGGGACGGCGGCTCGACGGCGGTGGATCGACCGAATTTCCGATTGGCAAAATGCTAGCATAGTTCTTTCCAACCACCTTGATTAAAGCCGTCAAAGGAACCAGGGACTTACTGCCTCCATCCACCGACAGTGTGGAACCGCGTGGAAGCCGTCGCGCGCGCGCGTCTTCCGCGCCTACAACTACCACGAAATCCGCACGCCGATCCTCGAAGAGACGCAGCTGTTCGCGCGCGGCGTGGGCGAAGAGACCGACATCGTCACCAAGGAGATGTACACCTTCGACGACCGCGACGAGACCTCGCTCACGCTGCGGCCGGAGAACACCGCCTCGGTGATCCGCGCCTACATCGAGCACCGGCTCGACCAGCGGCCGGGCGTGCAGAAGCTCTACTACATCGGCCCGATGTTCCGCCGCGAGCGGCCGCAGAAGGGCCGCTACCGGCAGTTCTTCCAGATCGGCGCGGAAGCCATCGGCTCGGAATCGCCGGCGGTGGATGCCGAAGTCATCGAGATGGTGATGGAGATTCTGCGCGCGCGCGGGGCTCAGCGATTTCGAGCTGCTGATCAACTCGGTGGGCGACCACAATTGCCGGCCGCAATACGTGGAGCGGCTGCGCGCAGGAATTGCAAGGCGTGGCGCCGCAGATGTGCGGCGATTGCCAGCGGCGCGCGGAGACCAATCCGCTGCGCGTGCTGGATTGCAAGGTGGAAGCCGACCAGCCGATCATCGAAAAGCTGCCGCAGCATTCTCGATCACCTGTGCGACGCCTGCCGCGCGCATTTCGACGGCGGTGCAGCAGTACCTGGACGACCGCGGCATCGCGTACGAAGTGCGCCCGCGGCATGGTGCGCGGCCTCGATTACTACATGCGCACGACATTCGAGGTGGTGCACGGCGCGCTGGGCGCGCAGAATTCGGTGCTGGGCGGCGGGCGGTACGACGGGCTGGCGGAATCGCTGGGCTCGAAGGTGCACTCGCCGGGGATCGGGTTTTCCATCGGCGAAGACCGGCTGGTGATGAGCGTGGAAGGCGAGCAGCCGGCGCACGCGCTCGATCTGTTCATCGCGCCGCTGGGCGAGCCGGCGCTGCGCCACGCCGCCGTGCTGGCGCGCGATTTCCGGCGCGCGGGCGCGTCGGTGGAAATGGCGGAAGGCAAGCTGAAACGCGCCATGGAACTGGCCAACAAGCTGGGCGCGCGCTTCACCCTGATCGTCGGCGACAACGAAATGGCCGCGGGCCGCTACGCTTTGAAGAATATGGCCACCGGCGAGCAGCAGAACCTGACGCGCGAAGAAATTGCCGCGCGCATCGCTGCCGCGCGCTGCGGAACTGAAAGCTGAGATCTGATATGGAAACCTCGGTTCCACTGGATTTTCTGGGCGAGCTTCGCCGGACCCATACGTGCGGCGCAACTGCGCGCCGCCGACGAAGGCAAGACCGTCGTCCTGATGGGCTGGGTGCACCGCCGCCGCGATCATGGCGGCGTGATCTTCGTCGATCTGCGCGACCGCGACGGCATCACCCAGGTGGTGTTCCATGAGGACGTCGGACGCCGGCGGTGCACAGCCGCGCCGAACAGGTGCGGCCGGAATACGTGATCGCGGTGGAAGGCAAGGTGGCGCCGCGCGGCCCGGGCGCGGTGAATCCGAACCTGGCCACCGGCGAAATCGAAGTGGTGGCTTCGCAGCATCTGGATTCTGAACGAATCGCGCACGCCGCCGTTTCCCATGGAAGACGCAGGTGGACGTGAGCGAGGACGTGCGGCTGAAGTACCGCTACGTGGACCTGCGCCGCCCGCGCATGCAGCGCAACATCATCCTGCGCTCGAAGATCGCGTTCGCCGTGCGCGAGCTGCTGAACTCGCAGGGCTTCCTGGAAATCGAAACGCCCTTCATGACGCGCTCCACGCCGGAAGGCGCGCGCGATTACCTGGTGCCCTGCCGCGTGCAGCCCGGCACGTTTTACGCGCTGCCGCAATCGCCGCAGATCTTCAAGCAGATCCTGATGGTGAGCGGCTTCGACAAGTATTTCCAGATTGTGCGCTGCTTCCGCGACGAAGATTTCCGCGCCGACCGGCAGGCGGAGTTCACGCAGATCGATCTGGAGATGTCGTTCCCGCAGCAGGAGCGCGTCTTCGAAGCCATCGAGCCGCTGGTGCAGCGCGTCTGCGAAGTGGCGGGCTTCACGGTGCACGCGCCTTTCGCGCGCCTCACCTACGCCGAAGCCATGCGCAGCTACGGCAGCGACAAGCCCGACCGCCGCATTCCGCCCATGCACCCGGTGGAGGACCTGCTGCCGGAGCTGGCCGCGGACGGCCTGCCGCTGGTGGCCATCCATGATTCCCGGCACGGGCGCGCCCAGCCGCAAGGAGCGCGACGAATCTGAAGGCCTTCGGGCAGGAGCGCGGCCTGCGCGTGTACGACGATGTCAAGCGCCTGGAGCGCGATTATCCCGAGCAGATGGCGCAAAGTGCGCGAGCGCTGCGGCGCCGGCGAAAACGATCTGCTGATGCTGGCCGCGTGGGCCGGCGAGCCCAAGGGCCATCGCCCCGAAGAGACGGTCTACCAGGCGTGCGGGCAACTGCGCCTGTACTGCGCGCAGAAGTTCAACGACCGCCACAAGCTGCTCGACCCGAAGAATCTTCAATTCCTCTGGGTGGTGGATTTCCCGATGTTCGAATGGGACGAAGAGGAGAACCGCTGGAACGCCGCGCACCATCCGTTCACCTCGGTGCATGACGAGGACCTGGAGAAGCTGACCACCGATCCGGCGCGCTGCCGCGCCAAATCCTACGACCTGGTGCTGAACGGCGTGGAGCTGGGCTTCGGGCTCGATTCGTATTCACCGGCGCGACGTGCAGACCAAGGTCTTCGCCGCGCTCGGATTCAGCGAGGAGGAAGCGCGCCGCCGCTTCGGCTTCCTGCTGGAAGCGCTGGAGTACGGCGCGCCGCCGCACGGCGGCATCGCCCTGGGGCTGGACCGCCTGGTGATGATTCTGGCCGGCGAGACGCTCCATCCGCGACGTGATCCCGTTCCCCAAGACCGCGCGCGGCACCGACCTGATGTGCGACGCTCCCTCGCCGGTGCCCGAGCGGCAACTGCGCGAGCTGGGCCTCGCCTTCCGCGCGCACGCGAAGTAACTCCGAATTCCCCCGAGCGGAATCCGGGGCTACACTGTAGTTTGGCTTTTGCGGAGGCAATGTGAAGCCCAACTGGCGCGGGGTGTTTCCCGCTATCACTACGCAGTTTCATGACGATCAGTCGCTGAACCTCGAAGGCACGGCGCGGCACCTGGAGATTCTCATCGAATCGGGCATCCACGGGGTGGTGCTGCTGGGGACGGTGGGGGAGAACACCGCGCTCGAAGCCGAAGAAAAGCGGGCGGTGGTGCGGGAGCTGGTTGCGACCGCGCGCGGGCGCATTCCGGTGCTGTGCGGGGTGGCCGAATACACCACCGCCGCCGGCTGCCGCTACGCGCGGGACGTCGAGAAACGCTGGGCGCCGACGGGCTGATGGTGCTGCCGGCCATGGTCTACAAGTCCGACGTGCGCGAGACGCTCGCGCATTTTCGCGCCATCGCCGCAGCCACCGGGCTGCCCATCATGATCTACAACAACCCGGTGTCCTACGGGGTGGATGTGCCGCCGGAGGCGTTCGCGCGACTGGCCGATGTCGCCAACATCGTGGCCATCAAGGAATCGTCGGAGAACGTCCGGCGCATCACGGACCTGGTCAATCTTACCGGCGACCGTTACATCCTGTTTGCCGGAGTGGACGACCTGGCGCTCGAAAGCGTCGCTGCTGGGCGTCGCAGGGCTGGGTGTCCGGCCTGGTCAACGCGTTTCCCACGGAGAATCATGCGCTCTGGGAAATGGCCACGCGCGGCCACTGGCGACAGGCGCGCGAATTGTACCGCTGGTACATGCCGCTGCTGCACCTGGACACCCGGGTGAAGCTGGTGCAGTCGATCAAGCTGGCGATGGCGGAAACGGGGCTGGGGTCGGAAATGGTGCGCGCGCCGCGGCTGCCGCTGGAGGGCGCGGAGCGGGAAGAAGTTCTGCGCATCGTCCGTCACGCCATCGCCACCCGGCCGCAAATTCCCATGACGGCCAACCCATGAAGCGCATTCGCGTCATCGATTCCCACACCGGCGGCGAGCCCACGCGAGTGATCGTGGCGGGTGGGCCGGACGTGGGCGGCGGCCCGATGGCGGAGCGGCTGGAGCGCTTCCGTCGAAACTTCGACCACATCCGCTCCGCCGTGGTGAACGAGCCGCGCGGCAACGATGCCATGGTGGGCGCGCTGCTGGCGGAGCCGGCGGACACAACCTGCGACGCCGGCGTGATCTTCTTCGATAATGCCGGGTACCTGAACATGTGCGGGCACGGCAGCATCGGCCTCGCGGTGACGCTGGCGCACATGGGGCGCGCGCCGCGGGACACGCTGCGCTTCGAGACCGTTTGCGGGGTGGTGGAGGCGCGACTGCATGATGCCAACCGCGTGACCATCCGCAACGTGGCCAGCTACCGCTACGCGAAGCAAGTGGCCGTGGAAGCGCCGGGCATCGGCACGGTGCGCGGCGATATCGCGTGGGGCGGCAACTGGTTTTTCCTGGTGGGGGAGCACGGGCAGGCGCTCGAACTGGAACGCGTGGAAGCCCTCACGGATTACGCCTGGCGGGTGCGGCAGGCGATCGATGCGCAGGGACTGGCCGGCGCGGACGGCCGCATTATCGACCACGTCCAACTGTTCGGCCCGCCCGCGGCGCCGCGGGGCCGACAGCAGGAACTTCGTCCTCTGCCCCGGCAAGGCGTACGACCGCTCGCCCTGCGGCACCGGCACCAGCGCCCGGCTGGCCTGCCTGTATGCCGATGGCGAACTGCGGCCCGGGCAAATCTGGCGGCAGGAGAGCATCACGGGCAGCGTGTTCGAAGGGAGCGTCAGGGTGGAGCGACGGGGCGATGTATCCCGAGATCACCGGCTCGGCTTACGTGAATGCGGAGGCGGAGCTGATTGTGGACGAGCGCGACCCGTTCACCTACGGCATCCGCGGCACATGGGCGCAGGCTGCGACGTAGCCATTGCGGGCGCGCGGCATCGTGGGCGCGGCGTGCGCGTGGGCGTGCGCGGCGGCGGGGCTGAAGGTGGTGGTGGCGGAGCCGGGGCCGATTGGCGGCGGCGCCACGGCGGCGGGCATGGGCCACATTGTGGCGATGGACGATTCGCCGGCGCAGCTCGCCCTGACGCTCTACTCGCGCGCCCTGTGGATGGAGCTTGGCGCCGCGCTTCCGCCGGAGGCCGAGTACCTGGCCTGCGGCACCATCTGGGTGGCGGCGGATGAAGAAGAGATGGCGGAAGTGCGGCGCAAGCAGGCGCTCTACGACGGGATGGGCGTGCGCGCGGAGGTGCTGGACGCGGCGCAGTTGGCCGAAGCCGAACCGCACCTGCGCGCGGGCCTGGCCGGCGGGCTGCTGGTGCCGGACGATTCCACGGTTTACCCGCCGTGCGCGGCGCGGTGGCTGCTGGAGCAATCGGGCGCGGCGCTGGTGCGCGAGCGCGTGATCGGAAATCGGCGGGCGCGGGCTGCGGCTCGCGAACGGCGGATTTCTGGAGGCCGGCATCGCCGTCAACGCCACGGGCGCGTGGGCGCCGGAGCTGGCGCCGGCTTTCGCGGTGCGGAAGCGCAAGGGCCACCTGGCCATTACCGACCGCTACCCCGGCTTCGTGCGCCATGCGCTGGTGGAGCTTGGCTATCTGAAGAGCGCGCACTCCACCACGGCGCGATTCGGTGGCCTTCAATGCGCAGCCGCGGCGCAGCGGGCAGGTGCTGGTGGGATCGTCGCGCCAGTTCTCCGCGGACGCGAAGTCGAAGCGCCGATGCTGGCGCGCATGCTGCGGCGGTGCGCGGAGTACATGCCGGAGCTGGCCGGGCTGAACGTCATCCGCACCTGGACCGGCTTCCGCGCGGCCACGCCGGACAAGCTGCCGCTGATCGGGCCGTGCCCCTGCCGACGCAGCGGCTGTACCTGGCCACCGGGCACGAAGGGCTGGGCATCACGACGGCGCTGGCCACCGGGCGGCTGGTGGCGGATTCCATGATGGGCCGGGCGTCGCCGCATTCCGCTTGAGCCGTATCTGCCGGGGCGCGAGCGGATGGAGGCGCATTGAAGGTCCTGGTGGACGGCAAGCCGGTGGAGGTGCCGGCGGGGGCGACGGTGGCGGCGGCGGTGGCGTTGGCGGGCGTGAGGCGTTCCGGCAGTCGGTGAGCGGCGAGCCGCGCGGCCCGGTATGCGGCATGGGCATCTGCTTCGAATGCCGCGTGACCATCGACGGCCGGGCGCAGGAAGCGCAGTTGCCAGACGCCGTGCCGCGAGGGGATGGAGGTTCGGACGGGGCCGCGCTCGCTGACGCTCGCGGCCCCATTCGGAGCCGCGACCGTGAGGGAGCGGTGCCGTACGACGTCGTCGTTATCGGCGCCGGTCCGGCCGGGCTGGCGGCGGCGCGGCGGGCGCGGGAGGCGGGCGCCAGCGTCGGCCATCGTCGACGATAATCCCGCAGCCGGCGGGCAGATCTGGCGCGGCCGGAGCGGATCGCGCCGGCCGGCCGGCTGCAAGCCTTTCATGCGGCGCCAGCGTGGTGGCCGCACCCGAGCCGGGACGGCTGACGATTGAAACCGCAGATTCCGCGTTTCGATCTCTCCTATCGCGCGCTCATCCTCGCCACCGGCGCGCGCGAGCGCTTCCTGCCGTTTCCCGGATGGACGCTGCCGCATGTCACCGGGCGCGGGCGGATTGCAGGCGCTGGTGAAATCCGGCATGCCCATCGCCGGCAAGCGCGTGGTAGTGGCGGGCAGCGGACCGCTGCTGCTGGCCGTGGCGCATTATCTGCGCACGCGCGGCGCGCAGATTGCGCTGGTGGCGGAACAGGCGGATGCGCCGCGGCGGTGCGCGGCTTTGGCCTGTCGCTGGCGCGCCATCCCGTCAAGCTGCTGGCAGGCAGCGCGGCTGCGCCTGGGGATCCGCTATCTTACCGGCTGCTGGCCGGTTGCCGCCGAGCCGGGCGCGGTCACGCTGCGCCGCGGCTCGCGCACGTGGACGGAGCCGTGCGATTACCTGGCGTGCGGCTTCGGCGCTGGTGCCGAATGCGGAATTGCCGAGCTGCTCGGCTGCGGCACCGGAGGTGGATGAGTTTCAGCAGACGCGGATGGCCGGCGTTTATGCGGCGGGGGAAGTGACGGGCATCGGCGGCGTGGATCTGGCGCTGTGTGGAAGGAGAGATCGCGGGTATGCGGCCGTGGGACGGCATGACCGCGCCAGCGCGTTGTTCCGGGCGCGCGATCGCCATCGCCGCTTCGCCGCAGCGCTGAACCAGGCGTTCGCGCTACGCGAAGAACTGCAAGTTACTGGTGCAGGACGCCACGCTGGTCTGCCGCTGCGAGGATGTCGCGTGGGGACGCCTGCGCGGTTATGAAAGCTGGCGCGAGGCGAAGTTGCAGACGCGCTGCGGCATGGGCGCATGCCAGGGCCGGGTATGCGGCGGCGCGCTGGAATTTCTGAAAGGCTGGGAGGCGGAATCGGCGCGCCCGCCGGTGTTTCCGGCGCGGATGGAGACGCTGCTGTAGAAGGCCTCCGGGTTCGACAGGCGAAGCCTCGCCCGTGGCAGGCCATCGGCCACCCCACTACTTGTAGAGCAGGTACTGCTGGCGCAGCTGGTCGAAAGCCGCCAGCGCGTCCTGGTAGCTCTGCTCGACCAGCCGCGGGTCTTCGCCGGCCTGCAGGCGGTGGATCACGTCGTCGCTGCCGATCAGGCGGCGGCTCAGGGCGAAATCGATCTTGCCGGGATAGAGCTGCTGGAGGGCTCGCGGCCAGCTCCAGGCCGAGGCGCGTGGAATCGAAGGTCTCGCGATTGGTGATGACGAAGCGCACGCCCTCAATGCGCACGCCCTTGAAGTTCGATTCGGTGGGCTGGAAGCTGGTGGGATAGGCGCGCACGCCGGGGATGTGGCGGTTGTTCAGGTATTCCGGCCAGCTCCCGGCCATTGACGAAATCGGCGCCCACCTGCTCGAAGGGGGCTTCGGTGCCGCGGCCCACTGACCAGTTGCGCGACGATTCCAGCAGGCACAGGCCCGGATAGAGCAGCGCGGCGTTGAGGCTGCGCATGTTGGGCGAGGGGTCCACCCAGGGCAGATCGGCGGCATCGAACCAGTCGCCGCGGTTCCAGCCCTGCATCGGAATCACGGTCAGATTCGCGCCGATTTTGTTCTGGCCGTTGAAGAGGCGGGCCAGCTCGCCCATGGTCAGGCCGTGGCGCACCGGCTCGCCGGGCAGGTAGCCGACGAAGGACTTGTTGGCGGCGTCCAGCATCGGGCCCTTCCACGTGCACGCCGGTGATGGGATTGGGCCGGTCGAGCACGTAAAACGGAATGCCCGCCTTGGCCGCCGCTTCCATGGCGTAGGCCATGGTGGTTTCGTAGGTGTAGAAGTGCACGCCCACGTCCTGGATGTCGAAGACCAGGGCGTCCAGACCCTTCAGCATTTCCGGCGTGGGGCGCTGGGTGGCGCCGTAGAGGCTGTAAACCTTGATGCCGGTGGCGGGGTCGGTCGTGTCCGAAATGCCGGGGTGGTCTTCGTGGCCCAGGAAGCCGTGCTCGGGGGAAAACAGCGCGGCCACGTCGATGCCCGCCTGCTTCATGAGATCGACATTGCGGCGGCCCAGGCGGTCGATGCCGGTGTGGTTGGTGATGAGGCCGATGCGCTTGCCCTGGAAGGGCTTGAACTTCTCGTCCACCAGAACGTCGAGGCCGGTTTTGACGCTGGCCGGTGCGCGCCACTTCGCGGCGCAGGCCGGCGCCGACCAGGGTTTCGTTATAGCCGGTGAGCGTGATGCCGGGTTCGGTGATGCCCACCGCGGCGGCGGCGATGGTGGCCACCTCTCCGCGCAGCGGCGGTGATGGCGGGGCGCAGATCGGGATGCACGCTGTTGGCCAGCAGGATGACGTAGGTCTTGCTGGCGGGGTCGATCCAGATGGAGGTTCCGGTGAAGCCGGTGTGGCCGAAGGAGCCGATGGGGAACAACTCGCCGCGATTGCCGGAGAGCGGCGAATCGATATCCCAGCCGAGGCCGCGCAGGACGGCCTGGTCGGGCGGGCTCTGCGGCTCGGTGAACTTTTCGATGGTCGGCGCGCTGACCACGCGCACGCCGTTCAGCTCGCCGCCGTTGAGCAGCATTTGCGCGAATTTCGCCAGGTCGTCGGCGGTGGAGAACAGGCCGGCGTGTCCGGCCACTCCGCCCATGCGGCGGGCGGTGGGGTCGTGCACCACGCCGCGCAGCGGCGCCTCGTCCTTCGGCATGCGCTCGGTGGGCGCGATGCGCGGCACGCAGAGAGGGCGGCGGATTGAACATGCTGTCCCGTCATGCCCAGCGGCAGGAAGATGTTGTCGCGGGCGTAATCGGAAACCATCTGCCCGCTGAGGCGGTGGACCAGTTCGCCCATCAGGATGAAATTGATATCGCTATAGACGAAGCGCGCGCCGGGAGGGCCGTCGGGCTTGATGGTAGTACGCCATCTGGAGTGCGGTCTGGTAGCCGCTCCAGGGCTGGTCGAGCGGCAGATCGGGCGGCAGGCCGGAGAAGTGCGTCATCAGGTTGCGGATGGTGATGTGGCTGTGGCCGCCCTGAAATTCGGGGATGTACTGGGTGATGCGGTCGTTGAGGCGGAACTTGCCTTCCTCGAACAGCTTCATCAGCGAGGAGGTGGTGGCGACCACCTTGGTGAGCGAGGCGCAATCGAAGATGGTGTCCGGCGTCATCGCCTCCACTTGGGGGAGGACGGCGCGGTTGCCGTAAGCCTTGCGGTAGATCACCTGGCCATCGTGCCCGACCACCAGCACGGCGCCGGGCAGGCGGCCTTCGGCGATGGCCTGGTCGATGGCGGCGTCAATGTCGTTGGCGCCGGAAAATGTCTGGGCAGACAGGGCGGTAGCGCACACAGCGGCGCACCAGAAAAACCTCATATAACACTATGATAGCGGGTATTCTTACCAAACCGCCCGGGAATAGTGGCGCAGAATTCTTGCATCCTTGCTGACCAGGGCGGCATCAGCGGCGCGGGCGTTGGCCACGATGAGGCGATCGAACGGGTCGCGTGTCCATTTCTCCTCAAGCGCGTGTTGGGCGACAATCGAAAACGGAAGATTGCAGACGCGAAGCCCGATCTCGGCGGCGAGGACGTCGATTACCCTCGATGCGGACGGCTCGATGCGGCCAATGTCGTTGAGCAGTTCCAATTCCAGGACGGCCATGGGGGAGATTAAAAGGTTGCCTTCCAGAATGGCCTTCCGCCCAGCGGCGCCGAGCCACTGCCTGTGCCCCGCATATAGCCACATGGCAGTGTGCGTATCCAGATAGGTCACAAGTTATCGTCGGGATGCCAGTACTTGGACCAGTCTATGCTGACCAGGTCTTCCGGGTCGCCAATGATGGCGTCCGGCCGCTTTTTCAGGTTCTCCAGTATGTTCTTCTTCGGCTTTTCCGGAGGCACGATTTTCAGGATCTTGCCTTTGCGCAGGACCTCGACGGGGCGGCCGGATTCGAGGGCTTCGTCGAGAATGCGGTAGACGTTCTCGCGCAGCTTGGATGCGGTGATGGGCATGAACCCCTCAAGAACATCGTAGCACACGTACGTACGTACGATCCGGGCGAGAGGGATCGGGAGTGGGGGAGATGGTTCGGCGGGCGGCGAACGCCGGCAGGGATGCCGGCATGGCAAGCTTGGAAGCTTGCGCTACGGGAGGCCCGGGGCGGGCTTCGGTTCTAGTCCTCGTCGGGGTCCGGGTGCGGCTTGTATTCCCACACGGCGATGATGGGGAACGGCTTGCGCGAAGATCATGTAGAGCATCACCATGGCGGCGAAGGTGGCGGCGGTGATGGCCATTTCCACCCAGGTGGGGGAATAAGCTGGACGCCGCCGCGTTCAGCCGCGGGTTGGCCAGCGTGGGCACGACGATGATGAAGCGCTCCAGCCACATCCCGACCACCACGCAGACGGAGGCGATGGTAGCGGTGGTGATGGTGCGCAGGCGGCGGATGCCCAGCAGCACGAACGGCACCACGAAATTCAGGAATACCATGGTCCAGAAGTATGGGCGCATAATGCGGCGCGGGTGCGCGCGCCGAAAACCGCCATCTCGCTTGGGGTCGTTGCCGTACCACACGGTCAGATTCTCGGCGAAGGTGAAGTAGAGCCAGAGCAGGCTCATCAGCAGCAGCAGCTTGGAGAGATTGTTGAAATGGTGCGGGGTGAGGTAGCCCTCCAGGTGCAGCACCTTGCGCAGCGAAGCCATCACCAGGATCAGCGCGGCGATGCCGCTGAAGATCGCGCCGGTCACGAAGTAGGGGCCGAAGATGGTGCTGTGCCACATGGGCGCGATGGCCATGGCGAAATCCCACGCCACCACCGTGTGCACCGAAACGGCCACCGCCAGGATGATGCAGGCGCATCAGCTTCATGGCGCGCTCGAGCGCGTGCCACTCGCGGTCGCTGCCCGTCCAGCCGAGCGAGAGCATGCGGTAGAGCTTGCGGCGCCAGGCGTGATGTGCTGCTCGGCAAGCTGCGCCATGTCGGGAATCAGCGGCAGATACAGATAAATCACGCTGCCGGTCAGATAGGTGACGATGGCGGTCAGGTCCCACAGCAGCGGCGAGCGGAAATTCGGCCACAGCAGGCGCGAATTGGGATACGGGAAGCAGCCAGATAGAACAGCCACGCGCGGCCCAGGTGGATGATGGGGAACATGCCGCCGATCATGAGGGCGAAGACCGTGATGGCTTCGGCGGCGCGCGTCACGGGTTTGCGCCAGGCGGCGTCGGTGAGGCGCAGGATGGCGGAGATCAGCGTGCCGGCGTGGGAAATGCCGATCCAGAAGACGAAATCGACCAGGTAGAAGCCCCAGAAAACCGGCCGCTGCAGGCCGGTGACGCCCATGCCGCGATAGAGCTGGTAGCCCCACGCCACCAGGCCCGCCGGCGCCCACGATGAACGCGACAGATGGTGGCCAGCACGTAGCGCCGGCTGACGCCGGAGAGCGGACGGAAGAGATCCTCGCGGATTCGCTCGTAAGGCAGTAGCTCCGGTGCGGTGCGCCATGTCTATTTCACCTTCTCGCAGGTAGAAGACTTTCGGCTTGGTGCCCAGTTCTTCCAGCAGCCGCGTGGCGCGGCCGCTTTCGGCCAGGCGCGAGACTTTGCTTTCGGGGTCGTTCAGATCGCCGAACACCATGGCCTCCGCGGGGCAGGACTGCACGCAGGCGGGCTGCACGTCGCCATCGGCCAGCGGGCGGCCGTCCTGCGGCGGCATCCTGCTTGGCGCGCTTGATGCGCTGGATGCAGAAGGTGCACTTTTCCATGACGCCGGCCGGGCGGATGGCGACATCGGGATTGTGCTGCAATTGCAGCGGCTCGGGCCACTCCGGCGCGAACCAGTTGAAGTAGCGCACGGTGTACGGGCAGTTGTTGGCGCAATAGAAAGTGCCGACGCAGCGGTTGTAGACCTGCACGTTCAGGCCTTCGGGATTGTGATAGGTGGCGTAGACCGGGCAGACCGGCTCGCAGGGCGCTTCGTCG
Source organism: Terriglobia bacterium (assembly GCA_963815855.1). Taxonomy (GTDB): domain Bacteria; phylum Acidobacteriota; class Terriglobia; order Bryobacterales; family Bryobacteraceae; genus DATGMB01. Next base: position 822,114 of record CAWFIJ010000007.1, on the reverse strand, counting down.
CACTGCTGGCAGAGCACCGGGCATGTACTTCACCTGGATGTCCGGGAACTCGCCTTCGTAGTAGCGGTCCATGCGGATCCAGTGCGCGGTGCGGCCCTGGGCCGCCTGGTCGGGAGTGGAGACGGGCAGATTGTTTTCGGCGTGGCACGCCACCACGCAGGCCTCGCAGCCCGTGCAGCGGTCCAGATCGATCGCCATTCCCCAGCGATGTTCCATCTCTACGCGGTGATCGAAGCTCCTCTCTTCGCGGTCGGGCGCGGCGAACTGAATCCAGTCGCGCCGCGGGCCCACGCGCGCCAGTCGCACGCGTGCCGTCACCGCGCGCCGTGAGCTGTCCCACGCCGGCGGCGAGGATCGAAGCGGATTCGCGCCGCGCCCGAGGCGTAGCGACCGTATTGCGTCTTGCCCATCGCCGATGGCCATGCTCACCACGCCGGGGATGGCGCCGGGATGGACGTAGGCGGGCGCCTCGAGCGCACCCGTGCGGCGACTCCACCCGCACCATGTCGCCGTTCGAGATTGCGCAGCTGCGCGGCGGTCTGCGGATCGATCTCCACCGGGAGTCCCCAGATGGAGCTCGAAGCCGGATCGGGCAGTTCCTGCAGCCAGGGCAGGTGCGAGCCGCGGCCATCGTGAAATTGCAGGGAGAGGTAAGGCTGGAAAGCGTAGGGCAGATCGCCGGAGCGGCCGTGCCGTGCAGCGTCGGGCGTAGTCGTGCGAGGCTTGGGCCTCGGTGACCTTTGGCGCGCTGCGGCCCACCAGCCGCCGTCGCGGAGCGGCATCTTCGAAATTGGCTTCCTTCGGCAGAAAATCCTTGAGCCCGGGGGCCTCGTATTTCGCGCCGAGCTTGCTCCGCGATATCCGCCAGCGACTTTTCGGCGGCGCGGGTATCGTAGAGCGGGCGGACGAACGGCACGGCCAGCGCCACGCCCGGCCGCGGCGACACCGCCGGCAGCGCGGCCAGTTCGGATTCGAGCGCGTGATGGTCGGGCAGGATGAGGTCGGCATGCGCGGTGGATTCGTCCAGTGGCCGGCGAAGCTGATGATGGTTTCGGCACGCGCCAGCGCGGCCGCGCCGCCGGGGAGGGTGGCCACGCGGGTTGCCGCCCGCCAGGATCACGGCCTGGGCGCTGGCCAGCGCGTCCGCGGCGCGATAATTCGCGAGCCGGCGCTTCGGCCGCGGGCGGCAGCACGCCGCCGGGCTTGCCCACATTGCCCAGCATCCAGTTGAGATGGTGCGAGAGCGCGATGGCTTCGAGCGAATTGGCGTGCACCACGGAAGCGCCGGCGAGCACCAGCGGCGCATCCGATTCGGCCAGCATCTGCGCGGCCTGGCGCGCGCGGCGCTCCTCGAGTCCGCACACGGCCAGCAGCGCGCGCACGTCGGCCGAGGCGAACGCGCGGCGCCGGCCTCGCGGTTGCGCGCTGCGCCGGCATCTACGAGCAGGCGGCCCGATGGCGGTGAGGAATTGCGGTTCGGTTCCGGGCCGCAGCGGCAGCCAGCGGTCGGCCGCGGCGGCAGTGATGGAGAGGCGCGATTCGGCGTGCAGGAACTGGCCGCGCACGCCCGGCCGCCCCTGCCGGAACTGCCCGAACTGGCGGGCATACCAGACCGGCGAGAGCCAGCCGCCGAGGAAATCCGCGCCGACGCCCAGCACGGCGTGGGCGTGGGCCAGGTCGTAAACCGGCAGGCCCTTCCAGCCGAACACGGTTTCCGCCGCCTTCCGTTCCACCGCGCCGCTCACCAGCGAGCAGACGGCCGGCGCGGGCGAGCCGAGCGCCTGCGCGAAACGCTTCGAGCGCGAGCGAGCGGGTGCCCGCGCCCGGTCCGTCGAGGATGGCGATGCGCGCCGCGGTGCGGCTTTGGCGAAAGCCTGCGCCGCCGCGGAGACGGCTTCGTCCCAGGAAATGGGCGCGAACTGCGCCTTGCCGCGCTCGCCGGTGCGCTTCATGGGGCCGCGCAGGCGGGCGGGATGGTAGAGCCCCTGCACCGCCGCCTGGCCGCGCGCGCACAGCCGGCCGCCGCTGACGGGGTCGAGCGGATTGCCTTCCACCTTTTTAATAGCGGCGATGCGCTCGTGCCAGGTTTCGCCATTGCGCTCGATGGTGCGCACGCCCTCCATGATGCGGACGATGGTGCCGCATCCGGCGGCGCATTCGGTGCAAACCGCCGGCCGCCATTCCTCCTGGCCGGGGACGAGTTCGTCCTCCTTGACGAGCATGGGAATGAGGGCATCGCTCTTGTGCCCGCAGCCCGCCGCCAGCGCGCCCGCCGAAGTGGCCGAAAGGATCTTGAAAAATCCGCGCCGGTCCATTTACCGAGGCCCCCCAACGCCGGGTGCGTACAAGACGGCGCAAGCATGCCGGCAGGAATGCCGGCATGGCCGGCTGAAAGCCGGCGCTACGGGAGACAGCCTGATCCCTAGTAGTGGCATGTGGCGCAATCCTCCGAGGCTTTGTTCTGGCGGTGGCAGGTCAGGCAGGTGCCCATGTTGTGATGGACCAGAAGTTGGGCAGTGGTGGCCTGCGTCATATCGCCGTGGCAGGTGGCGCAGGCGACGTGCGCGCGCACGTGGGGGCCGTGCTGGAACTTGACCATGGCGGAGCTTGGGAAATCCGTAGACCCGCTGCCAGGGCACCTCGCGGTGCTCGGTGGCATAAGCGGCCAGCTTTCTTGATCTCCGGCTTGTCGGTCGCGATTTTGGCGTGGCAGAGCATGCATTTGCGCACGGATGGAATGGTGGCGGCCGCGCCGGTATCGGCGTCAATATGGCAATCGAGGCATTGCAGGCCGAGGGCGATATGCTGCTTGTGCGAATAGGCGATGGGCTGATCCACCGCGCCCAATGCGCACGCGCCGATGGCGGCAAGGACGAAAATTCTAACCAACTTTCCCCTCATCATGGACTGTTAACAGTTGTTTACTGAAGCAGCGTTCAAACAGCCTATCACAATCACCGCCGATGGGGGTAGAATCGCTCCATGACTTCGCGGATGCTGACTGTGGCAATGGTGGCGGCCCTGGCCTGGACGGCGGGCGCCGCGGACCGGATTTTCTACCTCGATTTGCGCGACGGACGCGTGCTTTCCGCCAACCCCGACGGCACCGATTTGAAGGCCCTGCTGGAGGGGCACAAGACCGGCATGGACGGCATCGCCGTGGATCCCGCGGCCGGCCTGCTCTATTGGACCAACATGGGCAAAGTCAGCGTGGACGACGGCTCGCTCGAGCGCATGGAACTGGACGGCCGCAATCCCGTCACCATCGTGCCCGCCGGGGGCGCGTTCACGCCCAAGCAGTTGAAGCTGGACAAGGCGCATGGCAAGCTCTACTGGTCCGACCGCGAGGGGATGCGCGTGATGCGGGCGAACCTGGACGGCTCGAAACTGGAAACCCTGGTGGAGACGGGCCAGGGCGACGAAGCCCGCAAAGACGCGCGCAACTGGTGCGTGGGGATCGCGCTCGATGCCGGGCACGGCGCAGATTTACTGGACGCAGAAGGGCGGCAACAATGCCAACCTGGGGGTGGTCCGCCGCGCTCCGGTGGAAATGCGGAAGGGCGAGGATGCGGCGCATCGCACCGATATCCAGACGCTCTACACGGGGCTGCCGGAGCCCATCGACCTGGATATCGACGCCGCCCACGGCATGCTCTACTGGACCGACCGCGGCGATCCGCCGCGCGGTAACACGGTGAACCGCGCGCGGGCGGACGGGAAGGGGCCGGTGGACATTCTGGTTTCCGGGCTGAAGGAAGGGATCGGGATGGCGCTCGATTTGAAGCACGGGCGCATGTTCTACACCGACCTGGGAGGCAACGTGTACAGCGCCAGCCTGGACGGGTCGAACGCGCGGGCGATTCTGACGGGGCAGGGAAGCCTGACGGGGATCGCGTATGCGGAGATCAGACACGCTGGTCAGCCGAAGGTAGGGGAGCGTCCTCCTTTTGGGGGCTGTGTGGTCAACGCGGAGACGCGGAGAACGCAGAGGGCACGCGGAGGATACTGAAAGAGATCTCTCCGCGCCGCCTCCGCGTCCTCCGCGGCTCCGCGTTGAGAGCGTGGCCGGGTTGGCAGGCGAAACCGCCTGCCCCACATCAGCTCCAGTGCGGCGTCATATAATCTATGCATGTCTGAAACCGGCATTCCCCGCCGCAGCTTTTTGCGCGGCGCTTCGGCCGTTTCGGCCGCCACCGCGCTTTCCTACTCGCGCGTTTATGGGGCCAACGAGCGCGTGCAACTCGGCCTGATCGGCGGCGGCGAGCGCGGGCGCGGCGACCTGGGCAATTTCGTCAAAACGGGCACGGTGGACCTGGCCGCGGTGTGCGACATTTACGCGGCGCAGATCGACAAGGTCAAGCAGACGGCGCCCAATGCGCAATCCTTCAGCGACCACCGCAAGCTGCTGGAATTGAAGGAAGTGGACGCGGTGCTGATCGGCGTGCCGGACCACTGGCACGCGGCCATCGCCATCGACGCGCTCGAACGCCGGCAAAGACGTGTACGTGGAAAAGCCGCTGACGCTGAAGATCGAGGAAGGGCCGCCGATCGTGAAAGCGGCGCGGGTGAACAACCGCATCTGCCAGGTGGGCATGCAGCAGCGCTCCGGCAAGCACTACCTGGAGGCCAAGCACGAATACATCGACACCAACAGGCTGGGCAAGATCACGCTGGCGCGGACGTGGTGGCACGGCAACAGCTACCATCTGCGCAAGGCGCCGGCGTCGCTGGCAGAGCAGCCGTCGAACCTGGATTGGGCGCACTTCCTGGGCCCGCTGAAGTGGCGCGACTGGGATCCGCAGCAGTATTGGAACTGGCGCGCGTATCTGGATTTCGGCGGCGGCCAGGTGACCGACCTGTTCACCCACTGGATCGACGTGGTGCACATGTTCATGGGGCAGGACATCCCGATTTCGGCGGTGGCGGCGGGCGGCGTCTACCACTATAAGGACGGCCGCACGGCGCCCGACACCATCAACGTGCTGCTGGAATATCCGCGCGCAGTTCACGGCCACGTTCGAGGCCACGCTGGTGCCGGGAATTCACCGGCGCGGGCATCGAGTTCTGCGGCACCGAAGGCAAGCTGTACATCGACCGCAGCCGCTACGAGTTCACGCCGGCTGGGCGCGGAACGCCAAGCCGACGGAAGTGAAGGCCACGACCAACCTGGACCTGGACCACATCCAGAATTTCCTGGACTGCGTGAAGTCGCGCAAGCTGCCCAACGGCGACGTGCTGATCGGCCACCGCTCGGCGCAGGCTTCGCACCTGGGCAACATCGCGTACATGCAAAAGCGGCGCATCGATTTCGACCCGGTGCGGGAAGAGATTCAGCCGTTCTGAAGAATGCAGAAGTCAGAAGACAGGAGGCAGAATTGCGCGGTCCGCGTGTCTTCTGACTTCCGACTTCTGCCTCCCTGTTATACTGAAGAGTTCAACTCCAAACAATTGAGGTTTCGATGATTTCGTCAACGCAACTGCGTCCGGGCATGGTGATCAAGTTCAACAACGAGCTGTACTCGATTTTCAGCGTCACCCACCGCACGCCCGGGAACCTGCGCGGATTTGTGCAGGCCAAGATGCGCAGCCTGCGCAGCGGCTCCATGACCGAGCACCGCTTCTCCTCCGAAGACAGGGTGGAAAAGGCCATGCTCGAAGAGCAGGAGATGGAATACCTGTACGACGACGGCGAATATTTCTATTTCATGAATACGGAAAACTACGAGCAGATGCACCTGATGAAAGACCTGCTCGGCGACGCCACCCATTATCTGATCCCGCAGTTGAAGGTCACGGTGGAGTTCTACGAGGGCAAGCCGATGAGCGTGGAGCTTCCCGCGACCGTGGATATGACCGTGGTGGAGACGGAGCCGGGGCTGAAGGGCGCGACGGTCTCCAACGTCACCAAGCCCGCCAAGACCGAAACCGGCCTGGTGGTGCAGGTGCCGCCCTTCATCACCGAAGGCGAAAAGATCCGCGTCAACACCTCCGAAGGCACTTACCAGGAACGGGCGTAGGTCCGCCGTCTCACGCAATTCGGGATCGCCTTCAACGCAGAGACGCAGAGAGCGCCGAGAATACGATTTCCTCCGCGCTGACTTCGCGTCCTTCGCGTCTCCGCGTTGGATGGAACAGCCGCTCCGCGCTGAGCTACTGGACCCAGACGGTGAACGGCGGCGAGGCGGAATTACCCACCAGGACTTGCGCGGCGGCGGGGCCGGGGGGCAGGAAGCTGCCGGGGACGATGGCATTCACTTGCAGTTCGCCGGCCTCCCCGGGCGCGCTGCCGGCATAGAGCAGCGTACAGGAGATGCCGCCCATGGTCAGCGTCACCGCCAGTTTGGGCTGCGGATAGGGTGGCTGCGCGCCCATGCCGGAAACATTGGCGCCGGTGGTGAGGCCTTCGCCGGTGGCGAAGAAGATCAAAGCGGTGCCGCGCGGGGCCGGGTTCGATTCCGCGAATTCACGCTCCCATCCTGGTTCAGCGCCACCGGAAAGAGCGCCGGATTGGCCGCCGTGACGCCCAGATCCGCCGTGCCCACCGATTGCGACTGGTAGAACACCTCGATGTGGGTGGCGGCATTTCCGGCCACCGCATAGGGCACCTGCGCGTTGATCTGGCCATATTGGGCATAAAGCAGCGGCGCGGGGAGGCCGTCGAAGCGCACTTCGGCGCCGCCCAGATTGGTGGGCAGCAGGCCGGATGCGCCGTACGCGGCCTCCACCCCGGCGCTGGGGCCGATGGCCTGTCCGAAAATGGTGACGATTTCGCCCGGCGCCACCGGGCCTTGCACCTGGCTGGCGGCATTGACCGCGGAAAGAGCCGGCACCGGCGCGGCGGTGACGGTGGTGGGCGCCGAGGACGCCTGCGGCACCAGGCGGCGGACGCGATGGTTGCCGGAATCGGCGATGTAGAGGTCTCCCGCGCCATCGAGCACCAGGCCGGCGGGCGCGCTGAGCTGCGCGCTTTGGGCATCGCCGCCGTCTCCGGAAAACCCGGCCGTCCCCTGCCCGGCGATGGTCTGAATCGTGCCGTCCGGCGTGACCTGGCGGACGCGCTGATTGTTGGAATCGGAGAGGAAGAGATTGCCGTCATCCTCCACCGCGATGCCGGCGGGCGCGTTCAACTGCGCGGCCGTGGCCGGTCCGCCGTCGCCGGAGAAGCCGGCGATGCCGGTTCCCGCCACCGTGCTGATGACGCCGGCGGGGGTCACCTTGCGTATGCGATGGCTGAGGGTGTCCGCGATATACAGGTCACCGGCGGTATCGAGCGCGCACGCGCCGGGCTGGTTCAACTGCGCCAGCGGCGCCGCGCCGCCGTCCCCGAAATCGCCGGCCGTTCCGTTGCCGGCCGCGGTTTGGGTGGTGGCGCCGCTGGCGGTGACGCGCAGCACGCGGTTGTTATTGGTATCGACGATGAAGACCGCGCCGGAGCGGTCCACGCACACGCCGCGCGGCGCCCACAGATTCACCTGGAGCGCGGGCAGCCCGTCCGCCTGCGTGGCCGGAGGTCCGCCGGACGCCTGCGCGTTGTATGGGGTAAGACCGGTGCCGGCGAAACTCGAGATCACGCCGCCGGCGTTCACCACGCGGATGCGGTGATTGCCGGTATCGGCGATGAACAGGTTGCCCGCCGGGCCCGGCGCCACGCCCATGGGCGCCCAGAGATTGGATTGGGTGGCCGCGACTCCGTCCTGCCCGGTGTAGCCGGTGCCGGTGCCGGCCGCGGTTTGGATGACACCGGCGGGATTGACCTGGCGCACGCGATGGTTGCCGCTATCGGCGATGTACAGATTTGCAGACGCGTCCAGGGCCACGCCGGCGGGGCTTTCGAGAATCGCGGAAGTGGCCGGGCCGCCGTCGCCCACGGCCGTCAGAAAGCCGTCGCCGGCCACGGTCTGGATGATGGGCTCGGTCAGCAGGTTGACGATCTCGCGCACGCGCGTGCCATCGGCCACGAACAGGTTGCTCTGCGGGGACAGCGCGAGGTCCGACGCGGCCGACAATTTCGCCTGTAGCGGGCTGCCGCCATCGCCGCTGAAGCCGGCGCCGTTGCCGCCCGCCGCCACGAACCATTGGGAGCCGGCCGCCGGATTCAGTTCCCAGACCGCCGGACCGGCCACCGCTCCGTACAGGGTTTGCCCGGAGCCGACCGCCACGCCCACGATTCCCGCCAGGTAGTTCCCGCGGGTGGAGATGACGCCGTTTTGGACCACGCGCACGCAGCCGTTGCCGGAATCGGCGATGTAGAGCGCGCCGGCGCCGTCGACCGCCAGGCCGGCCGGGGAATGGAGCTGCGCCGAGGTGGCCGGGCCGCCATCGCCGCTGTATCCGGCGATGCCCGTGCCGGCCACCGTGGTGATGATGCCGTTGGTGGCGACCTTGCGCACGTGGTGGCCGCCGAATTCGGAGATGTAGAGGTTGCCGGCGGCGTCCACGGCCACGTTGCGGGGCGACAGAAGCCCGGCGCCGGTGGCTTGGCCGCCGTCGCCGCTGTAACCCGCCTGTCCGTTGCCGGCGTACGTGTGGATCGTGCCGTCGGGGGCGATTCGGCGCACCACGCTGTTGCCGTAATCGGCCACGTACACGTAGCCGGCGGTGTCCACGGCCACCCCGTAAGGCAGGTTCAACCGAGCGGCGGCGGCGGGCCCGCCATCCCCGCTATAGCCGGCGGTGCCGGTGCCGGCTGCGGTGCTGACAACGCCGGCGGCGTTCACCTGGCGGACCTGGTTGTGGTCCGTGTCGGCGATATAAAGGTTGCCCCGGCCATCCATGGCGATGCCCTTGATGGTTCCGAACTGCGCCGCCGTGGCCGCGCCGCCATCGCCCTGGTTGGCGCTGCCGGCCATAGTCTCGATTCCGTAGCCGGGAGGATTGGCGCCGCCGGCCCGCGCCCACCAGACGCAGCAGGCCAGCGCCGCCGCGCACCAATAGCTTTTGCGCCCCACAGGTGTTGGTACGCCGGCAGTCAAGAAACTCTCAGTTATTTCGAAAAGAGTGGTATATCCCAAATGTGGAAAGTGCTGATACCGATCGTGCTGGTAATCCAGGCGGCTCTGGCGCAGCCCCCGCGGGCGCGGGATAAGATCAGCCCCTGGCTCGAAAAGCACGGCGGGTTGGCCTACGTGGTGGAGTTTCAGCCGGATATGGATATGGAGCGCGCGCGGGCGCTGGTGGAAGCCGCGGGTTTCGACCTGTTGAGCCATCCCGACCTGCTGCCCAACCATCTGCTGGCGATCGGGCCGGCGGCGCGGCTGGAACGACTGGCCGGGGTCGAGGGAGTGAAGTACATCCTGGCGGCATCCACGGACCTGGTGCTGCGCCGGCGCGTGACGGCGTGCCAAGGGGGCATTGCCGAAAACGGCTCGGTAGCGGATTACGTGACCGTGGGCGGCTGGGCGCCGGATGCCAGCGGAAATGTGGCGCTGCAATATATGTTCGAGTCGCTCACCGATAAGCTGGCGGCGAGCACGGTGGAGAACCAGATCGAGGCGGCTTTTACCGAATGGCAGAAGTACGGCAATTTTACGCTCACCCCCGGCGGCAGCGCGGCTTCGGCGCGCACGCTCAAGGTTCTCTTCGCCTCCGGCGCGCACGGGGACGCGTACCCGTTCACCAGTACCGCGCTTCTGGCCCACACTTTCTATCCGCCGCCGCTCAATACCGAGCCCACCGCCGGGAACATGCATTTCAACGCGGATGAAGACTGGCAGGTGGGCGGCGACATGGACCTGTATTCGGTGGCGCTGCACGAGGCCGGGCACGCGCTGGGGTTGGGCCATACGGACGATCCCGATGCGGTGATGTACCCGTATTACCACACTGCTTCCGGGCTTACCGCCGACGATATCGCCGGCATCCAGGCTTTGTACGGGGCGGCGGACACAGGGGGAGCGGCGGACGGCGGTGGCACATCCGGAGGCTCGGGGAGCAGCGGCAGCGGAGGTTCGGGCAGCGGCAGCGGGGGTAGCGGCAGCACGGGTAGCGGCGGCACGGGTAGCGGCAGCGGGGGCACGTCGGGGAGCGGCGGCACCCAGCCGCCATCCACTCCCTCGGGATCGGGCAGCGGCACGCCGCCCACCCTGGCCATCAGGGTTCCGGGAACTACCATCGTTTCCACCACTTCCGCGTGGTTGACGGTGAGCGGAACGGCCAGCGACGCCGCCGGAGTGACGCAGGTCGCCTGGACCACCTCCAATGGCGATGCGGGCGTGGCCTCCGGCACCACGTCCTGGTCGGCTTCGGTTCCGCTGCTGGTCGGCGACACCGTCATCGTGATCCGGGCCTACGATGCGGCGGGGAATTCGGCCTGGCGTTCGCTGACGGCGGTGCGGCAGTAGACGCCGGTATTTTCTTACTTAGTACCGTAGGGCTGCAGCGCGGACCGCCGATATAACTATCAGTGCCATGGGCCGAACGATTGTAAATCAGAACTGTTACTCGCGATGCCGGCCGGCCGGGGCTGCGCGCGCCAACCAGCATGAAGATGCGGAAGCCATTCTTCTCGCCTTGGCTCAGGCGGTGGAGCAGCGGGACCGGAACACCGGCGGCCATTGCGAACGGCTGGCCTTCATCAGCGTCAGCATCGGAATCGCCATGAGTCTGGACCGGGTTTGCCTGCTTTCTCTTTACCGCGGCGGATATCTGCACGACGTGGGCAAGGTGGGCATACCGGATTCCATCCTCTTCAAACCCGGGAAGTTGACGGCTTCGGAATGGGTCACCATGCGCGGCCACCCGGCCCGGGGAGAGGAGATCTGCCGGCATCTGCCGTCGCTTGCGCCGGTGCTGCCGATCATCCGCCACCATCACGAGCGGTGGGACGGCACCGGGTACCCAGACGGATTACGCGGCTCCCAGATTCCGCTCCTGGCGCGGGTGCTGCAGATCGCCGACATATACGACGCGCTGACCAGTCGCCGCCCGTACAAACCGGCGCTTCCCCCGGTTCAGGCACTCCGTGTCATCCAACAGGAGACCGAGCGCGGCTGGCGCGATCCGGAAATTGTCAGTCTGTTTCTGCGCCTGCACAAGGACGTGGTCTCCAAGGCCAGTGAGTACGCCACGCTTTCCGACGGCAGCCTGAAGGCGCTGCAGGCCTACGTCGGCAACTGCCAGGAAATCAGTTTGCGCAACCCGTCCTGACGGGGCCAGGCGCTATTCGCCCGATTCGCCGGAGTAGGCGGGGTGAGTCACTCCCAGGGGACCGGTGAGGGCGGCGCGCTCCCGGGCGGATTCGCCGAACGCGGCTGCCATCGCATGGGTATCGAAGAACAGGCGGACCGCGGAGATGCGGCCGTCGCGGAAGGTGAAAACGTGAACCCAATCGCTTTCGAAATGGTTTCCCGTTTCTTTCACCGTCAGACGTTCCCGGCCCATGGCCACGGCCTTATTGCCGCCGGTCACAACGTCATCCAGATCAAACTCGTCAAAGCTCAGAAGGCGATTGAGTTCTTCGAAGTACCGGCGCACCTGGTCGCGCCCGGCGCGGCGGCCCGAGAAAGGCGCCACGCCCGGAGAGTACCAATCGACATCTTCGGTCACGGCGTTCAGAAGGGTTTCTATATCACCGCGGGAAAAAGCGGCGTAAAGATCGCGGATGCTCTGTGAGTTAGCGGCCATGAGGCCCTCCACCGATATTCTATGCGGCGCGTCCCCGGTCCCGGCGTGAAGGCGGAGCCGGAACGTGCGTTCCCGAACCGCGCCGGCGCGGAGGCCGGCGGCGGCCGGGATGGCCGGGCGATTGCAATGCTCGACATGGGGGTGTGGCATGCTGCACTATGCATGGGTGTTTTTGATCCTGGCAATTATAGCGGCGATTTTCGGCTTCGGAGGGGTGGCGGCGGCCGCCGCGGGAATCGCCAAGGTTCTATTTTTCATTTTTATCGTGCTGTTCATCATTGGGCTGCTGACGGGCAGAAGGTCGATTTGAGCGGTATGAGAGGGCCGGTACTAACTTTAGTGGTCGGTACTAACTTTAGTCGTACAGAGTTGGGTGACGCCAACTAACATAACTGCGCTGCCAGTAAGTGCGCGAGTACCATGTCGGCTACTTATTTCCTTGCATGGGGTGCCCCCATAAGCTGTAATTGACTTGGAGGCGCTAATGCCACAAGGCTTTTACCGGTTCTGGAACGACGAGGACGGCCAGGACCTTATCGAGTACACACTTTTGATAACGTTCATCGCGATCGCCTGCATGTGGTTCATTGCCGGCGGCGAGCCCGCGGTGAACAGCATCTGGACAGGCGCCAACAACAGCATAGCCACGGCGGCCACGGCCGCGGGCAGCTAGCAAGATGCCGAAAGACCCTTCCAAATGGTTGGCCGCAGATGAACGCCGATAAACGCCGATGCAAAGCCAAAGGCCTATCGGCGTTCATCCGCGGCCAATTATCGTTTTTCCGCACCCTGCCGGCACCCCGGTCGGCTGATATCGTTCGCCTGCCAGAATGAAGCTTCCTCGCGGTCGCGGCTCGGACCGGAGCCACGAGCGCAAGGTAAGCGAGTGGTCCCTGAAAGAATACAAAACTCACGAGCTCAGTTCTGTTTTGAGAAGTTGTCTCGCGTGGCGGGTGCGGGTTGGGTGGGCCCGCTATATGTTGTCCCGTGGGGGTTTGTAAAATAGGTCTTCTATCCTTTATGAAGACCCTAGCGATCTTGCTGGCGGCGGGTTGCGCCTGTGCCGCCACGGCGCCCGGCGATCTGGACCGGCTGGTTGCGGAAACGCGTGCCGTATCCCCGGAAATCGCCGCCGACGCGCTGCTTCGCCTGTCGGCCCTGGAAAACATCAGCCCGGCGCGCCGTATGGAACTGGTTGAGCAGGCGTTCCAGCGAGCCTCCCAGGCGCAGTCGCGCTACAAACTTCGCGCGGCCTTCGCGTCGGCCCCATCCGCAGCCTTCCTGAACAAAGCATACGCGCAAAATCTCGATGCCCTCGACCTGGAAGTGCGGGCGGTGGAGGCCATGTCCGCACTGGACGCGGCGAAGGCGCGGGAGCTGTTCCAGGAAATTCCGCCCATCGGGTTTCCCGCGGTGAAATGCGCCGCCTGGGCCGTTTATGACGTGGACTCCTACTACCGGGAGATGGCATCGCTGGGGCGGACGTTCACCGGGGCGGAGCGGAAATCGGGCGGCCCCGCGCGGTTTCTGGAGCCGTACGCGGGGGCGATCGGTTCGGCGGTCGAAGCCGGGCCCATGGCGGAGGCCCTCGCCGCGGCCGGCGTGAGCGATGCGGAGTTCGCGAAGCTGGTGGCGGCGTTCGCCGGGGCATTGGGCAAAATCGTCGGGGACGACCGCTCGTTCACTTCCGCCAAGAGGCTCGGGCCGCGCATCGAGGCCCTGGCGGCGGAGTGCAGGCGGCGCCAGATTTCACCCCTACCGCTCCTCGAGAGCTACCGGTATTTTTTGGTTGCCAACCTCAGCGGCGTGCGATGCGCGGACGAAGGCCGGATGGAAGGCATGGTCATGAGCGCTCTGGCCGACACGGCGGCGGCAAGACAGCCGGAAAACCCGGCCCAGTTCTTCAACGAGCGCCTGCAGGCGCCGCCGCTCCAGCCGATTCAGGAGCAGGAAGCCACACCGTTTCGTGTGGAGGGCCAGGCGGCGGACGAGGGAAGCTGCGGCGATGAGGTGTGCCGCAGCCTGGCCGGGCAGTGTCGCGGGCTGTTATTCGGGAGCGACGGGGATGTGCTGCCGCCGGCGAAACGGGCGGGCGCGGAATGGACCGCCCGGCTGAAGAAAGTGCTCGCCACCCTCGCACAGTGGCAGGCGGGGCGGGCGGATGCGGCCGGACATTTCCGGGAGAAGGCGTCGGCTTACAACGAACTGCTGTCGGTCGCCTCCGGCGAAGCGCGGCGGATGGTGGCGGCCGCGGAACTGGATTTCCTGCTCCACGCTCAGAGCCAGGCGGCCAACCGCATCGAGTGGTTTCTGCCCTTGAACCAGCTATTGGCGTGGACCGCTCTCGACCCCGCCGGCCTGCGGGAGTTCGGCGAAAAATTGCGGCAATCGGCCGACCCGGTGGTGGCACTCTATGCCGAACTCGAAGCGTTTGCGCCGCGACGCCCGGAACAGTTGGTGCCGCTGCTGTAGGCGCGCTTACCGCTGCGCCTTGGGCATACAGGTGACGTACTCGCTTGTGATTGCCGAGTTATCCCGGTACAGCTTCACGTAGGCATTCCAGGCGGCGTCTCCGGCTCCGGCGGGATTGCCCATCCCCGGCGGGTTGAAGTGAAGCGTGACCACTTCCCCGTCCGAGTACCGCGCGGTTCCGGTGACCGGATTGCCGGTAATCACGCGGGCCACGACAATCCGGTTCCCGGTGAACCCGTGGCTGCGGTACCAGGCTTGATGGGCGGCGACCGCGGCCAGAAAGCCTTGCATGCTGCCTCCGGGTTTGATCTGGCTGACGCGAACCACCGTATAATCGCCCTCGCAGGCCGGCAGGACCGGTTGTGCGCAGGCCGACAGGGAGAGCAGGAGGGTGGCGGCGACTATGGATAGCGCGATGCGCATGGGATTACCTCCTGGAGCGGAAGATAGCACAGCACAGCCGGCAGCGCGCTATGCTAATGACTTGGCGGGACAACCGAACCAGGAACAGGAAAAGGCGCCGCCGCGCGTTTCGGTTGTGGTGGTATCCCACGACCGGGTGGAACCGCTGCGCCGTTGCCTGGCGTCGCTCGAAAAGTCCGAGGGGCGCGAGAAACTGCAGGTCATCGTGGTGGATAACGGCTCCCGCGATGGCAGCGCGCAGCTCGACAACGAATTCGGCAACGTGCAATGGATCCGGCTGCCCAAAAATTTCGGGCTTACCAAGGCCTGGAACCTGGGCTGGCGGGCGGCGGATGCGGCCTACGTGTTTTTCCTGCACGCCGATACGGAAGTGGAGCCGGGGACGGTGGCGCGGCTGGCCGAAACGCTGGATACGAACGAAGATGCGGTGGCGGTTTGCCCGCTGCTGGTGGACGCTGAGGGGCGGCCCGCTCCGCAGTTGGGCAATCTGCCCCCGGACGGGACCTGGCGGCCGGCGGAAAGCGCCGGAACCGGGCCGTTCGAGGTGGAGTACCCGCGCGGCGCGGCGGTGATGGCGCGCGTTTTCTACATCAAGAAGATCCGCCAGATCGACGAGCGCTACGGGCAGTTCGGGGCGGATGCCGACCTTGCCATGCAGATCCGGCGGGCCGGCCGGAAAATCCTGCTGGTGCCCGACGCGCGCGTGCGGCACCAACCTCGCACGACGCTACCCGTCGGCCGAAAGCAGCCGATTTTCTGCTGGGCCGGGCCGTGTTTCTGAGCAAATACGCGGGCATGGCGGCGGGCATCAAGGGCCGGGTCGAAGCCGATTTTGCGCCCGCTCGCCGGCCTGCGCCTGGGCGAGTTGCGGTACACGATTGCCGGCCAGAAGATCGACGGAACGCAGGAGTAGCAAGCGATCGGGCGTGCAGGCCTTTTGGGGGACGGGCAGGGCGTGGCCGCCGCCTACGGGTGCCTCGACCCCTCCGGGATAACACTCGCCTGCTCACCTTTGGCATCTGGTATTTCCGTGGGGGTGAGTAGTTAACATTAACCCCATGGAGACTGCGCTCTGGATCCTGCTTGCCCGGTTTTGTGGCGGTGGCCTCGGGCCTGCTGGCATGGTTTGTGACGCAATCGCGCATGGAGGTCAAGCTGGCCGAGCAGCGCGAGAGGCTGGCGGAAACGCGCGGCGCGCTGAGGGCGGAGAAAGAGGCGGTGGAGGCCTCGCTCAAAACCGCCATCCGCGCCGCCGAGGAATCGGCGCGGCGACAGGCATTCGATAACTTTCTGGCCGAGCTGAAAGTGGAGCAGCGGCACTACACCAAAGAGAACCGCCTGCTCATGAACAGCCGCAAAAGCCTGGTGCTGCAGGAGCGCATGTATTTCCGCAACATCCCCCTCTCCGACTGGATCGAACACGAGATCATGCTCGACGACGGCGCGGACCTGGACCGCATGGTGCGGGACATGACGGTCTTCGATAAAGCCGTGGTGAACATCGCCGACGTGCCCCGGCGCAAACAGTTGGCGTAACGGCGGCCGGCGCGGGGCGAAAATCCGGCGACTTGCAGTAACATAATATCCATGCACCAAGTTCAGAAGATTGCAATCGCAGCGGCATTGGCCGCGGGTATTATGGCGGTGCCGGGCCTGGAGGCAGCCGGCAACGCCGCCAAGCGGCAAGACAGTTTTCACTGCCAATTGCGCGGTGTGCCACAATGCCGACAGCACCGAGAAGAAGATGGGGCCAGGGCTGAAGGGCCTTTTCAAGCACGACAAGCTGGTGAACGGCAAAAAGCTGACCGACGCCAACGTGGCGGCCAAGATCAATGAAGGCGGCAACGGCATGCCCGCCTATAAGGATATGCTCAGCGATCAGGAGAAGGCAGACTTGATCGCATACCTGAAAACGCTGTAAGACCCGCGGCGCGGGCCGGGCGAGTTATGCCATCGCATACGGGCGCCGGCCCGCCTTCCCGCTACGCTGGTTGTTGGCCGTGCCGGCCGGGAGCGCCGCGGTTGGGCTAAGATACGGAGATGCTCCGGCTTGCCGTGTTCAGCCTTGCCGCGTGCGGAGGTCTCATGGCCGCTCCCGGGTTCGACCAGGCGCAGGCGGCGCGATTTGCCCGCATGGCGCTCGACTGCGTCCACAAGGAGTACCCCAACAAGATCGCGCACTCGCTGAATTCCGATGCCGACGTGAAGCCGCCGCGCGAATTGACTCCGGCGTTCTACGGCTGCTACGACTGGCACTCCTCGGTCCACGGGCACTGGCTGCTGGTGCGGCTGGCGCGCCTGTTTCCGCAGGCGCCGTTCGCGGCGGACGCGCGGCGCGCGGTGGCGCAGAGCCTGACGCCGGCCCACATCGCGCAGGAGGTGCAGTACCTGACCGCGGACGGCCGCAGCAGCTTCGAGCGGCCCTACGGCCTGGCCTGGCTGCTGCAACTGGCCGCCGAGCTGAAGGAATGGGACGATCCCGCAGGCGCGCGAGTGGTCACGCCGCGCTCCAGCCGCTCGAACACGCGGTCGACGCGCGCGCATCGCCGCGTGGCTGCCCAAGCTCGACCATCCGATCCGCACCGGCGAGCACAACAACACCGCGTTCGCCATGGGCCTGATGCTCGATTATGCGCGCGTGACCGGGAACGCGGAGTTCGGCAGGCTGGTGGAAGCGCGCGCGCGGGACTATTATCTCGAGGACCGGAACTGCCCGCTCTCCTACGAGCCTTCGGGCGAAGACTTCCTCTCGCCGTGCCTGGCCGAGGCCGACGTGGTGCGCCGCATCCTGCCGCGCAGCCGAATTCGCGGCGTGGTTCGGCGCCTTCCTGCCGCGGCGTGGACCTGGAACCCACGCGCGTGACCGACGTGACCGACGGCAAGCTGTAGCACCTGGCCGGGCTGAACCTCAGCCGGGCGTGGATGCTGGAAGGCATCGTGTCGAAGCTGCCGGCCGGCGATGCGCGCCGCGAAGCCTTATCCGGCGCTGGCCGCCAGACTGCGGCAGGCCGGCCTGGAGAGCATCAACGGCGAGCACTACGAAGGCGGGCACTGGCTGGGCAGTTTCGCGGTCTACCTGGTGAGCGGCCGCGGGCTGCGCTGAACTTACAGCGCCGCCAGAACCTCTTTGTACAGATACTTCGCGCCTTCCACGCCGTCCCATGGCCCGTCCTCGTATTCGAGCGCGAAGGTGCCCGTTGAAACCGGCGTCGCGCATGATCCGCACCGAGCGGCGCACGTCGTTGTCCTTCCACCGGTTCCAATACTTGGCGTGCACGTTGGTGTGCGCGTAGGGCGCCAGCGCCTTCAGGCCGTTGTACATCAGGTACTCGTGCTCCCAGTTGCAGAAGTCCGGCGAGGCCTCGCAGAAGGGATGGTTCACCTCGTCCACGATGATGCGGATGTTGATGGGATTGGCGGTGAGGCCCCAGTGGTTTTCGAGCGTGACCTTAACGCCGACCTTGCCGCCGTAATCCGCCATTTCCTTGAACGATTCGATGCAATTGCGCAGATAGACGGCCAGCTCATCGGCCTTGGGGTAGTCGGTCGTCGCCGACGGGCCGGGGAGAATGCGCGGGCCGCCGCTGTTGACGCGCATGGATTTCGCGCCCAGCGATGGCGGCGCCGTCCAGCCACTTCTTGGCCACCGCGATGCCGGCCTTGCGCTGGTCCGCGTTCAGTTCGCAGATATCGCGCGGGGCGTTGTTGGAGATGTGCTGGCAATGCGTGCCGGTGGCGGCCATCTGCGCTGCCATTTTTTCCAGCCATCGCTTGCCCGAAGCGCTGGACGGGTCGAACTCCTGCGTGACGTGCGTCTGCGTGCCCACGAACACCGGAACCTCGACGTACATGCTGTCATCGGTGACGTCGCCGAACAGGCCCGAGAAGAGGTCCATGTGGGTGACGCCGGGAAAGTGTTCCTTGCTGAACTGGGGGAAGTCGAGCATGGTGATTTCGCCATACTTCGCCTTCATTTCGGCGGAACGCGGTATTGGCCGTGAAGCCCATGCGGCTCTTGAAAATGTAGCGGATCGGCCAGGTATTGGAGGCGATCCGGGCCAGCTTCTCTTTTTCGGTGAGGGGAGCCGCGGTTGCCGGTTGTGGGGCCATGGCCAGTCCTGCCAGCCCCGCCGATTTCAAAAATCCACGCCGATCGAAGTCGCCCATAGCATCCTCCTGCGCGCGCAATCCGGCCGGCAGAGTGCAGCCGGCGGATTGGGATTATGGTACCCCGGAAAGGCGCGGCGCGCCACCGCGCATAGAGGCGGCGGTGGGTGCTCTATTTCATCACCGCGGCCACCACCATCTCGATGGTCCGCCGCAGGGCCGCGTCGGTGCCGATGGGTTCGTCGGTGAACTGGTTGGAAGCGTGGGGCTTCCAGGCGTCGCGCCCGCCATCGTAATGGAAGCTATCCTCCAGACCCTGGGGGCTCCAGCCATACTGGGCGTCGCTGCCGCCAATCTTCCAGATCACCAGGTCCAGGGAGGGAATCACGCAGATGCCGAATCCGCCCGCGCCGGACTTGAAAAATGCATCGTGCGGGACGCCGGGGACGTGGCCATCAGCGTTCGGCTCAAACTGCAGGCTGTAGGGCGTGTGGGGATTGTAAGGCGAAGGCTTACTGGCCAGCGCGAGATAATCGGCCGGGATCAATTGCTGGCTGCCCCAGCGGCCCTGGTGCAGGAGGAGGTAGGCAAAGCGCAGCATGTCGGTGGAGCGGACGGCGATGCCGGCGCCGCCGGGAGTTTCGCGGGGAGCGTCCGCGCCGGCGCCGCGCGGTGGCGGATAGCCCCACGGGCCGAACTGCATGGGCCTGGCCAACTTTCTCGCCGATATAATCCTGCATGCGCATTCCCGTGACCTTATGGATGAGCATGGAGACCGCGTTGAGGCAGGTGGTGCAATAGTTGTACCCGCCGCCGGGCGCGGTCCACATGGGCAGGCGCAAGGCGAGGAGATCGCCCAGCGCGCGGTCGAGCGGCGGAGGCGGATCGAGCTTGACGTTTTCGCCGTTCACGATGCCGGGATTGCCGGGGCCTTCGTACATGCCGGAGGTCATGGCCAGAATCTGCCCCAGCTTGATATCGGCTTTGCGGGGATCGGTGAGCGGGAGGGCTTCGGGCAGGTATCGGTCGGTGAAGATCCTGGTTTCCAGCCCTTCGGGGAACCGGTCCTTGTACTCGTGGAGCATGATGCCGGCGGCCACGCTGGTGTAGGTTTTGGCCACGGAAGCCACGTTCGGAGTGGCGTCCCGGTGCCCTCTGCCCCAATATTTCTCATACACCAGCCAGCCGTGGCGCGCCACCAGCAGGCCGCCATGCTGGCTGGTTCGCTCCGCATAGTCCAGCGCCCAGTCGAGCCGTTTCACGTCGATGCCGGTGACGCGCAGGATGCGGGCGGGATCTTCGCCAGCGTCCGCCAGCCGCCGGCGGTATCGGGCGGCGGAAAGTACTCCGCGCCCGCATTCTGCGCGTGGGACTGCTCCGGCCAGCAAGCGCCAGCAAAGCCAGACTGCAACCAACGGTCTTCATTCGTTTTTGCTCACTCCTTCCGGCGTTCGATCAGGGAACCTGCCGGTGGCGCAATTTCGCGGCCCAATTTGCCGAACCGCCGGCGCCGTTTTCCGTGCAGCAGCCCCGTCGGCGGCTGGGACCCGGCGGGCAACACCAGCTTGCGCCGGACAATCTCCTCAGCCAGAACCTCTTGTGCGACGGGGATGAAAGAACCCCGGTTGGCCGCGGTCCGCAGGAGATCTCCGTCCGTCATAGAAGCATAATACGCTCGAAATGCCTGCTCCTGGACATGCATGGGAACTCACCGCCTTCCCGGGCGCGGCATCAAAGCTGCAATCCCGCGCCTGCCCTGAATATAGGACCGGGCGCGGCGGAATTCAAGCGCGCGATTTCCATGGGCGGTTGCGGACCGTGGAGACTTCGGTTACAATCACCCACGAAGGAGCTGCCATGAGTTCATACCGTTTGACCCGCCGGGATTTCTGGCCGGCGCCGCCGCCGCGCCGTTCCTGGGCCGCTTCCACCAGCTTGCCGCGGCCGAAAGAAAGCGCCGCCAGATCCGCGATATCCGCACCATGACGATCCAGGGGCCTCGCGCACCTATCTGCTGGTCAAGGTGATTGCGGATGACGGGCTGTACGGCATGGCGGAGGCTTACGGAACCCCGGCGGTCGGCGTCAAGGAGCAGATCCTCGCGATGAAGCCGGGGCTGATCGGCAAAGACCCGCTGGAAATCGACACCATCTACACGCGCCTGGACGAGCACGCCAGGGACCTCAGCGGGACGCGCACGGACGGCTCGGCGCACAACCTGATGCGCGCCGCCGAGCGGCATCGAGATGGCGCTGTGGGACCTGGCGGGCAAGGCCCTGGGCGTGCCCACGGCCACGCTGCTGGGCGGCCGGTTCCGGCAGAAAGTGCGGGTGTATGACCACGCGGCGCCGCGCAACATGCTGGACAAAGCCTCCTGCCGCGAGTGGGCGGCGCAGGTGAAGGCCGACCCCGCCGGCTTCACCGCGCACAAGTTCGGCTTTCCGCACACCAATCCCAACCAGGACCTGGCGCGCGATGCCGCCAACCGCGTGCTCACCACCAGGGAACTGATCCAGGTGCGGCAGGGCTTCGAGAACTGCCGCGAGGCGCTCGGCTGGGACCACGACATCATGGTCCACTGCCACTGGGAGTACGACTTCCGCACCGCCATGCAGCTCGCCGAAGCGGTGGAGCCGATCAAGCCGCTGTGGCTCGAAGACCCGCTGCAGGTGGAGTATTCCGAAGACTGGTCGAAGCTGTGCCAGAGCGTCCACGTCCCCATCTGCACCGGCGAGAACCTGGCGCGGCGGCAGGGCTTCAGCGATTTCATCATTCACCACGGGTGCGACATCCTGCACCCGGACCTGCGCAACAGCGGCGGTTTCCTGGAAACCAAGCGCATCGCCGACATGGCCGACGTGTTCGGGCTGCCCATGGCCAACCACAACACCGGCAGCCAGCTTCATACCTGGGCGACCTGCCAGTGGGCGGCGTCCATTCGCGACTACATGGCTTGCGAAACCATCACCGGCACGGGCGATTGGATGGACAAGCTGCTGCTGCTGGACGGCCCCTACATCCAGAACGGGTTCGTCCAGGTGACCGACAAGCCGGGCTTGGGCGTCGAGTTGAATCCGGATGTAGCCAAGGCCCACCTGGCCCCCGGCGAGACTTATTGGGGCTGAGATGAGCCCGACCCGGCCCTGCAATCGGGATGATGGCCGTTTCAGTTCTGATGGGCGGCCATTTCGGTGACCAGGTTCCACACAAATTCGACGAACGGATAAATCGACGTCTCGGCCAGCCGCTCCACATCGCTGTGCGCGCCGTAGTCGATGCTGTCCTCGCGCGTCGCTGCCGGGCCGATCCCGTAGGATTGCTGGCCCTTGGCGCGAAGCTGCGCCTTGTCGCTCGCGCCCGTCGACATGCTGGGAATCACGGTGACGCCGGGATACATCTGCTTGCTCACGCTGTTCGAGCACGCGATACATTTCGGTATCGAGGCGCGTCGGCGGGCGACGGAGGACGCGTCGCCGGCAGCGGCACGATCTTCACTTCGCGGATCGTCGATGACCTTCGCCATCTCCGCGTAGAATTTCTGCGATGTCCTCATCGGGCAGCGCGCGGATATCGAGCGTCGCTTCGGCCTCCGACGGAATCACGTTCGCGCCCACGCCGGCCTTGAGCATGGTCGGCACCACCGAAGTGCGCAGCATCGAATACGCCTGCGGCTCGTTTTCGCCGCAGATAGCGCTGCGCCGCGTCCGCCGTCCGCGGATTCAGCAGCGCATTGTAGCGCGCCGCTTTTTCCGGCGTGCTGATGGTCGCGAGCTTTTCGAAATAGGTGCGGGTGGTGTCGTTCAGGCGCATCGGCGTCTCCCATCGGCCGACCTTTTCCACCGCGGCGCCCAGGTGAATCAGCGCGTTGTCCATGCGCGGCACCGAGCCGTGGCCGGACGTTCCGGTCGCCACCAGACGCACGCGCGCGGGAACTTTCTCCGCCGTCCCGATGTTCATGGTGACCACTTTGCCGCCCTCGATGGTCGCGCCGCCGCCTTCGGTGAGCGAATACTCGGCGTCGATCTCGTCGTAGTGCTGGTTCACCATGAAATTGATGCCGACGCCGGTGGTGTCCGCTTCTTCGCCCGACTCGGCCAGAAAGATCACGTCGCGATCGAGCGCCACGCGATTGCGCTTCAGCAGCAGCATCACCATCAGATTCGGCGGTGAGCACCGGCTTGTCGTCCAGCGACCCGCGTCCCCACACGTAGCCGTCCTTCATGATGGCGCCGAACGGGTCCACCGGCCATTTTTCGGGCTGCACGCCGACCACGTCCGTATGCGCCAGGATCAGCAGCGGCCGCTTCGATCCATTGCCCTTGATGCGCGCTACCAGATTCGCGCGCGCCGGATCCTGCGCGAAGGTCCTGGTGGCAATGCCCTCGGCTTCGAGCACCTGGCGGATGTAGTCGACCGCCTTGGTCTCATTGCCCGCGCGCGTGTCGATCTGGACCAGGTCGCGATAATGCTTGAGAATTTCGGCCTTCTGCTGTCCCAATCGATCTTGGGCTGCGCCCAGACCGGGCAGCGTGAACAGGAATAAGAACAATGCGCGCTTCATAGCCCGCCATTATAGAACGCCCGATGGGGAGGACGTTCGGGCCGGCGGCTGGTTGCCTTGCGGGAGGATTGACTTCGGTCTTGCGTTCGCTTACAACTCAACCAGGGAGTCCGGATATGGATGATTTCCGCGTGGGCTCACTTTCTCCCTACGACCCGATGCCTGCCGGGCAGCGGGACGAACCGGGAAACCGCAAAAGGAAACGGCACGCCGAAGAGGAACCGTCCGAGGTTGAGGACGTGGTCAGTTTCTCCGGGCAAGCGGGGGAGGAGGAGCCTGCCGCCGGGTATGCGCCGCCACCGGAAGGAGAAAAGCGATAATCGCCACCACCGCTTCGCGGAGCGGGCGGCCACGGTCCCGTAGAGTGCCGGCTGGGAAGCCGGCATGGGCCGCCTGGAAGGCGGCGCTACGGAGGGAACCGGTGTTTCGGATCGGCGCGTGGTTATGCTGGTAATGCATGGGCAAACCGGCGCAATCTCGCGGCGCGTGGCGGGCGGTGTGCTGGGCCGGGCTCGCGTTGTACGCGGTGCTGTTCCTGCTCTATGCCGAAACGTGGGCGTTCGCCTGGGATGAGAGCTTTCACCTGCTGGCGGCCCAATTGATCCTGGCCGGCAAGAAGCCTTACCTCGATTTCTGTTTTCCGCAGGCGCCTTTGAACGCTTACTGGAATGCATGGTGGATGGGCGTGTTCGGGCAAAGCTGGCGGGTGGCGCACACCGTGGCGGCGCTGCTCACCATCGGCGCGGCCCTGCTGACGGCCGACTTTGTGGCCCGCCGCTTCCCGGTACCCAACTGGCGCCTGGCCGGTGCATTGACAGCCGGCCTGGCCACCGGCCTGAACGCCATGGTGTTCGGCTATGCTCCGCTGGCTCAGGCCTATGGGATCTGCCTGTTCAGCCTGGCGGCGGCATTCCGGATTTCGGTGCGCGCGGTCGGGCGGCGGGGCGTGACGGCGGCCGCTTCGGCCGGGCTCTTCGCCGGAGTGGCGGCCGGTTCATCGCTCCTCACGGCCGCGGCCATCCCTGTACTGCTCGCCTGGATCGCGGTCCACAACCGCGAGGGCAGCCGGTGGCGGAAGCTGGCGGGTTTCACGGCTGGCGCGGCGCTTCCCGTTGCGCCGGTGTTGTGGCTGTACGGGCAGGGGCCGCGGGAGGTCTGGTTCAACCTGGTCCGGTATCATCTCTCCTTTCGCCAGCTCTATTGGCCCCAGGCGGCGCGCCACGACCTGGAAGTCCTGACCTCCTGGATCGATTCGGGCCAGGCCCTGCTGCTCGGCCTGCTCGCGCTCTTCGGCGTGCTCTATGTGGTGCGCGGGAGCCGGTGGCCGCGGCCGCTCAAAGCGGAATTCCACCTGTGCGCGTGGCTCGCCGCCGCCCTTGGCCTGGAGGCTGCCCGCGCTCACCCCACGTTCGCCCAATATTTTCTGTTTACCGTGCCGTTTCTGGCGATTCCGGCGGTGGCGGGACTGTATGCCATCGGCTCGCGCGTGCCCGGTCCGGACCGGCCGATGTGGCCGGTGCTGCTGGTCATCGTGCTCTTCGCGTGCGGGCTCGCCAGGTTCCTCTATGATTCCCGCGGAGACGACAAATGGGGCGGATACGAAAGAGTGGCGGCCGCCATCGACCATGTAACACCACCCGGCGCGCCGATGTTCGCGAACGAGCCGATCTATTTTCTAACCCGGCGCGCGCCGCCCTCGGGATTCGAATTCGGCTATTCCCACGTAATCGATCTTCCCGCCGCCGAGCGGGCGCGCCTGCACGTTCTCACCCGGGCCGAGGTAAAGCAGCAGGTGCAATCGGGACGCTTCGCTTCGGCCTATAGCTGCGACGACGACGATATCCGCGACTACGGGCTGACGAGCCTCTACCGCCGCAGCGTGGACGTGGAAGACTGCACCGTCTTCTGGGACCTCAAGCAAGCCCCCGCGGGCGCGGCGGCGCGGCCCAGCCCGTAGCGGAGCGCCACTGGCAACCGCGGCAATGGCGCGGCCGATGCGCGGCCGGCATTTCTTCGCGGTGAATAAGATGTTAGGATCGTCTTATCTCTTATGAACCCTCCGTCTCGTCGTAACTTTCTGGCGGCCGGCCTGGTGTTGCCCGCTGCCGCCTCGACCCATTCTTCGGGTACCGAACAAGCGCAAGCCCAACCGCCGGCCCGGCCGTCTTCCGGCGCGGCGCTGCAGTACCGGATTCTCGGAAAGACCGGCTTGCGGGTTACCACGGTGGGCTTCGGCTGCATGATCACCTCCGACCCCAGCGTGATCGCGCGGGCCGTGGATATGGGGATCAATTATTTCGACACGTCCCGCAATTACCAGAGCGGCCAGAACGAGCGCATGGTGGGAGCGGCGTTGGGGGCCAGGCGGAAGGGCATTTTGCTGGCGAGCAAGTCCAGCGACTATCCCAGTTCGGGGTCCGGCATCCTGGCGGAAATCGAAACCAGCCTCCGGGAACTCAGGACCGACCACCTGGACGTCTGGCATCTGCACAATATCAGCAGCGGCGCGGAGATTACCGATGAGCTGGTGGCTGCCCAACGCAAGGCGAAGCAGCAGGGCAAGATCCGGTTCGTGGGCGTGAGCACGCACAATCTGCCGGCGGTGGTGGACCGCGTGCTGGAAGCGAAAATCGAAGTGGTGCAGGCGCTGTACAATTTCGCTTCCGATAAGAGCTACGGCCCCGCCATCGAAAAGCTGCACGCTGCCGGCGTGGGCCTGATCGCCATGAAGGTGATGGCCAAAGCCGGTGGGCGGCGGATGGCGCGGACTCCCGCGTTTGCACCGGCGGCGCTGAAATGGGCCATCCGGGACCCCGCCATCGCCACGGCGGTTCCCAGCATGACGGATGCCGACCAGCTGGAGCAGAACTTCGGCGTCATGGCCGGGCGCTTCACCGACTCCGACGCCCATATTCTCTCTGCCCGGCTGGAGGAAATCGGGCCGTACTTCTGCCGCATGTGCGGCCAGTGCG
The DNA here is from genome assembly GCA_963815855.1 of Terriglobia bacterium. Classification (GTDB taxonomy): domain Bacteria; phylum Acidobacteriota; class Terriglobia; order Bryobacterales; family Bryobacteraceae; genus DATGMB01. The sequence continues at coordinate 795,957 of CAWFIJ010000007.1, read as the reverse complement.
ATGGGCAATGCCCGCAGGGGCTGCCCGTGGCCGACATGGTGCGTTCGGTGATGTACGCCGACGGATATGGCCAGTTCCCGCTGGGCCGCGAGCATTTCCAGCGCCTGTCCGCCCGGCAGCAGGGCGTTCGTTGCGGCGACTGCGCCGGGTGCGCGGTCCACTGCCCCAACGGAGTGCGCGTGGCGGAGCAGTTGAGCCGGGCCCAGGAGCTTTTTGCCTGCTGAGCGGGCTTACGCTTCCGCGTCCCGCCGGCGGCCCTGCAGCAGAACCGCGCCCACGATGATCAGGCCCTTGAAAACCTGCTGCGGGTAGCCGGGGACATTCATGAGGTTCATGATGTTCCCGATGAGCCCGAGGATGAGCACGCCCAGCAGCGTATTGACGGCCGTGCCTTTCCCGCCGCTGAGGCTGGCTCCGCCGATCACCACCGCGGCAATCGCGTCCAACTCGGCGCCCGTGCCGACAATCGGCGAGCCCACGCCGGTGCGGCTGGTGCTGATGATTCCGGCCACCGCGCAGAACGCCCCGGAAATGCAATACACCCAGAACTTGTACCAGCCGCTGCGCACTCCGGCCAGCCGCACGGCGGCTTCGTTGCTGCCGATGGCGACCACCATCCGGCCGAATACGGTGTAGCGGAGCAGGCAGGCCACCAGCGCGAAGATGACGAGCATCACCAGCACCGGCGCCGGCAGGCCCAGCCAGTAAGCCATCCCGAACTGGTTCAGCCGCGGGTCCTCGATCATGATAGGCGATCCCTTGGAGAGGATGAAGGCGAGACCGCGGGCAATCGTCATCATGGCCAGGGTGGCGATGAACGGCGCCATGCGCCGGGCCGCCACCAGGTAGCCGGATACGGCTCCGCACAGCGCGCTGGCGCCGATGGCCAACAGGACGGCCGGCAGCAGCCCCATTTTGCCGAGCAGCAGGGCGATCAGGACGCTCGCGAATGCCGCCAGCGAACCGACCGATAAGTCGATGCCGCCGGTCAGGATCACCAGCAGCATGCCCAAGCCCATGCCCGCCAGCCCGGCGATCTGCCGCAGCAGATTAAAAAGGTTCTGGCGGCTGAAGAAAACGTCGGAGAGCGATGCCGCCAGCGCGGTCATCCCAATGAAGATCAGCACCGTGTTGTAGCGCAGCGCCAGGCGGAGCGCGCGGGCCAGGGGCGATGGCCGGACCTCCGCGTCTTCGCGCGCCGCCTGCGCGGCTTCGGGCGGCAGTTGCGCCGGTTGCTGTTTGCCCGCGGCCATGTTAAGACTCCCCTCGGTGGATTGCCGCCGCCGGTCTCTGCACTGCCAGGCGCATGATGTTCTCCTCGCCGATTTCGGCCCCTTCCAGAAAACCCGTGAGCGTGCCATGGCTCATCACGCCGACGCGGTCGCACAGCCCGATCACTTCCATGGTGTCGGATGACGCTACCACGATGCCCATTCCGGCGGCGGCCAGTTCGCGAACCAGGTGGTAGATTTCCACCCTGGCGCCCACGTCCACGCCCCGGGTCGGCTCGTCCAGCAACAGAATTTTGGCCCCGGTGCCGAGCCACCTGGCCAGCACCACTTTCTGCTGATTGCCTCCGCTCAAATCCGCCGCATCCGCCTCGATGGTCGCGGCGCGAATCCGCAGCCTGGAAACCAGGCTTTCGGCGAGCGACGCTTCCGCGCGGCGGCGGATGACGCCGAAAGCTCCCGCCACCCGGCCGAGGCTGGGGAGCGTGAGATTATGGCGGACCGGCATGCCGAGGATGAGGCCGTGTTGTTTGCGGTCTTCCGGCACCAGCGCAATGCCGGCCCGGACGGCGTCGCGCGGATGGCGGATTTTCAGCCGGCGTCCCGCCAGCGGCCACGGTTCCATCTTCCAGGGGGTCCGCGCCGAAGATGGCCCGCAGCAGTTCCGTGCGGCCGCTGCCCACCAGCCCCGCGATCCCGAAGATCTCTCCGGCGCGCACGGCGAAGGAAACGTCGTGCACCTTTCCCGCCCGCAAGCCCTCCACCCGCAGCACCTCCGGGCCGGGTACGCGGCCTTTCTCCGGGAACAACGTCTCGATGGTGCGCCCGATCATCCATCCGATCAACTGCTCCTGGCCGGTTTCGGCTGCCTCCACGGTGCGGACCACGGCGCCGTCTTTCAGCACGGTGATGCGGTCGGCAATGCGGAAAATCTCATCCAGCCGATGGCTGATGTACACCAGACCGACGCCGCGGTCGCGCAGCTTTCGCAAGACCACGAAGAGGCGGTCGACGTCCCGGGGAGCCAACACGGCGGTCGGCTCGTCGAGAATCATGACCTTCACGTTTTCCGAGATGCCCTTGGCAATCTCGACAATCTGGCGATGGGCCACGCCCAGGTCGGCAATCCGCGAGCGGGGGTCGATCTGGCTGAATCCCATTTCCGCCAACAATTCGCCGGCTTTGCGGTTCAATTCGCGCCAGTCGATCAGGCCGAAGCGCGCGGAAAGGTCTCCGATGAAAATGTTCTCGGCTACGGTGAGGTCGGGGATGAGCGCCAGTTCCTGGTAGATGATGCCGATGCCCAGCCGCTTGCCCGCGTGCGGATCGGGGATTTCGACCGGCCGGCCCCCCAGCCGGATGGCGCCCTCGTCCATGCGATGCACGCCCGACAGGATCTTCATCAGCGTGGATTTGCCGGCCCCATTTTCGCCCACCAGGGCATGGACCTCTCCCCGCCTCACCTGGAAAGACACATCGCGCAGCGCGCGCGTGGCGCGGAACGACTTACTAATATGGAGTAACTCGACTAAGCAAGGCTCAGGCACGGGCTGCCTCGCTTAGAAATCGGAATCGGGGCGATAGTATTGGTCCACATTACTCTTCGTAATTGCCACGGCCGGCGTGTAATAGATCTTGGGAAAATTGCGCCGGCCCGCCATGTATTGGACCGCGATCTCCACGGCGGTGCCGCCCACCAGCGCGGGATCATTCAGGCCGGTGGCGCCGTACTCGCCTCTGCGGATCGCCTGGTAAGCCTCCTTCTGGCCGTCGGCCGCGGCCAGGATGAGCATCCGGTTTTTGCGCCCGGCTTCGGTGATCGCTTTGAGCGCGCCCAGGCACATGCTGTCGTTTTCGCACAGCAGCACATTGGCATCCGGGACGGCCACCAGAATGTCTTCCATCGCCTTCAGCCCGCCCTCGTGCGTCCAGTTGCCCCAACCCTGGGTCAGGATATCGAAGCCCGCCCGGTTGCGGTCGCGCAGTTGCTGCTCGATGATGCCGCGGAAAACGCCCTGCCGCCGCTCCTTGCCCACGGGATTGCCTTGCGTCCCGCTCAGCAAGGCCATCCGGATGGGCTGGCCTTTCATCTGGGTGGCCAGCCACGCTCCGATCAGCTCGCCGTTGGCCAGGTTATTGGACTGCACGGTGGTGACGTAGTCCGCCGCGGGCGAAATCGAACTGTCGATGACGATCACCGGCACGCCGGCCCTGGTAGCCATCTTAGTTGCGGGAACCAGGCCGTCGGGATCCTTGGGGTTCAGAATCAGAACATCGATGTTCTTGGAAAGCAGGTCCTCCACGTCCGCCAACTGCTTGTTCATATCGTCGTGGGCCTCGGTGGCGATTACCCGCTTCACCCCCATGGCCGCCGCCTTCCGCTTGACGGCATTCGACTGGGCGGCGAAATAGGGCGCATCCAGCGTATACATGGAGAGGCCGATGGTGAGGTCTTTGGCCGCCTTGCGCCGGCCCTGCCGCCGCCGGCGCCGTGGAGACCGGCGCGGGGCCGGCCACGGGAGCGGGCGCGCCGCATCCCGCCAGGACGCAGGCGGCCGCCATCCAGGTCTTGCGGAATCGCACCTTCATGAGCATTTCCCCATGCTTTCCGGTCCGTCCAGTGAAATCATGACCTTCAGGCAGTTTCCGTGGGCCTGCTCGATGGTCTCATAAGCCTTCGGGTAATCTTCGAACGCGAAGCGATGCGTAATCACTTCCGCAAAGTTGATGGCGCCGGCCGCCGCCAGGTCCAGCGCTTTCTCCCAATCGGGCTTGCGGTACATGAGCGAGCCCGCCAGCACCAACTCGCGGTCCTGCACCAGCCCCAGGTCGACCGGAACGGCCCGCGCGAAGACGCCGACCACCACGATCGTCGAGCCCTTGCGCGCGCAGCGGACGGCATCCGCGACGGTCTCCGCGGAGCCCACGCACTCCAGAATCAGGTCGGCCTTATCCGGACCGAACGCCCGCGGCAAGGCCTGGTTCAAGTCCTCCCGGCGCGGGTTCGAGAGCAGCGGCAGCCCGGCCCGGCGCGCCTTCTCCAGCCGGTATTCGCTCACGTCCGTGATCAGCACGTGGGCGGCGCCCAAGGCGCGCGCGGCCTGCGCGGCCAGGTTGCCGACGGTCCCCGCGCCCAGCACGGCCACGTTCTTACCGCGCACCTCGCCAAAGCGCGCCAGCGCGTGCACCACCACGGCCAAGGGCTCGATCATGGCTGCCTGGTCCAACGCGACCGCGTCCGGCACGTGCAGCGCCATGGCGGCCTTCACCGCGAAATATTCCTGCGCGGCGCCGCCGGTTTGAAAGCCCATCACCCGCAGCGAGTCGCAGATGTGGTAGAGGCCGGCGCGGCAGGCGTAGCAGACGCCGCAAGTAACCTGCGGCATGACAACCACGCGGTCGCCGGGCGCGAAACCGTGGACGGCCGCCCCCGCCTGGTCCACCGTGCCGGCCACTTCGTGCCCCTGCACTACCGGGTAGCTGGTATAAGGATGCAGCCCGTGGTAGACGTGAATGTCCGAGCCGCAGATGCCGATGCGGCGAATCCGCACCACCAGTTCGTCCGCGCCCGCAGCCGGTTTCGCGACTTCCCGAAACTCGATCCGGCCCGGCGCTGTCATGACCGCTTGCCGCATCAGGATAGTTGTATCACAGGGCGCGCGCGGGCATGCTCTGTCATACCATATGCTCATGCAAAACGGACACGCGAAAGGCGGGTTCTGAGATGGCGGCTGATCCGGTGTTGTCGGCCCCGCCGGTGCTGGAGCGATTTCGCCTGGCCGGCCGCACGGCGCTCGTAACCGGCGGCGGGCAGGGCATCGGGCGGGCGCTGGCCTTCGCGCTGGGCGAGGCGGGCGCCGCTGTCGCCATCGCGGATATCGTCGCCTCCAAAGCCGCCGCGGTGGCGGGCGAACTGGCGGCGCGCGGCGTGGCCAGCATGGCCATCGAGGTGGACGTGACGGACTCCGCCTCGGTGAACCGGATGACGGAGGAAGTGCGGGCGCGCTGGGACGGGCTGACCATTGCCGTCAACTGCGCCGGCATCGGCGCCTGGAAGGATTCCGAAGCGCTCTCCGACGACGACTGGCGCCGCATTCTGGACGTGAACCTGAACGGCGTCTTCTGGTGCTGCCGCGCCGAGGCCGCGCTCATGCTGCCGGCCGGCTACGGCAAGATCGTGAACATCGCCTCCATGTCCGGCAGCATCGTGAACATGCCGCAGCACCAGGCCGCGTACAACACGTCCAAGGCCGGGGTCATTCATCTGACCCGCTCGCTGGCGGCGGAATGGGCCGGCCGCGGCGTCCGCGTGAATGCCATCAGCCCCGGTTACACCATGACCCCGCTGCTGGCCGACCTGTTGACCACGCCCGTGGGAAAGGAATATGCGGACCGCTGGATGGCGATGACCCCGATGGGGAAGATGGGTTCCGTGACCGACCTGCAGGGCGCGGCGGTCTTTCTGGCCAGCGCAGCTTCCGACATGATGGCCGGATCCGACCTGGTGATCGACGGCGGCTATTGCTGCTGGTAGGCGCAGGCGCCGAGAAACGCGTCCAGGGTGGCGCGGGCTCCGTTCTGATACAAGCCGCGCAGAGCTTCGCTGAGATGCGCGCGGAATTCGGCATGGGCGGGGAGATCCTTGCCGAACACCTCGCTCGCGCCCAGCAGCGGCGCGGGGTCGGGGCCGCCGCGGCGGGCGAGAGCGGCCAGCGTGGGCCCGAGCGGATCGGCTAACGCGATCGGCCGCCCCCGCTCATCGGTTCCCAACAGGCAGCGCAGCCATCCGGCTACCGCCAGGCTGAGCAGCCGGACGGGTCCGCCGCGGGCCGCCTGCCCGGCGATGGAAGGCAGAACGAATTTGGCCATGCGGGTGGAGGCATCCGTGCCGATGCGGCACAGCCTGTCCTGAATCGCCGGGTTGGCGAACCGCTCGACGACGGTGTTCTGGTAATCCACCAGATCGATCCCCGGGACCGCCGCCAGTAAGGGCGCGACTTCCTCCCGCATCATCCGCCGCACGAAATTCGCGATCTGCGCATCCGCGATGGCCTGGTGCACGTACTCGTATCCCAGCAGCATCCCCAGGTAGCACAGAGCCTGGTGGCTGCCGTTCAGCAGCCGGATCTTGATCTTTTCGTAAGGCAGAACGGCGGAGGTCATCAACGCGCCCGCCCGCTCCCACTCCGGCCGGCCGGCCGCGAAGCGATCCTCGATGATCCACTGGCGGAACGGTTCGGTGACCACGGGGCAGGCGTCCTGAATTCCGAACTGCGACTCCACCATGCGCCGGTGCTCGTCCGTGGTGGCGGGGGTGATGCGGTCGACCATGGTGTTGGGGAACGCGCCGTGGGCTTCGATCCACTGGCCGAGGGACGGGTCGCGCAGTTCCGCAAACGCCAGCACCGCCTGCCGCGCCACGTCGCCGTTATGCTGCAGGTTGTCGCAGGAGAGCACGGTGAAGGGGGGCAGCCCGTGGCGGCGCCGGCGGTCGAGCGCTTCCACCACGTACCCCAGCCAGCCTTGCGGCTCGGTGGGATGTTCCAGATCGTGCCGGACGTGGCGATGATCGGAGTCGAACCGGCCGGTCCATTGATCCACCAGGTAGCCGCTCTCGGTAACGGTGAGCGAGACAATCCGGCACGCCGCGTCGGCCATTCGTTCGATGGCGGTTTGCGGGCTCTCCGGGGCGTAAATATGTTCCAGCAGCGAGCCGACCACGCGCGCGCGCGCACCAGCCGCGCTCAACTCCACCACCGTGTACAGGCAATCCTGCGCCGCGAGTGCGCGGTGAATGGCGCGGTCCTGCTCCAGCAGGCCGACGCCGCAGATCTCCCATTCGCCGCTTGGTCCGCGTGCCAACAGGTCGTCCAGATACACCGCCTGGTGGGCGCGATGGAACGCGCCGGCGCCAATGTGCACGATGCGCTGCCGCCCGCGCACGCGGCTGTAGGGCGGAACGGAAACCGCGGGCGAAACCTGCCGCAGGCTGGCCGGATGCAATGGGACGGGAGGTCGCGCTCCGCTCGGCATAGCTCCATGGTACGCGCTCATCGACGAAATTTTCCTGGACCTCTTCTTAGCTCTGCGCCTCTGTGCCTCTGCGTCAAGCCTTCCCAAATCGGATAAACAGGTTGGAAAAATATACAACCCGATGATACAATTACCTCAAAGCTTCGGGAGCGGCGCGGTTCAATCCGGAGACCATGCTCGCGTTGGCTTCGAGCGTGATCGGGGGTTTGCCGGAGATGAACGGAGAGAACACAAATCGGGAACCAAGAGCGCCGCTGGTGCCGTTCCGCTGGCCCTCCGCGTGGACCGATCCGTCGCTGCTGCGGCTGCTCGCCTCCACTCCCATCAATTGTCTTCTGTTCGACAGCCTCGAGCGTGCCGGGAATGTAGTGGCCGCCGCGAAGGCCGCCGGCCTGGCGGCACTGGAGTGGGGCGCGCTGGGAGCCGCTCCGCTCGCCGAGGTGAAGTGGGACGCGGCCGCGCCGTACGTGGCCATCACCGGGCTGGTGTGGCCGCAGATCAAGCGCTCGGCGCGCGGAGCGGATGTGGACGCCGGCCCCACCGGCGCACCCTGGATCGATTCCAACGCCTGGGTGGCGCGGCTGGCCGCGGCCCGCGCGCCGCACCGCGCGGTGTGGCTGGGGTTCGAACGGCCCGCGGACGATGCTTCACCTGCTCCATCGGCCTACACCATCGCGATTGCGGATGCGGCTGCCGCGGGGGCCCGCTGGATGGTGACGCTCGATGACGAGCTTCGCAAAGGATTGCCGGCCGCGAATGCGAGCGCGGTGAAGACCTGGCACGGCATTGTCCAGGCGCTGGCGTTTTTCGAGCGACACCGTTCGTGGGCCGCGTGGGAACGCTGGAGTTCGGTGGGGGTTCTTTCGAGCTTCGCCGGCAAGGACGAGTTCATGGGCCAGGAACTGCTGAACCTGGCCGCGCGGCACAACCTTCTGTATCGCGTGCTGGACCGCTCGTTTCCGGCCAGCCAGAAATTCGACGGTCTGCCCGCGGTCTTGTACCTGGACGCCGGCTCGCCCGCTGCCGCGCTCCAGGCCAAACTCATGGCGTTCGTGCAATCGGGCGGCCTGCTGATCGTGCCTCGCGCGCTCGCCGCCGTCTTTCCCGCGGGAAAACCCGTACCCTGCCTGGTAGCCGGCTACCAGTTGCGGCAAGTGGGCAAGGGCGCGATCGCCGCGGCCACGGCGGATTGGGAAGACCCCTATTTCCTGGCCGCCGATGTCCACAACCTGGTCCGCCGGCGCAACGACCCGGTTACGCTGTTCAACGCCGGCTCGCTGTGGGAGCATTACTCGGTGGCTTCCGATGGCCGCGCCGCTCTGCTGCAACTGGTGGGCTTCACCAGCCAGCCGTACCAGTCGGTTAGCCTGGCGGTAGCCCACCCCAGGCGCGCGGCCGCCCTGTATACGATCGGGGCGGAGCAGCCCACCATGCTGGAGCCGAAGCGCGTGGAGGGCAGGTTGGAGTTTCATCTGCCGGCATTTTCGTATTACGCCGCCCTGGAATTCCGGTCGTGAGCTGTGAGGTGACGCCATCATGAGCCAATCGTCGATGAACTGCCGGATGACACGGCGCCAGCTTTTCGCCCGCGGCGGGATGGCCGCGCTCGGAGCGGGATTGCTGCCACGCGCCGGCGCGCGCGGCGCAAGCGCCCGCCGCTCCAGTGGCCCTGGCCCGCTGCTCCTCCTACGGCGCCGGCCTGCTGCCGGCGCTCGCAGACCATGTTCGACCAGATCGGCGGGTTGGGGCGGATCGTCCAGGGGAAGACGGTCGCGATCAAAATCAACCTCACCGGCAACCCCGATGACCGGCTGGGCTATCTCCCCATCGGCATCACCACGTGGACCAACCCCGACCTCATCGCCGCCACCGTCCACCTGTTGGGACGCGCGGGCGCGCGGCGCATCCGCCTGCTGGAAAGCCCCTGGAGATCGGCCGAACCGGTGCAGGAGTATATTTCCGCGGCGGGCTGGGATCCGGCAATGTTCCCGAGCGCCGCCGCCAACGTGGAATTTGAAAACACCAACTTTCTGGGCTACGGCAAGAAGTACGTGCCGCTTTCCCGTTCCCCACGGCGGCCATCTGTTCCCGGCTTTCGACCTCAACCACTCCTACGAGGATTGCGATGTATTCGTCTCCATCGCCAAATTGAAGGAGCACATGACGGCCGGCATCACGCTGTCCATGAAGAACTGCTTCGGCATCACGCCGTGCACCATCTATGGCGATGGCGCGCCCGAGGACGAGGCCGGCCGCGTGCCCCTGGGCGGGCGCTTTCCCATCCACTCCGGACTTCGCCAGCCGGCCAAATGTTCGCCCGCGGAGAACGACCCCAAGAGCCCGCGCGAGGGAGGTTACCGCGTGCCGCGCTGCGTGGCCGACCTGGTGGCCGCGCGGCCCATCCATCTCGCCATCATCGACGGCATCGAATCGCAGACCGGCGGAGGAGACCGTCGGCCGCCTGGACCCGCCATGTTACGCCGCACCTGCTGGTGGCCGGCACCAACGCCGTTTGCGTGGATGCGGTGGGCGCCGCCGTGATGGGCTTCGACCCCATGGCCGACCGCGGCACCGCGCCGTTCGAAATCTGCGACAGCACCCTGCGGCTGGCCGAAGAGCTGGGCGTGGGAACGCGCGATCTGAAGCGCATCGAAGTCATCGGCCCGCAGCATTGCCGACGTCATGTTCGATTACCGCAAGGCGGGGGTCTCGATCCGGCGGACCATCGAGGATTACAGTCATCCGGCGGCGCCGCAGAAGTAATAGGATTACTGTATGTCGTCCACATCCCGGCTTACCCGCCGTGCGTTGCCTCTCGCGTCTCGCCGGCGGGCTCGCCTGTCTTCCGGCTTTGGCTGCTCCCGCGCCGCTCGGGCCGGGTTAAGATCACCGGCTTCGAGGTCCACAAGGTTACGCTGCGCTGGCGCGACCTGTTGTTTGTAGAGGTCAAGACGGACGCCGGCATCACCGGCCTGGGCGAGGGAACGCTCGAAGGCCGCGAGGATGCGGTGGAAAACGAGATCCGCTGGCTGGCGGAGAGCTACATCGGGAAGGACCCCGGCGGCATCGAGGAGCATTGGAACCGGAGCTACTACCTGCTCTCCCGCTGGCGCAACGGGCCGCCGGCCATGACCGCGCTTTCCGCCATCGATATCGCGCTATGGGACATCGAGGGCAAGCGGCTCGGGCTGCCCGTGTGGCGCCTGCTGGAGGGTCCGCTGCGTCCCCGCCTGCGCGCCTATTACACCCATTGGAACGCTTCCCTGGTGGGCGAGAAACGCACGCCGGCGGCCTTCGCCCAATGGGCGCGCGAGACCCGCGACCGCGGCTGGACGGCGGTGAAATGGTCCATCCCCATGGGTACTGCCGGAGAAGGAGCGCATCGCGCGCCTCTCCGCCGAACTCGAAGCCGTGCGCGGCGCGGTGGGCAACGACATGGACCTGGCTCTCGAAGCCAGTGAAACTTTTTCCGTGCGCTCGGCCATCGAAATGGCGCAGGCCATCGCGCCCTATAAACCGCTGTGGATCGAAGAGCCGACCCTGCGCGAATCCCCGCGCGGGCTGGGCGACGTGGCCGCCCGTTCGCCCGTCCCCATCGCCACCGGGGAAGGGCTGTTCACGCGCTATGAGTACAGCGAACTGCTGGAGCACCGGGGCGCGTCCATTATCCAGCCGGATGTCATGCACGCCGGCGGCATCACGGAAATCCGCAAAATCGCTTCCCTGGCCGAGACCTATGGCGTGGAGGTGGCGCCGCATCAATGCAGCGGCCCCATCGCCCACATGGCCTCCATCAGCGCCATGTCCGTTTGCCGCAACTTTCTGGTGCAGGAATGGGAAGCGGCAGACGACCAGCTGTATCTTGAATTGACGGATGGAAAGTACCCGGTGCAGAAGAACGGCACGGTGGCATTGCCCGACGGGCCGGGGCTCGGCATCAGCGTCGATTTCGCCGAATTCAAGAAGCGCTGTCCCTACAAGCCGCGGCTACATTCCGGCCTCGCTGCCGGTTTAGGGAAACGGAGCCGCGATTATAACGGAGCGGCCGGGCAGCTCAAGAACTGCGAAAAAGAATTTGAGCCACGGATGCACACAGATGGACACAGATAAGAACTTTTGGTTTTCATCCGTGTGCATCCGTGTCCATCTGTGGCTAATTCTTCTTCCGGAACGCTCCCTTACGGTCGCGGCTCCGATGCGCCTTACTCCAGCTTCCAGCCTTTGACTTCGCCTCTGCTATCGACCTTGGCGGCGATGCGGTAGACCTGCGTGTGCCGCGTCCGCCAGGGATATGCCCGGTACCAGAGGGTCAGCTTGTATTCGGCCGCCTGCAGCGGAGCCGTCACCAGGTAGGCTGCCTGGCAGCGCGCCAGGGCGCCGGAGCGGCCGTCGATTTTCCGAATCGCCCCCCGGATCAGAACCTGCTCGTTGGGGACGGCGGAGCCGTTCGCCAGCGTCAGCTTGGACAACTCGCAAGTGTATTCCACGTCCAGCAGCGGCGTCATATTCGGGTTGGAAATCTGGGCCGAGAGCGAAGACGGGTTGCCGAATGGCAGGTCGCCGGGCACGTCGATTCGCGGCGCAAAAACGAGCGGGAAGAGGAATACCACGATCACAGACAGCGCGGCCAGGGCTATCAGCAGCCGCACCGCTCCGCGGTAACGCGACCGGCGGGCAGGTTGGGGGGATCCGGATGGCGGCGTGATCTCAGCCGATGTCTTCATGGCGTGCCTGACTTCAACTGTAGCAGGCGGGATACCGCCCGCCGCCGCAGTTGAGACACGATGTCTCGTTTTCCAAAGAACGCAGGCATTTATTTCAATAGATTAGAGTTTCGGTTGAGACAGGGTGTCTCAAACGGCGGAGAGAGGCGGCGGGCTTTCTCGCCCGCCGCATGCCGGGCGGAAGCCGGCCGCGGCCGCGCTGAAGCGCCGCCCTACTCTCCGCGCTACATTGGGGCCATGGCGCATTTCGGGCCGGTGCTGCCGCGCGCGTTCTACGAGCGCGCGACCGTGGAGGTGGCGCGGGACCTGTTGGGCAAAGTGCTGGTGCACGGACCGGCCGCGGGAATCATCGTCGAAACCGAAGCCTACCTGGGCGGCGACGACCTGGCGTCGCACTCCGCGCGCGGCCTCACGGCACGCACCCGCGTGATTTTCGGCCCGCCCGGGCACGCCTACGTCTACTTCATTTACGGCATGTACGAATGCCTGAACCTGGTGGCCGAGCCCGCCGGCCAGGCCGGCTGCGTGCTGATCCGCGCGCTTGAGCCGGCGGCTGGAATCGAGATCATGCGCCGGCGGCGGGGCGCGCGCCAGGACCGGGAAATCGCCTCCGGACCGGGCAAGCTCACGCTGGCCATGGCCATCACCCGCGCCCACAACGGCGCCGATGTCACCCGCGGCAGCCTGGTGGTGCGCGAACCGGCCGAACCGCGGCATGTGGAGATCGCCGTGACGCCGCGCATCGGCATCACCAAGTGCGCCGACCTGCCGCTCCGCTTCCTGGTGCGCGGCAACCGCTTCGTCTCGGGGCGGCGCGTTCCGTAGAGCCGCCTTTCCAGGCGGCCATGCCGGCGTCCACGCCGGCATTCCCGCTGGATCCGAAATCCCGCTCCCCTTACCGTAAGCCGGAATCCTCGTCCTAAACCGCACAGCCCCGCTCAGCGGGAAAAAGACGGTTCCGGCGGTCCGTTCCGCAAAGTAGTGCATCCTATATACATGGCTGGGTTCGTCACGCATGACGTGTGGAAGGGGCCGCCGGAACCTCCGGTGGAGCGCGGATGGGGTGGAGGCGGCACGGGCGGCGGCGATGGCCGCGGCTGGTCGAGGCGGGCTTCGTTCACCGGTTTGTTCGTCGGGTTGGTCGCCAGCTTTATGACCTTTGCCGCGTTCACCGTGGCGCTGGTCGGTCGCCGCGCCATGGGGAGCGACTGGATCAGCATGCCCAAGCCGCCCATCCTCTGGGCCAACACCGTGCTGCTGCTGGCATCGAGCGTGGTGCTCGACCGTTCGCGCCGCGCCCTGAAAGCGCGCAACCGCAGCGAGTTCAACCTGTGGTGGACGGCGGCCACGGCCCTGGGCTTCCTGTTCCTCGCCGGCCAGGCGTTTGTCTGGCACCAGTTGCGGGAGGCGGGGGTGTTTGTCGCCACCACCCCCTCGAGCGGCTTCTTCTATATGCTGACCGCCACCCATGCCCTGCACCTGGTGGGCGGCCTGGCTGCGATGGTCTATGTGGATGTGCAGGCCTGGCGCCTGCGCCTGGGCCCGGCCAAGCGCACCGTCATCGACCTTACCGCCATCTTCTGGCACTTTCTGGACGCGGTGTGGGTCTACCTGATGCTGCTGTTCTACGTCTGGGGGTGACGCGGGACAGGCTTCAGCCTGTCAACCCGCGAGCCCGACAGGAGCGCGCCCGGGAACCATTTCGCCTTCCCCGCAGTCCAACTGTTCAACCGGTGCGGATGAGAGCATGGCCGCGGCGGCCGGAGGCAGATGGTGAAAGCGCATCAACGGACCCGGGTTTCCATTCTTGGGGTGGCGCTCCTGGCATTGGCTTCGGCGCTGCTCGTCCAATCCGATCAGCCGGAGCAGTCCGCGGCCGCGCCGGGGTGCTCCGCCACCTACGCGCACGGGGTTCTCCGGGCCACCATCCCATACGCGCGGCAGCGGGGAGAGGGCCGGTTGGTCGTCGAAATCCTCAATCCGGAAGACGAGGTCGTAGGCCGCGCGGAGCGCCTGCGCGTGGCGGCGGGCGGGTCCGGCGCCTGGCAGGTGGAGGTTCATCTGGCGAAGCCGCTGGCCGTGGAGGATCTGGTCTGGCATCGCCTGCGCTACCGGTTCACCGCAGCGGGCGCGAAAGAGCCGGCCGTCGAGGGCGTGGAATCCATCTCGCAGATTCTGCGCCTGCCGGTGCTCCACATCGTCGGCCAGCGCTCATACCTGGCGGGAGCGGAAGCCGCGGTGCGGGTGGTGGCCACGAATTCGCGGAACCAACCCATTTCTGGCGAAAGCACTTTGAATGTGGAGCTTACAGCCGCCGGAAAGCCCGCGCGAGCGCTCTTTTCCGGACGCCTGAATGCACGCGGCACGGCCGACGTGCAGTTCCGTATGCCGGCGGAAATGAGCGGACAGGCCAACCTGCACTACGCCGTCGAGACCCCCATCGGCTCGGCTGAATTCACTGAGCCAGTACGGATCGAAGCCAAATCCGCCATCCTGCTGACCACCGAGAAGCCCATCTACCAGCCGGGCCAGACCATCCATGCGCGCGCGCTGGCGCTGGACCGCGCGAACCACTCGGCCACGGCGGGCAAGCCTCTGACGTTCGAGGTGGAAGACTCGCGCGGGAACAAAGTGTTTCGAAAGTCGACGCAAACAGATGCATATGGAATTGCCTCCGCTGAATTTATCCTCGCGGATGAGGTGAATCTCGGCACGTATCATCTGCGCGCACTGATGGAAGGCAGCAACGCTGAAATTGCCCTCAATGTGGACCGCTACGTCCTGCCGAAATTTAAGGTAGCCGTGGAATTTTCCAGCAAGGGGAAACACGGATACCGGCCCGGAGAACACGTCACCGGCACCATCCTCGCCAATTACTTCTTCGGCAAGCCCGTAGAAGGCGAGGTCATGGTGAAAGCCTCGGCCATGGATGTGGCGCTGTTTGAAGCGGCATCGGCGCAGGGGAAGACGGATGCCGACGGAGCCTACCGGTTCGATTTGAAGCTGCCGGATTATTTCGCCGGCCGCCCGCTCAGCCAAGACGCGGCGCGGGTGCTGGTGGAAGCGACGGTGAAGGATACCGCAGGACACGCGGAAACGCGCGGCGAGCCCATCATGGTGAGCCAGTCGCCGCTGCTGGTGACGGCCGTGCCGGAAGGCGGAACGCTGGTCCCGAACCTGGAGAACCAGGTCTTCCTGCTGGCGTCTTATGCGGATGGCGCGCCGGCGGTGGCGGAGTTGACCGCGCTCGGGCAGAAGGTGACCACCGATGCGGGCGGCGTGGCGGTGATTCACCTGGCGGCCGGAACGCAGCCGGAAGATTTACGGATCGAAGCCAATGATGCTGCCGGCAACCATGCCACGGCCACGGTTTCGCTAGCGGTGCGCCCCGGCGCGGACCAGGTTCTGCTGCGCACGGAGCGGGCGATTTACAAAGCGGGCGAGCGCATCCGGCTGCACGTGCTTTCCACCCGCCGCAGTGGCACGGCATATATAGATGTTGTGAAGTCCGGGCAGACGGTGGAAACGCGGGACGTGGACCTGGTGAACGGGGAGGCCGAATTGTCGCTGGCGGCGACGCCGGATCTGGCGGGCACGCTCGATTGCAACGCATACATCTTCGGCCGCGATGCCCGGCCCGTCGCCGATCACCGGCTGCTGTTTGTCCAGCCGGCCGATGAGCTGAAGATCGAAGCCACGGCCGACCGGGCGGCGTACAAACCGGGCGACGACGCGCGCGTTCAGTTTCGCGTGACCAACGCGCGCGGCGAAGGCGTGCAGGCGGCCATCGGGCTGCAGGTGGTGGACGAAGCCGTGTTCGCGCTGGCGGAAAAGCAGCCGGGCTTCGCCAAGGTCTTCTTCTACCTGGAGCAGGAAGCGCTCAAGCCGCGCTACGAGATTCACGGGCTGGAAATGATGGAAGCCATTGATGGGCCGCGGCGCGACCTGGCCGCCCGCGCGCTGTTCGCGGCCACGGAGATGGTGAACAACAACCGGTTCGAAACGGAGGTAGGGCGTGGGGCGCCGATGGGGAAGTGGCAGGATTACCGGAAGCTGTACGAGGCGCAATTCGTGGCGGAGGTGAAGCGGTCTGCGGGCGCAGGGGGAGATCCGATGAAGGGTCCGCTGGCAACGGCGCAAGACCAGTGGGGCACGGCTCTGCGCGTGCAACGGGTGCCGTGGAACGAGCGCATTTACACGGTCACCGGCGCCGGTCCGGACAAGCGGCTCGACACCGCCGATGATTTTCACGCGACGATCGACCTGCAGAGCGGTACGGCGGTAGTGACGCGGGGCGGCGTTTTTCGGGTGGGAGGCCTGGTCAGAGACGGGATTGGCGTCGGTGTGGTGGGCGGAGTTGCTGGCGGTGTGCTTGGCGGGATCGTTGGCGGCGTGCCGGGCGGAATCGGCGGAGGGGGCGGCGGCGCGAACGGGCCCCTGAATGGACGGATGATGCGGGCAATGGCCGGGCCAATGGTTGAGCACGAGATGGCGCCCATGGCAATGATGGCGGAGAGCCTCGGCTCGGTCAGCGTGACCACAGGTGCGCCCGCGCCGCGCGTCCGCTCCTACTTCCCCGAAGCGCTCTACATCAACCCCGAAATCATCACGGACGCCCACGGCGCGGCCAGCATCTCCATTCCGCTGGCCGATTCCATCACCACCTGGCGGATGGCGCTGATGGCGTCCACGGCGCGCGGGGCGCTCGGTAGCGCGACGGGCGCGCTGAAGGTGTTCCAGGATTTCTTCGTGGATCTCGACCTGCCGGTCACGCTGACGCAGGGGGACCGCGTCACCATTCCGGTGGCGGTCTACAACTATTCCGGCGCGCGCGGGGATGTGGGGCTGGATCTACGGCCGGCGGATTGGTTCGCGCTGGTGGAAGATTCGGCGGCGAAAACCGTGGCGGTGGATGCGGGGCGCGTGGGCGCGGCGCAGTTTGCCATTCAGGCCAACCGTATCGGCAGATTCAAGCTGACGCTGGCGGCGAAGATGGGGAGCCGCGCGGATATCGTGGTGCGGGAAATCGAGGTGGTGCCGAACGGGCGCGAGATGACGCAGGTTTTTAATGGCCGGCTGGACTCTACCACCAAGCCCACGGTCAACATCCACCCGGGCGTGTGGCAGGAGGCCGATTACAGCCTTGCGGAAGGCGCCACGGTGCGGCACACCATCAGCTTCCCCATCGGCGCGATTCCGGATGCGAGCACCGTTATGGTGCGCCTGTATCCGGGGCCGCTCAGCCAGGTGATCGAAGGCATGGACGCGATTCTGCGCATGCCGTTCGGCTGCTTCGAGCAGACCTCCTCCGCCACTTATCCGAACGTGCTGGCGCTGAGCTATATGAAGCGCACCAACAAGCTGACGCCGGAGGTGCACGCCAAGGCCGAGGGCTTCATCGCCAACGGCTACCAGAGGCTGGTGACGTTCGAAGTTCCCGGCGGCGGCTTTTCCTGGTTCGGGCAGGCGCCCGCCAACCAGATTCTGACGGCGTACGGGCTGATGGAATTCCATGACATGGCGCAGGTGCATGACGTGGACGAGCGCCTGATCGCGCGCACCCAGTATTGGCTGGCTTCGCGCCAGCAGCCGGATGGAAGCTGGAAGCCGGACACGCAGTTCATCAATGAAGGCGCCACCAACCGCTTCAACACGGACGTGCTGCGCATCACGGCGTACGTGGCGTGGGCGCTGGAGCGCGCGGGATACCAGGGACCGGCGGCAGCCAAGGCGCGCACGTACGTGGAATCGCACCTGGATGGATCGGCCGATGCCTACACGCTGGCGGTGGTGGCGAACCTGGCGGCGGATTCCCAGCCCCTGCAAGCCAAAAGCGGGCTTGCCGGGGACCCCAATTCGGGCGACCGCGAGTTCACGCGCCGCGCCATCGATCTGCTGGTAGCGGCGCGCAAGGAAGAGAACGACCAGGCGTGGTGGACGGCGGAAGAAACGGGCGTCTTCGGCCGGGGCGCGAGCGCGGCGGTCGAAACCACGGGACTGGCGGTGCAGGCGCTGCTGAAGGCGGGGAGGGAATCGGCCATCGCGGGAAAGGCGCTGCGGTTCATCGCGTCCAAGAAGGACGCCACGGGCGCGTGGGGAACCACGCAGGCCACCATCATGGCGCTGGGCGCGCTGCTGGCGGGCGCGGAAAAAGGCGGCGCGGATGTGAACGGCACGGTGGAGATCACGCTCAACGGCCAGCCGGCGGGCCAACTGGCGCTCACCGCCGCGAATAACGACCTGCTCCACCAGTTCCCGCTGAAGGGCATTGCGGCGGGCGGGCCGAACACCATCGAGCTGCGCTTCCGCGGCACCGGCGGCTTGGCGTACCAGGTGGCGGGGCGATATTTCCTGCCGTGGAACCGGCCGCCGGCCAAGGAGCCGCTTTCCATCACGGTCGCCTACGACCGCACCGAACTGGCGCAGAACGATCTTGCACGGGCCACCGCCACGGTGAAGAGCAACCTGGACCGCACCGCGAAAATGGTGATGGTGGACCTGGGCATCCCGCCCGGCTTCGACCTGCTGACGGAGGATCTCGAAGCCTACCAGCAGCAGAGCCGCAGTCGGTCGAGCGGCCGGCTGGAAAAATTCAGCCTCACGCCCACCCAGGCGATTCTGTATTTCGACGCCATCGCGCCCGACGAGACGGTGACGCTCCCGTACCGCCTGCGGGCGAAATATCCCATTCGTGCGAAAACATTCGCCTCGCGCGTTTACGAATACTACGACCCATCCGTGCACGCCGAAGCGCCGCCCGTGGAACTGCGCGTGCGCTGACCGGGCGGGCCGTCCGTTTGCCGGCTGCCGGCGTCCTGCCATGTTCCCTTGTGCGGATCAAACCGGTACCGGCTGGCGAGGGTTTTATTTTTCACACCCGCATCGGCTTTTGTACCGACTAACCACCTACTCTCAACTGCCGATAAGTAGACTGAGGGAAAGCGGACCTTGTGGCTACGATCCTCATTCTCGAAGACGAAGCGGGCGTGAGGGATCTCTTCGCCTTGCTCCTGCGTCAGGACGGCCACACCGTTTGGGAAGCGGGCACGGTAAGAGAAGCGGAGCGACTTTCGACCGGCCAAAGAATCGATCTCTTGATTGCGGATCTGGTCCTGCCCGGCGGCAAGAGCGGCACGGCTTTCGCTGTGAGCCTGATCGAGTGCCAGCCGAACGTGCGAGTTCTGTTCATGTCCGGTTGGCTGGTCCGTCGGGAAGTCGACGCCGAGAATATCGCCAAGTTGCCGGAACGCTCCTACAGGCTGCTACAAAAGCCGTTCGGCAATAACGAATTGGTCAGACACGTCCAGCTACTCTTGCATGACGTGAAGTGGCAGGTGGCATAACCGCCATTCGGCGGAGAGGTCTACTCCGACAAGCTACGTACAACCTGAAGCAGTTTATTGGTGCGGATGAGAGGACTTGAACCTCCACTCCCTTGCGAGAACTAGAACCTGAATTCAATTGAGGAGTTTTCTAATTTGCTGTTCAAGGCGTGAATTGCCCTTTCTCCCTCCTTCAGTTCCGTGATATCCAGGAATGCGCCCACGCAGCCACGGACCTTACCAGCAACATCCCGCAAGGGACTAGCGTGCCCCAACATATGGATACACCGTCCGCTCGGCAGCAGAACTTCAAGTTCGGAGTTCCGCACATCCCAATTTTGGGCAACAGCTTGTTGCATGGGAAGTTCGTCGGCCCGCAACTCTATGCCATTGTGAAAGAAGCGGCGTGCTTGGATTTTAGGCGTTGCTTTGGATTCGATGGGCACGGATGAGCCAGCAGAGACATTCTCTCCGACTCCAGCCTCGTAGAACCGGTTCGCCATCGGATTGCCCGTAATCTTTAGGCAGTGGGGATCTCTTGAAACCCAAATGGCGACTGGCGCAACATCCAGCACGGTCTCCACCTCTTCTACACGCTGCTCCAACTCTTCGGTCAAAGTCTGCAACCTTGTCAAAAGGGCTATCCGTCGCCCGCCGAACAAACTGAAGGCGATACCCACAATCGAAAATGCGGAAAGCGCCAAGATATCGGTGGGATCGGAGACACGAAAACTATAGAGTGGCTGCATGTAAAAGAACGTCGTCACCATTACGCCGAGTCCGGTAGCAATCAGGCCGGGAATCGTTCCGCCATACTCGGCGGCAACAGCGATAGCAAAGGCGTGTAGCAGTAGTGGAAATCGGATGCCGAGAACCTGATTGAACGAGGACCGGATCAGGGTGGCGACGGCGACCGCCAGGAATGCTACGCCGTAGCGACGAAGAGTCGATGATTGAGGCATACTGTCCTGTGCATGCGTATCCGGCGATGACGCTTTGGTCACTAGGCGGGACGAGCCGAGTATCCACGAGTGTAGCGCTTCTGTGAGATCCAGTGCAGTCGTGTTGCTGGCTAGTCGTGATGGGTAGGGAGCCAGCGCATGAGAAGCAGTGTGCCAGCACCGAGCACTCCTGCGATCCACGGCGGAACTGGCGTTGAAAGCATACGACCATTGCGACCTGCTCGAAAGCCCCGTCGAAGCGGATGCCGTTGAATTTCGCAACATCGCTCTCGGTTAAAATTGGCATGGGAACCCGGCTCCCTTCGCTCTCTTGCACCTGCTCCACTCCTGATAGCGCTTCCGCCACTTCACGCCGGGTTCTCCCTTCCTAATCGGGTTTTCATCGTCAGCCAGAACACCCGCCAGCAGCCTACAGGAGCCGCTAGAAGCGCCGGTCGGGACCAGTTTGATGGTCAGGTATCCCCCGGCGATGCTGCTGCTCTCAGGCGGTTAGAGGCCACGAAACGCAAAAGCGCCCATTCCAGCCGGGAGACAACAGCATTTGCAACCCTGCGACCTGCCTGGCAGACAATATGGCTTATGCCGGCCCCGAAGCCAGCGCCGTACATCTACCGATTGAAGGTTACACTTTTCGACATCGCTCCACCCATCTGGCGGCGGTTCCAACTTCCGAGTACGCTCAAGCTGTGCTGTCTTCACGATGCAATCCAGGCTGTGATGGGATGGACGGATAGTCATCTTCACCACTTCGAGAAAGACGGGAAGTATTGGGGCGTGCCCGAATGGGATGAATATGGTGACCTTCACCTGATTGATGAGAAGCGGGTGCAGCTCCGGAAGCTGCTCACGGCAGTTGGCGACTCATTGGTTTACGTTTACGACTATGGTGACGATTGGCGACATGAGGTCACGTTGGAAAAGATCATTCCCACTGGTGGCCCCACAAAGCCGGTCTGCCTTGGTGGTGAACGCCGCTGCCCGCCCGAAGATGTCGGTGGGCCGCACGGGTATCAGGAATTCTTAAAAGTCATCTTTCAGCCCGGTCACGACGAATTCGAGCACTACCGGCAATGGGCAGGTGAGGCGGTCCATGCCGAAGAGTTGAACTTGAAGGCGGTCAACGATACGCTTGAATGGATGCGGTGGCCGGTCAGACACAGGCGGTGAATACTTCTGGGGGTTGTTCCTCTTCGTCTTTAGCAGACCAGACGGGACTTCCTTCAGATGGTAAACTCGCCGTCAAGGTGCAGCATGGTCAACCTTGAGAGCGAAACGCCGCATTTCTACTGGACCTTCGACCGGCTCGGGGATTTGGAGCAGGGCCAAAACCAATACAGATTCGATGGTTCAGTGTGGAAGGCTGACGTAATCCTTTCCTACGAAATTGGCGAAGCCCATCTGACCTTCGACTCGCCAGCAGAGTGGGCGAAAGGCTTGCCGCCCGCCCAATTTCACCGGACGGCAGAAGGACGCTACGAACATCGGTCGAACGGCGTGGTCTATGATGCGGTACGGGCTGATACCCAGAGCCACGTCGTGTTGACCGGCAGATGGACCGAGACGGACGCCGGGAAGGGCATATTCATCGCCGTGCTCCCGGTCAAGCAAGGTGCAGAGGTCTTCCTGGAAACGGCGGCGACCGTGCCGGTGGAAAGCGCCGTGCCAGAACTGGTTGCGAAATCGTAAAAGTTGACGAGATTTCGTTGGCGGTATGATGCAATCGGGAGGGGAAACACCGTGATTCTTTGCGACCTGTGCGGCCAAGCCAAGGAGTGCACCCCAAGGCAAATCGAAGTCAAGGAATACGATATCTGTGCCGATTGCTGGAATCCGCTGGCCGAAAAGCTGAAGGGTAAAGGCCGGGGAAAGAGGCAACGAGAAACGGTCTTCCTGCCGCCGACGAAAACGGAACCGGAGCCGTCAGAATCGAGGCCGGGGCCGGGAGAGCCGCCGAAGATTTGGGGCGAGATGGGAAGGCCGCAATAGGGATCATTTCCCTTCCGTGCGGCGTGCAATCGGACGAGGCATTGGTTTCGTTTCAGGCCACAGGCGTTCGTTGCGGGACAGGGCGAGTCGATTTATGCTGGTGGGGCAGACCACGGCAGATAACCGGGTTCGCCAGGAGGCGGCTAATGAAGAATCTCAGCGTGACGATATGGCTTCGTTTCGCCACCGTTGCAGTCGTGATGGGGCTCCTTCTATTTCTTACCGCATCTACCATTGATTACTGGCAAGGGTGGGTCTACCTTGGCATTTTCGCCTGGGCTTCGCTCTTGATAACTGTCGACCTCATGAGGAAAGATCCTGCCCTACTCAGGCGTCGGTCGAGGGGTGGACCATTAGCGGAGAAGAGAGCACCACAGAAGATCGCCATGCTCGTTGTCTCAGTCGGATTCATCGCCGCATTGATCGTGCCCGCTCTCGACCATCGCTTCGGATGGTCACACGTCCCGCCCTACGCAACTGTGGCTGGTGATGTTCTCGTGGTGCTGGGTTTTTATACCATTTTCCTTGTCTCCAAAGAAAATACGTTCGCCTCTGCGAAAGTCGAACTTTCCCAAGATCAGCGGGTCATCTCCACTGGACCGTATGCGATTGTGCGGCATCCCATGTATGCAGGACTATTGCTGTTGTTTTTCGGGACTCCGCTTGCACTTGGTTCCTATTGGGGCCTTCTCACACTTGTACTCACGACGCTTGGATTCGTCTGGCGGCTTTTTGACGAAGAAACGCTGCTGGCAGGAAATCTTCCGGGCTATGCCGAATACTGCCGTGAGGTCCGCTGGCGATTGATACCTGGGATCTTTTAGTACGCTGGTCTGAACTGCGGACTACGACAGCCCAGAATCGCCAAGATCTCGTGGGCCGGGGCATTTGAAGGCCACGCCACTACCGTTCCGCCACAAGGGTTCTTAACGGAGATTCGTTTCATTCAGCCGGGGCCAAGTAATCTGAATCCCGATTGTCGTAACGAGGGTCAGCAGGAAGCTGGCGATCTGAGGATGGGCGGGCCAGATAATCTGCCCAAGGCCGAACAGCCAAGCACCCAACCCAACCGCAGTTCCAATACCTGTGGCGATCAAGGTGAGTTTCAGAGTCTTCATTGCTTATCCGTGATTCATGATACGACAAAAACCCTGGTTTCGGTTCGTCGAATTCTGCCACTTGCTGGTGCCGATGGGAACCGACCACTGAACCCGTCGTGCCTGGTTGGATGCCAGCCGCCGCCGTCTATGTTCGTGACCCCTATGGAAATGGCTCGTCCGGGGAATCTGTGGGTAGCTGGCTGGCTCAGGGGTGGGGTTGAGTGAGGAAACGGTAGAACTTCCGGCACGTGGAGTCGAAGGTGCGCTGCTCGTCTTCCCAGCCGTTATGGATCAGCGGCCCGCCGTCCTTGTGGACTACAGCGCGGACGAGTTCTTCAGCCGCCACCTTTCTCAGAGAAGGGTTTTCATTCACGTCTCGGATGATCTCTCCGCCGAGCAGCCACAGATTGTCGACATGGTTTTGGATGGTCCTTTTCGACAGGCCGGACCCGGCGAGGTGAAGGAGGAAAGGCATGAAGTATTCCACAAGTTTTCGGCCGGGAGGAAGATCCTTTTCCTCGCCCATCCAACGCTCCGGCCACTCCGAAAGATCGCGGCAATCGCGGCAGTAGGGCAATAGCACGGCGGGTGTCAATGGGAGAGAATCAGGATTCGTCTTCATCTTCCTATCGATCCAGTCAATTCATGCGCCTTCCCAGAATTCTAAACCAGTGCCATCCCATTCCGGGATTTGTTTACGGGCGAGCCAGCTTTGCCGAAGACGCGCAAACCGTCCTCATCCCGGTCCGGCCGCGGAAACGATCCACGGCTATTTGCTCGGGCTGTCATCAACCCGCGGCCGGCTACGACCAGTCTCCCACGCCGCGACGGTTTGAATTCATCGGCTTCTGGGGCTACCTGGTTTTTCTGGTCTATTGCATGCGACGGGTCAACTGCAAGCAATGCGGGGTGCTGGTCGAAGAAGTGCCGTGGGGTATGGGGAAACACACCTCGACCAAGGTTCACATGCATTTCCTGGGTCATTGGGCGCGCAAACTTTCCTGGAAGGAAACGGCCGAAGAATTCCGCACTTCCTGGGATAAGGTCCACGACGCGGTGGCGTATCTGGTCACCTGGGGGCTGGAGCATCGCGTCCTGGGAGCGATTCGCGCCATTGGCGTGGATGAGATTCAGCGCGGTAAGGGGCACAAATATCTGACCTTGGTGTATCAGATCGACCTGGGCTGTACCCGACTGCTGTGGATTGGCAAGGAACGGACCGTGAAAACCTTCCAGGAATTCTTTGCCATGATCGGCCCGGAGGTGTCGGCGAAGATCGAGTTCGTCTGCTCGGACATGTGGAAACCGTATTTGGGGGTGATCCGCGAGAAGTGTTCCCAGGCCCTCAATATTCTCGACCGGTTCCACATCGTGGCCAAGGTGAACCAGGCGCTCGACGACATCCGCTCCGCCGAGGCCCGGCGCATGAAGGGGGACGGGTACGAACCGGTCCTGACCAAGTCCCGGTGGTGCCTTCTGAAGCGGCCGGCGAACCTCACGGCCAACCAGAAAGTGAAACTGAAAGATCTGGTGCGCTACAACCTCCAGAGCGTACGCGCCTATCTGCTCAAGGAAGACTTCCAGCAACTCTGGAATTACGAGTCCACCGCCTGGGCAGCCAAGTTCCTCGACCAATGGTGTCGCCAAGTGATGCGCTCCCGGATCGAGCCGATGAAGAAAGTTGCCAGGACTTTACGCGCCCACCGCGAACTGATCCTCAACTATTTTCGCGCCCGGAAAGAGTTTTCCAGCGGCGTAATCGAGGGTCTGAACAACAAAGCCAAAGTCACTATGAGAAAATCCTACGGATTCCGAACCTTCCGAGTCACCGAACTGGCTCTCTATCATTCACTTGGCAAACTGCCCGAGCCACAACTCACCCACAGATGTTTCTGACGAATCATGGAAATCTTCTGAAGTTCCTTTCCATGCTTCAGGATGAGCCAAGATCGGACCTGGGCGTTCTGCCGTGGAGTTCGTGGAAGTCCTGACTTGTCTGCTCCGATCCACAGTCACGTCCGTCGCTGCGATTCCAGTTTGACAGCCGCTCCATGCCCGCATAGAATTGACCCGGACGGAGGAAAATGGGGATGCCGACGTATATTTGCTTGCTTCGCTGGACTGCAAAGGGCTTGGAGCACATCAAGGACAGCCCGTCACGGCTGGACGCCGCACGGAAGGTCTTTCAATCATCGGGAGCGACTTTGAAGGACTTCTACATGGTCACCGGCCAGTACGACATGGTTATCACCGCTGAAGCGCCCGACGATGCCGCCATCGCAAAGGCAGTTCTATCCATAGCATCAAAGGGTGCAATTCAGAGCGAGACCATGCGGGCGTTCACGGAGAGCGAGTACCGAAGCATCGTATCAGGGCTTTGACCTCATTCATTCGGCAATTCAATCCGTCTCGGCGTGAAGCCGTTGAGCGGACCACGTTGCGAATTGTCGGCTGGAGCTTCATGGCCCTGGCGCTGTACATCCTCTTCGAATCCGGTTCGACGCTTATCCGCCACGAAGCGCCGGAACGGAGCATTGCCGGAATACTGGTCGCCGCTGCCGCCGTCGTGGTGATGCCGATACTGGCGAAAGCGAAGCGCCGAGTCGCTGCCGGAATCGTTAGCGGTGCCATGCACGCCGACTCCCGACAGACGGATTTCTGTGCATACTTGTCGGCAATCCTTTTGGGCGGGCTGGTGCTGAATGCTGTTTTGGAATGGTGGTGGGCCGATCCCGTTGCGGGGCTGGTGATGGTGCCCATCATCGCCAAGGAAGGCGTAGACGGCCTGAAGGGGAGGGCGTGTTCCGAGGATTGTGGTTGCCGGTGAGTCGAATCAGATGATCGGAAGCATTAGCGATAAAGATGAGTTGGTTTACGTTAAAGCACGCTTACGGTCACTGGATGCACCGAAATCAGAGAGGGTTGATTCCCATGCTGTTCAGGAAAACCAAATCTCCCGCCTCAATGTCAGAGTTATTTTCCGAGGCTTCGGCGATGCTGAGATGATCTGGTCTCGGTGGACACTCCCGCCAACAGTCGGCGAGGTCTTTGAAAATATTGACCTCCTCATGGCAAGCAGAACAGCGCCAATGAACGACCAATTGATGTTCCGGCGTCAACCCCATCCCTGTGATGGAATCGGCGGGATATCCACATTGGCAGTACAGGACCAGCGGCTCATAAGTCATAATTACGGCGCTTGCCTAGAACACCTCAGTAGCCAATTCTAAAATGACGACTGTGCGAAAAACCATCGGTTCTTTGCCTGATGCGGTCTAAATGCTATGCCTACTATGACTTCGGCTCGATTGAGCGCTTGTTCATCGCCCCGATTGTTCGTTCGCCTTTGCTGGCATACCTCTTATGTGAGCGCCGCCAACAACCGCCCCTGATTTTCAGGGTCTGCCGATAAGATTTGGCAGAATGCTGGAATGGGATGATCGGAACGGGAACACTCTCGCCGATCATCTTTCGGACAGGCGCACCCTGATCAAAAATGAACTGCTATACTAGGGGCTGGCATCTCCCACCAAGAGCCGTGCGGCCAGTTGTCTTTCGGCCCGTTCAACCGTCCGTCCCTGATGTCTCTTGCCAGAGAGGACGGGAGCCGATGCCGCTTACGCCCACACAGGAATCTCTTTTGGAAAACTGGTTGAGGAAACACAGGGAACCTGTTGATCTACGAATCAGCCAAGCGCCGGCAGAAGGAAGCGTAGGTCAAGCTCGGGAGCCGATGCCGCTTACCCCAACACAGAAATCTCTTCCGGAAAATTGGTCGAAGGAACCCGTGGATCTACGAGAGCGCAAACCCCCAGGCGTACAACCGATAAGGGAGAATCCCAAATGGAGTGACGATACGTGGTTCGAGAAACGGTATGGCGATCCTGACTACTACAAGAGGGTCAAAGGTCTCAATTGAATGGCATCTTGTCGCCGCAATATCCAATCTAAATGACCTTCCTGATCGGCGTCCGCTTTAACCCGACATTGAAGTAGCGCCTCAATTTGCCTGCTGGGCCTTCAACGCCGTCACCGGCCGGATCCACCGTGCCGCCCTTTTTTCACCCGACATTATCCGGCTTTTCGCAGAGGTCAGGAGTTCCCGGTCGTGCCTGACACCATCGCTGCCGCCCCGATATTGTGTCATCTTTCTGCGCCGCAAACTCGGTTAATGGTCGGCCAAACCTCGCCGCATGTGCAGATAAATCGAAGTAATATGTCCTGAGAGTGGTACAATAGTAGTGGCATCTCCCACCAAGAGCCGAGCGGTAAGCTATTTTTCGGCCCGCTAAACTGTCCGTCCCTGATGTCTCTTGCCAGAAAGGACGGAACAACGTGCTCCAGTTCCAAACACTACGCCCCGCCGAGCCTGTCGCAATCCCGACATTTCAGAAAGGCGATGGAGTTTTTCTGTATGCACCTCGTGAACCCCTCTTCCTTACCGTCGGGAAAGGATGCATAGTAGCTTCATGAGCGAGAGCAATCCCGATCAGAGGGCGGTCTCCAAAAGCGATCAATGGCGCGATCGACTCGCCGAGCAGGAGCGGAGCGGGCTATCGGTGAAGCGGTTCTGCCAGCAACAGGGGCTCACCGAATACTCATTCTACGCCTGGCGGAAGCGGCTTCGGAGTGCCGGCCCGGTGCGTTTCGCGTTGGTGGAGAGAGGGGCGCAGCAGGTATCTGCGGAGTTCGGTCTGGAACTGGCGCTGGCAAACGGCGACCGACTTCGCATCGGCACCGGGGTGGACACGAAGACGTTGCGCACGGTGCTGGAACTTCTCCGGGCATGATTCACCTGCCGGCCAGCGTGCGGGTGTATCTGTGCCTGACCGCGTGCGACATGCGCAAGAGCTTTGACGGCCTGCACGCGCTGGTGCGGGAGCACCTGGAATTAGACCCATTCGCCGGGCATCTGTTCGTCTTCACCAGCCGGCGGCGCGACAGGATCAAGATTTTGTATTGGGATCGTGACGGGTTTGCGGTGTGGAGCAAGCGGCTGGAGGAGGGCACGTATGTGGTGCCGTTGGGCGACGCGGCGGAGCGCCGGCGAGAGATCACGGCGCAGGAATTAGGGGCGCTGCTGAGCGGCATCGACCTGACACAAGCCACACGCCGACACCGTTATGGTCGGTCCGTGTAAAACATCGCAGATGCTTTCTGTTTTCTCTTGTCCGCGCGTCCGTAAGTGAGTAGACTATTCCTTACTCGTGGCGTTCGATCCCAAACACCTTCCGGAAGATCCCAAGGTCTTGCAGCAGATGGTGCTGGACCTGGTGGCGCAACTCGACCGCGAGTTCCATGAGCGGAGCAAGATCGAGACCCTTCTGCGCGAGTTGCTGGATGCCAAGCGGAATCGTAAAAGTGAGCGCCTCTCGGCAGACCAACTAGCCCTGTTTGCCGCGGCTTGGCAGGCCCGGCAGGCAGCCGCAGAGAAGCCAGCCGAACCGGCTGACTCCGTCGACGATGACGACGATGAGGATACCGCTTCTGGCGCGGGCGGATCGGCTTCCCCGAAACGGCCTGGCGGCCGCCAGGCTCTGCCGCGGCATCTCAAGCGGGAGCGGATCGTGCACGATCTGGCGGATTCGGAGAAGCACTGCCCTACCTGCCAGCAGGATTTGCGGCCCATCGGCGAAGAGTCCAGCGAACGTTACGAATACATCCCGGCGCAGCTGACTGTGATTGAAGATGTGTGCAAGAAGTACGCGTGCGCCTGTACGGTGAAGACGGCGACCAAGCCTGCGCAGCCGATCGAAAAGAGCACTGCTGGGGCCAGTCTGCTGGCGCAGGTGATCGTCGCCAAGTGCGTGGATCATCTGCCACTGCACCGGCAGGAAACGATCTTCGAACGGCATGGGGTAGCAATCTCGCGTAAGACCATGGGCGGCTGGATGGCACAGTGCGGCGATCTGTTGCAGCCGTTGTACCAATGCGCGAAGGAGGTTCTGTTCCAATCGAAGGTGATCGGCACCGACGACACCGGGGTGAAGGTGTTGGACACCAAACTCCCGTTTGCGCGGACCGGGCGCATCTGGCCGTATTGCGGAGACCGGGAGCATCCGGTGATTCTGTATGACTATACGGCGACACGGGAACGCGCCGGTCCCGAGGAATTTCTGAAGGGTTATCGAGGTTACCTACAAGCGGACGCATACGGCGGCTATGACGCCTTTTTCAAGGACCCGGCGCGGGGCCTGGTCGAGGTAGGCTGTTGGGCGCATGCCCGTCGGTATTTCCGCAAAGCGTTGGATTCGGATCAGGCCCGCATGGGGCTGGCGCTGTTGCTGATTGCGCAGTTGTATCGGGTGGAGAAGCGAGCGCGGTCTCTCACGCCGCAGGATCGGCTTCAACTACGCCAAGTCGGAGCACGTCCGATTCTGGATAAGTTGCATAACTACTTACTGGAGATCGAGGGGGAAGTTCTGCCGAAGAGTCCGGAGGGGCGGGCGGTCCGCTATACCCTGAAGAACTGGACGGCACTCACCCGCTACTGCGAGGACGGCGATCTCGAGATCGACAACAACGCAACCGAGCGTTCGATCCGCGGGGTAGCAGTTGGCCGCAACAACTGGACGTTTTTCGGCAGCGACCGAGGTGGCCGAACGGCAGCTGTGCTGCGAAGCCTCGTCGCATCTTGCCACCAGGCCGGAGTGGATCCCTTCGCCTGGCTCAAGGACGTCCTGTCCCGCATACCGACCCATCCCATCACCCGCGTGGCCGAGCTTCTGCCACACAACTGGGGGCCCTCTCGCGCCTGATCCCGCCAGAATCAGCGGTCGCAGTTGCCACCTCTGTTCCGGTGATTCTCAGGCGCTTACTTTTTCTCGCAAAGGGGCCATACAGAGGCACAGTCGGAACCTTCCTCAAGTTCAAAAACAATAACCCGAACTGGGCAGACATCCTTGAGCACAATTCACACGTTCGCTCACACCACGTAAAATGGCTTCATCATTCAGTTTGGCTCCACGCAATCTTAGTAGACGGCGTGATCCAAAGAATCCAAGGAAGCCCCATATTTGCGGACGCTGAAATCGAGAGGCATCGGAAAAGTGGACGCAGTTCCGCATATCTCTTCGCTGCCAGAAGTGACGAAGAGTTCGAACGGAAAGAGTTAGACGAAATAGCTAGGCCGGCGTACCCTGCGATAAAGGTGACTGCACGGCGAAGGAGCCATTGTGAACAATATCCTTGTGGGAAATCTCAGTCCTAACGTGACCGAGCAAAACATTCGGCCCCTGTTTGAAAGGCACGGCGTAGTTCGGCGGTTCAAAATGATGACCGACCGCTGGACTGGCCTATCCAGAGGGTTCGGATTCGTTCAGATGAAGACCGATGCCGAAGCGGGAAAGGCGATCGTGGCTCTCAATGGCACGGACCTCAACGGCAAAGTCTTGAAGGTCAACCAAGCCCGTCCGCAACTTCATCGCAGGAGTCGAAAGCACGGACGGCAACAACAGCCAGTGATACGGCAGCAATTCTGAGAAAGGAACTCTTCATGCCTACGGGATTGGTTTGGATCGGCGGCATTTTGGTCATTGCCGCTGGTGTTCTGGTCGGTCTCTTTCTTCGCCAACTGAAAGCAGCCGAACCGCCGCATTTTCGCTAGAGCGGACTGGTGCTGTCTATCTTGCGGTTAACGGCTTGGGACGATGGTTCATAAAGCCATCCCGCACGACGGACGTTTGAAGGGCAACCACGCCCGTCCACAACTACATCGCAGGAGTTGAAAGCGGGGTTAAGAGATTTATGGAGGCTCTGGAACGCTTGCACGTCTGGTGTGGTCAACATTCGATCCGTACTTCGTGCTGGACCGCTCTCGAAAGATTATGACGCTTCAAAATGGGAGATCAACGCAAGCTCAGATTCTTTCATCGGGACATCAGCGGCAGTATTGGGGTTGAATAAGTGGCTCGGATGAACAGGAGTGGCAATTCACCGTGATCGCCAGCGCAAGGAATACTCGCCCATCTTTGTGGCTTCGTCGGATCGACGGTTTGCCGCCATGCTGCCTTTTAGTACCGTCCTTGCCTGATACTGAGCTTCCTCAAACGATGGGGCAACACCGTAATCGCCATGATCGGTGGACCAGTGGAAGTCATCATGGTGGTCCTTATGAGAGACAGTATACTGTGCCTAATTCCCGGCAACGTCGATGAACGTGAAAGACTGGCTCATTGGCAATCTCATTTCCCGCTTGCCGCTCGGCATCGCCTTAAGGAGCTTCGGCCTTCAACCAGCGGACGATGCTCTCCAGTAGGCTTTTCGTGCTGCCGTACTGCATTGGAGGATTCTCTGTTTTCCGTTCTGGGGTCCTTGGCAGTATCTGAAGCCCGTGTATGACCGATGCCATTCATTTCCGCCAGAGCCGCTTTGCCGTTCTCAAGTGCCGAGGATCGGTCCTTGCGGCGGATCGCACTCATCATTGCCTTTACGTGCGGCATGGCTCGGTTCATACCAGACCCCTCCGGGATCTGAAGCCAATTGTCCGGTCCAGTTGTCTTGTAGGCCCGATACGATAGCCGGGTCATCTGGTGCATCTCGTAAAGACACTGATTGCCGGATTCAATCTGATCGTCCCATCCGGCCTGGTCTGGTGCTTGCAGCGATTGAAGGATGGTCAGTAATAACGTTTTCGTGCTGTCACATAACATTGGTAAATGACTCTTTTCTTTGCGACATAACCAGAGATGGCCCGGAATATGGCCCAAATGGGAAAGGAAGTACTAACTGATTATACCATGCTGCCTTTCATGGTAGATTGAAGGGGATCTTTGCGTATGAAGAGCATTTTTGTTGGCAACTTGAGCGTTTCCGTCACGGAAGCAGTTCTCCGTTCGCTTTTTGAAGCCTACGGAGCGGTTGAGCGAGTCACCGTTATGACTGACCGTGACACCGGACAACCCAAAGGCTTTGGGTTTGTTGATATGAGCGACGACGGAGAAGCCGCCAAAGCGATTGCGGCCCTCAACGGCAAGGACGTTGAAGGCCGAACGCTGAATGTCAATGAAGCCCGCCCGAAGACGGATCGGCCAAGGAGTGATCGTCCGGGTGGCGGCGGTTTTGGGCGCAAACGCTGGTAGCTTCTGTTCAGTGATTGAGCACAGCGACGTTCCGGGCGTCTCGGTGCCATGCGGCCAATGCTTCCCGCCGCATTCTCCACAAACGTCGATCTTTGTGCGCCACAATGGGACTGGTGAAAGAAGCAGCCCACCAAACGATCAAGCGCCGGTCGGACGAACCGAGGCTCGAAATCGGTGACAGGGTTTCGGTCAGGGAAGGTGTGATCGGCGTAGTTTTGGCCCGTTACACGCCTTCGGGTGAAGAGAACGAAGTCTGCTACGTCGTGGAGGTAGTGCCCGACGAGGGCGAGAAGGGAAAGCCACGAAAGCCGTGATGCCCAGTTCCACCGTAGTTAGCCGTCACCGCCTGTTTGAGCGGGCGTTTTTCGTTTGGTTGGTTCTTATCGCAGTCGAATTTGTTCACGGCATTTTGCGGACGATCTTTTTGGTGACGGTGGTTGGCGATTTCCGCTCACGACAGATAGGCGTTTTCACGGGGTCTATTCTGATTTTGGCGGTGGCCTATATGCTGGTCCCGTGGCTGCACGCCGCCGAGAAGAAATCACTGATCTCCGTTGGTGTCCTGTGGGTGGTGCTGACGTTCGCCTTTGAGTCCAGCTTCGGGCATTACGTGTTTGGGCGGTCATGGGGTGATCTAGCGTCCGACTACAACCTTTTCCGGGGTGGGTCCCTTTTGCTCGGTATGGCCGTGCTGATGTTTGCACCGGTTATTGCGGTGCGATTGCGGCTTGGAGCCGGGGCGAATATCCGGTAGCCGACCACTCACGTCGAAGCTCCTGAACGAACTCTTCGGGCCGGTTGACTTCCAAAAGAACAGCGTTGCCGTTACCCTTCGGCGGCAAGAGTACCAGCCGTTTCCCTTCGGCCCAATACATTCGGACTGTTTTGGTTCAGCGTGAATATGAGGGGAAGTTCTCGCCGAAGGGAAGGAAGATTCCGCCCTTCGGGCGGGGATTTTCAAGGCATGAGGATCTATCGGTCCGATGTGTTCGTTGAATTTTCTGGGCGGCGCTGAGTTGCACCGCCCGTGATTTAATCATCGTCCGCGATGAGTCCGCCAGGTTATCCCTCGGCATGGTTGCGTCCCCGCAGAGCCCGCTTCCGTTTCGCCTGACAAAGTAAATATCGGCTACGCGACCTTCTCGCTTGAGGGCGAAGCTGAAGTTTTTCTTTGCGACCGAGCGGCGAACTCGCGTTGCCGCCGCGCCTCCTCGAGTTTGTGATCGCGGGCCGCATGGATCTCCGCCTGGCGGCCTTGCAGCCGGGCCAGCGGCGTAACGTAGCCCAACGCGCTGTGCAGACGCTGCTCGTTGTAGACCGTGATGTACTGTGTCACCAGGCGCTCGGCATCTTCCCGCGATAGTGGCACCCCGGGCCGAATGCACTCGCTTTTAATCGAGCGATTCCAGCGTTCCAGTTTCCCGTTCGACTGCGGGTAATACGGCGACGTCCGGATGTGCGTCATCCCGGAAATGCGGATGAATTCCTTGAAGTCCTTGGCCACGAACTGCGGCCCGTTGTCGGAGATGATCCGCGGATGCGCCTCGGGAAATCTCTCTTTGGCCTGCTGCAGGATGATCTCCACCTCAGCTTCGGTCATCGACTCACGGAGCCCCCAGGCGAGTAGATACCGGCTGGCGCCGTCCAGCACCGCGCAAAGATAGTAGAACGTGCCGTGAATGTTGATATGGGCGATGTCGACGTGCCAATGCTCGTGCGGCTGCAGCGGCTGCTCGAAGCCCGTGCCCTTCTGGCTCGGATTTCCGGCCCAGCAGCGCAGCCGGCCGGCATCCCGCAATACGCGGAACACGCTAGACGGGCTCACTGCCACGGCGTCGGCGTCGATCATCATATACGTCAGCCGCCGGTACCCTTCTGTCGGGTACAGCAACTGGAAGTCCAGGATCGCCTTCTTTTCCCAATCTTGCAGCCAGAAATCCCGGGGAACCGTGCCGTTATGCTGGTTGGTTTTGCCGTAGCGTCGCCGCCACTGGTAGAACTTCCCCACGCTCACACCGAGCCAGAGTAGCAACTGCTCAACCGTCAAGCCGGTCTTGGCAGCCCAGTCTTGGATGAAGTCGATCACCGCATCGCGGGTATCCGGCTCCACCCAGCATCCGTTCAGAGTTCCCCAAGTTCTTTTTTTAGTGAGATGTGCTCCGCCATCAGCTCGGCCAGGACCTCGTCCTTTTGCCGAATCTTCTTTTCCAGCTTTTCGATGCGCTCCTGATCCTGGCGGCGTTCGGGCTGTCGCCGGTTGCTCTCCAGGGCCAGGGCGGCATTACCGAACAACTGCTCCTGCCAGCGGTGAAATAGACTCGGCGCCAGTCGCGCCTCGTCGCAGATCGTGGAGATGGGGACCTTCTCAATCAGATGTCGGCGTAGCAGCTTGATCTTTTCGTCTGAGTTCCAGTGGCGGCGTTCCTTGCTCACGTCTCGCTCCAATACTTCTATCGGCGAGACCTCCTATGGACTTTACGCCCTCACTCAAAATTCAGCTGAACCGGAACAGGACCCGCTGACCATTGGCAACTCGAAACCAGCCGGAATGGTAATGTGCATTGGCGAAGCCGTTCGTGCGGTCCACAGGTCTCCAATCTGAATCCCCGGAGATATCGACCACACGAATATGCGCCAGATCCACGTCCGCAGCGTTCACCGTGACGGGGTAGAAACGGTCGTGGATGATAAGGGATGTTGGGGTCAAGGTGAAGCTCGGAGGTCCCGGCGAATACATCAAGGCGAAGGCGACTACGCCGAGGACCACGACGGCGATCCCGACGCCGACCAGATTCATGCGACTTCCACTGGACTGGGATCGCTGAGAATCGAGGTATGGCACGGTCGCCGGAATCCCGCCAACCGGCACAGCCGCCCGGATTGCCGTCAGGAAACCGTCCACATTATCTGGACTGAATAGGGTGGTTTTCTGGTCGGTGACAACTACGACGGCATTCTTGCGGTTCGTGACGTACCACCAGCATTTACCCCAACTTGGAGGTCCTGAACAGGCCGTAATACCCAAACATGCCACCGTTCGCCCACAGCCGGATAGCACCACGGAGATCGTCGGCGGTGGCGATTCGAGCTTCCTGGATACCGTCAAGCGAAACGGTGACGTTCCCGATCAGGCGCTTGACCACAATGGAGCGGTCCTGAATCGAGTATTCCCCTGGTGAGAACGCAAACGCAAAGAACAACAGCGCCGCTCCGATACAGGGCACAAGAGCATTCTGAGTGAGAGCGGCAACGACGGCCAAGAGAACGCAAATCACGACGGACATGATCTTGGTCGTGGAATCATAGGGCGCTGAAAACGACTGTGAGTGGCCGGTTGGCATAGTATCTCTGCTTTGATCTTACGATGTTCGTGATGTAGGAGATGGGACCCGCTCCCGAATTCACGTCGGACGGTGCCGGTTTTGGTAAAGCCTAAGAATAAACAGATCCCTTACCAGGCATCATTGTCGATTTCGGCTTGCCCGGATGGGGTTCAGCAGCAGTGATCGTGGCGTGGGTTCGACCACAGACCGCAGACGTGGCATTCGCTACGCTGGCCGTATGCAGGAAAGAATCGAAACACCCATTGGAATCAACCGATTTGAAGAAGCGTTCAAGTCGATAGTAGAACACGTCGGGACGAAGATCATCTTCGGTGAGCCGGTAACGGTCGAAGGCAAGACGATCCTGCCTGTTGGGAGGGTTCGATACGGCTTCGGCGGCGGGTCGGGTCGCAAAGGAAACGGTGAACAGCACGGCAGCGGTGGTGGCGGCGGGCTGGTCGCCAAGCCGGTGGGCGTGGTTGAGATCACCCAATCGGAGACCCGGTTCATTCCGATTTCGTCAAAGTGGAGCCTTATCGCTGCCGTTGCTCTCGGGGTCTGCTTGGGTTTGCTGATCGTGCCGATGGATAACGGGGTTCGGGATTGACGGTGGCTCAATCCGACAGGTGCCCAGGCGTATGTGCCACGGCCTTCCGAACCGCTTGCAGCAAAGCACCTGGCCCAAATGGTTTCTGAAGGAATCCATCGAACTCCCCATTTGGTTCGCCACACCCAGAGACCAGAATGATGGGAAGAGCCGGGAACATTTCCTTCACGGCATGGGCGAAGCTGACCCCATCGCAGTTCGGCATCTGCACATCGCTAACGATCACATCCACGGCATCTCCAAATTCCTGCACAATTTGAAGTCCACGAACACCATCTTCAGCCTCCACAGTCTGAAAATGCTCCCGCTGTAAGATGCTTGTGATATAGCGCCGAATCGAAGGTTCATCGTCAACAACAAGAGAGATGTGCGGCATAGGTGTATGGATGCGTGAAGCGTTCGGGGCGTTGCCGAAAGATACCGGCTCGAAAAGGCCAAACGGGGATCGCATCAGACCGCACTTTTCGGAAACCTTTTCTCTTCAACGGTGCGCCCACCACCACACGTTGGCGGGTGAGCCGATCTTAACGAAACGTGGCACGCTTCCATTCGCCGGATCGCCGGTTTCATTCGTCACTTCATCAGAGGGAAAAGGCGGCGGTCGTGCTCTTTTGTTGGCCCACCTTCGATGACACACCCGAACACGGCCACGTCCGGTCCCTCACCAAAGAAAGGAATCATCATGGCGAGACAGACGCCGCAAGAAATCACGACGAGAAGCGGATCGACAGAAGCCGTCAATCCAGAGCACGGGCAGATCGAAGCGCTGGCGTACCACCTTTGGCAGGAACGTGGATCTCCCACGGACGACGATCAGCGGGATTGGTTCCGGGCGGAAAAGCAATTGCGAAAGGCCGAATCGGTCCAGCGGGCTGCGTGATCGCCACAGGCTTGGGGCGGCGACGGCTGTAACCACGATGCCGCTCCGAGCGCCTATCGGATCACATCCCCGTTACGACGGCGGGCGCTCTCACCCCTATCACCCCACAGCGCCCGCTCTCTTCTGAAGTATTCCGATCTGGGTGTATGATCGCCGTAGGAGACGTGCATGTCCGGTTTCCTTGCCGCCCTTCGTTGGCTTGCCCGGTTATCTGGCTTGTTGGTCGCCGGGGGATACATGCTGCTGGTCGTAGGTGAGTTCGGTCATCCTCATTCATGGAGCAATATCGTCCTAATGACCATTACATGCGCCGGAATGCTCATGGCATGGCGTTGGGAATTGCCGGGAGCCGCCATTTCGTTAGCGGCGCTTGTCGCTTTCACATTACTCATCAAGGGAGTGCACCACAGTGTCATTTTCGTGCTTGCGATTCCCGGAATTCTGTACGTGCTGGATTGGCTGCTGCACTATTTCCGAAGGTTGAGGCCGCTTACGGCCGGGTAGCGCCTTGAAGCTACCGGCCGCCAGCATCCTTTCATTCCGACGCCGCCTTGCGCTACGATTCCACTAGAGAACAATGAACATGCTTAAATCCGTTCTGGTGATCGCACTTTTGGCAACGTCCCATCTGCTGGCGGCGGATTTCTCTGGCCGGTGGGCCGGAACACTAGAAACCAACGGGAACCGGGTTCCGATCTATTTCACATTGAATGAGCACGGCGGCAAGATCAGCGGCTCTGTCGCAACCGGCCCCGCCCCACTCGCAATTGAGAACGGTGAAGTCCGCTACGGCCAACTATCTTTTGAGGACGCCAGCGGACTGATGCATTTTCGCCTCAAACTGACTAACGGTGTGCTCGGTGGCGAAGCGATGGCGGGCCGAGAAGTGTCGAAAGTCGCCGTTGTCCCGGTCGACGGCAGCGTGGCCGGCGGTGGCTCAGGTACGGGCAGCGGCGTAGGTTGCAGTGTGTATAGGATCGGCGGTGGTGTTTCGGCTCCCGTCCTGATTCAGAAGGTGGAACCGGAGTACACGGAACAAGCTCGTGCGGCGAAATATCAAGGCACCGTCTTGCTATACGTTGAGATCGGCCCGGACGGTGCGCCTACCAATATCCGAGTGCAACGCAGTCTCGGCTTGGGCCTTGATGAGAAAGCCATTGAAGCCGTAAAGCAATGGCGGTTCAAGCCCGGTGAAAAGGATGGGAATCCCGTACCCGTTTCAGCGACAATTGAAGTCAATTTTCGGTTGTAGTATGAGTCATGGAGTCATCTTCGCCATTGCATTGCTCGTGGCCTTGCTTTGCTTCGTCCTGGTGTTTCTTGGGGCGGCGGCTCTGATGCCCTTCGTTTTGCGCCCTCATTCTCGCTGGTGGACGGTAGTATCGGCGCTCGTAATAATCACCAGCCTGCTCGTCGGCGCAATTCGCCAACGACGCCGGAAACTACGCCGCCTGGACCGGACGCCAGGAAGACCCATTGGGTTGACGTAGGGGCAAGCCACGAGTCACTGCGCCGGCGCCACCTGGTAGAACGAAAAGCGTATCGGGTAGGTGATCCCGCCCATCGGCTGGCGCAACAATCTGATCTCAATCAGCCCGTCGAACCCGTAGCGCTATCAATTGTCGAACCCAACGGGCATTTCTTTTCTCACCCGGCACTACCAATTCAAACGGGCCGTCGTTCTCCGACAGCGGCTTGCCATCTCGCTTCATGACTACGTAAACGGGTTTATCCATGAAGCTCGAATCGACTTCCGCCCACGAAAACACCGCTCGATA
Source organism: Terriglobia bacterium (assembly GCA_963815855.1). Classification (GTDB taxonomy): domain Bacteria; phylum Acidobacteriota; class Terriglobia; order Bryobacterales; family Bryobacteraceae; genus DATGMB01. The sequence continues at coordinate 756,933 of CAWFIJ010000007.1, read as the reverse complement.
TCCATCATGGCCTTCGGCCAGCAAATAGTACGAAGCCGCTGTGCTATGGAACTTCTCGCCGGTCGGTAGATCAACCTTCTTCAAGAGGTCTGCAAGAAGGACGCCTTGGAAGGTGACTTGCGCTCCGTGGTCGGTGGTCGTAACGGTGTGCTGTGGCAAGTTGGAAAGGTCGCTTTCGCTGACAATCGCCGTGTGCCCGATGCCGTTGACCGTGAGCGTGGCCGCAACAAGATCCGGGGGGAATCCCAATGGAACTCGGCGGGTGTCTTGCCCGAAGGCGATGGACGTGAGTGATAGGGAGAACGCCACCGCAACTACAGGAAGCACTCGTTTCATATCCTGCTCCTGCCGATACGGTAGCACTGTTCGGCGGCGGCGGCGATATGCCTCGACGGCTGGTGCGGGAGCCGGTGCCTTCACTTCGCCGCTACGGGCTGAGATTGTCTCTATGCCGCCGTTCTGTGTGCTGCCATTTTGCGGCTCGGCACGGGCTTCGAGGCTTGCGCTCTGACAGCTTCGGCCCTCTTTTGCGCCCAACGTCTTCGCTGCGCTTCTTGAATAGCCCTCCTACCCGCCACCGACAATTTGCGCTTCGGCCTGGGCCTTTCTGCCGGGGCTGGCGCTGATCGCTCATATTCGCCTCTGATCCGTGCCCACCGTGCTCTTTGGGCCAAAGCCATTTTTCGGCGGGATTCGGCACTGAATCGCCTTCGCTTTGGTGCAGTGCTTCCGGGCGAATTGGTTGCTGTGTTTCCGCTGAAAAGCATCGCACGCAATTCAGCGATCTGGGCGTCTATTTGAAGTCTCTCTTGCTTAAATCCGGCAATTGCAGCCCGGACTATTTCCTGCGTGAGTTCTGGGGGCATTGGGTGTATATCTCCTATCGGCAGTTTGAGTGCTGTTCTCATCGTACACCCGGCTTAAATATAGCAACGCCGCAGTTACCAGCTACTCACGAAGTACTTTGTAATCATTGACACGGGTTGCAACCCAAATCTGAATTGGGAGATCCAAACACCATTTCAGCCGACACGACGAGATCATTCCCCGTGGTGCCGATCAAAGTTGTGGTTCTTATTCGGTGGCGGTCGGGGCCGGTGCAGGAGCCGGTGCAGTTTTCTTTGCGACCGGCGCTTTCTTGACCGCCTTCTTAGCCGCTGCCTTCTTCCGGGGCGGTGCCGCTTTCTTGGCTGCTGTCTTTGCCTTCGCCGCTTTCGCTGCTCGTGCTTTCCGTAGGTTCGCCACGAGTTTTGCCTTCGCTGCTGCTGAAAGTTTGCGCTTCGGCTTTGGCGCTGGTGCCGGGGCTGGCGTCACGGCTGGTGCCGGTGCTTGACCTCTGGCCTTTGCCCATCGCTTCAACTGACCCGCCCGGATTCTCGCAATAGCCTCTGGGCTGAGTACCCGTTTCCGTGGTGCGGCTTTTGCGCTGGTGGAAGCTGTGGCCGTTTGACCACCCGGCAAGAGTGCTCGGAGTTCTTGTATTTGTTGGTCGATTTTAGTTTTCTGGGATTCAAAACCGGCGATAGCGGCCTCAACGATTTGTTGTGTTAGCTCTGTTGGCATTTCAATGAGAATGCCCGTTAAAGCGTAGAAAGTAGCGACTCTCGCACCCGAAGGCGTGATAGCCTTCGGGTGATTTTCTGCCAAGAAAAAGGGAGAGTCGCTATGAAGAAACGATACCAGATCGACCAGCAACGAGCGGTGCAGCAGTTCCGCCGGCTGGCCACCGAAGAGAACCCCAACATCCAAATGATCCTGCCGATGGCCGACATTGTCGGCATGTTGCAGGATGGCGTCGGCCATTTGCTGCGAGAAGCCGGACTCGCGTTGATGAGTCTGGTAATGGAGGAGGAAGTCCGCCACCTGGCCGGCGAACGCCATGAACAGCGTCCCGATCGCCGCGTGCACCGCTGGGGCAAAGATGACGGCTATTGCGTGGTGGACGGCCAGAAAGTGCCGCTGAAAAGAACCCGGCTGCGGACCAAGCAGAACCGGGAGCAACGGTTGGGGAGCTACGAACTTTTCCAGCGCAGCGCGCCGTTGCAGCAGGGCGTTTGGGACAAGATGATGCGCGGGCTTTCGACCCGGAATTACGGGACCGTGGTGAAGGAGTTCCGCACAGCATACGGGATTGAGAAGTCGGCGGTGAGTGAGAACTTCATCGAGGCCAGCCGGGAGAAGGTGAAGCAGTTGATGGAGCGGCCGCTGGGCGAGTTGCGGCTGTGCGCCGTCCTGATCGACGGCACGCCGTTCAAGAATCGCATGATGGTGGTCGCGTTGGGCATCTGCTGCGACGGGCGCAAAACGGTGTTGGGGCTGCGCGAAGGGGCCACCGAGAACGCGACCGTAGTGGGCGAGTTGCTGAGCGATCTGCTCGCACGCGGCTTGGATTTCAGCACCCCGCGGTTGTATATCCTGGACGGCGGCAAAGCCTTGGCGGCGGCCGTACGGCGCCACGCCGGGGAGGCAGCTTTCGTCCAGCGCTGCCAGGTTCACAAAAAACGCAACGTGCTGGAACATCTGCCGGAGGAACACAAGGCCGGCGTGCGCCGGAAGCTGCAAAACGCTTACGCGATGCACGAATACGAGCCAGCCAGACGGGCGCTCACGCAGTTGCATCGCGAACTCATGGACCTGAATCCGAGTGCGGCGCGAAGCCTGGAGGAAGGCATGGAAGAAACCCTCACCGTTCACAAACTGGGAGTACCAGAGCAACTTCGTCGCACCCTGGCCTGCACCAACGTGATCGAATCGGCCTTCTCGATCGTGGAAACGGTTTGCCGGAATGTGAAGCGATGGCGGGATGGCGATCAGATCGAACGCTGGGTCGGCTCCGGGCTGCTCGTGGCCGAGCGGCAGTTCCGGAAGGTCATCGGCTACCGTCAGATTCCGCTGCTGCTGTCGTCGATGGCCAATGCCGTTTCCAAGAAGTCGATTGCGAAAGGAGCTGCGGTCGCGTAGTCTATGAGTTCCGAGGGTCGCTTACTTTCAACGGAGTTCCGGGCAATCTCATTTCAATTGTCGTGCCTCGTTTCCTCAAATGTCACTACTGAGCCTTTTGTTCCATGCTACACCCTTTGTAGTTGGGGTGTACGGAGCATTTGACTGCCAAAGTTCGGTGACATTGCAGAATGTGAGGGGTATATTGATTGACGGACTTCAAGAGCCGGTGTCTCCAATGCCTGCCCGTGCCGGTAGAGTTGATCGAATTCCGCCTTCAGTACAGGGTTAGGTTCCGTCAGACCTTCGATCACCTTCTTCGCCCACTCGAAATATTCTCGCTTGCGACCAACACTCCAATCTGCTGGCGGGCTGGTGAGAATGGCCCGGAGATTGGAGGTTTTGTCTGCCAGTTTGATGACCTGTGCCCGGACGGAGAGCTCCGGGGCATGAACAATTTGCAGCCATTTACGTTCCGCTTTCGCAAGAGATTTGTCATCGGTGACTTCCATGACCAGATCCGCCACGTCGCCGCCGAAGCGCTGGACAAGTTCTTCCTTCGTGACCCTGGCGTCTTCAATGGTATCGTGGAGCAGGGCGGCGATCACGAGATCAGTATCGGGTTCGGACGGACAGGGCACCGGCGACCAGTTCGGCTACTTCCAGCAAATGATTGATATAGGTTCGGCGGCGAGACCCTTTCGGCGCTGACCGGCGTGCTTTTCGGCTGCGAAATGGGCGGCTTTCAAAATATCGTGAACCGCCTTGATACTGGCTGCATCTTCAACGTTTCTCTGCGCTGCCTGATCCATGTCTGTTCTCGTCCATTATCGTTTTGGAGCTACCCTGCTTGCCGAAGAAACAGCCCGCCTTACCTCATCGCTGGAAATGTAATGTGCAGTAGTTTTCGTTTCGCCATCTTCTTGGACCTGAACAGCCGTGGCCTTATCTCTCAACCCATCTCGGACGGCTGAATTCGTAAGGGCCATCTGAAATTCCGGATCAATAACGAAAAGCGTGTACCGACCGGGAGTCAAGTATGGGAATCGGGTCTGGTTTCCAGAAGGCAGCGTTCTGCTCGTACCATACCCATTCTGTGTGAGGTAAGGGTCCGTTCCCCATGCCACCACTCTGATACTCGAATGGTTTTCTGGTAGTCCGACAACCGTGACCGAGAGGGCGGAACCCTTCATGCTAACTGCGATCAGAAATGAGCCGGTCTCCCCCGCCGTAATCTCAAAATCACTCGGGACCAGAGATTTCGATCCCAACGTGAAGACCTGAATACGCCCGGGAAAATGAACTTCGAGTGAATAATGGTCGGGCAGCACGTTCTCAAGCGTGAATCTCCCGTCACGATCTGGCAAGGCACGGAACATCTCGTGATGACCGTTACGTTGGTGGATACTGACGGAAATACCTTCAACTCGGGCGCCAGGCAGTGTATCGACGAGTTCCAGAGTGCCGGAAAGAGCCATGCGCTCATGGTCTTGGTCTGCGGGAGCTTGGGCGAACGACAATGGACCAGCAATTGCGATTAGTACCGCTGCCAAACATGAGAGCTTCATGGCTTCATTTTACGTCCAGGTACGCAGTGCGGGTTTGAATCTGAAGGCCGGAAAGACCAGACTCTCGTGTCCTTAGAGTTATCGACATCACACCACTCGTCCGTTGCCGCCGTCGCCGGTGTAGAAGATCAGCGATCCGGCTGGCACGAGCTTCCGCAGAATGCGCTTCCGTTCGACCAGCGGGTACATTCGGAGATCCTTGCCGTCCAGCCACAAGAGATCGAACGCCAGAAATGACAGTGGCGGGCGGCGGTGCAGAAGCGAAATGAACTGTGGCTTTCCATCGCTCACCGTCAACTATGGCATCACGGCGGGTGATCGTGGCGGCAATGGTGGTGCAAAGGCCGGGAAAGGGCTGTACACTTTCCCCTTGCGGGAGACCAAACGGACGGAGCCGGATTCCAGGTAGGCCAGCGCCCTGAAGCCGTCGTATTTAACCTCGAAGAGCCAATCCGGGTGGTCGAAGGCTTCCCGGAGCACGGCCAGCGGCATGGGTTCACGGGCGGGAAGCGCCACTCTACCTCCATTTTCGCACCACGTCGGGTTGTACTTCTTTGAACATGCTGGCGGTGCTGGCGGAACGCTGAGGGCCGGTGGTGACGCACTCGCATTGCTTCCAGGGCCGATCATCGAAGACGAGACGTGTACAGTTGTGAATGGATCGTTGGCTTACAAATCCCGTACTTCATCACCTCCCGTTCGATGACCTGCACGGACCATTTCTGTGCTGTCGGCGAGACCCAGACAGCATCAATGAGGGAGTTCAAATCTACCTTCACCCGTAGGCCAACAGGAGGGGCCTTGATCGTGCTACTCAACCCTATCGCAAGCCGAAACTCCTTCTCGTGGGAGAAACTGTCTCGTTTGGTGAAAATGAAATCGCTCCAACTCGATGAGTCCACCTGAATGCTGCGGAGTAGAGGTTTTAGATCGTTGGCAGCTTTGTATTCCACATGCCCGAAGCCCCGCATTCCGAAGCTAGTATCATCGCTGTACTGCGTGGGCGTCAGGTCGATCCGCTGTAGCGCAGCCTTGTTCGAGAGTATGGCAATGCCGTTATCGCCATAGACTGACCACATTGCTGCTGACTCCACATCGTTGAGGTGCCAACAATTGACGTATCTCGGCTGCTTCTGGATTGCCGCAATTTTCTTCAGCCGACGAAAAGCTGCATTCGATAGCGCAATCTCATAGGGATCATGTAGTTGGTCGAGCCGAGTAAAGTGGAGTTCGCCCGTTTGAAGCAGGTCCACGAACTTTATGAAGTCGATGTAGCGCCAAGCTGAGTCTTCGGTCAGTCTAATGGAATGCTCTGCCATTGATCCTCTAGCGATTCAGTTGCCTCACCTTGGCCTCCGCTGGCCCAATCACCTTCTGCGTGAGCGCCGCCAGCAGTTCATTCTGATCCTCGTATACGAACGGCTCCAGAACCCACGGAAACCGTCTGAAGTGCTCGAACATGCCGTACTCTCGCTGCGAGGCCAACAGGAGCGGCTGGACGGGCACGGACGGGAGCGCCGGAACGATTGCCATCAATTCTTGGGGAATGCTCTTCGCATCGGTGATATCAGCAATCACAAACCGAGCCATGTGCGCCAGCGTCGAGACGGTCTCGGTGATGTCCCGGTTGGACGGCTTCTCGAAATCGAACAGGACGGGCAGGTAGTCCCGTCTGCGGAGTTCGTCTCGAATGGCGTCTAGCACGGCCTTGCGATCGGGCGTGAAGCGGCCAAGGATGAGAACCACTTTGGATGTGATCGTGTCGATGACGTGGCGAATCTTTTGGTTGTTCAGGAGCAGGTAGATGAATTGGGCGACTTCGAGGTTGTCAACTGTAATCGAGGGAGCATAGTCTGGTGTGATAAGCAAGTCCTTCTGAATCGCACCTTCCAACTTCAGGTCCCAAGCAGACAGTCCGTACACCCGACACCCTGTCAGATCCGTTCCCTCTAAATTGGTCCGCACTAGAGTTACACAACTGAGATCGGCCAGACGTAAAATCCCTTTGCTGAGGTTCGTGCCGGTAAGGTCTGAATCGCTTAAATTGGCCCCGGTGAGATTGCATTCACTGAAATTTGACCAACTGAGATCAGCGTCTTCGAGCCATGTCCTGCTAAGGTCTGACCCACGGAAGTCGGCAGACATCGAGTAAACTTTGTCGAGAGTTGCACCAATCAGGACGGCCCTGTTTATGGTTGCTCTGAAGAGATTTGCTTCGCAGAGAGAAGCATCTTGAAGATTGCAATTGCTAAGATTCGCTTCGCTGAGGTCTGCCTTGCTCAAATCCGCTTTACGGAGGTTGGCATCGCTGAGATTGGCCTTGAAGAGCGTGGCTTTGCTGAGGTCTGCTTCTTCAAGACTGGAACCGCTGAGATCGGCTTCGCTGAGTTCCGCTTCGTCCATGATGGCTTTGCCAAGATCGGCTCCATTCAACGCTGCCCTGAATAGAATGGCGTCGTTTAGGTCGGCGCTTCTTAGGTTGGCTCCACGTAGATCAGCGTCTCTGAGGTCTGGTGATATTCCCCTGTTCCGCCGCCGCCAAGAATTCCATTGCTCGACGCCAGCTTTGAGTTGAGCGAGATGGTCGGGGTTTGCCATCGGTTTTGGCTCAATCTACCAGTTCCTTCTCCAATTCCTTCCGATGCCGCTCCACCAACTGAACCAACAGCCCTGACACGCTCGGCCTACCCCCATATTTTTTGGCTCGATTAAAGGCGACCCGGTTGAGCAGTTCCCAGACGTCGGAGGGGAGGTTGATCCCCGTCGTGCGGTGGGTCCGGTCCACAATTTCGGCTCGTGGCGATTTGCTGGCTTTGGGCTGCTTCGGCATGTCAGGATTGAGTTTAGCTCATTTCGCAATTGCCAATTGTGACGCCAGGACCTTCAATATGGTTTGCAACGGTCGTAGCAAATGAAGTCTTGACAATTGCCAATCTGATCTGCGATAATTAAACCGTATCGAGGTTCAGCCGCTCTTCCTGATGCCCACTGACCTGATCCTTCCCGACCGTTCCCCCAACACCCAAATTGGCCCGCTGGCGGAAATCGCAGACCGGGCTTCCGAGTTCATCCACCAATCAAAGGCCAAGAACACCGTCCGGGCATACCGGGCGGATTGGACGCACTTCGAGGGCTGGTGCAAGGCGCACGGCCAGTCGTCGCTCCCGGCCACACCTGAAACGGTGGCGCTCTACGTGACGGACCTTTCAGCCACACACAAAACGGCGACGATCACCCGGCGCATCTCGGCAATCTCACAAGCGCACCAGATCGCCGGGTTCGACACACCCACCAAAGCGGCGAAGGTTCGTCTCGTTCTGGCCGGGATTCGGCGCAGCAAAGGAACCGCCGCCGCCGCAAAAACCCCGGTGCTCGTGGCTGATCTCAAGCGGATGGTGTCGCAATTGCCAGAGGGCTTGATCGGCGTCAGGGACCGGGTGCTACTGCTGATCGGTTTCTGTGGTGGATTCAGGCGCAGTGAACTGGTGGCTTTAGATGTGGCTGACGCTGCCTTCACTCGTGAGGGGCTGGTGCTAACGATCCGGCGCTCGAAAACGGACCAGGAGGGCGAGGGTCGCAAGATCGGTATTCCGTACGCTTCCCACGTCGAGACCTGTCCGATTCGCTCATTGCAGGACTGGCTGGAGAAGAGCGGCATCACCGAAGGCCCACTGTTCCGCCCGATCAACCGGCACGGCATGATGGCCCATGTGAGGCTCTCCGCTGCCGCCGTAGGCGAGATTGTGAAAAGGTATGCCGCCGCCGTGGGCCTGGACGCCACGGAGTTCGCCGGTCACAGCTTGAGATCGGGACTGGCGACGAGTGCGGCGGCTGCTGGAGCATCGGAGCGTAGCATCATGGCCCAAACCGGCCATCGTTCCGTTAACATGGTGCGCCGATACATTCGGGACGGGTCGCTGTTCCGGGAGAATGCAGCAGGGGCGTTGAGGCTGTAGGCACATGCAAATCGAAACTCACCACACCACAATCTGCATCGGCAACGTTCCCCATTTGGACCCGGATCTGCTGAAACAACACCCGGGTGTGGACCTCTACTTCGTTTCGGGACCAGAAATGCGGGAACCGATTGACCTGGCGCTGCTCGATCATCTGCACTGCCGGCGAACAATCGTGTTCGTGGGTGGAGAGCCAGCAAGACGGGAAGCCCGGGCCTACGGAGTAAAGTGGATCGAGGACAATCCAGCAGTGAACGAAGCGTTGCTCGAATTCTGGCGCAACGCCGTCCCGGAAGTGGACAGCCCGTAGTCTGGCCTGGGAGCGTTCGGCCCCACGGTGGCCGATAGCTGCACGCCCACTACGGCCTACACTTGAAGAGGCACACACCCATGAAGAAGAAGCCACCCGTCCTTCGACTTGCCGAAGCGAAGGCAATCTTCCCAAGCGACGAACGATCCTGGCACAACGGCGGCGATATCGAAATCGGTCTTTATGCTCGATCTCTCCACAAAGCCGCTAAAACCCTCATCGCCACCCTGAACCTGAAACCAAACCCGAAGACGGCGTGGGATGCTTGTCCTGCCATCGTACTCTACAGGCAGTCCGTTGAACTCCGCCTGAAGGCGTTGGTCGGCGAGGGCAGCAACTTCTTGCCGTCGCCCACCGATCCGATCACGCTTTACAAAACCCATTCTTTGCGTTGGCTGGCTCAGATTGTGTGCCAGATCATCAAGGCGGTTCGATGGGAAGACGAGGTCAAATGCGAAGGCGTTGCCACCCTTGCCGATTTCAGCGCCGTCGTAAACGAACTTGAAGCGCTGGACCCTGTGTCGATTGCCGTCCACTCTGGTAGCCGTGCTCGTGATGGCTCGGTGCCGCCACAGCTACAGCCGCCGAAAGTCGTTGAATTTGCAAAGAAACTGGACAGCCTCCTGGATCTGTTGGACTCCACCGCCGATTCGCTGGCGGCGGAATGGGACTTGCGGTCAGGAGGGGCGGCGATTGAACCTGATTTGGATGGCGGTGGTTTCGAGCCGACGATTCATTAAGGGCCGGTTCTACTCGACCGTCAGGCCGTCGTCCTACATTCCGGCGATCACATTCCCGGCGAACCGATGCTCGGCGGCGAAGCTCCAGTTGCCGAGCCACTGCCAATTTTCGAGGTGAACGTTCTCCTCCACAAACGCTTCGGCGGCTTGGGTTTTGAGTCGGAAGAGGACGACCGTGCCCTGGTCACAAATAGTCACGTTGGCCTGCATTCTGTCTCCTCGTTCGCTCCCGGAAACGAGGCGAGAACCGACCGGCCTGGACTCGCCGTGGCCTCTGAAAGTGAACTTGCCTTACTCCGTAACCAATTCCGGGTTTGGAACCGACGAAGCCTCGACCACAGGGGCGGGTTGCTCGGCCGTCATCTGCGGCGGCTGGAGAGTGGAAACTTCGGGCATCGGCGTCGGGGCTGCTACCTTCCTGACCTTTGGTTTCGACGTGGCTTTCGCTGCCGTTTTGGGTTTCGGAGCGGCTTTCGCCAGCTTGGATTTAGCCGACCGCTGGTTCCCGGACGCCACCACGACCGGCTTTGGACGCTTTGCAGTCGCCTCTTGCTTGGCCGGGGCCGCTTTCTTTGCGATCTCGGCCTTCTTCGCTCTCCACCGCTTCTTCTGCGCCGCCGCCATGCGCTTTCGGGCCGCTGCACTGAACCGCTTTTTACTGGTGGACTTCGGTTCGGCGCTGGCTGTGGCCGTGCCCTGGCCCAATTCAGCCCGGATCTTGGCAATGGCAGCGTCGATTCGGTCCCGCTGCAATTGGAACCCAACCAGGGCCATCGTCAAGACGCCTTGGTCAATCGTAGTTTGCTTCATCTTTCATCCTTAACTGAATCTTCGTTGCCTGTTTGCATATCCATGTGAGTCCAGTCTACGCCCTCGACACGGATAGCCGCCACGCTCCCGACTGAGCTTTTCCTGAACGGCCTGTATATCCAGCATCGAACGCCAGAGAGCCAGGAGGCTTTCATTTTGGTCAGTTACGACCCCGTTGGGCTGGCTTTCGGCTTTGCGGCGAAGGCCGATCAAAGTTGCCTCACCGTACTCGATGTTGTGTGCGACTTCGTTTTGAAGAGCCATGCGATCCAGTTTGTCAATTGTCACTTGCCATAAAACACAAGAATATTGCGGAACGCCGTCCTCTGCGAACACTGGATTTGAAACCCCACGACCTGATGAAGATGCACATCCCCGACAGAGCTTTGGGCGGTATCAACCAGGGCGCTGCGAATGACGCATATCAGCCGCCGTTGCGGATCACTACAGAGAGGTTGCCGCTGGGAACATGTCTATAGGGATTCCCGCAACAATTGAGAGGCGTGGGCGGCATATCTCCTGTTGCGCCGCCCACAGTTGATTGGCAATGAAGACGCAGTGTTGCGCCCTGTCCCTAGAGCACCGAGGAAACCCATGACCGTCTTTAGCGTGGTGCCCGATTGAATTGTTTCAGCAGTTCGACGCCAGGGCAATACCAAATATGGTTAGCGATGGCAGGATAACGACGGATATGAGGAAAGGAGAACCGACAGCGGCTAGGACACGGTTGGTCCGTCATCCCCGTCACTGACACCGATGCTGCGCAGGAACATTCGGTCATCCGGCGTATCCGGCGTATCCGTTGCTAGACTGGAGTTCGACGGAACCGCTAATGCCTCAGTGGAGCACTCTAGCCAACAATCCAACAGGGGCTTGACAACATACACATTGTTGTGGCACCGGGGGCATCGCCAGTGAATAACGAGGTCATGAGATGACGAGAAACCAACCCCTAATATGCTTGGCGGGACTCGACCACATTCGCAGGATAATGGCAACGGTTGGTATTCCATCTTCGGCACTCCGTCTTCCGTCTATCAGCTTCGCAACCGGCGCTCCCGACTCAATCTGGACGCTGGAGTCGGGTGCTCGTTTTGAATTCTCCCAAGAGGCCGACACGGAAACAATGTCCGCACTCGTTAGCTCCGGATAGATACCGATGGATATCGGAAACAGCAACTTGGTTTTAAGCGAAAAACCAAGAATCATCGTCGCCTGTGTTTGACGGACAATATCGTTTATGCCAACCCGGAAGGCGGCGCCGCCGATCTACCAACTGACGATAACTCTCCTCGGCATCGACCCACGCATTTGACGGCGAATCCCGGTGCCGAGCACCATGTCGTTATGCTGCCTCCACAACGCAATTCAGGCGGTCATGGGATGGACCGATAGCCACCTGTACCAGTTTGAAAAAAAACGGCAAGTATTGGGGTGTGCGAGTCAGCGGCGCAGCGGCCAGATGATTATCGTGATGGAAGACGACGGACCACGCCAGCCCGTTCATCAGGCGTGGACCGAGTAGAAGATCCACGTTCCGGGGCCACCGACTTTCGGGGCGAATTCGAGGACGTCATTGCTATTGGAGACGCCTCCACCACGTATTCGTAAACTCCACGCCGTCGTTCAGCCAGTACGGGTTGGATGACGGTGCGCTTTTCCAGAATGGTGCAGCCCTCGACCGTACCGCCAACCTCGTGATCGAATTGTGAACGAATCGTCTTGGTTATCACGGCACGCTCCCTGAGTTCAGGTTAACACGATTAAGGCTGAATTGTTCATGACGTGGATTCGGCACGGCAATAAGCTCTCTCAATCACCCCTGGCGAGATTTCATTCGGTGCGAAAGGCAGGAATAGAGTCATTACGCAACAATCCCGGTTCGATCTCAGTGGCGCATTTTACGCTCTAACCATCGAATTTGAGGTTCTATTGCTCATTACCAAACTCCAGGGCATTCCCATTCAGCGAGTGCGTCAGCGGCACCTGGGCGCCCCTATTCGCCGGGAAACGGCATCGTAGAGGCGAATAGCGAGGTCTTTTTGTATGATGGCGACGTTGGTGTGACAGCACGACAGGTGTACCTATTTTGGTTTGGACATCGGTGCGGCCAGTGTCGAGTTTTGGCGACAATGGGTTCCACGTGGATCTGCTTCAATCACGGATTCGCCAGCGTGGTTGCCGACAAAAACGACTGGCATGAAACCCGACTAACGTGGAACGCTACGAAGCGATAGCGACATCCTCCAGGCTCCATTCATCCGCAGCGAAGAACGGATCGTCAGATTCTTGCAGAAAACCCGTATCTCCTTTATGCAGCTTTTCTTCTGCGATTCGTCCGGCCTCACTACTAGATGTTGCCTCGATTACGCCATTTGCCGTGCACCAGACCCAGGCACCAAAGGTGACGTCATACTGTCTGGTTTTGTGATCTGCTCGTTCGGCGGTTAGAACCCCGCTGAACTCTTCGGGATGAGGAACCACAGTATCTTTTTCCGAGACCTCTAAACGGTATTCGACCCAGGGCGCATCCTTGAAAGCTCGCCCAAGATCAAAACATTCTTTGTGTTGGCGATTTCGATTCGGAAACGTGACGTATGCGACGCCTCGACGTATACAAATCGTAATCAGCCCGACTTCGAGATCGGAACCGTCCTGACGTTCGATGGTTTTACTGATCCACGATCTCGGCGCCCAATCCGTGGTTTCAAAGGGAATTTGAAGAAGTGCTTCTTCTGCGCCTAGAGGCGTGAAGCCGCCGAAGACTTGCCGCAGCTTTTCCAAATTGAACCTCCGGGTCTCACTGTTAATCCAGACAATTCCGGGGGTGCCGCAGCAGTTCATTCGCTCCGACTCCTCTGAATCGGCAGGAAGAGGTACTGTGGCGGATAAGCCCTCTGCCTTGAACTTCTCCGCAAGAGCGTTCGCTCCGGCAGCAGGACCTTTGATTAGGAAAATATTCTGCCAGATATCGAACGCCGACGTTTTAGCTTCTTTTTCAGACGCAGCCTCGACGACGTTCATCACAGTCGTTTGAGGTATTGTTAGCGTTGCTGTTACTTCATAAGGAATCCTTTCATCTATCATATTGTTACTTCCACACGTTATGTATCTTATACCATTAGACCATGCTTGTTAGTTTCGTCAACCAGGAGTGACGTTCAGTGTCTTTGCCCAACGAGAAGGGTCTTGTTATCCCGCTACTGCACCCGCATGCCGCTATTGAACACGGTATTGAACTGCCCCTGCAACGTAGTTCTCATTTGCCTCTCTACCCTACTTTCACCCCGCCATTGAAGACGCTTTTGTATGTCCCACGTAGCCTGAACTGTTTCACCGGACGACGCCAGTGCTCCTCGGCTTCCTGCGATTCCTGGTCCCGATCCTCTTCTTGCGGCAATTCCGCCATAAGTTCGTCATGTTCTTTCAGCCGGATGCCCACCCATGCCTTGCCGCTGACGCCGTAAACTCGTGGCTTGTTTCCGCACAAAGCCCCGTTCTTCCATCATGTGGTTGAACGTGCGCCCTTGGGCTGGATCTTCGCCTTGTTCTTCGCACCATTGCTTGTAGGCATCCCAGACGGCTTTGACCGGAACCTTCTCATCTGGGTCCACAACGCACATTTCTTTTAAAAAGTCGTTGAGAAAATCGTTGTGTGCGAACAGCGCAGTGGTGGCCGTCTGAACCGATTCGGGAATCTGTAATCCATGCTGGTGCCACTCGACAGCGCCAGCGACGGCCCATGCAAGCACGGCCTTCAGAAAGTCCTTGTCCTGGCGCATTCTGATTTTCAATTTGCCATCGAACTTGACGAGTGGATCGGTGGTCAGGTCATTGTCGAACGGAATTTCGATGTACCGGCGCTTGTTGCCGCTGTCGGTGGAATCAAAGCCGGGGCGGTAGTTGGTCTGGAACCAAAATTGATGGGTTGGCCGGAATTCACGCTCAGACTGGTACAAGCCACGTGCCACCAACGAATCGTTCCCAGACGCCTGTTTCATGAAGGATTCCTGGAGACGGCTTCCTTTTTCGATTTCTGAAACCACCACCAAGCGCTTGCCTTCCAGTCGGGCGATGTCGCCCGACGCTGCCGCCGAATCACGTTTTTGCTTCAGGACGGAGTTGGCGTCCATAGCGCACGCATAGTCCGGGCCGAGGGCATTGGTGAGCCAGTCCATGAAGGTGCCTTTGCCAGCGTTGCCGGGGCCGTGGAGGATCAGAATTCTCTCCTCGCTCTTGTCACCTTGAATGGTGTACCCGGTCAAGGTCTTCAGGAACGGCAACAGGTCGGCGTGGTTGCGGGTGAAGGCTGCAAGGCTTTGTTCCCATACGGGATGGGTGGCGTTTGGATCGAATTCCGTGGGGCACAGAGCGCTCATCATAAATTTGCGGTCATGGGGCATGAGGGTGCCGGTACGGAGGTCCACGACACCGTTGGGACAATTCAGCAAATGTGCATCCCGGTCGAAATCGCACCGGAAACAAGTAATCCGGGGATCGGATTCGGCTGAGATGATCGTCTTGGAAACCCGGTCGGCATTTTCGCTTTGATTGGCCCATTTAAGCAACTCACGCTTGCGGGCCTCGAATTTCTCCATCGCCTCTTCATCCTGGCCCTGGTCGCCGGTGGTAGCGGGTGGTTTCATGGTATTCCGCTTCCTGGCGAATGTCAGCCGCAATTGCTTTCGCCAGTTCCCGGATCTTCTTCGATGACATCCCTGCGCCAGCGCACCCCGTCCCAAATGTAGAATTCCTGGTCATCAACGCAGTAGCGAATTTCGTCTTTGTGCTTGTCCACCAGCCGCCGCCCGTTCCCGGCATCGGTGAGGTTATATTCCACCGTGGCCTTCTCGATGCCAAGCAGTTCGAGAACTTTGTCCACCACGGCCTTCGAAATGATTTCCGTGAGCTTTGGATAGCCGAACAGGTGGGTGGATGAATCTTTGGCGTGCGCCTTGTAGACCGCCTTCACGTCTGCTTCCGCCTTACTGCCGTCCCGGTTGTAACCTTCGGAATGGCGGTAGGCCAGATTGACCAGCATGATTGCCTTTTCTTCTGGCATCCCGCTACGTGCAAGCACACCAGCCAGAGCCAGGATAGTGTTGTGGCGTTCAGAATCTACTGGGAAATGTTTGGCAAGCAGGGCCGCTGCACCGATCACTTGAAAGCGGCGGTGGAGCTTGTCGGCGTCAACGACTGCTGGCTCTGCTGTGGAATCGTCTTCCAGGCCGATCTCTTCAACTTCGCCGGTCTTGGGGTCGTATCGTAATGACGGTGGAAATACGGTCTGGTGGCCCCGTTCACCATCTTGTTTCACACAGCGGTATTCAATGATGCACTCGCCGTCAACCGGGTCCGTGACCCTTTCGGTCGTCATGGACTCGTCGCAGAAGAAAATGTAATGTGACCGGGGCTTGGATGCTCGGCCGAAGGTAAACGTCGGCGGAAGCGTCTTCATGACTTCGTTGCCGATCAACACCGCTTCTGGCGAATCGCAATCAATATCCGTCAGGTTCTTGGAGCCGCCGAGGAGGATGCCGATGTTGCACGGCTCGCTGAAATCATCGCCGGTGTAATCGCCATTGGCCGCTTTTGTATTGCCAGCCGCCGATCTTCGGCCCCTTTGTGGGATGCCCATTTTCATAAGGGATTGGAAGCGGGTCCAGTCCCAGTTTCTTGTAATTCTCAAATGCGTCGATATAAATATTCTTCGATAGAGTCATTTCCTTTCCGCTGCTGGCGGGTCGGTATAACCTGCCAGCGGCCCTCACATAGTTGTTCGTATTTCATCTACTTCACTGCCGCCCTTTGGTTCTGATTCAGTAGGCGCTCGACTTCTACGCACGGGATCTTGATGATGCGTTTCCCGAATCGCTTGGCCGGGATGATACCGTCACGCACCCACCGGCATACAGTTGCCACTGATACTTCCAGTTCGTTCGCTACTTGTTTGGTCGTCATGTATTTGTTCGTCATATTTGAACCTCTTTGCTATTTATACACGCAGCGATTCCGATGCTTCCGGTGCCGCATCTGAGTTCGCTGCCACTGCGGTCCTGGCGTGGTGAACAAGTAAGATGTTTCCGATTTGGAAACTGTTTCCATTTGTGTTTCCATTTCGCCCACACGCTAAGTCGTGGTGTTCCTATAGTTTCCAAAGATGTTTCCAATGTTTCCATATTTTCCGAAGAGTTTTAAAAGAAAACTTGAGGACTACTCTTGATTTACTCTGGGCCGATTCCTTGAAAAATATGGAAACAATGGAAACATTTCTGCAAGCCCTTGCTAACTCGCCACTTACCAGTGTCGGAAATGGAAACAATTTGGAAACACCGAAGATCAAATGGAAACATCCGACCCGCCTACTGACGCCAACGGCACCAACTCCACCATTGACATAAATTGTCCCACGGAATCGAAATCCGTCAAGTAGGTGGTCCGTGCGGCCGCCAGCGAAGTCCGACAGTGATGCAGAACCGCATCGGTATAGATACAAGTATCAGCCATTCCCGGTATCGTTGATGCCTTGGAGGATGGCGGGAACAAGAACAATGAACAGATCAAAAACCTATCCTTACGCAATGACTTTACGTCTCAGCATCCCGATGCAGACCGAAGTTGAGAACCGGGCATACGAATGCCGCATGTCCAAAGCCGGTTTCATCCGGCGCTGCATCCGCCTGGGCATCTCAGACGCATACGACCGTGGAACCCAAAATTTGGGTTTTCAAAAGGAAGGCGGTGCGCTATGAAGAAGATATTGGACCAACTCGCTCGCAATACTGGACTTTTGCCGGAAGACCTCTCGGCGGCGATCCTGGCGGGCAATCCGCCGCCCATTGAAGAAATTGTGATGAACTTGATGATCGGAGCGATGGACGCATATGTCGTAATTTTCAACGATGCTAAGACCTCCTGGAACGAGAAGCGGCTGGCACGGATGGCGCTAACCGTGGCGTTTTTGGTGTGGGTGGCGTTATTGGGCCGAGTTGAGCCATGAGTTTGACGGCATTCGAGAGTTCCCGTGACGACCTTCTCTCTGACCTCGAACAAGAGTTAAACTACATACTGGCCGATGCGCCGGAAAACGTCAGTCAATCAACCCGGAAAGCCACCAAAGACGAAGCTCTGGCGTATGCGAAGCGTGTGCTTGCTTCGCTGTCGAGCGCAGAACTGCAAAGCGAAAGCGCACGTGAGCGATTCATGATAACGACGCTGCGAGATGCCGAGCGGCGGAGGCGGGGATTCTGAATTGTCACGTGAGTTCCGCCGAATCAGATCGGGACGAGGATTGACCGGCCTCGTGATTGGGAATAATCTTGCCTTATGCTCATGCCGACCGGACCCACGAAAGGAAGGCCACGCATATTCTTGGTTGGACAAGCGGCGGCGCTTTTTGATGCGCAAAGCCAAAACCGAAGGGACCTGTGGTAAATGGCAAAATCCAAAAGGCACGTGGAACAAGGTAAAGGTGGCCGAGAAACCGGCTCGAAGATGCTACCCGGTCAGCCCGTACACGATGCGTCGTCAAAAGGGACGCTTCCTATTAATCCGGCAATAAGTAAGTAGACATGCCGCCCATTCACAGAGCGGCGTATTGTGTGTGCGGCGTGAGGAAGAACATGCGCACAGTCCAGGGCAACTGCTGCAATGAACGCAAGCGAGCCAGCATGAACCGCCGCAGATCCGTCGCAGCGCGCAATACCGTTTTGCCGATCCCATGGTGTTTGACGTAGTTCCACACTTGTTCATCCGGGTTCAGTTCCGGGGAATACGGCGGCAGAAAGAACAACCGCAGCCGGCCCTCCTGGCTGGCCACGAAGTCGCGCACGGGGCGGCTGTGATGGATCGAGTGTCCATCCAGAATCAGAAACACCGGGTGGGCAGCGTTGTGCATTAGTCGTCGCAGGAACTCCGCAAATACGACTCCGTTGACGCGGCCCCGCACCAGCATGAAGCGCAAATCCCCACGGGCGGTCACGGCCGAAAGCATGTTGATCGATTTGCGTTGGCCGGTTCGCGGAACGACCGGCGTTTTGCCCTTCACTCCCCAGGTAGTGCCCGCGTGGTAGTCGGAGCGAACACCAGCTTCGTCCCCGAAGAAAATCCGCGCTCCCGCTGCCTTTGCCATCTGGCCGATGGCGGGGAACTCCTCCTCCCGCCAGCGTCGAACCCGTTCTGGATCTTGCTCCGTAGCCCGGAACAGTGGCCGTTGGCAGCTCAACCCTAGCTGCCGCAGCAACCGGCCCACGCTGGTGAGGCTCAGCTTCACCGAGAACTCCTCCCGCAGCAGGATCCGAATCATTTCGCGCGTCCACAGCGCAAATTCAAACCGGAACTGCAGCGGGTTCTTTCCCGTCACGGTTTCATACAGCCACTTCATCTGGGCGGGCGAAATCTTCATCGGCCGGCCCCGTAGCGCCCGCGCCTTCAGCGCGCCCCAACCGCCGGCCCGATACAGCGCCAGCCATGTATAGATGCAACTGCGAGTGAACCCCAGAGCCTTGATGACCGCCTCCGGACTCTCGCCGGCCTGGACCTGCTCAACCGCTCGAATCCGAATCTCCTCCAGCGTCTTGTGGTCGAGTTGCCGGGCATCGCGTTGCGCCATGCACAATCATACCAGTGTCTACTTACTTATGCACTGGTTAATAACACCGAAAACCGCCGGGAAGAATACAGCAAACTGAATCACGCAACACTTGTACAGAATATGCAGGCTGTGTGTGTTGGACTTGCGCTTGCGATAAACGAGGGCGGGAAGCGGTTCAAAGCACCTCCGGCCCTGACTTATGCTGACGTTGAGGATCGCATTCCGTTGGCCCTTTACACGATCGCTGTAAATGCGGGATGGATCGAGAAACAGATCGAACTGACAGACGATGAGTATGAGCATAACAAGGACGCTGATCTCTTCGGTGGCAGCTTGCACCTGACGGCCTCATTTAAGGAATGGTTTCTCGGCTTAGTGGCTAAGCAGCTTGATATTTTGGAACAACTCGCTGAAAACAATCTTCCGAAACAGGAACAGTATTATCAGGAGAATCGGGATCGTTGGGCAGCTGAGTTTTCGGCATCATTGGCAGACAGCAAGAACAACAAGACGCTTGAGCATTTGTTTGCCACTTCAAAGAGATTCTACGGCGTTGCGAAGCTTGCCCGTGTTGCAAATGCCGCTGGTCAGAAGAAAAACCCGCCTGTCCGTGTGACGCATAGTTCCGTGAGTCGCATCAAGAATGGGAAAGGCAATGTGGGTCCCGAAATTCTTGAGGTGGTCGCAAGCGTCATCAATGAAGAAATCCCCTGTACACGAGCCGATCTTGAGCCAACTACGCCTCGCCAGTCTCGACGCCCTCGTCCCAGCGGCCCGAAGCAATAAAGGCCCCGCCTCTCCTCCGTTCAGTTTCGTTCAGCGTCACCTTCACTGCGTTCACTTCCGTTCACAAAGCGAATGAACAAAGCTGCACGTAAATCCCTGATCCTAAATGCCTTACCTATTGTCAAGCCGGGATTTTGCATGTTACTTTGAAGATGTAATGAGAACAACAAACAGTTCGGTTCAAACAGCGAAACCCACGCCGACAACTGTGGCTGGGAATTCCACAAAACTGACCGTCAAGTCAGACACGTCCGACGACCGAGGCATTCGTCATGTTGTCATACAGACGACCGCCACAGGAAACAGCCAGGAAAGCTACAAAGCCGCTGAATGTCAGGCGCATGAATGGAAGGGCCGCACCGATGAAAACATCGGTAAAGGTGTTGCGGACCCGGTTGCAAAACTTTTCGCTTGGATCAAACGCCACACAGACAAGCGTATCGTTGTTGCGTGGCGCAGCCTTGAGCCGTTGTGCGCTGTCTACACGATGACATATTGCAGAGCCGGCAAAGTCTACAATGCACACCACGTGCCGACGTTGCCCGAAGATTTAGAGCTTGCGGTGCTCAACAGCCTAGAAATCGCTCTAAATCGCTTGGGTGCATTCATCTTCATCGCAAGTGACACCGCCTATCAGTTTCTCGATATGTCGCATAACACTGATCGCTATTTCGTGGGTCAACGTGTCTTTGACAGCACGGTAAGCACATTTCACAGAGAAGTGACAAAGCGGGGTGTAGCATGATACACGTTGCCGATGCTGGTGCGACCATCGCCGCATGTCCACATAGCCTAACAGCTGACAAGCTCTCAATGATACGCCATCACTTCAAGCGTGTTGTTGGTGGATGGCAGTACCACGTCGCTATTGCTTGCCGTGACTGCGAAGACACAATACCGTATCCGGTCGGGGGCAACGAAGCTGCGATTGACGCTGTTGTGGAGCGTGTCTGTCACAAGCAAATCACGCTCAACTGCGACATGCACTTGTTGTCAGATGGAACAATCGTTACATGCCATGGCTGGTCACCAGACGACACCTAATCCGCTGATCTCGACGCAGTCGAGCAGCAGGCAACGGAAATACAGGGCTGCAACCAACCCTCAGATCAAGGAGGCATCCCGCTAGAGCACTAGGTTCCGCTCCACACTCCGGGCGCTGCAATAGGCAGACGCCGACTCCCTAAACAGCACGGCTAAACACGGGTGGACGACGAGTAAAATCGCATACGCTACTGCTGCGTCCGGGTGCGGTCGGGAAAGAGACGAAAGGATGACAAACCATGAAATTCATTGACCACTTGCGACTGAATCCAATCTGCTTCGATGGCTCAACCGACAGATTCGATTTCGATGCCTCCGAACTGATTGAGGGTTCAACTGTTTTCGATATTAGCGAGGTAGCGGACCAGATCATCGAGAGTTCTGTCGAGATTCCTGGAGGCGGCACGACAACTTCCTTCACGCCGAAAGGGAAGGAGTTAGTGAAGCGGTGCCCCCACCCAACGCTTGAAGGTTATCAGAGTTTGGACACAACCTCGTTTATCGGGATCGTTCCACCCTTCGACAACTGCTTCTTCGAGTACCCGACTACGAAATATGAAGATTCGGCGGTGGATTGCGGAATCCACGTTCTGTCCATGCCGAAGGAGTGGATCGCTGCGAAATATCCAGGTGAAGGCTTTCAATACTTCATGCTGGTAACGATCTTCTTCCGCTTCGTCTTCAATGGCGTTTCCAAGACCGGACGTGAAACAGTGGCCACAATAGCATCAAACGCCGAAGGAAGACTGCTGGATTATCAGATTGTAGCCTGCTTGCCGGATGGTGTCGACCGGTCGCTGCGCCAGAATCAGCCCCAATCTCTACCATTCGTCATTCTTTTGGTTGCCCTGATGATGTTGAATTACGGAATGCTCAAGAGCACTTTGACGGAGCCTCCTCCGAAGACCCGGCAACAAAGACGCTATGAAGAGCGCCACCCATCACGTGCAACGCCGCCAATGGTTCGGTACTACACTCTCGAAATCGATCTCGACAAGACGCAGCGTGGCAGTGGCAGTCGTTCAAAGAAGGGTGGATGGGAGCAGGCGTGGCACCTGGTTCGAGCACACCAGCGACATCTGAAATCGGGCAAGGTTGTTCCGGTGCGACCACATTCACGTGGAAACCCGCTCAAGGGCATTATTTTGAAAGACTACAAGCTCCACCGAGGAGATGCCGCATGAGCCACATGAACAGCTACAGAGCCACGGCCATCCGCAATCGCATGGAGCAGAACAGTTGCCGTGGCAAGCGTGAGTACATGTCCATGCAGGAAACTAGCAACGCAGCCGAGATTGTCGGACGGCGGATTGGAGAAGTGCTGCTTGCGTACCAATGCCGATTCTGTTGCCTGTTTCATATAGGTCATCCACCAAGCCACAAGCGAATCGAGGCCGAGCGGACGCTAAAGCAGTACGGCTATAACATCGGCCACTTACAGAGCGCAACGGAATTAGATGTATCTATTTGTTGTGAGAAGTGAGGTCTCCGTTGCCATCACTTGTCAGATGCCTACCTGATCTTGACAGATTCAGTTTCCGTGGTGCAATAGATGATGTCGCTTTGCAAGCGAGTATCGGAGTAAGTATGAGAAACAGAGATATAGAGACGTTTTGCTGGGACTTCGAGAAGCAGGAGCGAGTTCGTGCCACCTATCAGGTACATCTGGTGATGCCAGCGTGGTATTACGGCTCGGTCGAGGTTGAGGCCGATACGGGAGAGGAAGCGGCCCGTCTAGCCATTGATGAACACTTTCTTGAAGTGGATTGGTCGGATTCGGACGGTGGCGACCCTAACTCAGCCGAAGTGATAGAGGTGTTATGCGAACACCCGCCAGTGAATACATTCTTGGTTGATTACAACAGCAGCGGCAGACCAAATCCGGCTCCCCTGTTTTTGGCTCGTCCGGGGAATCTGTGGGTAGCTGGCTGGCTCAGGGGTGGGGTTGAGTGAGGAAACGGTAGAACTTCCGGCACGTGGAGTCGAAGGTGCGCTGCTCGTCTTCCCAGCCGTTATGGATCAGCGGCCCGCCGTCCTTGTGGACTACAGCGCGGACGAGTTCTTCAGCCGCCACCTTTCTCAGAGAAGGGTTTTCATTCACGTCTCGGATGATCTCTCCGCCGAGCAGCCACAGATTGTCGACATGGTTTTGGATGGTCCTTTTCGACAGGCCGGACCCGGCGAGGTGAAGGAGGAAAGGCATGAAGTATTCCACAAGTTTTCGGCCGGGAGGAAGATCCTTTTCCTCGCCCATCCAACGCTCCGGCCACTCCGAAAGATCGCGGCAATCGCGGCAGTAGGGCAATAGCACGGCGGGTGTCAATGGGAGAGAATCAGGATTCGTCTTCATCTTCCTATCGATCCAGTCAATTCATGCGCCTTCCCAGAATTCTAAACCAGTGCCATCCCATTCCGGGATTTGTTTACGGGCGAGCCAGCTTTGCCGAAGACGCGCAAACCGTCCTCATCCCGGTCCGGCCGCGGAAACGATCCACGGCTATTTGCTCGGGCTGTCATCAACCCGCGGCCGGCTACGACCAGTCTCCCACGCCGCGACGGTTTGAATTCATCGGCTTCTGGGGCTACCTGGTTTTTCTGGTCTATTGCATGCGACGGGTCAACTGCAAGCAATGCGGGGTGCTGGTCGAAGAAGTGCCGTGGGGTATGGGGAAACACACCTCGACCAAGGTTCACATGCATTTCCTGGGTCATTGGGCGCGCAAACTTTCCTGGAAGGAAACGGCCGAAGAATTCCGCACTTCCTGGGATAAGGTCCACGACGCGGTGGCGTATCTGGTCACCTGGGGGCTGGAGCATCGCGTCCTGGGAGCGATTCGCGCCATTGGCGTGGATGAGATTCAGCGCGGTAAGGGGCACAAATATCTGACCTTGGTGTATCAGATCGACCTGGGCTGTACCCGACTGCTGTGGATTGGCAAGGAACGGACCGTGAAAACCTTCCAGGAATTCTTTGCCATGATCGGCCCGGAGGTGTCGGCGAAGATCGAGTTCGTCTGCTCGGACATGTGGAAACCGTATTTGGGGGTGATCCGCGAGAAGTGTTCCCAGGCCCTCAATATTCTCGACCGGTTCCACATCGTGGCCAAGGTGAACCAGGCGCTCGACGACATCCGCTCCGCCGAGGCCCGGCGCATGAAGGGGGACGGGTACGAACCGGTCCTGACCAAGTCCCGGTGGTGCCTTCTGAAGCGGCCGGCGAACCTCACGGCCAACCAGAAAGTGAAACTGAAAGATCTGGTGCGCTACAACCTCCAGAGCGTACGCGCCTATCTGCTCAAGGAAGACTTCCAGCAACTCTGGAATTACGAGTCCACCGCCTGGGCAGCCAAGTTCCTCGACCAATGGTGTCGCCAAGTGATGCGCTCCCGGATCGAGCCGATGAAGAAAGTTGCCAGGACTTTACGCGCCCACCGCGAACTGATCCTCAACTATTTTCGCGCCCGGAAAGAGTTTTCCAGCGGCGTAATCGAGGGTCTGAACAACAAAGCCAAAGTCACTATGAGAAAATCCTACGGATTCCGAACCTTCCGAGTCACCGAACTGGCTCTCTATCATTCACTTGGCAAACTGCCCGAGCCACAACTCACCCACAGATGTTTCTGACGAATCCTGTTTTTGTCCGAGGAAGCAACTGGCGAAGCACTTTCCACCTCAGAGAGTGCGGCAGCGGTGAAGGAAGACGATGGAGGCCGTCAATGCAAGTAATGGCCGGAGAAGAGATGGCTGGTCTGATTTCTGCCTGTCTGCCAGGACTCGAAGAGATCGAAGCTGCGTACATCCAGAACTGCTGGCTCCGGGAACCACCAGTGCCGGTTGGAAAGTTTTCAAAGGAATGGCACCTGTCCGCCAAGAGGCTGGCGGAGTTGCGGAGCCGGGTGCTTGTGCGGCTGAAAACCCTGATGGCAAAGAAGGGCTTCACGTCCGTTGCTGACTTCCTGTGAGTGACGACTTATGAAAAAGAGCAAACAAAGAACAACGCACGGAGCGAAGGCCAAGCGTGGCTTCGCAGTCCTGGATCGTGACGCCGCACTGATAGCTGGGGCTGGTGCGGTCGGCCTATTGCGACAACTTTCAACATATGCAACCAGTTCGGCTGCGTGGCGGTGCGGCTTGGGCTATGCCCTCGAAGCTGTCGAGACAGAATTGAACGATATCCTGCGCTTTTCGACTGCGAAGCGACTGCCAGAAGAATTGTTTGCGAACGCCTGTGGCCAGCCTGTCCTGGACTTGGGTCCGGCCCGCAAAGATGCGGCTGCGGCTGTGAAAGTACTGCGAAAAATCTCGAAGGATGCACGGGCCGATCTAAGCGTCGAGGAGAACCAGTGCAATCAATTGGACGATGCGCTCGATCAGGCGGAAGTGAAATTGAACGAACTGCTGCCGCCGCCGGGTGCGCCGCCGAGGGCAAAACTGCCGTTTGACGACGACGAGGACGGTACGGTCCCAACGGCAGTGACAGAGGTCTGCCGCTAAAAGCAAGCTCCGCTCCGCACACCGGGCCGTGCCATGTAGGCACCAGCAGCCACCGCTGATAGAACGGTAACGCTTGGGTGGGTCGTAAACCCCATTGCAAACACTACTTATACCTCCCGGTATGCGAATGCATGAATGAAGAACATTATGGAACTCAACCACATCTACAACATGGATTGCTTGGAGGGAATGCCGCAGATCCCATCCGGGAGCATTGACATGATTCTCTGCGACCTACCATATCAAGTCACACGGAACGCCTGGGACTCGATGATCCCGCTGGAACCGCTGTGGGAACAATACTGGCGTATTTGCAAGCTGAGCGCCGCCGTGGTGCTTACTTCAGTGCAGCCGTTTACCACGACTCTGATTCAGTCGGCCCGCCGCTTCTTTAAGTACTGTTGGGTATGGGACAAGGCCAATTCGACCAGCTTTCTAAATGCGAAAAAACAGCCCCTGCGTCAAACTGAAGATATCTGCGTCTTCTATCGGAAACCGCCGGCATGCAATCCTCAAATGGTAAGTTGTGGAAAACCCCGTACAAAAGGCGGATATAACAAACCGGGTGGGTCGGACAACTATGGACAGTTCCACGCCACGAAGACCGTGAGCGACATTTACTATCCTACAAATCTAATCCGCATTAGCAACGCCAACCGTAACGACAGACTTCACCCAACACAGAAGCCAGTCGCACTGTTCGAGTACCTGATCCGCACGTACACCAATCCTGGCGAATTGGTGCTTGACAACTGCTTGGGTTCGGGCACCAGCGCCGTCGCCGCTCTCAATACGAACCGCAACTACATCGGTTTCGAGTTGGACCCGGACTACTTCAAGACTGCAGAGCAGCGAATCGCCAAGCACAGAGAGCAGGTTGGGCAAGGGCCAATGATTGTGCCGTCATGTGCGTGCATCCTCCGTGTTGGTGCGCCCAATATCGTCAACATGGATCTGGAAGATGACCGCCGCTACGAAGCGTTCAAAGAACTGATGCTGACGTTGGCGGCAACGGAATTGGCAGCATGAGCGACACGTTTGTGTTTAGCGGATGTTGGCACCTGGATCGACCAGATTCGCCAGGCCTATGCCACTGAGTCCAGGTGTATAGCCGTTCAATAGAGCACGAGCTTGTAAGTAGATAGATCTATTATAGTTGCCACTAAGGGTTGGCTTGACTGTTGGCGTCTTGGGAGACTTGACACCAGCAGTAAGTGTGTTACTCTATAGGAGTAGGCGAGTGACAGCGACACCGGATCGCAGCCACAAGCCACAAAACACTTCCCCAAATTCAGGGCACTGACTTACAGAGCCGGAAGCCGGGTAATGCCGGGTTCTGAGCGTTACGGGATACGTGTGCGTGGATGCGGGAGAGAAAGGAGACGAACAATTTATGACGATCACCGAATCAGCAGTCGTTCAACGCATCCGCCGCAAGCTGAAAACTACTCAGTACATGCTCCGCAAAGCACGGGGCGAACGGCAGCAAGTGGATTGCGGGCGCTCACTACGTCATCGACCCATACCAAAACATCCGTGGTGACGACCACATGAAGGTATCCAGATAGATGTATCTACCGCACTCGATGAAAGAGTTGGTTTGAAGGAATATTTGAAGAATGAACGATAATAATGAAACGCTCAAATTAGGTTCGCAAATTTACGAATTCGTGATTGCTGACCGTGGCGACGAAGGGAAAATGTCTCTGCCGTATGCCGAGAAATATTTGCACAGTGACGATGTGGATTCGGAATTCCAATCATGGGTTTACGACTCTACCGGAAAGTATCGCAAGCAAATTGGTCGAATTTTGTTTGTCGCTGAAGCCGTTCGTAAAGCTGGCCGTGGTTATCGGGAATTTCGTAAGCAGGTAGGCAATTACGAAAATGGTTTTGGGATCATGCGCTCTGAGATCAACTCGTGGTGCGGCACACTGATACCGGAAATACAGCATGAGGGTGTCAAAGTCGCTAAGTATCTCTGGCAACTTACAGCTTCCGTAGAAAGCGCCTGATCAAGCGCACGAAAGGGTAGTATGAGCATAACGACTCTAGGGCCACACTGACACTTCCGCAGCGTGAGGAAGTTGTCGTCTGTGTATCCGATTGAGTCCACACGGCAACGCCCGGTGAAGCCACTTGATACATCTACTAAGTCTGTGGGCGAATCGCTGGCACCTGGATTCGGCCAGGACCGTTAGCGCCCGTGAACATCGACAACACTGCGTAGCCTGTGGGACGGCCACGCAGCAACCCGGAAGTCAGCGCCCCGGCAAAGATGGCGCTGAAAAATTTCGATGAAAGGAGAGCCTTATGAGAGAAGTAACAGGAAAAGCCGTTGTAGGGCGTGTCAATCGCAAGCTCCGACGCTTGGGTCTCGAACACTTGCATATACGGATAGCTTTGAATGGATACTACGTCTGTCATGATATTGACCTAGCAGAATTGGCCCGTGCCTTAGGCGTTTTGCGGCCAGATGAAGCAATCGGCACGTACCAACTGTACTAGTGGAGGACTTTAGAGCCGCACCAGCGTCGATTGGCCTGGACAAATTTGCTCTCGTCTTCCAACTTCAACCCGGACGCAGCGCCCCGGGAGATTGCCCGGAACTCCGTTGAAAGTAAGCGACCCTCGGAACTCATAGACTACGCGACCGCAGCTCCTTTCGCAATCGACTTCTTGGAAACGGCATTGGCCATCGACGACAGCAGCAGCGGAATCTGACGGTAGCCGATGACCTTCCGGAACTGCCGCTCGGCCACGAGCAGCCCGGAGCCGACCCAGCGTTCGATCTGATCGCCATCCCGCCATCGCTTCACATTCCGGCAAACCGTTTCCACGATCGAGAAGGCCGATTCGATCACGTTGGTGCAGGCCAGGGTGCGACGAAGTTGCTCTGGTACTCCCAGTTTGTGAACGGTGAGCGTTTCTTCCATGCCTTCCTCCAGGCTTCGCGCCGCACTCGGATTCAGGTCCATCAGTTCGCGATGCAACTGCGTCAGCGCCCGTCTGGCTGGCTCGTATTCCTGCATCGCGTAAGCGTTTTGCAGCTTCCGGCGCACGCCGGCCTTGTGTTCCTCCGGCAGATGTTCCAGCACGTTGCGTTTCTTGTGAACCTGGCAGCGCTGGATGAAAGCTGCCTCCCCGGCGTGGCGCCGTACGGCCGCCGCCAACGCTTTGCCGCCATCCAGGATATACAACCGCGGGGTGCTGAAATCCAAGCCGCGTGCGAGCAGATCGCTCAGCAACTCGCCCACTACGGTCGCGTTCTCGGTGGCCCCTTCGCGCAGCCCCAACACCGTTTTGCGCCCGTCGCAGCAGATGCCCAACGCGACCACCATCATGCGATTCTTGAACGGCGTGCCGTCGATCAGGACGGCGCACAGCCGCAACTCGCCCAGCGGCCGCTCCATCAACTGCTTCACCTTCTCCCGGCTGGCCTCGATGAAGTTCTCACTCACCGCCGACTTCTCAATCCCGTATGCTGTGCGGAACTCCTTCACCACGGTCCCGTAATTCCGGGTCGAAAGCCCGCGCATCATCTTGTCCCAAACGCCCTGCTGCAACGGCGCGCTGCGCTGGAAAAGTTCGTAGCTCCCCAACCGTTGCTCCCGGTTCTGTTTGGTCCGCAGCCGGGTTCTTTTCAGCGGCACTTTCTGGCCGTCCACCACGCAATAGCCGTCATCTTTGCCCCAGCGGTGCACGCGGCGATCGGGACGCTGTTCATGGCGTTCGCCGGCCAGGTGGCGGACTTCCTCCTCCATTACCAGACTCATCAACGCGAGTCCGGCTTCTCGCAGCAAATGGCCGACGCCATCCTGCAACATGCCGACAATGTCGGCCATCGGCAGGATCATTTGGATGTTGGGGTTCTCTTCGGTGGCCAGCCGGCGGAACTGCTGCACCGCTCGTTGCTGGTCGATCTGGTATCGTTTCTTCATAGCGACTCTCCCTTTTTCTTGGCAGAAAATCACCCGAAGGCTATCACGCCTTCGGGTGCGAGAGTCGCTACTTTCTACGCTTTAACGGGCATTCTCGCGCCCCGGCGAATTGGCGCTGAAAAGTTTCAACGGAAAGGAGAGGAAACGATGTTCGGTGATTCATGACGTTCTTCGCCCGAACCGGCAGCGCCCGGTGACGGCAGGGCACGGATGATCGTCTTCCGTCGCCCGGGGGATCTTAGTGGTTGAATTTTGAAAGGTTGGCGACAGCATGATCTTTCCCGCCCCGCCGCAGCGCCGGCCAACCAAATGTGGCAATCTGGAGTTTCCTGGAGGCATTCGTGTCGGTGTTCGACAAGGAATTCATCGCTGAACTCGCAAAGGCAATCGCCGTGGAAGTGGCAAAAATCCTTGAGAGGACGCCCAAGATCACGCCACGCTACTTGAACCTGGAGCAAGCGGCGGTTTACTTGAACACCACGAAGGACGGTGTGCGGGGCATGGCGAGGGCCAAGGTCTTTCCCATCAAGAAGGCGGGTAGCCGCACGTTCATTGACATTCATGACATTGATGCGGCGATGCAATCAAACACCGCTTGGGCGGCAATGGAGCTTGAAGGGGAGACCCTGGAAGACGAAGAACTCATCCCGCACGAGTTTGACCCGCACGATGTTGACGATGAACGGCACGATTGAGGGAAGGCCCGTTCATGGCGGGATTGACACCGCTGGAATAATTTGCTACGTTCAAGCCGATGGAAGTCGAGCGGGCGCACAGACCAAAGGGCGAAGGTAGCCTGTACCGGCATACCGATGGCCGTTGGATGTACAGCATCATGTACAACGGCAAGCGCCAAACCAAATCTCTTGGAACACGAGACCAAACTGAAGCCCTAAAGAAATACAGGCAGGTCCGCAACAACTTCATGGGCAAGATTGACCGTGGAGACCTGGAACCTTCCACTGTTGCGAACGTGAAGTTGGCCGAGTTGCTGGACGAGTATTTGAAGCACATTCAACAGAACCAGTTCAAGAGCGCCAGCATCGTTGAGATGGTCGTCAAAAAAATCAAGCAAGCGCCGGAATTCATCAATCGAAAGGTCGCTTCTCTTGAAACGAGCGATTTCAAGCGCTATCGTGATCGGGTCACGTCGCAAGGTTCATCGCATTGCACGGTCAACAACCACTTTGCTCTGATTCGTGCCGCTCTGAACCTGGAGAGAAAGCAGACTCCAAGCCAGGTTGCCAAGGTCCCTCACATCCCAATCGTGAGCGTGAAGAATGCCCGTCAAGGATTTCTCGAATATGCAGACCACTATTCAGTCTTGGAGCACCTTCCACGTTCACTCAGGGCACTGTTTGTGGTTGCCTTCCATTCTGGTTGCAGGCTAGGTGAGCTTCTGAAAATGCGCTGGCGAGACGTTGATTGGTCGAACCGCATTGTGCGCTTGCCCGATTCAAAAAACGGCAGGGCACGGAATCTGCCTTTTTGGGGCGGGATTGAAGAATGGTTGAAGGCACAGAAGGAGTATCGGGACGCCCATCACCCCGAATGTGAGCATCTGTTTTTCTGGATGGATGAAGATTTAGGGTTAGGGCATGGCGGCTTGCGAAATCTGCCGGGTTCCCCGATTCGAGACTTTCGTGGTTCGTGGCGTCAAGCCATTTCCAAAGCGCACAACGAAAATGAAAGGATCTTGCCCAACCTTCTGTTCCACGATCTTCGGCGCAGTGGCGTAAGGGTGATGGTTCAGGATGCCGGAATACCGGAAGCTCAAGCGATGCTCATTAGCGGCCACGAAACCAGGAGTATGCTGGAGCGCTACAACATCGTCAGCCTGAAAAACCTTCAAGACGCCGGGGCGAAACTGGACGCCTGGAGCCGTCAGCAGAAAAACATCCTTCAGTTGCCGATGCCCAAGCCCGAAGCAGATGCGCCGCAGACGGTTTCACTGGTGGCCGAAACGGATGGCTCCGAAGCACCTTAAGCTGGCGGGAAGGGGCGTAGGCTGGATTAGATTTGCTTCGGAATTTGCTACGGACAAAAGTGGTGACGAAGAGTGAAAAATCCAGAGCCACTGCAAGCTATAGATTTTAAGGACTTTAAACTGGTGCGGATGAGAGGACTTGAACCTCCACACCCTTGCGGGTACTAGAACCTGAATCTATGCGCGTCTGCCAATTCCGCCACATCCGCACATCGGCAGGAAATTCTATTTTTCAAAACGGCTGAAGGAAGTCAAACTTCTCGGCAGCTTCCATTCGACGTCTAGACTACGTCGACGCCCATGCTGCGGGCCGTGCCGGCCACCGAGCGCATGGCGGCTTCCAGCGTCGAAGCAGTTCAGGTCGGGCATCTTGATCTTGGCGATCTCTTCCACCTGCTTCTGCGTGATCTTGCCGACCTTGGTCTTGTGCGGCTCGGCCGACCCTTGGCCAGGTTCACGGCGCGCTTGATCAGCACCGGCACCGGCGGCGTCTTGGTGATGAAGGTGAACGAGCGGTCCGAGAAGATGGTGATCACCACCGGGATGATCAGGCCTTCCTGGTCCTTGCCCGACGTCTTGGCGTTGAACGCCTTGCAGAAATCCATGATGTTGACGCCCTGCGGGCCGAGCGCGGTGCCGACCGGGGGCGCCGGCGTGGCCTTTCCGGCCGGAATCTGCAACTTCACCTGAGCGGTAACTTTCTTTGCCATACGATCCTAAACCTTTTCCACCTGCAGAAATTCCAGTTCCACCGGCGTGGCGCGGCCGAAAATCGTGACCATCACGCGCAGCGTGCCGCGCTCGGCATTGACCTCGTCCACCTTGCCCGGAGAAATTGGCGAACGGGCCGTCGATGATGCGCACGCGAGTCGTTCTTTTCGAACGTCATCTTGGGACGCGGCCGCTCGGCCGAAGACGCCTGGCGGTACAGAATCGGTTCACCTCGTCGGCGCTCAGCGGCACCGGGCGCGTTGCCGCCGCCCACGAAGCCGGTGACGCGCGGCGTGTTCTTCACCTCGTGCCACAGCTCGTCGTTCATTTCCATTTCCACCAGCACGTAGCCGGGATAAACCAGGCGCTTGCTGGTGACCTTCTTGCCGTTGCGCAGCTCCACCACTTCTTCGGTGGGGATCAGGATCTGCCCGATCTTGTCGGCGAATCCGAAGGCTTCCGAGCGCGTCCGCAGCGATTCCGCCACCTTGTTCTCAAAGCCGGAATAGGTGTGGATGATGAACCACTTCTTGGGCGAGGACTCGTCGTAGCCGGCGGGCGCAGGCGCTTCGGGGCGGGCTCAGCCGCGGCCGTTTCGGCGGGCTGCTCCTCGGGCGGTTGCTCCTCGGCGGTTGCTCCCTTCGGTGGCGCCGGCGCTGGTGTCCAACGGCTCCTCGGAGCGGTCTTCCTGTTCGTCGACGTGGACGTTCTCTTCGGCTGCCATACTCCGCCTACTTTGCGAAAATAATTCAGGACGCCCATGGACGCACTCTGGACAGAATCGTATCCACCACCCAGAAATAGGCGGCGAAGGCAAACACCGAGAAGATCACCACCGCCGTGGTGCTCTCCACCTGCTTGCGGTTCGGCCAGGTCACGCGCCGCATCTCCAGCTTCAGCTCGTTGACGTAATCCTTCGTGCGCTCGACCCAATTCTTTACATCGGCCATAAATCTTCCTTCTGCGGACTCCCAACTTGTTGCAGGGTGATTGGCAGGGGCGGAGGGATTCGAACCCCCACTCGCGGTTTTGGAGACCGCTGGTCTGCCGTTAAACCTACGCCCCTTGGTCACAACCCCCTAACGGGCGGGGGACTGTATCTATTTTACTTGATTTCCTTGTGCGGCTGGTGCTTGCGGCAATGCGCGGCAGAATTTCTTCATTTCCAGCCGCTCCGTGGTGGTCTTCTTGTTCTTGGTGGAAGAATAGTTCCGGTTCTTGCACTCGGTGCACTGGAACGTGATGATTTCGCGAGGCATTATCGTTCAACTCCAATCAGGCCTTGCCGACCCCTACTTGATGATCTCGGTTACCGTGCCGGCGCCCACCGTGCGGCCGCCTTCGCGAATGGCGAAGCGCAACCCCTTGTCCATGGCGATCGGCGTGATCAGCTCCACCGTCAGGTTCACGTTGTCGCCCGGCATCACCATCTCCGTGCCTTCCGGCAACTGCGCCACTCCCGTCACGTCCGTCGTCCGGAAGTAGAACTGCGGCCGGTATCCCTTGAAGAACGGCGTGTGCCGCCCGCCTTCTTCCTTGCTCAACACGTACACCTCCCCCTTGAACTTCGTGTGCGGCGTGATCGACCCCGGCTTCGCGATCACCTGCCCGCGCTCCACTTCGTCCTTTTCCACCCCGCGCAGCAGCAGGCCCACGTTGTCCCCGGCTGCGCCCTTCGTCCAGCAGCTTCTTGAACATTTCCACGCCCGTCACCACCGTCTTGCGCGTGGGCCGGAAGCCGACGATCTCCATTTCCTCGCCCACCTTGCAGATGCCCCGCTCGATGCGCCCCGTCACCACCGTGCCGCGCCCCTGGATCGAGAAGATATCTTCGATCGGCATCAGGAACGGCTTGTCCATCATCGCGCGCCGGCATCGGAATGTAGCTGTCCACCGCCTCCATCAGCTCGTCGACCGTCTTCTCCCACTGCGGCTCGCCGTTCAGCGCGCCCAGCGCCGATACCCGCACCACCGGCAGATCGTCGCCCGGAAACTGGTAGCTCTTCAGCAGCTCGCGCACTTCCAGCTCCACCAGGTCGAGCAGCTCCGGATCGTCCACCATGTCCACTTTGTTCATGCACACCACGATGTACGGCACGCCCACCTGCCGCGCCAGCAGCACGTGCTCGCGCGTCTGCGGCATGGGGCCGTCGGTGGCCGCCACCACCAGGATGGCGCCGTCCATCTGCGCCGCGCCGGTGATCATGTTCTTGATGTAGTCGGCGTGGCCCGGGCAATCCACGTGGGCGTAGTGCCGGTTGGCGGTTTCGTACTCGATGTGCGCCACCGCGATCGTGATGCCGCGGGCCTTTTCTTCCGGCGCGTTGTCGATCGAATCGAAGCTGCGGAACTTCACCTTCGGATTGTGCTTGGCCAGCACCTTGGTGATGGCCGCCGTCAGGGTGGTCTTGCCGTGATCGATGTGCCCGATCGTCCCGATATTTACGTGCGGCTTGCTGCGGTCGAATTTTTCCTTTGCCATGGCTGAACCTCTCTTTAACCTGTACAGGATTGTCGAACAGGACGGAAAATCTGGAGCCGTTGACCAGGATTGAACTGGTGACCTCGTCCTTACCAAGGACGCGCTCTACCAACTGAGCTACAACGGCTTCCTTGAACTACAAACGCAGCCTTCAAACCAGTCTACGAAACTTCTGGTGGACGGGGGAGGATTCGAACCTCCGTAGCTCGCAAGGAGCGACAGATTTACAGTCTGTTGCCATTAACCGCTCGGCCACCCGTCCGGCCCTTCGCCCGCAGCAGTCCTACCAAAGCGAGACTGAACATGCGGGGAAAGTACCAGCATACAAGGTTCAGGGGGTGGTGCGCAACCGGGGTGGCGGGCCGGAGGATTCCTGAACGTTTCGGGTGGACGCTGAGCCGTGTGAAACAGTAGCGCGGAATCTCACGCGATAGAGCCGCGACCGCGAGGGAGCGGTGCAGAGGCCGCGTGCAACGCTCCTTCAGCGTCGCGGCTCCGATTGGCCTCTACTTCGATTTCCCCAGCATGCGGTAGTACTCGGCCACTTTGTCTTCGTAGCCTTGCGGGATTTTTTCGCCGCCGGGGCTGCGGATGCTCGCCGCCGGGGTTGGTCTCGTCCACCTTGCGGCGCAGTTCCATCTCCACCTGCTCCACGCCGCCCAGCGCGGCCTGGATGCGCTGGTTGAGGATCGGATCGTTGGAAAGCACAGACGGATCGAACTGGAACGGATCGAACTGGCGCAGGTCGCGCATCGCGCTCTGGACGTCGCGGGCGGTATCGGGATCGTCGCGCAGTTGCTGTTGCAACTGCTGCAGGCTCTCGAGCGCGTCGCGATAGCTCTGCTGGAAATCCCGCGGGTCCACCGGACCGCCATTCCAGTTGTCGCCGTCGGTCTCCGCCGTTCCATAGCGGGTTGCCGTAGCCGCCCCAGGCGCCGCCGTTCGGACCTGCCCGGGCACTGCCGCCCTGCTGGCCGCCGCCCTGCGCACCGCGCTGCTGTTGGCCGCCTTGCTGCTGGCCACCAGCCTGCTGGCCGCCCTGCTGCTGACCGCCGGCTTGCTGACCACCCTGCTGCTGGCCGCCCTGTTGCTGACCACCCTGCTGTCCGCCCTGCTGACCGCCTTGCTGCTGTCCGCCGGCTTGTTGGCCGCCCTGCTGCTGGCCGCCCTGCTGCTGGCCGTTGCGCGCCAGGTCGCCTGCGCGGCCCTGACCGGCCCGGCCATTCTGGCCCTGCTGGCTTAGCCGCTCCAGTTGCTCGCGCAGGCGCTGGACCTGCGTCGAGCGCGTGCTCCATGGCCTTGTCGCTCTGCGCCTCCTGGCCATCCTTATTCGCCGCCCGCGGCCATGGCCTGCTGCACCTGCTTCAACTGGTCGCGCAGCTCGTTGAGGCCCGGCGGTGATCTGCGATTCGGACATGCACGGCGTACTCGCCCATGCCGCGGCGGATCCAATCGGCGTTGCGCTGCATGTCGCGGTCGATTTCCTGCTGCTGCGACTTCGCCGAGCGCGCTCGCGCAGCTTGGTGGAAGCCTGGCGCTGGGTGCGATCTGCAGATCGCGCACGGCGTTCTGCATGCCCTGCTCGCAGCTTCTTCAGGTCGTTGGCTTCGCCTTCCTTCTGGCCGGCAAGCTGCTCGGCCTGGTCGCGGGTCACGCCGCGCGCTGTCGGGGCCGTAGGCGCGGCGCATCTGGCCTTCGAAATCCTGCTGCCGGCGGGCCAGGTCGTCGGCCTGGTGGGCCAGGTCTTCCACCTGGTTGCTGGATTGCTGGGCTGCGCATGCCCGGAGAGCATCTGCTGCGGCTTCCTTCAGCGGTCGGCCGCGCGGCGGGCTTCGGCTTCGCCCTGCGGCGTGCCGGCCTGCTGGGAGGAAGCGGCGTGGCGCATGTCCTGATGGCCTGCTTCAGGCGGTCGAGGGTCTGCTGCAATTGCTGCGGATTGGCGCCGTGCAGCGCGATCTCTGGCCGCAGCTGGTTCTGTTGCGCTGCTGCTGGATCTGCTGTTGCGAGCGCTCTGCTGCTGGCCTGGCCTGGCTGCTGCCCCTGCTGGCCGGTCTGCCCTGCTGGCCCTGTTGCTGGCCCGCTGCTGGCCGGATTGACCCTGCTGGCCCGGACTGCCCGGATTGCCCTGCTGCCCTGCTGCCTCTGTTGGCCTTGCTGGCTCTGCTGCCCGTTGCGGCTCAACTGGCTCTGCTGCTGCATCTGCTGCAACTGCTGCTGCAGCTTTTCGGCTTCGCGGCGCAGCATTTCCTGCTCCCAGCGCTGCTGCGGCGTCTGCTGGCCCTTGCGCTGCTGCTCGGCCAGCTCCTGCTGGCGGCGGGCCAGCTGCTTCAACTTCTGCAGCGCCTCGTCGATTTCGCTGCTGCTGCTGCGTCGGCCGACTGCGGCTGGCGCGCGCGCTCTCGTACTGGTTCTTTTCGGTGTCCAGTTCGAGGTCGAACAGGCCCTGCATGTCGCGCGTGGCGCCGCTCTGCCGCCGCCGCCTCCGCCGCCGCCGCTGCTGGCCGAAGGCCACCTGGATATCGCGGAAGGTGGCTTCGGCGCGCAGCAGGTATTGCAGCGCCTTCTGTTCCGGCGCCAGCGCATCCTGCCACTTGCGCGCCCTTCAGCTTGTCGGAGGCCGGGCCCATGGCGTCCACGGCCTGGTCCATATCGTCCACGAAGCTCTTGAAGGAATCGCCGGCGCCTTCGATCTGGCGCGCCTTCATGCGGTCGGACAGCGACTTGGCCTGGTCGCGCAGCTTGGACTGCACGCCGGACAGGAACGCCGCGTTCTCGGCGTCGGTGCCGCGCGCGCCCTGGCCCTTGACCTGGTTCCAGGTGGCGGTGATGATCTCCTTCTGGCGCTCGCGAAATCTGGTTCTGCTGGTCGGCCTCGCCGCCGCCGCCGCCCCCGCCGCCGCCATCCTGCTGCGACTGCGTGTAGTTGCGCTCGAAGGGCTGCGGCCTCGATGAAGAACATGTCGGTGTTGGCGGTCTTGCGCGCGTCCTTGGCGGTGGCGTAGAGGCTCACGATATCGCCGGGCTCGCACCTTGAAATCTTCCAGCGCGATGGTGGCCGTGCCGGAGGAGGTCTTGGCGCCCTTGGCGCGGCAGCATGCGACACGGTCTTCTCCGGGCCGCCGTTCACGGAGTAGTGCAGCGTCGACGTCCTTCAGGCCGAAATCGTCCTTGGCTTCCACCGCGACGGTGACTTCTTCGATGGGCGAGGCGCGGAAATCGCGGCCCGGGCGGGTGATCTTGACTTCGGGCGGCTGGTCCTTCTGGGCCTCGATGAAATAGTCTTCGCTCAGGCGGACGTCTTCGCCGCCTTCCACCGCGGCCACGTGATACAGGCCGTCCTTCTGGATGGGCACGCTGGCCACCAGCATGCCCGTCCGCGCCGCTGCGCAGCGGGATCTTGGTGCCGTCATCGAGCAGCAGGGCGCCGGTGGAGAGCGGCCGGTCGGTCTGGATGGCCACCTCGGCGTTGGTGCCCTCCACGGCGCGCAGATCGCCGCCGGGATCTTCCACCGCGTCCTTCATGCCGGTCCAGGAGGGGAAATGATAGGTGACGCGGATGTTCTTGACCGCGGGCAGGTCGACCACGTTCAGCTTGTAGGTGGCGGAGCGCACGCCGCCGGCTTCCACGTAATACTCGAGCGATTCCGGCACGCCGGCGATCAGGAACTGGTAGGCGCTGCCGCCGGGCTCGGTGCGCATTTCGGCCTGCTCCCACTTGCGAGGCGCTGGCATATTTGGCGAAGAACCGCACCTTGGGAGCGGTGAAGCCGATGCAGGGTGGCGGTGATCACCTGGTCGGCGCGCTTGCGGACGGTCTTGTTGCCGGGCTCGCACCTGGATGGAATAGAAAGGCTTCATCTCGCCCTTGGGCAGCGCCGCCCCAGAGCAGGGAAGTGCCG
Source organism: Terriglobia bacterium (assembly GCA_963815855.1). Lineage (GTDB taxonomy): Bacteria > Acidobacteriota > Terriglobia > Bryobacterales > Bryobacteraceae > DATGMB01. The sequence goes on along the minus strand of CAWFIJ010000007.1, from coordinate 718,672 downwards.
TAGCCCAGGAAGCCGGGGCCGGACATGCCCAGCCAGATGCAGCGCCAGCACGGCGCACCACCGCGGCGGAGGAGAAGCTGAAGATCCAGGAAGTTCTTGGCCACATCCTTGCGGCTCGGCCTGGTGCGCCACCGCCAGCGTGTCGTCGGCCAGCAGCGGCAGGAACGGATCGTTCGGGCGTCTGCTCCATGCGCTCGGTGAAGGTGAGCAGGCGCTCTTCGAACTGCGGGATACTTGCGCTCGGCCGTCGCGCGCGGCATGGCGGCGGTTGAGGCGGATCACCGGGACGATCAGCGCGGCGGCCAGCGCGAACGCCAGCCCAAGAAACAGCAACACCCGCGCGCCGATCACGCTGCCGTTCGAAAACGCGAAGTTGTTGGCCACCAGCACGGCCAGCACGGTAAGCACCAGTGCCGCCGCCGGCCGTCACCGCCGCGCCGCGGGTCAGCGCCAGCAGCCGCAAGCCGGCGTTCGATAGCGCCCAGATACTCGGACAAGCGATCCAAAGGTTTCATGCCGCCTCTTTGTCTACCGAAAGATGTCGATTCCCCAGTAACGATTCGGCCACCGCCAGCGCCAACACCGCCAGCATCACGTACCACCAGAGCGAAAGCGGCTTGGGCTGATCCGCGGTAGTCCCTCCGCCGCTCCCGGAAGGTCCCGTTGGCTGTATTCTGCCACAAAGCTGAGGGTCTCCGGCGGATGCGGGCGTCAGATCGGACTCGTGCCGGTCGGCGTTCACCGCCACCAGTTCATTGCGGCCGTTGGGCCGGCGGATGTCGTAAAAGCCGGCCATGGTGAACTGAATGTTCTGCGCCTTGGTGGCTTCGGCCAGCGAAAGACGCGGTCGCCCTTGGGGTCGACCACGTCCACCGCCGCGCCGTTTTCCTTGGAGTCGCGCAATTCCTCGAACGAGCCCACCAGCACGCTGGGCGGCCCGCTATCCAGGCGGCCCAGGTAGCGCGCGGTCTGCTCGATGAAGGGCACGAAGGAGGCGTGCAGCGGAAAATCGTTGGCGATGTTGTCGAAGGTGGAGGCGAAGACCAGCACGTGGCCGTCGCCCACCTGCTGGTCGAGCAGCAGCGGCGTCTGGTCGGTGAGGCGCGCCACCACGCGCGCGTTGCCGGGCGCCACCTGGATGGCCTGGTAGAACTTGACGTCGTCCCAGCGGTCGTCCTTCAGGATGGAGGGGTGCGAGGTATCGAGCGCACGCCAGCGGTCTGGAACATGCTCGCCCTCGCGGCCGGCGTAGCGCGTGCCCTCGATCGTGATCGTCCGGCCACCGGCACCTTCAGGCTGGCCACCGACATGTGGCCCAGCGCGATCAGCACCGAGCCGCCGCCGCGCACGTAGTTGCGCAACTCGTTTTCGAAAGCCGCCGGGCAGCGCGCCGACGTCGGAGAGCACCACGAAGGCGTACTTCGACGGGCTGAGAGTTGGTGGTCTGCTCGACCGTGGCGGGGTCGATCTCGAAGGCCGACTGGCCGGAGGCTTCGAGCGCGGCTTTGAAATAGAGCAGGCCGCGCGTGTTGTCGGCCTCGTGGACGAACAGGGCGTGGCGCGGGTCGGCGCGCTCCACCGAGAAGTAGAAGATGTCGTCGGCGGGCAGCGTGTCGGCGGAATCGATCTTGACCTCGCCCTTGTTGCGGCCGTAGGGCACGTCGAGCGAGAGAAACTCCACCGTGGCGCGGCCGTTTTCCGGCACCTCGACGGACTTGGTCTCGACGGCGCGGCCGTTCAGGACCAGCGAGACGTTGCGCATGGCTCTTGGGCGTGCCGAAGCCGGCGACGGTCGCCAGCACGCGCGTCTTCCTGTCGTCGTAGACGCGCCGCGGCGCCACCACGTTTTCCACGGCGAAATTGGGCTCGGCTGCTTTTCGACCAGCGGGTGCGGCTCCAGCTGGACGTCGGCGTTCAGGCGCAGGTCGTTGAAATTCGCCGGCATGCCGGTCTGCTGCATGTCGGAATAGAGGTGCACGTCGAGCGGCAGGTGCAGCGATTGCGCGATGGAGCGCAGCGAGCGCGAGCAGTTCGGCGAAGGAGGTGCGGGCGTCGGAGGGTTCGATGGCATCGATGGCGGCGTTGAGCGGCGGAGTGGTCGTCGGTGACTTCGCTCATCACCTGCACGCGCTAGCCGAACGCCAGCACCTGCGGCGCGCTCGCCGGGGCGCAGGCCGGCGACCAGCGATTTGGCCGTCGCGCTTGGCCTCGGTCGAGCCGGCTGCCGGCGCGCATGCTGAGCGAATTGTCGATGGCCAGCACGGTGACTTCGCCGGTGCGCTGCAGCGGCAGCGATTCGCTGCTGCACGTAGGGATGCGCGAAGGCCAGCACCATCAGCAGAATCAGCAGCGGTGCGCAGCGCGAACAGCACCAGGTAGCGCAGGCGGCGGTGCTTGATGGAGCTTTGCGTGCGCTGCTCGAAGAACATCAGCGAGCTGAAGGGCAGCGGCGTGGTCTTGTGCTTGCGCAGCAGGTGCAGCCAGACGGGCAGGCCGACCGCCGCCAGCGCCGCGCCAGAAACCAGGGAGTGAGAAAGCCCATTTACAGCCTCCCCCTGCCGCACGCGCGAGATACTCGCGCAGGCCTTCGTCCAGCGGCCGGGCGGTGTTCATCAGGAAATATTCCATGCCGGCGCCGCGCGCCTTGGAGCGCAGCGCCTCGATGTGCGCGTCGATCTTGCGGCGGTATTCGTTGCGCGCGTATTCCGGCGAGACTTCCATGCGCGTCGCGCGGCGTTTTCCATGTCCACCAGCAGCACCGGCTCGCGGAATTTCGGGTGTGATTTCCTGCGGATCGAGCATGTGGAACAGGATCACTTCGTTGCCGCTTGTAGCGCAGCGGCTCGACGGTCTTGACGATGATCTCGGGCTGCTCGTAGAAATCCGAAAGCACCACCACGATGCCGCGGCGGTGCAGGAAATTCTGGAAATGCACGAACGGCTTGGCGAAATCGGTGCGCGTGCCGGGCTCGGCCTTCTCGATGGCGTGCAGCAGGCGGAAAAGCTGGCCCTGGCGGGTGGAGGGCGCGACGTAGTTGGCCACGTCCTCGTCGAAGATGATCAGCCCGGCGGCGTCGCGCTGCACGTTGGCCATGTAGCAGAGCGAGGCCGCCACGAAGCGCGCGTAGTCCAGCTTGTTGACCGGATGCGAGCCATAGGCCATGGAAGCCGAGGTATCGAGCAGGATCAGCAACTGGGTGTTGGTTTCGCCGCGATACCGCTTGAGGAAGCACTTGTCGGTGCGGGCGAAGACGTTCCAATCGACGTGGCGCAGGTCGTCGCCCTGGGAATAGGCGCGGTACTCGGCGAACTCCTGGGAGAACCCGAAATCCGGCGAGCGGTGGAGCCCGGCGACGAAGCCATCGACCACGGTCTTGGCGACCAGGTCGAGCCCGGAGATGGAGGCGAGAGTGGCGGGATCTAGGAAGCGCTGGAGCATTAGAGTGGGCCTCCGATTCACCGCGGAGACGCAGAGACGCGGAGGATCACGCGGAGAGCAAGGATGGTCCCGAGTAGCGTTCACTATCGCTTTAGACCGTCCTTCAGAACCGGGACATTGAAATTGATGAGGAGGCCGACGTGCTTGCCGGAGAGCTTCAGATAAGTGAGCAATTGAGCGGCGATGGATCGGCAGCAGCTCGTCGACGGCCTTGATTTCCACGACCACCGCGTCCTCGACCACCAGATCCATGCGGTAAGCGCAGTCCAGCTTGATGCCTTTGTACTCGATCGGCAAGTGAACCTGCCGTTCGAAACCGAAGCCCAGCTGACTCAACTCATAGCAGAGGCATTCCTCGTAAGCCGACTCCAACAAGCCCGGGCCCAGGTGCCGATGGACCTCGATCGCCGCGCCGATGATCATCTCCGATCCGTCAATCTCGATTCTTCGCGCTCTGGTCTCGCATTTTGACTACTCTCGCGTTCAATCTCCGACTCGCGTCTCTGCGTCTCTGCGGTGAAATCAGCCCCTCTACTCCCGCGGCGCCGCCTTCCACTCCAGGACGCTCTTCAAGATGTCGTCCTGCTTCAGCCGGTCGGATTCCGCGTGGAAATTCAGCAGGATGCGGTGGCGCAGCACCGGGATGTAGAGCGACGCGGATGTCTTCGTAGGTCACGTGGTAGCGGCCCTTCATCAGCGCCCGCGCCTTGGCCGCCAGCACCAGGAACTGCGCGGCGCGCACGCTGGCGCCGTAGTTCACGTACTTCTTGACGAAGTCGGGGGCGCGTTTCGTCACGCGGCGGCGTGGCGCGCACCAGGTCGATGGCGTGCCGCGCCACGCTTTCGCCGATCGGCACCATGCGCACCAGTTGCTGGAAGTCCAGGATCTCCTGCGCGTTGGTCACCGGGTCGGCCTGCGGGATGCGTGGTGACGGTGGTCAGGTCGACCACCTTCAGTTCTTCGTCGGCGGTCAGGTAGTCGAGCACGGTGTTGAACAGGAAGCGGTCGAGCTGCGCTTCGGGCAGCGGATAGGTGCCTTCCAGTTCGATGGGGTTCTGCGTGGCCAGCACGAAGAACGGCGCGGGCAGCTTGTAGTTGTTGCCGCGCACCGTGCAGGCCCGCTCCTGCATGGCTTCGAGCAGCGCGCTCTGCGTCTTGGGCGGCGTGCGGTTGATTTCGTCGGCCAGCAGGATGTTGCCGAAGATCGGGCCCTGGCACGAAGGTCCAGGTGCGGCGGCCGGTGCCGGGATCCTCTTCGATGATGTCGGTGCCGGTGATGTCGCTGGGCATCAGGTCGGGCGTGAACTGGATGCGCTTGAACACCAGGCCGAGGGTCTGCGCCATGGTGCGCACCAGCAGCGTCTTGGCGGTGCCGGGCAGGCCGGTGATCAGGCAGTGGCCGCCCACGAACAGGCCGATCATCACCTGCTCCAGCACCTCCTCCTGGCCGACGATCACGCGGCGCACCTGCGTCACGATCTCGGACTGCACCTGGCGGAAGCGCTCGATGCGCGTCTTCAAAACTTCGGGCTCCAACTGCGGTCACGGTAGTTGACATGAGGATTCCATTCTTATTTCTTGACGGGATCTTTGGTAGTTCCGGATTCGCGCGCTCAGTTCCAGCAGCAGCTTCTGGGCCGGCCGGAAGCCCGGCGCGGTTTCGAGCGCCGCGATCAACTTCGTCCTTGGCCTTGTCGGTCTGCGTGGTTCAGATTGATAGGCGCGCGCCAGGTCGTAATGCGCCTGCGCCGGGTCGATGGGGCTTGTGCGCCACCACGCGCCTGGAATTCGCGGATGGCGCCGGTGGCATTGCCCTGGTCGAGCCACAGCTCGCCCAGCTTCTGGTGCTGCCTCGTTGTCCATCGGATAGATGTAAGTTCAGGCGGTCCAGCACCGCGGCGGCTTCCTTCTTGTTGCCGGCTTCGTCCAGCAGCTTGGCCAGCAGCTTGATGCGTGTCGGGATTGCGCCCGCCGATCTTGACGTAGCGCTCCAGTTCGTCGATGGCCGCGGCCTTGTCGTTCTTGGCCAGTGTAAGCCTTGGCCAGGAACTCGTAGACGCTGCGCTGCTTCCACGTAGTCGGGATAGAGGTCGCGAATGGCGGTGCCTTCTTTGATGACGCCGTCGTAATCCTTGTCTTGATGCCAGCTCGACGAGCTGTCTTCATGCCGTCCTTCCACTCGTCGAAGTGCGTCGACGGTCGGCTTCGTGCTCGGCTTCCACGATGGCGAGGAACTGCTTGTCGAACTCCTCGGGCTCCATCTTCAGCTCTTTGCGGATCACCGTCGGCGGTGTCGTCGTCGTTGCCGAAATCGTTCAGCATGGCCAGGATGCGTGTCCCAGCCCCACTTGTCGTGTGATGTAGTCGCAGATCTGCCGGCCTGGAAATAGCTGACGATCACCTGCGGCGGGCACGTGGGATGGATGAAGCCGCGGTCCAGCTCGGCGACCGGCAGCAGCTTGTGTTCCTTGATGGCCAGCGATCTCGTCGGGCCCGAGCCGGTCGCCCCACTCCGGCGATGACGGCGGTCTCTTCGTGCACCGCCATGCCCTCGGTGAACCAGCGCGGCACGCGGTGATTGGTCATGGTGAGGGTGTAGACGTGGCTCATTTCGTGCCACAGCGTGGAGGCCCAATGGAACTGCCGGGCGGGCGGCCGGAGGGGCTGTCCATGGCGATGGCGTAGCCGAACGTCACGCCCAGCGCGCCCAGGCCGGGCATGCCCAGCGTGCGCACGGCGAAATCTTCGTGGTCGGGATAGACTTCCACCTGCACCGGGCGCTTCAGCTTGAACTGGTACTTCTTCTCGTAGGTGGCGATGGCGCGCTTCATCTCGCGCTTCGAAGTAGGGGCGCAGCAGTTCCGCTTCCTTCTTGTGCAGCTTCAGAATGGTGCTGTCGGTCTTGAAGGTGACGAAGTTCTTGTAGCTGTCCATCAGGTCAGCGAGTTGTTGGTGGCGCTTGTCCTGGAATCCGTTGTCGAAGCAGGTCTTCGAGCTGCTGGTAGGCTTCGTGCGTCCTGGCCCAGGCGCATCAGGTTGATGCCCAGTTGCGGAGCGCGCGCTGTAGAGCTGCGGGTCGAGCGCGATGGCCTTGCGGTAGTACTCGATGGCTTCCTCGTAGCGGCGGTTGAGGATGAAGAAATGGCCGGCGGTCTCGTAGCCGCGCGCGTCGTGCGGATCCCAGGGCGTCTCCTTCTTGTCGGCCAGCCAGTCGATGGTGGCCAGAATCGCCTTGGCCTGCACCGGAATTGGGATCGATGGCGAGCGCCTTCTTGGCTTCCGCGGTGGCCTTGCGCGTTGTTGTTGTCTTCGAGCGCCAGGCGCGCCAGCAGTTCCTGCGCCTCGAGCAGCTTGGGATCGGCCTCCAGCGCCTTGTGGGCCAGTTCGGCGGCCTTGCCGTCGTAGATTTCGGCGGCGATCAGCGCCAGGCCGAGCAGGGCGCCGGCGTGGTCCTTCTTGATCGTCAGCGCTTCGTTGAAAAGTCGCCGGCGTCGTCTGGCTGCCAGATGGTCCAGATACAGCCGGCCCCAGCGCACGCGGTAATCGGAGTTTTGCGGATACTTCTGGCCACCAGCGCGCGGAAGACCTCGTTGGCGTCCTGATAGCGGTGAGCCTTCCAGGTGCAGCGGCCTGCGGCCTGGTCGAGCGTCTGCGCCGGCAAAGCGCGCAGGCGGCAGGATCACGGCGGCCGCGCCCCACCGCGCACAGGATTTCGCCGACATGGCTTCACTTGTCGAGCGCCTCCTGGGTCTTGGCCAGCTCCAGCAGGAGCGCGGTGAGCTGCTTCTTGTACTCGGCCTCGGCCGGCATGGCGGCCTTCTCGTATTTCAGCTGGTCGATGGCCTGCTCCAGTTGCTCCTTCTGTTCGAGCAGCGGGCGCTTGGCGGGATCGCGCGCCGCGGCGGCATTGGCGCCCAGGCGCACCACCGGGAAGACGCGCGGCCAGCCTGCCTTCGCCGTTTTCGGCTGATGGGGTCGTGCTCGCCTTCGCCCTTGCCGGTGTCTTCCAGCACGGCGTGCTCGGTGGCCAGGCGCTTCTGCGTGTCGAAGAATTCGGTGGTCTTGCGCTGCGCGTAATGGAAGGCTTCGAGCGCGGAGACGGTCTCGTTCTTGTCGGCGTCGGCCGCCGGGTCGCGCAGGGCTTCGGCCCAGTAGCGCGCGAAGACGGTGGCGTTCTTTTCCGTGCCGGTCTTGGTGGCGGTGATCACCACGCGGTTCGGCTTGCGCAGGAACTCGATGGAGCCGCCGCTGGAGCTGGTCATGTTGACCACCAGCTGGCGGGCGGCCGGGACGCGGTCGAGCAGCGCGGCCAGTTCCGCGCCGGTGATGTCCGGGCCGGGGATGTTGAACTTGTATTCCACGCCGTCGTAGGTGCCGTGGCCGATCAGCATCAGCACCAGGGCGTCGGTGGGCTTGGCCTGCCTGGCGATTTCGCGCGAAGCGCGCGCGGATCTGCTCGCGCGTGGGCGCTTCGAGCGTGACCACGTTGCGCATCGCCGCCGGCCTTCTTGAGGCTGGAATCGATATCGTCGGCCCACATCTTGAAGCGCTGGTCGTAATCCGGCTCGCCGCCCAGGCCGGAGATCGTCACGTAAAAGTGTCGTCGCGTGCGCAGGAGCAACGCAGCAGCATGCAAAAGGACCGCCGAGCCGAACCGCCGGCCGCCCGAGCCGCCCGGCCCCTGGCCGCCCGATCTCATACCACCCCCCATTTCCGCCGCAGCAGCCACTCGGCGGCGCGGATAGCCAGCGCCAGCAGGAAGAGCGATGGGCATATCCCAAAGGTCCCGGGTCTCGCGCGCGGTGATGCCGGCTTCCGAATACGAAATCTCCTTCGCCAGCTTGGACGCGTCAGCCGGCGTGTAGTAACGGCCGCCGGTCTGCTCCGACAGTTTCTCCAGCAGCTCGCGGTTCTGCGAGGTATGGAAATTCTCAGCCACGCCATCTTCGCGGCGGAAGGTCAGCACGTCGCGCCCGATCTCTTCCTGCTCGCGGCCGGCGATGATCTCGGCGACGTAGGAGCCGGGCTTCTCGGCCGTCCACTCGCCGGTGTAGACGCCTTCTTCGAGCGGCAGCGGGCGTCAGTTCCAGGGTGGCGCTGGCGCCGTCCGGCCCCATGAAGCGCGCCTGCACCTTGGCGTTGGTCACGGGCTTGTACTCCTTGTCGCGCACTTCCACGCGGATGGGCACGCGGGTATCGTCGGACAGCACCTGTTTGGGCGTGGTGGCGACCACCTGGCCGGGCGTGTCGGTCACCAGGTAGCGGAACATCTGCTGCCAGAAGGTGGCGTGGGTCTTGTCGGCGTGGTGCAGCCACATTTTCCAGCGCCAGCTTCCGTCGGTGGCGAACAGCACGGTGCGGCCGCGGCCGTAATTCTCGGTGACCAGCAGCGGCATTTGCGGCTTGCCCGCGGGCGTGGACGTCCAGCAGCACGGTGGCGCCGGGCTTGGGCTCGCCGACTTCCTGGTAGTTGGCCATCTGCGGCATCTTCTTCCAGCTGTTCGGCGTTGCGCGCCGGGTCGTCGTCCAGCCGGCAGATCACGCTCTGCGCGCCTTCGCGGAGTCAGCTCCTGGCCGGTGAAATCGCGGTGGAACGTGCCTTTGCCTTCGCGGCAGCTTGGTCGGCACCAGGTCGGCCAGCGGCGAACTCGGGTAGCCGCCGTCGGAAAGCGTGGCGCGGCCGCCCAGGAACAGCAGGCCGCCGCCGCGGCGGTCCACGAAATCGCGGATCAACTGCTGCTGCGTGGGCGTGAAGTAGTTGGCCTCCACGCTGCCGATGATCAGGCCCTGGAAGCGGAACAGCTCCTCGGGCTTGGCCGGAAATCCGTCTTCGCAGATCGTGCTCGCCCATGCTCGTCGGGGAACTGCCGGCAGGAATTTGTTCTGGGTGGTGCGCACCATGCGCGGCCAGCTCGATGTCCGGGTAATCGTCCAGCGCGCGGCGGATGAACTTGTACTCCCAGCGCGGCTCGCCTTCGAAATAGAGGATGCGCGGCTTGCGGTTCTCCACGTTCACCAGGCGGCGTAACCTGGTTGTTGAGCGTGTTCTCTTCGCCGGAGAGCGGCTCCACGCCGATTTCGAGCGTCTTCGGCCCGGCCTCGCCGCACGTTGAACACCAGCGTTTCGCTCTGCGATCTGGCCGTCGGCCTTGAGCGTGACGTCCTGGGACGCCAGCACCTTGCCGCTATCGCGCACGCTCAGCTTGGCCTTGCTGCCGGAGAGGCCGTAGCTTTGGAGCGTGACCACGGCGGTGAGCCGCGATTGCGGCAGCGCGCGCGGCGGCACCACGGCGTCGGTAATCTCGACGTCCTTGTCGGGATGCTCGCGGCCGAAGCCGATGGTGTGCACGGGAATGCGCTGGCGGCGGATGGCCGCGATGGTCTGCAGGTCGATGCCGCCGGAGTTATCGGCGCCGTCGCTCAGCAGCACGATGGCGCCCAGCGGCAGCGACGACGATTCCGCCAGCACGCGCTCGAGCGTGTCGCCGATGCGCGAGGCCGGCGCGGTGCGCGGTGAGCTGATCGGTCTTCTGGAATGCGCTCCGGCTCCTTGCCGAATTTGTAGAGCCGCACCTGGAAACGCTCGCCGAGCGCCTTCAGCAGGCCGCCGTCGAGCACCGCCTTGGCGGCGGCTTCGCGCGTGCCGGAGGCATCGGCGATGCGACATGCTGCGGGAATCGTCCACCAGCACCGCGACCACGTTCTGCTGCGGCCGCAGGGTGGCGACGCTCAGCGCCGGATGCCAGAGCAGGAACAGGATCAGCGCCACCATGCCGGTTTCCAGCACCCAGATGGCCAGCGGGCGCAGGCCGCTGAGCATGCCGTGGTTGCGGCGCACGTGCCAGAACAGCAGCCCGGCCGCGGCCAGAATGGCGGCGGCGAGCATCCAGAGCGGCCAGGGCGTCAGAAAGACGAACTGCCCTTTGTGGAACAGGCTGGCCGGATATTTGAAGAGAAGTTCGAACATGCGGTTCACGTCACCAGGGCCATGGCGATGATGTGTATGGACGTGGTGGGAGCGGCTTAGAGTTACAGACGAATCCTGAATTCGTGGGAAGTTCAACATGCGGCGCGCATTTCCGCGAAGCCCTCGTATTTGGAAAGGATAGCACGCGCGGCGCAAACCGGCGGCGCAATGCGATTTTCACCGCCGAGGCGCCGAGGCGCCATCAACCACTCGCGACTTCGGCCCGGTGTCACGCATATGCCTCTCGGCGGTGAAATCTGTGACCGGGCAGTATACTAAGAGAGGTCCCTGACAGCGTGCAAGACTACATCCGGATTCGCGGCGCGCGGGTCCACAATCTGAAAAACATTTCGCTTTCCATTCCCCACAACCAGTTGACGGTGGTGACCGGTGTGTCGGGGTCCGGCAAATCGTCGCTGGCCTTCGACACCATTTACGCGGAGGGCCAGCGGCGCTACGTGGAATCCATGTCGGCGTATGCGCGGCAGTTCCTGGAGCGCATGGAAAAGCCGGAAGTGGAGGACATCGACGGCATCGCGCCGGCGGTGGCCATCCGGCAGAAGAACACCAGCCGGAATCCGCGGTCCACGGTGGCCACGGCCACCGAATGCTACGATTTTCTGCGCCTGCTGTTTGCGCGCGTGGGGCAGACGTTCTGCCCCGACTGCGGCGACGCGCGTCCGCAAGGACACGGTGGATGAAGTGGCGGCGCGCATGCTCGAAACTGCCGGCCGGGTCGCGCTGGTATGCGCTGTTCCCCTGCGGCGACCACGGTTCGGCGCAGGCGCTGCGCGATCATCTCTTCGAGCTGCGCAAAAAGGGCTTCAACCGGCTGTTCCAGAGCGGGCGGCTCTTCGAATTCTCCACGCCGGAATCGCTGCTCGATATCGACTTCTCCCAGCCGCTCTACGTGCTGGTGGACCGCATCGCCATCTCCCCCGATCTGCACCAGCGGCTGGTGGATACCGTGGAGATCTGCTACCGGGAAGCGGGGGAAATCGTTTTCGAGAGCGCGGGCGGCGTCGAGCGGCTGCGCTTCAACGAGAAGTTTCAGTGCAAGACGTGCGGCCTGGAATTCGCCGCGCCGGAGCCGATCCTGTTCAGCTTCAATTCACCCGCCGGCGCCTGCCCGCGCTGCCAGGGATTCGGCAACACCATCGACTACGACCTGGACCGCATCATCCCGGACAAGACGCTCTCGCTCGAAGAGGGCGCCGTGGAGCCGTGGACCAAGCCCAAATACCGCGTCTGGGCGGCGAATTTCAAGAAGCACGCCGAAGGCCTTTCCGCTGCGCACCGCGGTATGCGACCTCGCGCCTAAGGAGCGCGCCAGGCTCGAAGCTTTCATCCGGCGCTTTTTCGAATACCTGGAAAGCAAGAAATACAAGATGCACGTGCGCGTGTTCCTCAGCCGCTACCGCGGCTACGCGCTGTGCCCGGAGTGCCGCGGCGCGCGGCTGCGGAAAGAAGCGCTGTACGTGCGGGTGGGCGGGAAGAACCTGGGCGAAGTGGTGCGGATGAATATCGCGGAAGCGCGCGATTTCTTCGAGGACCTCGATCTGACGCCCGAGGAAAGCGCCATCGCCGATAAAATCCTGGTGGAGATCCGGCAGCGGCTGAAATTCCTGAACGACGTCGGGCTCGAATACCTCACGCTGGACCGGCTCTCGGCCACGCTTTCCGGCGGCGAGGCGCAGCGCATCCAGTTGGCCACCTCGCTTGGCTCGCGGCTGGTGGGCGCCTGCTATGTGCTGGACGAGCCTTCCATCGGGCTGCACAGCCGGGACACGGGCCGGCTGATCCGCATCCTGGAGGAACTGCGCGGGCTGGGCAACACCATCGTGGTGGTGGAGCACGATCCGGACGTGATGCGGGCGGCGGATCACATTGTGGACCTCGGCCCCGGCGCCGGCGAGCACGGCGGGGAGATCGTGTTTGAAGGGCCGATGGCGAAACTGCTGGAGGATGGCGCCAGCTCGCTGACCGCGCGCTATCTGAGAGGCGAGGCCGCGTGTTTCCGCCACACGCGAGCGGCGGCCGGTCGATCCCCGGCGCATGCTGCGCTTTTCCGGCGCGCGCCTGCACAATCTGAAGAACATCGATGTCGAAATCCCGCTCGGCATGATGGTGGCGATCACCGGCGTTTCCGGCTCCGGTAAATCGACCCTGGTGCACGACGTGATTTTCCGCTCGCTCGAAGCCCTGCACAAGGCGCGGGAATCGGACCGGGAGGCGGAATTCGACGAGGCCGCCGAGGCGCTGGAATCGTCCGGCCCGAAGCTTGCCTGCAAACGGGTGGAAGGGGCCGAGCGGATTACGAGCACGGTGATGGTGGACCAATCGCCCATCGGCCGCACGCCGCGCTCCAACCCGGTGACGTACCTGAAGGCTTTCGACATCATCCGCGGGCTGTTCGCCTCCACGCGGGAGGCGGAAAAGCGCGGCTATGCGGCCGGCCATTTCTCTTTCAACATCCCCGGCGGCCGCTGCGAGACGTGCCAGGGCGACGGCACGGTGACGGTGGAGATGCAGTTTCTGGCGGACGTGGAGCTGGTCTGCGAGGAATGCAAAGGGACGCGCTACAAGAGCGGAATCCTGGAAATCCAGTACAACGGCCTGAACATTCACCAGGTTTTGCAGCTCACGGTGCGCGAGGCGCTGGCGTTCTTCCATGCCACGCCGCGGCTGGTGCAGCGGCTCAAAGTGCTGGATGAGGTGGGGCTCGGGTATTTGCGGCTGGGGCAATCGGCCACCACGCTTTCCGGCGGCGAGGCGCAGCGCGTGAAACTGGCCGCCTACCTGGCCGGAACCGGCGTGGACGGCACGCTCTTCATTTTCGACGAACCCACCACCGGGCTGCACTTCGACGATATCGCCAAGCTGCTGGCTTCTTTCCAGCGGCTGGTGGAAAACGGCGGCAGCCTGCTGATCATCGAGCACAACCTGGACGTGATCAAGGCGGCGGATTGGGTGATCGATCTCGGGCCGGAAGGCGGCGCCCTGGGGGGCTCAGTGGTGGCCGCCGGAACCCCGGAACAGGTAGCGCGCGCGGAAGGGTCATACACGGGGAAGTATCTGCGGCGGGTGCTGGCAACCGCGTAAATTTCGAGCCAGTCGAGACACGCTGTCTCGACTGTGTGATGTAAGTGATTGAAATTACAGAGAGGTGCCGAGACACCTATGTCTCGACCCCAGGCTCAGCCTATCCGCGTGAATCCGCGGCGAGCCAGCGCCCGCCCAGCCAGAGCGAAACCAGGTACGCCAGGAAGGGCACGAGCAGGACCGGAAGGCCATGTTCGGATTCGGCAAAAGCGGCGGCGGCGCCGGCGGCCATCTGCAGGATGCCGAACGGCAGGCGGCCGCCGGTGAAACGCCAGCGCTGGACGGGCAGGCGTTGGCGGAGCGCCGGATAACGGCCGGCCGCCAGCGCCATCAGGCCGAACGAGAGGCCGGCTCCCAAGTCCAGGGGTAGAACCAGAACGGCAAGTATCGCCAGGTAGGCGATATCCTTGGCCAGCAGGATGCGCCAGCCGGGCAGGGGGAACAGGTGGTAGCGGGCGAGGCCGCCGGCGGCATCCAGGCTGAAGAGGCATTGCGCATAGGTGCTGAGCGCCAGGGCCACAAGCGATGCCATGCCCGCGCCGCCGCCGGGCAGCGCCCGCGCGTGCGCCGCGATGCCGACCACGGCCAGCAGCAGCGCCAGCCAGGTATCGAGCACCGTCAGCATCTGGCGGAGATCCTTGCGCATGAGTTCGCCGATGGCGGGAACGCGGCGCAGCGAATGCCAGCCGCGCGGACCGAGGCCGTGAGTGACCAGCGGAACCACTACCAGGCCGAGGGCGGCGGGACTGCGGGAAGCGCGCCAGAGGAGCAGCGCGGCCAGCCAGAAGATGGGGCTGAGCGCCAGGGCGGCGGCGCGCAAGCCGAGGCGCTCGATTCTTCCCAGCGGCCAAAGCGCCAGCCGCGCCGGGGGAATTTTGGCCAGCGGGTCCGCCGCCAGCGGGAACAGCATGAGGAAAACCAGGAGGAACAGGAACGGGTATGCGGCTACGGGCACGGCGCCGCTGCTGGCTGCACCATAAGCGATTAGCGCTACAAATAGAAAGAAGTTGTTGAGGGTAATGGAAGCGAAGCTTCCCAGGTCTCGCCGGACCGCCCGCCACAGCGCCAGGAGGACAGGCCAAAGCGCGGCGGAGGCGCGTCGACGGGCTGTCCGCACCGCAGCGCTCTTCCGCATCTTGCCGGAGTTAATTCTCCGTGGGCGTCTTTTCGACGCTATCGACCACGATCAGGTCCACCGGTCCTTTACGCGATTCCAGCTTGAGCCCAAGCTGTTCCTGGACCGCGCTGAAGATGCTGGGACCGGATTCGGCCTCGCGGCCGCCTTCAGGTGCGGGCCCGGCACCGACAGGGGCTCCTCCCATAGGCATCGGCATGCCCCGCATCCCGGCCAACCCTTCCGGCGAAAAGTTAAGGGTGTAATCGTATTCGGCCGTCAGCCCGGTCATGTCGATCACCGGTCGGCCCAACTGGTTGCTGAGAACGTCCGCCAGCGCCGCCATGGTCTCGTGCGACCCCTGCATGCGGAAGCCATTCGGACCAAACATGATCATCGCGCCGCGGCGCCCCGGCGCCATCCGAGGCATGCCATCCCGGCCCATCGGCGGCGGTCCGGGCGGCGGCGCATCTGCCCGCTGTAAAGCGGGGTCTTGCGGCGCGGCGCCGTGAGCTTGGTCATCCTTGGCCGATTCCTTGATTTTGATCCCGCCCTTGGCGACGGTCAGCGCGTAGATGGGCACCTCTTTGTGTTCCTTATGTACCTGTAATTTGAATCGCTCCGCCAGCAAATTCTGAAGCATTACATGAAATTGTTCCTTGGTGGCGTCTTTGGGGACCTTGGCGGTGATATCGAAGTGCTCGCTATCCAGCCAGGAGGGGCCGGAGACCTGGAAACTCTTCACGTCATAGGCGTTCATAATGATCCGGCTGAGCGGCATGTTGGAAAGTGTGACCTGGCCGGGGTCGGCCGTGCCGGGACCGCCGCGCATTCCCATCATCATCCGGCCTGGCTGCTGCGGCGCGGCGGGTTTAATAGAAGCCACGTCAAACGTAAGAGAACGGTCGGGCGCTCTGCGCCAAGGCCAGGGGAGCGCACACCAGGAAGGCAGCCGCGACGGTACGAAGCATGTGAATCGTTTCTCCTTTGCTCCAATATATGACGCTCGGCGCATTCAAATGTGTTGCGCGCCAGCTCTCAAATTCAGGCCGGCGGCGGTCTGCGGGCGCGCAAAACTCGTGCTTTGCAACGCGCGGCGGCTCCCACTCGTCATCCAAATAGTACATAAAAGCAGATACAATATATGTCAGTGAAACTTTCGGCATTGATTCTGGGGTGTGGTCTGTGCCTGGTGGCCGGCCAAGGCGTGGATCAGGCCCGCAAGCTTTACAATCTAACCGAGTTCGAGAAATCTCTGAAAGTATTAGGTGCGATTCCGGAAAAGGATGGCGCGGTCTACGAGTTGATGGGCCGCGACTATTACATGCTGGCCGACTATAAGAAGGCGACGGAGGCCCTGGAAAAGGCCGCCGCCGCGGAACCGCAGAACGCCGAAATCGCCCTGTGGCAGGGGCGGGCATACGGACGGCGCGCGGAAACGTCGAATCCCTTCAGCGCCCCCGGGTACGCCACCAAGGCGCGCCAGTTCTTCGAGCGCTCCGTGCAGTTAAATCCAACCAATCCAGAGGCGTTGAGTGATTTATTCGACTATTACCTGGATGCGCCCGGATTTCTCGGCGGCGGTTTGGATAAGGCCCAGGCTTTGATCCCGAAGATTTCCGCGGTGGATGTGGCGGAGGGCTATTCGGCCGAGGCGCGGCTGGCGGAGAAGCGCAAGGAATTCGGCAGCGCCGAGGAGCATCTGCGGCAGGCGATCGACGCTTCGCCGCAGCGCATCGGACGGTTTATCGATCTGGCGAAATTCCTGGCCAAGCAGGGCCGTTTCCAGGAGGCGGACCAGAGCATCCAGCGCGCCGAGAAGATCGCACCGAATTCGCCGCAATTGATCTACGCCAAGGCGGATCTTTACATCCAAAACTGGCCGGAATCTTGGAGCTTGCGAAGAAATTATTGAAGCGATACATGAGTATGACGCTGTCGCCGGACGACCCGCCCCGCAGCGAGGCGGCCAAGCTTCTCAAACAGGTGCAGGGCAGCTAGTGTTCCTGCACTCCCGGGATCCGATACGAATGAGTCAAGTTTGCAATCTCACCGCGGAGCCGCGGAGGACGCGGAGATCACGCGGAGGAACAGAGGGCCGCAGCGATCTCAGCCTGCTCATGGGACACTCAGCGCGAAAACGGATTGAGCCGACCAGGGCCGGGTTCGGCCCCCAAGGCAACGCTCGCAAAGCGGAGGCCGCGAAGCTTTCACCTTCTCTGCGTTTTCTCTGCGTCCTCCGCGACTCTGCGATGAATTTGGGCTTTCGATCCGGGACGGAGCCTCGCTAGTGTTCCTCGCCGAATCGCTTCGCTTCAGCGCGCAGGCGCTACGCGCCAATCCTGTCCGCTCGCTCCTTACCGGGCTGGGGATGGTGATCGGAACGGCCTCGGTGATCCTGGTGGTGACAATCTCGCTTACCAGCCGGGACTACATTCTGGAACAGGTGGAGGGCATCGGGTCGAACATTATCTTCGGCTACTACGTTTCGGCCGGGCCGAGCACCCCCACCGCTGACGCGGACTACATCAAGATGGCCGACGTGGACGCCATCCGCGGGGAGCTGGCGCCGGACATCGTGGCCGCCACCGGGGTGATGACGAATTTCGATCACCTGCTGATTGCGGGCAAGGAGCAGGACGTCAAGGTGATCGGCACGGACGAATCGTACGCGCCGGTGCGCAACATCGTGATCAGCTCCGGCCGCTTTCTGGACTCCACCGACATCGGTACGCGAAACAAGGTCGCGCTGCTGACCGATCAACTGGCCAAGCGGATGTTCGGCGCGACGAGCGCGGCGGTCAATCAGGTCATACGGTTATACGGCCTCCAATTTACCGTAATCGGCACTTTTCACGAAAAGGTTGAGACGTTCGGGCAGTCGGAAGTGGAGCGCGACACCATTCTGGTGCCCATCACGGTGCTGCGCTATTTCACGCCGGTGGAGCGCATCGATCCGCTGTACGTGCAGGTGCGCTCGCCGCAGCAGGTGGACCGGATCGCCCAGCGGGTGCAGGGGATCGTGGCCGGGCGGCACCGCCCGGGCGCCAACTACCGGGTGGAAACGCTGACCGCCATCCTGACCGCGGCCAAGAACATTTCGCTGATTCTGTCGCTGGTGTTGGTGCTGGTTTCGGCCATCACGCTGGTCATTTCGGGCATCGGAATCATGAACATCATGCTGGTGACGGTGACCGAGCGCACGCGCGAGATCGGGGTGCGGCTGGCGGTGGGAGCGTCGGCGCGGGAGATCCTGGCGCAGTTTCTGACTGAGGCCATGATGGTGAGCCTGTCCGGCGGGATGCTGGGCATCCTGGTGGGCGTGGCGATTCCGTTGAGCGTCGGCCTGTTCACCGATATCCGGATTCCCATTTCCGCCGATGGCCGTTGCGGTAGCGTTCGGGGTTTCCTGCCTGGTCGGTCTGGTTTTCGGCATTCTGCCGGCGAATCGCGCCGCACACCTGAACCCCACCGAAGCTCTGCGCTACGAGTAATCGGGCGTATCCTCAAGGGTAGAGGTCCTGATGCGACCGCTACTGATCCTTACAGTTTTGCCGGCCCTGCTGGGCGCCGCCCCGGCGCTCCAGATCGTCAGCCCCATCCTCAGCCAGATGGACGGGGGCGTACCGGATCCGCCGGGATTCGAGCATCTGGCGGGAGAGGTGGTTTTCTTCTCCTGCCGCGTGGCCGGGTATTCCAAATCGCAGGATGAGCAGGTGCAGTTGCGCTACTCGGTGCAGGCGTTCGACCCGCAAGGCGTGCCGCTGGACGAGGTCTACCAGAACGAGATGAAAGTGGAGTGGTCGCCGAAGGACAAGAACTGGCAGCCGAAAATTGCGACATCGCTCGAGCTACCGCCGCTGGCGCCTCCGGGCAAGTACAAGATTCTAGTAAAGCTGGAAGACGTGCTGGCTAAGACCAACGCAGAGCTGGATTTCCCGTTTCAGGTACGCGGCCATGCCGTGGAGCCGAGCGACACGCTGGTAGTGCGGAATTTCCGCTTCTTCCGCGACGAAGACGGCACGCGGCCGGCGGAAAAGGGAGCCTACAAGCCGGGCGAAGGCGTGTGGGCGAGATTCGATATCACCGGGTTCAAGTACGGCGAGAAGAATAAGGTGGACGTGAGCTACGTGACCACGGTGCTGGCTCCCGGCGGAAAGGTGCTGTGGACGCAGCCGGAGCCGGCCACGGAACAGACCCAATCGTTCTACCCGAAGCACTACGTGCCGGCGTCCATGGGCATCAGCCTGACGCCGACCATCCGCCCGGGCGAGTACACCATCGCGGTAGCGGTGAAGGACGCCATCGGCGGCCAGAACTGCGAAGCGAAGTACACGTTCACGGTACAGTAGTCAGCATGGCAAACATGGTGGTTTTGGGAGCGGATCCGCTCTCGATTGAGGACGTGGTGCGCGTGGCCCGCGGCGGCGCCGAAGTGCGGCTGACCGGCGGAGCGCGCAGCCGCATTGCCAACGGCCGCGCGTGCCTGGAAGATCTGCTGGCGCGCGGGAGAGCGCATCTACGGCGTCAACACCGGCGTGGGCGGAAACGTCGGCATCTCGCTGGCGCCGGAGCAGATGGAAACTCTGCAGCACAATCTCGTGACGCTATCTGGCCTGCGCCACCGGCCAGCCGCTGCCCCGCGGACGTGGTGCGCGCGGCCATGCTGCTGCGCATGGCCACGTTCGCCACCGGGACTTCGGCCGTGCGCAACGAGCTGGTGGACGCGCTGGCGGCGATGCTCAATCGCGGGGTCACGCCGGTGGTGCCGCGCTATGGATCGGTGGGCGCGAGCGGCGACCTGATGCCCTCGGCCTACATCGCGCGCGTGCTGGTGGGGCATGGGCGAAGCCGAAGTGGGCGGGCGGCGCCTGCCGGCCGCGGAAGCGCTGGCAGCGGCGGGCATGCGGCCCATGCGCTTCGCTCCCAAGGAAGCGCTGGCGCTGATCAACGGCACCACGGTGATGACCGCGGTGGCGGCGCTGCTGTAGGTGGATGCGTTCCGCGTGCTGCGCGCCTGCTGCTGGGCGCGTGGCGCTCTCCATCGAAGCCATGCAGGCGCCCGACCTGCCGTTCGCGGCCTGGGTGCACGAGCGCAAAGGTCATCCCGGCCAGATTGCGGTGGCGGCGTACCTGCGGGCGGCGCTCGAAGGCTCCGGCTACACGCGCGCGTCCGGCGGGCAGAGCTGCTATTCGCTGCGCTGCGCGCCGCAGGGGCTGGGGCAGGTGTGGGAGGCGCTGGAGGATGCGCGCGCGGTGCTGGAGCGGGAAATCAATTCCGCCAACGACAACCCGCTGGTCGATCCCGAAACCGGCACGCTGTACAAGGCCGGCAATTTCTACGGCGGCCACATCGCGCGCCTGCTGGACGGCTGGAAGATCGATTTCGCCGCCGTGGCCAAGTGGGGCAACGCGCTGATGGCGGTGCTGGTGGACGACCGCTTCAGTCAGGGTCTGCCGGCGAACCTGTCGCCGGAGCCGGGCGTCAATTGCGGCTTCAAGAGCATGCAGTTGAGCGTGACCAGCCTCGCCTGCGCGGTGCGGCAGATGGCCGGGCCGAGCTCCATCCATTCCCTGCCCACCGAGCAGTACAACCAGGACGTGGTGAGCCTGGGGATGCACGCGGCGGTGACCGCCATGGACGCGCTGGAGTGCCTGCGCAACGAGACCGCCATGGTGCTGCTGGCGGCGGCGCAGGCGGTGGACCTGCGCGGCGGGCCCGGCCGGCTGGGACGCGGCTCGGCCACGGCGTATGCGCGGGTGCGCGAACTGGCCGCGTTTATGAATTGCGACCGGGCGCTGGAGGGCGAAATCGCGGCGCTGAGCGCGAAAATTTTATCCGGCGGCATGGATTAGAGACCCGGCCGGGCCTGCCTCTCGACGTCAAGCGCGAAAATAAATTCGCGCGATCTATGAAATTTTGGATGATCAAAACGGGCCACTATGTTACGATGTACGGTGCCTTAGGACACGAATATGGCCCAAGTGTTCATACTGGCCGCAGGGGCGGCCCTGTCGGTTTTGCTGGTCCAGGCTCAGGATCCCCCGGCTTCCGCCGCAAAACCCTCGGTGGGCGTTTACCTGGATTTCGATTCGGCGCCGGGCCCGGTGGCCGTCGAAACCATGAAGCAGGAAGTCGACGACATTCTCAAGCCCTCCGGCGTGTCACTGGACTGGCGGCTGGCCAAGGAGAATCATGGCGATGAAGCGTTTGCCGGGCTGGTGGTGCTGAAATTCAAAGGCAAATGCAGAATCGAAACCTGGGCCACACCGGAACCGGATTTGGCCCGGTTAGGTGAAACCGATACCCTGGGCGCGACCAAGGTAGTCAACGGGCGCGTTCTGCCGTTTACCGAGGTGCAGTGCGACCAGGTAAAACAGGCCCTGGCCTATCTGCGTCCCGACCAGAAGGACCGTCAGCGCGCCTTCGGTCTGGCTTTGGGGAGAGTGGTGGCCCACGAACTGTACCACATTCTTGCCCATACTACCAGCCACGCAACCACAGGCTTGGCCAAGGCTACCGAATCGCTCGAGGACCTGGTGGCGTCGCGCAGCATGACCTTCCGGCCGGAGGACTCGACGGCCATCCGCAATTCATTTCTGGGCCGGTAAAATCAGCGGAAGTCCGCCCATCTGCTATACTTAAATCGAAATCTCAGTTGAATTCTACTTGGGCTTATGCCGCTTTACGAGTATCATTGCCACAAATGTGACGAGACTTTCGAAGTGCGACAAAGATTCGCCGATGAGCCTTTGACCGTGCACGAAGGCTGCGGCGGCGAACTCGAAAAACTGCTGTCGACTCCGTCTTTCCAGTTCAAGGGTACGGGTTGGTACGTCACCGATTACGGCCGCAATGGAAAATCGTCGGCTGAGGCGAAGAACAACGCCAAGCCGGCCGAGAAGAAGGCCGAAGGGAAGAAGTCCGAGACCCCCGCCTCCAAGCCCGCCGCCGACAAGTAGCCGGCTTTCACCAATCCACTCCCGTCCCGTAGCGCAAGCTTCCAGCTTGCTATGCCGGCATCCTTGCCGGCATGGGTCGTCGGAGCCTGCATCCACCGTTGGCGAACGAGGGACGGCGGGGCGGCGCTCTTCTGGCGGGATGCGGCTGCGAGCGGGGTATGCCGGCACGAATGCCGGCATGGCCGCCTGAAAGGCGGCGCTACGGGACCCCGGGGTGGGTTTTCGACGCGCGGGCGTACGCCGGCTAATGGCCGCCCGGCACGGCGCCCGGGAAGACATAAGCGAACATCATCACGATGACCCCCACCAGCACCAGCAGGGCGAGGCTGTGTTTCATCACGGCGCGGAAGAGGGCGCCTTCCTGCCCTTCCTGCCCGGTAACGGCGCAGCCGATCACCAGCGATTGAGCGGCGATCATCTTGCCCATCACGCCGCCCGCGCTGTTGGCCGCGCCCATCAACACCGGACTCAGGCCCAGCTTGGCGGCGGCGATCACCTGCAGGCTCCCGAACAGGGCATTGGAGCCGGCGTCGGTGCCGCTGAGCGCCACCCCAAGCCAGCCGATCGCCGTGCCGAAAAATGGAAACAGCACACCGGTGTGCGCCATTGCCATGCCCATGGTGGCATCCATGCCGCAATAGCGGGTCACGTAACCCAGGCCGAGCATCGCCATGATGGCCACCAGGCTCAAGCGCAGCCGCCACAGGGACTGGAAAAACACCTGGGCGGTGCGGCGGAAGGACAGCCCCATGAGCGGACCGGCGATCAGCCCGGCGATGAAAATGGCGGTGCCGGGAGTGGAGAGCCAGGAGACGTCGAAGAGCGCCGGTTCGGCGAACGGCTTGTTGGTGACCGGAGGCATGCGCACCACCTGCAGATGCAGGCCCGGCACCGGCTGTTTCCAGGAAACGCGGTCGAGCACGTGGCTCACCGAGGGCAGTCCCCAAACGACGACGAAGCCGACCAGCAGCATGAACGGCATCCAGGCCAGCAGCACGCGTCCGGCGGTCAGTTCGGTCTTCTTGCCCGCCATCTCGCCTTCGTAGCGCCAGACGGTGGGCGGATGCCAGACCTTATGGAAGAACACCGCCAGCACCACCAGGGTGCCGATACCGGCGCAGACGCTGGCCAGGGCGCCGCCGACGAAATTCGACCAGGCAAACTGGATGCCGCTGAAAATCACGCCGCAGGCCAGCAGGCCCGGCCACACTTCCATGGTGTCGCGCGTTTTGCAGAGCACGCGCACCAGCCAGAACGGCAGAATCAGGGTGGTAAGCGAGAGGATGCGGCCGAGCATGGCGCTGAAATCCGCCTTCGGAAAGCCCGGTGACCGCAACCAGCGTGCGCACCGGATTGCCCATGCCGCCGAACGCCACCGGCGCGGAGTTGGCGATGAGGCAGAGCAGCGCGGTCTGAAACGGCGGGAAGCCCAGGCCGATCATCATGGCGCCGGTGATGGCCACGGGCGCGCCGCCGCCGCCCGCGCCTTCCATCAGCGCGCCGAAGGCGAAGGCGATGAGCAGCACCTGCAGGCGCCGGTCGGGCGAGATGTTGGCCACCGAGAGCTTGATGGTTTCGAAGTAGCCCGAAGCCACCGAGAGCTCGTAGACGAACACCGCGGCCACCACGATCCAGGCAATGCGGAACCAGCCGAAGACCAGCCCGTCCGCCACCGCGCCCGCCACCATGTGGGCGGGCATGTGGAAGGCGGCCAGCGCCACCACCAGCGCCGCGGCGAAATGCGTAGACGGCGGAGAGCCAGGCGGCCGTGCGCCGCACCGCCAGAAAATAAAAAAGCGTGCACACGGGAATGGCGGCGGCGGCGGTAGAGAGAAACGAATTCCCGAGGGGATTGAAATTCTGATACCAGACCTGGTTCATGCGTGTTGCATAGTATCACGTAGCAGCAGCAGTTTTTCCGGGTCCAGACGCACCCACAATTGTGCCTGCGCGGCCAGGCGTTTCCATTCCTCAATCGGCATCTCCGCCTCGATGCGGCCGCCGTTGAGGCCCACGTAGACGGTGACCTCGAACGGCGATTCGACCACGTCCAGGACGCGGCAGGGAAATGCGTTCTCCCACCCCAGCAAACCAGAAACCGGTTTGCCGGGGGCCCCGTTCTCGCCGCCGGGTGCGGCAGCCAGGCGGACGTAATGCGCGCGAATGCCGATGTGGGTAGCGCCGGGCGGAACGGGGCCGGGCAGCGCGAGCGTGCAGCCCCATTCGTCGACGAAGACGCGGTTGGCGCCGGCGGCGCGGATGGGGGCCAGGTTTTTGCAGCCGGTGACGCGCGCAGCGGCCAGGGTCTCGGGGTTGGCGAACAAATCGCCGCGCGTGCCGCCTCCGGCCACGCGGCCTTCGGCCAGCACCACGATCTCCTCGCACATGCGGAAGGCCTCGCTGCGGTCGTGGGTCACCAGGATGACGGCGCCGCGGTAGGCCGCCAGCACCGCGCGCATTTCCTCTTCCAACTGGCGGCGCAGGTGCGGGTCGAGGCCGGTGAACGGCTCATCGAGAAGCAGCGCTTCCGGCTCCATGGCCAGCGCGCGGGCCAGGGCGACGCGCTGCCGCTGCCCACCGGAAAGCTGGTCGGGATAGCGATCGAGCAGGCCGTCCACGTGCGCCAGTCGCGCCCATTCGGCGATGCGGCGCCGGCGCTCGGCCGCCGCTCCCTCCGTCCGGCTCGACAGAGCCGTGACCAATCCGAAGGCGATGTTCCGACGCGCGTCTCCCGCCGTCAGGTGCGGAAACAGCGCATCACCCTGGAACACCACGCCCACGCGCCGCGCGGCCGGCGGGACGCGGACGCCCGTCTTGGCATCGAACAGAACCCGCCCGTTGAGCTCGATGCGGCCCTCCTCGGGCGTTTCCAGGCCGGCGATGGCGGCCAGGGTCATGCTCTTGCCGGAGCCGGAAGCGCCCAGCAGGCCGAGCATGCGGCCGCGATTCGAAAAACGCGCCTGCAATTCGAAGCCGGGATAGCGCCGGCGCACCTCGACGTGCAATTCGGCGCGCGCGGGCGTGGGAGCGGGTGACGCCACGGTGATGGTTGCCGGCTCCGACGGCGCGGCCGGGCGGGGTTTGCGCTGCGGCGTTCCCCAGCGATGCAGGGCAGCGACGGAGGCCAGCGACATGGCGGCGGTGCACCCCACCCACAGCAGCGCGCGCGGCATATCGCCGCCTTCGGCCGCGAAGAAGATGGCGATGGGCATGGTCTGGGTGCGGCCGGGAATATTGCCCGCCAGCATGAGGGTAGCGCCGAATTCGCCCAGCGCGCGGGCGAATGCGAGCACGGTTCCGGCCAGGATTCCCGGCCGTGCCAGCGGCAGCAGGACGCGGCGGAACGTGCGCCATTCGCTGGCTCCCAGGGTCCGCGCGGCGCCGAGCAGGTTCGGGCTCACCTGCTCGAAGCCGCCCAGGGCCGTGCGGTACATGAGCGGAAATGCAACCACGGTCGCGGCCACCACCGTGCCGGGCCAGGAAAACACGATGCTGACCCCGATTTGCTCCAGCGCGCGGCCGATCGACGCTGGCGCGGCCGAAGATCAGGAGCAGGAAAAAGCCGGCCACCGTGGGCGGAAGCACCAGCGGCAGGATGAGGATGCCGTCCAGCCATCCCCGCCCGCGGCCGCGATATGCCGCCATGGCGCGCGCCGCCGCGATGCCCAGGACGAACGTCAGTGCCGTGGCGGCCGCCGAGGTCTCGAGCGAGATCCGCAGCGGGGAGAGATCGAAGCCGCTCACTCGCGCCACCGTGAAGCCTTGCGCCGTGAAAATAGCGCCCGCTTCCGGTCCGGCAAGGAACGTCCACGAACGCGCGCGCCGCGGCGGGGTCGCGCGCGCCGCGCAGCACCGCTACGGGATAGATTACGGGCGCGTGGGTATCGGCCGGGGCGATGGCCGCCACGCGCACGCGCCCCGACTGCCTTGCGTCGGTGGCGTAGACGATGCCGGCATCGGCGTTGCCGGTTTCGATGTAGCTCAGCACCTGCCGCACGTCTTTCCCCAGCACCAGCTTGGTTGCACGCCGTCCCAAAGCCCGAGTTTGCTCAGCACCTGTTTGGCGTAATCGCCTGCCGGCACGCTGGCCGGGTCGCCGATGGCGATCAGTTTTACCTGCGGATCGGCGAGATCGGCGAACGAACGCGGCACCGTGCTGCCCCGGGGCGCGACCAGGACGATCTCATTGCGCAGCAGGTTGCGGCGCGTGCCGTTCAGGATGAGCCCGCGCGACACCAGTTGGTTCATCGGCTGCGGCGCGGCCGAGACGAACACGTCCACCGGCGCGCCGTTCGCGATCTGCTGCGCGAGCGCGCCCGAGCCGCCAAAATTGAATTCGATCTTCATGCGCGGATGCCGCCGCTGACAGGCCGCCGCAATCGGCGCGAGCGCGTTCTGCAAGCTCGCCGCCGCCGAAACGGTGAGGGTCTCGACGCGCCCGCCGCCGCATCCGGCCAGCCCAGCCAGCAGCGCCAGCGCAAGCCGTCGCCGCATGGCGCTATTGTCGCATGCGTCCGGAGCCAGGCGCCTGGAACGAACTTTCCGGTGTCCCCACATATCGGCCACAACCCGGGCAAACGACCGCTACCGCCGGGACAAGGACGCCCGGTGTGCGGCGGCCGACAGAAAACCGCTGGCAACGAGCACCGCAGAGCGTTCCGAAGGAGGTCATTTCTCGGGACACGCGCTGAAGGAACAATGGAAACGAGAATGCACTATCAGCGAAAAGGAGCAGAAGTGATGGCCCCAAGAACACGCAACCTATTGGGTGTTACGGCATTTGCCTTGCTCGTCTTGCAGTTGACGGCGATGGCTCAATCTGGGCAAGGCGCGGACATCCGCAAGCGGGATGCGGAGTCGGAAGAGCAGTGGGCATACTCGGTAGGTCTCCAAAACTACGTGTTCGGGCTGCCCCTGGTGATCTTTGAGCGAGAGCGAAAAATCCGGCTGGACCCGGTGGCGCTGGAAAAGGCCAAAAAGTTCGCTCCGGCCGCCCCAATCAACCAGATCGGTCACATGAAACGCCTGGCAACGGCCGACGACATCATGCCTTATACGCCGAACAACGACACGGTTTACAGCGGCGCCCTCCTGGAGCTTGCCGATGAACCCATCATTCTCACCGCTCCGGATATCCTGGATCGCTACTGGTCGGTTGAGGTTGCCGATTGCTATACGAACAATCTTTTCTACATCGGCACCAGGGCAACAAACGGTAAAGGGGGAAACCATGCATTTGTCGGACCTGACTGGAAAGGGAAAATCCCTGCAGGTGTCGTCGAACATAGGGTCCCTTCTAACAGCATCATGTTCGCCCTGCGCATTGGTGTCCTGCCGGATGATCCTGCCGACCTCAAAAAGGTCAACACGTTACAGGAGCAGTTTTCCCTGACGTCTCTCAGTAACTGGGGTAATCCGAAGAAGTTTGGCAAGGCTGGCGTTCCCAAACTCGCCAAGCGTCCGGACTACAAGGGCGACCTGGCCTTTTATCAGACGCTGGCCGATCTGCTCATCGAAAATCCGCCGCCGAAGCAACACGAGGCAGCGGTCGTGCTGCTCAGCCGCGGAGGCATTGTTGTTGGCCAACCGCTCGACCCCGACAAGTTGAGTGACCCCACGCGCAGGGGCCTCGCTCGTGCGGCGAAAATGGGGCCGCAGGTCATGCAGTGGAAAGTGAAGTACCGCGGAACGCCATATCCGACACGGTGGAATAATCTGCGCCCGGGAAACTATGGCTTCGATTACTTTGACCGCGCCGCAGGCGCACTGGAAGGCTTATTTGTCCACGACCGCGAGGAAGCGGAGTATTTCAGTACCTACGAAGATGGAGCGGCCAACCTGCTGGATGGGGCGAACAATTACGTTCTCCACTTCAACAAGGACGAAATTCCCCCGACCTTGAAGAATGGGTTTTGGTCGATCACCATGTATGGAACCAACTTTCAGTTGGTGAAGAATCCGATCAGCCGCTTCTCGATCGGCGACCGTACCAAGGGGTTCGCTCCAAATGCGGATGGCTCCCTGGACATCTACGTCCAGAACAAAGCACCGGGTGTGGGCAAGGAAAGTAATTGGCTTCCTTCTCCTCCCAGCGGGCCGTTCCGTCTCAACTACCGTATCTATCTGCCGCAGGAGCCGGCCCGAAATCCGGCAACGTTAGGGAAGTACCTGCCCCCGATCAGAAGGACTAGCTGACCCTGGCGATGGCAACGCGTCGCAGATGTAGGAACCCGCGCAAGACGGCGCTTGCACCGTCCCGTTTGTTGTCGTTCCGCTTCAGTCTGTGAAGGACGGACTCAGGGGTTCTGGTTGATAACGCCGTTACCAGACGTCATCGAAATCCGCGCGTCCGAGGCGTCGCCGACCTGTCGAGGTTCGCCTGCCCCGAACGAATCCCCTACCGCCCGCCGAGTTCCGCGATCAGGATCATTCCGAGGTTCCAGGTGACGACGGCCGCAAACCAGAAGTTCAGGAAAACCACCAGGCGCGGGCGCTGAAACTTGAGTGCGGCTGCAACCAGAAATACGGCGAAAATTTTGGACAGGAGCAGGGCCTGGAACGGGCCCATGCGCATGAGCCCGGCGATGAAGAGGCTGCCCTCGCTGGCGCCCAGGCGCAAGCCGAGCAGGGTGCTCAAAATGTCCAGCGTTTGCAAGGCTACAAACACGGTTAGCGACGGCGCGGGAAATTCTCTCTGGATTCGGAATGGAATCATTTGGACCTGATTAGAAGGTACGGGCGCAGAGCCGGCCGTTCTACATTCTCTTTAGTGATACCGATTTTTGCGGCTTGGCCGGGTCAGTCGCGGCGGTTGACCGGGGCTTCGCCGGTCCCACCGGCGGGCGCGGCGGGGGTGCGCAGCGCGGGAGCGGTACGCGGTTTGCGCACGGGTTCGGCATCGATCAGCCGCTGGCGCAGCTCGGTGTACTCGGAGGTGGTCACCACGTATTCCGCCTTGGCCGGCAGAATGCGCTGGATCTCCTTTTCGGTTTTGTCGATGCGCTCGGCATCCATGGGATGGGTGGCGAAAACGCGCGCGGCCAAGCCGGGCTGGGTTCGGTTCAGCGCTTCCAGCTTCTCGAAAATGCTGATCACGCCGGTGGGATCGTAGCCGGCGGCATACAGGTATTGCGTGCCGAGATAATCGGCCTCGGTTTCGTCGGCGCGGCTGAAAGCCAGGAACATAGCCGGAATTCCGAGTCCCAGCGCCTGGCGCGCCACCACGCCCGCCCATCCGCCGAGCACCATTCCGCCGGCGCTGCCCGCCGCGCCCGCGATGGCTGCCTTGGTGGCGCGGCAAGTCATGTGGCGCGCGGCCACGTGCGCGATCTCGTGCGCCAGTACGCCGGCAAATTCGTCCTCTTCATCCGCCAGCTTCATTAGTCCAGTATTTACGAAAACGAAGCCACCGGGAAGGGCGAACGCGTTGGGCGCGTCGTCTTCCAATACCTGGAAGGTGAACGGCACCTTTGCGTCCGAGTTGCGCACCAGATTTTGGCCGGTGCGGTTGACGAATTCGCCCAGCACCGCGTCCGGGCTCAATTTCGCCTCGCGCGACACTTCCTGCGCCAGCTGGCGGCCGAGCGCGATCTCTTTCTCCACGGAGAAGAAATTGACGCACCGGCCGACGTTGCGGTCGCCGATCTGGGCGGGGTCGTCCTTCTTGCCGGCCCAACCGGGCGCAACCGCAGCCAGCATCCCGATCAACATCCCGGCCTGGAGCCGTCTGGTCAGTGCCAATGGCAGCCTCTTTCCCGTATTGTAGAAGGAATGGCCCTTCCAGTGAGTGAAAATTCCGTAAAAGAAGACACGCGAACGCCCGAATTGCCGATTTGGGAGCGGTACGCCGACCAGTTTCCTGTGCGGAAGCACCTGATCTATCTGAACCACGCCGCCGTGGCGCCGCTCTGCCGTCCGGCGGCGGAGGCCATGCAGCACCTGGCCGAAGACTGCCTGCAGTTCGGCAGCCTGCACTACGACGAGTGGCTGGAAGCTTACGAGGGTTTGCGGCGGGCGGCCGCGCGCCTGATCCATGCCGAGCCGATCGGAAATCGCGCTGGTGAAAAATACCTCGGAGGGTATCGCCACCATCGCCATGGGGCTGGATTGGCAGCCGGGCGACCGCATGGTGGCCTTCCGGGAGGAGTTCCCGGCCAATTATCTATCCCTGGAAACGCCTGGAACAAAAGGGGGTTGCGGTCACCTGGCTCTCCGTGGACGATTCCCTGGACCGCATCGATGCGGCCAGCCGCGGGGCGCGTTTGCTATCGATCAGCTTCGTGCAGTTCCTAAGCGGATATCGGGCTCCCATTCAAGCGATAGGCGAGATTTGCCGGCGTAACCACTGCATTTTCCTGGTAGATGCGATTCAAGGACTGGGCGCTTTTCCGCTCGATGTCCGGGCCTGCCGCATCGACGCCCTGGCGGCCGACGGGCATAAGTGGCTACTGGGTCCGGAAGGGTGCGCCATCCTATACATCAATCAAGGAGTTACAGGAGCACGTGGAGCCGGTGGAATTCGGCTGGACGAACGTGGCAAATTACAGCGATTACGCCAGCCGCGACATGACCCTACGCGCGGATGCAGGCCGGTATGAGTGCTGGAACGCTAAATACAATAGGCTGCTTTGGTTTACGAGCGGCAATCGAATTTTTACTTGAAGTCGGCGTCGGAGAAATCGCCCCCGTTGTCCAAAATCTCGGCGACCGGATCGCCGCCGGGGTGCGAGACTCAGGGTTACGAAGTGTTGGGACATCGGACACCGGAGAACCGGCGCGGGAATCGTCAGCTTCCGCAAGCCCGGAATCGCCGACCGGGAACTCGTCCGGCAGTCTGAGCGCTGCCGGCATCATCGCCGCAGCCCGCGCCGGTTGGGTCCGGACCTCGCCGCATTTCTACATCAGCCCGGCGGATATCGACCGTATGTCTGGAGGTATTGCCCTGATTCCGTGGCTGAGATTTAGCGGCTAGAATACACAAATGCGAATCGTAGCGTTGTTTCTGCTGGCGTGGTCTGCCGTGGCCGCCGCCGTCCCCACGCCCGCAGAGCTATTTCGGCCATCGACATCGGCGCCGACCGCACCGTGCTCGATTGGGACAAAGTGGTCGGCTACTTTCAGGCGCTGGCCAAATCGAGCGACCAGATCCGCGTCGAGGAGCTCGGCAAGACCGCCGAGGGCCGGCCGTTCATCGCCGCCACCATCGCCGACCCCGAGACCCTGCCGCACCTGGACCGCTACATCGCCATCCAGCAGCGGCTGGCCGATCCGCGCAAGACCACCCCGGCGGAGGCCGAGCGGCTGATTCCGGAAGGCAAGACCGTGGTGCTGATCACCTGCTCCATCCACGCCACCGAGATCGCCTCCACGCACACCGCGGTGGAGTTCGCCTACAAGCTGCTCACCGAGGACACGCCGCACAATCGCGCCATCCTGAAGGACGACGATTCTGCTGCTGGTGCCCTCGCTGAATCCCGACGGCGTGGACATCGTGACGCGCTGGTATCGCAAGACGCTGGGCACGCCGTATGAAGGCACCAACCCGCCGGAGCTCTACCACAAATACGTGGGGCACGACAACAATCGCGACTGGTACATCTTCTCGCAGCCGGAAACGCGGCTCACCATTTCCAAGCTGCACAACGTCTGGCATCCCGAGATCGTCTACGACGTGCACCAGATGGGCGCCAACGCCGCGCGCCTGTTCGTGCCGCCGTGGCTCGACCCCACCGAGCCGAACATCGACCCCATCCTGATGCAGGAGATGAACATGATCGGGACGGCGATGGCGGCCGACCTGACGGCGGCCGGCAAGACCGGCGTCGCGATCCACGGCGTCTACGATTTCTGGACGCCGTCGCGCCACTACCAGGCGTTTCACGGCGGGCTGCGGATTCTGACGGAATCGGCCAGCGCGCGAATCGCCTCGCCCATCACGCTCACGGCCGGACCAGATCGCCGACCAACGCCCTCGGCTACAACCCGCGGGAGCGCTCCTGGAATTACCTGGAGCCGTGGATGGGCGGCACGTGGCGGCTGCGCGACATCATCGATTACCAGTTGATCGCGTGGGATTCGTGCCTCTACAACGCCGCGCTGCATCGCGACCGAGCTGCTGCGGAATTTCTATCGCGTGGGCGAGCGGCAGGTGGCGCGGACGGATCCGTGGGGATTCGTGATCTCCGCGAACCAGCGCGATCCGGGGGCCACGCGGAAGCTGATCGAGACGCTGCGGTTCGGACAAGTGGAAGTGCGGCAGGCGGCGGACGGCAGCGCGGTCATTCCCATGCACCAGCCGTATAGCGGCTGGGCCAAGGCGCTGCTGGAGCGGCAGCACTATCCCGAAGATCGGCTATATCCCGGCGGCCCGCCGAAGCGGCCGTACGACGTCACGGCGAAGACCCTGCCGCTGCTGATGGGCGTGGATGTGGAGGCGGTGAACGCGCCGGTGGCGTTCTCAGGCGAGTGGAGGCGCGATGCCGGTGGGCCAGCGGTCGTGGGAGGCTTCCGACACGGACTCCTGGATGGCCGTGAACCGGCGTTTGGAAAGACGGCGGCTCGGTCTGGCGCGATCCGGCCAGCGGCGATTTCTCGCTGGCGGCGCGGGCCGGTTGGCGCGAGATCAAGCGGCCGCGCATCGCGCTTTATCAGCCTTGGACCGCCAATATGGACGAAGGCTGGACGCGGTGGCTGCTGGAAAACTTCGGCTTTGCCTACACCACCGTCCACAACAAGGACATTCAGGCGGGCGGCCTGCGCGCGAAGTTTGACGTCATTGTATTTGCCGACCAGGCCGCGGCCAGCATCGAGAACGGCCAGCGCAACCTGCCGGAGGAATACCGCGGGCGGCATCGGGCCCGAAGAGCGCCGCGCTGCTGAAGGAATTCGCCAATGCCGGCGGTACGCTGATCTTTTTGAACAACGCTTCGGCTACGCCATTTCGCGGCTGGGAGTGCAGGCCAAGACCGTGACGCCCTCGGGCGGCGGCGGGCGCGGGGTTTCCCGAGCGGTCTTCCGAATTTATTCGTCCCCGGCTCGCTGCTGAATGCGCAGATCGACACGCGCAGCCCGCTGGCTTATGGCGTTCCGGCGGAGATCACCATCTGGAGCGAGCAGAGCCCGGCGTGGGATACCGCAATTGCCGGTGGTGGCGCGCTATCCGGAGAGCAACCGTGCTGGCCTCGGGCTGGCTGGTGGGAGAGAAAGTGATCGCCGGAAAGGCCGCGCTGATCGATGCGCCGATGGGCTCCGGCCACGTGGTGCTGTTCGGCATGCGGCCGCAGTACCGGGCGCAGAGCTACCTGACGTTCAAGCTGCTCTTTAACGCGCTGGTGCGGTAGTCTGCCACACCGCGCGGCGAGCTTCCGCCCGCCGCGATGCCGGGCGGAAGCCCGGCATGACAGCCCGAAAGGGCTGTCCTACCGGGGCTGATCATCGGCAAAGATCATGCGGCCGAGTTCGTCGGGTTCGGTGCGCAGCCATCACGCTTCAAGCGCCTGCTCCAGATCCGCGATGATGTCTTCCGCGCGCTTCGATACCCACCGAGAGCCGCACCAGGCTGTCGCGGATGCCCATGCGCTCGCGGTGCTTGGGCGAGATTTCGCGGTGCGAGCTCATCACCGGGTAGAGCATCATGCTGTGCACGTCGCCGAGCGAGGTGGCGCGGACGATCATCCGGAGCGCGTCCATGAAGCGGAAGATCTCCGGCCTGGCCGGCGTCCTTGATTTCGAAGCTCACCATGGCGCCGTAGAGATTCGGCGGGAAGAGCCGGCGGATGGCGGCGGCGTCCGGGATGCGCCGGGTCGCCGGTGAAGTACACGCGCTCGACGCGCGGGTGCGCGGCGAGCCAGTGCGCCACGCGGCAGGCGTTGGCGCACTGCCGCTCCATGCGCAGCGGGAAGGTCTTGATGCCGCGCATGGTGAGGTAGCTTTCGAACGGGCCCAGCACCGGCCCGATGGTGCGCGAAAGGGCGCGCAGGCTGTCGAAGTGCTGCCGGCATCGGTGACCACCACGCCGCCCAGCACGTCGCCGTGGCCGGCCAGATACTTGGTCAGGCTGTGGACGCTGAAGTGGGCGCCCAGTTCGAGCGGCCGCGCGATCAGGGGCGTGGCGAAGGTGTTGTCCACCACCAGCGCCGCGCCCGCCTCGCGCGCGATCTCCGCGATCCGGTCGATCTCGCCACGCGCAGCAGCGGGATTGGAAATGGTCTCCATCAGGATGCAGCCCGGCCGGGCTTCGGCCACCGCCGCGCGCAGCGCGTCCAGGTCGCAGATATCGACGAAACGCACCGCCACGCCGGTCGGCTCGAGCACCTTCATCAGCAGGCCGACGGTGGCGCCGTAGAGGGCGTTCGCCGCCACGACCGATTTGCGCCGGTCGGCCAGCGCGGTCACCAGCGCCATCTGCGAGGGCCGCCATGCCGGAGGCGCAGGCCAGCGCGCCGTGCCCGCCTTCGAGCGACGTCAGACAGCTCTTCGAGCGCCGCGGTCGATGGGGTTGTCGTAGCGCGCGTAGCAGTAGCCGTCTTCCTCGCGCCCGAAGATGCGGTCGAGCTGCTCCATGGATTCGTAGAAGTAGCTCGACGCCGTGTGGATGGGAGTGGTGACCGGGACTTCCGGCCGGCGCTTTTTGCGGTCGCCCGCGTGGACCGCCTTGGTATGGATCTTCATTTCGTGAGGGTACCTCGGTTCATTTCCTCTTCCAGCGCACGCCGGTCTTGGTGTCTTCGAGGATGATGCCCTGCTCGCAGAAGTTGCTCGCGAATCTGGTCGGCGCGCGCGAAGTTGCGTGCCTTCTTGGCGGCGGTGCGCTCCGCGATCAGCGATTCCACCTCGGCATCGGCAATGGCGTCGGTCTGCACGGTGGGCGCGAGCACGTCGAAAATGGCGTCGAACTGCGCGCAGCAACTCGAGCGCCGCGGCCGACGTTGCCGGCGCGGAACTCGCCGCGCGTCCATGGCGCTGTTGGCATCGCGCACGTATTCGAAAATCGGCGGCCAGCGCCTCGGCGGTATTGAGATCGTCGTTCAGGCTGTCGCGGAAGGCCGCGGCGGCGGCGGCGGTGCGCGCGGCCAGTGGCGTCGTTGAGGCCCTCCGGGTAGCGGTCGGTTTCCAGGCGCAGCTTGAAATTGCGCAGCCGGTCGATGGCGGTGGCCGCCGACTTCAGCCCGTCGAAAGTGAAATTGAGCTGCTTGCGATACGGCACCGACGCCAGCAGGTAGCGGATGGCTTCCGGCGCGTAGCCGCTTGGCCAGCACGTCGCGGAGGGTGAAGTAATTGCCCAGCGACTTGGACATCTTCTGGCCCTCCACCATGAGGAACTCGGCAGTGCAGCCAGAAGCGCGCGAACGGCTTGCCGGTGAGCGACTCCGATTGCGCGATCTCGTTTTCGTGGTGCGGGAAGACCAGGTCGACGCCGCCCGCATGGATGATCGAGCGTTTCGCCGAGGTACTTGATGGCCATCACGGAACACTCGATGTGCCAGCCCGGCCGGCCCGGCCCGATCCTGGTCTCCCAGGACGGCTCGCCCTCCTTGGGCGCCTTCCAGAGCGCGAAATCGCGGGCGTCGGCCTTTTCGTACTCGTCCACATCCACGCGCGCGCCGGCCAGGTTGCCGCTGAAATCGTTATGCGAGAGCTTGCCGTACTCCGGGAAACGTGGCGATCCGGAAATAGATGGAGCCTTCGCTGCTGTAGGTGTGGCTGGTGGCGTCGAGGCGCTCGATGGCCTCCACCATGTCGTCGATGTGCTCCGTGGCGGGCGCCAGACGCTCGGGCCGCTCCAGGCGCAGGAGTTGGCAATCCTCCAGGAACGCCTTGGTGTAAATGGCGGTGTATTCCTCGAGAGACTTGTGCTGCGCCACGGCGTTGCGGATGATCTTGTCGTCCACGTCCGTGATGTTCATGACGTGGTCGAGCCGGAAACCGTTGGCGCGCAGGCATTTCCGCAGCATATCGACAAAAGTGAAGGTGCGGAAGTTGCCGATGTGGGCGAAATCGTAAACAGTCGGCCCGCAGGTATACATGCGGACAGTGTTGTCGCGGGCGGGCGCAAACTCTTCGACCTGTTGCGTCAACGTGTTATAGAAACGAAGAGCCATAGGTAAGGGGAAGCTCCATCGTACCAAAAGCCAGTATCGCGGTTCGGGCGGGAAAAGGTTACGCGCCTGGTCCGCCGGAGAACGTAAAAAATGCCACATTCCCCCGAAGGTGTGCGGTAACCGGTGTATTTGCGCGTTGGCCCGCGAATTGCTGAGGGGAGGCAAGGTCCCTGCTATGACGAATCTCCATCTGGAACGCCGCAACAGCCGCCGATACGAAGTTCACCTGCCGGTGCACTTCCGCCTTTCACAGAAGGGTACCGTCGCCCGCTGGGGCACGGGACTGACTCGCGAGATGAGCACCACCGGGCTCAGTTTCCGTACGCGCAAGCCGTTGCCGGTGGGGTCCCACATTGAGCTGGTGATCGACTGGCCGGCCAAGTACGCCGAGACCCATACCATCGATCTGCAAGTCACCGGCTTTGTGGTACGCAGCGACGGCGGGCGTACGGCCGTGCGCATCACGTCGCATCGCTTCCGCATCGACGCGCAGTCGGAACCTTACCGCGCCACGGCGTGAAGCGGCCGGCGGCCCCGCGAGCAGCGATCGCCAGGCGCCGCGGCGAGCGTGGGTTTCAGCCGCCCTGCGGAATTGGCGATCCGGTCCGGAACCATGGACCGGCAAACGTATAGAACTGCCAGCTACACGCTCCCGGCCGATGGCTGTTGTACCATAAGAATCTACCGCATGAAGGCGTTACTGGAATCTCTCCAGCCGGGGGATCGGGATTGGCCTCTGGCCCAGGCTATCGACCCTGCCCGTTTGCCGGCGCACATCGCCATCATCATGGACGGCAACGGCCGCTGGGCCAACCGGCGGCGCCTGCCGAGGGTAGCCGGACACAAGGCCGGCATCGGGCCGGTACGGGCCACCGTGGAGACCTGCGCGCGCCTGGGCATCAAGGTGCTCACGCTGTACGCCTTTTCGGTGGAGAACTGGAAGCGGCCGCGGCACGAAGTGGAAACGCTGTGGCGCCTGCTGCGCTATTACCTGGGCCAGGAACTGCCGGAATTGCAGAAGAACGATATCCGGCTGCAGGCCATCGGCCGGCTGGACGCCCTGCCGCCGCAGGTGCGCCGGGAACTGGAAGCCGCGGTGGATGCCACCGCCGCCAACCGCGGCCTGCTGGTCAACCTGGCCATCAATTACGGCGGCCGCAGCGAAATTGTGGACGCCGTCAATGCCATCCTGGATATGGCGCGGCTGGACGGCAGCATCGCCTCGCTGCGCATCGACGAAGACCTCATCTCCACCAGCCTTTACACCGCCGATTCACCCGATCCCGACCTGCTCATCCGCACCTCCGGCGAAATGCGCATCAGCAATTTTCTGCTTTGGCAAATCGCCTATGCCGAGTTGTACGTCACCGAAACCCTGTGGCCCGATTTCACCCGTACCGACCTGCTGCAGGCGGTGGTGGAATACCAGAGGCGCGACCGCCGCTACGGCGGCCTGAGCGCCGGCCCGCCCTTAGACGGCGCCGCCAAACCGCCCGATGAAGCCCTGATCGCAGCGCTCCGCCCCTCATGAAGCGGGTGCTCACGGCTGTCGTAATGGTCCCGCTGACGGTCTACGTGGTGCTGTGGGCCAACATCTGGGTCTTCCTGGCGGTCCTGTTCGCGGCCGCATTTGCTGTGCTACTCGGAATACGACACTATGGCCGGCGCGTACGGCTTTGGGGCTCCCGGCCTGCTGGGCGCCGCCGCCGGCTATGCGCTCTTCGCCTGGCGCGGCGAGGCTTGGCTCTACCTGGTGCTGCTGGCCCTCTTCACACTGGTTCTGGTGATGCACGCGGACGATCTGGCCAAGGCGCTGCCGCGCGCCGGCCTGCTGCTGATGGGGGTGCTCTACGTATTCGGCTGCTGGAAATGCGCCATCCTGCTGCGCCAGATCAACCCGCACTGGCTGATGTACGCGCTGCTGGTGAACTGGAGCGGGGATATCGGGGCCTACTACATCGGCCGCAATTTCGGACGCCACAAGCTGGCGCCGCGCGTCAGCCCCAATAAATCATGGGAAGGAGCGGCCGCCTCGGTGGCGGCATCCGTGCTGATTGCGGGCGCTTACCTGGTATATTTCATTCCCGGTTTCGGCATCGGCCGCACCCTTGCCCTCACCATCGTGGCCAACGCCGCCGGGCAGTTCGGCGACCTGGCCGAATCCACCATGAAGCGGGGGGCGGGGTTGAAGGATAGCGGCAACCTGCTGCCCGGCCACGGCGGCTTCCTCGACCGTGTGGACAGCACCCTGTTCACGCTGCCGGTGGTGTACGCGTGGCTGAGCCTGATGTGAGGGGCCGGGGGCCGGGGAGGCGACCGGTATGGCGATGGCACCCGTGGGCTTCGCACGAGGTCGCTCGGGCTTGGGTTGCAGGCACAACCTGAACGTCGGTTCCCTGGCCCCCGGCCCCTGGCCCCCGGCCCCCCGGTCATTCGCGCTACGCTTAGAAAAGAACCGTGAGCCTCCTCTGTTACCTTGACGCATTTTCCGGATTCAGCGGCGACATGCTGGTGGGCGCGCTGGCGGATGCCGGCGCGGACCAGGCCGCCATGTCCGCCGCCATCGCCTCGCTCGATATCGGCGCCACCGTTTCCTTTGAAAAGGTGAAACGCGCCGGCATCGGCGCCACCAAATACCACGTGCACGCCGCCGAGCAGCACGCCCACCGCCACCTCTCGCACATCGTCAAGATGATCGAGAAGGCGGACCTCCCCGAGCGCGCCCGCCGCAACGCCATCGCGGTGTTCCGCAAGCTGGGCGAAGCCGAGGCCGAAGTGCACCAGGTGCCCATCGAGAAAGTCCATTTCCACGAAGTGGGCGCGGCGGATTCCATCGCCGATATCGTGGGCGCCTGCGTGGCGTTCGACCTGCTGGACGTCGAAACCGTGGTCTGCTCGCCGGTCAACGTGGGCAGCGGCACGGTGAAGACCGAGCACGGCATGCTGCCGGTGCCCGCGCCCGCCACCGCGCGGCTGCTGGCCGGCGC
Organism: Terriglobia bacterium; assembly: GCA_963815855.1. Taxonomy (GTDB): domain Bacteria; phylum Acidobacteriota; class Terriglobia; order Bryobacterales; family Bryobacteraceae; genus DATGMB01. Next base: position 679,999 of record CAWFIJ010000007.1, on the reverse strand, counting down.
GCCGGTTTATGCGCGCGGCCCGGCGGTGGAACTGACCACGCCCACCGGCGCCGCCGTCGCCGCCACGCTGGCATCCCGCTTCGGCGTGCTGCCGCCCATGACGCATCGCGCGCACCGGATACGGCGCGGGCGGCCACGATTTCCACGAACAGCCGAACGTGCTGCGCGTCCTCCTCGGCGAACCCACCGGCGCCGACGAAGCGCTGGCCGTCGCCGTGATCGAAGCCAACATCGACGACCTGAATCCGCAGGTGCTGGCCTACGCCATGGAGCGGCTGATGGAAGCCGGCGCGCTCGATGTGTCGCTCGAGCCGATCCTCATGAAGAAGGGCCGGCCCGGCAACCTGCTGCGCGTGATCGCCAAGCCGGAGGACCGCGAGACGCTGGCGCAGTTGATCTTCGCCGAGACCTCCACGCTGGGCCTGCGCATCTACACCGCCGAGCGGCGCGTGCAGGCGCGCACTGGAAGAAGTGGAGACGCCCTACGGCACGGTGCGCATGAAAGTCTCCGAGCGAAGGCGATTTCGCGCCCGAATACGAGGACTGCCGGCAAGCTGGCGCTGGCCACCGGCGTGGCCCTCAAGCACATCATCGCGGAAGCCAACTACGCGTACCTGAACCGATCCCGATGAACGATGAAATACTACCTCACCACCCCGATCTATTACGTCAACGCCGCGCCGCACATCGGCCACGCCTACACCACCATCGTCGCCGACCTGATCAAGCGCTTCAAGCGCATGCAGGGCTACGAGGCCGTGCTCGACCACCGGCTCCGACGAGCACGGCGTCAACGTGGAGCGCGCCGCGCGAGCGCGCCGGCAAGATCGCCCAAGGAATTCTGCGACGTCATCGCCGCCGAGTTCGCGCGGCAGTGGCAGATCGCTGGGCCTGGCAGATCGATCATTTCCAGCGCACCACCGCGCCCGAGCACGCGCGCGTGGTGCAACGACCTGTTCCAGCGCTGCCGCGACGAACGGCTACATCTACAAAGGCTCCTACACCGGCCAATACTGCATCTTCGACAACCTCTACGTCAACGACGCCAAGCCCGGCGATCCCTGCCCCGATTGCGGCCGCCCCACCGAAACCATCACCGAAGAGAATTTCTTCTTCAAGCTCTCGGCGTTTCAGGACAAGCTGCTGGAACTCTACGAGCGCGAGCCGGATTTCATCCAGCCGGAGACGCGCCGCAACGAAGTGCTCTCCTTCGTCAAGCCGGGCCTCAACGATCTCTCCATCACCCGCACCAACATCAAATGGGGCATCCCGGTGGAGGGCGAAGCGCCGCACGTGTTCTATGTGTGGTTCGACGCGCTGACGCACATACATGAGCGCGGTGGAAGGCGAAGGACCTGTGGCCCGCCGATCTGCACCTGATCGGCAAGGAGATCGTGCGCTTTCACGCCGTCTACTGGCCGGCGTTTCTGATGGCCGCCGGCCTCGAGCTGCCCAAGCGCATTTTCGCGCACGGCTGGCTGCTGTTCGAAAACGACAAGATGAGCAAGTCGCGCGGCAACATCGTGCGCGCCGGAGCCGATTCACAAAGTGATGGGCGCGGACGCGCTGCGCTATTTCCTGCTGCGCGAAGTGGTCTTCGGGCAGGACGGCAGCTTCAGCTACGACGCGCTGGTGGGCCGCTACAATTCCGATCTCGCCAACGGCCTGGGCAATCTGGCCAGCCGCACGCTGACCATGATCCATCAGTACCGGAAGGGCGTGGTGCCGGAGGGCGGCGGCAGCGCGCGCCGATCGCCGACCGTCGCTGCAGGCCGCGGTGCGATGCCGTCGAGACCGGCCTTCGACCAGTTTCGAGTATTCTCGAAGGGCCTGGAGGCCGTCTGGGGCGCTGATCTCCGCGGTGGACAAATTCATCGTGGAGCACGCGCCCTGGAAACTGGCGCGCCAGACCGGACGAGATGTCGCAGCAGCAGCTGGACACCACGCTCTACACCGCCGCCGAAGCGCTGCGCATCGTCACCGCGCTGCTCTATCCCGTGCTGCCGCAATCCACGCCGAAGATCTGGGCGCAGCTCGGCATGACGACACCCATCGAGTCCGTGCAGTTTTCGCGCTCGCAGTGGGGCGGACTGCCGGCCGGGCAGAAGATCGGCGAAGTTTCCGGCGTCTTCCCGCGCATCGAAGCCAAGGACGCCATCGCGAAAATGCGCGGCTCGAAGAGCAGGCCACCGCCGCGCAAGCGGTGCATGCTGGGCAAGACGCCGGAACCTGTCGACCGACGCCCGGCCTCCGAAAAAATTCCCATCGACGATTTCCTGAAGGTGGATCTGCGCGTCGGCCAGGTGCTCACGGCGCAGCCGGTCAAGGGCTCGACCAAGCTGATGCACATGACGGTCGATATCGGCGAGCCGCAGCCGCGCACCATCGTGGCCGGCATCGCCGAGGCCTATACGCCCGACGGATCTCATCAACCGCAAAGTGGTGATCGTGGCCAATCTGCAGCCGCGCAAGCTGAAGGGCATCGAATCGAACGGCATGATCGTGGCCGCCTCGGTGAACGACGGCAAGCCCGTGCTGGCCGGCTTCCACGAAGACATCCCGGTGGGAGCGCGTCTCAAGTGACGTGCGTCGGAACGCACTTGACGAGCGTGTACGTGTGTTCAGCAGCGGCGCTCTATGACAGCGCGGTCCAGCTGGTCGATTCCCACTGCCACCTGGACGACCCCAAGTTCGACGAGGACCGCGAGCAGACTATCGAGCGCGCGCGCGCCGCCGGCGTCGAAACGCATGCTCGCCATCGGCACCGGCGACGGGCCGCCGGATCTGGAAGCGGCCGTCCGCCTGGCGGATCGCTATCCGTTCATCTACGCCACCATCGGCGTCCATCCGCACGATGCCGCCAAAGCCACGCGAGGAGACATTCACGCGGCTGCGCGAGCTGGCGGCGCATCCCAAGGTGCTGGCCATCGGCGAAATCGGCCTCGACTACCATTACGATTTTTCGCCGCGCGACGGTGCAGCGCGAGGTCTTCGAGCGGCAGCTCGCGCTGGCCGCGGAAACCGGCAAGCCGGTCGTCATTCACACGCGCGAAGCCTGGGAGGACACGCTGGCGCAGATCGCGGACCTGCCGCACGGCGGCATCATGCACTGCTTCACCGGCGATGCCGCGCAGGCGCGCGCAGGCGCTCGACCGCGGCTTTCACCTGGCCTTCGGCGGCGTGCTGACGTTCCCCAAAGCCGAGGCGGTCCGCGAAGCGGCCCGCCTGACGCCTGCCGACCGCCTGCTGGTGGAAACCGATTGCCCGTATCTGGCCCCCGTTCCGCACCGCGGCAAACGCAACGAGCCGGCCTTTATGGTGGAGACCGTCCGCCGCCTGGCGGAGGTCCGCGGCGTGCCGGCGTCGAAGAGATCGCGGAAACGACCACGCGCAATTTCGAAGCGCTTGCTGAAACCAGGGCGCGACCGTTAGGGACCGGCTCAATTCGACGCAGAGACGCAGAGGCACAGAGTTGGCACGGAGAAGCCCCGCGTACCTCCAGGAACATGGGATGACTCGTGTCGCCGCTTCTCCGAGCAGGGCGAGTCCCGTCGGCCGCATTGCCTCGCCACGAGGTCTCTGCGCCTCTGCGTCTCTGCGTCCAGAAGAGCTCAACCGCTCCCTTCCGCTTCCGGCCTCTCTCTGCTAAACTGGTTAACTCACATGAATTTAGGCAATCTCGGGCAGGCCCTCACCGCGAGAGAGATTTTCGACCTGATTCAGGACGACCTGGTCAGGTCGAAAAGAGGATCACTGCCGAATCGGTTGCCTCGGTGGATGCCGTCACCGCCATCGGCCAGTATCTGCAATCGAGCGGCGGCAAGCGCCTGCGGCCCGCGCTGCTGCTGATTGCGTCGAAGACTGGCGGGCCGGACCACTCCCGCCGCCATCCACCTGGGCGCGGTGGTGGAGATGATCCACGCCGCCACGCTGGTGCACGACGACGTGATCGACGCCGCCGAGACGCGCCGCGGCCGCCCCTCCACCAACGTGAAATGGGGCAATCACACCTGCGTGCTGGCCGGCGACTGGCTCTACATGCAGGCGTTCCAGATCGCCCTGCGGGAGCGCAATTTCCAGATTCTCGAGCTGCTCATCTCGCTCACCCAGATGATGGTGGAGGGCGAGCTGCTCCAGCTGGAGCGCATCGGCGTCATCGATGTCAGCGAAGCCGACTGCATGGAGCTGGTGGACCGCAAGACCGCCTGCCTGTTCTCGGTATGCGCGCGCCTGGGCGCCGTTTGCGGGCGCGGCGATGCCGCGGTGCAGGAAAAGCTGGGCGAGTACGCCTGGAACCTCGGCATGGCGTTCCAGCTGGTGGACGACGTGCTGGATTTCACGGCGCGCGAAAAGACGCTAGGCAAACCGGTGGGCGGCGATCTGCGCGAGGGCAAAGTGACGCTGCCGCTGGTTTACGCGCTGGAATGCGCCTCGCCCGCCGAGCGGCGGCTGGTGGAGAACATTCTGGAGCGGCGCAGCTACCACGAGACCCCCTTTGCGCGCATCCTGGCCCTGCTCGAAAAGTACAATGCGCATCGAACGCGCCCGGGAGCGGGCCCTGGCATTCACGGAAAAGGCACGCAGAATCATCGCGGAATTTCCCGAATCCCCTTATCAGCGGGCATTGCTGGCGGTTACGGAGCTCGTCACCGAGCGCGACCACTAAGCGAAATTTTTGCCCGGCCTGCGGTTGCACGGCGTTATACTACCAGAACTGGTAACGGGTTTAGTGTGGACTTCATCGGCTTCGATTCCGCGTATCTGGAGAGGCTGGCCGCCGGCGATGCGGCTACGGAGGAGCATTTCAACCGCTATTTTGGCGAGCTGGTCCTCATCAAACTGCGGGCGCGCCGCCTGGAACCGCACGTCATCGACGACATCCGCCAGGAGACGTTTCTGCGCGTGCTGCAGGCCTTGCGGAAGGGGAGCATCCGCCAGCCGGACGCCATCGGCGCCTTCGTGAACTCCGTCTGCAACAACATCGCCCTGGAGTTCCAGCGCGCCGGGTCCCGCACCACGTTTTTCGACGAGGCGCCCGACACCCCGGACGGGAGCGTCGATTCCGAACGGCGCCTGATCGACGGAGAGCGGCGGGCGCACGTGCGGCACCTGATGGAGCGGATGCCGGCCCGCAATCGCCGGCTCCTCACCGCGGTGTTCCTGGACGAGCGGTCCATCGATGAAGTCTGCGGCGAATTCGGCGTCGATCGTAACTATCTCCGCGTGCTTCTTTTTCGGGCGCGCGCCCAACTCCGCGAGGCCGTCCACAAGAGCGCGGGCAGGACGGCGGGCGCATAAAACAGGAAGCCCGCCCGGGCACGAATACGGGCGGGCCGCCCAAGCAACGGGCCGATGGTCCTCCGCACCGCCGGCCCGCGGGAAACGCTTTACACAATAGTGCCGGCACGCGCCACCGCGTTTCAGGGCAGGCGCAGAAATTCCGCGAAGGAATTCCGGCGATAATCGTCCAATGGAGGTGAGGGGCAGCCGGCTTTCCGCCCACCAGCGTGTGACGGCGGCGCTTGAAAGCCGGGATGGTGGTATTCTCCGATTAAGGGATCGGGATGCTTCGCGCGCAGCTCCTCGTGTTGGCGGTCGTTGTTTTGCTGATGGCGCAGGTGCAATGTGCCGCGGCGTGCGCCGCCGATTTTTGCGGCACCGGTTCCGCCGGGAGCGAACTCCGTTCCGCCATGTCACCGGCATCACGATCCGTCCCAAATCGGACTCCGGCTGATTGCCCTCACCGGACCGTCCTCGCTCCAGCCATCGCGTCGCAGTCGCCCCACGCGGAGCTCCCGCTTCCGTGGCGATGGGCATTGCGCCCGCAGTTGCGCCGGCTCTCCCAGCCCACATGCGCTCCGGGGAACTCGTGCTCTCCTCTTCCTCCCCGCCCGGCGGCAAAAGTCTTTCCGTCATCGTCCTCCGAATCTGAGTCTCCTCCTCCAATCGAACAGAGATCTTGCGCCCTGCCGCCAGGCGGCGGCGTGTCTGTTGTGCGGAAGGAGATTGCATGCGAAGGCCAGCAGGGTGTGGGCTCTTAGTCTGTCGGCTGTTCTTTTCGTCCACCCAGCCGGGGCGCAGGATGAACAAGCGGCCGGCGACCAGACGCAGCAGGGAAGGCCCGGAATGAAGATGGTGGATATGAATCCGGCGGCCATGTTCCTGATGGACCTGGCTTCCGGAACTTCCCAGAACCCGGCGTCCTGGCCCATGCCGATGATGATGACGCACCTGCGCAAATGGAACCTGATGTTCATGGGCAACGCCTTCCTCTCCGATATCCAGCAATCCGGCCCGCGCGGAGGCGACAAACTGTATTCCACCAACTGGTTCATGGCGTCCGCCGAACACCGCGTAGGCGAGGGCGGCGCGTTCGAGGCCGTGCTCATGCTCAGCCTGGAGCCGGCCACCGTCACCGATCGCCGCTATCCGCTGCTCTTCCAGACCGGCGAAACCGCGTACGGCGAGCCTCTGGTGGACGCCCAGCATCCGCACAACTTCATCATGGCTTTGGGGTTTCATTACGTCCGCCGGCTGGCGCCCGGCACCACGCTCGATCTTTACTTCGCGCCGGTCGGCGACCCCGCGCTCGGCCCGGTGGCCTTTCCGCACCGCGCTTCCGCCATGGAGTTTCCCCAGGCTCCCATCTCTCACCACTGGCAGGATTCCACCCACATTGCCGACGATGTCGTCACCGCCGGAGTCCGCTACCGGCAATTCAAGCTGGAGGCCAGCGGCTTCCATGGCGCCGAGCCGGGCGAGAACCGCTGGACTATCCAGTCCGGGGCGGTCGATTCCTGGTCCGGCCGCGCCTGGTTTTTCCCGTCCGCCAACTGGGCCGCACAGGTCTCTTTCGGGCGTCTCGCGCATCCCGAAGTGCTGGAGCCCGGGGACCAGACACGCGTCACCGCGTCGGTGGAATATACGCGCCCCGTGCACGGCGGCAGCTGGGCTTCGAGCCTGATCTGGGGGCGCATTCACAGCACCGCGACGCTGCGCAACCTGAACGCGTACCTGGCCGAATCCGTCCTGCCCGTCACCCGCGGCAATCTCCTTACCGCCCGCGTTGAAATGGTTGCCAAGGACGATCTGTTCGCCGATACGCCCGGGTTGGAGCAGCACCTCGACCTGCTCTACGGCAGCAGTTTCCGCATCGGGGCCTACACCCTGGGCTACACTCGCGAGTTAGGCAGTTTCCGGCACATCGCCGTCGGAATCGGAGCTAACTTCACCACTTACACGCTACCCGGAGCGATCCAGCCCTATTACGGCGCGCACCCCACCGGCGGCAACGTGTTTCTTCGCTTCCGGCTGCAGCCGGAATAGTCCAATACCGGGAGCAGGATCCCGGTGCGGTTAAAGTTCGAGCGACTTAGGCCGATGAGTATGCGCGACGGCATATCATGATTTCGCTGAAGAAGACGATGGAGATCCAGCTCGAAGAGTTGCTGGAATCGAGCCTGGCCGGTTACCGCTCGACGGCGGCCGCTGTAGCCAGGATGGGAGACCAGGTCTGTCCGGCATTGGGCGGCGGACTGCGGCAAAGCCTGCTGATATTGAGAGACCGCCTGCTGAAGTCGGCTGCCCCGTGCGCGCTCGAGGAAACCGCGAAGGAAATCGATCGCCACGTGGAGGATTGGGGCCAGGCGGTGGCGGGTTACTACCGGCAAAAAACGGCGGAGATCCAGGAGATCGTCCTCGACATGGCTGAAGTGGCGAAGGCCGTGGCCGCCCGCGACGACCGTTACAAGGCACAGTTCGGCGAGGTGACGGTCCGGCTCCAGGCCGTCGGGGACCTGGAAGATATCGTGCGGATTCGCGAGCTGATCGGGGAAACCACGGCCGACCTGCGATCCTGTGTGGAACGCATGCTGGAGGATGGGCGGCAGTCGGTCCAGAACCTGCAACGGAAACTGGTTCAGTACGAGGAGCGCCTGGCCGATGCCGAACATCGATCCCTGACAGACCCGCTGACCGGCCTCGTTAACCGGCAGGGCATCGGGAACGAGACCGAAGCCCGCCTCAAAAGAGGGGCCGTGTTTTGCCTCGCGGTCATCGATCTGAATGGGTTTAAGAAGATCAACGACACGTACGGGCATCCCGCCGGCGATGCGGTTCTCCGGCAATTCGCGGGCGAGTTGAAAGCGCATTTGCGCGGCCAGGATGTGGTGGGGAGATGGGGCGGGGACGAGTTTGTGGTCGTACTGGACTGCAACCGCGCCGAAGCGGAGCAGAGAGTCGACCGCATTCGGAGATGGGTATTCGGGGAGTACGCGCTCGATCCGTGCGGCAAGGGCAAGAAGGTGGCCGTCTCCGGCGCAGTGGGAGTGGCGGTCTGGAGCCTCGGCATGACTGCCGAAGAACTGTTCGCCCAAGCCGACCGGTCCATGTTCGAGGAGAAGGCCGGCCGCGATAAAGCACCCTCTTCTTAGAGCTTCGAGATTTTTCCTGATTGGTGGACGGCGTGGGATTCGAACCCACGGCCTCCGCGTTGCGAACGCGGCGCTCTCCCAGCTGAGCTAGCCGCCCACAGAGCTGACAGGGTAATTACAATATAACAGATGAACGACGACGAGACCACGCGCCAACTGGAGAAGATGCGCGAGGACTGGGACCGGCGCGCGCGGGAGAATGCGCGTTACTACGTCGCCAGCGGGCGCGACGAATGGACCGATGACGAATATTTCCGCTCCGGGGAAATCAACGTAGAGCGCGAGATTCTCACCGACCTGGGCAACGTCTGCCAGGGGAAGAATCCGAAGCGCATGAAGGTGCTCGAAATCGGCTGCGGAACGGGGCGGATTACGCGGGCCCTGGCACGGTATTTCGGGCAGGTCTACGCGGTGGATATCAGCGCGGAAATGGTGGCGCAGGCGCGTCTGGCCCTGCGCGATTCGCGCAATGCCCACGTGTTTCAGAACAATGGCCGGGACCTGACCGTCGTCCGCAGACACGGTTTGCCGCGCCTGCTGGAACGGATGGGCATCGGCAAACTGCGCTTCGATTTCGCCTTCTCCTATATCGTCTTCCAGCACATTCCCAGCCGCGAGGTGATCGAGAGCTACGTGCGCGAGGTGCACCGCCTGCTTCGCCCCGGCGCGCTGTTCAAATTTCAGGTGCAGGGATGCGCGCGCATGGACGAATGGGACGACAGCTGGCTGGGCGTCCCATTCACTCAGGACGAGGCGCGGGAGATGGCCGGGCGCTGCGGCTTTGAGATGCGGTACAACCACGGCGAGGGCGAGCAGTATTACTGGCTCTGGTTTTTCAAGAAGCCGGCGGACTCCGGCGCCGGCGGCTCCGCGCTATAGCGCGGCCAGCCGGGAACGCACCAGGCGCTTTCCCGCCGCGCGGACCTGCGAGCGCGGCGGCTTCCGGCTCACGGCGCGATTCAAAAGGCGCTTCACGGACCGCACCAGAAGCACCTGCTCCTGGCTGTCCTTCGAGAGCACGACGTCGGCGCCCGTATTCTCCTCGGTCAACCCCAGCGGTTGGGCGAAGCCCGAGAGCAGCACCACGCGCGCGTTGCGGATCCAGCTTGCGGATGCGTTCGATCAACTCCGTGCCGCTCATGCGGGGAATCCGGTAGCCGGTGACCACCACGTCGAAGCGGATGGCGTTGAACAGTTCCAGGCCCGCTTCGCCGCTTTCGGCCTGTTCCACGCGAAAACCCTGCTCTTCGAGCAGCGAGCGGCGCACGAGCAATCCATCGCGATTGTCGTCCACAAGTAGAATTTTGGCTTCAGTAATTGGAGAAGATTTCATTGCCGGGCAGGATGCAAAAGTAACAGAGCTGTAACGCTCGTGTCAACGAATTTTTATCGCTTTCAAAAACCGCCAGATTGAGTTCTTGACAACCGGCGCTCCGCTTGCCCGCCGAAAGCGGAGTGGCTCACTCCACTGCGCGCGGCGCCTTGTAGCCGCTCTTGGCGACGATGGTGTACTTCACCGGCTTGCCCTTTTCGTCCTTCAACGGCAGCGGCTCGTTGGTGGCGGGATTCACCAGCTCCACCTTGATCTTGCGGAAGGAGCCGTCGTGCGTCTTGTTGGTGGGCGTGTAGCGTGATCACGTACTGGTTGCGCAACGCCTGGTGGATCTCCTGGAAGATCTGGCCGTACTCGCCCTGGAACCGCGGGAAATAGGCCTGGCCGCCGGTTTCCTTGGCGAAGGTCCGCATCTGCGTTGTCGGCCTGCAGGAAATCCATCCGGGCTCCGGCGCCCATATGCCCATCCATCATGATCGCGCTAGCGCCTGCATCAGGCCGACGGTATAAATCGGCACGCCCGCTTCCTGCAGATTTCTTGCGGGCCTGGTCGTAGGTGATCTTGCTGAAGGTGTCGATGCCCGTAGAAATCAGCAGAATGGCCTTGCGGCCCTCGATGCCGGACATGCGGTCGGCCGTGTCGGTCACGGCGTCGAACAGGTTGGCCTCGGACAACGCCGGGATGGTCAGCCGCTGCAGGGCTTCCTGCGTCTTCTGCCGGTCGGTGGTGAAATCGGAGAGGATCTCCGGCTTGATATCGTAAGCGATCACGGCGACGTAATCCTGCGGCTTGAGCGTGCTGGCGAAACCCCAGGCCAGTTGCAGGGTCTGGTACCAGGTCATGGCAATAGAGCTGCTGGAAGCGGTTGCTGAACTCGACCACCATGGCCACCGTCATGGGCGCTTCGCCCATTGATGGACTGGATCTGCTGCGGAACGTTGTCTTCCAGCACGCGGAAGTTGGTCGCGGGAATGCCGGGAATGAAGTGGCCCTTGTTGTCGAGCACCGAAACGTCCAGGGTCACGATATCGACGTCGGTCTTGAACGTCGGCAGGTTGTGATATCGAGCTTGTCCTTCTGTGTATTCCGAAGGGATCTTGGGCAGGTCGGAATCGTCGCCGGGCTTGGTATCGGAATCCGCGTCGGCTTGCGCGGCTTGGCGACGGTGGTGCTGGAATCGGTGCAGCGGACCCTGTTCCTGAGCGACTGACAGGCCGCCACCGCGAAACAGTGCGGCGGCGCACACAACAGTGAGCTTTCCAGGGTCGCATAGGCATTACTTCCGACGTAACTATAGCAGATGACGCGGAGCGGAGCTTCGGCGTTGCGACGGAATCTACACCCGTGGCCGCAATCAGGCGGCTCGCTCAGTTGACCCACGGCCCGCTGCCGTGTTTGCGCATGTAAACCTGGAACTTCTTCTTGGCGCGCTGCATTTTCCATTGCCGGTAGGCGCCGCCCATGCCGATGTCGGGCAGGTGCGATCCGCGGCAGGCGGCCCTTCAGGTAGACATAGCCGAACGCCATGCCGCCCAGGTGGGCGATGGTGCTGACGCCGCTGTGTCCGCGGCCGAACGGTCATCAGCAGCTCCATGGCGGCGTAGATCATCACCATGTACTTGGCCTTGATCGGGAACAGGAAGCTCATCAGCACGGTCTGGTTCGGGTAGAGAACGCCAAACGCCACCAGCACGCCGAAGATCGCGCCGGATGCGCCGATGGTGGGGGTGACCCAGTCGCCCATGCAGCCATGTTGACCAGCGAGTACGCAGATGCCGGCGCGCCATGCCGCATAGGAAATAATATTTCAGGAACTGGCGCGTGCCCCAGTCCTGCTCCAGCTGCATGCCGAACATCCACAGCGTCAGCATGTTGAACAGCAGGTGCCAGATGCCGCCGTGCAGGAACATGTAGGTGAACAGCTGCCAGACGAACGGGATTGCGCACGCCGTGGATCACGCCGTCGGCATACAGCGCAAACAGCGTCCAGAGTAGCCGGTGCAAGGGCGGAAACAGGAAATCCAGCAGAAAAACGCCGGTATTGGTGATCAGCAGCCACTTGAATCCCGGCGGGAAATAATAGGCCAGCACGGAACGGCGATACCGAAAGCTGAGCAAGGCATCGGGTGCTCTACAGGTTAGAATATCAGAAGAGGCCTGCAGAATTCCCGGTTCGGAAGCCGGCTCATCGCCGCTTCCTGCCGTATCGGTTCAGAATGTGGGCGCACAGTTGCAACAGAATGGCGGCGCCCAGCCAGACCTGCCAGTGAGAGAATAGCCCGGAGGAAATGGCGAAACTGTTGGTCCAGTTCAGGTCGGCCGCAATGCGCCACAGCGCCAGCACCGCCGCCATCGCCGCGGCGGGCGTCAACATACGCGCGCAACGGCCAGGGCCATGCGCCGGTTCGTTGCCGCGCTACTGCCCAGCCGTGGGGCCTTTCCCGAAGCGGATCCGAACCACCATGAGCCTCATACCAATCTATCAGGATTTTGCGGTAGATTAGACAGTTGGCTTTCCCACATCGCCCGCCGATGCGCGAAGGCTCTCGAAAGGAAATACATGAAAAGATTTAAAACCGCAGTATTCGGCACCGGCTTCGTGGGGCGCGTGCACCTGGAAGGCATTCGCCGGCTGGGCTATGTCCACCTCTACGCCATCGGCGAGCCGCAGATGGAAAAAGCCAAGCAGCTGGCCGCCGAGTTCGGAGTCGGAAAAGACCGAGGCCGATTACCACCGCATCCTGGAAGATCCGGCCGTGGATGCGGTCCACGTCTGCACGCCCAACGCCCTGCACTTCCCCATCGCCACGGACGCGCTCCAGGCCGGCAAGCACGTGATCTGCGAAAAGCCGCTGGCCACCTCGGTGGAGGAGGCGCGCCAGCTGGTGGCCCTGGCGCGCAAGACCAAGCGCCGCAACTGCACCTTCCACAACCTGCGCTTCTACCCCATGGTGCAGCAGATGCGCCGCATGCGCGAAGACGGCGACCTGGGCGAGATCCTGGTGGTGCAGGGCACCTATTCGCAGGACTGGCTGCTCTACGACACCGACTGGAACTGGCGCATCGATTCCAAGGACAACGGCCCCTCGCGCTGCCTGGCCGATATCGGCTCGCACTGGTGCGACATGGCCGAGCACGTCACCGGCCAGCGCATCACCTCGGTGTGCGCCGACCTGCAGACCTTCCACAAGACCCGCAAGCGGCCCAAGGGCCCGATCGAGACTTTCGCCGGCAAGACCCTGCAGCCGGAGGATTACGTCGAGGTGCCCATCGACACCGAGGATTTCGGCGCGGTGGTGTTCCGCATGGGCGACCGCGCGCGCGGCGCCTTCACCGCCAGCCAGGTTTCGCCGGCCGCAAGAACCGCCTGAGCATGGAAATCTACGGCACCAAGGCCGGCGTGGCCTGGGACCAGGAGCGGCCCGACGAGCTGTGGATCGGCCACCGCAACACCCCCAACCAGATCATCATCAAGGACCCGTCGCTGATGAAGGAGCGCGCCCGCCCGTACGCCGATCTGCCGGGCGGCCACAGCGAAGGCTACGACGACACCTTCAAGCAGGTGTTCCGCCGCTTCTACCGTCCATCGCCGATCCCGCCCTGGAGCCCGAGTATCCGCAGTTCGTCGACGGCCTGCGCGGCCTCACCATTCTGGAAGCCGAGCTGAAGAGCAACCAGGCGCATGCCTGGGTGGATGTGCCGGCGTTCCAGGCCGCTTCGGCGTAAGCGGCCAGACCGAGATAGCTGGTAGGGCGGCTTGTTAACCTGCGCGTCGGTTGGCGACCCAATGCCACTTAGTTCTCCCCGAAGGGAGAACTAAGTAAATTGGGTTGCGGCTTGTATCAGGGCACGACTTGAGTCGTGCCGAATTCGCTTGGAAAACGAGGGCTTTAGCCCCTGGTCGTCCGCAAGTCGTTCGACACCCAGGGGCTAAAGCCCTTTCTCATCTGCACCTGTCCGGCCGGGGACATGGTTGACACTTTAGACCGGCGACATCGTTTACAACCTATGAGACCCGGAAGTCTGGTGCAGCGAAGCGGAGGGAGGTTCCATCTGCCCCCTTTCCCTTATCTCAGTTGATTTTTGTCGGAAGGGGAGCGGACTGTCAAGGGCGCGCCGGTTTTTGGCGCGGCGGAGCGAACCCTTGACAGTCCGCTCCCCTTCCGCATAATGGAGGGACAGGGAAAGGGGGCAGGACCCGAAGTCATCGGGGTTGTGCTTTACGCTTTCGCTTGGGTTCCGCACCCGCGTCGGCCACCGGCACTAGCCCGACATAGTCGCAGCCCATCACTTTGCTGATAAAGGCCTCGCGACTCCTCCAGTTCACCAGGCCGCTGGGGTGGACCTTGCACAGGTAGCTGTTGGCGGGATATTCCGGTTGCGGCAGGCGCGCCGGATACGGCCGCGTCGAAACCACGTACAAAGAGGCCGGCGTCTGATACCCCAGCGCTTCGTGCGGTCGCTGTTGGTTGTATTCGGTTTGAAAACGGATAAACGATTCTTGTTGCCGCCGCAGGTTCCGTGCGGGCGGCGTGGCCGTCTCTTGCTTGAGGGTTTGGTGCATCCTCTCGTGCCGGCCGTTTTGCTCCGGACATCCCGGCTCAATGCGCTCGTGTCGGATCCCCAGGCGCAGCCACCACATGCCCAGCCGACTCAGCCCGGCGGGCGCTGGCCCCACAAACGGCGGCCCGTTGTCCGTGCGGATCGCCTCCGGCAATCCACATTCCCGAAATACCGCCTCGAAGATTCCCCGCACGTGTACCCCGTCTGCCTTTTCCACGGCTCGGCAGCGCAACAAATACCGGCTGTACGCGTCGCTGATCGTCAAGGGGTCGCAACGCTCGCCGTTGCCGCAATGAAACCACCCCTTGAAGTCCGCGCACCACACCTGGTTGGGCCCGGCCGCGTGGGCCAACGGTTCGCTGTAGCGCGGGGTCCGCCGCCGCAGGCGGCGCCCCTGCACTAACCCTTCCCGCTGCAGCAACTCCCCGATGCTGCTGTTCGCCGGCCAACGGCTACTCGGATGGTGCTTCTCCAGATACACGCGCAGTTTCCGGGGACCCCAGCGGGGATGCTGCTGCCGCAGTGCGATCACCTGATCCGCCAGCTCCCCACTGATCGCCTGCGGCGAATTGTGCGGAGCGCGGCTCAATTCCTCCAGACCGGCCACCCCTTGGGCTTCAAATCGCTGGACCCACTTGTACCCCGTTGGTCGAGAAATCCCGTACTTTCGGCACAACTCGGCAAGGCCGTCTTGCTCGCGTTGCCACTCTTCGATAAACGCTCTTCGCTGCTCCAAGGCTGTCCTCGCATTCCAGGGCATCCGGCTACCTCCCGTAAACCCCAGCTTCGAACAACCTTTCACCAGCCCAAAACGTGTAAATGATGTCGCCGGTCTAAAGTGTAAACGATGTCGCCGGTCCGGACCCTCCCTTTCGGCACGACTCAAGTCGTGCCCTGATACAAGGCATTTCTTCACGCTGCACCACGCGCGGGCAACGCAATCCACCGAGAGTGGCCGAATTCGGGAAAACCAAGTGGCATTGGGTTGCCAACCTGCCCCGCAATTGCCGAACGGCACCCTCAGAATCATCGCTCCTGTACAATAGTCCATTCATCATGGACGAGGACCCCCGCGAGCGAATCCGCTATTACTCCTTTGCCGCGCTTGTCGGCGTCCTGCTGCTGCTGAACTGGCTCGGCATCTTCAACACCATTTTCGGCCTGGATACCGCCATCCTCATCACCCTGCTCGCCGGCTACAAGACCTTTTACAACTCCATCTCCGCGCTGCTCGAAAAGCGCATCTCCGCCGATATCGCGCTCTGCATCGCGGTGATCGCGGCGCTCTCCGTGGGCCAATACCTGGCCGCCGCCGAAGCCATGTTCATCGTGCTGGTGGGCGAGGGCCTGGAATCCTACGCCGCCGGACGCACCGCCGCCGCCATCCAGCGCTTTCGTCGAGCAGATGCCGCGCCGCGCCCGCGTCCTGCGCGACGGCGCGGAGGAGGAAGTCGACGCCGCATCGCTCGCGCCCGGACGACCTCATCCTGGTCCGCGCCGGCGAGCGCATCGCCGGCCGACGGCGTCATCGCTCGACGGCTTTTCGCCGATCGACGAAAGCTCCATCACCGGCGAGCCGCTGCCCCGCGAAAAGCAGCCCGGCGACGAAGTCTTCTCCGGCACGCTCAACGGCGGCGGCCTGCTGCGCATTCGCGTGACGCGCGCCGGCGAGCGAAACCACGCTGGCGCGCGTGGTCCAGCTGGTGGAAGAGGCGCAGGAGAAGCGCGCGCCGGTGGAGCGCCTGGCCGACCGCGCCGCGCACTACTTCCTGCCGGCCCTGCTGCTGGCCGCCGCGCTTACCTTCTATTTCACGCGCGACTGGATGCGCACCGTCGCCGTGCTGATCGTCGCCTGCCCCTGCGCCCTGATCCTGGCCACTCCCACCGCCATGGTGGCGGCCATCGGCGGGCTCGCCCGGCGCGGCATCCTGGTGCGCGGCGCCGCCATCCTGCAGCTGGCCGCCAAGGTGGATACGGTGGTCTTCGACAAGACCGGCACCATCACCGAAGGCCGCTTCGAAATCGTCGAAATCGCCGCGCTCGACCGCTCCGAAGACGATCTGCTCGCGCTCGCCGCCGCCGCCGAACGGCTCCGACCACCCGCTCGCCCGCGTGATCGTCGAAGAAGCCGCGCCGCCGTGCGCTTGCCGGTTCCGCCCGCCGAAAGCGCGCACGCGCTTCCCGGCCGCGGCGTGGAGTGCGCCATCGCGGGCCGCACCGTCCGCGCCGGCAACGCCGCGTTCGTCGCTGAGCCGGTGCCCGGACGCGCTGCTGCGAGCGCGCCGACCGCCTGGGCGCCACCGCGTGTTGGTCGCCGTGGACGGCGCTGCCGCCGGCGCCATCCTCCTGCGCGACCGCCTGCGCCAGGGCGTGCGCGAAGCCTGCGGCCGCGGCTCTGCGGCCCTCGGCATCGCCCAGCGCGTGATGCTCACCGGCGACCGCCGCCGCGCCGCCGAAGTCATCGCGCGCGAGGCCGGCATCCCGAAGTGCGAGGCGGAGCTGCTGCCCGAGCAGAAGCTCGAGCGCATCCGCCAGCTTGCCGCCCAGGGCCGCACGGTCGCCATGGTCGGCGACGGCATCAACGACGCGCCGGCGCTGGCCGCCGCCGCCGTCGGCATCGCCGTTGCCGGCGCCAGCGACATCACCGCCGAAGCCGCCGACGTGGTCTATCTCCCGCATTCGCTCGAAACGTCTGCCGCATCTTCTTCGAGACCAGCCGCCGCGCCGTGGCCACCGCCTGGCAGAACATTATCCTCTTCGCCGGCGCTGTTCAACCTGGCCGCCGTCATCTGGCCGCCACCGGCATGCGTGGGCCCGATCGGCGCCGCGGTCACGCACCAGCTCTCGTCGTTCTTCGTGATGATGAACTCGCTGCGGCTGCTGCGCGTCGGCGGGCGCCTGCCCGGTGGCGCAGCGCCGCGGGCTGCTCTGTCGCGCGCGGATGCCGCACCTGCTCGCGCCGCCTGCGCGTGGCTCGATCGCCGCCGCGTAGCTCGGCAAGCCGGCTCTCGCCGTGCGCGGCTGCTCTGGTCGCTCAACGGCTTCTACATCGTCCCGCCGGATGAGCTCGGCATCGTCGCAGCGCTTCGGACGCAAGCTGCTGCCCTTCAGCCAGCCCGGCCTGCACTACAAGCTGCCCTGGCCGATGGAAACGCTCACGCGCATTCAGGCGCGCCGGTGCGCGTGGTCGAGATCGGCTTCCGCTCCGTCGCCGGCTCGCCCGATGCCGAGCCCGCCGCCTACGAATGGAACGTGCAGCACCGCTCCGGCCGCTTCCAGCGCACGCCCGAAGAATCGCTCTTGCTCACCGGCGACCAGAACATGATCGAGCTGAATGCCACCGTGCACTACGATCTTCCCCGGCCCGACGATTTCCTTTTCCGCCAGCTCGATGGCGACGCCACGCGTGCGCGCGGCCGCCGAATCGGCGCTCGAATCCGTCATCACCACCACGCCGCTCGACGACGTGCTCACCACCGGCCGCGCAGGCCATCGAGCAGCGCCTGCAGCGGCGATCTGCAGTCCCGCCTCGACCGCTAGGCGCCGGCATGCGCGTGCTGCGCGTTCGCCTGGAGGACGTGCATCCTTCGCTCGAAGTGGTGGACGCGTTCCGCGAAGTCTCCGGCGCGTTCGAAGAGAAGAACCGGCTGATCAACGAAGCCGAAGGCTACCGCAACGAGCAGGTGGCGCTGGCGCGCGGCAACGCGCAAGGCGCAGCCTGGCAGCAGGCCGCGCGCGTATACGCTCGGCCGCACCAACCGCGCCGCAGGGCGACGCCGCCCGCTTCGACCAGCGCGAAGCCGCCTATCGCACCGCGCCCGGACCCACCGAAACGCGCCTGTACCTGGAAACCATCGAGCAGGTTCTGCCCGGCAAGAAGAAGCTGATCGTGGACCACGCAAAGCGCCGCGCCAGCTCTTCCTGCTGGAGGACGGCGTCGAAATCGGCGGCCCGGCGCCGGTCGTGAAGATCCGGGGAACCATGAGGACTGCGGCAGACGCGCGTAGACGCCTTCAGCGGCCATGCGGCTTCAAGCCGACATACGTATGGAGTCGACGATGCCGGTATGGCAAGCTGAAAGCTGCTCACACGACCCTGGACCGCCCGTAAGGGAATCCTGATGCACCGCTATCGAAAATACGTTCCTGCCGCCGCGGCGCTGGCCGCGCTGCTCGTCATCTGGCTCAGCTTCTTCACCGTCAACGAAACCGAATTCGTGCTGGTCACGCAGTTCGGCCGGCCCATCCGCACCGTCACCGACGCCGGCCTGCACGCGAAGTGGTTCTTCCAGATCCGCCACCTATTTCGACCGCCGGCTGCGCATCTACAATCCGCGCCCCTCGGAATTTCTCACGCGCGACAAGAAGAACATCGTGGTGGACAGCTACGTCGCCTGGAAGATCCACGATCCGGACCGCTTCCTGCAGACCGTGGGCGATCCGGTGGCGGCGGAGATGCGGCTGCACGATATCGTCTGGTCCGGCCTTTCGGCGGCGCTCGGCACGCACGACCTGGATTCGCTCGTCTCCACGGCGCCCGCCAGCGCGGAAGCCCGGCGACATGCTGGACCGCCTCGACCGTCCGCCACCGACCGCGCCGCCCTCGCAGCAATACGGCATCGACGTGGTGGACGTGCGCATCAAGCGCCTGAATCTGCCCGAGCAGAACAAGCAGAGCGTCTACGCCCGCATGCGCGCCGAGCGCGAGCGCATCGCCCGCCAGTATCGCGCCGAAGGCGAAGAGCAGGCGCTGAGCATCCGCGCCGATGCCGACCGGCAGAAGGAAGAGATCCTCTCCGCCGCGTACAAAGAGGCCGAGAAGATCCGCGGCGCAGGGCGACGCCGAATCCACCCGCATCTACGGCCAGGCCTATTCCAAGAATCCGCGCTTCTACAAGCTGCTGCGCACGCTCGAAGCCTATAAGAAAATTCTGGACGACAAGACCACCGCCATCCTCAGCTCCGATTCCGAGCTGCTGAAAATCCTCATGAAAGGCGAGGCCGGCGCCAAGTGAGTTCTGCCGCGCAAGCGCGCATCCTGGAGTGGGGTCGGCGCCGCTCTCCGGTCCGCGAAGCGGACTCGCCGTCCGCATTGCTGCGGCCGCCGCCGGGCTCTGGCTGCTCTCCGGGATCTACATTGTGCCCCCGACCAACAGGCGGTGGTCACGCGTTTCGGCGCGGTGGTGGAGCCGCGCGTTCACCCCGGCATCCACTATTCGCTGCCCTGGCCGATCGACCGCGTGTACCAGGCTCAAGGTCCACCAGCTGCAGCGCCTGGTGATCGGCGGCGACCCCGCCGATAGCGTCCTCGGCCGCACCCAGCCGCTGGCCTCCCAATTCCTCACCGGCGATCAGAACATCATCCATATGCGCGTGGTGGTGCAGTATTCGGTGGCGGTTCCCGCCGATTTCCTTTTCCATTCCGTGGACGCCGCCAAGACCATCGCTTCCGCGGTGGAATCCGAGCTTGCCCGCCGCGTGGCCCTGCGCGGCGTCGATGCCGTGCTCACCACCGAGCGCGTCGCCATCCAGGAAGAGGTGCTGGGCGCGGCGCAGGCGCGCCTGAACGATTATGGCGCCGGCGTCAGGCTCTCCACCATCAACATCGAAAACGCCGCCCCGCCGCCCGAGGCCGCCGACGCTTTCCGCGACGTTGCCAGCGCCCGCGCCGATACCGCGCGCATCGTGAACGAAGCCCACGGCTACGCCAACGACCTGATTCCCCGCGCCCGCGGCGAAGCCATCGCAGTTGAGCGAATCCGCCGCGGCCTACCGCCAATCCAAAATCGACGAGGCCGCCGGCGACGCCGCCCGCTTCACCGCCATCGCCGCCGAGTACGCCAAGGCTTCCGAAGTCACCGGCACGCGCCTGTATCTCGAAGCGATGGAGGAGATTCTTCCCAAAATCCGCAAGCTGATCCTGGATGCCGACGGCAACGTGGATCTCTCCATCATCGGCAAAAGCGGCGGGAAATGAAGCGCCCGAATCAAGCCACAATCGCCACCGTGCTGGTGATCGCGGGCCTGTTCACCATGGCCATCCTGCGCCGCCGGCCGAAGCCCGCGGCCGCCCCCCAGGACACCATCTACGCCATGCTCGATGCCGCCCGCGCCGGCAATACCGCGGCTTACCTCTCGCAATATTCCGGGCCGCTCGCCGCGCAGTTGCAGCAGTCGGTCACAGCCGGCTACCTCAAGTCCTCCAATGCGGAGATCAAGGGCGTGTCGCTCTCCGAGCCGCAGTTGCTTTCCGACCGGGAAGCGAGCGTGCGCCTGGAGTACATCTACCAGGACCGCAACGAGGTCCAGACCGTTTACCTGGAGCGTGACTCGGGGGCCTGGAAGATCGCGCGCGTGGATTCCGCCGAGCGCATCCCGACCCTGGTCCCCTACGGCACGCCCGTGCAGTAACCCGCAATGCTACGATTGGCGTTCATGCGAAACGGGCGGCACATCTGCGCCGGGGCCCTGCTGGCCGCCTTCTTCCTCGAGAGCCTTTGCTCCAGCCTGCTCAAGAGCCCCACGTTCGACGAACCTGCGCACCTGGCGGCGGGGATTTCCTATCTGCGCACGCGCGTCTTTCGCGCCAACCTGCAGCACCCGCCGCTGCTGAAGGAACTGAGCGCGCTGGCCGCCATGGCCGCCGGCGCGCGCTGGCCGCAAAGCGAGATGGCGCGGGAACTGATCGCCAATCCACCCGGAAATTCCGGCCTGGAATGGGTGGTGGGCAGCGACATTATCGCCAGCGGCGGGCCGGACCGGATCATGTTCTGGGCGCGCCTGCCCATGATTCTGATCGCTACCCTGCTTGGCCTGCTGGTCTATCTGTGGGGCCGGAAACTGCTGGGCGAAGCCGCGGCGCTCGGCGCGCTCTTTCTGTATGCGGTCGATCCCACCATGATTGCCCATTCTTACCTGGTGACCACCGACGTGGGGCTGGCTACATTTACGGTGCTGTTTCTGATGCTGCTGTGGAATTACGCCGGGCGGCCGGACGCGCGCGGGCCGCTCCTCTGCGGCCTGGCCCTGGGGGCCGCGCTGGCGTCGAAGTATTCGGCCGTTTTCCTGTTGCCGGTCGCCCTGGCGCTGCTGGTTGGGGCCAGAGGGCGGCGCTTCCTGGGCCCGTTCCTGGCGATGTGCTGCGCAGCGTTCCTGGTAATCGAGATCGTTTTCCTGTTTCGCAGCCCCATGCTTTACTGGCACGGATTGCGGCTCGTCAATGCCGATCACGATCCCCGTTACCTGTCCTTCCTGGGAGGAGAATTACAGCCGCGCTTCACCGCTTATTTCGCGGCCGCATACCTCTTAAAGGAACCGCTGGCCGCCATTCTGCTCGGCGGCATCGGGCTGGCCGTTCTGTTGCGAAGCAAAACCAAAAGCTACTTGCCGATGCTCTTCCTGCTGCTCCCGCCGCTCGTCCTGTTCGCGGCGTACACCGCCAAGGCCGGAAACATGGGCTTCCGGTATATGATTCCGGCGCTGCCGTTCGCCTTTCTCCTGGGAGGCGCCGGGCTGGCCTGGCTGTTCCGGCAGCCCTCGAAATGGGCGCGAGGGGCCGCGCTCCTGCTGTGCGCCTGGTCCGCCATCGCCGCCGCCGGCATCTATCCCGACCATCTGTCGTATTTCAACGAAGCGGCCTGCCTGCTGCGCGACCCCGCCCAGATCGGATGGGACGGCGGTACGCGCTGCGGCACCGCATGGCTGGACGACAGTAATGTGGATTGGGGCCAGGGCGTCAAGCAATTGCGGGAATGGCTGCGCAGGCGCGGCGTGAGCCAACCGGTGCGCTTCGCTTATTTCGGAACTTTTCCGCCGCGGAGCTACGGCTTGCGCTGCACCGGTTTCAATCTCGAGAGCGAACCGGCGCCCGGCCTGTACGTGGTGAGCGCGCACTTCGTGGCCAGGGCGGGCGCGGGGGGCTCGTGGATCGGCCGCACGCCGCCATCGGCCATCGTCGGGCATGCCCTGTATCTATACGAGATCCGGTAGTGCTGCGATTCGGGTCTGTTCCCTTTTGGCAGCGACCGCTCTGTCGAAAGTCAGCCCGTAGCGCAAGCTTTCAGCTTGCCATGCCGGCATTCGTGCCGGCATAGGTCGTCGGAGCATGCATCCACCGTTGCCGAGCGACGGACGGCGGGCGCAGCTCTTCTTGCGGGATTCGACTGCGAGCGGCGAATGCCGGCATGGATGCCGGCATGGCCGCCTGGAAGGCGGCGCTACGAAAGGGGATGGCGGGCCGGAATCGCTCACTCGAAGTTCCGGCGGAAATCCTCGAACCGGCGGCGCAGGTCCGTCAGATCCGCCTCCAGTTGGGTCACGCGATCGGCGAGGCTCGGGCCGGCGTTTGCGCGCCGCTCCGGTTCGGCCGGCGGCGCTTCCGCTTCCGCGACCTCGCCGCCCAGCAACTGAGCGTAGCGGGCTTCCTTGAACCCGGCCTGCCGCGCCAGTTGCCGCGCGAATCCCATTTCGGCCAGGCGGTTCAATGTCCCTTCCACGGCCTCCAGATCGTCGAACGAGTAGAGCCGCTCCGTGCGGCCGCGCAGCTCGCCCACGGTTTGCGGACCGCGCAGCAGCAGGACGCACACCACCGCCGCCTCCCGCCGTCCCAGGTTGAATTTCTCCGTGAAGCGCTGCGCGTATTTGGGGACGCGGCTGTCGCCGCCGGTGATGCGGACCGCCAGCCCTTTCCGGCGCAGGCTCTCCAATGCGTTTTCGACCGTCGCCTCGTCGTAGGAAACCACCGGGTCGCGGTTCGATTTCTGGTTGCACGCGTTGACCAGGGCGTTAAGGGAAAGAGGGTAATATTCCGGAGTCGCAATTTCCTTTTCGAGCAGCGCGCCCAGCAGCCGGGCTTCCGCCGCCTCCAACTGAAAATCGATTGCTGTTTCTTCCGGGTTCACTCTTCCAGTTTACGCGGAGCCCTTGGCAGGGCGGCATGCCGCCTCTGGCGGACGGGCCCCGTCCAAGAGGCCGGCAGCGGCGTCATGCCGCGTTTACCGGAGAGGGCCCGGCTTCGCCCGCCATCTGCCGCCCGGTTTGGAAAGCCTCGGTAAACTGCTCTACGCCGTAGCTGCCGCCATTGACCAGGGCGCGGGCCGCCGCCAGGTCGCCCGCGGCCAGCCTGGCGCGGATGTGCTCCTCCCCGTGCTTGAGAAAGCTGGCCAGCAGCCGGGCCGCAATGCCAGGATCGTTCGCCAGGTCCGGATTCTCCACAAGCTGATCGCCCAAACCGATCGCTTCCCCATGCTGCCGGTAATTGGCGCGGCCGGTCAACTGCACGAAACCGCGGCCCTTGAACCGTTCCCCGTCCGGCGGGCCCTGGTTTCCCAAGGCGGCACGATGGTCGTACAAATCAAATGGATGGCCGCCGGGCTGGCCGGAAGTGTTGAACCGCGAGGGGCGCTCGGCGATGGGGAGGAATACGGCCGTTTCGGCGCAGATGGTCGCCAGGGCCATCAACACCATGTCCGGGTCCGCCAGGCCGGCCTGGTTCAGCGCCTGCAATACCAGCGGCAAGTTCGTCTCCACATTCGTCCGCGCCGCGCCCGGAAACATCTTACAAGCCTCGTCCACCGTCATCGGCTACAACATAGCGCGCCGCCGCAGCCAGCCTGCGAAGAGTTGTTGAAAACAAAGCGAATTTTCCTGACAAACCGCGGTGACAAATTCTAATGCGGCAGCAGCACCTCCGTTTCGCCGCGGATTGACGGACCATGCAAGCGGACCTTCAGCGAGCGGGCGCCCGCATTCGCCGTCTGGTAAGCGATTTCGTAACGGGCCAACTGCTGGAGATACGCCTGCACCACAGCTTCGCTTTGCCCAGCCTGGTCGGCCATCCAAAACTGGCCGCCCACCTGGTTGCAGAACTGTTCCAGCGCCGGGTCCGGGCCGGGTGCGATGACCTGCACAAACGCGCGCGCCGCGGAGACAGCCGCCACCAGTTCCTCCCCGGCCACCCCTCTGGTTTGCGCGGGGGCGATGATGATGAGCTGCTGGGGGTCGGGAACGGGAGCCTTTTCAGGAGCGACGCGCCGGCGAATTGCGCGCCACAGATCCCAGGGTTGGAAACGCAGCGGTATCCGCGCGAATTCCGGCTGAATCAGGTCCGCACTCGCCTGGAAACGCGCGGAGAATTGCTGGGCGCCGGCTTCATGGGCCGCGTCCGGCTGATAAAAATCGCAGGCCCAGAGGTCCGAAGGTCTCTTCCATGGCAGGCAGGCGAGCGCCGCCGCCCGTGCGCCAGGCGCGCACGAGGCCGGCAGCAGGAACACCACGGACAGCGTCTCGGCAAGCACCTTTTCCATGACACGGTAATGCGTGACGATCTTGCCGTCTTCACAAAGCACAAGTTGGGTGGGTATCCACGCGGGCCCGTTCCATCCTTCCGGACCGGCCACCGCCAGGAGCAGCCGCCTGGTTTTGCCGGCGGCACCGGAGCCGGGACCGAGGCGGGCGGCCAGCCGGTATGGCGGAACCTGAGCTGCTTTGGCCGCCGCAGCCCGAAGCCGGGCCAGGGCGGAAAACGCGCGCTTGCGGACGGTGCCGTTTACATCCCGCAACATCTCCAGCAACACTTCGGTGAAGCGCGGGTCTTCCGTCTCGCCTACTACCCAGGCCGCGGTGGAGCGGAAAAGGGCCGATTCGTGTCTGGCCAGCTTGAGAATTTCGGGAATGGTGGAAACATCGCCCAGCCGGTACAAGCCAAGCATCGCGTTGCCTGCCACGCGGTTGTTCGGGTCCTCGACCAGGGATTGCAGCAGTTCGCGCGCTTCCCCGGTATTCACGTCCCAAAGCGATTCGAGCGCATTGGCGCGGATGCGCGGATCCTGATCGCCCAACCGTTGCCGTACCCATTGGGCGCTGCGCTTGACCCGTCCGATGGCCAGCACGGTTTTGGACCGAAGATGCGGGTTGGGATGGTGCAGCAGGCGGACCAGCGCCGGAAAGATCCGGGAGGCATCCGAAATCTCCGCCAGAATTCCCAGCACCCGCGAGGCGCAAGCCAGACAATCGGGGTCGTCCGCCACTTCCACCGATTCGGCCACGGCGCGCGCCAGCAGAATGTCGGCGTTGGGAGCGGCCGCGAAGGCTGCCCGCGCCAACTCCAGCGCCTGCACCTGGGTGAAGCCGGGGTCGCAGAGAACCGGCGCCAGCAGTCCGCGCGTAGTGACCAGGCCTAACAGGTAGCGCGCCCCTCGCGACTCGGAATCCTTCTTCAACACCGCAGCTGCCTGTCGCGCGAATTCCGTCCGGTCCTCTTCGAGAAGCTGGTCCATGAGGCGCTTCGAGCGAACCGTATCCAGGTCCAGGTTGCGGACCAGCACCTCCAGTTTGGGGGCTGGAGTCTCTGGCCAAGGCGGATCATTGGCATAGAAATACGTAGCCACGCGCAATATATCGGCGGGGCCGCGGAAAAGCTTTAGGGGCCGGGTCTCCGGCGCCGCGTGCTATCCTGGGACCGATGTTTGGACGCCAGCGTAAAGCCCGTGTTTTGTTCGGCCTATCCGATATCGTCCTGGCCACGCTGGCATTCGAGGCGGCTTACCAGACTCGCTCCATTCTGCATTTGGAGTACATCTTCTTTCTTACCGTTGAACAGAAGGCGCTGGTACTTGGCTTCTCGCTCATGGCCTGGGTGACGATCGGGCTTTGGCTGGATGTCTACGAAAAGCTGGATCCCGGAAATCCCCGGATTGTCCTCCGCGATTCGGCGCGGCAGTCGGTTTATGGCGCCATCGCGCTGATCCTGTTTGAATACATCTTCCGGCTTGAACTCAGCCGTTTTTTTCTGGTCCTGTTCTCCGCCTATGCGTGGGTTTGCCTGCTGCTTTTCCGGCTCCTCGCCGGCAGGTTGATCGGCGTGATCCGGCGCGAGTTTGCGGCGCCGCGTTTCGTCATGGTGGTGGGCACCGGCGAACGCGCCATTCGCCTGGCCAGCCGCATCGAGGCCTCGGCCGACTATGGCATCCGCCTGCAGGGTTTCCTGGCGGAAACGCCGGAAGCCCCGGCGCACATTGCGCTTGACTCGCTTTATCCCGTCCGCCCCACCCGTGAACTCCCCATGCTGCTCGAAAAGCACATTGTGGACGACATCATTTTCGCGGTGGGCAGCGAGACCCTGCCGGACCTGGAAGAGGTGTTCCTGCTGTGCGACGAGGAAGGTGTCCGCACCCACCTGGCCGTGGATTTCTTTCCGCACGTTCACAGCACCATCTCACTCGACAGTTTCGGCTCCACGCCTCTGCTCAGCTTCTCGGCCGCACCCTCGGACGAAATCCGGCTCCTGGTCAAACGCCTCACCGACGTGCTGATCGCGGCGGCCGGGCTGCTGATCCTGTCCCCGTTCATGGCCGCCATCGCCCTCCTCATCCGCCTCACTTCGCCCGGTCCGGCTATCTTCCGCCAGATGCGCTGCGGGCTGAACGGGCGTCTCTTCCTGTTTTACAAGTTCCGGTCCATGTGCGAGAACGCGGAGGCCATGCAGGCCACCGTGGCGCACCTGAATACCCGCGATGGCGCCGTCTTCAAGATCCCGGACGACCCGCGGCTGACCATCCTCGGGCGCTACCTGCGCAAATTCTCCATCGACGAGTGGCCGCAGTTGTGGAACGTGCTGCGCGGCGACATGTCCCTGGTGGGGCCGCGCCCCGCCATTCCCAGCGAGGTGGACCACTACCAGCGCTGGCAGCGGCGCCGCCTGCGCATGCGTCCCGGCCTGACCTGTCTGTGGGCCGTCTCCGGCCGCGACAACGTCGATTTCGAGACCTGGATGAAGATGGATATGCAGTACATCGACAACTGGTCGCTGGCGCTCGATTGGAAAATTTTGCTGCGCACCATCCCGCGCGTGCTGACCGGACATGGGGCACACTGATCTATGCACCTGATTCCCACTCAAGAAGAAACCGTCGCCCTGCTGCGCGAGACCGGCGCCCTGCGCGACGGCCATTTCGAATACCCAAACGGCCTGCACTCCAACGAGTACCTGCAGGTGCCGGTGGCGCTGCGCCATTCCGAGCACCACCGGCTGCTTTCGGTCGGCCTGAGCCGGCGGCTGCGGGCTAACCCGGAAATCCGGGCCATCTTGCCGGAACTTTCCATCGTGGTTCCGGCCACCGCCGGACTGCCGGTAGCTTACGGGGTCTGCGAAGCTCTCCGCGCCAAACAAGTCTACTGGGCGGAGAGCGAGCACGACCATGACCCCCTGCGCTTCCGCCAATACATCAACCCGCATCCGGGCGAGCCGGTGGTGATCGTGGACGACATTCTGCGCACCGGCTCCAAGCTCGCCGAGCTGAAGCAGTTGCTGGAATCCCAGGGCGCCAAGGTAATCGGGCTGGCCGTGATCATCTATCAGCCCACCCCCAACACCACCGATTTCGGCAATCTCCCGCTGTATTATCTGGCCAAGCTGGAGGCCAGCTACTACACCGACAGTGCCCATTGCGAGCTGTGCCGCCAGGGTGCACCACTGGAAAAAGTCTGGGTTTGAACCGTTCTAGGGACAATTGCCGACATAGGCCCTGTAAAATTATGGTTACATTTCGGGGAACTCGTTTATTTTCAGGCCTTCAAGTCCGGCAATCGAAGTTGCTGAAGCACAGTGCAAATCGTGACAAAGCGATTTCAGCAGCGATGTTTGATCCATAGCCGGACCACTTTTCCACAGGGTTTTCCAGAGCTGCGTGGAAAAGCGGCAGACGCCGCCTTGGGGTGCTTTACGTAACACGGCAATAGGAAGAACCCGACCGCCGCGTATAACCCGACCGCCGCACCTGATATGCTGGACGCCTCCGGGAGATCGGGAGGCCCTTGCCGGATGAACCAGCGTCCTCTTTCGGTAACGATCGTCGGTTGCGTCTACATCGCGGTGGGGGCAGCGGGCTGCGCGCTCCACTCCGCCGACTTCAAGACGTCCGGGTTTTCGTACGACGCCGTGTTGCCCGAATTCGTCAGCCTCATCGCGATTCTCGGTGGAGTTTACGTGCTCCGCGGCCGTAATTGGGCGCGCTGGCTGGCAATCGCCTGGATCTCCTTCCACGTGATCCTGAGCGCTTTCCATTCGCCCTCCGAACTGGCCATTCACAGTCTGTTTTGTGCGATTCTGGCTTACTTTCTGTTCCGCCCCACGGCCGCCCGCTACTTTCGAGCCGCCGGAATATAAACGGCGCGCCCGCCGTTCTGTATTAGCCTCCGCTGCTCTGGCGGTGTACTTCTACGGTAACGCCGTCTTTCAACCGAGAAGGCCTTGAGCGGAATAACTATCCACGATTACGACCCTGTGCGCGTCATCTCTTCCAAATGATGTTGAAGACCTATTCGACAGTGTTGCTGCTGGTTGCAACCGCCGTACCGGCGTGTCCGCAGGTGCGCTTAGAGGTGGCCTCGATTCGGCCTAGCCAACCGGGGACGGCACAGGATGCCCGCATTCGCATCCGCGGGGATCGCTTAGAAGTACATGCCTTTACAGTTAGAAACATTCTTGACTGGTTGAACGGAGGCCAACTGCATCGAGTGGTAGGCGGACCCGATTGGATGGGGACCGACCGCTACGATATCGAGGCAAAGGCTGACGGGCCACTGCAGGGAAATGACGGAGAAGCCGGGAAAGCGGCGATAATGGCACTCCTCGCAGAACGGTTTCAGCTTCAGTCGCACCGGGAAACCCGGCAACTGCCAGCGATGGTATTGCGCGCGCCCCGAACGCCGCGAGGGCTAAAGCCGGCTAGCAGCGACGAAACCACAAACATCCGCTGGGATCGTGACGATTTCGTGTTTACGGCTGTGCCGATGTGGGCTGTAACGAACTACCTCTCAAACGTCTGGCGTGTGCCGGTGGTGGACGAGACGGAGTTAAAAGGAAAGTATGATTTTAAACTGGCGACAGCGCAGATGGAAGGCGAGCCGGAAATGAAGTTGGGCGACCGGGTCCGGGAGGCGATCGAGGCAATCGGCTTTCGGGTGGAGGATCGACGAGTGCCACTGGAGGTTACTGTTGTGGACCGGTGCGAGCGGCCAAGCGCAAACTAGGAACATTCAGCAGCATCATCGCTGGCACATCAAGCGGTCCTGAAGTGGCGTTACCGGAGAAGTGCCAGGATCAGCCCCTACTTCAGCCTCCGCGTCCACGCCGCCAGCGCGGCCAGCATGCCGGTGATCAGGTCCCTGGTTTTCTCGTCGGTCAGGTTGTCGGCGGCGTCGAACTTGCGGTCGGCCTGGCCGATCAGGACCTCGGGCCGGTTTAGCGTGTAGCAGTTTAGCGCGGTCAGCGTCTGGCGCAAATGGAGCTGCGCGCGGGCGGTGCCCACGCTGCTGACGGATGCGCCCATCAGGGCCACGGGTTTGCCTTCCCAGGCGCTATCGCCGTAGGGGCGTGCGACCCAATCGACGGCGTTCTTGAGCACGCCGGGGACGGAATAATTGTACTCGGGGGTGGCGATCAAAACGGCATCGGCGGAGCGGATGCGGCGCTTGAGATCGATCACCGAAGCCGGAGGGGCGGTCTCATCATCAAAATTGTAGAGGGGGATTCCGGCCAGGTCGGCGATCTCCACGGTCATTCCGGCGGGTGCGAGCGAAACCGCGGCGCGCAGCAGCGCGCGGTTCAGAGATGCCCCGCGCAGGCTGCCGGGAATCCCCAGAACAGTAAATGGCTCCACTTCGATATGATAAGCGATAGAAGAGATTATTCCCTCCATGGCTGTCAAACCCGACCCCAGTATGGGCATTAATAGCTGGCTTGAAGACGAGTTGTACCGGCAGTACCTGCACGACCACTCGGCGGTAGACGAGAGCTGGCAGCACGTGTTTGAGGAGAACGGCGGCGCCAGGCCCGCGGAAGAGACGATACCGCTCCCCAACGGTAGCGGCTCCGATGTTCGGGGCGCGGATGCTGCCGCGGAAGCGGTCCCCGCCGAATGGCAGCCGCTGCGCGGGGCAGCCGGGACGCATCGCGGAGAATATGGCGGCTTCGGTCACCGTTCCGCTGGCCACTTCGCAGCGCATCATCGCCGTCAAGGTGATGGATGAAAACCGGCGCATCATCAACCAGCACCGCGCGCTGATCGGGCAAAGCAAGGTTTCCTACACGCACATCATCGGCTGGGCGGTGGTGAAGGCGCTGCAGTCGATTCCGGCGCTGAACCACGCATACGCCGAAAAGCGACGGGCAGGGTTTCCGGGTGGTGCGGCAGCAGGTCAACCTGGGAATCGCCGTGGATACGGCCGGCAAGGACGGCGCGCGCAGCCTGCTGGTGCCGAACATCAAGAACGCCGGCGCCATGAATTTTCAGGAGTACCTGGCCGCCTTCGACGACCTGGTGGCGCGCGCGCGCACCGGCCGTCTGACCCCGGCCGATTTTCAGGGCACCACCATTTCGCTCACCAATCCCGGCACGGTGGGGACCATGTCATCCAACCCGCGCCTGATGGTGGGGCAGGGGGCGATCATCGCCACCGGCGCGATCGATTATCCGGCGGAGTATCGCGGCGCCGCGGAGGAGACGCGGGCGGTGCTCGGCATCAGCAAGGTGATGACGCTCGGCTGCACCTACGATCACCGCATCATCCAGGGCGCGGAATCGGGCGCGTTTCTGGCCAAAGTGCAGGAACTGCTCGACGGCAAGGCGGACTTTTACGAGGAGATTTTCGCCAACCTGCGCATGCCGCACCAGCCGGTGCACTGGGAGACCGACCGCCAGCCGCAACTGCCGGGCGTGACCGCCGCGCGCCACGCCGAAATCGCCAAGGAAGCCGGCATCATGCAGCTGGTCAACGCCTACCGCGTGCGCGGCCACCTGATCGCGAATCTGGACCCGCTGGGACAGGAGCCGCAGCTACCATGCCGAGCTCGACCCGGAGACCTACGGCCTCACCATCTGGGACCTGGACCGGGAGTTTCTCACCGGCAGCCTGGGAGAGGCTATCGGGGAAGGCGGGCCGAAGCCGGTGGCCACGCTGCGCGAAATCCTGGAGACGCTGCGCGACACCTATTGCGGCAAGATCGGCTGCGAGTACATGAACATCCAGGTGCCGGAGCAGAAGCGCTGGCTGCAGCACCGCATGGAGCCGGGCAAGAACCATTGGCCGCTCGATCGGGAACGGCGCGTGCGCATTCTGCGCAAGCTCATCGAAGCCGAGGAGTTCGAGCATTTCCTGCACTCGCGCTTCGTGGGGCAGAAGCGGTTCGCGCTGGAGGGCGCGGAGACCGCGGCCGTCATTCTGGAGGAGATCCTGGACCGCGCGGTGGCCAACAACGTGGCCGAAATCGTCATCGGCATGGCGCACCGCGGCCGCTTGAATATCCTGACGAACATCGTGGGCAAAGACGTCAGGCAGATCTTCTCCGAATTCGAAGGCGATATCGACCCCGCCAGCACGCAGGGCTCCGGCGACGTGAAATATCACCTGGGCGCGCAATCGGTGCGGAAGACGGAATCCGGGCGCGAGATCCTGGTTTCGGTTTCGCCCAACCCGAGCCACCTGGAAGCGGTGGACCCGGTGGTGGAAGGCATCGTGCGGCCGAAGCAGGACCGGCTGGGCGACACCGCCCGCGAGCGCGTCATTCCGGTGCTGGTGCACGGCGACGCGGCCTTCGCCGGCCAGGGCGTGGTGGCGGAGACGCTGAACCTGGCGCAGCTCGACGGCTACTCCACCGGCGGCACCATTCACCTGATCATCAATAACCAGATCGGCTTCACCACGCTGCCCGAGGAATCGCGCTCGACGCCTTATTCCACCGACATCGCGCGCGGCGTGCAGGCGCCCATTTTCCACGTCAACGGCGACAGCCCGCAGGCGGCGGCGCGGGTGGTGGAGATCGCCTTCGATTACCGCCAGAAGTTCAAGAAGGACGTGGTGATCGACATGATCTGCTACCGGCGCCACGGCCACAACGAAGCCGACGACCCCAGCTACACGCAGCCGCTGCTCTATCGCAAAATCAAGGAGCACCCGTCGGTCGCGGTGCAATACGGCGGGCGGCTGGTGCGGGAGGGCGTGGTTTCGAGCGACGACGTGAACGGCATGCGCAAGGAAGTGGCCGAGCGGCTCTCCGCGGCGTTCGACGCCGTGCAGAACAAGGCCGAGCGCTACGAGGTGCAGGAGCTGAGCGCGGTGCCGAGCGAGGAAATCGGCGCGTTCTGCCCGCGCACCGCCGTCAACCAGCAGGTGCTGGAGCGCGTGATTCGCGGCCTCACCAATTTCCCGCCGGACTTCCACCTGCACCCCAAGCTGCGCGGCTTCATCGAGAAGAGGCGCGACACCATCGCCAAGGCGACCCCGGTCGACTGGGCGTTCGGCGAAGCGCTGGCGTTCGGCACGCTGGTGCTGGAAGGCACGGGCGTGCGGCTGAGCGGGCAGGATTCGGGGCGCGGCACCTTCAGCCAGCGCCACCTTTCGTTCTACGATTCCGAAAACGGGCGGCGCTACATTCCCCTGCGGCACATCTCGCCCGACCAGGCGCGCTTCGACGTCTATGACAGCTCGCTCAGCGAGTACGCGGTGCTCGGCTTCGAGTTCGGATACAGCGTGGCCGACCCGCTGACGCTGGTCATCTGGGAGGCGCAGTTCGGCGATTTCGCCAACGGCGCGCAGGTCATGATCGACCAGTTCATCTCCTCGGCCGAGCAGAAATGGGGCCAGCCGAGCGGGCTGGTGATGCTGCTGCCGCATGGGTTCGAAGGGCAGGGGCCGGAGCATTCGAGCGCGCGCATCGAGCGCTTCCTCATCCTGTGCGCGGAAAACAACATGCAGGTGTGCGACGTCACCACCCCCGCGCAATATTTCCATTTGCTACGGCGGCAGATGTACGGCGGGCTGGACCGGCGCGGCACGCGCAAGCCGCTGATCATCTTCACGCCCAAGAGCCTGCTGCGGCATGCGCGCGCGGTCTCCACCCTGCACGATTTCGCCACCGGCGGCTTCACCGAAATTCTGGGCGATACGGGCGAAACCGGGGGCGTGAGCCGCATCGTGTTCTGCACCGGCAAGCTGTATTACGACCTGCTCGCCGCCCGCGAAGAGCGCAAGGCCGAACACGTGGGGCTGATCCGCGTGGAGCAGTTGTATCCCTTCGCGGCGGACCAGGCGCGCGACATTCTGGCGCGCTATGACGGCTCGGCGGAAGTGGTGTGGGCGCAGGAAGAGCCGCGCAACATGGGCGCCTGGCGCTTCCTCCGCGAACAGTTGCAACCCCTGCTGGACGCCACCGGCCGCGAGGTGCGCTACGTCGGCCGTCCCGAGAGCGCCAGCCCCGCGACCGGCTCCGGCAAGCGCCACCAGCAGGAGCAGGCGGAGATTGTTAACGACGCCCTGACCTCCGGCGCCATTTCGCAGACGCAGAAAGTGCGGGTCATCGCGCGGCGGAAAAAGTAGGGCGGCGCTGGGGCGCGGGCCGACCCAGTGATATCAATGATATCATTGAGGTATGGCGAGCATCGTCATTCGGCAACTGGATGAATCGACCAAGGTCCGCCTGAAGGCGCGGGCGGTCCGGCACGGGCGCTCGATGGAGGAGGAGGCTCGCGCCATCCTCAAATCCGCATTAGCCGCGCAAAAGACTGCGAGCAGTAATCTCGGCGAAGCGATTCACCGGCGCTTCAAGACCGCGGGCGGAGTGGAGCTTCCGGAGGTCCCGCGCGAACCGATCCGGCGCCCACCCGATTTCGCATGATCGTCCTCGATACGAACGTGGTATCCGAGCTGATGAAGCCCGGCCCGGCACCGGAGGTGCTTCGCTGGTTCGGGGATTATCCGGCCGCGCGGCTGTTCATCACAACCGTCACCCAGGCCGAGATTCTGCTTGGTCTGGAGTTGCTGCCCAAAGGCAGGCGGCGCGCGGCATTGGAATCGGCCGCCAGCGCCATGTTCGAGGAGGATTTCGCCGGGCGCGTGCTGCCCTTCGACGGCGCAGCGGCGGCCCAATACGCGAAAATAGCCGCGGTCCGGCAAAAAGCCGGCCGGCCGATCAGCCAATTCGACGCGCAGATCGCGTCCCTCGCCCTATCCCGAGGCGCGGCGGTGGCCACCCGTAATCTCCGCGACTTCGAAGGCTGCGGGCTGGAACTGCTGTACCCGTGGAAGGCCCGATAGGTCATCCCACCTTCTCCTGGCGATTGCAGAACCGTGATCTGTGGACGACTATGCGCACCGGCGGTGCCGGAACATGCAGGTCGAATCGGCTTGCTTTCCGCCTCAAAAGGTCCGAATATAGAATTGTAGAGAACGCCATCACCACCACGTCGACGAGGTGTCTATGGACGCCGATCTTTTGACAGCCCATCCCTTCTGCCGGGATTTCTGGCCGGAGCACATCGCCCGGCTCACTGCCATGGCCAGCGAGGCACGGTTCGAACCGGGCGAGCTGATCTTCCATGAGGGCGATTGCTCCAGCCTGTTTTACCTGCTGGTTTCCGGCAACGTGGCGCTGGAGGTGGAGGCGCCGGGGCGGGCGGTCGGGTGACCACGCTGTACGCCGGCGAGGTGCTGGGTTGGTCGTCGGTCACGGGCGAAACCAGCAAGCAGTTCCAGGCGCGGGCGCTCGAACCGGTGCACGCGCTGGCCTTCGACGGCGCGCGCCTGCGCCATGCCTGCGAGGAGAATTTCGCCTTCGGGTTTGCCTTCATGCGCGCCATCGCAACCGTGCTGTCGGGCCGGCTGCATGCGGTCCGCGAGCAACTGGTCGAAGTCTACACGCCGGTAGCGGAATGAATATCGGGGTCATCCGGGAACGCGCGGCGTTCGACCGGCGGGTGGCCCTGACGCCCGCGGTGGTGCGCCGCCTCACCGGCGCGCGGCATGCGGTGTGGGTGGAAACCGGAGCGGGCGACGGCGCCATGTTCGGCGACAGCGATTACATTCGCGCCGGCGCGCACATCGCCTACTCGCCGGCGGAGGTGATCCAGCGCGTCGAGCTGCTGGCCAAGATCGGCCGCCCGGCGGCGGAAGAGCTGGCGTGCTGCCGTCCGGGCACCGCGCTGATGGCCTTCTACCACATGGCGGTGGCGGACCGCGCGCTGCTCGAACGGCTGGCGGAGCGGTGCGTAACGGCCATCGGCTGCGAGATCATCCAGCAGGATGACGGCCGCTTGCCGGTGCTGGCGGCCATCAGCGAAATCGCGGGGCAGATGACCATCCCGATCGCGTCGCACCTGATGCGATCCAGCTCCGGCGGGCGCGGCATCCTGCTGGGCGGAACGGCCGGCGTGCCGCCCGCGCGCGTGGTGGTGCTGGGCGCGGGATCGGTGGGGTCCGCCGCCATTCGCGGCACGGCCGCGCGCGGGCGCGCGCGTCACGGCCTTCGACCGCGATCCCCACAAGCTGCGCCACGTCATGGAGCACGTGCCGGGCGCCGAAACCTGCCTGGCCGACGAAGATGCCATCGCCGAAGCCGTGGCCGCCGCCGACGTGTTGATCGGCGCCGTGCTGGTGGCCGGCACGCGCGCGCCGCACGTGGTTACGCGCGCCATGGTGGAGCGCATGAAGCCGGGCTCGGCCATTGTCGATGTCTCCATCGACCAGGGCGGATGCGTCGAAACCAGCCGGCCCACCACGCTGGCAGACCCCACCTTCGTGCACAAGGGCGTGACCCATTTCTGCGTGCCCAACTTTCACCGCCGACCTGGGGCGCTCCGCCAGCGTGGCCATCGCGCAGGCCATGCTGCCCTATTTGCAGACCATCGCGGAACACGGGGTGGAAGCGGCGGTGGCGCGGTGCGCGGATCTTAGGCGCGGGCGTCTATGCGGTCGGGGGCGGGGGAGCGGGCATATGAACGGGAACTACCGGTCGCGGATCGCCACCGCGGATGCCGCGCTGGCGGAGGTGCAATCCGGCCAGAGCGTTTACATCCATAACGGCTGCGCCGAGCCGCCGGAACTGGTGGAGGCGCTCACCCGCCGCGGCCCGGAACTGCGCGACGTTCGCATTATCCACATGGCCACCATCGGGCGGCCGATTACATCCGGCCGGAATTCGAAGGCCATTTCCGCCACAATGCCCTGTTCATCGGCGGCAACGTGCGCCAGGCGGTGCAGGAAGGCCGCGCCGATTACACGCCCGTCTTCCTGAGCGAAATCGAGGCGCTGTTCACCTCCGGCGCCCTGCCCGTCGACGTCTGCCTGCTGCAGTGCACGCCGCCCGATGCCTACGGCTACATGAGCGTGGGAACCAGCGTCGACGCTTCGCTCACGGCGGCGCAGTCGCGCCCGCCACGTCATCGTGGAAATCAACGACCGCATGCCGCGCACCATGGGCGATACGTTCCTGCACGTGAGCCGCGTGGACGCATTCGTCGAAACGTCGCACCCGCTGGCCGAGTATCCGCAGCACCCGGTCTCGGATCTGCACCGCGCCATCGCGCGCCACGTGGCGCCGCTGATGCCGGACGGCGCCACCATCCAGACCGGCATCGGCGGGCGTGCCGGAAGCGGTTCTGGGGCTGCTGTTCAATCACAAGGACCTGGGCATCCACTCCGAAATGGTTCCCGACAGCGCCGTGCCGCTGATTCGAGGCGGGCATCATCAACGGCGAGCGCAAGACCATTCATCCGCGCAAAGTAGTGGCCGGTTTCGTGCTCGGCACCAGGCGGCTGTTCGACTTCATCCACGACAATCCGGTTTTCGAATTCCACCGCACGGCATATGCCAACGACCCGTTCGTCATCGCGCAGAACGACCGCATGGTGGCGATGAATTCGGCCATCGAGGTGGATCTGACCGGCCAGGTGTGCGCCGATTCCATGGGGCACATCCCGTACAGCGGCATCGGCGGGCAGGTGGATTTCCTGCGCGGCGCGGCGCGCTCCAAAGGCGGCCTGCCCATCATCACCCTGCCCTCCACCGCCAAGAACGGCACGGTTTCGCGCATCGTGCCGCAGCTGCAGCCGGGCGCGGGCGTGGTGACCTCCCGCGGCGACGTGCATTACGTGATCACCGAGCACGGCGTGGCCTACCTGCACGGCAAGACCTTGCGCCAGCGCGCCGAGGCGATGATCGCCGTCGCCGACCCGAAATTCCAGGATGAGCTGGAGCGCGCCGCCGTGGAAGGCCGGGTTCTGAGCGCCGACCGGGCGACCGTGGCGGTATAGGCGAACGTGCGCTTCGATTCAACGCGGAGACGCGGAGAGCGCGGAGATTACGCGGAGGACCCACTATGTCTCCGCGCCGACTCCGCGTCCTCCGCGGCTCCGCGTTGCGAGGCAGCCCGCCATCCATTTGCACCGGATTCGGCAATGCCGGTACTCTAACAGTGATGGAGACTCGCACACTTCCGCACACCGACCTGGCCGTTTCGCGCGCCTGTTTCGGAACCATGACGTTCGGCGGCCAGACGGACGAGGCGGCCGCCGCGCGCATCGTCGACCTGTGCCTCGAGCGCGGCGTGAATTTCTTCGATACGGCCAATGCCTATACCGGCGGCCAATCGGAGACGATCCTGGGCAGGATTCTGAAGGGCCGGCGCAGCCGGGTGATCCTGGCCAGCAAAGTGGGCATCAAGGCGGCCCAGCCGGTGGACGCGCCGCCGCTCTCGCGCCGTTCCATTCTGGCCAATATCGATGGCAGCCTCGGCGCGGCTGGGAACCGATTACCTGGATCTCTATTATTTGCACCTGCCCGATTACGAAACGCCGATCGAAGAGACGCTGGCGGCCATGGACGAAGTGGTGAAAGCGGGCAAGGTGCGGTATCCGGCCGTTTCCAACTTCGCCGCCTGGCAGGTCTGCCGCATGCTGTGGGTGGCGGAGACGCAACTGCTACGCCGCGCCGTATCTTTCCCAGCCCATGTACAACCTGCTGGCGCGCGGTATGGAGCAGGAATACGTTCCGTTCTGCCGCCAGTTCGGCGTGTCCACCATCGTCTACAACCCCCTGGCCGGCGGATTGCTGACCGGCAAACAGCAGCGGGAACGCCCGCTTGCCGGCACGCGCTTCGACAGCAACCAGTTGTACCTGGACCGCTACTGGCACCCGGCGTACTTCGACGCCGTGGACAGAATTGCGGGGAAGCGGCGCGCCAGGCCGGGCTGACCCTCGTCGAGCTGGCGCTCGGCTGGCTGCTCCACCATTCGGCGGCGGATTGCGTGATTCTGGGCGCGTCCAGAATCGAGCAGCTCCAAGAGAACCTGGATGCCTGCGAGCGCGGGCCGCTGCCCGCGGAAACGCTGGCCGCCTGCGACCGGGTGTGGCAGAACCTGCGCGGCGTCACGCCTAAATACAATCGGTGATGCATGCGCGGTAAGTGGGCTTTCATTTCCATTCTGGCGTTGGCGGCGGGGGTGGGGGCCGGCGCGCTTTCCTTCCGTTTGCATCGTCCGGCCGCGCCGCCGCCGCGTCCGGCGGAAGCCCTGCCGCTGCGCCGCCAGGTTATCACGCTGAGCGGCAATGTCCGCCCGCAGCACATCGCCGCGGTGGGCTCGGCAGTGGAGGGAAATATCGAAGCGTTCCTGGCCGACGTGGGCGATGAGGTCTTCGCCGGGCAGACGCTGGCGCGGATTTCTTCCTCCGTGCTGGAAGGCGCGCGGGAGCAGGCGGCGGCCGAAGCGGAGCGGACGCGCGACCAGGTGGCGCGGGCCGAAAGCTCCGTCGGCGTGCTCCGGCTGGAGGCTTCGAAAGCGGATGCCGACGCGCAGCGCGCGCACATGGAAATGGAGCGCTCCGAGAAGAGTTACGAACGCCAGGCCACGCTGCACGAGGCCGGCGCCACGCCACGGCTGACCTACGAAAAATCGCAGCAGGAGCTGGACGCGGCGCGGCGCATGTTCGAGGCCATGGACAAATCCGCCCGCGCCGCCCACGATGCCGTGGAAGGCGCGTTGGAGCAACTGGAAGGGGCCAGGAAAACCCTGGCCGAAAGGACCCAGGCGATGGACCAGGCGCACGCGGCATTCGAGGGCGTGGAAGTGCACGCGCCCGTTGCCGGCACCATTGTCGCGCGCAGGGGCCAACCGGGTCGCCCGGCGGCGGAGGCGGGAGACCAGATGTTTCAAATCGCGTCCGACCTGTATGCACTGGAGGTGCCGGTGGAGCCGCAGCCGCAGGATCTTCCGCGCATCCGCCCGGGCCAGCCCGCCACCGTGCTGCTCCTGGATCTTGGGGGCACGGGTCTGCCCGGCAGCGTAAAGCAGATCCGCGATTCGGTGGTGACGGTGGAATTCGCCGGCACCGTGGCCGGCATCAAGCCCGGCATGAGGGCCGAAGTGCGGCTGAAGCTGGAATGACAGAGCCGCGACCAATCCTGTAGCGCAAGCTTTCAGCTTGCCATGCCGGCATTCTTGCCGGCAAACTCGATCGGAGCGCGCATGCCGGCTCGGAAGCCGGCATGGCCGCCTGGAAAGGCGGCTCTAAACCGGCGCCGGGCCACTTTCCCTCACGGCCGCGGCTCGGACACCACGCGTCTCAGCCGTTCCATCCCCTCCTGGAAAATCTCGGGCGCCGTCAGAAGGCTGGCAATCAGAAACGCTTCGGTTTCGAAATCGTAAAAGAAACCGGGCTGCACCAGCACGTCGTCCCGGTCCAGCAACTCCAGCGCCC
Source organism: Terriglobia bacterium (assembly GCA_963815855.1). Lineage (GTDB taxonomy): Bacteria > Acidobacteriota > Terriglobia > Bryobacterales > Bryobacteraceae > DATGMB01. The sequence continues at coordinate 640,143 of CAWFIJ010000007.1, read as the reverse complement.
ACTCTTCTTCGCTGCGCGTGCGCGGCATGCGGATCGTGATGTACCAGCCGCCCTCCACCGGCAGCACGCCCGCCGCCGATCCCGCCAGCGCCTCCCGCGCCCATGCCAGGTTTTCCGCCGTGCGCGCACGAATCTGCCGCTGCACATCCATGCCGGCCTTGAGCAGCGGCGCCGCCGCGCACTGCACCGGCGTGCCCACCGAAAGATAGGTGTCCGCGATCCACTCCAGCTTCTCCATCGCTTCGCGGCGCGCGTCCGCCGGGCCGCTGACGGCAATCCAGCCCAGCTTCATCTGCGGCAGCCCCGCCATTTTGGAAAGCCCGCTCATGGAAAACGCCAGCACGCCGTTGCGCCCAGCAGGCTCTCCACCCGCGCCGCATCGGGGGCGAAGGCGTAATCGGAAAAAACCTCGTCCGAGATCAACGGCAGCCCGAGTTTCTCCAGCCATTCCAGCTCCGCCCGCTTCACGTACGAGCCGGTGGGATTATTCGGGTTGACCAGCACGATGGCCCGCGTGCGATCCGTGATGGCCGCGGCCAGGGCTTCGCAGTCGATAGACCATTCCCCGTGGTACGCCAGCGGATACTGCCGCACCTCCACGTTTTCCATGTTGGCCAGAAATTCGAACAGCGGATACGAGGGGCGCGGCACCAGCACCTGGTCGCCCGGGTCGCACAGCAGCTTGAAAAGGTAGGCGTAGGCTTCGCTGGTGCTGGCCGTGAGCAGGATGCGGTCGGGTTCGATGCGCCGGCCGCGCGCCGCGTAATACCACGCCACGGCCGCCCGCGCCTCCACCGCGCCCGCCGGCGCCGGCTCGTATTGCAGCACGCGCCGGTCCGCCAGCGCCGCCGTCACCTCCGCCGGATATGCCAGGCCCGCGTGGGTGGGGTTGGACTCGGTCAAATCGAGCACGCGCGCGCCCGTCCGCCCCTTCTGGCGCAGCAGTCCGGTGAGGCGGTTGGGACGGACATCCCAATGAAATCGCGAGGAAAACATGTGCTTGCACAATTGTATCCGCCTCACGGTAACCTGAATAGTGGAGGCTATGGCATGGCGGCTCGCCGCCGCTCCATCGGCTCCGGAAACTACGGCCAACGCGACCAAAAATATGGGAACCAGAATGATGCCGAAACGAATTGTGTGGGTCCTGATTTGTTGTGCGGCGCTGTGGGGGCAGTCCACGCCTCCAGAAGCCGTGCCGCCCGTAGACAGTGCCGTGCAGCTGCCTCTTTCCGGCCGCACGGGCGCGGAGGGAATTGTCGTCACCGTCCAGAACCCGCTGCCTAGCGGTCTGCAGAGCGTCAACACCATCACCAGCACGGTTCAGGTACAGGGCGCGTACCAGGGCAGTGTACCTTCCGCGGCGGAGCCCCACGGGGAACTGGCGCTCTCGCTGGACGAAGCCATTCGCCGGGGCTTGCAATACAATCTCGGTGCGATCGGCAATCAGAACACGATCCGGCAGGCGCAGGCTCTCCAGAAGGTGGCCCGCAGCGAGCTCATGCCCTACGTCGCCGGGGATCTGCTGGTAACCGCGGAGGAAATCAATCTGGCGGCCCTCGGCTTCAGCGGTGCGCTGTTTCCGGGCTTTCACATCCCCACGATCGTCGGCCCGTTCCACTATTTCGACGCGCGCGCCGGCGTTTCGCAGAGCGTGATCGATTTTTCCAAGTGGCGCAACTACCGCAGCGCGCAGGAGAACGTGCGCAGCACGCGTTTATCCGCCGAGGATTCGCGCGATCTCATCGCGCTTGCCGTCACTGGCGGCTACCTGCAGATCATAGCAGCGGCCGCGCGCGTGGAAGCGGTGCGCGCTGAAGTGGTCACGGCGGACGCCACGTGGCGCCAGGCAACGGACCGGCTCGCTGCCGGCGTTTCACCGCTGATCGACGTGACCCGAACGCGCGTGGAGCTGCAGATGCAGCAGCAGCGGCTGATCGCCGTGTCCAACGATATGGCCAAGCTCAAGATCGCGCTGGGCCGCCTGATCGGATTGCCGCCCGGTCAGGAGTTCAGCCTGTCCGACACGCTACCCTACGCGCCCCGGTCCATCACGCTCAAGGATGCGCTCGACCGCGCCTACACCAATCGCTCCGATCTCAAAGCGGCGCAATCGCAGGTGCGGGCGGCCGAAATGGCGCGCAAAGCGGCTGTGGCCGAGCACTACCCCACGGTTGAGTTCAATGCGGATTATGGAGTGATCGGCAACTCGCCCACCAACAACGTCGGCGGCACCTTCAACGTCACCGGCGCCATGCGCGTGCCGATTTTCGAGGGCGGCCGCATCGGCGCCGATATCGAGCAGGCGGATGCCGCGCTCGCCCAGCGGCGCGCCGAGTTTCAGGATCTGCGCGGCCGCATCGATGCCGAGGTGCGCACCGCGCTGCTGGACCTGGGCGCGACCGCCGCGCAGGTCACGGTGGCAGAAAGCAATCGCGGACTGGCCGCGCAGACGTTGACGCAGTCGCGCGACCGCTTTGCCGCCGGCGTCACCGACACGCTCGAAGTCGTCCAGGCACAGGAAACCGTCGCCGCGGCCGAGCAGGATTACATTTCCAGCCTATACGCGCACAACGTCGCAAAGGCCACGCTCGCCCGCGCCATGGGCCAAGCCGGCGCCAATATGCGCCAGTTCCTGGCGGGGCCGTAGGATAAAATTGAGCCATGTCTACAACCAGGCGCCTGACGGCCGTGATTGAACGCGAGGGAGATGGATATGTTGCCTTGTGCCCACAGTTCGACATCGCCAGCCAGGGAGACACCGTGGAAGAGGCGCGAGCCAACCTGGCCGAGGCGCTTACGCTGTTCTTCGAGGCGGCTGACGCGTCGGAAATTCAAAGACGTTTCCATCCGGAGGTATTTGTGACGGACGTTGAGGTCCCGGTTGGGTAAGCTCCGCGTGCTCTCCGGGTCCGAGGTCTGCCGGATCCTGGAGCAGCACGGGTTCGAGCGAGTGCGCCAGCGCGGGAGCCACGCCATCATGCAATTGCGAGCGGGTGATTCCACCACAACCGTGCCCATGCCGCTGCACGATGAGCTGCGCCGGGGCACACTGGTCAGCATCATCCGCCAATCCGGCCTTCCGCGCGCCCCGTTTGAGAGCGATTAAGACCCCGACTTCCGAGCATGTCCCACATCCCCCTCATCGAACTCGAAAACGTCACCGTGCAGCGCGGCGAGCGCGTGGTGCTCGATAGCGTCACGCTGGCCATCGCCCAGCGCGAGCATGCCGCCATCCTCGGGCCCAACGGATCGGGCAAATCCACCCTCATCCAGCTGATCTCGCGCGAGCTGTATCCGCGGCTCAAGGACGAGCCCTGGTCGCTCCGCATCCTGGGGCGCGAGCAATGGCGCCTGTTCGACCTCCGCAACCATCTGGGCATTGTCTCCAACAACTGGATGCAGCTCTGCACGCGGGATTACTCCGGGTACGAAATCGTTCTCTCCGGCTTCTTCGGCAGCGTCGGCGTTTGGCCTTATCATCACGTCACCGCCGGGATGGAGAGCAAAACCCGCGCCGTCATGGATCTGCTCGAAATCGCCCACCTGGCGGCGCGCCACACCAACGAAATGTCCTCCGGCGAGGCGCGGCGCATTCTCATCGCGCGCGCCCTGGTGCACGACCCGCAGGCGCTGGTGCTCGACGAGCCCACCACCAGCCTCGACCTCCACGCCACCCACGAGCTGCGCGAAATCCTGCGCAAGCTGACGCGCGAGGGCATCGGCATCATCATGGTGACCCATCACCTGCCCGACATCATCCCCGAAATCCGCCGCGTGGTTCTGATGCGCGCCGGCCGCGTCTACTGCGACGGCCTCAAGGAAGACGTGCTGCGCGCCGCCCCGCTTTCCGAGCTCTTCGGCATCCCGGTGGAGGTAATTGAGAGAGACGGCTACTATCACGTTCTCTGAGGCAGTAACATGGCTGCTGTACTCTTCCTGACACCGGGCTCGGGCCTACGTATGATAGCCTCCGAGAAGGCGGTGCCCTGAGGTTACATGACTGCCAAGACAAGGTCGATGTTGACCAATCCCCACCCGAAATCCCACATCGTGTATCCCTACGATGATGACGCCCAGGTTGCGGGGGCCATCACGCTGTTTACCGCCGCGGGACTGTGCAACGGTGAAGCGGTTGTCCTGATCATGGCGGACGCGCAGCGCGACAGGATTGAGGCCCTGCTGGCCGCCGACGGATTCGACGTGAAGCAGTTGGAGAAGGACGGCAAGCTGGTCATCATCGAAGCCGGTCAAATGTTGTGCGAGCTTCTCGAATTCGGTGGCCCGGACCCGGCCAAGTTCAAGACGGCGGTTGGTAATTTGATTTCGGCCGCCCGGTCGAGAGTTGGCTCGCGCAGGGTAAGGCTTTACGGGGAGATGGTAAACCTCCTTTGCGGACAATGTAATCTCGATGCCGCCGCCCGGCTGGAGCAGCTCTGGAACGAAGCGATCGAACTGCACTCCGTCCCCCTGCTCTGCAGCTATTCGAACCACCTGCTCGAGCCGCATGCACGCACCCCGCTGCCCGGGCAGTTGATGGACGCCCATACCCACATCGGCGCCTGAGCGCCAGAGCCGTCGCGGCAACTTCGGCGTTAGGCCCTGTGCCGGTGCTCCTCGTAAGATATAAGTAATGCCCCTGGTTCCTCCTTATATCGAATCGCTGCGGCCGTATGAGGCGGGGCGGACGCACGAAAGCGTGCGCCGCCAGTACGGACTCTCACATATCGCCAAGCTGGCTTCGAACGAGAACCCCCTGGGCACCTCGCCCAAGGCCATAGAAGCGATCGAGCGCACGCTCGGCGGGCTCAACCTGTATCCGAACGGGGGCCTCGATCTGCGCGAGCGCCTGGCCGAAGAGTTCGACGTCGGCGTGGACAACGTGATCGCCGGCAGCGGGTCGGAGGGCATCATGTCCACCATCATCCGCGCCTTCCTCTGCGACGAGGACGAAGTGCTCACCACCGAGGCCGCGTTTATCGGCTTCCAGGTGCTGGCCCGCTCCCGCGGCGTACAGTATCGCACGGTTCCCTACCGCGACTGGCATTATGACCTGCCCGCGCTGGCCGAGGCCATCAACGCGAATACCAAAATCATCTATCTCGCCAATCCCAACAACCCCACCGGCACTATCTTCACCCGCCACCAGTTCGACGAATTCTACCGGCACGTGCCCGAGCGCGTGCTCATCATCCTGGACGAAGCCTATTTCGAATACGCCAAGGACAACCCGCGCTACCCCGACTCCATGCATTACCGCTACGACAACGTCATCACACTGCGCACCTTCTCCAAGGTGTACGGGCTGGCGGGCATGCGCATCGGCTACGGCTTCGCCCACGGCGAGCTGATCCGGAACCTGCTCAAAGTGAAGCTGCCGTTCGAGCCTTCCACGCCGGCGCAGGCGGCGGGCATCGGTGCGCTCGCGGACAAGGAATTCCTGCACCGCTCGCTCGAGCTCAACGCCCGCGGGCTGCGTTTTCTGAGCCGAGGGTTTCGGGCAGCTCGGCCTGAAGGTGGTGCCGTCGGAAGCCAATTTCGTCATGCTGGCGCTCGCCTCCGAAGCGGAAGCGAGCCGCGTGTTCGAGGAACTGCTGGCGCAGGGCGTGGTGGTGCGTCCGCTCAAGGCTTTCGGGCTGCCCGCCTGCCTGCGGATTTCCACCGGCACCGACGAGGACAACCGTCTTTGCCTGGATGCCATGAGGAGGGTCTATGCCGCAAACGTTGGAGCGTCCCGCGCCGGTTGAGCAGGATTTTCTTCCGCTCAACGGCACCGATTACATCGAATTCTTCGTGGGCAATGCGCGCCAGGCCGCGCACTTCTACCGCACCGCGTTCGGATTCCGCCTGGCCGCTTACCGCGGTCCGGAGACCGGCACCCGCGACCGCGCCTCCTACGTGCTGGCGCAGAACAAAATCCGCTTCGTGCTGACCACGGCGCTCGATCCGGACCACCCCGTTTCCGAGCACGTCCGCCTGCACGGCGATGGCGTCCGCGATATCGCCCTCTGGGTGGACGACGCCGAATCGGCCTGGCGCGAGACCACGCGCCGCGGCGCCCGCAGCGTGCGCGACCCGGAGACCCTCCGCGACGAGCGCGGCGAAGCGCGCCTGGCCTCCATCGCCGCCTATGGCGACACGGTCCACACCTTCGTCGAGCGGCGCAATTACAATGGCGTGTTTCTGCCCGGTTTCGTTGCGGTGGACGGCGCGGACGAGCTGGCGCGCCCGGTGGGCCTGCAGCACGTCGATCACATCGTCGGCAACGTGGGCTGGGGCGAAATGAACCGCTGGGTGGATTTCTACCAGCGCGTGATGGGCTTCAAAATGTTCAAGCATTTCGACGACAAGGACATCTCCACCGAATATTCGGCGCTCATGTCCAAGGTCATGTCGAACGGCAACGAGCGCGTCAAGTTTCCCATCAACGAGCCCGCCAGCGGAAAGCGCAAATCGCAGATCGAGGAATACCTGGAGTTCTATCGCGGCCCCGGCGTGCAGCACATCGCACTCGCCACCAGCGACATTATCGCCACCGTGGGCGCGCTGCACCGCCAGGGCGTCGATTTTTTGCGGGTGCCCTCCACCTACTATGACGATTTGCTCTCCCGCGTCGGCCCCATCGATGAGCCTATCTCCGAGTTACAGGAATCAGGTATCCTGGTGGATCGTGACGACGAGGGATACATGCTCCAGATCTTTACGCGCCCGGTCGAAGACCGGCCCACCGTTTTCTACGAAGTGATCCAGCGAAAAGGCAGCCGCAGCTTCGGCAAAGGCAATTTCAAAGCGCTGTTCGAAGCCATTGAGCGGGAGCAGGCCCGGCGCGGCAATCTCTGATGGACAGGCTAGAGGAATCCCCGTCTCATGACGGCCGATCTCCGCGCAAAATGCGGGGAGCGCAGCGGCCATGAAGCTCTGCACCTTCGAAGTCTCGACCCACGTGGGCCGTCACAGCCGTGTGGGCGCTTACAAGGACGGCCGCATCATCGATTTGAATTTTGCCACGTCCTGGTATCTGGCGCAGCAGGGAGAATCCGAGCCGCAGCTCCTGGCCGACGCGCTGGTCCCGCCGCGCATGCTCGATTTCCTGCGCGCCGGCCTGCGCGCCATGCACACATCCGAGGAGCTTTTCATGGGCGCCGGACCCCGACCCGCCGACTGGTGGAAGATCGAAAGCCCGCCGCGCGGGCCCAACGAGGAAACCCTTGTCTACCACCTGAGCGACGTGCGCCTGCGCGCGCCGCTCCCCAATCCGGCGCGCCTGGGCACGGATGAGGACGTCCACGCCGGTGAGAAGATCGATCCGGAGCTGAAAATGGCCGCTGTGATCGGCAAACAGGGTGTGAACGTCTCCTCGATCGAAGCCCGCCATTACATCGCCGGCTTCACCTGCCTGAACGACATCGGCGCGCGCTACTCCGCTCTCGGCCCCTGCCTGGTGACGCCGGATGAGGTCGGCAACCCGTACGCGCTCGCAGTCGCCGTGCGCATCAACGGCGAGGAGTTCGGCCGCACCAATTCCGGCGGTCTCCGTCCCCGCTTCGAGCAGGCCATCGAGTCGCTTTCCTCGAATGATGTCATTCTGCCCGGCGACGTCATTGCTTTTCAGCTGGACTTGCGCCCGCCGGTCAAATGCGGTGATGTAATCGAGCTGGAGATCGAGAAGATCGGCACACTGCGGACCCGTGTCGTCTGAAGGTTGCAGGCGCTCCACCCGCCGCTGTGACGCGGCTCACGCCTTCAGCCCGCCGCCGCGCGAGTTTGTCACTGTGGGCTGCCGCCTGCAATAGTTTCTCCTGAAATGGGATCAGCATCCGAGATTCAGCGGCAGAAGCATCACATGCCTGCAATCCTGCCGGAGATTGCCTTCTGCCGCGAAAAACATCGTCTTCTCCAGAAATTCACCGAAGCCGTAAGGGAAATGGGCAGCCTGCAAAAACAGCAGACACGCGCCGTGATCGCCGGCAATCCGGAGTTCGAGCCCGGCGAGATGGTCCTGCACATGGCCACCCAGAAAAAGGATGCAGCCAAGTACGCGCTGCTCGGCCACATGGAGCGCCACCAGTGCCAGTGATTTGGCGGTAAGCCCTCAGCCTGCCCAAGCCAGGTCTACGGCTGGTCGTAGCCCTTCAGCCTGCGAATCCAGATATTGCGGAAGCGCACCGGCTGCGAATGGTCCTGCAGGCTGAGCGGCTCCTCGGCATCGTGCGGCGTGTACTTCGCCACCTGCCGCCAGATGGTCTGCCCCAACTGCGCCTGGTGGTTGTGCACCAGCACGCCGTTGAAGAGCACCGTGAAATAGGCGGGCTTCTGCAGCTTGCCGGCTTCGAAGCGCGGCGCCTCGAACATGATGTCGTAGACGTTCCACTCGCCTTCCGGCCGCGCCGGATTCACCAGCGGCGGCCACATGCCGTACATCGCGCCCGCCGCGCCGTCCGCATACGTCAGGTTGTCGTGCGATTCCAGCACCTGAATCTCATACCGCATCATCAGCTCGATGCCGCTGTTGCCGCGCCCCTGCCCCTTGCCCGTGGTGCCCTTCGGGACCATCCACTCCACGTGCAGCTGGCAATCGCCGAATTTCTCCCTGGTGGCCAGGCGCCCGCTCCGCGGCACGATTTCCATGTAGCCGTTTTCCACTTTCCACTTCGGCACCTGCGTCTGGCCCCCGCGACCGATCTGCACCCAATGTGAGAGGTCTTTGCCATCGAACAACACGATGGCGTCGGAGGGTGCCGTCTCCGTGACCGGCTGGCCGGGCGTGACTTTGGGCGCGCGCGGCCGGCTCATGTCGTGCACCTTCCACGGCTGCCCCGGAAGTTGCGGCGTATCGTTGTAACCGCGCACATCGTCGCCCGCCGATTCCGGAATCTGACCGGACGTTCGCTTCGGCGGCGCCTGCGAGCCCTGCTGGGCCGCGAGCGCGAAAACAGCGGTCAGGAAAATGGCGGCTTTCATAGGACCCCCATGATATCATTCGTCCCACCCACCACCAACCGTGCGCTCCAGGCCCGTCCGGGCGCCCGGTAGCGCCGGCGGCATTCCATCCGAAGAGTCGGTTTTCTAACGTATCCGAGGCCAAACCGCGGCCAACCGAACACTCGGCCCGAGCCGCGCGTACGGTTACCTGCTAAATTCGGTTTCGGTCGAAACAAAACCATGCACACTTTCCTTCGCATCGCCGCCCTTTCCGCTCTGCCCGCACTCGCCTTCGCCGCCTGCCAGCAGAGCAATCTCACCAACGGAAGCCAGACCGATGGCGCCGTGTACCAGCTCTATATGCCGGAACTCAGTTGCTGGAACGGCGACCTGGTAACGGCGACCTGGTAGTGTTCGCTCACGGCTACGTCCAGCCTGGGCCGGTGCTCGCCGTCCCGCAGGATCAGCTCTCCATCGGCGGCATTTCGCTGCCCGCCACTTTTAACCAGCTCGGATACGGGTTCGCGGCCTCCAGTTACAGCACCAACGGCCTTGCCATCGTGCAGGGCGTGAACGACACGCTCGACCTCACCAAGAACATACTGGACCCGCAGCTAAAGCCGAAGCATGTGTACCTGATCGGTGCATCCGAAGGCGGCCTGGTGACCACGCTCTCCGCCGAGCAGTTCCCCGCCGTCTACAGCTCGGCCGGCGCCGCCTGCGGCCCCATCGGCAGCTTCCAGAACCAGATCAACTATTTCGGGGATTTCCGCGTCGTCTTCGACTATTTCTTCCCCGGCGTGATCCCAGGCACGGCGATTTCCATACCGTCCGAGGTGATCGCCGACTGGTATACCGTCTACGTGCCTCTGATCACGGCCGATCTGGCCGCGAATCCATCGGCCACCGCTCAACTGATCAACGTCATGCAAGCGCCGGTCACCAGCGATCCAACCACCGTCGGGGAAACCGTTCTCGACGTCCTCTGGTACAACGTGTTCGGCACCGCCGACGCCCAAACAAAACTGGACGGCCAGCCCTATGACAATCACAACCGCATCTATTTCGGATCGAGCAATGATTTTCTGCTGAACCTGAAGGTGGAGCGCTACAAGGCTTCCCCGACCGCGCTGGCAGCGGTGGCGGCGCATTACGAGACCTCCGGCAAGCTGCAGATGCCACTGGTCACTCTGCACACCACCGGCGACCCAGTTATTCCCTACTGGCAGGAACCGCTCTACACCGTCAAAACGCTGCTTGCCGGCAAGCTCCTCGATCGCATCAACCTGCCGGTTTCCGCCTACGGCCATTGCAATTTCAGCGCGGGCGATATCCTGGGGGCTTTCGCTCTGATCGTGCTGCGCGGCTCGAGTACGGATGTGAGTGCGGATATCCGCATGCTGCTTCCGGAATCGCAGCAGGCCGGGTTCACGGCAGCCTTGCAGCGCTAGGGTACGCGCGCGTCAGAATGGCGGAGAGAGCGGGATTCGAACCCGCGATAGAGTTTCCCCTATACACGCTTTCCAAGCGTGCGCCTTCAACCACTCGGCCATCTCTCCTTCGGCAAAAGCGCGGCTGAATTTCAGCATAGCATGGGGCTCCGGATGGGAGGATCGCGGCGCGATGGCGCTACAATCCATTGAATATGCGCAGACTCGTCCTCTCTCTCGCGGCCCTGGCCCTGTTCGTTGGCGCGCAGACCTCCGGCAAGTTCGCCCTCACGATCGACAACATCATGCGCGGCCCGGGCCTGGTGGGCTATGCGCCCGCCGCAGGTGCGTTGGTCCGGGGACGGGGCGGAAATTTACTTTCAATGGAAACAGCCCGCGCAAGCGGAGGAAGCCCCCTTCGACACCTACGCGGTGCGCCGCGATGGCTCGAATCTGCGCAAGCTCTCCGAGAAGGAGGCCAGGTTCGCGCCGCCCGCTGCCGGAGACCTCTCGCGCGACCGGCGCCGCATCGTGTACGCGCGGGAGGGCGACCTCTTTGTTTACGACAACACGACGGGCAGGACGCGCCAGGTCACCCGGACCGCCGATGCCGAATCCAATCCCCGCTTTCTGCGCGACGGCCGGCGCATAGTCTTCACCCGCGCCAACAATTTATACGTTCTCTCGCTCGAAGACGGCATGCTCGACCAGCTCACCGACATCCGCTCCGAAGGCGCGCCCGCGCCGGCAGCCGCGGCCGGTGGTCGCGGCGGCCGCGGCGGCGCCGCTCCGCCTGCCGCCGGCTCCCCCGCGCGCGGCACCGACAGCCAGGAATTCCTCAAGAAGCAGGAGGCCGAACTGCTCGAAGTGGTTCGCCAGCGCGCCGCCCTGCGCGAAGCCCAGGAAGCCCTTCGCAAGCAGGAAAATCCGCGCAAGCCCTTCACCCTGCAGGCACGCCAGGCCGTCACCTCGTTGCAGCTTTCGCCCGACGAAAAATTCGTGATCGCGTCCGTCGCCGACACTCCCGCCAATGCCAAAAACACCATCGTGCCCAACTTCGTCACCGAATCGGCGTACGTGGAGGACATTCGCGGCCGCACCAATGTCGGCGATTTGCAGCCGCGCGGCCGGCTGGCCCTGATCGACGTCACGAGCGGCGAAGTCAAATGGGTGGACCCCGGCCAGAAAGGCGAGGTGCGCCTGTTCCCGCCGGAGTGGTCGGAAGACGGAACCAGGGCCGTTCTGCTGGCCCGCGCCGCCGACAACAAAACCGCTGGATTCTGGCGCTCGACCCGGCCACCGCCAAAACCCGCGTTCTCGCCACCGACCATGACGACGCCTGGTTGGGAGGCCCGGGCTCCAACACCCTCGGCTGGATGAAAAACGACCAGGAGGTCTATTTCCAGTCCGAGCGCACCGGCTACTCGCATCTCTACGCCGTGCCGTTCGCCGGCGGCGAGCCGCGCGCCCTCACTTCCGGTAAGTGGGAAGTAACGGAAGTCCGGCAATCGGCCGATAAGTCGAAATTCATTGTTACAGCCAGCAAAGAGACTCCTTATGAGCACCACGTTTATGGAATGGACGGCAACGGCGGCCTGCTGACCCGTCTTACCGCCGCTCCCGGCCGGCATGGCGCGGTGCTCTCGCCGGATGACCGCTGGTTTGCCGATGTTTACTCCTACACCAATCGTCCTCCCGAGTTATATGTGCAGGAATGCCGCGCCGGCGCAGAAAGTAAGAAACTCACCAGCTCGCCCGCTCCTGAATTCTGGGACTACGCGTGGCAGGATGCGCCCATCGTCACTTTCACCGCCCGCGACGGCGTTCCGGTCCCGGCGCGCCTGTTCAAGCCCGCGGATGCCCACCGCAACGGCGCCGGCGTGGTCTTCGTGCACGGCGCCGGCTATCTGCAAAACGTGGACCGCGAATGGTCCGAGCATTACGACCGCGAGTACCTCTTCCACCATCTCCTGGTGGAACGCGGCTTCACCGTCATCGATGTGGATTACCGCGGGTCCGCCGGATACGGCCGGGATTGGCGCACCGCCATTTACGAGCACATGGGGGGCAAGGACCTGGATGATATCGTGGACGCCGCTAAGTACCTGGCCTCGGCGCAGGGCGTGAATCCGAAAAAGATCGGCGTTTACGGCGGGAGTTATGGCGGCTTCATGACGCTCATGGCCATGTTCACCCAGCCCGATGTGTTCGCCGCCGGCGCGGCTTTGCGTCCGGTAACCGATTGGGCGCATTACAACCACCAATACACCGCCGACATCCTCAACCTGCCCCAGAGCGATCCCGAGGCCTATCGCCGTTCCTCTCCCATTTACTTCGCCCAGGGCTTGAAAGGCGCGCTGCTCATCTGCCACGGTATGGCGGATACCAACGTGGAGTTCCAGGATTCGGTGCGCCTGGTGCAGCGGCTCATCGAACTGCGCAAGGAGAACTGGCAGTTGGCCGTTTATCCGGTGGAGAACCACGGCTTCGTCGAGCCCTCCAGCTGGGCCGACGAATACAAACGCATCCTCGCGCTGTTCGAGACGAATCTGCAGTGAGCGCCGGGAAGATGGCCGCCGCGCCGGCTGGCTATAATGCTTGCATGTCCGCGTACTACCCGATTGCCGCCATCACCGACGAATTCTCGCCCGACCTGGAAACGGCCGCGGGCTCCATGGCCGAACTCGGCATGACCGGCGCCGAACTGCGCGTGGTCTTCGGCAAGAATATCGTGGATCTGACCAACGAAGAGCTCGACCGCGCCATCGAGATTCTGCGCGGGCACGGCCTCGAAATCATTTCCATCGCCTCGCCCCTGCTCAAATGCGTCCTGCCGGACGCGCCGGAGGTGGATGCGCGCTTCCAGCAGGACGTGTTTGCCTCCACCCACACTTTTGCGGATCAGCCGCGCCTGGCCGAACGCGCGTTTGAGATCGCCTGCCGCACTGGAGCCCGCATCGTGCGTGTGTTTTCCTATTGGCGAACCGTGCGCCCCGGCGAATGTTTCGGCCGCGTGGTGGAGGCACTCGCGTCTCTGGCGGAGCGCGCCGCGCCGCACGCTCTGGTCATCGGCCTCGAAAACGAGCACGCCTGCCATATTGGGACCGGCGCGGAGACCGCCCGCGTGCTGGCAGCGGTGGATCATGCGAATCTGCAGGTGGTGTGGGACCCCTGCAACGCGCTGGTGGCGGGCGAAGAACCGTTCCCGGAGGGCTATCGCGCCATTCCGGTGCAACGCATCGTCCACGTGCACGCCAAGGATTGCTTCGTCGACGGCCACACGCCGCGCTTCGGTCCCTTGGGCGAATGCGGCGTGGATTGGAAAGGGCAAATCGCGGCGCTTGTCACCGATGGCTACCGCGGCTGGATCAGCCTGGAGACCCACTGGCGCGGCCCGAACGGCGACAAGCACCAGGCAAGCATGATCTGCGGCAGAAATCTGAAGGCGCTGGTGGAACGCCCCTAGTAACTGCGAACGCGTGATTTTGTGCCTTTAGAGAACCACTCGCTTACGCTGGTGGCCTCAGCGTCTGTGCGTCAGTCCTTCGGCCCATTTCCTCCCAACCCGAACATGGGCCAATATTTTTCGGGGAGGCTGGCGGGATGCATTTCGCGGGTCAGAAACATGTGCTTGGTGTAGCCGGTGGCGAGTTTGTGGACGGGCGGGGCAGGCCCGGCCCCTGCATTCTCCAGGCGGATTTCGTAGCTGAATGTGGCCATGCGGCGGTTGGCCTTTTCCACCCAGGTGCGAACCACCACCCGGTCGTCGAACCGGGCCGGGGAGAGGTAACGGCAGTTGGCCTCCGCAACGGCGAGGACGATGCCGTCCTGAAGCTCCATTTCGCGGTATTCGAAGCCGAGCGCGCGGCACAAATCGACGCGGCCCACCTCCATCCACACCAGGTAATTGGAGTAGTACACCACGCCCATGGCGTCGGTTTCGGCGTAGCGCACGCGGATACGGGTTTCGGTGGCGGGTTCCATTGAGAAAAAGCGATTGTAGCGCGCATCATCAATACCTATGCGCCGGCGCAACGCGGGGGCGCTCGCAACCGTCTGTTATTCTGGCTGTTAGCGGCCTGCCATGCGAGTGCGCGTACTGTTTTTCGGGATTTTGCGCGAGCTGACCCAATGTTCGGCCGAGGAAGCCGAATTTGCGGGCGACGCCACGGTGGGCGCCGTTTTCGAACGCTACGCCGGGCGTTTCCCGCGGTTTCGGGAGCTTGCGCCCAGCATCGTAGCGGCGCGCAACCAGGAGTTTGCCGCCCCGTCCACGGTTCTGGCCGATGGCGATGAGATCGCCTTTCTGCCTCCGGTGAGCGGCGGCTGCGGCGACCCGCTGGAGATCTCCCAGGCCGGCCACTATTTCGCCCTGACACGCGCCCCCATCGATACGCGGGTGGTGATCGCCCGCATGCTGACGGGCGGGGAGGGCGCGGTGGTCACGTTCGAAGGCACGGTGCGCAACCATACCAACGGCCGTTCCACGCTTTGCCTGGATTACGAATGCTACGAATCGATGGCGCTGAAGATGATGGCGCGCATCGGCTGTGAGGTGGCGGGGGCGCACCAGGTGAGCCGGATCGCGATGGTTCACCGGCTAGGCCGCATACTGGTGGGGGAAACCAGCGTGGCGGTGATCGCCACGGCGCCGCATCGGCGGCCGGCGTTCGAGGCGGCGCTCGACGGCATCAACCGGCTCAAGAAGCTGGTTCCCATCTGGAAGAAGGAGCACTTCGCGGATGGCGAAGTGTGGGTGGAAGGGGAGTGGGACCGTGACGTTCCGGTGGTCGGGTAGGCGAACCGGGGTCGCTGTTCCGGGCGGGAGCGTACGGCTTGCAGGCGGATGCCCGCACGAATGCCGGCATAGCAAGGTGAAAGCTTGCGCTGCGGGGCTGGTGGTTGTTCTTGCTTCTGCCGCGCTGTTCGCCCAGGAGCCCACCATCCGGGTGAACGTCAATCTGGTTCACGTGATTGCCACGGTTAAGAACGGGGCGGGGCAGTTGGTGGGCGGGCTGAAGAAAGAGGATTTCCAGATTTCCGATAACGGCGTGCCGCAGGAGATCGCCGTGTTCGCCCGCCAGACCGATCAGCCGCTTTCTGTGGCGCTGCTGGTGGATACCAGCGGCTCTACGGCCAAGGACCTGAAGTACGAAACCGATTCCGCCGCCCGTTTTCTGCGCGCGCTGCTGGCCGATGGCAATCCCAGGGACCAGGCCGCGCTCTACACTTTTAACTACGACATCGTAGGCGGCGGATATACCCACGATTACAGCGCACTCGAACGCCACCTGAAAACCCTCCACGGCGAAGCCGGCACGTCTCTTTACGACGCCATTTATTACGCTTCCGGCGACCTCGAAAGCCGGGACGGGCGCAAGGCCCTGGTGGTAGTGACGGATGGCGGCGATACCACCAGCTCGCGCGATCTGAAGCAGGCTCTGAAACAGGCGCAGATGGCCGACGCCGTCCTGTTTGCGGTGGTGGTTCTGCCCATCACCAACGACGCCGGGCGCAACACCGGGGGCGAGCACGCGCTGGAATTCATGGCCGCGGGCACCGGCGGCCGTGCCTTCTATCCCGCCGCCAACGCTGAGTTGGACGCCACTTTCTCCGACATCATTTCCGAGCTGCGCACGCAATATGTGCTCGGCTTCTATCCGCACCAGGTGCCGCCCGGCAAGGACCCGTTCCACCGTTTGGACGTCCGCGTGAAATCCCCCGATTTGCGGGTTTCGGCGCGCAACGGCTATTATGGGGATTCAACCGGCTCGGGCGATCCCGATGCCCAGATCTCGGTGAAACCCGAACGCACCGCCAAAAGGCATTAGGAGAAGCGAGTACGCCACCACAAGGCAAACCCGGCCGCGCCCCGGAAAGCACGTTTGAGGAAACCAAATACCTCAAGCATCTGATCGAGAACGCCGTTCCCGTGCTGGTCAAAATGGAGGATGGCGAGATGGTGCGCGGCACCATCGAGTATTACGACCACTCGTTCATTCGCCTCACCCGCGACCAGCAGCCCAATCTTTTCATTTTCAAGCACGACATCAAGTACATCCAGGAACTTTAGACCCTTGCCCTATCTGGAAACCGCGGTTGAAATCGCGCGCGAGGCGGGCACGCTGCTGGCCCGCTACTTCGAGCGCCGCATTCCCTATGAGATGAAAGGCGAATTCGACCTGGTCACGGAGGCCGACCGCGCCAGCGAGCGCCTGATCGTGGAGCGCCTGCGCACGCACTTCCCCTCGCACACGGTGGTGGCCGAGGAAGGGGGCGGGCACCAGAGCGCTTCCGAATACCGGTGGTTTGTGGATCCGCTGGACGGGACCACCAACTTCGCCCACACCTTCCCCATGTTCAACGTGACGCTGGGGCTGGCGCGCGGCAGCGAAGTGATTGCCGGGGTGATCTACGATCCCATCCGGGACGAGATGTTCACGGCGGAGCGCGGAGCGGGCGCGTACCTGAACCACCGGCGCATCCACGTCTCCGGCGCGGGGCGGCTGGCCGACAGCCTGGCCTCCACGGGTTTTCCCAGCCGCAAGCGCCACCACAACGTCAACATTCATTTCTACTATCAGCTGGCCATGGCGTCCCACGGAGTGCGGCGCACGGGTTCGGCGGCCATCGACCTGGCGTACGTGGCGTGCGGACGGCTCGACTTTTTCTGGGAATTCGGTCTGAAGCCGTGGGACATGGCGGCGGGCACGCTGCTGGTTGAGGAAGCCGGGGGCCGCGTTTCCGACATGTGCGGGCGCGCGCATGACGTGGCCGTTTCCGAGCATCTGCTGGCCGACAACGGCGCCCTGCACGAAGAGATTCTGGCGATGTTCGGCGAAATTTTCGCGGGGCGGTTTCCGGTGGAGATGCCGGGGATCCGCAGCGGGGCTGGTTGGTAGCCTGATCGGAATTCGGCCCCAAACCCGAATTTTGCGAGATCTTTCCGTATAAAATCGCACTATTCCTTGGTGACCGACTTTCACGCCCGCCGTTTGCCGCACCTCCATTCGGCCGGCCATCCGATCTTCATCACCTGGCGCCTGCACGGCAGTCTTCCCCCCGGGTGCGCATTTCCCGGGGTCATTGCCGGCGGACGGGCATTCGTCGCCCTGGACCGCCTGCTGGACCATGCCGTCACGGGGTCGCTCTATCTGAGCGGGCCCGAAGTTGCCGTCATGGTGGTGGATGCGATTCGTTCTCGCGACCCGGGCCACTACCAGCTGCACAGGTTTGTGGTCATGCCGAACCATGTGCACATGCTGATCACGCCACACGTGTCCGTCTCTCAGCTAATGGAATCGCTCCAGCGATTTACGGCCGGGGAGGGCAATCGGATGCTCGGCTTGACGGGGCAGCCATTCTGGCAGGAGGAGAGATACGACTGTCTGGTTCGGGACCAGGCCGGGTTTGCGCGGATTGCCCGGTACATTGAGGTGAACCCGGTGACAGCGGGTTTGGCGAAGGATCCGGCCGAATACCAATGGTCGAGCGCCTGGCCGATTTCCGAATCGGCCGCAGGTCACCAACTAGCCCCACTGAGCTACCGCGGCTTCTCCAACTCTTCAATCTGTTTGTCGAGCGGGGACGGCGGCGGGTCCAGGGCGGCGGCGCCGCGGAGATAGCGGAGCACGGCGGCGGGGTCTCCCTCATCCGGCAGTTCGAGTTTCTGGCCGCGGTGCAGCGCGAAGGGCTCGCCGGAGTCGATTTCCAGGCAGGCGATGCGGCCGGAGGGGCCGTAGATGCGGGACAGGCCGACGTCCACCAACACCACCTTGCCGCCGAAGCGCGGGGTAACGGCGGCTTGGGCGGAGGTGTGGCCGATGACGATGCGGTCCACATCGAAATTCTTCAGGATTTCGTCCACCAGCGGCTCGAGCTGCTTTTCATCGCCGGTGGCCAGGCCGTTATACCAGAGCGGCCCTTCGTCATCGGTCACGATGCCGCCCTTCCACTGCGCCAGGCCTTTCAATTCGTCGCGCACTTCATTGTCGAGCGCGTTGAGCGACCAATCGGCGTATTTCGGACCGAGACCGGCGTGCACGAAAAGCGTGCGGCGGATCTTGATAACGGAGTTGTGCGAGCGGATCCAGCGGCCGTAGACGCCGTCGGCCGAAAGGGCCGCCTGCCGCTCGGCGAAGCCGGCGGGATGCTGCGCCGCGGCCGGGTCCCAGTTCTCGTCCGGCCGCGCGGCATCGGGCAGGGAAGAGGCGGCGGCCCCGGCGAATCCGTCGTAGGAGGTCTCGCCCGGGGTATTGGCGGCGTAGGAAGCGAACTCCGCGGAGGGCACGTAGCTCCAGTCACCGTACAGGTTCATGGCTTCATGGCTGCCGATGAGTACGTGCACGGCGCCGCCGGCTGCCGCCGCCTGCTTCTCCAGTTTCCGCAGCAGATCCATGAGGGGGCGGGAATCCGGACCGCCGTCGAGCAGGTCGCCCATCTGCACGAGGTGGGTTTTGCCGCCAATCCAGTTGGCTTCGCCGTCGATCAGGCCGGCCGATTCCAGCACCAGCGTGAATTGCTCGTAATCGCCGTGCACGTCACCGATGGCGATCACGCGGTCCACGTCCGTCCAGGTGTTGGGCGCTTCGGCATCCTGGCGGGCGTGAATCTCCGGCGCGGCCGAGGTTGTCTTGCCGGGCGCGGGGGCGGCGGGTGAGGTGGCAGGAGCGGTTGCGGGGCTGCCGGCCGCCGGCGGAGGCTTGAACAGGTGCGACTGGTCGAACGGGGGCGGCGGGGTGGGGTTGGACGGCTGCCACGCCTCGGCTACCGCTTCCGCCTTCTTCATCTCGCGCGGCGTGAGTTTTTCCGTGACCCAGCTGATCAACTCCACCCCGCGCGGTTCTCCGCGCCGTCCCGCGCGGGTGAACCACGCATAGGCCTGGATGAGGTCGCGCTTCACCCCCTGCGCGTTGTAATAGAGCACCCCGAGGTTGACCATGGCGGGAGCGTAGTCCTGGTCGGCGGCCTGGCGGTACCACTTGAGCGCTTCGGCGTAATTTTGTGGCACGCCGCGTCCCAGGTCGTACATCACGCCCAGGCTGAAGGCGGCGCTGGCAAATCCCTCCTCGGCCGCCTTGCGGTACCATTTTTCCGCTTCCGTGTAATTCTGGAAGCCGTCGCTTTCATAGTAGACGTTGCCCAGGCCGAGGGCGGCGTTGGTCACGCCCTGGTCCGCGGCTTTCAGAAACCAGTTGGCCGCCTCCTGCGGATCGGGCTGGACGCCCTGTCCGTTGGCGTACATGACGCCGAGGTTGTACTGCGCGGCGGCCACGCCTTGCTCGGCCGCCTTGCGGTACCACTCGACCGCCTTTCCATAATCCTGCGGCACGCCCTTGCCGCTGGCATAGAGCAATCCGAGGTTATATTCCGCGTGGGCATCGCCGGCCTCCGCCATGGGCGCCCATTCCGCCATGGCGGCGGCGAAATCGCCGTGCCGGAAGGCCTCCAGTCCAGCTTTGAAATCCGCCGCCACTCCGAAAGCGGCGAACGAGAATAGGATCAATGCAAGCCGAGTCACTACCGCCGTTCGTGCAGGTGGGATTCCTGAGTAGGATCCCGCACAGACGGGAGCGCGGCGGGTTGGCGGGCCGAAAGCGCCGGCGTCGCAATGGCCGTCTTTACGGATTCCTTATGCAATGCTTATGCGTTCCTTACGCAATGTTTATGGGTTTTTGACGCGCAGCAGGGCACAATTTTAATTATGGAATCCGGCAACTTGTCTGGCGCGCCGCTGCTGCTGGTGGCGCTGATTGTTTTGGTGATCTCGATTCTGTTCTGCCTGTCGCGCGGCATCTCCCGGCGGACCGGGACCCTGCTTCTGGTGCTGGGCGGGACGGTGCTGTTCTCCATTGGCGCCCTGCTCCACCCGTAATCTGCAAGACTCGCCATTGACTTCCGCGATCCGCCTTAACTATAGTTAAGCTGCATGGCTGCTTCGGGGCAGGCGAGCACGGGACGCTCGCTGGCCGAGGTGCATTCGAGCGTCGGGACGTCGCAGGTCTCCTTCTGGCGGCGCATGTTCGCCTTCGCCGGGCCGGCCTACCTGGTCAGCGTCGGCTACATGGACCCGGGCAACTGGGCCACCGACCTGGAAGGCGGCGCGCGCTTCGGCTACCGGCTGCTGTGGGTGCTGGTCATGTCGAACGCCATGGCGATCCTGCTGCAGACGCTGAGCGCGCGGCTGGGCATCGTCTCCGGGCGCGACCTGGCGCAGGCCTGCCGCGAAACGTATCCGCGGCCGCGTCAACGTTGCGCTGTGGGTGCTGTGCGAGATCGCCATCGCGGCCTGCGACCTGGCCGAGGTGCTGGGCGCGGCCATCGGGCTGAACCTGCTGTTCCACATTCCGCTGCTGGCGGGCGTGCTGCTCACCGCGGCCGACACGCTGCTGCTGCTCTGGTTCCAGAGCTTCGGCATCCGCACCATCGAAGCCTTCGTCCTGGCGCTGATCGCGGTGATCGCCGGCTGCTTCTGCATCGAGATCTTCTGGGCGCAGCCCGTCGGTGGCGCGAAATGCTCACCGGCCTGGCGCCGCGCCTCGACCGCAGCACCCTCTACCTGGCCGTCACCATCCTGGGCGCCACCGTGATGCCGCACAACATGTATCTGCATTCGGCGCTGGTGCAGACGCGCAACATCGGCCACACGGCGGCCGAAAAGCGCACGGCCTGCCGCTTCAACCTGATCGATTCGGTGGTGGCGCTGAACGGCGCGCTGCTGGTGAATGCCGCCATCCTGGTGCTGGCGGCGGCGGTGTTCTTCAAGCGCGGAATCGTGGTCACCGAAATCCAGCAGGCGCACGTGCTGCTGGTGCCGCTGCTCGGCACCAGCATGGCGGGCGTGATTTTCGCCGTCGCGCTGCTCTGCTCGGGCCAATCCTCCACGCTCACCGGAACGCTGGCCGGCCAGATGGTGATGGAGGGCTTCCTCAACTTCCGCATGCGGCCCTGGCTGCGCCGCCTGATCACGCGCACGCTGGCCATGATTCCGGCCGCGCTCACCATCTACATCGCGGGCGACAAGTCCACCTTCGGGCCTGCTGCTGCTCAGCCAGGCGATCCTCAGCATGCAGCTTGCCGTTCGCCATCGTGCCCGCTGATCCACTTCACCAACGACCCGGCGCGCATGGGCGATTCGCCAACCGCGGCCTGGGTGCGCGTGCTGGCGTGGATCACGGCGGCCGTCATCATCGGCCTGAACGGCTGGCTGGCCGCGCAGGCCATCGCCGACTGGCTGGCCAGCGCCGGGCCCGTGGCGGCTGCTGGTTTGGCTGCTGGGCGTGCCGGCCGCGGCATTCCTGCTGGGGCTGCTCGGCTGGATGATGCTTGCAGCCGCAGACGGTGGCCCGCCGCGCCGCGCGCGGATGCCTATCGCGCGGCGTGGTCCAGCCAGCCGGCCCCGGCCACAGCCCGCCTACCGCCGCATCCTGGTGCCGCTCGACCACACCGCGCTCGACCGGCTGGCGGTCAGCCATGCCGCCGCCATGGCCAAGCTCCACGACGCCAAGCTCTACCTGCTGCACGTGGAGGAGGGCGTCACCAGCCAGATCTACGGCCCGCGAATCCTCCACGGCGGAAGTGGAAGCGGGCGAGCAGTACCTGAACGACATCGCCGAATCCCTGCGCAATCAGGGACTTACGGTGGAAACCGCGATTTCCCACTCGGCTTCGCCCAAGCGCGGAAATCGTCCGCTATGCGCGAGCAGGTGCAGCCCGACCTGGTGATCATGGGCGCCCACGGCCACGGCGGCCTGAAGGACCTGATCTTCGGCAACACCATCAACCCGGTGCGGCACGACCTGGACATCCCGATGCTGATCGTGCGGCCGGGGAAGGGGAATAGGGATCGAGGGTCGGGGGTCCGGGTGTTCGCGGCAGGCACACAGGGAATTCCCGCCGCACCGAAAAGCCTCGCGACCCTGACCCCTAATCCCTATTCCCTATTCCTGTGACAAGTCGTCTCAAGGGCGTGTCACAGGGAAACACCAGATGGGCGGTGGCCAACGACTAAGCGTGCCTTGTATCAATCTTCGCCTTCTGGCCCGAAAGCTGCTCTCGTCATGGCCGTGCAGCGCCACTTCATGTTTCGCGCTATTTCTGATCGCCGGCTGGCTGCCGCTCCAGTGCGCCACTCTGGAGCGGCTCTCGCTGGACGACATGATCGCGCGCTCCACCGCCATCGTCCGCGGCAAGGTCACGTCGTCTTACGCCGCGTTTTCAGGCCCTGTCATCTATACCCACTACACGATTCAGGTTTCCGAGCAGTACAAAGGAGCCGGGCAGGCATCCGTCGAGGTCGTGATTCCGGGCGGCACGGCTGGTAACCTGCGCCAGTCCTTCGCAGGCGCTCCCACGCTCACGCCCGGGATCGGAATACGTTCTCTTTTTGTTCACCGGAAAATCGGGGCTCACCACCATCACCGGTCTGACGCAGGGCCTGTTCACGCTGGCGGCCGGCTCGGGCGCCGACCCTGCCATCACCCGCTCCGCCAGCCGCGAGCTGATGCTCGACCCGCTTACCGGCCGTCCGGTGAAGGATCAGACGCTCAACATGCAGTTGAGCGATCTGCGCGCCCAGATTGCGGCGGATTTGCAAGGAGCCGGGGCGCAATGAAACGTTCGCTCCGCATCGCGATTTCGGTTCTGGCGGCGGCGGCTATCTTCACCGGCGGCTTATCACTACGTCCACTATCTCCACCAACGCGAATCCGTTCATCCCGGTCTACGAAAAGTTCGATCTGACCGCCCTGCCCAACAACACCGTCACGTTCTGCGTGGAGGACCAGGGACCGGCGGTCTACGCGACCAACGACACTTTCGGCTCCGTGCTGGCGCAGATCCGCGAAGCACTGGCGGCCTGGAACGCGGTGAGCATCACCGACCTGCGGGTGGCCTACGGCGGCCTGGAATCCTATACCGCCAACCCCACCATCTCCGCTACGGGCTCCGGCGATTCCCGGTTCGAACACGCCGGGCGCCGATATCATTTTCGTGGACACCCCCGGCTTGCTGGGGATGGGCGCGCCCACCACCTCCACGGTGCAGACGCAGGGCCCCAACGGGCCGTTCTACCCGATCATGCGCGGGCTGGTGATGCTGTCGCGCGACACCGTCGAATCCCAACGGTCCGGGGCCCAGCTATCCGGGAGGAGTATTTCACCACCGCGGTTCACGAAATCGGCCACGCCGTGGGTTTGCAGCACACCTGGACGTCGAGCGCCATGTCGCAGGACGTGATTCGCAACACCTCGCGCGCGCGGCCGCTGGATGCCGACGATATCGCGTCGCTGGCGGTTCTCTACGGGCACGCCAACTGGCAGCACGAATTACGGCTCGATTTCCGGCACGGTGACGTTCGCGCAACGGCGCGCGGTGCGGCGCTGGCCTCGGTGGTGGCGATTTCGCCCACCGGGCCGGCGGTGAGCACGCTGACCGAATCCCGACGGCACCTACCAGCATCCAGGGCCTGCCGCCGAATTTCACTATCTGGTGTACGCGCACCCGCTGCCGCCGGACGCCATTCCGGCGGATAATTCGGGGCTGCGGCTGCCCATGGTGGGCAGCAACCCCACGCAGTCCTTCGCCCCAACGGCTGATTTCGTGACTGTGTTCAACGCCGGCGGGAACGTGAACTTTCGATCCCTAACGGCGCCAGCCAGCTACGCGATCGCTCCGGCGGTGACCACGGCCGCCGGCACCACTCCCGCCACGAATTTCACGAACGTCAATTTCTCCGTACAGCCGCGCACCGGCGTGCCGGCCTATGATGTTCTGACGTATTCGCGGATCCTGGCGGCGCACGCCTGTACACCTGGCCGGGGGATACCACGATCGCCGGCTATCCGGCGTTCATGGAGCCGTCACTGGGCGAGGGGTTGGTGGTGGCGCAAGCCTCCTCGCCGGCGGTCCTGCCGGTTCCGCAATCGGTTACGCTGCTGGGCGGCTACGCGCCTGCGATTCTGAACAGCCCCTCGATTCCCACCGTGCTCCCCTATCCCAACCAGCCGGCCATGGCCATTTATTTTGTGCTGCCGGCCGCCTCCGGCTTCGGGCCGCGCCACCTGGTGTTCAATTTCGGCAACGATATTTACGTTCTTCCATCCTCGGTCGACCTGGTGCAGAAGGGGCCGCCGGTGGTGAATTCGGTGACGCCCAACGGCGATGGCACGGTGACCATTTCGGGCGCGGGATTCGGCCCGGACAGCCGCGTGTTCTTCGACGGCTTGCAGGCCGCGCCGGGCGTGTTCAGCGGCGCGGATGCGCAGGGGACGATCGTGGTCACCCCGCCGCAGGCCGCTTCCGGGCAGACGTCCGCGGTGACGGTTTACAACAGCGACGGCCAGAACTCCACCATTCTGCAAGCGGCCAATCCGGTCACGTACTCGTATCCGGCCACTACGGCGCCGCAGATTGCGGCCGTGGTTCCCGCATCGCTGGCCGCGGAGACCGCGGCTTCCATCGACATCACGACAGCGAATACGAATTTCGTGGACGGGCAGGTTGCCGTCGGCTTCGGCACGGCCGACGTAACGGTTCGCCGCGTCTGGGTGCTGAGCCCGACCCACCTCATCGCCGATGCGGTGGCGGCACCCAACGCGGCGGCATCGCTCGCGGAAGTGAGCATCGTTTCCGGCATGCAGTACGTTTCGCAGCCTAACGGCTTCCAGGTCCAGTTGCCGCCCGCCGCCGAGCGCGCCGGTGATCGCCCTGCCGATCATCAACGTATTTCCCACCCAGCCGGGCATCTACCCGGGCAGCTACGCCAGCATCTATGGGCTTAACCTCGGAGGGCCCGTATCCGGCGTGCAGGTGTTGCTGAATGGCCAGCCGGTGACTTCGTACGTGACGCCGGACCAGATCAACTTCCAGGTGCCGTCGAATTCGGTCACCGGTCCGGTCAGCGTGACGCTTTCCGGGCTGGCGGCGCCGCCCGCGCCGGTTCTGGTGCAGATCGATAAGCCTGCGCCGGTCATCGCCGTGGTCAACACCGCGGCCGGCGCGCCGGTGGTGGTTCCACCATCTTTTCCGCGGGCGACACGCTGCAACGTGCTGGCCGCCGAGATGGACCCGACCATCGCTACCAGCTACCAGGGCCGCCTGCGCGTGACCGTGGCGGGCTTCGCCATGGACATCCAGCAGGTGACGGCACTGGCCAGCGGCGTATCAGATATCCAGGTAGTGCTGAACCAGTCCTTCGGCGCCAGCCAGGTGCCGCTGGCGGTGGTGGCGGACGGATCGGCCAGCCAGGCCACCGCGATCACGGTGAAATAGGAGCGGGGATCAGGGGTTGGGATCAGGGATCGGGGCGATGGCGCTTGGGCTCGATGAACCCTACGCGCGGTCCGGATGCCAGCTTCCGCGCCCCTCCCGTTGGAGGCCGGTATGCCCGGCCGCCACTGTTTACGCGAACTTCCGAGCCTTTGTGGAATTTGGGGCGGATCAGGTCGTTGGCCTCGGGGTTGTTGGTGATGCGCATGTTCTCCGCGTCCCATTCCAGCTTGCCTTCCACGCTGCATGGCGATCACGCCCAGCAGCATCCACTGCACGAAGGGTCCGGAGACGCTGAAGTTGGAGCAGGCGGGTCGCCGCCCTTGCAGGCGCGAATCCAGTCGCGATAGTGGGCGCCACCCATCGTGGTAGGACCCGGGGCAGCGCGTGAGCATCTGCGGCGGCATGCTGTAGTCCTTCATTTTGCGCCGCCGGAACCAGGCGCGTGCGCTCGCCGTAGCAGCCCGTGGTGACCATGCCCTTGGCGCCGATGAACAGGCTGCCGTTGATGTCGCTTGTCGCCCAGTAATTCGCCCTCGGGAACGCCGTCGAACTTCGGCTGGGCCGTCAGGCGGTCGTACCAGAAGATTTTCACCGGCGGCATGGCGCCGCGCGCGGGAAAATCGAAGCGGATGGCCGTGCGATAGGGGAATGTGTACTTGGCCTTGCCCTCCAGCTTGATGCATTCGACGCTGGTGGGCGCGGTCAGGCGCAGCGCCATATTGGGCGTGCCCAGAATGTGGCAGGCCATGTCGCCGATGGCGCCGCAGCCGAAATCGGGAAGCCGCGCCAGTTGTGCGGCAGCGTAGGCCGGGCTGTAGGGCCGCATCGGCAGCCCGCCAGCCAGGCGTCCCAATCGAGCGTGGCGGGCACCGGCGCTTCCTTCGGGCACCACGTCCGGACCCTGCGGCCAATAGGGGTCGGGGCGGTTGGTCCAGGCGTGGACTTCGGTGACGTCGCCGATGTCGCCGTTCCAGATGATCTCGGCAGCACTCGCGCGCGCCCTGCTGGAGTAGCCCTGGTTGCCCATCTGCGTCGCGACCCTGTACTTTGCCGCGGCCAGCGTCAGTTGCTGCGCCTCCCAGACGGTGCGCGTCAGCGGCTTCTGACAGTAGACGTGCTTGCCGCGCTCCATGGCCCACATGGCGGCGCTGGCGTGGACGTGATCGGGGCAGGACACCAGCACGGCGTCGATGTTCGCCGTTCCTTGTCGAACATCCGGCGGAAATCCTTGTACTTCGGGGCCTTGGGGAATTCCGCGAAGGTCTTTTCGGCGCGCTTGGAATCGGGATCGGCCATGGCGACGATGTTCTCGCTCGGAGCAGCCGGCGATGTCGCTGGCGCCCTTGCCGCCGGCGCCGATGGCGGCGATGTTCAGCTTCTCATTGGGCGACTTGTAGCCCAGGAGTTTCAACGAAGGATGCTGCCGAAGCCGCCGCGGGAACCGCGCCGGCCAGCAGCGCGCCGAAGAAAAAATGCCGTCTGGAAACGCCGTTGTCTTGCATATGCCACCCTCCCGGGCATATGGTATCAGACGGCGATGACCGAATTAAAGGCGGGGCGATGGCCGGAGTGCGGCGGCGTCGGAACGCACCCTCAATTGGCCCCCAACAGGGCGGCAGGGAACACGCCCACCAGGTCGCGCAGCAGCCAGTTGGTGGATATGCGGCCGGTGAGCGCATCCACCCACTCCGCCGGAGCCCCCGGGGGCGGGAGCAGCTCGGTATCGGCCCAATCCGCCACTTGCGAGGTCCAGCGCGGGGCCACCGCCGCCGCCCAACGGTCCTCCTGCCGGCGCGCGAACGCCACCACGTGGCGGGCGCAGGCGCCTTGCGCCTGCGAGCGGGATATATTCCCCGTGCGCGAACAGCTCCGCGGTGCGCTTTGCGGAACGCCAGCGCGCGGTAGGTGACCCACAGCTTCATTTCGTCGGCTCCGGGTGCGGCGGCCAGCTCGCGGATGAGGCGGCTCGAATTCTTCGGCTTCGCGGCGCCGCAGCTCGTCCAGCATGGCGGCGCGGCGTTTGTAATCCACGGGCCGCCGGTTATCCGGGTCCACCAGGGCGAACTGCCACAGCTCGGTGCCCTGGTAGAAATCCGGCACGCCCGGCGCGGCGATCTTCAGCACCAGCTGGGCCAGGCCGTTGCGCGCGCCGAAGCGCGCCACCGTCGCGGCAAATTCGACGAAATCGGACGCGAACGGGGCATCCTCCTCCAGGATCCGCTGGACGAACCGCACCACGGCCTGCTCGTAGGCCTCGTGCGGCGCAATCCAACTGCTGTTCTGTTTGGCTTCGCGCAGGGCTTTGACCAGAAACTCCTCGCAGCGCGCTCCCATCTCGCACGGGCCACACGGAAAGCAGCGTCTGGTAGATCAGGATCTCTTCGGCGGCGTCCGGCGCCAGCGCCGCCGCCCACCGCCTCCTTGCGCGCCATGTTCCACTCCGATCCACCGCTCCAGCCGCCGCTCCCATTCGTCGGGCATTTCGCTGAGCACGTTGAGCCGGGCGCGCGAGTCTTCGCCGCGCTTGGTGTCGTGCGTAGCGGTGGCGTTGAGGGTGGCGGGCCATCGCTCCAGGCGGCGGCGGTTCAAGGCGTGAAACTCCTCGCGCGTCGCACGGCGGGTGCTCGCGCGGTGGCATCGCCGCCCACCTCGTTGAGGGAGAGCAGCGGGTTGTGCCGGTAATAGGCGGTGTCCTCGACGCCTTTGGCCATTACCGGCCCGGTGAACTGCTGCCAGCGCATGACGAAACCCAGCCAATCGCGCCGGCGCGCCGTCCAGGTAAGGCGGCGGATCCACCAGCAGCACGGCGCGCGATGAAGTCGAAGGCCGCGTCGGGGATGCGCTCGGCGGAGGTGCGGCGGCGGGCCAGCGCCAATAGTCTGCTCGATGGTGGCGCGGTCGCGCGCGGAAATTTCGCCTTCGCGGATGTAGGTGCGGTATACGGGCAGGCAGGCGGTCACTTCCACCAGCGCCTCCGCCAGTTCCGTCAGCGGCACGTCGCGGGCTTCGCGGTGGCGCGCCGCCAGCCGGCCCAGGTGGCGGGCCAGCGCGGCGAAATCGCCGCGGAACAGGCCTTTGATCACTTCCTTGTTGGCCTGGTAGCAAACCTCCGCGAAGGGCAGGTGGAACCCGGTGAAGCGCGCGTAAATTTCTTCCAGCTTTGCCAGCCCGGCGGGGTCGACGAAGATGCCGTTGACGGCGTTCAGGAAATCGTAACCGGTGGTTCCGGCCACCGGCCATTCGCCCGGCAGCTGCTCGCCGCGGCCCGAGAATCTTCTCCACCACGATGTAGAGGCCGCCGGCGGGCCCGGCCAGGCGGTGCAGGAAGCAGTCGGGATCGCACAGGCCGTCGATGTGGTCGATGCGCAGGCCCGTGATCTTCCCCTGCGCGGACCAGGTTCAGCGTCTGCTGGTAGCGATTCTCGAACACCTCGGCCTCTTCGATGCGCAGCCCCACCAGCTCGTTGATATCGAAGAAGCGCCGGTAATTGATCTCCTCGTAGCCGATTTTCCAGTACGCCAGGCGATAGGCCTGCTGCTCCAGCAGCGCGTCCAGATCGTCGGCGGATTCGGCGATCGCCAGCAGCGCCTCGTCCACCGCCGCCTTCATTTCCGCGATCCGCCTGGTAGGCGTGCCAGAGCACGCTCCTTGAAGCACGGGCCCTCGCGGCGCCGCTCCATTACGCGCTCGGTGGCGGTTTCGTCGCGGCCGGGCAGGCGCGCCAGGGCTTCGCGCGGAGCGCCGCCGCTTCGCGCCGTCCGCGGCAGCCGCTCCAGCACGGCAGCGTAGGTTTTGGGATCGAGCGGCAGGCGCTTATCGTAGTAGCGGACATCGATGCCGGTGTCTTCGATCTTGAGCGCGAATTCGCGGCGCTCCAGAACCGTGCCGTAGAGATCGCCCAGCATCGGCAGCAGGACGCGATTCTGCTGCAGGAAGGCGGCCTTGGTTTCCGGCGGATGCCAGTCGATATCGAAATAGTCCGGCGAAGGCCGAGGCCTGCCCGTTCTCGAGCACATCGCGCCACCACGGGTTTTCGTAGGTGGCCGCCATGTGGTTGGGAACGGTGTCGAGCAGCAGCCCCATGCCGTAGTGCTGGAGCTTGGCGGCCAGCTCGTCGAAATCTTCCTCCGTGCCCAGCTCGGAATTGATGCGCAGGGGGTTGGCGATGTCGTAGCCGTGGGAGCTGCCGCGGCGCGCCTTGTAGAGCGGCGAGGAGTAGAGGTCCGTGATGCCCAATTCGCTCAGGTAGGGCACCAGGTCGCGGGCGTCCACGAAAGCGGAAGCCCTGGTTGAGCTGCACGCGGTAGGTGGCGCCGGGCACCCTGGTTCACGCCGCCTCCAGCAGATCGAGCAGCAGGTGGCAGGGCACGCGGATGCGCTCCGGCGCGTGGGTCAGCTCGAAGATTCAACTTGCGCAGGGCCAAGTTCATGACGAACAGCCGGAGCAGCATGCGAACCTGCTCCGGAGCCTGCGGCATCAGCGCGACGATTCCGGGGGTTTCCAAGTAGGAATCGAGCAGCGCCAGGCTCGCCGAGCGGCCCCAGAAGCGCGCCCAGGCGCCCAGCGCGGGCAACAGCTCCGGCGAGGTAATCACGCCCGGCGCTTCGCCCCAGAGCACCCCGTGGGAGGCGGTATAGAGCGATTCGATCATTCCGGCCACGTCCTCCAGCGGCGAGCGTTTGATACGGCGCTCGCTCAGGGGCCGGCCGGGGTCGCCCTCGAAATCCACGATCACGAAATCCTTGCCGGTGTAGAGCACCTGCCCCAGGTGATAATCGCCGTGAATGCGGATGCGGCTGGCCGTGATCCGCTGGTCGCGCGAGGACGCGGAAGCGCGCCCGGATGGCCTGTTCCTGATCCGTGACCTCCCGCACCTCCTGGCGCAGTTGGCTCGGGCAGCTTCGGCATCCCGCTCTTCAACTGGTCCAGGGCCCGGTTCAAGCGGCCTACCATGGCGTGATACAGGCCGAGCCGGTAGAAATCGGTGAACGGCTCGGGGGCCCAGACCGGGTCGCCGGCGCGGGAGGCGAGCGCCACGTGCAGTTCCGCGGTGCGCTTGCCGAGCAGCCGCACCCACTCCAGGTAAGAGCTCATCAGCTCACGCACGGCCTCATCGGCGGCCGCGCCTTCCGGTGGTCCGGCGGGCCCGCGCGCCATGGCGGTTTCGAAGAACAGGCCGAGGTGGTCGCGCGTGTACTGCCACCCCTGCACGGCGTCGTGGACGTAGGTTTCGAGCACGCCCACGGTGGCCACTTCTCCCGCCGCATTGCGGTACTCGACGGCGCCGGCCAGCGGCGGGGCGTTGGGAAATCCCAGTTCGGTGAGCAGCTCCAGCATTTCCCGCTCCGGGATGCGGCCCGGGTTCCACCTTGCGGATGACTTTCAGGGCCAGGCGGTCGCCGAAGATGACGGTGGTGTTGTCCTGGTCGATGGTCGAAATGGACGTCACCAGGTCTCGCTTCCCGGCATCCCAAATGGCCCCAAACTGCCGCGTATGCGACGCGGCCAGCTCGCCCACTTCCCCGCTGTAGCGCCGCCGGCGCATGATGGCCGTGAGCAGCTCCTCGCAAAAATCCGGATTTCGTAACGCGCTTCCGAGCAGCAGCGTTCCCTCGCCGGGTCCGATCAGGCGGGCCAACACGAAATCCGGGTTGGGCCCTTCTCCGGCGAAAACCGACAGCGCCACGACGTAGAATTCCGGGTTCGCCTTCGGTGTAGTCGGCGCGAATGATCAGCAGGTACGAGCTGGATTTGGGGAAAAGGATGAGATCGTGAATCTCAGCCGCGCGGATCCTCCGCTTGCCGCCGCGGAACCAGTGCCGGCTGCGCAGGAACCCCGGCAGCATGGGGTTGAGCTTTTCCCGCATGCTCCCCTGGAAGACGTTCTCCCACGATTCCACGCGCACCGCCGGCGGCTCGCCCGTGCGTGCGCGCAGGTGTCCTCCGCCGCCTCCCGCGGCTGCAGCGCGAACCAGTGAAAGGCGTGCGGGCCCAGGGAAAGAAAGTAGGGCTTTTCCGTGATGGGCGGAAAATCGATTTGCCGAACACCTCCAGCGGAACCATGCCCGGGTACCGGGCCAGGTCCAGCTCCGCGCACTGGGCGAAGCGCGAGAGATTCGCCACCACCAGCACGCGCTCGTCGCCTTCGGAGCGGGTGAAGGCCAGGATGCGGCGGTTCTCCGGGTGCAGAAACTCCAGCGTGCCGCGGCCCAGGCGCGCAGCTGCTTGCGCTGCGCCATCAGGCGCTTCATCCACCACAGCAGCGAATGCGGATTGTTCTGCTGCGTTTCGACGTTGATCGCTTCGTAGTGATATTCCGGGTCGATGTTGACCGGCAGGTAGAGCCGCTGCGGGTTGGCGCGCGAGAAGCCGGCGTTGCGGTCGCCGCTCCACTGCATGGGCGTGCGCACGCCGTTGCGGTCGCCCAGATAGATGTTGTCGCCCATGCCGATTTCGTCGCCGTAATAGATCACCGGCGTGCCCGGGCAGCGAGAACAGCAGGCCGTTCATCAGCTCGATGCGCCGGCGGTCGTTTTCGAGCAGCGGGGCCAGGCGGCGGCGGATGCCCAGGTTGATGCGCATGTGGCGGTCCTGCGCGTAGACGCGGTACATGTAGTCGCGCTCTTCGTCGGTGACCATTTCGAGCGTCAGCTCGTCGTGGTTGCGCAGGAACAGGGCCCACTGGCAGTTTTCGGGGATCGGCGGCGTGAGTTGCAGGATGTCGGTGACCGGATAGCGGTCCTCCATGCGCATGGCCATGAACAGGCGCGGCATCAGCGGGAAATGGAAGGCCATGTGGCATTCGTCGCCCGCGCCGAAATAGGCGATGGCGTCCTCGGGCCACTGGTTGGCCTCGGCCAGCAGCATGCTGTCCTTGATGGCGGCTGTCGACGTGCGCGCGCAGTTCGCTGCAGGAAGGCGTGCGTCTCGGGCAGGTTCTCGCAGTTGGTGCCCTCGCGCTCGTAGAGGTACGGCACGGCATCCAGGCGCAGGCCGTCCACCCCCATGTCCAGCCAGAAATCCACCGCCTTCAGCATGGCCGCGCGCACTTCCGGGTTGTCGAAATTCAGGTCCGGCTGGTGCGAGTAGAAGCGGTGCCAGTAATACGCCTTGGCCACCGGGTCCCAGGTCCAGTTGGAGGTTTCGAAATCCTTGAAGATGATGCGGGCGTCGCGGTATCGCTCCGGCGAATCGCTCCACACGTAAAAATTGCGCCATCGCGAGCCCGGCGGCGCCGCGGCGCGAGCGCTGAAACCAGGCGTGCTGGTCGGAGGTGTGGTTCAGCACCAGCTCGGTGATGACGCGCAGGCCGCGGCGGTGCGCCTCGCGCAGGAAAGTCTCGAAATCGCGCAGCGTGCCGTAGGCGGGGTGGACGTTGGTGTAATCCGCGATGTCGTAGCCGTCGTCGCGCCACGGCGAAGGGTAGAAGGGCAGCAGCCAGATCGCGGTGACGCCCAGGTCCTGCAGGTAGTCGAGCTTCTCGGTCAGGCCGGCAAAATCGCCCATGCCGTCGCCCGACTGTCGTAGAACGCGCGCACGTGAACCTCGTAAATGATGGCATCCTTGTACCAGAGCGGGTCGGCTTCGAGCGGAACGGATGGTTTGCCCATGAACCTCGTTCATCCGCAGCAAGCCGCCTTCCAACTCCGGTGCCCCCGGCTGTTGTATATTTGATTTTCGGTAACCATGGCGCATCTTTGTGGACACTCGCACGCTTCCCGGCATCGCCGCGATGTTCCGGCCGAATCCCGCTCCAAGCCGCCCAAGGCGCCCGGCCACGAGGAAATCGCCCGGCTCGCCTACCAATATTGGGAATTGCGGGGGCGCCCGCAGGGCACGGAGCTCGAAGACTGGCTGCGGGCGGAACGGGAGCTGAAGAAGTAGCGCCTGGGGGCCGGGCGGTGGCTGGCTGACAGCTCCGGTCTGTGACAATGGAAACAGGCTCCATGTACCTGTTTCACGTTCTCCGCTCCTTTCTGCCGATGCACAACCCGATCGGCTTCGGCGGGAGCGATTTCATCTTCTTCACGCTGGCGCTGCTGCTGGTGCTGTTGGTGCTGGCACGGGCCTGGCTGGCACCGGCGGCGCAGGCGCTGGCTCGGCGCACCGGCTGGTCGATGCTCCTGCTGGCCGTCCTGGTGGCGGTGCTGCGGCTGGCCCTGCTGCCCGTCCATCCCGTGCCTACCGCCTCCGGCGCGGACGATTTCAGTTTCCTGCTGCTCGGCGACACCCTCGCCCATTTCCGCCTGGCCAATCCGGCGCACCCGCTGCATCGTTTCTTCGAGACCACATTTGTCCTTGCAGCAGCCCAGCTACAGCTCCATCTATCCGCTGGCGCAAGGCTTGGTGCTGGCGTTCGGACAGCTCCTGTTCGGCAATCCGTGGGCAGGCGTTCTGATTTCCATGGCCCTGCTCTGCGCGCTCTGCTACTGGATGCTGCGCGGCTGGACTTCGCCCGGCTGGGCGCTGGCGGGCGGACTGCTGGCCGTGTGCCAGTTCGGCCCGCTCAACGCCTGGATGAACAACTATTGGGGCGGCGCGCCGTCGGCGATTGCCGGCTGCCTGGTTTTCGGGGCGCTGCCGCGGGTGCGCGAGCGCTTCCAGCCGCGGGACGCGCTGTTGCTGGGGCTCGGACTCGGCATCCAGATGCTCTCGCGTCCGTTTGAATCCATTTTCCTCGGCCTCGCCGTGGTGCTGTTTTTCCTGCCCGAGCTGCGGCGCCGCAAGCAGTGGCCGCAGCTTGTGCGCGCGGGCCTCGTTCGCCTGCGCCGCCGCTCGGCTCCCGCCGCCGGGCTGATGCTGCTCCACAACCACGCCGCCACCGGAAGCTGGACCACCCTGCCGTACGCGCTGAGCCGGTATCAGTACGGCGTCCCCACGTCTTTCACGTTCCAGCCCGATGCCGTGCCGCACAACACGCTGACTCCGGCCCAGCAACTCTATGCCGAGGGGCAGGCGGCGGTGCACGATGCCGCCGGTTCCTACTTCTTCCGCCTGGGCAGCCGCGCCGGATTTTACCGCTTCTTCTTCCTGCCGCCGCTCGTGGTGGCGTTGCTGTTCTTCCTGCCGCTGCTCCGCCGCTACCGCTACGGGTGGATGGCGGTCACGATCGCGCTGTTCGCTTTGGGCACCAATTTCTACCCCTATTTTTTCCCGCAGTACGTGGCCGCGCTGACATCTCTGTTCCTCCTGGCGGCCGTCCTCGGCCTCCAGCGGCTGAGCGAACTGGCGCCGGCGGGGCCGTTCGCGGCGCGCCTTCTGGTGGCGTTGTGCGCGGCCCATTTCCTGTTCTGGTATGCCATCCACGCCACCGGAGACGAAGTCATTTTCCGCGCCATGGCGCCTTACGAGACAGCCGACGCCATCAACTACGGCGATGCCGAAGGACGGATTGCGGTCAACCGCCGGCTGGCACAGGAGCCCGGCCGCCAACTGGTTTTCGTGCGCTATTTTTCCACCCACGGCTATCACGAATGGATCCACAACGCGGCCGATATCGACCACGCGCGCGTGGTGTGGGCGCTGGACCTGGGCCCGGCCCAGAACGACGATCTCAAGCGCCACTTTCCCGACCGCAAGGTCTGGCTGATGGAGCCCGATGCCCTGCCGCCGCGCCTGGCACCGTACCCGGCCAGCCATGGGATGTTTGAGAACGTGGAATAGGGGCCGGGGGCCAGGGGCCAGGGGCCGGGGAAGCGCGCGGATATGATATTACGTCGCCTCTTCCGGTTTCGCATCAGCTCCTTCAGGCCCGCCGCAGGCCGCAACCTACGCGTTCCGCTCCCCGGCCCCTGGCCCCTGGCCCCTGGCCCCCGGCCCCTTTCTCCAGCACCGCCAGCACGGATTGGCCGAACGGCGGGGGGACCATGCGTTCCACGGTGGCCATGGGGGGCACCAGCCAGCGGTCGAAGAAGGCGATCTGGCGTTCGGATTGTGCTTCGAGCTTGAGGACGTGGGCGTTGATCCACCAACCGAAAAATCCGGCGGTGTTGAGGTAGTGCGCGGTACGGACCGTAAGGCCGGCGCCCTCCGCCAGGCGGCGGATGCCGGCGGCGCGATACCGCCGGTAATGCCCGAGGCGGCGGTCAATCGGCCCGTATAGCGACGGAAACGCCGGCACCAGCAGGACGATGCGCCCTCCCGGCTCCAGCACCGCGGCCATGGCATGGAGCGCCGCGGCGTCATCCGGGGTGTGCTCCATGACGCTGGTGCACAGGCAGGAATCCGGCCGGAAGCGCTTCAACTCGCGGAATTCCGGGCTGAGCAGGTCGCACACAGCCGGGTGCACGTTGGGGCAGGCGGCATAGCGCCGGCGCAGCCGTTCCACGCAGGCGGCCTCCACGTCCACCGCAATCACCGCCTCCCGGTCCAGCAGCCTTTGGGTGAAATTTCCGATGCCGCAACCGACCTCGACTACCCTCCGCCCCAGATGCGGCCCGACCAGGCCGCTTTGCCACGCGAAATAGTTCGTCGCGCGCGTCATCCGCTCCTGGTCCGCAACCGTGTAATCTGTGTCCGCCACGTCCGCCTCACCCCCCATCCCTCGCCCCCGGCCGCCTACACGATTTCCGTCATGATTCCCAACAGGTAGTCCCGATCCAGGCTGCCGGAATGATAGGTGCGGGCGTCGAAATAACGCCACTGGTTCTGGTGTTTTTCCACGGTATAGAAAATGAGCTGTTCTTCGATCAGCACCTTCTCCAGCATGGACTGGTTGAAGGCGCGGACGGAACCGGCCAGGGTATAGGGAATGCGGAAATCTTCGGTGGAGATCAACTCCGGCGTGGCTTCGAATTCGATCTGCAGAATGCGCCCGCGCACATGAATCTGGATCAGGTTGATGCCGCCTTCGCGGAAAGCGTCGGGCGGGAAACTCTGCGGATCGAGGAGCACGACGGGCCGGGCCAGCACCTGGTTCAAGGCGTCGACAAATTCCGCGCACTCGGCAAACAGATCCGCGGCGGCGCGGCGGCGCAGCGCGGCGATCTCATTCGCCTGCCGGAGCGCGACCTCGTCCTTTTCCGCCAGGGCGTCGATGGTCTTCGCCAGACGCCGCAGCCGGGCGGGGTACGTTTTGCTATCGTCCACGTTTTCAGGATACTGTAGCGCAGTTTACGAATCGTCGCGACGGCGGGGGACGTGGGGACCGAGCAGGTCGAGGAGGTCCAGGCGGAGGACATGCAGGATCAGATCGGCGCTGTCAATCGACAGGGAGCGCTTACGTTTTAGGACATTGTGGATGTGCGGTTGCGAGATGCCGGTCATGCGGGCGAGCCGGCGCTCCGTCAACTCGCCGCTGCGGACCAGTTCGCGAAGATGGTCGACCAGCCGCGTTTCGAGTTCCAGGAAGTCCACAGGTTTCTACCCTATTTCTCCCAGCTATAGAGCGTAATGAAACCCTGTTAGAAATAACCGGAGAATTCCCTATATTTACTTTTGTGAAGGGCGCACCTCGCTCCCTCCTAAGGTTATGAAAAATAGTTGCTTACAACGTACTAAAACGTACTATGAGTTCCAATTCGGCAAAAACTTTTGATTGATTTATTTGACATTCTTGTGGCTGGCGTTACATTTGGCGAGTAGTACTACGACGGATGGCCGATGCCATTCGCCAGGAGGAAACGGGAATGCAGTGGAATCGATCGAGTGCGATTGGCCTGGCTCTAGCCTCATGCAAGCATTGCGGGGGTACTGGGATACGCGAACTCCGCCGGGGCGCGGACAAGCCCTGTGATTGTGTTTTCCGGGCGATCTTCAAGGCTTGTTACAGCCGATTTTCAGAATTCGCGGCCGCCGAGGAGCAGCCGGGATCCGTCTCGCTGGACTCCCCGCACGGGCCGTCCGGATATCGCACGTATTCCTTCAAGCGGCAGGAATACGTGGCGGATTTCTGTCTGGCCGCGCGGCGGGTGCTGACCGAGAAGGAATACAAGCTTTTCCGCTACACCTTCCTGCTGGGCGCGGATTCCCAGCTCTGCTGCCGCTACCTGGGAATGGATCGGGGGTACTACTTCCACACAGTATACCGGGTGGAAGCCAAGCTGGGACGATATTTTGCGGAAATCCAGCCTTATCCCTTATACCCGGTCGACGAATACATGGGGGGAACGGTGCGGACCTCGCGGATCGTCATTCGCTCCGAGGTGGACGGGCGGCGGCGCAAGCGGGAAGGCCTGCCGCTGACGGCGTAAGATGCGCGCCCGGGTACAATGGGGACCACATGGATCCCCTGACGCACACGGCCACCGGGTTGTTCCTGAGCCGGGCGGGGCTGAAGCGATGGACGCCGCTGGCCACCCCGATTCTGCTGGTGGCGGCCAACGCGCCGGATGCGGACATTGTAACCGCGGCGGGCGGGCCGCTGGCGTATCTGCACTACCACCGGCACCTGACGCATTCGCTGATTGCCATGCCGGTGATGGCTTTGCTGGCGGTGGCGGTGGTGCGGCTGTTGGGGCGGAAGCAGATTCGCTGGCCCGGCGCTTTCGCCGCCGCGCTGATCGCGGTGGGCTCGCACCTGCTGCTGGACCTGACCAACGCCTACGGCGTCCGCCTGCTGCTGCCGTTTTCGGGGAAATGGTTCGAAGGGGACCTGACCAGCGTGGTGGATTTATGGATTTGGGCGGTGATCCTGCTGGCGGTGGCCGGGCCGCTCATCGGCCGCCTGGTGGGAGCGGAGATCAGCTCGGGCACCATCCGGCACGCGCGCCCACGGCCGGGGATTCGCCATTTTCGCGCTGGTTTTCCTGCTCCTCTACAGCGGCGGACGGGCGGTGCTACACGGACGCGCCGAGGCAATCGCCAACGCCCGGCTTTACCGCGGGCGGCCGGCCGGGCGCCTGGTCGCTCTGCCCAGACCCAGCCAACCCGTGGCGCTGGCGGACGGTGGCGGAAACGGCGGATTTTTACGCCGTCGCCGATGTCAACCTAATGGGAGATTTCGATCCGACGCAAGCCGCCATTTTTCTCAAGCCCGATCCGGACGCCGCCATGGAAGCGGCGCGGCGGACTGCCACCTTCCGCGAGTTTCTGCGCTTCTCGCAATTCCCCTTATGGCGGACCACTCCCGCGGCCGAACCGGAGGACGCCCGCCTGGTGGAGGTGCTCGACCTCCGCTTCGGCACGCCGCTCGATCCCGGTTTCATCGCCGGCGCGGTCATCAACGCGCGGCAACAACCGGTCGATACCTGGTTCCATTTCGGCAGGCCGCGGCCGCGGTAGCCGGTAGGGCAGACCATCGCCTTTTGTGGTCTGCCAAACGCAGGCCTCGAGGTTGGCAGACGACAAAAGGCGATCGTCTGCCCCACTGGGATCTTTATCGCCCGACGAAGAAGAACCGGAACGCGAACAGGCCTGCCAGCAGGTATACGAACCAGTTCACCTGGCGGAACTTGCCGCGCAGCACCTTCAGGGCGGTGTAGGCGATGAAGCCGAAGGCCAGGCCGTTGGCGATGCTGAAAGTGAGGGGAATGGTGATCATGGTGAGGAAGGCGGGGATGGCGACTTCCGGGTCGGACCAGTGGATTTCCGCCACGCGCCGGCCATCAGGCTGCCCACGACGATCAGCGCGGGCGCGGTGGCCGCCGCGGGAATCGCGCCCACCACCGGCGCCACAAACAGCGCCGCGATGAACAGCATGCCCGTGACGATGGCGGTGACGCCGGTGCGCCCGCCCGCCGCCACGCCCGCGGCGCTTTCGATATAGCTGACCACGGTGGACGTGCCGGCCAGCGATCCGCAAATGGTGGCGGTGGCATCCGACAGCAGAATCCGGTTGAGGCGCGGGATGCTGATGCGCCTTATCGAACAGGTTGGCCTTCTTGCCCACCGCCACCAGCGTGCCGATGTTATCGAACAGGTCGATGAAGAGAAACACGAAGACGATTTCGAGGAAGCCCAGGCGCAGGGCGGCGCCGATGTCCAGCTGCAGCGCGGTGGCGGAGAGGTCGCGCAGGCGGTAGGACTGCGGCGCCCAGCTGGCGTAGCCGCCGGCCACGGCCGCGGCGGTAGTGGCGAGAATGCCGATCAGCATGGCGGCGCGCACGCGCCAGGCCAGCAGCGCCGCCGTCAGCAACAGACCGAAGATGGCCAGCAGCGTGGGCCGGCTGCGCAGATTGCCGAGCGTCACCATGGTGGCCGGATCGGGCACGATGATGCCGGAATTGCGGAAGCCGATGAAGGCGATGAACAGCCCCACGCCCGCCGCCACCGCCGCGTACAGCTCGTACGGAATGGCGGCGATGATCAGCTGCCGGACGCCGAGCACGGTCAGCAGCAGGAAGGCCACGCCGGAAAGAAAGACCGCGCCCAGCGCCGTCTGCCAGGGCACGCCCATGCCTTTCACCACGGTGTAGGTGAAATAAGCGTTGAGCCCCATGCCCGGCGCCAGCGCGATGGGGTAGCGCGCGAAACCGCCCATCAGCAGGCTGCCGGCCGCCGCCGAAAGGCAGGTGGCCGCGGTCACCGCCGCCAGCGGCATGCCCGTCTCGTGAGGATGGCGGGATTCACGAAGACGATGTACGCCATCGTCATGAAGGTGGTGAAGCCGGCGAGAATTTCCGTACGCCAGGTTGCGCCCAGCGCTTTGAATTCGAAGTATCCCTCGAGGCGATGGCGCAGCAACATGGTTTTTCATTGTAGCGCCCGGGTGCGCGGCGACAGTCTCGGCCTTTGCGGTGGTAGAGCGCCGGCCGGATTGCGCCCGCGGGCTTAGCGCCGGTTAACAGCCGGCGCCTGGATGCCATCCTGCCCCGCTGTCGTTTCCATTCCGCGGCGAACGCCACCAGCGCCGCATCGTCGCCCCAGGCGGCGGTGATTTGCATGCCGAGCGGCGGGTCCGAACCGGGGACGGGCACGCTGATGGAGGGCACGCCGAGCGCCGTCCAGGGGGCATTCGGCGCGGGATCGCCGGTGCTTTCGTAGCCGATGGGCGCCGGGCCGGCGGCGGCGGGGCTGAGCAGGAACCGGTGGCGCGCGAAAATGCCGCGCATGACCTCTCGCATGCGCCCGATGTGCGCGAGTGCCGCCCGATATTCGGATTCCGGCGTGGCCATGCCGTGGCGGATCAACGCAGCCAGGCGGACGCCCAGGCGGTCGCCGAATTCGCGGTAGCGCCCGGCGTGGCTGAGGGCGCCTTCGAAGCGGTTGACCAGGAACGCGGCTTCGATCAGTTCGGGCCATCCCGGCGGCGCCTGGAAAGTGGGGCAGGCGGTTTCGCCTGCCAACGCGGCCGTCTGGTTGGCAGGCGAAACCGCCTGCCCCACTTTGCCCCAGAGGTCCAGCATTCCGGCGGCGGTCGCGGTGAAGAAACCAGCGGTATCGAGGGAAGGGGCAAACGGCAGCGCGCCCTCCACCGGCAGCAGGCCGAAGGTCGGCTTGAAGCCGCACACGCCGCAATAGGCAGCGGGACGGAGGATGGAGCCGAGCGTTTGCGTCCCGATGGCGAACGCCGCCATGCCCGCGGCCACCGCCGCCGCCGACCCGGCCGAGCTGCCGCCCGGCGTACGCCCGGGCGCGTGCGGATTGCGTGTGGGCGCGGGGTCGAAGGAGGCGAACGCGGTGGTGTGCGTCTTGCCCAGCAGAACCGCGCCGCGTGCGCGCAGCAGCGCCACCAGCGGCGCATCGTGCGTTCCCCTGCGCCCGGCGTAGAGCGGCGAGCCGTATTCGGTGGCCAGGCCCGCGGGTTTCGAAAATATCCTTGGCCCCGAATGGAATGCCGCGCAGCGGGCCGTCGCCGGTGGGGGGTTGTGGGTTGACTTCCACCCAGGCGCGGATTTCGCCATCGCACGCGGCCGTGCGGCGCAGGCAATCGTCGACGGTGGGAAAGCGGGCGGCCAGAGCCACCATTATCTCCGATTCCGAACGCCCGCCCACCCACCCACTCCATGTGGTTCAATCAGAATTCGGGACCAGCCATGCCTTTTATCCACGAAGATTTCCTGCTGGGCACGCGCACGGCGCGCCGCCTCTATCACGAGTATGCGGAAGCGGAGCCGATTCTCGATTACCATTGCCACCTGCCGCCGCAGGACGTCGCCGAAACCGCCAGTTCGGCAACCTGTTCGAGATCTGGCTGGAGGGCGACCATTACAAATGGCGCGCCATGCGGGCCAACGGCGTGGACGAGCGATTCTGCACCGGGCGACGCCGCGCCGTACGAGAAATTTCTGGCCTGGGCGCGCGACCGTGCCGCACACGCTGCGCAATCCGCTGTACCACTGGACGCACCTGGAGCTGAAGCGCTATTTCGGCATCGACGAGCTGCTGGACGAGCCGAGCGCGCCGCGCATCTGGGAGCAGGCCAACGCCGCAGCTGGCCGGCGACGACCTGCGCGCGCACGGCATCCTGCAGCAAATTTCAGGTCAAAGCCGTCTGCACCACCGACGACCCCACCGACGATCTGGCCTGCCATCAAGGCGATCGCGGCCTCGGGACTGGCGACCAAGGTCTTTCCCGCGCTTCCGCCCCGACAAGGCGCTGACCGTGCATCTGCCGGAGGCCTTCAACGCCTGGGTGGACCGGCTGGAGGCGGCCAGCGGCATCGGCATCGGCAAGCTGCGCGGATTTCGTCGACGCGCTGCGAGCAGCGCCACGATTATTTCCACGCCATGGGCGGGCGCCTCTCCGACCACGGCCTGAACTGCGCCTTCGCCGACTTTCCGCCGGAAAGCGAAGCCGCGGCCATTTTCGCAGCGCGCGCGCGGCGGCCAGGCGGCCATCGCCGGACGAACACGCGCGCTTCGCCGCCTACATGATGCTGTTCTTCGGGCTGCTGGACGCCGAGAAGGGCTGGACCAAGCAACTGCACCTGGGCGCGCGGCGCAACAACAACACCCGGCGCTTCCGCGAGCTCGGCCCGGACACCGGCTTCGATTCCATCGGCGACTGGCCGCAGGCCGACGCGCTGGGCGCTTACCTCGACCGGCTGGACCAGGAAAACGCGCTGCCCAAAATGATCATCTACAACCTCAACCCGGCCGACAATTACGCCTTCGCCACCATGGTCGGCAATTTCCAGGACGGCAGCATCGCGGGCAAAATCCAGTTCGGCAGCGGCTGGTGGTTCCTGGACCAGAAGGAAGCCATCGAGTGGCAGTTGAACGCGCTGTCCAACTGCGGCCTGCTCTCGCGTTTCGTCGGGCATGCTGACCGATTCGCGCTCCTTCATGTCCTACCCGCGGCACGAATATTTCCGCCGCGTGCTGTGCGACCTGTTCGGCGCGCGATGTGGAGGCCGGCGAAATTCCGGACGACGATGGCCTGGTCGGGCCGATGATCCGCAACATCTGCTACGGGAATGCGCGGGATCTGCTGGGGCTGGGCATGTAGGACAGCCCTTCCGGGCTGTCATGCCGGGCTTCCGCCCGGCATCGCGGCGGGCGGAGGAAGCCCGCCGCGCGGCGCCGAAGCGCCGCCCTACTGTACGGTCATCGTCGCCGCGTTGCTGGACTGGTCCCCCACCGTCACCACCACCGGCTGCGGGCCCGTCGGCGCATTGCCCGGGACAGTGAAATTGATCTGCGTCACTCCCACCAGGCCGGATGGGATGCCGATGAAATTCAGCGTGGAACTCCCCGGTAAAGCCGGATTATACTGGCCGGCGGTCACTCCGCCGACCGTCACTGTCACGGTTGACCTGGGCTTAGGCAGGCTTGCCAGCGGCGTGCTTGCCGCCGGCGTGGCGCCGTCCGCCAGGCTGGGCGCTATCTGGCCTTCACCGGTGATGTACAGAAAGGTTTGCTGGCCGCGCGTCGCGGTGCGCGACGGATTCACAGTGCCGTCCGTGAACATGAAAATGCCGGGCGCGTTTTGCGACACGATGAAATCCCAGGTGACGTTCTGGAACGGGTTCCCCACCAGCAGGGTGGCCGGACCGGGCGTGGTCTCGTACGGAATCTGCACGTTCACCTGGTTGGGCGAGACGTAGTAGATCGGGCACGGGTTGCCGTTGATCATCGCTTCGAAACCGGCCAGGTATTGCGGGCAGGGGAATGGCCGCGGCCGATTGCACGAAGTTGCCGAGGGCGGTGCCGTAAATCGCCATCAGCATGCCGGGCGCGTAGACGTTCTGGCCGGAAGCGGCGTTGTTCGCGC
This sequence comes from Terriglobia bacterium, assembly GCA_963815855.1. Classification (GTDB taxonomy): domain Bacteria; phylum Acidobacteriota; class Terriglobia; order Bryobacterales; family Bryobacteraceae; genus DATGMB01. The sequence goes on along the minus strand of CAWFIJ010000007.1, from coordinate 596,425 downwards.
CGCCCACCATCATTGCCGTTTGCGTTCCCTCGAACGCTACCGACATCTGCGTGCTCCAGTTATTACCGGCGGCATCGGTGCCGCCGAAAACAAAAACTACGTTCTTCGGCGCGGCCACGCCGGTCAGCGTGATGGTAGCGGTGATGGAGCCGCGGGCCGGAATGGAGGCGCTGCCGAACAGGCTGGTTATTTGCGCGGTGTAGCTGGCGCCGTCGATGGTGAAGTTCGTCAGGGTGGCGGCCACGCCGGCCTCTTCGGTGAGGGTGACCTGAAATTGCCAGCTGCCGTTGTCTTCGAACAACGGGTTCGAGCTGCACTCCTGGGTGGATGCGTAGGTAATGCAATTAGTGGTCGAAATCGACGGCACCACCGCCGCCGCGGGCGCCGGCTGAGCGGTGGACCACCCATGCACGAAGTTATTCACGTCCAGGGAGCCGAGTCCGCTGGCCTGGTCATAGCTGGCTTGCGCACTGTAGCCGAGCGAGCCGCCGGAGCAATTGGGCGTGCCGGGGGCGCAGGGAACGATGTTGTTGCCGGTGACGATGTCGTGGAAGATCTCCGAAGCGTTGGGCGCCTGCGCCAGCCGGTATAGTGTCGGGTTGATGTTGGCCAGCCCGGGCTGCGAAATGGCGCCGTTCTGCACCAGGTACTGATTCAGCAGCGTGGTGATGCCGGCCATCATGGGCGCGGCCACCGACGTGCCGCCAAAAATCGAATTCTGGCCGCCAGTCACCACGTGGTAGCCGTCGTGATCGGCGGAGGCGGCGAAGGAGAGGTCGGGCACGTCGCGCGCCCCGTCACCGGGCACGCCGCGGCCGGTCTGCCAGATAGGCTTCGAAAACACCACGCTGGCGCCGCCGCCGCCCGCCGAGAGCACGCCGTCGATACTGGTGTCGTTCCAAACCATCTCCGGGATGTAGCCGAGGGCGGAGGCGCCGGTGGCGCTGTTGGTGGAGGACCAGTAGTTGGCGCCCTGCTCGTTGAATTCGCTGCCGCCCATTCCGGTGATTTCCGGAATGCTGGCGGGCCAGTCCACCGCCAATCCGTTTTGCGCCACGGTGGCGCCGTTGTCGCAATCGGCCGCACCTTCGTCGCCCGCAGCCGCGAACCACGTGATGCCCTCGGCATTGGCCTGCTGCGCGAGTTGCTGGATGCTCGGGATATCGACCAGGTCGGACGGCTCGCATGTCCCATAGCTGATGGTCATCACGGGCGCGGTTTTTTCGGTCACGGCGTAGAAGGCCGAGGTGAAAACGTCATCCGAGTAGACGTAATAAATGGTGGCGTTGCGCGCCACCGCGCCCGACCATTCCAGATCCAGGTCTGCTTCGGGCAGGTCGCCGCTGGAAATGCCCGGCTGCGTACGCTGCGCCGGCACCTGCACCAGGTTGATGGCGGGCAGACCGTAGGTGCTGCGAAAAGCATTGATGTCGGAAACGTTGATATTGGTCTGGCCCATCACGGCCAGGCTCTGGCCGCTGCCGTTGATGCCGGCGGAATAGAGCGGCGCGATGTCGTAAATGGTGGCGATATCGTCGGGGACCAGGGTGTGGGTGCCGTTGCCGCTGGTCATCTGCCGTGGTGGGCGTGCGCAGCCGCGGCTGGGGATGAAAATCGTTGAGCCCGCGGATGGCCTGGACCAGCGGCGCCAGCGTGGCGGGCACCGACGGATCGGTGGCGTTGGCGAAGTGGGTGACGCCGTTGAGCTGATACTCGTGGATCTCGATCTGAAATGCGCTCTGCGCCTGCCCCGCCGTGCCGCTGAAAGCGATCCAGTTGCGGCTGCGTGGCAGTTCTCCAGATGCTGAAGCCCTGCGACTGCAGCCACGTCTCGATCTGGCCGATATCGGACTGCGAGACGCCGAACTGGTCCGCATATTGGTCGGGTGTCAGCCACTGGTGGTAATTGGGGGAGGACGGATCCTGCTGCTGCTGGAGCAGCGTGGCGAGCGCGGTCTGCTGCGCGGCCGTCGGCTTGAGCACCAGCATCAGCGAGGGCAGCGGCATGGCGGCCGCAACGGCTCCGCGATCGGTTGCCGTCCGAATCCGCAAGGGAACGTGGCCGGCCAGAGTGACGCGGGGGCCACCGTCAATGGCGCCGGATAAACGGCTCTGCTGGGCATGCAGGGTGACGGCGGAAACCGATAAACAGACGATCGCGGCGAATCGCCGCTGGCGCGTATCCATAGTTTTCATCCAGGCACAAAAATTGCGGCGGCGCTCTTCGCGGATGAGAGTGCGAAAAAACTATAGACGTATCCTGGTAACATGCACGTTTCGGAAATTGACACGCCCGCCCTCGTGGTGGATCTGGACATTATGGAGCGCAACCTCCGCCGGGTGGCGGAGTACACGCAGGCTCATGGCTTGCGGTTGCGCCCGCACACGAAAACCCATAAATCGCCGCGCATCGGCCGGCGCCAGTTGGAATCGGGCGCGGCGGGCCTGACCGTCGCCAAGGTTTCCGAGGCGGAGGTCATGCTGGGCGCGGAACCGGCCGACCTGCTGGTGGCATTTCCGGTGATCGGCCGCACCAAGCTGGAGCGGCTGGTGGAAGTGGCGCGGCGAACCCGCGTGACCGTGGCGCTTGACAGCACGTTTGCCGCGCGCCAGCTTTCCGACGCCGCCCGCGCAGCGCAGGTCGAAATCGGCGTGCTGGCGGAAGTGGATGTCGGGCTGGGAAGGGTGGGGGTGGCGCCGGGCGAGCCGCTCCTGCAATTGGCCCAGTGCATCCAACGCATGCCGCACCTGACGCTCGAAGGCGTCACGTTCTATCCCGGCCACATTAAAGACGTCGAGGAGCAGGGCCACGCCGCGCTGGCACAACTGGGCGAACTGCTGCGCTCCATAGCCGCCGATTTCTGGCGCGCCGGCATCCAACTCAAAATCGTCAGCGGCGGCTCGACCCCCAGCCTGTTCCTTTCGCATACCCTTCCGGAGCTGACCGAAATCCGCCCGGGCACGTACGTTTACAACGACCTCAACACGGTGCGGAGCGGCGCCTGCACGATGGAGGACTGCGCCGCCTCCGTTCTGGCCACGGTGGTTTCCACCGCCCACCCCGGCCAGATGATCGTGGACGGCGGATCGAAGACGTTCTCCTCCGACCGCCTGGCCAACAGCTCCGAGGTGACCTTCGGCCACCTGGTGGAAGCGCCCGGCGCCCGCTTCCACAAAATGAACGAAGAGCACGGCTACATCGACCTGAGCCACGCCGGGCGTGAATTTTCGATTGGCGACCGCGTCCACATCATCCCCAACCACATTTGCGTGGCGGTCAATCTGCACGAGCGGATGTACGGCATCCGCGGCGACCAGGTGGAGGAAGTCTGGCCGGTGGAAGCCCGCGGCAAACTGCAGTAGGACAGGCACGTTTTTTCCGCCCCACCGAAATCCGCGCCCTCGGCTCCGCCCCGTAGCGCCGCCTTCCAGGCGGCCATGCCGGCGTCCGCGCCGGCATTCCCGCTGGCCCGGTATGCCCGGCCTCGCGAACTGGAAACCTGCGCCACGGCCCGGCAGCCCGCCAAAGCCCCCCATTGACGCGCGCCCCAAACCGGAGAATGATAGAGGTCGGTGGTTACTGTGAGCGACCAACAGACGAATCTGATTCATCGCGCCTTGAGCGCCTTTCAAATCGAGCTGCCTTCCTGGGGCTTTGCCAATACGGGGACGCGCTTCGGCAAGTTTGTGCAACCCGCGGCCGCCGTCACCACGGCCGACAAATTCAGCGATGCCGGCCAGGTGCACCGCTGGACCGGCGTTTGCCCCACCATCGCCCTGCACGTGCTGTGGGACCTGCCTGGCGGCGCGGCGGACGGGCCGCAAATCGAGGCGCTGGCCGCGGAGCACGGCCTGCGGCCCGGCTCCATCAACCCCAACACGTTCCAGGACCAGATGTATAAGCACGGGTTCTTCGGCAACCCCGATGCGGAGGTGCGCCGCGCCGCGCTCGCCCACGTCCTGGACAGCGTCGAAATCGCGCAGCGCCTGGGCAGCCGCGATCTCTCCCTGTGGTTCGCCGACGGCTCGAATTATCCGGGCACGCACAACATCCGCCACCGCCGTCGCTGGTTCGAGGAGGGCCTCGAGGCCACGCACGCCCGCCTCGCTCCCGGGCAGCGCATGCTGGTGGAATACAAACCGTTCGAGCCCGCCTTCTACCACACCGACATCGCCGATTGGGGCATGGCGCTGCTGCTGGCGCGCGCGGCCGGACCACAAGCCAGGGTTCTGGTGGATACCGGGCACCATTACCAGGGACAGAACATCGAGCAGATCGTGGCCTGGCTGCTGGACCTGGATATGCTCGGCGGTTTTCACTTCAACGACCGCCGCTACGCCGATGACGACCTCACCCTGGGCTCCATCGATCCCTACCAGATCTTCCGCATTTTCCACGAGATTCTGCACTTCGAGTGGGAGACCGGCAAGCGCGCGGATATCGCGTTCATGATCGACCAGTCGCACAATCTGAAGGGCAAAATCGAAGCCATGATCCAGACGGTGACCACCGCCATGGAGTTGTACGCCAAGGCGGCGCTGGTGGATCACGAGCGGCTGGATGTGCTGCAGAAGCGCTGCGCGCTGGTGGATGCCGAAGGCTGCCTGAAGGACGCGTTTTCGACGGATGTGCGTCCCGCCATTCGCGAATGGGCCGAAGCGCGCGGCCTGCCGGCCGATCCGATGGAAGCGTTCCGCCAGAGCGGGTACCTGGAGCGCATCACCGCCGCCCGCGGGGAGCGCAACCGGTCGATGGTCTCGACGTACGCATAGGCTGGTAGGGCAGACCATCGTTTCCTGTGGTCTGCCAACCGCGAGCCCCGGGGTCGGCAGACCCCAAACAACGATGGTCTGCCCTATGCCGCGTTCAAATGCGCCAGCGCCTCGCGCAGGGCTTCGTGGGCGCGAAACATGAGCGACTTCACGGCGGATTCCGAGCACGCGAAGGCGCGCGCGATCTCGCTATAATCCATGCCGGCAAATTTGTGCATCAGCACCGCGGCGCGCTGCTTCTCCGGAAGCGCCGCCACCGCCCGCCGCACTTCCGCCAGGCGGACGTCGTCCAGCAGGCGCTCTTCCACGGTGGGCCGCGCGTCGGCCAGTTGCAGCGCCGGCGCGTACGGCAACTGAAAATCCAGCGGCTCGTTCAGCTTTTCCCGCCGGTGGTCGCGGCGCGAGTTGGAACCCAGGTGCGCGGCAATCTGGAACAGCCAGGCCTTAAACCGGGCCGTCGGCTCATATCCGGCGCGCGCCCGGTACACGCGCAGAAACACTTCCTGCGCCAGTTCCTCGGCCAGCGCGCGATTGCGCACCTTGCCGTACAGAAAGCGTTCGATGGGCGCGCGGTGCCGCTCCAGCAGCATGGCGAAGCTGACGCAATCGCCCGCCTTCACGCGTAGCATCAACTCTCGGTCGTCGTCTACCGCCGCCGATCCTTCCATGCGAGACCCTTACGTTATGCAATTCGCCTTCGCCCGTTGAAAGTTCCCCTTTTTCGCGGCTCGCGCAGCGACGCCGGTATCCGGGCATTTCTTTGTTCGCGCGCGCATGCAAAAATTGAAACTGGACTGGAACGCGAAGACTGCGGGCGCGCGTCTCAGAAACCAACGGGAAGAGAACTCGATGCGACGCACACTATGGATTGCAGCCGTTGCGCTAATGCCGCTGGCCCTTTCCGCGCAGACCGGGCGCGAGCCGCTCATTCGCCAGGCGATCGACGCCACCAGACTGGCGCGCCTGGTGGGCAACACGCGGCCGGAAGCCGCGACGGCGCGCGATCTCGGGCCGGTGGCCGCCGATCTGCTAATGGACCACATGCTGCTCGAACTGCGCCGTTCGGCCGCCGCGCAGCAGGCGCTCGAATCCTTCCTCGGCCGCGTGCAGGATCCCCACTCGCCGGATTACCACCGCTGGCTGACGGCGGCGCAATTTGCGCAAGCGTACGGCGCCGCACCGGCGGACGTCGCCACCGTTTCCGCGTGGCTGCGAACGCAGGGGCTGAGCGTGAATTTCGTTTACCCCGGCGGCATGGTCGTCGATTTCTCCGGCACGGCCGGCCAGGTGGCCTCGGCCTTCCATACCGCCATTCATCAACTGGACGTAAATGGCGAGCGCCACATCGCCAATGTGAGCGACCCTGAAATCCCGGCCGCGCTGGCGCCGGCAGTTTCCGGCGTGCTCTCGCTGCACGATTTCCGTCCGCGCGCCCTGCGCAAGGCGCGGCCGAATTTCACCTATACCACCCAGGGCCAAATCTACCAGGCGATCGTGCCGGGCGACCTTGCTACTATTTACAATCTCAACCCGCTGTTCGCCGCCGGGCTGGCGGGCCAGGGGCAGACCATCGCGGTGATTGAAGACGCGGATTTGTACAGCGCGGACGACTTCAACACTTTCCGTTCCACCTTCGGGCTGACGCAGTACGGCGGCACCCTCGCCACCGTGCACCCGGGGTGCAGCGACCCCGGCATCCGCAGCGGCGACGACAGCGAAGCCACTCTGGACGCGGAGTGGGCGAGCGCCGCGGCGCCGGCCGCGAATATCGTGGTGGCATCCTGCTCCAGCACGCGCTCCACCTTCGGCGGCCTGCTGGCGCTGGAGAATCTGGTCAACGGCTCGAACCCGCCCTCCATCCTGAGCCTGAGCTACGGCGAGTGCGAGGCGGCGAACGGCGCGGCGCTGAACCAGGCGTTCGACACGGCGTACGAGCAGGCGGCGGCGGAAGGCATCTCCGTGTTTGTGGCCGCCGGCGATGAGGGCGCGGCCGCGTGCGATGCCGGCGCCACCGGCGCCACTCACGGCATCGGCGTCAGCGCGTGGGCATCCACGCCCTACAACGTGGCTGTAGGCGGCACCGATTTCGGCGACAGTTACGCCGGAACCAACGGTACTTACTGGAGCTCAACTAACAATGCTAACTACGCTTCCGCTTTGAGTTATATTCCGGAAATTCCCTGGAACGATTCCTGCGCCGGCGCCCTGCTCGCCTCCGTGCTCGGCTTCAGCGCCGGTTATGGGCCGGGCGGCCTGTGCCTGAGTAACATGGCGCGGCAGGACGGCCTGCTTCAGGTGGTCGCCGGGAGCGGCGGCCCGAGCGGCTGCGCCACCGGCAATCCGGCAAACCCGGGCATTGTGGGCGGAAGTTGCCAGGGATACGCCAAGCCTTCCTGGCAGGCGGGAGTCGCCGGTCTCGCCGCCGACGGCGTGCGCGATATTCCCGACGTTTCGCTGTTCGCAGGGACGGGCATCTGGGGCCATTATTACGTGATGTGTTATTCGAACCAGTACAACAGCGGCGCGCCCTGCGACGGCGACCCGAGCACGTGGGCGGGTGCCGGCGGCACCTCTTTCGCCGCGCCGATTATGGCCGGCATTCAGGCGCTGGTGAACCAGAACCAGGGCGGGGCGCAGGGCAATCCCAACCCGGCCTACTATGCGCTGGCCGCGGCGGGAGCCGGGGTGTGCGACGCCTCGGCCGGCGACAACGCCGGCAGTTCCTGCATCTTCCACAATGTCACCCAGGGAGACATTGCCGTGAACTGCGGAGGCGCCGAGAATTGCTACGGCGAGACGGCCTCCGGCGGATTCGGCCGCCGTGGCCAGGTGGCGCTCGACGGAGCGCTCTCCGTTTCGGACACCGCCTATAATCCCGCTTATGCCACCGCGCCGGGGTGGAACTTCGCTACCGGCCTCGGCAGCATCAACGCCGCTAACCTGGTGTATAACTGGCCGGCGCAGCAATAGCCTTTTTGGGGTCGGGGGCCAGGGCGCCGCACATGAAGCCTGAAGAATTGCGCCGGTACCTGCAGTTTTACCAATACGAATCGGGTTTGATGCCGCTCTGGAGGAGGGAAACCTTGCCGTACTGGGATCTATTGACCTAACTAAAGTTGATACTTAAAAGCTTGGAACTTATTCTAATTTACGGCTAAATTATAGTTGAGGTGATTACCATGTCTTTTCGGAATTTCGCTTTTCTGCTTCTGGCCGGTTTATCCGCCGGCGCATGGGCCCAAACCACCACCACCGGCACGGTGACGCAGACGTTCCACCTTCCTCAGGTCGGGCTGGCTGCATCGGAGACCGCGCAGGTGAACGTGACCAACCTGGCGGCGAACGCGTCCAACGGCACGGCCGCTTCCTGCACGGGCACGATTTCATTTGTGAATCCCGGCGGCTCGACAATCGGCACCGCCGCATCCTTCACGGTGGCCTCCGGAAAGACGGATTCGGTCACGCTGCCGTACGCGAGCACGGCGGCTTCCGGGCGCACCGAGGTCCGCGGCGTCATCACGCTCACCACCACGTCGAGCGCCCCCGCCCCCTGTAACCTCGTATCTTCGATGGAGACCTTCGATAGCACTTCCGGCGTGACGCATGCCTATTTTGCCGGGCCGCAGGCAACCGTGAACGTCCGTCCCACTCCGATATTGGGGCGCTAAGTACGGGGTTTCAGAAATTTGCGTTGGAACCCTGGCATCGCCCGGATCCGAAGAGGCCGTAGGGCAGCCCTTCCGGGCTGTCATGCCGGGCTTCCGCCCGGCATGCGATGGGCGTAAGCCCGCGAAACGCCGCCCTACCAGCCCTTGGGCGCTACGCTACCGCCGCAGTATCCAGTGCCTGGGGTCTAAAGCCACCTTGAGCGGCGGCTGGTCGATCGGCACCGTGAAGCTGGCCGGTTCGGCGCCGGCGCGGATCCAGCGGGTGATGGTGCGCCCGCGCGGCATCTGGATCTCCACCGGCACCAGCGCTCCGAATTCCTGGTCCACTTCCGACTGCTCGATGGTTCCCACCAGCCGCAACGCGGGCGCCTTCCCTTTGACGGTGTATTTCATCGTCAGGTTGGGAATGCCCGTGCCGTAAACCCATTGATCGAAGAAATCCTCCAGCTTGGGGTCGGAGGATTTGGGCGGCAGGAAGCCCGCCGCCAGGGCGCGGAATTCTTCCGTGGAGATGGTCTTATGATCGTAGCGGCGCGCGGCCTCCGCCAGCAGCGCCAGGAACTTCTGGTCGCCCATGCGCCCGCGCAGCATGTGGAGGATCCACGAGCCTTTGCCATACGTGATGGTACGCCACGCGCGCGGTTCCAATGAAGTTTCCAGGCGCGGACCGAGCACGATGGGGCCCGTCTCATCCACCGTCTGTCCCGATTCGTTCTTGCGCAGCAGTGCCTGGCGGTAGGTCTCCAGCAACAGGTCCGTCGACTTACTTCCTCCGGACTTCTCCAGATACAACAGGGCGGAGTAGTTAGCCAGCGCCTCCATCAACCAGTAATCTCCGTAACCGGCCGCGCCGATGCGGTTCCCCCACCATTGATGCGCGGTCTCGTGCGCCTGCAGTAAGTCGGCGAAAAAAAGGTCTTGCGCGTCGGACGCGGCCGACGTGACGCCCGGCTGCCGTCTCGCGTACGACAAGGTGGAGAGGTACAGCAGGCCGGAGAAGCCCTGGCCGAAGTAGCCGGGAATAGGAGAGACGGTCAGGTGCGGGAGCGCCGGGGGGCCGAACGCCGAGGCCATAAACTGGAGCGCGGAAGCGATTTCGGTGGCCAGGGTGCGCAGGCGCTCGTTAGGGTCGGGCGGAGGCGGGGAAGGCAACAAGTCGGGCAGCGTCTGGTCCCGCCGCGAGCGTCCCAGGGGCACGAGTTGGGGCAGCACCGGCGGCTCCTTGGGCGCGAGCGCCAGGTTCTGGCTGCGGTTCCCGCACACATCCACCACGAAGCCGTCCCGGGTGGCGCGGGCGTGGCGATAGGCGCCCAGGTTGAATCCGGCTACGCGGATGGGTACGGGCGTGCGCCGGCGTGTCACCCGCCAGTCGCCCTCGAAGCGATCCTCCACCACGTCGCCCGGTCCCGCCATTTCCAGATCGCGGGGCGTGCGAAACGTGATGTCGTAGTTGGCAAAGGTGAAGCCGTGGGTGGGGTACCAGTCGCCGCGCGCACTGACATAAAATACGCGGCCGCCGGTGTTCTGAATGACGTGGCCGGTATAGCGGAATTCGAATTCGTAGGCGTGGCCGGCGCGCAGCGGCTGCGGCGGAACCACCAGGAACATGGCATTTCCACCGCGCATCAGGTTCAGGCGCAGGGAATCGCGCTGCAGCCATTCGGCCGTCTGTCCGTCCACCGTCACTCCGCTTAGCTGCATGGCGGGGCTGAGGTCGAAGGTAGCCGCCTTCATGCCATCCACCGCCGGCGTCACCTTCACGCGCGCGGTTACGCTCAGCAGCAGGCCGGGATCCACCGTGGCCTCGATGCGGTAGTTATCCAGCGCCAGTTGCGGTGCGGGCGGTGCCGGATGATTGCGTTGGGATCGCGCCTCGAAGCTCGTCCACACGTCGAAATACAGCTGCTCGCTGCGCGTGGCCGCCTGGCCGGCGAAGACCTGGTCGGGCGCCTGCGGATCGTAGACCACGTCGAAATTGCCGAGGCGGTTTCCGCTCAGCAGGGCGGCGAACATGCCGCCGGGATAGCCGGGGCCTCCCAGCAGGTCCAGGGTGAGGCGGGTCTGGTAGCCCGCGGCGAGGTTGCGCAGCGCGGGCGTCCATTGCTCGCCCAGCAACGCGCCCAGCTCCGGCGTGCGCTTATTGGCGGGATTGTTGGGAAGCTGCGCGCGCAACTGGTCGTATTCGTCCCCCGTAAACAGAAATACGGCGGCGTGAAAATGTTCGTCCAGGTTGGGGGAGTGGATGTAGTGGGCCAGGGCGCCGCGTTCGGCGCGGTTCGGCGGCAGCAGCAGCACCTCGCCATCGCCGGCCTCCACGTCCGCCGTGAAAAGGGCGGCAATCCGGCGCCCCGCCACCGGCTGGCTGAAGATCAGGTGGCCGTCGTTCAGGAAAATGCGGATGTCCTCGCGCGCCAGCGTCATATCGCGCACGCGGTAACACTCGTCGGGGTCGAAGCTGTTTTCCCGGATGGCGCGCGCGATATCCGCGGCCGCCCCGCCGAAAAGCGGCAGGCGCAGTAAAAGGAGGAGCGCGGGCAGCCGGCGCATCCATACAGTCTACCGCCGCGGCCGGGGTTCCCGTCCGGCCCGCTGCGTGGCCGGCTGGGGTTGGGCTACACTCGAAGTTTCGGAGGAACTGCTTGCGATTCGTTACATTCGACCGGATGGGCTACCACGAGCCCGGCGTAGTGGCTGAGGGCCAGGTGATCGGAATCCGCGGCGCCGGATTCGAAACCGTTGCGGAAGTGGCCGCGGGCGGCGCCGACGCGCTCGACCGGGTCCTGCGCTGGATCGACAACCCCCCTGGCAGCGAGCAACTCGATCCCGCCGGCCTCAAGCTGGCCGCGCCCATCCCGCGCCCGCCCAAAATCGTCTGCATCGGGCTGAACTATCGCGACCACGCCGCGGAATCGAACATGGCGATACCCGAGGTGCCCACGGTCTTCGCCAAGTTCCCCACCGCCGTCATCGGCCATCTCGACCCCATCGTGCTGCCCAAGGCGTCCACCCAGCCGGATTACGAGGCCGAGTTCGCCGTCGTCATCGGCAAGGGCGGCCGCCACATTCCGGAAGACCGCTGGCGCGAGCACGTCTTCGGCTACACCATGCTCAACGACGTGAGCGCGCGCGATTTCCAGATGGCCACCAGCCATGGACCATGGGCAAGACCTTCGACACCTTCGCGCCGATCGGCCCGGCGATCGTGACGGCCGACGAAATCGCGGACCCGCACTGCCTGGACATTTCGCTGACGCTGAGCGGCGACGTGATGCAGCATTCCAACACCCGCAACCTGATCTTCGGAATCCCGCAGCTGATCGCGTATCTTTCGAGCGTCTTCACGCTCGAGCCGGGCGACGTCATCGCCACCGGCACGCCCGCCGGCGTCGGTTTCGCCCGCAAGCCGCCGCGCTACCTCAAGCCCGGCGACGAGTGCAGGGTCCGCATCGAAGGCTTGGGCGAGCTGGTCAACCCGGTAATCGCGGAGTAGAATTCATCAGGGCCGAAAGCACGCGACCTCCGGCCCCTGCTAAAATCGCTGGTAGCGCGCCCGTAGCTCAGCTGGATAGAGCGGCTGGCTTCGAACCAGTAGGCCGGGGGTTCGAGTCCCTCCGGGCGCGCCAGATTCTAAAGGACTTATGCCTCAATTGATCTTCTGAAGCCCAGGTCTGGTAGCAACCGTGGTAGCAACGCGCGACAAAGCAGCGTCCATCTTGTCGGCAGTCTCTCTTTTCGTCTCTTCAAGCAGGTGACCGTATACCTGCAATGTGAACGCTACCGAGCTATGGCCCAGCAGTTCACTGATGGCTTTGATATTCACGCCTTGAGCAATCAGGATGGCAACGGCACTGTGGCGGAGGTCGTGAAGCCGCATTTTCGGCAGTCCAGCCAGCGCCAGCAGATTCTGAAACCACCTGAGCACGCTGCGTTCATCCAGAGGCTTTCCGAGTTTCCCGGTGAAAGCCAGATTCCATGGGTTGTTCCATTGCCTTCCCGCCCACCGTTGCTCTTCCGCCTGTAACGTCTGATGCTGGCGTAATGCTGAAATCGCCACCGCCGGCAACGTCACTACACGGGTGGAGTACCCGCCCTTCGGCTCCACCAACTGAAGGCCGCCCTTCTCCGGGTAGAGCTTCTTATCCAGCCGTTGCAGGGACTGTTGGATGTTGAACCGCCCGGAATCGAGATCAATGTCATCCCACGCGATGCCAAGCCCTTCACCTAGCCTGAGGCCAAGGGAAAGCACGGTTGCGTAGAGAGCATATAGGCGGTCTGCCTTGGCCGTTTCGAGAAACGCACGGGCTTGTTCAACGCTCATGTAGTTGACGGTGGGGCGAGCGGCCGCGGGCGGGTCTGTGGACAGCGCAACGTTCACTGGGACCACCTTGTACTTGACCGCGACGTTTAACGCCGTGCATAGGGTGCGGTGCATGTGGCGAACCGTGCGGGCGGTAATCGGTCGCTTGGTCCGTTCGGATTTCTGTGCTAGACGATTATTGAGAAAGGCTTGGATTTGTTGCGACGTCAGACGCTGCATGGGAATATCTCCCAATCCTGGAATCAGGTGAATGCGTGTCTGGTACTCGTAGAACTGCATCGTCTTCGGGCGCGCGGAGGTCTTCACCACGTCAGATAGCCACCACGTTAAGAACTGTCCGACAGTCTGCTTTCGAGGCGCCACCAACATGCCCAAATTTCTGTCCTTTAGGGCATCGGTCAATTGTTCCGCAACCTCATGCCGAGTAGCGGCCGTGAAAATCCTTCGCTCGGGGATTCGCGTGCCATCGGGCGCCGTCTTCCACCCCGTCGTTACGGCCGCGCGCCAGCGGCCATCTTGCATGTGATAGATACTGCCCTCAGCGTTACCGCGTTTCCGTTTTGCCATTTATCAACCCCCGTTTTGCACTCCGATACCGGGCCATCTTCTCTCGCAGGACGCATCTGTCATGCTTCCGCTTGTGCCGACGGTTCTCAGTTACATCCATATATTTCCCGCAGCTCTCACACAAAATCTGCCTTCGGGTGCGAGACACGATTTCGCCAAATTCCAGCCAGAAAGCGCCTAAAAGGCTTGAGGGGCGATTATAAGAGTGAAAGGCGCCCTTACTGTCAACAAGCAGCATGGGAGACGCCATCTGGATCATCTTCTGGTTGTAGCGATCCAGAATAAAGTCCCGCCCGAGGGAGAGTACCCGCTCCGGCTTAAGGTGTAGGGCTCTCTTTTGGGCAAAACTGGGCTTGCCCGGGGAATGCTCCGAAAAGGATTTCGGCAAAATGAAAGGTGCTCCCTGTTCGTTGGCAACAATGATTTGGCGCAATGACTGCACGCCCTCCGCCATGAGGTCCCAGACCTCATACGTTTGCTTAATCTCATTGGCCTCCAGGAGCCAATCCTTGATGTTCTCTCCGTTCGCATCGATTTCATACTGATGGCCTCGGTATCGAGGTACACCTTCGAGCCCCAGGAGGCCATAGGTGTTCGCGAATGCCAGCACTTCATCCACCGTCTGGAGTTCCGCGAACTGCCGCGAAATGCCCGGTGTTTCCTCCAGCGGGTAATAGACTTCCTCGGGCGCGAGCTCTGGCGCGCGAAGAAACGGATATTTCAGATCGGGATACCTTTCGAGCAATGCGGCGTGCAATATCGGCGGCTTCCATTCTGCTGAGTACCGGCCCTTCCGTCGCAGCCATGGGAACCGCCAATAATCGGTGGCACCTGCGTTCTTCCTGAGAAGGACGTGCATTCTCGTATACCCAATTCTATACCAGTTTCTGCTTTGAAACGGGTATACAGAAATCGTATCATCATAGACGGAACGTGTCAAGGGCGTCTAGGCTGGCACGAACCGGCGGGCCGGGGCCGCTTGGGATCAACCCCGGAGCCAATGGACTGAGGCTACCAATATCAGCTAACCGGGAGAAGCCGCCAGTATGCAATTTCGGGGAGAACAGTTACACCGCATTCTCATCAGCCAGACTAATCCGGTCAATTTTTGTGATGCGTCCGGCGTGGTTCTTGCGACGCTTCCAAACCCTAAAGAGTCCATTGCCGAATTGGCTAGCAGCTCTGGGTACACCCTCGAAGAGTTCCACGCGTACCTCCAGAGTGGTTTTTACGGCGTAGGGAGCAAGCGGCGCATCCGCTATATCCAGGCCACCAGTCCAAACGTGTGGGGTGCCGGATGGCGCGGCGGAAGCCGCACTACAAGGCCATTGCGTGCCGACGCCTCATGTGGCCGATATACCGAGGGTCAACTGATGGGCAGCCCGAGAGCGCTCCGGGAACACATTCCCAGCCCCGGACCTGTCCAGCGGCCGAAATTTGCGAGCTGCCCGCCGGCAGCGCTGGCCGATCAGGATATTACGGGCTTGGCCGAATGCTTGAGGTTGAGCCGCACGCCGGACGGTGCGCCCCTAAACGCCAAGCCAGCACCGGCGGGCCTATTCCCGCTGGTTCCAACCAATAAGCCAATTGGAGACCTAAACGGACCACCGAGCCCGGAACTAAGAAGCGCGCGCCGAAATAAAGCGCATTAGACGAGCCCGTAACAACCGCGGCCCGCTGGCGAGCAATTCGCTGGCGGGCCGAACCATTTTTAGGAAAGGAAAAAAACAAATGAACGCGCAAAACATCGAACGCAAGCGGCTACTCCTCCGTCCGCCTGAGGTCGCGGAAGAGTTGGGCATTAGCCGCGCCCTGGCCTATCGCTGGGCCGCACGGGGTATTTTGCCCAGCATCCGGGTGGGACGGTCCGTGCGCGTCCCCCATGACGCCCTGCTCGCCTGGATTGCCGGGCGCACTAAGCCGGCGGCATAACGTCGATGACCGCCGAATCTCTCGCACACGCACTGGAAGCCCGCCGCGTCGGGTCCGCTTGGATGGCGAAGTGCGTTGCCCACGACGACCGGAATCCTAGCATGTCCATTCGACAGGCAAGCGATAAGGTGCTGGTGAAGTGCCATGCGGGATGTGCCCAGGCCGATATCATCGAGGCCCTGAAGGCGCGTGGGTTGTGGGAGGGGTCTTCCAGTGGCGAGTGGCTGGACTGGCACTCCGGCATCCGCTACCACCGGGATTGGGGCAGGCCGGAGTGCAGTTACACGTACACCGATGAAAGCACCGTAGAGCTATACCGCATCGTGCGCTTTGTCCCCAAGGACTTCAGGCAGTTATACCGCCGCGAGGATGGCGTATGGAAATGGAAAAAGCATCCATGCCAGGTCCTGTATCACCTCCCCGAGGTCCTGGAAGCGGCCATCGTGTTCGTGGTGGAGGGCGAAAAAGACGTGGAAACCTTGCGCGATTGGGGTTTCTGCGCCACCACCAACGCTGGCGGCGCCAAGGCGCCATGGCTACCAGAATTCACCGCGGCCCTAGCCGGGCGCGAGGTGATTCTCGTTCCTGATGCGGATGAACCGGGCCGGCGGCGCGTGGCGACGATTGCCAACGCGCTATTGGGCCACGCGGCGCGCATCATCATCTGGGCGCCGGAGGACGGATCAAAGGACATCACCGATTGGTTTAAGCGCGGCCATTCTGAGGTTGAACTGATCGCGCAGGTTGAAGGAGAGGAGGTGCGCCGATGAGAACCGAGATTCACGCGCACCAGGATGTACACGCGGCGCTGGAAAGCTGGAGCATTCCCGCGGCTGAAGAGAAAGAGGCGGCAGCACTCCCCAAGCTTATTACGGCTGCGGAATTGTACCAGGCCCGGATTGCCGCCGCTCGATGCCTCATCAAGGATTTGCTCTGGGACGGGTTAACCCTGTTTATCGCCAAACCCAAAGCGGGGAAATCCTGGTTCACTCTTGAGCTTGCTGTTCAGGTGGCCGGCGGCCGGGCAATCACGGGCGTTACAGCCAACGAAAGCGGCCCGGTACTTTACGGAGCGCTAGAGGAACCCGCATCGCGGAGCATGGCGCGTTTAAGGCAGGTTGCGCCATCGGGAGAATGGGCGAATCGGCTGCATGTCTTCTATGAACTGCTACCGTTCATGGGCGGCGGCGCAGAGCAATTGGAAGCACTGGTGCGCCAGATTCAACCGCGGTTGATCGTGTTGGACACCCTCACGGCGCTGCTGAAGGGCGGCAGCAAGCGCGATTCCGATGTGTTCCGGAGCCAATATGCCGAGGTGCGCCGAATTGGAAAGCTTGCCGAGAATTTCAAGACGGCCATCGTGGTGGTGCATCATGCGCGCAAGGGCGCTTCGGATAGCGCTATCGAGGCGATTGCGGGAACCGGAGGGATTGGGGCAGCAATTGACGCCATCTGGTACCTGAAGCGGAAGCCTGAGGGCGAAGCCACCCTGGAGGTGCTTGGGCGCGAGGTCGAAGAGAAGACTTTCGCACTCAGCTTTTCCGCGGAGCCTGAAAATTTTGGATGGAGCGTTTTGGGTGATGACGCCATGCAACTGCTCAACTCCGAGCGGCGGCAAATCCTGGAGTTGCTGCAGGATGACGGCGGACTGACGCCCGCTCAAATCGCAATGGAACTGGCTAAATCCAGGCCCGGAATTCGCCAACTTTTGAAGCGGATGCGAATTGACGGGCAGGTGTTCAAACAGGGCTCTAAATACTTCCCTTCTCTCACCGTGAGTCACAGAGTCACAGAGAGAGAGAGTGATTGAGTATATGGGGCGAAACGCCTGTGACTCAAAACATATAGAGAACGCCCGTAACGCTTGTGACTCTCTGTGATGGCCGTGATGGCTGTGACGGAAAGGGGAATTATGAAGTGTGACCGATTGGATGCTGAATTCCGCGACCTGGCAGCCGAGCAGGAGCATGCCCACGCTGCGGAGCAGAAGGCCCGGGAACGCCTTGAAGAGTTAGATGAGCGGCGATACCGCGGCGATAAGAGCGTGCCAGCCGCGGCCGTTCTGGCGGCCCGCAATGAGTGGCTAGTGACGCGGGCGCGATTGGCGAACATTCGGGGCCGAATGCGAGACAACCGGCGATTGATGGCGAGGCAGTTGGGCGAGGTGGTGAAGGGATGAAACGGGGACAATATAAGCGCCAGCAGCGGACAGATCCGCGGAAAGCGGCAACGGGGCCGGCATCCTGCTATCGCGTGCCAGTCCGCGGGGTTTGCTCTGTCTGCGATCAGTGGGCCAGTCAGATGCACAGTCCGATCAACCGGGCCGGCGTCTATTGTGCGGCGTGCTGCCCGGCGTGCTGCCCGGCGTGCAATGCGACGTCAGCGGATAAGACCGGAAGTTCGCGGGCCAGTTGATGCTGGCACAGATAGCACCACCCATAGGTGGGGGAGGGGCGGGTTTTTTCCTTAAAAACCGCCGATTCCCTAGACCGTGTGGCCATGGCCTACAAACGTTTCTGTACCGAACGCCAAAACGGTTTACATCCCGGTTTCAGGCACTGTTCTCGTAAGCTATGAAAAACAAACAAGTTACGATTGCCGAACTCGCCAAGACTGGCGCTGTTTCTCGGCAAGCCCTTTACAAGCAGGTGCGCGCTGGCAAGTTGACGTTCACCGATGGCACGGCGAACCTGGGCGCGCTCCTGCTCGAATGGCGTGCGAAGCGCGATCCGGCCCATGAGGACAAGATCGGCCCGGCTCTCGAAGCGCTAATGGGGGACCGCGGCATCAAGGTGCCACCCATGCGCAACCAGCCGGCGAAGTACACCGAATCTGCCGCGACCGATGCCAACGGCTGCCCACTGCACCTTTCTGGGGAGATGCGGCAATTTTGGGCGCGCGTGGTGGATGAATACGAGCTCGAATCGGATGCCTTGCTGATCTTGCGGACTGCTTGCGAGAGTTGGGACCGTGCGCAACAGGCACGAAAGGCCATCCAAGCCGATGGGCTGATTCTCAACGGCAGGCGGCATCCCGGAGTGGATATCGAGGCCGCATCACAGAATCTGTTTCTGCGGGCGATGCGGCAATTGGGATTGGACATTGTGGGGCCGGGCCCTATCGGCCGGCCACCTGGGAGGTGAAACGATGCCGAGACTACGGCGTAAGGGGCATTCAAGGCGACAGACGTTTGAACGTGCGCTAGTGCGATGGCTCCGCGGTACCGACCGGCCATTTTGGAATGGTCCGCATTGCTTTGGAGTCCGCACAGGCCCGGATTCCGCCTGCATTATTGATTACGCGGAAAACCGGCGTTACGGGGTGGTGCTGGTTGGGGGCAAGAATGCCAAGGGTTAGGCGGCGCCCACGGGTGCGGCGCGGACTAGTCACGAGTCAGCAATGGATTGAACTGGCAATCGGTCCCCCCGGGGAGGGGAAGAGCACGTTCGCGTCCGATGCAGAGCGCAGGGCGGTGTGGTTTGAGCACTGCGCCGAACTCATATCGGAGTGGACCCCTGGGGCCGTGCTCTGGGCGGAAGAGATCTATGGCCTGCCTGTGAAGCTATCCGCCCAACTGCCCCCCAGGAAATCGGCGGGAGTAAGTGGCTGAACAGGTGGAAATCAAGGATAGAAAGGAAGCATTTTCATGAAATTTGAATTTGGAACGATCAGTAAGTGGATTCCGGAGAAGCAAACGGGTTTCGTTCGGCCCGACAAGCTAGGCGAGGATTTGTACTTCACAATTCATTCGGTCTGCAACGCTGATACCGGCGCATGGCCAGCGGCCGGGATGCGTGTTCAGTTCAAGCCCGGAGAGAACGCGCGCGGGCGGACGACTTACCACCTGCGCTTGTTGCCTGATGCCGGAAGCCGCATGACGGATCAGTAATGAAAAACCTCGATAATTGGGCGCGCCTGGCGGGCGCCGCACTTGACGCCCGGTACGATTTGGCCCGCCTGATTCCCGAACTCGACAGAGCCATTACCGCGGCGGACACCTCGGTACTGATGCGCGTGCGGGCGCTAGCAATCCGGCACGCGGAAGCGCTCAAGATGGCACTGAAGCATCCGGCTGCAGGCCGGGACACCCGGATTTCGCGTACGGTGCAGCCGGGCGCACGTATCCGTCGTAGTTTAGCGGCGGGAGAAGTCCCGCCAAACCACACCAGTAGCGTTAACCCGAAAGGAACATATGAACGCCAAAACAGAACAGCGCGAACTTGAACAGTTTATTGCGAAAGAGGCACCGCGCGAATCCGATCTGCGCGGCCGGCTCGCCGATGCCCGCCGTAGCGCGATTGAGATCGAATCGCTTACGACGTTATCCAGCGTAGACCCTGGCTTAAACTTTTCCAAGAAAAGCCAGGCCGCAATTCGTCGAGGGCGGGAAGAGCGAAAGCAAAAGGTGGCCGCCCTTGAGGCCGAGCAGAAGAAGTTGGGGGCCGAACTCGGCAAACTCACGCCCAGAATCGAGGCCGCCCGTAAGCGGTTGGGAGAACTTGAAGCCGCGGAGAACGCGCGGGCATGCAAGCGTTGCACGGAGTTAGTGGCGGCTGCAATCGCGGGAGCCAAATCTGGGCCCAAATTCAGGGCCGAGGCCGCGAAGCGCGCCGACCTTCAGGCGAAGGCCAGCAGCGAACAGAGGCAATTTGACCAACTGCTGGCCACGCCCGTGAAGCCGGCGGATGACATTCAGGCCCGAGCGGAGAAGTTGCTATCGACCGGAGAGATGGACGCCGCACCAACCGCAGTGGACCCGGCCCGCGTTAAGGAACTCCAGATCAGGATCAAGACCCTCACGGCTGCACTGCAGATACAGGAAAAGGCGGCACAAAAAGCCCATCAGGAGTTTGTGGCTGAAGTGGCCACGATCCTCGAGCCCGCTATGGAGGACATCGCCGGGCGCATTGTGTCCGGCATGGAGATCGTGCGCCAGGCCATCAAAGAGGGCCGCTTGATCCAGTCCGAAGCCGGTATGGGAGTTGGCGCACTTGGGGCTCTACCGAATTTCATCTACACCGGGCAGGTCGATGGCCAGGGGTTTGAGTTTTGGCTGATTGACATGCGGCGCCGGGGATTCAACATCTGAACGTGAAATCGGGCGGTCACTGAGTGGCCGCCCCACAAAAAAGGAGAACCAATGATCCACTTCAACAGCAGTATTCCCTTCGTCGAATTCCCGTCCGGTCCGCTCGGGCGGGTCGGCGACTTTGATCCAAGCAAGCCGGCATCACTTCTGACCGCGGAGTGCCGACTCAACCAGATCCAGAATCGGGACCGGTTTAAGCGGGACCTGGCGCGCGCTAATCGCCGGCTCGAGGTGCTCGACCGCCAGCGGAAGGCATTGGACGGCGTGCGGCCGAAGAATGCCGGTAACGGGGGCCTGAAAACCAACTCGGTTCGCGAAGCCGAGGCGGTCTTAAACCGGTTGCGCGCCAGCGAGAATCGGGCGCCCAAACTGAAATCGGGGAGCGTGGCCGAAGCCGAGGGCATTCTCGCGGAGCTCAAGTCCCATGCGGCGGGCTGCGACGACCTAATACGGCGGGGCGAAGTGAACCACGCGCGGAATCAACTCGGGCGTCTCGGGCTTTATCTGGCCCGGTAGCGCAGGTCTCAGCAGCCGGCGTCCGGCTGCCCGTAAAGCCGCGGGGCGCGCCGGCACTGGCGCCCCGTGTTTTCTCCCCTCGGTCTTACTCACCGGAGGGACATTGATCTGCGCCAATAACGGGCGCATGGAAAGGAAACAGTATGCGACAAGGCGACATTATGAGGTGGTCACAAGAGAGGCGATTCGGATTTATCCGGCCGGATGATGGCGGCCAGGGCCTCTGGTTTAATGCCGGTTCACTTTGCAATCCAGAGGAACTCGGCGATCTAGCGGCGGGCGTGCGCGTGGAGTACCTACCGGGGCAGACCCCCCGCGGGCCGGCGTCGTTCCACGTTCGCATTCTGCCCGACGTACCCGCGGCGGCGTGAGGGGGGCCCATGCAGAAGCGCGAATTTGATGGACGGTGGTTGCGGCTGGCGGAAGCTGCTGCCGATACCCGAGACAGTTTACGGCGGATGGCACCGCGGCTCGATGGCGCCCTGCTTGACGATGCTGTGTCCGGCAACCTGCGAATACTGCTTGAGGACGTGCGGGCCATTGCCGGGCGCCACGCGATGCTATTGACCCTCAGCCTGAAAGATCCGGCCGGAGATCGCGCCCAGAATGCCCGTAGCCGCGCGGCGGCAAGCCCTGTGCCATCGATCCGGGCGTGGAGGGGGGAAGATACCGGCCGGCCGCCGGAGGGCGCCACTGGCGCGGAAACCGAGGGCCGGGAGTGCTGTAAAAACGCGAAAGGACAGTTAAGTGAGCATACTAATAGCTTTCAAGTTTAACGACACCGTTGTGTTAGGGACCGACAGCCGCACGATGGACAATACCGGGACGTGCATTCTTTCGGATGCCGAACAGAAGCTCTTCGAAGTCGCGCCGGACGTGTTTTACGGATGGTCCGGATATGGTTACCTTGCGACCACGCAGGCGGCCTTAGCCGGCGCACTGGGCAAACGCGCGCCGATAGAGGACCTTCGCATCTTCGCAAAAGAGTTAGACGCGGTTTCGCTCCCCGTGCTGATGCAACTGGTAAACCGCCTCACGGAGATACGCCACCTTCATTCCCAGTACGAGGCTGAACTCGCCGGGACCAAGCCGTTCCACGCGTATGTGCTGGCTGGCACCAGCAAGGGGCGTGCTGTTTATATCGTCCACGAATTTTGGATGACGGAAGGAAGAATCGACTGCCGCGAATTCTACCGCCCCGAGCTGCCCGCCGGCGAAAACCTATCGATGTACGCCACCCGCGACGTGTTCCGCGATATGGTCGGCAAGGTGGAAACTTGGGCGGACGGACCCATTACAGCGGCCGAAAGGTTTGTAGATCATACGCGCGACGTTGAGCCACTGGTGGGCGGCCCGACTCAGTTGGTGTGCATCGATAAATCCGGCGCCCGTTGGATTCACCGGCCCGCGGCGATAGACCGGGAGGTGATGGCAAGCGAAGTAACTCTCGGCGTGCTGAATGCAGGGGTTATTTACTCGGGCGTTGTCAACGCCAGCCAGGTGAATGCCGGGACGTTCACGGGCTTCACCTTCGTTGGCTGCACGTCTACCCTCACGGCCAATGGCGTAACTGTTGTGACGGATGCGGCGTACGATAACGATTTCGGTTCTTATACCGGAACGGTAGTGTCGCAGACGATCAGCGGCCAATTGAACAAAGCGGCGATCAATAGTGATGTAGTTGAGGTAGTGCGGCTCGCGGGCGCAACGGGCAGCGGACAGCAGAATGCCGCTTCGCTCACCTGGGCGGCCCTGTCGATCTATAGCAATGGAAACCTCCTGGCCGCCTTGTCAGGGTATTCTGGCGGGGCTTACACCAGCGGCCAGTTATACCTCTATGGGCCCGCCGCCGGGGTCTGGGTAAACGGGGTACAGAAGGTATGAAAAAGCTGATTGCAGTCTCGATTCTCGCCTTTGCTTCGTATGCCGCGGCGCCGAAACTTAGCGAAAGCGGCACGGTGACCGTGCAAACGGTCGTAATCGACTGGCAGCAGTTGGGAGCATTGGGCGTGCCAGTCGTGCCCGGAACGGCGATAGTAACGGAGTGGTTTTTCAAGTCCACGGACCCGACCGTAACGGCCTTTCGCGTGACAATCACGTACACGGATAGCGCGGGGGACCACACGGTAACGCAGCTTTGCGACGTTCCGACAAGCGGCGCCCTGGCTGGCACCTTTTTGGCGAACATCCAACCCGATCAGGTTAAATCGATGGTCGTAACCGGTCTGCGTGCGGCGGGCCCGCCTGAGACGGTAGGGTGAAGCGGAATGAAAGGGTGGCCGGTGCTGGCCTGAACCGAAGGCCCTCGCGACAGCACCGCAAGAACCGCAAGTTGCCATTCGCGCAGCCGCGGCCGTTGTCGGAAGCGTCGGGGGCATTTAGGTCGGCCCTCGGGAATACAAAGAAACGGCGAAAGTCTACGTTGTCCTTCGGCCCTGTTCCAAGATTCTGATACTATATTTCCATTGGTTTCAACAAGTTCCAAAAATACACTGATTTGATGGGTTATACTAAACTTCGCCAATTGGACGCAAGCGTACCGAGCTTGCCGGCTGGGGCTAAAGAAAGCGCGTCCGTCGGCCGATAATTACGTCTATGAAGTGTGGGGAGCCGTAGAAAAATGGCCGCTTTAGCTATCGATTTCGGCACGTTGCTCCGGGGAATCCCCAAGGGCGCGTGGGTGGCAATATCCGAAAACCAAGAACGAGTGGTTGCCTATTCCGCTGACATGCATGATGTTTTGGAGCAGGCCCGTCGGCTCGGCGAAGCTGACCCAATCATCTTGCGCGTTCCAGAGTCGGAAAGCGCCTTGATGCTGTAATAGGCACCAGGCAAATTGCCACGGTCAACGTTCCGCTATAGCACGGCCACCATACCTCCATCAGACCCGTTCCCGAACGGTCAGGTTGTGAATCGGCCTTTAATGCTGGCGCGGC
The DNA here is from genome assembly GCA_963815855.1 of Terriglobia bacterium. Lineage (GTDB taxonomy): Bacteria > Acidobacteriota > Terriglobia > Bryobacterales > Bryobacteraceae > DATGMB01. The sequence goes on along the minus strand of CAWFIJ010000007.1, from coordinate 572,626 downwards.
TCCAAGGTTCAAACGGAAACACCCTAAACTGCGTCGTTTGGTTGGATTCAGGTGCCGACCATTGTGTTTTCCCGGTATCTTTTGCTCGCGCCCTCGGGCTAGATCCTTTGACCATGAAAAAGCAATTGACGGGCGGCGTCGGCAGTACGGGGAATGTCACCTATTACGACAACGTCACGATCGATCTCGGCAACGGATTGACGTTCGCGGCCATAGCCGGGTTCACGGCGGGGTTAGAAGCACAGGGCATAGGTTTACTTGGGCAATCTGGCTTCTTTGAACGATTTCAGGTGAGCTTCGACCACCGGAAGCGTGAGTTTCATATTGACACTTAATTCAGGCGACGGGGCGCCCGACGGTGCCATTGGTATTACCTGGCAGGCGTGAAAACGGGGCCTGCGGGGCATACCTGCTACCTTCCGCCCACTGCCGCAAGCACAAAGATGAACGCCACTACGAGCAGCGCAACCAGGCCGGGGGATACGTGGACGTGGCCCGGTTCGCAGAGATCACACTCGCGCCGCGCGGGTTTGTGCTCGTATCCGCGCCACGAAACGCCCGTGCCCGGAATCCCGAGGCTGCCATATCGCTGCCCTCGAGCGGTAATGCCGACGTGAGCCCCGCGCCCGCCCACGGAGAGGCCCACACCCGAACGTGACAGGTTCAGGCGGACGCCTGGAAGGACTTGGATTCTACGCTGAAAACGGATGCCCATATCTGGTTTATCATGCCATGGGGAAGGGCGCCGCGGGGAACGGCGCCCGTGGTTAGGGCGGGCTATAAGCGCTCTTCAATCATGCGAGTGGCCGCCTCCTCAATGGTCATCCCGTCGCCTTTCGCGTATCGGTCGAACAGCTCTCCCAGCCACACGATTTCGCCCGACATTGCGGTTCGCATGAAGTTCGCGATCCCGGAGTGACACTTGCCGATGCTATCGACGAGTTCTAACGTATCGGGGATGGCGCATGCGCTTAGGGCCCTGTGTTTCTCCGGCGCGGCGGCCAGCGCTAAAGGGGCCGCAATCGCGGCCGTTGCGTTTTTTTGCTTCATTTGCTTGGTTCTCCCTGGAAAATTCAAAATTCGCCCGATGGGTGGGACAGGCGGCGATTTTAGACGATGACGTACTCTCCGGGGTTGGGATGCTGTTTCACCATCTCGATATAGTGCGCCAAGTCCGCAACCGGTTCGATGTCGAGGCCACAAACGTTACCGACCGAATCGTCTTTGCCGGAGTATTTGAGGCACTTCTCAAGCGACTCCATCCCGACGGTGGACACCCCGAGCGCGCCGCGCTCCATGCCTGCGCCCGATTCCAGGCGGCGTCGAATATCCGCAGCCAGCAGTTCGGTACGATTCCAGGAATCAATCACCGCTTGAAGCTCCGCTTGGGTGACGGGCGGGGCGGCCAGTTGGACCGGGGCCGTTGTGGTTTTCGGTTTCAGTGGGGCGATGGCGGCGGCGGCCATCGTGAACGGGGCCGTCAACGCGGCCGTGAATACGTTTCTACGCGTCAATTCGTTCTCTCCTTATCATCGCAACCCTCTCAGGTTGCTATGCGCTTAGCATATTGCTATCCGCTTAGCATGTCAAGACGGCATTGCATTTTTTCTCCGAAGCGCTTAGCATAGTGTTGATGGCAAAGCGAAAAAACCCCGCGGCCGTCGCACTCGGCAAACGGGGCGGCAAGGCACGGTTGAAGAAACTGACCGCAGAGAAGCGCTCGGAGGTGGCGCGCAAAGCGGCGGCGGCGCGGTGGGCGAAACGGGCGAAGGGGGAATAGGGACGCCATGACCAACTTGCCACCATTTAACGTTCCAGGCGTGCGGGCTTCTATTGAGAACCTGATCGAACACCTCCAGCAGCAGCCGGGTGAGGCGCAACGATTTCAGGTTGAAATCCAAGCCGAGGAAATCATTGGTCAGATGCAGCGATTGCTTAGACCAACCTACCGGCCAGACAAGGGCGCTGAATCCCTGCCGCCCGTAGTGCCAGCGGAACAAATGGGAATACCGCCCGAGAGGGTCCAAAGGGTGCAGGGGCTTGTGTCCGGGTCCGTATCGGCTTACCTGGGAAATAATAGCCCGCGAGCGGTTGAATTGGCCGAAGAGGCCCTATCAGCCTGGGACACATGAGGGCCCGCGCGAAAAAGGCGGCGGGCCAGCGCGAAGGTGCGGGCGAAGAGGGCCCGCGCGAAGCGAAAGACAAGGGAGTGAGCGCCCCCTACCAGCGGATACTGTCGCGCCGGCAATCGCCGACGAACCAACTTCCGTACACCTTGATTCGATCGCGGTACGGCTCTGACCGAAGCATTTGAGCTTGCACCTTCATCATGCGCCAGCTGTCGTTTCGTCTCATTGGTCCTTCGACTTCGGCGGGCTTATCGATCGGCACAAAGAGCATCCCTAGGACCGCGGCGTCCGCTTCTGCGCGCACCGGCAACAAGGGATTCCACCAGGTGGTACAGGACGCTGACAATTCAGGCGAAGGCGCACTCGGCAACAGCTTCTGGGCTACACGAAGACTGTCGTCGCCCAGGTCAAGCCAGAGTTCTAGAATCTGGTCCGGTCGTGAGCTTGTATTTACTACGCCGCATGCGACCAGAAGGCCGGAGTGCTCGGGAGCAAAAACGGCCCGTGCGACTAGATGCGTTGCCTCTTCTCGGCCCTTTCTCATCTCTTCGGCGAGCTCCCGCAGGGCGCGTGCGGTCTCCCGCATTAATGCATTGACGGCGATTTCTAATTCAGACATTCTCAACCGAATAGCAGGTCGCGCGGGTATGCGCAAGGATGCCCATCAAGGCACCTGGACCCCGCGCTCTGTTGTGCCATCGTTGTGCAGTCTGGTAGCAACGCTGGTAGCAACGCCGTTCGTCTAGGACCGTCTACAGCCGTTTTTCACGTCTACCCGCGTTTCTAAATCGTTGAAAATAGACAGGGGCGATTCCAGTAGACGCTTCTCCTACGAACTTCGAACCAGTAGGCCGGGGGTTCGAGTCCCTCCGGGCGCGCCAGAACCTTCCCCTGCCGTAGCGCCGCCTTCCCAGCCGGCATTCCCACCGGGTCGGCTTTCCGGCCCCCTACCGGCTGTGCGTCGCGGCTTCGAGCGGCGCCATGCGGATGTTACGGAAGAAAACCTCCGCGCCCTCCGACTGGAACAGAATCTTGCCCTTGGCCGGATACGCCTCGGTTCCCTCGTTCATCAGTTTGCCGTTGACGAACTGCCAGATGTGGTCGCCTTGTACAACCAGTTCCACCAGGTTCCACTCGCCGTGCGGCTTCTCAATTTCGCCCGCCGGATCGCGGTAGCCGGTGACGTCCTTCCACGGGCCCTTGCCGAAACGGTCGATGGGCACCGCCTTGCCGGGAGGTCCGGTTTTCTTCTCGCCGGTCGTGGAGCGCAGCGAGGCGCCGTCGGTGAGCCACACGTCGCCTGTTGCGCCCTCCTGGATTTGCAGCTCGATGGAGGTGGGCCAGACCTTCTGCTCGCCCGCCACGTGGTAGAGAATGCCGCTATCCCGGGCGTGGCCTTCGCGCGGCGCATACGTGCCTTCTCCCCACTTGAACTCGGCGCTCAGATAATAGTCGGCGTATTCCTGGCGGGTGATGAAATAGCCGAACTCCTTGCCGGAAACGTGAATGACGCCGTTTTCCACGGTAAACACGTGCTCCGGATCGTTGTTCAGACCCTTAGACCTCAGGAAAATGTCGAAGTTCTTCAGGTTCTTGCCGTTGAACAGCGGCTTGGTGGGGCCGTGCTGCGGCACTTCGGCTGCGCCCAGGGCGGCCACCGCGAACACGGCGGAGAGGACGAATCGTACGGCGATCATGGATTGCTCCTCGCGCAGGGAAGAAGCACCTCTGCGCCTGGTGGCCGATCTTATCGAAATTCCGGATTAATTTCAAATCCGGCAGGAAGCCGCTGGAGCCTGAATCCGGCGCATCGGGGCCACTTACAACAGCCTCCCGACGCAGCCAGCAGCGCGGCCGCTTACTGCTCGATGTATCCCTGCGTGATCGCCTTGCTCACCAGCCGGGCCACGTTGTTGGCGTCGAACTTCTGCAGCAGGTGGCTGCGGTGAGTGAGGGCGGTTTTGAAAGCGATGTTCAACTCGCGGGCGATCTCCTTGGTGGTCTTGCCCGCCGCGAGGTGCCGTAGCACCTGCATCTCCCGTTCGGTGATGCGCGGTTCGCGCACCCCCGGTACAGCAGCATCGGCACTCCGGCCGATGCTCCCGCCGAGCGCGAACGAGGTGTACGCGTGCAGTGCGTTCTTATACTTTTCGAATGCCGCCCGCTGTTTCTGGGCCATAAGAGTGATGGCCGTGGCGCCATCAGACGCGCTCATGCCCAGCGAACGGTTCTGTACGTTGAGGCAAAAATCGTCAAACTCGCGCATAGCATCCACGTACGCGGCGCGCCTGGCCTGCAAATCGGCTCGAAGCTTGGCACCGGCGGTGTGATCGCCGCCGTTGACCAGTCTGACTGTACCCAACCCGTTGCTTCCGTCGTTGGACACCTGAGCTCCTGCAGAGAAAGAAATCCCCCTAAGTTCTAGACCTTTGTAGTATACCCTAACCTTCCCAATCCCGGGTCGGCTCAGTTCGGCTTGCCGGTAAGAGTTGTTGTCGTGCGTACTTAACATTTGTATGCCAAACGCCAACCGCCCGTTGCCATTCGTAACTCGAACCACATTAATACCTGACTCCTGACAATCTCCCCAATCTTATCTATGCCTGCATCCAGACTGGTCCCGCAAATCCTAATACAAAGCCCGAACCACCGTACGCCGGAGAACCGATTCCAGTCGTACAATAGGCTTTGGGGCCCTGCAATATCCCGCAACGTCAAAATTGCGCTGATCGCGATCACCCATTCCCGGATCTGAGCACATGAAAAAATCGGGAAAACTCCGGGCGTCTAAAAAGCCCGAGTCTGTGCCGGCTCCGCCGGTGGCCGAAACTCCGCACCCCCTTACCGTGGTGGGTTTTGGCGCTTCCGCCGGCGGATTGGAAGCATTCACCGACATTCTGCACAAGCTTCCCCCGGATTTCGGCATGGCGTTGGTCTTCATCCAACACCTGGACCCTCAACACGAGAGTTTTCTCACCGACCTGCTTTCCAGATCCACTTCCATGCCCGTTCACAAGGTGACCGACGGCATGAAGCTGAAGCCGAACCAGGTTTACGTGATTCCGCCCAATACCAATCTGGTAGTTCGCGATGGCGCACTCCACCTGGAAGCCCGCCCGCCCGGCCCGCATATGCCCATCGACTATTTTTTGCGCTCCCTTGCCGAAGCCTGCCGCGGCCAAGCCATCGGTGTCGTTCTCTCGGGCAGCGCTTCGGACGGCGCTCTCGGCCTGACCGCGGTCAAAGCCGCCGGCGGCATCACGTTCGCGCAGGACCCCGAATCGGCCCGGTACGACGGCATGCCGCGTAGTGCCATCAACACCGGCTGCATCGATTTCGTCCTTCCGCCCGAGGGCATCGCCCGCGAGCTGGTCGGGCTGGCCGAGCATCCCTATCTTCGCCATCCCGAGCCCAGCGAGGACGCCGCCCCCCCCGCCGAAGACCAGGCGATACGGGAGATTTTCAATCAGCTCCGTTCCACCACCGGGGTGGACTTCAGCCTGTACAAGCCCGGCACCATCCTTCGCCGCGTGCTGCGCCGCATGGCCTTGCAAAAGATCGAGAACCTCGATCAGTACGCCGCTTACGTGAAGCAGAATAAGGACGAAGTGACCTCGCTGTTTCAAGACATGCTGATCAACGTCACCTCATTTTTTCGCGAGCCGGTAACGTTTGAAGCGCTCCAGGAGTGGGTGCTTCCCCGTCTGTTCGAAAACCGCCCCCTGGAGCAGCCGTTTCGCGTCTGGGTGCCCGGCTGTGCCACCGGGGAGGAGGCCTATTCCGTCGCTATCTGCCTGATCGAGTACATGCGCGAGCAGGGCAAAGAGTGGCCGCTTCAGGTCTTCGGCACCGATCTCAGCGATTCGGCCCTGGATAAGGCGCGGGCCGGCCTCTACCCGGAAGACATCGCGGCGGACGTCAACAAGGACCGGCTGCGCCGCTTCTTCGCGCGCATCAACAGCAGCTACCAGATTGCGCGCACCGTGCGCGACAAATGCATCTTCGCGCGCCAGAACGTGACCAAGGATCCGCCCTTTTCCCGGTTAGACCTGATCCTCTGCCGGAACGTCCTGATTTACCTGGGCCCCTCTCTGCAAACCGCCGCCATGCGGCTGTTCCACTATGCCCTGCAGCCCAATGGCTACCTGGTGCTCGGCCTCTCGGAAAGCGTGGGCCCCGGAAGCGATTTGTTCGAGCTGGTGGAGAAGAAATCCCGCATCTATTCGCGCCGGCCCGTGACCGCTTTCATTGCCACCGACCTGGGCTCGTTTCGGGAACACGAACGGTTCCCGGTCCGGCCCTTAGCCGGAGGACCCGACAGCCTGAACCTGCACCGCAAGGTGGACCAGATGCTGCTGGTCCGCTATTCCCCTCCGGCCGTGGTCGTGGATAAGAGCCTGCGCGTCCTCGAATTCCGCGGCCGCACCGCGTCCTTTCTCGAGCACACTGCCGGCGAAGCCAGCCTCAACCTGCTGAAAATGGCGCCCACCAGCATCGGTGTCGAGGTGCAGAAGCTGATGCCGAAGGTGGACTCCGCCAGGGTAACGGTCAGGAGCAAGCCGCTCTCGGTTTCCGCCAAGGACGGCACCCACACGGTCGTCCTTTCGATCAGCGCCATTCATACGGACGGATTGGAGCCGCAGTACCTGATCGTCGTCGAGGAAGTGCCCTCGGGTGACGCGCGCAAGCCCGCTGCCGGGCCAAAGCGGCCGGCCAAAACCTCCGCTCTTGCCGAGCGCGTCAAGGAACTTGAGAATGAGCTCGTGGCCGCCAAGGAATCGCTGCAAAGCGTGATCGAGGAGCAGGAGGCGGCCACCGAGGAGCTGAAATCGGCCAATGAGGAAGTCCAGTCCAGCAACGAGGAATTGCAGAGCACCAATGAAGAGCTGCTCACCGCCAAGGAGGAATTGCAGAGCACAAACGAAGAGCTGACCACGGTCAACGAAGAGATGCACGGCCGCAACGTCGAGCTGCAGCAGGTCAACAACGACCTGCTGAACCTGCTCAACAGCGTCAATGTTCCCACCGTCATGCTGGACAACAACCTGAAGATCCGCCGCTTTACCGCGCAGGCGGAGAGGCTGTTCAGCCTGCTGGCCACCGACGTGGGCCGCCCCATCAGCGACCTCCGGTTGAAGCTCAACGTCCCCGACGTGGTGGCGCTCTGCCACGAAGTGCTCGACCACCTCACCCCGCGGGAGCGGGAGGTGCAGGACCTCGAGGGCAATACGTATTCCATGTCGGTCCGCCCCTACCGCACCATCGAAAATCGCATCGAGGGCGTGGTCTTATCGCTGTTCGACATGAGCGCGCGGCGGCAGTCCGCCGAAATCCGCTATCGCCGGCTTTTCGAAGCTGCCGTGGACGGCATTGTCATCGCCGATGCCTTCACCGGCGAAATCCTCGATATCAACCCGGTTGTCGTCAGGCTTTGCGGCTATCCCCGCAACCGCCTGGTCGGCGAGAAATTCTGGGAGGCGCCGATATTCCGCGGCACCCCCGTGAACGAAGGTTTCACAGCCCGCTGCAACGAAAACGATTCGGCCCAGCAACCCGCTACCATTTTTGCCGCTGACGGCCAGCGCGTGGAAATCGAGGTGATGTGCAACGTCTACGCCGAAGGCGAGCGGCGGGTTGCCCAGTTCAACGTGCGCGATATCAGCGCCCGCAAGCGCGGCGAAGAGGAAGCGCGCCGCAGCGATGAGGAAAGCCGCCAGGCGCAGAAGATGGAAGCGGTGGGGCGCCTGGCCGGCGGTGTCGCCCATGACTTCAACAATCTTCTGACCGCCGTGCTCGGCTACTGCGAGCTGCTCGAACAGGAAATCCCGCCGGGACGGGCCGGCCACGAGATGGTGGTCAACATCCGCATCGCCGGCGAGCGCGCCGCCCTTCTCACCAAGCAACTGCTGGCATTCGGCCGCAAGGAGGTGGTCCGCCCCGCGGCTCTGAACGTTAATCAGACCATCGAAGGCATCCACCAGTTACTCGAGGTCATGTTGAGCAAGGGGGTCGAGCTCAGGCTTCAGCTTCAGGCGGGTGTCGGCCCGGTGCTCGCCGACCGCAACCAATTGGAGCAGGTGCTCCTCAACCTGGTCCTCAACGCCCGCGACGCCATGCCCAAGGGCGGCCGGATCGCCGTCCAGACGGGCGAGGTGAAGGTCCGCGATGGCGCGAATGGCGCTGATCCCCCGGCTCCCGCCAGGCGATTATGTCACCATCGCGGTGAAAGATACCGGGATCCGGCATGGACGAGGCAACCCAGGCGCGAGTGTTCGAGCCCTTCTTCACCACGAAGAGCAAGGGCGAGGGGGTCGGCCTCGGCTTGGCCACGGTTTACAACATCGTAAAGAGGGCGGGCGGATTCATCAACCTCTCCAGTGCCCCCCGCCTCGGCTCCACCTTCACTATCTACCTGCCGAAGCTGGCCGTGAGCGAACAGCCGGAAGCGGCGGAGCCCGAGCAGGCCAAAGCCCGCGGCGGCGAAGAAACCATTCTGCTGGTGGATGACGAGCCGGCCATCCGCACCCTCGCCGCGCGCTCGCTGGAGCAGTTGGGCTACAAGGTCCTGGAAGCCCCGAGCGGCCCCGAGGCCATCCGCGTTTCCCAGGAGTACAAGGGACCCATCCACCTGCTCCTGACGGACGTGGTGATGCCCAATATGAGCGGGCGCGAAGTGGCGTTTCAACTGGCGCCAAAGCGGGCCGATATGCGGGTGCTATACACCTCCGGCCACACCGAAGACCGCATCATGCACCACGGCGTCCTGCAGGACCGCATGGCTTTCCTGCAGAAGCCTTTCACTCTCTCCGCCCTGGCACGCAAGGTCCGCGAGGTGTTGGACCGCCCGGCGGGCGCAACGGAATCGCAACCCCAGCCCGGCCCGGTGATCTCCCCCTGAACGCGCGGTTCACGCGGTCCGCAGCAAACCGAGGGGTGACCGGCTTTCCTGCTCCACCAGGTGGGACGATTCGGGCCGCGTGGGTGACATGCCACCTGCCCTACGTGCAGTTCAGTTGCCGCGCGGAGGCGGGGTCAGGCTATTAATTGCGATTGGCCGCGGCCGGCGGACAATGTCGAGAATGGGGGTCTGCGGGTTCGGCCGGTATTCCATTACCGCGCCTTGCGATTTCAAAATCCGGGTGAGCTCCGCGGTATCGACATCCTGCACCGCCCGATTCGACCCGATCGCCAGGTTGGCCGCCACCCCCGCGGCCTGCCCCAGGATCATGTATTGCGGCTCCATCCGCACCGAAGAGTAGGCCACGTGGCTGGCGGAAAACGCCGCGGTCACCAGCAGGTTGCTCGCCTGGCCGCGCTTCGGGCAACCAATGATGCGGTAGGGAATCTGGTAAGGCTCCACCGGCACCTGCATGTCGCCTTCGTTGCGGACGAATCCGCGCGCATCCGCGAACCGCTGGATATTGTGCGAATCGCTGTTGTACGAGCCCATGCCGATGGGGTCCGGCTTCCGCAGGTCGGTTTGCAGGTCCTTCTGCACCATCACGTACTCCCCCACCATGCGCCGTGCTTCGCGGATGTAAAGCTGCCGCGGCCAGTGGTCCGTGTCCGTGAACTCGTCCCTGCACAATCCCCAGTGGTTCATCTCCGCGCGCAGCGGCGCCGGCACCTGCGCGTCGTGCGCCAGAAAATAAAACAGCCCCTGGGTGTACTCCTTGTGCGCCTGCCAGATCCTCTCGCGCTCCGCGTAAGTCGCATCCGGATAAGTCCAGCTTGCGCCGATGTAGTCGGTGGAAAAAGCGCCGTTGTTGTTGATATCGGCCTTGCCGTTGGGAATGCGGTCGATGGAAAGCAGCGTGGCCAGCGGCGGCACTTTGTGCTCGGCGGCGGTGCGCGCGGCAATCAGCTGAGCCAGCAGCGTGTAGCGCGCCGGATCGTAATTGGCCGGCTTGGCGAACGGCGCCTGGTTTTCCGGCACCTCGCTGAAGCACATGCGGAAGTTATAGGTCTGCACGTGCCGGTCGGCCGAGCCCGGCGGTTCGGGCGCGCCGTCTGAAATCTCCGGCAGCAGGCGCCCGCGCCCGTCGCGCGCCGGAATGTCCACCAGGAACTGGTGGAACGGCGTCCGCTCGCGCGCTCCCGCCAGCGATTCGCCATACTGCGCAGCCGCCTCCCGCCCCACCGTGTAGCTGACGCCGCTCTGGGCCATCACGTCGCCCTCATAGCTCGCATCGATGAAGACTCGACCCGTGAATTCGCTGCCGTCTTCCATGCGCAGTGCCTGGAGAGCCGTCCCTTGCCTGCGCACGCCGCCGGTCTGCGCCAGCCGCTCGTGCTCGAACAGGCTCACGCCCGATTCGGCGATGAGCTGCCGGAAAATTTCCTCCGCCACGTGGGGTTCATGCAGCCACGCGATCTCGTTGCCGTAGCGGTCCATCCGGTAGGCCAGGCCCACGCGCCAGTAGAATTCCAGCGCGAAGCCGCCGATCACTTCCTTGCGGCCGTAATCGGTGCGGCCGAGCCCGCCCGACACCATGCCCCCGACGTGACCGCCGGGCTCTACCAGCGCCGTCCGCAGCCCCTGCCGGGCCGCGCTCACGGCCGCCATCACTCCTCCGGCCGTGCCGCCGTACACCACCACGTCGGAATCGTGCGTAGCCGCGGGTAAAGCGGCTGCCGCCAGCAGGAAAACCGCCCAGCGCATCAGCCGCAGGGGATTGCGGATCAGGGATCGGGGATCGGGGGTCGGGCGGCCGCTAAGGTTGGGGTAGCTCATTGGATCAGTTGTAAATCCGGCAGGACTGAGAACTCGCTCCGCAAACCGTTAGCCTTCGCCCCCTAATCCCTGATCCCTAATCCCTAATCCCTGTTTTCTACAGCCGCCGCAGCACCTGCTCGTCAAGAGCGATGGGCGTCGGAAACGTGCGCGAAATGTGGTCCTGCCAGCCCAGGCTTTCCTCGTCCAGCGCCGACCACGCCAGCCCCAGAAGCGTGAACACGCTCAGGCAGGAGCCCGCGAACCGCCACATGCGCTGCTTCCGGTCGGGCGGGAAACCCTCAAACGTGACCAGGCGCAGGCGCGTCCACTGCAGACCCGCCGATTCCCGTCCCGCCCAGCACCACATAAAGCCGTAAACCATGCCCAGCAGCGGCAGCGGCGCAGCCAGCATTAGGATGCAGGTGCGCTCCAGCGCAAAACCGCCGCCGCACAGAAAATAGACCAGCAGAAACAGGCCGTACGCGATCACCACCATGCTGGCGTCCAGCCCGGCGGCCACGGCCCGGTGCAGCCTGGTGGCTACCGGGGCATCGCAGAAAATCTGGGCTTCCACCGTGGTGGGAAGGGTGCGCGGCTTGGGCGGCGCGGGCGGCAGAAAATCCAGCGCCCCCTGCTCCTCCGGAACGCGCGGCGCGCGCCTCGGCGGACGGGGCGCCGCGGACCGTCGCGGCTTGGGCAGCGGTTCCACCGGCGCGTACGCTTCAAACGGAATCACGTTCGGCGCGGGCCGGTCCTGAAACAGCGGAACCTGAACCGCGCGCGCAAAATTCATACGTCGTGGAGCCTCGTCGGCGGACACACGCACCGGCTGCATCTTCACCGCCAACTGACCTTCCGTCCGGTGCATGTAGTCGGTGGTGAGGATGTCGTCCGGCCGGCGCCCGCACCGGCGGCAGCGATGCTCGCCCTCGCTATTCCGTGAGCCGCAAAACGCGCAAATCATCGCCAATTCTTCTCCCGCTTCCCAAAACCGGGCATCCGCCCTGGTTGGCTCGTAGTACCTAGCGACCTTTCGGCTCCAAGTGTGTTAATTTCCAGTATTGAAGCCGGTTCCTATAATCCCTCTCAAAATTCTTATCACATCGCTAACCCAATGTCACGAAAAATCTTCGAGTAATAGATGTATTTTTCTCGTTACAGGGTTGTTTCTGCTGGCCTTAGCCGCTCCCGCCCAGACGCAAACCCCGACCGCGGCCCAGATTCCACCCCCGGCTGTCCCACCCGCCTCCCTGCCGCCGCACGAATGGAATATCGTGGGCAACCAGGAAACCCACGGCCACATCCGCATCATCCACGGCCATCCCGCGGAAATCGAAAGCGCCACCCAGCTTTTCCGTGCCGACGAGATCGAATTCAATGAGGACACGGGCGACCTCCGCGCCGAAGGCCACGTCTACTTCCGCAGCTTCACCCGCAACGAGCAGCTCTGGTGCAGCCGCCTGGAGTACAACACCGAAAACGAAACCGGCCGCTACTACGATGTCCGCGGCGAAACCATGCCCCGCATCATCGCCCGGCGCGGTGTCCTTACCGGCAAGGAGCCTTTCCATTTCGAGGGCGAATGGGCCGAGCGCATCGGCGAAAAATACATCCTCTACCACGGCTGGGTGACCAACTGCACCATTCCCGACCCGTGGTGGCGCATGAAGGGCAAGCGCTTCGACATCATCCCCGAGGAGCGCTCCATCACCCACGACGCCTGGTTCTACGTCTGGAAGATGCCGATTTTCTATGCGCCCTACTTCTACCACTCCCTCGAAAAGCACCCGCGCAAAAGCGGCTTCCTGATCCCCAACCTGGTGCCGCATTCGCAGCGCGGGCCGATGTTCGGCATCGGCTACTATTGGGCGATCAACCGCGACTACGACATCACTTACCGCTTCCAGGACTACACCAGCCAGGCGCTGGCCCATCACATCGATATCCGCGCCAAGCCGCGGGCCGGCACCAGCTTCGGAGCCATCATCTATGGCGTCCAGGACTTCGGCTCGCCCGGCTACACCGGTCCGCTCAACACTTACAGCGGCTTGAATATCTATGCCGCCGGCATGTCCGATCTGGGTGACGGCTGGTTCGCCCGCGGCTATCTGAACTACACCAGCTCCTTCCGCTTCCGCCAGTATTGGTCCCAATCCTATAACGATGCCATCGGTTCCGAAATCCACTCCGATCGGCTCGCTCGGCAAGAACTGGTCCACCTATAACTTCGATGTGATCTTCGATCGCACCCAGAATTTCATCAACTCCGAAATTCCCGACACGAATCCCGCCACCGGAGCCGTTCACTTCCTCACCGACGCCGTGACCATCCATCACCTGCCAGACGCCGAGCTCTCCAGCCGCGATCACCAGGTTGCGCGCAACATCCCGCTCTGGTTTTCCTTCGATTCCGAAGCGGGACTCCTGGACCGCTCCTTTCCCCTGTTCAACCAGAACAACGTCGAGGTCTATAATTTCCAAACCAGCCAGGCTGTCAATCGCCTCAACCTTTCGCCGCACCTGACCAGCGTCCTGCATCTCGGCGATTTCCATCTCGTCCCCACCATCGGCCTCGACGAGACCTTTTACAGCCAAAGCCAGACCCAGTTCGCGCAGGGTCAGTTGCAGTCGAGTTTCCCCATCCAGAACATCAGCCCCACCGAACCCATCAACCAGGTGCTGAATCAGGCCATCCTGCGCAGCGCGCGAGACTTCACGCTCGACCTGATCTTCCCCTCCTTCGCCCGCGTCTTCAATAAGAAGACCTTTCTGGGCGATAAGTTGAAACACGTCATCGAGCCGCGAGCCACTTACAAGTATGTCACCGGCATTGGCAGCGACTATAACCAGATTGTCCGCTTCGACAGCCTGGATATCCTATCCGACACCAACGAGCTGGACTTATCCCTGACCAATCGAATTTATAGCAAGCGCGGCAATACCACGCAGGAGATCTTCAGTTGGCAGCTGATGCAGGCGCGCTATTTCGACCCGACCTTCGGCGGCGCGCTGATCTCCGGCCAGGCCAACGTCTTCGCCACCACCGCCGATATCACCGCTTACGCATTCCTGGTGGGCCCGCGCACCTTTTCGCCGATAGCCTCCATCCTGCGGGTGAACCCGATTCCGGGCACCGGCATCCAGTGGCAGGCCGACTACGATCCCCGCTTCGGCCGCATCGTCGATAGCGATATCTCGGTGGATTACCGCTGGAGCCCGAAGTACCGGGTGTCGGTCGGGAACGACGAACTGCGCAACAACATCCTCCCCGCCGCCAACCAGTACCGCGTTCGCTTCGATTACGGCGACGCCAACCGCCGCGGACTCAACGCCGGCATCGAAGCGGTCTATGACATCCAGGCGCATGTGCTCCGCTATACCACCTCGCAAGTGACTTACAACACCGATTGCTGCGGCCTGAGTGTGGAATACCGCCGCTACAATGCCGGGATCCGCGATGAAAGCCAGTTCCGCATCGCGTTCTCCCTCGCCAACCTCGGCACGTTCGGCACCCTGCGCAAGCAGGACCGCCTGTTCTGAAACACGGATCACGGGTCAAGGCAGGGGGAACGCATTCGACACCGGCCGCCTTTCCATGGGTCTATTCTGCACCAAACGCGACGGAATCCGCGGTGCCTGGTGCCGTTCGGATCGATCCTCACCTCCCGCGCCTACGTTTGGGTGCGAACAACACGCCCGTCCATTTGCATGAATTTACTCCGCCCCGCCGCGTGAGCTAGTGTGGGGATCGAAGGTGCGGCGCGCCGTTATGCCGTTCGCATCTGCCGGCCGCGCGACGGAACATGCTCGATCGCACTCCACTCCGGTCCGAAAATTCCAACCAGCCGCTCCCGCATAATTCCATCGCTCCCGTTTGCGCGTCCCGTTTTCCCGCATGCACCTGTTGTTCGGATCAGGCCGTTCCCGCCAAAGTTCTGGCGCTGCTTCCCGGCGGCATGGCCTCGGTGGACCTGAATGGCGCGATTGAGGAGATCAGCGTCGAACTGGTGGAATCCGCTCCCGGCGATATCGTGCTGGTCCATGCCGGCGTCGCGATCGCCCGGTCCGGCGGGTAAGTCGTAATTTTCGATCCGGCTGGAACTGGGTCCGGCCGGGCAGCAACGGCCGGCGTGTGCCGGCCCGGTGGGAGGGGTCTCAGTGCCGACCGATACGAAGGAAAAGGTTGTCCACGTCTTGTGGATTAATGCCGGCCTCAGTTGCGACGGCGACTCCGTGTCGCTTACCGCGGCGCAGTTGCCGAGCATCGAGGATATCGCCATGGGCGGGCTGCCCGGCTTGCCGAAGGTGCGTGTTCCACTGGCCGCTGGTGGATTACCAGGTAGGCGACGATTTCATGAAGGCGTACTTCGATGCCGACGCCGGGAAACTCGATCCCTTCGTGCTGGTGATCGAAGGTTCCGTGGCCAATGAGCGCATCAAGTCCGAAGGCTACTGGACCGGCTTCGGCAACGATCCCCAAACCGGCCAGCCCATCACCCTGATGGAGTGGCTGGACAAGCTGGCGCCCAAAGCCCTGGCGGTGGTCGCCGCCGGCACCTGCGCCACTTATGGCGGCATCCACGCCATGCAGGGCAATCCCACCGGCGCCATGGGCGTGCCCGATTACCTGGGCTGGGACTGGCGCTCCAAGGCCGGGCTGCCCATCGTGTGCGTCCCCGGCTGCCCCGTGCAGCCGGATAACATGTCGGAAACCCTCCAGTATCTTCTCTACCAGGTGGCCGGCAGCGCGCCCATGATCCCGCTCGACGACAAGCTCCGCCCCAAGTGGCTGTTCGAGCGCACCGTTCACGACGGCTGCGACCGCGGCGGCTACTACGAGGAAGGCAAGTTCGCCAAAGAATACGGCTCGGAGGAATGCCTGGTGAAAATCGGCTGCTGGGGACCAGTGGTCAATTGCAATGTCACCAAGCGCGGCTGGATGGATGGCATTGGCGGCTGCCCCAACGTGGGCGGCATCTGCATCGCCTGCACCATGCCCGGTTTCCCCGACCGCTTCATGCCCTTTATGGATGAGCCGCCCGGCTCCAAGCTTTCCACCGAGATCACCGGCCATTTTTACGGGCCGCTCATCAAGAGCCTGCGTGCCATCACCAATGACACCGCCGACAAGGAGCCGAAATGGCGGCATAAAGGCAACCGGCTTACCACCGGGTACCGGCGGCCGTGGTCGTAAGAGGAAGAAGGAGGGGAATATGAGCACGCAAGTTCGTGACCTGCAGGAACTCGAGCGCAATAAAGGCAACCTCGTGGAGGTGGCCTGGGATCCCATCACCCGCATCGTCGGCAGCCTCGGCATCTACACCAAAATCGATTTCGGCCGCCGCCGCGTGGCGGAGTGCTACAGCACTTCTTCGGTCTTCCGCGGCTACTCGATTTTCATGAAGGGCAAAGACCCGCGGGATGCCCACTTCATCACCAGCCGCATCTGCGGCATCTGCGGCGATAACCACGCCACCTGCTCCGTCTACACCCAGAACATGGCCTATGGCGTGGTCCCTCCCGCCACTCGGCGAGTGGATCATCAACCTGGGAGAAGCCGCCGAGTTCATGTTCGACCACAACATCTTCCAGGAAAACCTGGTGGGCGTTGACTTCTGCGAAAAGATGGTGCGCGAGACCAATCCCGGGGTTTGGGAGAAGGCCGAAAAAACCGAAGCGCCGAACGCCGCGGCCCACGGCTACCGCACCATCGGCGACATCATGAAGTCGCTCAACCCGTTCGAGGGCGAATTCTACCGCGAAGCGCTGGTCATGAGCCGGCTGACCCGCGAGATGTTCTGCCTGATGGAAGGCCGCCACGTCCACCCTTCCACCCTCTACGGCGGCGGCGTCGGCACCAGCGCCACCATCCAGCTCTTCACCGACTACATGGTCCGCCTCATGAAGTACGTCGAGTTTATGAAGAGGGTCGTCCCCATGCATGACGACCTCTTCGACTTCTTCTATCAGGCCATCCCCGGCTACGAGGAAGTCGGCCGCCGCCGCATCCTGCTCGGCTGCTGGGGCTGCTTCCAGAATCCCGAGGCGCGCAATTTCGGCTACCGCAACATGACCGATTGGGGCCGCGCCATGTTCGTCACCCCCGGCATCGTCGTCGATGGCAAACTGCTCACCAACGACCTCGTCAAGATCAACCTCGGCATCCGCATCCTTCTCGGCAGCTCTTATTACGAGGATTGGGACGACCGCGAAATTTTCGTCGCCCAGGATCCCGCCGGCAATCCCGTCGACCGCCGCCATCCCTGGAACCAGCACACCATCCCCAAACCGCAGAAGCGCGAGTTCGGCGACAAGTATTCGTGGGTCATGTCTCCGCGCTGGTACGACGGCAAGGATTACCTGCCGCTCGACACCGGCGGCGGTCCCATCGCCCGTCTCTGGTCCACCGCCCTCAGCGGCCTGGTGAATCACAATTATGTGAAGGCCACCGGCCAGAGCGTCAAAATCCACCTCCCCAAAACCGCGCTCAAACCGGCCGTCGACCTGGAATGGAAGATTCCGCAGTGGTCGAACACCATCGAGCGCGATCGCGCCCGCACCTACTTCCAGGCTTACGCCGCCGCCTGCGCCCTTCATTTTCTGGAGAAGGCGTTCACGGAAGTGCGCGCCGGCCGCACCAAAACCTGGAGCGATTTCAAAGTGCCGAAGGAAGCCATAGCCTGCGGCTTCACCGAGGCCGTCCGCGGCGTGCTCTCGCACCACATGGTGATTCGAGACGGCAAAATCGCCAATTACCACCCCTATCCGCCCACGCCCTGGAACGCCAGCCCGCGCGATTACTACGGCACTCCCGGCCCCTATGAGGACGCCGTCCAGGATCAGCCCATCTTCGAGGAAAACGGCCGCGAGAACTTCAAGGGCATCGACATCATGCGCACCGTGCGCAGCTTCGATCCGTGCCTGCCCTGCGGCGTCCATATGTATGTCGGAGAGGGCAAAGTGGTGGAGCAGCGCCACTCCCCCACGCTGCTGAACATGATCGAGCCCCAATAGGAGCCCCTCCTTGACCGAACCGCGGGATGTTGATGCCACCGTAAGTCGAATCGAAGAGCTGATCGCCGAATTGGGCGAGGCGGATCCACGCCTCGCCCGCGCTTCCGAAGAACTGGTCCGCCAGTTGATGGGTCTCTACGGCGACGCCTTCGGCCGCATTCTGGAAATCCTGGGCGCGGATGCTGCCGCCCGCTTAGCGGACGATAAACTGCTGGCCACCCTGCTGCTGCTTCACGGCCTGCATCCCCTCCCCGCGGAATCGCGCGTGGCTGAAGCGCTGGCCCGCATCGAGCGCCGCCTGGGAGGCGCGCGCCTCTCCATCGCCGAATTGGCCGGGGACCGGCTGCGCATACGCGTGGAGTGGGACGGCGCGGCGCCGCCCGCATCTGCCGCCGCCATGATCGAGCGCGCCGTCACCGCCGAAGCCCCCGAAATCGCCGCGGTTGAAATCGAAGGGCTTCCGCTGCCCACCATTGCGCTGGTCCAGATAGAGCCCGCCGCCACCCGCTGATATGGAACCTCTCTTCCGGCTTCGCCGCTTCCTCGACGCCCCGCGCTCCAGCCGGCCCAAACCTTCGGGCTGCGAACTGTGCGGCGCCCCTCTCGCCGGCCGCCACTGGCACGTGATCGATAACGGCGCCCGCCGGCTCCTCTGCGCCTGCCGCCCCTGCTATCTGCTCTTCACACACGCCGGCGCGGCCGGCGGAAAATTCCGCTCCGTCTCCGAGCGCGTGGTCAGAATTTCAGAGTCCACCCTCGAAGCCGCCCAGTGGGATTCGCTCGGCATTCCGGTGGGCATCGCCTTCCTCGTCCGCCACGCCGGCAATCGCGTCTCCGCGTTCTATCCCAGTCCCGCCGGCGCCACCCAATCCAGCCTCCCGCTCGAAACCTGGGAAGAACTGCTTGCCTCCCGTCCGCTCCTCGCCACCATCGAGCCCGAGGTGGAAGCTCTGCTGGTGTGCCACCGCCGCAACCGCTCCCAAACCTGGATCGTTCCCGTGGATTCCTGCTACGAGCTGGTCGGCCGCCTGCGCCGCCACTGGAAGGGATTCAACGGCGGCTCCGAGGCCTGGTCCGAAATCGACGCGTTCTTCGCCTCGCTCGACGGTCTCGCCCAGGCGGAAGAATCCGAAGCCGGCGAAAGGAGCTGTGCCTGATGCAGCTCGCCTTCACCATTGCCGGTGCCGCGCCCGATCCCCACGCCGCCGCTCCCACCCTGGTTTTCCGCCTCCGCATCGCCGCCTCCGAGCCCGTCCACGCCATTCTCCTGCGCGTTCTCCTTCATATCGAGCCGCGCCGCCGCCGCCATTCGCAGCGCGAAGCCGAACGCGTCACCGATTTATTCGGCCGGCCCGAGCGCTGGGCCGATACCCTCCACCCGCTGGTTTGGACGCGCACTTCCGTCATCACGCCCGGGTTTGAGCAAACCGTCGACATCGATCTGCCCGTCTCCTGCACCTACGATTTCGAAGTGGCCTGGGGGAAATATCTCGACGCCCTCGAAGACGGCGAGATCCCGCTCCTGTTCCTCTTCAGCGGCACGGTGTTCCTGAAATCCGGCGCCGGATTCCAGGTGCAGCAGATCCCCTGGGAAAAGGAAGCCGCTTATCGCCTTCCCGTGCGCCTGTGGCGGGAAGCGCTGGACGCCCACTTTCCCGGCTGCGCCTGGATTCGCGTCCGCCGCGAAAGCCTGGACGCCCTCCAGCGCTACCGCGCGCACCACGGCCTCCTCGGCTGGGACGAAGTCATCCAGTCGATCATCCATTCCGCCGCGGGGGTCGGCCAATGAGCTTCGCCCTGGCCCGCAAGATCGCCGACGCCGTCCTCTACGAGGGCTACGTTCTCTATCCCTACCGCCGCTCGGCGCTGAAGAACCGCTTCCGCTGGCAGTTCGGCATTGTCGCGCCGCGCGCCTGGAGCGAGCACGGCGGCGACCCCTGGGAGATGCAGACCGAATGTCTGGTCGAGCCGCACGGCGATCCCTCGCTCGAAATCACCATCCGCTTTTTGCAGATTGAAGTCCGCGACCCCGGCCGTCCGGAGGAATGGGAAGAAGGCATCGAGCGCACCATCGATCTCCACGATGTCGCGTCCGCGAAGCCTGGTCGCCTCGGCCCTGGATGTTCCGATCGCCCTTCCCGGTTCTCGCATCGCCGCCCTGGTCCGCCTCTCGGCGGAGGGTAGGGACGGCCTGCTGAAGCTGCGCATCCGCATCGAAAACCTGACCGATTTCCCCGCCGCCGCTACCGCTTCCCGCGGCCAGGCCATGCGCCTCTCGCTCATCGGCGCCCACACTCTGCTGGCCGTGCGCAACGGCGCTTTCGTTTCCCTCACCGATCCGCCCGCAGCCGCCCGCGCGGCCGCCGGTTCCTGCTCCAACCTCCACACCTGGCCCGTGCTGGCCGGTCCGAACGGTTCGCGCGACGTCCTGCTCTCCTCGCCCATCATTCTCCAGGACTATCCCGCCATCGCCGCCGAAAGCCCGGGCGATTTCTGCGATGCCACCGAAATCGACGAGCTGCTGACCCTGCGCGTCATGACCCTCACCGACGAGGAGAAGCGCGAAGCCTGCGCCACCGACACGCGCGCCCGCGCCATCGTGGAGCGCTGCGATTCCACTTCGCCCGAGCTGATGGAGAGTTTGCACGGCGCCATCCGTTCCATCCGCCCCGAAAACGTCGAGGATTTTTTCAACCCGCCCGGCGACGATCCGGACACCGCTTCCGTTGCCATTGCCGGCGGCAGTATCGCGCGCGGCGCCCACGTCCGCCTCGCGCCTAAGCGCCGCGCCGATTCCATGGATCTGTTTCCTTGCCGGCCGCACCGCCGTCGTGGAATCCGTCCACCAGGACGTGGAAAACAAATCCTACGTGGCGGTCACCGTCGACGACGACCCCGCCGCCGCCCTCGGCGTTCGCACCGGGCGCTTCTTCTATTTCTATCCCGACGAGCTGGAGCTGCTGCGATGAGACTGGCGTCGCCAGTCCGAGCGGTTGTAGGACAGCCCTTTCGGGCTGTCATGCCGGGCTTCCGCCCGGCATGCGGCGGGCGAAAGCCCGCCGCGCGGCGCCAAAGCACCGCCCCATATTTTCTTGCAAAGGAGCATTGAAATGCGTATTTTCGGTTGGACTGTTGCCATCGTCGTAGGCGGCTATAGCACCTACGTCTTCCTCAAATCCGTTCCCGACCTGGTCCGCTACGCCAAGCTGAGCTCGATGTGACCATGCGGCGTATCCTGGTAGCCGGAATCGGCAATATCTTTCTCGGTGACGACGGTTTCGGCGTCGAAGTGGCCCAGCGCTTCGCCGCCGCCGGTCCGCCGCCGGGCGTCGAGGTGCGCGATTTCGGCATTCGCGGCCTGCACCTCGCCTACCAGATGCTCGACGGCGCCTACGACTCCACCATCTTCGTCGATGCCGTACCCCGCGGCGGCGCGCCCGGTAGCCTCTACCTGATCGAGCCGGAGCTCGAAAACCTCCCCGCCGCCTCCGCCGACGCCCACTCCATGGACCCCGTCATGGTGCTCGGCCTCTTGAAAACTCTCGGCGGTTCGCCCGGTCGCGTCCTCATTGTGGGGTGTGAGCCCGCCAGTCTGGAAGAGGGCATCGGCCTCAGCCCGCCCGTCGTCCACGCCGCCGGCCAAGCCATCGAATTTCTGCGCGAGATCGTGGCGCGCGAACTGCTCCCGTGCCCGCCCATCAAGGCCGCCGCGGGACAAGCGAAGGGAGTCTGATTATGTGCTTGGCCATTCCCGGACAGATTGAGCGCCTCATTCCCGGCACCGATCTCGCCACCGCCGACGTCAGCGGCGTCAAGCGCAACATCAACATCGGCCTGGTGGAGCCCGAAGGGATCGCCGCCGGCGATTGGGTCCTCATCCACGTCGGTTTTGCCATGTCCAAAATCGACGAGGAGGAAGCACGCGCCGCGCTGGAATTCCTGCAAACTCTCGGCCAGGCCTGGACCGACGAGATGGAGGCCATCGAAGACCACGCCGCCGAACGAGAGCCGGCGCGAGCGAAGTCAGGGCCATAACAGAGCCGCGACCGTGAGGGAGCGGCACATTTAGCCTGCGCGCACCGCTCCCTTAAGGTCGCGGCCTTCGCAACGGCGCGTTCAGGGGAGGGGAGAGTTATGCGTTACGTTGACGAATATCGGGATCGCACGCTCGCGCGCGAGCTCGCCTCCGAAATCGTGCGGCTCGCCGATCCGCGCCGCCATTACCGGTTCATGGAGGTCTGCGGCGGCCACACCCACACCATCTACAAACACGGCATCGAAGATTACCTGCCGCCCAACATCACCCTGGTTCACGGCCCCGGCTGCCCGGTCTGCGTCATCCCCATGGGCCGCGTGGATGACGCCATGGCGATCGCCCGCCAGCCCGGCGTCATTCTCACCTGCTTCGGCGATATGATGCGCGTCCCCGGCGGCGCCGGCAGTTTCCTGGACGCCAACGCCGCCGGCGCCGATATCCGCATGGTCTATTCCCCGCTCGATGCCCTGCGCGTGGCCCGGCGCAACCCCGACCGCCGCGTGGTCTTCATGGCCATCGGCTTCGAAACCACCGCCCCCTCCACCGCCCTCACCCTGCTCAAAGCCGCCGCTGACGGCGTCCGAAATTTCTCCATTTTCTGCAACCACGTCACCATCGTTCCCGCCATCAAAGCGATTCTCGATTCCCCGGATCTCCGCCTGGATGGCTTCCTCGGCCCCGGCCACGTCTCCACCGTCATCGGCTGCCGCCCCTATCAGTTCATTTCCGCTGCCTTCCAAAAGCCGGTCGTCGTCGCCGGTTTCGAGCCGCTCGACGTCCTGGAATCTATCCGCATGCTGCTCAAACAGCTCGCCCAGGGCCGCTGCGAAGTGGAAAACCAGTACACCCGCGTCGTCCCCTGGGACGGCAATCCCAAAGCCCTCGACGTGATCCGCCAGACCATGGAGCTGCGCCCGTACTTTGAATGGCGCGGCCTCGGCTTCATTTCGCAATCCGCGCTCAAGCTGCGCGACGCCTTCGCCGCTTACGACGCCGAATGCCTGTTCGCCATCCCCGGGGTGCGCGTGGCCGACCCCAAAGCCTGCCAGTGCGGCGAAGTGCTGAAGGGCGTGCTGAAACCGTGGGAGTGCAAAGTCTTCGGCACGGCCTGCACCCCCGAAACCCCCATCGGCACCTGCATGGTCTCCTCCGAGGGCGCCTGCGCCGCCTATTACAACTTCGGCCGCTTCACCCGCGAGCATCTGCAGGAGGCCGCCCGATGACCGCCCGAAACCAGTGGGGCAGACGATCGATTTTTGTCGTCTGCCAACCTCGAGGCTTGCGTTGGCAGACCACGAAAAACGATGGTCTGCCCCACCGGGAGGTCCGATGACCGCACGCCCGGAGCTAGAGCGCGAAGCCCTCGCCCGCATCGAATCCTTCCGCCGCCGCAAGCCGGCGCTCCGCGAAGAGCGCATCACCATGTCGCACGGCGCCGGCGGCAAGGCTACCCACACCCTCATCGAAGCGCTGTTTTTAGAGGCCTTCCGCAACCCGCTGCTGGAGCGGATGGAAGACCAGGCGGTCTTCGCGGTGGAGTCCGGCCGCCTCGCCTTCACCACCGATTCCTTCGTGGTCTCCCCGCTCTTCTTCCCCGGCGGCGATATCGGCGATCTCGCCATTAACGGCACGGTCAACGATCTCGCGGTTTCCGGCGCGCGCCCCGTCTATCTCTCCGCCGGATTCATCCTGGAGGAAGGCTTCCCCGTGGCCGACCTCCAGCGCATCGCCGCCTCCATGGCCCGCGCCGCCGCCGCCGCCGGAGTGCAAATCGTCGCCGGCGATACCAAGGTGGTGCAGCGCGGCAAGGCCGACGGCTGCTTCATCAATACCAGCGGTATCGGCGTCGTCGAGCGCGACGTCCGGCTGGGAGCGGACGCCGTCCGTCCCGGCGACGCCGTTCTTGTCTCCGGCCCGATCGGCGATCACGGCATCACCATCATGCTCGCCCGCGGCGAACTCGACCTGGTCTCCCGTCTCGCCTCCGACACCGCGCCCCTCCACACCCTGGTGGCGCGGGTGCTCGAAGCCACCACGGCCGTCCGCGCCATGCGCGACGCCACCCGCGGCGGCGTTGCGACCATCCTCAACGAAATCGCCGCCGCTGCCGGGGTCTCCATCGTGGTGGATGAGAGTGCCGTTCCGGTGCGCGTCGAGGTCCGCGGCGCCTGCGAAATCCTCGGTATCGATCCGCTCTACGCCGCCTGCGAAGGCCGCCTGGTCGCCTTCGTCGCGCCCGATGCAGCCGAAGCTGCCCTCCATGCCATGCAATCCGACCCCGTCGGCCGCGGCGCCGCTATCATCGGCTCCGTCCGCGCCGATTCCCCCGGCCTGGTTCTCCTCAAAACCCAATTCGGCGGCACCCGGATTGTCGATCTCCTGGTCGGCGATCCCCTGCCGCGGATCTGCTGATATGCCGGCCGCCGCTCCCATCCCGTTCCCCGCCGCGCGCCTGCTGCTCCAGCGCAACCCGGCCTACCAGAGTTTTTTCGCCGGCCAGGCCGCGCGCCTGGCCCTGGCCTGCCGTGAAATGGCCCGGCGCTTCCTCGACGGTGGCCGCCTCCTCGCCTTCGGCCGCGGCGTTTACGCCACCGACGCCCAGCACGTCTCGGTCGAGTTCGTCCACCCCGTCATCGTCGGCAAACGCGCCCTGCCCGCGCTCGATCTCTCCATGCTCCCCGCCGCCGCCGTTGCCACGCTGGTCCGCCCGCGCGATATCGTGATGGGCTTCGGACCGCCGGAGGGCGACCCCGAAATCGCCCGCGTGCTGGCCTCTGCCCGCCGCGCCGGCGCCATGACCTTCGCCCTCCCCGGAGCGGAGGGCGATTATTCCGTGGAGTGCATTTCCGCCAATCCCTTCCACCACCAGGAGATCATCGAGATCCTCTACCACACGCTCTGGGAGACCGTTCACGTCTTCTTCGAGCACCACGAACTGCAATCCGACTCCGGCGCCGCCGGGTTCCTCTACCCGTTCCTATCCGTAGAGCCGCCTTTCCAGGCGGCCATGCCGGCTTTCGAGCCGGCATTCCCCGGGGACCGGCGGAAGCCGGCATGCCCGCCTGAAACCCGCCTCTACGGAGACGATTCCCTCCTCCACGAAGTCGCCTCCTCCATTTGCATGAAGGTCTCCGACGACGCCCGCCTGCGCGAGCGCGCCGCCGGCGAGGAATCCGCTGCCATAACCCGCGCCGCCGCCGCCATCCGCGCCGGCGTCCGCGCCGGCGGCAAAATTATCGTTTTCGGCAACGGCGGCTCCGCCACCGATGCCAACGATTTCGCCCTCGATTGCCTGCTGCCTCCGCCCGGCTTCCCTCCGGTCCCCGCCATCTCGCTTTCCGCCGAGCCGGCCATCCTCACGGCGTTGGCCAACGACATCGGCCCAGACGTCCTCTTTCTTCGCCAGTTGATCGCCCACGCCCAGCCGTCCGACGTCGCCATCGCCATCTCCACCAGCGGCGGGTCGCGCAATCTCGTCGCCGCCCTGGAAGAGGCACGGAAACGCAACCTCGTCACCGTCGCCCTGCTCGGCTCGGGCGGCGGCGAAATCCTCCGCCGCGGACTCGCCGACCACCCCATCGTGGTCCGCAGCGATTACATTCCCCGCATCCAGGAGGTGCAGGCCTCCATCTACCACGTGATCCGCGAGCTTCTGGAGGCCCCCGATGCATGAGCTTTCCATCGCATCCTGTATAGTCGATCTGGTTCGCGAGGAGGCGGAAGACCGCGGCGTGCGCGTCCTGGCCGTTCACCTCAAGCTCGGCCCGCTGGCGGGCGTGGTCCGCGAAGCCCTTCTCGGCTCCTACGAAATGGCCGCCGCCGGCACGCCCCTCGCCGAATCGCGCCTCGTCATTGAAGTGTCGCCAATCGTCGTCTTCTGTTCGGTGTGCCAGGCACGCCGCACCGTGGCTTCCCCGCAATCCCTTCGTTGCCCGGAGTGCGGAACACCCGCGCCCCAGGTCTTGGAAGGCGCCGAACTGCTGGTCACCGCCCTGGAGGTGGACACATGACCGCTCAGCCCCGCCTGCTCGAAATCCGCCAGAACGTCCTCAAGCGCAATGACGTGATCGCCCGCGAATTGCGCCATCAATTCGGCCGCGCCGGCGTGTATGCCGTGAGCCTCGTCTCCAGCCCCGGCTCCGGCAAAACCATGTTTTTGGAAAAAACCCTGGCGCTCCTCCGCCCATCCGTTCGCGTGGCCGCGCTGGTGGGCGATCTCGCTACCGAAAACGATGCCCGGCGCCTCGCCCGTTCCGGCGCGCCCGTACGCCAGATCGTCACCGGCACAGTCTGTCATCTGGAAGCTGAAATGGTCCGCACCGCCCTCGACGGTTGGGATCTGGCCGCGCTCGATCTCCTCTTCATCGAAAACGTCGGCAACCTGGTTTGTCCGGCATCGTACGATTTGGGTGAAAATGCCCGGGCCGTTCTCATGTCGGTGACCGAGGGCGAAGACAAACCGCTCAAGTATCCCGGCATCTTCTTCGCCGCCGATCTCGCCGTAATCACCAAGATGGATTTGGCCGAAGCCGTGGAATTCGACGTGGCCGCCGCCAAGGCCAACATCGCCGCCGTCAACCCGCGGTTGCGCGTACTCTTCGTCTCTGCAAAAACGGGGTCGGGAATCGACGCCTGGCTGGAGTTAGTGCTGCAACACGCCCGACCAGCGCGGGCGGGCGCCGGTTAGCCAACGGTTACAGCGCCGCCGCTGGAGCGTATTCCATCCGCCGTGTGCACGCATTGTGCAAAATGCGCCGTACCTCCGGCTCGTAAAATGGTTGGGCGATCAGGTCATAAGCGCCCCGGTTGAGCGCCTCCGACCAGAGGCGGGCATCCGCCTGAGGATCGGTAATAATCACTTGCAGTTCCTGGGGAGATGAGCGCACCAGGTGCAGCACATCCAGCCAGTTTCCGTCGGGGAGCTTGGCTTCGGTCAGGATGACTTCAAATTCGTCCTGGCGAAGCTTGGCGCGCGCGTGTTGCAGTGTATCCGCGTATTCGATTGCCAGCGGAAGCGACCGCACCATTTGCGAGATCTGGCGGGCATCTTCATAACGCCCGGAGATGAGTAGAATCCGGGAAACCATAATGCGCGCTCCAATCTTTAGCTTTCTAATTTGATTTTAGCCCTCCGGGCGTGAAAGGGTGATGAAAATTGCGCGAAAAGACGATGTAGGGGCCGGATATTCCAGGTCCGAATGTGGTTTACCTCAACAACTCTTCCAACTGTATTTTTGCATCTGTTTTCGCGTCCCGGTACTTCACGATGATCGGCGTGTACACCGAAAGCCCCCAGGCCTTTCCCGGGCCGCTCGAAATCGCCCGCGCCCCGGCGATCACCACCGCCTCTTCCGGAATTACCAGCGGCTCGTCGCCCTCCGCCCGGTGCACGGTCTCCCGCACAATGTCGTAGACCGGCGTCGAGCGGTTCAGAATCGTGCCGGTCCCGAGCACCGCCCGCCGCTTCACTACCGTGCCTTCATACACTCCGCAGTTCCCGCCGATCAGCACCTCGTCTTCGATAATTACCGGAGACGCGTTCACCGGCTCCAACACTCCGCCCACCTGGCTGGCGGCCGAAATATGGCAGCTCCGCCCCACCTGAGCGCAGCTCCCCACCAGTGCGTGCGAATCCACCATGGTGCCTTCATCCACATACGCGCCGGCGTTGATGTACATGGGAGGCATGCACGTCACGCCCCTGGCCAGGTACGCCCCGCTGCGCACGCTCGACCCCCCCGGCACAATCCGCACCCCGTCCACCGCCCCGAACCGTTTCAGCGGATACGTGCTCTTATCGCGGAAGCTCAGGTCCCCCACCGACATATCCACGATTCCGCCCATGCGGAAGCCGAGCAGGATCCCCTTCTTCACCCACGCATTCACGCGCCAGCCGCTGCGCGTGGAAGAGTCCGGCTGCGCCGCCCGCACCCGCCCCGCGTTCAGCGCCGCCCGGAAATCCTCGAACAGGTGGAAATGGTCCGGCGTGTACTCCGCTGGCGGTTGGTCGAACAACTGCTCGATCTCAGCTTGCACTCGTCACCTTCTCCACCAGCCCCGCCCCTTCCAGCACCTTCTCGATGCGCGCCAGGTTCGCCGGCGCCGGCGGGCACATGGGCAGCCGCCACACCGGCTCCAGCAATCCCATCAGCGCCATCGCGGCCTTCACCGGAATGGGATTGGATTCCACGAAATTCACGTTCATCAGCGGAAGATACTTCCTCTGGATGCGGCGCGCCGTGTCGAAATCGCCGCGCAGGCACGCCTGCGCCAGTCGCGTCATTTCCGCCGGAATCTGGTTCGACGCCACCGAAATCACGCCGCGCCCGCCCAGGGCCATCAGCGGAATCGTCACCGCATCGTCGCCGGAAAGCACCGTAAAACCGCCGGGCACCTCGTGCAGCACGTTGGCCATCTGCCCGATGTTGCCCGACGCCTCCTTCACCCCGACGATGTTTTCGATGCGCGCCAGCCGCGCCAGCGTCGCCGGCTCCACGTTCACGCCCGTCCGCCCCTGCACGCTGTACACGACAATCGGCACGCCGCACCGCGCCCGCAATCGCCTTGTAGTGCTCGTACAGCCCTTCCTGCGTCGGCTTGTTGTAATACGGCGTCACCGAAAGAATTCCGCTCACGCCCATCCCTTCCAGCTCGCGCGCCAGTTCGATGACGTGCCGGGTATCGTAGCCGCCCGCCCCGCCCAGCACCGGCACGCTGCCCGGCCGCCTCTTCGAGCGTGATCTCGATCACGCGCAGGTGCTCCGGCGTGCGTCAGCGTCGGGCTCTCCCCCGTGGTGCCGCACGGCACCAGAAAATCGATCCCGGCATCGATCTGCCGCCGCACCAGCCGGCGCAGCGCTTCCTCATCCAGCGATAAATCGCGCCGGAACGGCGTCACCAGGGCCGTTCCGCATCCCGTAAACATGTTCCACCTCCTCTACGCTCTGTGGCTCGTGAGCAGAACCTCGCAAACTCGTGCATCCCCTTTTTCCCGATAATCCATTCCGCCGCCCGCAGCGCGCCACGCGCGAACCCTTCCCGGTTGCGCGCCGTATGGCGGATGTGATGGTGTCCGCTCCCGAATCGAAGCCGATCTCGTGCGTCCCCGGATGCTTCCCCGCCCGGCTCGCGCTCACGTCCACCAGCCGCGTATAGCCGGCCTTGCGCATCTCCTCCACCAGCTTCAGCAGCGTTCCCGAGGGCGCATCCTTCTTGGTCGAGTGGTGAATCTCCCACGCCCACGCGCCGTACTCGGGCTCATCCGCCATCAGCCGCGCCGCTTCCGCCACCACGCGCATAAAAATGTTGACCCCGATCGAGAAATTCGGACTCCACACCAGCCCGATCCCGTTCCGCTCCACCGCCTCGCGCACCAGCTCCGCCTGTTCCCGCCAGCCGGTTGTGCCCACCACGATATTGATGCCCAGCGCCGCGATCCTGCGCACATTTTCCGGCCACCGCCGCCGGAATCGAAAAATCCACCGCCACGTCGATGCCGCGAAAATTCTCCGCCGTCACGCCCTCGTAGTTCGCGTTGTTGTACTCGTCCAGCTTCAGCGCCACGTCGAAGCCGTATTCCGGCGCGAGCTGGTCCACCAGCCGCCCCATCTTGCCGTAGCCCACAATCGCCAGCCGCCGCTCAGGCATGCACCGCCTCGTTTCGCTCGAACACCGCCGGGTCCAGCTCCGAGAAGAACTCCCCGTGCAGCGCTTCCACCGTTCGCCGCAGGTCGCTTTCCGCCACCACGAAGCTGATATTCAGCAGCGACGCTCCCTGCGAAATCATGCGGATATTGATGCCGTCCAGCGAGTTGAAAACCCGCCGCGCCACCCCCGGCGTGTACCGGATATTCTCCCCCACCAGGCACACAATCGCCTGGTCGCGCTCCAGCTCGGCTTCGGCGAACTGCCGCAAATCCGCCAGAATCGCATCCACGTTGCGGGTATTGTCGATGGTCAGCGACACGCTCACTTCCGACGTCGAAACCATATCCACGGGCGTCTCGTAGCGGTCGAACACCTCGAATATCCGGCGCAGAAATCCGTGCGCCATCAGCATGCGCGTGGAATGAATGTTCACCAGCGCGATTTTGCGCTTGCAGGCGATCGACTTCACCACGTTCTCGCAGTGCACCCGCTCGGAGGTGATGCGCGTCCCCGCGCACCTCCGGCCGCCGCGAATTCAGAATCAGCACCGGAATATTTTTCTCGATGGCCGGCACCACCGTGGCCGGGTGCAGCACCTTGGCGCCGAAATACGCCAGCTCCGCCGCCTCCGCGAATGAAATGGCTTTCACGCGGTGCCCGCCCTCCAGCAGCGTCGGGTCGGCCGTCAGCATCCCGTCCACGTCCGTCCAGATCTCGATCGCCTCCGCGTCGATTCCCGCGCCCACAATCGACGCGCGTGTAATCCGACCCGCCGCGCCCGAGCGTGGTAGTCACGCCGTCCTCGGTGGAGGCGATGAAGCCGCCCATCACCACCACGCTTTCCCGCGCCATGGCCGGCACCGTCGCCTGCAGGTGCGCGTAAGTCAGCGGGAAATTCGGCGCCGCCTGCGTGTGCCGCCTGTCCGTGATGATCACCCGCCGGGCATCCAGGTGCGCCGCCGGCATGCCGAAATGCCGGAACGCCAGCGCCACAATGTAGCTGGAGAGCCGCTCGCCGTAGCTCGAAATCGCGTCGATGGAGCGCGGCGTCAGCTCGCCCAGCACCGCCAGCCCCTTCACCAGTTCCGTCAGTTCCTGGAAATGCTCGTCCAGGGTGCGGTCCAGGTCGGCGCGCTGGTCGAGCGGCACCACCTGCCGCGCCTCGCGCGAATGGAAATCGCGCAGGTCGTGGATCTGCTGGATGTAATCCGCCCGCCGGCCTTCGATGGCCGCCGCCGCGATGGCCAGCAGCTTGTTAGTGGTCTTTCCCATCGCCGAAACCACCACCACCGGCCGCCGCGCCTCGCGCGACCGCACAATCCCCGCCACCCGCTCGATGGCGGCCGCCGATTCCACCGACGTGCCGCCGAACTTCATCACGATCATGAGTGCACCCGTCCAATCCCCGGCCCCTAATCGAGCATCCCTTCCGAATGCATCAGCTCGGCATTCAGCACCGCCGCGCCCGCCGCCCCGCGGATCGTGTTGTGGCTCAGCACCACGAATTTCCAATCCAGCGCCGGGCACGGCCGCAGCCGTCCGACGAACGCCGCCATGCCCCGGTCCCGCTCGGCGTCCTTGCGCGGCTGCGGCCGGTTGGCCTCCTCCATGTATTGCACCGGCCGCGCCGGCGCGCTGGGCAGATTGCGCTCCTGCGGCACGCCGCGGAAGCTTTCGAATGCCCGCCGCACGTCTGCTTCGCGAGGGCTTGGTGGAAAATTCCACCGACACCGTTTCCGTGTGCCCGTCCACCACCCCCACGCGGTTGCAGTGCGCGCTGACCCGCGCCGCCAGCGGCTCGATGTGGTCGCCGCGAAAATCGCCCAGGATCTTCTGCGTCTCCTGCTCCATCTTCGGTTCTTCGCCGCCGATGAACGGAACCACGTTCCCCATGATGTCCATCGACGCCACGCCCGGGTACCCCGCGCCCGAAATCGCCTGCATGGTGGTCACGATCACACGCGTGATGCCGAACTGCTTCAGCGGCCCCAGCCCCATGGTGAGCCCCACCGTCGAGCAGTTCGGATTGGTGACGATCTGCCCCTTCCATCCGCGCCCCCGCTGCTGCCCCGGAATCAGCTGCAGATGGTCGGCGTTGATCTCCGGCACCAGCAGCGGCACGTCGCGCTCCATGCGGTGGTTCTTGGAATTCGACACCACCACGTGCCCCGCCTCCGCGAAGGCGCGCTCGATCTCCGTGGCCACCGACGCGTCCATGGCCGAAAACAGCAGCCGCGGCGCGTTGCCCGGCTTGCACTCTTCCACCTGCAGTTCGCCGCACCGTGTCCGGCGTGCCTCCCGCCAGGTGCCACGTCATGGCTTCCCCATAACGCTTGCCGGCCGAGCGGTCGCTCGCGCCCAGCCACTTGATCTCGAACCAGGGATGGCCCTGCAAGAAACTTAATAAAATGCTGCCCCACCATGCCGGTGGCGCCCAGAATGCCTACTTCGATTCGCGTTTGCATAATTGCCGTACCATTCGTTGATAAATTTCCACCGCTTCGAGCAGTTGCCGCTTGCTCACCCGCTCCTCCAGCGTGTGCGCCACGTGGATGCTCCCCGGTCCGATCAGAAACGGCTGCCCCCACGTGCCCGCCGAACGCCGGAATATCGGTGGTATACGCCACCACCGTGGTCGGGATGCCCTCCAGCGCGCCCAGCCGCACGGCCGGAATTTCCAGCACCTCGCGCAGTTCCACCCGCCCCGCCGCCGCCCGCGCCAGCGCTTCTTTGGTCTGGCTCGAATCGCCCACCAGCCGCACCATGATGTCCGCCCGCGCCTCATCCGCAATCACGTTGGGCGCGCGCCCGCCGGCGAGCGTGCCGATGTTCAGCGTGCTCGGCCCCAGCAGGTCGTCCACCGGCAGCTCGATCCGCCGCACGTCCGCCAGCACGTCGAGCAGCTTGTGAATCGCCGAATCGCCCAGCTCCGGGTATGCCGAATGCGCCATCTTCCCGGTGGCGTAAGCTTCGTAGCGCAGCGCGCCTTTCGACCCCAGCGCCAGCCTGTTTTCCGTGGGCTCGCCGTTGATGATGTAGCGGGATCCGCGCGGCGTCTTCGCCGCCCGGTACGCGCCCGCGCTGTTGCGCTCTTCCCCCACCACGAACAGCAGCCCGAAACCGCGCTGGCCGGCTTCGAGCAGCCGCTCCGCCGCCGTGATCATGGCCGCGATGATGCCCTTGGTGTCGCACGCCCCGCGTCCCCAGATGAATTCCTCATCCTCGCGCGAGGTGAAGAACGGCGGCACCGTATCCATGTGCGTCGAAAGCGTCACCGTCAGCGGCTCGCCGAATTGCGCGAACACGTTGGCCCGCCGCGGCTCCACTTCCATGGCTTCCACCGTGCCCCCGAACCGCTCCGCCAGCGGTTCCAGGTATTGGTACAGAAACAGGCCGGCCCGTTCCTCGTTGTTGGTGATGGATTCGATATCGATCAGCGCGCGCGTGAGTTCGAATAAGATCGTCATGCCATCAGCCAGCTCGACACCTCGGAAAATCACAACCAGGGGAGGTAAAGAGAAAGACACGCCGCGCAGACGGCAGGCATGCTCTTCCCGATAGCGCTCCACCCGGCCTGCACAGGCGCAGCCTGCACAGCAAAACGGGCGACAGTGAGCCGGATTTACCCGGACTCCCCAACCGGAAGGAAACGCGCTCTCCATCCCGGCTTCGGCGGAACAACCCTCGGCCCCTTTGGTCCGGGCTTCCGAAGCGCATTCGGAACGCCGCCCGGCTACTCATGGCCGCCGCGCCTCTACCGCGAAATTTCAGCATAACACGCGCGGCCGCAATCCGATCCGCGCCTGAAATCGGCGCCAGAGGCCCGATGCGCCTTCATTCCGTCGTGACACCTGTGCATTGCGCCCCGCTCTCCGGTTACACTGGCTATTCCGCTATGCCCAACATCCTCGATTCCTCCGACCCTTCTCTTTACGACGTCCGCAGCCACGCCCCCGGCCCGCAGGGCGCGCTACCGCTCACGCCGGAAATCCTGTTGACCCGCCCTTCCGGCGACCTGTTCGGCTGGGCGCAGGACGCCGGCATGGGCTGGGACCCGCAGGCGCTCGGCGGCAAGGAATTTTTGATCCTCAGCACGCACGGCGGCATCCGCGCCGCCGATGGTACGCCGGTGGCGCTCGGCTACCACACCGGCCATTGGGAAGTCGGCCTGCTGATGGACGCCGCGGCCAAGGAGTTGAAGGGCGCGGGCGCGGTGCCGTTCGCCGGCTACTGCACCGACCCCTGCGACGGCCGCACGCAGGGCACGCCCGGCATGTTCGATTCGCTGGCCTACCGCAACGACGCCGCTTCGGTGTTCGGCCGTCTGATCCGCTCGCTGCCGACGCGCCGTGGCGTAATCGGCGTGGCCACCTGCGACAAGGGCGTGCCGGCCATGATGATGGCGCTGGCGGGCGCGCGCGATCTGCCGGGCATCCTGGTGCCCGGCGGGGTGGCGCTGCTGGCCGAGGCCAGCGAAGACGCGGGCATGGTGCAATCCACGGGCGCGCGTTACGCGCACGGGCAGATCACGCTCGAAGCCAGCGCAGGCGGTGACTGTGCCGCGCCTGCGCCTCGCCCGGCGGCGGCTGCCAG
Organism: Terriglobia bacterium; assembly: GCA_963815855.1. Taxonomy (GTDB): domain Bacteria; phylum Acidobacteriota; class Terriglobia; order Bryobacterales; family Bryobacteraceae; genus DATGMB01. Next base: position 538,491 of record CAWFIJ010000007.1, on the reverse strand, counting down.
TTTCTGGGCACGGCGGGCACTTCGCAGGTGGTGGCCGAGGCGCTCGGCATGGCGCTGCCGCATGCGGCGCTCTCGCCTTCCGGCCACCCCATCTGGCTCGATATGGCGCGGCGTTCGGCGCGCGCCATCATGGAATTGGAAGCGCGCGGCCTGCGCCTGCGCGACATCCTGACCGCTGCCTCCATCCGCAACGCCATGGTGCTGCATGCGGCCTGCGGCGGCTCGACCAACCTGATCCTGCACATGCCCGCGGTGGCGTTCGCGGCCGGACTGCCGCGCCCCACGGTGGAGGATTGGACGCGCATCAACCGGCAGATTCCGCGCCTGGTGGACGTGCTGCCGAACGGACCGAAAGGCCATCCCACGGTGCAGTTCTTCATGGCGGGCGGCGTTCCCGAGGTGATGCTGCACTTGCGGCGCATCGGCCTGCTCGAAACCGGTGTGCTGACGGTGAGCGGCCAGAAGCTCGATGCGGTGCTCGACTGGTGGGAGCAATCCGAGCGGCGCGCCGCACTGCGCCGCGTCCTGCGCGAGCGCGACGGCGTCGATCCGGACGAAGTCATCATGGACCCCGATAGCGGCGCGGCGGCGCGGGCTCACCTCAACGGTCACCTTCCCCAAGGGCAACCTGGCGCCCGGCGGGTCGGTGATCAAGAGCACCGCCATCGACCCGAGCGTGGTCGGCGCGGACGGCGTCTACCGCATGGAGGGACCGGCGCGCGTGTTCCTCACCGAGAAGGCGGTCATGGCCGCCATCAAGGCGGAGCAGATTCACGCCGGCGACATCGTGGTGCTGATGTGCCGCGGGCCGATGGGCTCCGGCATGGAGGAGATTTTCGAGATCACCTGCGCGCTCCGCTACCTGGATTACGGCAAGCACGTGGCGGTGATCACGGACGCGCGCTTCAGCGGCGTTTCCACGGGCGCGTGCATCGGCCACGTCACGCCGGAGGCGCTGGCCGGCGGCCCGCTCGGCAAGTTGCGGGAAGGCGACCGCATCCAGATCGTGATCGACCGCACGCGGCTGGAGGGCTCGGTGAACCTGGTGGTCGACGGCAGCGTGGAGGCCGGCACGCGCGAACTGGCCGCCCGCGCGCCGCGTCCCGACCTGGCCGCCGACCCGCTGCTGCCGCGCGAAACCCGCCTCTGGGCCGCCCTGCAGGACGCCAGCGGCGGCACCTGGGCCGGCTGCGTCTTCGACGAAGAGGCGATTATCCGCCGGTTGCGGGCGAGCGATCCGGGCGAGGATCAGGAGGCGGTGGGCACGGCGAAGTAGGATATCCGGCTTTGAGCGGCCAATTTCCGGCAACCCCACTTCAAGGCCGAATCGGAAATTGAGCTAGACACTGTTGATGTAGAATCTCTATCTGGGGGATAGATGCGACGCTTGATTTGGGGGGTCGCGATTATGCTGCTCGTCGGTCCTGTCCGTGCGCAGCTACCGAAGCCCGGGGTCCCAGATATTCCCGCAATGCAAGCTCTCTGGGCGAACATTAAGCGCCAACTGAGCGCGCCCGATGGCGAGAAGTACTTCGAGGAGAACCTGCGAGACTCAGCACTCCCCTACCTTTACGGGGTCGTCCTCTCTGCCACACCCAGGGACAGGCCAAGTTCGCTGGTGCTTGCGATGTCCGACAAATCGACGCCTGAAGTAAGCCTCGAGTTGGAGGGGAGAGCCACCGAGACGATCCGGGACGGTGCCGAAATCATCTTCGACGGTGTCGCGAAATCATTCACCCAGCGGCCTTTCCGGTTGACCATAGCCCTGCTGGGTACGATTCGAGTACACGATTCAAGTCATTAGCGAGTTGCTGGACACGAATTGACCGTATCGCCCGCACGATGTGTTGTTGAACATAAACGGCGTTACCGGAAAGTTCAGATGCTCAGGCGCGGGCGTCGAGCCAACTGAGCCATTGATCGAGGCCGTTCCCAGTCAGGGCCGAGACGCGGACGATGTCGATTCCGGCGTGGATCGAGCGGGCGTTGGCTTCGGCCGCTTCGGGGTCGAACGGCACGTACGGCAGCAGGTCGATCTTGGTCAGCACCATCAGCTCCGGATTTGAAGAAAATGCCGGGATACTTCAGCGGCTTCTCTTCGCCTTCGGTCACGCTGAGCAGCACGATCTTGTGGGCTTCGCCGAGGTCGTAGCTGGTGGGGCAGACCAGGTTGCCGACGTTTTCGATGAACAGCAGGTCGAGCGCGGCCAGGTCCCAGCCTTCGAGCGCGCGTCGCACCATGCGGGCGTCCAGGTGGCAGGCGCCGGCGGTGGTGATCTGGCGCACCGGGAATCCGTAGCGGGCCAGGCGGCGGGCGTCGGCATCGGTCTGGATATCGCCGGTGAGCACGGCCACGCGGCGCGACGGATCGTAGGACTCCAGCGTGCGCTCCAGCAGCGCGGTCTTGCCGCAGCCGGGCGAGCTGATCAGGTTGACGGCGAAGACGCCGTGGCGGGCGAAATCGGCGCGCAGTTCCGCCGGCGGTGCGCTCGTTCTCGCTGAGTACTTTGCCTTCCATAGGAACGCGGGTCATGGTTCTTCCAGCTCCAGCTATGCGAATTCCAGTTCGTCGGCGGCTGCCCGGCTCGATGGCCAGTGCCAGCGGCTCCAGGTCGCTGCCCTTGACCAGCGCTTCGAAACAGAAGGCGAGCGATTCGGGGTCGATGCCGGCCAGCGCGCCGATGCGCACGCCCGACCTTGACCGGCGCGCGCGCGGCTAGTGCACAGCGGCTTCCTTGCGCACGGCTTCCAGAATCGCCGTCGGCGATGCCCACTTCGTGCATAGCGGCTCAGCAAATCCTCGGCAATTGATCGCCGGCCAGCATGTCCACGATGCGGGTGGTGCCGAAGGCCGTCCGCATGGTGACCAGGCCGGGGTCGCTGCGCGGTCACGGCTGCCGATGACCGCGGCTTCGCGCGCCGAGCGGATGGCGGCGCATGGCGGCGACGCACGGCATCGGCCGCTTCCGGCGGCACGATGGCCACCAGCTTGCCTTCGTTGGCCACGTAGAGCGGATCGAGCCCCAGCATCTCGCAGGCGCCGCGCACCCCCTCGTGCATCGGGATGGCGTCTTCGCGCAGCTGCGATGCCCACGCGCGATTGCGCGGCGATTTCGTTGAGCGCGCTGGCCAGGCCGCCGCGCGTGGGATCGCGCATGGCGCGGATTTCGCGCGTGACGCCGCCAGCATGGCGTCCACCAGCCCGTGGAGCGGCGCGGAATCGCTCTCGATGGCGCCCTCCAACTCCAGGCCTTCGCGCTGCGGTCAGGATGGCGATGCCGTGGTCGCCGATGGCGCCGCTCAGGATCACGGCGTCGCCGGGGCGGGCGTTGGCCGCGGAAAGGTCGACGCCTGGCCGCGACCAGGCCGATGCCGGCGGTATTGATGAAGACGCCGTCGCCGCTGCCGTTCTCCACCACCTTGGTATCGCCGGTGACGATGGCGACGCCCGCGCGCTGCGGCCGCCTGCGCCATGGAGTCGGCGATGCGGCGCAGGTCTGCCAGCGGGAAGCCTTCTTCCAGAATGAAGGCCGCGCTCAGGCACAGCGGCTGCGGCGCCGCCCATGGCCAGGTCGTTGACGGTGCCGTGCACGGCCAGCGAGCCGATATCGCCGCCGCGGAAGAACAGCGGCTTCACCACGAAGGAATCGGTGGTGAAGGCCAGGCGCGCGCCGGCCGATTTCGAGCACCGCCTGATCGTCCAGGCGCGCCAGCACGGGGTTGGCGAAGGCCGGCAGGAAAACATCGCGCAGCAGCTCGGCGCTCAGCTTGCCGCCGCTGCCGTGGCCCAGCAGCACGGCGTCCCTCGGCGGCGAGCGGCGCGGGGCAGGCGAAGCGTCATGCGCTGGCGCCTCCGGTACCGGTGTGGCGGCGGTAGGCGTAGTAGGCGGCGCAGGCGCCTTCGCTCGAAACCATGGGCGCGCCCAGCGGGCGCTCGGGCGTGCAGCGCGTGCCGAACGCCGGGCAATCCACGCGGCTTCTTCAGCCCCTGCAGCACCAGCGGCCGCGATGCATTCGGCCGGCTCCTCGGCGTGGATCGCGTCGCGACGCCGAAGACCCGCTCGGCGTCGAAGGCGGCGAACTCCGCGCGCAGCCGATAGCCGCTCGCGGGAATCGGCCCGATGCCGCGCCACTTGCGGTCGGTGACCTCGAACACTTCGTCCATGATGCTGCTGCGCCGGCTGCGTTGCCGTCGCGCGTCACGGAGCGCGACGTACTGATTCTCCGACTTCCGCGCGGCCCTCTTCCAGTTGCGTCCACCAGCATGGCGATGGCTTCCAGCAGATCCACCGGCTCGAAGCCGCCCACCACGATGGGCACGCGGAATTCGCGGCTGAGCTCTTCGTACTCGCTGATAGCCCATCACGCGTGCAGACGTGGCCCGGCGCGATGAAGCCCTGCACGCGGTTGGCGGGCGAACCCAGCATCAGCCGCATGGCCGGCGGCACCAGCACGTGCGAAACCAGCATGGAGAAGTTCGTCAGGCCCTTCGCGCTTCGCCTGCCACACCGCCATGGCGTTGGCGGGCGCGGTGGTTTCGAAGCCGATGCCGAAGAACACCACCTGGCGCGTCGGGATTCTCGCGCGCGATCTTCAGCGCTTCCATGGGCGAATAGGCGATGCGCACGTCGCCGCCCGCGGCCTTCACGCGGAACAGGTCGGAGCGCGAGCCGGGCACGCGCAGCATGTCGCCGTAGGAGACGAAGATCACGCCCGGGCAGCGAGGCGATCTCGATGGCGCTGGTCGACGATTTCGAGCGGCGTCACGCAGACCGGGCAGCCGGGGCCGTGCACCAGTTCGACTTCGGGCGGCAGCAGCTCGTCGATGCCGTAGCGCATGATGGTGTGGGTCTGGCCGCCGCAGATCTCCATCAGCACCCAGGGCCGCGTGACGCGCGCGCGGATGCGGGCGCGCCAGGCGCGCGGGCGAGCGCGGCGTCGCGATACTCGTCGAGGTACTTCATGACGCGATCCGCCGGCTCTTCGTCGGGCAGTGCTCCGCCATCTGGCGCAGGATGCTCGTAGGTGCGCTGCGGCTTCCTCGGCCGACAGCCGGCTGATGGCGAAGCCCGACGTGCACCAGGACGTAATCGCCGGGCTGGGCCTCGGGGACGAAGTCCAGGTACACCTGGCGGGTGACGCCGCCGAACTCCACTTTGGCGACGCGGCTGAGGCCGAGATCGGTGGTTTCCAGAATTTTACCCGGCACGGCTAAGCACATAATAAGAAAGGTTGTGGCATTTCGGGGGCCAAAACAGGACACGGATGAGCGGCGCGGCGCGCAAACAGATTCGGATTCGCGGCACGGTGCAGGGGGTGGGCTTCCGGCCGTTCGTGGCGAACCTGGCTAAGCGGCTTGGAATCAGCGGCTTCGTGCGCAATACCGAGGCTGGGGTGGAGATTGAGGCGGAAGGCGCGGCGGTGGAGCCGCTTCATGGCGGAGCTGCGCAGCGGGGCGCCGGCGCTGGCGCGGATCGCGGAAATGGACGTTTCGGACCTGGAAAGCTGTAATTACAGCGGTTTTGAGATCCGGGAGAGCGGGCCGCGGGTGGGCGATTTTGCGCTGGTGCCCCCTGACATCGCGACCTGTGACGACTGCCTGCGCGATTTCACGCAAGCCGGAAAATCGGCGGTACGGCTATCCGTTCACGAACTGCACCAACTGCGGCCCACGCTACACCATCATCGACGACGTTCCCTACGACCGCGCGGCCACCACCATGGCGGAATTTCGCATGTGCGCGGCGTGCGAAGCGGAGTATCGGAATCCGGCCGACCGGCGCTTCCATGCGCAGCCGAACGCCTGCGCGGAGTGCGGGCCGCGGCATTTCGGCCTCGCTGGACGAGGTGCGAGGCTGGCTGCGGGCGGGCGAAGTGGTGGCGATCAAGGGCCTGGGCGGCTTCCACCTGGCGTGCGATGCGGCCAACGGCGAGGCGGTGCGGCGGCTGCGCGAGCGCAAGCGGCGCGGGGACAAGCCGTTCGCGGTGATGGTGCGGGGAATCGAAGAGGCGGAGACGGTTGTGCGAGGTCGCGCCGGAGGAGCGCGCGCTGCTGGTGGGGCCGCGGCGGCCCATCGTGCTGCTGCGGAAGCGGGAGGCGGACGAATTGCCGTACGTGGCGCCGCGAAATCCGAACCTGGGAGTGATGCTGCCGTACACGCCGCTGCATCACCTGCTCTTTGCGGGCGCGCCGTTCGCCGCCCTGGTGATGACCAGCGGCAATTTGAGCGAAGAACCGATCGTCAGCCGGGAGGCCGATCTGCCGCGGTTCAAGCGGGCTGGCGGACCGCTTCCTCACGCATAACCGGCCGATCCGCACGGCGGTGGACGATTCGGTGATGCGCGTTTTTCGCGGGCGGCCGATGGTGCTGCGGCGCTCCCGCGGGTATGCGCCAGCGCCCATCGATTTGGGACGCGCGGTGCCGGACGTGGCGGCGGCGGGCGGCGAGTTGAAGAACACCTTCTGCCTCACCACCGGGCACTACGCCATTTTGAGCCAGCATATCGGCGACCTGGAAAATTACGAAACGCTGGTGTTCTTCCGCGAAACCGTGGAGCACATGCGGCGCTTTTTCCGCGTGAAGCCGGTGGCCGTGGCGCATGATCTGCATCCGGCTTACCTGAGCACGCGCGCGGCGCTGGAGATGGGCTTGCCGGCCGATCGGCGTGCAGCACCACCACGCGCATATTGCGAGTTGCATGGCGGAGCACCGGCTGGACGGGCGGGTAATCGGCGTGGCGTTCGACGGCACGGGCTACGGGACGGACGGCGCCATCTGGGGCGGGGAAGTGCTGGCGTGCGATTACCGGGGCTTCGAGCGGCGCTGGCATTTGCGCTACGTGCCGCTGGCGGGCGGCGACGCGGCGGCGCGCGAGCCGTGGCGGGCGGCGCTGGCGTACCTGCGCGACGCGGGCTTGCGCGCAGGGGATGCGCCGTCGCTCGACCCAGCCGGCCAAGTGCAGGCCGGCCGGGGACCCCGATACTGGAGGCGGTAGACGAGCGGCGGCTGCGCGCCGTGGAGCAGATGATCGAGCGGCGGGTGCAGACGGTCGAGACGTCGTCATGCGGGCGGCTGTTCGATGCCGTATCGGCGATTCTGGGAGTGTGCTTGGAGAACCGGTACGAGGCGGAGGCGGCGATGGAGTTGGAAGCTTGTGCCGCGGACGGCGGGCCGGGCATGCCCGGCCCCTTCGGGTTCGATTTGTGCGGCGGCGAGATCGATTTGCGGCAGGCCATTCGCGAGCTGGTCGCGGCTCGCGCAAGTGGCGAATCGGTGGCGACCCTGGCGGCGCGGTTCCATTCCACGCTGGCGCGCGCGATTGCCGAAGCCTGCCTCCACGTGCGGGCCAGCGACGGGCTCGACCGCGTGTGCCTCAGCGGCGGCAGTTTCCAGAATATGCGGCTGCTGGAAGCCGCCATCGCCGAGTTGGCCCGCGCCGGCTTTGCGGTGTACTGGCACGCGGAAGTTCCACCCAACGACGGCGGCATCGCGCTCGGGCAGGCCGTCATTGCCAGCGCCGCGCTGGGGTAGGCGCAGGATTCTCGCGGTACGGGGCCCGCTTCTCCCGTAGCGCCGCCTTCCAGGCGGCCATGCCGGCATCCCTGCCGGCATACCCCGCTCGCAGCCGCATCCCGCAAAAAGACCGGCACCCGCCGGCTGCACGGCCTCCCACGGGTGTTTTCATGCATTTTGGTGGGCCGTAGCCCATGGGGACAAGCTGGAGCCTTGCGCTACCCTCACCGCGTTACACTCAGCTCATGATGGAAGCGGAAGCAGTTGCCTGGCGTCCGGCGGAGGATGCGATTGACCCGGCGCGCGTGCCGCACCGGCGTCTCGAAAGCGGCGCCGGCATGCCGGCCATCGGACTGGGAACATTCGGATCGGACCACGTTTCGCCGGCGGAGATGGCGGCGGCGGTGCGCGGCGCGGCGGCGGTGGGGTACCGGCATATCGACTGCGCGGCGGTATATGGGAACGAAGACGCCATCGGAGCGGCGCTGGCGGATATATGGCGCGGCGGCGCGCGGCGGGAGGAATTCTGGATCACCTCCAAGCTGTGGAACGATCAGCACGCCGAAGCGGACGTGATTCCCGCGTGCCGGAAATCGCTGGCGGACCTGCGGCTGGAATATCTCGATTTGTACCTGGTGCACTGGCCGTTTCCGAATTTCCATCCGCCTGGATGCGACGTGACTTCGCGCAGCGCGGCGGCGCGGCCGTACATCCATGAGAACTTCATGCGCACGTGGCGGCAGATGGAACGGCTGGTGGAGCTGGGGCTGGCGCGGCACATCGGCACGTCCAACATGACCGTTCCGAAGCTGAAGCTGCTGTTGCGCGATTGCCGCGTCCGGCCGGCGGTGAACGAGATGGAGATGCACCCGCACTTCCAGCAGACGGAGCTTTTCGACTTTGTGCGGGGGCAGGGGATTCAGCCGGTGGCATATTGCCCGCTCGGCTCGCCGCACCGGCCGGAGCGGGACCGCACGCCGGCCGATACGGCGGACCTGCAAGATCCCGTGATTCTGCGCATCGCGGCGGCGCATGGAATGCATCCGGCGCAGGTGTGCTTGCGCTGGTCCGTCGAGCGCGGGGCGGTGCCGATTCCCATGTCCACCAACCGGCGGAACTATCGGGCGAACCTGGCGGCGGTGGTGGGAGATCCGCTCACCCAAGCGGACATGCGCGAAATCGCAGGGATCGACCGCAACTGCCGGCTGGTGAAGGGGCAGGTGTTCCTGTGGAAGGCGGAGCAGAGCTGGGAAGATTTGTGGGACCTGGACGGACGGATCGCACAATGACCGGAGGCATTTTGAACAAAAGCATGCAGGGAGCGTATCTGCCCGGCAACAGCACGGTGGTGCTGCGGGCGGTTCCGGTGCCGGCGCCGGGGCACGGCGAAGTGCTGCTGCGCATGAAGGCGTCGACCATTTGCGGGTCGGACATCCGCGCCATTTATCACGAGCACCTGGGCAAGGGGCCGGAAGGATATCAGGGCGTGATCGCCGGCCACGAGCCGTGCGGGCAAATCGTCGCGGTAGGGCCGGGCTGCCGGCGGTTCGGCGAAGGCGACCGCGTGATTGTTTATCACATCTCCGGCTGCGGCGTGTGCAACGATTGCCGGCGCGGGTACATGATCTCCTGCACCAGCGAGCGCTACCGGCGCGCCTACGGCTGGCAGCGCGACGGCGGCATGGCGGATTATCTGCTGGCCGAGGAGAAGGATCTGATTGCGCTGCCGGACGAGCTTTCGTATGCCGATGGCGCGCAGGTGGCGTGCGGGTTCGGCACCGTGTATGAGGGCTTGCGGAAGGTGGGGATTTCGGGCGATCACGCGGTGCTGATCACCGGGCTCGGACCGGTGGGGCTGGCGACGGGCGCTCTATGCCGCAAGCTGGGCGCGGAGCGGATCATCGGTATCGACGTGGTGCCGGAGCGGCTGGACCTGGCGAAGAGGCTGGGGCTGTGCGACGAGGTGCTGGGGGCGGGGCCGGACAATGCAACGCAGGTGCGCGCGATGACCGGCGGCCGCGGGGTGGAACGTGCCATCGATTGCTCGGCCAACGACGCGGCGCGCGCCACCGCCATCCGCGCCACCCGGAAGTGGGGGCGGATCGTGTTTCTGGGCGAGGGCGGCCGCGTGGAGTTCAACCCGTCGCCCGATATCATCCACGACCAGAAGACGATTTACGGTTCGTGGGTGACCTCGACGTGGCTGATGGAGGAGTTGGTGGAGCGCCTGGTGCGGTGGAATCTGCACCCGGAGGAGCTGATCACGCACCGCTTCCCGCTGGAACGGGCCGCGGACGCGTACGCACTGATGAGCTCGGGAAAATGCGGGAAGGTCGCGGTGTGCTGGGACGAGGAGATGTGAAGCCGCTGTAGGACAGCCCTTTTTGGCTGGCATGCCGGGCTTCCGCCCGGCATGCGGCGTGCGGAAGCCCGCCGCGACGGCGCCGAAGCCCCCGCCCTACAGCAGACCGCGAGGCCCGCGCTACGGCGCGCTCGTGGCCGGGACAACCTGTATGTCTTCGGCGCGCAGGTGCAACGGGTACTTCTCCACCACCTGATCTTCCTTCGTGATCGACTCCGGTTTGGGGGCGATGTAAGTCATCGGCGATGGATCCTCGCTGGCGAGTTGCTTCTTCAGGCCTTCGGCGTCGGCGGTTACGGCCGTGATGACCACGCGGTCTGGGCGGAGATTGCGGCGGATGGCGCGGTTGACGTCGTCCACCGTCATCGTCGCCAGCGCGGCGCGGATCGACTCGGCGTAGGGTGGGACGTTGTACCAGAAGCTGTCGATGTTGTAACCGAGCTGCGCGTTGGGCGTGCGGGTGAGGACGTTGACGTACTTGCCGACGAAATCGCGGGCGCGCGCGAAACCGTCCGGCGGGATGCCGTCGTGGATGAGCTTATTTAGATTGTAGAGGGCCAGGCGGATGGCGAATTTGGCGTTGGCCGGCTCCACGGGGCGAATCCACATCTGGAAAATCTGCTGGTGGCGGGCCACGTTGGGCGGCGGCTCCATCAGGGCGTTGCCCATCGGGAAAGGCTCGATGTACGAGTAGTCGCCGTAGTTGAGGCCGCGGGCTTCGCGCATCTGCTGGTAGAGCAGGCCGTAGCTCACGCGGTGCTGGCCGAAGTAAGCGTTGGCCACCAGCAGCGCCGCGTAATCGCTGATGGCGCGCGTGCCGGGAATGGGAAAGCCGATGGAGATGGCGGTGGCGCGGGTGGGCTTCTCGACGATCACGGCGCGGCTGCAATCCACGCGCGGCGGGTCCTTTTCGCGCGGGCGGAAACCGGCGCCCTGCGGCAGGGCCGCGAAATCCTTCTTCATCTGCTCCAGGAAGCGCTGCGGGAAATCGCCGGCGAGGCCGAGGAAGAGATTGTTCTGGCTGTATTGCGAGTCGTAGAACTGCTCCACGTCCGTGAGCGTGATTTTAGCGAGCGAATCCGTGGTGCCTCCGGTGTAGTGCCCGTAAGGCGTCCCCTGAAAAATGTTTTCGGAGAGGACCTCCTTGGCCAGTTCTTCGTCGTTGTTGCGGAGACCGGATTGGATGTCGTTGACCAGGTCCTGGCGGACACGCTCGAAATCCTCCCGGCGAAAAGCGGGAGCGAGCAGGCGGTCGCGCAGGAGCTTGTAATAGGCGTCCAGATTTTCTTTGGTGGTGACGCCTGAGAAGGCGGTCATCTCTTTATCCACCCGAACGTCCAGGGTGCCGGCCATGGGAAAGAGGGCGTCTTCGATTTGCCGGTAGGTAAGATCCCTGGTGCCGCCTTCGGCCAGCATGTGAGCGGTCAGCGCGGCGAGGCCGGGCTTATCCACCGGGTCGGCGGCGGCGCCGGTGGTGAAGACGATGCGGAAGGTGACGAGCGGCGATTTTGCGGGAAGCACGACCACGCGCGTCTGCGCGGGAACGGAAGAGCAGGCCAGCAGGACGAGAGCGAGCTTTCTCATTTCACCACCTCCACGGTTGCAGTCTGCGGCGCCGCCTGCGCCAGCGTGACGGTGGTCCGATGGTTTTCGGCCAGATACCTCTTCGCGGCCTGCTGGATGTCCTGGGGGGTGAGGGCGGCGAACTGCTGGTAGAGCAGGTTCAGCGTTCCCGGCGTGCGGCGGAGCGCGATGTAGCGGGCCAGGACGGAGGCGATGGCGTCGCTCGATTGCATGCGCAGGGCCAGCGCGTTGCGAAGATGGCGGCGCACCGCATCCAGGCGCGCGGGGTCGACGGGCTTATCCTGGAAGGCCTTCACCGCGGCGTAGATCTGGTCGCGCACGGCATCGGCGTCGGCGGCGCGGTTGACGCGAGCGGTGATCTCGAATAGCGAGGGATCCACCTCATCGGGCGCTTCGGCGGAAACAGAAGCGGCGGTCCGGTCCGTGACCACCAGCTTCTGGTAGAGGTCGGAAGTGGGGGAGAAAGCCAGGTACGCCAGGGCTTCGAGCGCCGCGGTGTCCCTGGCGGAATCGGTGTAGGCCGGGCCCTTGTAGGCCACCTCGACAATGGGCAGCGTGGGGCCGGGCCAATCCACGCGAGCCACGCGCGGGCCTTCCTGCGCGGGCTCCTGCGGAATTTCGGGGCGGAAGACGCCGCGCTGCCACTGGCCCCACGATTTATCCACCAGTTCGCGAACCTCGCGCGGCTTGACGTTGCCGACCACCAGGATGGTGGTATATTCGGGGCGGTAGTAGCGGTCGAAAAATTTCAGACTGTAGGCGTACTGGGCGGGCATGTCCTCGACATCTTTGAGAAAGCCCATGGTGGGATGCTGGTAGGGGCTGCGGACGAAAGCCGTGGTGTCGAGCGTCTCTTCCAGCCGGGAAAACGGGCTGGAGGCATCCTTGTTGTATTCGCCGAGGACGGCCAGGGTTTCGGTTTTGAAATCGGCTTCGGAGAATTTCAGGTGCTGGAAGCGGTCCGCTTCCATGCCCAGAACCGCGGGCAGATCTTCCCTGGAGAAGACGGTGTAGAAGCAGGTGTAATCGTCCGTGGTGTAAGCGTTCGACATGGCGCCCATGCGCTGCAGGGCGTCCGTGTATTTGGCCTCCGGCCAGGCGTCCGTGCCCTTGAACATGAGGTGTTCGAAGAGATGGGCGAAGCCGGTGCGGCCGGGCTCCACTTCATTGCGCGAGCCGGCCTGCACCACAATGTACGTGGCCACGATGTTGGAGGATTCCTGCGGCACCACCACCAGGCGAAGACCGTTGGGGAGATCCTGCTGCGAGTAGGAATAAGGGAAAACATTGGCGGGCGAGGCGCCCAAAGCGGCGGCGCCCATACACCCAAGGATCAGGAATTTGAAAAGCACTGTCTTAATTTTAAAAAGCCCGCCGCATGCTCGTGTGTGGGGGAACGGACGGGAGCGCCCGACGCTTGGGAATGCAACCGGCCGGCGCACGGACGCGGTGCGGAAGCAGGAAATTTCGCCTGCCAAACTCCAGGTTACCGCATACTCATACGGGATCGGCGGGTTTACAGACAGCTCCACTTACCGGAAATGCAAGCGGCCGGTCCCCTCCATCATTTCCTGCGCCTTCCGCAGCGCCGCCGCATACTCCTCGTTCACCACCCGCTTGTAATGCCCGTGGCCGTTCGGCACCATGTCCCACAGGCCGCTGTTGTGCCAGTGGGTGCGGTCCTCCCAATCGAAGCGGTCCAGAATCGGATACAGGCACACTCCTTCGAGCGGCACCCCCATTTCGATCGCCTTCCGGCACTCCCGCGCCACCTCGTCCAGCCACGCCGCCCGGCCGATTCCGTAATGGCTCGTCTCCGCGATGAACAGCGGCCGCCGGTAGCGCTCGTAAACGTCCACCAGCAGCCGGTGCAGCGGCACCCACCGCGGATCGTTCGAGCCCGCGTCCCAGTGCAGCTTGCGCCCGCCCGGCACCTCCCACTGGTTGGCGGCATAGAAATTGATCCCCACGATGTCCAGGTCGCTCTCTCTCCCACCTGATTCCGGCGCCGCCCGCCCGGCAATCATGTCCCACGCTTCGAACTGGCTGGCCTGCTGCGCCTGCGAGGGTCCGGTCACCCAGGGCCGCCAGCGCGGCGGCACATTGTGGATCAGCGGCTCCGGGAACACGAACCGCGCTCCCGGCGCCTCCGCCCGGATGGCCCGCACCGCCGCCAGCGCCGCCCGCACCAGTTGCCGTTTCAGCTCTCCGCCCAGGCCGTACGCGTAGGGAAACATCAGCTCCCGCCCCGCCGCCCAGGCAAAAAAGCTGATCTCGTTCACCGGCGCCCACAGCCCCGGCTCTCCCGTGTGCTCCCGGTGCATGCGCGCCGCCGCCGCCGTGAAGGCCGCGAACCGCTCCACAAATTCCGCGGAAAAGATATCCACGTCGTCCGGCCATCCGTAATGGCACAGGTCCCAGATCACCTGCACGCCCGCCTCCCGCGCCGCCTCCAGCATGGGCAGCCAGGACGACCAGTCGTAGCTCCCCTCCCGGTCGATCAGGTGCCAGCGCAGCCCGTCCCGCGCCGTCCGGATCCCCGCCTCCACAACCCGCCGGTAATCCTGGCGCGCGTAAATGTCGTGCTGCAGCGCCGCCGTCATGTCCAGCCGCGCCCCCGCCGAATTGATCTGGCAGGAGCATTCGAAACCGCCCATCCAGAACGAGCGGAACAGGCGCTCTCCGGAAACCTGGTCTGAACTTCCCGCCGGGTCGTGAAACGGGGCCGCTCCGCCTGACAGGATCGATGGCTTAACGGGGGTCATGCGCCGTCTGATGGTCCTCGGTCGGAATCACGTACTGCTGCCGCTGGTGGTTCATGAGCCGCTCCCGCCACTCCCACTCCGTCTGGTGATCCTTCTTCGTCCGCGGTCCCCGCGTCGCCAGCGCGATGTGCTCAATGGGAATCTTCGGCGTCCGGTCCGCGTACAGCAGCCCGTTCGCCTCCTGGTAGGTGTCCGCGAATTGCGTGTAGCAGAACCCCGCCAGCATCGGCAGCGACCGCACCGTGGTCATCAGGCGCACGAAACGCCGGGTGAAATCCTCTTCGCTCTCGCTGCGCGAATAGCCCCACGTGTGCGCCGCATCGCGCGAAAACGCGATCCCCCCGAACTCCGTCAGCATGATCGGCTGGTCGTGCGCCGATCCTTCCAGCAGCAGCAGCCGTCCCGCCGGCCGCTCCCGCTTGAACAGCCGCGGAATCTCTTCCACCAGGTAGCGTTTGGCCAGCCGCTCGGGATCGTCGTCGTAATCGTGGATCCCGATGATGTCCGTCGCCACCACCTCCCAGCCGTCGTTGCCCACCACCGGCCGCGACGGGTCAAGCGTCTTGGTCACGTGGTACAGCGCCTGCACATAGTGACGCTGCGCCGGGCTGTCCGGCAGGTCCGGCACGCCCCACGATTCGTTGAACGGCACCCACGCCACGATGCACGGATGGCTGGCGTCGCGCCCGATTGCGTCCATCCACTCCCGCGTCAGCCGCTCGATCGATGTCCGCGTGAACCGGTACGCGCTCGGCATCTCCTCCCACACCAGCAGCCCCAGTTGGTCCGCCCAGTACAGGTATCGCGGCGATTCGATCTTCTGGTGCTTGCGCACCCCGTTGAACCCCATCGCCTTGGCCAGTTCCACGTCCCGTTTGAACGCTTCGTCGTCGGGCGCGGTCAGCCCGGTTTCCGGCCAGTAGCCCTGGTCGAGCGCCATCCGCAGCTGGTACGGCCGTCCGTTCAACACGAATTTGTCCCCCTGCGCGCCAATCGAGCGCAGCGCCGTATAGCTCCGCGCGCTGTCCACCAGCCTGCCATGGTCGTCCGCCAGCTTCAGCTCGGCATAGATGATCGTCGGCGTCGCCGGGCTCCACAGCAGCTCGTTGCGGTAATCGTCGATCCCGGGATCGGAAAGCGCCACCCGCCGGTGCACCTCGTTGGCCACCACGGCATAGGTGTCATCGGCCAGCATCGTGTCCCCGGCGTACAGCTTCACGTTCAGTTTCAAATCGTCGCGCCGCTTGCCGCACAGCCACGCCTCGAAGCCGATCTCCCACCGCTCCACGTTGGGCGTCCACCGCACCTGCCCGATGTACGTTTCCGGCACCCGCTCCATCCACACCGGCTGCCAGATTCCGGTCGTCCGGTAATACCAGATCGAGTGCGGATGCAATTGCCAGTCCTGCTTCCCGCGCGGCTTGGAAAGGTCGGCCGGATCGTCGTATGCCCTCACCACCACGGTCTGCTCGCCTTCCTTCAGGTACTCGGAGATCTCCGCTTCAAACGGCGTGTACCCGCCTTCGTGCTCCGCCGCCGCATGCCCGTTGACCCACACCTTGGCCTGGTGATCCACCGCACAGAAATGCAGCAGCAGCTGTTCGCCTTCGCGCAGCTCGGGCGCCTGAAATTGCCGCCGGTACCAGCAGGCTTTGTAAAAGCCGGTGTTGCCGATCCCGCTGGCCGCCGTTTCCGGCGAGAACGGAACGCGGATGCGCGCGTCCCACCGCACATCCTCCGGTATCTTCCATTCCGCCTCCGGGTCGAGCGCGAATTCCCATTCCCCGTCCAGGCTGGACCATTCCGCCCGCTCCAGTTGCGGCCGCGGGTACCCATGCTCTCCGTTCGCCATCCACGCCCCATTTTCAGGTTAACGGTGCGGCAGCCCTAGCGCGTCCGCCATGCCCGTCACTGTGTGCCAAACCGAACCAGCGCCGCTCCCAGCGGCGCACTCACGCGTTGAAAGCGGAGCCACCCGTCGACCGCACGCCCCTGGCACTCCGATTGCACATTCCGGAACGGAGGCATCTCACATGCGTCTCTTCACAGTGCTCCTTCTCACCGCTCTCGGGCTCACCCAGCGCTACCAGGTCACCAGCCAGGAAAATATGGTGCGCGACCGCGGCCAGACCCGCGTCGCCGATGAGACCCAGGTGCTCACCCGCGGGCGTATGGGCACCCAGGTCACCCTGCCCGACCAGCCGCTCGTCTATAGCGGCCTGCTGGTGGACGCTTCCTGTGTGAACCGAACCCCTTACGACCTCCGCCAGCCGCCGGAAAGCATGGCCGCCAAAATGCCTGCCGGCTCCAATGGCCCGGTGCTGGCCGCGCCCATCGGAGGCTCTGCGTCCGCTTTCGGCATCAACGTCGATGCCGCCACCGTCGCCGCCGAGCGCGCCGACGTCGTGCCCCACCTCGACCCCGAAATCCTCAGCCGCCAGCGCGATCCCTCCTGCGCCATCACCGCCTCCACCAGCGCCTTCGCCCTTCTGACCAATAACAACCGCCTGTTCAATTTCGATGAGGGAGGCAACACGCTGGCCGCCGCGGCTCTCCTATCCGACCCTGCCGGTGTCGCCATGCTCAACGGCAAAGGCCCCGGCCTCAAGCCATACACGGTGGCCAAAGCGCTCCCTTACGGCGACCGCCTTTTCGTAGACCAGATCCTCCAATTTGGCCCCCCGCCCACCACATAACCCCGTAGCGCCGGCTTCCAGCCGGCCACGCCGGCATCCTTGCCGGCATACTCTGTCCCGCGGAATACACCCCAACCAACGCCTTCGCTCCGGCGCTTCAGTACTCCCCGCAATCCGACCCTGCCGGTATCGCCGTGCTCAACGGCAAACCCCCCGGCCTCAAGCCTCTTTGTGAATCCACTTCGGCGCCCCTCGCCATACCTGGCCGTAGCGCCGGCTTCCAGCCGGCCATGCCGGCATCCTTGCCGGCATACCTGTCCCGCGGAATGCACCCCAACCAACGCCTTCGCTCCGGCGCTTCGGTACTCCCCGCAATCCGACCCTGCCGTTGTCGCCCCGGCCTCAAGCCGCACACCGTGGCCAAAGCGCGACCGCCTCTTCGTGAATCCACTTCGGCCCCTCGCCCACCACTTGGCCTGTAGCGCCGGCTTCCAACCGGCCATGCCGGCATCCTTGCCGCCGAATGCACCCGAACCAACGCCTTCGCTCTCCGCTATGACGAATATATGACGAATATCTCGGTACTCCTCCTTGCCGATGACACTCACGTTTGTTAATTACCTGGCCGATTAGATAAGCATGGCGGATCGGGCTCTTTCGCACACCCCCCACGCGGGTCTCAACCGGCCCGCTTTTGTTTCTGCAAGAAGTATGAGAATCTGGAAATGGCTCGGCGGCAACTGCTAAAATTAGTTTAGAGATAACCGGATTGGAAAAGCCGGCCCGGGGAAGACTATATATGCTTCCACAATTCCTATTGCCGGAAACCACCGTTCGCGAAGCTGGAACGGGGACCGAAATCTACTTGGGCGATGAGCTAGGCGAGACCATAATCGTCACCTTGGGCATCACCCGCATTATCGAGCAGGAGAGTATCGATATCTCCATTTGGGGCTCCGCTGACGGCAAAGATTGGGGAACCAAGCCCCTGGCCGCCTTCCCGCAGAAGTTCTACACCGGCACCTACCAGATTCTGCTCGATCTCGCCGAACATCCCGAGACCCGCTACTTGCGGGTTAAGTGGCAGGTGAACCGCTGGGGCAAGGGAGATCCTAAGCCGCTGTTCGCCATTTACCTCTTCGTCCAGGCCATGTCCCATCAGATGGCCGCCGTCGGCGCCTAAGTGTGCCCGTAACAATCAACTTATTTCGCATTTAGTTTCAGTAACTTGCAACCTTTGGGATGCGAAACTCCGTTTTTCGCGTGCTAGCTTCCTAAGCGACGAAGTGCCGTTCGACTAAGGTGGCGAGAGGCCGCCAGTTCGAAGCCGCGTCCGGCTCTGGCATTGATTCCCGGCCGGGAATGCTAAATCCGGAAACCACGCTGTGCAACGTCCCAGTCGGCGGCACTCCCGGGAAATCTCCCCACTTTGGGGGACGGGGAGCGCTCCTTGCAGTCCGGCTCGGAATCGAGCTGAAACGCTTACAAATTTGAATCAAAAACCTTTGCTATCGTAAGAACCAGAGGTCAGGGATCCGGATTCGGGGGTCGGGGAAAGTGTTTTCCCTGATCCCCGTCCCCCGATCCCTGACCCCTGGACGCCTATGCTCACCCGCGAACAAGCTCTCGATCTCTTCCGCTCCGACGACCTCATCGGTATTGGCATGGAGGCCGACTCCGTCCGCCGAAAATGGCACCCCGAGGGTGTCGTCTCCTACATCATCGACCGCAACATCAACTACACCAATTTCTGCACCGAATATTGCAGTTTCTGCGCCTTCTACCGCCCTATGGGCCACGCCGAGGGCTACATCCTCCCCAGCGAAGTCATCTACGCCAAAATCCAGGAAACAATCGACCTCGGCGGTACCGGCGTTCTGATGCAGGGCGGCCTCCATCCCGATCTTAAAATCGAGTGGTACGAAGACCTGTTCCGCGGCATCAAGCAGCGCTTCCGCATCCATCTCCACTGCCTCTCGGCGCCCGAAGTCACCAATATCGCCGAAGTGAGCGGCCTCAGCCTGCGCGACACCATCGCCCGCCTGCGCGACGCCGGCCTCGATTCCATCCCCGGCGGCGGGGCTGAAATCCTCGACGATGCCGTCCGCCAGCGCATCAGCCGTCTGAAGTGCGGGGTGCAGGAATGGATGGACGTCCATCGCACCGCCCATCAACTCGGCATGCGCACCACCGCTACCATGATGTTCGGCTGCGGCGAGACCCTGGAGCAGCGCATGAACCACCTGGACCTGGTGCGTGACCTGCAATCGGAAACCGGCGGTTTCACCGCGTTTATCCCCTGGAGCTTCCAGCGCGAGAACACCTCGCTCGGCCGCTTCGTCAAGGAAGAAGCCACCGCGGTTGAATATTTGAAAACGCTCGCCATTTCCCGGATTTATCTGGATAATTTCGACAATGTACAAAGCTCCTGGGTGACGCAGGGCCTGAAGACCTGCCAGATGGGCCTGCGCTTCGGCGGCAACGACGTCGGCAGCATCATGATCGAGGAGAACGTGGTCTCCGCCGCCGGCGCCCATCACCGCGCCAGCGAGGAAGAACTGCGCCGCATCATCCGCGACGCCGGCTTCATCCCCAAGCAGCGCGACACCCTCTACCGCACTTATTTCCTGAATTAGCCCGCGCCGTCCCTTATCGCACCTGCTCATGAACTAGCCCGCGCCATCCCTCCGTAGCGCCGGCTTCCAGCCGGCCATGCCCGCATCCTTGCCGGCATACCCCGGTCAGCGGAGTAAACCGCCCGCCCCAGCCCGGGTCTGGAGTGTCATTACCGCCCGAGACCCCCCGCGGCCAGGAATCAAAATTTCTCTGCGTCTCCGCGCCTCTGCGTCAAATCGAAGCTCCCGCATTTCACTGCGCCCCCCGAATAGCATACAATTCATAAAATCCGAGGTGAACATGCACAAGTGGAGGGTTTCGAGGGCTGCTGCGCGAATTGCACTCGTCGCGCTGGCGGCGGCCTGTCTTACGGCGCAGGATGCGCCACCCGTGCCGGGCGGCGGCAGGCGCGGCGGACGCGGCGGCGGCTTTAACGCCGTGGCCGGCCGTCCCACCGGAGATCCCGCCCAGATCGCGCGCGGCAAAACCCTCTACGGCGTCCAGTGCACCGGCTGCCATGGCGCCGACCTGCGCGGCGGCGATATGGGCGGCCCCAACCTGCTCCGCTCCCAGGCCCTGCTCAGCGATCAGAACGGCGAAAACATCCTGCCCATTCTGCAAGGCAGCCGCCAGGCGCAGGGCATGCCCAATTTCAGCAGCAGCCCGGCGGCGGACCTCAAAGCCGTCGCCGCCTATCTGCGCAGCGTGGCCGCCTCCATCGGACGCCAGGGCATTCCGCCCGAAGTCGGCGTGCCCGCGGGCAGCATCCTGGTGGGAGACGCCAAAGCCGGGGAAGCCTTCTTCGATACCAAGTGCGCGGCCTGCCATTCCGCCTTGGGCGACCTCAAGGGCCTGGCCGCCCGCGTCGCCGATCCCAAAATCCTGCAGGACACCTGGGTCGCCGGCGGACGCTCCGGACGCCGCGGCGGCGAGGTCGACCCCTCTCCACGCCGCGCCGTCACCGCTTCCGTCACCCTCCCCTCGGGCCAGGTGGTGAGCGGAAAAGTGGTCCAGGTGGACGATTTCCTGGTCTCGCTCGAGTTCCCAGACGGGACCCTGCGCAGCTTCCGCCGCGACGGCCCGCAGCCCCAAGTCGAGATCCATGACCCGCATGCAGGCGCACCGCGAGTTGCTCTCGGCCTATAGCGACAAAGACATGCACGACGTAACCGCGTATCTGGCAACACTCAAGTAGACTGGCGCGATTGCAAAGGGCTCAAATGAGACTCGAAAAACTTTTCCTCACCGTTTTCGTCCCCGCCGCGCTGGTGGCGCAAAGCGCCGGCGTCCCACCCCAGCAAACCAAAAACCGGTTTGCCGGGGACCCCGGCGTCGCACCCGACATCCTGCTCCAGCCGTTGCGCGATTCCTGGCCCACCTACAATGGCGATTACACCGGCCGCCGCTACAGCACGCTGCAGCAGATCAACCAGTCCAACGTCAAGACCCTTACGCTGGCCTGGGCCGCCCGCCTTACCGCGGGAATGGGCAACGGCGGCGGACGCGGCGGCTTCGGCCGCGGCGGCGGCGGGCGCGCCAGCGTCATCATCACCGGCGGCGAAGGCCCCGGCGATATCCAGGCCGGCGGCGGCTCCATCAAGTCCTCCGCCCTGGAGGTCAACGGCATCCTCTACATCACCATGCCCGACAACGCCTGGGCCGTGGACGCCGTGGACGGCCGCGAGCTCTGGCACTACTTCTGGAAAACCAGGGGAGGCACCCACATCGGCAACCGCGGCGTGGGCATGTGGAACGGCTACCTCTACATGGAGACGCCGGACGATTACCTGGTCTCGCTCGACGCCAAAACCGGCAAGGAGCGCTGGCACAAGCAGATCGCCGATCTCCAGGAGGGTTATTTCTCCACCCCCGCCCCCGTCGTCATCGGCAATCACGTCCTGGTGGGCACCGGCAACGACATCGACGCCCCCGGCTTCCTGCAGTCCTTCGACCCCGAGACCGGCGACCTGCAATGGAAGCACTACACCGTCCCCATGCAGAAGGGCGATCCCGGCCTCGACACCTGGGCCAGCCTGGATGCCGCCCGCCACGGCGGCGCCCAGCCCTGGGTGGACGGCGTCTACGATCCCGAAACCAAGCTCTACATTTTCGGCACCGGCAATCCCACCCCCGCCTACACCACCGGCAAGCGCGGCACCGGCGACAATCTCTTCACCTGCTCGCTCATTGCCGTCAACGTGGACACCGGCAAGATGGCCTGGTATTTCCAGACCTCGCCCCACGACATGCACGATTGGGATTCGGCGCAGACGCCGATCATGGTGGACGGCGTCTGGCAGGGCAAACCGCGCAAGCTGGTCCTCACCGCTTCCCGCAACGGCTATTTCTTCGTCATCGACCGCGTCACCGGCGAGCACCTGCTCACCACGAAATATGGCACCTTCACCAACTGGGCCAAGGGCCTGAACCGATTCGGCGGCCCGCTGCGCGATCCCGGCAAGGACCCCACCGTCCCCGGCTCTCTGGTCTCCCCCACTTCCGGCGGCACCATCAACTGGGAGCCGCCGGCGTACTCGCCCCAGACCGGCCTGTTTTACGTGGCCGAACTCAACGCCTACAACATCCTGTATCTGACCGATCTCGATCCGCGCGGCTCCATGGGCCTGGGCGGCAAGGAGGAAGTGCCCGTCGGTTCCGGCGGCAATTTCCTCACCGCCCTCGATTACAAAACCGGCAAAGCCGTCTGGCGCCACCGCTACTACGGTAACGGCGGCGGCGGCGGTCTGCTGGTCACGGCCGGCGGCCTGCTCTTTGCCGGCGATGGCTCCGGCAGCCTGGTGGCCCACGACGCCGCCACTGGCAGCCCGCTCTGGAACACGCGCATCGGCAACGTCACCAACGCGCCCCAGACCTTCATGCTCGACGGCAAGCAATACCTCATTGCCGCCAGCGGCGATATGCTCTGGGCCTTCCTGCTGTACTGACGCGCCCCCATAGCGCCGCCTTCCCGGCGGCAAAGGAAGCTGGAAGCTCACGCTGCGGCGGGCTGAATTCCTTTTGCAACCGCGCGCCCGAACCGAGTATAGTACCCTCTATGCTTCGCTCTCGCTTGTTCGCGGTTGCGCTGGTGGCGGCGGGTGGGTTCGCCGCGTCGATTGGTCCGGAGAGGGGAACGCTCATCATTGCGGGCGGAGGAACTTTGGGGCCCGAGATTATGGACCGGTTCATCGAACTTGCCGGCGGCAAGGATGCGCCGATGGTGTTCATTCCAACGGCCGAGGAAGTGGATCCACCCAAGGCAACGGCTCAGAACAACCTCCTCGCGCAGGCCGGCTGCACGCATGTCACGATTCTGCACACACGCGACCCCAAGGTGGCGGACAGCGCCGAATTCGTGCGGCCGCTCGAGACCGCGCGGGCGGTCTGGTTCGAGGGCGGCCGGCAGTGGCGGCTGGTGGATTCCTACCTGAATACGCGCACCGAGCGCGAAATCCGGAACGTGCTGGAGCGCGGCGGAGTGGTGGGCGGAACATCCGCCGGGGCCACCATTCAGGGCTCATACCTGGTGCGCGGCGCGCGCGCAGGCAACACCATCATGATGGCCCCGGGATACGAGACTGGGATGGGCTTCCTGAAGGACGCCGCCATCGACCAGCACATCATTACGCGGCACCGCGAAGACGACCTGGATGCGGTGATCGACCGCTACCCCGAACTGCTCGGCATCGGCATCGACGAAGGCACCGCCATCGTGGTGCAGGGCGACCGTTTCGAGGTGGTGGGGAAGAGCAAAGTGTTTCTCCACGACGCCAGACATGCGCCGGCGGGCGACGGCCGGAAGTACTATACGCTGGTGTCTGGAGACTGGTTCGACCTGCAGGCCCGGCGGCCATTGGCGCGGTAGCCTACCCCGGAATTATCTGATGAAAATAGGCAAAATCCCGATTCCTTCGCAAATTCTTCGTTAAACGCGCGTAGTAGTACCGTACTGGTGGTTTGGATCTTTTATCACAGAGGAAAGCCGGGCCGGGCATGCCGGCCCTCACGGGACGCGGGCGGGCCGATCGCTCAGGCGACGTGGACGGTTTTGATGTTGACGAATTCGCGTATGCCCCAGGCGCTGAGCTCGCGGCCGTAGCCGGAGCGCTTGACGCCGCCGAAGGGCAGGCGGGCGTCGGAAGCCACCATGCCGTTGATGAAGACCATGCCGGCTTCGATTTCGTCGATGAAGCGGCGTTGCTCGGCGGGGTCGCTGGTCCAGGCGGAGGCGCCGAGGCCGAACTGCGTGTCGTTGGCCAGGCGGATGGCGTGCTCGATGCCATCGGCGCGGAGCAGAACGGCAACCGGACCGAAGAGCTCCTCGGAATAGGCGGGCGCGGCGGGCGGAACGCCGGCGAGGACCGTGGGCGCGTAGTAATTTCCGGGGCGGTCCAGGCGGTGGCCGCCGGTGAGAACGCGCGCACCCATTTCCACCGAGCGGCGCACCTGGCGGTCGAGGTCTTCGAGAATCGCGGGCGTGGCCAGCGGACCGATTTGGGTGGCTTCGTCCATGGGGTCGCCGACGCGCAGGGCTTCCATGGCGGCCACGAACCGGGACTCGAAATCGGAGGCCACGCGCGCGTCCACGATGAAACGTTTGGCGGCGATGCAGGACTGGCCGTTGTTGATAGTGCGGGCCTCGGCGGCCACCTGGGCGGCGCGGTCGAGATCGGCGCCGCGCATGACCACGAACGGGTCGCTGCCGCCCAATTCGAGAACCGTCTTCTTGATCTGCCTGCCCGCCTGGGCCGCCACCTGCGCGCCGGCGGCCTCGCTGCCGGTGAGGGAGGCGGCGCGGACGCGCGGATCGTCCAGCACCCGCGCCACTTGGCCGGCGGTGATGAGGAGCGCCTCAAAGACATCGTCCGGGAAACCGGCGCCGCGGATGATCTCTTCAATGGCGAGGGCGCATAGCGGCACGTTCGAAGCGTGCTTGAGCAGGCCCACGTTGCCCGCCATAAGCGCCGGCGCGGCGAAGCGAAAGACCTGCCAGAAGGGAAAATTCCAGGGCATGACGGCCAGCACGGGGCCGAGCGGCTGATACCGAATGAAGCTGCGGCCGGCGCCGGCGTCCACCGGTTCGTCGGCCAGCAGGCGCTCGCCGTGTTCGGCGTAATAGCGGCAGGCGGTGGCGCATTTGGCGGCTTCCGCGCGCGCGGCGCCGATGGTCTTGCCCATTTCCAAAGTCATCAGGCGGCCGAGGCGGTCGCGATCGGTCTCGAGGGTTTTGGCGGCGGCCAGAAGCCAGCGGGCCCGATCGGCGAAGGACGTGTGCCGGTAAGCGAGCCATGCGGCCTGGGCGCGTGCGAGCTTCTCCTCGATTAGCGCGTCGTCGAGCGGCTCGAAGACGCGCAGGGTTTCACCAGTGGCCGGATTGACGGAAGCGATCATGAGCCTATTTTACGGCGGCCAGGGGTGCGGGCGGCCACGCATTCACGCATCCACCGCACTGTAAATTGGGAAGAGTGGCCAAGCCTGGGAGGGATCTGATCGCGGGGTTTCTGGCGGCGCTGGGGGCGCTGGTGCTGTTCGCCTGGCTGGCGGAGCGGGTGATGCGCCACCAGGCGATGGAGTTCGACGCGGCCATCCGCGGCGGGCTGCACGGGCTGGCCTCGCCCGCGCTGACGGATGCCTTCCGCGTGATCACATTTTTCGGATCCGAGTTTTTCCTGGTTCCGTTCGGGGCGGCGCTGGTGTGGCGGCTTTGGAAGGATGAAAGGAAAACGGCGGCGGCGCTCTTCATAGTGGCGCTGGCGGGAGGGGAAGCGCTGTTGGGCGCTCTGAAGCTGGTGTTTCACCGGCCGCGGCCGCCGGTTTTCTTCGGCTTGGAGGAGCCGGCATCGTACAGTTTTCCGAGCGGTCACGCCATGCTTTCGGTCTGCTTCTTCGGGATGGCGGCGGCGATTGTGACGGCGCGGTCCGGGACGCGGCACCGGGCCTGGATCTGGGCGGGCGCGGCGGCGGCATCGCTGCTCATCGGAATTTCCCGGATCTACCTGGGGATGCATTACCCGAGCGACGTGCTGGCGGGTTATGCGGCCGCGGTGATCTGGGTGGCGGCGGTGCGGCTGGAGTACGAAGCGCGAACCAGACGGCGGCGGGGCGAGGGCCCGCCGGATGAGGCGCTGCCTGGGCGCGGGCGTGCTACATAGCTTTCCCGGCCAACCGTCCACTCCCCTGCGCGCGGCGCCTCTGTTATGCTCAAACTGTCGGACGCGCGGGCATGCGGAAACGTACGAAACCTCTCTGGCGCCGGTGGCGGCGCGGCGTTTCCTCACCGGTGGATAGCGCCAGGCGGCTGCCATGAGACGCCGCGAACTGATCCTCTCCGCCGCGCTCGCCGGCGCCTGCCTGCTGGTCTTCGGACAGGCGGTGCGCTTCGGATTTCTCAACTACGACGACAACGCGTACGTCTACGAAAACCCGTGGGTGCGCGGCGGGCTCACGTTCCACGGCATTATCTGGGCCTTCAACGTGGTCGATTATTTTTACTGGCAGCCGCTGACGTGGCTCTCCCACATGCTCGATTGCCAGCTATTCGGGCTGCGGCCGGCATGGCCCCATTTGGTCAACGTGCTGTTCCACGCCGCCAATGCGATTCTGGTTTTCCTGATTTTTCGCCGCCTCACCGGCGCGTTCTGGCGCAGCGCCGTGTTGGCCGCGCTCTTCGCCCTGCACCCGCTGCGGGTGGAATCGGTGGTGTGGATCGCGGAGCGCAAGGACGTGCTCAGCGCCTTCTGGTTCCTGGTCACGGTGGCCGCGTATCTCCGGTTCGTGGAGCGGCCTTCCGGCCCGCGCTATGCCTGCGTGCTGGCGGCCTTCGCCTTCGGGCTGATGTCGAAACCGATGCTGATCACCGCGCCCGTGCTGCTGCTGCTGCTCGATTACTGGCCGCTCGCGGCGGCGCGCCCTGGCCGAGAAGATGCCGCTGTTCCTGATGGCCGGGTTCACTCTGGCGGTCACCTATGCCGGGTCCGGGCAACTGCGCGCCATCAACTGGGCGGCCAACCTGCCGCTAGGGCATCGAATCGCCAACGCCCTGGTTTCCTATGCCGCGTATCTTGGGCTGTCCGTCTGGCCGCGCCATCTCGCCATCCTCTATCCCTATCGGCTGGAGATCGCATGGTGGAAGCCGCTGGCCGCGGCGGCGCTGCTGACGGCGATTACGGTAATGGCGCTGCGGGCGGCGCAGCAAGCGGCCCTACCTGGCATTCGGCTGGCTGTGGTTCGTGATCGCGCTGCTGCCGCCCATCGGCATCGTGCAGGTGGGCCGGCAAGCCATGGCCGACCGCTTCACCTATCTTCCGTCGATCGGCTTGACCCTGGCGGTAGTCTGGGGCCTGGCCGATTTGCTGCGGGGGCGGCCGCGCCTGGCTGCGTCGCTGGCCATCGCCGCCATCGCGGCTTCGGGCCTTGCCAGCCGGGCATATGCGGGACTTTGGCGCGATAGCGTTGCGGTGTTCGGCAACACGGTGGCCGTCACCGGCGACAATTCCGCCGCGGAGCATTTCCTGGCTGCGGCACTGGACGACCGCGGCCGCTTCGCGGAGGCTCTCCCGCACCACGCCGAAGCCGTGCGCATCGAACCCTCCTACTTCATCGCCCAGTGTTCCTACGGGCTCGCCCTGGAACGCCAGGGCGATTTCGCCAAAGCCGCGGATCATTTTTCGCAAGCGCTGCGCGATTACCCCAATTACGCCCAGGCCCGCTACCATCTGGGGCTCGACTTCGAACGCCTCGGCCAACCGCTCGAAGCGCGCAAGCAATTCGAGCAGGCCCTGCAACTCGGCCTGGAAGAGCCGGACAAATCCCGCGCGCGGGAGGAACTGCTCCGGTGAGCGCGCTCCCGGCCCCTGGCCCCCGGCCCCCTGCCCGTGCCATAATTCCTGCAATGGCAACTGCCGTGGTGAAAATGGAGCCCAAATCCGCGGGCATTGCCACGCCCGCGTAAGAAACGGCCCAAGGAAATCGCCGTTATCACCGAATGCTGCACCGGCTGCGCCGGATCGCCTGCCTGCGTGGATTACTGCCCGGTGGCGGATTGCATGTACTGGGTGCCGGACCAGGACTATCCGCCGTTCGGGCGCATCGAAGTGGACCCCGTGCTCTGTATCGGATGCAAAAAGTGCGTCGGCCAGGGCCCGCACGGCGCTTTCCTCGACGGCTGCCCGTGGGACGCCATCGAGATGATCGCCACGGAAGAAGTGGAAAGGAGAACCGGCGTGCCAATGCCGGCGTGACGGCCATGGCGCTCGAGATCCTGCAGCGGGAACGCGAGGGCATCGCCATCCTGGAACTCAAGGGCCGGCTGACGGCCGGTCCGGAAGCGGCCGCGCTGCGCGAGCAGGTGGGCGCGATGGTGGCGGCCGGCGCGCGCAACCTGGTACTGGATATGCACGCGCTCGATTACATCGACAGCACCGGCCTGGGGGCGCTGGTCGTCTGCGCCACCGGCCTGCGCCGAAACGACGGGAATATCAAGCTGCTGAGCCTGAACCGCCGCAATATCGAGCTGCTGGTGATGACCAAGCTGGCCACGGTTTTCGAGATCTTCAACGACGAACAGGACGCGGTCAACAGCTTCTTCCCCGACCGCAAGATCAAAGCGTTCGATATCCTGGATTTTGTACACAAACTCAAGCAAGAGGATTAGGAGCGGATGCCGCTGGTAGTGGTGGGAGGCGTGGCCGCGGGCATGAGCGCGGCGGCGCGCGCGCGGCGGATCGATCCGCGCCTCGAGATTCTGGTTCTGGAAAAGGGCGACCAGGTTTCCTACGGCGCCTGCGGCCTGCCTTACCTGGTGGAGGGGCGGGTGCGGGAGGCGCGGCAGTTGATCGTCCACACGCCGGAATATTTTCGCCGCGAGCGCAACATCGCCGTGCGCACCGGCGCGCGCGTGGCGGCCATCGCCCACGCCCGGCGCGAGGTGCAGCTTGCCTCGGGGGAGCGGGTTCGCTACGACCGCCTCGTCGCTTGCCACCGGCGCCCGCTGCGACACCTGCGGCATCGGCGGCGCCGGCGAGCCGCATGTTTTCACCCTCCACACGCTGGAGGATGCCGGCCGCATGCGCGCCTTCCTGCGCGAACGCCAGCCGCGGCGGGCGGCGGTCATCGGCGCCGGCTACATCGGCGTGGAGGCGGCGGATGCGCTGCGCCGCCATGGCCTGCGCGTCACCGTACTGGAACAATCGCAGCACGCGCTGCGGCGCGAGGACCCGGCGTTCACGGCCGCGGTGCGTCGGCAGCTGGAAGCGCACGGGGTGGAGCTGCGCTGCGGCGTGCGCGTGGATTCGCTGGACGGACTGGAGACCGATATGGTGGTCATTGCCGCCGGTTTCCGGCCGAATGTCGAGCTCGCCGCCGAAGCCGGTATCGAGATCGGCCGTACCGGCGCCATCCGCACCGACGAGCGCATGGAAACCAATTTGCGAGGCGTATATGCCGCCGGCGATTGCGCCGAGGTGCTCCACACCGTGAGCGGCCGGCCCGTTTCCATCCCTCTCGGCACCACCGCCAACAAGACCGGGCGCGTGGCCGGCGCCAACGCGGCGGGCCGGCGCGAGCGCTTCGCGGGAGTGGCCGGCACGTCGATCGTCGGGATCTTCGGAATGGCCTTCGCCACCACCGGCTTTTCGGAAGCGCAGGCGCGCGCGGAAGGCTTTTCGCCCGTGGCCGCCCGCGTGGAAGCCATGGCCCGGCCATCCTACTTCGGGGGTTCGAAGACTACGGTTGAGCTGGTGGCGGACCGAAGCTCGGGCCGCCTGCTCGGCGGCGCCGTGACCGGCGAGGAGGGAGCCGCCGGCCGCATTAACGTGATCGCCGCCGCGCTCCACGCGCGCATGCGGATCGACGATTTCGAACAGCTCGACCTGGCCTACTCGCCGCCGTTCGCCACCGTTTGGGACCCCCTGCTCATCGCCGCCCAGCAGCTACAGAAGGCGATGTAAGTGACTGGCGTATTTGCGGACTATCATCACCCTCAAGTACTGGTACGCACCCGCCTCTCCAACATGGGCACCCAGCCGCCAATTTTGTCATGATAAATCTACGGCCCCGGCACCTGCTCCCGCTCTCTTGCTCAGGTTCCAAAATCACCGGAGGAGGGGCCGCAATCCGCCCTACTGTTGCTGCTGGGGTGGTGGGTTGCCCTGCTGGTCGTCCGGCTTTTTCTCGCCGGGGCGATAGAGCGTCGGCGCCTTGCGCTGATTCTGCTGGTCGAAATCGGCCTTCTCGGCGGCCTTCTTCTCATCCGGCGTCATGGCGGCCTGGGCCGCTTTCTTTTCCTTTTCCTCGCGCGCCACGGCGTCGTGCGCGCGCTTGCCTAAATCGCCGTCGGCCAGGCTAAGGCTGTCCTCGGTGGATTCGATGGCGGTGCGCAGCGCGAACTCGTAGCGTTCCAGGTCCTTCGGCTGGCTGTCGCGCAGCTTTTGCAGAATGGGAAGCGCTTCGCGCTCAGCGCTGGATTGGGCGCGCAGTCCGGTTTTGAGGTCGGCTTTGCGCCCCAGCGCTTCGTCGGCCACGTCGTCCATGGCGTCCAGGATTTTGGCGTAATCGTCGAGGGCGTCGTGGATCATCGTCGAGCGGCCCGGCCTCTCCTTCGAAACCAGGTTCTTCACCAGGTCGATGCGGGCGCGGGCGAATTTCGCGTACAAAAAGATCCGGGCGTTGGGTTCCTGCGCTTCGCGGACCTGGTCCACCTCGTCGGCGGTGAGAAAGTCGCGCTGCTGCGCCACCAGCGGAGCGGCCGCGATCAAACACCAGAGCAGGGTCTTCATTTGTGCTTGCCCTCCATTAAACCCATGAGCAGGTTGTCATGCACCTGCTGCACACTGGCCTTCATTCCGTCGAGCATGGCCCGGTCGCTGAAGCTCATGTCATGCTGGAACGCGTCCAGCCGCCGCAGCAGGTCGCGGGTTTCGATTTCCGCCCGCTTGAACCATTTCGGGCTGCGGCGCGGATCCTTGCCGGTCTGGGTGAGAGACGTGTATACCAGCTCCACGGATTCCTGAATTTCGGCGGCGGCGGCGGCTACCTGGTTGTTGTCGCCCTTTTCGTAGTCGGCCTTCATCGTCTCGAAAACGGTCTCGGCGTTGTCCATGGCCAGCTTGGAGCGCTTTTCCAGGTTGGGCTCCGCCTGCGCCTGCTTCAGGTCGGCGAGCGCCGGGGCCGCCAGCCCGCAGACCAGCGACAGCGCCAATACCACCGTGTGCGGCCGCATACCCATCACCGCCTCTCCAGTTCGCGCTGAATGATGCGCGCGCGCTGCCGCGCCTGAAACTCCTGGTTGGGGTTGCCGTGGCTCATCGCCAGGAACTGGCGGTAGGCCTCGAGCGCCGGCTTGAGCTGGCGCACCTTGTCCAGAATGATGGCGCGCATAAACCACACGCCGGCACTGTTTTCGCCCAACTGGCGGGCCCGGTCGAACGCCGCCAGGGACTGGTCGAACTGTCCCGTCATGTAGAACATGCCCGCGGCTTCCGTCCAGGGGCGCGGCTGGTCCGGTTTGGCCCGCGCGGCTTCCAGGAACTGCGCCGCGGCGGCGGCATACTGTTTGCGGTCGCGCAGGGCGCGGGCGTACATCATCCGGATATCGAAATTGCCGGGTTCGGCGGCGGCCGCCTGCTCGAGGAGCGGCAAGGCGCGGTCCAGCTGCCCGGTGAAAACATAGGCCGTCGCCAGCGGCACGCGGTTGGCCTCCGTCCGGCTGGCGGCATAAGCTGATTCCAGGCGCGGCAGGGCATCGCTGTACTGCCTGGTTTCGAGCATGATCCGGCCGAGCCGCTCCTGAACGTCCGCCCGTTCCGGAAACTGGCGGTAAATCGCGGCGGCTTCGGTCTTCTGCCCGTTTCCCTCGTAGACATCCGCCAGTTCGAGCAATCCGTCCCGATACTTCGGGTCAAGCGCGGCCGCGCGCTCGAAGTGCGGGGCGGCGTCGGCCGCCTTGTTCTCCCGCAACAGCGTGTGCGCCAGCCCGGATTCGGCGGCGGCGGATTTCGGATCGATCTCGAGCGTGCGCGCGTAACTGGCTTCGGCATCCGCCAGGGAACCGGCCTGGAACTGGGCCGCCGCCAGCGAATAGCGGGGCAGGAATTCCTGCGGCTTCTGTTCGGCCGCCTGCGCGAACAGCGACAGCGCCTCGCCCGGCTCGTTTTGCCGCATCAGCAGGATGCCCTCGTTCAACTCGGCTTCATACAAGCCCGGTTTCAATTCCAGAACCGCGCGGTATTCGGCGATCCCCTCCGCGTTGCGGTGCAGCAAGCCGTAGGCCTGGGCCAGGTTGAAATGTGCGTAGTAATCCTTCCCGTCCGCGGCCACGGCTTTGGTGAAATCGTCGGCGGCCTCCTGGTACTTCCCCGCCTCCAGCGCCTTCATCCCTTCGGCGTTGTAGTCGACGGCCTGGAACAGCAGAAAGGCGGCGCAAATCGCCCACATGCTTTAATTCTAATGCCGGGCGGAAGCCTCTGCCGGTCCGGGTATTCAATCCAGGTAATCGTACGCGCGGAGCGTCAGGAAATCCGAGAAACCGGCCCCGGAGATCATGTCCTTATACAGCCGGGCGGCGGTGAGGAGGCGCTCCTCCGGCACATCTCCGCGCAATTTCCGGACGTGCGCATCCAGGATGGAGCCTGCCAACTCCGGCGTGATGGCGCGCCCATCGTCCAGTTTGGCGCCGTGCCGCACCCACTGCCACACCTGCGAGCGGCATATCTCGGCGGTGGCCGCGTCCTCCATCAGGTTGTAAATCGGCACGCAGCCGTTGCCGCCCAGCCACGCGGCCAGGTATTGCAGCGCCACATCCAGGTTGCGGTCCAGGCCGGCTGCCGTGATGGCGCCCGCGGGCGGGCCGAGCAGGTCGGATGCGGTAACGGTGGACGTGGTCACGCGGCCGATCTGGTTCGCCTGCGGCATGCCGGCGTCGAACACCTCCGTGGCCAGCGCCACCAGCCCCGGATGCGCCACCCAGGTGCCGTCGTGGCCGGCGTGGACCTCGCGCAGCTTGTCATCGCGCACGCTGGCCAGCGCCGCGTCATTGGCCGCGGGGTCGTTCTTGATGGGAATCTGCGCCGCCATTCCGCCCATGGCGTGGGCGCCGCGGCGGTGGCAGGCGGCGATCAGCAGGTCCACGTAGGAGGCCAGAAAATGGCTGCGCATGGTCACCCGGGCGCGGTCCGGCAGCACCCACCCGGCGCGATTGCGGAACTTCTTGATGAAGCTGAAAATGTAATCCCAGCGGCCGCAGTTCAGCCCGGCCGAGTGCTCGCGCAGCTCCCACAGGATCTCCTCCATTTCGAAGGAGGCGAGGATGGTCTCGATGAGCACGGTGACGCGGATGCTGCCGCGCGGGACGCCCAGCGCGTCCTGCGCCGCCACGAACACGTCGTTCCACAGCCGCGCTTCGTGCCGGCTTTCCAGTTTGGGCAGGTAGAAATACGGCCCGCTGCCGCTGGCCAGGAGCGCCTTGGCGTTGTGGAAGAAGAACAGGCCGAAATCGAACAGCGAGCCTGAGATGGGCTCGCCATTGACGAGAAAATGCTTTTCCACCAGGTGCCAGCCGCGCGGCCGCACCATGAGGGTGGCGTGCCGCGGGCGCAATTCGTAGTGTTTGCCTTCGGGGCTGTCGTAGGTGATGGTGCCGCGCACCGCGTCGCACAGGTTCGCCTGTCCCTGGACCATGTTTTCCCAGGTGGGCGCGTTGGAATCCTCGAAGTCGGCCATGAAGACGCGGGAGCCGGAGTTGAGCGCGTTGATGATCATCTTGCGGTCGGTGGGGCCGGTGATCTCCACGCGGCGGTCCTGCATGTCCGCGGGAATTTCGGCCACGCGCCACGGCGCCTGGCGGATTTCGGCGGTTTCCGCCGGAAACTCCGGCAGCTCGCCCGCATCCAGCCGCTCCTGCCGGGCGCGCCGCGCTTCCAGCAGAATGCGCCGCCGCGGCTCGAAAGCGGCCGCCAGCCTGGTAATAAATCGCACGGCTTCCGGCGTCAGAATCCGTTCCTGGTCCGGCGTGGCTTGTCCCGCAATCCGCACCGGATTGGCTTCACTTGCAAGCACGAATGATTCCCCCCTCCGGCAATCCTAGCGCAGTTG
This sequence comes from Terriglobia bacterium, assembly GCA_963815855.1. Taxonomy (GTDB): domain Bacteria; phylum Acidobacteriota; class Terriglobia; order Bryobacterales; family Bryobacteraceae; genus DATGMB01. The sequence continues at coordinate 504,926 of CAWFIJ010000007.1, read as the reverse complement.
GCGGGCGCGCGTCTTCGCTCCGGTCGCGAAAAAAACGGCCGGCTGCGCTCGTCGCGCAACCGGCCGGGTTTTGGGCTAAGCTTCTAGCCAGGGTTAGAACATCAACCGGAAACCGATGTTCACCTGCCGTCCGAAGCCAGTCAGAGTGGATGTCTGCTGGCCGAAGGTGGGCAGGTTGACATTGCCGACCTCAGGAGCGAAGTGCGTATCGTTCGCCAGGTTGTACGCTTCGCCGCGCAACTGGATGTTGAACCGGTCGTGGAAACGGAAGTTCTTGAACAGGGACATGTTCCAGTTGGTGAAGCCGGGAGCGTTGACCGCGCCGCGGTTCACATCGCCGAACGTGCCAGGTGCCGGCGCCTCAAACGACGCCGGATTCAGCACGGTGAGACCGGAATTCAGGTACGGCGCGCCCACCTGGGTCGCAAACGGAGTGAAGCCCGGGCAGTTGCACGTAGCCGGATCGGCGAACACCGTGACCGGAGTGGACGTCTGGTAGGTCCAGATGCCGTTCACCTGCCAGCCGCCCAACAGCGCGGATTTGAGGTGGCCGCCGGTCTTGCCGAAGGGCAGCTCCCACAACCAACTGATGTTGAGAACGTTCTGGCGGTTGAAATCGAGCGGCCCGTAGTTAGAACTCCGATTGAACGGGTTGAGCAGGGTGTCCTGGTTATTCGTGTAGCCCAACGCCCGCGCGTAGGTATAGGCAGCGATGAAACTGACGCCCTTGGCCATGCGCTTGGTCAGGCTGACCTGCAGCGAGTTGTAGTTGCTGTTCACACCGGTGGAGAACAACGTGGTGGAAGCGGTGCGGCCGAAAGCGGAGAAGAACGGCATCCCGGCCACGCCGGTGCCGGGCAGAGCCGCATTCAGCTCTTCGTTAAAGGGCAGTTGGCGGCTCACCGAACCCACGTAGCCCACCGACAGCATGCTGCCATAGTAGAACTCCCGCTGCAGCTGCATGCTGTAGTTCTGCACGTAGGGCTGCTCGAAATGGCTGAGGATCGCCGCTGCCGGTATGTTGCCGGCCGGCGTGCCGTTGACCAGCGACAACGCGCTGGTGACGGGCGGCAGTCCCGGACTGATGTTCAGTGGGTTGAGCCCGGGGGCTACGGTGAAGCCCGAAGGCGCGCCCACAATCGAGCCGAAAGCGGTCGGCGTGAAGCCCATCAGCGAGTACGGCGCCTGGAAGTACTGGATGCCGTAACCGCCGCGGAGCACGGTTTTCTCGTTTAAGCGGTAGGCAAAGCCGAAGCGCGGAGCGACATTGTCCTTCTCCGATGTATATTGATTCATCGGGTTGCTGCCAATGCCCGCGAAATTGAACGCGTTGGTGGTGGGATCATAGAACATCGCGCCCCCGGTGTCGCGGGGCTGCAGCGCGCCGAACCAGTCATAGCGAAGGCCGAAATCCAGGCTCAGGTGGTGCATGATCTGAATCGTGTCTCCCACCCAGCCAGCGGCTTCAGTCTGCCGGATGGTCGGCGTGGTCAGATAACTGACGGCACCGTACTGCGTCGGAGCATTGACCAGAAACGCGGCCAAGGCATTGAATGGCGCGTTTGTACCCAGCGCGGGGCCGGTGGCCGACATCGTGGCGCCGGGCGTGAAGTAAGCGTTGCCGAAAGGCCCGAACTGCTGGCCTAGCAGCGAATCCGTGAAACCGTCCGAACGGATGCGGCGGATATCGGTGCCGAACTTGATGTTGTGGATGCCATGATGCCAGCCCCAGGTCCAGACCCAGTTGAACGTGTTGTCAACGGCGTACTCCGGCAAAGTGGCAGACGTCCCGATCGGCGAGAAACCGGTAATGTTGATCCCCGGCAGGGTGGTGAGACCGGTCAGACCGAGCTCGGTGCCGAGCGTCGAGGCGTTGGAGCCATTGCCCAACGACTGCTGGTAGCGGTTGTAGCCGAAACGGAAATCCGTGAGCAGCGAGCCGCTGAAGGCGTGGGTAACATCACCGACGACGTTCTGGGCGATCAGGCGGCCGTTGGTGGAATTGCCGATCGTCGGGCCGTAGGGCGAATCCTGGAATGCCCAATCGTTGGTGTAGCCATAGCGCAGGAAGGCCGAGGTGTGCTCGTTAAAATGGTTATCGAGGCGCCCGTCGGCCTTTTCCTGGTGATCCTGGAACAGCGAGTTGGCCTGGTAGTTATTGAAGAAACCGGGCAGGTTCGGCGCCGGAAAGAAGCTGGCGATGGCTCGCGAGGTCAGGCTGAGCGAAGTGAGGGGAATCATGTTGCCCGCGAACGGTGTGCGTCCGAATCCGGCTATCCCGGTTGCCGGATTGAAAAGCGTCAGTCCGGGGACAGCGCTGAAGTCGCCGGTCTGCATGGCAGCCGTCGGAACGGTGCCGAGGTTGGTGTAGTCGCCGTTGGTAAAGGTGCCTTCGTAGGAACCGAAAAGAAAGGTCTTGTCTTTCCTGATGGCGCCGCCGCCGTCCGCGGCCGGCTGGTTATAGTCGAACCGGGGAGAGGAAACCGCACCGGTGTCGAAGAAATCGCGCGTGCGAACATCGTCCCCGCTCCAGAACTCCCACAGGTCGCCGTGAAAAGCGTTGGTGCCTCCGGGCGTGATGGCGGTGGTTGCAGCGCCGCCCACGTAACCCGTCGGCACTCCCATGACGGCTGTGACAACGTCCATCTGCTGTATGGTCGGCATCGGCTGGACGCGAATCGAGGTGTCGCGAAACGGCTCCACGTTCCACACGCCATCCACTTCCCAAAGATTGTTCCAGGGCGCCTGGCCATTGGTCGAGAAGGTCCGGTTGCGATCCGGATCGATGACCAGCGGCTGCGCTGGCACCGCCCAGTTGGGAATCTCGGGCGCCGGATTTATCCCCAACGGGAACGGCGTCGTAATGCCCGTTTGCAATTGCGCCAGCTGCTGATAATTGCGGTCGATTACGGGCAGTTCCTTGAGCGTGCGGGTATCGATGCCCATCCCGACTTCGCCGCCCGTCGTCTGAATGGCCGGAGCATGGCCTTTAATCTCGACGGTTTCCGTCATGGGCCCCGCTTCCAGCGTAATGGTGAGTTGCTGCGGCGGACCCGCTACCAATGTGATGTTCTGCTGCGTTGTATGTTTATACCCCTGGGTCTCGACGTCCACCCGGTAGGTGCCCGGAGGCAGCGAGAGGGAGAACCCTCCGTCGGGACCGGTCAGGACCTTCTGGGCTTGACCGGTCGTGGCGTTGGTCACGGTAATTGCCGCGTTTGGAACCGCGGTCCCTGAAGCATTCGTAATCTTACCGGCGAGCGTACCACTTACTTGCGCCAAGAGGGTTGGCGCGGCGCTCAGCAGTAAGATACATGCGAACTGTAGGATTGTCTTACGCATCGAACCTCCTAACAAACTAACCCCTGCAACGAGGCTAACAATGCGTGGAATCAGGCGTCAATGAGCCGTTGGTCTCTCATCGGACAGGTGGCGCGCGCTCGGTGAAACTCAGGACGAAGGGAGGGTGACGTTCACAACCGATGGACTGGACAAATCGGAAAAATTCCGAATTCGGAACTCAAATACAAAATTCGGAAGACGCCGCCGCGGGGGCGGGCCATGGCCGGCCCGCCGCCGGACACTTATCTCTTCCTTACTTTCTCAGATAGCTGTCGTCCCCCTGCAGCCAGTCCTGCCGGCAGGGAGTAAATACGTCCACCACAATGGTGTCTTCGAGGGCGACCACCCGGTGCGGCACATTCGATGGGATCGCCACGGATTGTCCCCCGCTCACCACCAACTGCTCGGCGCCGAACCAGAACTGCAGCGCGCCGCGCTCCACGGTGGCCACCTGCTCGTGAACGTGGTGGTGCTCCGGCACCTCGGCGCCCTTGCGGATTTCCAGGCGGGCTATGGTGAGGCCCGGCGTGTGGATGGCCCGCCGCGCGACCTGCGGGTTCAACTGCTCGAGCGGCATCCGGTTCCAGTCGTAGTGTGTCATAGTGGGTATTCTAACGTGCCGGCGCTATTGTGTATCATGGAATCTGCTTATGAAAGGCGTCGTACTGGCAGGCGGCACGGGGAGCAGACTCTTCCCCCTCACGAAAATTACCAACAAACACCTGTTGCCGATCTACGACCGGCCGATGATCTACTTCCCGATCCAAACCCTGGTGGAGGCAGGGATTCAGGACATCATGGTGGTGACCGGCGGCCGGAACTCCGGCGATTTCCTGCGCCTTCTGGCCAACGGGAAGCAGTTCGGGCTGAAACATATTCACTACACCTATCAGGAGGGCGAGGGCGGCATCGCGGACGCGCTGCAACTGGCGGAGCACTTCGCCGACGGCCAGAAGATCTGCGTGGTCCTCGGGGATAACATCATCGAATGCAGCATCCGCGAATCGGCCGACGAATTTCGCCGCCAGCAGCGCGGCGCGCATATCATCTTGAAGGAGGTCAGCGACGCGGAGCGTTTCGGGGTGGCCGAAGTGGCGGACGACCGGATCGTCGGTATCGAAGAGAAGCCGCTGCGGCCGAAGTCCAACTACGCGGTAACCGGCATCTATATGTACGACGCTACGGTGTTCGAAAAAATCCGGACCCTGGTTCCGTCGCGCCGCGGTGAACTGGAAATCACCGACGTAAACAACGCCTATATTCGCGAGGGCACCATGTCCGTTTCCTACCTCCAGGGCTGGTGGACGGACGCGGGCACGTTCGATTCGCTGCTGCGCGCCGCCAATCTGGTGGCGGCGTCCGTCCGCGGCGGAACCCGGACCGTTGCCGGCGCCGGGGATGGCGCCTGATGGCGGCCGAAGCGGTGGAGACGGCGCGGGCCAGGCGGATTGCATCGGCGGAAGACCTGGAACTGGTCTTCCCGCAAAACGAAAAGGGACTCGGCCCGGTAATCGTGGCGCCGGATTCGCCCGAGTTGATTGCGGGCGTCCGCGCGCTTCCGTTCCCGATCTATCCCGACGACCGCGGCTATTTCCTGGAAGTGCAGCGCATGGGCCGCGGGCTGGCGGCGGATTTTCCCGCCGAAACCACGCAGATTTCCGCTGCCCTGAATTATCCGGGCACGGTGAAAGCCTTCCATTATCATTTGCGGCAGACGGACCTGTGGACCCCCGCCAGGGGCATGATGCAGGTGGCGCTGGCGGATTTGCGCCTGGGCTCGCCCACTTTCGGCAAGCGCAACACGCTGTACGTGGGCCAACTGCGCCCCTGGCAGCTGCTTATTCCGCCCGGCGTGGCGCACGGCTACAAAGTAATCGGCGCCGAAGAGGCGCTGCTGGTGTACCTGACGAACCGGTTTTACAATCCACAGGACGAAGGCCGTTTGCCTTACGACGACCCCGGAATCGCCTACGATTGGGAGACGCAGAAAAAATAGAGAACCTGTTTTTCAACGCGGAGGCGCGGAGAACGCGGAGTTTCGCGGAGGAGACTTTGGTTTTCTCCGCGCGTCTCTCCGTGCTCCGCGTCTCTCCGGCAACCTGGGATGACCGGGTTGCCGATTTTTTGAACAGGGCTGGTCCGCCGGAGGCGGCATGCCGCCCTGCCAAGGGCTCCGCGTTGAATAGAGAGCTGGCATGAAACTACTGGTTACGGGAGGCGCCGGATTCATCGGCTCGGCATTTATCCGCATGGCGGCCGCGGAAACCGATTGGCGGATCGTCAACATAGACAAGCTGACTTATGCCGGCAACCTGGAGAACCTGGCTTCGGTGGAAGGCAATCCGCGGTATGAATTCGTGCGCGCCGATATCTGCGACCCCGGCGCGGTGGAAGGGGCGATGCGCGGAGCCGACGCGGTGGTGCATTTCGCCGCCGAATCGCACGTGGACCGCAGCATCCTTTCGCCCGAACCGGTCGTCGAGACCAATCTCCGCGGCACTTTCACGCTGCTCGAAGCCGCGCGCCGGCTGGGCGCCGGCAAATTCCTGCACGTTTCCACCGACGAAGTTTACGGCAGCCTGGAGGCGCCCGCGGAAGCCACCGAGGAGTTCCCCCTTCGCCCGAGCAGCCCCTATTCGGCGTCCAAAGCCGGCTCCGACCTGCTGGCGCTCTCTTATTTCTCCACTTATAAGTTTCCGGTAACCGTGACGCGCGCATCCAATAACTACGGCCCGTTCCAGTTTCCGGAGAAGCTGATTCCGCTTATGATCTCGAACGCCCTGGAGGACCGGCCTTTGCCGGTTTACGCCGACGGCATGCAGGTCCGCGACTGGCTTTACGTGGACGACCACTGCCGCGGCATTCTGGCGGTGCTGCGCCACGGCCGGCCGGGCGAAATCTATAACATCGGCGGCAATCGCTCCCTCCCCAATCTGGAGGTGGTGCGCCAGGTGCTGGCGCTCACGGGTAAGCCGGAATCGCTGATCCGGCACGTGGAAGACCGGCCCGGACACGACCGCCGCTACGCGCTCGCCAGCGCCAAACTGACGCGCGAAACCGGCTGGGAGCCGCGCATGGATTTCGAGACCGGCCTGCGCCGGACCATCGACTGGTACCGGGCCAATGCCGGGTGGGTGGCTCGCGTGCGCAGCGGCGCCTACCGCGCCTACTACGAGCAGAACTACGGCGGGCGGGCGATCATGCCATCCTGATCGCATGCGCGTGGCGATTGAAGCGGCCCCCCTGGCGCTTTCCAGCGGCGGCCTGGCGCGTTACACGGGCGAGCTGAGCCTGGCTCTGGCGCGCTGCTTCCCGGAAGACGAATTCTTTCTGGTTTCCGACCAGCCGTTCGCCCTGCCGGCCGGCGCTCCGCCGAACCTGCGGCGCGGCGGCGGCCCGCGCAATGCCATGGAGCGCCGCTGGTGGCTCTGGGGCTTGGCCAGCGAGATGCGGCGCCTCGGCGCGGACCTGGCGCACGGTCCCGATTTCGCCGTCCCTTACCTTGCCTACCGCCCCAGCGTCCTCACCCTCCACGATCTCTCGCCGTGGATGGACCCGGGCTGGCATTCGGCGGCGGCGCGAGTGGCCCGGCGCACGCCCGTGTTATTGCATTTAGGGATCGCCACCATGATCGTCACACCCGGAGAGGCCGTGCGAAAGCAGGCCATCGGACGCTTTCGGCTGGCGCCGGACCGCGTGGTGGCCGTACCGGAAGCGGCGGCGCCCTGGCTGCGGCCGGTAGAACCAGCCGCCGGCGGGCCGCCGTATTTTCTCTACCTCGGGACGCTCGAGCCGCGGAAGAATATCGGCGCGCTGGTGGAGGCATGGCGGGAGGTGCGGCGCAGCCACCCCGTGGAGTTATGGCTGGCCGGGCGCAGGCGCGCGGATTTCCCGGAGATCCCGCCTGAGCCCGGCCTGCGCCTGCTCGGCGAAGTGGCCGACCTGGACCTGCCCGCGCTCTATTCCGGCGCCCTGGCGTTCCTCTATCCCTCCCTCTACGAAGGCTTCGGGCTGCCGGTGCTGGAAGCCATGCAGTGCGGGGCTTGTGTGATCGCCTCGCGCGCGGTAACGGAAGCCGGCGGCGACGCGGCCATTTACGCCGATACTCCGGCCGAAATGGCCGAGGCCATGGAAACGGCGGCTGCGCAGCCCGAATGGGTGCAGGGGCGCCGGGAACGGTCGCTGGCTCGCGCCCGCGAATTTTCCTGGGAGCGTACCGCCCGGGCGACTTACGAGGTTTACCGCGAGGCGAGGAGGCGATTTGGCCGCTAGCGCCCTGGTGCTCGCCCCGGAAGCGCCCTTTCCGCTGGCCGGCGGAGGTCCCCTGCGCACGGCTTCGTTGCTCTACTACCTGGCGGCGCGCTACCCCACCGACGTCATCGTCTTCCGCGAGCCCTCGGCCGAAGATCCGCGCCGGCTTTTTCCCCGCGACCTGGTGCGGAACATCACGGTGATCGACCTGCCGCCGCATCGCCGCGATCTCCCTTCCCGGGCCTGGCGCAACGCGCTCCGCCTGGCGCGCCGCGTGCCGCCGCTGGTCGATCGCTTCGCCGGTTTCGGCGCCGCCGTGGCGCGCGCCGTGGCGGGCCGGGAATATCGAATCGGTGTGATCGAGCACCTGTGGTGCGCTCCTTACCTGGCGCAGATCGGCCCGGCCTGCGCATCCACCGCCCTGGACCTCCACAACATCGAATCCGTCCTGCACCGGCGCTCGGCCGCGGAAGGAACGGCGATAGGCTTGGCGCACCGCGTTTTCGCCCGCGCCGCCGGCCGCCTGGAACAGAAGTGGCTGCCGTGCTTCCAGGTGGTGCTGGCCCCCTCCGAGGAAGACGCCGGGCAGGCGCGCGCCATGGCGCCGGGAGCGCACGTTTCCGTGTATCCCAACGCCATTCCCCTCCGCTCCATGCCCGCGCCGGCGGATGAGGAAGCCGTCGTCTTTTCGGGAAATCTGGAATATGCGCCCAACCGCGCCGCCGTGCGCTTTTTCGCCCGCCAGGTGTGGCCGGGTCTGCGGCGGCAATGGCCCGGCCTGCGCTGGCGCCTGGTGGGCCGGAATCCGTACGCCATCCGGCAATTCGTCGATGGCGATCCGCGTATCGAGATCTCCGGGCCCATTGAGGATGCGGTTGCCGAACTGGCCCGTTCGCGCGTGGCCGTTGTCCCGCTGCTGGCCGCCAGCGGCACGCGCTTCAAAATTCTGGAAGCCTGGGCCGCGGGCGTACCCGTGGTTTCCACGCCGCTTGGAGCGGAGGGCCTGGGCGCGCGCGACGGCGAAGAGCTTCTGCTGGCCGAGGGCGCGGCCGCTTTCACCACCGCCGTGAACCGGCTATTGAAGTGCAGCCAGTTGCGGCGGGGACTGGCAGAGCGCGCCAGGTGGTTGCTGGAAAAGGAATTTACATGGGAAAAAGCTTGGGACAAGCTGCCCTTTTAACACAGCTGTGCGTCAATTCGGTCCGCTATACTGGTGTGGTCCATGCGCTTTGCCGTTGATGCTCATGCGATCGGGCGCCACCTCACCGGCAATGAGGTTTACGTTCGCAGCCTGCTGAACGCTTTTGGCGCACGCGACCGCAATTGCGAGTTCGTTGCCTACGTCTCCGCCGGAGACGCGTGCCATCGCCTGCCCGAGCGCATCCGGCTCCGGCGCGTCGCCGCCAACCCCTTCTGGCGGCTCGGCTTGGAGCTGGCGCTCAAAGCGCGCCAGGACCGGCCGGATCTGCTCCACGTCCAGTACACCGCGCCCATCGGCTGCCCGGTTCCCGTGGTGGTTACGGTGCACGACGTCAGCTTCCTGGAACATCCCGAATATTTTCCCTGGCCGCGGGCGCGGCAGTTGCAATGGACCGTTCAACGCACCGTCCGGCGCGCCGCGAAAGTCCTGACCGTAAGCGATTTTTCCCGTGCCGCTATTCTGAAGGTGTATGGCGACCTGGACGAGGAAAAAGTGGTAGTGGTGCCGAATGCCGCCGCTCCGGAGTTCCGGCCCATGGCCCGCGAAACCGCCGGCGCGGCGGTGCGCGAACGGTTTGGCATGCGCACTCCATTCCTTCTCTCGGTCGGCGATTTGCAGCCGCGCAAGAACCAGATCGGGTTGATTCGCGCCTTTGCCCGGCTGGTGCGTGCCTACCCGCAGCTCCCCCATACCCTCGTGCTGGTGGGCAAGGAGACCTGGTTTGCGGAGCGCGTGCGCGACGCCGCCCGTACCTCCGGCGTGGAGGACCGCATCCGCTTCTGCGGATTCGTCTCCGACCAGGATCTTCTCCAGCTTTACAACGCCTGCGATCTGTTCGTATTCCCGTCCTTCTACGAAGGCTTCGGCCTGCCCGCGCTCGAGGCAATGGCGTGCGGGCGCGCCGTCGCCTGCTCCAATGCATCCGCGCTGCCGGAAGTGGTGGACGGCGCCGCCATCCTTTTCGATCCTTACGCGGTGGATGAAATCGTGCGCGCCATGGCCGACCTGCTGCTCGATGCCGAACTGCGCCTCCGCATGGAGCGCCTGGGCTTGCAGCGGGCCGCTCATTTCAGCTGGCAGAAAGCGGCCGACCACATGCTGGACGTGTTTTGCGAGGTGGCGGAGGAATCCGGAGGAGGGCCGCGCGCCGCATCCGCGGCAGTCACCCAGCCATGAAGGCCCGTTCCCTGATTCTCGCGATCTTCTGCGCCGTCCCGCTCCTCGGCGCCCAGCCCGCCGAGAAGCCCGCACCCGCGCCCAAGCTCACCGGTTTCCCGTTCCAGAACGAATCGCTGCGCTACAGCGTGAACTGGCCGAGCGGCCTGGGGCTGGGCGAGGTCGACCCTTTCGGCGCGCCGCGTGGAATCCGGCTGGGCTTTCGACGCCGCGATCGACGCCGGCGTGCCCGCTTTCGCCATCGCCGACCAGTTGCATTCCCAAACCACCACCGACCTCTGCTCCACCGAATTCGTGCGCGATCTGAGCCACGCCAACCGCAAGACCAAGGAGCGAACCACCTTCGATTCCCACAACCTCGGCGCCCACCGCGAGACCCTGGTTCCCACCGGCGGCGGCACGAGCGATTTCAGCGTCCCCTCCTGCCCGCGCGATGCCCTGGCGTTCTTCTACTTTGCGCGCCAGGAACTGGGGCAGGGCCGTGTCGCACCGGCCGCCGGCGTGTACTTCGGGGCCGCTTATAACGTGGAGCTTCATTACACCGGCGAAATGACCATCCCGGTCAACGGCAGGCCCACCGTCACGGACCTCGTTCTGGTATCGATCAAGGGGCCGAAATCCGATACCGACGCGGAAATGTACTTCGCCCGCGACGCCGCGCGCACCCCGCTCCTGATCAAGCTGCCGTTGAGCATGGGGACGTTTTCGATGGAGCTGGTCCGCTGAATGCGGGTGGCCCTGTTTACGCCGATGCCGCCCGCCCGCAGCGGCATCGCCGACTATAGCCAGGCCCTGGTGGAACCGCTGCGGGCGGCGGGTGGAGTTGGAGATTTTCCCGCGCCCCGACCCGCATTTCGATCCCGCCCGCTTCGACCTGATTCTGTACCAGGTCGGCAACAACGGCTGGCACGATTTCGTCTACCAGGCCGCGCTGCGGCATCCCGGCGTGGTCGTGCTCCATGAATCCAACCTGCATCACCTGATGGCCGATCTCACCATCCGCCGCGGCGATTGGGACGCCTACGTGCGCGAATGTGAATTCGAGGGCGGTGCGGAGGCGCGCGCGTTCGCGGAACGCGTCCGCAAACTCGAAGTCGGGCCGGATTACGAAGGCCTGCCCATGACGCGCCGCCTGCTGGAGCAGCGCGCGGGGCGTCGTTGTGCACAGCGGGTTCATGGCCGCCGAAGTGCGCCGGGCCGGATTCGCCGGGCCGGTAGCGGTCATCCCCCACGGCGCCTGGATTCCCGAGGCGGACGGCAACGCGTATCGCCACAAGCTGGGCCTCGATGAATTCACCCCGCTCATCGGCATCTTCGGCTACCTCAAGCCCTATAAGCGCATCCCGCAGGCGCTGCGCGCCTTCCGGCGGCTGGTGCGGGTGGCTCCGGCCGCGCGCATGATCCTGGTGGGAGAGCCGCATCCCGAATTCGCGCTGGAGCCGATGATCCGCTCCATGGGCCTCTCCGCCGCCGTGCGCGTGCTCGGCTTTGCCCCCATCGGGGAATTCGTGGGCTATCTGGCGGCCTGCGACATCGTGCTCAACCTGCGCTACCCCACCGTGGGCGAAACCTCCGGCACCATGCAGCGCGCCCTTGGACTGGGCAAGGCCGTGCTGGTCTCCGAAATCGGCTCCTTCGCGGAATTGCCCGAAGACGTCTGTCTGAAAGTTCCCGACCGGCGCGGAAGAGGAAGACCTGATTTTCGAGTACCTGAATCTGCTGGTTTCCCGCCCCGAAATCCGCCGCGAGTTGGGCGCCCGCGCCCGCCGGTACGTGGAAGAGGAATGCAACTGGGAGCGCGTGGCCGGCTGGTACGCCGGCTTCCTCGAGACGGTGGCCGAGGGCCGGCAGTGGGAACGGAAAAAGCCGGACGCCGAGGTGGGGCAGGCGGTTTCACCTGCCAACCCGACGCCGGAGTTGGCAGGCGAAACCGCCTGCCCCACTTCCTCCTCTCCCGATCTCGCTTATCTGGAGAGCTGGGCGCAGGACCCGGATTCCCGGCGCTACCTGGAAACGCACCAGACCCGCCTCGTCAACACCCTCGCCATGACGCCCCCCGGCGGCCCCTGCGACCGCATTCTGGAAATGGGCGCGTACCTGCAAATCACCCCGGCGCTGCGCTTGCGCCTGGGTTACGGCGAGGTGCGCGGCTGCTATTACGGCCCGCCCGGCCGCGTCGACCGCAAGGTGGTCACCTCGGCCGAAGGCGAGCGCTTCTGCTGCGAAATCGATCACTTCGATGCCGAAAAGGACCCGTTCCCCTATCCCGCCGGCCATTTTTCGACGGTCCTCTGCGGCGAGCTGATCGAGCACCTTTTCGAAGACCCCATGCACCTGATGGGCGAGGTGAACCGCATTCTCAAGCCCGGCGGCCACTTGGTGCTGACCACCCCCAACATCTCGGCGCTGCGCGGCATCGCCGCCATCCTGCAGGGCTACCACCCCGGCTTCTTTCACGCCTATATCAAGCCGGGCGCCGAGGGCGAAGTGGACGCCCGCCACAACCGCGAATACACGCCGCGCGAGGTGAAACTCCTCTTCGAAAACTCCGGCTTCGAAGTGCTGCGCCTCGAGACCGGGGAATTCCGCGACGAGCCGCATCCCGAATTCGGCTGGGTGCGGCACCTGCTCGAAACGTATTGGCTGGGCACCGGGTTGCGCGGTGACGGCATCTACGCGCTGGGCCGCAAGACCGGGCCGGTGCGCGAACGCTATCCCGGCTGGCTGTATTCATGAGCGCGGCGTATCTCCATCCCAAGGTGTATCTCGACCCCGCCGGCCGCGTCCACGCCGAATTCGCCCTCCGCAACGATTCGCACCAGGCCTGGCGCGCCGCCGACGATTTTGCGGTGGGCTACCACGTGTTCGATGCCGAGACCGGCACGCTGCTGGTGGACGGCCCGCGCCGGCGGCCCGCGGGCGAAATTCCACCCGGCGAGACGGTTCCCGTCAGCCTGGATTTCCAGGTGCCGCCGGAGAACGGCCTGTATCAGGCGATTGTTTCTCCCATGCGCGAGAACCATTGCTGGTATTACGCCGAAGGCTGGCCCTTCCTGCTGGTGGAAATTGCCGTGCGCGACGGCGCCGCCCGGCTTGCCCGCGTCCGCGTGGCCACCTCCGCCCTGCTGCGCCGCGAGCGCCTGCTGCGCGGCTTCGGCCGCGCTTTCACTTATCCGCTGCTCACCATCTGGCGCAACCGCGGCCTGATTCGCGTGATGACGCGGCGCGACGTCCTCGGCCGCTACCGCGGCTCCTTCTTCGGCTCGCTCTGGACCATCCTCAGCCCGCTGCTCCTCATGCTGACGTACTTCTTCGTTTTCGCGGTGGTGCTGCGCGCCCGGTTCCCCGGCGACCCCAGCCGGTCGGGGTTCGTCCTGTATTACCTGGCCGGCATGCTTCCCTGGCTGGCGTTCAGCGAGGCCGTCGGCCGCGCCCCCACCGTGATGCTGGAGCACCGCAATTTCGTCCGCAAGCTGGTGTTCGCGGTGGAAACCCTGCCGGTGAACCTGGTGGCCGCCGGCCTGGTCACCGAATTTTTCGGCGTGATTCTGTTCTGCGGCATTCTGCTGGCCGTGCGCCACGCCGTGCCCGCCAGCGTGCTGTGGCTGCCGGCGCTCCTCGTCCCGCAAGTCCTCTTCACTCTCGGGCTGAGCTGGTTTCTGGCGGCTCTCGGCGTGTTTGTGCGCGACCTCGGCCAGATCCTCGGCTTTCTGCTGACCATCTGGTTTTTCGCCACGCCCATCTGCTACCCGGAGGCGTCGCTGCCCGCCTCCGCCATTCCCTTGCTTTCCAAGAACCCGATTTACGTGCTGGTGCAAGGCTATCGCGCCATCCTGCTCGGCCCCGGAACGCCGGCACCCGGCCCGTTATGGAAGCTCTGGCTTTTTTCCGCTGCCGTGTTCGTGCTCGGCCATGCCTGCTTTTACAAGCTGCGCAAATCTTTTGCGGACCTGATCTGAGCCATGCACAGGTTTCTCGCCAAGTTCTCCGCCGCTCTGATCGCCTTTGGCCCGGCCGGAGTTTTTCTCCTCGCTTTGGTGGATTCGGCCGGCATTCCGCTGCCCGCCGCCATCGATCTGCTGCTGCTCGATATCGCCGTGCACAGCGCGTCCCACCCCGCGCGCGCGTGGATGGCGGCCCTGCTGGCGGTGCTCGGCTCGCTGGGGGGGAACGTCGTGCTTTTCCATGCCGCCCTTCACGGCCGGCGCCTGTTCCGGCAGCCCCAACCCGCGCCCGGGGAGCGCCGCCGCTTCGAGCAATGGTTTCGCCGTTACGGCCTGCTCACGGTCTTTGTTCCCGCCGCGGTACCCTTCGTGCCGATTCCGCTGAAGGTGTTCGTCTTTTCCGCCGGCGCCTTCCATACCCCGTTGGACAGGTTCATTGCCGTGATCGTGCTCGGCCGCGGCCTCCGCTTCTTCGGAATGGTATGGCTGGCGCTCGAACTCGGCTCCGGCGCCCAGGCATTTCTCACACACCACGGCTGGGCCCTGACCGGAGTGGTGTTGGCGTTTGCGTTAATTTTCTACCTCGCGATGCGCCGCCGCGGCCCGCGCAAACCGTAGGGGTCGCGCTGCAATCTCTCCCGCCATTGGTTACACTTTTCCTTGAAGCTCCGTCTCGACCGCCTGCTCGTCGCCCGCTCCCTCGCCGAATCCCGGGAAAAGGCCCAGGCCCTCATCATGGCCGGTGAGGTCCTCGTCAACGGCCAGAAGGCCGCCAAGCCCGGGCAGATGGTGGCCGACGATGCCGCCCTCGAACTTCTCGCCCGCCCGCCCTACGTCGGCCGCGGCGGCCTCAAGCTGGCTGCGGCCCTCCGCCATTTCTCCATCGACGTCTCCGGCCGCGTCTGCCTCGATATCGGCTCCTCCACCGGCGGCTTCACCGACGCCCTCCTCCAGGCCGGCGCCGCCCGCGTCCACGCCGTCGACGTCGGCTCCGGCCAGCTCGCCTGGAGCCTTCGCACCGATCCCCGCGTCGCCGTTCACGAGGGCATCAACGCCCGCCAGTTGGCCTTCTCCGACATCGGCGAGCCCGCCGACCTCCTCACCTGCGACGTCAGCTTCATTTCCGTCACCCTCATCCTCCCCGCCGCCGTCCCCCTCCTGCGCCCGGCCGGGCAAATGGTTATACTAATCAAACCGCAGTTTGAGGTGGGTAAAGGCCAGGTCGGCAAAGGAGGCATTGTCCGCGACCTGGCGCTGCACCAGTCCGCCTGCCTCCGCGTCGTCGAGGCGGTGCGCCAGTTCGGCTTTACAACCGAAGTCATCGACAGCCCCATCCTCGGCGCGGAAGGAAACAAGGAATTCCTCCTCTATGCAACTCGCCCCGGAGTGGCCGTTTGACGCAGCGGCGCGGAGACGCGGAGAACGCATGAAGACGCTCCCACTACCGCTCTTTCTTCCTCTGCGCCTCTGCGCCTCTGCGTCAACACGGGATGACCGGGTTGCCGATTCTTTGAACGGGGCTAGTCCGCCGGAGGCGGCATGCCGCCCTGCTAAGGGCTCTGCGTCAAGATCTTCCGCCCATGCCCACTATTAAAACCGTCGGCATCATCTCCAAGCCCAATTCGCCGGCTGCCGCCACGCTGGTGCCGAATCTGCTCGAATGGCTGCGCGGCCACGGCGTCGAGACCCGCATCGACCAAAGCACCGGCGCCTATGCCGGCGAGCCCGGCATTTCCCGCGAGGAGGTCCCCGAAGGCGCCGACCTCCTCATCGTCCTCGGCGGCGACGGCACCCTCCTGTCCGCCGCCCGCGCCATTGGACGCCGCCAGATCCCCCTTTTCCCCGTCAACCTCGGCGGCCTCGGCTTCCTCACCGCCATCACCATCGACGAACTCTACCCCCAGCTCGAGCGCGCCCTCCTCGGCGAGCACCGCATCGCCAAAAGAAAGCTCCTCACCACCGAGGTGCTCCGCGAAGGCCAGACCGTCGCCACCTTCGACGCCCTCAACGACGCCGTCCTCACCAAGGCCGCCCTCGCCCGCATGATCGATTTCGACGTCCACGTGGACGCCCAGTTCGTTTGCGCGTATAAGGCCGACGGCCTCATCATCTGCACGCCCACCGGTTCCACCGCCTATTCTCTTTCCGCCGGCGGCCCCATCATCTTTCCTTCCGTCCCCGCCATCTGCCTCACGCCCATCTGCCCGCACATGCTCACCATGCGCCCCGTCCTCGTCCCCGAGACCAGCGTCGTCCGCATCTTTTCCCGCGGCGATTCGAGCGCCTTCCTCACCATCGACGGCCAGGTCGGCTATCCGCTTCAGGACGGCGATATCGTGGTATGCCGCAGCTCCCAGTACGCCCTCCCGCTCATCCGTCCCCCGCGCATGATGTTCTTCGACGTGCTGCGCCAAAAACTGAAATGGGGCGAACGGTAGAGCCCTGTGCCCGGAGATCTCTCGTATGTTGTCAACTTTCCATGGACGCAGAGACGCGGAGACACAGAGACGCACTACTTTCTCCCGGCCGCGCAGGCCAGTCTGCCGCTTGCGTGGCCTCGGCGTCTCCGCGTCTCTGCGTCAAAGATCCGCTCGCGGGTCTAAGGTGAAACCTCTCTGGTCCTCCATCCCATGAAACGCCTCTCCCTCACCTCCTGGATCTTCATTGGCATGGCCGCCGGCGTCGCGCTCGGCATTCTGGCGCCGCACTTCGCCAGCCGGCTCGGTCCCCTTTCCAACATCTTCCTGCGCCTCATCCGCTCCATCATCGCGCCCCTGCTGTTCGCCACTCTCGTCTACGGCATCGCCGGCTCGGGCGAGCTCAAGCATATGGGGCGCATCGGCGCCAAGGCCATCCTTTATTTCGAGACCGTCACCACCCTCGCTCTCTTCCTCGGCCTGGGCGCCGTCAACCTGCTCCGCCCCGGCGCGGGCGTCCCCATCCAGCGCTCCGCCGCCGACGCCGCCCTGCCCGCCGCCGGCGCCCCGCTCGCCGGCTTCTTCGACCACGTGTTTCCCACCAGCATCGTGGACGCCATGGCCCGCAACGACGTTCTTCAGCTCGTCGTCTTCGCCTTCCTGTTCGGCATCGCCTGCGCCTCCGCCGGACCCAAGGCCGAGCCCGTGGTCAAGGTCTGCGGCGCCCTCGCCGAGGTCATGTTCCGCTACACCAGGTACGTGATGTATCTCGCCCCGGTCGGCGTGGGAGCCGCCATCGCCGTCACCATCGGCAGCAAGGGGGTCGGCGTCCTGTTCGGCCTCGGCAAGCTCGTCCTCGCCATGTACGCCGCCGCCGCTCTCTGCTTTCTGTTGATCCTCGCGCCCGCCCTGCCGCTCTTCCGCATTCCTTACCGCGCCTTCTGGCGCGCCATCCGCGAGCCCTTCCTCATCGCCTTCTCCACAGCTTCCAGCGAGGCTGCCCTGCCGTCCGCGCTGGAAAACATGGAGGCCTTCGGCGTTCCCAAGCACATCGTCGGCTTCGTCATCCCCACCGGCTACAGCTTCAACCTCGTGGGCACCGCGCTCTATCTCTCGCTGGCTTCCGTCTTCGTCGCCCAGGCCGCCGGCGTCCACCCCGCCTTCAGCGAGCAGCTCACCTGGATGCTGATGTTCATGCTCGTCAGCAAAGGCGCCGCCGGCGTCCCCCGCGCCTCTCTCGTCATCCTCGCCGCCACTCTCCCCGCCCTGCATCTGCCCATGGAAGGAGTGGCCGTCCTTCTCGGCGTAGACGCCATCCTGGATATGGCCCGCACCGCCCTCAACGTCACCGGCAACTGCCTGGCTGCCGCCGTCGTAGCCCGATGGGAAGGCTACAAGGTCGGGTAGGCCCGGAGGTCGGTTCGACGGCAACCCCATTCGTCCGATCGGCTACACAGCTTAGTCCCGCCCTGACTCAATCGACGCTACAGTTGTAAGAAGAGGTGTTCGCCTTGCTCAAATCCGTCGCCCTCTTCCTGTGTCTTTCCGCCCTATACGCGCAAACCGCGTCCCAGGCTCCCAAGCCTCCGCAGCCGGGCGTGCCGCCGCCCCAGGCGATTCCCAAGGTGAACCCTGCCATCCCGCCGGCCAGGCAAACCAGCCTGCAGTTCGACCCGTCGCTGATCGACCATTCCGTCAACCCCTGCGCCGACTTCTATCACTACGCCTGCGGCAACTGGATCAAAAGTAATCCCATCCCGCCCGACCAGTCCCGCTGGGGCCGCTTCGCCGAGCTCGAAGAGCATAATCGCGAAGTCCTCCACCAGATCCTCGAACAGGCCCAGCAGCCCGATCCCAATCGCGACCCCATCAGCCGCCAGATCGGCGATTACTATTACGCCTGCATGGACGTCCCCGCCATCGACGCCCTCGGCCTCAAGCCCATTCAACCCGATCTTGACGCCATCGCCGCGCTTCCCGATAAGCAGCAGCTCGCCGCCGCGGTCGCGCACCTGCACAATATCGGCGCCGGCGCCTTCTTCAACTTCAGCTCCGGCCAGGATTTCAAAAATTCCAATATGGATATCGCCCAGTTCGATCAGGGCGGCCTCGGCCTGCCCGACCGCGATTACTATCTCAAGACCGATCCCAAGTCCGTCGAGATCCGCGCCAAATACCTGGCCCACGTGCAGCGCATCTTCGAGCTCTCAGGCGAGCCCTCCGCCCGGGCCAAAGCCGATGCGGCCACGGTGATGGCCATTGAAACCGCGCTTGCCAAAGGCTCCATGGACCGCGTGGAGCAGCGCGATCCCTACAAGGTCTACCACAAGATAACCGTCGCCGAGCTCCAGAACCTGGGCCCCGATTTCCGCTGGACCGAATACTTCCGCGACACCAACGCGCCCGTCTTTTCGGTAATCAACGTCTCCGAGCCCGATTTCGTCAAAGCCATGGCCGCCGAAATTCAGGCCGCCTCGCTGCCCGATCTCAAAACCTATCTCCGCTGGCACCTGCTCCATTCTTCCGCGCCGTTTCTGCCCACCCCCTTCGTCGACGAGAATTTCAATTTCTACGGCAAGACGCTTACCGGCGCCACCGAGCTGCGGCCGCGCTGGAAGCGCTGCGTCGAATTCACCAATTCCCAGCTCGGCGAGGCCCTCGGCCGCAAATATGTCGAGCGCGTCTTCCCGCCGGAAGCCAAGGCCCACACCCTGCAGATGGTCCACGAGCTCGAAGCCGCCCTTGGCCAGGACCTCCAAAGCGTCACCTGGATGTCCCCCGCCACCAAGCAGAAGGCACTCGTCAAGCTGCACGCCATCACCGATAAAATCGGCTACCCTGATAAGTGGATTGACTACTCTTCCATCGTGATTAAGCGCGACGACGCCATCGGCAACAGCAGCCGCGCCGCCGCCTTCGAGGAGCATCGGGAGCTGAAGAAAATCGGCAAGCCCGTGGACCGCTCCGAGTGGGAGATGACCCCGCCCACCGTCAACGCCTACTACGATCCCACCCTCAACAGCATCAATTTCCCCGCCGGCATCCTCCAGCCGCCCTTCTACGACATCAAAATGGACGACGCCATCAATTTCGGCGGCATCGGCATGGTCATCGGCCACGAGCTCACCCACGGCTTCGACGACGAAGGCCGCCAGTTCGACGCCCAGGGCAACCTCGACAACTGGTGGACCCCCGAGGACGCCAAGCGCTTCGACGAGCGCGAAGCATGCTTCGTTCAGGAGTATTCCAGCTTCCAGCCCGAGCCCGGCCTCCACCTGAACGGCAAGCTCACGCTCGGTGAAAACACGGCCGATAACGGCGGCGCCCGCATCGCCCTCATGGCCCTGCTCGAAGCCCTCGCCGGCCATGACCCGCAGCGCCCCGGCGGCACCGTCCAGCCGCCGCAGGTCGCCGGTCTCTCTACCGAGCAGCAGTATTTCCTCTCCTTCGGCCAGGTATGGTGCGCCAACGAACGCCCCGAAGCCATCCGCCTGCAAGTCCAGACCGATCCCCACTCGCCGCCCGAGGACCGCGTCAACGGCGTCCTCCGCAACATGCCCGAGTTCCAGAAAGCCTTCGCTTGCAAAGCCGGCCAGCCCATGGTCAGCGCCACCCCCTGCCACGTCTGGTAAGGGGCTTAGGGATTGGGGATTAGGGATTAGGGGCGAGGCCTTTGCCGACCGGGTGGTTTGATCCGGTGGCTCTGGGGGTGCTCTAGCGAAATTTGATGCGCTGGCACATTCCCCAAGTAGGTCTCCTGGCGATGGGCCTCGCCGTAGCGGCGGCGTCCGCTCCCGTTCCGCAAACGGGGTTCCCCAATCCCCAATCCCCAACCCCCAATTCCCAGCCCGACCTGGCCGCTCGCGAGCACTTCCTTCTCACCGCCAACGTCCAAAGCGTCGCGCCCATCGACAAAGGCGTAACCCATAGCTTGAAAGCCATCCTCAGCGACGGCCATTTCACCCACGCCGCGCAAATCCAGATGATCGATCTCTACATGCCCGTCTTCCATGGCAAGGATGGCTCCGAGGAAGTCGATTTCAGCGATTGCTGGAAATATAACGTCGCGGCTTACCGCCTCGCCAGGCTCCTCCACCTCACCTACATGACCCCGGTCTCGGTCGCGCGCGTCTACCAGGGCCAACCCGCCGCCTTCACGTGGTGGATAGACGACATCATCATGGACGACCGCGACCGCCTCCGCAATAACGTCCAGCCGCCCGACGCCGCCCGCTGGAGCCGCCAGATGGACGTCATCCGCCTCTTCGATCAGCTCATCTACAACATGGATCGCAGCCAGGAGAATATCCTCATCACCGCCGATTGGAACGCCTGGATGATCGATCACACCCGCGCCTTCCGCAAATGGAACACCCTGCGCAATCCCGCCGCCGTCACCTGGTGCCCTCCCGACCTGTTCTACTGGCTCCAGGCCCTCCGCCGCGAAGACCTCGACCGCGATCTCCTCGGCATACTCACCGACGAGCAAGTCTCCGCGCTGATGGTCCGCCGCGATCTCATCCTCGCCAAGTTGACCACCCAGCCCTGAATCTGAATTGAGGGGTGACTGCAGTGCGCGGCCGGGTCCCCGGCCTACTGAATCCGCACCAGCCCCGATCCCCGCGGGGCTTCCATCTGCGCCGGCGTCAGGTCCTGCTCGCCGCGCCAGAAATCGATGTACGAAATCTGGTGCACGCAGGCCACCGTGCAGCGCGGCGCGCAACCCTTGGCCGTGCGGTATTCGCGGCGGATGTCGTCGAGGGTGTATTCCGCGAGCGGCTTGGCGGGATAGCCGCGCTGCTGCGAGCAGTAATGCACCAGGCCGTCCTCGCAGATGTAGAGGTAGCGCGAGCCGGCGCGGCAGCGCCACTGGTTCTCTCTGCCGTGCGCGATGTTGTCCTGGAAGATAATTGATGCGCGCGTAGCTGCTCTTTTCCATGGCGCGCATGGCGGTGTACACTTCCCGCTCCGCGTCCGCCAGCGGCTGCAACTGCCCGTCGCCGTCGTGGATGATCCCCACCGTCGAAGTGAAGCCCAGTTCCAGCGCCCGCTTGCCGACCGTCAGCGCGTCCTGCGGATTGCGGATGCCGCCGCCCACCACCGAATTGATGTTGACGTGGAAATCGGCGTGCTCGGCCAGGAGCTGCAGCTTCCTGTCGAGCACCTTCAGGCTCTTCTTCGAAACCTCGTCCGGCATCACGTTGTCGATCGAGATCTGCAGGTGGTCCAGCCCGGCGCGGTTCAGCCGCTGGATGCGCTCGGCCGTCAGCAGGTAGCCGTTGGTGATCATGCCGGCGATCATGCCCGTTGCGCCGGATGCGCGCCACAATCAGGTCCAGGTCCGGATGCAGCAGCGGCTCGCCGCCGCGAGATCGTGATGATGTTCGTTCCCAGCTCCGCCAGCCGGTCCAGCCGCTGGTACATGGTCTCGATGGGCACCGGTTTCGAGTGGTCGTCGTACTCGTTGCAGTAGGCGCAGGAGAGATTGCAGCGCCGCATGGGGATGAGGTGCGCCAGGATCGGGTGATCGGTGGAGGCCAGTCCCTTGCCGATCATGCGCAGCTCGCGGGCCAGCCGCGACACGCGCTTCCATCCCCGTCTGAGGCGTTTGGCCGAATCCAACATATCCGAAAAGTGCTTTTATTAGAACATCCATCGGAGGTTTCGGCACAGTGCCGGAAAGCGATTGGAGGCTATTCGGGGTTGAACGGCGCAAGAAGAACGGGGATCGGGGATCAGGGATTAGGGCGGAGCAGTCTGCCGCACGTAGGCGGCTGGCGCGCGGTTCTCTGGGATCATAACCTGAGGCCCGCACGCGCAACCTCGATCGGGCGAGCAAAGCGAGCCCGCGCCGCGCGCCTGCGCCGCCCCTATCCCTAATCCCTCATCCCCGATCCCTGTTCCTAGTTCACGGTGGACGCCTGTGCCGCATCCAAGGCCTCGCGCACCTTGGCCGCCAGAGTTTCCGGGCGGAGCGGTTTCTGCAGGAAGGACATTCCCGGGCGCAGCGCTCCGGTCCGCACCAGAACGTCGTCGGTATATCCCGACATGTAGACGATCTTGGTTCCCGGCCGCATCTGCTGCAGCAGTTCGCCTAACTGGCGCCCGGTGATGCGCGGCATCACCATGTCGGTCAGGACCAGCTGAATTTCAGAGGCGTGCTGTTCGAAAATGCCGAGTGCTTCTTCGCCGCCGGACGCTTCCAGAACCTTGTAGCCTCGCTTGCGCAGCACCAGGGTCAGCAGGCGCCGCACGTCGTCCTCATCCTCCACCACCAGCAGGGTCTCGCCTCCACGGAAGCGGCCCGTGAGCGTTCGCTCGCGCGCCGCGGCGGCCTCGCCCGGCGGCGGCTCCAGGCGCCGGCAGCCGTTGCTCCCTTCCTGTGGCGCCCGCGGCAGGCATAGCGTAAACTTCGCGCCCTTCCCGGGCGTGCTGTGCGCCCAGATTGCGCCGCCGCTCTCCTTGACGATGCGGTACACCGTGCTCAGCCCCAGCCCGGTGCCCTTGCCTTCGTCTTTGGTGGTGAAGAACGGCTCGAAAATGTGGGCCAGCGCTTCCGTCGCGATGCCGCGTCCGTTGTCGCTCACCGACAGCATCACGCATTTTCCGGCCGCCACTCCGCGTTCCCGCGCCGCGTCTTCCTCGATCTCCCCCAGCGCCGTTTCGATGCGGATGCGCCCCCCCAACGGCATGGCGTCGCGCGCATTCAGCACCAGGTTCATGACCACCTGCTCCATCCGCCCCGGGTCGGCCATCACCTTGTGCGGCATCGGTTGGAGATCCAGCTCCAGCTCCACGTGCTCGCCGATCACCAGGCGCAGCATTCCCGCCATTTCCGTGACCACGGCGTTCAGGTCCACCGGCTCCACACCCGAGGCCTGCCCGCGGCTGAACGTCAAAAGCTGCGTCGTGAGACGCGCCCCGTGAGCCGCCGCCTTGCGGATCTCCTCCAGCTCCGGCCGCAGCGCATCGTTTTCAGCCACCCGGTTCAGCAGCAGTTCGCTATACCCGGCAATCAGCGTGAGGACGTTGGCGAAGTCGTGCGCCACCCCGCCCAGCAGCCGGCCCGCCGCCACCATCCGGTCGGTTTCGCCGGGCTGCAGCTCCGGCGGTTTGGGCGGTTCTAGAGGCGAATTGGAAAGTGCCGCCATTGATCCTCGCATACACAAGCAATCCGAAGGCCAAAACGGCGTTTAGCTACAAACCCTTTTAGGACCTAATGTTTTGAACACAACCAGCGAAATTGTAAATAGCCTCACGGCCGGAAAAAACGAACGGGTTGCAATTGTTACCCGCTGATTTTGTGGGTCAAAGCCCGATTGATGGCCAAGCCGGCCCGCGCCCCCTCCGCCGCCGCCACCACCGCAAACTGCACATTTTTCGAGGCATCCCCCACCACGTACAGCCCCGGCACGCCGGTCCCTTCCATCTTGCCGGTGCGCACCGCGCCTTTGCGCGTGAAGGCGCAGCCCAGGCTGGCCGCCAGTTCGCTCCGCTGGTACTGTCCCGTGCTCAGAAAAATGGCGCGGCACGGGAGGGTGGAGCCGTCGCGGAACACGATCTGGTCCAGATGTTCCGCTCCTTCGAGCCGCGCGATCTTCCGTTCGTGCACCGCGATTCCGAGGCCGTCGAGGAGAGTCCGGTCGGCCTGAGAGAGATTCCCGGGCCCGTCCGTGCACAACCTCACGTCGCCGCTCCATGCCTTCAGCTCCGCGGCCAGGCCGGCGCCGTTGCGGCCACGGCCATACGCCACCAGGCGCTGGTCGCGCACTTCCCAGCCGTCGCAGTACGGGCAATGAAAAACGCCCGCGCCGAACAGGCGCTCAAAACCCTCCGTCTCCGGAATCCGGTCCACTACGCCCGTGGCCAGCAGCAGCATGCGGCAGCCCAGGCGCGCGCCGTCCGCCAGCGTGAGCTCGAATCCCTGCGGGGTGCAGACCGCCGCGGCCACGTGCGCCTCGCGGTACTCCACGTCATACCGCGCCAATTGCTCGCGTCCAATCCGCAGCAACTCCGCCGGATGAATGCCGTCGCGCGATAGAAACCCATGCAGCGCGCGCGCAGCCTGGTTGCGGTAATGCCCGTCGTCGCACACCAGCACCTGCCTGCGGCACCGCCCCAGAATCGTGGCCGCGCTCAATCCCGCCGGCCCGCCACCCACCACAATCACTTCGTACATGAGGGCAGTGTAGCAACCGGGGGATCGGGGATTGGGGGTCGGGGGGCTGGTCTTCAACGCGGAGCCGCGGAGAGCACGGAGGCCTCGCGGAGAGGAACAATGATTCTCCGCGAAACTCCGCTTCCTCCGCGTCTCCGAGTTGAAATTGACTCCCGAATCATTCCCTGGCCGGCGCCGCGTTTAGTCCCCGCAGAAACTCCGCCGCCACTTCCGCCACCGGGCGGTGCAGGCCGTCTACGGCATAGTTCAGCCGTCGCATGCGCTCGTCCGAGAGCTTGCCCGACAGCTCCTCGAGCGCGCCTCGCAGCCGCGGAAAACGCGCCAGCGTTTGCTCCCGCGCCACCACCGCGCACTCGTAGGCGGGAAAATAATGGCGATCGTCGGCCAGGATTTTGACCGGCAGCGCCGCGGCCAGCCCATCCGTCGAATTGGCCGCGATCATGTCCACCTTCCCGCTCCCGAGCGCCGCGTAAAGCAGGCCGAGATCCATGGTCACGCGGCGGCGCGGCCAGGCGCAGCCCGTAAGCGTGCCCGCAGGCCCGTCCAAGCCGTCGCGGCGCTGCTCGAATTCGTAGCCCGCGCCCAGCCGCCAGGCGCGGCTCGCCGCCGCTTCCGAGAGGGTCGCCGCCGCTCTCCGTCGCGCCGCACCATCATGGCGAAGGTGTTGTTGAAGCCCAGCGGCGCCAGCCACGCCAGCCGCCATCGCTTCTGATATTCCGCCCGCACTTCGGCCAGCGCCGCGCCCGCGCCGATGGCGGAACCGTCTTCAGCACCGCCGCCAGCGCCGTGCCGGTGTATTCCGGGTAGAGATCGATATCGCCCCTAACGAGCGCCTCGTGCGCCAGCAGGGTGCCGCCCAGGTCCAGTTTGCGCTCCACCGGCACGCCCAGCCGCCGCTCGATCTGCTGCGCCAGAATCTCGCCCAGCAGCACCTGCTCGGTGAAATTCTTCGACCCCACCACGATCGCCGCCGGGCGCCCGCACGCGGCCAGCAGCAGCGCTCAGGCAGGCGACAATCTTCGCTCGATCCATTCCAGTCCTTCGTCCGCCGCCAGTGCCATCAGCGCCGCCGGCAGCGCGCCGGCCAGCACCTGCCCTTATCGAACATGGCCATGCCGCGAAAAATGAAAACTCCCAGCCCGCCGCCCCCGATGGCCGCCGCGATGGTGGCCGTCCCGATGGTGGTCACCGTGGCGATGCGCAGTCCGGCCACGATCGAAGGCGCGGCCAGCGGCAGCTCTACCTGCCACAGGATCTGCCGCCGCGTCATCCCCATCGCCAGCGCCGATTCGCGCACCGCCCGGTCCACTCCCAGAATGCCGGTTAGCGTATTGCGCAGAATCGGCAGCAGCGCGTACAGGCACAGCGCCACAATGGCGGTGCGCTTGCCGATGCCGCCGATCAGCGGCAGCGGCAGCAGAAATCCGAACAGCGCCAGGCTGGGAATGGTCTGCGCGATGTTGGCGAAGCCCAGCGCCCACCGCCGCGCACGCGCCCGCCGCGTCAGCACCACCGCCGCCGGCAGCCCGATGGCCGACGCCACCGCAATCGCCACCGCCACCAGTTCCACGTGCTCGAGCGCCAGCCCGGCGATTTCAGAGATCATTCAGCCCCTCCAGAAACGCCCGCGCCTCCGGCGCTGGCGCATGCCGGAATTCCTCCGGCGGCAGCAGGCATCGAGCGCGCCATCCCGCAGCAGCGCGATGCGCGTCCCCAGCATCAGCGCCTCGCGCACATCGTGCGTCACGAATAGCGCCGCCTGCCGCAGCCGCCGGCGCAGTTCCAGAAATTGCCGCTGCAATCCCAGCCGCGTGATGGGATCGAGCGCGGCGAACGGCTCATCCAGCAGCAGCAGGGGCGGATCCGCCGCCAGCGCCCGGGCGATGCCCACGCGCTGCCGCTCCCCGCCCGAAAGCTGGCGCGGATAGCGCCCGCGAAACTCCGCCGGGCTGAGCCACACCGCCTCCAGCAACTCCTCCACCCGTTTTGCGATCCGCTCTTCCGGCCACTCGTCCAGCCGCGGCACCAGCGCGATATTGTCCGCCACGGTCCAATGCGGAAACAGCCCAGCCTCCTGAATCACGTATCCCATGCGGCGCCGCATGCGGATGGGATCCCATTGCGCCGCGGCCTTTCCCTGAAAGCGGATCTCGCCGCCGGACGCCGCCGCCAGCCCGTTGATCGCCTTGAGCAGCGTGGTCTTCCCCGATCCGCTCCGCCCCAGCAGCACCACCGTTTCTCCCTCGCCCACCGTGAGCGTCACGCCGCGCAGCACCGCCCGCCCGCCCAGCGTGCACGACAAATCGCGGATTTCAAGCACCGGTACGCCCTCCGGCATGATGCGACCATCGTACCCCAGCCCCGCCAAAATCCGCGCGCCTTCCCCGTAGCGCAAGCTTCCAGCTTGCCATGCCGGCGTCCTTGCCGGCATTCGCCGCCGGAGCATGCACCCACCGTTGCCGGGCGACGGACGGCGGGCGTGGCTCTTTCCGCGGGATGCGGCTGCGAACGAGGGATGCCGGCATGAATGCCGACAGGCCGCCTGAAAGGCGGCGCTACGGGAGAAGCCGGAGTGGGTTTTCGACGCTGCCGCGTGAACGATCCGGCATAAGAAAATGGCTGCCAATTAAACCCACTCAATCTTAATTTTTGAATTTTTAGGAAATATTCCTTCGTTTTCTAATTCGGAATTGATATGCTGATTTCCGCGATGGCGCGGAAAATTCCGACGGGGGCGTCCAAGGGAAAAAATAAGAAACGGTCTGCGGACGAGGCTGCCCTGACGGAAGAAATCCGCCAGCTCCGGGCCGCTCTCAGGATCTACCGCGAACTGGTCCAGCGCCTGATGCGCAAACGCGAAGACGAATAACCCGCCGTCCCGTAGGACAGCCCTTCCGGGCTGTCATGCCGGGCTACCGCCCGGCATGCGGGCGAAGCCCGCCGCCGCAACGCCGCGCCTGGGGATTCCGGCCCATGCCATTTAGTTTTCCCAAATCCGGCCACTCTCGATGATTGCCTTGCACGCGCGCAGTGCAGCGTGAAATGACTTGCCGACGACCAGGGGCTAAAGCCCTGGTTTTCCAAAGCGAATCCGGCACGACTCAAGTCGTGCCCTGATACGAACCGCATCACAATTTCCGCCGGTTCTCTTTCCGGGAAAACCAAGCGGCATTGGGATTCCGGCCCCTATACCGCCACCGGCTGCGGCGCCGGCTGCTTGTGCTTGCACTCCGCGTTCGGGCACTGCCACACCGGCCCGGCCTTCAGCCACTTCTCCACCATGTACGGGCTGCCGCACTCCGGGCATTTCTCCGGCACCGGCTTGCCCCACGCCACGAAATTGCAGTCCGGCCAGCGGTTGCAGCCGTAGAACGTCTTGCCCTTGCTTGCGAGCGCCGCTCCACCACTTCGCCTTCGGAGCATTCCGGGCACTTCACGCCGATGGTCTTCTGCTTGACGTACTTGCAGGTCGGATAATTGCTGCACGCCGTGAACTCGCCGAAGCGCCCGGTCTTCAGCACCAGGTGGTTGCCGCACTGCGGGCATTTCTCGTCCAGCGCACGTCGGGTTTCTTCTGCGTGCCGCCGATCGGCTTGGTGGTTTTGCAGTCCGGATAACCCGGTGCAGGCGAAGAAGGTGCCGAAGCGGCCCTTCTTCAGCACCATCGGCCGGCCGCAGTTCTCGCAGTACTCTTCGTCGCCCTGCTCGGTCAGGTCCACCTTGTCGACGTCCGGCAGGTCCACCGTCAGCTCGCGCGTGTAGGTGCATTCCGGATACCCGGTGCAGGCGATGAAGCTGCCGTGCTTGCCCCACTTGATCACCAGCGGCTTGCCGCACTTCTCGCACGTCAAGTCGGTGGGCTTCTCCATCCGCTTGATGTCGGTCATGTGCTCTTCGGCGTGCTTCAGGTCGTTGTCGAAGCGCTCGTAGAACTCGCCCATGGCCGCGCGCCAGTCGATCTTGCCCGTCTTCGATCTCGTCGAGCTCCTCCTCCATGCGCGCCGTGTATTTGACGTCGAAGATGTCGTCGAAGCTTTCGAGCAGCAGGTCGGTCACCACCATGCCCAGCTCGGTGGGAATGAAGCGGCCGCCTTCCTTCGTCACGTACTCGCGCTCCTGAATGGTGGAGAGAATGGAGGCGTAGGTGGAGGGCCGGCCCACGCCGTCGGCTTCCAGGCGCTTCACCAGCGTGGCTTCGTTGTAGCGCGGCGGCGGCTCGGTGAAGTGCTGCTCGGGCCGGAGCGCTTGCAGCCGCAGCTGCTCGCCCTCGGTCACCGCCGGCAGCTTGTGCTTCATCTCCTCGTCTTCCTCGTCGGTCTGGTCCTTGCCCTCCTCGTAGACCTTGAGGAAGCCTTCGAACTTCAGCACCGATCCGGTGGCGCGGAACAGTGTAATCCGCTGCCGTTCCTGCCGCTTGCGCCGAAATGTCGATGGTGGTCTGGTCGAAGAGCGCCGGCATCATCTGGCAGGCCACGAAGCGGTTCCAGATCAGCCGGTACAGCTTCATCTCGTCTTCCGCCAGATACTTCTCCACCACCTCCGGCGCGAACGCCATCGAAGTGGGCCGGATGGCTTCGTGCGCGTCCTGCGCGTCCTTCTTGGACTTGTAGACGTTGGCGGCCGGCGGCAGGAACTCGCGCCCGTAGCGCTCCGTGATGTAATCGCGCACGTCGCGCGATGGCGTCCTCGGAAATGCGCGTGGAATCCGTGCGCATGTAGGTGATCAGGCCGACCGCGCCTTCCTTGCCGATCTCGACGCCTTCGTACAGCCGCTGCGCCAGCATCATGGTGCGCTTCACGCTGAAGCGCAGCTTGCGCGACGATTCCTGCTGCAGCGTGGAGGTGATGAACGGCGCCACCGGGTTGCGCTTCTTCTCGCGGTTGGAAACCGATTTGACCGTGTAATCCGCGCCTTCGAGCGCCGCCAGCAATCTCGTCCGACTGCTGCTGGGACGCCATCTCCGCCGCCTGGTCGTTCACGCGCGATCAGCCGCGCCGTCAGCAGCGGCGGCTTCTTGGCCGCCAGGTCGGCGTCGATGGTCCAGTATTCCCTGTGGAACGAAGGCGCGGATCTCGCGCTCCCGCTCCACAATCACCCGCACGGCCACGGTTTGCACGCGGCCCGCCGAAAGGCCCGCGCCGCACCTTGTCCCACAGCAGCGGCGAGATCTTGTAGCCCACCAGCCGGTCCAGCACGCGCCGCGCCTGCTGCGCGTCCACCAGGTGCACGTTCACCTGCCCCGGCTTCTCGAACGCCTTCTGGATGGCCTTCTTGGTGATTTCGTTGAACATCACGCGGTAAATCCGCGGCCCGTTGCGGCGGTCGCGCAGCTCTTCCTGCAGATGGGAGCAGATGGCTTCGCCTTCGCGGTCCGGGTCGGCCGCCAGGTACACGCTCTCCACTTTTTTCGCGGCCTGCTTCAGTTCCGCGATCAGTTTCTTCTTGCCTTCGATTACTTCGTAACGCGGCTCGAAGCCGTTCGCGACATCGACCGCCAGGTCCCTCTTGGGGAGATCTTTGATATGCCCGAGGGAAGCTTTAACGATGTATTGCTTGCCCAGGTACTTGTTGATGGTCTTCGCCTTCGCAGGCGACTCCACGATGACCAGAGCTTTTGCCATATGAAACTTTCAGAATTGCGGCGGGCCGGACACTCCGGTCCCCATGCCTGTTATGACTGCCGTTTACCCAGTGACGTTACCACACTTTAACAAAGTTCTTGCCCGGAAGTTGCTTGACCAGACCCTGCATCTCCAGTTCGAAAAGCGCGGCGATGAGCTCGGAAGGCGAGATATCCTCCATTTTTTCAAGCAGATCGTCCAAATGTATGGCGGCGTCCACCGCGCAGTACCTGCGAGCGTTCGGCGGGCAGCCTCGTCCAGTTGCGGGCGGGTCCCCATCTAGTAAGGATGCCTGACCGGTGTCTGAAGATGCACCTTCGCCCAGAACACCGGCTGCGGCCCTTCTCGATCAGACTGCCGGCGCGCCTCCGCGGGCAGTTCCACCACCACGTCGTTCCAGTCCTGCACCAGCTTGGCGCCCTGCTTGATCAGCAGGTTGGGCCCCCAGCTCAGCTTGGAGGTGATGTTGCCGGGCACCGCGAAAACCTCCCGCCCCTGGTCCATCGCCAGCTTGGCGGTGATGGCCGAGCCGCTGTACTGCGCCCCTTCCACCACCAGCACCCCCACGCTCAGCCCGCTGATGATGCGGTTGCGAATCGGGAAATTCTGCGGAAACGCGGTCGCGCCCATGGGAAATTCGGAAACGATCAGCCCCTTGGCGGCAATTTCAGCAGTACAGCTTGCGATTTTCCGAGGGATAGACCACGTCCACGCCGCAGCCCAACACCGCAACCGTATCCCCGCCCGCCGCCAGCGCGCCCTTGTGCGCGGCCGTATCGATGCCGCGCGCCATGCCGCTGACGATGGTCAGGCCGGCGTGCGCCAGGTCGCCCGCCAGCCGCTCCGCCACCGCCACGCCGTATGGCGTGGGCCGCCGCGTCCCCACCATCGCCAGCGCCAGCGAACCGAGCAGTTCCACGCGCCCGCGCGCGAACAGCACGACGGGCGGATCGAAAATCTCGCGCAGCGCCTGCGGATAGCGCGGCATCGCCGATGGTTACCAGCCCGGCTCCCGCTTCCGCCATCTTCTGGTGCTGCGCCGCCGCGTCCTCGAACGTGCAGCCGCTGGCGATGGACTGCGCCGCCGCCCCGCTCGCGCCTGCCGCCTCCAGCTCCGTGCGGCTGGCCGGAACACCGCCTGCGGGCTGCGAAAGCGCTCCAGCAGCTTTCCCGATGTCCGCGTTCCCAACCCTGGAACCAGTTTGAAAGCCAGCCAGTAGAGTTCCTCTTCCCGGCTGAGCACGGGGACTTGCATGAAACCGACAACCTAGCAGGGGTACACGCCTTCGCGCAAGTTGGGGAGTCTCTACGTCACCGCCAGCAACATCGTCACCACCCCGAAGCCGCAGATGGCGAAGGCCGCAATCCGGTTCATCCACAACACCGCGCGGTCGTCGAAGCGCTCCCGGAAATGCCCGGTGATCAAGGCGAGCACGATCCACCACAGCATCGAGCCCACGAAAATGCCCGCAACCAGAAACAGCGTCAATGTTTTGGGCCGGCTTTCGCCCAGCCCGAGAACCGCCAGCACCGCCAGGAAGGAAAGCACGGTGGTCGGATTGGTCAGCGCCAGCAGCGCCGTGGTGGCGAAATCGGAGTGCGCCCCCTCCCCGTCCCCCGCATCTTTCAGAGACTTCGGTTTCTTGACGTAGTAGACGATGCCGATTCCGATCAGGATCAGCCCGCCCACCAGCCGGATCCAGAACTCCTCGCGCAGCATCCAGTCGATCACGAACGTGATGCTGAAGCCGGCAATCGAGCCGTAAAACGTATCCGCCGCCGCCGCGCCCAGCCCGGAGGCGATTCCGTGCAGCCGGCCCTTGGTAATCGTGCGTGACATGCACAACACGTTCACCGGTCCCACCGGAGCGGCAATAGCCAAACCAGCCAACACTCCGCGCAGGAGCAGTTCCAGTTGTCTCATTCGTCGGGCGTCTCGCCACTATTATGCGGTATCGCGGGTCCGCCGGGATCTCTTGTGTTTACTCTCGTTATGGCTATCACATCTGCTTCCGGAGTCCATCCGGTTCCGACTCCTCGAGGACATGGTAGAAGTGAATATGCCCATGAATCGCCGCCACGTCCTGCGCACGGCGCTCGCGCTTCCGGCCGCCGCGCACCTCCGTGCCGAATCCGCCGCGCCGTTCCACCTTCGCGCCGGCCTGGTCGCCTACTCTTACCGTAAAGCGCTTGCGGACAAATCGATTCCTTACGACGGCCTGATCCGCATGATTGCCGATTGGGGGCTCGACGGGTTGGACTGCACCGTCTACTGGTTCCCCGATACCTCCAGCGATTACCTGGCCTCGCTTCGCAAGGCGGCGTTTAAAAACGGCGTCCAGATCTACAATGCCGGCGTCCGCGTGTCCCTGTGCCAGCCCACCCGGGAGCTGCAGTTGGAGCAGTACGAAAATATAAAGAAATGGGTGGATGTAGCCGACCGCCTCGGCGCCAGCCACGTCCGCGTGTTTGGCGGCCAGATTCCGAAAGGCGCCAGCGAAGCCCAGGCCATCGCGTGGGCGGTGGAGGTGATGAAGCGCGGCGCGGAATATGCGGGCGGCCGCGGCATCACGCTGGGCGTGGAGGACGATGGCGGCATTACCACCGCCGCCGGGCCGACCATCGAGATCGTCAGGCGGACCGCTTCCCCTTGGGCGGGCATCAATGCGGACTCGGGGAATCTGCGCGTAGACGGGTATGCCGGATTCGCCTCCATGCTTCCTTACGCCACCAGCGTCCACCTCAAAACCACCATCGTCGGCGAGAGCGGCCGGAAGGAGAAGGCCGATTGGAAGCGGCTGCTCACCATGATCGGGAAATCCGGGTACAGAGGTTACGTCGGGCTGGAATACGAAGAGGAGGACGCTGCCGCGCAGGTGCCTCGCCTGGTGGGGGATCTGCGGGCGGCCGTGCGCCTGCTGTCTTCGTAGCGGCGCATCTGCTACACTGTAGCTGTACGAAGTTCGATCTGCCAGCTCTCTTCCCTCACCGGTAGGCGGTTCGCCGATTTCACTCCTCACAATTCAAAACATGAAAACTTTTTCCGAACTGCCTCTGTTGCCCGTCCTGAAAGCGAATCTCGCCCACAACGGCTTTGTGGAGGCCACTCCAATTCAATCGATGGCTATCGAACCGGCGCTGGCCGGACAGGACCTCGTGGCCACCGCCCAGACGGGAACCGGCAAGACGCTGGCTTTCGTTTTACCCGTAATTCAGTCGCTCGCCGCCCGGCGCGGCCAGACCGGCGTGCGCGCCGTCATCCTCAGCCCCACCCGGGAACTGGCGCTGCAGATTCACGAAACGTTCACCAGAATGGCCGTGGCCAGCGGCGTCCGTGCGGCCATTGTCGTCGGCGGTTTGAGCGAAGGGCCGCAATTGCAGTCCATCCGCAAGGGGGCGCAGGTGGTGATTGCCACCGCCGGCCGGCTTTGCGATTTCCTCAGCCGCGGGCTCGTCCAACTGGGCGCGGCGGACATCCTGGTCCTCGATGAAGCGGACCGCATGCTGGACATGGGCTTTCTTCCCAGCATCCATCGCATTATGGCGGCGCTACCGGCCGTGCGCCAGACCCTCTTCTTTTCGGCCACCATCGAAAGCTCCGTCAAGCGCCTGGTGGAGACGCACGCGCCCAACGCCATTCGCATCGCGGTGGATTCCATTACCAAGCCTGCCGAGGGCGTGGACCTGCACCTCTATGAAGTGGAGCAGGATGGCAAGCTCGACCTTCTGCATCGCATGTTGAAGCGCCAGGAAGGCGCTTTCCTGGTGTTCGCCCGGACCAAGCGGGGAGCCGAAAGGCTGGCCCGAAGGCTGGCGGATGACGGCGTAAAGACCGCGGCCCTTCACGGCGACCGCAGCCAGAACCAGCGCAACCAGGCCCTACGCGGATTTCAGGACGGCCGCTACCGCGTGCTGGTGGCCACCGACATCGCGGCCCGTGGCATTCACGTGGACGGCATCTCCCACGTCATTAACTACGACCTTCCGCAGGTCCCGGAAGACTTCATCCATCGCGTGGGCCGCACCGGCCGCGCCGGCGCCCGCGGCACCGCCTCCACCTTCGGCACGCGCTCGGAACGCAGCGCCATTGCGCAGATCGAGCGCACCATTGCCATGCGCCTGGTCCGCTGCACCCAGGCCGGAGAAGTTGCGAGCGACCAGGCCGGTGAGTCCCTCAGTCCGCAGCCGCGCCGCTGGCGATCGTTCGGCCCTTCCGCCGCCACTCGCCGGCGTGTTCGTGCCGCTGTGTAGGAGCCGAGCCGATCCCTGGAAGCGCAGACGCGCGCCTGTCCGCCCGTGGCGCAAGCTTCCAGCTTGCCGTGCCGGCTTCCGAGCCGGCATCGGCCGCCCCTCCGGTTGACACGTCCCCGCTGCATAAGCGATAATGAATAGGAACTGAGCACTCTTGCCCACTTACAGATGGCCTGAACTAAGTCAGACGATCTGGCTTGCTTCTTAGCCACCACCCAACCGCGGAGGTTGAATGCGCGTACGAATCGTGAAGTGGCTTTGTATCGCGGCGCTATTCGTGGCCTTCGTTTTCTGGAAGATGACGGCGAACTACGAACCGGCTTTGCGGGCAGTGGTATGCGCGGGCGCCGGAATCGTGGCCGTGCAGGCCTTCCGCGCGGCCCGGCATTATTGGGCGGCCGGTTTCCTTCTCATCGTATTTTTGTTCAATCCGGCGATTCCGGCTATCCGGCTCGCCGGCGGCTTGGGTCTTCTTGCCATCGTGCTCTCCGCCGTGGCGTTCGCGTTCTCCTTGACCGCACTGAAGCCGCAACCGCTGCTCTCGATACCATCGATCACGGATCGCACGCCGGGCAGTGAATCCCTGTGACCAGTGGACCGGGCATGTCTACCCCGGGTATCGGGCCGGCCCTGTGTTTGAACCTCGGAGAGCGAATTACCGCGTGCAGTGTGCGTGGAGCGGACCATTATGAAGAACGTCAAACTTGAACTGACCGTCGAAGAACTCCTGCTGGTGACCACCCTGGCATCCGACCAGTTGTTTCGCAAGGAATTCATCGACCCGAAAATGCCGGGCTACAAAGGCGACCCGGCGGAGTTGGCCATGGGCAAGGACCTGGTTGGCCGCTTCCGGGCCTTAATCCGGCAAACCTCGGACTCGCCGGCCGGTCCCGCGTCGAGGCGCGCGCCCAGCCACCTTTCCCGCAACCCGAATGGAATTCCAGATGCCGTTTGAGCAGTTCATGCCGCGATCTTTTACTCCGGTCTCGGTTCGGGCAAATGCTCCGGCTGCCTCGGGAATCTACGGTGTGTCCAACGCGCGCGAGTGGATCTACATCGGCGAGACCGACAACATACAAGCCTCGCTGCTCCAGGATTTGCAGCGGGATTCGGCTCTCCTGAAGAAATCCCCCACGGGATTTGTTTTCGAGCTCTGCGCTCGCGCGGGAAGGCCGGCCAGACAGAGCCGCCTGATTCGGGAGTACGGCCCCGTTTGCAATCAGAGGCCAGGCGGGACAGGTGGAACGACATGACGGAAGGCTTGTCAGAGCAAAAACCGGATACGGCCCCCAAGCTCCATTTCATCCTCACGGGTTTCAACCAGACGGCGGGAATCCGCGTCTACGCTTTTGAGGGCGTCGCCACCGGGCGGCGGCTTGAGTGCACCGTAAAGGTGGATTTGTCCCTGATTCCAGGCTATGGAATTCGCATCCAGGATCTGCCGGTGTTGTGCCGGGACCTCTTGCAGCAGCGCATGGAGCCGGATGAAATCAGCTCGTTGACGCTCACCGAAGAGGATATGCGCAGCCACGCGGAAAAGCGCGAAATTGCGCGCGAAGAGGCCAGCCAGAAGAAGAAGCCGCCGCGGCATCCCGTCAACACCAATCAAGGGACCAGCTGGCGCACCTCTTTCCGGTAAGGCAACCCACGCCGCTCCGGACCCGCTACAGTTGCACGATGCCGGCGGTTTGCTTCCGCTCCGCCTGCGAATAGGCGTTGGGGTCGTGATAGAGCGCCCCGGCCGGCAGCCATTCCCACAGCTCACCCAGGTCCTGGCGCACCAGGTCCACGTAAAACTGCGGCAGCGCCGTAGTCTCCCGTTCGAAATAGGGGAGGAACCGCGCGTCCGCGTCCAGCCGCCGGCGAATTTCGCGGTAATAAGCGAGCCTGCCGAACCCTTCCGTTGAAACCGCCCGCACCAGGTTCATGGCGCGCGCAGTCAGGCCGCGGGTCGAGCGGAAACGCCGCCCGATGGCTTTCCAGGAGAAGGAATAACGGGTCAGGTCGATCACCCGGTCATAGAAATCGCCCCAGGAATAATTTTTGGGCCTGACGTTGATGGCCTGGTTGTTGTTGAGGAAATGGAAGGGGAAGGGCAGGACGCGGCCTGGCACTCTGGTAATCCAGGTTGAGCGGCGCGGCGCGGCCGAACGCCGTCAGCAGCGAATAGCCGGGAAATGCGCCCGGCGCCAGGTCCAGAAATCGCTTGGTCAGCTCGAAGGGCTCCGCCCCCTGGTCGCTGTCGAGCCCCAGCACGAAGTTGGTTTGGATGTACGGCACGTAGCTCAGGATCAGGTTGACGTGGTCGGCCACCTGGCGGACCTTGTCCATTCCCTGTTGCGCGCCGGTCTTCGACTTATTGCCCAGGTCGAACCACGATTCCACTCCCGGCAGGAGGGCCTTGAATCCGTTGTCCCGAAGCCGCTCCAGGTGCGGCTTCGGAGAGCAGGGACAGACTGCTTTCGGCGATGAATTCGATACGGCCGGGAGGCACGGCGCGTTCGATCGCGTCCATGCAGTCGTTGAACCGCACGCCGAAATTGGGATCGTGCCATGCAACCATGGGCCGCTTGAACTTCTGCAGCAGGAACTTGAGGTCCTCCGCCATGCCATCGAAGTCCATGGGCTGATAGGGCACATTCGCGTCGATGCAGAAGCTGCACGTATACGGGCACCCCAGGCTGCCGAGCATGGGCACGATTTTGAGCACGGCGGGCGCTTTCTTGAGGGTCGGTTCGATGAAGGGCCAGCGCTCGCGGACGCCGGGAAGCGATTTCGGCTGCTGCCCGGCGGTGAGGTGCACGCCCACCGGCCGATGCTCGGAGCAGTCCCGCAGCACATCGCGAAGCGTCTCCCGGCCGGTAAAGCCGAAGACGTAATCGAAGTAGCGTTGCGCGTCTTCCGGGTAGCAGCGGGCGTGAGGCCCGCCAATCGCGGTGACGGCGCCCTTGGAGCGGAACAGGTTGCTCAGGGCATACGCGGTATGAGCCGCCTCCGTAAACGCGCCGATGAAAACCAGATCGACGTTCGAGGGCAGCTCCTTCCGGAGATCTTCCAGGCCGGTGTAGCAGACGAAGGAAACGTCGTGGCCCTCCTCCCTGCACCAAACCCCGATCACCTGCGGCATGATGCTGGCAAGATTGGGGTTCATAACGCGCGCATATAACGCGCGCGTGGGGCCTTTGGACACTATATCGATAATCCCGACACGCAGTTTTCGCATCGCCAACTCAATGAGTGCTGCGTCCGAGTCTAGCGCATTTCCGTCTCCGAAACCCGTGAAGGTCATTCCACTCGCTTCTTTGACCGTGTCCGGCGAGCGAAGTTTGTTACCCAAAATTTTTCGAAATTCCTACCCGGCCAACGCCACTACCCGATAGCGGAGGGCAGCCGTTCTCAAACTGAGGGAACGATTGCAATCGGAAATTCGTTGCTGGGGGACGTGGTGCGTTTTAGAGCAGAAGAAAGGCGACGCCGAAATACGGTCCGGTTTTCAGGGCCGGTGCATTCCTGTCTGCCCGCCGCGTGCGACAGCGGCGGTCCGGAAGGAGGCGGTTAGCGATGGCCCCGGCGCGAATCCTGGTGGTGGATGACGAGCCCGCGGTAGCGAAACTTGCGGGCGACCTGCTCGCCCGGCAGGGTTACGAAGTCCGGACTGTCACCAGCGCCGCTGAAGCCCTGGCGCTCGCCGCCGGCGGCGCCATCGACCTGGTGCTTTCGGATTGCGCGATGCCGGAAATGAACGGGCCGGAGCTGATCCGGAGAATTCAGGAGCACTCGCCTTCTACCGCGGCAGTGCTCATGTCAGGCTATGTGGCCGAAGAACTGCGGGTCGATATCCCGTTAGTGGTGAAGCCGTTTACCGCGGCCACACTGGTTTCCGTTATCGGCCGGGTAATCGAGGAGGCGCGGCGGGCCCGCCAAACTTCCAGGCGGGCGCGCGAGGAAAACCGGCAACTGCGCGCGTACTACCGGCCGCACGTATCCCAGCTCCGTGCCCACAGGCTCCCGGGCTTCCACGCAGAGCCGCTGGACTTCTTCCCTGAAATCTGACGCCTGCTCCGGTGGTATATTGCCAGTCGATGAAACTCCGTGTGCTTCTCCTTCTCGCTACCGCGATCGCCACTGCGCAGGAAACTCCCCACGCCCTGCCGCCGCTGCCCGCGCCACTGGGGGTCCCCAAGCCCGGCGTCCAAACCGCCGCCCCGTACGCGCCGCAGCCC
Source organism: Terriglobia bacterium (assembly GCA_963815855.1). Lineage (GTDB taxonomy): Bacteria > Acidobacteriota > Terriglobia > Bryobacterales > Bryobacteraceae > DATGMB01. The sequence goes on along the minus strand of CAWFIJ010000007.1, from coordinate 466,320 downwards.
ATCGTGCCCGGCGGCGTGGTGGTGCCGCTGTTTCCGCCCGATTCACCTTATCTGAAAGCCGACCGCATCCGCGAGCCGGAGCAGTACAACATGAGCCAGACGGTGCCCGGCCGCATTGCGAGCATTGTGAACATTCACAATCCGTCCATCGAATTTCACCCGGTCGACCGCGGCCTCAACACCGGCGCCGCCGTCATCCTGGCGGCCGGCGGCGGCCATAACACGCTCAACGTCGGTTCCGAAGCCGCCGATTTCGTTCCCTTCTTCTACAATTACGGCGTCAATACCGTGATCCTCCGCAACCGTCTCCGCCGCGACGGCTACAACCCGCAGACGGACGAAGTGTATGACGCCCTGCAGGCCATCCGCCTGGTGCGCGCTTATGCCAAAGAGTGGAATCTCGATCCGCACAAGATCGGGATCATGGGTTTCTCGGCCGGCGCGGAACTGGCGGCTGCCGCGGCTGTCCTGTACGACGATTTCGACCGCAGGAACAGCGCGGCCCCCGGATCCCCTCGCCGGCATCACCTCGCGCCCGGATTTCGCTGGCCTCATCTATCCCGGCCCTTCCCCCTTCGCGCGCAATCGCACCGCGCCGCCCATCCCGCGCAATGTCCCGCCCGCATTCGTCCTCTGCGGCGGCTCCGGCGACCGCGTCCACGCCATCTGGGCCATGGAATACTTCAATGCCATGCTCGCCCTCGGCGTGCCCAATATCGAGCTCCACATCTACGCCAACGGCCGCCACCCCGGAGATCCCCTCCCCGATGGCAGCCACATGACCGGCGGCCTTACCGACCGCAACGGCACGCCCTTCGGCACCTGGCAAGTCCGCTTCGTCGATTGGTTCCGCGACCTCGGCTTCCTGCAAAAACCGGGCGTGGAAACCAGGGCCGCCGCCGATGGCGCCGCGTTCGCCAAACAGCCGCCGAGGTGAGCCGTTCAGGACGCGCTTTCGGCACCGCCCTCGGTGAGACACCGGAGCGCGGGCCTCCAGCCGTTCCGCCGTTTGCACATCCGCGCGTCGGATCTTCGCTGAGCAGTCCGGAAATCGCGGCCTGGAAAGCCCGTGAGAGCTCGGCGAGGTCCAGTTGCCGCACCAGCGAAGCTTCCCATGGCGCGGTCACGGCCGCGGGTAGCTGATCGATGCCCCGACCGTGCGCGGTAGGAAGGCCGTGGCGCAGACAGGCCAGCGCCAACGCGTGGTCGCGTATACCGCTGATCATGTATTCCGCCTGCCACAGCTTCCGCCTCGCCATCGAGCTCCGTGCATGCGCTGCGTAGAGCCAGGCAAGCCCGATGAGATCGGTCGCCCGCGCGGTCGCCGCCGGGCGCGGTTCGTGGGCCGTTCCGAACATCAGGCGAAAACTCGGGGCCAGCGCCCGGAATTCCCCGGCGGGAACGAAGGCCAGATCCACCTGCAGCGTGCTGGTCAGGAGAAAGGCGCGGTAGATCCACGCGCCCGATTGTATGTCCACGTGATGCACGGCCAGGTGCCGGCCGTAGAGATACGCGGTCCAGTCCGCGAGCACATCCGGCACTCCCGCGGGTTCCGCGACTGCGAAAGCCAGATCGATGTCCGACCACCGGTCTTCGTGCCCCGCCGCCGCCGAGCCGGTAATGGCGGCCCCGCCGATGCGCGCGTCGCCGGCGGCATAGTCGAGAAGTTCCGAACGCAGCCGCGCGCGTTCTTCCGGGGTGAACATGGCCGTCTCCGATTTTACGCCAAGCCGTCCCGCCTCAAAGCCGCAGGTGCGCGGGCGTTCCTGCCGCTGCCATCACATCTTTGACCTTCTCCGCCAGTGCCGCGGCCCTGTACGGCTTCTGAATGAATGCGGCCAGCCCCTTGCCCGCGAATCGCCGCACCGCTTCGGCCTCGCTGAAGCCGCTCGAGAGGATCACGGGAACATCGGGACGCAGGGCTTTCAGCCGGGGAAGCGCTTCCTCCCCGCTCATCACCGGCATGGTGACGTCCAGCACCACGCAATCGATGGAATCCGCTTCGCGGCCCAGCACCTCTACGCCGTGCGCGCCCTCTTCCGCCAGCAACACGCGGTAACCATAATGTTCCAGCGTCTGCCGCGCCAGGTTCCGCACGATCTCCTCGTCGTCGATCACCAGCACCGTCCCCGCCCCGGAAACATCGCGCGCGGTTTCCCGGGCTTTCGCCGGAGGGTCTACACCCGCCGCCAGCGCGGGCAGCCGGACCTGAAACGCCGTCCCCTGTCCGGGAGCGCTCGAAACCTCGATGAAGCCTCCGTGCCCCCGCACAATTCCCAGGACCGCCGCCAGCCCCAGCCCGCGCCCCGTGAACTTGGTGGTGAAAAAGGGGTCGAAAATTTTGGACTGAATGGCCGCCTCCATCCCCGCCCCCGTGTCCCGAACCTCCAGCAGCACGTACGGCCCCGGTTTGAAATCGTGCGTTTGCGGTATGGCTTGCGCCCCCGCCGATTCTTCGTCCAGATGCTCCAGGCGCGTCCGCACGGTAACCGTGCCCGGCTTGCCCTCCGCAATCGCCTCGGCGCCGTTGATCACCAGGTTCATCACCAGTTGCTGGATCTGCGCGGCGTCCGCTTCAATCGCCGGAAGGCGGTCCGCAAGCTCCAGGCGCAACGCAACCGTGCGCGGTATGGCCGCTTCCAGCAGCGGAACGGTTTCCCGCACGTACGCCGACAGGTCGATGCGGTCGATTACGAAGCGGCCCTTGCCGGAATACGCCAGCATCTGCCGCGTCAATCCGGCGGCCCGCTCCCCGGCGGCAATCACATCTTCGATGTTGCGCCGCGCCGGTGAGTAGGCCGGCATGGCCTCGGCCGCCAGGCTGGCGTTGCCGAGGATCCCGACCAACAGATTATTGAAGTCATGCGCGATGCCGCCGGCCAGCACGCCCAGGCTTTCCAGTTTCTGCGCCTGGCGCATGGCTTCCGCGTGCGTCTTCTGTTCCGTGATGTCGCGGGAAATATGCGAGGCGCCCACAATCCTGCCGGCATCATTGCGAATGGGCGAAATGGTGAGCGAAACGTCCACCGGCGCGCCGCCCTTTCTCAGGCGGACGGTTTCGAAATGCTCCACCGACTGGCCCTTGCGCAGCCGCTCCAGAATGTCCGGCTTCCTCCCCGGCGCGGCCCGGCGGCAGCAGCTCCCGGATGTTGTGCCCGATGATCTCCTCCGCCCGGTATCCGTAGAGCCGTTCCGCGCCCGCATTCCAGCTCTCGATCACGCCTTCCGCCGATCGCGCCACGATGGCGTCATCGGAGGATTCCACCACGGACGCCAGCAGCCGGTTGGCCTCGTTGGATCGCGCCAGCTTCTGGTTGGATTTCTGCAGCTCCGCGGTGCGCTCGCTCACGCGCCCCTCCAGGCCCTGGTTCAAACCCTCGATTTCGCGAACCTTCTGCTGCAATTCCCGCTCGGCCTGGTCGCGCTGGCCGGCATTTTCCCGCAGCAGCCGCCCGTCCAGAGCAGCAGACCCAGCGTCATCAGGGTGGCGCAGGTGAACACCACCTCGGTCTCCACGTTGGTCTGGCCCTCCTTCCGGGTTCGCGCCAGCCAGCAGCCGTGCTTCCGCCCGCATCATATCGTCGGCGATCGCGCGGATCTGTTCCATGGAGCGCTCGGTTCGTCCGACCTCGGCGGGATTCAAAGCCGCTCGCAAGCCGCCGGTCTCCCACTGCTCCAGTGTGCGTTGCTGGTCGGCCAGCATGTCTTCCAACATCGGCTGCATGCGCGCCAGGTTTCGTTGTTGGGCGGGATTATCGACGATGAGGCCTTGCAACTCGCGGAGGTAATCGCGCGCGTTGCGCCGCGTCTGTCCGCGTAGCCCGCAGGTATTGCTCCTCGCCGGTCAGAGCATAATTGCGTAGGTTGCGGTCTGCGCTCGAAACCGAAATCGCCGTTTCCCGGACGGCGGAGCCGACATCATACGTGTGTCCGACCCAGCCGACCTCGCTGCGGAATTGCCGGTTCAACGCCACCGCCGCCACTGTCAGCAAAACGGAATCAGGGCGATCCAGAGGAATGCCAGACCGGTTCGTGGAGGCAAATGCGTACCCCGCCTCCCGGGTTCTGCCCGCGATGACTCCCGGAGTGAAAATCAGACGAAAATAATCGCATGGCTGCCATTTGCCTCACGCCGGCACCGCTAAAATCCTACCCTCCGGCAGGCCGCTGCCCCTTAGTGCAGCGGGCAGGGTGAAAAACCTCCTTTACCTCTATTGGACTAATCTGCAGCCTTTCATGAATGAAACGAATTGTAAACGAGCCGCACGTGTCCTTGTGCGTGCCTGGGCGCACGCTTCACCATCGCTCTGCGAATCGTGCTTTAATTCACTTGGCGGAAGAGCGCGACCGAGCGACGCGCCGCCATGGAGGAGTCGCGATGGTCCGAAAACTGATCCTGGCCGGCATCCTCGCCTCCGGCCTGCTGATGGCGCAGCGCGGTGGCGGCGGCGGGGCGGGCAGCTCCGGGATGAGCAACCTGCCGATGCGCCACCGTCCCGCCCCAGGCAAAGCCGACCAGATCGCCGACAAGCTCAAGCTCAACAGCAAGCAGAAGGACCAGTTGCTGGACATCCTCAACGCCGCCCGCCAGCAGGCCGCGCCGGTTCACGAGGAAATGGATAAGCAGCGCGCCGATATCGCCAGCGCGTTGATCGACGGCAAGCCGAAAGAGGAAGTCCAAAAGCTGGTGGACGGCTACGCCGCGGTTGCCGGGCGCATGGCGACCTGGAGGGCGATGCTTTCGCCAAAATATGCGCCATGCTCAAACCCAATCAGCAGTCCAAGTCCGCGCAGGCTTTCGAGATCTTGGCGGGAATTTCGTCTCGGAGCGGGCGCGCTGGAGGAAGATACCGATGTTTCGACAGTTATGCCTGATTGCCGTCGGCCCTGGCGGCGCTGGCCCCCGGCGCGGCGGCGCAGCGCGGCGGCAGCCGCAACAACGATGCGGACACTTCCGGGTACAACAGGCAGGAGTCGAACTCAACCGGCTGGATCGGGTGGCCGATTATCTGAAGCTCTCGCGGGAGCAGAAAAAGAACTTCAAGGACATCATGGACGCCGGCCAGAAAGAAGCGGCGCCGCTGCGCGAGCAATTGATCCAGAGCCGCGAGGAACTGGCGGCGGCCATCGCGGGCGGCAAAGGCGCCGATGCGATCGGCCAGGCCACCAAGAGGTTACGCGGACCTGGAAGCGCGCATGGCCGCCATCGAAATGAACGCCTTCGCCCGCATCTTCAAGCTGCTCGATGCCGGCCAGCAGGAGAACGTGCGCCCCGTTTTCACCATGATGAACGGGATCTTCAAGACCAAAAACTGGATAATGATAGAATAGCGGCCGCCGCGCGGGCAAGGTAAATGATGCAGGAAATCGCGCCGGGTGTCGCTCATCGTCCCCACCCTGATCGCCAATGCGTACCTGGTCGGCGAGCGCGCCCGATGGGTTCTGGTGGACGCCTGCACGCCCGGCCAGGAGCGGCGGATTCTCCGCGCCGCCGAACACCGTTTCGGCCGCGGCGCACGTCCCCGCGCCATCCTCCTCACCCACGGCCATTTCGACCATGCCGGCTCGGCCGGCGCGCTGGCCGGCCGCTGGGGCGTCCCCATCTACGCGCACTCGCTGGAGCTTCCCTACCTCACCGGGCAGTCCCTCTACCCGCCCTTCGATTTCAGCTCGCCCGGATTCTTCACCCGCATCGCCAGCTTCTTCCCCACCGCCACGGTCGATCTGGGAACCCGCGTGGCCGCGTTTGCGCGCCGATGCGCCCGTTCCCGGTCTGCCCGATTGGGAGATGGTCTGAGACGCCCGGCCACACCCCCGGCCACGTGGCATTCTTCCGCCCGCGCGGATGCGGTGCTGCTGGCCGGCGATGCCGTCACCACCATGAACCTGGACAGTTTCGCCGCCACCGTCACCCGCCGCCGGCAGGTATGCCGTCCGCCCGTGCCCGCCACCTCGAACTGGAAAGACGCCGAAAAGATCCGTGCAAGCGCTGGCCGCCCTGCGCCCCTCGCTTAATCGCCGCCGGCCACGGCCTTCCCATGCGCGGCGCCGCCCCTGGGTTATCGCGCCTGGCCGAAAATTTCCCTTGGCCGACGCACTTCAGGCAGGCAGCTGAAGGATGATCGGCCACCGATGTCCGGCCGCGCTTGAATCGCCAGGGGCATGGTGCTACCTTCGTCTGGCGAGCAGATGGGGAGGCGCGCAATGAAATCGATCCTGTTTTGCGTTCTGTTTGGGCCGGCGCTTGCCGCTACCTGCTTCGGCCAGAATTACACTGCCCGGGAAACCGAGGACCACGGCGTTCCCATCGTGCGCCTGGCGGACCTGGCCCATCACGTGGAGGTCAATATTGCGCCCTCCATCGGCAACCGCGCCTACGAGATGAAGGTCAACGGGCAGAACATTCTCGATTTCCCGTTCGCCGATGTGGCCGCGTTCCGCGAGCGCCCCGGATTATGCGGCATCCCTTTCCTGGCGCCATGGGCGAACCGGCTGGGCGAGCAGGCGTTCTGGGCCAACAATAAGAAGTACGTGTTCAACATGGGGCTCGGCAACGTGCGCGGCGCCATCCCCATTCACGGCTTCCTTTCCGCCTCTCCGGAGTGGAAAGTGACGGAGGTGAAGGCCGGCCCGGATTCGGCTTCCGTCACCAGCCGGCTGGAATTCTGGCGATACCCCGACATGATGGCGCAATGGCCGTTCGCCCACGATTACGAGATGACCTATGTTCTCTCGGGCGGCACGCTCGAAGTCCGGCTGGCGGTGAGCAACCTCAGCCGGGAACCCATGCCGCTGGCCGTCGGCTTCCATCCCTACTACAAAATCCCCGGCATTCCCCGCGACCAGTGGACCGCCCATATCCCCGCCCGCAAACACGTGGAGGCCATCCAGAACCTCCCCACCGGCGAGTTCACGCCCAACTCTCTGCCGGATGGTTTCCTGATGCAAGGCCACACTTTTGACGACGGCTTCACCGACCTGGTGCGCGAGCCCGACGGCCGCGCCCACTTCTCGGTGGAATCGGCCGGCCGGAAGGTGGAGGCTATGTTCGGGCCGAAGTATCCGGTGGCAGTGGTCTGGGCGCCGACCGGACGCAATGGCGCGGCCACCGGTTTTATGTGCTTCGAACCCATGACCGGCATCACCAACGGCGTCAACCTTGCACACGACGGCAAATACCGCGAGTTGCAGTCCGTCCCCGCCGGCGGTAAGTGGGTGGAAAGCTTCTGGGTCCGCGCCAGCGGGATGTGACGCGGTGGCGGCATGCGTGCTGCGACGATCGGAGCCGCGACCTTAGGGAGCGGTGGCTACGGAAGCGGAACCACGGGTCCGCCGCGGCTGCTCCGCCGTCGCCGCGGCGCCGCCGGATCGATTTCGAGCGCCGCCGTTTCCGTCACGCCGATATAGAAGGCCGAAACGGTGACGTCCGTGACCGACGCCACGGCGCTGGTCTGAATGGAAAACGCGGCTGAGGTGGCGCCCGCCGGGACCAGCACGGTGGCCGGCACGGACGCCGCCGCCGGGTTGGAACTGGAAAGCGAAACGATGGCGCCGCCGGCCGGCGCGGGCGCGTTCAGGGTCACCCGGTTCTGCGTGCTGCCCGCTCCGCCCGCGAGCTTCGCCGGGCTCACCTGCAAACTGCTGAGCGCGGGCGCCGTCGCCACCGCCGCGGAGTTCGGATCGGCCATCAGGCTGGATTCGTCCACCGCCTCCAGGTTGGAGCCCAGCACCTGCCCGAGGTTGTGCAGCGTATCGTCGTCCCAGCGCGGGTCGGGCACGCCCGTCAGGTACCACGACGAGCCGTTATCCGCCAGCAGCGCGCCGTACTTCTTCAGCGCCGTCAGGATCACCTGCACATCCGCCGTATACGGCGTGATGTCGAACGAGGCCTTCAGGCGGAAGCGCTGTCCCATGGGCGGGTACTGGTTTCCGGTGAGCGTGGAAGCTTCGTGCCGGGCCGGCCAGATGTACTGGTCGCGCGTCTGCGGCGCGGTCATCCGGATGGCGTGGTTGATGGCGCCGGCGGCCACTTCGTCGTACCGCACCAGCCCCGGCAGGATGGCGAACCCGGCGGCGTCGGCCGAGGTCCATCCCGCCGGCCGCAACTGGTTCGAGCCGAGAGGGAACATCGCGCCGGAGCCGGCCGTCCAGCTTCCATCGGCTTGCGGATAGGCGGCGTACATCTCGTACAGAATGCAGTTGGTGTTCTCTAAAACGAGCACGTGCCGGTCCCCGGTGCTCGACGCGCCGCCCTCGATGGGCGCATTGGGCGGGACGGGATACGGGCCCGGGTCGCTCTCCGACGGCGAGCTGAACACCACCGGAACCTTCGGCTGCGTTCCCGGCACCACCACGTACGGAATGCCGCCGCCCTCCGAAGAAAAGTCGGGGTGCAGCCCCTTGGCGGCGCCGATGGTGGCGATGTAGGCCGCCGAATTCGCGTCGAGCGGCAGGCTGTCCACGCGGGTGTTCCACACGTTGTTGGCCGGGAACATGGCGCAGCCGGCCAGCGTCTGGCCTGCCGCCGGAAACGACGGATACGCAGCCAGCGCGCAGGCAAAGAGCATCTCTTTTCGACAGATCATATTGGTTTACCTGTCGCCCGTGAGAAAAAGTGTGCGAACGCGAACCGGAGCACCGGGCTGTAGCTCACGATGCTAGCACGGCTCCGCGGGGCCCAACATGTGGCCATTGGATAGCTTTTCAGGCTGCCATGTCGGGCTTCAGCATGGCATGCGGCCGGGCGGCTATGCTGGAATCAGTGCGTCCGCCCGTTCTCATTTTGGCTGCGTGGTTGGCCGCCTGCTCTCCCGCGCCGCCGCCGTCCGCGGCGGTCCGGTCCGATACCGGGCCCGCCCGACCCGATCCCACCCAGGATCCGCTGTACGCCGGGTCGGTCGAGCGGTTGTCCGCCATGAACCGGCAGACGGAGACGCTGCTCGCAGCCGGCAAATCCGACCAGGCCGCCGCCCTCATCACCATGGCGGAGCCACTGGAAAACCGCCTGCTGGCGGCGCCGCAGCCCACGCTTGCCGCCATGGAAGCCGCTTCCGACCGCGACGACCTGTACGGCCGCATGCTCCTGGCCAACCACAACTACGGCTGGGCGCGCATGACATTTCAAAAAAACGTGGTCCGCTGGAAAAACTGGAAGCCGCAGACGGACGAGACCGTCCGCCGCCGCCAGCTGGCCGAGGCGGCCGTGGCCGAATGCGACCGCCTGATGGCGCAGTAGGAACCTGCAGGCTCCGGAATGTGCCTGGAAGGCGGCGCTACGCTCTTTATTAGACGACTTCCAGAATCAGACACTTCAGATAGTGCGTTTCGGGGACGGTCAGGAGGATGGGGTGGTCCTGGGCCTGCGTGCGGCGCTCCAGGACGCGCAGGGTGCGGCCGGCGTCGAGCGAGGCTTGGGCCACGATTTCGAGCAGCATGGCTTCGCTCAGGTGGTGGGAGCAGGAGCAGGTGACCAGAATGCCGCCGGGGCCGAGCAGGCGCAGGGCGCGCAGGTTGATCTCCTTGTAGCCCGCGCGCGGCCGCCTCCAGGCTTGCGCGCGACTTGGCGAAGGCGGGCGGGTCGAGCACCACCAGCGAGAACTGGCGGCGCGCGGAGGAGTAGCCGGAGAGCAGCTCGAAGACGTCGGCCTCGCGTGAATTCGATGTTGCCGATGGCGTTGGCGGCGGCATTGGCGCGGGCGGTGGCGAGCGCGGGCGCGGAGCTGTCCACCGCTTCCACGGATTCGCAGTGCGCCGCCAGGTGCAGGGCGAAGCCGCCGGTGGAAGTGAAGCAATCGAGCGCGTGGCCGCCGCGGGCGTAGCGGGCCGCGGCGAGGTAGTTCTCGCGCTGGTCGAGGAAAATGCCGGTCTTCTGGCCGTGCAGCAGATCGGCGGCGAGCGTGAGGCCGTTCATGCGGACCGCCACGGATTCGGGCACTTCGCCGGCCAGCAGTCCGGTTTCGAGCGGCAACTGCTCCTTGGCGCGCACCGGCGACATCGTTGCGCGCCACGATGCCCTTGGGCTGGAAAATCTCCTCCAGGCAGGAGACGATTTCGGCCTTGGCGGCGTCCATGCCCTGGTCGAGCGTCTGCATCACCAGGTAATCGCCGTAGCGGTCGACGATCAGCGCGGGCAGCAGGTCGGCTTCGCCGTGGACCACGCGATACGCGTCGGTATCGGCGCACCACATGGCGCCGGTGCGCTTCGGCGGCGCGCAGCCGCCGCAAATAGAAATCGCGGCCGATCTCTTCCACCTGCGCGGGAGAGCATGCGCAGGGCGATTTGGGAGGCGGAGCTGTAATGCGCCGTGCCGAGGACGCGGCCGCGCGCGTCGGCGACTTTGACGGCGTCGCCGGGCTGGGCGCCGCCGCGGTCGGCGATGTCGCTGGAAAAAATCCAGGGATGGCCGGAGTCGACGCGGTCCGCCGCCTTGCGGTTCACTTTCTGTGGATTGGCAGGCTGAAGCCTGCGCCACTTCGGATGGGGAGGAGTTTTCCAATTGTAGTCTCAGTTCGGGATCGGGTCTGGACGCAGAGGCGCAGAGAGGCGGAGGCAAGCGGGAGTAAGTTTTGGATTTATCTCCGCGCCTCCGCGCCTCTGCGTCAAATGTAGAGGCTTCGTTCATCGCATGTGCCTGCAGGCGGGCGATGCGGTCCTCGGTGGACGGGTGCGTGGAGAACAGCCGCATCAGGCGTCTGCCCGCGTGAACGGCTTGATGATGAACAGGTGCGCGGTGGAGGGCGTGGCGTCCATGGGGATGCGCTTCGACCAGGTCTCCAGCTTCTGCAGGCCGTTGATCAGCGGATAGGGCGAGCCGACGTACTTGGCGGAAGCGGCGTCGGCATCGTACTCGCGCGAGCGCGAGATGGCCATCTGGATCAGCATGGCGGCGATGGGCGCCAGAATCATCATGAGCAGACCGCCGCAATGCCGCCGCCGCGGTCGTCGTCGTCGCGGCGCAGCCGCCGAACCAGAAGGCCATGCGCGCCAGGATGGTGATGGCGGCGGCGAGGGTGGCGGCCACCGAGCTGATCAGAATGTCGCGATGCAGCACGTGGCCCAGCTCGTGCGCCACCACGCCTTCGATTTCGCTATCGTTCATCAGCTGCAGAATGCCGGCCGTGAACGCCACCGAAGCGTGGGCGGGGTTGCGGCCGGTGGCGAAGGCGTTGGGCGATTCGTCCGGGAATGAGCCTACAGCTTCGGCATGGGCAGTGCCCATGCGCTGGCCAGGCCGCTGCACGATGGGCGCGACGCGGCGGTAGACTTCCGGGTTCTCGGTTTCGCGTCACCGGCTGCGCGCGGTACAGTCGCCAGCGCGATCTTGTCGGAGAAGAAGTAGCTGGCGAAATTCATCACCACGGCGAGGCCCAGGCCCATGTAGAGGCCCTTGCGGCCGGCGATGGCCTCGCCTCCGAAGAGCAGGAGGGCGCTCAGCAGGCCCAGAAGCAGCGCGGTTTTCAGTGTGTTCATGCGTGTATGACCTCAGGTTCGGGCCGCAGCGAGCGCCGGCACGGTGTCGCGCCGCGCCGAGCTTGCGCCGATGAATTCCAGCTAGCGCCATCCCTGGCGTCCACCAGGATCGTGTCGCCTGTCGGCGAATTCGCCGTTGAGCAGCTTCAGCGCCAGCGGGTCCTGGATCAGCCGCTGGATGGCGCGCCGCATGGGCCGCGCGCCGTATTGCGGATCGTAGCCTTCGGCGATGATCAGGTCCTTGGCGGCCTGCGGTCACTTCCAGGCGCAGCTTGCGGTCTTTCAGCATCTTGCCCACGTTGGCCAACTGGATGTCCATGATCTGCGTCAGGTGCTCGCGCGTCAGCGTATTGAACACGATGATATCGTCCACGCGGTTCAGAAACTCCGGCCGGAAGGCCTGTCGCAGGGCGTCCAGCAGGCGCTTGCGCGTATCTTCGTTCGCGCTTGTCCTTGCCGTGCACCGAGAAGCCGATGGTGTTCTTCTCCACCATGCCGGTGCCGACGTTGGAAGTCATCACGATCACGGTGTTCTTGAAGCTCACCGTGCGGCCCTGGCCATCGGTCAGGCGGCCGTCGTCCAGAATCTGCAGCAGGGCGTTGAAGACGTCCGGATGCGCCTTCTCGATTTCGTCGAACAGCACCACCGAATAGGGCCGGCGGCGCACCTGCTCGGTGAGCTGGCCGCCTTCGTCGTAGCCCACGTATCCGGGAGGCGAGCCGATCATGCGCGCCACCGCGTGCTTCTCCATGTACTCGGACATGTCGACGCGGATCATGGCCTTGTCGTCGTCGAACAGGTACTGCGCCAGCGCGCGCACCAGCTCGGTTTTGCCGACGCCGGTGGGGCCCAGGAAGATGAAGCTGCCGATGGGCCGGTTGGGATCGCTCAGGCCGGCGCGGTTGCGCAGGATGGCGTTGGACACCAGGCGCACGGCTTCGTCCTGGCCGACCACGCGGTCCTTCAGGCGGTCCGGCATATGGACCAGCTTCTGGATTTCGCCTTCCATCATGCGGGTGACCGGGAATGCCGGTCCACTTGGCCACGATGCGGGCGATATCGTCCTCGCCGATCTCTTCCTTGAGCAGGGCGTTGCCCTTGACGGCTTCCAGCTCCTGTTCGGCGGCCTGGATGTCCTTTCTCGATTTGGGCGAGGCGGCCGTAGCGCAATCTGCGCGGCCTTTTCCCAATCGCCGGCGCGGGTGGCCTGCTCTTCTTCCTGGCGCAGGCTGTCCTGCTCCTCCTTGAGCTGGCGGACGCGCGTGATGGCGCCCTTTTCGCGGTTCCAGCGCTCCTTCAGCCCGGCGGCTTCGCCGCGCAGGCGCTCCAGTTCGTTTTCCACCTGGCGCAGGCGCTCGTGCGAAGCCGTGTCGTTTTCCTTGCTGAGCGCCTGGCGCTCGATTTCGAGGTGCGAGATGCGGCGGTCGAGATCGTCGATTTCGATGGGCATGGAGCCGATCTGCAGGCGCAGCGCGGAGCCGGCTTCGTCGATCAGGTCGATGGCCTTATCGGGCAGGAAGCGGTCGGCGATGTAGCGGTGCGAGAGCACGGCGGCGGCGACGATGGCCGAATCCTTGATGCGCACGCCGTGGTGGATCTCGAACTTCTCCTTGAGGCCGCGCAGAATGGCGATGGTGTCGTCGACCGTGGGCTCGCCCACCATGCACGGTCTGGAAGCGGCGGGCCAGGGCGGCGTCCTTTTCGACGTGCTTCTTGTATTCGTTGAGGGTGGTGGCGCCGATGCAGCGCAGTTCGCCGCGGGCCAGCGCCGGTTTCAGCAGGTTGGCGGCGTCGATGGCGCCTTCGGCTCCGCCCGCGCCGACCAGCGTGTGCAGCTCGTCGATGAAGCAGATGATTTCGCCGTTGGAATCGATGATTTCCTTGACCACGGCCTTGAGGCGGTCTTCGAACTCGCCGCGGAACTTGGTGCCGGCGATCATGGAGCCGAGGTCGATGGCGACCAGCTGCTTGTTCTTGAGCTGGTCGGGCACGTCGCCGCGCACGATGCGCTGGGCCAGGCCTTCGACGATGGCGGTCTTGCCGACGCCCGGCTCGCCGATCAGCACCGGGTTGTTCTTGGTGCGGCGGCTGAGCACCTGCATGACGCGGCGGATTTCGTCGTCGCGGCCGATCACCGGGTCGAGCTTGCCCTTGCGGGCGGATTCGGTCAGGTCGTGGGCGTAGCGCTCCAGCGCCTGGTATTTCGGTCTCGGGATTCTGGTCGGTGACGCGCTGGCGTGCCGCGAACGGAGACCAGCGCCTTGAGGATGGCGTCGTGGGTGGCGCCGGCGCGGTCGAGCAACTGGCCGGCGGGGTCGCTGCGCTGCTCGGCGATGGCCAGCAGCAGGTGCTCGGTGGAGACGAATTCGTCCTTGAAGCGGGTGGCTTCGTCGAAGGCGTGCTCGAGCACCTGGTTGAGCGGCTGCGAGAGATACATGCCCGGGCTGCATGCCGCTGGTTTTGGGCAGGTTGTCGAGCAGGCGTTCGCGCTTCGGCGACGATGGCGTCGGGCTGGACGCCGCATTTTTCCAGCACCGGGCGGACGATGCCTTCCTTTTCCTCGGCCAGCGCGATCAGCAGGTGCAGCGGGAACATCACCTGGTTCTGGCTCTTTTCGGCGATGGCCTGCGCCTGCTGCAGGGCCTCCTGGGCTTTTTGAGTGAGTTTGTCGAATCGAAACATTTATTCCTTGGGGCCGGGGGTCAGGGGCCGGGAGCCGGAGAGGCGCTGGCAAGCCTCGCGGCAACTGGCGACGATCCGAAGGCCATTTCCCTTCCGGGCCTGGAGCACAAAGGCCGGCGACCGGTAAACTCCCTGGCCCCTGGCCCTGACTCCCGGCCCCTGTTATTTAGATGCACTACACCTGCGGCTTCGACTTTGATCTGGCGCGGCTTGGCGGCTTCCTTCTTGGGCAGGGTGACGGTCAGGACGCCGTTTTTGATAGCCGGCCGCGATCTTCTCGGTATCGAAGGTGTTGGGCACGGCGAAGCTGCGGACGAAGTTGCCGTAGCTGCGCTCGATGCGGTGGAAGCCGGCATTCTCGCTCTGGGCGGCGTCGAATTTGCGCTCGCCGGAGATGGTCAGGGTCTGGTTTTCGACGCGGACGTCGATGTCCTCGAGGTCGACTTCCGGCAGGTCGGCCTTCAGAACCAGCTCGTTTTCGGTTTCGTAGATGTCCACGGCCGGCGACCAGGGCCGGTTGGCCTGCGGCTCGTTGAGCACCCGGGTGAAGGCGTCTTCGAAAGGCCGGAGGTTGGCTAGCGGGTCGAAATGGCTGAGAGACATCGGATTGAAAGCTCCTTTTGATTTTGTGAGAGGCTCGGATACCTCATCCACTGACAATCATAAAATATGAGCGTAAGATTGTCAAGAAAATCTTGCGCACGCACGACTCAACTCACGCGGGCGGCTTAACCAAGGTGAATTCTGGCCTGTCATCCTTCGTGGATCTGGGTTTCGGCCTTGCGCGGCGGTAAGATACCGGCTGCAATGAAGCTTTGCCGCGCCGTATTGCTCCTGATCGTGCCCGCGCTGGTCGTCCGCGCCGCCGACGCTCTTCCGGTCGACCTGCTGCCGCCGGGAACCCGGATTCTGGTAGGGTTTGACTTGCGGTCGCTGGCGGATTCGCCAATGCTAAAGGACCTAAGTCCTGATTTCAGTACGGCCAAGGTCAATTTTGGGAGCGCCGCCGACTGGCCCGGGGTCAATCCCCTGAAAGATCTGGACAGCATCATTCTGGCGGCCGATGGCGGCGGGAAGAACGCTCACGGGCTGGCCATACTAAGAGGGCGGTTCCCTGCCGGTCCGCCGAAGCCTGGCGACCAGACGAAGCACTTCACGATGTACGGTGGCGTGCCAATGCTCGAAGACCCCAAGGACCCAAGCCGGAGCCTGGCGGTGCTGGATACCGGAACCGCCATAGCGGGGTCGGCGGCGGAGGTGCGGGCGGCCATCGATCGCCGCGGCAAGGCGCCCGGCCCGGCTCCCGGGGTCGCGGTCCGGTTCGCCGAGTTGGCCGCGAGCAACGACTTTTGGGGCGTGGGCGACCTTCCGGACGGAATCGCGCCGGCCACCGGGGCGGCGAAGGAGCTCCAGTCCATCGATCGCTTCGAATTCGGAGCAACTTTGCGGGATGGGCTCCGGTTCCGGGGCGAATTTCATGTAAAAACGGCCCAACAGGCCGCGCAAATGCAATCCTCGCTGCAGATGATCGAGGGAATGCTGAAGGCGAAATCCACCGCGGGTGAGGCCAGGTTCGACTTTCGGGCGGAGAACGGCAGCGTGAAACTGGAGCTGTTTGTGCCCGAGGCCGAGCTGCGGAAGGCGGTGGCAGCGCAGAAGGCTAACCTGGCCGGGATGCTGCAGCGCGGGATGGGAGGCATGAGCCCGGCCGGCGCGGCGCGGCCGGTGTTCGTCCAAGGGAATGAACCGGCACGCCCGGCGATTCCGCCGGCTCCGCGCTCACCGGGAGCCACCGTGACCGATTCGAACGGCGACACCGTTACCGTGAGGCTGCCCGGGGCCCATTAGCAGGGGCACAACCTGTAGAGCAAGCTTCCAGCTTGCCATGCCGGCTTCCGAGCCGGCATACCCGAGCCCGAACGGCTCGGCCCCAAGCCAGTCCAACCCGCTGGCCGGCGTCATTCCGACCGGCCGGTCTGCCCATCCCCGAAAAGCGCTATACTGGCCGGGTACTTAGAAATTGGCGAGGGGATACCTCATGGGCGTGGCACACGCTATTACTCCGCACGAACACACGCGCTCCGGCGACGAGGCCGAACTGGCCAGCAGCTCGCTGCATTACATGGTGTTGATGCGGGAGATCGAGGACCGCATCGAGCGCAAGCTCTACCGGCAGGGGAAGATTCTGGGCGGGGTTTACGTGGGACGGGGGCAGGAGGCGATCCCGGTGGGGACGGCGCTCCTGGCAGAGCCGCAGGACATTCTGTTTCCCTCGCATCGGGATATGGCGGTGATGCTGATCCGCGGGATGACGCCGCGGCAGATTTTCGCCCAGTACATGGGCCGGGCGGACGGCCCCACGCGCGGGCGCGACGGCAACATGCACATGGGCGACCTGAGCCTGGGGCTGGTCTCCATTATCAGCGCCCTGGCGGCAACCGTGCCGGTGGCGGCGGGAGCGGCGCTGGCCATGCGCTACAAGGGGATCGACGGGGTGGCGTTCTGTTACTTCGGCGACGGCGCCACCAGCCGCGGCGACTGGCACGAAGGCGTGAACTTCGCGGCGGTGCAGAAACTGCCCGTGCTGTTCATCTGCAACAACAACCAGTACGCCTATTCCACGCCGCTTTCGGCGCAGATGGCGTGCCTGCACGTGGCGGACAAGGGCCCGGCCTACGGGATTCCGGCCGCGATTGTGGATGGCAACGACGTGTTCGCGGTTCACGAGGCGACACGGCGCGCGCTGGCGCACATCAAGAGCGGCCTTGGGCCTTATCTCCTGGAGTGCAAAACCTTCCGCATGACCGGCCATTCGGCCCACGACGGCGCCCATTACGTGCCCCAGGAACGGTTCGACGAATGGGCCAGACTGGATCCCATCCTCCGGTTGGAAAACCGCATGCTGGAGCGCGGCTGGGCGACGCGGGAAGACCTGGATGCGCGCCGGGCCGGGATTCTGCGCGAAATCGATGAAGCCGTGGAGTGGGCCGAGAGCCGCCCGTATCCCGACGCGGCCACCCTGCTCGACGGCGTCTACGAAAGCTAACCGCCATGCCAACCTATCTGGAAGCCATCCGGGAAGGACTATGGGAAGAGATGGAACGCGACCCGAACGTGTTCCTGATCGGCGAAGACATCGGGGTCTACGGCGGCGCGTTCAAGGTGACGGCGGGGTTTATCGAGCACTTCGGCGCGCGGCGGGTGGTGGATACGCCGATTTCGGAGGGTGGAATCGCCGGCGCGGCCATCGGCGCATCGTTCATGGGCCTGCGACCGGTGGCGGAAATGCAGTTCGCCGACTTCATTTCGTGCGGCTTCGACCAGATTGTCAATTTCGCCGCCAAATGCCGGTATCGATGGAATGCGCCGGTGCCGATTGTCATCCGCGCGCCCTCGGGTGGCGGCATTCACGGCGGACCGTTCCACTCGCAAAACCCGGAGATGTGGTTCGTGAAAACGCCCGGGCTGAAGGTGGTGGCGCCGGCTACGGCCTATGATGCCAAGGGGCTGATCAAAGCTTCCATCCGCGACAACGACCCCGTGATTTTCTTCGAGCACAAAGGCCTGTACCGCAAGGTCAAGGAAGATCTTCCGGCGGGCGATTACACGGTGCCGATCGGCAAGGCCAAGGTGGTGCGGGAGGGCAGGGACCTTACCATTGTCGCTTACGGCGCCATGGTGTGGACCGCCCTCGAGACGGCGGAGGCACTGGCGCGGGAGGGCGCTTCGGTGGAAGTGATCGATCTGCGCACGCTGTTGCCGCTCGACCGTGAGACGGTGGCGGAGAGCGTGAAGAAGACCTCCAAGGTTCTGTTGGTCCATGAGGACACCCGCACCGCTGGTCTGGCTGGAGAACTGGCGGTCAGCCTGACCGAGACGGTTTTTGAGTACCTGGACGGCCCGATTCTGCGCGTGACGGCGCCGGACACGCCGGTGCCGTACAGCCCGCCCCTCGAAGACGCGTTCCTGCCGAATACCAATAAGGTGATGGAAAAGGCGCGCTGGCTGCTGCGGTATTAGGGCGGGGAACAGGGACTGCGGACGGCGGCCTTTCGGTCAAGAGGCCCTCGGTGCTGCAGCAGGCGTGTATCTCGTCGACGGACCCGGCCGCTGTGCGAACCGCGCGGTGGGTTGTTTCCGCACCCGTTCCTTCGCGCCCCGATCGCGGGTCCGCCCCCTCCACTATCCGCATTGGCGGGTAACGAACGGCTACGGTGCGGTGAGCGGCCGGGCGGATTTTATGGGATATCGATAACTCCTAGCGGGGTCCCTCTACAAACCGTCAGCATCTTCCACAACCTGTAGGGTGTTGCAAATAAACATGGTGTAATCCCACAGATTTACAATATAATAAGACCGGAATATCTGTTTCGAGCATGTCTCGTTAGGAGTTTTAACTGACTATGACGGGAGTCACAAATCCCTCAAGACTTTACAGAGCGCTAGCTGGTCTTCTGGCAGTGGCGCTGATGGCTGTGGCCGTCCCGGCCACATTGAATGCGCAGACCACTCTCCAGGCGCCCCGCCTGGTGGTGCGCGCGGTGACGACCGGCGACCTGGCGCTCTACAAGCTGCCCTCGACCACGCAGGTCTCGGGCGGATTGAATACCGTAGCGCTCGGCGAGCCGTTGTATCTGGAAGTGGAGGTAGACGCCACCATTCCGGCCAACAACATCGCCGGAGTGATCTGGACGATCGTGACCAAACCGGCCGGGTCCAATGCCGCGCTGGTCGCCAGCCCGCTGGGCTCGAACGTGCCCGTTTACGAGCCGTCCGACCGGCTCGTCTACCAGGTGGCGGGACGCCAGCTTTTGCGCCCGGATGTGCATGGCGTGTACGTCATCAGCGCCACGGTCACCGCCGGCAGCAGCGGGACCACCACTGTAGCCCAGACGTTCATCGCCGGCACGTACGTGGGCATCTCCACCTGCAAGGAATGCCACAACACCGGACCCGCCATACAGATGGTAGGCCCTTGGTCGAACACCTTGCACGCCTCCATTTTCACCAACGGCATCAACGGCGGCAGCGGCACTACCGGAACCTCCTGCCTTGCCTGCCATACGGTGGGCTACGACGCCAATTCCACGGTCAACGACGGCGGCTTCTCGCTATGTGGCCAAGCAGTTGGGCTGGACGTTCCCGACCACCCTGCAGCCCGGCAACTGGAACGCGGTCCCCGCCACTTTGCAGAATCTGGCCAACATCCAGTGCGAGAACTGCCATGGTCCGGGCAGCGAACACGCGGCCAATGGCGGCGACCGATCGCCATCTCGGTTCCCTCCAACACCGGCGCCTGCAACCAGTGCCACGACGAGCCGACTCACCACATCAAGGGCACGGCGTGGGAGAACTCGATGCACGCCGTAACCACCACCGATCCGGCGGGCAACGCCACCTGCGTCGGCTGCCACACCGGCACCGGCTTCATCCAGCGCATGGCCGGCATCAGCCCTATCACCGACACCTCGTACCACTCGATCGATTGCGCCACCTGCCATGAGCCGCACGGGATCACCGCGCCGGCCAACGGCAGCGGCGATACGCACCAGATCCGCAACATGGCGTCGGTGACGCTGGCCGACGGCACCAAGGTGTCCCTCACCGGCAACGATAGCCAGGGATACAGCAGCGCCGCCGGCGAGGGCATCCTCTGCATGCAGTGCCACCAGGCGCGCGTGACCGCGCCACCTACGTGCACACCACCGCCGGCAGCGCCCACTTCGGCCCGCACGAAGGGCCGCAGGCCGACATGCTGATGGGCACCAACGGCTATACGTACGGGGAAAGCATTCCGACCTCCGCGCATCAGTTCGTGGTGCCGAATACCTGCGTCACCTGCCACATGCAGACCGTGGCCACCACCGACCCCGGCTTCCTGCACGTGGGCGACCACACCTTCACGCCCAGCTACACGCCCACCGGCGGAAAGAAGGAAGACCTGGTGGCCGCGTGCCAGACCTGCCACGGGCCGGACATCACCACGTTCGACTTCCCGCTGTTCGATTACAACGGCGACGGCCAGATCCAGGGCGTGCAGACCGAAGTGCAGTCCATGCTCGACCAGCTTTCCACCATGCTGCCGCCGAACAACTCGGTGAAGACCGCACTCACCATCGATTCCACCTGGACCAAACCGCAGTTGGAAGCGGCCTACAACTGGCCGTTCGTGAACAACGACGGCAGCAAGGGCATCCACAACACGGCGTACGCGGTGGGGCTGCTGAAGGCCTCCATCGCGAACCTGCAAGCGGGCAAATAAGCCCCCAACCAATGCGGTCCGGCAGCCTTTGCGGGCGCCGGACCGCTGTATTCGCCGGCCTGGCCGGCGCTCCCGCCCGTGTTGTAGCAACGGATCGGGTTCAGTTGATGTATCGTATCTGGAGGGCTCAATATGCGAAACCTCTCCAGACGAAATTTTTTGGCCGCGAGCGGCATCGGTCTCGCGGCTGCCCTGCACTCGGAACCGCTCGGGATCTCCCTCGGCTGTCAAACCTTCCCCTTCCGCGAGACCATCGGCACCGACCTCCACGGCACGCTCAAACAGATTGCCGGCATGGGCTATAAGCGCATCGAGATGTGCTCGCCGCCGGGCTACGTGAAGTACGGCTTCGGGGCGTTGATGAGCATGAAGCCCGCGGAATTGCGCGACGTTATCCGGTCGGCGGGCCTGGATTGCGAGAGCTGCCATTACCAGTTTTCGGAGTTGAAGGAGAACCTGGACGAGCGGATCGCCTACGCCAGGGATCTCGGGCTGCGGCAGATGGTGCTCTCCACGTTCGGCAGCATGACCACGGCGACCCTCGGCGACTGGTCCAAGGCCGCCGAAGAGCTGAACCGCATCGGAGAGCGAACGCTGAAGGCCGGGCTGCCGCTCGGTTTCCACAATCACAATTTCGAGTTCAGGCAGATCGACGGCGTGCTGGTCTACGACCACCTGATGCACGAGTTCGACCCCAAATACGTGAGGTCGCAGTTCCAGGTGGACGTGATCAGCATGGGGTACGACGCCGCCACCTACCTGAACAAGTATCCGGGGCATTTCCTGTCCATGCATTTGCAGGACTGGTCGCCGGAGACGAAGAAGGATGTCGCGCTGGGCAAGGGAATTGTGAATTGGCCGAAAGTGTTTGCGGCGGCGAAGAAAGCGGGGGTGAAGAACTACTTCGTCGAACTGAACCCGGACCTGATGGGGCCGAGCGCCGGGTATCTGCTCGGGTTAAAAGGATAAGGGCGCGCCGGGCGAGGCATGCCTCGCCCGTGCGCGCCCACGGCGGTGTGGGGCCATACCTCGGCCCACCCGCCCGCGCCTACGCCAACGCCTTCTGCATGAACTCGTAGCACCGCTTGACTTCAGCTTCCCGGGTGGATCCTTCCGGAATGGCGTATTCCAGCTCGATGTTGGCCGGGAACGGATACTTTTCCTTCCGGCACAGCTGCAGCACTTCGCGGATGGGCGTGTCGCCTTCACCCCAAATCACGTTGCCGCCGTGGTTCTTCTTGCGATCTTTGATGTGCAGGTTGGTGATGCGGTCATGGTGTTGTTTGATGAACGCGACGGCATCGTAGTTGGCGGAAGTGAAGTGGCCGATATCGAGGTTGACGCCGTTGTACCTGCCGTAGGAAAGCGCCTGCGCATAGCTTTCGAGCGAACCGGTTTCGTTGGGGTCGGCGGTGTTGTCGTGGCCGTGGAAGCCAACCATCATCTTGTACTTTTCGGCGAAGGGCGCCACACGTTTGGCTACCGGCATGCGCGTGCTGGTGGAGATGGCCTTGGCGCCGAAACCCTTGGCCATGCGGAAACCGTAGTCGATTTCGTCGTCGGTGATGGCTTCGTTCATGTTGTAACAGAGGATGGCGACGTCGATGCCCACGCTGTTGATCTGCTTGCGGACTTCGGCGAACTGTTCGGGCTTCACGGCCATGCGCCAATTGCGCAGCTCCACGGCGTTGGGGCGGTTGCGCGCCTCGGCAATCTGCTCTTCGGTCATGACCGGCCGCACGGGCAACTGGCGTGGGCCGTTGCCCGGTCCGCGGCCACGGCCCGGTCCGCGGCCGCCGGCCGGCGCCGGAGAAGGCGCGCCCATGGCGGTCTCCGCGTGGTTGGACATCAGCTCCATCTCGCTCAGCCCGATGTTGACGTACGCCTGAATGATGTCTTTCAGGGGCATGCTGCCGAAACTGTAAGTGATGGCGCCGATCTGGACGCCGTGGATTTTGGAGTTGATGGCCCCGAAGGCCCGCGCCAGCGGAAGGGAGGCCAGCGCGATCTTACCGATGTCTCGTCTGGTATACATGGGTTCGCTCCTCCGTAGAGAATATCACCCAAATAGCCGCAATTGTTGGGGGCGCGGCGCACGGGGCGCGGAAGAGCCGGCGGTGCGGCCGCCGAGCTGCGGCGAAATCCGCCGCTCGTGCGCCAGCGTTTGCTCGAAATCGGCTGCGGGGGCGCAGCGGTCCTCAATCGCGCGGACAAACCGGTCCAGCCGCTTCAAACCGTCCATCTTCTCCGGTTCGCCCAGGCGCGCGCGATCGAGCGCGTGGCGGAGAACGCCGATGGTTTCGTCATAGGTGCGCAGCGGAACCGGGAAGGGATGCCCGTCCTTCCCTCCGTGGGCAAACGAGAATCGTGCCGGGTCGGAGAAGCGGACCGGCGCGCCGTGCACCACTTCGGCCACCAGCGCCAGCGATTGCAGCGTCCGCGGACCGAGATTTTCCACCAACAGCAGGGAGGCGAAATCGCGCAGGTCGCGCTCGTAAGCAACCGCCAGCACGGCGCCCAGGCGCTTGAGATCTACGTCTTCCGCCCGCACGTCGTGACGGCGCGGCATCACCAGCCGGCGGACTTCGGCGAGCGTGCTGTCCGGATTTTCGTGCGCGATTTTGAGCAGCGCATTTTGCGCCGGCCCGGCGGCGGCATCCACCAGGTTCAGGATTTCACCCTGCGGATCCCCCACGATGCCGGTGTGGGGCGCGGTGGTGAAATCGCGAATCGCGCGCGAGTGCCAGTGGTAGCGGCGGGCCATCCCGCTCGACTCGTTCATGCCCTGCTGTACCACCGCCCAATCGCCGGACGCGCTGACCAGAAACGTGTGGAGATAGATCTGGAAGCCGTCCGCGATGGCGTTGTTGTCGATGCGGGCGGTCAGACGGCTGGTGCGCACCAGCGCCTCGCCGTCCAGCCCGCGCAGGCCGGCTACGGCGCGCAACTCGTCCGGCGTCTGGCGTGAATGGCGGCCGCGCCCCCCGCAAACGTACAGGCCCAATTCGTGCGCGCGCGGGTTGAGGCCGCGCTTCAGCGCGCCCATCACGGAGGTGGTGATCCCGGACGAGTGCCAGTCCATGCCCATCACCGAGCCGAGGGCCTGGAACCAGAACGGGTCGCTGATGCGCGACAGCAGCTCCGGCGCGCCGTAGTCGAGGACAATGCTCTCCGCGATAGCGGCGCCGAGCGCGGTCATGCGCCCGGCCAGCCACGCCGGCACGCGGCCGCCGTGCAACGGGAGATCGGCATGGCCGGAACGCTTCATCTACCACCAGGATATAGCGGAACAGAGCCGCGACCGCGAGGGAGCGATACGGGGGCGCCGTACCGCTCCCTCACGGTCGCGGCTCCGACGGCCGGCCCGCCCCGCACGCGGTGGCCGCGATTATGCCGAAACGGGCGGCACCAGGGTTTTCAGGAATTCGTGGGCGACGCGGAAACCGCGCTTGAACTGCTCCGTGAAGTTGCCCTGGCTGTCGTTGGAGGGATAGTAGAACTCGTCTTCGTTTTCGATGTTCATCGCGCCGGTGTAGCCGATTTCGGCCAGCACCGAGAAGAATCCCTTCCAATCCACCGAGCCGTAGCCGGGAACGCGGAAACGCCACCAGCGGGCTTTGTTCACGGGTTCAATGCCGCCGCGCCGCACGATATGCCAGAGGATCTCCGTGTCTTTGAGGTGGACGTCGTAAATCTTTTCGGCGAACTCGCGCGCGGCCGCCACCGGATCCATGAACTGCCACACCAGGTGCGAGGGGTCGAATTGCAGGCCCACGTAGGGGCTGTCTTTAAAGGCTTTGAAAAGCGCATCCCAGCCTACCGGGCCGGTGGCGATATTCGGGCCGCCCTGATAAGGCTCCCAGAGAACTTTGACGTTGTTTTTCTCGCAGGCCGGGAAATACTTTTCGGTGTAGACCTTCACGATCTGGTCCACCTGCTGCGCCAGCGGCCGGCTCTTATCGGTGCCGGACTGGCCGCCGATCGCGTGGACGCCGAGCTTGCCGCAAAGCTCGATCATCCTGACGGTGTGCTCGTTCTGCTTCTCGCGTTTGGCGGGGTCGGGATCGATGTGATTGCCGTCGCAGGCCAGCGAGGAGACGTAGATTCCGGCCGCCAGCACTTTTTGTTTGATGGAGGCGATGGCGGCATCGTCCAGCTTCTCCGGATCCAGCCGCAGTTCCATGCTGGTGAAGCCCTCGGCGCGGGCGAATTCGAGATTGGCATCCGAAAACGAGCAAAGGATGCCCAGCTTCGGCTTCCAGTTCGGAAGCTGCCGCCGTTGCGCCTGCGCAGCCGCGGCGGCGGACATGGCGGTAAGTACAGTGCGTCGCGTGATGGTCACGAACTGACGATACTCCGCTTGCCCGTGTGAGTGCAAGTGCGTACACCGCTCCGGACCGCCGGGAGGTAATCTGGTAGAGGAGATGGCGGCAGCGGTTATGCCCCGTTCTTGCCAGGTTCTCATCATCGAGAGCGATTCGAACGCACTGGTACAGATGCGGAGAGTGCTGGCGGGAATGGGCGCTTCCGCGCTCACCGCGGCGGACGAGCAAACACTGGTGGAAGCCGTCGCCTATCTGCAAAGCAAGCAGATTCAGCCTGCGCTCATGATCGCCCGCGTCACGCTGCCGAGCGGTAGCGGCATCCGGCTGTTGGAAAAGGCCCGGGAAGCATTCCCGGCCGCCCGCCAATTCCTGATTTCGCACCATCCCAAGAATCTGCTGCTCATGGTGCCGGGCTTCGCCGAGCACTGCGGGCACTTCCTGCAGGAGGTGTTCACGGACGAGCAGTTCCGCGCCGCCGTGGAGGATAGCCTGGCGCCGGCGCTGCGCGCGGGGTAGGACACAACGCGGGTCAGGCGCGAAAGATATCGTGCAGGCGGACGATCCCCAGAGCTTTGCCGGCACGGTCGACCACCGGCAGCACGGAGATTTGCGATGGGCGGCGCTCCATCCGCTCCAGCGCTTCGCCCAGGCTGGCTTCGGGCGCGATGGTCACCGGCGCCGGGGTCATCACGTCGGCAGCCGAAAGGGTGCGAATGTCGTCATGGGCGGTGAGGGCGCGGCGCAGGTCGCCATCCGTCAGGAAGCCGGCCAGAGATCCGTCCGGCGCCACCACGCAGGCGCCTCCCAGTGGCCGGCGCGTCATGGCGATGATCACGTCTTTCAAGGGCGCTTCCGGAGCCACCCAGGCCGATTCTTCGCGGCCGTGCATGACCTGGGCAACCGAGAGGCGCAGGTTGCGCCCAAGCTGGCCGCCGGGGTGGAAGCGCCCGAATTCCTCGGGCGTGAAGCGGCGCGCGCACATCAGCGCGATGGCCAGCGCGTGCCCCATGCTCAGGGCCGCAATGGCGCTGGCGGTGGGCGCCAGGTTGTGGGGATCGGCTTCGCGTTCCACGGATGCGTCCAGCAGAACGTCCACCTGCGCGGCCAGCGGCGAGGCCGAACTGCCGAGGATGCCGACCAGGGGCGAGCGGAACTGCCGCAGCAGCGGGACCAGCGCCAGCAGTTCCGCCGAGCTGCCGTTTTTGGAAATGAGAAGCGTGGGATCGCCCGGCGTGTAAATGCCGAGGTCGCCGTGGACCGCTTCGGCCGGATGGAGAAAGACGGCGGCCGTGCCCGTGCTGCACAGCGTGGCTACAATTTTGCGCGCGATGTGGCCGGATTTGCCGATGCCGGTGGCCACCACTTTACCGGGGTTGGCCAGTATCAGCTCGACGGCTTGGATGAGGCGGTCATCCAGGCGGCAGGCGGCGGCGGCGATGGCGGCGGCTTCGATTTCCATGGCGGTGCGAGCCGCCGCCAGCCATTCCTGCCTGCAATCGGAAGAGGTCACCGACGCGGATCGTGCGGCGGGGTGAGCGTACCCTCTTTCCCGCGGCCGCGCCTCGCTTCCTGGGAAGTGGCGTCCTCCGGCTGGCTCAGCACCACCAGGAAACCGTCGCTCGGTCCGCCGGCGTAGCCGCCCTGGGTGGCATTGGGGGAGCTGGGCAGGCCGATGCCGCCGTAACCGGCGAGATAAATCCGGCCGTCCGGTCCGACGGCGATGCCGCAGGGGACGTATTGATTGTCGGAGCCCACGTAAGTGGAAAATTGCAGGCCGGCCAGCCCGGCGGTGCCGCGCGAAATTTTGGCGACGAACAGGTCGGTTCCGCCGCCCCAGGTGGATTGCGGAACGGACGCTCCGGCGATGGGGAGATTGCTCGAGAGGGTATAGCCAAGGACGTACAGATATCCGGAGCTGTCGGCGGCCACGCCATAGCCGACTTCGCCGTTGCTGCCGCCGAAATAGGTGGAATAGAGCAGCCCGCCGCCGTACGGAATGGAGGGGTTGAACACGGCCACGAACGCGTCCCCATTGCCGGCGTACTGTGACTGGACGGCATCGGGGGTGACGGGGAAGTTCGGTGAAAGCGTGTAGCCGGTGATGATCACGTCGCCCTTGGCGTCGAAAGCCATGCCGCGCACTTCCTCATTGGCGGAGCCGCCGAAGTAGGTGGAGTAGACGAGCGAAGCGGTGCCCTGCTGGTTCATGTCCATCACCCCCACGATTACGTCCTCGCCGCCCGCGGGAATGCCGCGGACCTGCTGCCCCGCCATGGGGAACAACTGCGAGAGCGTGGAGACGTCGAAATACACCAGGCCGTTGGAGCCGACCAGAATGTTGCGTCCGTCATCCTCGTCTTCGCCGCCCAAGTAGGTGGAATAGAGGAGGGCTCCGGCGGTGGGGTCGATTTTGCAGAGGAACGCGTCCTGCGGTCCCCACAAGACCTGCTGGTAGGCGTTGGAGGTGATGGGGAAATCGGTGGAGCGGGCCGTGCCGATGACATAGATGAGGCCGTTCGAATCGACCGCAACGCCGTTGCCGGTGTCGTTGCCCGTGGTGCCGCTGAGATAGCTCGAAAAAACCAGCGAAACGCCGCCGTACTGCGAGGGATCGATCTCCGCCACGAAACCGGAGACGATGCTGCCGGCGCCGATGGTCTGGAATGCATTTCCGGTCAGCGGGAAATTGGTGGAACTGGTGTTGCCGGTGAGGTAGGCGACCCCATTGGAATCCACATCTAAACCCAGCGGCACGTCGATGCTCGCGCCGCCGACATAAGCGAAATAAATCACCGGGTAGTTGCCGTTGGTCTGCGTGGTACTGACAATGGCGAGGAAGATGTTCACCTGCCCCTGGAGGTTGTTGGACCATGCGCCTTCGGTGGGAGGCTGCACGCTGGAATCGGTTTCGCCGGTGAGATAAACCTTGCCGTTAAAATATTTGACCGCGTTGATCTGATCCACTCCGGGGCCGCCGAAATAGGAGCAGTAGGTGAGGACGGGGTCGATCACCAACGGGCGGCCGCGGTCGTAGGAGTCGAGGCGGAAGCCGACCCGGTTGCGGCCGAGCAGGCGGTAATGGGCGGCCACGGCGCGCCGGGTGCCGGAAGCATCGCGCTGGTAGACGGCCGGCAGTTGCTGCACGATCTCGGAGCCGGCGGAGGCGACCACCAGGTTGCCGGCGGCATCCAGGCGCAGGCTGTCCGCGCCGCGGAAGCGCATGCGGATAGCCGTGGGATCGGCCCCGGGCGCGAGCGTGAAATCGTATTCCAACTGGCCTTGGTTGCCGTAATAGACAAGGTCGACGCCGGGGTAAACGGCGTCATAGCGCACGCGGCTGTAAGTGGGAATATCCGTGCGCCAGTTTTCGCGGGCGCCGATATAAGAATCGGTTCGGGTGGCCAGGCGGTCGAGCGGCTCGATGCGCGGCGCGCCGTTCGCATGCTCCAGGGAGATCGCGATGCGGTGCGTGCCGAAGGCGAGCGAAGCGCCGTCCGCTCCGAGCAGCAGGCGGTATCCGCCCGCGCGCGCGGCATAGCGGACGGAGGAAGGCATCTGGCCCAGGTTGGCCTCGAAGCGAAGGGGCATGCCGGCCATGATGGCCTCAGCTCGTTGGAGTGAGGCATCCGGGCGAGGCGCCGTTGCCGCGCCGGCCGAAGCGGCGGCGGCCAGCAGCAGGTAGCGAGACAGACGGAACATAGATGTTTTCAGGCCCTGCAAGTTACGAACCTCTATTAGAACATGCGCTTAGGGTGTGTAAAACTGGGCGAAATGTTCACAGGAGTGCCGGCCGCGCGCGCCACACGATACCGGGATCGAGCGACTTTTATGCGTGCTCCACGCTGCCCTGCATTTGCTCTTTCTGCCGATACCGGAGCGCGGCGGCATAGGGCTCCAGGTTGGCCCGGCGAGAGCAGCATGGGTTGCCCACTGTGCGATTCCTTCCGAAACGCCGCCGCGCCGGTGTTGTACCGTTTGTTCATGAGGAGATTCGCGCTGCTTCTGGTTGTCTGCACCGCGCTGTGCGGAGCGGCCAGAGTAGAGATTCTGCGGGACGAATACGGCGTGCCGCACATTTTCGCGCCCACCGCCGACGCCGCGGCATTCGGCTCCGGATACGCGCAGGCGGAGGACCGGCTGGAAGAGTTGCTGCGCAATTACCGCAAAGCCGAAGGCACCATGGCGGAAGCGTTCGGCAAGACGTGGGTGTTCCAGGATTACCGGCAGCGCGTGTGGCGGCACCGCGAGATCGCCGAGGAGCACTACCACGAGCTCGACCCCAAGCTGCGCGCCATCTGCGAGGCGTTCCAGGCGGGCGTGAAGAAATTCATGCGGGATCATCCCGAGCAGGTGCCGGCGTGGGCGCCCAAGCTCGAGCCCTGGCAGATCATCGCGCTGGGCCGCTACATCATCTGGGGCTGGCCGGAGGCCGACGCGGGCGGCGACCTCAAGCGCATCGGCATCGATCCCGATCCCGTGGCGTACCACGGGTCGAACGAAATGCTGCTGGCGCCCTGGCGCACAAAAATGCACGCCGCGATGGCGGTGATCGACCCACACCTTACCTGGTACGGCGAGTTCCGCTGGTACGAAATGCGCATCTACGGCGGTGAGCTGAATTTCTCCGGCGCCGCCATCGCCGGCCTGCCCTTTCCCGTGCTCGGGCACAACCGCTATCTTTCCATCGCCATGACCACCGGCGGGCCGGACACTTCCGACGCTTACGAAGAGCAGGTAAAGGACGGAAAGTATCTGTATCGCGGCCAGTGGAAGCCGCTGGATGTGCAGGTGGAGCACATCGCGGTCAAGGATGGCAAAACCCAGGAGGTGCGGATCGAATACACGCACCACGGGCCAATTGTGGCGCACCGCAATGGCAAAGCCTATTCGCTGGCGCTGCCGTATTTCGACCAGTTCCGGCTGCTCGAAAGCGACTGGAAGCTCGACACCGCGCGCAACCTGGAGGAGGCCAAGCGCGCGCTCGCCGGGTTGCAATTCATGCCGCAGAACATCATGATCGGCACGGTGGACGGCGACATTTATTATGTGCGCAACGGCCGTGTGCCCATCCGGCCGGGCGGCTGCGATCCCTCCCGGCCCATGCCGGGGACGGGCGAGTGCGAATGGCAGGGCTTGCACGGCTTCGAGGAGCTGGTGCAGATCACCAATCCGCGCCAGGGCTACATGCAGAACTGCAATGTGTCGCCGTTCGCCATGATGAAGAACTCGCCGCTGGTGCCGGAGGAATGGGCGGCGCACCCGTACATCTATAATGACGTCCGCCGGCCGCCGTCGCAGCGCGCGGCCATGATGGTGGACCTGCTGGATGCCGCGCGCGACGTCACGCCCGAGCAGATGATGAGCGCCGCCTTCAGCCCGCAGGTGTGGCACGCGGAGCTATGGCAGGAGCGCATCCGCATGGCCGCGCCGGAAGACCCGCTGGCCCGGCTGCTGGCAGGCTGGAACCGGCGCAGCGATGCCGATTCGCGCGCAGCGCTGGCGTTCTATTTATTCAAGACGGCGCTGGGACCGGCCGGGCGCGAGGTCGACCCGCCGGATTCGCTGACG
Source organism: Terriglobia bacterium (assembly GCA_963815855.1). Lineage (GTDB taxonomy): Bacteria > Acidobacteriota > Terriglobia > Bryobacterales > Bryobacteraceae > DATGMB01. The sequence continues at coordinate 436,012 of CAWFIJ010000007.1, read as the reverse complement.
GATCAGTCCGTCCGCGCCGCACTGGACAAGACCGGCGCGCGCCTGAACGGCGATTTCGGCCCGGACGCGGTGTTCGGCACGCTCTTCCGCGTTGGGCGCGTAGGCGCCGGCCGCACCTGGCCGGTAGGCGGCGGCACGCTGAACGAGGCCGGCATGGCCACGCCGCGCGCCATCACGTTCGCCAAAGTGGGAAAGGAAATGGTGGGCCACCAGGGCCAATCGTCCACGCAGATTGTGATCCTCACCAGGCCGCCGCAGTCGTACATGGTGCTACCCCTCGGCGAGAGCGACCACCCCGAATCCGCCCACTTCGACGATCAAGCCGAAAAGCTGTTCAGTAAGAGCATGGCCAAGCCGACTTACTTCGACAACCGCAAAGAGTTAGAGAAGCATGTAACAGCGAAGCAAGTGCTGGATTATTGACGTAGGGCAGCCCTTTAGGGCTGTCATGCCGGGCTTCGGCCCGGCATGCGGCGGGCGAAAGCCCGCCGCGCGGCGCCGAAGCGCCGCCCTACACTCCTCCGCTATCCGTGTACCGCCTCTTCCTCTCCTACCGCCCACACGCCCTCGAAATCCACGAAGTAGGGATCGATCCGGATTTCCGGAATGGCCGCCGCCAGGTTGGCCGCGGCGCGCTTCAGCTCGGCTTCGTGATGGCGGGCTTCGGCGGCCGAATCTCCCGCGAAGGCTTCCAGTCCGCCGTACGCGCCGCAATCGGAGTGCAGCATCAGGATCACGCGGCGGGTGTGGTGCAGGCGCATGGAAGTGCGGATCTGCTCGAGCACGAACGCGCGGATGGGGTCGTCGTCCGCGGCGGCCAGGCACTTGGTGCCGCCGGCCAGCTTGATGGCGTCCCAATAGACCACGCCGATGCGCTTGAGAAATTTGCGGAAGCCGGTCTCGAAGCGGTTGTCGAAGCACCACACCACCGCGGCGTCGCAGATGTAGCGCTCGCGCTGAGCGTCGAAATGAAACAGTTTGCGCATGGTCAACCCACTTTGTAGCGCTTGATTTCGGCTGCGGAAACCTCGCTCGACATGCCGGGCGCTTCGGGCCCCGGCCATTCGCCGTCCACGAACTTGTGGGCTCCGCTGGTCTCCATGTAAATGGCGTTGGGCATGGCGAGGAGCATATTCAAGTTGGTATCGCCGCCGCCGTGGCTGGCCAGTTCCAGGCCGTAGGCGTCGGCGACGGCGGCAATCTCCATCCACTCGGTAACGCCGCCGGCGCGGCGGTCGTCGGGCTGCACCACGTCGGCCGCGCGGCGCGCGATCAGGTCGGCGAACGCGTATTTCGTGTTCAGGTTTTCGCCGGTGGCGATGCGCATGTCGAGCTCCTGCGCCAGCAGCGCGAAGCCTTCCATGTCGTGCGGCGGCAGGGGCTCCTCGTACCAGAAACAGCCCAACTGCTGGTAGAGGCGGCCGCGGCGCAGCGCTTCGTTGCGATTGAAAACCTGGTTGGCATCCACCATCACGCGCCCGCCCTTGCCCACCATTTCGAAGGCGGCGCGGATCCGGCGCTCGTCGTCGTCGGCCCCGTAACGGCCCACTTTGATTTTCACCGCGCGATAGCCCTGCTCCAGCGCCTGGCTGATCTGCCGCCGGAACTGGGCCAGGTCGCCGTCATTGTCGTAATACCACCCGCACATGGAATACACCGGCATGCGGTCGCGGTATGCGCCGAGCATTTTGTACACGGGCAGGCCGGCGCTCTTGCCGAGGATGTCCCAGACCGCGATATCCACGGCCGCGATGGCGAACTGCGCCACGCCGCCCACGCCCTGATATTCGAGCGCCTTCCACAGGTCGGCGCGGATGCGGCGCGGGAACGCGGGATCCTGGCCCATCAGAACCGGCTTGATCTCCTGCTCCAGGATCGCTTGCACCACACGCGGACCGCCGGTCACCATGCCGAAGGAACTGCTGGCCCAGCCCGTGATGCCCGCGTCGGTGCGCAGGCGCAGCACCACCGAGCCGCTATCGTCGCCGAAGCGGTGTATGGCGTCGTAGTACGGCTTGCCCGGCGGGCGCCGGAGCACGTCGGTTTCGAGCCCGGTGATCTTCAGGGTCTTTTGCTGCGCAGCGGCATTGGCCAGCGCGCCGAGCGCGGGCAAGGCGGCCGCGGAAGTGAAGAGCTGCCTGCGGTTCATGGGAACTATTCTCGCACTGGCGGTGGGCGTGAAGGAGCGCACCAGGGCGCGGTGACGCCGGTTACATGGAAGCGCACAGTTCGGCCGATGGTGCCAATCCGAACGTTTTCCGATGGGTTGTCGGCCCGTCAATTGCAATGCCCTTGGAAGACCCATGGCGCTCCACGATGGCCTGGGTTCGCCAGCGCCGTGACACCGGATCATCCTTCGGAAACCACCGAGCGTGAACATGCGCTGCCGCCTCCGCCCGGGGCCCAGGTTCGCCCGTCCTGGCGCACGCGGCTGCGCCACTGGGCGCTCTGGCTGCTGCTGCTGGCGATCCTGGCCGTCGCCGTGCTCTATTTGCTGCGCGTGTTCGGCGCTCACCCGGCGCGCGCGCCTCTGCCGCCCACGGGCGTGGTGGGGGCGCGCGCACACCTGGGCAACATCGGTGTCTACCTGGATGGACTGGGCACGGTGGTGCCGGTGTACACCGTGAACGTGCTCAGCCGGGTAGACGGCGAGTTGATTCACGTGCTCTACCAGGAAGGGCAGATTTTGCGCCAGGGAGACCTGCTGGCGGAGGTGGACCCGCGGCCGTTCCAAACGCAATTGACGCAGTTTCAAGGCGCGCTGGTGCGCGACCAGGCGCTGCTGGCCAATGCCCGCGTGGACCTGGCGCGCTACGCAGCCCTGCTGCCGCTGCACGCTGTTCCGGAACAGACCTATGCCACGCAGGAAGCGCTGGTGAAGCAATATGAAGGCGACATCAAAAGCGACGAAGGCGAGATCGCGAGCGCCGAGCTGAACATCAGTTACTGCCGCATCACGTCGCCCATCGACGGGCGGGTGGGGCTGCGGCTGGTGGACCCCGGCAACGTGATCAGCGCCAATTCCACTCCGCTGGCGGTGATCACGCAGCTTACTCCCACCACCGTGGTGTTCACCCTCAGCGAGCAGCAACTGCCGGCGGTGCGCCAGAAGTTCGGCGCCGGCACGCCGCTTCCCGTGGATGCGTTCGACAGCCTGATGAACACGATGCTGGGCCATGGCCAGCTGCTCACCATCGACAACCAGATCGACCCCACCACCGGAACCGTGCGGCTGCGGGCCAACTTTCCCAATGCCAACGGCGCGCTGTACGCCAACCAGTTCGTAAACGCGCGGCTGCTGCTCGAAATGCGGCGCAACGTGGTGCTGATTCCGAACGCCGCCATCCAACTCAACGGCACGGCCACGTATGTCTGGGTGGTGCAGCCGGACAACACGGTGGTGAACCGCCCGGTAACGGTGGGGGCGGCCGGGGCCCTGGAATCGCAAATTCTCTCCGGCGTGAACGCGGGCGAGGTGGTGGTGACCGAAGGCGTAGACCGGCTGCGGGCGGGCGCCAAGGTGCACGTGCAGATTTCGGAGAATCCGCCGCCGCCATCGGCCGGCGCGGCACCGGGAGGCGCATTGTGAGCCCCTCCCGTATCTTCATTCTGCGGCCGGTAGCCACCTCGCTGCTGATGGTGGGCATTCTGCTGGTGGGGGTGGTGGCGTATACGCAGCTACCGGTTTCGGCGCTGCCGGAAGTGGCATTCCCGACCATCCAGGTGGTGACGTTCTATCCGGGCGCGGGTCCGCAGGTGATGGCGACCTCGGTGACGGCGCCGCTGGAGCGCTGGTTCGGGCAGATGCCGGGGCTGGCGCAGATGACCTCCACCAGTTCATCCGGCAGCTCCGTGGTCACGCTCCAATTCGCCCTGGCGCTCAACATCGACGTGGCCGAGCAGGAGGTGCAGCAATCCATCAACACCGCCGCCACCTATCTGCCCACGGATCTGCCCACGCCGCCCATCTACCGCAAAATCAATCCCGCGGAAGCGCCCATTCTGACGCTGGCGCTGACTTCGAACGTGCTCCCGCTGCCCACCGTGGAGGACCTGGCCGATACGCACCTGGCGCCAAAGCTTTCCGAGTTGCCGGGGGTGGGGCTGGTGAGCATCACCGGGGGGCAGAAGCCCTCGGTGCACATTCAGACCAATCCAACCCAGCTGGCCTCCATGGGGCTGAACCTGGAGGACCTGCGCACGGCTATTACGGCGGCCAACGTGAACCTGGCCAAGGGCAGCTTTTCCGGACCGCACCAGGCGTACACCATCGAGGCGAACGACCAGTTGCTCTCGGCGGCGCAGTACGCGCCGCTGATCGTGGCCTACCGGAACGGCGCGCCGGTGAAGCTGAGCGACGTGGCGAACATCGTGGAACTGCCGGAGGATATCAACGAGGCGGCGTGGATGAACGCCACGCCGGCGGTGATCATGAATATCCAGCGGCAGCCCGGCGCCAATACGATCGCGGTGGCGGATTCCGTCAAGGCGCTGCTGCCGGCGCTGACTTCGTTGCTGCCCGCGTCCATCCGGACGGTGGTGTTGACCGACCAGACGGTAACCATCCGCGCGTCCGTGGAGGACGTGCAATTCGAGCTCATGCTGACCGTCGGGCTGGTGGTGCTGGTGATTTTTCTGTTCCTGCGCAGCCTGAAGGCAACCATTATTCCCAGCGTGGCGGTGCCGCTTTCGATCATCGGCACGTTTGCCGTGATGTACCTGCTGGGCTACAGCCTGAACAACCTGACCCTGATGGCGCTCACCATCTCAACCGGCTTCGTGGTGGATGACGCCATCGTCATGATCGAGAATATCTCGCGCTACGTGGAGGCGGGCGATCCGCCGCTCGAAGCCGCGCTCAAGGGCGCCGCGCAGATCGGCTTCACCATCATTTCGCTGACGGTTTCGCTGATCGCGGTGCTGATTCCGCTGTTGTTCATGGGGGACATCGTGGGCCGCCTGTTTCGCGAGTTCGCGGTCACGCTGGCGGTGACGATTCTGGTTTCGGCGGTGGTTTCCCTCACGCTGACGCCGATGATGTCGGCGCGGCTCCTGCGGCACACGCCGGAGGCGCAGCGGGGCCGCTTCTACGAGACCTCCGAAAACGCATTCAACTGGGTGATCGGGAAGTACGGGCGCACGCTCGAATGGGTGCTGGACCGGCAGATCTTCATGCTGCTGCTATTCGGGGCGTCGCTGGCGCTGACGGTAATTCTGTTCCTGATCATCCCCAAGGGCTTCTTCCCGGTGCAGGACACGGGCGCCATCCAGGGGATTACGGTGGCGGATCAGGACATTTCTTTTCAGGCGATGGCGCGGCAGCAGCAGGCGCTGGCCAAGGCGGTGCTGCAGGATCCCGCGGTGGAAAGCCTGTCGTCCTTCATCGGCGTGGACGGCACCAACACCACGCTCAATTCGGGCAACATGCTGATCAACCTGAAGCCGCTCGCGGTGCGCGGGATCAGCGCCAGCGACGTGATCCGGCGCCTGGAGCCGGTGGTGGCCAGGGTGCCGGGCATCGCGCTCTACATGCAGCCGGTGCAGAACATCACGGTGGATACGCACATCAGCCGCGCCCAATACCAATACTCGCTCGAAGATCCGAACCAGCAAGAGCTGAACGCGATTGCCCCGCGGCTGGTGGACCGGCTGAGCCGGATTCCGCAACTGCGCGAGGTGGCGAGCGACCAGCAGAACAACGGGTTGAGAACCTCGCTGATCTACAATCGCGACACCGCTTCGCGCCTGGGATTGACCGCGTCCACCATTGACCAGACGCTCTACGACGCCTACGGACAGCGCCAGATCTCGACCATCTTCACCGATCTGAACCAATACCACGTGGTGCTGGAGGTGAAGCCGAAGTTTCAACAGCACCCGGTAGAGCTGAGCGATTTGTATGTGCGGACGGCAATCGCCATTGCGGCGGCGCCGGGCAGCGCGGCGGGAGGAGCGGGAGCGGTGGCGGGCGGGACGGCCACCGCGCAGGCGTTCGGGCCGTCGTCGTCGTCGGCCGCGGCGGCATCCAGCAGCACGCTGACGGCGTCCAACTTCTCCAACTTCCACCGCGCCCACCACCACCGCCTTGGGCGAGATCTCCGCGGCCACCGCGAACAGCACGTTGGGGGTGTCGCTGCCGTCGAGTTCCTCTTCCTCTTCTTCGTCCACCGCCTTGCTGGCGGCGCCGAGCAACGCCAGTTCCTCCGTGGGGAACTCCACCGCGACTTCCACCGCGACCTCCACCAGCACGCTGCCCAGCTCGGGCGGCGCAGCTTCCTCCAGCAGCCGCAACCTGAACGGCGCGCAGGCGCTTTCCGCGGAGACCTTTCCCAATCCCGGGCAGGTGCCGCTGAGCACGTTCGCGCATTTCGAAAACACCAGCGCGCCCATCGCCATCAACCGCCAGGGGCAATTTCCGGTGGTGTCGTTTTCCTTCAACCTGGGGCCGCGCGTCTCACTGGGCGAAGCGGTGGACCAGGTGGAGAGCGCGGTGCGGCAACTGAAGCTGCCGATCAGCGCGGAGGGCGCATTCCAGGGCTCCGCGGCGGCGTTCGAAGCGTCGCTGGTGCGCGAGCCGGTGCTGATTCTGGCGGCGGTGATCACGGTGTACATCGTCCTGGGGGTGCTGTACGAGAGCTACATCCATCCGCTGACCATTCTTTCCACGCTGCCTTCGGCGGGCGTGGGGGCGCTCATCGCCCTGATCGTGACGGGGGAAGATTTCAGCTTCATTGCGCTGATCGGGCTGGTGCTGCTGATCGGCATCGTGAAGAAGAACGCCATCATGATGATCGACTTCGCGCTCGACGCCGAGCGGGAGCAGCAGATGGCGCCGCGCGACGCCATTTTCCAGGCGTCGCTGCTGCGCTTCCGGCCGATCATGATGACCACCATGGCGGCGCTGCTGGGGGCGCTGCCGCTGGCGCTGGGATCGGGCATGGGCTCGGAGCTGCGCCGGCCGCTCGGCATCAGCATCATCGGCGGCCTCTTGATCAGCCAGTTGCTGACGCTGTATACCACGCCCGTAATCTACCTGCAGATGGGCCGCCTGGCGGAGCGGCTGCGGAGGCGGAGGTAATCCGTAAACGCATGAGACGGCCTGCCGGACGCAGAGACGCAGAGACGCGGAGGAAGCGCAGGGCGGCGGCGCGCGAATGCCGGCACGGATGCCGGCATGGCCGGCTGGAAGCCGGCGCTACGGACGCCCCGGCCTGGCGGTCTCTGCGTCTCTGCGTCTCTCCGGCAAAACGGCCAACCGCGAGGCGCCGCCCATGAGCATCTCCGAACACTTCATCCGGCGGCCCGTGGCGACGGCGCTGCTGACGACGGCGATTGCGCTGGGCGGGGGCGCGGCGTTCTTCCTGCTTCCGGTGGCGCCGCTCCCGGCGGTGGACTTCCCCACCATTTCCGTGGGCGCCTCGCTTCCCGGCGCCAGCCCGGAAACCGTGGCGTCTTCGATTGCCACGCCGCTCGAGCGGCAGCTCGGCTACATTGCCGGGGTCGCGGAGATGACCTCCACCAGCACGCTGGGAAGCACCTCGATCACGCTGCAGTTCGACCTGAGCCGCGACATCAACGCGGCCGCGCGCGACGTGCAGGCAGCCATCAACGCGGCCCGCGGTTATCTGCCGGCGAATCTGCCCAACAATCCCACGTACCGGCTGGTGAATCCGGCGGACACGCCGATATTCATTCTGGCGCTAACCTCCAAGGTGCTGAACCAGGGCGAGATTTACGATGCCGCTTCCACGGTGCTGGCGCAGCGGCTGTCGCAGATCACGGGGGTGGGCCAGGTGATCGAAGGCGGAAGCGCTCTCCCCGCCGTGCGCGTCGAGCTCGACCCGCTCAAGCTGAACAAGTTCTCCATCGGCCTGGAAGACGTGCGCAGCGTGCTGGCCGGCGCCAATGCCAATACCCCGAAAGGCTATTTCGCCGACGGGCTGCGGCGGCATGAAGTGGGGGCGAACGACCAGATCTTCAAGGCCGTCCAGTACGCGCCGCTGCTGGTGGCCTACCGGAACGGGTACGCGGTGCACATTTCCGACCTCGGCCAGGCAATCGATTCGGTGCAGGATGTGCGCACGGCGGGATTCACGAACGGGCAGCCCGCGGTTCTGATCATCATTTTCAAGCAGCCGGGCGCCAACGTCATCGACACGGTGGACCAGATCCGGCTGGCGCTGCCGCAGCTCGAAGCCTCCATTCCGCGGGCCATCGACGTGCACGTGGCCATGGACCAGACCATGACCATCCGCGCCTCGGTGGACGACGTGGAGATCACGCTGGTGATCGCGGTGATCATGGTGATCCTGGTGGTGTTTGTATTCCTGCGGGACCTGCGCACCACGCTGATTCCGAGCGTCGCTGTGCCGGTCTCGCTGATCGGGACGTTCGGGGGCATGTACCTGTTGGGCTACAGCCTCGACAACCTCTCGCTCATGGCGCTGACCATCTCCACCGGATTCGTGGTGGACGACGCGATCGTGGTAATCGAAAACATCATACGGCACCGCGAAATGGGCAGAACCGGATACGACGCGGCGCTGGTGGGCGCAAGCGAAATCGGATTTACCGTGGTTTCCATCAGCCTGTCCCTGGTGGCGGTGTTCATTCCGATTCTGCTGATGGGCGGTATTGTCGGGCGGCTATTTCACGAGTTCGCGGTGACGCTGTCGATGGCGATTCTGGTTTCCATGGTGGTGTCGCTCACCACTACCCCGACCATGTGCGCGTACCTGCTCACCACCGAGCGGCGGCACGGGCGGCTGTACAGCGCCAGCGAGCGCGCGTTCAACTGGGTGGTGGCGCAGTACGGGCGCACGCTGGCAGTGGTGCTCGATTATTCGGCGGTCACCCTGCTGGTGCTGGTGGGGGTGGTGGTGCTCACCGGGTACCTGTTTATCAAGATCCCGAAGGGATTTTTCCCGGAGCAGGACAACGGGCGGATGATGGGCCAGGTGCAGGCGGACCAGGACACCTCGTTCCAGCAAATGGAGCAGATGTTGCTGCAAATCGAGGCGGTGATCAAGGCCGACCCGGCCGTGGATTATGTACTGGGCTTCACCGGCGGCAACATCGGCGGCGCGGCCAACACGGCGCGCCTGTTCATGACGCTCAAGCCGCTGTCCGAGCGCGTGGCGAGCGCGCAGCAGATCATCGCGCGGCTACGCCCGAAGCTGGCGCGGATCAACGGCGTGAGCACGTACCTGGTGGCGTCACAGGACGTGCGGATAGGCGGCCGCTTAACCGCCGCGGAATACCAGTTCACCATGACGGGCGACAACCAGGCCGACCTGAACCATTACGGGCCGCTTATGCTGCGAGAGCTTCAGCGCCTCCGCCTGGTGGCGGACGTCAACACCGACCAGCAGAACAAGGGCCTGGAATCGATGGTGGAATATGACCGCTCCCGGGCGGCGCGCTTCAACATTTCGCCGCAGCTGATCGATAACGTGCTCTACGACGCCTTCGGGCAGCGTGAGGTCTCCACCATGTACACGGCCCTGAACCAGTATTACGTGGTGATGGAAGTGGCGCCGCAATTCTGGCAGAGCCCGCTGACGCTACACCTGATTTACGTGCGGGCGCCGGACGGGAGCGAGGTGCCGCTGGATTCGATTGCCCATTATGCGAGCGCGCTGGCGCCGCTGACGGTGAGCCACCAGGGCCTGTTTCCGTCGGTGACGATTTCGTTCAATCTGCAGAACGGCGTGGCGCTGGGCGACGCGGTGACGGCCATTCAGGATGCCGCCGCCAAAGTGCACCTGCCATCCACCATCCGCACGGAATTTACAGGAACGGCGCAGGCGTACACGCAATCGCTTTCGAACGAGCCCATGCTGATCGCGGCGGCGCTGGCGGCGGTGTACATCGTGCTCGGCGTGCTGTACGAGAGCCTGATTCACCCGGTCACCATCCTTTCCACGATTCCCTCGGCGGCGGCGGGGGCACTGATGGCCCTGATGCTGCTGCACGTGGCGCTGACCGTGATGGCCATTATCGGGATCATCCTGCTGATCGGGATCGTGAAAAAGAACGCGATCCTCATGATCGATTTCGCGCTGGCGGCGGAGCGGGAGGAGTTCCGCAACTCCCGCGACGCCATTTACGAGGCCTGCCTGCTGCGGTTCCGGCCCATCCTGATGACCACCATGGCGGCCATGCTGGGGGCGCTGCCGCTGGCCATCGGCCTGGGAATGGGGAAGGAGCTGCGGCGGCCGCTGGGCATCACCATCATTGGAGGTTTGCTCGTGAGCCAGCTGCTGACGCTTTATACCACCCCGGTAGTGTATCTGTTCATGGACCGGCTGCGGAGCCGGAGATCATGAAGCGCATCACGGCGGCGCTTTTCCTCCGATCCGAGCCGCGACCGTCAGGGAGCGGTATGCCGCAAGCGCCGGGTACCGCTCCCTCACGGTCGCGGCTCCGTTTGTTGGCCCCGCTTGCCCTGCTGGCCGCCTCGACCGGGTGCATGGTGGGACCGAAGTACAAAACGCCCCCGGCTCCGGTCGCGCCGGCGTACAAAGAGCAGCCGCCGGCGCAATACAAGGAGTGGAAACAGGCCACGCCTATGGCAGAAGTCATCAAAGGCAAATGGTGGGAGATTTACCACGACCCGGCGCTGAACGCGCTGGAGGAACGCGTTGCCATCTCCAACCAGAACGTGCTGATGGCGGAAGCGCAGTTCCGCGAAGCCAAAGCGGCCATCAAGGTGGCGCGGTCGGCGCTGTTCCCGACGGTGAGCATCAACCCAACGGCGACATTCTCCAATGGAGGCGGAGGCGGTATCTCAGGTTCCAACGGCACGGTGATCACCGGCGGCAGTGGAGGCGGTGGAGGCCACATCAACCAGATTTACACCATCCCGCTCGATTTCACCTGGGAAGCGGATGTGTGGGGCGCTATCCGCCGCAGCGTGCGCGCGGCCAAGGAGACGGCGCAGGCGTCGGCGGCGGATCTGGAAAACGCGCGCCTGTCTTACCAGGCGGCGCTGGCCGAAGATTATTTCTCCCTGCACGGGCTGGACGCGCAGACGAAGCTGCTGCAGAGCAGCGTCAACCTGTTCGAGGAGTCTCTAAAGCTCACCTATGACCGCTATCACGCCGGCATCGCCTCGGCGGCGGATGTGGCGCTGGCGCAGACGCAGCTCGACACCACGCGGGCGGAAATGATCGCGGTGGGGGTGCAGCGGGCGACGTTCGAGCATGCCATCGCGGTGCTGACCGGCCGGCCGCCGGCGGAGTTGACGATTTCCGAAGTGGCGTGGAGCATGCCGCCGCCCTCGGTACCGGTGGGGCTACCCTCGCAGTTGTTAGAGCGGCGCCCGGACATCGCGGCGGCGGAGCGGATGATGGCGGCCGCCAACGAGCAGATCGGCATCGCCAAGGCCGCGTACTATCCGACGGTGACGCTGGGGGCGACAGCGGGCGCCGTCGCGTCAAGGCTCGGTCAGTTGTTTACCTCGCCGACGCTGTTCTGGTCGCTCGGCCCGCAGTTCGCCGAAACGCTGCTCGATTTCGGCCGGCGCCGCGGCATTCTGGAGGAAGCCCGGGCGGCCTACGACGCGCAGGTGGCCAGCTATCGCCAAACGGTGCTGACGGCGTTCCAGCAGGTGGAGGACAACCTGGCCGCGCTTCGCATCTTGCAGGAGCAGCAGGCGGCGCAGGACCTGGCGGTGGCGGCGGCGCGGAATTCCCTGGAACTGACCACCGCGCAGTACAACCAGGGCCTGGCCGATTATCTGCAGGTGATCACGGCGCAGACCACTTTGTTGACGAACCAGATCGCGGCTGTCCAGGTACTGACCAGCCGCATGGTGGACAGCGTCCTGCTGGTGGAGGCGCTGGGCGGAGGATGGAACGTAACCGAGCTGCCGAAGCTGTAGCCCACCACCGGAAATGGAAATCCATTTCCGAGTGTTGGTAAGGCCACGTCCGACGGCCGTTCGTGCCTAATGCGCGCCCGCGGTTTCGCGGATAGGGGCGAAGGGGCTGACCAGGTTGCCGGAATCGTCGAATTCGAAATCGGTCACGCCTTCGATTTCCAGATTGGGATTGCGCTCCACCTGGGCGCGCACGTTTTCGCTTAGCCCGAAGCGGCCGAGCTCCATGGTGTTGCGGATCCAGCCGAGGGTGACCGCGGACAGGTCGAGCTTTCCCACGGTCGGCAGGAAGCGCTCGATGCACTCCCGGTCGGTGGGGAAATGGACGGGCGTGCGGGCGGAGGCGGGGCTGTTGGCGGTCAGGGTATTGATGTGGGTGGGAACCCAATCGGTGCGGTCTACCAGCCGGTCCGTGACCACGTCAGCCATGCCGAGGCCAACGGCGGCGTTGTAGGTGAGGTCGCTGAGGTCGCGGATAAAAATGCGCTGGAACCGGGGGATTTCCGGCCACGGGTTGTATTCGCCGTTGACGCCGCGATTGACCACTTTGGTGTCCATGCCGGCGCCGCTGATGTTCTTGCCGATTTCGTCGAGGATGAGGATGTCGAGATCCATGGGCAGTTTCGGCATCCAGGTTTTGACCAGGGCCAGGTTCTCCTCTTCGCGCTGTTCCATGATTTCGACGGGAACGGCGTCGAGTTTGCCGGTGTGGTGATGGGCGTCTTCGAGGATGGCGAGGCCGCCGAGGATTTTGCCGGAGGCCAGCACCTGGCGGCCGATGCTGCGGATGACGCGCTCCAGGCCGAGGTTATAGGCATAGGCGTGGTAGCGCTGCGCGCCGGCGAATTTGCCGAGCCCGATGGCCATCATCTTAAAGAGACCGCTTTCGATTTTGCCCGCGAAATCGGTGTGCCACTTGACGCGGCCGGCCAGCATGACGCCATCGGAATCGTAGGCGGCCTTGTCCATGAAGGCTTCAATTCCTTCGGCGGTCTTGCCGAGCGAAACCACCTCGAGCTGGCTCACGATCGGGCAGCCCAGGGCGGCTTCGGTGATGCCGTAATGCGCCAGCACGACGGCCTGTCCGGCGGCGGAGGCGGCGCCGTGGCTGCCCATGGCGGGGAACAGGAACGGGCGCATGCCGGCGTCCTTCCAATATTGGACGACGGCGGCGACGATCTCCGCGATGTCGTGAATGCCGCGGCTGCCCACGCCGATGGCGACGCGCGCCCCCGGTTTCAACCGGGCCGCGAACGGCGAAGCGGCGAGCTGTTTGCGGACTTCCGCGCCGACATCCGGAATGCGGTGACAGGGGAACTTCTGGCGAACCACGAGCAGGCGGGGCAAAGACATGATGGGATTATTTTAACCCGGTGCGGGCGAAGGCGCAGGCAGGCGGAGGGCATTTGTGATCCCGTGCCGGGTGGGGCAGATTGGCGGAATTCCCCAAAATCGCGCGTTGTTGAGTAGGCCGCTGTGGTTGGCCGTTTGCAGCGTCGGTGTCGACCACTTCCATCAGAAAGGATAACTATGGCACAGAGCGATCAACGGTTTGAGCAACTAAAGCAAAAATATCAACCCGTGCAAAATGCAATGGCGCAGCATCAGGTACGCCTTCAGAATCTCAACATGCAGGGCGACAAGCTCTTCATGCGTGCCGAGGCGCCTTCGCAGGACGCGAAGAACAGAGTCTGGGACGTGATCAAACTGGTAGATTCCTCCTATTCTTCCGAGCTAATCGCCGAGATCACGGTGATGGAGTCAGCGCAAGCGCCGCGTACGCAAACCGCGGGCGCCGGCGTGGGTGGTGGGCAGAGCAGCAGAACTTACACGGTGCAACCCGGCGATTCACTTTCAAAAATCAGCCAACAGTTCTATGGGAATGCAAATCAATACATGAGGATTTTTGAAGCGAATCGCACTCGGCTGGCTAATCCCAATGAAATCCGGCCGGGTCAACAACTCATTATTCCGGAGTAGCTTTATGGACTGGATTAACGAAGTAGAGCACATTGTTCAGCGGTATTCAGGGCAGGCGGGCGGGACAGCCTCCGCTCCCGCAGAGCCTCACGAGGATTTCCAGCAGGTTGCCAAGGCCGCTCCACCGGACGTGGTGGCCAGCGGGATCTCGCAGGCGTTTCACTCGGACCAGACACCTCCTTTCGGGGAAATGGTCTCGAAGCTATTCAGCAACTCCGACCCGAACCAGCGAGCGGGGTTGCTCAACCGGCTTTTGCAGTCGGTTGGCCCCCGGGCATTGGCATCTCTCCCAGGCTTGGGCGGGCTTTCCTCCTTGTTCGGCGCAGGAAACATCACTCCTCAGCAAGCGAGCCAGGTCTCGCCGGAACAGGTGCAACAGATGGCGGCTCATGCCGAAAATCAGAACCCCGCCGTCGTGGACCACGTAAGCAGCTTCTACGCCCAGCACTCGCAAGTCATGAAGGCTGCCGGCGGCATGGCGCTCACAATCGCTCTGCAGCACATCCTCAAGCGCCGCTGAACCGCGGACATATGAGCCACCACAGGAGCCCTATTGCAATCGCATTTGCGCTCCTGTTCCCGGCGGCGGCATTCGCGCAATCGAATGCCGCGGCCGGTTTACGCTTCGGTTACCCCCCACTGTGCTTCCAGCATTTGCGAATATTCGCCGGAGGCATAGAGGTCGAAGTGGAAATTGTCGGCGGTGATCAGCGGGTGGGGCTGGGAGTCGAGATAGCTGCGGAAGAGCGCGTCGGTGTAGTGGTGGTAATTGCGAAGAAATTCGGCGCTCAGGCTCTCGGCCAGGGGCGGTTCGCAGAACATCGCATTGAGGCCGATGGCGCGGGAAAAGATAGCCCGGTAATCGGCGACGCCCCAACGTGCCAGCTTTTCCTGCACCGCCGGCGGCGTATGCGCGGTCAGCAGGCGGGCAAAGCTCTGCGGCTGGAGTTGGAAGGAATCGAGCTCGGCAACGCGAGCCACCGATTCGGCGCACTGTCCGATCCAGCGCAAGACGTCCTTGCCGACGTAGAAGAGCATGCGGGCTTCGCTGTAGCGGCCGGCCAGAAGGCGGCGGCGGAGTTCTTCCTCATCGGTGCCATCATTGGGGATGAGGCCGGTGAGCATTAGCGCAGCCTTGGAGTTCTCGAGAAGGACACCAGGCGAAACGCGTTCGTTGAAGGGATGGAGAATGAGGGGGGGCAGAATCCAGACCATCTCGCCAAGGCTGATTGCGGACGCAGGCATGTTCCTCCAAATTCCCTTATCGGACGTTTCGTGGCGGGTTGGCAATCGCCCGAGCGGTGGTCCAGTCCTATTACTAAAGGCATCGTAGCGCCTGGAACCGGGAGCGCTTACACTGAAATCAATTGAGGACATCTTGTTGACCGCTCTGGTTCGATTACTGCGGAAGGACGAAAACGGGCAGGACTTATCCGAGTACTGCCTGCTGGCGGCCTTGGTGGCGCTCATCGGGCTGGGCCTTTTCCTGTTTGCTTCCGGCGGCGTGCAGAATCTCTGGACCACGGCCAACACGACGCTGGCTAACGGCAATGGGGCGAGCGTGAGCGGTGGCGGGACGGCCGGTTCGCAATCCGCGACCCACTAAAGCGACGATTCCTCACGCGGGCGGGTGCGATAATCGCGTGAGAGATGAAAGCGTCGCTAGCGCCGGCGGTCATGGCGGTGGCCCTGGTCGCCATCGGGTCGCTGCGGATCGCTTCCACATACCGGGTTTTCAACCACACCATCGACGAGCCGGATAACCTGGCCGCCGGCATGGAATACCTGAGCACGGGGCGGTACCTGTACGAGGATGTGCATCCGCCGCTGGCGCGGGTGCTGGCGGCGGCGGGACCGTTCCTGGCGGGGGAGCGGTTCCATCCCGGGCCGAATGCGTATGGGGAAGGGTACCGCATCCTGGGGACTGGCGCGCATTATGAGCGGGTGCTGGCCTTGGCTCGGGCGGGGATTCTGCCGTTCTTCTGGATCGGGTCTTTGGTGGTATTCCTGTGGGCGCGGCGGGCGGGCGGGGCGGGGGCGGCGGTCCTGGCAGTGCTGCTCTTTACGACCTTGCCGCCCATTCTGGCGCTGTGCGGCATTGTCAATACCGATGCGGCGCTGTGCGCGATGACGGGCGCGGCGGGGTGGGGCGGGATTTACTGGGCGGAGCGGCCGGACCGGCGGCGCAGCCTTATTTTCGGCGCGCTGCTGGGGCTGGCGGCGATTTCGAAGTTTTCGTCGATGCCGTTCCTGGCGGCGGCGTTCCCGCTGATGGCGGCGGCGTACGCGTGGAGCACGGGGCGGACGGCGGCGTGGATGGCGCGGGAGGCCTGGGCGCGGCGGCGGGCGGCGGTTTGGGTGGCGGGGACGGCGGCGCTGCTCATCTGGGCGGCGTACGGCTTCACGTTCGCACGGGTGGGTGGGCTCGACCTGCGGCTGCCGGCGCCGCGATTTTTCTCCGGGATCATGGCGGTTCTGGCGCACAACCGGCGCGGGCATCCGTCGTTCCTGGCGGGGCAGCGGAGCCCGAACGGATTCTGGTATTACTTTCCGGTGGTATTAGCGGTGAAGACGCCGCTGGCGTTGTTCGGGCTGGTGGGGATGTGGTGGTGGAAGCGTGCGGCGAAAACGAAAGCCGCCGGACCGGGCATGCCCGGCGCCTGCGGAGGGGAGCGACGGGAGCATGGCGAGCCACGGGTATATGCCGCCATGGCGCTGGCGTTTTCGCTGGGAATCTTGCTGGCTGCGATGACGGGGCATATCGATATCGGGGTGCGCTTCGTGCTGCCGGTGTACATCGGGCTATGCGTCGCGGCGGGATGCGCAGCGGCGCGGGCACGGAGTTGGGCGGCGAAGGCGGCGGTAGTGGCGTTGCTCGCCTGGCAGGTGGTTTCGGGAGCGAAGCAGCATCCGGATTACCTGGCGTACACGAACGAAATCGCGGGCGCGCACCCGGAACGGTGGGTGGCCGATTCGGACCTGGATTGGGGCCAGGATATGAAGCGCCTGGCCGATTTCCTGCATCGGCAGCACGCGGACCGGGTGACGTTCTC
Organism: Terriglobia bacterium; assembly: GCA_963815855.1. Classification (GTDB taxonomy): domain Bacteria; phylum Acidobacteriota; class Terriglobia; order Bryobacterales; family Bryobacteraceae; genus DATGMB01. The sequence continues at coordinate 419,098 of CAWFIJ010000007.1, read as the reverse complement.
GCCGTTCAACCGGACGTACCCCATGCCGGTGACGATGCTGGCCGGCGCGAGCGATGCGCCCTCGCCCGGCTGGAACGCGGTGAGCGTGACCATCTGGAAAGTGTTCGGGTATCCGGCGTGGGCGGACCGGATGCCGGAACAGAGGAGGATCGGGCGGTCGATTCTGGTGTGGTGGGTGCCGGGGGACAGTTCGCGTACCGCTCCCTGACGGTTGAGCGACAAGTCGCGGCTCTTCGCCGGGTGATACGCTGTCTGCATGTTCGTCGTGAACAGTTTGCCGGTCGCGATATTGTTTTGCATCGTGACCATGCTCGGGTGGGGATCCTGGGCGAATACGCAGAAGCTGACGGGGAATCAGAAATGGCCCTTCCAGTTGTTCTATTGGGATTACGCCATCGGCGTGTTCCTGCTGGGGGCGATTTTCGCGCACACGCTGGGAGGCACGGCGGTCTCGCGCGAGAACCTGCACGCGGCGCAGGCCGGCTACGCGCTGATGGCGCTGGCGAGCGGGGCGATTTTCAATTTGTCGAATATTCTGCTGGTGGTGGGAATCGACGCGGCGGGGATGGCGGTGGCGTTTCCGGTGGGCGTGGGGCTGGCGCTGGTGATCGGGACCGTGGAGAGCTACCGGGAAGCGCCCAAGGGAAATGCGGCGCTGCTGTTCGCGGGGGTGGCTCTGATTGTGCTGGCGATGGTGACATCGGCGCTGGCACAGCGGCGGCTGCCGCGCGGCGGCGGGAAATCGCCGATGCGGGGAGTGATCTATTCGGCGGCGGCGGGCTGCGTGATGGGGTTTTTCTATCCGCTGCTCACGCGCGGGATTTCGCCGGGATTCAGGAGCCAGCCTATCGCGCCGGGGATGCTGACGCCGTATGTGGCGCTGTTCTGTTTCGGTGCGGGAGTGCTGGTCAGCAATCTGCTTTGGAACTCGTGGTTCATGCGGCGGGGCGGGGTGACGTACGGGAATTATTTCCGCGGCGGTGCGAAGCTGCACGCTATCGGCATCCTGGGCGGGGCCATTTGGATGCTGGCGCTGAGCGCGAACGTGCTGGCGGCGGGGGTGGCGGGGCCGGCGATTTCGTACGCGCTGGGGCAGGGAGCTACGCTGGTGGCGGCGCTGTGGGGCATTTTTATCTGGCGCGAGTTCCGGGGGGCTCCTCCCGGAACCGGGAGACTGCTGGCGCTCATGCTGGCCGGGTATACGAGCGGGCTGATCCTGATCGGCGCGGCCACGCAGTGAAGGGGCGCACACTGGTCCGCGACTTGCGGCTCCGGTAGGAGGATGCGCTGGCGCTCGGTTGTGGTGGCATTGATCTTGGGCGGGTTGGCGGCGGCCTGGTGGTTCCTGCTGCAATGGCACCAGGAGAATAAGCTGCGGGAAGTGCCGCAGCAGGGAGAAGGACAGATCCCGCTGATGGTGCGGCACGACGGACCCGAGCTGGAACTGCGCTGGAATACGCAGGTGTCGGACGTCGAGAACGCCAATGACGGCACGCTGACGATTACCGACGGAAAGCACGAAAGCAAGCTGGATCTGGACCAGGCGGAGCTGCGCTCGGGCGCCGCGTATTATTGGCCGCAGGCGGACCACGTGCGTTTCAAGCTGGAGACCAACGACGGGGCATGGGGAAGTTTGCAGGTGCCGGCGTGGGAAGTGCAGGCGGAGGAACCGGCGCACGAGCCCGCGCACGAGCGGCACGCCCAGGAGCATGAAGGCGGCAAGGAGGGGCATCGGCCGGCAGCGGGGAAGAAGAAACCGCTGCAACGGGCCGGGCGGGCGCCGGATCCCGGGGTGAGCAAGACGGTCCGCGCGAAGCATGCGAAACATACGGGGGCGAAGATTCCGCCGGAATGGAAGATGCCGGTGGACCAGTGAGAGAATGTCGCGGCATACCGGAGAAGCGGGCTCACGCGTGCGGCAACATCGAGAGGTACTCTGGCGTTACACTGGAGTACCGTACCACGGAGGTCTTCTATCAGCCAGGTAGAGGCTACGTCTCGGGAGGGACTGAATAGCCATGAACTCTTCACAAGGTTCGACCAGCCGTCGTGAATTCATCAAGGCCGGCGGTAAAACGGCTGCATTTTCGGCTTTGGCCAACGTTGCGATTCCCGCCGTTCACGCAGCGGGCAGCGACCTGATTCGGATAGCGCTCGTCGGCTGTGGCGGGCGGGGCGGCGGCGCGGCGGCGAACGCACTATCCGTCAAGCGCGGTCCCGTCAAGCTGGTTGCAATGGCGGACCTGTTCCCGGAACGCCTTGCGAGCGACCTGAATAAGTTACAGCAGCATTTCCCGAGCCAGGTCGACGTACCGCTCGGATCGCCAGTTTCTCGGCTTCGACGCCTACCAGAAGGCGATGGATTGTTTGAAACCGGGCGATATCGCCATTTTCGCGACGCCCCCGGCGTTTCGCTGGGTGCACTTCACCTACGCGATCCAGAAGGGCTTGAATGTCTTTTTGGAGAAACCGCTCACGGCCGACGGCCCAACCAGCAAGCGCATGTTCGCGCTCGCCCAGGACGCCTCGGCCAAAAACCTCAAGGTGGGGGTAGGGCTCATGTCGCGTCACAGCCGGGCGCTACAGGAAATGGCTGACCGTGTGCATAACGGGCAGATCGGCGAGATCGTTCTGCAGCGTGGTTACCGCATGCACGGTCCCGGCGGATATTTCCTCTCCCCGCCCAAACCGGCTGGTATTAGCGACCTGCTCTACCAGGTGAAGCGCTTCCATAGTTTCATCTGGGCGAGCGGAGGCTGCTTCAACGACTTTTATATCCACCTCATCGATCATCTGGGATGGATGAAGAACGAATGGCCGGTAAAGGCGCAGGCGTTGGGCGGCCGGCATTACAAGGTCAGTCCCGAAGGGGTGGCCTATGTGGATCAGAATTTTGACGTCTATTCGGTGGAATACACGTATTCGGATGGCACCAAGTTCTTCTTTGACGGGCGCTGCATGAACGGATGCGAGGAGATCTACACGAGCTGCCTGCACGGGACCAAGGGCATCGGGGATCGCTTCCAAGAGCGGCGATTGCGGGCTGCCATCAAGCCTGTACAAGAATCAGACGGCGACCGCTGCAGACCTGGTTTGGGAATCCAAGGTGAGCCCGGACGAGAAGGATCCTTATCAAAACGAGTGGAACGATTTGATGGACGCCGTTCGAGACGACAAACCTTACAACGAGGTCAAACGCGGCGTGGAGGCGAGCCTGGTTGCGAGCATGGGCCGCATGGCGGCCAACACCGGCCGTGAAATTACCTTTGACGAGATGCTCCAATGCGAGCACGATATGGCGCCGAACATAGAAAAGTTCACGGCGGATTCTCCGGCCCCGCTCCTGGCGGACGCCAACGGTAGATATCCCGTGCCGCAGCCTGGCATCGTAACCAAGAGGGAATACTGACAAGCCGTCCCGAGGTTACGCGCTCCTAGCGTAGCCGTTCGCGATGCGCGATGCCGCGCGGCCAGGGCTTAGAGACACCCCGGATAAAACATATCTCCCGGTGTTATTCTCGGAGGCATGTACAGAAGCGCTCTGGTCCTTTGTATCAGCGGGGCGGCGGCGTTCGCGCAGTGCCAGCCCGGGTGCGTGCCGCAGGCCAATACGGGAGCGATCGACGACTCCGGCACGGCGCGCATCACGCGGGTAATCCCGATTCCTCAGACCGTGAGTCCGGAGGCGCGCAAGACACTGGCGCGGCAGCCCGGACCGGCGCCCAACTCCCTGGCGGAAAACCGCGCCCACACCGACCAGTTCCGCACGCGGCGGTCGGCGGAAGCTGCCAGGCTGTTTCCGGTGCGCATCGAGGCCCAAACCATCGCGGGCGTCCGCACGGACGTGATCACGCCGCCCGGCATCCCCGAGGGCAAGCGCAACCGCGTGCTGATCAACGTGCACGGCGGCGGCTTCATCACCGACTCCGGCTCTCTGGTGGAAGGAATCCCCATCGCTTTCCTGACGCGGACTACGGTCGTTTCGGTGTATTACCGGCTGGCGCCGGAGCACCCGTTCCCCGCCGCCGTGGACGACGCCGTGGCCGTGTACCGGGAACTGCTGAAGAGCCACAAAGCATCGGACCTGGGCGTGTTCGGCACCTCGGCGGGCGCCATCCTGACCGGCGAAGTTGCGGTCCAACTCCGCCGGCTGTCCCTGCCGATGCCGGCTGCCCTAGGCGTATTCTCCGGCACCGGCGACTTCGCCAACCCGGGCGATTCACGCGCCATTTTCACGCTCAGCGGATTCGCCGGGCCGCAGCCCGAGTTGCACCCGCAACCCGGCCCCTATGTGGGCAAGACCGATCCGCGCGACCCGGTGCTGTCGCCAATATACGCCGATCTGAAGGGCTTCCCGCCCACGCTGTTCGTTACCTCCACGCGCGACATCCTGCTGAGCGGAACCACCATCCTGCATCGCGCCTTTTTGCGCGCCGGCGTGGACGCCCAACTGGTGGTCTTCGAAGCCCTGCCCCACGCTTTCTGGTACGACTACAACCTGCCCGAAACGCGCGAGGCGTTGGGCATCATGGCCGGCTTCTTCGACCGCTATGTGGGCAGGCAGCCGTAAGGCCGGCCCCTCGACGGGCTCCCGCCGAAGCTATTTTCGGGCATCGGAGTTCAGCAACTCCAGCGTCACGCCCAGCGCCTTGGCGCTATCGATGTAGGTATAGGAGCCGCTGTTATCGTCGTAACGGCCTTGATGCAGCACCGGCATGCCGCTTTCGCGGAAGGCCGAGACGCTCTTGTCCACATTGGCCACCTGGAAGGCGATGTGTTGCACCCCCTCGCCGTTCTTGTCGAGGAACTGCTGCCAGGCCGTTTCCGGCCCGATCGGCTGGATCAGTTCGAGCGTGACCTGCGGCCCCAGCTTGATGAACGCCAGCTTGGCCTGACCATTGGACGGACGCCCCCGGAACAGCAGTTTCACCTCGGGGCCGGGTTTGGTGGTGTGGATCTGCGGCGGATCCACCCCGAGGACGGCTGCCCAGCGTTTACTGGTGGCTTCGACGTCGCGGCAGACGATGGCAACCTGCGTGATGAGCCCGATTCCCGGGTCGTGATACGCCGGGCTTTGCGTGGGCGCGGCGGCGGGGAGCAGGGCGAACAAAACAGCCAGTTTCTTCATGACGTTGATGTTCTCTCGCGGCTGCGGCGAATTCAAGGGGCCGATGAGAGGCAAATACGACAAAGCCGTTGGGCGCGTCCCTATCCGGGAGAGAACAAGGCGCTCATGCCCGGCCCATTCGTCAAAGCTGCCGGGAAATAACCGTAACGACGACGATAACTAACCCGGATCTCGCTGTTTGCGACTTACTTAGTTGTTCCGGAGCCGGTACGGCGGATGGATGCGCTGGCAGTGGCGGCCGGGTAGCAGGGGAGACGACACTAGTCTGGTGAAAATAGGGCGGCGACCGCGCTTTGCGGCGGCGGAAACGGCTCCCCGAAGAGGAATGCGGCTCGGAACAAAGGGTGGCGGCTTGGCCTATACTGGATGAGAGTTGGAAGTCCAAAATAGAAATTCTGGTCAATCACTTATGCCATTTGCGCACTTGCGTGATTGTCAGGAGGTTCCCGTGAAATTCGTACTGGCGTTTACTGCCTTCACGGCCATGGTTTCCGCCGCGGGGCTCGAACCGGTGAAGACCGAGGCCGGCCTGGTTTCGGGCACAGCGTCGCTGAAGGCCGATGTCCGCGCATTCAAGGGCATCCCTTTCGCCGCTCCGCCGGTGGGCAATCTGCGATGGCGCGCCCCGCGGCCCGCGGCGCACTGGAACGGAGTTCTCAAAGCCGATCATTTCGCCGCCATCTGCCCGCAGAAGACCGACGATCTCGATTCCGTCTACTATCTCGACCCCGGCCCGCAAACCCTCAATGAGGATTGCCTGTATTTGAATGTCTGGACTCCGGCCAAGTCGGCGACTGAGCGTTTGCCGGTGCTGGTCTGGATTTACGGCGGCGGTTTCGATCACGGCTCCGGAACCGAGAAATACTATTGGGGCGACGATCTGGCGCACAAAGGCGCGGTCGTTGTGACGTTCAACTATCGCGTGGGCGTGCTGGGCTTTTTAGCGCATCCCGAGCTGACCAGAGAATCGGACCGCAACGCGTCGGGAAATTATGCCTTCATGGACCAGATCGCCGCGCTCGAGTGGGTGCAGAGAAACATCGCGGCTTTCGGGGGCGATCCCGGGCGTGTGATGATCTTCGGCCAGTCCGCCGGGGGGTCCGCGGTTGGTCAACTGATGGCATCGCCGCTCGCCAAAGGTCTGTTTCAGCGGGCGGTTGGCGAGAGCGGGGGAATCGGCCAAGGCCAGGGAGGGAGAGGATTAGCGGATGCGGAACAGGCGGGCGCGAAGTTTGCCGAGACCCTGGGCGCTCACTCGATTGCGGAACTGCGCGCGAAATCGGTGGATCAACTGCGCGCCGTGGCAGGCCGCTTCGGGCCGATCGTCGACGGCTACGTGATTCCCGAAGATCCCGCCAGAATATTCAGGGAAGGCAAACAGAATGACGTCCCCTTGATCGCCGGATCGACCGCCAACGAAGGCGGAGTTCGCCGCGTTACGGCGACTTCGGCGGACGCCGTGCGCCAGGCGCGCGCCGCCTACGGCGCCGATGCCGAAGCGTATTTGAAGCTATACCCCGCCGGCAGCGACGCGCAGGCCGAAGCGTCGGCTTACGCGGCGGCCGCCGACCGCACGGCGGCGGGACAGCGCAACTGGGTCCGGCTGGAAACGCGGACGGGCAGAAACAAGGCTTATCTTTATGTTTTTAGCCGCGTGCCCCGTTCCCTCCGGGCGCGCAGTTTCGCGAAGCGCCGGTATCTAAAATCGGCGCCTACCATGCGGTAGAACTGATATACGTGTTCGACCATCTGTATCTCAAGAATTGGCCGTGGCAGGAGGTCGATCGACGCATCGCGGACCAGATGTCGTCTTACTGGGTGAATTTCGCGGCAACGGGGAACCCCAACGGCAAAGGGCTGCCGGACTGGCCCTCTTATGAAGAAGCCCATCCGGAGCGGATGAATTTCGATCTGAAGGTCGCGGCTGAGCCGCTCAAGAATAAAGCGGCGCTGGACTTTCTGGATGCGCATCCGGCGGCTCCGTTCGGCGGCAGGCGTTAGTCACGCACCCCGGCTCACGGGCGAGCGGCGGGGACAGCCCGCTCCCTGTTTCGTACGGCGCGGTCCGGAGCCTGATCTCGTCAGTCCGCCTTGCTTCCTGGCCTGTATTTGGGCGATCCCGTTCCCTGCAACGCGAGCGCATGCTATCCGAACGGGCTGGCCCGGTTAGGTTATGAAGCTGCTTTGTCCGAATTTGAAGCGGTACCGGCCGGTGCGACAGACTTTTTGTTTTGCGCTTCCGCCGGTTGTTCGGGCCGCGCGCCATCTTCCTCTTCAGGAGGGTACAAAGTCCACTCGGTCGGATACTCACGGATTCGCCGGAGAATCGTGAGCTGTGGATCTGCCGTTGCCATATCTCTTTTCCTGGGAAACGCATCGCGTCGGCTTCGCGCCCACCTCGGTTACCCTATGGAGCCATTTCGCATCGGGTCCGGTTCTTTAGGCTGCCGCAGTCCTTTTCAATCGGGCTGGCGTACGCTCGGCTTCCCGTCTGCTGGCCATCCAGGCAAGGAAAAGCACGCGGAACAACTCGTTTCGGTCAAAGGGCGTCAGCAGGACGTCGTGCCCGCCGAGGTTGAGCACCTCCACCCAGAGGTGCTCGTCTGCAAGCCGCGAAGCCACGATGACAGCAGTCGGGATGCCCAGTTTCTGCATCTTGTCCGCCAGCATGTTCCAGTTCCCGTCCGGCATAAGCGGCGCGCATAGAACCACTGGAATCGATCCCCCACAGGAGAGGTCAAGAGCCTCCCGACAGGTTTGCGTTTCTCTCACGCTCCAGTTGGATCCCCGCAGGATACTTGCGAGAGAGCGGCTCTCCTCGTCGAAGAGGTTAACCGCCAGGATCGTGCAGGACTGATCCGGTTGAGAAGACCCTTCCAATGGCCCATTTCTAGTCACTTCTTGCCTCCGTAGCCCGAAAGCATGTTGCAGAGCCAATCTTAGCTCTATGAGTACTGGTATTAATACTGGATAAAAGCCTAGTTTTCACTTAGAGCCTTAACTCTAGAGCAAATACCCGATCCAGAACCGATGCGCGTCGCCGAAACTGTGGTCTTACGTACCGGCGATCTTGTGGTCAATCGCATACCGGATCAGGTCTGCCGTGCCGCGCAGGCGCAGTTTCCGCCTGATCGTGGCCTTGTGAAATTCCACGGTTTTCACCGTCACGTGAAGTTGGGCGGCGATCTCTTTGCACGGATGCCCCTCGGCGAGCAACTGCAGCACCTCCCGCTGCCTGTCCGTTAATGCGTTGTCCTTAGCCGGCGCATGCGCGGGACCGCCGCCAGTTCGGCCCACAATCTCAGGAGTGAGATAGCTTCGCCCCTTCAGAACTTCCTTGATGCCGCAGACCAACTCCGAAGCAACCGACCTTTTCAGGATGTAACCCGAGGCCCCGGCGCGAAACGCCTCGTTCACATAGTCCATGTCGGCGTGCATGGTAAGAAAGATCAGCTTTAGCTGTGGAAGCGCCTTCTTGAGTTGTCTCGCGGCCGTAAGTCCATTCATTTGAGGCATGGAGATGTCCAGCAGGATGACATCGGGTTTCAGATCCGAAGCCAGCCGGAGCAGCGTTCGGCCGTCCGGGGCGGTGCCCACGATATCGAACTGCGGCTCGAGCAACTCGCGCAAGCCGGCAATCACGACGGGATGGTCATCGGCGAGAAGCAGCCGTGGTTGTCTCATCGGTCCCCCCTAACGGAACATGTACGGTAATTCGCGTGCCCTTGTCCGGTTCTGACTCTATTCGCATATTACCGTTCACCAGCCGGACGCGCTCTTCCATGCTGGCAATCCCAAGTCCCCCCGCATGTTTCGCGGCGTCCGGGTCGAAGCCGGCGCCCGAATCCGCGATCGAAAGCCGGATGGCGTCTTCGCTGCCCTCCAATTCAACGTGGGCATCGGAAGCACGGGAGTGTTTCGCGACATTGCGTAGACCTTCCTGCGCCACGCGATAAAGGCAAAGAGCAACGTCCGGCGGCGGCGATTGCGGCAGCCCCTGGCAGGAGAATGTCACCGGAATCTCCGCCATTCGCGAGAATTCGGCACAGTAGGAACGCAGCGCCGGCTCCAGCCCAAGGTCGTCCAGGACCGCGGGGTGGAGTTGATGGGCCATGCGGCGCACGCTTTCCGAGAGGTCGACGGCCCGGCTTCGGAGTGACCGAAGGCTGCTTCGAACCAGATTTGGAGCCCCGGCGAGGCGTTGGTCGAGCCTTTCCGCCTCAACCACCAGGAATGCCAGTTTCTGGTTCAAATCGTCGTGCAGTTCGCGGGCAATGCGACTCCATTCCTCTTCCTGGCTGGTTAACAGGCCAGCTGTCAGGATCCTGAGCTGGGTCTGGCTCTCGCGGAGGGCAGTCTCCTGATCCTTCAGTTGTTCGAGTCCGCGCTCCGTGATGAGCCTGCGCTCCGTGATATCGGTTGAAATCCCGCAAACCGCTTCCGGCATCCCTGCACTCCCCAATATCGGAAACTTCAAGGACTCGAAGACGTGCAGTTGCGTACCGATCCGGGCGCTCTCCTCAAAGACCATCGGAGTCTTGGTTTCCAGCACGCGCCTCTCATGCGTCTGAAACACCTCGAAGTGCTCCACTTGCGGAAAGAGATCCTCGTCGGTCTTACCGTTGACCTGGTCTCGCGTGGCGTGAAACAGAGCCTCCCACTGGCGGTTGACCAGTAAGTACCGGCCCTGGGTATCCTTGGCGTAAATGACGGCCGGACATGCATCCACAATGGCCGCATTCAGCCTCGATTCATCCCCGGCCGGAATCTCTCCCGGCGGGGTGCGCCCTCCCGCACTTTGAGCCATGGCCATCGCTCCTTCGGAAAACGATTTCTCGAGAAACCTGCGAAACTTGGGCGGCAAGGAAGAACGCTGGTCCGGAAGCACCGGAAAGCCATTGGAATCCGGTACACGGGTGCCCCGGTATGACTCGTATCAGGCGGCGCAAGCCTTTGAATCATCATGGCAACCCTCCGGAAGAGAGTTCCCGTGAAAATTATCGCACAAAAGTAAGATGAAGAAACAGGAAACCGGCCCCCAAATGTGCCGTAAGATGCCGCTACAGCTTGCCGGAAGCAGTTGACTTTTACTCTATGCCACATGCTCCGGCAAGCCATGCAGGACTACCTGGCAACTGCACGTTCGCCTTGAGGCATGGCGGCGATCGCCGCGAGTTTTATGCACAGCCTGAATGGAAACTCGAGCACGCGAAAGTGGATTTAGGCCGCGCCGCTGTCCAGGCTAGCCGGCAAGGGAAAAGAGCGGTGTCCGACGACGCTTCCTGTGGCCCTCACCGTTATCTTGCCGCATCGCTCACAGCAGAGCAGATCGCTGCTCTCGAGCCGCCGGCCCTCGGCATCGCAGGCGTAGAAGCCTTCGTGCGCGGTGCTGTTACCGCACGCGCAGGAAATCCGCGGTTGTGACCGACTTGAATCCCGAGCGGCCATATTCATTCCCAGGCTCTAAATCAGCTCTTTTTATCTTTTATTATTCTCCGCCTGCCGCCGGACCCTTTCAATGAGGGAAGGGTGGGAGCGGCGTGCCGAATGTGAATAAGGGGACTGTTGCGGTTTGGCAGCAATTTTGCCTCCGGCTGGAAGGCGCCGCGACGGTGTGGGGATCCCAGCCTACGATCGCGAATCGTGGAACGGATGCCAGATTTCCCGGTCCAGCGCCCGCCGCCCAGCCCGGCGCGACCGTAGGCACTGCGGGGGAAGGGCAGAGTACCTAGACACGCGCTCGTGGCAGATACAGCTCGGGTTGAAGCTGCGATTTTGAGTGTGTTTTGAACTATACTGGGAGCGATAATTCTGAGACAGAAAGAGGATCTGTATGTCCGGAATCGCGGTTAAGGATGGATCGCGGCGAAGTTTTCTCGGCGCGGCTGTCGCTGCTCCGGCGCTGGGAGCGTTGGCCCTGGCCGATCCCGGCCGCGCCGCCGCGCAGGCGGCCGGGGTCAAGCGGGGCGACCTTCCCGATCTGACCATAAAGCAGGTGAAGGTCCTGGTATTGAAGGCGGAGGAGCGCAGGAATCCCGCCACCGCCGGCGGTTCCGGAAGGGGCGGCCGCGGAGGCTTCGCGCGGGCCGGCGCCCGAGCGCACGGGAGAGAAATTCGCCGCCATTGTTACCAACAGCGGGATCGAGGGTAATTATATCCTCGAGGACCGCTACTACCATCCCAACTGGAGCAACCTGGGGTGGCTCGAGTATGCCAAGAGTGCGCTTCCGGGCAAGAGCGTGCTCGACCTGCCGGCTCTCACTTCGCAATGGCGGCCGAGCCATGCGCCGCTACGGCCAGCTTTCCTACGCGGCGGCGATGGACAACTGCTGCTGGGATATCCTGGGCAAAGCCGTCGGTCTGCCGGTGTATCGCATTCTGGGAGCGCACCGCGACCGCGTTCGCGCCTACGCAAGTTCCCAGCATCTGCGGACTGTCGAAGATTTCGTGGCCGACGTCAAGCATGCCATGTCCGACGGCTTCACGGCGTATAAGATCCATCCGCCCGGGAGGCCCCGAAGGGCACGATTACAAGCTCGACATGGAGGTCATCAAGGCCGTCCGGAAGACCGGCGGGGACGACATGCCGCTGCTATACGACCCGGTTGGAGTGCTGACGCGTGACGAAGCCATGAAGGTGGGCCGCCTGCTCGACGAACTGCACTATGTTTCTTTCGAGGATGCGCTGCCCACCAAGGATATCGACGGCCTGGTGGAGTTGGCCGCCGCCCTGGACGTGCCGGTGACTATGGGCGAGTTCATGCCCTCACCCTACGATTACGTTCCCTACATTCTCCGCGGGGCTCTGGATGAGGTCCGGTTCATCGTGGATAACATCGGCGGCATCACCAGCGGCATGAAGGTCGCTCGCATGGCGGAGTGCTTCAACATGATGTGCCAGCCGCATAACTGGGGCACCACGCTGGATCACGCCGTGCATTTCCATTGCGAGTTGGCCATGCCCAACAACATCTGGTTCGAAATGACGCAGCCCATGGGCATCACCGACCGGCCCTATTTCAAGGACAAGATCCGCATCGACAAAGAAGGCTACGTCCCCGCACCGGTCAAGCCCGGCCTGGGCTACGAGTTCGACCGCGGCGTGCTCGATAACATGATGCTTAGGGTGGAGAGTTAAGGAGAAACCGCCATGCCGGAACCCAATCTATCGCGACGCAAATTCTTCGGCGCCACCGCCACGGGCGCACTGGCGGCGGCTTCCACGGTATCCGATCCGGGCGGCGCGGCGGCCCAGACGGCCGGCGTCAATCCCGGGGACCTGCCCGACCTGACCATCAAGGAGGTCAAGGTCTATGTTCTGAAGCCCGCAGAAGCCAATAGTCGGGCAAGGCGGCACCAACTTCCTGCGCAGCGAGAAGATCGCCTCCATCACGACCAACAGCGGTATCGAGGGAAACTACGATATTCCCGACCGCTACGGCCATCCGAATTGGACCAACCTCGGATGGCTGGCCTACGCCAAACGCACGCTGGTCGGAAAAAACGTCCTGGACCTTCCCGAGTTCACCGCCCAGTGGCGCAGCCCCGTGGGGCAGCTTTCGTATGCCGCCACCGTCAATAACTGCCTCTGGGACATTCTCGGCAAAGCGGTGAATCTGCCCGTATACCGGATTCTAGGCGCTTACCGGCAACGCGTGCGGGCCTATGCCAGCTCGCAGCACCTGCATACGGTAGAGGACTTCGTGGAGGACGTCAAGCACGCCAAATCGCAAGGCTTCACGGCTTACAAGATTCATCCACCCTGGCTTGCCAATAACGAGGTGGATTACAAGCTGGATATCGAAGTGGCCAAAGCCGTCCGCAAGACCGGCGGGGACGACATGGCGCTGCTGCTGGACCGCGTGGGCGGCTACACCCGTCTGGAGGCCATGAAGGTGGGTCGCGCCCTCGACGAGTTGAATTACGTCTCCTTCGAGGATTGTCTGCCGACCGACGATATGGAGGGTCTGGCCGAGTTGGCGAAGGCCCTGGATGTTCCCATTACGATGGGAGAATTCCTCGGCTCGCCCTACGATTACGCCAAGTACATCCGCTTCGGCGCCATGGACGAGTTGCGCTTCATCGTCGACAATGTTGGCGGAATCACGAGCGGGATGAAGCTTGCCGAGCTGGCGGAATGTTTCGGCATGTTGTGCCAACCGCACAATTGGGGCAGTCTCCTGGACCACGCAGTCCATTTCCATTGCGAGTTGGCGATGCCCAACAACGTGTGGTTCGAAATGACCCAGCCGATGGGCAGCACCGACCGGCCGTATTTCCAGGATCAGCTTCGAATCGACAAGGACGGATACGTGCCGGCGCCTGTCAAACCAGGCCTTGGCTACGAGTTTAACTACGATGTGCTCCACAACCTGTTGGATCACGTTGAGACATAAATGCAGTTATCCCGGCAGAAACTTACGTGTATAGTGTGACGTCGGTGCTCAGCCGGCGGAGGAGGAAGTATGGATGCAGTTGAGGTTGCGCCCGGCCGGCGTTATTTCCTACGAGTTTTAGGAGCCGGAGCGCTCGGCTTGGCATGGTCGGGCCACGCGTCAGCGGCGCAAAGCGACGCCAAACCGTTCAACGGGCTCTTTCCTATCGGGCAAACCCCATTCACAGAATCAAACCAACTGGACTTGGACTGTCTTCAGGCCGAAGTCAAATTTTGCAACCGGGGCGGCGTGCATGGCTTCGTCTGGCCGCAGATTGCCAGCGGCTGGAGTACGCTCTCGGAAAAGGAGCGGCTGGATGGAGCCGAAGCCATCCTGGCGGCGGGCAAGGGGGGATCTACCGCGCTCGTAATCGGAGTGCAGGCACAGACCACGGACAAGGCGCTCGAATATGCCAGGCACGCGGCACAACACGGCGCCGACGCTGTTGTCTCCCTGCCTCCGCCCGGCGTCACCGATGAAAAGCTCTTGTTGACATACTACAAGCAAATCGCGGACGCGACTTCTCTTCCCCTTTTTGTCCAGAGCCAAGGCAACATGAGCGTGGACCTGATCGTAGAAATGTTCCAGTCGATCCCGACCATGCGGGTAGTCAAGGATGAAGCCGGCATCCCCCTCGAACGCATTACCAGGATCCTCGAGCGCACGTCCGGCAAACTCGCCATCTTTTCGGGCAACGGCGTGCGGACCATGATCGATGAAATGCGGCTCGGCTTCGTGGGCCACTGTCCCACCACCGGTCTGGCCGACGTCTATCAGTCCGCCTGGGACCTGTGGCATGCGGGAAAGCGCCGCGAAGCGTTCGATATGTTCGGCCGCATTCTGGCCTTCAATAGTTTTCCTGGCGCTGATGCCTATGTTCTGGTAGCGCGCGGCGTCTTCAAGGAGACCACCAAATCAAGGCCTGTTCCGGGCATGGGTGGGGGACGAGCAGGCCGGCCGGAACCGGCGCTGGACGCGCGCGAAAAACAAGTGATTCGTGACGCACTGAATACTTACATGCAGCCCTATTTGAGGGCCTGAAGGCCTGAACATGAGAACATTTCTGCTGCTCGGCGCGGCCGCTGCGCTTTTCGGCCAGTCCGCTGTCTTTCATGAAGACAAACTGCACGGGCGGCGGGCGTTCGTCCTGGAGAACAGCCGCATGCGCTTGAGCACGCTCCCCGGGGGAGGGTTCATCGGGGAGGTCCGCTTTCAATCGGACGACCCGAAGAAAAGCGTCAACCCCCTGCGCGTGCCGCACTACCAGACGATAGATCCCTTTACGTACGATGTCGCCAGGGATGGGGATCTTTACGGCACGGGAATCCAGCGGCGGCTGATGAGCGGCTACATGGGGCATTTCCTGTGCTTCCCCCAGTTCGCGGCGAGTTCGCCGGCGGAGTTTCGCCAGGACTACGGCCAGCACGGGGAGGCGATCGCGGTGGAATGGAAACTGGAGAATGTCGATACCCGGAAGGACGGGGTGACGCTCCGGTATGCCGCCGACCTGAGCAAGACAAAGTACCGCGTGGAGCGCTCCATCACGCTGCCCGCCGACGAGACGGTGGCCTACGTGGAGGAGTCGGTTGAGAACATGGAGCCGTACGACCGCCCCATGCAGTGGACCCAGCATATTACCTTCGGCCCGCCGTTTCTGGAACTGGGAAAGACGTTTGCGGATGGCTCGGTGGCCAAGGTGGTGGTGCGGAGGGGACAGGAGAACGCGGCGGAGGATACCTGGCCCCAGAGCAAGGATTCCGAAGGCCGGATGGTGGACCTGCGCGCGTTTTCCGGCCGCAGCAATACGTGGCTGATGGATGCGTCCAAGCCCAAAGTGTGGGCCACGATGTACAACGTCGCGTATCCGGTCCTGATCGGGTACATCCTGGAAAGCAAGCCGAACCAATGGGTGTTCGACTGGCAGGAGAACCAGCACGCAACGGAGAAGCCCTGGGACGGCAAGGTGATCGCGCGCGCGATCTGCATTGGCGACTCGGTGGTTAGCGGGCTGCGAAACGCAGTGGAGCGCGGAAGCGAGTTCGGCGTTCCGACGTACAGTTGGATTGAAGCGCGTGAGCGCCGCACGCAAAAGTATGCTGTTTTTCTCGCGGAAATCCCGCCGGGATTCAATGGGGTGGCGGCGCTGCGGACGGAAAAAGGGCAGATTGTCATCGAGGAACGGGGGACGGGGAAGACGATCGCCATCAAGAGCGGGCGCATGTGGTGAATCGTTCGGCGTCGGCGGGTCCCAGATCAGCCAGGCCTTCGGCTACGGCGACCAGTCGAGGACCGGTACGGCGGACCACAATCCGCTGGTGCCGGTTCCGGCGATCCGAACGCATTCTGGCGCTTATGCCCTGAGGTAGGATTTTACGTATGCGGGCGCCAATGACTTATGCGGTGGGCGGCCACCAGTATGTCGCTATCGCGTCCGGCGCGAACATCCTTTCTTTCTCGTTGCCGGATCAGTAAGGGAAAACACGGCAACCGTGGACAGGCGCCTCCACATCTTGCACGCTCATTGGAATGTGTGAGCCGCGCCGGCGGCGATGCTCATTTCCCGATGAGGACATGGCGGGATTTGGCGGTATCGCCGGCGGAGGCCTGGCTGCGGTGGTAATCGCCGCGGGCCAGCATCCGCTCCAGCCAGATGTACATAACGATGAACAGGTAGCGGCTGCCCATCTCCTTGATTTTGAGTTTGGAAATGCCGGCCTGGCGATTGGTCCAGGAGATGGGGATGACGGTGTAGGAGAAGCCGCGCACGATGGCTTTGAGCGGCATCTCGACGGTGAGGTTGAAATGCGGGGAGATGAGCGGCTGGACGCCGTCCACCACCTGGCGGCGGTAGGCTTTGAAGGCGTTGGTGGTATCGTTCAGGCGCAGGCCGAAAAGGGCCTGGATGAACCAGTTGGCGAGGCGGTTCAGGACCAGTTTGTGCGCGGGGTAATCGACCACGCGGCCGCCGCGGATGAAGCGGGAGCCGAACACGCAATCCCAGCCTTCCTCGAGCTTGCGGTAGTAGGCGAGCAGGTCGCTCGGATTGTCGGAGCCGTCCGCCATCAGGATGGCGACGGCATCGCCGGTGGCGGCGGCGAGGCCGGTGCGCACGGCCATGCCGAAGCCATGGCGTCCCTGGTTGCGCACCAGCACGATTTCGGGATGAGACTCCGCCGCATCGAGCACGCGCGCGGCGGTGCGGTCCGTGCTGCCGTCGTCCACCACCACGATCTCGGCGGGGACCGCGGCGGCGCGCAGCGTCGCCATAAGGGTGCGCAGGGTTTGGCCGATGCACCCTTCCTCATCGCGCGCCGGGATGACCACCGAGAGCTTCATGGAAGAATTCGCGAGCAGTGGACCGGAAGGCTCTGGTCCCCGCATTCCGATTTCTGAATTCTAGCAGTTGTTACACTGGAGTGACATGCGGCGTTTTGCGGTCCTGGCCCTGTTTTTTTACGGCCTTCCGGGCTTTCTCCACGCGGAGACCACGGTGGTGCTTCCATTTTTTAACCACACCAGTTCCGGCAACCTGGACTGGATTGGGGAGAGCATCGCGGAGAGCGTGCACGACGCGCTGGCCTCGGAAGGCGTGCTGGCGCTGGACCGGGCGGACCGGCTGGAAGCCTACCGGCGGCTGTCGCTACGGCCGGGCGCGGAGCTGACGCACGCCTCGATTCTGAAAATCGGCGAATCGCTGGACGCCTCCAACGTAATTTACGGGTGGTATGAGCTGCTGCCGGCGGACGCGGGCTCGCAATCCAAGGGGTCGCTGCGCCTCAGCGCGCGCATTCTGGATTTGAAGCACACGCGGCAGAGCGCGGTCTTCGGCGAGTTGGGGGCGCTGGAAGACCTGGCGGCACTCGAGGATCATCTCGGCTGGCAGATGCTGACCGAGCTGAATCCGCATTCGGCGCCCTCGGCCGGGGAGTTCGTGAAGGCGCGCCCGCCGGTGCGCCTGGACGCGGTGGAGAATTATATCCGCGGGCTGCTGGCGGAATCGCCGGAGCAGCGCCACCGGTTCTTCACGCAATCCGCGCGGCTGGACGGTCACTATTCACCTCCCTGCTTCCAGCTCGGCAAGACGTATTGGGAGCGGAAGGATTACAAGCTGGCTTCGGGCTGGCTGGAGCGGGTGACGCGAACCGACCCGCACTACCTGCAGTCGCAGTTCTTCCTCGGGCTGTGCCGGTACCACATCGGCGATTTCGCGGGTGCGGAGCAGGCGCTGACGCCGGTGGCGGCGGCCATGCCGCTGAACGAGGTTTACAACAACCTGGGCGCGGCGCAGGACCGCCTGCACCGGGCGGACGCCGCCATGGGAAGTTTTCGCAAGGCGCTCGAAGGCGACAGCGGGGATCCCGACTACTATTTCAACCTCGGCGTGGCGCAATGGCGCGCCGGCAATTTCCAGGAGGCGGCGCAGAGCTTCGCCGCCGTGCTGGAACGCAATGCCAAGGACGCGGAAGCCGTCGAAATGGAAGCGCGCGCGCGGCGCCATGACCCGCCCCGCGCGAGCGATCCGAGGGACGAAACGCGCGAGCGGCTGAAAACCAACTACGACGAAACCGCGTACCGGGAGTTGCAGGCGGAGCTCTCCAAAGCCAGGTAAGAAGTTTGCGGCTGGCGGTGCCAGCCGACGGCAGCGGGCCGGGCGGCTAGACGATTTCTTCTTTGACGGGGTCCCAGCGGACGGTGCGGCCCTGGCGGTAGCTTTCCACGGCCATGCGGCAGGCGATGGCCACGCGGTAGCCAAGCTCGAAGGGGCAGTTGGGCTGGCGGGAGGGCTGGCGCACGCAATCCAGGAAATTCTGCATGTGGGCGCCGCGCTGGTTGGGGGTGGTGCCGGACATCTCCGCGCCGTCGCGCCGGTTCACCTTTTGGGGCGTGTAGCGGACGCTTTGCGGCGTATGGCTGATGGTGCCGTTATCGCCGAGGGCCTCCTCAGTGACGCCCAGCCTGTCGTTGCCGAAGCCCGAGGTCCAGTTGAAGAGCACTTCCTCTTCGTGTTCCAGGGAGGCGTTCATGGTGTCGGGGACTTCGCGGCCGTCCTTCCACAGGTACAGGCCGCCCCGCATGGTGACCGCGCGGGGAATCTTCAGTCCCATCACCTTGTACCAGAAGGCCAGCTGGTGGCACATATTTTCGTACACGTTGCCGCCCGAATAATCCCAGAAAAAGCGCCAGTTGATGTAACGGTTGGCATCAAACGGCACCTGCGGGGCTTCGCCCAGGAAGGATTTCCAGACGATGTTTTCGGGGGTCATGTCCTGGTAGACCTGGCGCGACCACTGCGGCTTGCCGTGGGGCGTGTTGCGGTACATGTGGGCTTCGATGGAGGTGATTTTGCCCACCAGTTCGGGCTTGAGGAAAGCCAGGGTGTCCGGGATGTGGCCATAGGATGTCCACTGGTGGCCCACTTGAACGGCGCGCTGCCCGCCCGCCCGCTCCACCGCCGCGCGCATCCGTTTGGCATGCGCCACGGTGAAGGCCATGGTCTTTTCCTGGTAGACGTGCTTGCCGGCGTCAAGCGCGGCGGTGAAATGCTCCGCGTGCAGGTGCTGGGGCGTGGCGATGAGGACGGCGTCGATGCTTTTGTCTTCCAGCAGATGGCGGTAATCCAGGTAGGTCTTCGCCCCGGGGGCGATCAGCTTCACCTCTTCCAGGCGGCGGGTGTAGACGTCCGCGGCCGCCACGCACTCGGTATTGGGGCAGGCCAGCGCCTCGCGCAGGATTTCCGATCCACGCGCGCCGGGGCCGATGATGCCGATGCGAACGCGGTCGTTGGCGCCCATGACGTTGGAGGCGGCGAAGCTGCCGGCCAGGCCGCCGGCCACTTTGCCAATGAAATTCCGACGAGACTGCATGGAGGTACTCCTACTCCCGGGTGAAGGTAACCTTGATTATAGCCCGGGGCGGTATGGCGGACTCGGCCCCGCCGGGCTTGCTTCGAGCGATTTTTCGCAGCGTGTCTTTACCCACTGCTGCGTACAATTATGCTACATTTCCGTACAAATAGGACCTCAATAGCTGAAATTCTCACCATTATAATGGCTTGGGTCTTTGGCTCCGTAAGTGCTTCCACGCAGCCGAAGTTATACGCGCGCATGGTCCCACAGCGCGAAAGGTGGTGCACGATGAAAAGTGGCGCAGCTTTTGCCCTGCTGGTTTCGCTTTCCGCGACCGGCTTGTTGATGGCTCAGAAAATCAAGATGGTTCCGCCCACGCCGACGTCGGGCGCGAACGGCAAAGAAATGTTTACCAACTATTGCGCATCCTGCCACGGCACCGATGGCAAAGGCAACGGCCCGGCGGCGGCGGCACTGAAGAACGCTCCCACGGACTTGACCCGGTTAGCGGCCCACAACAATGGCGTTTTCCCCGTGGACAGCGTGAAGAGCTACATTAGGGGCGGGGACGCGGTGGCGGCCCATGGCAACCGCGACATGCCGGTGTGGGGAATGGTTTTCAAAAATTTCCAATCGCCGAACGATACCGCGATGATCGACATTCGGGTGAACGTGCTGACCGAATATATTAAATCCATCCAGGCGAAGTAGCCTTCGCGGCCGGCGCACCTGTGGGGGGCCCGGTAACCTGCGGCGGGTTGTAAATCGCGACCGGCTACACCCCCTGGAGCCGGATACCGAACCCAATCGATGGCGATGAAGGCGGCAAAGTCCGGTTCCGGGGGGACGGTTGGCGCGTTCCCCCTGCCGGAGCCCCAAGCCGCACCGGTTTACGCGTCGATGCGGTTACTGCAGGTCGTGATTCAGCACCGCCGCGAGCCGTGCGCCGGCCAGTTCGATCTGGCGCCGGACCAGGCGGTCGGCGGTCTTCTCATAGGCGGCATTGAGCACCACCGGCGTTCCCTTCGGCAGCTTGCCGTAGACGATTTTCTGCGCGGCCTTGTGCGACTGCTCGGCCCATTCCTCCACGCTGCCTTTGGAAAATTGGCGTGCGTGGCGGGCGGAATCCGGCGAAAGCTGCGCGAATAGCTGCTCCTCCGTTTCCATCCGGCCCAGCAGCCCGCTGTCCCAAACGCTGTGCAGGTTCGTGGTCCGGTCGAAAAACCGCACGTGCACGCCGTTGCCGCCCTGGTCCTGATTATCGGAGCAGTGCAGCGGCTGGTGCATGTCTCCGATGAAGTGGATCAGGAACATCAGCGCCTCCCGCCGTTCCGCCGGCGGCGTGGCGGCGTTGCGCACCTCCGCCCGCACGTACGCGATCCTGGCCACCACGCAATCCCCTTTGGGGCAATCGCGCGCCAGGTCCATGTGCCGCCGGTCGATCGGAATATCGATGTAGTGCCACGGTCCGGTGGCCGGCCGCGAGCGGCGGATCTGGTCCGCCCAACTCGCTACCGATTCCATGGTCTTGCCGGGGCCGAGGATTTCCAGCACGCGGGCCCGCGCCGCCGGCGTAAGCTGCGCGTCGGCAATGCGCGCAATCAGGTCGTGCCCTTCGCCTCCCCACGGGAATGCCGCGGGCGTCAACGCCAGCAGCAGCAGGAGGGAGGTCGGACGCATAGAGGTCGAGAATAGCATGGCAAAAAAGTTAAAGGCCCCGAGTTTTTGACTCGAGGCCTTTGCACTCAGAGAGTGGCGGTGGGAGGGGACTCACCGCCTTGGGATGCTGTCTGTGTTGATCTGAGAATAGCAATTTAAGACCTTTATGTCCAATTAAATTTAGAACTACTTTGCGGGGGCGTTGCGGCTACCCCCACTTGCAGGGGGTGGCGAGAGCCCGCTGGCCAGACCTTCGTTTAGTAGGGGTGCTTGCAGCCTGGAGGAACCTGGCAGCCAATCGCTTCACGCGCCGGCCAAACTGTTTTCGAGTTTTTCTGGCTGGGAAAAATTAAAGGCCCCGAGCTGGGTTTCTCGGGGCCTGCACTCAGAGAGTGGCGGTGGGAGGGGACTCACCGCCTTGGGATGCTGTCTGTGTTTGATCTGAGATTAACAGTTTAAGACCTGCTTGTCTACAATTTTAAAGAACTATCTTGTGGGGACACATCTGGCACCCATTTTTGGGGGTAGTGGCGTCGCTGGTCCTGGATCTTAGGTACTGAGATTCTTTAGGATTTAGTACTAAAAGTTATAGATCTCTCAAGCGGTCGTTCTATAATGGGCGAAACGGATATGGAACGTCAGGGGTCGGAGTTAGTGCTGCTCGAATAACCAAAGACAAGCTTGAGCCGCCTGGGACCTTCCTGTAGGTTTCGAAAAGAGAGGTGTGTGTGGTGAACGAGACAAACGAGGACAGGTTCCTGGGCCAGAGCGAACGCGAACGCCGCACCAAGAAGCGTTTCGTCATCGAGCAGGACGTCCGTTACAAAATGCTATACGGACAGCGGATTGCCGAGACCGGAGCAGGAAAAACGCTCAACATCTCGAGCGGTGGCGTCTGGTTCACTACGGAAAGCCCGCTGACCGCCGGAATGCCCATTGAACTCTCCATGAACTGGCCGGTGCTGCTGCACGATTCCTGCGCCATGAAGCTCATGATTTACGGCTGCGTCATCCGCAGCACGGAAAAAGGCGCGGCCGTTTCGATTGAGCGATACGAATTCCGCACCCAGGGGTCGCGTGCCTTCCAGCAACAGCCACAGCAACAGCAGTCGGCACATTCCGTTCTCGAATACCGCGTCCAGAATTAGCGGTATTGGTTTTTCCGGCGCGGCCGCCGTCCGGTGGCCATCCACCTGCCCGCTTCCCTGCGGAGGGTGGCATGCTGCGGGCGATTTTCGTCATTCTTCTGCTTCTGTGGCTCCTGGGCCTGATGCTTTCCTATGCCCTCGGCGGTTTAGCGTACGTACTGCTGGTGATTGCCCTGGCGGTTCTGCTCATCCAGATAGTCCACCGCCAAGGGGCTGTCTGAGAACGCTCTCGCTCCAACCCGCCCCCGGCTTCAGTCTGCTACGATATCTCTTTCAGAATGTTAAGATTTGAGACCGCCGGGGAGTCCCACGGCGAGTGCCTGGTGGGGCTGCTGGCCGGGCTGCCGGCCGGCATTCCCATTTCGCTCGACGCCGTCAACCGCGAATTGTGGCGCCGCCAGCAGGGCTATGGACGCGGCGGCCGCATGAAAATCGAAACGGACCGCGCCGAAATCGTCGCCGGCGTCCGCCATTCGCGCACCATCGGCTCACCTGTCGCGATCCTGATCCGCAATGCCGACTGGCGCAACTGGACCGAAGCGCTGCCCGTGGAAGACACTGCCGGTGGGGAGGAAAAGCGGAAACCGGTTACCCGCCCCCGCCCCGGCCACGCCGATTTAGCGGGCGCCATCAAATACAATTTTCACGATGCGCGCTACATTCTGGAGCGCGCCAGCGCCCGCGAAACCGCCGCCCGCGTGGCTGTGGGCGCCATCGCCAAAGCCCTGCTGGCGGAATTCGGCATTCGAGATTCTGAGCCACGTGGTGGCCGTCGGCCCGGAGGAGTTGCCGCGCCCGGCCTCCTGGGAAGAACTGGCGGAGCTGAGCCGCCGCGACGAAGTGCTGCTCGGCTGCGTCGACGCCGCCGTGGAAGCCCGCATGAAAGAGGTGGTGGACCAGGCCTACCGCACCGGCGACACCATCGGCGGCATCTTCGAAGTGGTGGCGCGCGGGCTGCCGCCGGGCCTGGGCTCCCACACCACCTGGGACTCCCGCCTGGACGGCCGCCTGGCCCAGGCCATCGTTTCCATGCAGGCGGTCAAGGGCGTCGAGGTCGGTTTCGCCCGCGAAGGCGCTGCCAGTTTCGGGTCCCGCGTCCAGGACACCATCCACTACGATCGGGAAGAGCACCGCTTCACCCGCGGCGCCAATCGCGCCGGCGGCCTGGAAGGCGGCATCACCAACGGCCAGGATGTCGTGGTGCGCGGCATGCTCAAACCCATTTCCACGCTCCGCCGTCCGCTCGAATCGGTGGACCTCGCCACTCGCGAACCCGCTCTGGCCGCTTATGAGCGCTCCGATGTCTGCGTTGTTCCGGCCGCCGGCGTGATTGGCGAAGCCATGGTCGGCGCTCGTCCTGGCCCAGGCGTTTTTGGAAAAATTCGGCGGCGATTCGCTCGAGGAGACACGCCGCAATTACCTCGGCTACCTCGAACAGGTGAAAAATTTTTAATGATATGGTTTATCCGATTGTGAAGTTCGGCAACCCCGTCCTGGAACGGGAAGCCGATACCGTTACTGAATTCGATACCCCCGAGCTGCACAAATTCCTCGACGACATGTTCGAATCCATGTACGCCGCCAAGGGCGTCGGCCTGGCGGCGCCGCAGATCGGTGTGGCCCGGAAAATCTCCGTCATCGATTGCTCCAACGGCGAGCGGCCGGAAGACAAAATCGTCCTCATCAACCCCAAAATCCTGCGCATGGAAGGCAAGCAGGTGGGCGAGGAGGGCTGCCTCAGCATCCCCGGCTTCCGCGAGCAGGTGCGCCGCGCCCGGCAGGTGACCATCCGCGCCCAGGACGTCAAGGGCGCGGAATTCGAAATGACCGGCGAAGACCTGCTGGCCCGCGCCTTTCTTCACGAAACCGAGCATCTTCACGGCCGTCTCTACATCACCCATATCAGCGCCCTGAAGCGCGACCTCATGAAGCGCAAAATCAAAAAAATGCAGCGCGCCGGGGAGTGGGGATGAAAACCGGGATTGCCGCCGATGATCCCCGCATCGCCGGCGCCGGCCGCCCTGAATGACAATGGACGACGAGCACTGTGTATCAGGGCATGGCTTTAGCTGTGCCGCAGGTCACCGGATGAACTGGGCCCCTGCCTGGCGTGGAGCGAAATGCTTTTAGTCTTTCTTGGAACGCCCCAATTCGCCGTGCCGACCCTGGAACGAACGGTCCAGGCCGGCCATCAGGTGCTGGCCGTCGTCACCCAGCCGGATCGCCCGCGTGGCCGCGGCCAACAAACCGCCGCTTCGCCCGTCAAAATCGCTGCGGAGCGCCTCGGTTTGCCCGTCTTCCAGCCGGAGCGCGTGCGCCGTCCCGAAGCCGTCGAATTTCTACGCGGCCTGCCCTTGGATGCCATGGTGGTGGTTGGCTATGGCCAAATCATTCCCCAAACCGTGATTGACCTGGCCCCCCTGGGAATCATCAACGTGCACGCCTCGCTGCTGCCGAAGTATCGCGGCGCCGCCCCCATCCAATGGGCCATCGCCAACGGCGAAACCGCGACCGGCGTCACCACCATGCGCATCGATGCCGGCCTCGACACCGGCGATATCCTGCTCCAGGCCGGCACCCCCATCGGCCCCGATGAGACCGCTACGGAGCTCAGCCCGCGGCTGGCGGCCATGGGTGCGGACCTGCTGGTCGAAACCCTCGCCGGCCTCTCCACCGGCGCCATCGTGCCGCAGAAGCAGGATGCCGCCCAGGCCACCCTCGCTCCGATCCTCAAAAAGCAGGACGGCCGCATCGATTGGGCCCGGCCCGCGCCGGCCATTCACAACCAGGTGCGCGGTCTCCAGCCCTGGCCGGGCGCGCATGCCTCATTCCGCGGATTGGCTCTCAATGTGTGGAAGTCCGCGGTCCGGGAGCAGGCATCGGGGGGCAGCCCACACGGGCACGTCGTCGGTTTGCGGCCTCTCGCCGTCGCTTGCGGCGCGGCCACACTGGAATTGGTCGAAGTGCAACTCGAAGGAAGGAAGCGCATGGCGGGAACGGATTTCGTAAACGGGCAGCGCGTCCGGGAAGGTGAGATCCTGGGATGAATCTGCCTCTCGGATTTGCTTATTCGGCGGTATATGCCGGCATCCGCCAGGCGGAGAAGGACGACCTGGCTCTGATCGTCAGCGGTCTCCCGGCCAACGCCGCCGCCGTGTTCACGCAAAACCGCGTGCAGGCGGCGCCGGTCAAGTTGAGCCGGCGCAACCTCCGCCTTTCCAAAGGACTGGTGGGCGCGGTGCTCGTCAATGCCGGCAATGCCAATTGCGCCACTCGCACCGGCGATGCCGTCGCCGCCGCCACTTCCCGCGCCGCCGCCAAAGCCCTGCGCCTGCCCCCCGCGCAGGTGCTGCCCGCTTCCACCGGCGTCATCGGCGTGGAGATGGACGCCCGCAAGATCGTCGACGCCCTGCCTGCCCTCATCGCCGGTTTGAACCCCGGCCGCTTTGAGGATGCCGCCAACGCCATCCTCACCACAGACCTGGTGCCCAAGACCGCCTTCGCCGAGCTCAAACTCCGCCGCGCCGAAATCCGCGTGGCCGGTATGACCAAAGGTTCGGGGATGATCCAGCCGCGCATGGCTACCACCCTCGGCTTCGTCATGACGGACGCCCACATTCCCATCGCCGCCTTGCGCGCCATCCTCAAGCGCTCGGCGGAGCGCAGCTACAACCGAATCTCGGTGGATGGCGATACCTCCACCAACGATACCCTGCTGCTGCTGGCGAACGGCGCCTCCGGCGTGCGCCCCGATCCCAAGGAGATGGCGCGCGTGGAAGAAGCCATTGCCGGCGTCATGGAAAACCTGGCGCGGGCCATCGTGCGCGATGGCGAAGGCGCCAAAAAGCTGGTCACCATCCTGGTGGAAGGCGCTCCCTCGCCCGCCGCCGCCGCGCAGATCGCCCGTTCCATCGCCAATTCGCCGCTGGTCAAAACCGCGGTGGCCGGTTCCGACCCTAACTGGGGCCGCGTCCTTTCCGCCGCCGGCAATTCCGGCGTGGCCTTCGATCCGGCCAAAACCGATATCCACATGCAGGGCATGCCCGTGTGTCGCGGCGGCCTGGCCGCGCCTTTCCCCGAGGACGAGCTCAAACGCAAACTGGACGCCCCCGATTGCGAAATCCGGCTTACCATCCGCGGTAAGGGCAAAGGCTCCGCCCGCTTCTGGACCTGCGACCTGACCGAAGATTATATTCGGATCAACGCCAGTTACCGGACCTGAGATGACCCGCCGCGCCATCCTGTTGGCTCTGGCCGCCGTCCGCGCCGTTGCCGCCGATCCCGCCCGCGAGGTCTGGGACGCGCTCACCGCCATGGCCAACGCCCTGACGGAAAGCGACGCCACCACCTTCCTGTTCTACATCGATCCTTCCCTGCCGGGATTCGACAGCTTCAACCTGGCGATTCGCGGTCTGCTCAATGAAGTGGAAATCAACTCCTCCATCAGCCCCATTGAGAACGAGGGCGACGCCCACACCCGCACCCTGGTAGTGGACTGGTCCATGCACCTGATGGATCTCAACGGCATCGAGGAGGTCACTACCCGCGAGGCCAACGTCACCATGAAGCTGGTGAGGCGCCGCGCCCGCTGGAAAGTGGTTTCCTTCGAGCCGGCCGATTTCTTCCGCCGGCCCCCACACGGGGGCGTCCGCTAAGAGCCTGTTCAGGAATAACCGTCCCAACCGCTCCCTGACGGTCGCGGCTCCGATGCGCATTCAGAGCCGCGACCGTAAGGGAGCGGTTGCCGGCATTTGGAATAATTATTTCCTGTCAGCTCCTGACCAATCGTGGGGCAGGCGGTTTCGCCTGCCAATCCTGCTCTACCGGGTGTGAATTTCGCGCACCAGCGCGTTCTGCGCATCGTGCTGCGGCAGCGCCTGACGGAATGTGGCAACCGCGCGCGGCGAAATGCTCTCCACGCGCACCGCCACCGCTCCCAGTTGCGATCCCGTGGCATCCGTAACATCGAAGATCAGGTCCGCCACATGGATCTCGTGGTCCGTGTCGTTGCGAACCTTGCCGGAAAGCGTCTGCCCCGCGACGCCGGCTTCGATCACCTCGCAATCCGGATCCGAATCGGAATGGTAGGTCTTGCCGAGATCCGGCAGTACGTGCGCGGTGAGTTCGCCGGGCACCGGCGCCGGGGGCGCCTTCGGCGGGGCATCGGAATCGAAGAAGTTGCCGAGCGCCAGCACCATCAGCACGGCCACCGCCAGCACCGGCGTGCCCAACAGCAGCGCCAGCCGGACTTTTTTGCCGCGCGACCGGTTTGTCAGGTAAAGCGGATCCGCGGGACCGGAACCGGCGATAAACCGCTCTAATCGCTTCGCGATCGCGTCCGCACGGTCCAGAAAGTTCATAACGGCAGGGTTCATTATAACGTCTGGCGCGGCACGGACGGAGGGCACGGATCGCGAGCGTGCCGGAACGGCCACAGAGGCAGCCCGGATGCACTGCCCAACGCACAGGAGAACCTATGAAGCAATTTGCCAATAATTTTGCCCCGGTCCTGGCGGTTGCCGCCCTGGCCTTCGTGCCGGCCGCCCTCGCCCAAAACGCCAATCGGCTCACTCCCGGCGACACCGCTTTCGCCGAAAGGGCCGCCCAGGGAAACATGGCGGAAGTGCGGTTGGGAGACTTGGCCCAGAAGAAAGCCGAAAGCCCCGACGTGAAGGCCTTCGGCAAGCGCATGATGGAAGACCATACCCGCCTCAACCACGACTTGCAGGCGGTCGCCGGCCCCAGCGGCGTTACCATGCCTACTACTCCCGGCGCCAAAGAACAGGAGCAGTATAACCGCCTTTCCCAGTTGAGCGGAGCGGCGTTCGACCACGCCTATATGCGCGACATGCTCGCCGACCATCGCGCCGATATCTCGGCGTTCCGGCGCGAGGCGGACGATGGCACCAATCCCGAAATGAAGGCGTACGCCGCCAAATCCCTCCCTGTCCTGGAGGAACATTTGAAACTGGCGGAAACCACCATGCACAACGTCAGGGGAGAGAAGAAATAGCTACAGCCGGTAGCGGTAACCGCGCCACTCGACGGTGCGGCCGAACGCGGAAGCGGCCAGCGCCGCCAGCCACAGCCATGTGGCCAGCGGAACCCATGCCGCATGCACCCACTGGTGGCGCCGGAACCAGGCCTCGTATTGGGGCAGGGCCGCTTTGGCCAGGGTGGCGCGGTTGAGCCCTTTCAACATGCCCGGCGAAAGCTGCGCCACGAGCGCCCATTCCGCGCCCCGCCAGCCGCGCATCGCCGCCGCCAGGGAGGCAGCCATGCCGCCGCAGTAAAAGACGTGCGCGGCCAACGCCGGCCACCACAGGCGCGGAGCATACGCGCGCGTGATCTGCATCTGGCGCCGCATCCAGGCGAAGAAGCGGGCGGCGCCCGTACGCTCCGTGCAGGCCACCATTGCTCCCGGAGCGTAGGCGATGGTCAGCCCGGCGCCATGCACGGCCGCCGCCAGCGCATAATCGTCGCTGATGGTGTTCTTCCAGTGCTCCGCCACGCGGGCCTCTTCGAACACCACCCGGCGAATCGCCATTGCTCCGCCCCACACAAACGGGTTGTCGCCGGGACCCAGGCGCCCCGCCGCCACCGCGTCCCACACGCTCCGCATCAGCGTCCAGAACGTGGGCGGCACCGGCGTGAACCAGCGGAATCCGGTGGCGGCGCCCACCCCCGCTTCGCCGAGCGGCGCCACCAGCGCCCGCAGCCAGCCCGGACCGGGACGGCCGTCCGAATCGGCGAACGCGAATACCTGGCTGTGGCGCCGCGCCGCGCGCACCGCGGCGAGCAGGTTCTGCACCTTCTCGCCCGTGTTCGGGTCGTCGCCGTGCGCCAGCACCACCCGGATGCGCGGCGGCAAAACGCCCGCCGGAATGTCCGCGGCCGTGCGCCCCACCGCGATCAGCTCGTAATCCGGGTAATCCAGCGAGGCCAATGCCGCCAGGTTCTCACGCAATCCCTCGTCTTCTCCCTTGATGGGCACGATGACGGTGGCGGGTGGGAGTTTTTCGAGGGGGCTCTGGGACAGTCGCGCCGCCACGTAATCCGCCCGCTTGCGCTCGCCCCGCAGCGACAGCCACGCCAGCAGCAGCGCCGGCCCCACGAAGAACCAGTACCAGAACACCAGACGTAGGATAGCAGGGCTCTTGGAAGCGCTGGAAATACCGAAACCATCACGACCCACACGTCCGGCGAAAGCCGATCCTACCACGCCGCACGCTACCATAAGAGTTGGAGAACCGTTGAAAAAACTGCTCGTCTTGCTGCTGTTTGT
The DNA here is from genome assembly GCA_963815855.1 of Terriglobia bacterium. Classification (GTDB taxonomy): domain Bacteria; phylum Acidobacteriota; class Terriglobia; order Bryobacterales; family Bryobacteraceae; genus DATGMB01. Next base: position 389,597 of record CAWFIJ010000007.1, on the reverse strand, counting down.
GGTGGCGGGTGTCATCGCCTGGGGGGTGCTGCGCAAGAGCCAGCCGCCCAAAGTCAACGTGGCGCTGGCCAGGCGGCAGACGCTGCTGAGCACCCTCCCGACTAACGGCAAAGTGGAGCCGTTCGAGTGGCAGGCGGTGCGCGCCGAAAGCGCCGGCGTGGTGAGCGCGGTGGACGCGCGCGAAGGTCAGGGCGTGAGCCGGGGCCAGGTGCTGGCGCGCATGAGCGATCCCGCCCTGCTTGCCGATGTCGAAGCGGCGCAGGCCAAGGTGGCGGAGGCGCGCGCCGCGCTGGCCGGCCTGGAAGCCGGCGGCAAGCCGGCGGAAATTACCGATATCGAAAATCGCCTGGCTCGCGCTCACTACGACCTCCAGGAAGCCAACAGCGACTACGCCTCCCTCCGCCGCCTCGCCGAAAAGCAGGCCGCCACCAAGGTGGAAGTCGCAGGCCGCGCTCGAAAAGGTGAAGCAAACCGAACTGGACATCGAAGGCCTGGAGAAGCGCCGCACTTCGCTGGTGGCCAAGCCGGATGTGGCGGCGGCGCAGGCGCGCCTCCAGGACGCGCAGGCGGCGCTGGCGCTGGCGCTCAAACGGCAGGAGCAGAGCGTGCTGCGCGCTCCTATGTCCGGCGTAGTCTACGATTTGGCAGCGCGCCCGGGAGCTTATCTCGAAACCGGCGCGCTGGTGGCCAACGTGGGGCAGCTCGACCGCCTGCGCGTGCGCGTCTATGTCGACGAGCCCGAGCTCGGCCGCGTCCAGCCCGGCCAGCCCGTCACCATCCGCTGGCAGGCGCTGCCCGGCAAGGAATGGCACGGCATCGTGGAGCGCAAGCCCGCGGCCATCCAGGCGCTGGGCTCCCGCGAGGTGGGCGAGGTGGTCTGCACCATCGAAAATCCCGGCCGCGAGTTGATCCCCGGCACCAACGTGGATGCCGAAATCCGCACCGCCGTGGCCGAAAACGCCCTCGTCGTCCCGCGCGAAGCCCTGCGCCACGACGCTGCCGGCGATTACGTCCTGGCGGTGAAGGATGGCGTCATCGAACGCCGCCCCGTCGACACCGGCATCTCCAACGTCACCCAGGTGCAGATCGTGTTCGGCCTGGCCGACGGCGACGCCGTCGTCGCTGCCCACCGAAACCCCGCTCCAGCCCGGCCAGCGCGTCACCCCGCAGCCTTCGTAGAGCCGGCTTTCAGCCGGCCATGCCGGCATTCCTGCCGGCATATGTCGGTGCCCCGCGCCCGCTCCCCTTACGATCCAAGCTTCGCCGCGCCTCCGAAGCTCCCGCTGCAAGCCCCCGATGTACACTGGTTCTTCCATGTCTGCTTCCGGCTCCCCCTCCGCCGCGGGCGAGGCCCGATACGCCTGGTATCGCGACCTCACCGGCTATCACTGGTTCGTCCTGAGCGTGGCGAGCATGGGCTGGATGTTCGACACCATGGCCCAGCAGCTTTTCAACCTGGCCCGCAAGCCGGCCATGCGGGAACTCCTGGGCGGACACGCCAGCGGCGCCGATCGTGGCCGAGCAGGCCGGCTACGCCACCGCCATCTTCATGATCGGCTGGGCGCTCGGCGGCGTCCTCTTCGGCGTGCTCGGCGACCGCCTGGGCCGCGCCAAGACCATGATGATGACCATCCTCTCCTACACCATCTTCACCGGCCTCAGCGTGCTCTCCCGCGGCGTGTGGGATTTCAACGTCTACCGCTTCCTGTGCGGGCTGGGCGTGGGCGGCCAGTTCGCGCGTCGGCGTGGCGCTGGTGGCCGAAGTGGTGCCCGCGCGCGCGCGCCCCTATGCCCTCGGCATGGTGCAGGCCTTCTCCGCCGTCGGCAACATGATGGCGGCGCTGGTCGGCATTTTCCTCGGCCAGCTGGAATCCGGCGGCTCCATCGCCGGCGCCTGGCGCTGGGAATTTCTGGCCGGCGCCATCCCCGCGCCGCTGGCGCTGGTGGTGTTCAAGAAACTCAAGGAGCCCGAGCAGTGGCTGAAGGCCCGCGCCGAAAAGCGAAAAGATGGGCTCGTTACCGCGAGCTGCTTCTCCGACCCGCGCTGGCGCCGCAACGCCATCGTCGGCTTGCTCCTGGCTTCGCCGGCGTCGTCGGGCTGTGGGGCATCGGCTTCTTCAGCTACGACCTGTTCCGCCCCGTGCTCGAAAAAACCTTCCGCGCCCAGGGACTCTCCGGCGCCGCCCTGGCCGGCAAGACCACCACCTGGATCGGCGTCACTTCGCTGCTGCAAAACCTCGGCGCCTTCTTCGGCGTCTATGCCTTCACCTATCTCACCCATTACACCGGCCGCCGCAAAGCCTTCGCCATCAGCTTCCTGGCAGCCATGGGCATGACCGCTTACACCTTCTGGAACCTGCGCGAGATCAGCGACATCTTCTGGATGATTCCGCTGATGGGCTTCACCCAACTGGCGCTCTTCGGCGGCTACGCCATTTATTTCGCCGGAGCTCTTCCCCACCCGCCTGCGCAGCACCGGCACCAGCTTCTGCTACAACGTCGGCCGCTTCGCCGCCGCCGCCGGCCCCTTCACTCTCGGTTACCTCACCAGCGGCGTCTTCGCCGCACAAGCCCGAACCCATGCGCTACGCCGGCGTCACCATGTGCCTGGTGTTCCTGGTCGGTCTCGCCGCCCTCCCCTTCGCCCCCGAAACCAAAGGCCAGCCGCTGCCCGAATGAGCAGGGTTCCTATTCAACGCGGAGCCGCGAAGAACGCAGAAAACGCGGGGCAGACGAAATTGTCTCCGCGCCGCCTCCGCGTCCTCCGCGGCTCCGCGTTGAATACAAGGCCTCTCACCCATCCGCCGCCACGCGAAACCCGTAATCCGCGTACCGGAACTCGGGCGGGATGCTGCTCCGCGCCGCGCACCGCGCCATCTTGATGTGGTGCCGCCACGCTCCGCCGCGCGACGCTTTGCGCGCGCCGGTCTCCGGCCCGCGCGGATTTTCCGCCGGCGATCGCTCGTAATACCGCGGGTCATACCAGTCCGCGCACCACTCGTGCACGTTCTCGCACATCTCGAACAGCCCGTACCCGTTCGGTTCCGATTGCCCCACCGGCTCCGGCCCGTTCCGCCATCGCTCCGCGTAGCCCGCTCGCGCTTGCGGCGGCTCGTCTCCCCACGGGTAGAGCTTCCCCTCCAGCCCGCCGCGCGCCGCCCATTCCCATTCCGCTTCGGTGGGCAGCCGCACCGCCAAGCTCCAAAGCTCCGAAAGCCATTGGCAAAACGCCACGGCGTCGAACCAGTTCACCGACGTCGCCGGCAAGTGGGGTGGGCCGCCCGGCCGGCCGAAGGCCGCGGCATAATCCCCCTCCGTCACCTGAAACCGGCACAGCCGGAACGGCGCCACCCGCACCCGGTGCGCCGGCCGTTCGTCATCGCGCCCGTTTTCCTGCCCCATGAGGAACTCGCCGCCGGGAATGCGGACCAGGTCGTCCGCGGTCATCTTCAAACAGGGAGAATTGCAGCTTCCGCTCGTTGGCATCCACGCGGTCGAGAATCACGCGCACGCGGTCGCCGATCGAAAACTCCCGCCGCGTGCGCTTGCCCACCACCTTGCGCACGTTCTCCTGATAAGTGTACTGGTCGCCCGGCAGCGTGTCGATGGGCACCAGCCCCTCGATGAACAGGTCCGCCAGTTCCACGAACAGCCCGTATTTGGTGGTGCTGATGATCAGCGCGTCGAAATCCTCGCCCACCCGCTCCGCCATGAACTTCACCTTCTTCCACTCCACCAGCTCGCGCTCGGCATCCGCCGCGCGCCGCTCCGATTGCGAGCACTCCTCGGCAATGTGCGCCAGGTCCGCCTGGTCGGCCCGTACCGCCGAACCGCCCAGCGACGCCCGCAGCAGCCGGTGCACCATCAGGTCCGGATACCGCCGGATGGGCGACGTGAAATGCGTGTACGTCTCCGCCGCCAGCGCGAAGTGGCCCACGTTTTCCGTGCTGTACCGCGCCTGCTTCAGCGAGCGCAGCATCAGGTAGCTCAGGATCCGCTCCTCCGGCTTGCCCTCGATCTTCGCCACCAGCTGCTGGTACATGCGCGACGAAAGCTTCAGCCCCGTATCCGGCAGCACGATCTCGCGCCGCTCCTTGCGTCCCGTCGCGGTGCTTGTCCGTATACGCCGAACTTCTTCACCGGAATCGCCCCCACCCCCAGCGAATAGCCGAAGTGCGCCGCCACTTCCTCGAACTCCATCACCCGCTTCGGGTCGGGCTTCTCGTGGATGCGGTAGATCGATTCCGGCACCGTCGTTCTCCAGGTGCGCCGCCACCGCCTCGTTGGCCGCCAGCATGAACTCCTCGATCATCCGGTGCGCGATGTTGCGCGGCGCGCGCGTCACCCCCGTCATGGCGCCCCATTCGTCGAACTCGATCAGCGGCTCGGGCAGGTCGAAATCGATCGACCCGCGCCGCACGCGCTTGCGGTTCAGCACCAGCGCCAGCTCCCGCATCAGCTCGAACCGCTCCACCAGCGGCCGGTAGCGCTCGCGCAGCCCGGCGTCGCCTTCGAGCAGCAGGTGGACGTCGGTGTACGTCATCCGCTCCACGCTGCGGATCACGCCGGGCGTGAACTCCTGCGCCACCACTTCGCCCTGGTGGTCGATTTCGAGCAGCGCCGAAAGCACCAGCCGGTCCACCTGCGGAACCAGCGAGCAGATGTTGGTCGAAAGCTCGAACGGCAGCATGGGCACGGCGCGGTCCGGGAAATAAACGCTGGTGCCGCGCAGCCGCGCCTCCGCGTCGATGGGCGTTCCCGGCCGCACGTAATGGCTCACGTCGGCGATGTGCACGTGCAGCGCGTAATTGCCGTTGGCCAGCCGCTCCACCCACACCGCATCGTCGAAATCGCGCGCCGTTTCGCCGTCGATGGTGACGATGTCCATGCCGCGGAAATCGCGCCGGCCCTCCAGCTCGTGCGCCGTGATCACCAGCGGAATCGCTTCGCGCCTGCTCCACCACCTCCGGCGGAAACCGGTGCGGCAGGTGGTGCTTGCGGATCACGATCTCCACGTCCACTCCGAAATCGTCCGGCCGGCCCAGGATTTCGATCACCCGGCCCACCGGCGCCTCGCCCTTCTCCCGGTATTCCAGCAGCTCGACGTTCACGATCATGCCGTCCAGTTCCTCCACCGACTGCGACCTCCGCGCGGCTTCGCCCCGATGCGGTCCACCGCCGCTGCTGCCGGCGGAAATTCCATGCCTTCCGGAATCTCGATCCACTGCTGGATGCGCTCGTCGTGCGGCACCACGTACTGCCCGCGCCTGCCGATGCGGAACTCGCCCACCACGGTCGGATGCGCGCGCTTCAGAATCCTTGACGATTTCGCCATCCGCCCGCCCGCCGGCTTCGATGCGCGCGATCCGCACCACCACCCGGTCGCCGTGCATGGCCTTTTCCGCCGAATCCGGCGGGATGAATACGTCGCCCTGCGACGCCCTCGATGGGCCGCTCGGAAATCAGGAAGCCGTAGCCGTCGCGGTGCATTTCCAGGCGCCCCACGGCATATTCGCGGCTGCGCGCCGTTACCGTGTAGTGCCCCGAGCGCAGCTCGATCAGCTCGCCGCGGGCCACCAGCCGCGCCAGCGCCGCTTCAAGCTCGTGCGCGTGTCGCCGTGCGCCCCGAGCTCGCGCACCAGCTGCTTGAAATTCGCCCGTGCATGCGGCAGCCCCGCCATGTGCTCCAGCAGCATCGCATCCGTCACAGTTAGATTGTACTGGGCGGCAGCGCTTCCCGGAGATTCCGGGCGGCTTGCGCCCTTTTTGCGCCGCAATGCCGGCCCGCCTCAGAGCCGTTGTAACCCATGCCGCACCTTTTCTGGAGTATCATTCCCCAGAAGGAGAGCACGAATGCGAAGGTTCTGTCTGGTAGCGGCGGGAGTGGCGGCACTCGCCATGGCCGCGGGCCCATATAAGGTTACGCAAAAGGTCATGGTCGGCGGTGCCGGTGGCTTCGATTACGTCTACGCCGACGACGCGGGCGGCAAGCTGTACGTCCCCCGCACCGGCGCGGAAGGCCGCGTCATGGTCTACGATCTCGACACTTTCCAGCAGGTAGGCGAGATTCCCGGAGCCAAGGGCGTCCACGGCGTGGCGGTTTCGGACAAAACCCATCACGGCTTCGCCAGCTCCAATCCCGTGCTCATGTGGGATACCAAAACCCTCAAAACCATCAAGACCATCGACGTGCAGGGCTCGCCCGACGGCATCATGCATGATTCCTTCGAAGATAAGATCTACGTCTTCAGCCATCGCGCCCCCAACGTGACCGTCATCAACGCCGAAACCGGCGCGGTCGACGGCACCATCGACCTGGGCGGCGCGCCCGAGGAGGGCGCCAGCGACGGCAAAGGCCACCTCTACGTCGACCTGGAAGATAAGGACGCCATTGCCGTGGTCGATCCCAAGGCCATGAAGGTGACCGGCAAATACGACCTTACCGGCAAGGGCGGCGGCTGCGCCGGCCTCGCCATGGACGTGAAGAACCGCATCCTCTTCGCCTCCTGCCGCAACCCGCAGAACATGGTCATCCTGAAGGCCGACGACGGCACCATCCTCACCACCCTGCCCATCGGCGCCGGCGTCGACGGCACGGTCTTCAATCCCAAGACCATGGAAGCCTTCAGCTCGCAGCGCGACGGCACCCTGACCGTGGTCAAGGAGAGCAGCCCCACCAGTTTCGCAGTCGAGCAGACCGTCGACACCATGCCCAGTGCCAAAACCCTTACGCTCGACGAGAAGAAGGACCGTATCATCCTGATCGGCGCCGAATACGCCGCCCCTCCCGCGGGCGGCGGCCGCGCTCAGATGAAGCCCGACACCTTCACCATTCTGGCCGTAAGCCGGTAGCCGGGCCACAGCGGGGCAGACGGTTGTTTTTTGTCGTCTGCCTTTTGCTAAGGGAGCGAGCCCCTTAGCCCTGTGTGCCGGTTGCGAACGGTGCGCCGGCGGTTTGATAACCCGCGGGCGAGCCCTCCCGGTCCATCTCCGGACCGTTGGCCGCGTACATCCGCAGTCCGCGGTTGACGCGGCGCTCTATCAGCATCCGCCGGTGCTTCCATTTCAGTAGCGCCACCAAAGCCAGGAATAGCGCCAGCGACCAAACCAGGTGTACTGTCGCGGGGATCGGGCCTGTCATGCCTATTAGTTTGCCCCCCTGCCGGTTGAAACTAAAGGCCGGTTAGTACCGGTTAACGTACCGGTCGGGGGGTGGGTTCGATCGCGGTTCCGCGCCAGCCTGGTACGGAACCGCGATCGCCGCCCGTTACCGGACCGACGCGTTGGTCGAAACGCTTACCGTCTGCCCGCCGGCTCCATAGGCGGTCAGCGTGTACAGGGTGTCTACCACGGGTGCAACCGTCAGCGTGCCGTTCGGCGGCAGCGTCTGTGGCGACACGCCGTTGCCGGTGATCACCACCGACGTGGCGTTCTGCGTCTGCCACGACAGCGTGATCGGCTGTCCCGAGATGGAATACGGCGGGCTCGAGTTGAACGAAATGATCTGCACCGAGCCCAGGTTCAACGTCACGTTGGCCTGAATCTGGCCCGAGGCGTTGGTGGCGGTCAGGGTGTAAGTGGTGGTCGTCGCCGGGCTGACGCTCTGGCAGGCGTTGGCCGCCAGGCCGTTGCCGATGCCCGTGATGGTAATGGAGGTCGCGTTGGCCACCTGCCAGCACAACTGCGAGGATTGGCCCGCGCTGATGGTGGTCGGGTTGGCCGTGAACAACACCACCTGCGGGACCGCGCCCGGCCCCACCGTCACCGTTACGGGTGAAGTGACGCTGTGGCCGTCGGGGCTGGTCGCCGTCAGGGTATAAGTGGTGGTCTGCGTCGGCTTCACCGTGGTGCTGCCGTTCGCAGCCACGCTGCCGATGCCCGGCGTGATGGCCACCGTGCCGGCGCCGTTGGTCGACCAGCTCAGAGTCGAGCTCTGCCCCGCCTGGATGTTGATCGGGCTGGCCGCGAAGCGCACAATCTGCGCCGTGCCCACGCCCACCGTCACCGTCACCGGCTGCGTCACCGTTCCGGTGGCGTTGGAGGCGGTCAGGGTATAGGTGGTGGTGGTGGTCGGCGAGACCGAAACCGAGCCGGTCTGCGCATTCACCGAGCCCACGCCCGGCGAGATGGTGGCCGAGGTGGCGTTCTTAATGGTCCAGCTCAGCGTGGTCGAGGCGCCCGGCTGCACCGTCGCCGGAGTGGCCGTGAACGCCGTGATCTGCGCCTGCGTTGGAGCCAGGGTCGAAACCGTCGCCGCCGCCGTGCTCGAAAGGCGGTCGGTATTGGTCACCGTCAGCCGGAACACATAAGTGGTGGCCGCCGCCGCGGTGAACGTGACCACCGGCTGGCTGGTGGAGGAGAGCACCACGTTCGGACCGGAGACTTGCGTCCAGGCGTATGTCAGCGTCTCGCCCAGCGGATCGTAGGAGCCTGAGCCGTTCAGCGTGACATTCCCCGCCGGAATCCCGATCTGGTTGCCGCCGGCATTGGCCATCGGCGGGCTGGAGCCCACCCGCCGTGTGCCGAATTCGTAGCGCATGCGCGGCACGTCCATGGGCACCGGCGTCTTGATGTTGGCGTATTCGGAGGGCTTGATGTAATTGCCCAGCTCCACGCCGAACACCAGTTCGCCGCTGCCGTGCGGGCTCACATAGCTGGTGTTGTAGCGGCCTTCCGCGGTCAGGGCCACGTGCGGATTCAGCGGCTGCGTCAGTTTCAGGTTGGCGCCCGGCCGGGCATCGTGCGTCTCGCGCAGTTGCAGATAAGCCAGGTCGCCGGAGACGAAAGCGTCGCTCCACGTGCCCGCCAGGAAGCTCACGCCCTGCTGGTTGACCACGCGGGCGAAGGTCTGCTCGAACGCCCCCGGCGCGAGTTCCACGCTGTTCAGCACGGCGTAGTTCTTGAAACCGCGCGTCACGAAGGCGCCCACGCGGCCGCGGCGGAACACGTAATCCAGCAGCACGTCGGCCTGCCCCATTCCGCCGCCCTGCTGATATTGCTTGAAGTCGATGTACTTGAAGCTGGCGAATCCGCCCGCCTGAATGGCGCCCCAGCGGCTCACCAGGCCGATATCGAACTGGCCTTCCTTGCGGTCGGGATAATACAGGAATTCGCCCTGTGCCTGCACCGCGCGCTGGCCGTCGCCGCCGAACGGCGAGAAGTAGCGGGCGCGCGCGCTGGCGGTGAAATCGCCGCCGCGGGCGGCGCCGAACGCCGGCCCCACATCCACGCCCAGCAGGCTGAACTTCTGGTTGTTCTTCTGCGCTTCTTCCGCCACCTGCTTGGCCGCGCCGGTCGCCTCCGTGTGGGCGATCGTCTGCGCCTGCTGTGCCGTCACCGGCTTGGGCATGTTCGCCACCTGCTCGGCCAGGGCGTTGTGCTGGTTGCGCAAATCCGCAACCTCGCCGCGCAGCTTGTCGTTTTCGCCCTGCAGATTCCTGAGCGCGGCCAGGATGTCGTCCAGCTTGTCCAGCCGCTTCAGAATCTGGTCGCAGCACTCCTGCTGCTGCTTCATGTAATCCTGCATCTGGTTCAGCACGTCGCTCACGCCGCCCGCGCCGATCACCTTTCCGCTCCCATCGGTGATGGTCATCGCCACGCGGCGGTTCATGAACCGCCCTTCCCTGGTCCGGTTGGCCACCTCGGGCGTTCGCTTGCCGTCAGCGGCGGTGGTGACCTGGTCCGCACCCGCGCCGTACTTCACCAGAAACGCTTTCACCGCCTCGGCACGCCGCATCCCCAGCCGGTTGTTGAACCTTTCCGAACCCACCGAATCCGTGTTGCCGTTCAACTTGACGTGATAATCGCGATGCCGGCTCAACAGGTCCGCCAGCCGCAACAGGCTGGGATAGCCGTCCGAAAGGATCGCGGAGTTGAACTCGAAATTGATCTCCTCCCACTGATCCCTGGTCTGCCCGCCCAGGTTGTCCAGGCCTTGGGCGAATAAACCGGAGGCTACCAGGCCGAATACACCGAGCACTGCCAATTTCTTCATCGTCTTCGTACGCTCCTCAACTGGATTGCATGGTGCGAGAAACCATTACATGGTGCGAGAAACCGTATTTCGTCCGTTGCCGCATGGCCGGACAGGGAGCCGGCGGCAGCCATGGCCGAATGTTAATAACAGTACAAAAATTAGGATTAAGGATTAGAATACACCGGAATCATCCGTAAAGGAGCGCACAAAATCCACTGAGTGATTCGGTACGGAGTAGTACAACCGAGTCATAATGAAAGTGTGACTGCCGGACGGGTAGTCGCCTCCGGTCTCCGGGGGAGGAAAGTCCGGTCTCCACAGGGCAGCGTGCCGGCTAACGGCCGGGGGTCTGGTGCAGGGTCCACAGTAAGCCCGCTTTTGGCTTGCTGGGGCTGGGCAACGGGCTACGGAAAGTGCCACAGAAAATATACCGCCGCGTAGGGCAGGAAACTGCGCCTGCGCGGTAAGGGTGAAATGGTGCGGTAAGAGCGCACCGCGCCGGGAGCAATTCCGGCGGCAGGGTAAACCCCACGTGGAGCAAGACCAAATAGGGGAGGAGGGACGGCCCGTCCCGCTACTACTTCCGGGTAGGTCGCTAGAGCCGGATAGAGATGTCCGGCCCAGAGGAATGACTACCGCCCGCAAGGGTACAGAAACCGGCTTACAGTCCGGCAGTCGCGAAAACGTAGTTTCGCCGGCTGGCATCCGCCTGGGAGGCCGCGGCTACGGCGCCCCCGTCCTCACGGGTAGTTTCACGCCATTGCTGACGCTCACGGGCGGGCAGAAACTGCCGGCGCCATAGCACGAGCTGTCGTCTGTCGTGGCCGTGACCAAGGCATCGCCATCGGCGGCGCCGTCCGGGATCCGGACAGAATTCAGGACCCAGAAGTCAGAATGGCGAGGTCTGGAATTGCAGGATCGCCATTCTGACTTCTGCCTTCTGAATCTTACCCTACCGCCGCTTCGCGCTGCGCCGGTGCCGCGGCCGGCTTTCCCTTTCAGCCATCCTTCGAAGCGCTCCAGGTACAGGTAAATCACCGGCGTGATGTACAGCGTCAGGAACTGGCTCACCACCAGCCCGCCGACCACCGCCAGGCCCAGCGGCTGGCGCGCGTCGCCGCCTTCGCCGTAGCCCAGCGCGATGGGCAGCGTGCCGAACAGCGCCGCCACCGTGGTCATCATGATCGGCCGGAAGCGCAGCAGGCAGCCGTGCCAGATCGCGTCGTAGGCGCTCGATCCGCTGCTGCCGCGCATCGATGGCGAAATCGATCATCATGATGGCGTTCTTCTTCACCACGCCGAACAGCATGATGATGCCCACGAACGCGAACAGGTCCAGCTCCTTGTGGAACAGCACCAGCGTCAGCAGCGCGCCGAACACCGCCGAGGGCAGGCCGGAGAGAATCGTGATGGGGTGAATGAAGCTCTCGTACAGAATCCCCAGCACGATGTAGATCACCAGGATGGCCACCATCAGCAGCACCGTCAGGTTCTGGAACGAGCTCTGGAACTCCTTCACGGTCCCCTGGAAGCTGGTAGTTGATGGTGGCGGGCATGCGCAGGTCGCGGACCGCATCGTCCACCTCCTGCGCCGCCTGGCCCAGCGAGAAGCCGGGCCGCAGGTTGAACCAGATGGTCACCGCCGGCAGCTGGCCGAAGTGGTTGATCTGCAGCGGCCCGGTCTGGCGCTTGGTGCGCACCACGCTATCGAGCGGCACCAGCGCGCCCGCTCGACGAGCGCAGATACAGCTTCGACAGCGCGTCCGGCGTGCGCTGGTATTGCGGCAGCAGTTCCAGGATCACCGAGTACTGGTTGGCGGGCGCGTAGATCACCGAGACCTCGCGCTGGCTGAAGCCGCTGAACAGCGCGTCCTGCACCTGCTCCGGCGTGATGCCCAGCGCCAGCGCGCGGTCGCGGTCGATGTCCACCATCAGCTGCGGGCTCGAAATCTGCATGTCGGACTGCACGTCCACGAAGCCGGGCATCTGCCGCATGCGCGCCACCAGCTGCGGCGCCCAGGTGTAGATCTCGTCCAGGTTGGCGCTTTGCAGGGTGAGCTGGTAGGAACTGGCGCTGATCTGCTGGCCGCTGATGGTGATGGGCGGCGGGTTCTGCATGAACGCGAAGACTCCCGGCACGCGCCATGGCTTGCGGGCCGCAGCTGCTCGATGATCTGGTCCACCGAATGTGTGCGCTGCGTCGCGCGGCTTCATGCTGGCGAAGACGAACCCCTGGTTATGGTCTGCCGCCGGGCACGAACACGCCCACGTCCGCGATCTCCGGATTGGCGCGGAAGATGTCGCCCACCGCGTGCGCGTGCGCGCGCCATCGATTCGAACGAAATATCCTGCGGGCCCAGTGATGGCGGCGAACATGAAGCCGCTGTCCTGGCTGGGAATGAAGCCGGTGGGCATGGTCTCGAACAGGTAGACCGTGCCGACCAGCATCAGCGATGGCGACCGCCAGCGTGGCCAGGCTGGAAGCGCATGGCGATGCGCAGCGTGCGTTCGTACCAGCGCGCCAGCAGGTTGAAGCCGCCTTCCAGTAGCGTGGTAGACAGACGCCGTGCCGCGCCTCGTGCTCCGGCTTCAGGAAGCGGCTGCCCAGCATGGGCGTCAGGCTCAGCGAAACGAAGCCCGAAATCAGAATCGCCACCACGATGGTGACCGAGAACTCGTGCAGCAGCCGGCCCACGATGCCGCCCAGGAACAGCACCGGGATGAACACCGCCACCAGCGAGATGGTCATGGAGATGATGGTGAAGCCGATTTCGCGCGACGCGCGTCAGCGCCGCCTCGCATGCGCGTTTCGCCCATCTCCATGTGGCGCACGATGTTCTCCAGCATCACGATGGCGTCGTCCACCACGAAGCCCACCGAGAGCGTCAGCGCCATCAGCGACAGATTGTTGAGGCTGTAGCCCAGCAGGTACATCACGGCGAACGTGCCGATGATCGAGAACGGCACCGCCGCGCCCGGAATCAGCGTGGCGGAGACGTTGCGCAGGAACAGGAAGATCACCATCACCACCACGCAGACGGTGAGCATGCAGCGTGAACTCCACGTCGCGGATGGAGTTGCGGATGGATTGCGAGGCGTCGAAGACGACCGACAGCTGCACCGCGGGCGGGATGCTCGTGGCGGAATTGCGGCAGCAGCTCGCGAATGCCGTCCACCACGTCCACCGTGTTGGTGCCGGGCTGCTTCTGGACCGCCAGAATCACCGCGTGGCGGTCGTTGTACCAGGCCGCCAGCTTGGTGTTCTCCACGCCGTCGACCACGTTGGCGAGCTGCTCCAGCCGCACCGGCGAGCCGTTGCGCCACGCCACGATCATCGGCCGGTAGGCGGCCGCGTTCGAGCAGCGTGCCGTTCGATTCGATGGTGAACGCCTGCTGCGTCGCCGTCCAGCTGTGCCGGTGGGCAGGTTGGTGTTGCTGGAGGCGATGGCGCTGCTGCACTTCGTCGATGCCGATGCCGTGCGACGCCAGCTGGTCCGGGATCCACCTGCACGCGCACGGCGTACTTCTGCGCGCCGTAAACCTGCACGCGGGAGACGCCGCTCACCATGGAGATGCGCTGCGCCAGCATGGTCTCGGCGTATTCGTCCACCGTGTACATGGGCAGCGTTCGGAATCGAGCGCCAGGTAGAGAATCGGCTGCTCGGCCGGATTCACCTTCTGGTACGAGGGCGGGCGCGGCATGCTGGTGGGCAGCCGGCCGCCGGCGCGCGGCGATGGCGGCCTGAATATCCTGCGCGGCGGCGTCGATGTTGCGGTCGAGCGTGAACTGCACGGTGATGGCGGTGATGCCCTGCGAGTTGACCGAGCTCATGGACTGAGATGCCGGCGATGGTGGAGAACTCGCGCTCGAGCGGCGTGGCCACCGAGGAGGCCATGGTCTCCGGGCTGGCGCCGGGCACGGCCGCGCTCACCGAAATGGTCGGGTAATCCACGCTGGGCAGCGCCGCCACCGGCAGCGCGCGAAAGGCGATGACGCCGAACAGCAGGATGGCGAACACCACCAGCGCGGTCATCACCGGCCGCTCGATGAAGATGCGGGACAGGTTCATGGCCGCTCCGCTTCCACCTTGCGCGGCGTCCACGGCCTGCACCGTGCGCGCCCGGGAACAGACGCATCTGGCCGTCGGTCACCACCGTCTCGCCCGGCGCCAGCCCCTTGTCGATCACCATCCGCGCGCCGAAGGCGCTGCCCACCGTCACCGGCCGGATCTCCACCGTGTTGTCCGCCTTCACCACGTAGACGAACTGGCCCTGCTGGCCGCTCTGCACCGCTTCGGCGGGCACCACGGCGGCGTTGCTGAATGGTATCCAGCGTCAGCACCACGTTGACGAACTGCCCCGGCCACAGCATGGCGTCGCGATTGTCGAAGCTGGCTTTCAGGTGGATGGTGCCGGTGGTGGCATCCACGGTGTTGTCGATCACCGCCAGCCGACCCTGCGCGTACTGGCCGGGGTTGTCGCGGGTGGCCGCGCGCACTGCCAGCGGTCGCGCGCGCGTTGAGCCGGCGGATGGCCGCCAGGTGCTGCTCCGGCACGCTGAAATTGACGAAAATGGGCGCAAGCTGGTGGATCACCACCAGCGCCACGTCGTTCACCTTCACCAGGTTGCCGGCGTGCACCAGCAGGTTGCCGGTGCGGCCGGAAATGGGCGCGCGGATCTCGCAGTAGCCCAGGTTGAGCCGGGCGGCTTGCCACCGCCGCCTGGTCCGCGTCCAGCGCGGCGCGCGCGCTGTCGATGGCGGCTTCGGTGGCGCGGGCCGACTCGCGCGCCACGTCCGCGTTGGCGCGGAACTGCTCGGACTGCTCCTTGGAGCCGACGCCCTCCTTGGCCATCTGCGCGTAGCGGACGGCGTCGGTTTCGGCGAATTTGGCCTGCGCGGTGTCGCGCGCCAGCGTGGCTTCCGCCTGCGCGATCTGCGCCTTGTCGCGGGCCACGGCCGCTTCCGCCTGCCGCAGCGCGTCCTGGTACGGCCGCGGATCGATGACGAACAGCAGGTCGTCCTTCTTGACGTTCTGCCCTTCCGTGAACGCCACGCGCTCAATCTGCCCCGCGATCTGCGATTTGACCTGCACGATGGCGGAAGCCTCCACGGTTCCCACCACGCGCAGCACCGTGGGCACGGATTGCTGTTCGACCTTGGCGACGCTCACCGGCACCACCATCATCATCATCATGGCGGCAGGCCGACCCGCCCGCCGGCGCTGGCGGCTGTTTGCCGCATCCGGCCAACGCAGCGGCCGCCGCGGCTAATCAGTACAAACGATAGTATGACCTCAAGCAGCGCACCTCACGATTACGCACAAAACCACCCGAATGTTCCAAGTCTAGCAGGCGGCTCGAAAGCGGGCGAGCCTGCCTGGATTGAGGACAGGCGTGTCTCCGCGCGGACCTCTAAACTGTTGATTCCACGTGCGCGGCTTGCAACGGATTCGAGACATGCTGTCTTATCCGGACCGCTGTGGTGCGGTTCCGGCGCCGCTTCACGGCAGCAGCCGCCCGCCGTCCACCACCATGGTCTGCCCGGTGATGTAGGAGCCGCCGTCGCCGGCCAGCAGCACCGCCATCTCCGCAATTTCCTCCGGCTGGCCGGGGCGGCGGATGGGCTGGCCCGCCAGAAACCGCTCGCGCCGCGCCTCGTCCTTCCAGAAATATTCGCTCAGCGCCGTCTCCACCAGGCCGGGCGCGATGGCGTTCACGCGCACGCCGTGCGGCCCAAGCTCCAGCGCGTAGGATTGCGTCATCATGATCAGCGCCGCCTTGGTCATGCTGTAAAGCATGCCGTGGTACTGCGGACGCAGGCCGGCGATGGACGCAATGTTGATGATCGACCCCGAGCCGCGCGCGCACATGCCCGGCGCCACCGCCTGAATCAGCCGGAACGCGCTCTTCAGGTTGATCTCGACCATCTTGTCGAACTGGCTTCGTCGGTTTCGAGCGCCGGCTCCTGCGCGATGTTGGTGGCGGCGTTGTTCACCAGGATGTCGATGCGGCCGAACTCGCGAGCGGTGGTCTCCACCAGGTTGCGGATGTCGGCGGCCCGGCCCACGTGACAGGTGACGGGACGCACGGTTCCGGCGCCGCCGGCCATCTCCGCCGCGGCCTGCGCCAGCGTCTCCGGTTTGCGGCCGCAGATGACCACCGCCGCCCCTTCGCGCGCGAACGCCCGCGCGATGGCCCGGCCGATGCCCCGGCTGGCTCCGGTCACCACGGCGACCTTGTCTTTCGAGAACGGCGGACACATTACAATGGGACAAAGGAACAGCTTAGATTACCACCACCTTCGAGTGCGGTTGACTCGAATTTCCTACTGGTGCTACCCTGTTCCTCTTACGGAAGCTCGTAGCGGCTTCCCGGGTCCCCGTGCCAAATTCATGGATGTCATACTGCGCCAACTAGGTCAGCTTCTACGAAAAGCCGTCCCCACATTTTTGCTGGTGGTTTTTCTCAGCTGGTACCTGAAGTTCGTCTTCTTCCGGCCTTTGGAAAAGGTGCTGCGCCGGCGCTACGACCCGACCGAAGGCGCGCGTAAGCTGGCGGAGGAGATGCTGACACGCGCCGACGCCAAAGCGGCGGAATATGAAGCCGCGCTGCGCGCCGCCCGCGCCGAGCTTTACGAAGAGCAGGAACGGATGCACAAGCGCCTGCAGGAAGAGGCCGCCGCGCAGATTGCCGATGCGCGCCGCCGCGCCGAAGCCGCCATCGAGGAGGCCGCGCGGCAGATCGCGCGCGAAGGCGAAGCGGCCCGCGCTTCGCTCGAGCGCCAAAGCGACGCGCTGGCCGACCAGATCGTAAATGCCATCCTGCGCCGGAGCGCCGCATGAAGCGCTTAGCCCTGCTGGCGCTGGTATTCGGGCTCGCGTACGCAGTGCCGCCGGCGCGCGCGCAGCAGACCGCGGACCAGCGCGCGGAACAGGCCGCCCGGCATCCGGCCAGACCCGAGGGCGAGGAGATGACCGGCTGGAAGTGGGCCAACTTCCTGGTCCTGGCCGGCTTGATCGGCTGGCTGGTGAAGAAGAACGCCGGTCCTTATTACGCCGCCCGCTCGCTGCAGATCAAAAAGGATATCATCGAGGCCGCCGATTTCCGCCAGCAGGCGGAAGCGCGCGCCGCCGCGGTGGAACGCCGGCTGGCCGGCCTGGATGCGGATATTGCGGCGCTGCGCTCGGATTCGGCGCACGAAGCGAAGACCGAAAGCGAGCGCCTGTCCCGCCAGACCGCCGCCGAAATCGGCAAGATCGAAAAGCACGCCGAAGAGCAGATCGCCTCGGCGGGCAACGCCGCCCGCCATGGAATTGAAGCGCTACTCGGTGGAACTGGCCATCGCTCTGGCCCGGCAGAAAATTGCAGGCGCGCATCACGCCGGAGACGCAGGATGCGCTGGTGCGCGGCTTCGTCCGCCACCTGGAAACGCCCGCCCCGACGCGGAATTCGTAACCCACGATGATCACTCTCAGCCGTAGCCGCCCGATACGCCAACGCTCTCGCGGACGTGGTCACCGGCCCCAAGTCGAAGCCTCGCCCGCAGCAGGCGCTGGCGGATTTGCGCGCCTTCGAAGCGGCGCTGGGCGAATCGCCGGAGCTGCGCGAAGCCCTGACCACGCCGGCCGTTCCGGGCAGCCGCAAGAGGGCGGTGGTCGGCCGCATTGCCGACCTGCTGGGCATGTCGGCGCATCACGCGCAATTTTCTGTTCGTGCTGGTGGACCACCGCCGCATCGCGCTGGTCTTCCCGCCATCGTGCAAACTTTGAAGAGGTGTGGACGAGCGGCTGGGCTTCGCCCGCGCCGAAGTCTCCTCGGCGGCGCGGCTCACCGACGGAGCAGCGCAGCGGCGGTGAACGGCGAATTGGAACGGGTCACGGGCAAGCGCATCCGCATGCCGCTTCACGGTGGATCCGGTCGCTGATCGGCGGCGTGGTGGCGCGCATCGGCTCCACGGTCTACGACGGCTCGGTGCGCGGCCAACTGGCAGCCCTGGAGCGCCGCCTGCAGCGCGGAAGGCTGTAAATGGCGTGAACGGAAAGGAATTATGGCTCAAATTCGAGCGGACGAAATTACCAGCATTCTCCGCCAGGAGATCGAGAACTACGAGCGCGCCATCGACGTCACCGAGGTCGGCTCGGTCATCTCGGTGGGCGACGGCATCGCGCGCATTCACGGCCTGGAAAAGGTCATGGCGGGCGAGCTGATCGAGTTCCCGCACGACGTGGCGGGCATCGCCATGAACCTGGAAGAAGACCAGGTGGGCGCGGTGCTGCTGGGCGATTTCACGCGAAATCAAGGAAGGCGACGAAGTGCAAGCGCACCGGCCGCATCATGTCGGTGCCGGTGGGCGAGGCGCTGATCGGCCGCGTGGTGAACGCGCTGGGCCAGCCCATCGACGGCAAAGGCCCGATCCTCACCACCGAGTTCAACCCGATCGAGCGCCTGGCGCCCGGCGTGGTCGACGCGGCAGCCGGTGAAGGAGCCGATGCAGACCGGCATCAAGGCCATCGACGCCATGATTCCCATCGGCCGCGGGCAGCGCGAGCTGATCATCGGCGACCGCCAGACCGGCAAGACCGCCATCGCGCTCGACACCATCATCAACCAGAAGGGCGGCGACATGATCTGCATCTATGTCGCCATCGGGCAGAAGCGCTCCACGGTGGCGCAGGTGGTGAAGACGCTCGAAGATTACGGCGCCATGGAGTACACCATCGTGGTTTCGGCCATCGGCTTCCGACCCGGCGCCCATGCAGTACCTGGCGCCCTTCGCCGGCTGCGCCATGGGCGAATATTTCCGCGACAGCGGCAGGCACGCGCTGTGCATCTACGACGATCTTTCCAAGCACGCCGCGGCCTATCGCGAGATCTCGCTGCTGCTGCGCCGTCCGCCGGGCCGCGAAGCCTATCCCGGCGACGTGTTCTACCTGCACAGCCGCCTGCTGGAGCGCGCCGCCAAGCTGAGCGACGCGCAACGGCGGCGGGTCGCTCACCGCGCTGCCGTTCATCGAAACCCAGGCGGGCGACGTTTCCGCCTACATTCCGACCAACGTCATCTCGATCACCGACGGCCAGATCTTCCTGGAAGCCGACCTGTTCAACTCCAACGTGCGGCCGGCCATCAACGTGGGCATCTCGGTGAGCCGCGTGGGCGGCAACGCGCAGACCAAGGCCATGAAGTCGATCGCCGGCAGCTTGCGCCTGGACCTGGCGCAGTACCGCGCGCTGGCGGCCTTCGCGCAGTTCGGCTCCGACCTCGACAAGGCCTCGCTGGCCCAGCTCAATCGCGGCAAGCACCTGGTGGAGATCCTGAAGCAGGGGCAGTACCAGCCGCTGCCGGTGGAAAAGCAGATCGCTGATCATCTTCGCCGGCACCAAGGGCTACCTGGACGATCTGCCGGTGGAGCAGTGCCGCAAGTTCGAAGAGGAGCTGTACCGCTTCGTCGACAACGCCCACCGCGCCATGCTGGGAGGAGATCCGCGACCAAGAAGGCGCTCGACGACGCCCTGCGCGGCAAGGTGACGGCGCGTGATCGAGGAATTCAAGGCGCGCTTCGTGGCGGAGCAGCCGGCGGCAGCAAGCGCATGCCTAGCCTGATCGACATCCGGCGGCGCATCCGCTCGGTCAAGAACACGCAGCAGATCACCAAGGCCATGAAGATGGTCTCGGCGGCCAAGCTGCGGCGCGCGCAGGACCGCGTGATCGCGGCGCGGCCGTACGCCGCGCTGCTGCGCAAGGTGCTGGCCAACGTGGCCGCGGCGGCGGCGGCCGACGAGATGCGCGGACGCGAATCCGCTGCTGGCGCAGCGCCCCGAGCAGCGCATCCTGCTGGTGCTGGTCACCAGCGACAAAGGCCTGGCCGGCGCGTTCAACTCCAACCTGATCAAAGCCGCGCAGCGGTTCATGGCGGAGCATCGCGGGCGCCGCAGGTGAGGCTGGAGCTGATCGGCCGCAAGGGCCGCGATTTCTTCCGCAAGCGCGGCGCGGACGATCGCGGGCGAGCACATCGACCTGGCGGCCAAGGCTGGTCTACGCCGACACCGCGGCCATCGCGCGCAAGGCCATGGAGCTGTATCGCGACGAAGAGATCGACGCGGTCTACCTGATCTACAACGAATTCAAGAGCGTGGTGGCGCAGAAGCTGACGCGTGACGCGCGTGCTGCCGGTGGAAGTGCCGCGAGCAGGCCGACGCCGGTGGATTACATCTTCGAGCAGCCGCCGGCGGAGATGCTGGACGCGCTGCTGCCGCGCTACGTGGAGATGGAGTTCTACCGCGCGCTGCTGGAATCGACCGCGGCCGAGCATGCCGCGCGCATGACGGCCATGGAAGCGGCCACCTCCAACGCCGGCGACATGATCGACAAGCTCACGCTGTACATGAACCGCGTGCGCCAGGCCAGCATCACCAAGGAAATCATCGAAGTGGTGAGCGGCGCAGCCGCCGCGGAGTAAGAGCAGGCCAGGATAAGGACATTATGGCAACGACGCAATCGGCAGATCGGTAGATCGGCAAAGTGGTCCAGGTGGCCGGACCGGCCGTGGACTGCGAGTTCCCCGAAGGGCAGATCCCGCTGGTCTACACCGCCATCCGCATCACCAGCGAAGGCTTCGACGTGCCGCACGCCGATCGACATCATCTGCGAAGTGCAGCAGCACATCGGCGAAGGCCGCGTGCGCACCATCGCGCTGCAGCCCACCGAGGGCCTGGTGCGCGGCATGAAGGCCATCAGCCTGGGCCATCCGGTGGAAGTGCCGGTGGGCCCGGAGACGCTGGGCCGCGTGCTCAACGTGATCGGCCAGCCGGTGGACGAGATGGGCCCGGTGAACGCCAAGAAGCACTATCCCGATTCACCGGCCGGCGCCTTCGTTCGAAGATCAGTCGACGCGCCTGGAGATGTTCGAGACCGGCATCAAGGTCATCGACCTGCTCGAGCCTTATCTGCGCGGCGGCAAGATCGGCCTGTTCGGCGGCGCGGGCGTGGGCAAGACCGTCATCATCATGGAGCTGATCAACAACATCGCCATGAAGCACGGCGGCGTTTCGGTGTTCGCCGGCGTGGGCGAGCGCACGCGCGAAGGCAACGACCTGTGGCTGGAAATGCAGGAATCGCGGCGTCATCGATCCGCACGATTACAACAAATCCAAGTGCGCCCTGATCTACGGCCAGATGACCGAGCCGCCCGGCGCGCGCCTGCGCGTGGGCCTGACCGGCCTGACCGTGGCCGAATATTTCCGCGACGAAGAGGGCCAGGACGTGCTGCTGTTCATCGACAACATTTTCCGCTTCACGCAGGCCGGCTCGGAAGTTTCGGCGCTGCTGGGCCGCATGCCCTCCGCCGTGGGCTACCAGCCCAACCTGGCCACCGAAATGGGCGAACTGCAGGAGCGCATCACCTCCACCAAGAAGGGCTCGATCACTTCGGTGCAGGCCATCTACGTGCCCGCCGACGACTACACCGACCCGGCGCCGGCCACGGCCTTCGCGCACCTGGACGCCACCACCAACCTGTCGCGCGACATCGCCGCGCTGGGCATCTACCCGGCGGTCGATCCGCTGGCCTCCACCTCGCGCATTCTCGACCCGCATCATCATCGGCCAGGAGCACTACGACGCGGCGCAGCAGGTGAAGGGCATTCTGCAGCGCTACAAGGACCTGCAGGACATCATCGCCATTCTGGGCATCGACGAGCTTTCCGACGAAGACAAGCTGACGGTGGCGCGCGCGCGCAAGATCCAGCGCTTCCTTTCGCAGCCGTTCCACGTGGCCGAGCAGTTCACCGGCATTCGCCGGCAAGTACGTGAAGCTGGCCGACACCATCAAGCGGCTTCAAAGAAATCGCCGAAGGCAAGCACGACGACATTCCCGAGCAGGCGTTCTACATGCAAGGCACCATCGAGGAAGTGCTGGAGCGCGCCGAAGCGCTGAAGAGGGCCTGACGATGGCGGACGCTGCTCGAACTCGAAGTGGCCACGCCCGAGCGCCAGTTGGTGCGCGAGCAAGTGACGCGAAGTGCAGATTCCCGGCAAGGACGGCTACCTGGGGATCCTGCCCGGCCACGCGCCGCTGCTCAGCCAGCTGGGCACCGGCTTCCTGAGCTACAGCGCGCGGCGAACGGCAACGGTATCTGGCGATGCAGGGCGGTTTCGTGGAAGTGCTGCCCGACCATGTGCGCGTGCTGGCCAACGCCGCCGAGCGCGCCGAAGAGATCGACGTGGAGCGCGCGCGCGCGGAGCTGAAGCGCGCGCAGGAGCAGGTTGTCAATCCGGCGGTTGGCGTGGACCCCGCGGTGTCGCTGGACGCGCTGGCCTGGGCGCAGGCGCGGTTGGACGCGGCGGAGCGGAAATAGTGAGGCCCGCTTCACCACACACGTAATCTCCCTCACACCCTTTTCGTTTGTGCCGGGTTCCTGGGAATCCGGCGTGCAACTCCGGCATCCGAAAGAGATGCCACGTTCCATCCTGCCGGGAAAACCATACCCGCAAGGCGCCACCTGGGATGGCACCGGCGTAAACTTTTCGCTCTACTCGGAGCGGGCGTCCGGGGTGGAGCTGTGTCTTTTCGACGAGGTGGACACACCGGAATCGGACATCATCGCGCTGCGCGAGTCCACCGGCTATGTCTGGCACGGCTACCTGCCCGGTGTGCGCCTGGGGCAGTTGTACGGATACCGCGTGCACGGGCCGTACGACCCCGAGCGCGGCGACCGCTTCAATCCCGCCAAGCTGCTGATCGATCCCTACGCCAAGGCGCTGGCGGGCCGACCTGAACTGGGACGCCCCGGTGTTCGGATACCAGCTCGGCGACAAACGCGCCGACCTTTCGTGCGACGCCACCGACGATGCCTGGGGCGTGCCCAAGGGCGTCGTCACCGCCTCGCATTTCGATTGGGAGAACGACCGGCCGCCGCTCACGCCGCTGCACGATTCCGTGCTCTATGAGCTGCACGTGAAGGGCTTCACCGCGGCTGCATCCGGAGATTCCCGAGGAGCTGCGCGGCACGTACGCCGGGCTGGCGCACCCGGTGGCCATCGAGTATCTGAAGAAGCTCGGCATCACGGCGGTGGAGCTGATGCCGGTGCACGAGTTCGTCGACGATAAGCTCCTGCTGGACCGCGGCCTGCGCAATTACTGGGGCTACAACTCCATCAACTTCTTCGCGCCGGACGCGCGCTACAGCGCCGCCGGCGACCGCGGCGACCAGATCGGCGAGTTCAAGGCCATGGTCAAGGCGCTGCACCGCGCCGGTATCGAAGTCATCCTCGACGTGGTCTATAACCACACGGCCGAAGGCAACCAGCTCGGGCCCACCCTCAGCTTCCGCGGCATCGATAACTGCCACTTACTACCGGCTGGTAAGCGCGACACCCGCGCTATTACATGGATTTCACCGGCACCGGCAACACGCTGAACGTGCGCCATCCGCAGGTGCTGAAGCTGATCATGGACAGCCTGCGCTACTGGGTGCAGGAGATGCACGTGGACGGCTTCCGCTTCGACCTGGCGGCGGCGCTGGCGCGCGAGCTGCACGACGTGGACCGCCTTTCCGCCTTCTTCGACATCATCAACCAGGACCCCGTGATTTCGCAGGTGAAGCTGATTGCCGAGCCGTGGGACGTGGGCGAGGGCGGCTACCAGGTGGGCAAGTTCCCGCCGTTGTGGGCGGAGTGGAACGGCCAGTATCGCGACGTGGTGCGGCGCTACTGGAAGGGCGACGACGGGCAGTTGGCCGAGCTGGGCTACCGGCTCACCGGATCGAGCGACCTGTACCAGCGCGACGGCCGCCACCCCACCGCCAGCATCAATTTCGTCACCGCGCACGACGGCTTCACTCTGCACGACCTGGTGAGCTTACGAACGACAAGCACAACCAGGCCAACGGCGAAGACAACCGCGACGGCGACGAACGACAACCACTCCTGCAACTACGGCGCGGAAGGGCCCACCGACGACGCCGGAGATCGTGGAAACGCGGGAGCGCCAGAAGCGGAATTTCCTGCTCACGCTGTTGCTGCTCGCAGGGCGTGCCCATGATCTGCGGCGGCGACGAAATCGGCCGCACGCAAGGCGGCAACAACAACGCCTACGCGCAGGACAACGCCATCAGTTGGTTCGACTGGAACCTGGACGAGCGCCGCGAACGCCTGCTCGAATTCACGCGCCGGCTGGTCGGCATGCGCCGCCAGCATCCCAACCTGCACCGGCGCAAATTTTTCCAGGACCGCCGCATTCGACCCCGGCGAAACCGACCGCGCAGGTGAACGGCCACGTGCGAGCAGGACATCACCTGGCTGCGTCCGGACGGCGAGCGAGATGACCGCCGAGGAGTGGATGCGGGCTGGGTGCGGTGCATCGGCTTCGATGCTGAACGGCCGCACGCTGGACGACGTGAACGGCGTCGGGCGAGCCGATTCGCGACGAGACGTTCCTGATGCTGCTGAATCCGCACCACGAGCCCATCCGATTCTACATGCCGCGCCGCGGCCCGCGGCGTGGGAGGTGCTACTCGATTCGGCGTACCCGGAGAGGACGGTGCGGCCGATTGTGCGCTCCGGCGATTTCTACGAACTGATTGCCCGCAGCACGGCGCTGCTGCGCGAGATGAGAGATTGACCATGCTGGCGGGTGGCCGGGTTGGCAGGCCGAAGCCTGCCCCACAACGATGACGCGCCGGTTTCCCATCGGCGCGGAGGTTCAGGAGGGCGGCACGCATTTCCGCGTGTGGGCGCCCGGCGGCGGCGCGTGGAAGCCGTGCTGGAATCGGGCGCGGCTTTGGAACTGGAGCGCGAGCCCGGCGGCTACTTCTCCGGCCTGCTGGCGCCGGCCGCGGCGGGAGCGCTCTACCGCTTCCGGCTGGATGGCGGGGAGGCGTTTCCCGATCCGGCCTCGCGCTTTCAGCCGGAAGGGCCGCACGGGCCTTCGCAGATCGTCGATCCCGCGCGTTTCGCCTGGAGCGACGGCGGCTGGCGCGGCGTCGCGCATCGAGGGCCAGGTGATCTACGAGATGCACATCGGCACGTTCACGCGCGAAGGCACGTGGGCCGCGGCGCGGCGCGAGCTGGCGGAACTGGCGGCAGCCGGAATCACGGTGATCGAGGTCATGCCGGTGGCGGATTTTCCCGGCCGCTTCGGCTGGGGCTACGACGGCGTCGGGCTGTTCGCGCCGGTGGCGATCTACGGCGCGCCCGGACGATTTCCGCCGCTTTGTGGATGAAGCGCACCGCGCCGGCATGGGAGTGATCCTGGACGTGGTCTATAACCATGTCGGCCCGGACGGCAACTATCTGAAGCAGTTCTCCGAGAGTTACTTTACCGACCGGTATGACAACGAATGGGGCGAAGCCATCAACTTCGATGGGCCGGACTCCGGGCCGGTGCGCGAATTGGTCACTGCCAACGCGGCTTACTGGGCGGTGGAATATCACCTGGACGGCCTGCGGCTGGATGCCACCCAGCAGATCTTCGATGCCTCGCCGGAGCACATCATCGCGGCCGTGGCGCGGAATATGCGGGAGGCGGCGGCCGCGCAGCGGCGCAGCGTGATCGTCGTGGCGGAGAACGAGGCGCAGGATGCCGCGGCTGGCGCGGCCGCGCGCGGAAGGCGGCTACGGCGTGGACGCGCTTATGGAACGACGATTTCCATCATAGCGCCGTGGCCGCGGTTACCGGCCGGCGGGAAGCTTACTACACCGATTTCCGGGGCCGGCCGCAGGAATTTATCTCGGCGGCTAAGTACGGTTACCTGTTTCAGGGCCAGCGGTATAAGTGGCAGGCGAAGCGGCGCGGCGCGCCCGCCTGGGGATTGCGGCCGGCGCAGTTCGTGACTTACATCGAAAACCACGACCAGATTGCCAACGCCGGCCGGGGCGAGCGACTGGACCGCCGCACCAGC
The DNA here is from genome assembly GCA_963815855.1 of Terriglobia bacterium. GTDB lineage: Bacteria > Acidobacteriota > Terriglobia > Bryobacterales > Bryobacteraceae > DATGMB01. Next base: position 363,723 of record CAWFIJ010000007.1, on the reverse strand, counting down.
CCCGGCCGGCTGCGCGCCATCACGGCGCTGCTGCTGCTGGCGCCCGGAACTCCCATGCTGTTTCAGGGGCAGGAGTTCGCGGCTTCCGAGTCCGTTCTCTGTTCTTCGCCGATCACGACCCGGAGCTGCGGGCGCTGGTGCGGGAAGGCCGCATCCAGTTTCTCTCCCAGTTCCCCAGCCTGGCGCAGCCGGAGATGCGCGCTTTCCTGCCCGACCCCGGCGACCCTGCCACCTTCGAGCGCTGCAAGCTCGATTTCAGCGAGCGCCGGACCCACGCCGCCGATCTACCGCTGCACCGCGACCTGCTGCGCCTGCGCCGCGAAGAGCCGGTGTTCCGCGCGCAGCGGCCGGGGGGCGTGGATGGCGCGGTGCTGGCGGCGGAGGCCTTCGTGCTGCGCTATTTCGGCGGCAGCGCGGCGACGACCGGCTGCTGCTGGTGAATTTCGGACGCGACGTGCGCTCGACCCGCGCCCGAGCCGCTGCTGGCGCCGCCGGAAGGCCGCCTGTGGGAGATCGCTGTGGTCGAGCGAAGACCCGCGCTACGGCGGCGGCGGCACGCCGCCGCTCGGAACGGCCGATGGCTGGCGGATTCCCGGCCACGCGGCGGTGGTGATGCGCCCGGTGGAGGCCGTGAGCGAAGAATGGCCGGACTGATGCGGATCTTGCCGACAGCCGGCGCTGCGCGATCCCGGAGGCCGATCCGCACCTGCGCGAGGAGTGGCTGGTGACCAATGGCCTGGGCGGTTACGCCTCGGGCACGGTGAGCGGCGCCATCACGCGGCGCTATCACGGCCTGCTGATCGCCGCCCTGCCCAATCCGCTGGGCCGCATGATGATGCTGAACGGCCTCTCCGAGCGCCTGCGCCTGCCGGACCGCCGCGTGGTCTACACCGGCGCGGAGGAGCTGGCGGGCGATCGCTCCCGGAACACACCTTGCCGTCGCCGAGTTCCGCCTGGAAGCCGGCCTGCCGGTCTGGCGCTATGAAGTGGATGGCTTCGTGCTGGAAAAGCGGCTGCTGCTGCCCTACCGGCAGAACACCGTGCACGTCACCTACCGGCTGCTGGCGGGCGAGGGCAAGCTGCGGCTGGGACTGCGGCCCGCCATTCATTTCCGCCCCCACGACGCGCCGGTCAGCACGCGGCGACCGGCACCAGTACGTGCTGACGGTGTGCGAGCGACCAGTTCGAAATCGCTCGCAGGCCCGGATTTGCCGGCGCTGCGGCTGCTGCATCGAAGGGCCGTCCGCGCGCCTTCACCTTCGACCGCAAGGAGACCGGCACCATTCCGCTACCGCACCGAGCGCAGCCGCGGCTACGAATGGCAGGGCTCGCTGTGGAGCCCCGGCTATTTCCGCTCGGATCTGGAGGCGGGCGACCAGACCACGCTGGTCGCGTCCACCGAAGCTGGGAAACCGTCCGCGCGCTCACACCCGAGGACGCGCTCCAGCGCCGAGATGGACCGCCGCAAGCTGCTGCTGGCGCGGCGCCGCCCGCGGCGCGCAGACGGGCTCGGCGGCCGAACTGGTGCTGGCCGCCGATCAGTTCCTCATCACGCCGGCGGGCCGCGTGGAGGACGCCGCCCGCGCGCACGCCGCCGGCGACGAAATCCGCACGCGTCATCGCCGGCTACCACTGGTTCACCGATTGGGGCCGCGACACCATGATCAGCCTGGAAGGCCTGACCCTGGCCACCGGCCGCACGAACGAAGCCGGCTGGATCCTGCGCACGTTCGCCCACTACATCCGCGACGGCCTGATCCCCAACCTGTTTCCCGAAGGGCGAGAAGGAGGGCCTCTACCACACCGCCGACGCCACGCTCTGGTTCTTCCATGCCATTGCACCGCTACGTGGAGCTCACCGGCGACCGCACCACGCTCAAGCTGCTGCTGCCGAAGCTGCGTGGACATCGTCGACCATCACATGCGCGGCACGCGCTTCGGCATCGGCGTGGATCCGGCCGACGGCCTGCTGCGCCAGGGGCAGCAGGGCTACCAGCTCACCTGGATGGACGCCAAGGTGGGCGATTGGGTGGTGACGCCGCGGCGCGGCAAGGCGGTGGAGATCAACGCCCTCTGGTACAACGCGCTGCGCCTGCTGGAGCGCTGGCTGCGCGAGGAAGCAGTCGGCGAAGCGCGAGCGCGCCAGCAGCTGGCGAGATCGCCGGCGCGCGTCCGCGAATCGTTCAACCGGCGCTTCTGGTTCGCGGAGGGCGGCTATCTTTACGACGTGGTGGATGCCGAAGGCGGCGGCAACGACGACTGCCTGCCGCCCCAACCAGGTGATGGCCATTTCGCTGGACTATCCCGGTGCTCGACCAGTCGCGCTGGCAGCCGGTGATGGACGTGGTGACCGAGCGGCTGCTGACGCCGGTGGGCCTGCGCTCGCTCGCGCCCGGCCAGCCCGGACTACAAGCCGAAATACTACGGCGATCTGCGCGTCGCGCGACGCCGCCTATCATCAGGGCACGGTGTGGGCGTGGCTGATCGGGCCGTATATCGACGCGTGGCTGAAGGTGCATCCCGGACGACCACGCGGAAGCGCGCGGAGTTCCTGGAGGGCTTCGATGCCGCACCTGAACGAGGCGTGCATCGGCTCCATCAGCGAGATCTTCGACGCCGAGCCGCCCTATACGCCGCGCGGCTGCATCGCCCAGGCGTGGAGCGTGGCGGAAGTGCTGCGCTGCTGGGTGAAGACGTCGGCGTAATCCCGGACTGGCGGAACACCGGCACTGGCGGGCGGGAATACCGATGCGGCGGTTCGTGGTTCACCGGCCGCAAGGGTCCGTCCATCTGCCTGCGCATGCTGGCGCACGATTTTCCGTTCGACACGGTGCAGATGCCGCCGGACTGCTTCCGCGCCAGCTTTCGCAGCTTCGAACAGCAGTGCTGCCGGAGTTGAAGCGCTGCGCTACGCCATGAGCCTGCCGGTGGCGGCGGCGAAACTGCCGCCGTAGACCCAATAGTCGCCGGGCCCGGCTAAGATGGTAGCGGAGAGTTGCGGTGACGTTATTATCCGGAATCGAGCTTCCGGCAGATCGCATTGGTACCATTTGCCGGCGGTACGGCGTAAGTCGGCTCTCGGTCTTTGGCTCCGCCGCACGCGGTGACGTGCGGCCCGGCAGCGACATCGACCTCCTGGTGGAGTTCCATCCCACAACGCGGATCGGGCTGGTGAGTTTCGTATCACTCGCCGAGGAACTTGAGGCGCTGCTTGGACGCAAAGTGGACCTGGTAAGTAAGCGTGGGCTGAAGCCATGGCTACGCCAGCCGATTCTGAGCGAGGCTCTGGTTGTCTTCGCTGGCGTGAGTCGTCTTATTTGAAGGACATCCTCGCCGCCACGGGGAAAATAGCCGTCATTATTTCCCAAACGGCTGAGGTCGAGTTTCTGGCGGATGAGGTCCGGCAAGCCGCCGTACTGCATCACCTGGCGGTGATCGGAGAGGCCGTTAGCCAGCTCTCGCCGGAGTTGAAAAACCAGGCACCCGGAGGTTGCCTGGCACCAAATCGCCGCGGTGAGACACCGCATCGTGCATGCCTATTTCGACCTCGACTGGCAAATCCTATGGGGAGCGGCCACGGATGACGTTCCGCGGTTGAGGGCGCAGGTCGAGGAGATACTGCAAACGGATTTTCCGGACTGACCCGCTCTGCCATACTGAAAAGATGAGCGACGCGCCACACCTGTTCACACCTCTCACTCTTCGCGGCATCACGCTTCGCAATCGCATTGCAGTTTCGCCCATGTGCCAGTATTCCAGCCGGGACGGGTTTGCCAACGATTGGCACCTGGTCCACCTCGGCTCGCGCGCGGTGGGCGGCGCGGGCCTGGTGATGATGGAAGCGACGGCGGTGGAAGACCGCGGCCGCATTTCGCCGCAGGACCAGGGAATCTGGAAAGACGAGCACATCCCGTTTCTGAACCGCATCGCGGAATTTTTGAAAGAGCAGGGCGCGGTGGCGGGCATCCAACTGGCGCACGCGGGGCGCAAGGCCAGCACCAGCGCGCCGTGGCATGGCGCCGGCTACGTGCCGCCGTCTGAGGGCGGCTGGGTTCCGGTGGCGCCCAGCGCGGTGCCCTTCAAGCCGGAAGATCCGCCGCCGCACGAGCTGACCAAAGACGAGATCCGTTGCGTGGTGGAGGCGTTCGCGGCGGGGGCGCTGCGGGCGCTGCGGGCGGGCTTCCAATTGGTCGAGATCCACGCGGCCCACGGCTACCTGGCGCATGAATTCCTATCTCCCTTGAGCAACCGGCGCACGGACGAATACGGCGGTCCTTTTGAAAACCGTATCCGCTTCGCGCTGGAAGTGACGGAAGCGGTGCGCGCGGCGTGGCCGGCGGAGCTGCCGCTATGGATGCGCATTTCGGCGACCGACTGGGCCGAGGGCGGCTGGACGCTGGACGAATCGGTGGAACTGGCGAAGCGCGTGCGCGCCATGGGCGTGGACCTGATGGACTGCTCCTCGGGCGGGCTCACCCTGCAACAGAAGATCGAATTGGGACCGGGCTACCAGGTGCCGTTCGCCGAGCGCATCCGGCGCGAAGCGGGCATCGCAACGGGCGCGGTGGGGATGATCACGGAGCCGGAACAGGCCGACGCCATCGTGCGCGGCGGCCGGGCGGACGTGGTGCTGCTGGCGCGCGAATTTCTGCGGGACCCGTATTTCCCCCTGCGCGCCGCGCGCAAGCTGGGCGTGGAGATCCAGCCGCCGCGGCAATACGGGCGGGCGTGGTAACGCAGCGGCCTTCTATTCAACGCGGAGACGCGGAGAACGCAGAGAATCACGCGGAGAAAAACAGATTTCTCTGCGCTTTCTTCGCGTCTCCGCGTTGAAGAGGCTCCTCGCGTCCTGCTACCGCTTCCGCAATTCCACGGCGGCGCCTTCGGTGACGGAGTCGGTGGGATTGGAGATGACCATTCGCCGGGATTCAGGCCGGAGGTGATTTCCACTTCCGAGCCGAGGTCCTGGCCGAGGGTAACGGCGCGGAAGTGGACAATGCCGTCGGCGCCGGCCACGGCCACGCGCGGACCGGTTTTGCCCATCACCAGGGCGTCGCCGGTGACGCGCAGGATGGGTTTGGCGGGCGCGCTCGAAAAGCGCACCTGCGCGTACATGCCGGGAAAGAGCGTAGCGCCGGGGTTGCGCGTTTCGAGGATCACCAGCATGGCGCGCGAATTGGTGTCGAGCGAATTGGAGATGCCGGTCACGCGGGCGGACCAGATCTGCCCGGGCCGCTCCTGGACGCGCAGCTCGGCGGATTGCCCCTGGGTGATGGACGCCACGTAGGTCTGGGGCACGTTAACGAAGATGCGCATGGGGTCGATCTCGGCCACGCGGAACAGCTCCTTGGAGCCGGCATTGATGAGGTAGCCGACGTCTACGTCGCGCACCGTCACCACGCCGTCGAAGGGCGCGGTGATGCGGGCGAAGCCCTTCAGTTCTTCCAGGCGGCGCAGGTTGGCGGCGTTGGCGTTGACGGTGTTCTGCGCGGTGGCGAGCGCCGATTCGGCTTTGCGCAGTTCGGCCTGGCGCACGCCCAGGTCGGCCTGGCGCGTGTCCAGATCCTGCCGGGAGACGGCGCCCTTGGCCTGCAGGTGCTGCCAGCGGTCGAAGGTGACGCGCGAAAGCGCCAGGTTGGCGCGGGCCAGGTCGATATCGGACTCCAGCTCCTTGAGCGAAGCCTGCGCCTGGTCCAGGTTGGCGCGCGCCTGGCCGATCTGCTGGTCGAGCTCGGGGGTCTCGATCTCGGCCATGAGCTGCCCGGCCTTGACGTGGTCGCCGATAATCCACCAGGCGCGATTTCAGGTAGCCGTCGGCGCGGGCGAAAATGGGGGATTCGATCATGGCCACCAGGTCGGCGGGCAGATCGATGGTGTCTTTGGCAGCGCCGAAATGGGCGGGCGAAACCAGCACCACCGGCTTGCGCTCGGCCACCTGCTCGGCGGCCGCCAGAAGGCCCTTCTGGCGGGAGAGCCGCGGCAGCAGGCCGGCCGACGATGGCCGCCGCCACCAGCAGGCCCAGAACGGCAAAAAAGACGAGGACGGGGCGGCGCGCCGGCCGCGGCGTCTTAGTGGTATTGGTGCTTTCCTCAGCCATCATGAGGGATCAATTCCAGAGTGCCTGCCGAAGTGCGGCGGATTGCGGCGGAGCACGCTGTACACCACCGGCACAAGAAATAGAGTAGCAACCGTGGCCAGCAGCAGGCCGCCGATGACGGCGCGGCCCAGCGGCGCGTTCTGCTCGCCGCCTTCGCCCAGGCCGAGCGCCATGGGCAGCATGCCGACGATCATGGCCAGCGCCGTCATCACCACCGGGCGCAGGCGCGTGAAGCCGGCTTCGAGGGCGGCGCGCGAGGGCATCGGAGCCGGTTTCGCGCAAATCGTTGGCGAAATTCACCAGCAGGATGCTGTTGGCGGTGGCCACGCCGATGCTCATGATGGCTCCCATCATGGAGGGCACGCTGAGCGTGGTCTGGGTGACGAACAGCATGAGCACGATGCCGGAGAGCGCGCCCGGGCAGCGCCATCAGAATGATGAACGGATCCAGCCAGGATTGGAAATTCACCACCATCACGAAATACACCAGCACGATGGCGAAGATCAGGCCGAGCGCCAGGCCGATGAAACGAGCTGCGCATGGTGGAGACCTGGCCGCGGGTCTCGATGAAGCTGCCCTTGGGAAGCTGGGGCGTGAACTCGTCGCAGCACGCGATCGACGTCTGCGGCCACCGCGCCCAGGTCGCGGTCCTGCACGTTGGCGTAGACGTCGTAGAGCGGCTGCACGTTGTAATGGTTGACCACGGAGGCCGTGGTGTCGCGCTCGAGCGCGCCCACGTTGGTCAGCAATTCCGGAATCGGCCGGTTGCCGCGGCGTGGATGGGAGTGCGGAGCAGCTCGGAGGTGGAATCGACGCGGTACTGCGGGGTCTGCACGGAGATCGGGTAATCGACGCTGTTGTGCGGATCGATCCAGTAATTGGGCGCGATCTGCGTGCTGGAAGAGAGCGAAATCAGGAGGCTGTTGGCGACGTCCTGCTGCGTCAGGCCGAGTTCGCCGGCGCGCGTGCGGTCCACCTGAAAGAGGAGCTCGGGAACGTCCACCACCTGGTGCGTGTGCACGTCCACCGCGCCCGGAATGCGCGCCATGCGCGGCTTCGATGCGGCGGGCCAGCGCGTAATTGGCGGGGGCGTTGGCCAGCGGGCCCGACCACCTGCACGTCGATGGGCGCGGGGAGTCCGAAATTCAGAATCTGGCCGACGATATCGGCGGGCTGGAAGAAGAAGGTCAGGTTGGGGAACTCGCGGACCAGGCGGGCGCGCATCTGCGCGCATGTAACCGAAGGTGGGGGCGTGGTGGCCTTCGCGCAGCGAGACCAGGATTTCGCCGTCGAAGTTGCCGACCGTGGCGGTGTCGCTCATGGCGATGTTGAGGCCGGAGTAGGGCAGGCCGATGTTGTCCAGCATGTCCGAAATCTCCTCCGGCGGGATGATGCGGCGGATGGCGCTCTTCCACCTGCGCGAAATACTGTTCGGTTTCTTCGATGCGGGTGCCGGCCGGAGCGCGCACGTGCAGGCGGATCTGGCCGGCGTCCACCTGCGGGAAGAAGTCCTGGCCGAGGAACGGGGTGAGCGCCAGGCAGGCGGCGCAGATGAGGAGAAAGGCGCAGGCCACCAGCCGCGATGCGCCAGCGCCGAAGCCAGCAGGTTGCGGTAGCCTTCGCGCATGCGGTCGAACCATTGCTGGAAGCCGGGTTGTCGTGCGCGTGTTCGCCGCGGCTGGCGCGCCTGCGTTCGGCTTCGCCCGCCAGCAGGTAGCGCACCATGGTGGGAACCAGGGTGCGGGAGAGGAGATAGGAGGCCATCATGGCCAGCACCACGGCCAGCGCCAGCGGCGTGAACAGGTAGCGCGCCGCGCCGGTGAGGAAAATCACCGGCACGAACACGATGCAGATGCAGAGCGTGGAAACGAATGCCGGCACGGCGATCTGCATGGCGCCATCCAGAATGGCGCGCACGATCGGCTTGCGCATGCCGAAATTGCGATGGATGTTTTCGATTTCGACGGTGGCGTCGTCCACCAGGATGCCCACCGCCAGCGCCAGCCCGCCCAGCGTCATCACGTTGATGGTTTCGTTCAGCAGGTTGAGGATGGCGAGCGAGGTCAGGATGGAAAGCGGAATGGAAATGCAAACGATGATGGTGCTGCGCCAGCTTCCCAGGAACAGCAGAATCATCAGCCCGGTGAGCAGTGGCGGCGATGAGCGCCTCGCGCAGCACGCCCTGAATGGCCGCGCGCACGAAGATGGATTGATCGAACATCAGGCTGCAGGTTGAGGGAGGGCGGCAGGGTGGAGCGGATGCGCGGCAGCATGCGCTTGAGCTGGTCGACGATTTCGAGGGTGGAGGACTGGCCGTTCTTCAGCACCGTCAGCAGGGCGGCGCGCGCGCCGTTGTGGCGGACGATGTTGGTCTGCACGGCGTAGCCGTCGCGCACGTGGCGCGATATCGCCTACGTAGACCGTGGTGCCGTTGCACTTCGCGCACCGGCAGGCGGTTGAAGGCGCTGGCCAGGCGACGGGCTCGCTGTTCAGCCGCACGTTGTATTCCTGCGCGCCGATTTTGACGGTGCCGGAAGGCAGGATGAGGCTCTGGTTGTTGATGGCGTCTGACGACGTCGCTGGCCGAGAGGCCCTGCGCGTAGAGGGCGCGCGGGTCGAGGTCCACCGAGATCTGCCGCGGGCGTCCGCCGTAGGGCAGGGGGAAGGCTGGCGCCCTGCACGTTCGAAAGCTGGGTGCGGATGAAGTTGTAGCCGAGTCGTAAAGCTGCTGCTCGGGAAGGGTGTCGCTGGAAATGCCGAGCTGCAGGATGGGCACGCTGGAGGCGTTGAAGCGGATGATGTTAGGCGGGGTGATGCCGGTGGGCAGCGAATGGAGAACGGACTGCGACGGAGGCCGCCAGTTGCGCCACCGCCGCTTCCACCTTGGCGTTGGGCTGGAAGAAAACGCGAATCACCGCCACGCCCGGCAGCGACTCCGATTCCATGTGCTCGATATCGTTGACCGGGTGGTGAAGGCGCGCTCGGAGCGGACGGTGATCGACCTCCGCCATCTCCTCCGGCGAGACGCCGGTGTAGGTCCAGATGACCATGACCACGGGGATATCGATATCGGGAAAGATATCGGTGGGCATGCGGAAGATGGCCAACACGCCCAGGATCACGATCAGCATCGCCATGATGACGAACGTGTAGGGACGGCGCAGAGCTAGCTGGACAATCCACATGGAATGATTAAGTCTATGATACAGGGCCAGGGATGGACCTGCGATGGCCCTGCGGAGCCATGGGGCTTTTCGCGCAGGGGCTAAGGGTGCGATGATGAGGTGTAGCGCCGCCTTCCAGGCGGCCATGCCGGCATCCATGCCGGCATACCCCGCTCGCAGCCGCATCCCCCAAAAAGAGTGGAGTCCCTCGCTCGGCAGCCGTGGATGCATGCTTCGACGACGTATGCCGGCAAGGATGCCGGCATGGCAAGCTGAAAGCTTGCGCCACGGGGGCCTTCCGGCGGCGCGTTATAGCCGCCTCCGCGCGCGAATATACTCATAAGGAGTGCGGGTTTTCGATAAGCACAGCGTCGGGTATGTGTCGCTGCTGGCCGGGTCGCTGGTGGCGGCGGTGATGGGCAGCTACTGGTTCGGCGGGCCGCTGGAGCGGGCGGTGTACGACGAAATCTTCCGGCTCTACCGGCCGCGGTTGTGGCAGGCGGAATCGGCGCTGCTGGTGGTGGACGAGCGCACGCTCGATTCCATCCCCGGGGGAATCGGCGGCATCCGCCGGCCGCTGGCGGAGGGGCTTCGCCTGGTGGCCCGCTCTCAACCAAAAGCCATCGCGGTGGACCTGATCTTCGCCAATCCGTCCGATGCCGGAACCGACGCGCAACTGGCCGCCGCTTTCGCCGAGTGCCGCAACCTGGCGCTCTCCAGCGAACTGGTGGGCGATGGATGGGAAGATCCGCTGCCGCAGTTTGCGCGCTTCGCCGCCGCGATCGGCCACGTGCACGTGGCCCCGGATGCGGACGCGGTGGTGCGCGGCATCGCGCTGGCGCGGCGCAACGCCGGGGTCCTCGGCCGGCCCGCCTTTGGCCGGCTGGGGTCGAACGGGATCAACCGTCGGTGGGCGCTGGCGCTCGAAGCCTTTCGCCTCAGCCGGCACGCCGATATCGTGGAGCCATACGGCGCGGACGAACTCGATGTGGGCGGCACCGTCATCCCCACGGTGGGCGCGGCGCGGATGATGCGCGTGCGCTTCCCTCCGCCCGGGCAGACGCGGGTGAAGATCTCGCTCCGGGACTTGCTGGAGCGACCGGCGCTGGCCGCGCAGTTCGCGGGCAAGGTGGTGTTCGCCGGCGTCACCGCGCAGACCGAGCACGACCGCCTGTTTTCACCGTATTCGGAGGGCATCCCCACCAGCGGCACGGAGATCAACGCGGACGCCTTCGAGACCATCGCGCAGGGGCTGTTCATCCGCGACGTGGCGTCGGGCTGGGTGGCGCTGTTCGCGGCGCTGCTGGTGGCGGCGGCCGGGCTGGCGTTCCGGTTCCTGCCCGGCTGGCGGGCGTATGCTGCCGCGGCGCTGGTGATCGCCGCCGCATCGGCCGCGCCGTATTTCGCCTTCATGCACCAGTACGCACTTTCTTTCACCACTTCGGCTTCCGCCGCCTGGCTGGGCTCCATCACCGCCGCCGCTTACTATCACCTGGTGGTGCGCCGCAGCCTGCGCCGCAGCGAGGCCGAGCGGACGCGCTACCAGCAGGCCATGCATTTCGTCACCCACGAAATGCGCACGCCGCTTTCGGCTATTCAGGGGTCGAGTGAGCTGATGACGCGCTTCGCCCTGACCGAGGAGAAGCGCAAGCAGGTGGCGCTGCTCATCAATTCCGAATCCAAGCGGCTGGCGCGCATGGTGGAGATCTTCCTCAACGTGGAGCGGCTCTCGGCCGGGCAGATGGAACTGAAGCACGAGGCCATCTCCGATTGCGGACATGGTGGAGGTGTGCATGGGGCGGACGCGGCCGCTGGCGGAGCGCAAGCATATCGGCCTGGCGCTCGATCCGATTTCCCGCCGGCATGCACGTCACCGGCGACCGGGAGCTGATGGAGTACGCCTGCTACAATTTATTGACGAACGCGGTAAAGTACTCGCCCCAGCATACCGAAGTCAGGGTACGCGCATGGCTCGATGTGAGCCGGGGCACGCCCTGGGTGTGTGTGTCCGTGAAGGACCAGGGCATTGGCATGGACCAGAAGGAAGTGAAGCAGATTTTCCGCAAGTTCTATCGTACCCGCAAGGCGGAGGAATCCGGCGAGGCGGGCACCGGCATCGGGCTTTCCATCGTGCAACAGATCGTGGAGCAGCACGGCGGCCGCATCGACGTGGTCAGCCAGCCGGGCGCCGGTTCGTGCTTCACGCTGGTGTTGCCGGCCACGGTGGCGGCTGCAGTGGATGCCTCCGGCGCACGGGCGCACGGTGTTCCCGGAGACCGGCACTGATGCAGAAGCTGTTGTTGGTGGAAGACGATCCGGCGCTGCAATTCACCATTCGACTGGCGCTGGAGGAGAAGGGCTATACCGTGGACGCGGTCTCGACCACGGGCGAAGCCATCGAGCGGCTCGGCGACAACGCCTATCCCATCGTGATTTCCGATATCTACATCGACGAGCGCACCGGGATTGACGTGCTGTACGCGGCCAAGCGCAAGGACCCGCGCTGTTCCGTCATCCTGATGACCGGCCGCGGCACCATGGAAACGGTGATGGCGGCGACGCGCGGCGGCGTGTTCGATTACATCGCCAAGCCGTTCGACCTGGACGTGATGCTCGAAGCCATCGAGCGCGCCGAGGCCGCGCGCGGCACCGAAGAAGAAGAGGTCGAAACCGAGGAGATGCCGGAAAGCGAGATGATCGGCACCTCGGCCGGCGATGATCGAAATTTACAAGCGCGTCTCGCGTGCCGCGCCCACCGACGCCACCGTGATCATCGAGGGCGAGACGGGCACGGGCAAGGAGTTGATCGCGCGCATGCTCTGGCGCAACAGCCTGCGCGCCGACAAGGTTTTCAACGTGGTGGATTGCGGCTCGGTAACGTCGTCGCTGCGGGAAAGCGACCTGTTCGGCGCCATGCGCGGATCGTACACCGGCGCTGACCGCGACCGCGTCGGACTGCTGGAAGCGGCCCATCGCGGTACCGTGTTCCTGGACGAGATCGGCGACATCGACGCCAATTTTCAGGTGGCCCTGCTGCGCTTTCTGGAGTCGCACGAGATTCGCCCCGTGGGCGCGCCGCGCGCCAAGGAAATCGACGTGCGCGTAATCGCCGCCACCAACAAGGACCTGCAGCGGCTGGTGGAGGAAGGCAAATTCCGCGAAGACCTGTGGTACCGCCTGAACACGGTGCGCATCGCGCTGCCGCCGCTGCGCGAGCGGCGCAGCGACATCCCGCTGCTGACGCGCTTCTTCCTGGAAAAATACAACGGCCGCTACAACCGCAGCGTGAAGCTGATGGAATCGGGCGTGAAGGCGCTGCAGGAATACACGTGGCCCGGCAACGTGCGGCAGTTGCAGCATCTCATCGAGAGGCTGACCATCCTGGCCGACCGCGTGGATGGCGAGACCGTGCATCATGCCCTGACCGCGCTCGAATCGCGCGAGAAGTCTGTCGAGACGCTGGCCGACGCCGAAGAAGAGCAGATCCGCCGCGTCCTTGCCGCCACCGGCGGCAACAAGAGCAAGGCCGCGCAGATATTGGGGATTGAGCGGAAGACGCTGTATCGGAAATTGGAGAGGATGAAGCTGTAAGATTTGACGCAGAGACGCGGAGGCGCAGAGGCAGCGTGGGGGTCAAGGCCAAGCTAATCTTAAGCTTGGTGTCGGAGGAAACGTCCTGTCTGTCCCCGGTTTCCGTCCCCGGTTTCCGTCCCCGGTTTCCTTCAAGGTCGGTTTGGCCTACGCTGACGCCGCGCTCTCGGTCTCACGGGGTTCCACATGAAAACTGTTCGTCCCAGGTCAATACGAGATTGATAACGATTGAGGCGAGCCAAGCTCGGCTATTAGGTCCGGTTTCAGTGAGCCCCTGGACCAGAATCGGCAGAAGCCAGTTCTGTACAGGTGAATCGTCATCGGGCGGCTAAGGTAGCGGCAGGCTATTGTCGCTTCCCAGGACGAGATGGGGCATTGACGCCTCTTTATAGACGAGCCATTGGGGCTGGCCCGTGTACGAAGCGTGGACCACTTCGTTCCTCTGGATGTCGAAGGGCGCAAACTCTTTTCCGTCTCTGTAATCGTTGTGCCCGTGATCAAAACTGCGTGGCCGCTCGACGTGCAATCTGTAGCCGCATATCGATTTCAGGCTGTAATTTGAGATTCTAACCATCAGGCCTTTTCTGGAGCCTTCCTCGTGTTCGACAATCTGAAGGCGATAATGGTCAGTTGACGCGAAAGAGCAGAGCTCGCTGAAAAGCATGCGGTCCATGATCCTGGCGACCTCGGGGGACATATCAGGGGGCCTTGCGCTTCTTGGCAGGCCAGGCGGGTTCGCTGGTGTTCCCTTAGTTGCCTTCGAAGCTGGTCGCAAATTCGGAATTGGCGGGACCTGACCGGAACTTTGTTTCTCGGGTGTCACTGTCACCGTCGCGGAACGACACGATGGCGTCATCCCGATTGAACGGCGTTCGAGCCGTCGAACCACGAACGCAGTGGCCCATGCTATTACACCAAGGGTGAGGAAAGCCTGCCAAAGAGGGATCTCGATCCTACTCGAGACCCAATCGAATGAGACTGGATGGTTAGGATCGGGCGGTCGAAAATAGGCGAAGACGGAAAAGAACAGCGCGGCTGTGCCGACGAAGTCGCCCCAACGCAGTTTTTTCATTCGCGATAATCTTAGCAGTCGGCGGGTATTTCGGGCATTTCCGTATTTCGGGGACGCGGGAAAACCGAAGACGGAAAACCGGGACATTTTCCGCTCGGCTATCCGGCGCGGCGCCGCTCCCCGACACCATCACGCGGCCTCGGAGCGTGGGCGTTTCGGGGACAGGCTACGCAACCCCACCGGCCCGGAGGTCCCCTTACGCCGCTTCCGAGCGTGGGCGCACGGCGCGGTCGATTTCCTTCTGCTTTGCCTGCCGGGCGACGCGCAGCTCGTAGTCTTTTTGCAGGTTCAGCCAAAATTCCGGTGAACTGCCGAGGTATCGGGCCAGGCGCAGCGCGGTATCCGCGGTGATACCGCGTCGGCCGCGCACAATCTCATTGAGCCGCGCGGCATCCACGGCCAGGGCTTTCGCCAGTTGGTTGACGCTCATTTCAAGCGGAACGAGAACGTCGTCCCGGAGAATTTCGCCGGGATGGATTGGGGAAAGCTTTTTCGGCATGGGGTTGCTCCTAATGATAGTCCACGATCTCCCCGTTTTCCGGCCCCTCCGCGCCCCAGGTGAAGCAAATGCGGTATTGGGCATTGATGCGTATGCTGTGCTGGCCGTCGCGGCCTCCCCGGAGCGCTTCGAGATGGTTGCCCGGTATGGCGGCCAAGTCTCGCAGGCTTACCGCGGCGTTGAGGGCTGCCAGGCGGCAGCGTGCGGTGCGCTCGATGGCACGGTAGGGTCTTGAAAGCTCGTCGCGGAATAGCTTCTCGGCCTCGGCATCCCGAAACGACCGGATCACATACTGAGTGTATAGCGATAAGCGATAAACGTCAAGGGCTTTGGCGCGCGTTTCCCGGCCTTGGCCCCGGCGGCGAGTGCATGGCTTGAATTGGTGATATCGTTTCCGGTATGCGCACCGGACTCCTTTGTCTTCTATTGACGGCGTCTCTTTGGGCGGCGGCCGGGCTTGAACCGCGGCAGTTGCGGTGCGAATACCGCGACAACCCGGAGGGCATCGACACGCTGGCGCCGCGCCTGAGCTGGATTCCGGCGGCAGCGGATGCGGCGGCGCGCGGGTTGAGCCAGAAGGCATACCGCGTACTGGTGGCATCTACGGAAGCGGCGCTGGCGGCGAATCGCGGCGATTTGTGGGATTCGGGGCGGGTGGAATCGGCGCAATCGGCGCTGGTGGTTTATGCGGGCAAGGCGCTGACGACGGGTGCGGCGGCGTTCTGGAAAGTGCAGATTTGGGACCAGGCGAACTCGGCGAGCGAGTGGAGCGCGGCGGCGCGATGGTCCATGGGGCTGCTGCACGCGGAGGATTGGAAGGGGCAATGGATCGGCCTCGATGAATCGGGCGTGTACCGCGAGGGCAGCCCGTACGCGGTGTTCACGGGCGCGCGGTGGATTTGGGAGGCGCCCAACGCGCAGACTTCCGCATCGGCGGGCGACCGATTTTTCCGCTATGCCTTCACCGTGCCGGAGGGTCGCGCCATCGCCAGCGCGGCTGCTATTTTCGGCGCGGCGGACCACGCGGATGTCTACCTGAACGGCGCGCCTGTGGCCGTCAGTTCCGGCGCCGCCAGTCCCCAGGTGCAGTACGTGACGCACTTGGTGCATGCCGGGCGAAATGTGCTGGCGGTGAAAGTGGAGCACGCCAAGGACGATACGCCGGCGGGGCTGATGGGTGCGCTGCGCATCGATTTCACGTCCGGCGAGTCGCTCATCATTCGCACGTCGGGCGACTGGCGGGTATCGGCGCAGGGCGGGGATGGCTGGGAGCGGGCAGGATTCGCCGATGCCGCCTGGAAAACGGCCAGCGACCTGGGCGCGTTCGGCATCGAGCCGTGGAAGGATACGGTCTTTACGACCGAGCACAGACTGCCGGCGCGCATGCTGCGCAAGGAATTTTCCGTGGAGCGGCGGGTGCGGCGGGCGGTGGTGTATTACTCGGGGTTGGGCCTTTCGGAGTTGTGGCTGAACGGCAGCAAGATCGGCGACCACGTGCTCTCCCCCGGCCTGACCGATTACGACCGCCACGTGCTCTACGAAACCTTCGACGTGACGCGCGCCCTCGCGCCTGGGCGGAACGCCATCGGGCTGTGGCTGGGGAATGGCCGGTACCATGCGCCGCGGGCGCAGGAGAGCACGCGGACCTACGGCGATCCCAAAGCCATCCTGCAACTCAACATCGAATACGAGGATGGCTCGACGGCGTCGGTGGTCACCGATGGCTCCTGGCGGCTCACGACGAACGGCCCGATTCCCGCCAACAACGAGTACGACGGCGAGGAATACGACGCGCGGATGGAGAAGGCCGGCTGGAGCAAGACGGGATTCCCTGATTCCTCGTGGGATCCGGCGCAGGTGGTGGATGCGCCGCTGGGCGTGCTGGCCTCGCAGATGGCCGAACCGCTGCGCGTAACCGAGACGCGGCAGCCGGTGAGCATGCACAAGCTGGCCAATGGCGTCTACATCTTCGATATGGGGCAGAACATGGTGGGGTGGGCGCGGCTGCGGGTCTCCGGGCCCAAGGGGACCGAGGTCACGCTGCGTTTCGCCGAGACGCTGCTGCCGGACGGTTCGCTTTACACCGCCAATCTGCGCTCGGCGCGCGCCATGGACACCTATATCTTGAAAGGCGAGGGCCAGGAAATCTACGAGCCCCGTTTCACTTATCATGGCTTCCGCTATGTGGAAGTCACCGGCTTCCCCGGCGAGCCCACGCCGGCGGCGATCGAAGGGCGCGTGGTGCACGACGACATGGCGCGCGTCGCCGATTTCACCAGTTCCAACGAGCTGCTCAACCAGATCCACAGGAATATTTTCTGGGGCATCCGCGGCAACTATCGCAGCATACCCACCGATTGCCCACAGCGCGACGAGCGGCAGGGGTGGCTGGGGGACCGCTCGCAGGTGAGCCGCAGCGAAAGCTACATGTTCGACGTGGCCGCGTTCTACACCAAGTGGGAGCGCGACCTGGAAGACGGCCAGCGCTACGACGGCGCCATTACCGACGTCACGCCCAATTACTGGCCGCTCTACCACGACGACCTTACCTGGCCGAGCACGTTCCTGTTCATCCCCGGTATGCTCTACGACCAGTACGGCGACCGGCGCCCGCTGGAGCGCGCGTGGCCGGCGATGAAGAAGTGGATGACCCACATCGGCAGCTACGCCAAGGACGGCCTGATCTCCAAGGACGAGTACGCCGACTGGTGCGTGCCGCCGGAAGATCCCAAGCTCATCCATTCCAAGGACCCCGCGCGAATCACTGACAAAACGCTCATCGCCACGGCCTACTATTACAAGCTCCTCATGTTGATGTCGCACTATGCGAACCTGCTGGAGCGGCCGGGAGAGGCGTCGACATTCCACCAGGAGGCGTCGCGGGCGGAGAGGGCATTTCAAACCAAGTTTTTCGTCCCCGCGAGCAAGATCTACGACAACGGCACGCAGACATCGAGCGTGCTGCCGCTTTCCTTTGGGATGGTGCCGGAGGAGTACCGCGCGGCGGTGGTGCAGAGCCTGGTGGATAGGATTGCCAGCGAAAGCCACGGGCACGTAGGCACCGGGCTGGTGGGCGCGCAGTGGCTGATGCGGACGCTCTCCGACAACGGGCACGTGGATCTGGCGTATGAGATTGCCACGCAGAAGACGTATCCCGGCTGGGGTTACATGGTGGAGCAGGGCGCCACCACCATTTGGGAGCTGTGGAACGGGGATACCGCCGACCCGGCCATGAACTCCGGCAACCACGTGATGCAGATCGGCGACCTGGCCGTGTGGATGTACGAATACCTGGCCGGCATCCGCTCCGACCCCGAAGCGCCGGGCTTCCGCCGCGCCATCATTCATCCCTACCCCGCCGGCGACCTGACGTTCGTGAAGGCGTCGCACCAGACGCCCTACGGCGCCATCGCTTCCTCATGGAAGCGCGAGGGCGGGGCGTTCACGCTGGACGTGACCATCCCCGCGAACACCAGCGCGACGGTTTGGATCCCCGCGCGCGACGCGGCGGCGGTTACCGAATCCGGGCATCCGGTGGCGGAGGCGAAAGGCGTGCGGTTTGTGCGCGCGGAAGCAGGCGCGGCGGTGTACGAGGTGGGGTCGGGGACGTATTCGTTCCGGGCGCAGTAGGGGGCGCGCGGTGTAAGGGTGTGATCAGCATCCTCCCAGGGGCGACGTATGCCGGCAGGAATGCCGGCATGGCCGGCTGAAAGCCGGCTCTACGGGCCGCGGTTTTGCGGTATTAGCCGATGGTTTCCACGCGCGTGTGGATCTCCTCGCGCGGCACCAGCGCCGACCAGTACGCCACGATCTCGCGCACCGGCGGCCGGCCTTCGCCGAAGCCGGTGGCGCCGGGCGGGCCGTTGAGCACCAGCGGGATCAGTTCGCGCGTGAAGCGGTCCACCGCTTTGCGGTCCTGCCCGCGGACGCCGATGCGCAGCTGCACTTCGGGCGGATCGGGATTGGGCGGCGCCGCCGGACCGTGGCAGGCATTCACGCCGAAGTAATTCGGTGTAGATCTCGTCGAACTCCAGGCCCAGGCCGCGCAGCCGCTCGCGCACGATGCGATCGGCCGCGCGGGCTTTCTCGAGCGCCTGCGGCCAGCGAATAGACCAGCGTGCCGATGGCCTTCCAGCCGTCGCGCGTAGCTGATGGAAAGCTTCAGCGTCGGCGGCCGCGGGCCGCCGCGAATGCCGGTGACGCGGACGCGGTCGGGGCCGGCGTCCTCCAGCCGGATGCTGGTGAAATCGGCCACGCAATCGGGCGTGATGTAGTGCTGCGGGTCGCCCAGTTCGTAGAGCAGTTGCTCCTTCACGGTGTGGCTGCTGACGCGCCCGCCGGCGCCGGCGTGCTTGGTGACGGCGAAGCTGCCGTCGGGTTCGGCCTCCACGATGGGGTAGCCGATGTTGGCCATGTCGGGAATGGTCTGCCAGTCCACCTGGCAGTTGCCGCCGGTGCATTGCGCGCCGCATTCGATGATGTGGCCGGCGATGGTGCCGGCGGCCAGCTTGTCGTACTCGTCCGGGCCCCAGCCGAAGCGGTGGATCATGGGCGCGAGCGTGAGCGCGGTATCGGTGGAGCGGCCGGCGATCACCACGTCGGCGCCGGTGTCCAGCGCCTCGGCCAGCGGGAACGCGCCGATGTAGGCGTTGGCGCTGAGGATGCGGTCGCGAATGGCGGCGAGCGGCTCGCCGGTATCCATATCGCGCATCTCGTAGCCCTTGGCGAGGAACTCGTCGATGCGGCCGAAGACGTCGTCGCCCAGCACCACCGCGACTTTCAGCCCCGGCGCCAGCGCGCACCACCTCGCGCGCGCAGGCCACCGGATTCACGCCGCCGGCATTGGCGATCACCTTGATGCCGCGCTCGCGGATGCTGCGCGGCGATGCGTGCCGATCAGCGGCGGAAAATCGCGCGCGTAGCCGAGGTTCGGGTCGGCCTGCTTCTGCTTCTGCAGAATCGACATGGTGATCTCGGCCAGGTAGTCGAGCGCCAGGTAATCGATGGGCCCCTGCTCCACCAGGCGCACCGGCGCTTCCAGCCAGTCGCCCCAGAAGCCCTGGCCGTTGGCGATGCGGATCATGAGCGCTCCGCTTGGCGGCTGGGCCAGGGCCGGGGGCCGCGGATCGACGTGTCATGCGCAGCCTCCAGCGCGAAGCTCAGCACCTCGCGGGTCTCCAGCGGATCGATCACGGCGTCGCAGTGGCCGCGCGCGGCGGCGTAGCGGGCATCCAGCCAGCGCTCGTAATCGGCGCGCGTCTGCTCGATGGCTTCGCGCAGCTCCTCCGGCAGCGGCCCGCCTTTGTATTTCTCCAGTTCCGCCGAGTAGAGCGCCTGCACGGCGGATTCGCCCTCCATCACGCCGATGCGCGCGGTGGGCCAGCTGAAGGTGAAGTTGGGATCGAAGCCCTGGCCCGCCATGGCGTAGTAGCCCGCGCCGCTGGCGTGGTTCAGCGTGAGCACGATCTTCGGCACGCGTGGCGCACGCCATGGTCTCCACCATCTCCGCGCCGGCGCGGATGATGCCTTCGCGCTCGGCTTCCGGCCCCACCATGAAGCCGGAAACGTCCTGCAGGTAGATCAGCGGCTGCCCCAGCCGCTCGCTGGTCTCCACGAAATACGCCACCTTGCGCGCCGATTCGGTATAGATGATGCCGCCGATGCGCGGCCGTCCTTCCGCTTTCAGAAATCCGCGCCGGTTGGCGATGATGGCCACCGGGCGGCCCTGCCAGGCGCGCATTGGCGCACAGCATCTCCGGCGCGTACTCGGGCTGAAATTCGACGTAATCGCCGCGCATCGAAAATGCGCGAAGATCACCTCTTCGATTTCGTAAGGCAGGCGGTGGTCGGCGGGCAGGACGCCGTAGAGCTCGGACCGGATCCTGCGCGCGGCGCGGCTGCCGCGCGTCGGCGCGGCGCGGCGGCTCGGCAATCTGCCGGAACCGCTCGCGGATCTGCTCCAGGCAATCGGCGTCGTCCTTGCGCCATGTAATGCGCCACGCCGCTGATGGCGGTGTGCAGACGCGCGCCGCCCAGCGATTCCGGCGTCGATCACCTGGCCGGTGGCGCCCTTCACCAGGTTCGGGCCGCCCAGGCCCATGAAGCTGGTGCCCTCCACCATGATGATGACGTCGCTCAGCGCCGGCAGGTACGCGCCGCCGGCGATGCACGGCCCCATCACCGCGGCGATCTGCGGAATGCGCAGCTTGCGCCGCATCAGCGAATTGTAGAAGAAGATGCGGCCGGCGCCGTACTGGCCGGGGAAAATGCCGTCCTGATAGGGCAGGTTCACGCCCGCCGAATCCACCAGGTAGACGATGGGCAGGCGGTTGCGCATGGCGATTTCCTGCGCGCGCAGGATCTTGGTGATGGTCTCCGGCCACCACGCGCCGGCCTTCACGGTGGCGTCGTTGGCCACGACCACCGCCGGCCGCCCTTCGATCCTGCCGAACCCCGTGACCACGCCCGCGGCCGGCGCCTGGCCGTCGTAGCGGTCGTAGGCGATGAGCAGGCCGATTTCGAGGAAGTACGCGCCGCGGTCGAGCAGCGCCGCGATGCGCTCGCGCGCGGTCATCTTGCCGGCGCGATGCTGGCTCTCGATGCGCGCCGCGCCGCCGCCTTCGCGCAGGCGGTCCTCCAGCTTGCGCAGTTGTTCGACCAGCAGGCGCATGTGCGCCTGTGCGTCGCGGCGTCCACGTCTATTTCAGCTTTGAAAAATCCGTCGGGCTCATGAAGACCGATTCCACCTTCTGCACGATCTTGCCGTTGGCTTCGGAATCGGCGGCTACCTTTACCCATTCCGGATCGGCGCGGAATTCCTGCCAGTGCTTCTTGGCTTCTTCCGGCTGGGATGGGCCAGGATGTAGATGAGCGTGGTCTGGGAGCGCGTCCGTCCTGCGGCACCCAGTAGCCGATGCTCTCCATGCCGTGGCGGTTGAAAATAGTGATGGTGTGGTCGCGGAAGCGGGCCTTGAGCGCGTCCAGCTTGCCCGGGAAGCAGGTGTAGGTGCGCAGTTCGTAAACGCGCGTCTGCGGGAGGGCGAATCCGGCGAACAGCGCTGCCAGCAACAAGAGTTTAGTCATCAGGATTAGTGTACAGCGGAATGGCGGGGGCAAGCCTGAACAACCGCTCGCTCATGCTCGCGGTTTCGAGCGGACCCGCGACCGTCTTTGAGCCGTGAACCTGCGTCCCAACCGACTACAATCAAGCGAATGGGTAAGGGCGCACCACTCCGCTGGATCGAAAATCTGAGGCTGTCACGGCGGTTGCGCGGAAGGGGCATCGAGATTGGGGCCTTGTGGCGAAGATTCCCGGTGCCAGCGAGAGCCACGGTCTGGTACATCGACCGGAATCACGCAACCGATCTCAAACGAGAGTATCCGGAATGTGCCCGGCAGATTGTTTGTCCGCACGTCATAGCCGATGCCGGCCGGCTTCCCCTGGCCGATGGAAGCCTGAATTTCGTGATCGCCAACCACGTTCTTGAGCACATGCCGTTTCCGCTCGCTACGCTGCGCGCCTGGTATCGCGCCCTCGGGCCGGGCGGTGTTCTCATCATGAAAATCCCCGATAAGCGGTATACATTCGATGTTGGGCGGTCACGGACCGCGCTTCGGCACCTCATCGAAGAAGATCTCGATTCCGCGGCCTTCGACAGGCGTCTTCACTTTGAAGACTGGGTCCAGCACGTGGGAAAACGTCCCGCGGGGAGTGAGGTCCTGCGCGACGAGACCGATCACCTGATGGATGTGGATTACAGCATTCACTACCACGTGTGGACGGATCAGGATGTGCGGGAACTGATCGAATACACGCGCACCGGCATGGGACTGGACTGGCGTCCGGTTCTGTTCCTGGCGGCGCATTCTTATCGCAGGGAGTGCGCGGTCGCATTGCAGCGCGAGTGATTGTCGCCGCGCCTTTTATTTGTCCTGAATTCCGAAGTCGGAGGGTATTGTAACCAGGGCACGGCTTCAGCCGTGCCCCTGGCCTTGGTCCGGACCGGCGACATCGTTTACACTTTAGACCGGCGACATCATTTACACGTTTTGGGCTGGTGAAAGGTTGTTCGAAGCTGGGGTTTACGGGAGGTAGCCGGATGCCCTGGAATGCGAGGACAGCCTTGGAGCAGCGAAGAGCGTTTATCGAAGAGTGGCAACGCGAGCAAGACGGCCTTGCCGAGTTGTGCCGAAAGTACGGGATTTCTCGACCAACGGGGTACAAGTGGGTCCAGCGATTTGAAGCCCAAGGGG
The DNA here is from genome assembly GCA_963815855.1 of Terriglobia bacterium. GTDB lineage: Bacteria > Acidobacteriota > Terriglobia > Bryobacterales > Bryobacteraceae > DATGMB01. Next base: position 341,045 of record CAWFIJ010000007.1, on the reverse strand, counting down.
TGGCCGGTCTGGAGGAATTGAGCCGCGCTCCGCACAATTCGCCGCAGGCGATCAGTGGGGAGCTGGCGGATCAGGTGATCGCACTGCGGCAGCAGCATCCCCGCTGGGGTCCCCGGAAACTGCGCGTGTATCTGGAGAAGCACCATCCGAGTAGCCGTTGGCCGGCGAACAGCAGCATCGGGGAGTTGCTGCAGCGGGAAGGGTTAGTGCAGGGGCGCCGCCTGCGGCGGCGGACCCCGCGCTACAGCGAACCGTTGGCCCACGCGGCCGGGCCCAACCAGGTGTGGTGCGCGGACTTCAAGGGGTGGTTTCATTGCGGCAACGGCGAGCGTTGCGACCCCTTGACGATCAGCGACGCGTACAGCCGGTATTTGTTGCGCTGCCGAGCCGTGGAAAAGGCAGACGGGGTACACGTGCGGGGAATCTTCGAGGCGGTATTTCGGGAATGTGGATTGCCGGAGGCGATCCGCACGGACAACGGGCCGCCGTTTGTGGGGCCAGCGCCCGCCGGGCTGAGTCGGCTGGGCATGTGGTGGCTGCGCCTGGGGATCCGACACGAGCGCATTGAGCCGGGATGTCCGGAGCAAAACGGCCGGCACGAGAGGATGCACCAAACCCTCAAGCAAGAGACGGCCACGCCGCCCGCACGGAACCTGCGGCGGCAACAAGAATCGTTTATCCGTTTTCAAACCGAATACAACCAACAGCGACCGCACGAAGCGCTGGGGTATCAGACGCCGGCCTCTTTGTACGTGGTTTCGACGCGGCCGTATCCGGCGCGCCTGCCGCAACCGGAATATCCCGCCAACAGCTACCTGTGCAAGGTCCACCCCAGCGGCCTGGTGAACTGGAGGAGTCGCGAGGCCTTTATCAGCAAAGTGATGGGCTGCGACTATGTCGGGCTAGTGCCGGTCGCAGGAGACTTGTGCGAGGTCTACTACGGACCCCTGCTGTTGGGCTGGTTGGATGAAAAGGAAAGCTACTTCGTGGCCGACGCGGGTGCGGAACCCAAGCGAAAGCGTAAAGCACAACCCCGATGACTTCGGGTCCTGCCCCCTTTCCCTGTCCCTCCATTATGCGGAAGGGGAGCGGACTGTCAAGGGTTCGCTCCGCCGCGCCAAAAACCGGCGCGCCCTTGACAGTCCGCTCCCCTTCCGACAAAAATCAACTGAGATAAGGGAAAGGGGGCAGATGGAACCTCCCTCCACTTCGCTGCACCAGACTTCCGGGTCTCATAGGTTGTAAACGATGTCGCCGGTCTAAAGTGTCAACCATGTCCCCGGCCGGACACCTTTGGCGTTTGACTAGATAAAAAACAATTTCGGTAATTCCTGTTGTAATCTGTGCTGTTTGGTGGTATCTGGTTGATTGACTAGATAGGAGGTGCCCGATGGGATTCCCCACCAAGGTCCAACTCATCAAACGCAAATCCAGCGTCCAGTGGTACATCAACTTCCCCTCTGCTCTCGCCCAAGCCATGGATTTCGCTCGCGGCGAAACCGTCGAGTGGTCCATCGAGGACAACAGCTTGCTTGCCCTCCGCCGCCTCAACCCCCCTCCCTCCGCTCTAAAAAAAACTCTGCCGGCATCCTCTCCTCCCTCCAAACGCTCTGGCGAGAATGCGCCCCCGCGTTCGCCCAACAGCGCGTCGCCGACCGTACCCAAGCCCTCTCCCTAAGCTCTCTGCTTTGTCTCGGCCGCCATACCCTCACCGGACTGTTGACCACCTCCGGGGGCGAGTTTCAGGACTGGTCCGCCGCCTACCGGATCTTCAGTCAGAACCGCCTCCCCGCCCAAGACCTGTTCGCCGTCGTCCGCCGCGCCGTCCTCGCCGAACTGCCCCCACACGCGCCCCTGACCGTCGCCGTCGACGATTCCTTGCTCCGCAAATCCGGCCTCCCCATTCCCGGCGTCGCCTGGCGCCGCGATCCGCTCGGTCCTCCCTTCCAAACCAACTTCGTACGCGCGCAACGCTTCCTGCAGTTGTCCGCCTCCATTCCCCTCTCCGACGGAGCCTTCCGCATGGTCCCGATCGCTTTTCGCCACGCCCCCACTCCCCCCAAGCCGCCGCACCAAGCCCCCGCCGAGGCGGTGCAGCAATACCGAAAAACCGCCCGCCTGACGCGCCTGCCCCTCGTCGCCGCCCAACAGATCGCCGCCCTGCGTCAAGCTCTGGATGCCGAGCCCGGCGGCTCCCTACGCCCCCTCCACATCGTCGTCGATGGCGGCTACACCAATGCCACCGTCCTGAAGAAGTTGCCCGACCGCACCGTCCTGATCGGCCGCATTCGCAAGGACGCCCAACTTTACTTTCCGCCGGAATCCTCCTCCGCGCCCGCGTCCCCGCATCGCGGCCGCCCGCGACACTATGGCGCCCCGGCGCCGACTCCCGAGCAAATCCGCACCGAGGAAGCCCGCGCTTGGAGCACGATCGACATATCCGTCAGCGGCGCACCGCATTCGATGCGCATCAAACGCCTGGGGCCGGTTCTGTGGCGCACGGCCGGACTGGGGCAGGTTCTGCAACTGGTCGTGATCGCGCCGCTGCGCTATCGTCTGCGCAAGCACTCCAAGCTGCTGTATCGTCGTCCCGCGTTTCTGATCTGCACCGACGCCGAGATGGATGCGCGGCTGCTGGTCCAGGCGTACGTCCAGCGCTGGGACATCGAAACGAACTTTCGGGAAGAAAAGACGCTGTTGGGGGTGGGACAAGCGCAGGTGCGAAACGGTCACTCGGTCGAGGCCGTGCCCGCACTTCAGGTGCTTTCCTACGCCATGCTTCTGCTCGCCAGTTTGCGGGCCGTCCGCGGCGGCGGCGATCGCAAAGCCGACTTGCTCCCTGTCCCGAAATGGAATGCCCACGCCGCCCAGTCGCGCTTCTCCACCGTACGCGCGATCCAGCAACTGCGCGCCGAGCTGTGGGGCAAGGCCCTGGGCCTCACGAATTTCTCCGGCTTCGTGGCGCAACCCGCCCCCACCACGAACCCCGAGAAATTCCTGCCCGCACCTACCATCTGCCGTACTTTATGCGGCCAACTGACCACCGGAGCGCCAAAGGTGTCCGGCCGGGGACATGGTTGACACTTTAGACCGGCGACATCGTTTACAACCTATGAGACCCGGAAGTCTGGTGCAGCGAAGCGGAGGGAGGTTCCATCTGCCCCCTTTCCCTTATCTCAGTTGATTTTTGTCGGAAGGGGAGCGGACTGTCAAGGGCGCGCCGGTTTTTGGCGCGGCGGAGCGAACCCTTGACAGTCCGCTCCCCTTCCGCATAATGGAGGGACAGGGAAAGGGGGCAGGACCCGAAGTCATCGGGGTTGTGCTTTACGCTTTCGCTTGGGTTCCGCACCCGCGTCGGCCACGAAGTAGCTTTCCTTTTCATCCAACCAGCCCAACAGCAGGGGTCCGTAGTAGACCTCGCACAAGTCTCCTGCGACCGGCACTAGCCCGACATAGTCGCAGCCCATCACTTTGCTGATAAAGGCCTCGCGACTCCTCCAGTTCACCAGGCCGCTGGGGTGGACCTTGCACAGGTAGCTGTTGGCGGGATATTCCGGTTGCGGCAGGCGCGCCGGATACGGCCGCGTCGAAACCACGTACAAAGAGGCCGGCGTCTGATACCCCAGCGCTTCGTGCGGTCGCTGTTGGTTGTATTCGGTTTGAAAACGGATAAACGATTCTTGTTGCCGCCGCAGGTTCCGTGCGGGCGGCGTGGCCGTCTCTTGCTTGAGGGTTTGGTGCATCCTCTCGTGCCGGCCGTTTTGCTCCGGACACCCCGGCTCAATGCGCTCGTGTCGGATCCCCAGGCGCAGCCACCACATGCCCAGCCGACTCAGCCCGGCGGGCGCTGGCCCCACAAACGGCGGCCCGTTGTCCGTGCGGATCGCCTCCGGCAATCCACATTCCCGAAATACCGCCTCGAAGATTCCCCGCACGTGTACCCCGTCTGCCTTTTCCACGGCTCGGCAGCGCAACAAATACCGGCTGTACGCGTCGCTGATCGTCAAGGGGTCGCAACGCTCGCCGTTGCCGCAATGAAACCACCCCTTGAAGTCCGCGCACCACACCTGGTTGGGCCCGGCCGCGTGGGCCAACGGTTCGCTGTAGCGCGGGGTCCGCCGCCGCAGGCGGCGCCCCTGCACTAACCCTTCCCGCTGCAGCAACTCCCCGATGCTGCTGTTCGCCGGCCGACGGCTACTCGGATGGTGCTTCTCCAGATACACGCGCAGTTTCCGGGGACCCCAGCGGGGATGCTGCTGCCGCAGTGCGATCACCTGATCCGCCAGCTCCCCACTGATCGCCTGCGGCGAATTGTGCGGAGCGCGGCTCAATTCCTCCAGACCGGCCACCCCTTGGGCTTCAAATCGCTGGACCCACTTGTACCCCGTTGGTCGAGAAATCCCGTACTTTCGGCACAACTCGGCAAGGCCGTCTTGCTCGCGTTGCCACTCTTCGATAAACGCTCTTCGCTGCTCCAAGGCTGTCCTCGCATTCCAGGGCATCCGGCTACCTCCCGTAAACCCCAGCTTCGAACAACCTTTCACCAGCCCAAAACGTGTAAATGATGTCGCCGGTCTAAAGTGTAAACGATGTCGCCGGTCCGGACCAAGGCCAGGGGCACGACTTGAGTCGTGCCGAATTCGCTTGGAAAACGAGGGCTTTAGCCCCTGGTCGTCCGCAGGGCGTTCATACCCAGGGGCTGAAGCCCTCTCTCATCTGCTCCGTTTCGGCACCAAGCCGTGCCCTGATACAAGGCGTTTCTTCACGCTGTACTGTGCGCCTGCAGCGCAAATCCACCGGGAGTGACCGAATTTCGGAAGACTAAGTGGCATTGGGCTGGTGGCCTGCCGGCGGGTTGCGAACCCGCCGCCTCCCGCCCCAATCCGGTAAAATTTGGATTCGTTCCGTAAAATTCAATGGCTTCGTTCCCCGAAAACCCGCTCCCGCTCCCCGGCACGCCCGCCGTTTGCCTGCTCTCCGGCGGTCTCGATTCCTCCACCTGCCTTGCCCTTGCCCGCCAACAGGGTTACGCCTGCTACGCCCTTTCCTTCGATTACGGCCAGCGCCACCGCATCGAGCTTGACGCCGCCGCACGCGTGGCCGCCGCGCTCGGCGCCGCCCGCCATCTCGTCCTCAAAACCGGCCTCGACGCCTTCGGCGGCTCGGCCCTTACGGCCGATATCGCCGTCCCCAAATCCCGTTCCGCGGAAGCGATGGCCAACGGCATCCCCGTCACTTACGTCCCCGCCCGCAACACGATTTTTCTTTCTTTTGCACTCGCCTGGGCCGAAGTTCTACAATCGTCGGACATATTCATCGGCGTCAATGCCCTGGACTACTCCGGCTACCCCGATTGCCGCCCCGAATTCATCCAGGCCTTCGAGCGCATGGCCAATCTTGCCACCAAAGCCGGCGTCGAAGGCCGCACGCGGGTGCGGATCCACACTCCGCTTCTACATTTGTCGAAAGCGGAAATCGTGAAGCTCGCCGATTCGCTCGATCTGGATTTCTCCCTCACCCACAGCTGCTACGATCCCGCCCCGGATGGCCGGCCCTGCGGCCAGTGCGATTCCTGCATCCTCCGCCGCAAGGGATTCGAGGAGGCCGGGATTGCGGATCGCTGAGCTGTTCTATTCCCTACAGGGGGAAGGCTCGCTGGTGGGCGTGCCCTCGGTCTTCATCCGCACCACCGGCTGCAACCTGCGCTGCTCCTGGTGCGACACGCCGTACACCTCCTGGCAGCCGGAGGGCACGGATTGGACCCTGCGGCAGATCCTGGACGAAGTCCGCGCCCATCCCGCCCGCCACGCCGTCGTCACCGGCGGAGAGCCGATGATCCAGCCGGAGATCATCCCGCTGACCGAGCAGCTCCGCGCCGCCGGGCTGCACATCACCATCGAGACCGCCGGCACGGTTTTCCAGCCGGTGGCGTGCGACCTGATGAGCATCAGCCCCAAGCTCGCCAACTCCACTCCCGAAGGCCCCTGGGCCGAGCGCCACGACCGCCTCCGCCTCCAGCCCGGCGTGCTCTCCGACCTGATGTGCCGTTACGACTACCAGCTCAAATTCGTGATCGCGAAGCCGGAAGACCTGGGCGAAGTGCCGCGCATTGGTGTCAACCCTCGCCGCCGACCCCGGGCGCGTCATCCTCGATGCCCGAAGGCACAGACCCCGAGACGCTCCGCGAGCGCGGGCTCTGGCTGGCGGAAATCTGCAAAGAGGAAGGCTTCCGCTTTAGTCCCCGCCTGCATGTGGACTTATGGGGGAACCGGAGAGGGGTGTGATTCGATGCACCTGGAAACCGAGCGGCTCATCCTCGCCACGTGGGAAGGCTGCGTATTGGAGCGAGTTCCGTCCGATCGCGACGGACGTCGAGGTGATGCGCTATATCGAACGGCGGTGTGCCCTTTGCGAGCGAGTGAAGACAATTTCAAGTCGTTTATTAGTCGCCAGGTGCGGTTGTACGAGACGCGAGGCTTCTGCCGTTGGAATGCTCATAAGAGAAGTCGCGGTGGCCGACCTGCTGGGCTTTTGCGGGCGTCGGCATGTGGCGCGATGGCCTGGATCCCGAGATTGGATGGTGGCTGGGCCGCGGGTGGTGGGGGCGCGGTTTGGCCACAGAAGCCGCGGAGACGGCGCTGCACGATGCCTTCGAACGGGTTCAGCTCGAGCGCGTGGTTTCGATCGCGCAGCCCCCCATACGGCCTCCCACCCGCATCATGCAGAAGCTCGGGCTGAGGTTCGAGTGCGAGTTCAAAGACGAAGTAGGGCGTTCGCCTGGTGCGGTACGCAATCACCCGTGCCGACTACGCTAGAAGATCCGGCCTGCGCTAGAATTCTGAAATCGCAATGCCCCGTTCCACCGCCTTTCTGGCCGATCCGATCTTTCGCGAACACCTGGCCGGGCGCGAGCATCCGGAGCGGCCGGAGCGCTTCGACGCCGTCGTCCAAGCGCTGCGAAGCCGATTCGACCTGCTGCCGCGTTCCGCCGCGCGCCGCCACCGAAGACGAGCTGCTGCTGTGCCACACGCGCGAATATCTGCGCACCGCCCGGCAGGATGTCGCGTCCGGCCGTCCTTATCTCAGCACCGGCGATACCGACATCACGCCCAATTCCTGGGACGTCGCCGTCCGCGCGGCCGGCGGGGTGCTCAATGCGGTCGACGCTGGTGATGACCGGCCGCGGCGCGCAATGCCTTCTGCGCCGTCCGCCCGCCGGGACATCACGCCACGCCCAATCGCGGCATGGGTTTCTGCCTGTTCAACAACGTCGCCATTGCCGCCCGCTACGCCCAGAGCCGCCATGGCGCCGCGCGCGTCCTCATCGCCGATTGGGACGTGCACCACGGCAACGGCACGCAGGACATCTTCTATTACCGATCCCTCGGTCTTCTTCTTCAGCACGCACCAGTGGCCGCTCTATCCGGGCACCGGCCGCGCCAACGAGACCGGCGAGGGCGCGGGCGCCGGGCACCACCTGAATTTCCCCTTCCCCGCGGGTCGGGGCGCAAAGAAATCCTGGGCGCAGTCCAGAATGCGCTCATTCCGGCCGCTGGACGACTTCCGTCCGGAACTGGTCCTCATCTCGGCCGGCTTCGATTCCCGCATCGGCGACCTGCTGGGCGGTTTCACCCTGACCGACCACGACTTTGCCGACCTGACCGCGCGCGTCGATGGAAATCGCGGACCGCCATGCCGGCGGACGCCTGGTCTCGGTGCTCGAAGGCGGCTACAAATTGAGCGGCCTGGCTTCGGCCAGCGCCGCACACGTGAGCACATTGCAGGCCGCCGATGAACGCCGATAAACGCCGATTCTTATCTGCGTTCATCCGCGTTCATCGGCGGCCGAATCACCGTAGCTTCCAGTTCACCCTTCGCTAGACGGATATACAGCGCCGAGCCCTCCGGCGCATCGGCGGCGTCCTTCAGGATGCCCATTTCATTCGACACGATGGCGTAGCCGCGGTCCAGAATGCGCAGCGGGCTGAGCTGCTACAGCTGGGCGGTGAGGCGGTCGAGCGCGCCGCGGCGGCGCGCGAGGCGCGACTGGATGGTCTGCACCAATTCCCGCTCGGCCGCTTCCAGGCGGCGCCGGTCGGCGGCCAGGCGCGGGCGCATGTCGAACCGCCGCAGGCGCACCTCCAGGCCGCGGCGGGCGCGCTCGCGCGAGCCCGACCGCCGCGCGCATGCGCTCGCGCATGCGGTATTCCAGCTCGTCCATGCGCTGCAGCCAGCGGCCGATGCGCCGGTGCAGCACGCCGAGTGGCCCGCTCGATTCCCTGCTGCCGCAGCCGGCGCTCCAGCATGGCCAGGCGGTAGCGCAGCGCCTGCGCCGCCTTGGCGCGCAGGGCGGCAATTCGCTCCAGCAGCTCTTCGCGCGTGGGCACCACCAGCTCGGCCGCGGCCGAAGGCGTGGGCGCGCGCAGGTCGGCGACGAAATCGGCGATGGTGACGTCGGTCTCGTGCCCCACCGCCGATACCACCGGCACCGCGCAAGCCGCAATGGCCCGCGCCACGGCCTCTTCGTTGAATGTCCACAGGTCTTCGAGCGAGCCGCCGCCGCGCCCCACGATGACCACGTCGGCCCAACCGGAGCGGCTGAAGTACTCGATCCCGCGGCACACCTCTTCCATCGAGCCCTCGCCCTGCACCAGCGCCGGGAGAGGCGGATGTGCAGGCCGGGAAAGCGGCGCGAGAGGATGTGGACCATGTCCGCGATGGCCGCGCCGCGCGGCGAGGTGACGATGCCGATGCGGCGCGGAAAGCGCGGCAGCGGCCGTTTGCGCTCCGCCGCGAACAGCCCCTCGGCCGCCAGCTTCTTCTTGAGCTGCTCGAAGGCCAGTTGCAGCGCTCCCACGCCTTGCGGCTCCAGCACCTCCACCAGCAACTGGTATTCGCCGCGCGCGTCATAGACATCGATGCGCCCGCGCGCCAGCACCGCCAGGCCGTCCTGCGGCTTGAACTTCCAGTAGCGGTGGGCGGAGCGGAAGGCCACGCACCGCACCTGCGCCTCGTGCTCCTTCAGGGTGAAATAGTAATGCCCGCTGGCCGCCAGCTTCATGCCCGGAGATCTCGCCCGACACCCAGATGTCCTGGAACGCGCGATCGAGCACCGCGCCGATAGCAGCGTTCAGCTCGCTGAAACCGTGAAGATGCGCCGCTCCGGCGCCAGATCGAATTCGAGCGCGAATTGCTCCAAGCAGCTATGATTAACAGGCCGGGCGCAAGATCGGCGCAGAGACGCAGCAGGCGTAGAGCCTGCGGGCCTGAGTAATGCCGGGAGACTGCACGGACGACTCTGCCTGTCGGAGTCGTCTTCGCCGCGTTTGGCTCCGAGTCTCTGCGCCTCTGCGTCACACGGATCCCCCGATCCCTGGCGACGCGCAGCGCTTTGCGGGCGGTGGTGCTGAGGGGGATGGCAGCGAGTTCTTCCGGGGCGAACCAGGCGAAGGCGGGGCCCGGGTGCGCGGCGCGGTGGCGGCGCGCACGGTGAACGTGTAGTGGTGGTGGGTGATGGTGTGGCGGAAGCTGCCGTAAAGCTTGCCGGAGCGGGCGGCGGGAAGTTCGTCGGGCGCGGGCAGTTCCCAGAAGCCGGCCATGCGGCGGGCGCCGGCTTCGCGGCCGGGTCCCCGCAAACCGTCTTTTGTTCGCTGGGTCGGGCGCCGCAGCAGGACGCGGCCGCGGCTGCGGACCACCAGCAGCACGGCCTCAATCTCGACCGGCTCTTTCTTCCGCAGCTTCACGGGAAGCTGCGCCGCCGTTCCCTCCGCGCGGGCGCGGCAGATGGCGGCCAGCGGGCAGGCCTCGCAGCGCGGATGCCGCGGCAGGCAGACGGTGGCGCCCAGTTCCATCAGCGCCTGGTTGAATTCGCCCGGCCGGCGCGCGTCCAGCCAGCCCTCCACCGCTGGCGCGGAAGCGCGCGCGCGTGCGCGGCGCGGCGATATCGGCGGCGTCGTTTTCGACGCGCGCCACCACCCGCAGCACGTTGCCGTCCACCACCGCGTGGGGCAGGCCGAAGGCGATGCTGGCGATGGCCGCGGCGGTGTAATCGCCCACGCCGGCGAGCGCGCGGATGGAAACGTAATCGCGCTGGAAATGCTTTGGGCTGTCGCGACGCGCCTGCGCGGCGCGGCGCAGGTTGCGCGCCCGCGAATAGTAGCCGAGGCCGCTCCACAGCGCCAGCACCTGGTCTTCCGCGGCCGCGGCCAGCGCGTCCACCGTGGGAAAACGCTCGAGGAAGCGCTCGTAATACGGGATCACGGCCTGCGCGCGCGTCTGCTGCAGCATGATTTCGGAGACCCAGATGCGATAAGGATCGGAGGTGCGGCGCCAGGGAAGATCGCGGCGCGCGCGCGGTACCAGTCGATCAGCGCGCGGGGCGATCGCGATCGGCCGCCCTCACTCGAGGACGCGCAGCCATTCGGCGACGACCGCGAAATCCTGCGGTTCCACGTCCCAGGGCTCGAATTCGGGGTTGAGCGGCTCCAGGCGGATGCGCTCGTGCTCCCACTGGCTCGTCGAACTCGCCCCGCTGGTTGCGCGCTTGCGGCTGGTGTACCGCTTCACGGTGAAGCGGGCGGTCTCGTCCAGCACGCCGAAGCGCTGGATGAGCAGAATCTTGCCCTGGCGCGAGCCGGCCGGATTCAGGCGGAACAGGTTCAGGCTGCCATCCGGGAATGCGCGGCTCCATGGATTTGCCCACCACGTGGGCCACGAACAGGTCCGGCGCGAGCCGCATGCCTTCCGGCGCGCGCACCCAGTCTTCCGGCTCGACCTCCATCTCCTCCCCCAGCCTTCCGGCGGCGGCGCGCAGGCTGTAGAGCGGCACGTGGGTCTCGAACGCCCGCACGGCCACCGGCTCGACGTGCTCGGAGTACAGGCGCTCCAGCACGCGGGTGAACGAATCCACCGCGACGGCGCGGCGTTCGGAAACCAGCAGCGCGTTGGAGAGCGAATCCTCGAGCGCTCCGAGCAGCGCTCCGGCCCCTCCTTCGCCCAGGCAATCCCGCAGATGGTGTTCGAGCTCGTCGAAGAAGTCCGTATCGTCGGTCAGATCGCTGGAAGTCCGCGCGCATCCGCAGCCAGCCGCGGTCGGTGGCGGGATCGATCAAAAGAACGCCGATGGAACGCGGGGAGCGGCCGGGAAGAGCGGCTTCGAGGAGAACGTAGTGGGGGAACCGGGGATTGGGGATTAGGGATTGGGGATTGGGGGACGAGGAAGCGATCGGTATGACAGTGGCAGGCATGCGTCTCCCGCAGTCTTTTATCTTAACCTGCTTATCGACCGAAAGCTACGATCCCTAATCCCTAACCCCTAACCCCCAACCCCTAGTTCGCCGGTCCCGGCTCGTGACGGGGGCCAGCGCGGGCACGGGATTCGGATAGTAGCCGTCGCGGGCGTGGATGATGACGTTGGGAAGCGTGGGAATGTCGACCTTGATGCGGCGGAAAACCTTGGGCTTGGCATCGGCATCGACGTCGGGAATGTAGCGCAGCACGTACTGGGTGGTGATTTCTCCCAGCAGGCTGGCCACGGACTTGGTGATGCCGGCGGAGATCTGCGACGCGTAGGCGCCGGTGCCCACCACCATGGCGTAATTGCCGGCGTCCTGCGGGTTCGAAAGATAGCCGGAAACGTCCTTGTAGGGGCTGTCGAGCGGGTACTCGACGTGGCCGCCGGTTTCGTTGGCCAGCCGCTCCAGCGTGTCCTTGTCCTCATTGATCATGCCGAAGGCGGTGGTGTTGACTCCGAAAATGGTGACCATCTGGCGCTTGGCCAGCTCCAGCACCTGCTCCATCGATTTCTTGCTGGCGTTGTCGTGGCCGTCGCCGACCACGATGATGATGCGGCGCGGCTCGTAGGGCTCGCCCTTGATGAGCGACCGGGTGGTGCAGGCCTGGTAGATGGCGTCGAACAGGGCGGCGCCGCCGGCGGGCTTGAGCCTGCGCACCTGGTCCAGCAGTTTTTCCGGATCGGACGTGGTGTTCACCTTCAGCTCGGCTTCGTTGGTGTAGGTGATGAGGTAGCCGGAGTAGCGTGGGTCGCCGGGAATCAGGTCGTAGACCAGCTCCTCCAGCGCCTCCTCGTACTTCGACCAGTGAATCTTCATGTTGTTGCTCTGGTCCACCAGGAAGCCGACCACGATGGGCTGTTTTTCGGCGTGGCTGAAGAACTGGATCTGCTGCGGCCGGCCCTCGTCCAGCACGCGGAAATCCTTGGCCACCAGGTTGGAGACGAACTTTCCCTTGTTATCCGTGACCGTCACCGGGACAATGACCTCGGTGGTGGTACTGGTGAACGTGGGCTGGCCTTGCGGCGCCGCGGGCGTTGCCGGCGCGGGCGGCGTTTGTGGAAGCGCGCTCCAGGACAAAAGCAGCGTACAGGAGGCCGCCGCCGCGAATCGGAAAAGCAGGGACATGACGAGTTGGTTCTATTCTAGCAGGGGTCGGGGCCCGGGGGCCGGGGGCCGGGGACGTGTACGGTAACGTGCGGAAGTTCCCCGGTGGTGGTTCGGGGCATCGGGAAAGGCCGTGCAACCGCCGCGTACCGTACGCCCCCCCGGCCCCTGGCCCCCGGCCCCTATTGCAGCATTTCCCCCAGCACCCGCCCGATGGCGGACGTGGGTCTCTCCACGCCGAGGATATTGGTCAACGTGGGCGCGATGTCGTTGACCAGGATCTTCTCCCGGTAGGCGCCGGGCTTGATGCCGGGGCCGAGGAAGATCACGGGTACGTGGTTGTCGTAATCGTAGGGCGTGCCGTGGGACGTGCCCTTGGCCTCGAACAGGTAGTAGGGCTCGGGGACAATCAGCAGGTCGCCGTAGCGCGGGGCGAAAAAGGTGAGGGTCACGGCGCGGCCGATGTCGTCCTGCGGCACCTGGCCCTCCATCAGTTGGGTGCGCGTGTAGACGCGGGCGATGTGCGGCGCGGTGCGGGCGGCGTCGGCGGCCACGCGCTCCACCTCGGCGCGGTCCAGCTTGCGCGATTCGATCAGCTTCAGGTCGAAGTACGGCATCACCGTGGAGCCGGAGAGGATCCACTTGCCCGCGCCGAATCTGGCCGAAAGCGCCTCATTGATTTTGTCCAGCATCGCCGGGCCGTTGAGGCGGCCGCCGGGCATATGGCGGGCTTCGTTGACTTCGGGCACCGGGGCCACGCCGTGGTCGCCGGTCAGCACTACCAGCATATTGCCTGCGCCCACGCGCTGCTCCACCTTGTCCAGCAGCTTGCCGATGAGGATGATCGGTGCGGATGGAGATGTCGCGGACTTCGGGGTCGTCCGGGCCGACGGCGTGGCCCACATAATCGTTCGATGAGAAGCTGACGGCCAGGATATCCGTGCCGGGATGGCGGCCGAGGTTCTCGCCGTCGAGCGCGGCCTCGGCGAACTCCTCGATCATCTCGTTGCCGTAGGGCGAGGCTTCGAGCGACGGGCACCGGCGCACGCTGGTGCCCGCGGCCATGGTGCAGAACGGAGCCGTGCCCGGCCTGGCGTCCACCGGCAGCCAGTTGGCCGTGGCGTAGCGGTGGGCGGGCTGTTCGTCGTTGATGCGTTTGGCCCAGGCGGGCAGGGTTTCGCGGTAGTAGGTGCTGGTGACCCACGCCTCGGAGCCGGGGTCGAACCAGTAGGCACCGTCCGCCATGTGGCCGGCGGGGAGGATGGCGCTGCGGTCCTTGATGGAAACGCCGATCACTTTCGAATCCGATCCCGACATCTTCAATTCGTCGCCCACCGTGCTGACCAGCAGGCGCCGGGGCGAGGAGCCGGGGTGCGCCCCGTTGGCGCCGACCAGGAAGGTGCGCGGGTCGCTGACGCTCGAGACGGTGCCGCCCGATTCGCGGTCGTACCATTCGTTGTTGATGATGCCGCTGAAGGCCGGCGGCGCGCCCGTGAGGAAGGTGGAGTGGCCGACGGCGGTGACCGTGGTGGCCTGCGGGTAGTGGGCGTCGGTGAAGACGGCGCCGTGGCTCAGCAGGCGGTCCAGGCCGGCGTGGTAGTCGCCGCGGAAGCGCAGCAGGTAATCGTAGCGAAACTGGTCGATGACGATGGCCACCACGATTTTCGGTTTGGGAACGGATTGCGCGAGCGCTACCAGGGCGCAGGCGAGCGCAAGCACGAGTACGGCGATACGACGGGGGGTTCGGGGCATGAACTCTCATTCTAACGCGTGGGGGCCAGGGGCCAGGGGCCGGGGGCCGGGGCAGCACACGTATAGGCCTCGGCTGTCAGGAAGGCAGTGAGGGCCACGCGGAGCGCACGCCGGCCGCCACGACGCCGAACGCATCCCCGGCCCCTGGCCCCTGAGCCCCGGCCCCTACGGTACAATTCCTTCGATGGCCCGCATTCTCATGATTGCGTCGGAGTGCGCACCGCTGGCTAAGACCGGCGGGCTGGCGGATGTGCTGGGAGCGCTGCCGGCGGCGCTACAGGCGATGGGGCGAGGAGGTGGCGGTCGTGATCCCGCGCTACGGCTCCATCGACCTGAAAACGGCGCGGCGCATTTACGAGCGCCTGGCAGTGCACCTGGGCCCCGCCCGGTACGACATCACCATCTACCAGGCGGCCGAGGAGTTTCCGGTCTACCTGGTGGATTGCCCGCCGCTGTACGACCGGCCACGGGCTGTACGGCGAGGCCGGCGTGGATTATCCGGATAATCACATCCGCTTCGCGGTGCTGGCGCGGGCGGCGCTGGCGGTGGCGCGCTGGATCTTTCCGGCCGATATCCTGCATTGCCATGACTGGCAGGCGGGGCTGGTGCCGGCCTACCTGCGCACCACCTTCGCCACCGACCCCACCTTCCTGGGCGTGCGCACGCTGTTCACCATCCACAACCTGGGCTACCAGGGACTGTTCCCGAAAACGGCGCTGGCGGAGGCGGCGCTCGACGCCGCGCTCTACGCGCCCGACGGGCTGGAGTTTTTCGGACGCGTGAGCTACATCAAGGGCGGCATCATGCTGGCGGACGCGCTCAACACCGTCAGCCCCACCTACGCGCGCGAGATCCAGACGCCGGAGTACGGTTTCGGCCTGGACGGCGCGCTGCGGGCGCGCGCGGGCGTGCTCAGCGGCATTCTGAACGGCGTGGATTACCGCGAGTGGAGCCCGGAGGTCGACCGGCTGATTCCCGCGCGCTACTCGGCCGACGACCTGGAGCGGCAAGCGCGTGTGCAAGCAGCACCTGCTGGAAGAGTTCGGCCTGCCGGCGGAGGCGATGGATCGTCCGCTGGTCGGCATTGTGTCGCGCTTCACGCGGCAGAAAGGCGCGGACATCCTGGCCGAGGCGCTGCCGGAGATCGTGGCGGAGGACGTGTACCTGGTGGTTCTGGGCACGGGCGACGCGGAGTACGAGGCCTTTTTCCGGGGCATGGCAGCGGAGTACCCTGGCCGGATCGCGGTGCGGATCGGCTTCGACAACGAGCTGGCCCACCGGATCGAAGCGGGCGCGGACATGTTCCTGATGCCCAGCCGGTACGAGCCCTGCGGCCTGAACCAGATGTACAGCCTGCGCTACGGAACGGTACCGGTGGTTCGCGCCACGGGCGGCCTGAATGATACTATCGAGGATGGCACGGGGTTCAAGTTCGCGGAGTATTCCGGGCCGGCGCTGCTGGAGGCGGTTCGAGCGGCGGCCAGGGCGTTTGCGGACCGGAGGCGTGGCGGGAAATGATGCGGCGCGGCATGCAGCAGGATTTTTCCTGGAAGGCTTCGGCGGAGGCGTACGCTGCGTTGTACCGGCGGCTGCTGGGGCCGGTCTCGCAGCCGGCGCGGGCGGAGAATCGCGCGGCGTGAATCTTTTCGGCCGCACCGGGATTCTAATAGTTTAGGAGAAAAAATGGCAGGTCAGGACAGAGAAACAATGGCGGGTCAGAACCGAGAGACGGCGGCGCATCACAACACGCTTACCTTTACCGATGCCGATTTCGATCAGGACGTGCTGCGCTCGGAAGTGCCGGTTCTGGTGGATTTTTGGGCCGAGTGGTGCGGCCCCTGCCGGCATGATGGCGCCCACCATCGAACTGGTGGCCGCCGAATACGCCGGCAAAGTGAAGGTCGGAAAGCTGGACGTGGATTCCAACGGCAACACGGCCATGCGCTACAACATCCGCGGCATTCCCACGCTGCTGCTGTTCAAGGGCGGCCAGGTGGTGGAACAGCGGGTGGGCGCGGTCGGCAAGTCCGAAGTGCTCAAAATGCTGGACGCGCACGTCTAACAGCGTGCGGAAAAAAGAACCATTGGCCGCAGATGAACTCCGATAAGTCTTTTGCTTTTTGAATCGGCGTTCATCTGCGTTTATCGGCGGCCAGCCATTTGGAAGGGCTTTTCAGCCCCTGAAGGGGCCGGGCATGCCCGGCTCCACGGCCCGTTATCGCTTCTCCGGCGGCAGCAGCACCACCGACAAATCCCCAATCATCTTCAGATCTTCCGGGGAAAAGCGGCTTTTGAAGGCTTCGCTTTCGAGCCGGCGGGCGCGCTCGGCCTCGGGCATGGTCTCGAAATCGCGCAGGGCCATGGCGATGGGGCGGCGGCGTTCCGGCGGAAGCTTGTTGAATGCCTGAAACTGGAGCCGGAACTCCTGCTGCTGCTCCGGCGGGAGCGACGGCGAAGCGCTGGTTCTGCGCGATGATGATGCGCTGCTGCTCGGGCGGCATGGCGTCGAACCGCTGCAGTTGCTTGCGGATCTGCTCCTGCATGGCGGGCGGGAGTTTTTCGAGCGCGCGCTCGCGCTCCTCCGGGCTGGCCTGGTAGAGGCGGACGGCCGGGTTGGCCGGGTTGCCGAGCGGCGGGCCCATGGGGCGGCGCGCCTGGGGGACGCCCCCGCCTCTGCGCGGCGGGGTCGGGCGGCGGCGGCGGAGCCGGGTTGGCCGCCTTCGGTTGCGCCGCGGCGGCGCAGGCGGCCGTGAGCAGGAGCAGAGAGCCGCAATTTTCGGATTGGCCGGACATGAGACGGTTCCGGCCGCCTCACATCCGCGGATCGGCTGGACTCGGCCTGGACCAGGCTGCTGAATTCCTGGATCATCTCCATTTCCTGGAGAGTGCTTTCGGCCTGATCCGGGCGGCAGACCTGGACCGCGGCGGATTCCGGCGGCGCGGCGGGCGCCGGGGCGCCGGAGCGGCCCAGCCACATGGCTGTGGCGGCCATCAGGCACACCGCGGCCGCCAGCGGCACCGCGCGCGGCCCGCAACACGGCGCGGAAGACGCGGGCCAAATCCCACGGCCGGGACACGGCTTCGATGCGGCGGTACAGGCGGCGGTCGAAATCGGCGGAAACGGGCGGGGCTTCCCAGTGGTCCAGCGCCGCCCACACCGCCAGTTGGGCGGCATAATAATCCCGGCAGGCGGCACAGCGCGCCATGTGCTCTTCCAGAACGGCGGCGCGTTCAGCATCGAGCGTGCGCGAAACGTGCGCCAACAAAAGCTCCGCGTTCTCCTGGTTCGCGGTCGGACACCTCATATCACAACCTCTTCTTCCCTATGCCATGTGGGCAAGCCGGGCGCGCAATGCCTCGTACGCCCGGAACAGCAACGACTTTACCGCAGATTCGGAACAATTGAGCGCTTTAGCGATCTGCGTGTATTCCATCTCATGATACTTGTGCATCAGCACCGCCGCCCTCTGCTTTTCCGGCAAAAGGGCGATGGCGCGGCGGATTTCTTCCAGCCTGGCCTGGCGGACCAGGTCCTGTTCGGCCGAGGGCCGGCCGTCGGATACACTGGCCGCGGAAACGCCGGAGGCTTCGTCATCCAGCCGGCTCTGCGACCGTTCGTGCTTGCCGTCGCGGATGGAGTTCAGGGCCAGGTGCGTGGCAATGCGAAACAACCAGGTGGTGAACTTGGCCGGCCGGCTCGTAGCTGGAGCGCGAGCGGTAGACGCGCAGGAAGACTTCCTGCGCCAGTTCCTCCGCCACGGCCTGGTTCTGGACCATGCGGTAGAGGAAATGGACCACGGGCGAGCGGTGTTTCTCGAGCAGCACGGCGAAGCTGGCGCTGTCGCCGTCCTTCACCCGGAGCATCAGTTCCGCGTCGTAATCCAGAGCCGCCACGGCTCCCGCCATATCTTTTTGAACCCGTTCCCGCATCGGAGGTTGCGCCGGATTGTGGCAAATTCTAACACGATAGAGCGCACGGGAGCACGTTTACCACCGGCACACCAGTTTGTAGACCGGGGGGGGCGGAAGCCCTGACAAGTATCGTTCGGCCGGCGCCCCAGGGCTATTCCCCCTTGAGCGAGCGCTCCATCAGGCTGCGGATGGCCTCGCGGGGAGGGAGGCCGGCATGGAGCATGCGGTACATGTGCTCGCAGATGGGCATTTCGATGCCATGGCGGCGGGCCAGGGCGGCGGCGGCGTTGGTGGTCTTGATGCCTTCCGCCACCATTCGCATGGAGCGCACGATCTCGTCGAGCGTCCGCCCGCGCGCCAGTTCCACCCCGACGGCGCGGTTGCGGCTCAGGTCGCCGGTGCAGGTGAGGACCAGGTCGCCCAAGCCGGCCAAGTCCGGCCAGCGTGAGGGGCTTGCCGCCCATGGCGACGGCGAGGCGCGTCATTTCCGCCAGCCCGCGGGTGATCATGGCGGCGGTGACGTTGTGGCCCAGGCCGAGGCCGTGCAGGACGCCGGAGCCGATGGCGATCACGTTCTTGATGGACCCGCCAATTTCTACGCCGATCGTATCTGAGCTGGTATAGAGGCGGAACGTGGGGCCGGAAAAGGCCGCCTGGAGGGTCTCCGCCAGGGCCTGGTCGGTCGAAGCTACTACAAGAGCGGTCGGATCGCCGCAAGCCACCTCGCGGGCGAAGGTCGGGCCGGAGAGGACGGCGAGGCGGGGCGGGAAATGCCGGGCGCCAGAACCTCGGAAATCACTTCCGAGACGCGCAGCAAGGTGTCGGTTTCGAGACCCTTGGTGGCGCTGGCGAATATCATGCGATGGATGTAGGAGTGGAAGCATCTGGCGATAGATGGAGCGCACCAGATGGGAAGGCACGGCGCTCAGGACGATGTCGGCGGAGTCCAGCGCCGCGGCCAGGTCAGAAGTTATTTCTACATGTATTAGGAATTGAAGCAGCCAGCCAGGTATAAATCGTTCTCGCGGCTGCGCTGCATGCGCTCGGCCAGATCCGCTTCGTAGACCCAGAGGCGGACCGTGGGAAAGCGCGGAGCGAGGACGATGGCCAGAGCCGTCCCCCAGCTTCCGCCGCCGATGATGGCGAGCGTCTTCAATGCTTGCCGGCTCCCAGGGTGAAGACGTTTTCGGTACCGGCGCGGAGCCTCTGAATGTTACTACGATGTTTATAGATGATGAAAGCGCCGCCGACGGCGGCAGCTATCACCAGGTATATCGAAGCTTGCTGTACCAGCCACGCCGCCAGCGGAACAGTGGCCGCGCCCGACGATGGAGCCGAGGGAAATATGGCGGGTCCAGGCCACCACGCCGACAAACACGACCATTTCCACCGCCATGGCCCAGGGCGCGAGACAGAGGAAAGCGCCGACGAAGCTGGCGACGGCCTTGCCGCCGCGGAACTGCAGGAACACCGGGTAGGCGTGGCCGGCGATGACGGCGAGCGCGGCCAGGCTCATCGCAAAGCGGGTCGCGGTCCGAAAGCCGGCCGGCGAGCCAGACCGCCACGTAGCCCTTGGCGATGTCGAGCAGAAGGGTGAGGAAGCCGGCGGCGCGGCCGGCCGTGCGCAGGACGTTGGTGGCGCCGATATTGCCGCTGCCGGCCGAGCGAACATCGGAGCCGGTGCGCCATTTGACCAGCAGATACCCGAAGGGGATGGCGCCGAGGAGATAGGCGATGGCAATCGCGAGCGCGGGCATGGAGTGTGAGGAAATCCTCGTAATTTAGTGTACATGCATTGGGGATTGGGGGTTTTACTCCATCTCCACCTGTTTGACCCCGGCGTCGCGCTTCAGGTCCACCGTCGCTTCCTTCCCGTTCACGGTGATGCGATAGCGCCCGTAAAACGCGCGCACCGCGGCCGTCCCGGCGGCGTCGGCAGTGCCGCTCCATTTCGTCCACCACTGATGAAACACCAGGTCGCGGTAGGCTTCGGCCGCCGGCGTCGCGGTCCAATCGCGTTTGTACAGGCTGGATTGCGGGATCCAGTTGGCGCCCTCCCAGAATCCCCACATCATGATTCCGGTTACGGAGGGGTGGGCGAAGCAGATGCGGAAATACTGGCGCAGGCTCTCCGCCTTGACCCGCTCTTCCCCGGGCGGCATGACGGCGCGGTGGTCGCCCGTGTAATACTTCGAGCGCTGCCCGGGGAAGTTGTACTCCGTAATCCGGATGGGCAGGTGGAACTGCGACAGCGTATCCAGCGCGTTTTGGAGCGCCGCCGGGTCGAAGCTGTCGCCGTGAAGATGGCCCTGCACGCCGATCCCGGCGATGGGAACGCCCATATCCATCAGCCGCTGGATGTGTTTCACGTAATCGTCGAGCCGTTTGCCGGTGGCGATGTCATAATCGTTCACGCACAGCCTGGCGTTGGGGTCGCCGTCCTTCACCCACTGCGCCATCTGCCGGGTGATTTCCGGCCCCAGCCGGTCCTCGTAGTAATTGGCGTGGATCATTTCGTTGTTGAGATCGTATTCGGCGAAGCGGTCGCGGTAGCGCGCCCCGATGGCCCGGCCGCGTTGCTGCAAGGCCAGCCGCAGGTCGTCGTCGCTCAGGGCCTTCACCCAATCCTGCACGCGGTTGGGAATGCCCCAGTAGATGCAGTGCCCGCGCACCGGAATGCCGTTGTGGTCCGCCCACGCCAGAATGCTGTCCACCGCGGCGTAGTTCACCTGTCCGCGCTGCGGTTCCATTTCGTGCCACTTGAACGCGCTCTCGATCACTCCCGCGTTGAAGTTGCTCAGGAACGTTTCCTGAAAGTGCGCGATATCCGCCGGGCTGTTCCGCCCCGTGAACATTCCCGCCGGCAGGGTGGCGCCGAACCAGAACTCATGGCGGAGCTGTTCGACGCGAATGGCCGCGCCGGGCGCGGTGCGGATCACCAGCGTTCCCATGCGCGTGCGGGCGATGGCGGCATCCAGATCGGTGTCCGATGCCAGGGCGCTGGCGCACGCCGCCGTGAGCAGGAGCGAAACTACGTGCCGGACTTTCATGCGCGCTACTGTAGCACCGGGCGCGTCCCCAGGAAAACCGGCCGCGCAAACAGGCGCTTGACGCCGGCCGCGCCGCCGCATAAGATGAGCCGCGGAGCGATTGCATCCTAAGGAGGCCCGAAAAGCATGAAGAATCACTGGCTTTTCCCGGCGGCGGTCTGCGTGTGCGCGTGCTCGTTCGCGTCCGGCTGCGGCGCTAAACCTCCGGTCGCCATGCCGGCCGAGCAGGCGAAGGAGGTTCAGTTTGTGCCCGTCAAAATCGACGGCCCTGTCCACAACCCGTCCAAACACACCTATTGGTGGGGGCCGTTCGCGGAATGCTCCTCCGTGCTGGATATCAACGGCGATGGCAAGCTCGATATCGCCGCGGGCCGCAACTACTACCTGGCGCCCAACTTGACCAAATCGCGGATTACCGCGAAGGCGCCGCCACCAACGGGCCGGATATCGACGACAACTTCGAGGGCTCCATCGATGTGAACAATGACGGGCGTGCGGACGTGATCAGCTCCGGCTGGATGCTCCGCCAGGGCATCTACTGGTACGAAAATCCGGGCAAGCCCGGGGTGAAGTGGCCCAGCCATGAAATGCTGAAGGCGGACGGCCTGGAAGGAATGGTCATCGGCAATCTGTCCGGCAACGGCCCCAAGGACGTGCTGGTGAATTTCTTCGCCCGCAAGCCCGGCCGCAGCCTGATCTGGTTTGAGCATCTCAACCAGGCTCCCTGGTTCAAGGAGCACACCCTCGGCCCCGAGAACCTGGGCGTGAGCCACGGCAACGGCATTGGCGATATCAACGGGGACGGGCGTGACGACATCGTAACCACCAGCGGCTGGTTCGAATCCCCGGCACATCCCACCACGGACCCCTGGATCTGGCACCCCGACTGGCAAATGCAGTCCTATATACCCGAGGGCGCTTCCGGCGCCGCGGCGCACGGCAGTTCCGGCGCGGGTCTGCCCATCCTGGTTGCCGACTTGAACGGAGACGGCCTGAACGACGTCATCATCGGCTCGGACCACGGTTATGGCTTGGCTTGGTATGAGCAGAAAATGGAGGGCGGAAAGCGCACCTTCGTCCGCCACTGGATCGAGACCGAATACCCCACCTTCCACACCATGGTGCTGGCCGACCTGGACGGCGACGGCAAACCCGAGCTGATCACCGGCAAACAGATTTTCGCCCACAACGGCGGCGACGTGGGGTCGTACGATCCGCAGTTCATCTTCTACTACAGCTTCAACGGCGGGAACGTGCAGCGCCACGTCATCAGCTACACGCCGGTGGCGCAGTATTTCCCGCCCTACGACGATCCTCTGAAATCCAAACAGCCGCCGCCCACCAACGTGCTCGGCCTGGGAATGCGGGTGAACGCGGCGGACATGGATGGCGACGGAAAGGTCGATATCATCGTCGCCTGCAAGACGGGCCTGTACATTCTCTACAACAAGGGCCTGGTGCCGCACCAGGCGCCGAAC
Source organism: Terriglobia bacterium (assembly GCA_963815855.1). Classification (GTDB taxonomy): domain Bacteria; phylum Acidobacteriota; class Terriglobia; order Bryobacterales; family Bryobacteraceae; genus DATGMB01. The sequence continues at coordinate 318,454 of CAWFIJ010000007.1, read as the reverse complement.
GGCGCCAACACGTTCCTGCCGGCGCGCGAAACGTATCCCGGCAACGTCATGTGGGAGACAGGGGGACGGCCGGGAGCGCCCGTGCAGGCACCCCCGGCGGCGAAGAAATAATGGCGACGATCACCATGCCCAAAATGCTCGTCCGCATTCTGTGGTCGCTCGCGGCCGTTTGCGCCGCCGCCTCCGCGCAGATGCCGTCGGTTCTCCCCGGCCGCGGCCTGGCCCAACACCCGTTTCTCTACTGCGGCGAGTGGCAGGGCCGCAGCGTCGAAAACCAGTTGATGTACCTCATTCGCGACGGCCGCGTAGAGTGGAGCTACACCAACACGCGCCGCGGCGAGCTGGGCGATTGCACGCGGCTTTCCAACGGCAACATCATCTTCTCCCGCCAGTTCGGCGCCAGCGAAATCACGCCGGACAAGAAGATCGTCTGGGATTACGACGGCCCCAAGGGCGCCGAGATTCACACGGCTGATCCCCTGGGCCGGGACCGCGTGCTCCTGATGCAGAACGGCGATCCGGCCAAGGCGCTGATCATCGAGAAGGCCGGGAACCGGATTGTCAGGGAAATCGTGCTGCCGGTGAAAAATCCTGCCTCCGTCCACGGCCAGTTTCGCCATATTCGCATGACCAAAGCCGGCACCCTGCTGGTGGCGCACATGGACCTGGGAAAGGTGGTGGAGTACACGCTGGACGGAAAACCAATCTGGAGTGTGGACGCTCCGTCCGCATGGGCCGCTGTCCGCCTGGCCAATGGCAACACGCTCATCAGCGGCAACCAGCACGGCTACGTGCGCGAAGTGAATCCGAAGGGCGAAACGGTGTGGGAGATTCAAAAGGACGATCTGCCCGGCGTCCCCTTATACACGGTGCAGGAGGTCTCCCGGCTGGCCAACGGCAACACGTTGATCAACAATTGGTCCGGAAGCCTGCCGGCCGATCAGATGCAGATCGGGGTGCAGTTGATCGAGGTGACGCCGGATAAGAAAGTGGTGTGGGCGCTGAAGGACTGGAAGACGCTGGGCCCGGCCTCCTCCACGCAGTTACTGGACGAACCGGGCATCCCGGAGGATGGCGCGCTCCAGCGATAGCGCCGCCGTTCTTGACATTCGCCGCGGAATCGTTTCCCATAGGCTTGAAATGCGATCGTACTTTCTGCTGGCTTGCCTGATGGCGGCCGGGCAGCTTCAGGCCCAGACCGCGGACGCCGGCCGCGCCCAGTTCGACGGCCATTGCGCCGTCTGCCACGGCAAAGGGGGGAACGGCGGCGAGCTCGGGCCGGCCATCGTGCACGCGCCTGCCCAACTACAACGATGGCGAACTCGCCATCCTCCTCCACACCGGCCTGCCCAACTCCGGCATGCCGGCCGTTCAATCTCAACGACGGCGAGGCCGGCGTCGCTCATCTCCTTTCTTCGTACCTTGAAGCCCTCGGGCGACGAAGCCGTCCCGGTGCGGGCCAAGGTCGCGCTCGGCGGCGGCCGGACGCTGGAAGGACTGGTGTTCAACCGCAGCTCCGTGGACATGCAGTTGCTCACCGGACGATCTGCGCATCCACCTGCTGCGCAAGGATGGCGCGGGTTACCGCGAAGTCACCAGCCAGACGGATTGGCCCACTTATCACGGCCAGTTCAGCGGGAACCGCTACAGCGAGCTCGACGCAGATTTCGAAGAGCAATGTGGCGCGGCTGGCGCCCAAGTGGATCTTCTCGCTGGTCAACACCGCTCCGCTCGAAGTGACTCCGGTGGTGGTCGAAGGCGTCATGTACGTCACCAGCGCCAATGAATGCTACGCGCTGGACGCCGGCTCGGGCCGGCAGATCTGGCATTACAAGCGGCAGCGCACGCGCAACCTGGTGGGCAACGCCGCCGAGGGCATCAATCGCGGCGTGGCGGTCGCGGGCGAGCGCGTCTTCATGGCGACCGACAACGACCACCTCATCGCCCTCCATCGCTCCACCGGAAAGCTCCTCTGGGAAACCGAAATGGCCGACTGGCACCAGAACTATAACGCCACCTCCGCGCCGCTGGTGGCCGGCAGCCTGGTGATCTCCGGAACCGCGGGCGGCGACGAAGGCGCGCGCGGCTTCATCGCCGCCTTCGACCAGGCCACCGGCAAGGAAGTCTGGCGCTTCTGGACCGTGCCCAAGCCGGGCGAGCCGGGTTCGGAAACCTGGAAAGGCGACGACATCAACCACCCCAGCGCGGCCACCTGGCTCACCGGCACCTACGATCCCCAGCTGGATACGCTCTACTGGCCGACCGGCAACCCCGGCCCCGACCTGAGCGGCGACGAGCGCGGCGGCGACAATCTGTATTCCAGCTCGATCCTGGCGCTCGATGCCAAGACCGGGCAAGCTCAAATGGTACTACCAATACACGCCGCACAACGTGTGGGACTGGGATGCCCAGCAGCCGCCGGTGCTCGTCGACACCGCATGGCAGGGCCAGAACCGCCATCTGCTGCTGCACGCCAACCGCAACGGATTTTTCTATGTCCTGGACCGGACCGACGGCAAGCTCCTGCTGGCCAAGCCGTTCGTGAAGAAGCTGACCTGGGCGCGCGAGATCGGCGCCGATGGCCGCCCGGTGCGGAATCCCAACCAGGAGCCGACCGCCGCCGGCAACAAAATCTGCCCGTCGCTCGAAGGCGCCACCAACTGGTTCTCCACCGCCTTTCTTTCCGCCACCGGCTTGTATTACGTGCAGGCGCTGGAGAAGTGCGGCGTCTACACCAAGACGCCCATGCAGTGGAAGGCCGGCGCCGGCTATTTCGGCGGCTCTTTCGAGGACGCCCCCGGCGATGCGCCGCAAAAGATCCTGCGCGCCATCGATATCCGGACCGGGCGCCATCGCCTGGGAGCTGCCGCAGACCGGCCCCGCCGTTTCCTGGGGAGGAACGCTGGCCACCGCCGCCGGCCTGGTCTTTTTCGGCGAAGACAGCGGCGCGCTGATGGCCGCCGACGCGTCCACCGGCAAGCCGCTATGGCAGTTCCAGACCAACCAGACCTGGAAAGCCTCGCCCATGACTTACATGTTCGACGGCAAGCAATATATCGCGGTCGCGGCGGGATCGAACATCATCGCGTTCGCGTTGCTCGACTGAGCGCGCACCGGCCGCGCCGAAGCGCCGCCCTACGGTGCCGGCCACTGGAAGCAGATCCCGTAGCCATCCGGGTCGTGCAGGGACAACTGCTTCATCCCATACGGCGCGACCTTGGGCTCGCCCACCTTCACGCCTTTTCCGCGCAGTTCCCGGTATGCCGCATCCACGTCCGGGCATCCCAGGTAGAGCGTGATATCGCGGTGAGCGGCGGTGCGGGCGCGGTCGGGCTCGGCCGGTCGCTCATGGTCGAATTCGTAGGCGGTGTTCAGCATCAGCTCGGCATCGCCCAGCCGGAGCAGCGCCCAGTGAAAGCGGTCTTCGCCCAGTACCGGCGAAGTCGTCACCACTTCGAACCCCAGCAGGTCGCGATAGAACCGCACCGAAGTGGGTATGTCGTACACCTGCAAGAGCGGCGATAGCCCACGCACGTCGAGCGCCATGTTCGCCCTCCGCTATTTCCTGGGCAAGGCGAACGCGATGTACCCGGTGGGCCCTTGCGGAGCCGCGATTTCGGCCCGGCCGCCGGCGGCGTCGGGCGCAGCCATCGCGGGAAAGCGACCGCCGCCGGCGGAGGACGAAATCACCAGGTATTCCCGTCCGCCCGCTTCGTAGATTACCGGGATGCCGCGCGACGTCCCGACGAACGGCCACTCGGCCAGCACTTTGCCGGTGTCTTCGTCGTAAGCGCGCAGCTTACCGTCGCCGCCGGCCAGGAATACCAGGCCGCCCGCGGTGGGCATAATGCCGGTGCGCAGTCCCGTGGGCGCCGGTGCCGTGAATCCCCTGTTTCGCCAGCGCCGGATCGTCGCCTGCCGGCACCTGCCACTTGATCGTGCCCTTGTTCAGATCATAAGCGGTCAAGCGTGGAAAATGGCGCGCCTGATGGCGTCTCCCGAAACACCCCAGCCGCTGAAATAGCGTTCTTCCGGCGCCTCCACGTCCTTCGGATACGGAGGGCCCTGCATGCTGCCGTAGCTGATCGTGCCTTGCCGTGCCTTGGCCAGCGCGTCCGAGGCTGCCTTCATTCCGGGCGCTCCGCCGGATGCCACCACCGGACCCGGCGGGCGTCTCCGGGCCGCGCATGCCGCGTCCCCGAATCCGCCGGGAAACCGGCCTCCGGGGTTGACGATGTACTCGATCAGCTGGGTGAATTGCTCGATCCGTGATCTTGGAAACGCCGGCATCGGCCCGCGGCCCTCGGCCACCGTCTGCCGGATCGTCGCGATCGGCAGGCGCATGTGCACGTTCACCAGCGACGGAACGGAATTGCGTCCCGTTCCGGTCCTCCCCGTGGCAGGCGCGCAGTTGGCCGCGTACAGCGCCTGTCCGGGCGATTGCGGCGCCGGTCCTACCCGCGAGGCCGCCCGCGCCCGCCCCATCCAAACAGCGGCCCATTGCCGCCATTGATCGGCGTGTCCTTGCTCAGCTTCAGATAAGACGGCTCCTCCACGCTGAGCACGAAAAACAGACCTTTGGCCGGATCGGAAGCCGTGGTGCCCCAATTCGACCCGCCCTGGTTGCCGGGCATCGAGACCGTGCCGCGGAACGCCGGCGGCGTAAAGATGCCCTCATTGCGCGAACTGTGAATCTGGTCCTTGATGAACGCCCGCTCTTCCTCTGGAATGTACGGACTGATATCGTCCACCGTGAACTTCTGCCGCGAGAACGGCGGCACTACGGTGGGGAACGGCTGCGTGGCGGGACGACTTTTCGCCGGGCACGTCGCTCTGCGGAACCGGGCTTTTCCTCGATCGGCCATACCGGCTGCGCCGCTCACGCGGTCGAACACATACAGGTAATCCCGTTTTGCCCGCCAGCGCGACCGCGTCGATGGCCTTGCCGTCCTTGTGGATGGTGATGAGCTGCGGAGCGGAGACGTTGTCGTAATCCCACAAATCGTGATGCACGGTCTGGTAATGCCACAGGCGCTTGCCGGTGCGCGCATCGAGCGCCAGCAGGCAGTTGCCGAACAAGTCGTCGCCCACGCGGTCCGCGCCGTAGAAATCGTAGGTGATCGAGCCGGTGGGGATATAGATAATGCCGCGCTTCTCGTCGACCGTCATCTCGCCCCACGTGTTGGCTGCGCCCAGGTACTTGCGGCCATCCTTGGGGATGGTGTCGGCGCCGATATTCGCCGGGCAGCGGGATGGTGTGGAACTGCCACGCCAGCTTGCCGGTGATCACGTTGTAGGCGCGAATATCGCCGGGAGGCGTGAGGAAGGCTTCGCCCGGCGCCGAGCCGAGGATCACCAGGTCCTCGATAGACCTTGCCCGGCGTGTTCGACATCACGCGCGCCAGCGTGTTGGGGTCGCGGTCGAGCCCCTCCCGCATATCGACGATGCCGTCGCTGCCGAAGCTGGCGATGGATTTGCCGGTGTTGGCGTCGATCTCCTGCAGGAAGCTGTTGATGGCTGAAAATCAGCCGGCGATCCTTGTGATCCCTGCTTTCCCAGTAATTGATGCCGCGGGCGGTGATGCCGGCAGGTTGGCGTGGATCCAGATCTCCTTGCCGGTGGTGGCGTCGAGCGCCGCGAGCGAGCTCGTGTCCGTCAAGAACGTAGATCACGTTGCCCACGACAATCGGGTTGAAGCCGGTGGCTGCCGTGGGGTAATTCCACGCCACCTGGAGCTGGCCCACATTCGACTTGTTGATTTCCTTGAGCGGGGCGAAGTGAGAGCCGTCCGGCCCGCCGCCGTAATCCAGCCACGACTTGCGGCTTTGGGCCGGGGCAAGCTGGACGGCCATGGCCGCGGAGACCAGCGCCAACGCGTGGGCGGTGACCCTGAACCGGATCGAACACATGTGGATTCCCTCCATCCGGACCGCGGTTTTCCTGGTGAAATGGCGCACCCGGCGCCGGAATACCCGGTCCATTATCTCTGACAGCATATATCAACTTTGCCGCGCCGTGTGGGCGTGACCGTTGATAGGATAGAAGGCCGAAAAGGAGATGCTGTCCATGACACGCCGGACATTTTCCGCCACCATGCTGGCCTTGACCGCCGCATCCGCCGAAGCCGGGAAACCCATCCGCCTGGGCGCGCCCATCTTCGTGAAGGACGACGACCCCGCGGTGCTCGCCCGCGAGCACAAGCGCCTCCACTACACCGCCGCGCAGTGTCCGCCCGCCAAAGCGGATGATTCCGCACGCATTGAAGCTATCCGCAAGGCATACGCCGACGAGGACGTGGTGATTGCGGAGGTGGGCGCGTGGGTGAATCTTCTCCACCCGGACGCCGCCACCCGCAAGAAGAACCTGGATTACGCCATCGAGCGCATGCAACTGGCCGAGGCCGTGGGAGCGCGCTGCTGTGTGGATACGGCGGGCTCGCTCTCAGCCGATGGCAGCGCCGACGCGCGCGCCGTCAGCCAGGAATTCTTCGACGCCACGGTGGAAAACTGCCGCAAAATCGTGGATGCGGTCAAGCCCAAGCGCAGCCGCTTCACCATTGAAGCCATGTTCGCCAACCTGCCCGACAGTGCCGATTCCTACGTGGACCTGATCTGGGCGGTGGACCGCAAGGAATTCGGCGTCCACCTGGATGTCTGCAATCTGCTCAACACGCCGCGCAAGCTTTATAACAGCGGCCTGTACATTGACGAGCTCTTCCGCAAGCTCGGCCCGTCGATCGTCTCCTGCCACGCCAAGGACCTGCGCCTCCAGCCCGGCCGCAGCCTGCAATTCGTCGAGGTGGTCCCGGGCCGCGGCATAGTCGATTACAAGGCGTACCTGCGGAACCTGGCGCACGTACCGCTTGAAGCTCCGCTCATGCTGGAACACTTCCGCAATGACGACGAATTCCAGGAAGGCGCGCGCTACATCCGCCGGCAAGGCGCGGAAGTGGGAGTCACGTTCGCGTAGCGGGGTGCGGGAAGACCATCATTGGCCGCAGATGAACGCAGATGGGTCTTTTGCTTTGAATCCGCGTTCATCGGCGGCCAATTATGTGGTTGTTTTCTAATTCCAATCTTGTTCGAGCCGGACTGGATGGGAGCTCCCTCTCTTTCCCTGGCGCCCGACTACCTACCGGTCAGTTCGGGTACGCAGGAAGAGATTCAGTCAAACAGGCCATGAACGTTGCACGACGTTGGGTCCGAACTTAGTTTGCCCCCTGCAGGAGTGGCATCGGACGTCGCTCCGATCGGCTGCAACTTGCCCAGCGAGCAGCTCTTTTCGATAGGAAGGCTAGCACGCCAAGCGTAGGCAACGGGAAGAGTGCGGCCGCAAATAAGTGAGAGGAAAGGAAATAAAAATCGCGACAATGGTTCACGTCGAGTAAGGGAGCGTCTATTTGCCCGTGTAACTCACGCGCCAGATGGAGTTCGACCCGTCGTCGGAGACCAGCAGGGAACCGTCGGGCGCGACGGTGACTCCTACGGGCCGGCCCCAGACATCGCCCTTCGGGGTCAGGAAGCCGGTGAGAAAGTCCTCGTACACGCCGTTCGACTTGCCGTTGTGCAAGGGGACGCGCAGGACCTCGTAACCCGATCGCACGAACCGGTTCCAGGAGCCGTGCTCGCTGGCGAAGATATCGCCCCGATATTCCGCGGGGAACTGCCGGCCGTCGTAAAAGGTCATCTGCAGCGACGCGGTATGCGACTGCAGCAGCACATCCGGCACGATCACCTTGTCTTTCAGCTCGGGATGCTTCCCCTGGTGCCGCGGATCGGGATTGCCGCCCATGTAATACCAGGGCCATCCATAAAACCCGCCCTCCTGCACGTGGCTGATGTAGTCCGGCACCAGATTGTCGCCTAGGTCGTCGCGCTCGTTCACGGAGCACCACAACTCGCCCGTCGACGGATTGACCGCGATGCCCGACGGGTTGCGGATCCCGGAGGCGTAGATCTTGACGAACTTTCCGTCCGGCGTGTATTCGAGAATATCGGCGCGGCGGGTCTCGCTCGGGTGGTCGTCCGGGTCGTCCACGTTGGACGCCGAGCCGACCCCGACGAACAACCGCTTGCCGTCCAGCGAGAATGCGAGATCGCGCGTCCAGTGCCCGTGATCGGGCGGAGCATGTCCCTGCTCCACGGCAGCGTCGTAGGCGCGAAAGGCGGTGATGTCGCGCGGGCGGCTGGAGGGAAGCTCCGCGATCACGGTTTCGGGCCCGGCCGTGGCTTTCAGGTCGCCGGAGCGGTAGGGGTAGCGCACCACGGAATCGGTATTGGCCACGTACAGCCATTGCGGATTCTTCCCCGCGGGATAGAAGACCATTCCGTAGGGCTCATGAAATCCGCCGGCGAAGACGGAAGTCTGGTTCGGCTTGCCATCGGTCATGCCGCGGTAGACGCGCACCTGCCCGGCGCGTGTCTCCACCACGAAGATGTCGCCATTGGGCGCCACCCGCATCACGCGCGGCATGACGAGCTTATCCGCAAATAGCCCCACGTGGAAGCCCGGGGGCGCCTGCGGCATGGCGCCGGCGGGCCGCTCGACGATCTTCGACCGGGTGGAGGCCGACTCGGTGGCGAAGGGCTTGGGCAGGTCGGCGACGGTGAGCTTGCGGAAAATGCCGGGCTTCACTGTGAATGACGAAACGAACGCCGACCGGCCCGTCAGAACACTGGCGGGGTTGGCCTCGCCGAGGACCAGCCGTACGGTGCCCGCGGCTACGGCGAAAATGGAAACGAACACCAGCGCCCGGCGCATGTTCTTCATCGTCCTGCCCTCCAGAAAATGATTTGCATTCCGTAGCATCAGAAGACCAGTTTCAACCCGAACTGAATCTGGCGCGAAGTGGTGGTGGTGGTGGTGACCAGGCCGGCGGAACCGCTGATGTTGGTTCCGGAAAAGACCGTGGCGTTGGGCGGTCCGAAATTGGGGTGGTTCAGAATATTGAAAAACTCGCCGCGGATCTGGAGGCTGGCGCGCTCGCCGATGGGGGTGGTTTTGAAAAGCGACAGGTCGAGATCGGCCAGGCCGGGGCCGGTAAAGTTGCCGCGGCCCAGATTGCCGTAAGTGCCGGCGGCGGGCAGAACGAAGGCGTTCGGATTGAACCACTGGTTGGGATTGCCGAGGACCACCGGGCCGGTGAAGCCGGGATTGAGCGAGGGGCGGTCGGGATTGCGCGTGTCGCCATCGCCGGAGCGGTTGGAGCCGATCTGCGGGGTGAAAGGGAAGCCGCTGAGCAGGGAGGCGATGGCGTTCATCTGCCAGCCGCTGAACAGCCTGGCTCCGGTGCCGGTGAGATGGCGGCCGAAGGGCAGATCGTAGGTGCCGGAGATGCTGGCCTGGTTGGCGATGTCGAGCGCGGACGGGCCCCAATCGCGCGCGAGGTCGTTGCGGTCCAGAATCATCTGCGCCTGGTTGTTGGCCTGCGCGCCGGTGAGCGCGGAATTCATGTCCAGATTTTTGGCCCAGGTGTAGTTCGCGCGGAAGGAAAGGCCATGGGTGAGGCGGCGGGTCAGATCGACTTCGAGCGCGTTGTAACTGGTGTTGCCCTCGGTGTACCAGAAGAAGCCGGCGCCCAGGTAGGGATCGGGGCGGCCCTGCACGGGGATGTACTGGGCGCCTTGCGGCACGGTGGATTTGGTGGTGCCGGGCGTGCCGCCGGCGGTGCAGCCGGCGGGATTGGCGCAGATCTGCGCGGGAATGTCGTTGGGATCGATGCTGAGGAGGCCGTGATAGCCGTGCGAGCCGACATAGGCGACGCGGAGAACGGTGTTGCGGTCGAGCTGCCTGCTCGACGGTGAAATTCCATTCCTCCACGGTGGGCGTTTTCGCGTTGGGCTGGATGCCTTCGGGCGCGTACGTGGTGCAGGGCTGGGGAACGGTGGAACTGCACTGCGGCGCGGGCTGCACGCCGGGCGTGATGGGCAGCAGCGACGGAAGCGACGTATTGCCGTAGGAGACCGATCCGTTGTAAGGCGGCATGCCGTTCAGCAGGATAGCTGAGATCGTCGATCAGAGAATAGTAAGTCCCGGAGCCGGCGCGGAAGGCGGTTCTGCCGTTGCCGAAAACGTCCCAGGCCAGGGCGGCGCGCGGCGCAAACAGGTGCGTCGCGTTGTTTTGGGTGAAGGCGGAATTGGCGACGCGCACGTTGGGCTGGATGCACGCCGTTGGCATCGGTGATGTAATTGGCGGCGCGGCCGGAGGCTTCGTTCCAGCCGGTGGTGAACTCGTGGCGGATGCCGAGCTGGAGAGTGAGGCGCGGGCGCAGCTTGATGGCATCCTGCACATACCAGGCGCCGAACCAGACTGCGCCAGCCGAGCTCGTTCGCATCGGGCACCACCTGAAAACTGGTGACGGTGCCTTGCAGGAAAGTCGTCAGGCTGGTGAAACTGGCCTGGCCGAGCTGGCGGGAGGCGCTGTCCTCGTTGTCCTGGACGCGCTGGAACCACACGCCGAGCGCTGATCTGGTGAATGCCCCGGCTGATCTGGACGCTGTCGCTGTAGGTGAACGAGATTGCGGCGATTCCACGACGTTGGCGGCGTTATTCGGACCGGCCGAGGTGATGGTGCCGGAGGCGGTGGTGGTGACGCCTCCGCCGATCGACGATGCCGCCCGGGCCCCAAGCCGGTGACGAACGAGCTGGAAGCGGGGAAATTGGCCAGCGGAAAGGAATCGAAATTGAAGGCGGCGCGGGAAAATCCGGCGGTGAACACGTTCAGGATGGTGCGGCGAAATGACGTGCGTTTCGCTGAGGCTGGCCACCTGCGCACGCAGCGTGGTGTAGGAGCCGAACAGCGGATCGGCGAGGGGGATGAGGCTGTTGCCGTCGTCGATGGTGTAGGCGGCGGAAAGCGAATCGCGCGGGCCGAAGGTGTAATCGGCGCGGAGAGTGCCGAAATCCTCGCGGATGGCTTCGCGCGGGATGATTGTAAGAAAGCGCAATGCCGCTGGGATTGCCGCTCGAGAGCAGCTCCGGACCGTTGACGGCGGGCCAGAAGGACATGTACGGGAGCATGGCGGGATTGAGGTTGGCCACGGGTGTAGGAGTGCCCGCGGCATTGGGGAGCAGTCCCTGGCGCGCGTTGTTGTCGGGAACCACGGTGACGTTGCTGAACGCCAGCGCCTGGCGGAAACCTTCGTAGTTGCCGAACAGGAACAGCTTGTCCTTCTTCAGCGGGCCGCCGAGCGCGCCGCCGAACTGGTTGCGGCGGAAGGGCGGAATGGAGCCCTGGTCGAAATAATTGCGGGCATCGAGCGCGCTGTTGCGGAGGAATTCGAACAACGTGCCGTGCAGCGAATTGGTGCCGGAGGCGGTGACCACGCTGACCTGCGCGCCGGCGCGCTTGCCGTATTCGGCGCCGTAGGTATCGGTGAGGACGTTGAACTCGCGGATGGCGTCGATGCCGAGCAGCTCGCCGGTGACGCCGCCGGGCGTGATGCCGAGCTGGCTGGAGCCGGTGTACTCCATGCCGTTGAGCAAGAAGATATTCTCCGATGTGCGGCGGCCGGCCACGGCAAAAGTGTTGCCGTTGCTGGTGCTGGTGTTGGCGCTCTTCATGGCGCTGTAATTGACGGTGCCGGGGTTGAGGGTGATCAGGTTATCGAAGCTGCGGCCGTTGAGGGGAAGGTCCTTCACCTGGTGTTCGCCCACCATGCCGGAGACCGGAGAAGTGGTGGTGTTGACCAGCGGCACCTGTTCGGAGACGGTGACCTGCTGGACCACGTCGCCCACTTCGAGCTTGAAATTGACCACGGCCTCCTGGCCCACTTCGAGGCGGATGCCGGTGCGGAGCACGGTCTTAAAACCGGGCTTTTCCACCTTGACCGACTGCGGGCCGAGGGGAAGGGAGAGCGCCCGGAAATTCCCTTCCGCATCGGTGACGACGGAGCGGGTGGCGCCGGTTTCAACGCTCTTGACCGTAACCACCGCGCCGTTGACGGCGGAGCCGGAAGCATCCTCGACTTTGCCGGAAATGGCGGCGGAAACCTGGGCGCGCAAAGGAGCGGCGATCACCGCCGCGAGGCTTAAGAGTGGAACGACGAGACGCAGTCGATGCAGCATAAGAAAACCCGGGCCCGGACGCCCCTGGGATGACCCTCCAGCGTGCGTACCATCATATTACAAAGGGGGTCGGGGATTGGGGGTTGGGGGTTGGGGCGATGAAGAGCAGGGCGCGATGAACGTTCACGCGCGGATCGGAAAGTGCGCGGCTGCGCCCGGGACCGCGCGTGCGCCATCGTTCATGGCGGGCGCCTTCCGGCTATTCCGTCGTGAAGTCGAAGACGTCGGTGTTGGTGCGGATCACCAGGCGGCCGGGGCCGAGGGGTTTGCCGTCGGTGGCAAAAAACACGGCGCCGTCGGTGGATTCGCCGCGGCCCATCTTGGTCTGGACGAGCGCGATCGCGCTGGCGGTGGCGGCGGCTTTGGCTTTATTGGCGGTCATGGCCAGAGCGCCCTGGCGCCGCATCTCGTAGCCGTTGGTGGACCGGAAATGCGAATTCCCGTAGAGTGCAGCTTCGTATGTGGTGACGAGCTTGATGACATCGCCGCCGCTGCCCTTCTGCAAAAGCAGGCTGACCACGGCCACGGCGGCGGAGGCGCGCAGTTCCGAACCGTCCGGCCGCACCCAGGCGAAATCCTTCGGGACGGATGACGTAGGGACCGGCCGAACCGTTGGAAACCGCGGTTTGGATGATGGCGAACGTATGCAGGTGATTCTGCATGGGGGCCCACATGATGGTCACGCCGGACCGGGTAAGTGTCTGGTATTTCAACCCATTCGACTCGAATTCAATGACTTGGGCCTGAGCGAGACCGAACAGTACGAGTCCTACCGAGAAGCCCCGGGGCAACCACTTCATGAGACCATATTACGATACGGTACACATCGGACGGGGGAAGAATGTTCATAGAGAAGGAAATCGCGGGCCCGGACCTGGAACAGCACGGTATTCGGAACGTCAATGCCGTGCATGCGAATCTGGGCGCCGCCCAGTTGGTGGAACATGCGCTGGAGCGGCACGAGGGACACCTGGCCGCCAACGGCGCCCTGGTGGTGCGCACCGGGCAATTTACGGGACGTTCGCCGAAAGATAAATTCATCGTGCGCGACGAGGCCACCGGCCCGGCGGTGCAATGGGGCCCGGTGAACCAGCCGATGAGCGACGCGCATTTCGAGCGGCTATTCCGGCGGCTGACCGGTTTCTGGCGCGGGCAGGACGTGTACGTGCAGGACTGCCGGGTGGGCGCGGATCCGGAATACGGCATCGGAGTGCGCGTGGTGAGCCAACTGGCGTGGCACAGCCTGTTCGCACGGCAGTTGTTCATCCACGAGGGCGCGGCCGCAACCGGCGTGCGCGACCAGGCGCCGCCGTTCACCATCCTCTTCGCGCCCGGAATTCCAGGCCGACCCGGAGGCGGAAGGCACCAATTCGGAGACCTGCATCGCGCTCGATTTCAAGCGCCGGATGGTGGCGATCGTGGGCACGAGCTACGCCGGGGAAATGAAGAAGTCGGCGTTCACGATTCTGAACTATCTGCTGCCGGAGCGGGGCGTGTTTCCCATGCACTGCTCGGCCAACGTGGGCGCGGCGGGCGACGTGGCGCTGTTCTTCGGCCTGTCGGGCACGGGCAAGACGACGCTATCGGCGGACCCGGAGCGGCGGCTGATCGGCGACGACGAGCACGGCTGGAGCGAACGCGGGGTGTTCAATTTCGAAGGCGGCTGCTACGCCAAGTGCATCCGGCTTTCGCGCCGGAACGAGCCGCAGATCTGGAACGCCATCCGGTTCGGCACGGTGCTCGAAAACGTGGCCCTGGACCCGCACACGCGGGGCCTGGATTTCGATTCCGAGGAAATCACCGAAAACACGCGCGCGGCCTATCCGCTCGATTACATCGACGGAGCCGTGGTGCCGAGCGTGGGCGGGCATCCGCAGAACGTGTTTTTCCTGACCGCCGATGCCTTCGGGGTGCTGCCGCCGATTGCGCGGCTGACGCCGGAGCAGGCGATGTATCACTTCCTGAGCGGGTACACGGCCAAGGTGGCGGGCACGGAACGCGGCCTGGGCAAGGAGCCGCAGGCGACCTTCAGCGCGTGCTTCGGCGCGCCCTTCCTGCCGCGCCCGGCGGCGGTATATGCATCGCTGTTGGGCGAGCAGATGCGGCGGCACCGCGCCAACTGCTGGCTGGTGAATACGGGCTGGGTGGGCGGACCCTACGGGGTGGGCAGCCGCATCCATCTTCCCTATACGCGGGCCATGCTGCATGCCGCGCTCTCCGGTAACCTTGCCGTGGCGCCCATGGAAATGCATCCGATTTTCCGCCTGGAGGTGCCCAAGGCCTGCCCGGGCATTCCCGCCCACGTGCTGGATGCGCGGGCGACGTGGCGGGACGGGGAAGCCTACGACCGCGCGGCGCACGACCTGAGTGCGCGCTTCCGCAAGAATTTCGAGAAATTCGGCGGGGTGTCGCGGGAGATTGCGGAGGCCGCGCCGGGAGCGGGGTAAGGGTGCGGTGTTTCCTTGCGCCGGAGAATACCGGCGGTCAGTTGGTTGGAGCGCGGAGGAATAAGACAGCCCGGCCCAACTGGGCGGGGGGTCCAAGCGGGCTGTACAGCGCGAGCTTGGCCGGCCGGCCGACGCATTCCAGGCAGAAGAACGGCGCAGGGAGCGGGCGGGTCCGGCGCGGCATAACGGAGGGTAGCGCCGGTTACGCCCGCGTGCTGGAAACGAACGGCCGGATCGCGCTCCCGCAGCAGAGCCTGGAATGGATACTCCAGCTGGTTTTGGCCGATATCGATGGCCACGGTCCGGCAACCCGAGCGCGCCACCCGGTCCACCGCTTCGCGGTACGAACGTTCCGCATCCGGCGGCATATCCGAAAAATAGGCCGCATCGCGCGGAATGAGGAAGAGGTTGCGCGGGCCGGCGAGGGGGCGCGTCCAGTTCTGCAGCACGGGCAGGCGGGCGGCATCGAGAAAGAACAGGCTGAGCAGGGCCAGCGCCCATAGCGGAAGCATTCGGCCCGCGGCCGCGGCCGCCAGCGGCATGGCCGCCACGAAGAGCGGGAAAAACAGCCGCGCCGAATAGGGCTGCCAGCGCAGATACCAGCAGAAGCACAGGAACGCGCCGGCGAGCGCCGCGGCATAGAGCAGCCATGCGTAATGGCGGCGGCGGGCGGACACGGCGGCGTAAAGCGAAGCCAGAAAGACCAGGAGCAGATGCCAGCGATTGTTGGCGTTCGATTCATGGCGCGTGTTGGCGGGAGGCTGGTAGGCGCTCCACCACGGGCTGTCGGGGGAACTCGGATCCAGCCCGAGCGCGCCGTGCACGCGGATGACGGCACTGTAAACGCCGCGGTTCCAGCGCGGATTGCCGGAGCCCAGTTGCTCCGAGAGATGGCGCAGCGCATTGGAGACGGTGGGCTTCCAGCCGGGAGGCTGATTGCGCCAGCGGAACAGGCCGCCGGCGAACGGCGCGTCATAGCCCAGGGGAGAACCGCTGAAGCGCAGATTGCGGATATATTGCGGCGTGTTGAGGAGGAGGACGCCGGCCAGCATCCAGGCGCAGACACGCAGGGCTTCGCGGCCAACGGGCGGCGGGCGGAACCGCGTGCGCCACTTTTCTCTTGCGGCCGATCCAGAAAGCGGCGGCGGCCAGGGGCGGAGCAAATAAATAGGCGGTGCCCTTGGTGGCCAGCGCCAGGCCGAGCGCGAGGGCGGCATAGGCAGGTTCCGCCGCAGCGTGAAGTACACCAGCGAGACCAGCCAGAGGGCGGTGAGGCAATCGTTTTTCGGTCCGGAGGCCTGCAGGATGGCGCTGGGCAGGGTGGCGCAAAGCAGCGCGGCCAGCGCCTGGCCGCGGGAATTCAGCTTCAGCGCGGCGGCCACGGAGGAAGCGCCGACGATGCAGCCCACGAATGCCAGGACGGAGACCAGGTTGACGAAGCGATCCCCGGCGGAGAGGACATAGGTGTGGAGCATCAGGTACTCGGCCAGGGGCGGCGCGCTGATCTGGCTGAGATAGGGGGTGGGGAAGAAGGCCACGCTTCCGGCCTGCGCCCAGTAGACGATGCGCGGCAGGTGGTAGGCCATGGCGTCGAAGGTGTTGGGCGGGCTGAGCCAGGCGGTGAGGGCGACGAGCAGGACGATGGCGGCGCAGGCAGCGGCGGCGGCGGCCTCGAAAGGGCGGATGGCGATTTTGGGCCGCGGCGGCGGATGGCGGAGAACGTATGCCGCTCCGGCCGCCAGCAGCGCCGCCCACCCGAGCGCGAGAGCGGTTCTGCCGACCAGGTGAAACGGGCTCAGAATTTCGGTAAGAAGGGCGGCGGCGGTTGCGAAAACGACCAGGAGCCGGAGCAGGCAGTCGCGCACGAGGATATCCTACTGCAACTGGTAGACGGCATACCCGGCGTTGGCGTAGACGGGGGCTTGGCGCAGGGGCGTGCCGCGCGGGAGCACGATGTACTGGATGCCGAGCGCGGCGTAACGGGGCAGGTCGGAGGGGCGAAAGCGGCGGGCCATGGTCTGCTGCCAGCGGAACCACCAGTCCTCGGCGAAATCGTCGAGGTAGTTCACCTGGCCGCCGCCCTTCCAATCCACGTAGAGAGCGCGCAGAGCCTGGCAGCGGAAGACGCCGGGTTCGAAGGACTTGCGGGCGGCGGGGAAGAGGAAGACCGAATCCGGCGGGGTGGAGGTGCGCGCCCAGGCGGAGAGCTGCTCGCATTTGCGGCGTATCGAGGCGCGGGTAATTGACGATGCCGCCGGCGAGGGGAATGAGGAAGAAGGCGGCGAGGGCGGCGGGCAGGCGGAAAGAGGGCCGCAGCGAACAGAGGACCGCGACGAACCAGCACCACGGCCAGCGCGCGCAGCGACCAGGGCGCGGCGAGCAGCGGCTGCACGGGCGGCAGAAGGGCCAGCGCGAACCAGAAGCAGGATTCCAGGCGGGAACGGGCGCGCAGGGCGGCGGCGGCGCTGAGGAATTGCGCGGCGAGGGTGACGAAAAGCAGGGCGCGCATGGGCTGAAGCTGCGGCACGAGCGACCATTTCAGACGCTCCAGCAGCAGCCAGGAAAGGGGCATGCTGAGGAGGCCGAGGAGGGGAAGGCCGAGGAGGAAGAGGAGCGCGGGCGATTCGAGGAGCTGCTGCAGAATGGCGGCTGGTGCAGCAGCGGCGGGCTTTGGCCCGCCGCATGCCGGGCGGAAGCCCGGCATGACAGCCCGAAAGGGCTGTCCTACCATCACACCGAGCCGCAGCAGCGCGACGATCACGACGGCCAGGAGGATGGTGTATTGGAGGATGGTGGCGGCGGGCCAGGTGGAGATCCAGACATAGGAGGTGCGCAGGCGCTGCAACTGCACCGTGGAGAGGGCGAGGCGGGCGAAGAAAGCGGTGTGATCGCCGCCCTGCAGGCGGGCGAACAGAAGCAGCAGTACGGCAGCGGCGGCAGGGAACGGCCAGTTCGCGCCAGCGGCGGCGGACCAGGAGCAGCGGCGCGAACAGCAGCCAGAAGGGGATGGTGGTCGGCGGGTGGTAGAGGAAGGCGACGGACGCGGCGATGGCGGCGGGCATCCAGCGCCGGTTGGCGGCCAGCCCGATGGCGCAGAAGATCAGGGGAACGGCAAAGGCGCGGGGAACCGCCTCGTATTCGAACGTCAGCACAGTGGGACCGGCGACCACGGCGCCCAGCGAGCAGATGGCGGCGACGGCGAGCGACGGGCCCGTGGAGAAGCCCGAGCGATTCGGCGAGCAGGAACAGGCCCCAGATGCCGAGGGCGCGGGTGATGAGCTGCTGGGCTTCCAGAACCTGGCGGAAGCCGAGCCCGGTGGCGCGGCGCAGGGCCAGCGCGATTTCGTCATACAGGGTGAAGGCGACGTGCGGGTGCTGGGCGATGGGGTCGTTGCGCAGGACGGCGGGATCGCGGAGGTGCTCCAGGATGGGGACGTAGATCTGCGTATCCTGCTGCAGCCAGGTGTGGCCGGGGAACTGGAAAAAGGTGAGCAGCGCCAGCCCGGCCAGCACGGGAAACAGCCACAACCTGGCTGAGGGCTGGACGGCCGCACGCGGGCGCGGGCTCATTTGGCCGGTGTCTTTTCCAGCTGCTGTTTGACCCAGACGCGCCGCGCATCGAGCGCCAGGGATTTGGTGAATGCCTGGCGCGCCTCGGCGTCCTGATTGTTCCTTGCGCAGGGCCACGCCCAGCCAGAGCCAGGCTTCGGCGTTCTTGGCGTCGAGCGCGATGGCTTTGCGGAAATCGGCGATGGCGAGGCCGGTGCCGCCGCCCAGTTGCGCGGGCAGGTAGAAATTGCCGACGCCGTGAGCGGTCCAGGCAGCGGCGGAGTTGGGCGCTTTCTCGATGGCCTTGCTGAGCGCGTCCTTGGCCTTGGGGCCGTAGCTGAGGCCGGTGAAGAGGTCGGTGATGGCCTGGCCGTAGAGGGTGCCGAGGATGCGGTAGGCATCGGCGGAGGGCTGGAGGGAGACGGCTTTTTCCGCCGCGGGGATGCCCTGTTCGGCGGCCTGGCGCGCGGCCTTGCGGTCGTGCAGCTCGATATCCACTTCGGCCAGGTAGGAGCAGGCGGCAGCAAGGCGGAGCTGGGCGGCGGGATCGTTGGGAGCCTTGGCCGCGGCCGCGGCGGCTTCGGCGATGTGCCGGGAGAGCGCGGCGCGGTCCTGCTGGTCGCGCGCAAGCTCCAGCGGAGATTGCGCGAAAACGGCGGCACCGAAAACGGCCAGGATGAGTGCGGATTTCATGCTCCCTCTATTGTAAGGGCGGACTGACGCAGAGACGCAGAGCCGCGGAGGACACGCAGAGAGGGCGGTGTTCTCGGTGCGTTCTCCGCGGCTCTGCGCCTCTGCGTCGAATTGCGGGTCCGGGGCGGGCCGTCACAGTTCGGCGACGCGGCGTTCGACGAGCAGGAAATAGAGGGCGAGGTAAGGGCGGACTGACGCAGAGATGCGGAGCCACAGAGGACACGCAGAGACAGCTGTGCTCTCCGTGCGTTCTCCGCGGCTCTGCGCCTCTGCGTCGAATTGCGGGTCCGGGGCGGGCCGTCACAGTTCGGCGACGCGGCGTTCGATCAGCAGGAAATAGAGGGCGAGGGCGACCAGCAGCAGCCCGGCGATGGCCAGCACGACGGGGGCGGTGAAGATGGGGACCAACCAGCCGGTGGCCAGGTTGCCCATGGGCATGCCGCCGCGGAAGGCGGTGTTGTAGACGCTCATCACGCGGCCGCGCATTTCGTTGGTGGTGATGAGCTGCACCAGGGAGATGACCATGGCGAACACCGCGATCATGGCGCCGCCGAAGAGGAACAGCATGAGGTAGCTGATGACGAGCGACGTGGAAAGGGCGAAGCCGGAGATGGTGGCGCCCAGGCAGACCAGCATGAACAGCGCCACGCGCCCTTTATTGCGCACGTTGCCCAGCCCGGCCACGAACAGCGCGCCGACGATGGAGCCGAGGCCGGAGACCGAAAGGAACATTGCGTAGGTTTCCGATTCGCGGTGGAAAATATCGCGGGCGAAGACCGGCAGGAAGGTGCGGGCGGGCACGGCCAGGAACGTCATCAGAAACGCCAGCACGATGAGCACCTGCATGGCGCCCTGCTTGCGGATGAACCGGAAACCCTGGCGCATGCTGTCGAGGATGGTCTCCGAAGTCGGCGCCGGCAGGAAGCGTGTTTTCAGCATGCCGAGGGCGATGATGGGGGCCACGAAGGAAACGCCGTTGAGGCCGAAGCACCAAGCCATGCCGAAGTTGTGCAGCGCCAGGCCGCCGAGCGCCGGGCCGATAGTCACGGCCACGTTGAACTGGATGGAGTTCAGGGCGATGGCGTTGGGCATGTCCTCCTTGTCGACCAGGGTGGGGATGAGGGCCGAATAGGCGGGGCCGCCGAACGCCTGGGCGCAGCCGATGACGAACGACAGGCTCAGGATTTCCCAGACCCGCACCGCGTGCAGGGCCACCAGCACGGTGAGGAGGAAGGCAGAGGTCATCTGCACGTACTGGGAGCCGAGGAGGGCGTAGCGGCGGTCGATGCGGTCGGCGACCACGCCTCCGAGCACCGAGAAGAGCATGACGGGAAGGCCGATGAGGGCCTGGTCCAGGGCGAGCAGGAACTTGGAGTTGGTGAGGGTATAGATCAGCCACGCCTGGGCCACGTTCTGCATCCAGGTGCCGATGGTGGAGGTGCAGGCACCGATCCACATCAAGCGGAAGTCGCGATACTGAAAAGCTTTGAAGACCCGGCGAATCACAGCAGCGGCGCCTGTAGCTGAACAGAGGATTTTAGCAGTTTCGAAGGGGAGGGCGGGGAAATCGCCACAGCAAGATCAGCAGCACCAGCGTGGCGAGCGAGATTCCGAGGGAGATGGGGAGGATGAGGGGGCGGAACTCCATGCGGACGCGATGGGCGCCGGCGGGGAGGGCGATGCCGCGGAGGGCGATATCGACGCGGTGGATGGGGGTGGGGCGGCCGTCAATCCAGGCTTGCCAGCCGGGATATTCGGTTTCGGAGGCGACCAGGAGGGCGGGCGCAGCGGCGTTGACGGCGAGATCGAGGGAGGCGGGCTGGTAGGAGACGACGGAGACGGAATCGGGGTGGCGGCGCTGCCTCCCGGTCGAGCGACAGTCGCGGCCCGGGAAGGGCGAGCGGGCCTTCGGTAACGGCAGTCCGGCGCAGGTCGATGGAGCCACCGGCGATCAGGCTGCGGGCTTCGGCCAGGGAATGGACCAGGCGCACGTCGCGGACGAGGAAGAAGCGCGGCATGACGGTGAGGTTTTCGAACAGCTCGTTGCCGGGCAGGCTGGCCACGTGGCGGAAGCGCGGCAGGGCGCGGAGGCGGTCGGCGGCTTTCGGGCTGGTAACGATGTAGCGGGCGTTGAGCAGATCGAGGACCGGGGAATCGAGATGTTCCAGCGGGTAATACCAGCCCCAGCGGAAGCCGTCATGGAGGAAGAGGCGAAGCTGGATGACCAGGTCCGGCGCCATGGGGCTGATGCCGTTGGCGGAGGGAACGTCGGTGGTGGCGCCGGCGATGGACCAGAAGGCGCTGGCGTCGACGGTGTCGACGCGCCAGGGCGGAGTGGCGGCGGTGACGCGGGAACGGACGCCGTCGAGAAGTTCGCGGCTGCCGTCGAAGGCATCGCGGGTGACGCCGGGATCCTGCCGGACGGAGATGGCGTTCATGGGGCGTCCGGAACCGGTGAAGAAAAGATCGAGCGCGACGATGAGGACGATGGCGTAGCGGATGGCCTGGCGCAGGCGCAGCCTCTCCAGGCCGAGCGCGGCCAGGCCGCCGATGGCGAGCGTGAGGATACAGTAGGTGTATTCGGGGTGGATGCCGATGCGGATCTTCTCCGGCACCAGCGGATAGAACCAGCGCCAGGGGGCGGTGTGCTCGCCCAGCATCCAGAAAATGCTAAACGCGGCGGTCAGCGCGAGCAGGGCCATGGAGCGGGTGCGGCACGCGGCGAGAGCGTAGAGGGCGAGGGCAAGGCCCGCCAAGCCGCAATAAAGATAAAGGAAGGTGAGGTCGCCGGGGCCGCGGAAGAGGGCGGGCTCGAACTGGTGGTAGTGGTTGGGGAGGACGAGAGAGACGAGGCTTTGCGGGAACAGGCCGCCGCCCAGGCCGAGCCAGTCTGCGCGGTACTTGGCCACGCTGTGATTGGTGAGCTGCGCGGTGGGAATGAACTGCACGGCAGCCAGCAGGATGCCGAGGATGCAGCCGGCCGCGGTGGAAAGCAGAACGTGAGGGCGGGCAAGGCGGAGCGCGGGCAGCAGCAGGGCTAGCACCACAGTGGAGACGAAGACGGCGAGCGTCGGCTGGGGGAAGCCGCCGAGAATGGAGAGGCCGAGGGCGAAGGCGAGCACGGCCAGCCCGCGGCGGCTGAAGTTTTGGGCCAGGTGGAGGACGGCCAGCCAGGCGAGCGGCATCCAGACCACGGCCATGATGGCACCGATGTTTTCGGCGCGCGAGGCGAAGAATCCGCCGGTCTGAAAGATTACGGCGCCAGCGAGGGCCGAGGCCTGGCCGGCGCCGAGTTTGCGAAACAGGTGGAAGGCGCAAATGCCGGCGATCCAGACCTGCAGGACGACGGCCCATTCCACCAGCATGGGGAGCGCGTCCAGGCGGGTGTGGGCGGCGAGGAGGGCGCACAGCACGATGAGCGGCTGAAAGTAGCAGGATTCGATGTTGGCGAAAACGGGAAAGCCGCAATAGACGTACGGGTTCCAGAGGGCGAAATGGCCGGCGCGGAACTGCTCGGCCAGGAAAGTGATGGGCGGCATCTGCACGCCGCGGAAGTCCCAGGGGAAAAGGTATTGGGAACTGAACAGCGGCAGGTGATAGAAGAGGACGACGTCGGCGAGGAGGGCCAGGTAAATGCGGAATGGGAGCCGTTGAGGTTGCACGGGTGAAGTAACCAATTAAGCATGGGGAGGGCGGGAAGGGCAAATGGGGCTGCGGAAGCGCAACCGCAAGGGAACGGCATGCAGTGACAGTGCGGAGCGCTCCCTGACGGTCGCGGCTCTGAAGGCACATCGGAGCCGCGACCGTAACGCAAGGGAACGGCGTTATCCCGCGCCCTGGCTCGGAACGGGCATCGGCGCTGCCCACGGCGCGAAACCGCGCACCTTCATCCGGCGCGTGAAGACCTGCTTCCCATCCGTGACGTAGAGCATGTCGAATTGCGCGCCGCCGAAGCACAGGCTACGCGAGGGCCCGGAAGGCGCGGGCAGCGGCAGAATGGCGCGCACGCGCCCGTTCTGGTCGCACACCTGGATGCCCATGCGGGTGGCCGCGTAGAGATTGCCGTGCGTATCGACGGCCAAGTCCTCCGCGCCGCTGTCGTTGGGAATGTCCGTCATGTGCAGCCAGTAGAATGCCTGCTTGTCGCGCAGCGACCCGTCCGGCTGCACCACGTAGCTGTAAATCCACTTGGTGGTCTTCTCAGCGGCGAAGAACAGACCGCCGTCCGGCGAAAACGCGACTCCCGAAGCGGATGCCAGGCCCTCATCCGCCACCTTCTTCACGCCGCCCCGGATCTGCCAGATGCGGCTGGGCATATCGCTGTGCGCGCCCGGTTCGCTCACATAAATCGTGCCGTCGTGCGTCACCACCATGCCGCGCCCGGCGATGCCCTGAGCAACCGTCCGGCGTGCGCCCCTGCGGGCTGACCGCGACGATCCTCTTCTCGTCCGGCACCGCCGCGTACAGCGTGCCATCGGGACCGAAGGCCGCTCCGGCAATTCCGGCTCGCTGCAGGAAAACCGCAGCGCTTGCCATCGCCCCCGATGCGATAGATGCGCGGAGTCGCTCAGGTAGACATCGCCCTTCGCGTCCGCGGCCAACCCGGCCGCAGCGTGGAATTCCCGCGCCACTTTTCGCCATCCCTCGCCGGGCAGGGTAATTTCCTGGAGCGTGCTGTTCTGCGAGATGCCCGCCTGCACCGGCTCCGGATAATCGCGCCACAGCCAGCGCATTACGTCGGGAAAAATCACCTGGCCCGGCCGGCCGTCATGGCCGTGCGTGCCCCACGCGTGCGCCAGATCGTAGCCGGCGAACCGCAGCGCCGATTCCATATTCAAATTGGCGTCGTACCAAGACCCGAACAGCGGGTTCCAGGCGTCGGTCGAGCCGTCTTCGAGGAAGATCCGCATCGGCCTCGGTTCGGTTTTGCGAATCAGCGCGGGATATTCGTGGCCGCCCCGCATCGAAACAAACGTCCCGATCACCGAGTACACGCGCGTGAACTGGTCCGGCCGCCGCCACGCCAGCGTGAACGAGCCGATGCCGCCCGTGCTCCCGCCCGTCACCGCATGGTCATTGCCGCTGGTGGAAAGCCGGATGGGCCGGCCGTCGCGCGTCTTCAGTTTCTGGACCGCCGGCAGCAGCTCGTTGAGCACATAGTCCGGAAAATGGTCGTTCAGGCTGTCGAACTCGTAGGAGCGATTAAAACGGAATGCCGCCCTGCGCGGCGTCCCGGCCGGGTCCTTCCAGACGGTCCCCGGAACGATGCCGACCCCGATGATCACCGGCACTTCCTGGCGCGCAATCAGGTTGTCGAGCACCGTGCCTTCAAACGCGCCCAGCCCGTCCAGCTTGACCAGCAGGCAGGCCGGCCGGGCCGGCATCGTACTGGGCGGGCACGTAAACCTGAAACCCGTTTTCCGTGCCCGGATAGATGCGGGAATCCGTGATCGTGCCCTGGAGGAATTCGCCGTGTGGAACGCCGGCGGCGGGCTTGCCTTCTTCCGGAGGGAATGCGCCCGAAAGCTCCTGCTGGATTTTCTCTACCAGCGCCTGTGCGTCCAGCGGACGCGGCGCCTGCGCCGGAACGGCCGAAATGCCGAAAAGCAACAGAGCGGACGTATACGCGATGCTGCGCAACCCATGCATGACATTTCGAGCATAGAATACGGCGCCGCGGTTGTCGAACCGCTACTGCCGGATGGCCGCCAGCTTCTTCGATATGCGCAGCGCCATGCTGCCCTGCACGGTTACCACGTCGTATTGGCCGATCACTCCGATCATCTGGTGTGCGGCCCAGGGCTCGAGATGGTACTCCTCGGTGAGCCAGCGCACCATGTCGGTGGTGGCCAGTTGCAGCCCGCGGTCGAGCGGGCTCTGGAACTCGGGTTGGGCGCCGATGCTGATCAGCTCGTCGGCGGTCTCGATGCGCGGCCCGGAAAGGTGCGCATTTTTCTTCAGCGCTACCGAAAACTCAACGTCCATGGAGGTTTCCACCCCGGTGCCGAGCGCTTCGCCATCGGCCATGAGCGCGTGGCCGTCGCCCAGGTAGAAATACGCGCCCGGATGGGAGACCGGCAGCATGATGGTGGCGCCTTCGGCCACGCGATTGTAGTCCATGTTGCCACCCCAGGAACCCGCCGGACCGGAGGTCACCACCGTGTCGCCCGGCGGCGCCACGCCAATGCATCCCAGCATGGGATGGGCGGGAAATTCCAGTGTGGTGTGAGCGCTCGATGGCTCGCGCAGGCGGACGGTGTTGCGCTCGAGATCGATGTCCCACGGCACCAGGCTGGCGCTCCCCTTGCGCACCAGGTCCTGTTTATAGCGATTCGGGTAGACGCCTTCGACGGCCTCGGGATTGAGCGCGACTAGCCCCAGCCGGTACGAGGTGTAGCCCCAGCGGCGATTGAGCCGCACGCGGCGCAAGGTGACCAGCAGCGCGTCCCCCGGCTCGGCGCCCTCCACGTAGAACGGTCCCGTCAACGGGTTGCCGGTGGGGCCGGCGTGCGCGTCCTTTTCGTCCTGTCCGCCCGAATCGAGCGTCCTGGTTACCACGGTGTCGCCGGGACGAATCCGTTTGAGCACCGGGTTGGTAGGCGAGAACGTCCGGTAATAAACGGTGGGTGCAACCTGGTAAACCTCGGCTGCGAGAGGCAGGCTCAACAGCACCGGGAGACAGAGTGTCAGACGCATATTCTTTGCATGGTACCAGCGATTCCGGTGCTTCGCCTCCGGCAATTTCCCCTTGACCTGTCTATAACTGTAGGGTTGAAACTGGAATCAGAACCTATGCCGCTCACCGTCAAGAATCTCGCTCGAAGCTGCGGGCTGGCCCGCAGCACCATCCTGTATTACGAGAGGATGGGGCTGTTGAAGCCGGCCCGGCGCAGCGCCGGCAATTACCGGATTTATAGCGAGAACGACCTCCAGCGCCTGCGCCAGGTCCGCATCTACCGCGGCGCCGGGCTCAAGCTGGTGGATATCCGTTCCATCCTGCACGAAGCTCGCGGCGATGCCGCCGGCGTGTTGAAACGAAGACTGGTGGAACTGAGCGGCGAAATCGAGCGGTTGCGCGATCACCAGCGGGCGATCGCCAGCCTTTTGAAAGACACAGATCAACTGAGGAGACTAACCGTGGTTACAAAAGAGAAGTGGGTGGAAGTCATGCGTGCCGCCGGGTTCAGCGAAGACGATATGCGCCGCTGGCACGCGCAATTCGAAAGATCGGCGCCCGAGGAGCACCAGGAGTTTCTGGAATTCCTGCGCATTCCGGCGGAAGAGGTGCGGTCGATCCGGGATTGGAGCCGGAGCGCGGCGCGGGACCTCAAATAAGGCGCGCGCAGGCGTGCAATCGGGTACGGCGGGGGATATGATCATTTGAGACTTGCCTGTCCGGTTCGCCGGCAGGGAAGCAAGGGAGGCAACCCAATGAAAGAAGCTGGAACACCGCTCAGCCGGCGGGATTTTGCGGCCATCGCCGCCCTGTCGGCAAGCGCTATCGGCTCAGATGGTCTCTCCTTCGCCGCCGAAACCCCCGCCGACGTGAAAGTCGGCCTGTACAGCATCACTTACCTGGGGGTCTGGTATCGCGGGGACGCTCTCTCCCTGGAACAGGTGATCGAGCGCGCCAAACGATTCGGCTATCAGGGGGTAGAAATCGACGGCAAACGCCCCCACGGCAACCCGCTCGACATGCCCCGTGCGCGCTGCCGCCAACTGCGCCAACTGGCTGCCGACCGGGGCATCGAAATCTACGCCGTGGCCGGCAACAACGATTTCAGCAGCCCGATTCCCGAGCATCGGGAAGCGCAGTTGCTGTATAACCGCGAACTGATCCGCATGACGGCCGACCTGGGCGCCAAAACCATGCGCGTGTTTCTGGGATGGCCGGGCGTTACTGTGGTCCCGGGAGGCGGCGGCCGCTACGACCTGGCGCAAGCCGCGTGGAAGCAGGAGCACCAGTCGTTTTCCGCCGTCGAGACCTGGGACTGGTGCCGCCAGAGCCTGGTGGAGATGTCTCGCTACGCGGCAGACCAGGGGGTCACCCTGGCTTTGCAGAACCATCCCCCGGTGATTCAGGGCTACCGGGATTGCCTGCGCATGGTGCGGGAAGTGGGCTCAGCCAATCTGAAGGTCTGCTTCGATGGCCGCCTGGAGCACAGCCTGGATGCCGCCGGCGTCCGGCGCGCCGTGGGCGAGGTGGGTCCGCTGCAGGTGTTGTCGCACTTCGGCGGCGAGTTCGACCGAGCGGCCGGGGGCGTCACAGGGACGGAAGACCGCCAGAACCTGGCGGAGGTCCTGGGTTTGCTCGATATTGGCTATCGCGGCTATTTCGGATTCGAGCTCTGCCATCCGCTGCCGGTGGTGAACGGGAAGACCGTGGGAATCGAGTTCGCCGACAAGAATGCCAAGTTGGCCGCCGAATCCATGCGCGCCCTTATCGCGAAAGCCAAAGAGGAGCGCGCGGCCCGGAGCTAGCGCCGCCGGCCGAGCACGTATGCCGGCTCGGAAGCCGGCATGGCCGCCTGGGAAGGCGGCGCTACCTTCGCGCGGCGCCGGGAACAGAGGGGATAAATGTGCCGTCGCGGCGCAGGTGATACGGCTGCCCGCGCCAGACGATGGTGTTGCCGAAGAAGCCGGCCAGCCACACCGCGAAACTCACCACGTCCTGCAAAGGCACCAGCCACCAGCGGCGTCGCACCAGCGGGTCGCGCAGCACCAGTCCGGCGGTGGCGCATGCGGAGGCGGCGCGCAAGGCCACGGCCAGCACCACCAGGGGCCACGCGGCCGGCCGCGCCGCCCACCACAACAGCGCCAGAGGCAGTGGATACGTGAAGACCAGGCCGACATACCCCCACGGGCGCGAGCGGCGCGTGCTCCGGTTCCAGCGCAGGCGATGCCTCCAGTTGGCGCCTAAAGGCTGCGCGCCGATGCGGTGCTCGATCACGTACGAAGAGAGCACCACCTGGCGCCCGCGCCGCGCCGCCAGTTTGCCGAGCACGAAGTCTTCCGCCAGGTAGTTCTTCAATACGTCGAATCCGCCGATCTCCTCCAGCATCTCGCGCCGCGCCGCGATGGTCGGCCCGAGCGCGAATTTCATGCCGTCCAGCATGCGCGCCACCAGCACGCCGGCGATGAAGTCGGTATTCAGCCCGATGGCCTCCAGGGTGGACCAGAAGCTCCGTCCCGGCGCGGCGCGGTACGGGCAGGTGACCATGCCTACCTCCGGGTTCGGCGAATTCGGCGGCCATGGTGGCGAGCAGGTTGGGAGTCCACGCGCACGTCGCTGTCCGCCATCACCAGCAGGCCGTGGCGGGCGGCGGCAAGCATACGGTCCAGGCTGTAAACTTTGGCATTGGGATAGGGCGGCTCGCCGGTGACGATCAGCCGGGAGGGGATGGCGGAGAAGCGGCGCTTGCAGCCGCTCCACCACCGGCGCCGCCGGGTCGGACGCGCTGCGCACGGCGAACAGAATTTCGAAGTTCGGGTACTTCTGCTCGAAAAAGCTGCGCAGGTTCTCTTCCAGCCCCTCGTCCACGCCCGCCAGCGGCTTCAGCACGCTGATGGGCGGCAGGCTGGCGGCGCCGGCCGCGTTTGCGGCTGCCTGTGGGCCGGCCCGGCGAAAACGCACGGCGGCCACCACCGTCAGCACGCAAAACGCGAGCGATCCGGCGAGCAGGACGAGCAGAGCGGCCGCAACCACTTTTACACTGTAACAAGCGGCATGAAACACATCATCGTAGGCACGGCCGGCCATATCGATCACGGCAAGACCGCGCTGGTGAAAGCGCTGACCGGCATCGACGCCGACCGCCTGGAGGAAGAGAAGCGCCGCGGCATCACCATCGATCTGGGCTTTGCCCACCTGGACCTGACCTCCACGTTCCGCCTCGGGTTTCGTGGACGTTCCCGGGCACGAGCGCTTCGTCAAGAACATGCTGGCCGGCGTGGGCGGCATCGACGTGGTGCTGTTCGTCATCGCCGCCGATGAATCCGTCAAGCCGCAGACGCGCGAGCATTTCGATATCTGCCGCCTGCTCGGCATCCCGCGCGGCATCATCGCGCTCACCAAGGCCGACCTGGTGGACGCCGACATCCTGGGGCTGGTCCGGCTGGAAGTCGAGGAGCTGGTCGCCGGTTCGTTTCTGGAGGGCGCGCCGATGGTTGCGGTCAGCTCCACGACCGGCGCCGGGCTTGGACGAGTTGCGCAAGGAGCTGGCGCGCGCGGCGGCGGCCGTGGCGGAGAAGAACGCGCGCGGCTATTTCCGCCTGCCCATCGACCGCGTCGTTCTCGGTGAAGGGCTTCGGCACGGTGGTCACGGGCACGCTGATTTCGGGCGCGGTGCGCAAGGAGCAGGAAGTCGAGTTGTACCCCGCCGGGCGCCGGCTGCGGGTGCGCGGCGTGGAAGTGCACGGCTCGCCGGCGGAGGCGGCGGTGGCCGGGCAGCGCACCGCCATCAACCTGGCCGGACATCGAGCCGGCGGAGATCGCCGCGCGGCGACGTGCTCTCCGAGCCCGGCCGGTTTCGACCCGTGCGGCACATCGATTGCCGCCTGGAACTGCTGGCCTCCGCCAAGCCGCTGAAGCATCGCGCGCCGGTGCACTTCCATTCCGGCACGGCGGAAATCGAGGCCGAAGTGCGGCTGCTGGGCGCGGGGCAGGAGCCGCTCAACCGGCAGGTTCTGACGCCGGGATCGTCGGCCTATGCCCGGCTGGTGCTGCGCGAGCCGGCGCTGCTGCTGCCCGGGCGACCGCTTCATCATCCGCATGTTCTCGCCGGTGGTGACCATCGGCGGCGGCGTGGTGGTGGATATCGGCGAGCGGAAATATCGCCGGTCGGAAAATGCGGCGGCGCGGCTGGACGTGCTTGCCGCCCCGGACGCCGCCGCGCGCGTGGCCCTGCTGGTGCGCGAATCCGCCTGCGGCATGAGCATGGCGGACCTGGTGGCGCGCACCGGATTGCAGCCGGAGGAGATCGCGCCGCGCCCCGGTCAGGCAGCTGACGCCCCGCACGCCTGGGTGGTGAATCCGCGCATGGTTCCAATCGGCGCGCGAGCGGCTGGTGAAGGCGGTGCGCCGCTTTCACGCGGAGAATCCGCTGCAGCCCGGCATCGCCCGGCAGGATCTGCGCGCGCGCGAGCTGGCCGGGCGCTCCGCCATTCCTGCTCGACGCCCTGCTGGCCGATGCCAAAGATCTTGCCGTGGAAGGCGAAATCGTGCGCACGCGCGGCCACCAGGTGACGTTCCGCCAGGATGAAGAGCAGGCGCGGGCCGCCATCGAGCGCGCCTTCGCCGAGGCCGGCCTGGCCGTCCCCTCGGTGGCCGAGGTGCTGGCCAAATCGGGCGTGGAGGCGGCGCGCGCGCGCGCGCTGCTGGCGCTTCTGCTGCGCGAGAAGCGGCTGGCGCGCATCAACGACGAGCTGGTGTTCCATCACTCCGCCATCGAGAGCCTGCGCGGGCTGCTGGCCGCCCAGAAAGGCGCAGCGCTTCGGCGTGGCCGCTTTCAAGGAATGGACCGGCGTATCGCGAAAATATGCCATCCCGCTGCTGGAATATTTGGACCGGGAGCACGTCACCCGGCGGGAGGGGGACGAACGGGTGGTGCTCTGAGATAGGGCGTTTACCGGTGGCCTTAAACGTGCCCTACAGTGTATCGATGGAGACTTGGCGCAGCCAATGCGCAGTTATAAGGTGATCGAGGTGCTATTCCCCGGCCCGCGCCGGCCGGTGATGTGCGCGATTTTTCAGGAGCCGCAGCGCTGGTGGCTGCTTTCGGAGCTGGCCGGCCGCGCCGGCGTGACGCCCGCCAGCCTGCGCCGGCACATGATGGCCTTGCGGCGCGCCGGTTTGGTTCGCGAAAAGACGGAAGAACGCCACTGCTGGTTCCAGGCCGACAGCGACTGTCCGATCTTCGGCGAGTTGCAGTCGATTGTGGCCAAGCTCACCTCCCGCGCCGACGGCGTGGAAACCATTCTGGTGGTGGAGGACCAGCCTGCCACCGCCCAGATCACGCGCATTTTGCTGGAGAGCTGGGGATATCGCGTGATCGAAACGCACGGCGCGCGGGAGGCCCTGGACGTGTTCGACCGCCTGGGCAACGCCATTCAGCTGCTGCTCACCGATGTCATCATGCCGGGGGTGGACGGCCCTCAACTGGCCGCCGAGCTGCGCGCACCGCATGCCCGATCTGCGCATCGTCTTCATGTCCGGATACGGCGCCGGCAAGATTCCGCCCGGCACCGCCTTCCTGCCCAAGCCCTTCAATCCCGCCAGCCTTTCCCGCATCATCCGCAGGGAACTGGACCGGCCCGCGCAATAATGTGTGGGCCGGACGCGCCAAACATGAAAACGGGGCCTAACATTAACTTGTTTTCAGGACCGCAACTGGCCGGCCTGCTGCCGCGTTTCCAATAGCAGGAGGATGTGACATGAGGCAGCAACTGCTAGCCGGCGCTTTCGTGCTGGCGGGAACTCTTCTGGCGGGATGCGGCCACCCTTACGGACGCTTACTATGTGCAATACGGCCCGCCGGCGCCGCGTTATGCAGTGGTCGGAGTCGCGCCCGGGCCGGGATTCGTGTGGACCCCGGGCTATTGGGATTTGCGCGGCAGCAACTGGGCGTGGGTGGAAGGACGCTGGATGCGTCCGCCGCGCCGACATGCCGTATGGGTGGCCCCGGAGTGGCGCAGGGAAGGCCGGGCCTGGCGATTCCATCAGGGCCGCTGGCGCTAGCGGGTTCCGTGCTTCTCGCTTACACTCATGGCTCCGATTGGGAGCGGCGGCGGTAAGCGCGCGTTTGCGCACACCGTCCGATTTGAAACCGCGTTAACCTGAAAGCGTGGAGGATGCCGGAACGGCCGGCTTCGGGACGACCGCAAACCGGTAGATTACCACGAGTGAAGCAGTAAGTGCGGGCCGGTCACTTCGGCGTACCCTCAGGGCAGGCCGGGCCACCGGCCCGTTTTGATTGCACTTACTACCATTTTGTTTCGGGACTTACTAACCACTGTCCGCTTTCCTACACCTTCAAATTTGCCGCCGCGCTAATCTAAAGGTGTGGAGGATGCCGGAACGGCCGCCTTCGGGCGATCGCAACCCGGTAGATTACCACTGGTGAATGAATAAGGACGGGCCGGTCACCCGGCGATACCCTCAGGGCACGCCGGGCCACCGGTCCGTTTTGATTGTCACTTACTAAGCCCTGGATATCTCGTACCGTTTCAGCTTCTCGTACAGCGTGGAGCGGTCGATCCCGAGTATCTGCGCCGCGCTCTTGATGTTTCCCTGGGTCCGCTGCAGGGTGGCCGCGATCAGCTGTTTCTCCATTTCCTCCAGGCTGATGCCGGCGGGCACGGGCCAGGTGCGGGCCGCGCCATTGTGCGCCAGGAAGGCGAAATCGTTTTCGGTGAGGCAGCGTTCGCGGCACGTAACCATCGCGCGCTCCACGGCATTTTCCAACTCGCGCACGTTGCCGGGCCAGTTGTAATCCATCAGCACCTTGAGCGCGTCTTCGGAGAAATCGGCGATGTCCTTGCCCAGCTCGTGGGAGAGGCGATCCAGAAAATGCCGGGCGAGCAGGGGGATATCCTCGCGCCGGTCGCGCAGCGGCGGGATGTGGATCTCGATAACGTTCAGCCGGTAAAACAGGTCGTCGCGGAACTTGCCCTCGGCGACCGCCTGCTGCAGGTTCACGTGCGTGGCGGCAATCACGCGGCAGTCCACCTGCACCTCTTCCGACCCGCCCACGCGGTAAAAGCGGCGCTCCTGCAACACGCGCAGCAGGTCCACCTGCAGTTTGGGGGAGATATCGCCGATTTCGTCCAGGAAAATCGTGCCGCCGTCGGCCAGCTCGAATTTTCCCCGCTTCTGCTGGCCGGCGCCGGTGAAGGCGCCCTTCTCGTGCCCGAAGAATTCGGATTCCAGCAGCGTTTCGGCCAGCGCGGCGCAGGAGACCGCCACGAACGGCTTGGCGGCGCGGTCGCCCGCCGCATGAACCGCGCGCGCGATCATCTCCTTGCCGGTTCCGCTTTCGCCCTGGACCAGCACCGTGCTGCGCAGGCTGGCCACCTGTTGCACCAGGGCCATGATCTCCTGCATGCGCGGGTTCTTGCTGATGATGTCGTGGAAGGTATACTGGCGCGTCAGCTTCTTGCGCAGGATGGTATTTTCGCGCTGCAGGTTTTTTACCTTGATGATGCGGTTGACCAGCAGCGAGATCTCCTCGGGGTTGCACGGCTTGACGATATATTCCTGCGCCCCTTCCTTGATGGCGGTAATGGCGGTATCGACGGTGGCGTAGGCCGTGATGATGATGATGGAAGCATCCGGATGCAGCCGCCGGATCTGCATCATGGTTTCGATGCCGTCCATGCCGCCTGGCATCTTGAGGTCCACAAAGTAGATGGCAAAGTCGCGCTGCCGCGCTTTTTCCACGGCGTCGCGTCCGGACGCGGCGGTGTCCACCGCGTAGCCATCCTCGCGCAGCCACGCCGCGAGGGATTCGCACATGATCTCTTCGTCGTCTACGACCAGGATTTGCCAGTTAGTTTTCATAAGCCACCGGGGGAAGGGGATCGGGTCTCGGGGGCCCGGGTTGAGGAGGGCGCGGCGGTGAGACGGCGGACGCGGGCCGCGCAGGGTCGGCACAGATGCGCTGCTTTGGAATCGATCTGCAACACACCGGTGGAGAGGGACATGGCGCAGGCGCGGTCGGCGCAATGGACCAGGCCGAACAGGTGCCCCGTCTCGTGAACGGCTTCCTTGGCGGCGCGCGCCAGAAAATTATCGTGGTCCGGGGGCAGCCCGTAGAACTCCTGGCGCAGCCGGGCCAGCGACACGATGCCGGCGCGCCCGGCCAGCTGGGCGTGGCCGAAGACAAAGGTCAGCACGGGGATAAACAGGTCGCGCGTGGTGACGGCCAGCAGGCGCGCGCCGTCGCCCGGGCAGCGCCGCAGCAGCATCTCCAGCACGGGAATGGAGGCGTGCTGCGCGCGGGCGGGGTCGAAGGCGAAGTCAATGGCGGGCAGCTCGATGGGACGAACGGGGACCTGGAACTCGCGCGCGAGGTGCGGGCCCATCCCGGCGAATGCCTCGCGATCGGCGGCGGAAATCAGCTCAGGCGTCGCGCCCATATACAGGCAATTCATTCTTTGGCGGCGGCGGCCGCCGCGGGCGGGCCGGCGGGCGGAGAGCACTCGGCTGGGGGCGGCGCGGCCGGCTGCGCCACCGGCAGAGAGACGGAAAACGCCGTCCCCTCGCCCGGCTTGCTCTTCACCTCGATATCGCCGCCGTGGGCCTGGATGATGCCGTAAGACACGGCCAGCCCCAGCCCCACCCCTTTGCCCTCCGACTTGGTAGTGAAAAAAGGATCGAAAATCCGGGCCAGGTTTTCCTGCGGAATGCCTTCGCCGTTATCGGAGATGGTGAGCACGATGGCGCCTTCCTCCACCGCGGTCTCGAGGGCCACCCGGCGCTCGGGCTTGGACTGCGTGGCCTCGGCCGCGTTCAGCAGCAGGTTCAGCACCACCTGCTGGATTTGCGAGGCGTCGCAGGGAATGGCCGGCAGATTCTCGCATAGTTTTGTGGAGACCTCCACGTTGCTGAGCTTCAGCTTGTGCTGGGCGAGCGAAAGCGTGTTGCGGACGATGCGGTTTACGTCGGCGGGCGCGCGCTGCGGCGTGGAGCGGCGGGAGAACGCCAGCAGGTCGGAAACGATCCGCCCCACGCGCGCCGTTTCATTCGTAATCTGGCCGAGGTACTTGCGGAACTCCTCGATGCGGCCGGGCGGGACGCCTTCCGGTTTCAGCATCCGCTGCAGCAGCATGGAAAGGTTGAGCACGCCGGAAATCGGATTGTTGATTTCATGCGCCACGCTGGCCGAGAGCTGCCCCAGCGAAGCCAGCCGGTCGCTGTGCACCAGCTTCTTCTGCGCCGCCTGCAGCTGGCGCGACCGCTCCTCCACCTTCGCCTCCAGCTTCTGCGTGAACTGGTTGATTTCCGCCAGCGCCGCCCGCAGCCGCTCGCGCATGGCATCGAAGGAGCTGGCCAGCTCGTACAACTCCTCGCTCGAATTGTCCAGCCCGATGGGCTTGTCCAGGTCCATGTGGCTGACTGCTTTGATGCCTTCCATCAGGCGCTCGATGGGACGCCCCAGAAACCGTCGCGTGAAGAAAATGATGAACAGGCTGATCAACGCGATCTCGACCGCGGTCACCAGCAGGACGCGGTATTTCGTGCTGCGGATCTCGTGATCCACCGGCTCCAGGCTCAACTGCAGGTCGAGCACCCCCAGTACCCTGGTGCTGGCGGGATGCGCGTGGCAGGCGGCCTGGCTGCACGCCGGCTCGTTATAGATGGGGGTCAGCATCTCCAGGCGCCGGCCCCACAGGATGCCGCGCCCCAGCCCGGGTACGATGAGGATATGCCGGCTGAGGTCCGGCCCCGCGGCGGTGGCGCGGAAATCCTCCGGGCGCGTGGAGAATCGCAACTGCCCGGCGCCGTTGAACATGCGGATCCGGTTGATCCCCTGTTTCAGCGCGATGGTGGTCATCACCTCGTAAGCCGCTTCGCGGTTATCGTCGAGCATCGCATGCCAGGTGGCGGAAGTGATGCCTTTCGAAAGCTGATCGGCGCCCAGCACCATGGTGTTGAGCAGCCTGCTCTCTTCGGTGTTAATGTTCACCAGCCCGGAGACTGCCGCCACGATGATGACAATCACCGTGATCGAGAGCATCAGCTTCCGGCCGAGTCGGCTCGGCATAGGAGGTTGTGGTCCGAAATTATTGTAGCGCGCGGCGTCCCCGCGGGGCAGCCGCTTTCGCCCGCCAACCGGCCCTATTCCGCCCTCAATTCCCTTTTGAAGCGACCGCTCCCTTACGGTCGCGGCTCCGATCAGAGCCGCGAGCGGTTGCGGCGCCCTACGGGGTTTTAGCCGCTCCCCGCTCGAACACCACCGCCTCCACATCGCCGAAATCGCCCAGGCGCCGGACGCGCCAGCCGGCCAGTTCCGGCCGCGCCCGAAACCACCGCCGCCAGAACCCGGCTATCCCCGTCTGCCCGTAGATCGCGAATTTGGGCGAGGCGGAGAGCGTGCCGGTCAACAAGCGCGTGGCGAAGGTTTCCGCCGCGGCCGAATCCGCGAAAGGAAACGGGTAGATTTTGCCGGCTACGGGATAGTAAACCAGGTGCGAGTAGAGAAAGCCGGCGGCCGGATCATCGGGCCGCCAAACCGGTGGAGCGGCCTCCAGGAAAGGGCTTGGGCACAGCACCGGCATGGCCGCGCCCGCGCCCTCGCGGTTGAGCGCGGCGGCGGCCCCGCGCCAGTCGGAAGCATGATGGGGCGGCCGCCAGCTATGCCAGTTTCCCGCCAGCAGCAGCGCGGCGCAGCCCATGGCGGCCGCGGCGGCCTTCCACCACCGCGGCGGCAGGAAATAGGCAGCGGCGGCGGTGGAAGCCAGGGCGGCGCCGGCCAGGGACAGGCTCAGATAGCGCTCCAGAAAAACGCTGTATCCGGTGGCCCATGAAAATGCGAACAGGCCGAGGGGAACCGCCAGCCACCAGGCCAGAATCAGGCCCAGCGAAGCAGACGCTAGTGCCTTTCGCCGCCCGGCCGTGCCGCGCCACAGGGCGGCCGCCGCGGCTACGCCCGCGGGCAGCAGCACCAGCCCCAATTTCATGGAATGGAGCAGACCGGCGGCGCCCGGGAGGGCCGCCATCACGTGCGCCCCGGCCTGCTGCCGCAGGGCCAGCGCCTGGGCCATTACCGGCAGCAGAAGAACCGCCAGGGACGTGCCCACAACCGCGGCCGCGGTCCACGTTACCCGCGCCGGTTCCGCGGAAGCCCGCCGCATTCTCAGCCCGGCATAAATGGCGAACACCAGGTAAAAGGGCCAATCCAGCAGATGCACCCGCCAGAGCAGGGATGCCGCCGCCAGGAACGCCAGCGCGCGCCACCAGCCTCCGCCATCGAGCCATTCGATCAGCAGCCAGACGCCGGCGCAGGCGACACACGTGCCCAGGGCATAGGGCCGGGCATCGGCGGCCTGGTAGTTGAAGCCCCGCAAGGCCAGGCAGGCGAAAGCGGCGAACCACGCGGCCTGCGGGTGGATCAGCCGCGCGGCCAGGCGCGCCACCAGCCACAGCGCCAGGCCCAGCGCCAGGAGAGAAGGCAGCCGGTAGGCGATCTCCGATTGCCCGGACCAGCCGGTGGAGACGCGCGGGAGCAGGTAATAAATCGACGCCGGCACTTGCGGGGCTACCCGCAACGACGGATCGGCGGCCCCGTGCGTCACCACGAACGCCGTCGCCGTTTCATCCACCCAGAAACTGGAGCCGAGCGGCATCAGCCACAGGCGGGTGAGGCAAAGCGAAAGCAGGCCGGCGAGAAGTAAATGGCGCGTCACAAGGTGGCGGGCGGTAGGCCCCAACCTACATAATAAGGGAATGATTTTGGACGTCGGCTGCGGCAGGCGAAAAGCGGAAGCCGGCGCCATCGGCATCGACATGTCGCCCGATTCCGCGGCGGACCACGTGTGGAACCTGGATTCCTATCCCTGGCCGCTTCCCGGCGATGCCTTTACGCGCATCCATATGTCGCACGTCATCGAGCATCTGGAAGACCCCATGCGCGCCATGGCGGAGGTCTACCGCGTGGCTCGGGACGGCGCCGATGTCTTCGTCACCACCCCGCACTTCAGCTCGCATAACTCGTACACCGATCCCACGCACCGCCGTCACCTGGCGGCGGCCAGTTTCGAATACTTCACCGGGAAGGACTTTCCCACTTTCGCCGGAGTCGCCTGCCGGTTCGAAATCGTCAGCGTGGAATTGACATTCGGGGGGAACCTGGTGCTCGATAACCTGGGGCGGCTGGTCGCGCGGCGCTCGCTACGATGGTACGAGCGCCACGCGGCCTGGATCTTTCCCGCGCTCGATATCCGCGGCCATCTGCGGGCGCGGAAGTCTTAGTCGCTGATGTCCAGTTGCACGTTGGACCCGCCCAGATCGATGGCGTTCAAATGGTCGGCCCCGGCCGTCTTAGTCGTTTCCACCGCCGTGTAGCCGAACTTCTTGTCGGCCTTTTTCACCTGGACCGGCACGGTGAATCGCTTGCCGGTGTCGGAGCTGGTCAGAATTGCGGTATTGCCCTCCAGCTTTAACGAATACGCGCCCGGGGCCAGTTGAACCGCTCCGGCCCTGGCCGCCGTATCGAGCGTGATGTTGTAGGATTTCGCGCTCGCCAGCGGCACGGCCGCCAAAGCCAGCACCACCGTCGGGATCCATGCATTCCATTTCATCAAGTGTTGTCTCCTTTCTATTTATAAGACGACGGCGAAATAGAAAGGTAACTACTGTCGGGACAGTAGTTACTGGAGGATGTGAGAAAGCTCCCGCTTGAGTAAGTAGCCCCTTAGAGCCCCTCGGCCTGGTCCGGATCGCTCATCAGGCCGTAAGCACGGAAGATATCCTCCAGCGCGAGAACGCCGATGGGTTTGGCGTGATCGGCGCGGCTGGTGACGCGCAACAAAGGCGAAACTGACAGCAGGCGCATGGCTGTGTCCAGGGTGACGTCGGGATAGATGGACGGCGCGCCGTCGAGCGAGATCCCGGCCGGCAGCGGCCGCATCACATCTTCCACGCGCAGAACTTCGGTATTGCGAAACTCTTCGGCGGAAGGCAGGTCCACGCCTTCCTGCCGCGCCAGCATGGTGAAGAACGGCAGCGGATGCAGGCTGCGCGAAATGAAATATGAAATCGTGTTGGCAATCATCACGGGAAGGATGATGACGTAACTGGCGCTGGTTTCGAACACCATGAAAATCGACGTCATGGGAGCGCGGAACACGCCGGCAAAGAAGGTCCCCATGCCCACCAGCACGTACGCGCCGGCGGCGCTGGTGGGGGAGGCCCAGTAATGGCGCGCCAGTCCGCCCAGGCCGCCGCCCAGCATGGCGCCCATGAACAGCGCCGGCGCAAACATTCCTCCCGGCACGCCGGCGGCGAAGCAGAGAAGCGTAACCAGCAGCTTGATGCCCGCCAGGATCAGCAGGAACTCCCAGCGGAACTGCCCGTGCAAGGCCGAATCGATGGCGTCGTAACCGGCGCCCATCACCTCCGGGAGCCATAGGCCGGCGATGCCCACGCAAACGCCGCCGATCAGCGCCTCCACCAGTTCGTTGCGGTGCGCCAGACGTTCGATGCGGCCGCGCAGAATCTCGATCAGCTTGATGAAAAGCGCGGACAGCAAGCCCCCGGCCACGCCGATGGCGGCGTAAATCACCAGCTCGCTCGGGCTCTCGAGCGAAAACGCCGGCACCCGGAAGAGCGGCTCGTTTCCCAGGAACCAGCGCACCACCACCACCGCCGAAACGGCGGCCAGAACCGTGGACCCCACCACCCCGGCATTCCAGGCCGCGACCACCTCCTCCATCACGAAAATCACGCCCGTGATGGGCGTATTGAAGGCGGCGGCGATGCCGGCGGCCGCGCCCACCGGCGCGATCATGCGCATGTTCTTGCGCCCCAGGTGGAACATCCGCCCCAGCAGCGAAGCCACGCCCGCGCCCATCTGCAGCGAAGGGTCCTCCGGACCGAGCGAGTTGCCCGAGCCGATGGCAATGGAGCAGGCGGCGAATTTGCCGATCACCGTGCTGGTCGGAACATACCCGTCGGAGATATAGAGCGCGGCCTTGGTTTGGTTGACGCCGCTGCCGCGTGCCGCCGGAAACACCCGCGTGGCCAGAAACGTGGCCGCCAGCGCTCCCAGGGCGGGCGAGATCAGCCGGCCGAAGCGGAATTTCTCCGAGAGCGCGCCCAGGCTGTACCACCCCAGCAGGTCGATGGCGATATGGAAACAGGTCACCAGCAGACCGGAGAACACCCCGATCAGGATGGCCAGCAGCAGGAACCGCTGCGTTTCGTTCAGGCGCCACATTTTGTAAGGATCGCGGGGGGTCATTGTTTTAGCATTTTGGACATCAGCGCCGCCAGTGCCCGGTCGGTCACGGGCTGCTGCGGGCAGGCAGCCACGCGGTCTCTCCACAAACCTTGCGCCAGCATCAGCATCTCCAGGGTTTCGCCATTGCGCATGCGGCGTTTGGATTGCGCCAGCGCCTGTTCCGCGGTGGACGTGACATCCGCCGGCAGGGGACAGCCGGCCGACGCATTCAGCGTTCGCTGCAGCAGTTCCCGCGCGCGCTCGAAGCGCTGGTTCGCCGTCAGGCGGAACATGGTCGGGTCCAGCTCGAGAATGGAATTGGTGAGCGCCAGCCGTCGCGCCAGGCCCGGCAGCGAGCCGCCGAAGCGCGCCGCCGAATCGAAGGAGCGATGTGCGCCGGCGAAATCACCCATCGCGAATTCGGCGTCACCCAGTCCCTCTTCCGCCGCGGCATCGCGCGGGTGAACGCTCAGAATGGCGTGGTAGACATCGGCGGCGTGCTCCGGCGAGCCGTACGCCAGCAGCGCGTCCGCCACCCTTTGCTCGGTGGCGGCGTCTCCCGCGGGAATATCGCCCGCCAGTTGCAGCAGTTCCGCCAGAACGTCCTTTTGCCGGCCCTCGCGCTCCAGCATGTTTGATCAGCTCGAAGCGCGCCGCAATCCGGTTCTGTTGGGGATGGTCGGACCAGGAGCCGAAAATCGCCCGATGATAATTGTCCACCGCTTCGGGGTAGTGGCCCTCCTCGGCGTCCACCCGGGCCAGCATCAGGTTGACCGGTCCGCTGGTGGGATCGGCCGCCCGCAGTTCCAGCAGATAATTCTCCGCTTCGTTCCAGCGCTTCAGCGCCATCAGGGTTTGGGCCAGCGCGAACCGGTACTTGTCGTCCGCGTGCTCATAGACCGAAGCGGCGCGAAAGACCGCCGCCGCCTGCGCGTAGCGGCCGCGCGCCTCCAGCGCCAGTCCTTCCCGGTAACTGGCTTCGGCGCGGCTGTGCCGTGCCAGGTGATAAGCCCGGTCCGCGAAAGTTGTGACCGTGAACAACACCACCAGCGTCACGACGACGGACACGATCGCCGTCCGGCTGACCGGCCGTATTCCGCTTTCTACCGCGATTCCCCTGCTCGCCAAGTGCCTCCCCGAGCAGTCCGCCGGTTATTTCCGCGCCACCCCATCGGCGCGGCGGACCGCCAACTATTCATTATGAAGGGAATGCAGCCGCGAATGCGAATCGGAAGGCGTTTGCGGCAATCCCGCGCAGTTCAGATTCGGTGAAGCCGAAGCGGCGGGCCGCCAGTTCGTACTCGCCAGTCAGGCTGCAGCGGAACATGGCGGGATCGTCGGTATGGAGGGTAATCGGGACGCCGGCGTCGAACAAGCGGCGTACCGGGTGGTCCTCGATCCGCCGCACCACGCCGGTCACCATATTGCTGGTCATGCAGACTTCGAGCGGGATGCCGCGGTCGCGCAGGTGCGCCATCAGCGCCGGGTCCTCGATGGCGGCAATG
This sequence comes from Terriglobia bacterium, assembly GCA_963815855.1. Classification (GTDB taxonomy): domain Bacteria; phylum Acidobacteriota; class Terriglobia; order Bryobacterales; family Bryobacteraceae; genus DATGMB01. The sequence goes on along the minus strand of CAWFIJ010000007.1, from coordinate 277,253 downwards.
CCGTGGCCGATTCGCTCGGCGCCCAATTCGAGCGCGGCCCACACGGATTGCGGGGCTGGTGCCTTCGCCCGCGTGGGCCGTCAAATGCAGGCCCGGCACGCGGGCGAACGCGAATACCTCGCCGAACCATTCGGCCGGACCGCGGGTCTCGCTGCCGCCGATCCCGAACGCCACCACCCCCCGGTCGCGTCGTGCCGCGGCCAGTTTCGCCACCTCCATGGCGGCTTCCGCGCCGAATTGGCGGACCGCATCCAGAATCCAGCGCACCTCCACCGGCGCGCCCGCCGCGGCGCGGTGGATCGCGTCGAAAATGGGCCCGAAATCCTGTCCTTTCCACAGCACCACGCCTGCCGAGACAATAATTTCGGCATATTGCACGTTCTGGGAGGCCAGCCGTTCCAGCAGCCGGCGGGTGACGAGCGCGTAATCCTCCGGCGTGCGCAGGCGCTTGCCGATGGCGCCGAAGGTGCGCAGAAACGCGTCGAAATCGGTATAAGTATAGAGCGCCTGCAGCTCTTCGAGCGGCGTTCCCGGGTCCAGTTCGTGGAGCGTTTCCGGCTCTACCGAGCCCTCCAGGTGCAGGTGCAGCTCGGCTTTCGGCAGATCCCGAAGGAAATCGGTCGCGGCCACGCGGTTAGCGGGTCCTCAGCGGAACAGCAGGATCGTGCTCAATGGCGGCGAATTCCGCGTTGACGCGCATGCTTTCGCGCCGAACACGACGGGAGGTCTCCATCAGACGCTCCGTTCGGGTACGCGAGTCTTGACTCGCCTTCCGGCCTTTTTGGGGTTCCACGGTGGCCCGTGGCTTCACCGGTTTCGTTCCGCCTCCTTTTTGATGGTAACCCAAAAACCCCGGCAACTCCGGCTAAAAATCGGCCATACTTGAACTTAGACTCTCATGACTGTGGAAGAAATAGAAGCGATTGTGGGCGGTTATCACGGCGACGCCTTCCGCGTGTTGGGACCTCATAGCGTGCGCAAGAAAGGCGGCCAGGGGCGCTGGGAGGTGCGGGCGTTTCTGCCGCAGGCCGAAACCGCCGAGGTGGTGGACGGTGGCGAGCGCCGCCCCATGGAGAAGCGCCACGCGCAGGGCTTCTTCTGCGCCGTCCTGCCGGGCGATCCCCGCCCCTACCGCCTCCGTGCCAGACTCTGGGACGGGAGCGAGATCGAATTGGACGATCCCTACCGCTACGGCCCGCAGATCTCCGACACCGATCTCTATCTGCACACGGAAGGCACCCTCTACGAGGCCTACAAAGTGCTGGGCGCGCACCTGGGGGAGGCCGAAGGCACCTGCGGGGTGCGTTTCGCCGTGTGGGCGCCAAATGCGGAAAGCGTCACCCTGTCGGGCGAGTTCAACGATTGGGACATACGCCGCCACCCCATGCGCCGGCGCAGCGGCGGCGTGTGGGAAATCTTCATGCCCGGCCTGGGCGAGGGCGCCACTTACAAGTACAACATCCGCTCGCGCTTCGCCGCCTACCAGCAACTGAAGGCCGATCCGTACGCCTTTTATTGCGAAACCCCGCCCAAATCGGCATCCGTGGTTTGGAACATCGCCCGGCATCAGTGGGGAGATGCCGCGTGGATGGAGACGCGCGCCCATACCGACTGGCTGAAATCGCCGGTTTCGATTTACGAAGTGCACCTGGAGTCCTGGCTGCGCGGACCCCAGGGGCAGCCGCTGACCTATCGCGAAATGGCGGTCAAGCTGGTGGCTTACGCGGTGCAGATGGGCTACACGCACCTGGAGCTGCTGCCCCCGATGGAGCATCCGTTCTCGGGATCGTGGGGCTACCAGGTACTCGGCTATTACGCGCCCACCTCCCGCTTCGGCACGCCCGACGATTTCATGACTTCATCGACGCCTGCCACCAGGCCGGGATCGGCGTGATCGTGGATTGGGTGCCGGCGCACTTCCCCAAAGACGCCCACGGGCTGGTTTTCTTCGACGGCACCGCGCTCTACGAGCACGCCGATCCGCGTAAGGGCGAGCACCGCGATTGGGGCACGCTGATTTTCAATTACGGCCGCAACGAGGTGCGCGCCTTCCTCATCTCCAACGCGCTGTTCTGGCTGAAGGAGTACCACATCGACGGCCTGCGCGTGGATGCCGTCGCTTCCATGCTCTATCTGGACTACTCGCGCCAGCCGGGCGAGTGGATTCCCAACCAGTACGGCGGCAACGAAAACCTGGAAGCCATCGAATTTCTGCGCCGCTTCAACGAGCTGGCGCACCAGGTGCCGGGCGCCTTCACCGCCGCCGAGGAATCCACCGCCTTCCCCGGCGTGTCCAAACCCGTGTACCTGAACGGCCTGGGTTTCACCATGAAGTGGAACATGGGCTGGATGCACGACATGCTGGACTATTTCAGCAAGGATCCGGTCTACCGCAAGTACGAGCACAACCACATCACCTTCAGCCTGCTCTACGCCTTTACCGAGAATTTCGTCCTGCCCATCTCGCACGACGAAGTGGTGCACGGCAAGGGTTCGCTGGTGGGCAAGATGCCGGGCGACGAGTGGCGCCAGTTCGCCAACGCGCGCGCGTTCCTGGCCTACATGTGGGCGCATCCCGGCAAGAAGCTGCTGTTCATGGGGCAGGAAATCGGCCAGCGCGAGGAGTGGAATTACAACGCCGGCGTCCGCTGGGAACTGCTGGAGTTTCCCATCCACCGGAAGCTGCAGGACCTGGTGCGGGAGCTGAACCGCTTCTATCGCGCCAACCCCGCGCTTTACGAGGTCGATTTCAACTACACCGGCTTCGAGTGGGTGGATTTTCACGATTGGGAAAGCTCGATCATCGCCTTCCTGCGCCGTGCCGAGGACCCCAAAGATTTCCTGTTGTTCTGCTGCAACTTCACCCCCGTGGCGCGGCGCGGCTATGAGTTCGGCGTTCCCGAAGAGGGCTTCTATGAAGAGGTGCTGAACACGGATTCGGAAGCCTTCGGCGGATCCAACCTGGGCAATGGCGGCCTGGTCTCCTCCCGCCCCATCCCCAAGCACAACCGCCAGCACAGCATTTCGGTCGTCCTGCCGCCGCTGGCGGTGGTGGCGTTCCGGAAAAGATAGGGCATCGCCTTCAACGCGGAGACGCGGAGGAAACGGAGAAATCACGGAGAACAACTGAGCGGCCAGAATTGCTTTCTCCGCGTTTCCTCCGTGTTCTCAGCGTCTCCGCGTTGAAGACACGGTTGCTAAAATAATATTGATGAGCGAAGCAGAAAATTTCCCGCTGCCGCCGGCATCCTTCACCTTCCTGGTGCTCTCCCTGCGCGCCCAGGCCGAAATGCAGCTCGGGCTGTGCACTTCGGCGAAGGAGAAGAGCAGCCGAAGCCCGACCTTCCCCTGGCCCGCCACACCATCGATCTGATGGCCGTCCTGCTCGAGAAGACCAAGGGCAATCTGAGCATCGAAGAGCAGCGCCTGCTGGAAAATTCCCTCACCGAATTGCGCTTCCGCTTCGTGCAGGTCTCCGAGGAGTCCGGCCAAGGCAGCGGCGCAGAAAGCCTGAATGGCGGCGCCCACATTCAGCATCACCGTGCTCGGGCTCGGGCACCAGTGTCGGCGTGCCCACCATCGGCTGCCATTGCGCCGTCTGCACTTCCACCGACCCGCGCGATAACCGCCTGCGGCCCTCCATCCTGGTGAGCTACGAAGGCCGCAACGTCCTCATCGACACCACGCCCGATTTCCGCACCCAGGCGCTGCGCGCCCGCATCGACCGCCTGGATGCCGTCCTCTTCACCCACGCCCACGCCGACCACATGATGGGCCTCGACGACGTCCGCCCGTTCAACTTCCGGCAGAAGGGGCAGATCCCCATCTACGCCGCGCCCGACACCATGGCCGCCATCCAGCCGCTCCTTCCCTTACATTTTCGATGGCGTGAAGAAGGAATCCAACGTGCCGCAGCTCGACGCGCGCCTGCTCGACGGCGCGCCGTTCGACCTGTTCGGCCTCGAGTTTCTGCCGGTTCCCGTCCTGCACGGCCGCCAGACCATCTACGGCTTCCGTTTCGGCGGCGGCGGCCTATCTCACCGACCACAGCGACATCCCGGCGGCCTCCATGGACCTGCTGCGCGGCCTCGACGTGCTCTTTCTCGACGCGCTGCGCTACAAGCCGCATCCCACGCACTCCACCGTGGACCGCTCCGTCGACGACCGCCGCGGATTGCAGCCGCGGCGCGCCTTTCTTCACCCACATCTGCCACGACCTGGGGCACGAGCGCGCCGAAAGCCTGCTGCCGCCGCACATCCGGCTGGCCTACGACGGCCTGGAACTTCGTGAGTGCGCATGAAGATCTACCGCAGCCTCGCCGAAGTGCCCGCGGACTTCGGCCCGAGCGCCCTCACCATCGGCAATTTCGACGGCGTGCACTTCGGCCATCGGCGCATCCTGCGGCGCCTCAAGGCGCTGGCCGATGCGCACGGCTGGAAGCCTTCGGCTCTCACCTTCGATCCCCATCCCACCGCGTGGTGGCGCCGGACCGCGCCCCGCGGCTGATGACTTCGCCCGACCGCCGCGCCGAGCTGATGGCCGAGGAGGGCATCGAGCAGGTGCTGATTCTGCCGTTCACGCCGGAGCTCGCCAGCTTTCGCCGGAAGAATTCGTGCGCCCATCGTGGTGGAGCGGCTGGGCGCGCGCGCCGTGCTGGTGGGCGACAATTTCCGCTTCGGCCATCGCCAGGCCGGCAACGTCCGCATGCTGGAGGAATTGGGCGGGCGGTTCGGATTTCGACGGAGATCGTGCCCGCGGTCGTCTCGCGCGGCGGCATGGTATCGTCCAGCGGCATCCGGGAGCTGATCCGCGCCGGAGAGGTGGCGCTGGCGGCGCGCCTGCTGGAGCACGCCTTACGCGCTCGAAGGCGAGGTGGTGCGCGGGCGCGGCGTGGGCTCCAAACAGACCGTCCCCACGCTGAACCTCGCCACCGCCGCCGAGCTGATTCCCGCGCGCGGCGTCTACGTCACGCGCACCACCGAAGCGGACCCGCCCGAAGCGGACCAGGCCGGAGCCGCGAGCGCAAGCGAGCGCGCTGCCGCCGCTCCGCCCCCGCGCTCCTGGAATTCCATCACCAACGTCGGCTACCGGCCCACCTTCGGCGCCAGCGCCGGATCTCTCCATCGAGACCTTCCTGCTCGATCCGCTCCAGGGCGAAACGCCGCGACGCATTCGCGTGGAGTTTCTGTGGCGGGTGCGCGACGAACGCAAATTCGCCAGCGCCGAAGCGCTCCGCGAGCGGATTCTGCAGGACGCGGCGGCGGCGCAGCGCTACTTCCGGCGCACGCGGGCGTGGATCGGTCGGGTGCCGTGCGCTTCCTCCTAAGCCTCTCTCCATCATCTTCATCGACCTGATGCTGGCCGGCGACAACGCCCTGGTCATCGCCATGGCGGTGCGCTCCCTGCCCCAGCGACCAGCGGCGCATCGGGTCCATCTGCGGCGCGGGCGCCGCGGTGGTCCTGCGCGTCGGCCTCACCTTCATGGCCGCGCGCCTGCTCACCATCCAGTTCCTGAAGCTGGCCGGCGGCCTGTTCGTGCTCTGGATCGCGGTCAAAGTGCTGCGCGATGCCAGCGATCCGCCCGAGGCGACCCTTCGCCGCGCCGCTTCCTCGAGGCCATCTGGTACATCACGCTGGCCGATCTCACCATGTCCACCGATAACATCCTGGCCATCGCCGGCGCCTCGCAGGGCAGCTTCGGCCTGATCCTGTTCGGACTGGCCTTCAGCATTCCCTTCGTGGTGCTCTCCAGCAACCTGCTGGCGGCGCTGATGGACCGCCTGCCGTGGCTGGTCTATCTGGGCGCGGCGGTGCTCGGCAAAGTGGGCGGAGACATGGTGCTCACGGACCCCTTCGTCGCGCGCACGCTCCATCCGGGCGCCGCCGTGCGCTACGGCATCGAAGCCGCGCTGGCTGTGGCGTTGTTCCTGGCCGGGTTAGCCATGGCGCGCCGTCGGGATCGCGATTAGGGGGGCGAAGCGCTCCGCTGTGGAAGCCCGCCCCACCAGGTTAACGCCCCAGGCCGAACACCTTTTTGAACGGCGAATAGCCGGTTGTTCCGGTGAACAGCCCGTCAAATGCGGCAGCCGACAGCAGCCCCTTCCACTTGTATTCGAGCGGTGCGAAAATGGCCGCCGCCGCGGCCGCCGCGCCCACCGCCATACGGATTTTTTGCTCCGTCGCACCCATGTTTTCTCTCATGCCCACACTGTAGCGCTACGCCCCGCCCGCGAGTGTCCGAAAAGCTCCAATCGCCGGACCGGTTTGCACGAAACCAGACGGAGCCAGCCGCGCACCCCGCGTTACACTCGCCAATATTATGAAAGCCCGATATCGGAACAAAGGGAAAGCCCGCTACTGGCTGGCCGGGTCCGCGCTGGCGGCAGCCGGCGCAGCGTTGTGGATGGTGACGCGCCGCACTACGCCGGCGCGGCCGCGCACGCACCTGCTGGATCTCGAACCCTCGCCGGAAATCCCGACCCCGGAAACCGGCTCCGTGCAGTTCATCGGCACCGCCACCACCCTCATCCGCTATGGCGGCCTGACCATTCTGACCGATCCCAACTTCCTCCACCGCGGCGACCGCATCCATATCGGCTATGGCATGCACGCCACCCGCCTCACCGACCCGGCGCGCGAATTCGAAGACTTGCCGCCGGTCGATTTCGTCCTGCTTTCGCATCTCCACGAAGACCACTTCGACAAGCTGGTGGAACGCCGCCTCGATCCCCACACCCCTATCCTCACCACGGCTTCGGCGGCGCGGACGCTGGCCCGCCGCGGCTTCGTCAATACTTACGCGCTGCGTACCTGGGACCGCGTCAACGTGCGCAAAGGCCCGGTTTCGCTGCGCGTCACCGCCTTGCCCGGCCGGCACGGTCCGCTGCTGGTTTCCGCCGCTATGCCGGACGTGATGGGCAGCATGCTGGAGTTTCGCCACGACCCCGACGGCCGCCACTACCGCATCTACGTCAGCGGCGATACGCTGGTTTTCGGCGACCTGTACGAAATTCCCCGGCGCTACCCCCAGGTGGACCTGGCGCTCCTGCACCTGGGAGGAACCCGGGTGCTGGGCGTGCTGGTCACGATGAATGCCGCCCAGGGCATTGAGGCGCTGCGCATCATCCGTCCCGACGTCGCCATCCCGATCCACTACAACGATTACAACCTGTTCAAAGAGCCGCTCGAAGAATTCGTGCGCGCCGTGGAGCGCGAGGGATGGCGCGACCGCGTACGCTACCTGCGCCACGGAGAAACCTATTCCTTCGCTCCGCGCGGCACGCCGCTCGAAGCCCGGCCGCTGGTGTAGGGCCGGCTCGCGTTGCATGAATCCCTCTCGGCTGGAAGCCGATGGTTGAAAGGAGAACGGTTGCCATGGTTACCCTGGAGGACGCTAGAAGGATCATTGCCGCCGCCGAAAAGAAGGCGCAGGAGATCGGCCAGCCCATGAACATCGCGGTGGTCGACTCCGGCGGCAACCTGGTGGCGCACGTGCGCATGGACAACGCGTGGATCGGCAGCATCGACATCTCGATTAACAAGGCCTGGACCGCTCGCGCCTTCAACATTTCCACGCGCGACCTGGCCCAGCACAGCCAGTCGGGCGGCCAGTTCTTCGGCATTCACGTTTCCAACAACGGCCGCGTGATGGTCTTCGCCGGCGGCATCCCGCTCCAGCGCGGCGGCCAGGTGGTGGGAGCCGTCGGCGTCAGCGGCGGCATGGGCGCGCAGGACCAGGCAGTGGCCGAAGCCGGCGCCGCGGCGTTCCAGCAGGGTGCGGAAAAGCGATAATTGGCCGCCGATGAACGCCGATAAGTCTTTTCCGCAATGCCAGCAGCGCCAGAATCAGCCCGGCGCTGAACATCAGCTTCTTGCCGGTCTCCAGGCTCACCCCGAGCAACCGGATGCCGAAAATCTGTAAGGTGTGCTCGGGGCCGACGAGTTGAAAGAACGGGCCCACGGCGGGCTAGTGCTTGCCTCCGCCGAAACCGGCCTTGGTGTGGCCCGTCATCTCCGCCTGCTGCTCCGCGGCCTCATGCAGCATGCGCCAGAAGCGGTCGCAATCCATGCTGCTCAGCGGATCCAGGTGCTCGGCGAATTTTTCGTCCGCCAGTTCCAGCGCCTCGCGGGCGGCGGCGTCCACTGCCTCGGCGGATGCAATCAGGTGCGGCCGCTGTTTTTTGTGCTCGGTCTGCGCCAGCGCATACTGGTGCAGATTGCTCCAGAACTGATACTGCTGGTGGGTGTCGAGGTCGTCCAGCAGCCCCTCCAGATCCCGGTTCACCAGCTCGACTGCATGGCGTAGCGCTTCGGATGCGCCGGAGGGTGCGCGGAAGGTGGTCATGCGGGCATTATACGAATGCCCCGGCCGGAATTTCGGTGATGCACCGGACACTGGCGAGCCCGGTGCGCTCCGCTTCTCGGAGCGCACCCTTTCTCTGTGGCAAAAGAGGCAGACCTGCATCAGGCAATCCGCAAAGGCGCCGCTGGCGGAGCGTAAGATGTAGATGTCACGAAGTATGCCGTCATGATCCCGGAGTATGTATGTTTGATAAGAAAACAGCGATCATCACGGGAGCATCGGGGGGGATAGGTGCGGGTTTGGTCGAGGCCTTCCTGAAGGAGGGTTACAACGTCGTCGCAACATCTCTTAATGCCAGCCAGTCGTTGGCCGCCTCACCCAGCCTGGTTCCCGTAGATGGCGATATCGGGAAACAGGAGACCGCCGCCGAAGTCGCCGGGGCCGCAATCAAGTATTTCGGAACGATCGATGTTCTGGTGAATAATGCCGGAATCTACCGCACGAAGCCATTCATCGACTTTACTGCCGACGACTTCCATGCCCTGGTCTCAACCAACCTGCTGGGATTCCTTTACATGACGCAGTGCAGTGTAAGACAGATGCTGAAACAGAAATCAGGGAACGTTGTCAGCATTACAGCGGCGCTTGCGGATCAGCCGATCGCCGGCACCAATGCCTCGGTTTCGATGATTACGAAAGGGGGCTTGAATACGGTAACCCGGAGTCTCGCAATCGAGTACGCAAGAGAAGGCATCCGCTTCAACGCCGTAGCCCCCGGCGTCGTGGATACACCATTGCATCAGGGTGTTCCCAAGGAATCTCTTACGACCAGACAGCCAATGAAGACGATTACCGAGGTAAAAGACATTGTCGACGCGGTCCTCTACCTGTCGCGGGCAGGTCAGGTAACCGGCGAGATCATCCACGTCGACGGTGGTTCTCATGCCGGCTGTTGGTAGCCGCAAGACAGTTCTCGTAGTTCTATCGTCCCCGCGCCATAATCTTCTTCACCTCCGCCCGCAGCGGCTCTACCGAGCGCCCGTAAATCATCTTGTATGCCTGGCAGAAGTAATCCAGGTCCTCGAACCGCCGGTGCGGCCCGTGGCGGAACTTGGGGCAGCCGCCATGGCAGATCGACTGGTATTCGCACACCTGGCAATCAGGGTGCGCCAGCGTCTTCTGCGAAGCGAAGCTGTAGCGGCGCGTGCGGCGCGCGATTTCGGGCCACGAATCGAGCGTGACGTTCCCCAGCTTCCACTCGCCCTCGACGAAGAAATCGCACGGGTAGACGTCGCCGTTGTACTCCACCACCACGTAGCTGTCGCAGGTTTCATGCATGGTGCAGTTGCCGGGCTTCTGGCCGGCCAGCGCTTCGGCGATGTTGTCGAAAATGCGGATCCGCACCTTGCGCCGCTCCGGCCACCACAGCTCGTACACCTCGCACAGGAACCGCCCGTATTGTTCCGGCGTGATGGTGAAGGGCAGGGGATTGCCCGCCCCGTCGAATTCGGCCAGCGGAATGAACTGGATGTTATCGATGCCGATGGACCGGTAGAAGCGGTAAAGCTCCTTCGCGCGCTCCACGTTCGCCTGGCTCAACACGCAGAGAACGTTGAACTCCACCTTCTCCCGCTGCAGCAGCTCCACGCTCTCCATCACCCGCTTCCAGGTGCCGCGGCCTTCCTTGTTGAAGCGATAGCGGTCGTTGATTTCCTCCGGTCCGTCCAGCGAAACGCCCAGCAGCCAGTTGTACGCCCGAAACAGGTCGCACCAGTTTTTGTCCAGCAGGACGGCGTTGGTCTGCAGCGAATTGCTGACCGCCTGCCCGTTGCGCCCGTATTGCTGTTGGAGCGCCACCAGTTTCTCGAAAAACGGCAGCCCGGCCAGCGTCGGCTCGCCCCCCTGAAACGCAAACACGCTCTGCGGATAGGAATAGAACAGGTACGTGTCCACCAACCGCTCCAGCGTGTCCGCCGTCATGCGCCGCGCGGGCAGCGCCTTGTACGGATCGGCTTCTCGATCCAGGTAGAAGCAGTATTCGCAATCCAGGTTGCAGACCGCGGACGCCGGCTTGATCAGCAGCGAGGTAATGCGCGGCGCCGCCCCCGAAGGCGAATCGAGCTGCTGCATTCCCTCCCTGTAAATGGGAAGCGGATTCCCCCCGGTGGCCATCATTTGAGCTTAGCAGCCCCTGACCCCCGATCCCCGACCCCTGTTAGAATAGCCATTCCATTCGGACCGATCCGAATGCTAATCGGAACTCAGGCATGCGCTATTTCGCTTATCTGTTTCACGCGGTGTTAGCATTATTTCTGCTTGGCGTCTCGGGCCTGGCGTTGGCATCCGGCACGCACGGCCTCAAGTTCGGCATGCTGCCCTGGGAAGGCAGCACCCTGAATTACGTGCTGTTTTTCGGCGCCCTGGCCGGGCTGGCCACGGTGCTTCTGGCTTTCCGCGGCACGCTCCCCGTGCTGTTTCTCCTCTGGAGCGCGCTGGTCGCCCTGCTGCTGTTGAAAGGCTACATCTTCAGCGGCTACCGGTTTGGAGTCGGCGAATGGAAGACCGCGCTCTTTCTCCTGGCGGCCTCCTTCCTGGCGATCCCCGGCGCGTGGTCCCGTGTCCGGGCCAAGCCGCGTCTTCGCAAGAAGTTTCAAGTGGCCTGACCCCGCCGGGCCAAGGGTTTGCACGGGCCGCATACCCGCCCGCGCGCCTCCGCATCAATCGGCTCCTCCGCCAAAACCGGACAGCCGGTCTCGAAATCGGACACTCCCCCGGCCGCATCCCGCTGAGCCCTTTTGACTTCCCCTGGAAGCGCAATTGCACTCCACGGGCTCCGAATGAGACCCTCAGGCCTGGTCATGGCGGCTTTGCTGCTGCCGCCGCTTTACGCGCAATCTTCCGAGGTTTCCATCCGCACGCCGCCTTCGGCCCCGGTCATCGGCCGCCTGCTGGCGCCATTCCATCTGGAGAAGCGCGTCGTCGCTCCGCCGCGGCTGGAAAATTCGCCGCGCCTGGAATCGCTGGTGCGCGGCGGCAATCTCTACCTCTCCGTCCAGGACGTCATCGCGCTGGTGCTGGAGAACAACCTCGATATCGCCGTGCAGCGCTACACTCCGCTGCTGGCGCGCGAGGTGCTGCGCCGCGCCGAGGGCGGCAACATCCTGCGCAGCATCGAAACCCCCATCCTGCCCGGCCCCACCAGCGTGAGCACGGCCGGCATCAGCACCAACGCCAACGGTCTGGCCGGCGCGGCCGCCTTCGGCACGGGCGGCGGCATCGTTACCCAGGTGGGTCCGTCGCCGCCCAATCTCGATCCTTATATTGCCGCCCAGGCGCAGATCGCCCACTACACCACGCCGGAAACCAACCTGCTGCTCAACCAGACCACCGCGCTGACCAACAGTTACCGGTCGCTGGCCGTGCAGTACGGGCAGCAATGGGCCACCGGGACCTACGCCCAGTTCACCTTTTACAATTCCCGCAGTTATCTCAACAGCTCGACCCCGCTCTTCAATCCGTCGCTCACCGGCTATTTCGATCTCTACCTGACCCAGAACCTGCTGCAGGGCTTCAGCCCGGCGGTGAATACCCGCGACATCAGCGTGGCCCGCAACAACATGAAGGTGAGCCGCCTGCAGGTCCAGTTTCAGGTGTCCACCACGGTCGCCGCGGTGCTGAACCTGTATTGGGACCTGGTGAGCTTCAACGATGCCGTGCGCATCAAGCAGGGCGCCGTCGAAACCGCGCAGAAGCTTTACGACGGCAACGTCAAGGAGAAGCAGATCGGCGCCCTGGCCGGTATCGAAGTGACGCGCGCGGCGGCCGGCGTCTCGGCGGCGAAGGAAGATCTGCTCATCGCCCAGACCAACGTGGCGCAGCAGGAAATCGTGCTCAAGAACGCGCTCAGCCGCAACGGCATCGAAAGCTCCTGGCTGGACGAAGTGCGCATCGTGCCGCTCGATCACATCGAGATTCCGGCCCAGGAGGCCATCCGCCCGGTGCAGGATCTGATCCAGGAGGCGCTCGCCAACCGCATCGAGATCGAGCGCGGCAAGGTCGACCTGGAAAGCCGCAAAATCATGATCCGCGGCGACCGCAATGCCTTGCTCCCCAGCCTGCAGGCCTTCACCGAGTTCACCAACAACGGCCTGGCCGGCCCGGCCAACCCGCTCTACACCAACTGCTGCGGCGCGCCCAATGGCTATTTCGTCGGCGGCAATTCCAACCTCCTGGGCCAGCTCTTCCGCCGCGATTTCCCCAACTATTCGGCCGGCTTCTCCCTCAATATTCCGTTCCGCAACCGCGTCCAGCAGGCCGATTACGTCACCGACCAGTTGCAGCTGCGCCAGGCTGAGCTCGAAATGCAGCGCGCCGTCAACCAGGTGCGGGTGGACGTCAAAACCGCCGTGATCGGCCTGGAGCAGGCGCGCGCCCGTTACGAGACCGCCGTGGATACCCGCCGCCTGGGCGAGCAGACACTGGCCGCGGAGCAGAAGCGCTTCCAGGCGGGCGTGGGCAGCGTGGCGCTGGTGATGGAGGCGCAGAAAGAGCTATCCGCCGACCAGGATGCCGAAGTGCAGGCCATGGCCAATTACACCCACGCCCGCATCTTCTTCGACCAAGCGATGGGCCGCACCCTGGACCAGAACCACATCTCCATCGAAGAAGCCGTTTCCGGCCAGGTGAGCCGGCCGTCGGCCATCCCGGAGGGCGTGCGATGAGAGCGGCCTGGTTTTTCACCGCGGAGCCGGGGAGAGCGCGGAGAAGACGCGGAGCTATCGCATTCTGGGCGGCGCTGATGACTTTGAGTGCACAGCTCTCTGCCCAGGATTTCCCCGGCGCGACCAAGCCGCCGGTGATGCTGCCGCTGCGCTGGTATGCGGCGCCCGCCACTCCGCCGGTACGCCTCGGCAATTCCAACCGCCTCTACACGTTGATTCGCGCCGGCAATCTCTACCTGACCGCGCACGATGCCATCGCGCTCGCCATCGAAAACAACCTCGGCCTCGAAATCGATCGCTACGGGCCGCTGCTGGCGCAAGCGGCGCTCGACCGCTCCCGCGGCGGCGGCCCGCTGCGCGGCGTTCCCAGCGGCAGCAGCCAGGTTTCCTCGGTGGATAGCGGCATCGGCGTGAACGGCAGCGCCGTGGCTGCCGGCGTCAGCAGCAGCGGCGGTAGCGGCGGCAGTGGCGGCACCGCCAACACCGTGGTGCAGCAGATCGGCCAGATCACGCCCAACCTCGACCCCGTCCTGCAGAGCACCGTCAACTTTTCGCACATCAGCCAGCCGCAGGCCAACACCGTCCTCAGCCAGACCGAGTCGCTGATTCAATCCGTGCGCGGCTACAACACTACGCTGCAGGAGGGCACGATGCTGGGCGGCACCTTCACCTATCGGGATTACGAGCAGCACCTCGCCGAAAATGCGCCCAGCGACGTGCTCAATCCCGTCTCCGCGCCGCGCATGGACCTCATCTACCAGCAGAAGCTCCTGCAGGGCTTCGGCGTGGCCCTGAACAATCGCTACATCCGCATCGCCGGCCTCAACGCCAAGGCCTCGCGCGAGACCTTCCGCGCGCAAATGCTCGACCTGGTCGCCAGTGTTCTGAATCTGTATTGGGATTACGTCGACGCCAGCGACGAGCTGCAGCTCCGCCGGCGGTCGCTCGCCCTCGCCGATAAATTCCGCGAGGACACGCATTATGAAATCTCCATCGGCGCGCTGGCGGGCGTGGAATTGCCGCGGGCCGAAGCCGAGCTCGCCAAGAACCGCCAGGATGTCGCCATCGCGGAGGCATCCCTGCGCCAGCGCGCTATCGCCCTCAAAGGGGCGCTCACCCACACGGAGGATCCGGCGCTCGAGGCGGCGCAGATCGTGCCGCTCGACCGCATCGAAGTGCCGGAAACCGAAGACCTGCCGCCCCTGCGCGAGATGGTGGCGCAGGCCATGGCCAAACGGCCCGACGTGGCCGTCTCGCACCTGCAGGATCAAACCCAGGAGATCGGCCTTGCCGGCACCACCAATCCGCTCCTCCCCACCCTCAACCTGACGCTGCAAACCTATGACCGCGGCGTGGCCGGCGCGCCGCAATTGAGCGGCGGCACGCCCAATCCCTATTTCGTGGGCGGCTACGGCAACGGCCTGCAACAGGTGCTGCGCCGCGATTTTCCCAACAATGTCGCCACTCTCCTGTTCAGCGCCCCCATCCACAACCGCCAGGCGCAGGGCGATTACGGCATCGACCAGTTGCAGTTCCGGCAATCGCAGGTGCGCGGGCGCCGCGATGAAAACCAGATTGTAGTCGACATCTCCAGCCAGGCCGCCGCCCTGCGCCAGGCGCGCGCCCGCTGGCAGACCGCCCGCAATACGCGCGTCCTCCAGGAGCAGTTGCTGGCGGCCGAACGGAACCGCTCCTACGGCCCCCAGACCTTCCAGTACGTGATGGCCGACCAGCGCGCGCTCGAGGCCGCGCAGCTTTCCGAAATGAGCGCCGCGGCGGATTGGATGCGCGCCCGCGTGGCGCTCGACCAGGTGACGGGAGAGAGCCTCGAGCGCAACCGAATCACCCTCGAAGACGGTCTGAGCGGCCTCGTGCAATAAAAGGCTCAATTCATCGCGAATTGTGATTTTGCGGACAAGTGAACTCGGTGTGCCCGTTCCAGCTCAGAAATGCGTTACGATGGCGGGCACAGGGCCATGTCCGTTTCCAAAGCCAAGGTCAAGTTGTCTACTGGCTCCTCTGGGCCGGCCCTTCCCAAATGTCCCACCGGCATCCGCGGCCTGGACGAAATCACCCTCGGCGGCGTGCCGCAAGGCCGGCCCACCCTGATCTGCGGCGGCCCGGGCTGCGGCAAGACGATGCTCGGCATGGAGTTCCTGGTGCGCGGCGCCACCCTGTTCGATGAGCCCGGCGTCTGCATGTCCTTCGAGGAAACCGCCGAAGAGCTGGCTCTGAACGTAGCCTCGCTCGGGTTCGATGTCGACGGGCTGGTGAAAAGCCGCAAGTTGTCCATTGACTACGTCTTCATCGATCGCAGCCTGATCGAGGAGACCGGCGAATGGGACCTGGAGGCCTGTTCATTCGCCTCGGCCACGCCGTCGATTCCGTCGGCGCGAGACGGGTGCTGCTCGACAGCGTCGAATCGCTCTTCGCCGGCCTGGCCAATGAGTCGCTGCTGCGCGGCGAGCTGCGCCGTCTTTTCCGCTGGCTCAAGGAAAAGCAGCTCACCGCGGTGGTTACCGCGGAGCGCGGACAGGGCACGCTCACCCGCCATGGCCTGGAAGAATATATTTCCGACTGCGTAATTCTTCTCGATAACCGGATCACCGAAACCGTGGTCACCCGCCGCCTGCGCGTGGTCAAGTACCGCGGCTCGACCGCACGGCCCCAACGAATATCCGTTTCTCATCGACAGCACCGGCTTCTCGGTTCTCCCCCTCACCTCGCTCGAGCTGAGCCACCCCGCTTCCGGGGAGCGCGTCTCCACCGGCATCCCGGCCCTGGATGCCATGTTGGGCGGCGACGGCTATTATCGCGGCAGCACCGTTCTGGTTTCCGGCACGGCCGGCACGGGCAAGACCACCATCGCCGCCCAGTTCGTGAACGCCGCCTGCGCCCGCGGTGAGCGCTGCGTGTTCTTCTCCTTCGAGGAGTCCGCCGGCCAGGTATGCCGCAACATGCGCTCCATCGGGATCGATCTGGCCCGCTGGATGGCGAAGGACATGCTGCGCTTTTCCGCCGCGCGCCCCACCACGCTCGGCCTGGAAATGCACCTGGTGAAGAATGCATGCCACCATCCAGGAGTACAATCCCTCCATGGTTGTCGTCGATACCACCAACGGGCTGCTCGGCGCCGGCACCCTCCCCGAAACCCGAAGCATGCTGCTGCGCTTGATCGATTTCCTCAAAGCCCGCGGCATCACCGCCTTTCTCACCGGTCTCAGCTCCGGCGAGGCGCTGGAAGAGACCGACGTAGACGTCTCCTCCCTGGTGGACGTCTGGCTGCTGCTGCGCGATATCGAGAGCGGCGGCGAGCGCAACCGGGTCCTGTACGTCATCAAGGCGCGCGGCATCGCCCATTCCAACCAGATTCGCGAATTTCACCTGACGGAGCACGGCGTGGAACTGCGGGAGTTCTACCCGGGCCCGGGGCAGCCCTGACCGGCTCGGCGCGGGCGCGCAGGAGGTGCAGGATACTCTGCGCGCGCGGGAAGCCGGCCAGGATGTGGAACGGCAGCGCCTCGTGCGCGAGCGCCGGCGCAAGGCCATCGAAGCGCAGATTGCCGCCTTGCAGCTCGACCTGGAAACCGAGGATCTGGTGTCGCGGCAGGCTCGGCGCGCAGCCGGAATCGAAACCGCAACCGCGGCCCATCCCTAAGGACCGCGCCGGCAGGGCAAAGGGCCGCACCGGAAATGCGCGTGCGGCCGCGGCCAATGGCCGCCGTGCCAAACCCACGGGAGCACGCAAATGAACAAACGATCCGGACCCGCCGGCAATGCCGAGCGCAAGCCTCCCAAGTGGGATTTGCGCCTCTACGTGGCTGGCCAAACGCCCAAATCGCTGCAGGCTTTCGCCAACCTGAAGCGCATCTGCGAGGAGCACCTGGCCGGCCGGTATCGCATCGAGGTTATCGACCTGCTCCAGCAGCCCCAGCTTGCCAAGGGCGACCAGATTCTGGCCCTTCCCACGCTGGTGCGGAAGCTGCCGGAACCGGTCCGCAAAATCATCGGCGACCTGTCCGATACCGAGCGCGTGCTGGTGGGCCTCGACCTGCGGCCCCGCGGCCTCACGGAGGCAAGTTGAAACCCAGGAAGACCAGCGGCGCAGCCGCGGATTTCGAGAAAGCGCTGGCCGCCCAGCCGGCAGCCGAACATTACCTGCTCCGGCTTTTCGTTACCGGAACCACGCCCCGCTCGGCGCGCGCCATCCAGAACATCCGCGCCATCTGCGAGGAGAAGCTGCAAGGCCGCTACGATCTGGAAGTGGTCGACATTTACCAGCATCCCGAGATGGCCCGGCCGGAGCAGGTAGTGGTCACCCCAACCTTGGTCAAGAAGCTGCCGGAGCCGGTGCGCAAGCTCATCGGCGACCTCTCCGATTACGAGCGCGTCCTCGCCGGTCTCGACCTCGTGCCGTGCCCGGCGCCGCCACCCCGGAGGGACGGCGATGCGGGCTGACACCATGCGGCAACTGCGCGAGCGCAACCGGGAGCTCGAAGCTCGCCTGGCGGAGGCCGAGGAAACCCTGCGCGCCATTCGCGGAGGCGAAGTGGATGCCGTGGTGGTGTCGGGCGCGGACGGCGATGTAGTCTACACGCTGCGAGGGCGCCGACGAGGGCTATCGCCTGCTGGTGGAGCGCATGGCCGAAGGCGCGGCCACCCTCAACCCCGATGGCCTCATCCTGTTCGCCAACCGCCAGCTTCGCCTCCATGCTGGGCTTGCCCTTGGAGCAGGTGATCGGTTCGATGATTCAGGGCTTCGTCCCGGCCGAGACCCTCCCCGTGCTCGATGCCGTGCTCGCCGCGCGCGACGGCACCCGCTCCGAACTGGATCTGTGCCGCGACGGCGGCCCTCGCGTGCCCGCCTACCTCTCCGCCGCCCCGCTGCAATGGGAAGGCATGGATATGCGTTTCCCTGGTGGTCACGGACCTCACCGAACACAAGCGCACGCTATCCGATATCAGCGAGCTGCGGCTCGCCCAGGAGGCGCTGCGCGAAAGCGAAGCCCGCGAGCGCGCCGACGCCGCCGAGCTGCAACGCCATCCTGAAGGCCGCGCCCGTGGCCATGCTCGTGGCCCACGATCCCGAGTGCCGCGAACTCATCGGCAACCGCATGGCGCACGACCTGTTTCGCATCCCGACCGGCGACAGTTTCTCACAACCGCTGCCGCGCCAGGCACCCGCCGCCGTTCGCGCCGTCAGGGATGGGCGTGATGTGCCGACGTCGGAGCTGCCGGTCCGGCAATCCGCCGCCACCGGGCGGCCGGTTTACAACGATGAAGTCGACTTCGTCTTTGCGGATGGCTCGCGTCGCACGCGTACTGGGCAATGCCGTGCCCCTGCTCGGCGAGGACGGCCGCCCGCGCGGCGCCGTGGGCACCTTTACTGACATCACCGAGCGCAAGCGCAACCAGGAGCGGCTCCGCCAGACGCAGAAGCTGGAGAGCATCGGCCTGCTGGCCGGCGGCATCGCCCACGATTTCAATAACCTCATGACCGGCATCCTCGGCAACGCCAGCCTGGTGCTGAACGACGTGGAGGAGGCCACCGCCGAGCGCATCCGCGATATCATCGCCTGCGCCGAACGCGCCGCCGACCTCACCCGCCAGTTGCTGGCCTATTCCGGCAAGGGGCAGTTCATCGCGCAGGATCTGAATGTCGCCGAGGCCGTTAACCAAATCGGCGGCCTGGTGCAGTTCTCGATTCCCAAGAGCGTCCAGCTTTCGGTCACCACGGAAACGCGCCTGCCCCCGGTGCGCATGGACCCCGGCCATCTCCAGCAGATCCTCATGAACCTGGTCATCAATGCGGGCGAAGCCATCGGGGAAGGCCATCCCGGCAAAGTCAACGTCACCACGTCCATAGCGGAGGTGGAAGAAAACCTGATCGACGCGCTGGGCGAAGAAGTGCCGCCGGGGCGCTACGTCACCATTGAGGTCACCGACAGCGGCGAGGGCATGGGCGAGGAGCACCTTCCCCGCATCTTCGACCCGTTCTTTACCACCAAATTCACCGGCAGGGGGCTGGGCCTGGCCGCCGTCGCCGGCATTCTCCGTTCCTTGAGAGGCGGCATTACGGTCTCGAGCGAACCCGGCCGGGGCAGCATGTTCCGCGTCGTTCTGCCCGCGGCCGGACGGCGGGAGGAGCGGGCGGGCGGGGAAGAAGATGTGGCGCCGGGGGATTCCGCCACCGTCCTGGTGGTGGATGACGAGCCCTCCGTCCGCGACCTCATCGATCATGTTCTGCGCCGCCGCGGCTACCGCGTGCTGCTGGCTTCGATGGGGTGGAGGCTCTGGCCGTCTGCGATCGCGAACCCGGCGAAATCGATCTGGCCATAGTGGACGTGCTGATGCCGCGGATGGGCGCCCAGGAGCTTCTGCCCGTCCTGGAGGACCGCCGGCCCGCAAACCAGAATTCTGCTCACCAGCGGATACAGCGAACCGGAAGCCCGCCGGCTCTCCGCCGCCTACGTGGCCATCCCGTTCATTCAGAAGCCGTACAGCGCGCAACAGATCGCCGAAGCAGTGGAGAACGTTGGTTCCGGCCAAAGGCCCGGCACGCAATCGGACACGGCGTCGCGATAGACTGGTTAGCCGCGCCGCTGGGGTCCGGCCTCACCGCCCCACGTAGAGCAGCTTTCAGCTTGCGATGCCGGCATTCATGCCGGCATACCTGCAGGCACGCCGGACTTCCGCAATTTGGCGCCGCGAGGGAATTCATGCATCGTTTCGCATCGCCGCCGCATGCGCCGCGGCCGTTTTCAGCCTGCTCGCCACTCCGGGCCGCGCCGCCCGAAGATTGGCGCGCTCCCGCCGGCCGCGATTTTCCGCTTCCCGGGCGGCAATCTGGGCAACCAGCGCTATTCCACCCTCACGCAGGTGACTCCCGCCAATGTCCGCCGCCTCGGCGGCGCCTGGATGGTGCACGTCACCGATGGCGTGTCCGTCGGCGCCATGCAAGCCACTCCGGTGGTGGTGGATGGCGTCATGTACCTGCCCGCCGGCGGCGACGTAATCGCATTGAATGCCGCTACCGGCGCCGCTCTCTGGCGCTACCATTCGCCGGTTCGCGGCGGCACCAATCGCGGCGTGGTGGTGGCCGAAGGCAAGGTCTTCTCCTCCGCCGGCCGCAACACCCTGGCCGCCCTCGACCAGCGCACCGGCGCCCTGCTCTGGACCGCCACTGTGGGCGAGCGCGGCTCCACGGTGGCGCCGGCCTTCTATTACGGAGGCCTCGTCTACATGGGCAGTCTCCGGCGGCGAAGCCGGCGTCCGCGGCTTCTTCGGCGCCTATGATGCCAAAACCGGCAAGCCGGCCTGGGGCTTCTGGACCATCCCCGGCCCCGGCGAGCGCGGCCATGAAACCTGGGAGGGCGATTCCTGGCAGCACGGCGGCGGCCCCGTCTGGACCCATCCCGCCATCGATCCCGAGTTGGGCATGGTCTACATCTCCATCGGCAACGCCGCTCCCGATGAGGACGGCACCCGCCGCGCGCGGCGACAATCTTTTCACCGTCTCCATCGTCGCCCTCGATCTCAAAACCGGCGCCTACAAGTGGCACTTCCAGGAAGTCCACCACGACCTGTGGGACTACGACAATTCCGCCTCGCCCGTGCTCGCCGATATCTCCTACCGCGGCCGCACGCGCAAACTCCTCATCCACGCCGGCAAGACCGGTATGGTCTATATCCTGGACCGCACCGACGGCCGCCCGCTCCTCGGCATGGAGGAGCGCCCCGTGCCGCAGGAGCCGCGCAACCAAACCGCCGCCACCCAGCCGTTCCCCGTCGCCGATTCCTTCGTTCCCACCTGTCCCGAAGCCCGGCAGCGTCGCCGCCGGGCGCGAAATCCAGTTGCATCTTCGGAGCGTTCTGGGAGGACCCGGTGGTGATGGCGCCCGGCACGCTCGGCGGCCTCTCCTGGGCGCCCATGGCCTTCAGCCCGCAAACCGGTTTGCTCTACATTTCCGGCGACCATCATCAATTCCGCTTACAGCTTGAAACGGCAGGAATGGGACGCCGCCACCGGCCGCCTGCACACGGTCGGCAAAGGCGTCGGCTTTATGCGTCCCGGCGATGAGCCGCGCGCCGGCACGCTTACCGCCATCGATCCCGCCACCGGCAAAATCGCCTGGCAGAAACGCACGAAATTCCCCATCGGCCTCGGCAGCGGCCTGCTCACCACCGCCTCCGGACTGCTCTTCCACGGCGAGCCCGACGGCCGCTTCGTCGCTTACGATATCCGCAACGGCGAAGAGTTCTGGTCGTTCCAGACCGGCGCCGGCGCCGACGCCCCCGCCATCACCTACGAAGCCGGCGGCGAGCAATACATCGCGATCCTGGCCGGCGGCAATTCACTCAATTTGTCGCAGCGCGGCGACAGCCTTTGGGCATTCAAGCTCGCCGGCAAGCTCCCTCCCGCCGCCGCCCCCGCCCCGCCCCCCTTGCGCCAACCCGCCCCGCCGCCCCGCCCGTAGGATGGCCCTTCCGGGCCGGCATGCGGCGGGCGAAGCGGGCCGGGCACGCCCGGCCAAGGTGACCTACGCCCTCTCGAGCGCCGCCACTCCCGGCAGCTTAATCCCCGCCAGAAACTCCAGCGACGCGCCGCCGCCGGTGGAGACGTGGGTGATCTTGTCGGTCACGCCCGCCGCCTTGATGGCCTTTTCGGAATCGCCGCCGCCCACCACCGAGGTCGCGCCCGAGTCCGCCACCGCCTTGGCCAGTGCCACCGTCCCCTTATCGAACGGGGGCTTTTCGAAAACCCCCATCGGCCCGTTCCAGATGACGGTCTTCGCCCCGGCGATCACGTCCGCGAACCGCTCGATGGTCTTCGGCCCGATGTCCACGCCGATCCTGTCCGCCGGAATCGTCTCCACCACCTGGTTGGCCGCGCCCGGCGCGATCTCCGCCACAACGACGTGATCCACCGGCAGCACCAGCTTGCCGCCCAGGTCGTGCAGCAGCTTCTTCGCCAGCTCCACCTTATCCTCTTCCACCAGCGACTTGCCGGTCGGCTCGCCCTGCGCCTTCAGGAAAGTGTAGGCCATGGCGCCGCCGATCAGCAGCTTGTCCACCACCTTCCCCAGGTTTTCGATCACCTCGATCTTGTCCGAGACTTTCGCCCCGCCCAGAATCGCCACGCACGGCCGCGCCGGATTGGTGGTGGCCATTCCCAGATACTTCAGCTCCTGCTCCATCAGCAGCCCCGCCGCCGCCTTCGGCACGAAGCGGATCATGCCCTCCGTGGAGGCGTGCGCGCGATGCGCGGAGCCGAACGCGTCGTTCACATACACGTCGCACAGCGCCGCCAGTTGCTTCGCGAACTCCGGGTCGTTTTTCTCCTCCTGCGGATGAAAGCGCAGGTTCTCCAGCAGCAGCACCTCGCCCGGCGCGGGCAGCATCGCTTCCACTTCCGGCCCCACGCAATCCGGCGCCATTTTCACCGACCGCCCCAGCAGTTCCGCCAGCCGCGCCGCCGCCGGTTTCAAACTCATCTCCGCATTCGGCTTGCCCTTCGGCCGTCCCAGGTGCGATGCCAGGATCACGCCGGCCCCATGTTCGAGCGCGTACTGAATACTCGGCAGCGACGCCTTGATTCGTTTGTCGCTGGTGATTTCCATGTTGCCCTGCTCATTCTTTTGCAGCGGGACGTTGAAATCGACGCGCATGAACACGCGCTTGCCCTTCAGATCGAGATCGCGAATGGATAGATAGGACATAGAGAGCGATTGAAATCTGAGGGTAACACGCACCTGGGGGCCGGGGGCCAGGGGCCAGGGGCCGGGGTTGCGCGCGGTATGGTCGGGCGTCATCACGAAACGCCGGAGCCAAACCACACGAATGGGGCGCCGGAAATAATAGCCGTCAGGAGTCCGCGCCGGTAGCGAATCTTATGCCGCGTCCCTGGCCCCCGGTCCCCGACCCCGGTGATCCCGCTCCCTCACGGTCGCGGCTCCGATTCTTCAGAGCCGCGACCGTAAGGAAGCGGTGCTGATAGCCGGGGCCAGGGGCCGGGGTTGCGCGCGGTATGGTCGGGCGTCATCACGAAACGCCGGAGCCAAACCACACGAATGGGGCGCCGGAAATAATAGCCGTCAGGAGTCCGCGCCGGCAGCGAATCTTATGCCGCGTCCCTGGCCCCCGGCCCCCGGCCCCCGACCCCTGATATGCTAGTCCCCATGCCCAATTCCCGAAGCACACGCCTCGGCCTGATGATGTTCATCAATTACGTGGCCTGGGGCGCGTGGTACGTCACCCTCGATACGTACCTTAAAAATACTCTGCACTTTTCCGGCACCCAGGCCGGCGCCGTATTCGGCACCACCGCGCTGGCTAGCATGATCTCGCCGTTCTTCGCCGGTATGATCGCGGACCGCTTCTTCGCCACCGAGCGCGTCCTCTCCGCCCTCCACTTCATCGGCGCCATTCTCCTCATCGTCCTCACCCGCGTCACCAGCTTTCCGGCGGTTTACTCCATCATGCTGGCCTATTGCGTCTGCTACTTCCCCACCATCGCCCTCACCAATTCCCTGGCGCTCAAACACATTCAGGACCCGGGCCGGCAATTCCCCATCATCCGCCTGTGCGGCACCATCGGCTGGATCTTCATCGGCTGGACCATCGGCGCCCTGGCGCTGGAACAATCCGTGGGCATGTTCTACCTTTCCGCCGCCGGTTCGCTCGTCATGTGCGCCTATAGCTTCACCCTCCCGCACACGCCTCCGGCAGGAAAGGGCGAACCGGTCAGCATCCGCAGCATCCTCGGCCTGGACGCACTGGTCATGCTGAAGCGCCCCACCTATCTCACCTTCATCGTGGTTTCCATCCTGGCCTGCATCCCGGTGACGTTCTACTTCTCCTTCGGCAACCCCTATTTCAACGACGTCCACGTGCAGAACGCCGCCGGCAAACAGACCCTCGGCCAGGCATCGGAAGTTATCGCCATGCTGCTGCTGCCCTGGTTCTTCAAACATTTCAGCGTGCGCGGCATCCTCCTGCTGGGCATGTTTTCCTGGACCACGCGCTACGCCCTGATGGCCTTCGGCAACGCCGATGCCGCCATGTGGATGTTCTACATCGCCATCCTGCTGCACGGCGTCTGCTTCGATTTCCTGTTCGTCACCGGCCAGCTTTACGCGGATCAGGAGGCGCCCGCGAACCTCAGAGTCACGGCGCAGGGTTTCCTGACTTTCGTCACTTACGGCGTGGGCATGTTCCTGGGTTCGAATCTTTCCGGGATTTCGCTCGATCACTTCACCGTCAACGGTGTGACGGACTGGAGGACGTTCTGGCTGGGGACTTCGGCCGGCTCATTCGTGATCCTGCTGCTGGTGGCAATTTTCTTCCGTACCGGCAGCCGGATTGAAAGCGCCTCACAAAAGAGAAACGCCGAAGCCTGACGAAGGCCCCGGCGCCCATTCCGAAAAGGAAATGACGTGTTTGCGCTGAACCCAGCATGGCAGACCGCGTGCCCAAATAAAAGGGCGTTTCGTACCCCAACCCCCCGGTACTTTTGGCTAACGGCAGGTTAACACCGGAGCCGGGCATGCCCCGCTAGGGCAGCAGGGCGTGCAGGTGCGCCACCAGGTCCGACGGGAAGAACGGCTTCTTCAAATGCCGCACCCGCGCCGAATCCGGCGGCACTTCGTGGTAGTGCCCCGACATCAACAGCACCATCGCCCCTGGGCATCGCAACAGCACCCGGTCTGCCAGCTTGTTTCCGTCCATCTCCGGCATCGCCACATCGGAGATCAGCAGGTCCACTTGCTGGCTCTCGCAAATCGCCAGCGCCTCCGACGGGCGCGGCGCCAGCAGGATCTTCACCGGGCGCGATTTCAACATCTTCTCCACCAGGCGCAGCACCTGGGGATCGTCATCCACGATGAGGACGGTTCGTGGCGCATCGGACATATGGCAGCTTCGATTCTACTCCGAAATTTGCGAATATACGCATATGCCGTGCCTGCTCTTGCTAGTCGTCGTGGCCTTCCCGCGCGTGGTGCTCGTGCTTGTCTTCCTGCTCTCCAATTACCTCCAGCGCGCCTACCATAACCTGCTGCTCCCCGTCCTCGGTTTCCTCTTCCTGCCGCTCACTACTCTCGCTTATGCCTGGATGGTCAATTCGCACCGCTCGCTCGAATACGGCGTCAACGTGATCATCCTCATCGTGGCGGTTCTCATCGATGTGGGCGGCCTCGGCGGCGGATGGAGACGCCGCGGAGGTTGGTAATCGCTTACAATCCGTTCATATGAACCACAACCGGTGGATTGCGGGCGCCATGGCGGGCGCCCTGGCGCTGGCCTGTTTCGGGCAGGCGCCGCGGAAAGGAAAAACCAACGTGCAGAAAGCTGCTTTCGGCCGCTTGCCGGATGGCGCGGCCGTCGAGATCTACACCCTCTCCAACCCTAATGGAATGCAGGTGGGGATCTTGAATTACGGCGGGATCGTCGTATCCCTCACGGCGCCGGACCGCGCCGGACACTTGGCCGACGTCGTCCTCGGCATGGACAGCCTGGAAGGTTATCTGAAGGGCGTGCCTTATTTCGGCGCCCTCGTCGGCCGCTACGGCAACCGGATCGCCCACGCCCGCTTCACGCTCGACGGCAAGACTTTCACGCTCCCCAAGAACGACGGCGACAACACCCTGCACGGCGGCACCCGCGGCTTCGACAAGCACGTCTGGAACGCCCGCGAAACCGGCGACGGGCTGGAACTGACTTACCTCAGCCGCGACGGCGAAGAGGGCTTCCCCGGCAATCTCTCCGCCAAGGTGGTCTACACCTTAACCCCGCAGAACGAGCTGCGCATCGATTACTCCGCCACCACCGATAAGGACACCGTCGTCAACCTCACCAACCACTCGTACTTCAACCTGGCCGGCGCCGGCTCCGGCACGGTCCTCGAGCACCAGGTCACCATCCTGGCCGACCGCTTCAACCCCGTCGATAAAGGCCTCATCCCCACCGGCGAGCTCCGCCCCGTCCACGGCACGCCCTTCGATTTCACGCATTCCACCGCCATCGGCGCGCGCATCGGCCAGGCGGACGAGCAGTTGCGCCTCGGCAACGGCTACGACCACAACTTCATCCTCAACGGCAGCGGCATGCGCAAAGCCGCCGAAGTTTACGAGCCGAAATCCGGCCGCGTCCTCGAAGTCCTCACCGACCAGCCCGGCCTGCAGTTCTACACCGCCAATTTTCTGGACGGCACCATCCACGGGAAGGGCGGCAAAGTCTACCCCTTCCGCGGCGCCTTCTGCATGGAGACGCAACACTTCCCCGATTCTCCCAACCACCCCGCCTTCCCCACCACCGAGCTGAAGCCGGGCCAGACCTATCACACGGTCACCGTCTTCCGCTTCTCGGCGCGGTAAGCGGCTGCCAGTCTTCAACGCGGAGACGCGGAGGCCGCAGAGGGCTCGCGGAGACCCCAATTCACCTCCGCGTCGTCTCCGCGCTCTCGGCGTCTCCACGTTGAAGCCGAATACTGGTCCTCAGCGTCCCCACACCGCGAAGCTCGACCAGTCCTTGTCCGCCTGCCCGTGTCCCGCCGCGTCCAGCATGCGGTCGCGGACCATGCTCGCAAACGGCATTGGCGTCATGCACTCCATGGCGGTTTCGAGCACCAGCCGCACGTCCTTCAGCCCCAGCTTCAATTCGAACCCCGCGGGCTCGAACTGCCGGTCCGCAATCAGCTTCCCGTAATTCGCATACACCGGCGACCCGAACAACTCCACCATCACCTGCAAAAACAGGTGCGGATCCACCCCCGCCTTGCCCAGCGTCGTGTATGCCTCTCCGAATGTCTCCACCATGCTCGAGAGCATGAAATTCCCGCACAACTTGGCCGCGTTCGCCTGCCACGGCTCGGAGCCTGCCACGAACGTGCGGCGCCCTATGGCGTCGAACAGCGGTTGAAAGCGCTCGATCATCTCCGCGCGTCCGCCCGCCACCACAATCAGCTTCTTCGCTTCCGCCGCATCCGGCCGTCCGAACACGCACGCGCTGATGTACCCCGCGCGGGTTTCCGCCAGCCGCCGCGCCAGCGCCGTGCTGATGGTGCTGCACCCGATGTGCGGCACGTCACCGATGCCGTCTTTGCCGAACACCACTTCTTCCACCGCGCGGTCGTCGGGCAGCATGCTCATGGCCACATCGCGACCGCGGGCCGCCTCCGCCGGCGAATCTGCCACCGCCGCTCCCAGTCCTTCCGCCTTTGCCCTGGTGCGGTTATAAGCGGTCACATGGTGCCCGGCAGCCACCAGGTTCCGCGCCATCGCCGCGCCCATTTTCCCGGTTCCGATAAACGCAATCTTCATAGAAACCAGGATACCCGCAGATATTAACCGGCCAAGCGTCCTGATTTTTGTGTTCTCGGCGCCTCGGCGTCTCGGCGGTGAATTCTAATCCACTCTACCGGCCGTCAACCGGTCCGCTTCCCGCAGCGCCGGAAACAGCCGCGACCACAGCAGCACCACCAGGATGGTCCCTACTCCCCCCGCCACCACCGCCGGCACCGTCCCCAGCCACTGTGCGGTAAGGCCCGATTCGAACTGCCCCACCTCGTTGGACGCGCTCAGAAACACCATGTTCACCGCGCTCACGCGCCCGCGCATCTCGTCCGGCGTGCCCAGTTGGATGAGCGTGTGCCGCACGATCACGCTGACCATATCGCACGCCCCCACCAGCACCAGAGCCGCCAGCGACACCGCCACATTGCGCGACAGCCCGAACACCACCGTCATCAGCCCGAACCCGCCCACGCACCAGAGCATGGTCGCGCCTACCCGCCGCCGGAGCGGATGGTGTGCAATGACGAGCGCGGTCAGCACCGCCCCGGCTCCCGGCGCCGCCCGCAGCATTCCCAGCCCGCGCGCACCGACGTGCAGAATGTCGCTGGCATATACCGGCAGCAGCGCCACCGCGCCGCCCAGCAGCACCGCGAACAGATCCAGGCTGCTCGCGCCCAGCAGCAGCCGGTTGCGCCGCAGATAGCGCAACCCTTCGAGCACCACGCCGATTGAGACCGCCTTCTTAACCCGCGGCGGCGCCGAAACCTTTACGGCGGTCAGCAGCGCCAGCGCCGCCCCATACGCCACCGCCGCGCACGCGTACACCGGAACCGGACTTCCCGCGAACCCATACAGCAGTCCGCCGATGCTTGGGCCGACGCACATGGCCGTCTGGAAAATCGAAGAGCCCCATGAAACCGCGTTGGGGAAATGCTCCTCCGGCACGATCTGCGGGACGAGCGCCTGGTGCGCGGGCGTATGGAACGCCCGCACCGTGCCGTTCAGCAGCAGTACCGCATACACCGGCCACACCGTCCGCAGCCCGTGCAGCGTCAGCGCCAGCAGGGCGAGCGAGCAGAACGCGAACGCCACGCTCGAAAGCATGACGATCCGCCGCCGCGGAAAGCGGTCGATCACGTGTCCCACCAGCAGAAACAGAAAGATGCCCGGCAGAAACTGCGCCAGCCCCACCAGCCCCAGGTCCAGCGGCCGTCCCGTCAGCCCATAAATCTGCCACGCCACTCCCACCGCCTGCATCTCCGACGACGCCGCCGCCAGGAAGCGCGCCGCCACCAGGTAACGGAAGCTGGCATACCGGAACGCAACTCTTCCCGCCGCCGGACTGGCCGAAGTGGACAAGTATCAATTGTAGCCGGAGCCAAAAACGTCGCAGAGACGCAGAGCCGCGGAGAAAGCGCAGAGAGCAAAATGTTTTCTCTGCGCCTCTGCGTCTCTGCGTCAAAAAGAACGCCCGGTTTACCTTTGACCGTACGTGGCCGCCGCGCCGTGCTTGCGGAAATGGTGCTTGTCGCGGAGCGCCGCGGCGATCGGCTGCGCCTGCGGATTGATGGCCAGCGTCTCGGTGGCCATGGCCGCCAACTCTTCCAGGATCACCGCGTGGTGCACCGCCTCCGTCACCGTCGCGCCCCAGCAGAACGGCCCGTGCCTCGCCACCAGCACTCCCGGGCAGGAGAGCGGCTCGCACCCTTCCATCCGCCGCACGATGGCCATGCCTGTGTTGGCCTCGTAATCGGACGCGATTTCTTCCGCCGTCAGCGCCTCCGTCACCGGCACCGCGCCGTGGAAATAATCCGCGTGCGTGGTCCCGAAGCACGGAATTTCCCGCAGCGCCTGCGCCCACGCCGTGGAGTGCCGCGCATGCGTGTGCACCACCCCGCCGATATCCGGAAACGCCACGTACAGCGCCGCGTGCGTATCCATGTCGGACGACGGCCGCAGCTTCCCCTCCACCACCCGGCCGTCCAGATCCGTGATCACCATGTCCGCCGCCTTCATCTGCTCATACGGCACCCCGCTCGGCTTGATGACGATCAACCCTGCCGCGCGATCGATCGCGCTGGCGTTGCCGAACGTATACAGCACCAGCCCCCGCCGCACCAGCTCCAGGTTCGCTTCCCAAACTTCCGTCCGCAGCTTTTCCAGCACACCTAATCTCCTCGACTCAGGGAACTTCAGTTTGATTTCACCGCCGAGACGCCGAGGCGCCGAGAAAAAATTTAAAGACTCGGCGCCTCGGCGTCTCGGCGGTGAATCTATTAACCCGCCGCGCCTGTCTTTCGCGCCCGCGCGGCAATCCGCCGCAGGTCCGGCAGAACGTCGCCAATCTCCACCGCGGCCGCGCTTCTACGTCCCAACCCGAAATACAGCTTCCGGTACAAGCCGTACAGTTCCTCGCACGTGGCCGCCGCCGCCGGCTCCGGCTCGATCACCGCATGACCCGGGCATAGCGCATCCTGCGCCTCTTCCACCGTCCGGAACGCGCCCGCCGCCAGAAACGCGAAAATCGCCGAGCCCAAACTGGTCACGTCCGACCCCGGCACCAATATCGGCTTCCCCATTGCGTTCGCGTATACCTGGTTCAGCACCGCGTTCTTCTGCGGAATGCCGCCGCCGTTGATGATCCGCCGCACCGGTACGCCGTGCTCCTCCATGCGCTCCACAATCACGCGCGTGTGAAACGCCGTGCCCTCGATGGCCGCAAACAACTCGTCCTGTGCCGTGTGCGTGAGCCGCCAGCCGAACGTCGCGCCGCCCAGCTCCGGATTCACCAGCACCGTCCGGTCGCCGTTGTCCCACGTCATGCGCAGCAGCCCGGTCTGCCCCGCCGCGTAGCTTTCCAGGCCGGCCGAAAGCTGCGCCACCGTGGTCCCCGCGCGCCGGGCAATCGCGTCGAAAATGTCTCCCGTGGCGGAAAGCCCCGCTTCCACTCCCGTCTTACCGGGGTGGATCGAGCCCTCCACTACGCCGCACACGCCCGGAATCAGCACCGGCTTCTCCGTGATGGCCATGATGCACGTCGACGTCCCCACCACGTTCACCACGTCACCGATGCGGCAGCCCGCCCCGATGGCGTCCCAGTGGGCATCGAACGCCCCGGTCGGAATCGGAATGCCCGCCCGCAGGCCCAGCCGCCCCGCCCACTCCGGCGCCAGCCCGCCCGCAATGTGGCTGCTGGTGGCATACACGCCGCAGATCTTCGCCCGCACGCCGGCCAGCAGCGGATCGACGGCGCGCAGGAAATCCTCCGGCGGCAGCCCGCCCAGCCCCGCGTTCCACATCCACTTGTGCCCCATGGCGCAGATGCTGCGCGGCGCCGCCGCCGGGTCGCGGACGCCGCACAGCGTGGCCGCCGCCATGTCGCAATGCTCCAAAGCCGTCGCCATCCGCCCGCGCTTCGCCGGATTGTGCCGCAGCCAGTGCAGCAGCTTCGCCCAGCCCCATTCCGAGGAGTAGACGCCGCCGCACCACTCGATGGCCTCCAGCCCGCGCTCCCGCGCCGTCCGGGTAATGAGCGCCGCTTCCTCCCACGCGCGATGGTCGCACCACAGGTAGTAATCGTCGAGCGGTTCCAGATTGGCGTCCACCGGCACCACGCTCGATCCGGTGGTGTCGATGGCCAGCGCTTCCACCTGCGCGCCCGCCACTCCCGCCGCCGCCAGCGCCTTGCGCGTGGCCTCCGCCAGCGCCCGCATGTGGTCCGCATGCTTCTGCGTGGCCCGGTCCGGATCGTCCTTGCTCCGCTCGAGCGGATACTCCGCCGTCCCCGAGCCGATGCGCCCGCGCACGGAATCGAACACCGACACCCGCACGCTCAAAGTCCCGAAATCCACGCCTGCCACGATAGACATGAGGTTTTCCTGTAATTTGAACCCGTCTATTTGACGCAGAGACGCGGAGACGCAGAGAAACTCAAAAAATCTCTGCGTCTCTGCGTCTCTGCGTCGATTTTAAGAGGTTTTGTGCCAGTGCATCTCCCAGCCCAGATACTTCGTCGCGGCCTCGTACACCGCCGGCGCGGTCTCGCTCAGGTTGGCGGCCACGTGGTGCTCGAAGCCGTTTTCGCAGATGTAGCGCAGCAGTTCCTGCATGCGCGGAATCTCCACCACGCCGGCGCCGCCGAAGGTCTGGAGCGGATCGTCGGTGAACCGTCCCAGCCCGGCGTAGCCGCGAATCTTGCCGGTGGCGTCGTGCGTGGAGAACCGCGCGAAGCTCATGGGGGACGCCTTCACCCGCCCCACGCACGTCCCGAACGTGTTCAGCTTGCCGACGGTACCGGCGATGATCTCCTGGTAATCCATCTTCACGTCGGCGAAGAAATGCTTCGGCAGGTTGCTGCAATGGAAGCACACGGCCTTGTTGGGATCGTCGCCGTAGTTGTTGTTCCAGTCGAGCAGCGCGCTCGGCGTTTCCGAAGCCAGCCGCAGCGCGTGCATTCCCACCACCCCCGGCACGTCCACTTCGCAGGCGCTCGAATGCATGTCGTTCGACATCATGCACATCACCGTGCACGGCACTACGCCGAAGAATTCCTCCATGGAGGTCCAGCACTGCACCGCGCTGATGTCGAGGTCGTTATCGCGCATCCAGCGGTCCACCACCACGCCCAGCATCGCCATCTTCATGATGGCGTCGTCCGGGATGCCGTCCGTCGAAACGTACGCGCGGATGGCGCGCGCCTTCTCCTGCACGTCGGCGTCCTCGCACTTCAACCGGTTGACGCGTCCGAACACTTCGGAAAGGTCCAGCGGCTCGATGGTGATGCCGTTCGATTCCAGAATCTTCTCGCTGTACCGCACCGTGTTGAACGCCGCCGGGCGCGCGCCGATGGCGCCGATGCGCAGCCGCTTCAGCCCGTTCGCGACGCGGCACACCGCCGCGAACCACTGCGATGTCGCGGGCGAATTCCGCCGAATCCGGCGCTTCCGTGTGCAGCGTGGTCAGCGAGTACGGAATGCGGTACTGCTGCAGGTTGTTGCACACGCTCATCTTGCCGCAGAAGCTGTCGCGGCGGTCGGAGATGGTCATGCGCGCCGCCGTGTCCGGCGTGGCCTGAATCAGCACGGGCACGCGCAGGTCCGCCATGCGCAGCGCTTCCGCGATGCCGCGTTCTTCGCCGAAATTCGGCAGCGTTACCACGATGCCGTCGATCTTTCCGTTCTGCGCGCGGAATAAATCGGCGCACGCCCGCGCCTCCGCCCGCGTCTCCACCGCCCCGTGCTTGGTCTGCTCCGGCGTCGGGCACACCACCGTATGCCCCGCCGCTTCGAGCGTCTTGATCATCTGTTCGCGCCCGCTCCGCGCCAGATGATCCGGAAAAAATCCGCGATTGCCGACAATCAGTCCGAAGTTCATATAATCAGATCCTCACTGTGCACAGGTTTCCCATTCAACGCGGAGCCGCGGAGATCGCCGAGGTATCGCGGAGATCTCTTGGGGTCTCTCCGCGTCATCTTTGCGTCCTCCGCGCCTCCGCGTTGAATTCAAGTCTTCTTTCCTTTTCCCGGCGCGAACGCCCACGCATACACGCCCCCAATCACCACCAGCAGCGCGCCCCACCACACGGCTACGTGCCAATTCGCCAGCACCACGCCGCCCGGGTGGTTCCAGTCCGCAAGTCCCGCCGCCAGGATGATCACGCCATAGACCGCCAGTAGTACACCGATGAAAAACCAGATCGAAATCTGCGCCGTCCGCTCCGCCATATCTCTCCCGTAACAGGCCCTGCCAGGGCTTACCAGAACCAAATGTTAACCACTACGAACACCACCGCCACCACCGCCGCCCAGAACACCGGCCGCTGCCATAGCGGCAAATGCCCTTCCGAGGGCAGCTCCGTGCAGCCGTACACCAGCCCCGCCAGCCGCTCTTCCGCCACCGGCCGCGTGGCCAGGCTTACCCCCACCGTAACCAGCACGCACACCGTCCAGCTCCACAGCGCCCGGTACATATTTTCCGCCATGTCCTTGGCGTGCGGCGAAAGCGCCACAATCGCCAGCGCCGCCGGGTTCAGCTTCACCCACAGCCACAGCGCGATGGACGAGAGCGTTCCCGCCAGCAGCCCGCAGAATCCGCCCGCCGGCGTGGCCCGCTTCCATAGCATGCCCAGCAGCACCGTCCCGAACAGCGGCGCGATGAAGAAGCTGAACAGCGCCTGCACGTAATCCATGATGCTCTTGAATTCCTGCACCAGGTACGCCGTCCCGATGCTCACGATCACGCCGACTATGGTGCACCACCGCCCCATGCTCACATAATGCGAATCGGCGGCATTGCGGCGGAACAGCGCGCGGTAAATGTCGTACGTCCACACGGTCGCGAACGCGCTCACGTTTCCCGCCATCCCCGACATGAAGCCGGCGATGAGGGCCGTGATCCCCAGCCCCAGCAGCCCCGGTCCGAAATACCGCGCCAGCATCAGCGGCAGCACTTCGTTGTAACTGTGCGCGCTCTGCCCTTCCGGCCCCAGCTTCACCGGCAGCACCGCCAGCGCCAGCAGCCCCGGCAGGATGACGATGAACGGCACCATCATCTTGAACGCCGCCCCGATCACCGGCGCCATCTTCGCCGAGCGGATGTCCTTGGCCGAAAGCACCCGCTGCACCACCAGAAAATCCGTGGTCCAGTAGCCGAACGAAATTACCCAGCCCAGCCCCAGCACGATGCCGGTCCAGTGGATCCCCATGGGGTTGTCGCCGAAATGCCCGAGCGTGCTCCACAGGTGCGTGTAGCTGCCGTTGATGCGCGCCTGCATGCCGCTCCATCCGCCCGCCTCCACCAGCCCGAGGATGGGCACCAGCAGCGCCCCAAGCCAGATCAGAGCGAACTGCAGCACTTCGTTGAAAATGGCCGACCGCAGCCCGCCCAGCGCTACGTATACCGCCACCGTCAGCGACGAAACCCAGATGCTGAAGTTGATGTCCCACCCCAGCACCACCTTCATGACCACCGCCATGGAGTACATGTTGATGCCGCTCATCAGCACCGTCATGAACGCGAAGGAAACGGCGGAAAGCGCGCGGCTGGGCTCGCCGTAACGCAACTGCAGATACCCCGGCACGGAGTGAGTCTTCGAGATGTAATAAAAGGGCATCATGATGATGCCCAGGAACAGCATGGCCGGAATGGCGCCGATCCAATACCAGTGCGTGGCCAGAATGCCGTACTGGTAGGCCGCCGCCGCCCACCCCATCAGCTCCAGCGAGCCGAGATTGGCGGAAAGGAAGCTCAATCCCGCGATCCACGCGGTCATCTCCCGTCCCGCCAGGAAGAAATCCTCGCCGGTGCTGGTGCGGCCTTTCAAATAGATCCCGATCCCCAGCACCGCCACAAAATAGATCGCGATAATCGCCACGTCTACGGGGTGCAGCGCCACGAGCCTGCCCACCGGTGCCATCGCTTGCATCGTGGCGTATTGTATCAGCCTGCGTTCGGGCTTCGTGGATCAGGCAGGTTGGGTTAACTGGCCGCGGTTCCGGCCGCGTACGCGCCCGCCAGCTTCCGGTACTCCAGAAGCATCCAGGCGCGCCAGCGCAGGATCATGCCGAAGGCCAGCAGGTAGAAGATGGCGCCCGTCTGTTCCACGGAGAGAACGGTATCGAGATACCCGCGCGCCAACAGCCGAACGGCCGCCAGCGCCAGAATCACCGTGAAGAACGCATTCGAACGCCGCATCATCACCACGTCGCCTTCCCGCACCAGCCGGGACGTGGCCAGCAGCGGATACGCCAGCCCGATCGCTCCGACCAGAAAGGCCATACCCGCCCATGCCCAGGGGATGCGAAACGCCGGCACGATGAACATGGAAAAGCCCGTGGCCATGCCGGCGGGCGGGATGACGATCTTTTTGACCGACACCGGGTGCTGCGTCTCGCGGACGCGCCAGACCAGCACCGCCGCAGCGCCGACAACGGAAGTGACAATCGCAGTTCCAGCGGGAAGAGCCATGGAGAGAGTGTCTAATTCGTATTTTAACCGATCGGGTCAGGTTCCCCGCCGCCGAACCGTCCGCCAACGGACGCTATAATTCTTCCATGCCCGAAGTTCGCCATTCGGTGTGCGCGCTGGATTGCCCGGATACCTGTTCGCTGCTGGTCACCATCGACAACAACCGTGCCACCAAACTGCGCGGCGACCCGGACCACGCCGTCACCCGCGGCTTCCTCTGCGGCAAGGTGGCGCAATACCTGGAACGCGAATACCACCCCGCGCGGCTGCTCAGTCCGCAGCGGCGCGTCGGCGCCAAGGGCGAAGGCCGGTTCGAGCCTATCACCTGGAACGAAGCCCTCGACACCATCGCCCTCCGCCTCCAATCCGTGGCCGCGGAATTCGGCTCCGAAGCCATCCTGCCTTACAGCTACGGCGGCACCCTGGGATTGCTTCAGGGCAGCGGCATGGACCGCCGCTTCTTCCACCGCCTGGGCGCCTCCCGGCTGGATCGCACCATCTGCTCCGCCGCCGGCACCGTCGGCCTGGTGGAATCGCTCGGCGCGCGCTACGGCACCGAGCCCGAACAGTTCCGCCACGCCCGCCTCATTCTGGCCTGGGGCGCAAACGTGCTCGGCACCAACGTCCATCTCTGGCCGTTCATCATGGAGGCCCGCCGCAACGGCGCCAAATTCTACACCATCGATCCGCACCGCAACCGCACCGGCGCCGCCTCCGACCGCCATTACTTCATCAACCCCGGCAGCGACACCGCCCTCGCCCTGGCCATGATGCACGTCATCATTTTCGAAGGCCTCCACGACGCCGGGTTCATCGCCAGCCACACCGAAGGCATCGACGCCCTGCGCGAGCGCGTCCGCCCGTGGACGCCCGGCCGTGCCGCCGAACTCACCGGGCTGCCCGCGGAAGACATCGCCGGGCTCGCGCGCGAGTACGCCACCACCCGTCCCGCCGCCATTCGCCTGAATTACGGCGTGCAGCGCAGCGAGCGCGGCGCCATGGCGGTGCGCGCCATCTGCCTGCTGCCCGTCCTCACCGGCTCCTGGAAGGACCTCGGCGGCGGATTACAGCTCTCCACCTCCCAGGCTTTCCAGCTCAACTACGACGCCCTGGAACGCCCCGATCTGCAACAGATATCTCTCGGCCGCGAAGCCCGGATCATCAACATGACGGAACTGGGCCAGGCGCTGAACGCCGGTGTGGGGTCGCCCGGCAACCCCCCCGTCAAGGCGCTGGTGGTTTACAACTCCAACCCCGCCGCCATCGTGCCCGACCAGAACGCGGTCCTCGCCGGCCTGCGCCGCGACGATCTCTTCACCGTGGTCCTCGAGCAGTTCCAGAACGACACGGCCGATTACGCCGATATCCTTCTCCCGGTGACCACCTTCCTGGAACACACGGACATTTACAAGGCGTACGGCCACTACCACCTGCAACTCGCCCGCCCGGCGCTGCCCGCGCCCGGCGAAGCCAGGTCGAACGTTGAAATCTTCCGCCTGCTGGCCGCCCGCATGGGCCTCGACGACCCCTGCCTGCGCGATTCCGAAGACGACATGGTCCGCGCCCTGTTGGCCTCCGACCACCCCTTCGTGGCGGGCATTACGCTCGAAGAGTTGGACCGCGATCATTCCGTCCGCCTGCGCCTGACCGATCCCTTCCTTCCCTTCGCCGAAGGCTTCGGCCCGGCCGGCTCCGCGCGCCTGGATTTCCGCGCCGAAGAGCTCGATTACACCCCGCCCATTGAATCCCGCCACGGCGACGATTCGCTGCGGCAGAAGTATCCCCTGGAGATGATTTCGCCCAAGAACGACGACAGCATGAATTCCACTTTCGGGCATCGCGACGCCGCCGATCTCCAGACCGCTACCCTGCACCTGGCCGAGCAGGACGCCGCCCCGCGCGGCATCCGCACCGGCGACCGCGTCCGCGCGTTCAACGACCGCGGCGCCTGCTTCCTGCTGGCGCGGGTGGATTCCGTGGTGCGCCCCGGCGTGGTCTCCGCACCCTCCACCCGCTGGGGCAAACGCGCCCCCGGGCGCCGCAACGTCAACGCGCTCACCTCCGCCCGCCTCAGCGACGCCGGCGGCGGTCCCACCTTCTATAGCTGCCTCGTCGAAGTCGAAAGGATCGGAGACTGATGAACTCTAAAGCAGGGCAGGCGCTTCCGCCTGCCAACCCAAGCCGCTCCCTCTGCCTGTTGCTGCTGGCCGCCGCCCTCGGTTCGCCCCTGGCCTGCAACCGCGCTCCCCAGCCCGCTCCGCAGGCCGCCGCGCAGTCCGCTGTCGCCCAGCCCTCCAGCTTCGCGACCACCGTGCACATGGGCGATCCCAGGTCCGCCGGCCAGTTGCTCACCGGCTTCTACGGCATCGAGGCCGGCTCCTGGCGCTGGACGGGCAAGCAGTTCGCCGTCCAGCTCGGCACGCCCTACGGCGCCGCCGCCAAAGGCGCCGCCCTCGAGCTCAAGCTCTCCATCCCCGCCGCGGTCATCGCCAAATCCAAGTCCATCACCCTGGCAGCCTCCGCCGACGGCACCCCGCTTCCGCCCGAGACCTATTCCGCCCCCGGCGCTTTCACCTACCACCGCGATCTTCCCCCCGCCGCGCTCGCGCACGATTCCATCAAGGTGACCTTCACGCTCGACAAGAGCTTCACCCCCGGCGGCGGCGACGTCCGCGAATTGGGTGTAGTGGCCAGCAGCGTGGGGCTGAAGTAGCGAGCGATCCATTCAACGCGGAGGCGCGGAGATCGCAGAGGGCACGCGGAGACTACTGGGGCACGATTCCTCCGTGATCGCTTCGCGTCCTCCGCGCTTCCGCGTTGAGGACACGTCCCCGTGGCACGCCTGCCCCACTCCCACCCTGCGCCGTTTCCCCCACCCATACACCTGCAATTGTCGAGTTTCACCTCTTGTTTTCTTAGGCTTGCTTGTGGCCGCCGAATTGCTCTAGTGGCGGTATATGGCATACGTCATCACCGATACCTGTACCAAAGACGAGCTGTGCGTCCAGGCCTGCCCCGTGGATTGCATTCACCCTAAACAGGATGAGGCGAGCTTCGCCGATGCCCCGCAGCTCTATGTCAGCCCCAACGATTGCATCGATTGCGGCGCCTGCATTCCGGTCTGCCCCACCAACTCTATCTACACCCTCGAGGATCTCCCGGCCGATCTGGCTCATTTCGCCGAACTCAACGCCGCCCATTACAATTAACCCGGCTAAACCCGCAACCTGCCTCGCGTAGCGCCGCCCTAACAGGGCGGCCGTGCCAGCTTCCGGCGCCAGTGCGAATGCCGGCTCGGAAGCCGGCATGGCAAGCTGGAAGCTTGCGCTACGGAGGACCCCGATAGCCCGTAGGGGCCGGGATACATCCGGCCCACCCCCAATCCGCACCCTTTCCCTCCCCTCTGCTAATCTGAAAGCAAGCCCACAAGCCTACTGTTTACATCATGAAGAAGCTTCTCGCGCTGAACCGCAGCGAAATCGCCATTCGCATTCTGCGCGCGGCCGACGAACTCGGCCTGCGCACGGTTGCCATCTATTCCCAGGAAGACCGCCTGGCCCTGCACCGCTTCAAGGCCGACGAAGCCTACCTCATCGGCGAGGGCAAAGGGCCGGTGGAGGCCTACCTCGATTACGAGCGCATCGTCGCCCTGGCCAGGGAAAAGGAAGTGGATGCCATCCATCCGGGCTACGGCTTCCTCTCCGAAAATCCCGCCCTCCCGCGCGCCTGCGCCGAGGCCGGCATCACCTTCGTCGGCCCCAGCGCCGACCTTCTCGACCTGCTCGGCGATAAGACCGCCGCCCGCCGCCTTGCCCAGCAGGCCGGCATCCCCGTGGTCCCCGGCACCGAGGAGCCGGTGGACGATCCCAGGCACGCGGAGAAGATCGCCCGTGAAATCGGCTTCCCCCTCATCGTCAAGGCCGCGTTCGGCGGCGGCGGCCGGGGCATGCGCGTGGTGGAAAACGCCGCCGATTTCCCCGGCCGGCTGGAGGAAGCCCGCCGCGAAGCCCAGGCGGCCTTCGGCAACGGCGCCGTCTTCCTGGAGCGCTTCATCCGCCGCGCCCGCCACATCGAAGTCCAGATCCTGGGCGACCGGCACGGCAACATCCTGCATCTCTACGAGCGCGATTGCTCGGTCCAGCGCCGCCATCAGAAAGTGGTCGAGGTCGCTCCCGCCGTCGCCCTCGATGCCGGCACCCGCGCCGCCCTGGCCGATGCCGCCGTCGCCCTGGCCCGAGCCGCCGGCTACTACAACGCCGGCACGGTCGAGTTCCTGGTGGACGCCGACACCGGCGCGTGGTACTTCATCGAGGTCAACCCGCGCATCCAGGTGGAACACACCGTCACCGAAATGGTGACCGGCATCGACCTGGTGCGCAGCCAGATCCATGGTGGCGCAGGGGCTGGACCTGCACGGCCCCGAAATGAACCTGCCGCCGCAGGACCGCATCCCGCTCTACGGCTACGCCATGCAGTGCCGCATCACCACCGAGGATCCGGCCAACAACTTCGTCCCCGATTACGGCAAGCTCTCCACCTATCGCTCGCCCGCCGGCTTCGGCATCCGCCTGGACGGCGGCTCGGCTTACGGCGGCGCCGTCATCACCCCTTACTACGATTCGCTGCTGGTGAAGATGACCGCCTGGGGCAGGGAATTCCACCACGCCTGCGAGCGCATGGACCGCGGGCTGCGCGAGTTCCGCGTGCGCGGCGTCAAGACCAACATTCCGTTCCTCGAAAACGTGGTCAACCACCCCGATTTTCAGGCCGGCCGCGTCACCACCCGCTGGCTGGAAGAGACGCCCGCGCTGTTCCACTTCGCGCCGCGCCGCGACCGCGCTACCAAGCTCCTCACGTATCTGGCCGAAGTCATCGTCAACGGCAATCCGGCGGTGGCCGGCAAGCCCTGCCCGCGCCGCATCGAACAACCGCCCACGCCGCCCCACGATCCCGCCCCGCCGCCCGAGGGCACTCGCCAACTGCTGCTCGAGCTCGGCCCCGAAGGCCTAGCCGAATGGGTCCTGAAGCAGCGCAAACTGCTCCTTACCGACACCACCTTCCGCGACGCCCACCAGTCGCTGCTGGCCACGCGCGTCCGCACCTACGACATGCTGGCCATCGCCAACTACATGGCGCACCGCCTGCACAACCTGTTCAGCATGGAGATGTGGGGCGGCGCGACGTTCGACGTGACCATGCGCTTCCTCTACGAGGACCCGTTCGCCCGCCTGCGCGCCCTCCGCGCCGCCATTCCCAACGTCTGCCTGCAGATGCTGCTGCGCGCCTCGAACGCCGTCGGCTACACCGCCTATCCCGATAACGTGGTGGACGAGTTCATCTACGAAGCCGCCGCCCAGGGCATCGACATCTTCCGCATCTTCGATTCCCTCAACTGGCTGCCCAATATGAAAGCCGCCATGGAGGCGGTGCGCAAGACCCGCTCGCGTGTGCGAAGCCGCCATCTGCTATACCGGCGACATCCTCGACCCGGCCCGCACCAAGTACTCGCTCGATTACTACGTCCGCATGGCCAAAGAGCTGGAGCGCATGGGCGCGCACATGCTGGCCATCAAGGATATGGCCGGCCTGTGCAAACCCTACGCCGCCGCCGCCCTGGTAAAGGCGCTGCGCCAGGAAATCGCCATCCCCATTCACTTCCACACCCATGACACCAGCGGCATCAACGCCGCCAGCGTGCTCAAGGCAGCCGACGCCGGCGTGCACATCGCGGATGGCGCGATGGCTTCCATGAGCGGCACCACCAGCCAGCCCAACCTCAACTCCATCGTCGCCGCCCTGGCCCACACCAAACGCGACACCGGCATCGATCTCGATGCCCTCAACCAGTGCGCCGACTATTGGGAAGTGGTGCGCGAATATTACGCCCCCTTCGACACCGGCCCCAAATCCGGCAGCGCCGAAGTCTACATCCACGAGATGCCCGGCGGCCAGTACACCAACCTCAAGGAGCAGGCCGAATCCATGGGCCTCGGCAGCCGCTGGCACGAACTCGCCCGCGCCTATGCCGACGTCAACTTCGCCTGCGGCGATATCGTGAAGGTGACGCCCTCCAGCAAGGTGGTCGGCGACATGGCCATTTTCCTGGTCAACCACAACATGACTATGGAGCAGTTCGAGCGCCTCGGCCCCGAACACAACCTGACCCTCCCCGCTTCCGTCATCGAGATGTTCTCCGGCTCTCTGGGCGAGCCCGAGGGCGGCTGGCCGAAGAAGCTGCAGGCCACCATCCTGCGCGGCGCCAAGCCGCAGCGCGGCCGCCCCGGCGCGCACCTGCCCAAGGTCGATCTGGACGAAACCGCCGCCGCGGTGGAAAAGAAAATCGGCCGCCGCGCCTCTCGCGATGAAGTCCTCAGCTACCTGATGTACCCCGACGTCTTCGTCAAGTTCGCGCGCGCGCGGCAGATGTACGGCGATGTGGAAACCCTGCCCACGCCGGCGTTCTATTACGGCATCCAGCGAGGCCAGGAAATCGCGGTCGAGCTCGAGCCGGGCAAGACCCTGGTCATCAAGTTCCTGACCATCGGGGAGCCCCATCCCGACGGCACCCGCATCGTCTTCTTCGAATTGAACGGCCAGCCGCGCGAAGTGGCCGTCCGCGACCGCAAGCTGGAAGTGAAGGAAGCGCCCAAGCCCAAGGCCGACCCGAGCCAGCCCGGCCAGATCGGCGCGCCCATTCCCGGCGTGGTCTCAACCGTCGCCGTCGAGCTGGGCCAGAAAATCAAGAAAGGCGACCGCCTCCTGGTGATGGAAGCCATGAAGATGCAGAGCACCGTCTACGCCCCCGTCGCCGGAATGATCCGGCAGCTCCTCACCCACCCCGGCCAGCACGTGGAAGCGAAGGATCTGCTGCTCGAAATCGGGTGAGGGCCGAGGGATTCGGGGGTTGGGGCGGCGAGGCTTGCTACAACCATGCGGGTGCGCGCGCGGTCCGGATCGTAGCCGGTTGCCATCCGGGCCGCGTGCGGCCGCCATCGTGCCGTGATCCTCGCCGCCCCGATCCCTGACCCCTGATCCCTAATCCCCGCTTCTAGTGCCCCACTCCCACCTTCTCCACCTGCAGCGATTCCGACCCGCTGAATTTCGGCCACCGGAAACCGTAATACGCCACAAACGCGAAGCAGAACATGGGCACGATAAACCCGCGCGACATGTCGAACTTGTCGGCCACGTAACCCATCAGCTTGGGCAGAAGCGCGCCGCCCATGATCGCCATCACGATATAGGAAGACGCCTTCTTGGCGCGCGCGCCCAGGCCAAAAATTCCCAGCGCGAAAATCGTCGGGAACATGATGGACATGAAGAAGTAGCTCAGAAACACGCAGGCCACCGAGATCCAGCCCAGCTTGAAAAACACCAGCAGCGTAGCCCCCACGTTCATGACTCCGTACAGCCCGAGCACCTTGTGCGCCGAAGCCTTCTTCAGCAGCGCCGAGCCGCTGATCCGCCCCAGCAGAAAACAGCCGAACGCGAGCGAAGCCAGGTTGGCCGCGCCTTTGTCGCTCAGCACCAGCGCGCCGGATTTGGCCGTTTCAAACCATCCGTTCAGCCAGCCGATCGATCCCCACCACTTCGGCATCGCCGGAACTTCCGACGTCATGTAATTGATGAAGAAACTGAAAATCCCCGCCTGCGCCGCCACGTAGAAAAACTGCGCCGCCACCGCCAGCGTGAAGTGCGGGTGCGACCACACCGAGCGCGAAGCCCCCGGCGCGGCATCGTCCAGGTGGTACGTGTCCGGCGTCTTGATGTCCGGCACCTTGGCAAAGTGAAAATCGCCGCAATCACCAGCGCGCCGATGGCCAGCCCCAGGTACGGAATGTACAGCGTCTGGCTGCCCGTGTTGCGCCCCATCGCGTCCTTGCCGTAGAAAAAAATGCCGCCCAGCGGCGGCCCGAAAATCCAGCCCACCCCGTTGCACGATTGCGCCAGGTTGATGCGCGTGGCCGCGTACCGCGGGTCCCCCAGCACGGTGGTGTACGGGTTGGCGATGGTCTCCAGAAACGTCAGCCCCGTCGCGATCACGCAAACCCCCGCCAGAAATGCGATGAACGCGGTGGTGGCCGAGACCGTCCCGGCGTGCACCTGCGCGTTGATGTGCGTCGCCGGAATGAACCAGAACCCGCCAACCGCCACAATGCACAGCCCCATGATGATGCCGCGCTTATACCCCAGCTTGCGTCGCCAGCACGCCGGCCGGAATCGACATCAGAAAGTATCCCAGGTAATGCGCGAACTGCACCCACGCGGATTGCGCCTTGCTCAGGCTCAGCTCCTCCTGGAAATGCTTGTCCATCACGTCGATCATGCCGTTGCAGACCGCCCACAGGAAAAACAGCGAGCACAGCAGGATGAAGGTGAAGGTCAGGTTCTGACCGTCCGGAAGAATAAAAAGGCCGTTCTTTTTGGTGCCCATGCGTGCAGACGATTCTAACAGGCCTTTCGGGAGCCAGGGGCAGGGGAGGCAGGTCCCCGGCCCCCACCACTTTGATTCCGGCTCGGTTTCTGATAACTTCTAACCTATCTGCGTTGGGATGCGCAAAATGAAAAGAACAATCTCTGTCACTCTGAACGGCAGGACGCGCACGGACGAGGTGGAGCCGCGCCTGCTGCTGATCCATTATCTGCGCGACGTGGCGGGGCTCACCGGCCCCCACATCGGCTGCGAAACGTCCATTTGCGGCGCCTGCACGGTGCTGCTGGAAGGCATGGCGGTCAAAGCCTGCACCATGCTGGCCATCCAGGCGGATGGCCGCTCCATCGTCACCATCGAAGGACTGGCCGCGGGCGGCTCGTTCGACCCCCTGCAGGAAGCTTTCTGGAACGAGCACGGCCTGCAGTGCGGCTTCTGCACGCCGGGCATGATCCTCACCGCCAAACAGCTTCTGGCCGACCATCCGAATCCTACCGACGCCGAAATCCGCCACGGCCTGGAAGGCAACCTCTGCCGCTGCACCGGCTACCAGCACATCGTCAACGCGGTGAAAGCGGCCGCGG
Organism: Terriglobia bacterium; assembly: GCA_963815855.1. GTDB lineage: Bacteria > Acidobacteriota > Terriglobia > Bryobacterales > Bryobacteraceae > DATGMB01. The sequence goes on along the minus strand of CAWFIJ010000007.1, from coordinate 232,958 downwards.
CGGGGAAGGCGGATTTGACATGGCAACCACCATCAGCAAGCCCGAAACGCTGGTCGGCAAGCGAATCCGCCGCCGCGAAGACCCGCGCCTGATCACCGGCACCGCCACCTACGTGGACGACATCCAGATGCCCGGCATGCATCACGCCGTGCGTGGTACGCAGCCCGCATGCTGCCGCCCGCATCCGTGGCCATCCACACGCAAGCCGCGCTCGAACAGCCCGGCGTCGCCGCCGTCTTCACCGGCGCGGACGTCCAGCATCTCGGCCCCGTCCCGTGCGCCGTCTCCCTCCCCGGCCTGCGCGTGCCCCGCCACCACCTGCTGGCGCAGGACCGCGTCTATTTCGCCGGCCATCCCGTCGCCGTGGTGGTGGCCACCGATCGGTACCTGGCGCGCGACGCCGCCGAACTAGTCGAAGTGGATTACGAGCCCCTCGACGCCGTGGCCGATCCCGAGAAGGCCCTCGCCGAAGGCGCGCCCGCCGTCCATCCCGAATGGCCCGATAACGTTGCCTACACCTTCCACCAGGAAGGCGGCGATGTGGAAGATGCCTTCCGCCGAGGCCGACGTGATTGTCAAGCAGCGCATCACCAGCCAGCGCCTGATCCCCACCGCCATGGAAACCCGCGGCGTGGTGGCGGACTGGCGCTCGGGCGAAAAATCGCTCACGCTCTATTCCTCCACGCAGATCCCGCACCTGATGCGCACCCTGGTGGCCGGCATCCTCGGCATGCCGGAAAACCGCCTGCGCGTGATCACGCCCGAAGTCGGCGGCGGCTTCGGCTCCAAGCTCAACGTCTACGCCGAAGAGGCGCTCATGGGCTTCGTCGCCATGCGCATCGGCAAGCCCGTGAAGTGGATCGAGTCGCGCCGCGAAAATTTCCTCTGCACCATCCACGGCCGCGGCCACGTGGATTATTTCGAACTGGCGGCCAAACGTGACGGCACCATGCTCGGCCTCAAGCTGAAGCTCATCCAGGACCTCGGCGCCTACCACCAGTTGCTCACCCCCGCCATCCCCACCCTCTCCGTGCTCATGATGCCGGGCGTCTACAACTTCAAAAGCATCGCGGCCGATATTATCGGCGTGTTCACCAACTGCGTCCCCACCGACGCCTACCGCGGCGCCGGCCGGCCCGAGGCCACCCACGGCATCGAGCGCATGGTGGACATGCTGGCCGCCGAGCTGAACATGGACCCGGCCGACATCCGCCTGCAAGAATTTCATCCAGCAACGGACGAGTTCCCCTACACCACCGCCACCGGCCTCAGCTACGACAGCGGCAACTACGCCGCGCCGCTCTTCGAGGCCATGGCGCAGGTGGATTACCCGGCGCTCCGCCGCGAGCAGGCGGAAGCGCGCCAGGCCGGCCGCCTCATGGGCATCGGCATCTCCACCTACGGCGAAATCTGCGCCATGGGCCCGTCGCTGCACCATGCCCGCCGGCGGCTGGGAAAGCGCCACCGTCAAGATCGAGCCCTCCGGCAAAGTCACCGTCCTGACCGGCGCTTCGCCCGCACGGCCAAGGCGAGGAAACCACCTTCGCGCAAATCGCCGCCGACGAGCTTGGCGTCCCCATCGACGATGTCGCTGGTGATCCACGGCGATACCGCCATCGTCCAGTACGGCATCGGCACCTTCGGCAGCCGCGGCACGGCCGTGGGCGGCGCCGCGCTCTATCTACGCCCTCCAGGATCTCAAGGCCAAGCTGAAGAAGTTCGGCGCCATGCTGCTCGAATCGCGCAACGTCACGCTCACCGGCGGCGCCTGCATCGACGAGCCACCGGCAAGTCCGTCTCCTTCGCCGAGATTGCCGCCGCCGCCTATCACGCGTCAAGAACTGCCGCCCAACACGGAGCCGGGCCTGGTCGCCACGCACTTCTGGGAGCCGCCCAACTTCACCTTCCCCTTCGGCGCCCACATCGTGGTCTCGGAGGTGGATCGCGAGACCGGCGACATCGAGATCAAGCGCTACGTGGCCGTGGACGATTGCGGCAAGATCATCAACCCGCTGCTGGTGGCCGGCCAGGTGCACGGCGGCGTGGCGCAAGGTATGGGGCAGGCGCTGTGGGAGCAGGCCATCTACAGACGAAAACGGCCAGCTTCTCACCGGCGAGCTCACCGATTACGCCATCCCCAAAGCGCACTTCATGCCGTTTATCGAATGCAGCCACACCGAAACGCCTTCGCCGGTGAATCCCCTGGGCGTGAAAGGCGTGGGCGAAGCCGGCACCATCGGCAGCTCGCCGGCGGTGGTGAATTCGGTGGTGGATGCCCTGTCGCCGCTCGGCGTCCGCCACATCGACATGCCGCTGACGCCGCGAAAAAATCTGGAAATTGATCGCCAATGCAGGGGCCGGGCATGCCCGGCCCGCCGACGGAGGTCGCGCATGATTCCCCAGGAATTCGATTACACCGCTCCCGCCACTTTAGCCGAGGCTCTGGCGCTCCTCGATGGCGGCGAACGAAAACTGCTGGCCGGGGGCATGAGCCTCATTCCCATGATGAAGCTGCGCCTTGCCACCCCGGCCGAAGTGGTCGACCTCGGCCGCGTGCCCGGCCTTGCCGACATCTCCCAGGACGACGGCCTCGTGCGCATCGGCGCCATGGCCACGCATCAGGCCGTCGAAACCTCGCCTGTCATCCGCGCCCATTGCCCCGCTGCTGGCCGAAACCGCCGGCCGCATCGGCGATATGCAGGTGCGCAACATGGGCACCATCGGCGGCAGCATCGCCCACGCCGATCCGGCCGCCGATTATCCCGCCGCGCTGCTCGCGCTCGATGCCCACATCCGCCTGGTGTCGGCCCACTCCGACCGCACCGTGGCCGCCGCCGATTTCTTCCTCGACGCCTTCACCACCGCGCTCGAGCCCGGCGAAATCGTGCTCGAAATCCAAGTGCCCACCGAGGACGCGAGCGAAGGCTACGCTACGAAAAGTTGCACCATCCCGCATCCGGTTTCGCCGTGGTGGGGGTGGCCGCGCGCATCCAGCGCTCCGCCGGCCGCGTCACGCTGGCGCGCATCGGCGTCACCGGCCTGGCGCCCAGCGCCTTCCGCGCGCGCGACGCCGAGCGCTTTCTGGAATCCGGCGGCGCCGTGGCAGATGCGGCCGCGGCCGTCGGCGAGGGCGCGGAGGCCAATTCCGATCTCTACGCCTCCGCCGATTACCGCCTCCATCTGGCCCGTGTCTATGCCGCCCGCGCGCTGGCCGCGGCGCTGGCGAGGGCCGCGTGAAGATCGCCGGGAAGTACGAGGTGGCCGCGCCGCCGGACCGGGTCTACGAGATGCTGCTCGATCCGGCGGTGCTGGCCCGCTCCATGCCCGGCTGCGAAGCGCTCGATCCGCGTCGGCGCCAACCAGTACGCCATGCGCATGAAGCTGGTGCTGGCAGCCATGTCCGGTCTCTTCCAGGGCAAAGTGCGGATCGCCGACCGCAACCCGCCCGCCAGCTTCCGCCTGGTGGTGGAAGGCACGGGCAAGATCGGCTTCATGAAGGGCGAAGGCGTCCTCACCCTGACCTCCGCTTCGCCCGCCACCATGGTCTCACTACGAAGGCGACGTCCAGGTGGGCGGCACCATCGCCGCCGTCGGCCAGCGCCTCGTCGAAACCACCGCCCGCATGCTCATCAAGCGCTTCTTCGACAAGCTGAACGCGGAAGTGGTTGCCGCCAACGAGCCGCAGCCGCCTGGAATGGCCGTTCCGTAGGACAGCCATTCGGGCTGTCATGCCGGGCTTCCGCCCGGCATGCGGCGTGCGGAAGCCCGCCGCGGCCGCGCCGACGCGCCGCCCACGCGCGCGTCACCGTCGCGCCGCGCGATATAATGGCCCCCGAACCAGGAGGAGCATCTTGTCCGAAACCACCCGCCGTTTCTTTCTCGGCGCCGCCACCGCCGCCGCCGCCGCGCGCGTCTGGGGCGCCAACGATAAAATCAACCTCGCCATCATCGGCCTCGGCGGCCGCGGCACCGACCACCTGCGCACCTATTCCAGCCTTCCCGGCGCGCGCGTAGCCGTGGTCTGCGACGTCGACCAGGCCGCCCGCGAAGCGCGCCCAGGCCACCCTCCAGAAGAACAACGCCGAGAAGGCGCGGGAGACCGAGGACATGCGCCAGGCCTTCGCCGATTCCAGCGTGGACGCCGTCTCCATCGCCACCCCCAACCACTGGCACGCCCTCGCCAGCCATCTGGGCCATGAAAGCCGGCAAGGACGTCTACTGCGAAAAGCCCGCCTGCTACAACATCCACGAAGGCCAGGAAATGTTTCGCGTCTCCCGCGAAACCAAAAAGCTGGTCCAGATCGGATCCCAGCTGCGCAGCGCCCCGCACCGCATCCACGCCTTCGAAGCCGCTCCACGGCGGCCTGATCGGCCAGGTCTACATGGTCAAGGGCCTGTGCTTCAAGCGCCGCCCCTCCATCGGCCATGCCGCCGACGAGCCCACCCCGCCCGGCGTCAACTGGGACCTCTTCCTCGGCCCCGCGCCCCTGCGCCCCTTCAACCGCCTCCGCTTCAAATACAACTGGCACTGGTTCTGGGACACCGGCAACGGCGATATCGGCAACCAGGGCGTGCACGAAATCGGCATCTGCCGCTGGGCCCTGGGCGATCCCGAGTGGCCGAAATCGGTCTACGCCCAGGGCGGCAAGTTCGCCTACAAGGACGACCAGGAAACCCCCAACACCCTGCTCGCATCCTACGATTACGGCGGCCGCCAGGCGGTCTTCGAAGTGCGCGGCCTGCTCACCGGGACCGAAGGCGCCGCCATCCAGCGCAAGCCGCGCCCCTCCGCCACCGGCGCCATCGCACCGCCCGCCGAAACGCTCTCCGAAACCATCTTGCCCTACACCCGCCCCATGAACATTCAGGTGGGCAACCTGATTTTCGGCACCGAAGGCTGGGCCGTCATGGACGACAGCAGCGTGCAGGTTTTCAAGGGTGAAAGCAACAACCTGATTCTGGAAGACCGGGCGCAAGGTCCCGGCGACTCCACCGCCGCCCACATGGCCAACTTCCTTTCCGCCTGCCGCTCGCGCAACGAAAAGGAGCTGCACGACCCCATTTCTAACGCCTATCTGAGCGCGTCCCTCTGCCACCTGGCCAACATCAGCTACCGCGCCGGCCGCAAGCTCACCCTCGAAGCCGGCCCCAAATTCGCCGGGGACGCCGAAGCCACCCGCATGCTCACGCGCCCCAAGTACCGCGCCCCGTATATCGTTTAGGGGGGCGAGGGGCTATGCCGCCGCGGCGCGTTTCCCGGCTACTCCACCATGCGCAGCCGCAGCTCGCGGAGGTCCCGCAGCAGAACGTCGGGCTGCATCGCGCGCAGTTCTTCCACCGGCGTGATGCCGGTCTGCACGGAAATTGCGCGGATCCGGTTCTTCCGCGCCGCCTCGATGTCCTGCGGCGCATCCCCGATCAGCGACACCGGCGCGCCCAGCTCGATCCACCCGCGCTGCTTGGCTTCGCGGATGGCGAGTTTCGCCAGCCCGGCGCGCGTCTTTGCCATCTCGCCGAACGCGCCAAAGCGGAAATATTCGCGCAGCCCGGCCCGCTCCAGCTTGCGCCAGCCGATGCGGGTCAGGTTGCCGGTCACCAGGGCTAAGAGAATTCCCCGCTGCGTCAGCTTTTCGAGCACCGGCGCCACGCCCGGGCAATGCTTGTCGTGCAACGTCGGGCAGACGCGCAGGTAGCGCCGCTCGGCCGCGCGCTCGATTTCCGGCAGCGCCTGGCGGATCTGCGCCTGCCGCGCACCTGCCCGCCGCAGCATGATGGCCAGAATATCCGGATCGAGCATCCCCTGTACCGGAATGCCATCGGTGGTGGTTTCGAGACCCGTTACGCGCCGGATGGCGTGCGCCAGCGCCTCGCGGTGATGCGGCCCCGCGCGCCGCACCAGCGTGCCGTCGATGTCGAAGAGGACCAGGGAGGGGTGGGGCAAGACAAATGATAGCGCTGTTGGGACCGATCCCTGCCTCTCACGCGCCGCCGAACAAACTCTCGATCAGCGCCCGCTGGATGGGCCAGCGGCCGTAGACCCGTGTTCCCTGGCTCCAGAAGTTGCCCCCGGCCAGCAGTCCGCTCAGGTCGGCCGCGTTCGGCTGCTGGCGCTCGCGCGCGATCAGGTCGCGCAGCACGGCGGTGGCGCGGGAAAGCTCGCCCGCGATTTCCGTGGCGGCCTGCGCGTCGGCGCAGTGCACATCCAGTTTGGCGGAAATTGCCGGCCCCTCCGCGGTCAGCATCAGGGTGGCGAAATCCGCCTGCGCAATGCTGCGCGCGAACATGCGCGTACCGCCCGGCAGGTTCTGGCCGGAGCGCAGCGCCGCGCCCGGAATCTTCACCCACACCGGCGCATCCGGCAATTCCGGAACCGGCGCCGGCGCGCTCCCCTGCAGGTTTCTCACCGCCCACTGGTCCGTGCTCACCGCCAGCGCCATCAGATTGTCTTGCAGGGGGAAGAAGGAGATGCGGCGTTCGGGCGTGCTGCCGTTCAGCCGGCAGGCCGATTCGTAGCATTCCCCGCCGGCGCTCCGCGCATACGAGCGCAGGCGCGGCCAGTGGAACCGCCCCGCAATCAGCATGTACTTGCCGGAGGGCGCCAGGGCGAGCAGCGCGCTATCCAGGTCGCGCTCCCAATCCAGGCCGATTTTGCCGGCGAACTCGCGGTAATCGGCGTCCTCCGCCACCTTGGAAGAATCGAGCAGGCGCAAAATGCCGGCTTGCCGCAGGCGGTGGAAGTCGATGTACACGATCACCGCGTCCTGCTGCGGCATGTGCGCGATCTGCGCCGCCAATGGCAGCGGCCGCGCCCGGTACCAGCGCACCGCGAAAAACGCCGCCGATGCCGCGCCCGCGAAGACCAGCGCGAACAGCCATGCCTTCCGCTTCCAGACCACGAATCCAGTATGCCACGGAGTCCGATGCCGGACCGTCAGCCCGCCGCGGACCAGCGGGAATGCCGGCGTGGGCCGCCTGGAAGGCGGCGCTACGGGGCGGAGCGGAAGGCGGCTACGCCACCGCCGGCTCGCCTACCCGCGCTTCCTTCCACAGCCGGATGTACGGCGCCAGTTCCCGCATCATCTCGCGGAAGCCGGCGAGCGTCAGCGATTGCGCGCCGTCGCTGACGGCCTTTTCCGGGCACGGATGCACTTCGACGATCAGGCCGTCGGCGCCGATCGCCACTCCCGCGCGCGCCAGCGCCGGCACCAGGCTGCGCTTGCCGGTGGCGTGGCTGGGATCGAGAATCACCGGCAGGTGCGTCAGTTCGTTCAGCACCGGAACCGCGGCGATATCGCAGGTGTTGCGCGTGGCGGTTTCGAAGGTGCGGATGCCGCGCTCGCACAGCATCACGTTGGGATTGCCGTGCGCCACGATGTACTCGGCCGACATCAGCAGTTCCTTGATGGTGGAGCTCATGCCGCGCTTCAGCAGCACCGGCCGGCCGCAGCCGCCCAGCGATTTCAGCAGCGCGAAGTTCTGCATGTTGCGCGCGCCCACCTGCATGCAGTCGGCGTATTCGGCCACCAGGTCCACGTCGCGGTCGCTCATCACTTCGGTGATGATGGCGAGGCCGGTGGCCTCGCTTGCGCCTTGCGCAGCAGCTTCAGGCCTTCCAGTTCCAGGCCCTGGAAATCGTAGGGCGAGGTGCGCGGCTTGAAGGCGCCGCCGCGCAGCACCTTGCGCGCCGGCCGCCGCCACCGCCTTCGGCCGTCTCCATGATCTGCTTTTCGCTTTCCACCGAGCACGGCCCGGCCATCACGATGAATTCGTCGCCGCCGATCTCGACGCCGTTCACCCGGATGACCGAATGCTCCTTCTTGAACTCGCGGCTGACGAATTTGTAAGGCGCCGAAATGCGCACGGCGCTCTCCACGCCGGGCGTGGCTTCGAGCGATTCCAGGCAGGCCGTGACGTCGCCCACCCCCACCACGCCGATCACCACGCGCTCCTCGCCTTCGATGGAGTGGACCTTGTAGCCGAACTCCCGAATCCGCTCGCAGACGTGGTCGATTTCCTGCCGCGTGGCATGCGGCCGCATCGAAATAATCATGTTAGTAAGATGAGGGTCCTAAAGTCCCCGTTCCAGATTTCTACAGTATACACCTGAGCGATTGGAAATATCAACTATGCCGCTATGTATCAATGGCTCAGCACACCACCAGCTGTAGGTGTTAATAGCTGACGAGCTGTGGGGTTGACACGCGCAACCGCCTGCCCCGCTCCCTACTGTGCCGTCGCTTCGGCCACCGCCGACCGCGGGCTTTCGTTGCCGGCGCGGTCCACTGCCGAAACGGCGTACCGGTAGGCTTTGCCGGATTCCACCGCGTGGTCCGAATATGCCGGTACCGGCCCGGTTTCGGTAAGCCGCGCGAAGTTCCCGCCTGGCGCGGCGCGATAGATGCGGTAGCCGGCCACGTCCGGTTCCGGATTCTGATCCCAGGTCAATTCGATTGAACCCGGGGCGGGCACCGCCCGCAAGCCCGTGGGAGCGCCGGGGGGGAAGATGTCTATGGGCGTTATCGAAACCTCTTCCGAGAGGTCGCTTTCGGCGATGCGGTTATTGGGGAGCTTCACGATTCGCTGTACCATGTACCGGTACGGTTTGCCGAATTCGGCGGTGCGATCGAGAAACTCCGGCGCGTGCACCTCGCCGATCTGCGTGAAACCGGTCTCGTCCCCGGCGCGGCGCAGTACCAGGAAATCGCCGCCATCTCCCTGCCACGTCAGGCGCACGCCGTTGGCGGTGGCCTCCCGTTTGAGGTCGGTGGGAGGCTGCGGCGGCGCCACCACCGTGAGGTCCACGAAATTCGACCAGGCGCTGGGCTTGCGGTTGGGTCCGATGGAGCGCACCCCCAGCGTCACGTCCTGCCCGGTCCAGTGACCCGAAGGAATCTCGGTTTCGGCCAGCCCGTTATGCACAACCGGCGGCGGCAGGCGGGTGGCGCGGGCGGCCCAGCCTTCCGCGCTGAAAGGCACCACTGCGGTGCCGATTCGCAAGTCGAATTCGAGCGGAGGCTTGATGGCCCGGGCTTCAGTGGTGAGCTCCGGCGGAGTGAAATGGACGATGATACGGGCGCCGCGCTGCACCGCCCCCAGGTCCGTTACCGCAGCCGGAATATTGGCCAGCGGCGGCATCGGATCGCCGATATAGCCGCACCCGGCGGTAACAAGAACAACAAGCAGGGGCCAGGCGCCGGGGGCCGGGGACCGCGAAAAATCCTTTCGTGGCCTCCGGCTATCGACCCCTGACGCCGGCCACACTACTGGCTCACCGTTACTGCATACGCGGGCGAGCAGGCGGCGCAAACGGAAAGCGGCGCGGCTGCGGGCGCCATATCGCCGGGAATGGCAACGTTCACCTGTCGCACGCCCGGAACGTCCGGCGCCTGTCCTGCCGGTCTACCACTCCGCATAAGGGGTCCCATCGAGGCTTATTTTATCCGATGTACTCCTTACGTCAAAAATACCGGGGTCGGACTGGTCCACCGCCTGGGACGCATCCTCCATGATGGTGCGCCAGTCGGATGCCGCCGGTCATGGGGTCGATGGGAATGGCGCGCAGATAGCCCGCGGTCACCAGGTCCTGCAGGCTTTGCGGCGCCTTCTGCTTGTCGTAGGTGTAATTGTCGATCACGGTGCGGAGGGTGAACAGGTTGTTCTTGAGCACGCTCTCCTTGGAGCGGCGGATGGTGTTGTTGTAAATCGGAATCGCCATGCTGATGAGGATCACGATGATCGTGATCACCACCATCAGCTCGACAAATGTAAAACCGCGCAGGCGGGCGCGCCAGTCAGTGGGGCAGGCGGTTTCGCCTGCCAACTCCGCGCCCCGATTGTCGGCGTGCTGAAGCCTGGCCCACGAGCTGCAGCGGTTGGCAGGCTGAAGCCTGCCCCACAAGGCCCTACCACTCCGAATAGGCTGTGCCATCGGGCGCCTTCTCCTGGGTTTTGGTATAAACGGCGAAGACGTTCTGGCCGCCCCAACTGGTGGAATCGACGTCGTCCTGGTCGCTGCGCAACCCCCATTCTTTGGTGCCGGTGAACGGGTCCCGTGGGGATGCTGCGCAGGAAGCGCATCTTCTTGCCGTCGGCGCTCTGGGCGAGCTTGACGCCCTCCACCAGCTGCTCCAGCGATTCGGGGTAGCAGTCCGTCCCCTGTTTCATGGGACCGAAATAGCCCTGGTCGCAGTAGTCCTTATATTTGTCGATGGCGGCGTGCATGATGCGCAGCGTCGTAGCGCAGGTTCGCGCTCCCGCTCCACGCGGACCCGGGAACGGGCCAGCGGCACGGCCATGGTGGCCAGCACCAGCATGATGGTGAAAGCCACGATCAGCTCCACCAGACGTCATCCCGTTTTGTCTTGCGCCGCGCCATACCTTCTCTATTGGACGTTCACGGTGAGCTGCGGGCTGCCGCCGGCCACCGGCTGTCCGTGCGAATTGCGTACGGAGACTTGCGGAATGGTCACGACGGTCGGCGCCGCGGCCCACCGCCTGGAATTGCAAAGTGACCAGCGCTCCCGAGCCGTTCACGCCCGGCGTGCCCGGCCGGCGGTTCAGTTGCACGGTGGCCGTGCCGTTATCGTTCATGATGTTCTTGGTGAAGACCGGCTGCTGGCCGTCGTTGCCGAGCAAGCGCGCCGGGCACCACGTCGTTCAGCCGCAGCACCTTGGGATCGAATCGGATCTCGAGCGGCGCGGAGGCGACGTCAGTGCCGCCGTCCAGTCGTGACCGACACCACCACCTGGCCGCCCACTCGCGTCTGCACCTGCGCCGGCGCGAACTGCACGTGGGCGGCGCCGGCCGGCGGCGGCGCGGTGGCCGGCGGCGCGGGCGTGGGAGGTGCCGAGCGGCAGGCGGGAGCCGCGGGCAGGGGAGGAGCCGTGGCCGGCGGAACCGGAGCGGCATTGCCGGAACTGATGGCAGGCATGGCGGCGGGAGCGGTCTGGCCCGCCACGACTCGCGGCCGCCTGCGGTCCCGTCAGCACGTCGCGCGGGCTGCGGCGCATAGTTCAGCTTCACGGCGGTCTGGCTGCCCACGTCGATGCCGCGCAGATTCTCCGCCGAAACCGGAAGGCTGCCGCACGATGTGCGGAATCAGCACGATCATGACCTGGTCGTTTTCGTTGTCGATGCTCTGGCCCTGGAACAGATTCTTCAGCAGCGGGATGCTCATCAGCCCGGGGATGCCGGTCACCTGCTTGGTCGTCGGAGGTCTGCAGTCAGGCCGGCCAGCAGGCTCACCTCGCCTTCGTGCATGCGCACGCTGTGGGTCACCTTGCGCTGGCCGATGATGGGCTCGCTGAGCCCGCCCAGGTTCACCGTGCCGGTGACGCTGGAAATTTCCAGGTCGATGTGCATCGAGATATCGCCGTTATCGTGGACGTGCGGCAGCAGGTTACGTTCACGCCCACGTCGATGTAGGTGAACTGCGTGTTCACCAGCGGGCTCGACGCCGCCGATGGCGGAGGCGAAGCTGCCGCTGGCGGTGGGTTCGCGCTCGCCGATCTTGAGTGTGGCCTTGACGTCATCCACGGAGCGCAGCTGCGGCGCCTGCAGAACCTTGGTCTTGGTATCGCTGAGGGCCGCCTGCAGCAGCGCGCCGGGCAGCGTGGTGGCGAAATCGGCGCTGCTCAGATGGCCGAGGTTGCTGAGCGGAATCAGCGTGCCGGTGGTGCCGCTGGCGGTGGTGGAACCGGTGGTGGTGAGCCGGTGGTGGTGCTGGCGGTGGTGCCCGTGGTGGTACTGGTGGTCGAGGTAGTGGAGCTTTGCACCTGGATGCTCTGCCGCGGGGTGAACACGATCGGCAGATTCAGCCCGGTGGAGGCGATGGCCGCGGTGAGCTGGCGGGTGAACGACGAGCTGGCTTCCATCACCAGGATGTCCACCACCACCTCCGAGCGCGGCTTGTCCAGGTCGTGGATCATCTTGGCGGCCAGCGCCACTTTGTCGGCTTCCCCGCGCACGATGATGGCATTCTGCGAGTTGAACGCCACCACCCGCTGCAGCTCCGTGATGGAGCGGACCGCGTTGACGATTTCCTGGATTTCCTGCGGCGAGCTGACGTTCGTCAGGTAGAACGTCTGCGCCACCATCTCTTCGAAATCGCGCCGCTTATTGGGATTGTCGTTGGTGACGAAAATGGTGTTGGGGGACAGCGGCTTCCAATAGGACTTGGTGATGACGCCGACGTAATCCAGGGCCTGCTCCAGGGTGGCGTTTTCGAAATCCACGATTGAAGCTGTTCTTGGTGGGCGGCTGGTAGTCCGGGTCCCAGAGCACGTTGATGCCCGCCACTTTGCCGAGGGTCTCGAACAGAACCTTGACCGGCTGGCCGTTGATTTTCAGGTTGCGGATGGGCTGCGGGTTGAGCGGCTTCAGCTCGGGAACCGGCAGCATGCGGTCGATCTTTTCCTGCGTCCGCTTCTTCGATTCCTCGGCGGGGTCAGGCCGCGCTCTTCGGGGGGCGCCGGCTTGCCGGTCTCCTCCACCCGCTTGCGCTCGCGCTCGATCATCTGCTGGGTGACCAGCAGTTCCTGCTGGGCCACCGACGAGCCCGGGATTGATGGCGTAGGCCTTCTGGAATTCGAGCAGGGCTTCGCCGAGCTGCCCGCTGCCGCGGATCTTGATGCCGGCTCGATGTGCTCCTGCGAGTCCTGGAACCGGCCTTGTCCACGGCCATCTGGTAGACCATTTCGGCCGGATCCTCGGCCAGCGCCTTCTGGTAGGCTTCCAGCGCGGCGTCCCATTCGTGCTTGGCCTCGTGCACACGCCCTTCGGCCAGATACTTGTCGCCCTTCTTGGTTTTGGCCTGGAGAGGCAGCGTGGCGCCGGCTAGCAAAACGCTCAACGAAAACGGCGGTTAAACGGTTTAAAAAGTACATGTTAACGTACGTTTCGAACGTCCGCCGAAGCCCTATGCTAAGATGAAGTGCGCTTGCGCGGGACTCAGCCTCTTAAACTTATTGACGAGCCTAGGGTTCGACGCGTGGAGAGGAAAATTGGCAGATCGGGACGCGCCCCTGAAAATCCTCAGCGACAACCGGCAGGCCGGCCATAACTACTTTCTGATGGAGCGTTTCGAGGCCGGGATGGTGCTGACCGGCACCGAAGTCAAGGCCGCCAAGGACGGCAAAATCCAGCTCAAGGACGCTTATGCCGACGTGCTGAGCGGCGAAGCGTGGCTGCTCAACGCCCACATCAGCCAGTACTCCCATGGCAACCGCGAAAACCAGCCGCCGGTGCGCAACCGCAAGCTGCTGCTGCACCGCCGGGAAATCGACAAGCTGCTTGGCGCCACCCGGGAAAAGGGCCTGTCCCTGATTCCCACCAAGATCTACCTGAAGAACGGCAAGATCAAGTGCGAGCTGGCGCTGGCCAAAGGCAAAAAACTGCACGACAAGCGCGAAGCCGAGCGCACCCGGACCGCCGAAGAGGAAGCGCGGGCGGAGATGCGGCGAAGGGCGTAAAGTGGGGCAGGCGGTTTCGCCTGCCAACCCGTGGCGGAGCCTGGCAGGCGAAACCGCCTGCCCCACTTAAGCGGCCACTTCCACGTAATCGACGGTAGAGCTGGGCTCTGGAATCGGCTCTCCCGCCAGTTGCAGGCCCTCGAGGTGAAACTCCAGTGCTTCCCTCATATTGCGCCGGGTCTCCTCTTCGGTGTCCCCGGCCGCCGCGCATCCCGCCACGTCAGGGGAATACGCCGAGAACCCGGTGCTGGTGCGCTCGATGACGATCGGGTAACGCCTGGCATTCATATCTTCAGTCCCGCCTTTTTCAGTATATCGTTGAGGGTGCCGGGCGCCAGCTCTCTTCCTTCGTTCCCGGGCACGGTGATCACCCTTGGGCTTGCCGGGTGCTTGAACTGCCGATGACTGCCTCGTGTGCGGTCGAGAATCCAGCCCTGCGATTCCAGGAGCTTCACGAGTTCCGCGAACCTTCATCGGCACGCAGCCGCCCTCAATAAACCGTGCTCCCCGGCTCGCAGCACCGGCTGCCGGATTTCCAGGCAGCCGCGGCCGGTCGGCAGCACCTTGCCCGGGATTCAGGCGGTCGTCGGGATCGAAGAGCAGCTTCAGGCGGCCCATCATCTCCAGCGTTTCGGGCTGAACAGGTCCGCCATCAGCTCGTTCTTCTCCATGCCCACGCCGTGCTCGCCGGTGATGGAGCCGCCGGCATCGATGCAGAACGTCAGGATCTCTTCGCCCGCCGCGCGCGCCTTCTCGAGGTCGCCCGGCTTGCGCGGATTGAACAGGATAATGGGGTGCATGTTGCCGTCGCCGGCATGGAAGATGTTGCTGATGGTCAGACCGTACTTGCGCCGCCACCTCGCCTGATGAAGTGAAGGTGGGCGCGATCTTGGTGCGCGGCACCACGCCGTCCTGCACATAGTAGGTCGGGCTGACGCGGCCCACCGCGCCGAACGCGTTCTTGCGGCCTTTCCACAGCAGGTCGCGCTCCTCGGCGGTGCGCGCCACGCGGAATTCGCGCGCGCCGCGAAACCAGGCACGCCTCGCGCACCTGCTCCACCTGCTCCTCGACCGCCTCGCCAATGCCCTTCCAGCTCGATCAGCAGCACCGCCGCGGCGTCCATGGGATAGCCGGCGTGGGTGGCCTCCTCCACCATGCGGAGCATCACGCCGTCCAGCATCTCCACCGCCACGGGCGTGATGCCGCGGGCGGTAATCTCGGCCACGGTGCGGCCGGCGTCCTCGTTGGAATCGTAAATCGCCAGCGCGGTCTTCACCAGCTTCCGGCCTGGCGCATCAGCCGCACGGTGATCTTGGTGACCAGCGCCATGGTGCCCTCCGAGCCGGTCAGCAGGCCGGTGAGGTCGTAGCCGGGCAGGTCGGGCTCCTTGCCGCCGGTTTCGACCACCGTGCCGTCCGGCAGCACCAGTTCCAGCCCGAGCACGTGATTGGTGGTCACGCCGTAGGCCAGGGTGTGCGGACCGCCGGCGTTCTCCGCCACGTTGCCGCCGATGGTGCAGGCGCGCTGGCTGGAAGGATCGGGCGCATAGAAATAGCCGCTGCCCTGCACCGCCAGCGTGATATCCAGGTTGACCACCCCCGGCTGCACCACGGCGCGCTCGTTTTCCAGGTCGATTTCGAGAATGCGGTTCATGCGCGCGAAGGCCACCACGATGCCGCCTTCGCGCGGAATGGCGCCGCCCGAAAGCCCGGTGCCCGCGCCGCGGCCGACCAACGGCACCTGGAATTCGCGCGCGATCTTGACGATGGCGGCGACCTCTTCGGTGGAGCGCGGAAACACCACCAGGTCCGGCCGGTGCTTGTCGATGCTGCCGTCGTACTCGTAGAGCGCCAGGTCCTCGGGCCGGTCGAGATAGCCGCGCGGTCCGACCAGGCGCGCGATCCGTTCCTTGCAAGCGGACGGAATCACTGCTTATCAGTGTAGGCCAAGTCGCGAGCGTGCGGCGGAATGCCGGAAACGGCTGCGGAGCCGCAAGAGGGGCCAAGAATCGGGGGTGAGGGACGCGCGATTGCACGGCGCCGCGACAGGCGTTCGGCGTCCCTGCGGGAGTGCGCAACCCGCGCGGCACGGGGCGCCTTCCCCTGACCTCAGAACCCTCACCAGGCCTACAGCTTCAGCCCCTTCAGATACTCGCGGAACGGCCCGCCCAGGTCGTGCCGGCGCAGCGCGTACTCCACGGTGGCCTTCAGGAATCCGAGCTTGTCGCCGGCGTCGTAGCGCGTGCCTTCGAAGCGGTAGGCGTAGATCGGGCGGCTGCGCAGCAGGTGCTTGAGCGCGTCGGTGAGCTGGATCTCGCCGCCCGAGCCCGGGTCGATGGCCTGCAGCGAATCGAAAATCTCCGGCGTCAGCACGTAGCGGCCGATGATCGCCAGGTTCGACGGCGCTTCGGCCGCCTTCGGCTTCTCCACCAGGTCGCGGATGCGGTAGACGCGGTCGCTGCGCGCCGTTGTGGGCCACCGGCTCGGCATCGATGCACGCCGTAGGCGGAAATGTTCTCCGCGCGGCACCTCCATCACGGCCAGCACCGGCGCGCCGAAGAAACTCGTAAACGTCCAGCAGCTGGCGCAGGCAGGGCGTCTCGGCTTCGATCACGTCGTCCGCCAGCACCACCGCGAACGGCTCGTCGCCCACCAGTTCCATGGCGCGCAGCACGGCGTGGCCCAGCCCCAGCGCCTCCTTCTGGCGGACGTAGGAGACGTTGATCATGTCGGAAATGCCGTGGACGATCGCCAGCAGCTCCTTCTTGCGCGCGCGATTTCGAGCAGGTATTCCAGCTCGAAGCTCACGTCGAAGTGATCTTCGATGGCCGTCTTGCCGCGGCCGGTCACGATGATGATGTTCTGGATTCCGGAATGCAGCGCCTCCTCGACGCCATACTGGATGATGGGCTTGTCCACGATGGGCAGCATCTCCTTGGGCTGGGCCTTGGTGGCGGGAAGAAAGCGGGTGCCCAGCCCGGCGGCGGGGAAAACGGCTTTTCGAACTTTGGCTGGCATCTTTTACAGTTTGGTGCGCGGCATGCGCATTCGCAAGTCCGCCGAATTGTATTTCCTCCTGCCCTGTGCTATGTATTGGTACCTGGGAAAACACAGCAATGGCATACGTTATAGCAGAACCTTGCATTGGCACCAAAGACACCGCCTGCGTCGACGCCTGCCCGGTCGATTGCATCCACCCGAAGAAGGACGAGCCGAATTACGCGGACGCGGAAATGCTCTATATCGACCCGGTAGAGTGCATCGATTGCGGCGCCTGCGTGCCGGTTTGCCCCGTTTCCGCCATTTTCGCGCTGGACGACCTGCCGGAAAAATGGACGGACTTCACCCCGCGCAACGCCGCGTATTACGGCCGGTAGGCCGCCCGATCTCCGCACCCCGCTCCCCGCGCCGGGCTCCGCCTGTTCTGCCGCGGCGGCGGGCTCCTTTCCCCGTGCCGTCTCTCCGGCAGCCGCTCCGCCCGCACCACGAAGCGTTCCGGCGCGGCGCCGATATAATCGAAAGGAAAACAGGTTATCAGGGTCAGGTCGTCCCGGCCGCGGTCGGGTAGAGCACCGCGATGTCCTCCGGCCGCACCACGCGCAGCGAGGCCACGCGGTAGCGGCCACGCCCGGCGAGAGTGCGCAGGACGATGGTATCCCCGGCCGCAGCCGGCGCAGCGGGCGAAAGAAAGTGTCGCGATGCCCGGCGATGGCCATATTGCCCGGTTCTGCCGGGCACCGCGGTGCCGGGGATGTGGCCGGCGGCGTGCCGCAAATCGCCCGTGACCACGCCCTTCCACCACCATCACGGAAAGGCCGAGGCGCGGAATTTGCATCCGCCGATTACGCCGCCGTCAGCCGGAGCCGCCGCGGGCGCGGGCCGCGCGCCCTGGCGGCGCAGTTCCCGTGCGAACTCCGCGCCTGCTCCGCCTGGAAACGGCTGGCCTCCAGGATACACCGCCGCGCAGTAGCCCAGGGCCGCGACCCCCGCAGTCAAGACGCCATCTGCGCCATTCGCATGGCTTTCACCGCCTCGCCTCCGGCGCTCCGCGGGCGAAGCGATGTAGCCCTGGCGCGCCCGCACCACCAGCTTGGCGCCGTGCGGGCCGGTGGCCGTGACCCGATGCTGTGCCAGGTATTGTCGAGCTGCCGGCCCGGGAGGAACATACCCGATGGTGTACTGGTGGCGGATATCCTCGGCGATGCGCTCGCAAACCGGCACCACCGAGCGGCGGCTCGTCCGGCAGAAAGGCTTCGCCTCCGCTCGCCCGCGCGATCTTCCTGCAGCACGGCGGGATGGCGGTCCTCGTCGTTCTCGTCGAACAAGCCGATGGTGTAGATGATGGCGTTCGATCGCGCGGCGGCGGCCAGTACCTGGCGCAGGCTGTGGCGGCTGGCATTGTCGCCGCCGTCGCTGATCACGATCAGCACCTTCTTGTCCAGCGTGGATTGCTCCAGGCGCGCCAGGCCGGCCAGGATGGCATCGTAGAGGGCTGTCTTGCCCGTGGCCGGCCGCCATTCGAAGCGGCCTCCAGTTCGGCGGGCGAAGCCGAAAAAGAGCTGGCTCTCGGGCAGCCCGAAGGTGACGTGCTCGTTGAAGTTGACGACGAACACCTGGTCGCTGCGGATTGCTGGCGCGAAGAAAGGCCAGCGCGGCCGCGCTCACATCTTTTCTCTTCGGTCCGCATGCTGCCGCTGTCGTCCACCACCAGCCCCACGGCTACGGGCACGTCCTCACTCTGGAAGAAGCGGATCGGCTGCGGTTTGCCATCTTCGAACACGCGGAAATTCTGTTTCCCCAGGCCGGAGACGAACCCGCCCCGGCGGTCGCGCACGGTGGCGTGCACCTGCACCAGCTTGACGTCCACCGAAATCGTCGGACCGCCGGACTGCCCCGCGAGCGGCGCCGCGCACGCCAGCAGCAGCGGAAACAGACGCCGCGGACGCGCGGCGCCACCTTGGCACGGCGCTTGCCATGGGTAGACGTCGCCATGTCGGGCTCTAACTCGCGTGCACCCGCCGCAGCAGGAAGGCGGAGGTGAGCGACGCCATGCCGAAAGGCGATCAAGGGCAGATCGCTGGCCGTCTGCGGCAGCCGTTTCGGCAGGCCGCTCGGCCGTCATCGGCGGCGGAGGCGGGAAGACCTGGGCGATTTCGGACTTGCTCCTCGGTCTCCGTCTGCGCCGTCAGCGGCGCCTGCTTCAGCGCGGTTACCGGAGGCGCCGTCATAGTGGCGGCGGGCTGAATGGTATTCGCCGCCATTTCCTGCGGCATGGATGCCACCGGCTGTTGGTTTGCCTTGGCCAGCGCCTGCGCCTTCACCCTGCGGATAGACGAATTCGTGGCCATAGTTATCGCCCGGGATAGAACCATGCCTTCACCGCTTCCGGGAGCTCCCGCCGCCCGCTCCTCGAACGTGATGATGGGCCGGCCCGCCGGCTTCCAGCCGGTAATCCGGTATGGCCAGAAAAGTGCCATAACAATGAGTTTGGTTCTTATTGAAAACCCCGACCACGTTGCGGTCCGCCACGGAATCCATCAGTTTGAACACGTAGGTGCCGGGATTCAAACACCTGGCCGGGGACCTCGACCGGTCCGCTGAAACTAATCATTGTTTTCTGGTTCCACGCATCCGCCCGGGCGCTCGGCGCGAGCATTGCAGCCAGCACGCCCGCCGAAGCGAACGCCAAAATTTTCACCGTATAGTTCATTTGAGCCTCTCTCTAACTTCCTCCGAGTGCGAATTCCAACCTCCTGCATTTCAGTTGACTCACCCACCGTCTATTAGTTGAGATGCGCGGGGGCGTGCGAAATTTCGCGATGGGGAAAGACTATGGGATCGGATCTACAACCGCGGGGTCGGCGGCGCACAAAATGGCGGCCCCAATTGGTCTCTACTTACATTATGCCGGCTTGAGTTTCAACTTCCCGGCATGCACTCATCGGTCGCTTCCACGCTGGCGACCGTATGGGCTTTCAAATGCGCCTGCCTTCTGATAAGGTCTCTATGAGCGCCGGTTCGGATCGCTTCGTGTGGTTTAGCCGGAACAACGAAACTAACCCGATGTCGGGGTGCCGCTGCAAGCGTGGATAGGGAGAGGTATATGAAGATGCGCAGGCTTAGGGACCTTGAGGTGTCGGCCGTGGGGTTAGGATGCATGGGCTTCAGCCATGGATATGGGGCCCTGCCTGGGCGCAACGAGTCCGTTCGACTGATTCGACACGCCTTCGAGTGTGGCTGCACCCACTTCGACACGGCGGAAGGCTACGGCGCGGGCGACAACGAACTGCTGGTCGGCGAGGCACTGCGCCCCATGCGCGGTCAGGTCGTCATAGCTACCAAGCTTAAGGTCGGCGCAAGCACTGCTGCTAACCCTGCCGACGCGCAAATACGCGCGCACTTGGATGCCTCGCTCACACGCCTCGGAACCGATCGTGTCGAGTTGTACTACCTGCACCGTATAAATCCCGACGTACCGGTCGAAGAGATCGCAGAAAGCATGGGCAAGCTTATTCGCGAAGGGAAAATCCTCGGCTGGGGATTATCTCAGGTAACCGTGGAGCAAATCCGCCGCTCCCAAGCCGTAACTCCGGTTGCGGCGGTGCAAAGCGAATACTCCATGATGGAGCGCATGTTCGAGCGAGACGTGATCCCGGTCTGCAAGGAGCTCGGTATCGGATTCGTGCCGTTTTCTCCCCTGGCCAGCGGCTTTTTGTCCGGAAAAGTGCGCGCCGAAATGCAATACCAGGGCGACGACGTGCGCCGCGTGATTACTCGCTTCGACCCCACAAACGTCGCCGCGAACCAACCGGTTGTTGACCTGCTGCAGAAATTCGCTGACCGGAAGCGAGCCACGCCAGCCCAAATCTCGCTCGCATGGATGCTGGCCAAAGAACCGTTCATCGCCCCCATTCCGGGCGCACGCACTGTGGAGCGCATTGAAGAGGATCTTGGCGCGACAGAGGTCGGACTCACCCTTAGCGAACTGGAGGCACTCGAAACGGAACTCGCTAAAGTCGAGATTCACGGAAACCGGACCGACGAGGACATCGCGAAGCTGTATCGGCAATCGTAATGTTAGTCATGCATACCGGGCGGAAAATCGCTCGCACCTAAGTAAAGTCCAGGCGGTACGGGGCCCGGTGGGGGGCGGAGCTGCAATTACACTTTTGGGATAGCAGCCAAAAAAAAGGCGGCGGAAGGTTTCCCTTCCGCCGCCGCTATTAGGGGAATGCCGGACAGGCCTAGAAGATAATCTTCAAGCCCAGCTCGGCCTGTCTCCCGCTTTGGTTGCCGTAAGTTCCGCCCTGTGCACCAAAGATTCCGCCGGGCGCGCCCTGGTACAGCGCCTGACCGAATGTGGAATCGCCGATGCCGGTGTCCGGATCGCCGCGGTTCAGCTTGTTGGTCACGTTGTAAGCCGCGATCTTGAGCTCGGCATGGAAGCGATCGGTCATGTTGAAGCCCTTGGTCAGGGTGCCGTCCAGGTTCCAGAACTTCGGACCCGTCAGGCAGCTGTACTGCAAGGGGTTGGTGCGGATCACGTAGGTGTTGTTCGGCACCGGCGCGAACGCCGACGTGTTGAACCAATGCTGCGGCGTCGGGTTCGAGATGCAGGGGTTGCCGGTCACGATCATTTCTCCGAACTGCGGCAAATCGCCGGAAATGAAGGTCATCAGGCCGGCCAGTTTCCAGCCGCCAATGACGGCATCCACCGCCCTAGGCGCGCCGCTGAAGAACTGCTTGTTCTTGCCGACGGGCAACTCGTAGGTAGCTGCGACGTTGAAACGATGGTGGGGCTGGTTGCTGTCCTGCCACACCAACTGATTGGTGTACCACTGCACATCGTTGAAGACGCTGCCATTCAGGAAGCCGTTGGTCTGCGCCTTCTCCCGAATGTAGACGTAGGTAACCAGGAAGTTATACCCATGGCTGAACTGCTTCTGCGCTTTCAACTCCAGGGAATTGTAGCGCTCGCCCGCACCCAGCACGCCCAGTTCGTACAGGCCGCCGTATTGCGGATAGGGCACCAGCAGTGAACCCAGGGTAACGGTCGGTGTGTTGTACAGCGGTCCCGGCATCAGGGTCTGGTTCAGGTAGTGATAGAACGGGTTGGCGACCGAAGTGTTCAACTGGTTCTGATATTGAACTTCCAGTTGCGGATTGATCTGGTTGAAGGTCTTGGTGTACTGCTGGTTGCCGATGTTCAGGAAGTAAGTTCCGGAAACCACGACTTCGTGGGGCAACTGGCGCTGGATGTTGAAATTGAAGCGGTCGTTGCGGGCTTTCTGCTGGTTCGGAGCGTACCAAAGCAGCGCTTGTCCGCCGCGTCCCAGATTGCTGCCGTACTGCGTGCCGAGGATGGGCAGCAGCGGGTTGGTGCTGGTGGGATACGGATTCGAAATGGTCTCCTGCGGGATGCCGTTCTGGAGCCCCAGCGTGTTCTGAGTGCCGGTCTCGCCAAGGAACGGCGGTTCCAGGAAGCCGACCGTTTCATAGCCGGATACCGGCGCCAGCGAGATCTGCATCTCGTAAGGCGTCAGGTAGCGGGCATAACCGAAACGGAGAGCCGTCTTATCGTTGAGGCGGTAAGCGGCGCCGATGCGCGGCTGCAGCGCCAGTTTCTGGGCATTGAACATGCCCGGATGGCTGGCGCTGGTGAAGGCCCACTGGCCGGTCCAGTTGTAGAAGTTGTTGCCGACGATGGAGGTGGCCGCGGCCGGCATCTGCGGCGGGTTGGCCTGCATCTCCGGAACCGGGGCGGTCAGGTTCAGCCCCTGGGAGAATTCGTGCTCGGGATCGTAAATAGGCGTTTCGTATTCGTTGCGGATACCGAGGTTCAAGGTCAGTTTCGGAGTGACTTTCCAGTCATCCTGGAAATACATGCCGTAGAACTGCACGTGGGCGTTCGGCACCGGTCCGCCGATCATTTGCGAAGAGTTATCCAGCGAGCCGAGCAGGAACGTGGCAAACTGGTCGCCCGAGATCGCGGTGTTGGGGTTGTTGAAGGTATTGGCGGTGAGCGGGGTGTTGAAGTAGAAGTTGGAGGTGCTCGAAACATAGCTGAGGCCGTAGCTCTCGCGCTGTTCGAAGCCCGCCTTGAGGTAATGCGAGCCGCGCTGCTGCGCGATTCTGGCGCTCATGCCTTCACCCTTCGGGTGCTGGTTCCAATAAAATCCGCCGCCGCCAAACTGCTGGCCACCGATGTTCATATCGGGGAAGTACAGCGGCATTCCCACTGAGGCAGTGATGTAGGGTTGGTACCAGTTGTTGTTGGGCCAGATGGATCCCCAGCCACTGGACGGCAGGGGGCTCGAAACGTAGGCATCCAGCAGGCTATGCCAGCTTCCGCGGAATTCCACTACCGTGCGCGGGTTGACGGTCCAGACGGCATCCCCGCCCGCATCCCATCCGGCGCGTGCCGTGCCGGTAGGCGTGAACAACTCCGAGTCGTTGGGGGTCGGATTGGCCTGGATGTCGGTGGTGTTGTAGTGTGCCAGGCGTCCGAAAATCTTCCACTTGTCGCTGATGTTGTAATCGGCGCGCTCGGAGAAGTTGTAATAGTTGTAGGTTTCGATGAAACCTTTTTCGTAGTTGTTCAAACCCGTGATGTTCTGGCCGGCGTTGTTTGGCGCCCAGAACTGCTTCATCAGGGTGGCGGACAACGGATCGAAGCGGCTTTGCGGAATCTGGTTGTTGGGGAAAGGCGTCCTCGTCACCGAACCATCCGGATTAATTACCGTCGTGTACGGATCGAAGATAGAGCGGACTTGTGCTACGCCGGTGGTGGGATCGATGCCGTAAGACTGCGAGAAGTCGCCCTGGGCTTCGAGCGAGGTCGGCACCTGGCGCACGTAGCTGTTCGGGTAGCCGACTTTCCAGTCC
Organism: Terriglobia bacterium; assembly: GCA_963815855.1. GTDB lineage: Bacteria > Acidobacteriota > Terriglobia > Bryobacterales > Bryobacteraceae > DATGMB01. The sequence goes on along the minus strand of CAWFIJ010000007.1, from coordinate 209,603 downwards.
TCGATAGAGAAGAAGTTAAACAGTTTGTTCTTCTTGATCGGGTTGCCGAAAGTGCCGCCGAACATATTCTGGCGCTGCGAATTCAGGCTGTCGGTGGTGCGGTCTTGCTCGGCGCTCAGCCAAGGATACCGGCCCAGATAAAAGGCGGTTCCATGGAATTCGTTGGTGCCGGCCTTGGTGGTCATGGTGATACCGCCGCCGGCGCTGTGCCCGGATTCCGCGTCCACCGTGCTGGTGGAAACGATCACTTCCTGCACGGCGTCCGTGTTCGGAGGCGTGGTGTTCTTCTGGCCCATGCCGATCGGCATGCCGTCGACTTCGAGGTCGTTCTTCAGGTTGGTGCCACCGCCCAAATCCACGCTATTGGCGGACCAGGAATGGTACGGCATCATTTCGCCGCGGGTGTTGACGGCCGAAGGCGCGATCAGGGTCAGCTTGAACGGGTTGCGGTCGAAACGGGGAATTTCCGCCGCCATTGTGGAGTCGATGGTCATTTCCTGGTTGGCAGAGTTGAATTCCACCGCGTTGGGCGTTTCGTTGACGGTGATGCTTTCCTGCAGAGCACCGGGGTGCAGCATGGCGTTCGCCGTGACGTCGCCGCGCGTCTGCACGATGATGTTTTCCTGAATAAATTTGGAGAATCCAGCGGCTTCGACCGTGACCGTATAGGTCCCCGGATCGACCAGATCGAACACGTAAAGCCCGCTGGCGCTGGTCTGTCTGACTACTCGAATACCTGTATTTACGTTGGCAAGTGTGACGTTACAGCCCGCAATTGCCGCATTGCTCTGGTCGGTAACAAGACCCTCGATACGCCCGCGATAGTCCTGCGCCCAGGCAGCCATCGCGAGCAGAATCAGCAATACCGCTGCTGACTTCCACTTGCAAAAAAAATTGTTCTTCATCTCAAGACCCCTTTTTCGGGTTCTGCGAGGAACCCTCATCTGGTTGAAGCAGACGGCCGATCCCCGTTGAGATCGTACCCGTCACGGCCCGCCAGCCTTTCAGCAAAATTGCTGCGCAGCTCCCTGCGAGCCGGACGTGCGTGGCTTCGGAATAACGGACCCTGGACGCAGAATATGTCCAGGGGTGCAAGAGCGCAAGGGAAAGGCACGTGTGTTCTCTGCCGCGTTGACGTGAATTCACGTAAATGTCTGTTTAGATTCAGCAACATAGCCAAACGGAGCCGATGCGGGTATGGATTTTCTCTACGCCCGGTTGTATGCTGTGTGATAGGAAAATCAGATCTGAATCGGTGAGAGACACGGTGAGTGAAGTGATGGGCCAAGTGGAGCACGCGGGTATGCCGGCAGTGGAAGACTGCTGGAATCTGGTGCAGCGGATCGTCTGCAGCCGCCACCTTGTGAAGGCGCCGCAGCTCCGGGAAATTCTTCTGTATATTTCGCGTCGCAGCCTGACCGAAAACGCCGCCGCCATTAGCGAGCAGGAAATCGGCTGCAAGGCGCTCGGCCGCCGGGCCGACTTCAACTCCAACGAAGACAACATTGTCCGCGTGCAGGTGCGCCACCTGCGCCGCAAGCTGGAGGAGTACTTCGCTTCCGAGGGGGCGGCAGAGCCGCTGCTGATGACGATTCCCAAGGGCGGCTATGTGCCCCGATTTGAGCCGCGCGTGGAGACCGTTGAGGTGGAGGCCGCCACCGCGCCGCCCCCCGCCGTCGATGCCGTCGCCCGGGCCGGCGCACGCGTCGGATGGAGATTCGTCGCCCTGGCGGTGTTGCTGGCCCTGCTCGGTTTCAGCGCGGCCCTCGCCTGGAAACAGCCGGCCATGCTCCGGTCGGCGTCCGCTCTGGTTGCGCAAGCGGGTCGCGCCGATCCCCTTTGGTCCAGGATCTTCTCTCCGGGTCAGAAAACCGATATCGTTCTGGCGGACAGTTGCCTGGTTGCCGTGCAGGACATTCTGGATACCGATATCCCGCTCAGCGATTACCTGACCAAGGCCTATCCCGACAAACTGATCCAATCCGTTCCCGACCAGAAACTGCGCGCTGCGTTGCAGTTGATTGCGGCCCGCCAGTATACCAGCCTGGGGGACGCGTCCCTCGCTTCCAAACTGATAGAAACCAGCCGGCGCTACACGGCGCAGGCCAATATCCGCTATTCCCGTTTCCTCAGCGTGCGCGAGTTCAAAAGCGGCAACTTCATTCTCATCGGCAGCCGCCGCGGCATTCCCTGGGAACAGCTGTTCGAGCCGCAGTTGAACTTCGCCATGGAAGAGGACCGCGCCCGGCACGTGTATCTATTCCGCAACAAGGCGCCGCACGCCGACGAGCTCACCACCTACCAGCCATCGGAGACGCTGGATTGCTATACCTATGCCGATATTGCCCTGCTCCCCAACCTCGCCGGCACCGGTTCCGTCCTGATCCTGTCCGGCATTGACATGGCCGGCACGGAAGCCGCCGGCGAACTGCTGGCCAGCTCCGAGTTTTCCGACCTGCTGGTCAAAATGCTGGGGCCGCGCAGCGGGCCGGCGCCGGCGTCCTATATCGAGATGCTCATGCAGGCGAAAGTCGTGGCCGGCGCCACCCAGTCGCCCAAGATCGTCGCCTACCGTCTGCTGCCGGGGAGGTCCCTTTCGGCCGCCACGTCCACCGGCGGCGCCGACATCGAGTAACGACTCGAAGAAGGCAAATCCGCCGACCGCACCACCGAACAGCAACAGACGTCAGGGAGCGATTGTCAGAAATTGCGAAGGGCCGTAGCCTCGGTTGCCGGAGTCGACGCCGTGACGAAAAGTCCGCGGCTGCCGGATGACCGCCTGCCCGAAGCGTTCGCCGGCTGCTGCTGCGTCATGCAGTGCAGCGCGCCCAGGCCCCAGATCAGCTCGGTGCAGTTGATGCCGGTCACCTGGCGATCGGGAAACAGGCGGGCCAGGGTGTTCAGCGCGACGCGGTCGTTGGGATCGTTGAAGGTCGGCACCAGCACCAGCCCGTTGGCGATGTAGAAATTGGCGTAGCTGGCGGGCAGACGCTGGCCGGCGAAGACCAGCGGCCGCGGCATCGGCAGCTTGACCACGCGCAGGCCGGCCGCCCGCAGAAGCGCCAGATTCTCGCGCAAGCGGTTCGTAGTTGGGGTCGGAGCGGTCCGCTTCCGAGGCCACCACTACGGTTTCCGGGGACGACGAAGCGGGCCAGGTCGTCCACGTGGCCGTGGGTGTCGTCGCCGGCGATGCCGTTGGCGCAGCCAGATGACGCGCCGCGACGCCCAGGTAGTCGCGCAAATGGCGCTCGATCTGGCGGCGCGATCATCCGGGATTGCGCGCCTGCACGTCGCTCAGCAGGCACTCTTCGGTGGTCAGCAGGAGCCCCGCGCCGTTCACGTCGATGCTGCCGCCTTCGAGCACCATGTCCGGCTGCCAGACCGGTAGTTCGAGGCGGCTGGGCGATCGCAATCCGGCACCTGGGCGTCCAGCTTGCCAGTCGTCGTACTTGGCCCAGGCGTTGAAGCGCCACGCCGGTAAGCGCCACATCGCCGCGGCGGTTCCTGACGAACAGCGGGCCGAAGTCGCGGGTCCAGACGCGATTGGTCGGGCAGAGGAAAAACTCCACCGCGTCCAGCGCCGCGCCCACCTGGCGCAGCACGCGGCGCGCCTGCTCGGCCAGGGCGCGGTCGTCGCACCAGGATGCGCACGCGCTCCACGCGCGCTGAGCTTGCGCACGATTTCGGCGTAGACCCAGGGAATGGGCGCGAAGCGGCCGGGCCAGTCCTCGCGATTGTGCGGCCAGGCGATCCAGGTGGCCTCGTGCGGCTCCCACTCGGCGGGCATGCGGAAGCCGTGGCCGCGCGGATGGCGGCGCCGTCAATCGATCACCCGGCTGAGAATGCCCGCGTAGGCGTCGATGCGCCGGTCGCGCAGGAACGGCCAGTTGCGGCGCACCTCCTCGATCCGGCGCGGGTCGCATTCCACGACCAGCGTCTCCTCGCGGTCGTGCGAGGCCTCGGCCAGCACCTGGCCGAACGGATCGGCAGACGAACGAGGCGCCCCAGAATTCCAGCCCGTGCTCCGGGCGGGCCTTCGTAGCCCACGCGATTCACCGCCGCCACGTACACCCCGTTGGCGATGGCGTGGGCGCGCTGGATGGTGCGCCAGGCGTCGTGCTGGGCCGCGCCGTACTGCGCCTTTTCCGCGGGGTGCCAGCCGATGGCGGTGGGGTAAAACAGCACCTGCGCGCCGCCGAGCGCGGCCAGGCGCGCCGCTTCCGGATACCACTGGTCCCAGCAAACCAGCGCAGCGATGCGGGCGTAGCGCGTGTCGAAGCAGCGGAAGCCGAGGTCGCCGGGAGTGAAGTAGTATTTCTCGAAGTACAGCGGATCGTCCGGGATGTGCATCTTGCGGTAGAGGCCGAGCAGGGCGCCATCGGCGTCGATGACCAGCGGCGGTGTTGTGGTAGACGCCGGCGGTGCGGCGTTCGAAGACCGAGCCGACGATGGCCACGGACAGCTCGCGCGCCAGCCGCGTGAAAGCTCTCGGTGGTCGGGCCGGGAATGGGCTCGGCCAGATCGAACAGGTCGGCGTTCTCCTCGCGGCAGAAATACTGCGGAGCGGAACAGCTCCTGGACGCAGACGATTTGCGCGCCGCGCCCGGCGGCTTCGCGGATGCGCCATTCGGCCTTGGCCAGATTCTCGGCGGGATCCTTGGCGCAGGCCATCTGGATCAGCCCGAGGCGGAAGGGAGAACGGTGCGGCACAGAACCATTGTAACGGGGCCGGGGATCGGGGAGGGTCGAAGGTCGGGGATGGAATCCGCCGCGCCCGCCGGCGCGAAGCGCCGCCACCGACGCCCGACCTCCAACGCTAACGTCGCCGCGGAGCTGGCGAAGGGCGGCGGCAAGGCGGCCGGTCCCCGGCCCCTGAGGGGCGCGGCTGTCGGCTTACGGAGATGGCGCGCGGTGTGCCTTTTGGACGCCGGGAGGGATGCCGGGGACGTGCCGCGAAATGGACGCGCCCGCTGCCCCGATCCCTGACCCCCGATCCCCGACCCCTGTTCTTTGTACCCCTTCCTACGGGGCGTTTTGTCCTCTAACCTCCGAAAACTGGAGGCATTAGCTGATATAATCAGAACCAATCGCCCGATATGCCACTAAAGCCCTTCGCCGCTAATAACGGCGCGGACAAGAAGATCTTTCTGCTCAAGCCGCGGGGTTTCTGCGCCGGCGTGGTGCGGGCCATCGACGTGGTGAAAATCGCGCTCGATCTGTACGGGCCGCCGGTCTACGTGCGCAAGGAGATCGTCCACAACAAGCACGTGGTGGATGAGCTGCGCGAGGCCGGGCGCCATTTTCGTGGAGGAGCTGGACGAAGTGCCGGCGGGCGCGCGCGCCATTTTCAGCGCGCACGGCGTGGCGCCGGCGGTGCGGCGAGCAAGCCAGGGAGCGCGCGCCTGGAAGTGATCGACGCCACCTGCCCGCTGGTCACCAAAGTCCACCTGGAAGCGGTGCGGTTCGCGCGCGACGGCTACAGCATCGTGCTGATCGGCCACAAGGATCACGACGAAGTGATCGGCACGCTGGGCGAAGTGCCGGATCGCAGCTACCTGGTGGAGACCGTGGAGGATGTGGACCGCCTGGAACTGCCCGATCCCGACGCGCGTCCGCTATCTCACCCAAACCACGCTCAGCCTGGATGAAACGCGCGACATCGTCGCGCGGCTGAAGGAGCGGTTCCCGCATGATCCAGGGGCCGCCCGCGCAGGACATCTGCTACGCCACCGAAAACCGCCAGATGGCCGTGAAGGCGGTGTCGCGAATGCTGCGACCTGCTGCTGGTGGTGGGTTCGCAGAACAGCTCCAATTCCAAGCGGCTGGTGGAAGTGGGCGACAATTTCGGGCGTGCGCGTCCTACCTGGTGAACGACCGCAGCGATGTCGAGCCGGACTGGCTGGACGGCGTGAGGAATGTGGCGGTCACGGCGGGCGCCTCGGCGCCCGAGCACCTGGTGGAGGAACTGATCGAATTCCTGCGGCGACCGAGGCTTCCGCCAGATGGAGGAAATCGAACTGGTGGACGAAGACGTGCGGTTTTCGCTGCCCTCGGAACTGACTGGTTACGATTCGATGAGTGCGCAACTGGACAATCGGCAGGCATCGCTGGAGATCGGCCGCCGGCCGCAGGCGCATGCGCCGGTCGGCTGCCGTACCTGGCCGGCCTGCAGGCGCGGCGACGGCCACTGGTGCGCGGAACTGACCGCCGATACCACGCTCGAATCCGATTACATCCTGTTCCAGCTCTGGCTGTATCCGCCGCAAGACGGCGTGTGGGAGCCGGCCACGCGGCCGCTGATCGACAAGGCCGTGCGCTCCATCCTGGCGCGGCAGCTGCCCGATGGCGGCTTCAACATCTACGTGGACGGGCCGTCGGAAGTCAGCGCGTCGGTGAAGGCCTATTTCGCGCTGAAAGCTGGCGGGCCTGGCGGCGGACGACCCGCGCATGGCGCCGCCTGCGCGAGCGCATCCTGGCGCTGGGCGGCATTCAGGCGGCCAACAGCTACGTCAAGGTCAACCTCAGCCTGTTCGATCTGTATCCGCGCGAGTACTGCCCGAGCATCCCGCCGGAAGTGGTGCTGCTGCCGTTCGATTTCCTGTACCAGATGTCGTCCTGGACGCGCGCCATCGTGGTTTCGCTGGCCATCGTGCACTGCGGCCAATCCGCGCCGGCCGGTGCCCGCGGGCTTCAACCTGGACGAGATCTGGCATGCCCGGCGCGAGCCCCGACTTTCCGCACGCCGAGAGCCTGCTTACCTGGCACAATTTCTTCCTGCGCGCGGACCGGCTTCTGAAATTGTGGGAGCGGCACGGCTCGCAGTCGCGTGCGGCGCAGGGCCATCAGCAAGGCCGAGCAGTGGATGCTCGAGCGGCTGCACGCATTCCGACGGCCTGGGCGCGATCTATCCGCCCATGATGTACTCGGTCATGGCGCTGGATGTGCTGGGCTATCCGGCGGATCATCCGGTGCGCGTGGAAGCCGCTGCGGCAGTTCGACAACCTGATGGTGGACGACGGCGAGCGCTTCTTCTTCCAGCCGTGCTTCTCGCCGGTCTGGGACACCGCCATCGCGGCTTACGCGCTGGGCGCAGAGCGATGCCGACGCATCCGGCGCTGCAGCCGCGCGGCCGATTGGCTGCTGGCGCAAGGAAGTCCGCCGCAAGGGCGACTGGTCGGTCAAGCGGCCCAACACCGAGCCCTCCGGCTGGGCCTTCGAGTACGGCAACGAATTCTATCCCGATATCGACGACACCGCCATGGTGCTGCTGGCGCTGAGCGCGGCGCGCGGCTCGCGACGGCGCGGCGCAGGAGGCCTGCCAGCGGCGGGCGCTCGACTGGCTGCTGGCCATGCAATCGCAGGACGGCGGCTGGGCGGCCTTCGACGCCGACAACAACTGGGAGTTCCTCAGCCACGTGCCGTTCGCCGATCACAACGCCATGCTCGATCCCACCTGCCCCGATATCACCGGCCGCGTGCTGGAAGCGCTGGCGGCGCACGGCGTGGACGCGCGACCATCGCGGCGGTGCGGCGCGGCGTCGACTGTCTGGTGCGCAACCAGGAGCCGGATGGAAGCTGGTACGGGCGCTGGGGCGTGGCCTACATTTACGGCACCTGCTTCGCGCTGCGCGGCCTGGCGGCGGCGGGCGAAAGCGACCGCGAAGCGCACATCCTGCGCGCCGGCGAATGGCTGCGCTCCATCCAGAACGCCGACGGCGGCTGGGGCGAAAGCTGCGCCAGCTACGACAACCGCACGCTTCACGCCGGCGCCGAGCACGCCTTCGCAGACCGCCTGGGCGATTCTGGGCCTGATCGCCGGCGGCGACGCCGACAGCCTCAGCGTGCAGCACGGCATCGAATATCTGCTGGATACGCAGCGCGCCGATGGAAGCTGGGACGAGGATCTAGCCACCGGCACCGGGTTCCCCGAAAGTGTTCTATCTGAACTATCACCTGTACAAGGATTATTTCCCGCTGCTGGCGCTCGCTTCGTTCGTGAAGAGCGCGCGCTCATTCGACTGCTCGCTCGCATGGATAGACTATGAAATTCCCCTATCGGCATGACCGCCGGCATGGCCGGATACATTCTCAAGAACAAGATGCGGCCGCGGCCGGAGTGGCAGAAGAACGCCGCGCCGGCAGCGCGATGCCGCCAATCCGTTCCGCATCCTGCCACGCGCAAGATGCCGGCGACGAAGCGGCCAGCCGCATCCCATGATCAACAAGCGCTTCCCGCATGGTGCTGATGCTGGAGCCGCTGCACGCCTGCAATCTGACCTGCACCGGCTGCGGGCGCATCCGCGAATACGAATCCACCATCACGCGAGCGCGTGCCGCTGGAAGAATGCCTGGCGGCGGTGGATGAGTGCGGCGCGCCGATGGTTTCGATCTGCGGCGGCGAGCCGATGATGTATCCGCAAATCGGCGAGCTGGTGGCCGGCATTCTGGAGCGCGACCAGCTACATCTACCTCTGCACCAACGGCATGTTCATCAAGAAGCGCCTGCAGCGAATTCAAGCCCGACAAGCGCTTCTATCTTCAACGTCCACCTGGACGGCATGGAGAAGAACCACGACATCTGCGGTGGAGCGCGAGGGCGTCTTCGAGGCAGCCATCGAAGGCATCCAGGCCGGCCAAGGCCGCCGGTTTCAAGGTGTGCACCAACACCACGGTCTACAAAGAGACCGACATGAACGAGATCGAGGAGCTGTTCGAGTTCCTGAAGCAGTTCAACGTGGACGGCCACCAGATTTCGCCGGCCTACGGCTATTCGGCGGTGAACGACCGCGAAATCTTCATGACGCGCGACGACATTCACGAAAAGTTCAAGGATATCGACCGGATGGCCAAGAGATTTCCGCTGTGCGGCAGACGCCGATCTACATGGAGTTTCTGAAGGGCGAGCGCGAGCTGCCCTGCACCGCCTGGGGCAATCCGACCTACAACGTGAAGGGCTGGAAAGGCCCGTGCTACCTGATCACCGACGGCCACTACAAGACCTTCGAAGATCTGATGACCCAGACGCCCTGGGAAAGCTACGGCACAGGGCAACGATCCGCGCTGCGAGCACTGCATGGTGCACTGCGGCTTCGAGCCTTCGGCCGCGCTCGGCATCAACGCCGGAATTGCCGACAACCTGAAAATGCTGGCATGGACGCTGCGCTAGAGGGGCCAGGGGCCGGGGCCCGTGGGGCAGGCGATGTTGGCGCCTGCCGATGTGAAGACCCGACGCTGGTCACCGGGGCGCGATCGGGGTTCGTCGGGCTGGCACGTGGCGCGGCGTGCTGCTCGAGCGCGGCTATGCGGTGCGGGCGCTGGTGCGGCCGCAGCAGCCGCGTGGCGGATCTGGACGTGGAAACGGTGACGGGCGATCTGCGCGATCCGGATTCGCTCGAGCGCGCGGTGGCGGGCTGCGGGCTGGTGTTCCACGTGGCCGCGGATTACCGGCTGTGGGCCGAAGATCCGCGGCGAACTGTACCGCTCGAACGTGGAGGGCACGCGGCAACCTGCTGGAGGCGGCACGCAACGCGCGGGGTGGAGCGCGTCGTCTATACCAGCACGGTGGGCTGCATCGGCATTCCGGCCGGCGGCATCGGGCGACGAAGACACGCCGGTCACGCTGGAGGACATGGCCGGGCGATTACAAGCGCTCGAAATTTCTGGCGGAGCAGGTGGCGCTGGAATTCGCGCGCGCGGGATTTCCGGTGGTGATCGTGAATCCCACGGCGCCCGTCGGCGATCATGACGTCAAGCCCACGCCCACCGGCAAGATCGTGGTGGATTTTTTGAATGGCGAGATGCCGGCGTTCATCGATACCGGGCTGAACGTGGTGGATGTGCGGGACGTGGCGGAGGGGCACCTGCTGGCCTGCGAGCGCGGGCGGCCGGGCGAGCGCTACATTCTGGGATCGGAGAATCTGACGCTGGCGCAGATTCTGCAGAAGCTGGCGCGCGCTGACCGGGCGCAGGCGCCGGCCGTGCGGCTGCCCTATGCCGTGGCTTACGGCGCGGGAGTGTGCAGCACGGCTTGGGCGCGCGTCACCGGAAAGCCGCCGCGCGTGCCGCTGGACGCCGTGCGCATGGCGCGGAAGAAGATGTGGGTGACGCACGAGAAGGCCGCGCGCGAGCTGGGCTTCGAGCCGGGTCCGGCGGAAGCGGCGCTGGCGCGGGCGGTGGAATGGTTCCGGGCACCCCAATCGCACGCCGCATGAGGATCGCTCTTGGTGGCGGCCGACGCGATGGAATTTCGCGGCATAGCGCGGCGAGTGGCTGGTCTCCGGCCCGCGCCCGCTGGCCGTGGACTGGGCGCGCACGGGCGCGACTGGGCGCGAACGACGTGCTGCTGGTGGCCAACGGCGCCGGCTGGAAGCGAGCCGCGGCGGCCGCGGAGTGCCGCGATCGGCGCATTTCGCTCCCGATGCCGTGGTCAGCACGGGGTTTTGCGGCGCGCTGGATCGAGCAGTTGAGATCGGCGGATGTGGTGGTGGCCACCGCGATCCGGTCCGGGCACCGCTCCGTCACGGCGCGGCTCCGATCCGGGCGACGAGACCGGACCACCGAAGGTGTGATTTGCTCGATCGACCATGTGGCGCGGACGGCGGCCGAAAAGCGCCAGCTTGCGCGCCGGGCGGAGCGTGCGCGGTGGAAATGGAGGCGGCGGGGGTGGCGGAACGCGCGCAAGCGGCGGGTCTTCCCTTTTACTGCGTGCGGGCCGTCACCGATCTGGCAGGCGAAAATATGGCGAATGATTTCAATACCGCACTGCGCGCGCGACGGCCACTTCGATACAATGATAATTCTTAAGGGACTATTGCGCCACCCGAGCGCGCGGATTCCGGAACTGTTCCGGTTGCGCCGTCCGCTGCGTCCGGGCGTGCTCGAGCACTGGGGGATTTTTTTGCCGATTGCCGATTCTGAGCATGAGCGCCATTCCCGATACCATGCACGCGGCGGTGTATCGCGGGCAAAGTGTGGTCAGCGTCGAGGAGATCCCCACGCCCGCGATCGGCCCGGGCGAGATCCTGATCCGCGTGGAAGCCTGCGGCATCTGCCACACCGATCTGAAGAAGATCGAGTACAACCTGCTGGCGCCGCCGCGCATCTATGGCCACGAGACCGCCGGCGTGGTGGCGGCGGTGGGCGCGGGCGTGACGCGATTCCAGCCCGGCGACCGCGTGGTGGTGTTTCACCACATTCCCTGCCTGGAATGTTTTTACTGCCGGCGCAAGCTCTACGCGCAGTGCCCGGTCTATAAGAAGGTCGGCGTCACGGCGGGATTCGAGCCGGCGGGCGGCGGATTTGCGCAGTATGTGCGGGTGATGGACTGGATTGTGGAGCGCGGCGTGGAGAAGATTCCGGATGGCGTTTCCTTCGAGCGCGCCACCCTGGTGGAGCCGGTGAACACCTGCCTGAAGGCCGTGGCGCAGTGCGATCCGCAGCCGGAGGATTTGGTGGTGGTGCTGGGGCAGGGGCCGATCGGGCTGATGTTCACCATGCTGGTGCAGCGCACGGGCGCGCGCGTGGCCGCCACCGACACCATTGCCGAGCGGCGCGCGATTGCCGGCGCGCTGCGGCGCGGAATTCGCCTGGGACCCGCGCGCGACCGACATTGCCGGCGGAGGTCGAAGAGCCTGACCGACGGGCGCGGCGCGGATCTGGTGATTGTGGCGGCCTCGGCGCCGGGCATCGTGGAGCAGGCCATCGCCTGCTCGCGGCCGGGCGCGCGCATTCTGCTGTTCGCGCAGACTTCGGCCACCGAGCGAATCGAAGTTTCCGGCGCGGACATCTGTGTGGGAGAACGGACGCTTTTCGGGTGCTTATAGCGCGTCGGTGGATTTGCAGAAAGAATCCGCGCGCCTGGTTTTCAGCGGCGATTTGCCGGTGGAGGAACTGATTTCGCATCGTCTGCCGTTGGTTAAAATCCGTTCAGGTTTGATTTGGCATTGCATCCGGGACCTAAATCGTTGAAAATAATCGTTCAGCCACAGAGGTGGTCATAGTGAATAACCAGATGATGGCTGCCGTGCTTTACGGCAAGGAGCACTTGCAGGTAGAGCCGGTAGCCGTTCCGACAATCGATGAGCGGCGACATCCTGGTGCGGGTGAAGGTGGCGCTGACCTGCGGCACCGACGTCAAGGTCTTCCGCCGCGGATATCATGCCCGCATGATCGTGCCCCCCGCTGTGTTCGGGCACGAACTGGCCGGCGATGTTGTCGCGGTGGGCGAGGGTGTCAGCCGGTTTCGCGATTGGCGACAGCGCGTGGTGGCGGCCAATTCGGCGCCCTGCGAGACTGCTATCTTCTGCCGGCGCGGCCGGAGAACCTGTGCGAGGATCTGCTGTTCAACAACGGCGCCTACGCCGAATACATCCGCATCCCGGCGCGCATCGTGGAACGGAACACGTATCGAATTCCGGCGCACGTGAGCTATCAGGACGCGGCGCTGGTCGAGCCGCTGGCCTGCGTGGTGCGCGGCTTGGAAGAGACGGCGCCGCGCCCGGGCGACACGCATCGCCATCATCGGCCTGGGCCCCATCGGGCTGATGTTCGTCAAACTGGCCAAGCTGTACGGCTGCCGCGTGATCGCGGTCGGCCGGCGCAAGCACGCAACTGGAGCGCGCGGCGGCGCTGGGCGCGGACGAACTGGTGCGTGGCCGGCGAGCATTCGAACCCGGTCGAGCACGTTCGCGACCTGACCGACGGCCGCGGCGTGGATATCGCCATCGAAGCCGTGGGCAAGCCGCGAGACCTGGCAATGGGCGGTCGAACATGGTGCGCCGCGGCGGCACGGTCAACTTCTTCGGCGGCTGCCCCAACGACAGCAAGGTGAACCTGGATACCGCCCTGCTGCACTACTCCGAGATCACCTGCAAGGCCAGCTTCCATCACACGCCGGCCTACATCCGCAAGGCGCTGGACCTGGTTTGCGCGCGGCTACATCACGGCCTCGTTCTTCGTCAACCGCGAGGAGCCGCTGGCCAACCTGCTGGAAGTGATGCGGCACCTGATGAGCCACAACGGCCATCTGAAGACGGCGATTCTTCCTTAGGCGCGGGCGTGGGCCCGCGCACGAGTCCCGGTATGCTTCTCGCCCCCGCCGATTTCGTCCGCTCGCCGGAGGCCCTGGCGCAAGGCGTACACGCGGGAGGAGGCTTGCGCCTACACGCGCTGGCTGGCCACCCACCACTACGAAAATTTCCACGTGGTCAGCTTCCTGCTGCCCAAGCGCCTGCACCAGGATTTCTACAACGTCTACGCCTACTGCCGCTGGGCGGACGATCTGGGCGACGAAATCGGCGACCGCGCCGAAAGCCTGCGCCTGCTCGACTGGTGGCGCGGCGAGCTGGACGCCATGTACGCGGGCCGCGCCACGCATCCCGTCTTCGTGGCGCTGGCGCCGCACCGTGCGAGCGATACGGCATTCCGCGCCAGCCCTTCGCCGACCTGATCCACGCCTTCGTGCAGGACCAGACCGTCACGCGCTATCGCGACTGGGACGAGCTGTTCGACTACTGCCGCTACTCCGCCAATCCCGTGGGCCGGCTGGTGCTGTATCTGTGCGGCTACTCCGACGCCGAGCGGCAGCGCCTTTCCGACGCCACCTGCACCGCCCTGCAACTCGCCAATTTCTGGCAGGACGTGACGGTGGATCTGCAGAAGGACCGCGTCTACATTCCGCTCGACGTCCTGGCAGCGCCACGGCTACACGGTGGAAGATCTGTTCGCGCGCCGCTTCACGCCGGCATTCCGCGAGGTGATGCGGGAGATCGTGGAGCGCGCGCGCGAGCTGTTTCTGGAGGGTCTGCCGCTGGTCGGCATGGTGGACCGGCGGCTGGCGCTCGATCTCGACCTGTTCAGCCGCGGCGGCCTGCGCGTGCTGGACAAGATCGAGCGGCAGGACTACGACGTGCTGGCCGCGCGGCCGGCCATCTCGAAGGTGGAGCGCGTGCGGCTGCTGCTGGCAGCGCTGGCGCGCGCTGGCTTTTCGCGACGGCGGCATGAATGAACGCCATCGAGCAGTCGTACGACTACTGCCGCCGCGTGGCGCGCAGCCGCGCCAAGAATTTCTACTACTCGTTCGTGCTGCTCTCGCGCGCAGCAGCGCAACGCCATGTGCGCCATCTACGCCTTCATGCGCTACTGCGACGATCTGAGCGACGAGCCCGGCGCCAACCGCGCCGCCATCGAGCGCTGGCGCGCGGAGCATGGAAGAGGCGCTGGAGGGCCGCTTCGAGCGGCCACCCCGTCTGGCCGGCGTTCCACCACACCGTGCGCCGCTTCGGCATTCCGCACGCAGTATTTCCGCGAGATGATCGACGGCGTGGCCTCCGACCTGGAGCCGCGCCGCTTCCAGACCTTCGACGAGCTCTACCGCTACTGCTACCAGGTGGCGTCGGTGGTGGGGCTGACCATCATCCACATCTTCGGCTTCGATACGCCGCAGCGCCCTGCCGCTGGCCGAAAAGTGCGGCGTGGCGTTTCAGCTCACCAACATCCTGCGCGACATCCGCGAGGATGCCGGGCGCGGCCGCATCTATCTGCCGGCCGAAGACCTGCGCCGCTTCGGCGTGACGCGAAGAGGATCTGCGCAGCGGCCAAACGCAGCGAGCGCTTTCGTGCGCCTGATGCGCTTCGAAGCCGCGCGCGCGCGCGCCTACTACGACGAATCGCGGCCGCTGCTGGACCTGATCCACCCGCGCAGCCGGCCCGTCGCTGTGGGCGCTGATTGCGATTTATTCGCGGCTGCTGGAGCGCATCGAGCGGACGAACTACGACGTGCTGGCGCGGCGCGTGCGCCTTTCCCCGATCGAGAAATCGTGGATCGTGGTGCGGGCGCTGGTGGGGTAAGTCTGGCAGGCGACAAACTACGATCGCCTGCCCCACAATCTACTTCGGCCGGTCGGCCAGAATGAGCGGGCTGGGGCCGGGCGAATCCAGGGTGCGCGGGTTCTCGAAGCCGGCTTGCTCCAGCCAGCGCGCGATTTCGGAGAAGGAAAACGTGTCGCCATGCTCGGTGGCCACCAGCATGTTGACGGCGAAGATGAGACCGTTGGGCGGACCGGTGCGGTCGTCATTCACCAGAAATTCGGCGATGGCGATGGTGCCGCCGGGGGCCATGGCATCGTAGGTCTTGCGCAGCAACGCCCGGCTGCGCTCCGCGCCCTCGCTGTGCAGGATGTGGCCCAGGATGGCGACGTTGTGTCCGTGGCCGAAATCGGCTTCGAGCAGGTCGCCCGCCACGTACGTGTAGCGGTCCCCGAGGCCGAAGCGCGCGGCCACCCGGCGCGTGACATCGAGCACGCCCGGCCAATCCACCGCCGTGACCGAGACGCGCGGCGATTGCTGCGCCAGGGCGACGCTCCATACGCCCGATCCGGCGGCAAGGTCCAGCACCTTCACCGGCGCGCCGGCGTCCGCGATGCCCAACGCGCGCCCGAGATTTTGCGCGGAGGGGTAGCTCATGGGGAAAATATCCTCCACGAACTCATGGAAGAATGCGGAGCCGCGGCGCTCCTGGTTGACGCCCTGGTCCGGCCCGCCGCGCGCCACTACGTCGTTCAACTGCAGCCAGATGGGTATCAACTGCAGGCTGGTATGTTTGATGATGCCGCCCATAAAGGACGGCTTGGTGCTGACCAGAAACGCGGCGCTCTCGGGCAGGAGCGAGTAGCGGCCTTCCCCATCGCCGGCGAGCAGCTCGAAGCCGACCAGCGCGTTCATAATGGCGCGCAGCCCGCGCACAGACGCGCCCGAAGCGGCCGCCACCTCCTGCACCGTCTTCGGCCCTTCATCCAGCAGGTCGAAGACGCGGTGCCGGATGGCCGCCTCCATAATCAGCGGGGCCGTGTAACCCCAGGCCATCTGCGAAATTCGCTCCGGCGTCACCTGCGCTTGTTGCCTGGCACTCATGTCGATTTTCTTCCCCTCTCGCAAACTCATGATTATGGCATGGGCTGGCGGGATGGATTTGTGCCGATTCGCACGCTGCCGGCTAAGGCTGGAGCGAATAGAAGCGCGCCAGCGGGCCGGCGCCGGGCAGGTACTTGCGCGCGCGCGCCAGTTCGGCAATCTGGCGGATGTGGCCGAGGTCGTGCAACGCCCACTCGTGCAGCAGCTCCGAGAGCGTAATGGTTCCGGCTTCGCGGTGTACCGCTGTGCGCGCGCCGGCTTCCGCCGGCAGGTCGCGCAGCAATTCGATATTGGCTTCGCGCTGTTCCTCGAAGTGGTTGAAATCTTCCTCGGGATCGCAGTCGCGGTAGATCTCGGGGCGCAGGTGGGGATCGTAAGGCTCGATTTCGGCGCCTTCCTCCTCCAGGAACCGGTCCACGCGCGCGCGATAGCAGTGGCCTTCGGCGTGGGAGAAATGGGCCAGCACCTCCGCCACGGAAAAACGGTCGGGCGCCGGCTTCCAGCGCGCGTCCTCTTCGGAGAGCTCGCACATCAGGCCGCGGAGGATTTCCGGCGTGGCTTCGAGGAGATCGAGACAGGGCAGCACATCGGCCATATCCGCCATCGTACCCCGGGCGGAGGTCAGCGGACGATCACGATTTCGAGTTTCTGCAGCATGCGCACGGAGCGCGCCTGGCGCTTGTCCGTGGGAACGACCAGGCGCAGCGGCCCCTCCTGTTCGAACAGCGGATTGCCGTCCAGGCGGTCGGCCACCAGGGCGCGCGCGGCGGTGAACGCCGGGTCGAATTCGGGAAGCGCGAAGACCACGCGATAGCCGTCCCGAGCCCATGCCAGCAGGTAGGCGGCGAGCAATTTGCCGCGCATATCCTCGCCCATGGGCTGGCCGGCGCGCTTCAGGATTTCGGTGAGCAGCACGCCCTCATAAACGTGATCCTTGCCGTCGTGCCCGCGCATGCTCTCATGCGAGCGCGGCATGGCGGCCAGATCGGCCATGCTCAGGGCCAGCGCGGGCCTGGCCGCGCCATCGCCCCCGGCCACGCCCTCTACGCGCAGGGCGGCATCGGCGGCGCGCAGCGCCGAAACGCTTGCCACCGCGGACAAAAACAGAATCGCCAGGCCGATCGAACTTTTCCGCACCGTTCAATCCTTCTGAATCATCACTTCGGTGGATTTCACCACCACGCGAACCGCATCGCCCTTTTTCAGACCAAGCTCATCGGCGCTGGTGCGCGTGATCACGCTTTCAACCATATTGGCGCCAACCCGCACCACGACGTGGGCCATCACATCGCCCAGCCGCACCTCCTCCACCACGCCCGGCAATTGATTTCTGGCCGAAAGGCCCATGCCTCCTCCTTCTTACAGTGGCACGTTATACGCGACACTGTCGTGATTACTATACCACCGGCCGACCGGCCAGACTCCATTGGGAAAGCGAGCTTCCGGCCGGCAATGGGGACATACACTACGGTGGACGAATGCCGGCTCGAAAGCCGGCATGGCCGCCTGGAAAGGCGGCTCTACGGGCGCGCGTCTGAGTTATTCGGCGATGCTTTCGCCGCCGTCCACGCGCAGGGTGTTGCCGGTCATCCAGTAGGTGGCGGGATGGCAGAGCGCGGCGATGGAGCGGGCCACGTCCTCCGGGGTGGTGAGGCGGTGGTGCGGGTTGCGGTGGCGCGCGGCGGCCAGCATCTGTTCGTGGCCGGGGATCAGGCGCAGCGACGGCGTATCGGCAAAGCCCGCCAGAATGGCGTTGGCGGTGATGCCGGCCGGCGCCAGCTCCAGCGCCAGCTGGCGGATGTGCGCTTCCAGGACGGCCTTGGCGGCGCTCACCGGGCCGTAGCTGGGGATGGCGCGCGCGGCGCCGGCCGACGTCATGGCGAAAATGCGCGCGCCCCATTCGAACAGGCCGGCGCGCAGGCAGTCCTGCACCCAATAGACCAGCGAGTGGCCCATGGTGTCGACCGTGATTTCGAGCTGCTTCTTCAGGACGACCTGCTCGGCGCCGGCCAGCGGCTTGAACCAGCCGAGCGCCAGCGAGTGCAGCAGCACGCGCAGCGTGCCTGCGGCTCTGCCGCCAGGCGCTGGCGGATGGCCTCGACGGTCTCCTTGCGGAATTCGTCGTCGGCCGCGTTCACGTTGAAGAATTCCGCCTCGCGGCCGAGGGCGAGGATCTTCTGCCGGATCTCTTCGGCATGCGGACGCTTGTCGGGCGGGTCCAGGTGGACGCCGAAAACGTTCATGCCGGCGCGCGCCAGCTCGATAGCGGCGGCTTCACCGAAGCCGCTGGTCGCGCCCAGAATCAGGGCCCACGGTTGTTTGCTCATGGGAGTGACAGGACTTCGATTTCCCTTTCGTCGTTTTCGAGCGCGCGCAGCCGGATCTCGATGCGCGCGGCGGGCATCAGGCGCGGAAAGCGCTCGCCCCATTCGATCAGCACCACGGCCTCGCGCTCGAAGATTTCGTCCAGCCCGAGCGTGGCCACCTCGCGCGCTCCTCCAGCCGGTAGAGGTCGATGTGATAGACGCGCCCGCCGCCGTATTCGTGGATCAGGGTGAAGGTGGGGCTGGAGACTTCGTCCGCCGGCGCCGCGCCCAGGCCTTCCACGATGCCCTTGGCGAGGGTGGTCTTTCCCGCCCCCAGGTTGCCGATGAGCAGCACGGCAGCGTGGCGCGGCAGTTCGCGGGCCAGGCGTGGCCGAGCGCGATGGTCTCGGCCGCAGAGGCGGTGCGATAGGTGGCGTTCATCGGGCGGCCCGGCCCGGTAGAGCCGCCTTTTCAGGCGGCCATCCCGGCTTTCGAGCCGGGATACCCCGTTCGGCAGACGTATGCCGGCAAGAATGCCGGCATGGCCGGCTAGAAGCCGGCTCTACGGCACGGCGGCTAATCCCCGGCACACGCCTCCATGGCTTGGGGCAGATAGCGGAGAATATCGGTGGCGATGAATGGCTTCTCGCCGAGCTCGCGGGCGCCGATCTGGCCGGCCAGGCCGTGCAGATAGACGGCGGCGGCCACGGCTTCGGCGGGGCGCTTGGGAAATTGCGCCAGCAGGCCGGCGATCAGGCCGGTCAGGATGTCGCCGGTGCCGCCGGTGCCCATCGCGGGCGTGCCGGTGGGATTGATCCACACGCGGCCATCGGGAAACGCGATCAGGGTGCGCTGGCCTTTCAGCACCAGCGTGACGCCGTGGGCGGTCGAAAATTCGCGCGCGGTGGCGACGCGGTCCTTCTGGATTTCGGCGGTGGGCTTGCCGGTGAGGCGCGACATTTCGCCGGGATGCGGGGTCAGCATGCGGACGCGGGAGGCTTCGGCCTGCCAATCCGTCCCCGGCAGCAGCGCGTCGGCATCGAGCACCAGCGGCTGCTCGAAGCGCGCCGGCCCGGCGCACCAGGTCCGCCGCGCGTCTGTCCCGTCCCAATCCCGGCCCCATGGCGATCACGGTCTTGCCCTCCGCCAGCTCTTCCAGATTTCCGTCGAGCGGCGCGGTCATCAGCTCGGGAGCGTGGGCGGCGATCTGCGGAATGGCTCCCGCGGCCGAGGCCACCGTCACCAGGCCCGCGCCGGCGCGCAGCGCGGCCATGCCCGCCATGGCGGCGGCGCCCGTCTTGCCGCGCGAGCCGCCGACCACCAGCACGTGTCCGAATGTGCCTTTGTGCCCCCAGGGCGGGCGCGGGGCGAGCAACTCGCGGAACATGGCCGGCTCGACCAGCGACAGCCGGCGCGTTTTCGTAAAGCGACGGCGGGCTGCCGATGGGCGCCCACCACCAGCTCGCCCACGTGGTCGCAATTGGGCGGCAGCACCTGCGCCGAGTTTGGGCGCGGTGAAGGTCACGGTGCAATCGGCGCGGGCGAATTCGCCCACCGGCTCGCCCGAATCGCTGGGCATGCCGGAGGGAATATCCACGGCCACCACTTTGGCCAGCGGAAATCCGCTGATTGATTTCGCGGATGCCTTCCAGCATGCGGCCGGTGGCCGGACCGGTGATGCCGGTGCCGAGCAGCGCATCGACCACCAGGGTGGCGCAGCGCGCGGCAGGCCGGAATTTCGCGCAAGACCGGGCAGCCGCAAGCTTCGAGCATGCGGTAATTGGCGGCGGCGTCGCCCTTCAGCTCCGCCGGATCGGCCAGCAGCACCACGTGCAGCGACGCGCGGGTGGAAGCGCGTGAAGAGCTGGCGCGCGACCACCATGCCATCGCCGCCGTTGTTGCCCTTGCCGCACAGCACCACGATGCGCTGCGCGGCGAGCGGCGCGAATCGCTCCGCCAGCGACTTCCACCACGCGATGGCCGGCATTCTCCATCAGCACGATGCCGGGGATGCCGAGTTCGATGGTGCGCCGGTCCACTTCGCGCATTTCGGCCGCGGTCAGGACTTTCATAAGCGGCGCGCCACCACCATGGTCATATCGTCCTGCAATTCGCGAGGAGCCGGTCCACTGGTTCACCGCCTCCATGGTGCGGGCGATGATCTCGGAGGAGTCGGCGTGGGCGTACTTGACGAGCAGCTCCTTCAGGCGCTCCTCGCCGAACATCTCGCCGTAGGCGTTCTCCGGCTCCACGATGCCGTCGGTGTAGGCCACCAGCATGTCGCCGTTCTCGCAGCGGCGACGGTCTTCTCCTCGTAGCGCGCGATGGGGAACGCGCCCACCACGGTGCCGGTGGAATCGAGCATGGTGATGTTGCCGTCGCGCACCAGCATAGGGGCCAGGTGGCCGGCGTTGGTGTAGGTGAGCAGCGTGGCTGGTCTCGTCGTACAGGGCGAAGTAAAAAGTGGCGTATTTTTCGGGCGCGGTGGTGGCGTAGAGCTGCCGGTTCAGGTTCGCCACCATGCGCCGCCGTGGAAAGATGGCGGGGCACGTTGCCGTTGCCGTTGGTGGCGCTCAACTGCGTGCGCATGGTGGATTGAATGGTGGCCATCAGCAGCGCCGCCGAAATTCCCTTGCCCGCCACGTCGCCGATGGCGAAGGCCAGCGAGCTGTTCGGCAAGCGCCATGAAATCGTAGTAATCGCCGGAGACCATGCGCGCGGGATGGCACACGCCGGTCAGCTCCAGCGTCTTGCGTGAAGGGCACGTCCTTGGGGAAAAGCTGGTTCTGCACTTCGCGCGCGATGGCCAGCTCCGATTCCAGGCGCTCCTTTTCCTTGGCCACCACGATCAGGCGGCCCAGGTTCGCGGTCATGGTGTTGAACGACGTGCCCAGCTCGGCCAGCTGGTCGCGACCCTTTCACCGGAATGCGGTAGGAGAAATCGCCCTCCTTGACGGCTGCGTGCCCCGTACAGTTCGTGCACCGCGCCGGTGATGCTGCGGCTGAGCTGGATGCCGGCGATCAGCGAGAGCATTTCCACCATCAGAAACAGCACGGCGACGGCGATGAACAGGCCGAGCGCGAACTCCGACCAATCGAGATTCTGAAATACGGTGCCCAGCACCGGCGAGATCCGCGTATCCACTACCAGCACCGGGGACTCGCGCAGGTCCGGCGATTCCCAGCGCGCAATGGGAATGGGGTAATAGCCGCGGAATTTAAAATCGAAGGCATTTCTGGGTTCCGGAACGTGGCTCTGGCGGGGATGGCCCATCAAGGGAACGAAGTTCACGTCGCCCAGCCCGGGGACCAGACCGGAGAGGTAATCGTGGGTCACCGGGGCGAGCAGCGTGACCTCTTCGCCATCCACCGTGTGGTGCGCCCAGGCGAAGAGGCGATCCTCGCCGCCTTCCCTCTTCAGCACCAGGCCGTGTGCATCCGGCCAGGCCGGCGGCGGCGGAACGATTTGGGCGGTTGGGGGATAGCGCAATTGCTGGCTGCCGCGACGGATGAGCAGCTCGAAATCAGGAAATGCATCGTGCAGCATCACGCCGGCGCGGCCGAGTGCGCGGTCGGGATCGGCCACCGGCACGCGCGCCAGCGCCTCCGCCTGCCGCGTAAGCTGGTTCTCGTGGTGGCGCAATTCGGTGTTGACCAGGTAGACCGCCATCTGCCCGATGACCGCCCATCCAGCAAAGCCCACCAGGGTGAGGATGAGGACGATGGGCACGACGGCGATGAAAAGGTACGCCGCGATGAGCCGGTTGCGCAGCCGCCAGATGGCCTGCTGCATGGCGCGCCGTGCGATGCGGAAGAGCAGGGCCGCGCCGAGCACGACCGCCACGACCATGAACAGCGCACGCAGCGGCAGCACCAAGCCGGTGACGGCGAAGATCAGGTAAAGCGCCAGAGAAAGCAGAAAGGTCTTTTCGATGCCGTCCAACCGGCGCCAAACCCCGTTACCTTTCCGCATAGATCCAGACTAGCGTAACAGAGTGGCAGAGAGGAGGGGCTTTGGACGCAGAGGCGCAGAGACGCGGAGGATTCAGCGAGTTCTATCTGGAGATCTATGTTGCCTGGAGTGCCCGTCACCGAAATGGCCCTTCAACCGGACTTTTGCCCCTTCGATGAGGTCGCCAGCATCACCCATCCCGCCGCTGCAATAGTTGGGATATAGAACGAATCCAACTCGAAAAGCCCGCTACGAGAACCCCGAAAATCAGCAACAAGAACGCAGATATCCTCACCACCCGATATTCAGGGGGAGCGGCCATCAGGAAGGCCAACCCGAACATTGCGAGTTGAAAAAACAGGAACCTGAATGGATAATACGGTTGCTGTGCATTCACAAAGGCGGCGGTGCCCACATCCGTGACAGCGGCGAAGATGGCGGGAATATACGGGAGGATAGACATGCTACCCCGCAGTTCTTGAAGCCATTTCATCCTCCGCGCCTCTGCGTCAAAAACTCAGCCTCTCGGCTCAGGAAAACTCGATCCCCGCGATCACCATTTGCGGCATGGCCTGATTCCAGGCTTCGGGGATGTTGTCGAAGGCCAGGCGGAAGGGCTTGGTTTGGCCGGGGGCCAGCTTGCCCATTTTCTTGCTCACGATGGGGACGCGCTGGCGCAGGACGACCTGGCCGTAGGGGTCGTAAAAGACGCAGTTGATCTCGACCACTTCCAGCACGCGGTCGCCGGTGTTCTGGATGTTGCCGGTGATCTCCACCACCGCCTGCTTCAGGTAGCTTTCGTGCGCGGTCATCTCCGGGGATTCGGGCGACTGGCCGTCGGCGGAGACGAAGCGCAGGTGGCGCACGTACTCCTTGGCCGCGCCGGTGAGCGGCGGCGGCGGCGCCGGAGGTTTGTTGGCCAGGTAGTTCAGATACCAGAACCCTGCCCCGCCCAATACCACCGCCGCCGCGATCACCATCGCGACGGGCGGAATGAGGGGCCGCTTCTCCGCGGAAACGGCCGGTTTATTTGCCGCCAACGGTCATCTCCCCAATCTTGATTGTAGGCGCGGCGGTGGAGCCGCGGAATTCCAGGTCCGATCCAACCGTTTCCAGGCCCATCAGCATGTCCTTCAAATTGCCGGCGATGGTGACTTCGGAAACGGCGTATGCCAGCTCGCCATCCTTGATCCACAGCCCCACCGCGCCGCGCGAATAATCGCCGGTGACGATGTTGACGCCGAAACCCATCAGCTCGGTGACGAAGAAGCCGTTGGTCACGCCGGCGATAATCTGCTCCGGCGATTGGACGCCCTTTTCCAGGAAAAAGTTCCCGTGGCCGATGCCGGCATTGCCGGTGAGGCCGCGGGAAGCGTTGCCGGTGGTCTTGAGTCCCAGCTTGCGGGCGGCGTAGGTGTTGAGCAGGTAGCTTTTCAGCACGCCGCGGTCGATCACCACGGTGCGGCGGGAGGGCACGCCTTCGTCGTCGAAGGGCGAAGTGCCGAACAGGCCGGGAATGGTGGCGTCGTCAATGACGGTCACGTTCTCGGCGGCCACGCTTCTCGCCCAGTTTGCCCGCCAGGAAGGATTCGTGGCGGTAGATGGACATGCCGTGGACGGCTTCGAAAATGTTATCGAGCAGGGAGCGCGCGGCGCCCGGTTCGAACACTACGGGCACTTTCTGCGTCGCCACCTTCACCGGGTTGAGGCGGCGCAGGGCGCGGTGGGCGGCGATGCGGCCGACTTCTTCCGGCGGCTCCAGGCCGCTGAAGCTGCGCGCCAGCGTGTACCAGTAATCACGCTCCATGGATTCGCCCTCGCGCGCCACGGGGACGGTGCTGAGCGAGCAGTAGCTGGAGCGGTATTCGCCGGCGAAGCCGCGGGAGTTGGCGAAAATGTGGCGGCCCACGTGGGTATCGAAGGAAGCGCCCTCGGAATTGGAGATGCGGGGGTCGGCATCGAGCGAGGCGCGCTCGGCGCGCTTGGCGGCTTCGATTTTGACTTCCGTTTCGAGGCCTTCCACCTCGGCGGAGTAGAGGCCGAGATCGCCCGCGATCGACCCCATTTCCTCCGGCTCCGGCAGGCCGGCGTGGGGGATCTTCGGTGGTGATATCGGCCAACTCGATGGCGGCCTTCACCAGTTGTTCGATGCCCTCGGCGGAAAGGTCGGAGGTATAGGACGAGCCGGTGTGGCGGCCGCGCAGGATGCGCAGTCCGGCGCCGCGCGAGCCCGCCTCCTTCAGATTCTCCAGTTCGCGCATGCGCACGTTGGCGGAAAACTCGTCGCCTTCCGCGATGGTGCATTCGGCATCGGTGGCGCCGGCTTCGCACGCGCGCCGCACCACGTCCCGCGCGAGTTCCATCAGGTGATTCTGGCTCATGTTACTGACCTTCAGCGTACCATCGCCCGTTTCCGCCCGCGCTGGCAAGCGGGATGCAGCTAAGGGTGTAGGAGATCTTTGCAATGATTTATCCAAATTCCTTAAAACCCGCGATGGTGGCCCTGCTGGCCATGGCGACTGCGGCATTCGCCGCGCCTGTCAACAGACCTGGCCCGCAAGCTGTGAGTACGCTCACCTTCCTGGCCCAGGGCAGCATCGCGGAAATCGAGCTCGGCCATCTGGCTCAACAGAAGTCCACCAACCCGGTAGTGAAAAAATTCGCACAGCGCATGATCGAGGATCACGGCGCTCTGTTGGAACGGACACGGAAGCTGGCACAAGAGCAGGGTGTAACTCTGCCCGCCATGCCCGCGGCGCAGGACAGAGCGGCAATGCGGAACCTGGAGCGGCTGTCGGGCAAGGCTTTCGACGACGCCTACATAACGATGATGCTGAAGGACCATCGGAAGGATATCCAGACGCTTTCCCAGGAGAAGCCGCTGCTCCACAACCAGGCCGTTTACAGCCTGGTGGAGAGCACTCAGCCCATCCTGGAAAATCACATTCGCGCGGCGGAACATGCCAGCGGCGAACTGGGTCTATCGGCGCGAGCGGGCATGAACCGGCCCGTGCACCCGGTGGGGGTGATGCCAAACCAGAACCAGCCACAGCGGTAACTGAAGTGGGGCAGGCGAAACCGCTCGCCCCACAACGAACTACGCGGTGCCGCCGACGGTCATGCGGTCGATCTTGATGGTCGGGATGCCCACTCCAACCGGCACGCTCTGGCCTTCCTTGCCGCAGGTGCCGATGCCCTCGTCCAGCTTCAGGTCGTTCCCCACCATGCTGACGTATTGCAGGGCTTCCGGGCCGTTGCCGATCAGGGTGGCGTTGCGCACGGGGCGCGTCAGCTTGCCATCCTCGATGAGGTAGCTTTCCGACGCCGAAAACACGAAATTGCCGCTGGTGATGTCCACCTGGCCGCCGCCGAAATTGGCGCAGTACAGACCCTTGGGGACGGAGCGGATGATGTCTTCCGGCGCGCTTTCGCCGGCCAGCATGAAGGTGTTGGTCATGCGCGGCATGGGGATGTGGGCATAGCTTTCGCGGCGGCCGCTGCCGGTGGATTCGGCGCCCAACAGGGTGCTCGAGAGCTTGTCCTGCAGGTAGCCGCGGAGCACGCCGTTTTCGATGAGCACGTTGCGGCCGGTGGGATGGCCTTCGTCGTCCACGTTGAGCGAGCCGCGGCGGTTGCCGATGGTGCCGTCGTCGATCACGGTGCACAGTTCGCTGGCCACCTTCTGGCCGATGCGGCCGCTGAAGGCGGAAACGCCCTTGCGGTTGAAATCGGCTTCCAGGCCGTGGCCGACGGCCTCATGCAGCAGGATGCCGGGCCAGCCGGGACCGAGCACCACGGTCATTTCCCCGGCCGGCGCCTCGACCGCGTCCAGCATGGCGATGGCTTCGCGAGCCGCTTCCTGCGCGAAGTACTCGGGCGTCTTCTCGTTCAGGAAGAAATTGAGATCGACTCGGCCGCCGCCGCCGGCATGGCCGCGCTGCGGCGGGCCGCCATGCTCCCGCGCCAGGGCGGAGACGCTGAGGCGGGCCAGAGGCTGGCGGTCCAGGGTAAGCCGGCCGTCGCTGGTGGCCACCATCACCTGGCGGAGATTGTCGGCGTAGGCGGCCTGCACCTGGAAGATGCGGGAATCGAAGGCGCGCGCGGCGCGATCGGCCCGTTTGACCAGCTCCACGCGGTCGGCGAAGGCGGTCTCGGTGGGCGCGGTCACCACGGGATACAGATTGTGGCGTGTACCCTCATTCAAATCGAATTTGTCGATTTTGCTCGGCCCGGCGGCGATGTGCGCGGCCACGCGAGCCGCCTTGCGAATTTTCTCGGGTGACAGATCGTCGCTGTAGGCATAGCCGGTGCGCTCGCCGGCGATCACGCGCACCCCGACCCCCATGGAAACGCCCTGCGCGGCGTTCTTGACCATGGATTCGTCTATTCCGATGGAGCTGGTCTGGAGGTATTCGAAATAGAGGTCGGCGTAGTCGCCGCCCTGAGACAGCGCTTCGGCCAGGTGGGATTCCAAATCCTGCCGGGTGATATTGAACCGCGAAGCGAAGATCGACTCTGAGAACCGCATACTTCCAGGCTAGCAGTAGAGGGGCGCGGCTGGATAGGGGCGGGGATCGGGGGGGATCAGGGGCGCGAGGATTGAGGGCTTAGGGTTCGCGGCGGGGGTGTCCGGAGCCTGATGAAAAAGGATGCCGGCGTAAGGGTTGGATCCTCCGGGGCGTGGGGGTATGCCGGCAGGATGCCGGCAGGCCGGCTGGGAAGCCGGCGCTACGGGGGCGGCGGGCGCGGCTGGATTCGGGGATTGGGCCCCGAAACCCCCATCCGCCCCTATAATGGGCCATGCCCACCCAAATCTACGCCAATCACCGTAAGTTCGTGCCGATCTTCCACGGCGTCCTCCTGCCGGTCCTCTTTCTCACCGCGATCGGTTCGGTGGTGAACCTGGTCCTCTCAATCGGCGATCACCAGCGGCTCTACAGTGCGTCGCTGATCGTCGTGCTTTCCTTCGCCATGCTCGTCATGTCCATCCTGGCCCGGGTTTTCGCCCTCAAGGCGCAGGACCGGGCGATACGCGCGGAAGAAAACCTGCGCCATTTCGCCATGACCGGCAAGCTGCTCGATCCGCGCCTCGAGATCCACCAGGTGATCGCGCTCCGCTTCGCTGCGGAGGGCGAATTTTTGCCGTTGGCCCGGCGCGCTGCCGAGGAGAGTATGCAGCCCGACGCCATCAAGCGGGCCATCAAAGATTGGAAGGCGGATCTGTACCGGGCCTAGACGGCGGCTCACCGTCATCGTGCCTGCGGCTGCCTAACACCATGTCGCTGAACACTCGCAGCATGCGCAGGTACTCGGCGCGGGCGGCCGTCAGGCGCGCGCGCGCTTCCGGCACGCCTGCCGCCGTCGCGAGGGCCCTGTCCAGGGCGGACGCGGCGTCTTCGTATTGCTGATGAGCTGTAACCAGCCGTTCTCGCCAGAGTTCCATCGCGGAGTCAGCGACAATCGATTTAAACAAAGAGAGCCGTCTTACACGCCATTCTAGGGCGTCGGCGCACAGTAACGGCAGTCCGGAAATGGGGTGTGCATCAGGCCATCATGTGGTAGGCGGCCGGATCACTTGCGGGTGTTGCAATAATACACATTTCGGTTGGGCCGGAATGCAAACCCACCATGCCGTGGGCGTATCCTGTTAGCGGGGAGGGGATATGTACCCGCTGAAAAAGGGCAAGTTTGCACCGCAGGCGCACGTTGGCATTCCCGCCGGCACCTACGAAGAGGAGCACGGGCGCAAAGGCTTTTACGGCAAGAGCGCCCATCTGTACCACGCCCACCCACCCACGGGCTGGATCCGGTTCGAGGGCAAGCTGCGGCCGCACCTGTTCGACCTGAACCGGCTGGCGCCCTCGGATTGGCACGACCCCGACGGGATGCCGCTGGCGTTCCTGGGCAACGACGACATCCGCCTGCTGGTCTCGCGCCGCTCGCAGCCGATGCCGTTCTACTTCCGCAATGCCGATGGCGACGAACTGATCTTCGTGCACCGCGGCAGCGGCGTGATCGAGACCGATTTCGGCCCGCTGCGCTTCGAGCCGGGCGATTACCTGGTGGTGCCCCGCGCCGTCACCTATCGCATGGCGCCGGAGACGCAGGACAACTTCTTCCTGATGGTGCAATCCCGGACGGAGTTCGAGCCGCCCGACAAGGGTCTTATCGGCCACCACGCGCTCTACGATCCGGGCGTCATCACCACGCCGGAGCCGGAGCCGCGGATCGAAAGCGGCGGCGAATGGGAAGTGCGCATCCAGGCGGAGGATGAAATCTCGAAGGTGGTGTATCCGTTCAACCCGCTGGATGTGGTGGGGTGGAAGGGCGATCTGACCGTCTGGAAAATCAATATGCGGGATATCCGGCCGATTATGAGCCACCGCGCCCATCTGCCGCCCAGCGCGCACACCACGTTTGTGACCGGCGGCGCGGTGGTGTGCAGCTTTCTGCCGCGCCCGCTGGAACAGGACCCGGAGGCGCTGCGCGTGCCGTTCTTCCATCGCAACACCGACTACGACGAGTTCATCTTCTACCACGACGGCGACTTCTTCAGCAAAGACAACATCCGTCCGGGCTATGCCACGCTGCATCCCCGCGGCATCCACCACGGCCCGCATCCCAAGGCGCTGGCCAACCAGCAGCGCAAGACGAACACCGACGAATACGCCGTGATGCTGGACGGCCTCAACCCGATTCACGTCCTCCCCGCCGGCGAACAGGTGGAGAACAAGGATTATTGGGCCAGCTGGATGGAGCCGGCGCCCGCCGGGACCAGCCCCGTACGCTAAACGATGCCTTCCCTTTTGACGCAGAGGCGCGGAGACGCAGAGGAACTAATAAAGACGGCAGCGACCCCGGTCGATACCAGGGCCGCCACAACCGGTCTTCCTCCGCGTCTCTGCGCCTCTGCGTCAAAGCCCGACCCCAATCGCGGATTCCCCCCGAGCGCAGTCCCCGCTCGAATTGTTATAATGGGAATTCCCTACCGAGGAGTTTCCTTCATCCATGTTTGATCTGTTTCGCAGTCGTGAGAAAGCCGTGCGCATCCTGCTGGGAGCGCTGCTGGTCCTGGTGGGCCTGTCCATGCTCACCTACCTGGTCCCGAACTACAACACCGGGAGTACGAGCAGCGACGACAGCGTAGTGGCCACGGTCAACAAGGAGCCGGTCACGCAGCTCGAAGTGCAGCGGATTCTTCAGAGTACGCTGCGCGGCGGACAGATCCCGCCCGCCATCCTTCCCAACTACCTGCCCCAGCTGGTCAATAACCTGGTCACCGAGCGCGCCCTGGAATACGAGGCGCGGCGGCTGGGCTTCGAGGTGACGGATGCCCAGATCAGCGACGCCATCCGCCAGTACCTGCCGCAGATGTTCCAGGACGGCAAGTTCGTGGGCAAGGACGCCTACGCGCAATTTCTGGCCCAGCAGAACATGACCATCCCCGAGTTCGAGAATGACATTCGGCGCCAGTTGCTGGTCACCCGCATGCGCGAAGTGGCCGTGCAGGGCGTGGTGGTGACGCCCCAGGAAATCGAACAGGAATACCGCCGCAAGAACGAGAAGGTCAAGGTGGAGTACGTCAAGGTCAGCTCCGATAAGTACAAGGCCGAGGCGCAGCCCACCACGGAGGAGATGCAGCAGTATTTCAAGCTCAACCAGGCGAAATACACGGAGCCGGAGCGCCGTAATCTCACCCTGCTGATCGCCGACCAGACCAAACTGGAGCAGGCGGTCAACCCCACCGACGCCGACATGCAGCGCGCCTACACCCAGGAACTGGCGCAATTCCGCGTTCCGGAGCAGGTGAAAGTGCGCCACATTCTGCTCAAGACGCAGGGCAAGCCCCCCTCCGAGGATGCCGCCATCAAGGCCAAGGCGGACGACATTCTGAAGCAGGTGAAGGCCGGCGCCAACTTCGCCGACCTGGTGAAGAAATATTCCGAAGACACGGCTTCGGTTCCCAATGGCGGCGAGTACACCGTCCAGCGCAACGGCCAGATGGTGCCGGAATTCGAGAACGCCGCTTTCACCCTCAAGCCCGGCGAGAGCGAGGTGGTGAAAACCACCTACGGCTACCACATCGTGCAGGTGATGCAGCATGACCCGGCGCGCGTGAAACCGTACGAGGAAGTGAAGGCGCAGATCGCCGAAGCCATGAAGAAGCAGCGCGTCAGCGACCTCATGCAGCAGATTGAGGACAAGGCACAGCCCATGCTGCAGAAAGACCCGCTGCACCCGGAGAAGGTGGCCCAGGCTTTCAACATGCAAATCGTGCCGGTGACGGACGTGGAAGCCGGCAAGCCGGTGGCCGAACTTGGCCCCAGCCCGGATTTCGACCAGGCCATCGCCGGTTTGAAAAAGGGCGAGGTTTCCGCGCCGGTGGCGATTGCGGGCAACAAGCTGGTGATCGCGGTGGTCACCGACGTGCAGCCGTCGCGGCCCGCCACTTTCGCCGAGGTGCAGACCCAGGTGCATGACACCATCGTGCAGAACCGCCTGGCCGCGGCCGTGCAGAAGCACGCCAGGGAACTGGTGGACCAGGCCAAAGCCTCGGGCGGCGATCTGGCCAAAGCGGCCAAAGCCATGGGCCTCGAGGTCAAAACTTCGGATGAAGTCTCGCCCAACGGCGCCATCGAGGGCGTCGGATCGGCCAGCTACATCCAGGAAGCTTTCCGCGACGCGGACGGGACCGTTTTCGGCCCGATCCCCACGCCCGACGCCACCCTGGTGGCTAAGGTGGTGAGCCACACCCAACCCGATATGGCGAAGCTCGCCGATCAGCGCAACGCCATTCGTGACGAACTGAAGTCGCAGAAAGCACGCGAGATGGACGGAGTGTTCGAATCCGGGTTGCGCGAAGCTCTCATCCGCCAGGGCAAGATCAAGATCTATCCGGATGTGATCAAGCGCATGATCTCCTCCTACACGGGCGCGTAATCGCGTGCTCGAAACGCTGCTGCACTATTACCGGACGCTCACCAGCCCGGCGCAGTTGATTCAACTGCTGAGCACCATTCTCTCGGGCTGGCTGGGCTATGCGTTCCTCTTCGCGGTGGTGTTTTCCGAAACCGGCCTGCTGGTGGGGCTGGTGATTCCGGGCGATTCCCTGCTGTTCACCGTGGGGGTGGTGGCGGGAGCGGGGCACCTCCATATCCTGGTGGTGAACGCAGTCCTGATGACGGCGGCGATCCTGGGCGATTCCACCGGCTACCTGCTCGGACGCCAGACCGGCCCGCGCATTTTCAGTCGTCCCGATTCGCGGCTTTTCAAGCAGGAATACGTCACCCGGACCAAGGCTTTCTACGACCGCTACGGCGCCAAGACCATTCTTTTCGCCCGCTTCCTGCCGGTGGTGCGCACCTTTGCGGCTTACCTGGCGGGGGTGGGGCAGATGCCGTATCTCCGCTTCCTGCCCTTCAGCATCTGCGGCGGCTTGGGCTCGGTGGGGCTGCTGACCACGCTCGGGTACAAGCTGGGGCGCATCCCCATCGTAGAGCGCAATTTCGACAAGGCCATCCTCCTCATCGTGCTCCTCTCCCTGCTGCCGACCGCGATCGAGGTATGGAAGGCGCGCCGTACCCCCGCCCGCGCGCGCCAGGCGGAATAGGCGGCGCATTCCATTCAACGCAGAGGCGCGGAGAACGCCGAGGCCACGCGGAGAATTGAGTTCGAATCCCTCCGCGCTTCCTCCGCGTTCTCCGTGGCTCCGCGTTGGAGATTAGCGCCTCGAACACTCCTTATCCCACGCGCTCTTTGACCAGCGTGATGGCCGGTGGCTTGAGCCTGCTCCACACCCGTTCCAGGTCGGCTTCCCGCACCGGGCGCGGCACCACAAACCGGTTGCTGCCTTCGAAATCCGCGGCCAGCTCGGGGTCGTAGCCGTCGGAGATGAGCACGAAGGCGCCCACCCGCGGCTGCATGCGCTCGGAGAGCTCTACCCAGTTGAGGCCGGGGGCATGCACGGAACAGAAAGCCAGGTCGAAGCGCAGGCGGTGGGCCAGTTCCAGTCCCTTGTCTGCATCCTCCACCGGCACGGCGCGCGCGCCGCGGGCGGAAAGCTGCGCCACCAGGTGGCGGAGCGTCGCTTCATCCGGCTCAATCACCAGCGCGGTCAGGCGGACGGATGGGTCCGCGGGCTGCGCGCCGCCGGCCGGGGCCGCGCCCGCCGCGGTGCGCTCACCGGCGGTGATGGGCAATTCGATTTCGAAGCGCGGATCGGTGTTGCTCTTCTCGATCAGTCGCACCTCCCCGCCATGCCCGGCCACCACGCTCCGCGCCACCCCCAACACCGACGCCGCTTCGCCCGGCTTGCGGGAAACCGGCGGGCCGGTGAAGGCGATTTCGATCAGCAGCCGCTTGGCCAGCACACTGGTGCGAATCGTAATCAGCTTCTGCCCGGATTCCGTCAGCGATTGCTCGGCATGCACCAGCAGGTTGAGCAGCACCTGTTCCAGCTGCCCCTGCGAGCCGAGCACGAACAGCGGCTCGCGCGTGGTCAGGTCCAGCACGCGGATGCCGGAGGCCTTCCAATCGGCTTCGCGGAACTCGATCAGGTTGCGCAGCAAGGCGCCGATGGCCACCGGCCGCACTTCGGACTGTTCGACTTCCGCGTAGGAGACCAGCCGGTCTACGATCTCCATAGCCTTGCGCGATTCCGCCGCGATGGCGTTCAGCTGGCGCTCCTCGCCGGCCGAATGCGCATTCTCCACCGCCCGCTCCGCCAGAGCCGCCGCCGACGCGAGCGGCGTGCGCAGCTCGTTTACGACGCCCGAAATCAGCCGGCCCACCGCGGCCATTTTCTCGGTGCGGAACAGCCGCTCCTGCACCGTGCGCTGCTCCACCAGGCGAATCGCCACCGCCGCCTGCTTGGCCAGGTGCTGCGCCAGTTCCTGATCGTGATCGCCGAAGGTGCGCGAGCGCTGGCATTCCAGGCTGAGCACGCCCAGGGCATCGCCTTGCGCCAGCAGCGGGACAAACAGCACCGAGCGCGGCCTCCCCTGTGCGCCGCTGCGCGTCTGGAAGGGGCTCTGCCCCGCGTCCGGTACCGCCAGCACACGGCGGAACTGAAAGCACGCCACCGCACCGGCGGGCGATTCGCCGGCCGCCAGAACCAGCGGCAGCGAAACCGCCCCCTCGCCTTCCACCGCCACCGAGTCCAGGCTCTTGGTAGAGCGGTTGTGCAGGTAAATCAACACCCGGCTCACTCGCAGCACATCGGGCAGCGTATCGGCCAGGTGTTTCAGAATGAGCTCCACCGAGGACGCGCTCAGAATCTCCTCGCCCAGTCGGTAGATCTTGCGCAGCCGCGTGCGGTCCCTCCGCACCCGCCGCTGGCGATCCAGAACCAAACCGGCCAGGAGCAGGATCACTCCCGCCGCCGCGAACACCACCACGCGGGGAACCCAACCGATTTGAGCGAATACGATACCGGCGGCGCCGTGGGCCCAATGGTGAAAAAGGCTATCCAATGGGGAGGCGGCGCGGCGTGTCCCTGCGTCCAGAAGTACGGTTCGCGCCTCCGCCGGCAGGCACACAGCCGCAACCGACGCCAGGGCCAAAAGCCTGCCGGGCGGTTTCAGTTTCGGAAGTTGGATTGGTCTGCCAGCCATCTCCGCAGCGTACTGCTTAAGAAATTATCTACTTTAATACTAGTACCTGGCAAGTCAACATAAGTAGTACGTATTCCTACCACCCTCATCCGGGCCGCCAAGCCGGCCTGCACACCGGCTGGGGAATCCTCGAAAACGATGCAATTTTCAGGCCGTACAGCCAGAATTTCAGCAGCCCGGAGAAAAATTTCCGGATCCGGCTTCGGCCTCCGGACCTCGCCGCCGCTCAGCACAGCCTGGAAGCAGGAACCCAAACCGGAGCGCTCCAGTATAAAACAAACGTTGGCGGATTCGGCATTGCTGGCCACCGCCTTAGGAAATTCAGGATAGGCGGCCAGGAATTCCCTGATCCCCGGAACCAACATCTCTTCAATCTTTTCGGCCGCAATCTCGCGATACAGTTGTTCCTTGGCGGCGCCGCGGGCGAACACCTCGTCCGGCGCCAACCCGTCACCGAAATAACCGCGGACAATCTCGGTGTTGTGCCGGCCGTACATGAACCGGTGCATCTCTTCGGTGGTCTCGATTCCGTAGCGCCGGTTGAAGCACTCCCAGGCGACGCGGTGGACCGGGTTGGAATCCACGATCACGCCGTCCATGTCGAACAGCAAGGCCAGGCCGGATGACAACCGCGATGGACGGCTCACTCGGTCCCCATGTTCGCGCTCATCCAGCTCAAATATGCCGGGGCTCCATCCACAATCGGCAGGGCGATGACTTCCGGAACCTCATAGGAGTGGGCCTGCTCCAGCGCCTCGCGCAAAGGGGCGAAGAGTTCGCGCGAGGATTTGACGATGAGCAGGCACTCCTCCGCCGATTCCACCGCGCCCTGCCAGCGGTAAAAGCTGCGCATGCCCGCCACCACATTTACGCAGGCGGCCAGCCTTTGCTCCACCAGCAGGCGCGCCAGCCGCCCGGCCTCTTCGGCCGAAGCGCACGTGCACAGAATCACAATCTTATCGGTCATTTTTTCGGGAAATTTAAAATCAAATTCGGCTCGGGATGTTACTATTATCTTCCAGGCTCAATCGAGATGAAAACCCCGTTTGCCCGATTTGCCTACGCGATTGCGCTCCTGCTGGTGGCCGGTTATGCCTGGATTACGTTGCACGGCCCCAATGGCCTGCACGCGCTGTATGAACGGCGCGCGGAAATCCGCGAGCTGGAAAAACGCAACGCCACCCTGGCGCAGGAGATCGAGCGCAAGCGCGAGCGCATCCGCCGCCTGGGCGAAAATCCGGACGAGCAGGAGCTCGAAATCCGCGAGCGCCTCAAGCTGGTAAAGCCGGACGAGAAGGTCTACATCATCGGCGACCCGGCCAAAAAATAAATGGCCAAACGCATTATCCTGTCCGTAGTGGGCGCGGGCATCGGCTCGCTGCTCGGCCTGCTGGTGGATTTCCTCGGTGCCGGCAACCCCGCCATCATCGCCGGAGCCGTCCTTGGCGCCGTGGTGCCCCCGCTGGTGCTGGGCCGGCCGGGGAAGTAAAATCGATTCGAAATGAACTTGGCGCTCGTGCTGTTTCTGCTGGCGCTCGATCCCGCAGCCTTCGGTCCCGGCGGGCGTTTTCATCTCGAACATAGCCGGGACGGCTTCGGCATGCGCTCGCACGGCGTAATGGAGGCCACGGCCCCCGGCCGCACGAAATTCTACCTGCTGCCGCAGAGCACGCCCGCCGATTACCGGCGCC
Source organism: Terriglobia bacterium (assembly GCA_963815855.1). Taxonomy (GTDB): domain Bacteria; phylum Acidobacteriota; class Terriglobia; order Bryobacterales; family Bryobacteraceae; genus DATGMB01. The sequence continues at coordinate 174,133 of CAWFIJ010000007.1, read as the reverse complement.
TTCGTCCCGAAGACCTCCGTTTCAACTCCTTCGATCCGAACCACTATGAACGCCAGGAGGTGATCGGCCCGCACCAGGTGGAAGAGGGTCGCCTCTGGTTCGGCAACGCCTATTACGATGGCGAGGGCGACAAGGGTGTGGGCGCCTTCGGCTGGTTCGATACCGCCACCCGCACCTACATCGTCTTCCGCCCGCCCGAGGTGGCGCGCGACGAGATCAGCGCGATGCTGGTGGAGCCGGAGCGCGTCTGGCTCGCGCTCGATCGCTTCGGCGAGGACATCTCCTCCTCGCCCGGCGGCCTGGTGGAATGGAACCGCGCCACGCACGAAATCGGCAAGTACAATCTCGAATTCGTGATCGACAGCATCCGCCGCGAAGCCGACTCGCTGCGCCTCAAAAACCCCTACGGCGGCTACGCCCTGCTGCGCGCCGGCGAGGTGCAGCGTTTCCTGGCCAACGGCAAGCCCACCAAAAAATTCCCCGCCACCCAGCCACTACTGATCCACCGGCGGCAGGCAATTTCAGCCGCCGATGAACGCCGATAAAACACGTTTTCCAATCGGCGTTCATCCGCGTTCATCGGCGGCCCATTTAAGTTTCTGGGGCCTTCGCTGCCCTCTCTCGAATTCCCTAACCAAATTGCCGATCGGCAGTATACCCTCTTGAGGTGATCTTTGACGTCTTCCCGTCTCTGGCGGCTGGTGGCGATTACCGGAATGGCGAGTCTTGCTCTTCCAAACGGGATGCAGGCGCAATCGCCGACATTTGAGGTGGCTTCGATCCACCGCAATTTGAGCGGCGGGACGAACACCCATATCAACATTTCCAATGGCCGATTTGTCGCCACCAATGCCTCCCTGAAGACCCTGATCCGCAATGCCTATGACATCCTGGCCTTTCAGTTGGCCGGCGAGCCCCGCTGGCTCGACTCGGAGATGTACGATATCGTCGCCACCACGGGCAGCGGCGGGAAGACCTCGCAGGACCGGTTCCAGCTCTTGTTGCAGAGCCTGCTGGTGGACCGCTTCCGGCTCCGGGTTCACTGGGAGACGCGCGAAACCTCGGTCTACGCGCTGCTGGTAGACAAGAACGGGCCGAAACTCCACCCGGTCCCCGCCGGGGAACCCGGCATCAACACGCAGCGCGGATTGGGCAGGGTGCATATGCAGGGCACCGCCGAGCCGATCTCGATTCTCGCCAGCAATCTGGGGAACCAGCTCGGCCGCTTCGTGCTGGATAAGACAGGCTTGCCAGGCGTCTACGACTGGGTGCTCGAATGGAGTCCGGACCCGGCGGCGGAGGCCACGCTTCCGTCCCTGTTCACGGCGCTGCGGGAACAACTGGGGCTCCGGCTGGAGGGTCAGAAGGGACCCATGCAAATGCTGGTCATCGACAACGCCGAAAGGCCCTCGGAGAATTAACCTGCGGATCAGCGATCAGGGCGGCGAGGGCGGGCGGCGCGGGGCCGCTGACGCGGCCCGCGATGGGGGAGCATGCGCGGTCCTCAAGCAGGCTGCAATCCGGACCGCACGCATTGGCTCATCCCGCCGTAAGCTCCGCCGCCCCAATCCCTAATCCCCGACCCCTGATCCCCAACTCCCGCACCCATACGCCTCTCCCGTACGTCCAACCAGTGTGGTTCGCATCCTGGCAAGCTTGTTTTGTCTTTCGGCGGCGCTCGCGGCGCAGGCGCCGGCGGTGGGGGAGATCAATTTCTACGGCCTGCACGCCGTCTCGGCGGACCGCATCCTGGGAGCGGCCAGGCTGAAGCCGGGCGGGCCGCTGCCGGGCTCCAAAGGCGACATGGAAGACCGTATCGCGGAATTGCCGGGGGTGGGCACGGCGCGCGTCGAGGCCGTCTGCTGCGATGGCGCGCAAGTGGCTGTCTTCATTGGAATTGAAGAGAAAACCGGCCCCCACGCCAGCTTCCATTCCGAGCCCACCGGAAATGCCTTGCTCTCCGGCGATCTGCTCGAAACCTACCAGCAATACCTGGCCGCCGTGCGGCGGGCGGCGGCGCACGGCAACGCGGACCAGGATCTGACCCTCGGCCACGCCATCACGGCCGATCCCGACGCGAACGCCTTCGAGCAGCACTTCCTGCTCTACGCGGCCGCCCATTTGGACGAGCTGCGCAACGTCCTCCGCAACTGCCCGGACCCCGACCAGCGCGCCGCGGCGGCGGCGGTCATCGGCTATGCCGTTCGCAAGGGCGAGGTCATCGCCGACCTGGAATACGCGCTGCAGGATCCCGACGATGCCGTCCGCGCCAACGCCCTGCGCGCCCTCAACGCCATCGCCGTGCTGGCCTCGAAAGAGCCCGACGCCGGCCTGCGCATCTCCCCCACCTGGATGGTCGAGCTTCTCCATTCGGTAGTTCTGGGCGACCGCATGGAAGCGGTGAAAACTCTGCTGACCCTCACCGACCACAACGGCCGCGACGTGCGCGAGCAGATCCGCGACCGCGCCCTGCCCGATTTGATCGAAATGTCGCGGTGGAAAACGCCGCGCTACGCGCTGCCGCCGTTCCTGCTGCTCGGCCGCGTGGCCGGATTGACGGATCAGCAGGCGCAGCAAAGCTGGGCCAAGGGCGATCGCGAAACGGTCATCGCCAAAGCGCAGCCGGGGCCGAAGAAAAGAATAGAATAGAGGTCAGTAGTCGAAGAGGCAGTTGCGGAATTCAGCCCGCCGTAGCGCAAGCTTCCAGCTTGCTTTGCCGGCTTCCGAGTCGGCATTCCGGAGCCGGCAGGAATGCCGGTATGGCCGCGCGGAAGGCGGCGCTACGGGGGAGAGCCGAGGGTAAGCAGGCGAGACCGCGGATTTTCGAATTCAGCTATGACCAGACGGCAACTTTTGGCGGGCGCGGCCGCGAGTAGAGCCCTTTTGAGAACCACCGCCGCCGCGCAATCGCGCGCGGGCAATCCGCCCAAGCCGCCGCGCCTCGCCCCCTCCATCTGCCTGTATTCCCAGGTCCTGCTGAAAATCCCTTACGACGAGCTCGGTCCGGTGCTGAAAAGCCTGGAAGTGGATGGCTGCGACCTCGCCGTTTTCCCCGGCAGCCACATCCGCCCGGAGCACCTGGACCTGGACGTGGAGCGCGCCATCGAAGCCATCACCGGCGTAGGCCTGGATGTGCCGGTGCTCACCACCAATTACACGTCGCTCTCCGACAACTCCATCCGCACGGTGGCGGGCTTCGCCAGCGAAATGGGCATTCCGCTGTTTCGCGCCGGCCACTGGAAGTATCCGCCGGCCGCGCCCGTCGAAGCCCGCCTGGCCGAAGTGCAGCGCGATATGGCGGGCCTGGCGGCGCTGGCGCGCATGGCCAATATGGCGGTGGCGATTCAGAACGTGCCCGGCCAGGTGGGCGGCGATATCTGGGACACCCACATGCTCATCCGCGGCATGGACGCGCGCACCATCGGCTACGATTACGATGCCGGCTACGCCGCCGAAGCCGGCGGGCTCAGCTCCAATGTCGCGCTGCGCCTGGCGCTGCCGCGCATCAAAATGGTGACCGCGCGCGATTTTTACTGGAGCCGCGAAGGCGGCGCGTGGAAGCGCGTAGCCTGCCCGCTGGGCGAAGGCATGGTGGATTGGCCCGCGCTGTTCAAGGCGCTGGCCGGCGCGCGTTTCGCCGGGCCGGTCTCGGTGACCGTGGATTATCAGCCCGCCGACGACCTGGGCGCGGTCCGGCACGACGTGGCGTTCTTGCGCAAGCAGGTGGCGGCGGCGTATGGAGGCTAAGCGGCGGGCCGTTCTCTGCGGGGCCTGTCTGGCGCTGGCCGGCCTGATCTACGCGCAGCGCCCCTTCCGCGTCTACCGCAGCATGGAGGGCTACGACAACATCCCGCTGCCCCCCGATTACGCCGAGCACACCGAATGGGTGCAGGCGCGGCTGATGTATCCGCAGCATCCCAACGCCCGCTTTTCCCGCTATTCGCGCTTCTACGGCCTGCCCGACTGGCGCGAGGGCGGCACCAGCTGGACGCAGGATTACCCGCGCGCCGACCGCCACTTCGCCTCCGCCCTGCGCCGCCTCACGCGCATCCACGTCCGTTCCGCCGAGCAGCCCGTCAACCCCGACGACACCGACGATTTCTTCAACTGGCCGTGGCTGGTGGCCGGCGAAATGGGCGATTGGAAGCTGACCGATGCGCAGTGCCAAATCCTGCGCGAGTTCCTCCTCCGCGGCGGCTTCCTCTACCTGGACGATTTCTGGAATGCCGACGAGTGGGCGCGCTTCGACGAGACCATGCACAAGGTCTTCCCCGACCGCCCCGTCGTGGAAATGGCCAATGACGACGGCATTTTTCACACCGTCTACGACCTGGACGACCGCTACCAGATCCTGGGCATGTGGGCGCTGGAGCGGCGCGGCGGCATGCGCCAGCGCGCCGCCGGCACCGTGCCCCACTGGCAGGGCATCTACGACGACAAGGGGCGCGTGATGGTGACCATGACGTTCAACAACGACGTGGGCGACTCCTGGGAATGGGCCGACGAGCCCGTCTATCCCGAAAAATTCTCGGCCCTCGGCATTCGCTTGGGCGTGAATTACGTCGTCTACGCCATGACCCATTAGCTATGCCCGAAAATTCCTGGTCGATCCGTAGAGCAAGCTTTCAGCTTGCCATGCCGGCATTCGTGCCGGCATGCGCCGCTTGTGGAAGAAGCCGCCCGCCAGGCGACGCCGCTGCCTTTTCATGGAAGCCGCGACTTATCGCTCGACCTTCAGGGAGCGGTGCGGAAGAACGGGGGCGCCCGCGCTACCGAGTGGCGTGCGAGAACTCCGGGGGAAGCGCTTGCTTACGCGCGCGGCTCCGAGCGGAGCCGCGACTTGTCGCTCGACCGTCAGGGAGCGGTGCGCCCGCTCGGGCGCGCTCCTGATGCCCGCCTCTACCGATTTTCTGATCATCGGCGCGGGCGTGGCCGGGCTGCGCGCCGCCATCGAATTGGCGCCCGCCGGCCGCGTCCTGGTGGTGGCCAAGGAGAGCCTGCACGAATCGGCCTCCGAATACGCCCAGGGCGGCATCGCCGTGGCTCTCAGCGACGACGACGAGGTGGAGCTTCACGAGCAGGACACCCTCTACGCCGGCGACGGCCTGTGCGACCGCGCCGCCGTGCACACGCTCGTCGAGGAAGGCCCCGCCGCCATCCAGCAGCTCATCGATTGGGGCGCGGAGTTCGACCGCGAAGCCGGCGGCCTGGCCTTCACCCGCGAGGGCGCGCACAGCCGCAACCGCATCCTGCACGCCCATGGCGATTCCACCGGACGCGAAATCGCCCGCGCTCTCTACGCCCGCGCGGCCTCGCTCCCTAATGTCACCCTCCGCAGCTACGCCGCCATCTGCGACCTGCTGGTGGGCGAGCGGCGGCGTGCGCGGCGCCCTCCTCGAACGGGCAGCCGGTGGAAGCCCGCGCCGTCCTGCTGGCCACCGGCGGCCTGGGCTGGGTGTATCCCAACACCACCAACCCGGATGTCGCCACCGGCGACGGCGTGGCCATGGCATATCGCGCCGGAGCGGAAATTCAGGATCTCGAGTTCGTGCAGTTTCATCCCACCGCCCTGCACGCTCGAAGGCGCGCCGCGCTTCCTGCTTTCCGAAGCCCTGCGCGGCGAAGGCGCGCAGTTGCGCAACACCCGCGGTGAGCGCTTCATGCAGCGCTACCATCCGCTCGCGGAACTGGCGCCGCGCGACGTGGTGGCCCGCGCCATCGTGGCGGAAATGGCCGCCGCCGGCGCGCCCAACGTGCTGGCTCGACCTCTCCCATCGCGAGCCCGGCTTCGTGCGCGCCCGCTTCCCGCGCATCTACGAAACCTGCCTGCGCTACGCCATCGACCTGGAGCGCCAGCCGGCTCCGGTGGCCCCCGCCGCCCACTACGCCATGGGCGGCGTGCGCACGGACCTGGACGGCCGCACCAGCGTGCCGCATCTTTATGCCGCCGGCGAAGCCGCCTCCACCGGGGTTCACGGCGCCAACCGCCTGGCCAGCAATTCGCTGCTCGAAGCGGTAGTCTTCGGCGCACGCGCCGCGCGGGCCATGGCGGAAGATCCAGTGGCGCAGGCAAGTGGGGCGGGCTTCAGCCTGCCAAGCCGCGGCCCAATGCCACCAGCTCAGACCCTCGATGCCGCCGCCATTCGCGCCCTCGCCTGGCGCTGCTGTGGCATTATCCGCGATGCCGCCGGCCTCAGCGAAGCCTGCGGCATTCTCGAATCCGCCGCGCCCACCCCGGACGCCCGCAACGTGCACGCCGTCGCGCTCCTGATCGCCCGCTGCGCCCTGGCGCGCGAAGAGAGCCGCGGCGCCCATTACCGCCGCGATTTCCCCGAAAAGCGCGACGCCTTCGCACGCCACACCGTCATCCGGAACGGCCAGCCCATTCGCTTGCAATAATTGGCAGCTCTTATGAGGCCGCCGATAACTGATGAATCCGCCGCCGCCGTAGAGCAAGCTTTTAGCTTGCCATGCCGGCTTTCGAGCCGGCATATCATCATCCATCACGAACGCCCGCCCTGGTGGGGCAGGTTGATAACCTGCGCGCCGGTTCGTAACCGGCGCCAGGGCGGGTTATCAACCCGCCGCAGGTTCACAACCTGCCCCACAGTGCTGGCGCTCCTGCTCCTCCTTGCGCCCACCCTGTTGGCCCAATTCCTCCCCGACAACGCTGCCCAACAGCTCCTCTTCGAAGCCCCCGGCATCGTCACATCTCCCCTCAACTTCGCCGGCCTCTCCGACATCCGCCTGCCGCTCATCGCCGGCTGGGCGTCCGCATGGACCGCCACCAGCTTCTTCCTGCACGGCCTGGACGCCACCGATTCCTACCAGCCCGGCCGCCCCGTCATGCTGGACGATGCGGCGTCGCAAGCTCCCGTTACCGTTCGCGATGCCTTCACCGCCGGCCCCGCGCCCATCGACGCGCTCAATATCGGCATCACTCTGCGCACCACCGAAAACACCTGGCATGGCGGCCTCGAAGCCCAGGACACCGGCTCGGCCCTGGCCGGCAACAATCTGCCGCCCGAGCCCGCCCGCGGCATTGTCGAGCGGCCGGAGGAATTCCTCTGGTTCACGCGGGATACCGCGCAGATTGCCGGTCCGCTCGCCCGCTGGGCGGATTTTACCGCCACCGCCACCGGCCAGTGGGCCACCCAGACCGCGCCGCAACGGCCGGACGGAACAGCCATCCGCAGCCGCATGCTGTTCGCCAATCCGCAGGGCACCATCCGCCCCACCCGCCACGACCGCATCGACGCCCTCTACAGCGGCTCGCGCGTGGATCTTTCGAGCGGCGGCTGGCCCACGGGCATCGAAGCCATCCTCGCCACCCCCATCATGCCTTCCTTCTATGGCATCGACGGCTTCGAGAACCTGCGCGAGGTGGATCACTTCGATCTCGTCCAGGTCGGCTGGACCCACGAATTCGGTGGCGCCGACGCATTCGATTTCCGCTACGGCTACTCCACCGCGCACCTCGATACCACCCCCGCCAACCCGAACACCCCCGCCCGCATCGACCTGCTCGACCCCGCCCCCGCCGATTCCCCGATCACCAATTTCGCCATCCGCACCCGCCACGAATTCCAGGCCGCTTACCGCCGCCGCCGCGCCATCTTCGGCGCCGATTGGGAGACCTCGCAGCCGCGCAACCGGTTCCAGGCACCGCAGAACACGGATATCATCACCGCCGCTGGCATTCCCGCTTACGTGGTGCGCCTCAACACACCCGCGAACACGCGCGCGCACATCGATTCTTTCACCGCCGCCGCCGGCTACCTGCTCCCGTTGCCGCACGGCATGACCATCCGTTCCGATCTGCTGCTCGACGTCGCGCACGGCGGCCCCGTCACGTGGGCCAGTCCCGCGCCGCGCCTGGGCGTGGCCGCGCCCGTGCCGCGGTTTTCGCGCCTCACGCTGCGCGCCGGCTATTCGCGCACCTACACGTGGCTGGCCGGGCGATATCTCGATTTCGGCAATCCCGCCGCGCTCAGCGGCCTGGTTTTCGACTCCCAATCGGGCCAGCTTCTCGAACGTTTCGGCGGCGCGTATTCGAGCATCGCGCCGGATCTCCACCGGCCCTACGCCGATCAGTTCCAACTCGGCATGACCCTCGCCCTGCCGCGCCGCAGCACATTTTCCGTCTCCCTCATCCGCCGCGACGAAAAGAGCCGCATCGCGGCCGTCAACACCGGCGTGCCCGATTCCGATTATTCTGCGGTCGCAATCCGCGACCCCGGCCCCGATTTCATTCCCGGAACTTTCGACGATCAAACCCTGATCGTCTATGCCCAGAATCCCGCCAGCCTCGGCCGCGACCAATACCTGCTCACCAATCCCGCCGGCCTGCGCGAACTGAGCGAAGCGTTCAACGCGACCGCCGCCACCCACCAGCGCTACGCCGAAGTGCGCGCGTCCTTCACTGCTGAAAAATCCTTCGGGGCGACCAACCCCGGAAACTCCCAGTGGGTGAACGATCCCGGCATCGCCGGCGCGCTCTACAGCAATCCCAACACGCTCCTCAACGCCACCGGCCATCCCTTCTTCGACCGCGCCTTCATCGGCAAATTCCAAACCATCTCGCAGGCGCCGTCGCGCTGGGGCGGATGGCGGCTCCTCAACACCATCGTCTATATGGACGGCCTGCCGTTTGCGCGCGAGTTGCTGGTCACCGGTCTGCCGCAAGGCCCGTTTCTGGTCGACACCACGATTCGCGGCAGCCCCGAGGGCGGCAATCGCGCGCAATACGTTCTCAACTGGAACCTGCGCATAGAGCGCGCATTCCCGCTGCCCTTCGGCCGGCTGGAGATAGCCGCGGATCTCATCAACATTCTCGACAACGGCAACAAAATCGTGGAAAGCGATCTCAGCGGCCCGCTATTCAACCAGCGCCCCGCCGTAGCCCTCCCGCCGCCTCGTACGCTGCGCCTCGCGCTCGCGTGGCGGTTTTGAACCACCCCATTTGACGCAGAGACGCAGAGACGCGGAGGAGCGCATTGAGCCTTCTCCTTCTTCTCCTTCTTCCCTCTGCGCCTCTGTGTCTCTGCGTCCAGAAAATCGCTACGATGGACTCGTGAAAGCTCTGTGGATCGCAATGGCATTGGCATCGACACTGGCGGCGCAAACGTACGCCGATTTAATTCTCACGAACGGTAAAATCTGGACCGGTAACACCGCGCAGCCGCAGGCCGAGGCCGTAGCCTGCGCGGGCGGGCGCATCGTCGCGGTGGGCGCCGCGGCGGAGGTGGCCCATTGGGCCGGACCGCGCACCCGCACCATCGATCTGGCCGGCCGGCGCGTGGTGCCGGGCTTCAACGATGCCCACGTGCACTTCTTCGACGGCGGCTCCGCGCTCTCCGGCGTGCAACTGCGCGATGCCTCGAGCCAAGCCGAATTCCGCGAGCGCATCCGCGCCTTCGCCGCCACCCTGCCCCCCGGCCGCTGGATTCTGGACGGCGATTGGGACCACGAACGCTGGACCCCCGCGCAGCTACCCACGCGCCAGTTGATCGACGAATCCGCCGGCGACCATCCCGTCTTTGTCAACCGCCTGGACGGCCACATGTCGCTGGCCAATTCGCTGGCTCTGAAACTGGCCGGCATCACCCGCAACATGCCCGACCCGCCCGGCGGCACTATCGTCCGCGACGCCGCCGGCGAGCCCACCGGCGTGCTCAAGGATGCCGCCATGGCTGCCGTGAATCGCGTCATTCCCGCGCCCTCCCAGGACCAGATTCTGGACGCCCTGCGCGCCGCCATGCGCTACGCGGCGGAAAACGGCGTCACCAGCGTGCAGGACATGTCCGCCGCGCCCGCCATCCTGCGCGCCTACCAGCGCCTGCTGGCGGCGGGTGAGCTGAACGTCCGCGTTTCCGGCCACCAGCCGCTGGCCGACTGGCAGCGGCTGGCGAACGTCGGGGTGCTGGCGGGCTTCGGCGGCCCCATGCTGCACATCGGCGGGCTGAAAGGCTTCGCCGACGGCTCGCTCGGTTCCACCACGGCGCTCCTTTTCGAGCCCTACCTGGATGCCCCGAACACCAGCGGGCTGGCCAACGAGGAGATGATTCCGGAAACCAAAATGCGCGCGCCACATCCTGGACGCGGACCGCGCCGGCCTGCAGATCTCCGTCCACGCCATCGGCGACAAAGCCAATCACCTGATCCTCAATATGTACGAGGCCGCCGAAGCGGCCAACGGCCCGCGCGACCGGCGCTTCCGCATCGAGCACGCGCAGCACCTGCTGGCCGGCCGACATCCCGCGCTTCGCCGCGCTCCACGTCATCGCCTCCATGCAGCCGTATCATCTGCATCGACGACGGCCGCTGGGCGGAGAAGCGCATCGGCCCGGAGCGCGCCAAGACCACCTACGCTTTCCGCTCGCTGCTCGATTCAGGCGCCGTGCTGGCCTTCGGCTCCGATTGGGACGTGGCGCCCATGGACGCGCTCATGGGAATTTACGCCGCCGCCACCCGCCGCACGCTCGACGGCAAGCGTCCCGGCGGCTGGGTGCCCGAGCAGAAGATCACCGTGGCGGAGGCGGTGCGCGCCTACACCTTGGGATCGGCCTACGCCAGCTTCGAAGAGCGCATCAAGGGCACCATCGAGCCCGGCAAACTGGCTGACATGGCGGTCCTCTCCGCCGACATCTTCGCCATCGATCCGGTAGAGATTCAGAACGCCAAAGTCACCCTGACGGTGTTCGACGGCCGCATCGTCTACCAGCGTTAAGGGCGTAGCCCAAAATTGAAGCTTCCGCTTTGCTTAGCGGCGTTTCAGGGCTTCGAGCCCTTCGAGAGTTCTGGGCCAGTCTTCGTGGAGGAGGCGGGAGAGGGAGCGGTCGGCAAGGAGCTTGCCGGAGGTCTGGCAGACGGGGCAGTAGTTGGTCTCGTTAGCGGCGTAGCGGATGCGCTGAATTTTGGCGCCGCAGCGGGGACAGGGCTGGCCGTAGCGGCCATGGACGGCCATGCCGGGGCGGAAGGCGGTGACGTTTTCGGGGAATTTTTCTTGGGCTTCGGCGCGCAGGCGGGCGATCCATTCGGCGAGGACTTCGCGGGTGGCGGCGTGCAGGCTGGCTGCTTCCTCGGGCGAGAGGCGCAGGCTCATGGCGACGGGCGAGAGGCGGGCGCGGTGGAGGATTTCGTCGGAATAGGCGTTGCCGATGCCGCTGAAGAGGCGCGGATCGGTGAGGGCGCGCTTGAGGGTGTGATTCTCGGAGCGGAGGGCGGCGGAGAAGGATTCGAGCGGGGCGGTGAGCGGGTCGAGGCCGCCGGGATCGAGGGCGGCGAGAGCGGATTCGCCGGCGACAAGGTGCAGGGAGGCGCGATGCTGCGTGCCGGCTTCGGTGAGGGAGAGGACGCCGGAATCGAACTGGAAGGCGGCGAGGACGCGCTTGTCCGTGGGCTTGGGCAGGGCGGGCTTCCAGTGGAGGCGGCCGGCGATCATGAGGTGCAGAACCAGCCACAGCCCTTGGCAGGGCGGCATGCCGGCTTGCGCGGAGGGGCCCGGCTCCGGCCCCGCCATTGCCGGTGAATCGGCGCGATCGGAGAGGCCGATGGCGATGCGCTTGCCGACGCGGCGTAGGGCCACCACCGCGCGGCCTTCGGCGGCGGAGATGGGCGGGTCGGCGGTGCGGAGGAGGAAGGGGCCGCGGATGGCGATGCGGTCAAGGCGGCGCGAGAGGATGCGCGGAGCGAGGGCTTCGAGATAGACGGTGATATCGGGAAGCTCGGGCACTGCAGGTATAAGTTATCAGCTTTAGGGGCTGGGCGGTTCCGGGGCCCGGTGGTTTGTCCACGGAGCGGGGAATGCAGGCACGAATGCCGGCATGGCCGGCTGGAAGCCGGCGCTACGGGGAGCGGGCCAGCGGGCCGGGCATGTCCCGACAAAGGGCGGCGGGGAAGGGTGCGGGTTATTCGATTACTTTCTTTTTCTTGAACCAGTCGATCAGGAGATCGCGGATAAGGCCGGCGTTTTTGGGGAATTCGAGGCCCTGGGTGCCCAGGTTGTCGTGGGTTTGCTGGTTGATGGCGGTGAAATCGCTGACGGCCAGGGTGTAGGTGCGGTCGGGATCGATGGCATGGCCGGCGGAGATGACGGTGGGGAGGGTGCGGCCGGGGAAGGAGCCGATGACGAGCTCGTCATCGAAGGGCATGATATTCCAGATGTGGCGGACGAGGAGCTGGCCGGCGGGTAGGGTGTCGCGGACGCCGCCCATGTTCATGAAGGCGAAATCCGCCCCGGTTTCCTCGCGCAGCGCCTGTTCGAGGAGAGCCTTGAGCTCCGGCTTGGTGAAGGCGTGCTTCGACAACGCCAGCGGCTTGTCCACCTGGGCGCTGACGGCGGATTCCCAATGATCGACGAGTTTGGCGACGTCCGGCGCGGGGGCGAGCCGGGTGGAGTCGATGGGGATGCGCTTCCAGGTGAAAGAGACGGGGGCCTTCTTTTCGGTATCGACCTGAAGCTCGAGCCGGCCGAGCTCCTGGCCGTAGCTTTTCACGCGCACCAGGACGTGGCCGTTGCGGGAGAGCGGCTGCTGGATGCCGTAGTGGTCGTGACCGGAGACGGCGACGGGAATTTCGGCGGCGGAATCGAGGAACGCCTGTTCTTCCCGGGGATGGAGGTGGCCGAGCAGGATCACGATGTCGGACTGGGACTTCAGCTCGGCGGCGTACCTGCCGGCGGTTTCGAGGAAGGGGACGGTATGCCAGTCTTCGAGGAGCTTAGGCGTGGTGAGGGTGCTGAGGGTATCGGTCATGGCGCCGATGACGGCGACGCGGAGGCCGTTGACCCGGAGGATGACGTAGGGCCTGGTGAAGGTTTCGCCGCGGGAGTTGACCAGGTTGGAGGAGACGATGGGGTACTGGGCGGTCGCCAGGAATTTGCGGGCCTGTTCCCAGCCGTAATCGAATTCGTGGTTGCCGAGGGTGGCGGCGTCGAAGCCGAAGAGGTTGGCGATTTCGTAGACGGGGAGGCCGTGGTAGATGGTGGAGACGGGAGTGCCCTGGACGAGGTCGCCGGCGAAGAGGAGGAGGCAATCGCGGCAGCCTTCGCGCTCGTGCCGGATGGCGGCGGCGACATAGGCAAACCCGCCGGTGTGGTTATCGAGGGGGGAAAGGCGGGCGTGGAGATCGTTGGTGTGGAAGATGGTGAGAGTGCGGATCTCGGCGAGGCCCGAGGAGGAGAAAAGGAGAAAGAGAGCGAGCAGGCGGCGGAAGGGCACGAGAAACATTGTAGCGGGCGGAGCCCGCTTGAGGGCCGGGAGCCAGCGCGGGGCCGGGGAGGCGGCGTGGGGTTCGGGGCTGACCTCAATTCCTGATGGCCGGGTCACGTCCACGCCTGCGCCCGACCGTACCGCGCGCGTCCCCGGCCCCTGGCCCCTGGGCCCCTATCCGACGTACTTGAAGTGGACGGGGTCGTGGCGGATGTCGGGGCGGCGGAGGCCGGCGAAGCGGGCCAGTCTGTCGAGGCTCAGGGTGACGCGGCGGCGTCCGAGGTGGAGGATGCGGGGGAGGACAACGGTGGCGTCGAAGGCGAGGCCGCGCGTGTGGTCGGAGTCGTCGACCGGGCGCTGCGATTCGATGAGGTGGTGGCGGTCGAATTCGGCCCGCACCTGCGCGCGGAAATCCTGGCAGGCATAGCTATGGTTGTAGCGAAGCTGCATCCACTTGTCCCACACCTGTTGGAGGTGGACTTGGTAGGCCGGCGGGCGGTAGGCGGATCTTAGGGTGATGATGCCGCCGACGGAGCGGATCTCGCGCACGAATTTCAGCAGGGCGGAAAAGGCGTGGTGGTTGAGGTCGCGGGTATCGACCACGGGACCGGTGAAATTTTCGAAAGCGAGGGCCTGAGGGTCGGTGATGGGCGGGAGGCCGGAAACCGGGCAGAGGGAGCGGCCGGGGCCGGCAGGCGAGAACGGCTGCCCCACGGGGCGGCCGAAGGCGCGGAAACCGGGACGGGCGGCGGACGACGAAGACGGAGGCGGAGGAAAGAACGGGGGTGCGCCGGGCAGAATTCCAGGCAGGGCGGCACAAACGGCTAAAGCGGCTCCTATCATGCAAGCCGAAGAAAGGAACGCATAGCTCTTCACAACCAAGAGTGGTCTCCTGAAGAAAGATGTAAGGTCTAAGACTAAAGACGTGCGGCGCGGGCTTGGCGGTACGGAAAAGTACGGGCGCCGAGTCGGGGAGAGTGCAAGGAACTGCGGAATGTTATATTTATCCACTTCCGCGGGGGGCAAACGGGAAGAGTTTATAACCGCCGGGAACCTTTTGCGTCCCTCGGCGTCGGCGTCTGCGGTTAATTATAAGCGGGTCTGGGCGTCTCCGCGTCAAGAAGCTCCTCTATGCGCCGAAGACGCGGGTGAAGATGCGGTCCACGTTGCGGAGCTGGCGGTCGAGGGAGAAGGCCTCGGCGATCTTCTCCGGTGACAGCACGGCGCGCGATTTCGGGATCGGCCTCGATGGCGGCGCGGAAATCGCCCTCCTGCTCCCAGGCTTGCATGGCGTGGCGCTTGGACCAGGCGGTAGGCCTGCTCGCGCAGCATGCCGGCGGCGGCCAGATCGAGCAGCAGCTGGCCGGAGAAGACCAGGCCGCGCGTCATTTCGAGATTGCGGCGCATGCGCTCGGGATAGACCAGCAGGCGGTCGACCAGGCGCGTGGTCTTGGCGAGCAGATAGTCGGCCAGGATGGTGGAATCGGGCAGGATGACGCGCTCGACGGAGGAATGGGAGATGTCGCGCTCGTGCCAGAGGGCGATGTTTTCGAAGGCGGCCTGCACGTTGGCGCGGACCACGCGGGCCAGGCCGCAGATCTGCTCGCAGGTGACGGGGTTGCGCTTGTGGGGCATGGCGGAGCTGCCCTTCTGGCCGCGCGCGAAATACTCTTCGGCTTCGCGCACTTCGGTGCGCTGCAGATGGCGGACTTCGAGCGCGATTTTTTCGCAGAGCGGCGGTGGCCAGGGCGAGCGCGGCGACGAAGGCGGCGTGGCGGTCGCGCTGGATCACCTGGGAAGCTACCGGCGGCCGGCTTGAGGCCGAGGCGGGCGCAGATGAGCTCCTCCACCTCGGGGCCGATGTGGGCGAAGGTGCCGACGGCGCCGGAGATTTTGCCGACGCGCAGGTCTTCGGCGGCGGCGCGGAGGCGGGCGAGGTCGCGGCCGGCCTCTTCGTACCAGATGGCGAGCTTGAGGCCGAAGGTGATGGGCTCGGCGTGGACGCCGTGGGTGCGGCCGATCTGGACGGTGTGCTGGAATTCGAGCGCGCGGCGCTTGAGGACGGCGCGCAGGCCGGTCAACGTCGTCCAGGAGGATCGCCGAAGCCTGCTGGAGTAGCAGCGCCTGCGCGGTATCGACGACGTCGTTGGAAGTGAGGCCGTAGTGCAGCCAGCGCGAGGCCTCGGCGTGGCCGGCGGCGGCCATGGTTTCGGCGACGGCGGTGGTGAAGGCGATGACGTCGTGCTTGACTTCGCGCTCGATTTCGGGGATGCGGGCGACGTCGAAGCCGGCGTGGGCGCGGAGCAGGCGGGCGGCCTCGGCGGGGACCACGCCGAATTCGGCCAGCGCTTCGGAAGCGGCCAGCTCGACTTCGAGCCACTGCTGGAATTTGTTCTGGTCGCTCCAGATGCGGCCCATTTCGGGGCGGGTGTATCGGGGAATCATAATCTCAGTGTATTGTTTCGGGGCGGCGCCGTGTTGTCCTGGGGCTCTATATTCAACGCGGAGACGCGGAGACGCGGAGATTTCGCGGAGGAGCTTGGATTGCTCCGCGGAGCCTCCGCGCCCTCGGCGTCTCCGCGTTGAATATGAACTTGACGATTGGCCGGCGGCATCTAGAATTGGAAGACCTCGGAGGGGTGGCGCTGGGCGGCGATGGACAGAGTGGTGGAGAAGCCGCGCTGATCGAGCGCTTGGGTGGCGATGAGGCGGACGATCTCGGGGTGGTTGTTCTGCTCGCTGAGGTGGCCGAGGACCAGGTGGGCGGTGGAGGATTCGAGATTTTCGAGCAGGTATTCGGACATGGAGAGATTGGAGAGATGGCCGACGCGGCTCATGACGCGCTGCTTGACGGACCAGGGATAGGGGCCGACCTTGAGCATGTCGAGATCGTGATTGGCTTCGAGGAGGAGGAGGTCGGCGCGGCGCAGATGGAACTTGACGGATTCGGGGATGTAGCCGAGGTCGGTGGCGATGCCGATGCGGACGCCCTGCGCGGCGAAGCAGAAGCCGACGGGATCGTTGGCATCGTGCGGAATGCTGAAGCTCTGGACTTCGATATCGCCGATGGGGAAGGTGGCGCCGGCCTGAAAGGGTTCGAGGGCGGGCGCGGATTCGCCCCAGTCGATGGCGGGCGCGGTGAGGTGGGTGAGGTAACAGGGCTTCTTGAGGCGGCGGGCCAGGACGGGCAGGCCGGAGACGTGGTCGGAGTGCTCGTGGGTGATGAGGATGGCGTCGAGCGACGAGATGCTCTCGCCGATGGCGGCCAGGCGCTTGGAGATTTCGCGCATGCTCAGGCCGGCATCGACCAGGATGCGGGTGTTTTCGGTGGCCAGCAGGGCGGCATTGCCGGAACTGCCGCTGGCGAGCACGCAGAACTTGACGATGGAGGCCTCCTAGGAAACTCCAGAATACGATGGTGCGGGGGATGGGGCAACCCGGGAGCGGGACAGGCGGCAGGTGACAGCGTTGGAGCAAGCTGCATCGGGCTGCTGTACGGATGCCGGCTGGAAAGCCGGCATGGCAAGCTGAAAGCTTGCTCTACGGGGGCTTTGTTGCAATTGTGTGAATCGGTGTGGCGCAGTTGCAAAGGCACCGGGTTGGGGTGTATATCTCATTCATGTCAAGCGAGGGGAAAGTAGAGCACGGGAGTGCTGTGAGCCGGCGGCGCATGCTGGATGGAGCGGCGCTGGCGGGACTGGGATTGGCGGCGGCGGCGCGGTCCGCGGCGGCGCCGGCGGAAGGCAGCAAAATTGAACCGCTGCCGACGTTCAAATTCAACATCGAAAATCAGAAGGGCTGGCAGGGCGAAGGCGGGTCGGCCAAGGAAGCGACGGTCGAAGAGTTTCCGATTTCGACCAGCATCGCGGGCGTGTCGATGCGGCTGAAGCCGGGCGCGATTCGCGAGCTGCACTGGCATTCGCTGGCGGCGGAATGGGCGTACGTGATCGACGGCCGGTGCCGGACCACGGTGATTTCGCCCAACGGGCAAAGCGAGATCGACGATTTCGGGCCGGGCGACACGTGGTATTTTCCGCGCGGGCACGGGCACGCGCTTCAGGGGCTGGGGCCGGGCGAGTGCCATTTCCTGCTGGGATTCGACAACGGGCACTTTTCGGAGTACGGCACGTTCAGCATCACCGACTGGGTGGCGACGGCGCCGCCGCACATCGTGAGCCGGGTGCTGGGAGTGCCGCCGGAAGCGCTGGCGCAGTTTCCGAAAAAGGAGCTGTATATCGGCACGGGCAAGGTGCCGTCAGACGGCGATCGAGCCGCTGCGGGACGGAGGGCTGCAGCCGTCGCAGTCTTCGCACAAATACCGGCTGGATATGCCAGCCGCCGCTGCGTTTTTCCGGGCGGCATCGAATACCGGGTGACGTCGAAGGAATTTCCCATGCAGACGTCGCTGACGGCGGTGAAGATGATGCTGCAGCCGGGGGCCCTGCGCGAGCTGCACTGGCATCCGCACGCGGACGAGTGGCAGTACTTCGTGCGCGGGCGGGCGCGGGTGGGGGTGTTCGGGTCGCACGGGCGGACGCGGACGGAGGAGTTCGGGCAGGGAGACGTGGGGTTTGTGACGCAGGGGCACGGGCACTACATTGAGCAGATCGGAGACCAGCCGACGGAGATCCTGATCCTGTTCAACAGCGGGGAATACCAGGAAATTTCGCTCGCCAACTGGCTGGGCGGCAACCCGGCGTCGCTGCTGATGGATAATTTCACCGCGACGAAGGAAGTGGTGGACCGGCTGCCCAGGAAAGAGACCGGGATTTTCAAGAAGGGTTGAGAGATTCTGTTCAACGCGGAGACGCGGAGAACGCGGAGGCAACGCGGAGATCTTTGGTTTCTCCGCGGAAACTTCGCGTCCTCCGCGGCTCCGCGTTGAGGGCGAAGGCAGAGGGAGCACATGACGGGAACGCGAAGAACGTTTTTGAAGGGCGCGGCGACGGTTGGGGCGCTCGGGTTCGATTTGACGGCGGTGCATGCGCAGGTGCGGGAGTTGAAAATTGCGCGCACCACGGAGACGCGCTCCACGTGCCCGTACTGCTCGGTGAGCTGCGGGGTGATCATCCACACGCTGGGGGACAAGGCGAAGAACGTCACCCCGCAGGTGGTGCACGTGGAGGGCGACCCGGACCATCCCATCAACCGCGGGACGCTGTGCCCCAAGGGATCGTCGCTGCAGCAGGACATTCAGAACGACCGGCGGCTGCGGAAGCCGCAGGTGCGGCGGCCGGGATCGACCGCGTGGGAAGACATCGCGTGGGACACGGCCATCGAGGAGATTGCGCAGCGGGTGAAGAAGACGCGGGATGAGACCTTCATCGAGCGCGACGCGCAGGGGCGGACGGTGAACCGCTGCGAAGGCATCGCGTGGAACGGCGGGTGCACGGACACCAACGAGTTCAATTACCTGGTGGTGAAGAGCATGCGCGCGCTGGGGGTGGTGTATTTAGAAAATCAGGCGCGTGTTTGACACGGCCCCACGGTCTCCAGTTTGGGGGCCACGTTCGGTAGAGGGGCGATGACGAATGGCTGGATCGACATCAAGAACACCGACATGATGTTGATCATGGGCGGGAACCCGGCGGAGAACCATCCGTGCGGGTTCAAGTGGCCCATCGAGGCGAAGCGCAACCGCAACGCGAAGATGATCGTGGCGGACCCGCGCTTCACGCGCACGGCCGCCACGGCGGACCTGTTTGTGCAGATCCGGGTGGGCGCGGACATTGCATTTCTGGGCGGACTGATCCGTTACGCCATCGAGAACGGGCGGATTGCGCGCGAGTATCTGGCGAACTTCACGAACGCGGGTTTCATCATCCAGGAAGGGTTTGAGCTGCCCGAGGAGGGGCTTTATTCGGGATTCGACGCGGCCACCGGGACTTACGACCGGTCGACGTGGAATTACGAAGATGCGGAGAAGGCGTTCGATTTGAAACTGGAGCATCCGCGGTGCGTGTTCCAGTTGCTGAAGAAGCATTATTCGCGGTACACGCCGGAGATGGTGGAGCGCATCACGGGAGTTCCGAAGGCGGAATTTCTGAAGGCCGCGGAGCTGTTCACCTCGGTGCGGAAGGATGGCGATATGAAGAAGGTCGCCACCATTATTTACGCGGTGGGGTGGACGCAGCACAGCTCGGGGACGCAGACAATTCGCGGGGCGGCGATTCTGCAACTGCTGCTGGGCAACATGGGGCGCGCGGGCGGCGGAGTGAATGCGCTGCGCGGGCACTCCAACATTCAGGGCGCGACGGACATGGCGGGGATTTTCGATATCCTGCCGGGATATCTGAAGATGCCCGCGCCGGCGGATACGGATTTCAAGGCCTATTTGGAGCGGACCACGCCCAAGGCGGCCAAGCCGGGACCGTGGCAATCCATGAATTACTGGTCGAACACGCCCAAGTTCGCGGTGTCGCTGCTGAAGGCGTTTTACGGGGATGCGGCCAAGAAGGAAAACGACTGGGCGTTCCACTGGCTGCCGAAGATCGACCGGAAATATTCGTGGGCGGACATCTGGGACGACATGTACGCCGGGCACGTGAAGGGGCTGCTGGCGTTCGGGATGAACGGGGTCGCCATCGGGCCGAATTCGCGCAAGAACATCAATGCGCTCAAGAAGGCGGACTGGCTGGTGGTGTGCGAGATCTATCCGGACGAGACCAGCGAATTCTGGAAATCGCCGGGGATCACCAAGGAGGAGATGACGCAGATCCAGACCACCGTCTACCGGCTGCCGGGAGCGGGATTCGCGGAGAAGGATGGAACGTTCGTGAATTCGGCGCGATGGCTGCAATGGAAGAACGCGGCGCTCGCGCCGCCGCCGGGGACCATGCTGGACCAGGAGATACTGGCGCGAATTTTCCTGAGGGTGCGGGAGTTATACCGAAAGGAAGGCGGTAAGTTCCCGGAACCTGTCTTGAATGCAACGTGGAGTTACACCGATCCACTATCACCGGCACTAAGTGAAGTGGCGAAGGAGATCAACGGGCGGGCGCTGGCGGACATCTCCGATGCGAAGGCGGGTCAGACGGTGAAGGCGGGGCAGCAGTTGCCGGGATTCGGCTGGCTGCGGGACGACGGAGCGACGGCGTGCGGGAACTGGATTTACAGCGGGTCGTGGACGGAAGCCGGGGCGATGATGCAGCGGCGGGGGACGGAAGATCCATCGGGGCTGGGGATTTATCCGAACTGGGCGTGGTCGTGGCCGGCGAACCGGAGGGTGCTGTACAACCGGGCTTCGTGCGATGCGGACGGCAAGCCTTGGGACGCGGAGCGGCGGCAGGTGTGGTGGAGCGAAGGTCAGCAGAAATGGGTGGGGCCGGACGTGCCGGATTTCAAAGTGGATTCGGCGCCCAAAGAGCACATGGGGCCATTCATCATGAACTACGAAGGGGTGGGACGGCTGTTCGCGCCGCTGGCGACGCTGGTGGACGGACCTTTCCCGGAGCATTACGAGCCTACCGAAAGCCTGATCGAGAATCCGCTGCATCCCAGGCAATCGCATAACCCGATGGCGCGGCGGTTCAAGTCGGACATGGATAAGTTCGGGACGCCGCAGGAGGGATACAACGTCATCTGCACCACTTATCGACTGACCGAACATTACCATTACTGGACGAAGAATAACCCGATGAACGTGCAGTTAGTGCCGGAGCCGTTCATCGAGATACCGGCGGAGCTGGCGGACGACCTCGGCGTGCGCGGCGGGGAGAAGATCCGGATCACGAGCGCGCGCGGGCATTACGAGGCCAAGGCGATGGTGACGCGGCGGATCAAGCCGATGGTGATCGACGGGAAGAGGACGTACCAAATCGGGCTGCCGATTCACTGGGGATATCGGGGAATTGCGGAGGACGCGGGGAGGACGGCGCTGACCATGGCGAACCAGCTTTCGGCGGCGGTGACGGACCCCAACGCGTTCACGCCGGAGTTCAAAGGATTTCTGGTGAAAGTGGAGAAGGTCGGATGAGCGCCACTTTGCAGTTGCAGAGGATTTCGGGACACGCGGGGCCGGTGGCGGGGGCGGGGACGCAGCGGCAGGAGCGGGTGGCGAAGTTGGTGGACACCACCACGTGTATCGGCTGCAAGGCGTGCGAAGTGGCGTGCATGGAGTGGAACGACCTGCCGTTCCGCGAAACGGTTTTCGGCAACACGTATCAGACCATGCCGGAGACGGCGTGGAATTACTGGAACCTGATCAGGTTCGACGAGCACACGCGGGCGGACGGCAGCATGCAGTGGTTGATGCGCAAGGACCAGTGCATGCATTGCGCCGACCCGGGATGCCTGGCGGCGTGCCCGGCGGACGGGGCGATTGTGCAGTATCAGAACGGGATCGTGGATTTCCAGCAGGAGAACTGCATCGGGTGCCAGTATTGCGTGACGGGGTGCCCGTTCAATATTCCGAAGCTGAATCCGCAGACCAAGAAGGTTTTTAAATGCACTTTGTGCACGGACCGGGTGACGGTTGGGCTGGAGCCGGCGTGCATCAAGGCGTGCCCGACGGGCTGCCTGCACTTCGGGACCAAGGAAGACATGAAGGCGCTGGGACAGGCGCGGGCGCTGCAATTGCGCGAGCACTCGAATTCTCCGCAGGCGGGGCTGTACGACCCGGAGGGAGTGGGCGGAACGGGCGTGATGTACGTGCTGGCGGATGCGAGCAATCCGGAAGCGTACGGCGGGCTGCCGCGGAACCCGCGGGTGCCGTGGACGGTGCGCGTTTGGAAAGGGCCGCTGAAGTGGCTGGGAAACCTGGCCATGGTGGGCGGGTTGGTGGGCGTGACGCTGCACTATCTGCGGTTCGGACCGAAGCAGGTTGAAGACCCGGGGAAAGTCCATGAGTGAACGGATTCTGCGGTACACCCTGATCGAGCGGGTGATGCACTGGCTGGCGGCGCTGGTCTACATGTACGTGCTGGCGACGGGGCTGGCGTTTTACTCGCCGCACCTGTACTGGGTGGCGATGGTGCTGGGCGGCGGGGCGACGTCGCGATTCTGGCATCCGTGGCTGGGGGTCGGATTTGCGGCGGCGGTGGCGTGGATGCTGCGGACGTGGATCGGGGACATGCGGATCACGGCGGACGACCGAAAGTGGGAAGGCGCGATGCGGCATTACATCCGCAATGAAGACGAGAACCTGCCGGCGATTGGCCGCTTTAATATCGGCCAGAAATATTTCTTCTGGGCCATGGTGTGGGCCGGAGCGGTGCTGCTGGCGTCGGGAGCGATCCTGTGGTTTCCGGAGCGGATTCCGTGGAGCCTGCGCGGGCTGCGGTATGCGGCGATTCTGCTGCACGTGGCGGCGGCGCTGGTGACGGTGGGAGCCTTCATTATTCACGTGTACATGGGGACGGCGGTGGTGCGGGGCGGATTCACGTCCATTATTCGCGGCGAGGTGTCGCCGGCGTGGGCGCGGATGCACCACCGGCTGTGGTACGCGAAGATCGCCAACACGCGGGCCGCGGGGAAATGAACGACTGGGACCGGCGCATCGCCCGCGCGGCGGAACTGGAGTGCGAAGTGCCGGCGGCAGCGGAACTGCTGCGGTTCTACCGCACCATTGCGGAATTCCAAAAGCAGGGAAAACGGGCGGCGCGGGCGGCGCTCATGAACCTGCTGGAGAAGCGCGCGCCGGCGGTGCTGGCGCGGGCGGCGCGGGAAGGCGTGGAGCCGGCGCTCTCCTTCGCGGAGCGCGTGCTGGCGCAGGCGGCCGGGCCGGAAGAGGGTGAGCGGCCCGAAAATCCGCGGGCGGGGGAGTGCCCGCGGTGCGGGGAATTGCCGGTGTGCGCGGCGCTGCGGCCGGAGGGGGAAGGCGGAAAGCGCTGGCTGATCTGCTCGCTGTGCTTCACGGGGTGGGAATTCAACCGCATCCGCTGCCCGTATTGCGGGGAGGAAGATCAGGGGCGGCTGCCGGTATACACGGCGGAGCAGTTTCCGTATATCCGGGTGGAAGCGTGCGACGTGTGCCGGCGGTATTTGAAGGCGATTGACCTGACGCGCAACGGCCTGGCGGTGCCGGAGGTGGACGAGATCGCCGCGGCGGCGCTGGATTTGTGGGCGGTAGAGCAGGGGTACGAGAAGATTCGGGAGAACGTGCTGGGGCTGTAAGGGAGGTTAGGGCAAGGCGGGTTGCCACTTAGTTTTCCCGGAAAAGAGAGCCGGCGGAAATTGTGTTGCGGTTTGTATCAGGGCACGACTTCAGTCGTGCCGAATTCGCTGGTCCGGACCGGCGACATCGTTTACACTTTAGACCGGCGACATCATTTACACGTTTTGGGCTGGTGAAAGGTTGTTCGAAGCTGGGGTTTACGGGAGGTAGCCGGATGCCCTGGAATGCGAGGACAGCCTTGGAGCAGCGAAGAGCGTTTATCGAAGAGTGGCAACGCGAGCAAGACGGCCTTGCCGAGTTGTGCCGAAAGTACGGGATTTCTCGACCAACGGGGTACAAGTGGGTCCAGCGATTTGAAGCCCAAGGGGTGGCCGGTCTGGAGGAATTGAGCCGCGCTCCGCACAATTCGCCGCAGGCGATCAGTGGGGAGCTGGCGGATCAGGTGATCGCACTGCGGCAGCAGCATCCCCGCTGGGGTCCCCGGAAACTGCGCGTGTATCTGGAGAAGCACCATCCGAGTAGCCGTTGGCCGGCGAACAGCAGCATCGGGGAGTTGCTGCAGCGGGAAGGGTTAGTGCAGGGGCGCCGCCTGCGGCGGCGGACCCCGCGCTACAGCGAACCGTTGGCCCACGCGGCCGGGCCCAACCAGGTGTGGTGCGCGGACTTCAAGGGGTGGTTTCATTGCGGCAACGGCGAGCGTTGCGACCCCTTGACGATCAGCGACGCGTACAGCCGGTATTTGTTGCGCTGCCGAGCCGTGGAAAAGGCAGACGGGGTACACGTGCGGGGAATCTTCGAGGCGGTATTTCGGGAATGTGGATTGCCGGAGGCGATCCGCACGGACAACGGGCCGCCGTTTGTGGGGCCAGCGCCCGCCGGGCTGAGTCGGCTGGGCATGTGGTGGCTGCGCCTGGGGATCCGACACGAGCGCATTGAGCCGGGGTGTCCGGAGCAAAACGGCCGGCACGAGAGGATGCACCAAACCCTCAAGCAAGAGACGGCCACGCCGCCCGCACGGAACCTGCGGCGGCAACAAGAATCGTTTATCCGTTTTCAAACCGAATACAACCAACAGCGACCGCACGAAGCGCTGGGGTATCAGACGCCGGCCTCTTTGTACGTGGTTTCGACGCGGCCGTATCCGGCGCGCCTGCCGCAACCGGAATATCCCGCCAACAGCTACCTGTGCAAGGTCCACCCCAGCGGCCTGGTGAACTGGAGGAGTCGCGAGGCCTTTATCAGCAAAGTGATGGGCTGCGACTATGTCGGGCTAGTGCCGGTCGCAGGAGACTTGTGCGAGGTCTACTACGGACCCCTGCTGTTGGGCTGGTTGGATGAAAAGGAAAGCTACTTCGTGGCCGACGCGGGTGCGGAACCCAAGCGAAAGCGTAAAGCACAACCCCGATGACTTCGGGTCCTGCCCCCTTTCCCTGTCCCTCCATTATGCGGAAGGGGAGCGGACTGTCAAGGGTTCGCTCCGCCGCGCCAAAAACCGGCGCGCCCTTGACAGTCCGCTCCCCTTCCGACAAAAATCAACTGAGATAAGGGAAAGGGGGCAGATGGAACCTCCCTCCGCTTCGCTGCACCAGACTTCCGGGTCTCATAGGTTGTAAACGATGTCGCCGGTCTAAAGTGTCAACCATGTCCCCGGCCGGACACGCTTGGAAAACGAGGGCTTTAGCCCCTGGTCGTCCGCAAGTCGTCAATACCCAGGGGCTAAAGCCCTTTCTCATCTGCTCCTTTCGGCACGACTCAAGTCGTGCCCTGACAACGGCATTTCGCCGAATTTGGGAAAACTAAGTCGGCATTGGGTTGCCAGGCCGGGCATGCCCGGCCGCTACGGAACCAGACGCGCCATTCCGGTGCGGACGTCGATGGTCCAGGGCTGCGGCTTCGGCAGCCACATCCGGCCGCCGCCGATTTCTAGCGGCATCCAGAGATAACGCGAATCGGACAGGTTCCGCGGTTTCCAGATATCCGCCA
The DNA here is from genome assembly GCA_963815855.1 of Terriglobia bacterium. GTDB lineage: Bacteria > Acidobacteriota > Terriglobia > Bryobacterales > Bryobacteraceae > DATGMB01. Next base: position 148,825 of record CAWFIJ010000007.1, on the reverse strand, counting down.
GAAAGAGGATGGTGGTGGCTTTGCTGCCGCGAACTTTGAGCAGCAGGGTGGATTGCGCGCCGTAGGTTTTGGTTTCCGGCGGCGCGATGTCGCGGAATTCCGACCACGGTCCGGCCAGGGATTTGGCGGTGGCGTACTGGTTGGGATTGGGAGACCAGCCGGTGAGAGCGGAGCCGACGGCGTAGTAGAGTCCCTCGAAGTGCACCACGGCGCCGCCTTCCAGGTGGAGAGGGATGAGGCACACTTCCTTTTCCACGTTCAGGTAATCGGCGGACAGCGTGGCGATGCGGAAACCGAAGGGGCGGTCTTCAAAGATCAGGTACGGGGTGCCGTCGTCATCGATGAATTGGCCGATGTCGCGGCTCTCGTGGCCCAGCGGGCGGAAACTGCGCAGGTAATGGTAATCGCCGTCCACCTTGTCCGCCACCGCCACGCCCACGCGCGCCAGGTCGTAACCGCGGGTATGCCCCGGCGCGGGGCCGTCGATGTGCATGTACATCACATACTTTTTGGTTTTGGCGTTGTAGAAAACCTTGGGCCGTTCCAGCACCCAGGACGGTCCGAAGCCTTCCGGGTCGGCCAGTTGGACCACCTGGTTGCGAAACGTCCAATCGATCAGATTTTTGGAGGAATAACAGGCGACGTAGCGCCTGCCGGGGTCGTTATCCGGCGAGCGGTCTTCGCCGAACCAGTAATAGATATCGTGCAGGCGGATGATGCCCCCGCCATGCGCCTGAATGTGGCGGCCGCGGTTGTCCGGCCACATCTCGCCCGGCCGGATCGCCGGCGCGGTGGCGAGCAGGATGGCGGCGAGACACAGCCCGAGCGCCCCGGCCGCCTGGATAATCTTCATGACGGGATGTTAACAGGTGGCGGTCTTACCCGTCGTGTACCGCGGAGGTCTGCCGGTCGAAGCGCACGCGGCGCCCGCGGTTGCAGGCAATGTTGATCAGGTGCGCGGCGGCGGCGGCGTAATGACCGTCACGGGCGTTTTCGCGGCTGGGCGTGCCCTCGCGGATCGACTTGACGAAGTAGTCCTGGTGGCGCAGGCCGGAGCGGGTCACCTCGATGGTCTCGGGCTCCTTGCGCGACGGCGGCGGGTCCTTGGGTTTGCCGTCCGCGGTGTAGCCGAGCGGCTCGTAATACTGCTCGCGCAAGGCGCGCGGCCAGCCGTTCACCCCATAGCTCTGGGCGCGCGGCGGAGGCATCTCCGGGTAGAAGGTGAGCCCCTGCCGCTCCATCATGAGCGTGCCTTCGGTGCCCATGATGGCGGTGCCGTGCAGGGGATGGGCGTTGTTGAGGTTGACGTAGGTATCCACCATAAAGCCGGGCTCGTATTCGAGGACGGCGTGCTGGATATCGGGCAGATCCCGCCCGTCTTTCCAGCGCAGGATGCCGCCGTGCGCCACCGCGGAAACCGGCGCCACCACGTCCATGAACTCGTGCAGCGTGGTCAACTGGTGGACGATCAGGTCTGTGGAGACGCCGCCCGAGTAGTCCGCAAAGCAGCGCCAGCGGAAGAACCGCGCGGCATCGAAGGCGCGGCGGGGAGCGGTGCCGAGGAAGCGCTCCCAATCCACCGTGGTGGGAGAGGCGTCCGGCGGAATCGGGTATTCCCAGGCGCCTTCGGGATCGTTGCGCCCCTGCCCCATGCTGACCATGGTGATCTGGCCGAGCTTGCCGGATTTAATCGCCTGGCGCGCCGCGGCGGTGGAATCGGCGGTCTTGCCCTGGCTGCCCACCATCAGGATTTTGTCCGTCTTATCGGCGGCTGCGATGATGGCGGCGCCCTCTTCGATGGTCCAGGTGAGCGGTTTCTCGCAATAGATGTGCTTTTTCGCGGCGATGGCGTCCAGTACGACTCGCTGGTGCCAGTGCTCGGGCGTGGCGATGACCACGGCATCGATATCCTGGCGAGCCAGCACCTGCCGGTAGTCCTTGGTGGTCTCGATGGCGCTGTTCAGTTCCTTGGCGGCCGTAAGATGGCCATCGTACAAATCCGCGACCGCGACCACGCGGACGCCGGGATAGGAGTTGAACAGCCGCAGGTGCGAGCTGCCCTGAATGCCGATCCCCACGAATCCCAGATTGATCTGGTCGTTGGCGGCGAATGCCCGGCCGGCGCCGGCCAGCGAGGCCGCGCCGGCAATGGCGCCGGCGGTGTGCACGAAGTCTCTTCTGCTAAGGGCCATACCCGGTCCCTCCACGTCCGTGGTAGCATACTTTGCCGAACAATGCGACTGAAAAAGGATATGGCGGTGGGAAATTTTCGACACTTTCTTCGGCTGCGGCGCTGCTGGCTCTGGCGTGTGACGTTGCCGGTATCGGCCGCGCCGGCGGAACCTGGATTTCCGCCATGCCGCGATCGTGATTCCAGCCGACGCGTCCATGCCCGAACGCAAGGCGGCGGCCATGCTGGCGGAGGAAATCGAAAAACGAACGCAATTGCGGCTGAAGGTGCAGACGGAGCCGGCGGCGGGTGCCGCGTTCGTGCTCGGGCGCGCCGGGCAGATTCCGGTGGCGCGGTTGGCGGGAGAGCCGGATAAAGCCGAAGGTTTCACCCTCCGCTCTTCGGCGGCGGGCGCGGCGCCCGTGGCGGTGGTGACGGGGCACGACGACCGCGGCGTGGTGTTCGGAACCGGCTACCTGCTGCGGCAGCTCGACATGGGGCGGCAGCGGCTGGAGCTGGCAGCGGATTTGAACGTGACGGAAGCGCCGGCGGTGGCGGTGCGTGGGCACCAGCTGGGATACCGGCCCAAGACCAACGCGTATGACGCGTGGGGCGTAGCGCGGTGGGAGCAGTACATCCGCGAGCTGGCGATCTTCGGCATCAACACCATCGAGCTGATTCCGCCGCGCTCGGACGACGCCGCGGACAGCCCGCATTTCCCGCTGCCGCAGATGGAAATGATGGTGGAGATGTCGCGCATCGCCGACGAATACGGGCTGGACGTTTCCATCTGGTATCCGGCGATGGATGCGGATTATTCGGACCCCAAGACGGTGGAGTTCGCGCTGGAGGAATGGGGCGAAGTGTTCCGCCGCCTGCCGCGCATCGACGCCGTGTTCGTGCCCGGCGGCGACCCGGGCCACACCGAGCCGAAATACATGATGGCGCTGCTCGAAAAGCAGACCGCCAACCTGCGCCGCTATCATCCCAAGGCGCAGATGTGGATGTCGCCGCAGGGATTCACCAAGGCGTGGATGGACGAATTTTTGGACCTCATGAAGGCGGAGCCGGCCTGGCTGGCGGGGGTGGTGTTCGGGCCGCAGCAGATGTACGGCGTGGCGGAGCTGCGCCAGCGGATTCCGCAGCGCTACCCCATCCGCTTCTATCCGGACATCACGCACAGCATCCATTCGCAGTACCCGGTGCCCGATTGGGACGCGGCGTTTGCGCTCACGGAGGGGCGCGAAGGCATCAACCCGCGGCCGCTCGGGGAGGCGGCGATTTTCCGCTCGGGCGCGCCGTCGACACGATCGGGTTCGTCAGCTACTCGGAAGGCTGCAACGATGACGTCAACAAATTCGTCTGGAGCGGGCTGGGCTGGAATCCGCGTGCCGAGCCGCGGCGACATTCTGCGCGATTACGCGAAGTTCTTCATCGGCGATGGCGTGGCGGATGCCTTCGCCGAAGGGCTGCTGGCGCTGGAGCGGAACTGGAGCGGGCCGCTGATTTCGAATACGGCGGTGGATACGACGCTGCTGCAATTCCAGGAGCTGGAGCGCACGGCCACGCCGCAGATGCGCGCCAACTGGCGCTTCCAGGAGGCGCTCTACCGCGCGTATTACGACGCTTTCCTGCGCGACCGGCTGCTGAGCGAAACGGAGCAGGAGAACCGCGCCCTGGGCGAGCTGATCGCAGGCGCGGCGGCGCGGGGCGCTGGCGGCCATGCGGGCGGCCGAAGCGGCGCTCGATGCGGACTCGCTCACGCCGCGCGCGCGCGAGCTGCGGGCGCGCGTGTTCGAGCTGGCCGAAGCGCTGTTTCAGAGCATCGGGATGCAGCTGAGCGTGCCGCGCTACCAGGCGATTGCGGTGGAGCGCGGCGCCAACCTGGACGCCATCGATTACGGGTTGAACGACCGCGGTGGCTCGAAGACCGCTTCGCCGAAATTCGCGCTGCGGCCGCGGAACCCGAGCGGCTGCGCCGAGATCGACGCCATCCTGAACTGGACCAATCCGGGGCCGGGCGGATTCTACGACGACCTGGGCGACCCGCGCCGGCAGCCGCACCTGGTGCGCGGCGAGGGCTTCGAGCGCGACCCCGAGTTCCGCCATTCCGCGCTCGTCGGGTTCGGCGCGCGGCGGCCGGACGAAGGCTGGCGAACGTCGTGGTTCACGCACGCGGAAGTCGCTCTTCGATGAGCCGCTGCGCATGCGCTATACGGGGCTTGATCCGGCGGCCACTTACAGGATTCGCGTGGTGTACGCGGGCGACGCGCCGCGCGTGCCCATCCGGCTGGTAGCCAACGGCAGCGTGGAAATTCACGGGTTCATCCAGAAGCCCGCGCCGGTGGCGCCGCGTGGAATTCGACATCCCGCGCGAGGCCACGCGCGCCGGCACCCTGGCGCTCGAATGGACGCGGCCGGCGGGCCTGGGCGGCAACGGGCGCGGCGCGCAGGTTTCGGAAGTGTGGCTGATCCGCGTGGCGCCGGGGCGGTGAGGCTCGGGAGCTGCCCTACGGCTATTCGGCTTTCGGCAGCGCGCTAGCCAGGAACTCGCCGAAATCGTGCTTCAGCTTGGCGTGCGAATCGCTGTCGATGTACAGCATGTGGCCGGCCTGGTAGAAATTCCAGGTGATGTTCTTGTGCATCTCCGGATTCAGGCCCATGTGGTTGAAGGTGTACTCGACGGCGTAATAGGGCGTGGCCAGATCGAAGTAGCCGGCGGCGACCATCACCTTCATGTACGGGTTCTTCGCCATGGCGTTGCGCAGCATGCGGTGGTGTCGCCGAAGCCGTTCTGCACGCCGTAATCCCAGGGCTGAATGCCGCCGCTCGGATAGTAGTACATGTCGGTCTTGTAGCCGAGCTCGTTGCGGATGTAATCGGTGAACACGGCCGTGAACGGCGGCGTGATCAGCGTGCTGGAGGGATCGAACTCGCTGGTCTCGCCGGTGTTCAGCGACGACGGGCGCCGTCAGGCGGCCGTCGTAGCGGCCGATGGTCTCGATGCTCGTCGCGCAGAAGCTGGCGCGTGAAGTGGGCCGACGTCCCAGCGCAGGTTGCTCTCGTCGATGTAATGCGCGTCCAGGCCGGTATAGCGCACCAGCTTGTCGATGACGGCCTTGCGCTCCGCCGGCGGGCAGGTCGTCGCCCTTGCTCAGCGCGGCGGCATATTCGCCCATGGCGAACGCTTCCACTTCCTTGAAGAAACGACTTCAGATCCTTGCGCTGCAGATCGGCGGCGACCTTCTTGTGATAGTAGGCGTCGGCGGCGTAGGTGGGCAGCTCCAGCTCGATACACCAGGTCGTCGCTGCGGCTCCAGATGGTTTCCAGGTTGAGCGTGGTGCCGATCAGCACGATGCCGTTGAACGCGATGCCGCGATCGATCAGGTAGCCGGCCAGGCCCGCGGCGCGAAATGTGCCGTAGCTTTCGCCGGCGATGAACAGCGGCGAAAGCTCGCGGTTGTTGCGCACGATGTACATGCGCATGAACTCGCCCACCGATTGGATGTCGCCCTGCACGCCGTTCATGCGGCGCGCCACGTCCAGCGTCTTGGCGCGGCTGTAGCCGGTGCCGACCGGGTCGATGAAGACCAGGTCGGTCTGGTCGAGCCAGGTGTCCTGGTTGTCCTTCATCTGATAGGGCGGAGGCGGCATGCCGCCGTTCGGCATCAGCTTCGGGCTGCGCGGACCCATGCCGCCCATGTGCACCCACATCGACGCCGAGCCGGGCCCGCCGTTGAAGCGAGAACGTCAGCGGACGCTTGGCGGCATCGCGCGCCGTCGAGCGTGTAGGCCATGTAGAAGATGTGCGCTTCGGTTTCGCCGGAAGCATTCTTCAGCGGCATCTGCGCCACGGTCGCGGTGTAGTTGATGGTCTTGCCGTCGACGTTGATGGAGTGATGCGTCACCACCGGGGTTTCATCGATCTCGCCGCCGATGGCCGGACCGGGACCGGGAATGCCGCCGCGCCCGCGTCCGCCGCCGGGCGCCGCCGGCTCAGCGGCCGGAATCACGGCGGGCGCCGGCTGCTGCTGCTGTGCCTGCGCCTGTCCGGACCGCCCCTGCGCGCGCGCGTTGGGGACCGGAAGAAAAAGAGCGACGCGCCAAGCGCGCATCCGGCAAGAAGCGAAAGTTTGCGACATTTTTTCAACGATACTACATCCTTTGGTGTGGTCCGCCAACCCGTAGCGCCGGCTTCCAGCCGGCCATGCCGGCATCCTTGCCGGCATACTCCGGGAACCAGCGATTCCGGCCAAAAGGCCGGCATGGCCGCCTGGAAAGAAGAGCCCCACGTCCACCCGCATTCGCCCGTGAAAGGTGCTACGGTTTAGGGCTTACAGCCAACTTCGAGGGGCACAATGATGACGCGACGGGACGCGGCTCGCGGCGCCGCCATTACCGCTCTCTCGTATTCGAGAATTCTGGGCGCCAACGACCGCATCGGTCTGGGGGTGATCGGCACCGGCGGGCGCGGGACCTATGTGATGGGTCTGTTTCACAAGAACTACGACGTGGACGTGCGCGCCTTCTGCGACGTGTATCCGGCCCGGTTCCGCGAGGCGCTTGCCACCGCGCCCAACGCCCGCACTTTCGGCGATCATCGCAAGCTGCTGGAACTGGCGGAGGTGGACGCGGTGCTGATTGCCTCGCCCGACCACTGGCACAAGGACCACGCCATCGACGCCATGAATGCCGGCAAGGATGTCTACTCGGAGAAGCCCATGTGCCGCCTGCGCGACGAGGCGCCGGTGATGGTCAAAACCGCGCGCGCCACCGGCAACATCCTGCAGATCGGCCTGCAGCAGCGGTCCGGGGAAATCTATACGGAGCCGCTCGAAAGATTCGTCCGCAACGGAGGGATTGGGAAGATCAGCCACATCGACGCCGTGTGGCACGCCGGCGTTCCCGGAGCCCTGAAGAAGGAACCGGCGCAGAAGCCCGCGGACCTGGACTGGCTGCGCTTCCTGGGACCGGTGGCATACCGCGACTGGTATCCGCCCATGTATTTCAACTTCCGCGCCTTTCTCGAGTTCAATGGCGGCAAGATGACCGATTTCGGCCACCACTGGCTGGACGTCGTGCACATGTACATGGGCGAGCGGGCTCCCCGCGCCGTGACCTTCGCCGGCGGCATCTTCTACGACCGCCAGGACGGCCGCACCGCGCCCGACACCTGCAACGCGCTGTTCGACTACGATGGTTTCACGGTGCTATTCCAGTCGAATGCATATGCGGTGGCGCCGGAGTACGGGATTACTTTCTACGGCGACCGGGGGCGGCTGTTCGTGAACCGCAATCGCTGGGAGTTCACGCCGCCGGGGCGGAACGCGGAACCGGTAAAGCGGTCGATCGAGGGCGATATTACCGCCGACCACGTACGCAATTTCCTGGATTGCTGCAAGAGCCGCAAGCTGCCCAACGCCGACGCGGCCATCGCGTCCGTTTCGATTCTGGCGCCGCTGCTGGCGGTGCAATCCTACGAGGAGCAGCGAAGAATCCGGTTCGACCCGGTCCGGCTCGAGGTTCTGCCGTTCTGAGGCCCGTGATCCGCGCCGCCGGACGCCTGTCCTGGGCCGCGCTTCTCCTCGGGTCGTTCTCCCTCGCATGGGGCCAGTCGGCCACCACCGGCGCCCTGGCCGGCACGGTTCGGAATGCCGCCGGCGATGCGCTGCCCGGCGCCACGGTGACGCTCACGGATGCCGCCACCAGCCAGGTGCAGACCTCCACCACCGGCGCGGACGGCGGCTATCGGTTCGGCCTGCTCGCCCCCGGCACTTACGAGGCGCGCTTCGCCGCCGCCGGATTCAAGACCGCGCGCATGCCGTCGCTGGTGGTCAGCGTTTCCGAAGCTCCCCGCCTGGACGCCGTTCTCGAAGCCGGCGAAGCCATCGGACCCGGTGGAGTGCCGCTGCCAGCCTCAGCGTCGTGACTTCCTCCACCGGCGACCTGGTGGATGCCAAGACGATCACCGCGGTCCCGCTCACCACCCGCAACTTCACCCAGGTGCTCTCCATGTCCTCGGGTTCGGCCGCGGACGTGAACAACGCCGGAACCCTGGGCCGCGGCACGCGCAGCGTCAACGTGAACGGCAACACCAGCGCCGGCGCCTACAGCCTGGATGGCGCGTTTGCGCCCAGCGCCGTGCCCAATCCCGACACCATTTCCGAGTTGAAGATCCACACCTCGCAGTACGACGCCATTTACGGCGCGCAGGTGCCCAGCACCGCCCTCATCACCAAGAGCGGCGAGAAGGATTTCCACGGCGACGCCTGGGAATTCGTGCGCAACGATATCTTCAACGCCAACTCGTTCTTCCTGAATTCCACCGGCCAGCCGAAGGAGCATCTGAAGCAGAACCAGTTCGGCGGCAACTCTGGGCGGGCCGGCATACCAGCGAGAAGCTGTTCTTCTTCATCTCCTACCAGGGAACGCGGCAGGTGAACGGCCTCGACCCCACCTCCACCTCCAACCTCATCCTGCCGCCGCTCACCAGCGACCGTTCCGCGGCCACCCTGGCGGCCGAGTTCTGCCCGGCCAATCACCTGATGGCAAACGGCCAGCCCAATTCCGAACTATCTGACCTTCGCCGGCGGCAAGCAGTTGGATTGCAACAATCAGTCCACCGCCACCACCGCGCCCATCAACCCTGTGGCGCTGCGTCTGCTGCAGCTGAAAAATCCCGACGGCACTTACTACATTCCCAATCCCGCAGACCATTTTGACCAGCGGCGCCAACGCGGGACTCGGGTTTCTCGTCCTATAGCCTACCGTCCACTTATAACGAGAATCAGGCGCTGGTGAATGCCGACTATCTGCTCTCGCCGAAGAATACGCTTGCGATGGCGCGGCTACCTGGCGACCATCGACCAATACCGGACCTTCGGCTCGCCGCAGGGCTATCCGGGCGCGCCCATGGTGCCGGGTCCGGGTACGCCGCAGGCGCTCGGCGCGCGGGACTACGTGGCCAGCGTGAATCTCACTTCCGTGGTGAGCAAGAGCCTGGTCAACGAGAGCCGCATTCAGCCTGACGCGCTCCGTGCAAAGCGCCACCGGGGACGACACGCCCATCGGCCGCGTCTCTCGGCATGACGCCGGCCGATCGGCTGTTTCGCGGAACCGCCCGAGATCACCGTCCTCGGCCCGCTGGGCAGCTTCCGCCTGTTCGGCACGCCCGGCAACGATTTCGCCACCGCCAACAAATACTACTCCTGGCTCCGACACGCTCTCCTGGGTTCACGGCAGGCAGACCCTCCGCTTCGGCGGCTTTCTTCCTGATGCCAGGACAACTGGCGCGACGACGACGGCACCGCGCGCGGCCGGCTCTATTTCCAGACCTTCGAAGATTTCCTCGTCGGACTGAGCGCGGCCGGATAATCTCAGCCCATTCGGACGGAGTAACATCCAGACCATCCAGGCCAGCGAGGGCTTCGGACCCTCTGGCGAGCTTCAGTATCACTACCGCAGTTACTACGGCGCGCCGTTCGTGCAGGACGATCTCAAGGTGAACTCGCGCCTGACCTTGAACCTGGGGCTGCGCTGGGAATATGTCGGACCGGCCGCTCGACACCACCGGGACCATCGGCAATCTTGTCGCCTTCGCTCCTGCAGCAGGCGGCCATCCCGCCGGCGTCCGGAACCTTCGCCGGCAACACCGTGGCCGCCAATTACAATCCGAACCTGATCAATCCGTATACCGGCCAGCCGTTCGGCGCTCCGCCCGCCGGCGTGGCGGTCCGCGCCACCAAGAGCTTTTACCAGAACTGCACGCCGCTCGACACGTTCGCGCCGCGGTTCGGCCTGGCCTGGCAGCCCTTCCGGCGCCGACCGGCTGGCGGTGCGCGGCGGCTACGGCTGGTTCTATCAGACCCCCACTTACAGCGGCAACGCGCCCGGAACTCCGCTGTTCACCCCGGCGCCCTTTGCGCGAAGGCTTCAGTAATTCGGATTCGAGCAATAACCTGTCCAGCCTGCAGAATCCCTTTCCCGGCGACCACGCTCGGCTTTCTTCCGCGCACGCCCACCTCGCAGCTCTCCGACCGCATCGCCGGCCCGTATTACACTATCCCCAGGCTGCAGCAGTGGAACCTGAGCGTGCAGGTGCGGCTGTCCCGCACGCTCTCGCTCGACGTGGGCTACGTGGGCTCGCACGGCAACCACCTGCTGATCGCGCGCGGGCTGAACCAGCCGCTGCTGGCGAGCGCCGCCCAGCCGGTGAACGGCATCACGGCCAATACGGCGTCTCGAATGCCGCCATGCGCGTGCCGGTTCTGGGCGAGACTCCGACCGCCCTGGCCGATAACGAATTCGCCGGCGCATCCTCCTACAACAGCCTGCAGGCCACCGTGCGCAGCCAGGTTTGGCACGGCCTGTCTTTCCAGGGGAACTACACTTTCTCCCGCGCCATGACGAATTCCACCCTGGACAACGACCAGAACAACCTGGCGCTCGATTGGGCGCGCGCCTCCTTCGACCGTACCCACCGCTCCACCGTGAATTTCGATTATCAGACTGCCTGCTCGCGGCCGCCTGTTCAATGGCTGGTCGCTCACCGGCATCCTGATCGTTCAGAGCGGGCTGCCGATGACCCTCACGGATCCCGAATGGCGGCAGCGTGTACGGCAAGGCCGCCACTTCCACCATCACGCTCTGTCCCGGCGCCGGCTACGCCAGCCTGATTACGCCGGGGAACACCAGCGCGCGCGTGAACAACTGGATCAACACCGCGGCCGTCTGCAGCGCGCCGGTGGTGGGGTCCGACGGCTCGACCGCTTACGGCACCGCCGGCCAGAGCATCATGAACGGCCCGGGGCAGTTCAATACCGATTTTTCGCTGGGCAAGAAGATCCGCGTGGGCGGCATTCGCGAGGACGCCATCCTGGCCTTCCGCATGGAGTTCTACAACGCGCTGAACCACCCGCAGTTCGCCAATCCGGGCACCAGCTCGGATCCGCCACGTTCGGAGTGATCACGCAGCAATCCGTGGCGCCGCGCCTGATCCAGTTCGCGCTGAAGTACCTCTTTTGAGATTTCGTTCGCTACCCAGCCCGTAGAGCCGCCTTTCGAGGCGGCCATCTCGGCTTTCGAGCCGAGATGCTTCACGCCCAGGGAATGCCCGCTCGAAAGCGGGCATGGCCGGCTGAAAGCCGGCTCCACGATTGGCCACGGTTATGCTGGACACCGCACAACCGCCGGCGGTTGGCTGCCCGGGGAGAGCGCCGGTCGGTAACCGTCGTCAACCGGCAGGCCAGTCCTCCCTGCTTCGGCGTCAGGCTTTGAGATATTGCGCGGCTTCGCGGACCAGGAAGCCCATTTTGGGATGGGAGGGTTCGAAGGCGGGGCGGATGCCGAATTCTTCCAGCGCCTCGGTGGTGGCGGGGCCGATGGAGCCGACGGTGCAGCCCCGGAGCGCGGCCAGCGCCTGGTCTTCGATGCCCTGCTCGCGCGCGGCCTGGGCCAGGTGATCGATTTGCACGGCGGTGGTGAACAGCGCCAGCGCGAATTCGCCCGCTGCCAGGCGCCGCGCCGCCTCCCGCAGAGGAGCGCTGTCTTCCGGCAAACCCCACTGGTAGATGCGCACCGGCGTCACCTCCGCCCCGCGCGCCTGCAATGCGGCGACCAGCTCCGGATTGGGCCGGCCGTATTCCTGCAGCGCGAGGCGCCGCTCCGGCCGGCCTTCGGTGGCGGCCAGCAGTTCCCGCCAGGTGTTGGGCTCGGGGGCGACGATGGCCGGAGCGATGCCCATTTCGCGCAGCGCCGCCACCGGCTTCGGCCCGCGCGCCGCCACCGTGATGCGCCGGAGCGATTGCGCGAAACCCGGCCCGATCACCCGGCTCAGTTGCCGCGTGCCGATGCCCGTCAGCAGCATCATCATGTCGAACCCGCCCGCCGCCAGCCGTTCGGCGAAGCGGAAGACGGCATCGTTTTCGGCCACCGGAAGCTCGCGCATGGAGGGGGCGACGAACGGGTCGCCGCTTTGCCTGCGGATCAGTTCGGCGATTTCAGCGGCGCGCCGGCTCTCCAGCGCGAGCACGCGGATACCATTCAGAGCCATAGCCTCAATTGGGCGGCGCTTGGGCGACGGGCTCACGTCCGTCGCTTGCCTGGCGGAAGCCCGGCATGACAGCCCGAAAGGGCCGTCCTACATGGGCTGCACGTGCGGATTCCGGCATTCCGCTAAATAAACGCCATCGTTTTCACGCCGGAGATGTCGAAGCGTTTGCGGCAGCGCAGGTTCTTGCACATGACCTTGTCGTCCAGTAGCACCATGTAGCTTTGCGCTTTCTGGAACTTGGCGCGGTCGCGCTCGTCGGCGCCGCCGGGCAGGCGGTCCTTCTTCTTGCGCACCATCCAGCGCAATTCGTAGCTGTCCTGGGTGTGGCAGTAAGGGCAGTTCAGCAGAGCCGGCTTCGTAGCCGGCGCTTCCGTATAATACGCGCGCTCGTCCATCAGCGGTCCCCGAGCGGAATCCATGGCTGCCCGTCCGGCTTCCCTTTGTATTCCGCGCGCGGCCGGATGAGGCGATTGTTCTGGTACTGCTCCAGGATGTGGGCCGTCCAGCCCGACATGCGGCTCATGGCGAACACCGGCGTGAACAGGTCGATCGGAATGCCCAGCGAATAGTAGGTGGAAGCCGAGTAGAAATCGACGTTCGGGTTGAGGCTCTTTTCCGCCTTGACGGTGTGCTCCATGAAGGCCGAAAGGCGGTAGAGCTTTTCCTGGCCGGTGCGCTTGCCCAGTTCCTCGGAAAGTACGCGCAGGTGCGTGGCGCGCGGATCTTCGGTACGGTAGACGCGATGGCCGAAGCCGGGGATCTTCACCTTCTTGGCCAGCGTATTCTTGATGCGCTCGGCGGCTTCCTCTTCGCTGCCCAGCCGCAGCAGCCACTTCATGACGTCCTGGTTGGCGCCGCCGTGCAGCGGACCCTTGAGCGCGCCGATGGCGCTGGTGACGGCGGAGTAAATGTCGGAAAGCGTGGCGGCGGTGACGCGCGCGGCGAAGGTGGAGGCGTTCAACTCGTGGTCGGCGTGCAGGATCATGGCGACGTCGAAGGCGTTTTGCATGATGTCGTCCGGCCGCCTGCCGGTCAGGGTGTAGAGAAAATTGGCGGAGAATCCGAGCGCCGGATCGCCGGCCAGCACCTCGCGGCCGTTGCGCACGCGGTCGAAGGTGGTTACGATTTCGGCGGTCTTGGACATCAGCCGCACCGCCTTGCGGCGGTTCGCTTCCGCCGACATGTCCTGCGCCTCGTCGTCGTAGAGGCTGAGCATGGAAACGGCGGTGCGCAGCACGTCCATGGGGCTGCTCTGCTGGACGCCGCGGAGAAACTCGATCACCGGCGCGGGCAGGCCGCGCGCGGCCGCCAGTTCCCGCCGCAGTTCGTTCAGTTCGCCGGCCCGGGGCAGCCATCCGTTCCATAACAGGAAGATGGTTTCCTCGAAGGACGCGTGGTCCGCCAAGGTGTGAATATTATAGCCGCGGTAGCTGAGGACGCCCTGATAGCCGTCGATGAAACAGATTTCGGACTCGCCCGCGATGACGCCTTCCAACCCTGCCGTCGTTGTCGTGCCCATTTTCGCCTCTCTAAGTTTTATGCCGCGGTGGCGCCGGGCCCGCGGCCCGTTCCCATTAGCGCGGCGCCGGACATCCCGGGAGCGGAGAGAACCCGATGGTCATGCTGTTCCGCTCTACCCAAAGCTTCTCTTCCTGGTTCCGGTTTCTGCCGAAATCGACTGTGAGAATGACGCCGGAGCCGCAGGAGCGGCTGCGGGTGATCCTGAAATTGCTGACGTCGGCGTGCTCGCCCTGCGGACCCCAATCGGTCAGAAACTTGGAAAACGGGTAGCCCTTGCGGTCCTCGTCGGTGCGCACCCAAAGCTGGTAGGCCGACTGGAAGTCATGCGCCTGCAGCCGCTCGAAGAATTGCGTGACCTGGCGCTCCTGCGAGTAATTGTGAAATATGAAAGTGAGGATTCCGCCAACGACCAGCAGCACCAGCAGGGCAATCCCGAGCAGCTTGAAAATCCTCTCCTGCTTTGCCCGCCGCTCTTCACCCTCGCCGTATTGCTCGAAATACCCGGACATCGCCGAAACCTACTTTGCCGGATACGCCTTGTCGTAAGCCGTAATGGCGTCGTTGGTGAGATCGAGCGCCGGCTTGAAGTACAGCGTGGTGGAGGTGTCCACAATCAGGTCAAGGCCCTTTTCCTCCGCCAGTTTTTTCACGACATCCTTCATCTTGGCCGAGCTTTTGGAGAGCACGTCGTTGCGGTAGGCCGTGGCGTCCGCCTGCAAATCGTCCTGCATCCGCTGCAGGTCGCGCTGCTTGCGCTGGCCCTGCGCCGTCAGGTCGGCTTCCGCCTGCGGGGAAAGCTTGCCGTTGGAGGATTGCAGCTGCTGTGCCAGCGCCGCAATCTCGTTCTGCAGTTGGTTGATCTTGTCCTGCCGCGGCTTGAACGTGTTCTGCATCTGCGCGTCGGCCTGCTTGATTTCGGCCGATCCGAAGACCGCGCGCTGCAGATCGACGACCCCCACTTTACCCGGGGCGGTCTGGGCGGGGACGAGTTGCGCAAAGGCAAAAAGGGCGGTACAGACCAACAGCGGCCTGAGCCCGGAGACGAACGACATGAAAACTACTCCTGAATGAGGTGTGGTAAACCTTCAGGTTATCACACCTACTCGATGACGCCGAGGATCTCGTCTTCCTTCAGCACCAGGTAGTCTTCACCGTCGATCTTGATTTCCGCTCCCGAGTATTTGCCGAACAGGATGCGGTCTCCCGGCTTCACCTCCGGCGGCACCCGCTCGCCGGTTTCCAGCAGCTTGCCGTTGCCCACGGCCTTTACCTCGGCCTGTTGCGGCTTTTCCTTGGCGGTGTCGGGGATAATGATTCCGCCTCGCTTTTGTTCGCCTTCTTCCAGACGGGTAACCAGCACGCGATCGTGTAGAGGACGCAAACTCATGTTCCGAGGGTAACACAAGGTCGGGGGTTGGGGGCCGGGGGCCAGGGGCCAGGGACGCGCCCGGTAAGCGGAAGGCGCGGGTAATCCAACAGCCGTTCAGCCCGGCGGCAAACACTGTAAACGCGCCGCGTACCGCGAACCTCCCCGGCCCCCGGCCCCCGGCCCCTGGCCCCCGCATCCCGTTTATAATGGGACTTCTCAATCCGAAAGGACCAATTCACAAGGAGCATTCATGGCAGCAAAGCGCATCGGTATTCTCACCGGCGGCGGCGATGTTCCCGGCCTGAATTCCGTCATCAAGACGGTGGTTTACCGCGGCAGCGAAATCGGCTGCGAGGTCATCGGCATCCGCCGCGGCTGGGAAGGCCTGACGCACGTCAACCTGCACGACCCGGCCAGCCGCGCGCGCTACATTCTGCCGCTCAACCGCGAGAACACGCGCACCATCGACCGCACCGGCGGCACCTACCTGCACAGCTCGCGCACCAATCCCTCGAAGATGAAGAAGCTGCCGCCGGTGCTCGAAGGCCAGGATTTCCCCAAGCCGGAAAGCACCAAGAAGGGCGTGACCTCCGACGTTTCGACATCACCTCGCAGGTGCTGAAGAACATCGAGACGCTGGGGCTCGATTACCTGGTCGCCATCGGCGGCGACGACACGCTGAGCTACGCGGCCGAGCTCGACCGGCAGGGCATGAAGGTGATCGCCGTGCCCAAGACCATGGACAACGACGTGCGCAACACCGAGTACTGCATCGGATTCTCCACCGCCATCACGCGCGCCATGGACGCCATCGAGCGGCAGCGCACCACCGTCGGCTCGCACGAGCGCATCGGCGTGTTCCGCGTCTTCGGCCGCGACGCCGGCTACACCGCGCTCTACACCGCCTACGTCACCTCCATCCGCTGCTGCATTCCCGAATACAAGGTGGATCTGCAGAAGCTGATCGAGCTGCTGGTGACCGACAAGAAGCAACAATCCCAGCAACTACTCGCTGGTCATCCTCTCCGAAGGCGCCGAGTGGGAAGGCTACACGGTGAAGGAATACGGCGAGGCGGACGCCTTCGGCCATCGCAAGAAGATGAACGTGGCCGAGGACCTGAGCAACGAGATCAAGGCCGCCACCGGCGAGGAGACCATCGTCAGCGACCTGACCTACGATCTGCGCTGCGGCAGCCCGGATTTCGTCGACCGCATGGTGGCCTCCACCTTCGCCGGCATGGCCATGGACGCCATCGAGGAAGGCAAGCACGGCCTGATGACGGCCATCAGCGCCGGCTGCTACGCCTGGCGCCGATTCCCGATCCCAAGCTGGGCCCGCGCAAAGTGGACGTCGCGACCATGTACAACACCGAGCGCTACCGGCCGATCTACGACCACAAGCTCGGCCTGCCGATCTTCCTGACGCGGGCGTAACGCTCGGATGCTGGAAGCGGCTGTTTGACCTGGCAGCGGCTGTCGCACGCCGGGCGCGCGCAACTCACCCCCGAGCTGCGCGCGCGCATTCAAGCCTCGTTCGACGAGGCCGCGCGCGACGAGGAGCATTTTCCCTCCACCATCGATCCGCGCATCTATCACGTCAAGCTGATCCGCGAGCACCTGGGCGACCTGCGCGGGCAAGCGCGTGCTCGACGTGGGCTGCGGCAAGGGCCGCTTCGCGCGCATCTTTCGCGAGCAGGAGCCCGCGGCCGAGATTCTGGGGCCTGGACATCTCGCGAAGAGATGCTGCGCTTCGTTCCGGCGGGCATTCACACGCGCGCCGGCTCCATGACCGATCTGCCCTTTGCGGACGGCTCCTTCGACGCCGCCTACGCCACCGAATCGCTGGAGCACGCCGTCGAGATCGACAGGGCGGTGGGCGAGATCTGCCGCGTGGTCAAGCCCGGCGGCCGCATCGCCATCATCGACAAGAACGCCGAGCACTGGGGCCGGCTGGAAACGCCGGAGTGGGAGCAGTGGTTCACGCGCGCGCGAACTGGAGCGCCTCCTCGCGCCGCCATTGCCGCCACGTCTCGCAGCCGCTTCATCTCCTATTGGGAAGACGTCGAGCCCGACGGCCTGTTCCTGGCCTGGCTGGCGGAGAAATAGCTGGCAGCTACCAGCCGAAAGCTACAATGGTAATTTCTATGCCATTTCAGGAAGTGGTGGAGGCCGAAGGCCACCTGATCGATTCCCATATCATGGAGAACATCTTCGACAAGGTGGTGGAGCACCACGGCCGGTTCGAAGTCGAGCAGTTCCGCATCGGGCGCACCAACGGCGAGCCGTCGTACCTGCGGCTGAAGGTGGAGACGGCCGACGCCGAGACGCTGCGCCAGCTGCTCAACACGCTGCTCGAGCTGGGCTGCGCGCCGGTCGAAACCGGCGACGCCGTGCTGCGGCCGGTGGAGCGCGACCGCTGCGCGCCGGAGGATTTCTACTCCACCACCAACCATCGCACCCACGTGCGCACCGGCGGGCGGTGGATCGAGGTGGAGAACCAGCGCATGGACGCCATGATCGTGGTGCGCGACGGTCGCGCCGTCTGCCGCCGCCTGCGCGACCTGCGCCAGGGCGACCGGATCGTGGTGGGGCTGCGCGGCATCCGCGTGATTCCCGAATCCAAGGAGCGCGACCGGCTGGCATTCGCCTTCATGGCCAACGGCATCTCCTCGGAGCGGCAGGTGGAAACCGCCGTGCGGCAGACGGCCGCGCTGGCGCGCCACGCCCTCGAGCACAAGCCAGAAGGTGGTCGTGGTGGCGGGGCCGGTGGTGGTGCATACCGGCGGCGTGGCCGGGCTCTCCGCGCTCATCCGCGGCGGCTGGGTGCAGGCGCTGCTCAGCGGCAACGCGCTGGGCGTGCACGATATCGAAGCGGCGCTCTTCGGCACGTCGCTCGGCGTGCGCCTCGCCGACGGCCGCCAGGACGAGCACGGCCATCGCAACCACATGCGCGCCATCAACGCCATCTATCATGCCGGGTCGGTGCGGGCGGCGGTGGAATCGGGCCGGCTGCGCCCGCGGCATTCTCTACGAGTGCGTGAAGGCCAACGTGCCTTTCGTGCTGGCCGGCAGCCTGCGCGACGACGGTCCGCTGCCCGACACCATCACCGACATGAACGGCGCCCAGGACGCCTACGCCGCGCAATTGAAGGGCGCGGGCCTGGTGATCTGCCTCGGCTCCATGCTGCATTCCATCGCCACCGGCAACATGCTGCCGAGCTGGGTGAAAATCGTGTGCGTGGATATCAACCCGGCGGTGGCCACCAAGGTGAGCGACCGCGGCACCGGCCAGGCGGTCGGCGTGGTGGCGGATGTCGGCCTGTTTCTGGACCTGCTCTCGAAGGTTTTGGCCCCGGCCAACGGGCCGGGCATCCCGACCCGTACGGAGCCCTGGCATGAAACGCGCCTATACCGACGAACACGCCGCGCCGGCGTCCACGCCGAGCTGCCGGAAATCGAAACCTGGCCCAACCAGTATCCCGATTACGAAATCGAAATCGTCACCGACGAGTTCACTTCCGTCTGCCCCAAGACCGGCCTTGCCGGACTTCGGCAAGATCGTGCTGCGCTACGTTCCGGACAAGCGCTGCCTGGAGCTGAAATCCTACAAAATGTACCTGCTGGCCTATCGCAACCTGGGCATCTTCCAGGAGAACGTGGTGAACCGCGTGCTGCGCGACGTGGTGAAGGCGGCCAACCCGAAATCCGCCACCGTGATCGGCGATTTTTCGCCGCGCGGCGGCTGGGAACGGTGGTCACGGCCACCTGGAGCCGGCCGCGGAAGGGGACGCGTGGAAAGCGCTGAGCTGATCGCCATCCTGCGCGAGGTGCGCGAGCGCGTCCGCGCCGGCAGACGCGGCGACGCCGCCAGCTTCCGACCTGCATGCCGCTGGTGCACGCGCGCGACGCCGCGCTGGGCAAAGTGGCGGCCATCGGCACCGTGAATCCGCGGCCGGGCGGCTTGGTGAACCGCTGGTGCAGGCGTGGAAGCGGCTGGTGGCGCGCGTGCTCGACTGGCACGTGCGCGAGCAGGTGGAGTTCAACCGCAACGTGGTGGCGGCGTTCGACGCCGTCATCGAGGTGCTGAACGACCTGGCGCCCGGCGACATCGAAGTGGTCCGAGGAGATGAAGGACATCCGCGACCACTGGGCGGAATGGCGCGCCGATTGGGAGCACAAGCTGCAGCAGAACGAGATCCAGTTCCTGCGCAGCGTGGCCGATCTGCAAGGCAGCTTCCAGCATCGCGTCAGCGTGATCGACGCCAGCTTCCGCGAGCTGATGCGCGGCCAGCACACTGAATTTATGGCCGCCCTGGAGCGGCACGGCGCCGAGATCCAGCAGCGGCTGTGGGCGGACCTGGAGCGCATCCGGCTGGAGTACGAGCGCCTGATCCATTCGGAGTTGCGGACGATCCGGCAGCGGGCGGCGATGCAGGCACCCGCACCGCGCCCGGACGTCGCACGGCTCCGATCAGCAGCCGCGAGCGTGAGCGCGCGGTCCAATTCGACTACGGCCGCTTCGCCGAGCGCTTCCGCGGCACCGAGGAATACGTCAAATCGTCGCAGGCCATCTACGTGCCGCATTTCCGCGGGCGCCGCAACGTGCTCGATATCGGCTGCGGGCGCGGCGAATTCCTGGAGCTGATGGCGCGATCGGCGCGGGCGCGCGCGGCATCGATCTGAGCGAGGAATCGGTCGCCATCTGCCGCCACAAGGGCTGGAGGCCGAAACGGCCGACCTCTTCGCATATCTGGCCAATCTGCCGGAAGCCTCGCTCGACGGCATCTTCTGCTCGCAGGTGGTGGAGCACCTCCCGCCCGAGCGGCTGCCGGAGATGATCCGGCTGGCGGCGAGCCGGCTGGAGCGCGACGGCGCCATCGCCATCGAAACTCCCAACCCCGAGTGCCTGGCCATCTTCGCCACGCATTTCTATCTCGACCCCACGCACCAGCGGCCGGTGCCGCATCCGCTGCTGGCGTTTTACCTGGAGGAGTTCGGGGTCGGGAATATCGAGGTGCGCAGGCTTTCTCCGGCGGTGGAGTCCATGCCGTCGCTGCGCTCGCTGCCCGAGGATTTCCGCGAAGCCTTCTTCGGCGGCCTGGATTACGCCATCACGGGAAGAAAGTTGTAAGTAGGGCAGGCGGTTTCGCCTGCCAACCCAACGCGGAGTGTCAACTCCGGCGAGCCGCCAGCATCTGAATTCCTTCGATGGTGATGACGAAGTGCATCTACGCTGGAATCGGATAGGCCTTGTACTCGTGGGCCAAATAGCTGGCGTACGATAAGCAGGCCAGAATGTCCTCTCGCGTCAGCCCGGGGTAGTTTGTAAGGAGGTCGTTCTCGGACTGGCCGGCTGCGAGGAGTTCCAAAATGAACTCGACGGCGAGACGCGTCCCCCGGATCACCGGCTTGCCGGCCAGGATTTCGGGATCCGCGACGATGCGCTCAGAAAGCGGCATACCCACAGTCTACCGTGCCGGCGCGCGGTCCCGAACCGTGAGAGTGCCTCAGCGCCGGCCGATACGGTTGGCGGACCACAAAAGGCGATGGCCTGCCCCGCGCGCAGTTACACAAACCGCGAAATCCGCACTTCCGCTTTTACCGGGCTGCCCATGCCGCCGCTGGGGTTCTCCAGCGTCACCGTGATGGGCATCTCTTTCTTGTTGCGCATCACCATTACGGTCACGGTCTTCTTGTTGCGCGCCGCGCGCAGCGCCATGGTGATGTCGCGGGAGGTGGCCACCTTGGTGTCGTCGATTTTTACGATCACGTCGCCGGCCTTGATGCCGGCCTTTTCCGCCATCGAATCGCGACTCACCGCCTTCACCAGCACGCCATCCTCAACGCCGAAGTAGTCGGCTAGCTGTTTCTCCTGGCCGAGCGCTTCGCCCATAATGCCCAGCATCGGGCTGCCGGCCGGAATCATCGGGAAGCCGGGGAAATCCGGCAGTTGCCGCAGTTCCGGCGTGTTGAACTCGGGCATCTGGTTGGGGAACTGCATCTGCTGGCCGTTGGGGCCGGTCATCGTCCATGGGCCGTTGTAGCCGAACGATTGCGGCTGTCGTGCCGCGATGGTGATGGGAATGTTTTGCATGGCGCCGTTGCGCCAGACGCCCAGCCGGACCTGGCGGCCGACGGGCGTTTCCCGCACCAGGCGCGACAACTCCTCGCCACCTTCCACCGGCTGGCCGTTGAATTCCAGGACGACGTCGCCCGCCTTCAGGCCGGCTTTAGCCGCCGGGCTTTCTTCCGCCACGCTGGTGACTTCCGCGCCGCGCACTTCCTTCAAATTGAACTTCTTCGCGCTATCGCTGTCG
Organism: Terriglobia bacterium; assembly: GCA_963815855.1. Lineage (GTDB taxonomy): Bacteria > Acidobacteriota > Terriglobia > Bryobacterales > Bryobacteraceae > DATGMB01. Next base: position 127,396 of record CAWFIJ010000007.1, on the reverse strand, counting down.
ATGTCGCGGACGCCGATGCCCAGGTACGGCCGCGCGCCCGCCTGCGCAAACGCCGCGGGCAGAACCAGCGCCGCCATCAGGGCGGTGCCGATCGCCAGATGAAGTTTCATAAGACTATGTCCTCCCGTTGCGGGCCGGGCATGCCCGGCCCTTACTGCCGTTTGATAAAGATCGTTCCACCCATGCCGGAGATCTGCAGCAGCGGACCTCCGCCGTTGATGGGTCCTTCGGCGACGATGCGCGTGCCCTGGCGGCGCGGCTGCAGGGCCGCGAAATCGGAGACGATGCGCCGGAGCGTATCCGCCATGTCGTCTTCCGCCTGGATGGTCACACCCAGGTTAGACGGAATCAGAACCGTTATGTCACCGAAGCCGGTAGCCAGGTAAGAATCGGAAAGGCGGCCGCCGGCCAGGCTGGCCAGAATGTTGCCCATGGAGGTGGCTACGCGAATCGGGCCGGCGATGTTGGACAGGCGGATGCCGCCGCTGGCGGAATCGCAGCGGATTCCCGCGGCCGAACCCACCTGCACCGGTCCGGCCAGGTTGCGCAGCGTCACCGTGCCGGCGGCCTTGCCGACGAAATATCTCGCCGCCGCCCGAGACCGCGGTCACCGGGCCGCCGGCCGTGCCGATGCGGATATCGCCGCCGCCGGTTTGCGCCTCCACCGTGCCGCCCGCCTGGCGCATCACGATATCCCCCAGGTTGGTTTCGAGCGTCGCCGCACCACCCGCGCTGTCCACGGAAATCCGGCCCACCCCGGTGTTGCAATTGCAGCGCGCCGCCGGTGTGGCCCACGTCAATCGTGCCGGCGCCGGTGCGGATCTCGAGCGCTCCGGCCACGCCGTTGGCCCGCACCGCGCCCACCGCGGTCACCACCGCCGCCGCTTCCAGATGCGGCGCAGCCACCGTCAGCGCGCTCATCACCGCCCCGCCCGGCGCGGTCACAACAGTCCAGGGCCCTTGCGATTCGATGCGCACCGGCGAGGCTTCGAGCAGCCGCCGGGCTTCGGCCGCGCTGCGGGCGCTCACCGCGAAGCGGAGCGTGTAGGAGATCTCCTTCGCGCCCCCGCCCTCCAGCGTCACCGCCCCGTGCGCCTGAATCCGCAGCCGTGCACATGCCGGCGCGGTGCCGTGAATCACTCCCTCGCACTGGCCGTTGGAACAGGCCAGCTGCTGGGAGTAGAGAAGGCCGCAACTCAACGCGGAGACGCAGAGAACGCCGAGAAAGCGCGGAGAAATGAACATACGATCAGCTCCGCGAAATCTCCGCGCTCTCCGCGCCTCCGCGTTGAATCGAGGTCCGCTCATTTTTTAGAACGTCCCCAGCGACGCATTCATTTCCTTGAGCGCCTTTTCCAGCTTCAGGCGGACGGTGTCGTTGTCTTCTCGCTGGATGATCCGCTGCATGATGCCCACCACCGAATCGTCGCGGTTGGCGGTGAGCAGGTCCACCACCTGCATGCGCACGGCGGGGTTGGCGTCGTTCTGCAGCACCTGCGCCAGCGTCTTGCGCACTTCCGGGTCGCCGGCCAGCGGCTTCAGGCCTTCCAGCGCCTTGAGCCGGACGCCGTCGTTGGGGTCGTGCGCCGCGGCGTTGAGCAGAGCGTCGCGCACCTCGCTCGAACCGGAGCGCGATTTCAGCACGTCCATGGATTCCACGCGCACCGAGGCGTTGTCTTCATGCGCCGCCGCCAGCAGCAGTTTCTGGATGGCGGAGTCGTCCATGGGGCCGGAGACCACGCGGCGGCGGGTTTCGTCGAAGGCGATCTGCACCTGCCCGCTGCTGTCCGGGTGCACGGAGCGCACGGTGGCGAAGATGTCGCCGGCGCCGGCCAGGCCGCTCACGGAAACCGCGCCCGGCGCCGCCTGGCTCCACGCCCCGGTGAAGCGCGCGCAGAAAAAGCCCAGCGCCACCAGCGCCAGCGCTCCCACCGGCTGGGGCACGCGATTCACGCTGCCCAGAATGCTGTTCAGCGCCTTCCACGAATACCGTCCACGGGCCCTTTGGGCGCGCGGCGGTCGCGGCGATGCCTGAATCGCCGTCATCAGGCCGGCGCGGCAATCCTCCAGCAGCGCCGGCGGAGGCGCGGCGGTGCGCTCGTCGAGCGCCGCCGCCAGCGCCCGCTGGCGGTCCAGTTCGCGCGCGCAGCCGGCGCATTCGCCCAGGTGCTGTTCGACGCGGTCCTCCTCCTGCGGGTCCAGTTCGCCGTAGAAGTAAAGCGGAATCAGTTTGGCAACCGTATCGCAATTCATACGAAAGCCTTTCCCTGTCACCCCACTCACACAAAATCTCCCAGCCCGGCGCGCATTTTCTGGGTGGCGCGGAACAGGCAGTTCTTGGCCGCCTCCTCGCTGGTGCCGAGCATCTCGCCGATGTTGCGCAGCCGCAGTCCCTGGTAATGGCGCAACTCGAAGACCATGCGCTCGCGCGGCGTCAGGCCGCCGAGCGCGCCCTCGATTCGCTCGCGCAACTCGCGGTTCCACAGGCTGCGCTCCGGGTTGGCCGCCGGGCCTTCCTCCGCAACTACTCTCCATGCGGTCCACCGGCCCCTGCGACGTTTCCACCACCGATGGCTCCTCCTTTCGCACCTTGCGCTTGCGCAGATGATCCAGGCAGATGTTGGTCACGATCCGGTACAGCCAGGTGTGAAAGCTGCAATCGAAGCGGAATGTGTCCAGGTTGCGGTACACGCGCAGAAAGGCCTCCTGGTACACGTCCCGGGCGTCCTCCGGCGAACGCAACAGGTTCATGGCGAGCCGGAGCACACTTTGGTCGTACAGCCGCACCAGTTGCGCGAAAGCGTCCTGGTCGCCCTGCTGCGCCGCCCGGATCAGCGAATCCACCTGCGGATTCGCCCGGGCGCTTATCGCTCCGGCTGCTTCCTGGGCCATATCAGAGACTTTTTATCGCCCGTGTCTGGTTTCCAATCGTTCTGCCTAAAAGATTGGACGGGCATGGTTGGGTTTTGTCACCTGGGGAAAGCGGGATTGGGGATTAGGGATTAGGGATTGGGGACCGGCAAACCGTGCGCCGGATTTCCCCAATCCCTAATCCCCGAAACTGTCAGGTTATCACGCCGCCCTTGCTACGGAGGTAAGTTGCTGAAGACAAATTAGATACGGCTCACACCCGGCCCAGGTACGCAAAACTCTGCCGCAGGCTGGCCACGGGATCTCCCGGCGTCTGGTCCTGCTCCACGAAATAGTGCTCGGCGCCGGCCGCGGCGGTAGCCTTCAGGACCGCCGGCCAGTTGATCACGCCGTTGCCGACCTCCTTGAATGTGGCCGCGGGGACGTTTTCGTTGTAGCGCACCGGCGTGCCGCTGGCCTTATCCTTCAGGTGGACCAGCGGCAGGCGGCCGGAAAGCCGCTGCGCCATCTCCACCGGGTCGTGGCCGGCCACGCTGACCCAGAAGCAATCCAGCTCGAAGCCGACCAGCTTGGGATCGGTGCCTTCGATGAGGACGTCGATCGGCCGCCGCTTGCCCATGGGCTGAAACTCGAAGGCGTGGTTGTGGTAACAGAAGCGCAGGCCGGCGGCGCGGCTCCGTTCGGCGGCGCGGTTCAGCTTGGCGGCGAAGGCCTGGATCACCTCCAGCCCGCCGCGCTCGGCAGGCGGCAGGTAGGGAAAAACCGCGTAGGTAAAGCCACGCTGTTTCAGATCGGCCAGGGTGCGGTCCAGCTGGTCTTCCGGGCCCTTGGTGACGAGCGCCGAATCCAGATGGCAGCTCACCGCCTTCAACTGCGTCTTTTCGAGCGCCGCCCAGAACTTCTCCAGGGGTACGCCCCCCGTTTCTACCTCGCGGTAGCCGATGGCCTGAATGGCTTCGAGCGTTTCCGCCGGGTGCGACGGCAGAACGCCGCGCACGGTGTAAAGCTGCACGCCCACGGCGGCCAGCGATTTGGCGGAAAGCTGCGTGCTCAAAGCGGCGGCCAGCGAACCGGCCTGGAGAAAATTGCGGCGGGAAACCATGCCCGCTATTGTAAGCCCGAAACCGGACCTTCTTCCGCGCCCTCCCGTAGCGCCGCCTTCCCAGGCGATTCCCGCAGCTCCGGTGTGCCGGCAATGGCCAGGTGGAAGTTCGCGCTACCGGGAGCGGTTTTGACCGCCCGTGGCCGGTTTATTTCGCCGCGGTGTTTACCGGGTACGCCGCGTCATACGCCTTCACGATATCGGCGCTGATGTTGGCGGCGGCGGCCGCCCACAGCACGGGAGTCTGCTGGCTGCTCACGTCCAGCACCATGCTGTAACCGTTGCTGGTGGCGTACTTCTGATCACCTCGCTCATCTTGCTGGCCATTTGCCCCATGATCCGCCCTTCCTCCTGCTGCACGTCGTTGTTGAGGTCGTCGGCGTCGCGCTGCAATGCACGGGAGCCGCTGGCCAGTTCGTCCTGCAGCTTGGTGCGGGCTTCCGGCGCCATGGTGTCCGTCCCGGCCGAAGCTTCTGCTGCATGGCCTGCAGATCCGCCTGGCGCTTTTCCAGTTGCGCCTTGCGGGGATCGAATTTCGCCTTCAGCGCGGCTGACGCCTGGCGGCCTTCCTGGGTGGTCAGAACGGCGTCCTGGAAGCGGATGACGGCCATTCGCGTGGGTGCCGGGGCGGTTGCGGTGGGTGCACGGGGCATTTTCCGCGGCGGCGGCGGGCAAAACCAGCAGGCGGCGATGACAGAGCGAACGAAACTTCACGAAGGTACTCCTATAGCGAACCGGTAGTTCGAAAATTCTTGAGCAACTGGGCGGCCAAAGTCGCCAGCGCACATTTCCATAGGATACACGCGCGCGGGGCGTGACTATGCCGCACAGTGTTCGCCGGCAGAAACCATCATTATTCGATCGTCTGCCAACCTGCGGCCGACCGCCTGCGCTACCCCAGCAGCCGGGCGGCGGGCTTGGCGAAGTACGTCAGGATGATGCCGGCGCCGGCGCGGGCGATCGAGGTCAGGCTCTCCATCATGGCGCGGTCGTGGTCCAGCCAGCCGTTGCGGGCGGCGGCCATGATCATGGAATATTCCCCGCTCACCTGGTAGGCGGCGATGGGCACGTCGAAGCGCTCGCGGGCGCCGGGCGATCAGGTCCAGGTACGGCATGGCCGGCTTCACCATGATCATGTCGGCGCCCTCCTCCAGGTCCAGTTCGATTTCGCGCATGGCTTCGCGGCCGTTGGCCGGGTCCATCTGGTAGCTGCGGCGGTCGCCGAACTGCGGCGCGGAATCGGCGGCTTCGCGGAACGGGCCGTAGAAGACCGAGGCGAACTTGGCGGCGTAGGACAGGATCGGGATGCGCTCGAAGCCGGTCTGCGTCGAGCGCCTGGCGGATGGCGGCCACGCGCCCGTCCATCATGTCCGAAGGCGCCACGATGTCGGCGCCGGCGCGCGCGTGCGACACCGCCGACTTGGCCAGCCATTCGAGGGTGGTGTCGTTGTCCACGTCGCCGTCTTTGATCTAGCCGCAATGGCCGTGGCTGGTGTATTCGCAATTGCAGACGTCGGTCAGGACCAGCAGGCCGGGCACCTCGCTGCGCGGATGGCCCGGATGGCGCGCTGCACGATGCCGTTGTCGTCGTAGGCGCCGGAGGCCATCTCGTCCTTGGTCTCCGGCAGGCCGAACAGGATCACGCCGCCGATGCCCAGCGCCTGGACTTCGGCGCATTCCTTCACCAGCTCGTCGATGGACATCTGGTAATTGCCGGGCATGGCGCCGATCTCGCGCCTCACGCCTTCGCCGGGGCAGACGAACAGCGGCAGAATGAACTGCGCCGGATGCGAGCTGGGTCTCGCGCACCAGCCCGCGCATGGCTTCGGAGGACCGCAGGCGGCGCAGGCGTACGGTGGGAAAAGGCATAACACCGGATTTTAACTCCGGAACAGGGGGCAAATCCGGCCGTCGGCACCTTCACTTCGAAAATAGCCGCTCCCAAATTGCCGAGCCGCGGCCGTCGACGGTAGCGGCGCGGATTGCGCGCTTCCCGCCAATTCGGCATTGTTCCCCCGCGTGCCCGGCCAAGCGTGAAAAATTTCCCGGCGGGAGTCGGGGGAAGGGACTTGACAACCTACTGTACCCGGTTAGAATAAATCTCATCTAAAGCGCTGTGTTTTATGCAGACCGCTTGTGACCATAACCGTACCCAGATCATCGCCCGCAGAGACGGCGTGGATTACGTCGAATGTCTGGATTGCCGCCAGATCTTCGAAGCCGAAGACCTTGAACCCGTGAAAGTCGAGGACGACGAGGACTAGGGACTCCCGGCAAGAACCTTTCAACGCGGAGACGCGAAGGCCGCAGAGCTTTCGCGGAGAATTCTCCCTGTTTTCTCCGCGTTGCCTTCGCGATCCTCCGCGCCTCCGCGTTGAGCCAATAGCCTTCGCCTGCTGCTAGCATGGAGGAGAATGCACGATCTCTCCTTCTTCCGCAACAACTTCGACCGCGTTGCCGAACGGCTGGCCACGCGCGGGAACATCGCCGGGCTGGAGCAGTTCCGCGAGCTGGACCGCAGCCGCCGCGCCGCCATCACGCAAGCGGAGCAGCTCAAGGCCGGCCGCAATGCCGAAACGGCCGAAATCGCCAAATTGCGGCGCGCCGGCGAAGACACCGCCGAGCGGCAGAAGCAGGTGCGCGCCATCGGCGAAGAGATCGCCGCGCTCGATGAGCAGGTAAAGGCCCTGGACGAGCAGTTCCGCGACCTGCTCGCCGGCATCCCCAACATTCCGCACGAATCCGTGCCGGTGGGCCGGAGCGCGGACGACAACGTGGAAGTCCGCCGCTGGGGCGAGCCGCCGCAGTTCGATTTCGAGCCCAAGGCGCACTGGGACCTGGGCCCGGAGCTGGGCATCCTGGATTTCGAGCGCGCCGCCAAGATCACCGGCGCGCGCTTCGCCCTCTACTGGGGCCTGGGCGCGAAGCTGGAGCGCGCGCTCATCAATTTCATGCTCGACGTGCACACCCGCGAGCACGGCTACACCGAAGTGCTGCCGCCCTTCATGGTGAATTCCGCAGAGCCTGTTCGGCACCGGCCAGTTGCCCAAGTTCAAAGAGGACCTTTTCAAGTGCGAGGGCCACGACTTCTGGCTGATTCCCACCGCCGAAGTGCCGGTGACCAACATCTACCGCGACGAAACGCTGGATGACGGCCGATCTGCCCATCAGCCTGTGCGCCTACACGCCGTGCTTCCGCAGCGAGGCCGGCTCCTACGGCCGCGACGTGCGCGGCATCATCCGCCAGCACCAGTTTCAGAAGGTGGAGCTGGTGAAGTTCACGCGCCCGGACCAGAGCTACGACGAGCTGGAGAAGCTGACCGCCGACGCCGAGGACATCCTGCGGCGGCTGGGCCTGCCCTTCCGCACGGTGGTGCTTTCCACCGGCGACATGGGCTTCTCCTCGGCCAAGACCTACGACATCGAGGTCTGGCTGCCGGGCCAGAACGGCTACAAGGAAATCTCTTCCTGCTCGAATTTCGAGGCGTTCCAGGCGCGCCGCGCGGGCATCCGCTTCCGCGCCGGCAAGAAGGCCGAATTCGCCCACACGCTGAACGGCAGCGGCCTGGCGGTGGGCCGGACCTGGGTGGCGATCGTGGAAAACTACCAGCAGAAGGACGGCAGCGTGGTGGTTCCGGAGGCCCTGCGGCCGTACCTGAACACGGAAATCATTCGCTCTAACCGAAAAGGATAGGCGTTGTTATGAACGCCGCCCGGCATTTCGTAGTAGCCGCCTTTCACGGCGGCCATGCCGGCATTCGTGCCGGCATCGCCTGTGCCGTATCTGAAAGCCGGCAGGGCAAGCTGGAAGCTTGCGCCGTGGGCACGCTCCCGACATTATGAATTTCCAACTCGATCGGCGAACTGATCCGCCTGCGCTACAAGCTCCTCTGGGCGCGGACGCGCTCGCGCAACGGCCGCATCGCGCTGTTTTTCGTGGGCTACCTGATCTTCGTGCTGGTGGTGGCGCTGCTGGGCGCGGGCGGGCTGGGCGCGGGCATCATGGCGGTGCGCATGGGCAAGGCGCAGATGCTGGCCCAGGTGGTGCTGGCGTCGCTGTTCCTCCAGACGCTGCTGGCCACCGTGATCATGGGCTTCGGCATGAACGCCATGTTCTCGGAGACGGAACTGCGGCGGTATCCGCTCACCGCCCCGGAACGGCGCCTCACCCGCCACCTCATCGGCATTATCGATCCGTTCTGGGTTCTCTCGCTGGCGCTCGAAATCGGGCTGGTCCTGGGCCTGTACGGAATGGGCGCCGCGCTCGCTGGTCCCGGGCCTGATCGCGGTGCTGCTGCTGTTCGTTACCAATTACCTGTGTGCGCGCGCCCTGGGAAGCTTCTTCGACCGCCTGATGCAGCAGCGGGGCGGCTCGGGCCTCATGACCGCGCTCATTCATGGTGCTGGCCATCGGCATGGGCCAGATTCCGCTGCTGCTCCACAACCATCCGGCCCTGGCCGGCATGTCCCTGCGGGTGCTGCGCTATACACCGCCCTTCGGCGCGGCGGCGGCCATGACCGGAAGCTCGCTCGAAGCCGCCTCGGGCCTCGGCATCATTGTCCTCTGGCTCCTCGGGCTGGGCGCCGCGCTGGTGGCGCTGGAGCGGCAGCCGGAATACCGCCAGAAGGTGGAAACCACGGCCCTTTCCTTCGACAGCCCGTACGATCGCGTGGCCGCCTGGTTCGGGCCGGAAAATGCGCCGCTGGTGGCGCACTGGCTGCGCTTCTACGTGCGCAACAACCGCTTCCGCACGCTTTCGCTGCTGGCCCTGCCGCTGCTGGCTCTTCCTCACCTTCGAATTTCGGCGCGGCCGCGCACGGGTTTCGGCAGCCTGTTTCTGGCCGCGCTGGGCACTTTCCCGATCGCCGGCTTTCCTCGGGCGTCGGCCGCTTTACCGTCAACCAGTTCGGCTACACCGGCGGCGCGTTCCGGCGCTTTTTCCTGCTGCCCACCGATTCCGGCCGCCGCCCTGCGCGCCGGCAGCTACGCCTCCATGCTGCTTTCCGCCGCCCATGATCCGCGCTGGCAGCTCATCGCCTGGGTTGCGTTTTGCGCCCGCTGCCGGCCGACGCGCGCAGGCTGGCATGCTCGTGTCGAGCGGCATCGACCGGGCTGCTCGTTTTTTCACGGCGCTCGGCCTGTGGGCCAGCATCTTGGCGCGCGCGCCGCGGCGAACTACTAACCAGAGCCTGGGCAACGATCTGTCGCTCGTCGGCAACATCGTGGTCATCGGCGGCGCTGACTGGTCTGTCTGTTCGGACCGCTGGCGCTCGGAGCATTGCCGCCCGCCCTGGTTTCGCCCGAGACCATTGGTGGCTGGCGCTCCGGTTCCGGCGCTGCTGGCGCTGGTGTTCTATCGTCTTCTCGCTGCGCGGCGCGGTGACACTTGTTCCGCCGGCGGCGCGAGCAGTTGATGGCGGTGGTGGAAGGAAGAGACTGATGTCATGGACGCCATTCGCATCTCCAATCTGGTGAAGAAATACGGCACGGTGGTGGCGGTGGACAACCTCTCGCTGGCCGTCCCGAAGGGCTCGATGTTCGGCTTTCTCGGGCCCAACGGCTCGGGCAAAAGCACCACCATCGGCTGCCTGACGGGCCTGCTCGACCCCACCGCCGGCACGGTCGAAATTCTCGGCCAGCCGTTCGACGCCAACAGCGCCGGCTCTCAAGCGGCGCATGGGCGTGATGCCGGAAACGCTGGGGCTGTTCGAGCCGCTCTACGCGCACGAATTTCTGGCCTTTGTGGGCCGCATGTTCGGCCTGGACGAAGCCACCACGCGCAAGCGCGTCACCGAGCTGCTGGAAGCCCTGGAGCTGACCGACTCGTCGCAAGACGCTCGCCGAATACAGCACCGGCATGCGCAAGCGCGTGGCCTTCGCCGCCGCCGTGATCCATTCGCCCGAGGTGCTGTTCCTGGACGAGCCGTTCGAGAGCATCGACCCCGCCGGCGTGGCGCTCATGAAGCAATGGCTGCGCCGCTTCACCGAGCAGGGCCGCACGGTTTTCATCACCAGCCACGTGCTCGAAACCGTGGAGCGGCTGTGCGACAGTGCCGCCATCATCACCCGGCCCGGCAAGCTGGTGTGGCAGGGCGATATCACGGTGCTGGCGCGCGATGGCGCCATCCAGTTCGACGGCCGCGAATTCCGCGCCCTGGAGCCGCTTTTCCTGCACCTGACCGGCGAGCGCTACGCCGACTTGAACTGGCTCTGATATGAAGCTCTATCTAAAACCCACCTGAACGTCCTGCCGCAAAGCGAAGAGTTTGCTTCGCGAACGCAATGCCCGGTTCGAAGAGGTCGATCTCAACCGGGGACTTTCCGTGGACGAACTGGAAAAGCTGATCGGAAACCGCGATTACCGCGAGTTTCTGAATACCCGCAACGAGCTCTACCGCGAGCGGAAAATGAAGGAGAATCCGCCGCCGCGCGCCGAAGCTCTGCGCCTGATGTCCGAAAATCCCAACCTGATCCGCCGCCCGATTGTGGTGGAGGGCAGCCAGATCATCCTGGGCTACGACGAGGAAGCGCTGACCAAAGTAGGGTAGGCCTCCTGGCCTGCCCAGCCCTGGGGCAGCCACGACGTCGTCCTCACCGGCGTCCCGCTGGTCCAGTATGCCGGCTCGGAAGCCGGCACGGCAAGCTGGAAGCTTGCGCTACGGGCTGTCTCGGTTTCACCTGCCGACCGGCACAGGCTGCCTGCCGAACCCGAAGAAAAAAGAAGAGAGAACCGGTAATCCGGACAGCCCTTCCGGGCTGTCAAATGCCGGGCCGAAGCGCCGCCCTACATGTACTCCGGAATCTGAATCCCCAGTATCCCCGCCGTCCGTTCCAGTTGCCGGCGGAAGAAATCCGTCATCCACAGCAGGAACACTTTCTTCTCCCGGTCCTCCTCGTGGATGATCGGATACTGGTGGTAGAAGTTGTTGAACGCCTGCGCCAGTTGAAACGCGTACTTGCGCCACGTGCGCCGGCTCGCCCGCGGTCACCGCGCGCTCCACCGCCGAATCCGCCTTCGACGCCGCCAGCAGCATCTGCCAGAAATCCTCGGCTCGCAAGCTGGCGCGCCAGCGCCTCGCGCGTCAGCTCCGCGCGCGAAATCGGGCAGCGCTCGCCGCGCTCTTCCAGCTTGCGCAGAATGTTGCGCGCGCGCACGGCGGCGTACTGCACGTAGGGGCCGGTCTCGCCCTCGAAGCTCAGCGCCTCCTGGAAATCGAACGCGATCACCGAATTGCGCGTGAACTTCAGCAGGAAATAGCGCAGCGCGCCGATGGCGATCTGCGTGGCCACGCGCGCGCTGCTCCTCGGCGCGTGGCTTCGGCGTGACGCGACGCCACTTCGTCCAGCGCCTTCGCGATCAGGCTGTCGATCAGGTCGTCGGCCTTCACGCCCAGCCCCTTGCGCCCGGAGACTTCGACGTACGGCCGCTTGCGGTCCTCTTCGGACAGCTCGAATGCCCAGTCGGCGCAGCAGCGCGGCGAGAGCGCCACCATCTCGTAGGAGAAGTGGACGGACTGGTCCGCCTGCTCGTTGTAGCCCAGCGCCGCGCAGCCCGGCCACCACCACGTCCTGCAGATAGGACTGCCGCGCGTCGATCACGTTGTAGACGCGCGTGCCCGCGCCCGAACTGCGGGCGCCGGCTGCGGCTGCGGCTCGTCGGTCGATGACCCACAGCTCGCGCCCGTCGGCATAGCGTGTGCAACGGCCGGTAGTAGAAATCCTTGCCCAGCAGGCCGAACTTCCAGAGCTGGTAGGCGATGTCCTTGCCGACATACGTGACCGTGCCGTCGGAGCGCACGATCACCTTGCTGTCTTCCGTGCCGTCGCCGAGAAAGCCGCGCGGGCATCACCCAGCAGCCGGCGTTCTTGCCTTCGGTCTCGAAGTAGATGGCCTTGCGCTCCTTCAGCAGCTCGAACGCCGCCGCCCAGAACTGCAGGTGCAGAATCTCGCTCTCGCGCGGCAGCACGTCGTACTCCACGTCCAGCCGCAGCATGGTGGCCAGATGCGCGCTGCACGATGGCGTCGGCCACCAGGTGCGCCAGTTCGGCCAGCTCGCCCTCGCCCGCCTCGATGGCGTGCAGCGTCTCGGCGCGCCACGCCAGCGACTTCGGGATGGTCCTTGTAATAGCTGCGAAGTGCGCGCGTAGAGGTCCCAGCAGAGTAATCGAAGCGCACCGCCGGGTCGGCGATCAGCGCGCGCGACATCGGCCGGCGTCTTGTGTTCCAGGTAATGGAAGCCCACCACCACGTCGGCCACCTGCACGCCGGTGTTGTCGATGTAGTTCTGCACTTCGACGCGCTCGCCCGCGCGCGCGCAGCATGCGCACGAACGTGTCGCCCAGCGCGGCGTTGCGCAGATGGCCGATGTGCGCCGCCTTGTTGGGATTGATGTTGGTGTGCTCGACGATGATCTTCTCGCCCGCCGCGCGCTGCCGTCTTCGCGAGTCGCCGCGCAGCAGCGCCGCGCGCATACGCGCCGCGGTCGAACCGGATATTGATGTAGCCGTTGCCGGCCACTTCCATGCGCCGCCACGCCGGGGATCGGGCCGATCTCTTCCACCAGTTCCGCGGCGATCTTCTTCGGCGCCTGGCGCAAGTGCTTGGCCAGCTGGAAGGCCGCCGGCACGGCCATTTCGCCGAAATCGCTCTGCCGCGGCTGCTCGACGGCCACCGCCAGATCGACGCCGTAGCGGATCTGAATGTGCGCGTGAAACGCGCCGGCAACCTGCTTTTCAATGGAATGAAACACGGGGAAGTACAAGTATAGCGTGCCGAACATCTCTCTTCGGATATAATAGGGGCTTAGCGGAGGTGGGTCTTCTCCGGTAACAAACGAACTGCAGTTGCCAACCTGGGATCCTCGGTAGTTCAAACAACCTCTCGCGCCCTTTTTTCCCTCCTCTTTCCCGCCGATTGCCGCGTTTGCGGCCGCCCTTTGCACGAAATCACGCCGCATTCCGGTGTGCCGCGATTGCCTGCGCGACGCCCCAGCCGATGGAGGCGGAATATTTCTGCTCCAGTTGCCGGACGCCGTTTCTAAACGGCTTCCCGCTGGACTTCGAAGGCCGCTGCGCTCTGTGCCGCAGCGGCCTTCGTGGTTTTGACGCGGCTTATTGTTTCGGATCTTACGAGGGCGTCCTGCGCCAGTTGATCCACCTGTACAAATACGGCCGCATCCGGACGCTGGCCCGTCCGCTGGCGGATCTGGCCATGAACGCGTTCCCGCGCGAGGAGCGTCTGGACGCCATCGTGCCCGTGCCGCTGCACTGGCGGCGCCGCTGGCAGCGCGGTTTCAACCAGTCCGCCCTGCTGGCGCGCGTCCTCTCGCGCCGCACCGGGATTCCGCTGCTCGATGCGCTGGTGCGCACCCGCCCCACGGCGGCGCAGGCCGGGCTCAGCAACACCAGCCGGCGCCAGAACGTGGCCGGCGCCTTCCGCCTGCGCCGTGGGGCGGACCATCATTTTTCGTGGTCTGCCGGCGTTCCCATTCGCGGCCGCCGCCTGCTGCTCATCGATGACGTGATGACCACCGGTTCCACCGCCGCCGCCTGCGCCCTGGCGCTGAAGCGCGCGGGCGCGGCCCGGGTGGCGCTGCTTACGGTCGCGCGCGTCGACCGCCGTCTGGGCGGCGCCCGCCCGCGTCCGCATTCCAAGAGGGAGAGTGTCTGAATGGCCGATCGCCTGCAAAAGCCGGTGCTGGTCCTCAACGCCAGCTACGAGCCGATTAACATCTGCGCCGCCCGCCGCGCGCTGGTGCTGGTGCTGAAGGGCGTGGCCTCGGCGGAAGAAGAAACCAGCCTGGCCGTCCATTCCGCGCGCGCCGCCTTGCGGCTGCCTTCGGTCATCCGCCTGCTCGAATACCGCCGCATCCCCCACCAGACGCGCGCCCTTTCGCGCAAGAACATCCTCATGCGCGACCGCTACACCTGCCAGTATTGCCATCGCACCCTGCCCTCCGGCGAACTGACGCTCGACCACGTGATCCCCCGCTCGCGCGCCGGCGAATCGGCGTGGGAAAACCTGGTGGCCTGCTGCCATCCCTGCAACAACCGCAAGGGCAGCCGCACGCCCGAAGAAGCCGGCATGAAACTGGCGCGCCAGCCGCGCCCGTTCAGTCTGCACACCAGCCGCCACCTGATGCGCATGCTCGGCAAGGGCGACGCGCAGTGGCGGAAATACCTGTTCTACTAAAATGCAGCAATAGCCCGCCTCCGCCCCGTAGCGCCGCCTTCCAGGCGGCCCTGCCGGCTTCCGAGCAGATTGACTGGGTGCCGTGGCTCCCAGCCAAATCCGGAAGGAACAGGCCTGTATCCTGAGAGGGCTGCTGGGTTGGGCAAGCTATAGACCGATGCCGGATTGGTGCTACCGAAGCAGTGGTTCCTTAGAAGCCGGCATTCCCGTCCGCAAACCGGAAGCCTTGCGCTACGGCCGCTGCATTCCGCGACCGCTTCTCCCGCCTTCCTGCTGGTTAATTTCGGAGTCCAGCCTTGCGGCCCGGCCCCGTCTGGGGTATAGTCGTTGTGATTACATTTCATTCGGGAGGGGATCCAGATGAAGAAATTGCTGGCTGTATTCGGTTTGGCGGCTATTTCCGCCATGGCCGCGGATGTCACGGGCTACATCATCGACAAGAACTGCGCGAGCAAGAAGGCAATGCTCGGCAACGAGGCGTGTGCCCAGGCCTGTATCAAGCGCGGTTCGCCGGCGGTCCTGGCCACCGAGGACGGCAAGATCTACAGCATCGCCAACCAGGACAAAGTCAAAGACGTCGCGGGCAAGAAAGTCACCGTCACCGGCAAAGTGGACGGTGAGACTATCACGGTGGATAGCGTCAAGGCCCTGTAGCTGCGCAATCCAGGAGTCGGAACACAGAAGTCAGGACAGAGCCGGCCTGAGCCAGGCCACTTGTGCCTCCTGAAGCCGTTCCCGCATTCTGACTCCTTCTTTTTTCCGCCTTCGACCGGGTACAATCTGGTGTGAAGGTTCTCGCATGAAGAAGCGGCTGCTGCTTGGCACGGGTGTGGTTCTGCTGGCGATTTCCGTGCTGCTGGTCGCCTGGCAGGGCTCCTTCAACATGGGCCGCATCGGGCCCTCCAATCCCGATCAAACCTTCATTTTCGGCGCCATCTTCCTGCTCATCTTCATCCTGATGGTGACGCTGGGGTTCATCCTCTTCCGCGAGCTGGCCCGGCTGTATATCGCGCGCCACGCCAACCAGCCCGGCTCCCGCATCCGCACCAGGCTGGTCATGGGCGCGCTGGCGCTGAGCTGCGTCCCGGTTTTCTGCCTGGTGCTGTTCAGCTTCGAAGTGCTCAGCCACAGCGTGGACCGCTGGTTCACCAACCCGGTGGACCGCGAGGTCGACATCTTCGTGCAGGCAGCCACCCTGCTCGAGCGCGAGATGCAGGACGAAACCAACGCCCAGACCGCCCTGCTCGCCGCCAAGCCCGAAGTCCACCAGTTTCTTGAGCGGCGTCTCGCTGCCGCCGCGCTTCCTGGAAAATTTCGCCCGCGCCCAGGAGGCGCAGTACGCGGCCGTCTTTCCCACCAGCGGTTCGGCGCCGCTCGCGTCCTGGACGGAGCCCGACGCCGCCCGCCGCTCCGCCCAGCCGCTGCGCGCGCGTTTCCCCGTGATGGACGGCACGCGCACCCTGGGCTACGTGGAACTGGCCGCGCCCGTGCCCCTCGACGTGGCGCGCCAGGTCTCGCTCATCGGCCGCTATAACCGCGAATGGATCGCCCTCCGCGACGGACTGCGCAACGCCAAGCGCCTCTACACCATGGTGATGATCCTCATCACCCTGTTCGTTCTCTTCGTTGCCACCTGGATGGCGCTGTTCCTGGCCAAGCAGATCAGCGTTCCCATCACCGCGCTGCTCGATGCCGCCAGCGAAGTGCGCAAGGGCAACCTCAAGCACCGCGTGGAAGTGCGCGCGGTGGACGAACTGGCGCTGCTGGTGCGCGGCTTCAACCAGATGACCGCAGGAGCTGGAATCGCAGCAGCCGCGAGCTCGACCGGCGCCGCCGCTTCACCGAAGCCATCCTCGAAAGCATTCCCACCGGCGTCATTTCCATCGGCGCCGACGGCTCCATCAAGCGCGTCAATCGCGCGCTGGCCAAGATCTTCCCCGCCGACGCAGCTCGACCGCGCCGCCCGCCTGGAAGACCTCTTCTCGCGCGAGGACACCGCCGAAATCAAGTACCTGATGAAGCGCGCGCGGCGCACCGGCAGCGCCTCGCGCCAGATCGAGCTGCGCACGGAAACCCGCAAGCTGCACCTCGCCGTCACCGTTTCGGCCCTGGAAGAGAAGCTCACCTCCGGCTTCGTGGTGCGTGCTCGAAGACACCAGCGAGCTGCTGCGCGCGCAGAAGGCCGCCGCCTGGCACGAGGTGGCGCGCCGCGTGGCGCACGAAATCAAGAATCCGCTCACGCCCATCGCGCTCTCCGCCGAACGCATCGCGCGCCAGTTGGACCGCGTCGACCTGCCGCCCGCCAACGGCCGCATCCTGCGCGAGTGCGCCGCCACCATCTCGCAAATCCGTGGAATCGGTGAAGACGCTGGTGGACGAATTCTCGCAGTTCGCGCGCTTCCCCGCCGCGCAGCCGGTGCGCTGCGATCTGAACGAAGTGGTCGCGCGGCGCGCTGGCGGTCTTCCAGGGCCGCCTGGATGGCATCGACATCCGCACCAGCTTTGCGCCGCGGCCTGCCGCCGGTGAACCTGGACCGCGAACAGTTCCAGCGCGTGGTGGTGAACCTGGTGGATAACGCCGCCGAAGCCATGCAGGATTCGCTGGTGAAGAAGCTCTACATCGCCACCCAGCCCGGCGCCGGCGGAAACCGTGGAGCTGGTGGTCGCCGATTCCGGCTGCGGCATCAGCGCCGACGATAAGGAGAAGCTCTTCCTGCCCTATTTCTCCACCAAGGACCGCGGCACCGGCCTGGGCCTCGCCATCGTCAGCCACATCCTCGCCGAGCACAACGCGCAGATCCGCGTGGAGGACAACCAGCCCGCCGGCGCGCGCTTCACCATCGAGATTCCGGCGCTGATCGGAGCCGAGCCGGCGAGCAGCCGACCCCGCGGCCGGCCGCCGTCAGCGTATGAAGCCGCCGCGCATCCTGATCGTGGACGACGAGCCGGGCATCCGCCAGTCCCTGAGCGGCGTGCTGGAAGACGAAGGCTACGCCGTCGCGGCCGTGGAGAGCGGCGAAGCCTGCCTGGCCGCGCTGCCGCGGCGGCGGCTTCGAGCTGGTGCTGCTCGATATCTGGCTGCCCGGCATGGACGGCATGGAAGTGCTGGCGCGCATCCAGGAGATGCCCTTCGCCGAGCGGCCCGTGGTGGTGATGATCTCCGGCCACGGCAACATCGAAACGGCCGTCAAGGCCACCAAGCTGGGCGCCTTCGATTTCCTGGAAAAGCCGCTCTCCATCGAGAAGGTCTCGGTGGTGGTCAAGAACGCCCTGGAGCACCGCCGCCTGCAGATCGAAAACAGCCGCCTCGAAGGCCGACACCGGCTCGCGCTACCGCATCATCGGCGAAAGCGTGCCCATGAAGGCCCTGCGCCAGCAGCTCGCGCTGATGGCCGGCACCAACGGCCGCGTGCTGATCTACGGCGAAAGCGGCACCGGCAAGGAACTGGTGGCGCACGCCCTGCACGCCATGAGCCCGCGCGCCGCCGAGCCGTTCGTCGAAGTCAACTGCGCCGCCATCCCCGAAGAGCTGATCGAAAGCGAGCTGTTCGGCCACATCAAGGGCAGCTTCACCGGCGCGCACGAAGACCAAGATCGGCAAATTCCAGAAGGCCGACGGCGGCACGCTGTTCCTGGACGAAGTCGGCGACATGAGCCTGCGCACGCAGGCCAAGGTGCTGCGCGCGCTCGAAGAGCAGCGCTTCGAGCCGGTGGGCGCGGCCGAATCCGTGCAGGTGGACGTGCGCGTGGTGGCCGCCACCAACAAGAACCTGGAAGAGGAGATCGAGCGCGGCAATTTCCGCGAGGACCTTTTCTACCGCCTGAACGTGATTCCGTTCTACGTGCCGCCGCTGCGCGACCGCCGCGAAGACATCCCGCTGCTGGCCGATCATTTCCTGCGCGAGTTCACCACCGCCTACGGCCGCAAGCCCAAGGAGCTGACGCCGGAAGCCTACCAGCGTGCTGGCCGAATACCACTGGCCGGGCAACGTGCGCGAGCTGCGCAACCTGATCGAGCGCATCGTGATTCTGAACCCGCAGGTGCGCGTGGATGCGCGCCACATCCCGCTGACACGCCCGCGCGCCCGCCGCGACCGCCCGCTCGACCGCTTCGGCAGCCTGCAGGAAGTCCGCGAAGCCGCCGAGCGCGAATACATCCTGAAGAAGCTCGAAGAGACCAGCGGCAACGTCACCCGCACGGCCGAACTGCTCGGCCTGGAGCGCAGCAACCTCTACCGCAAAATGCGCGCCCTCGAAATCGGCCCGAAGGAGTAACGCCGTAGGGCAGACCATCGTTTTTCGTGGTCTGCCAACCCACCGCCGCGCAGCGCTACCATGTAAACCGAGCGAACCTCTCAACTCCATGGACACCGTACAACTGGTGCCGTTGCGGCGCACGCCGCCCCGGCGCAGTGACTCGGCCCTGGCGGCGCTTGTCATCGCAATCCTGTTCCTAGCCGGTCCGGCTTCGGCTTCGGCTCCCGCACCCTTCTCAACCTTCCTGGCCGGGGATCTTACGCCCCTTGCGGTCGGCCACGACGCCGCCGGCAACATCTTCCTTCTCGGTACGCCGTACAACCCTCCCAGCGTGCCGTTTTCCACGCCTGACCACCTTCCGCCGACCGTGGTCCTGCGCCTCGACCCCAATGCCTCCCAGGTCGCGTATTTCGTCTACGTGGGCAGCAGTTCCGGGTCCCCGGAAGCGCCCCGCGCCCTGGCCGTGGACGCGCAAGGCAACGCCTACATCACCGGCACCACTTCCTCCTCCAGTTTCCCCGCCACCTTCGGCGGTCCGGTGCCCGATGGCACCGTCCGGCCCTTCGTCATCAAGCTGGACCCGGCCGGCCGCGTCGTCTACGCCAGCGTGTTTGCCGCCGCCTCCGCGTACCCGGACACCATTGCGCTCGATAGCGCCGGCAATCTCATCGTCACCGGCATGGTGCTGGACACCTATCCCGCCACGCCCGGCGCGGTTTCGCTCGCCAACCCGACCAAGCAGAGCGCGGCCTGGTTCGTCACCAGGCTCGATCCCACCGCGACGAAGGTCCTGTTTTCCGCCGTGGGCGTGGGCGGCAGCCAGATGGCGCTCGGGCCGCAAGGCGATATTTTCCTGGCCGGCAATACCACTTCCACTACCTATCCCACTACCCCCGGCGCCTTCCAGACCACTTTCACGCCCTCGTATAGCTGCGGATCGGAGGGATTCTGCGTCCCCGCTTTCGAGCAGTTCGTAACCCGCCTCAGCGCTGACGGCACCAGGCTGGTTTACTCCACCTTCCTCACCGGTAGCACCGGCAGCGAAAATTCCGGCTTGGCCGTCGATAGCGCCGGCAACGCCTACGTCACGGGCGGTACGGCCTCTCAGGATTATCCGTTCACCGCCACGTTGCCCGCCGACCGCACCGGCCTCTTCCTGTCGAAACTCGATCCCACCGGCTCCAAGCTGCTCTGGTCGGTCCGGCAAGGCGGCAACGTCCTGGCGCTCGACGCCGCGGGTAATCCGGTAGCGGGCGGCAGCTTCGTTCCGACCACCCCTCCGATCTCCTACCCGCCCGGCACTACCTTTCCGCCGCCTCCGCCCACCGGCAACACCCCCGCCGCCTGCCTGCCCAACGGAATCACCGTGCAATCCATGCCCTATGTCCAGAGCTTCAGCGCGCAGGATGGCAGCACCACGGCCACTCAGCTTCTGAGTGCGACGCAAGCCACCGCCGGCGGCATCACCATCGAGCCCGATGGCCGCGCCGTCCTCGGCAGGCTTCACCGAATTTCCGGATATCCCGCTTACGCCCGGGCGTGGCGTTCGACGCGGCCATCGCGCAGCGCACCGCCTCCGGCGCGTTCCTCGCCGCGTTCGACCTCTCCCAAGCCGCAACCGGTCCGCAACTCGGCTGCGTTCTCGATGCCGCCACGTTCATGCCCGTCGGCCCGGTCGCGCCCGGCCAGCTCATCTCGCTGTTTGGCTCTGACCTGGCGAACGCGCAGGTGACTGTCGATGGGGCCGCAGCGTCTCTGCTTTACGTGTCCTCCGGCCAGATCAATTTGCAGGTGCCGGATTCGGTCGAAGGCTCGACCACCCTGTCGCTCGGCTCGGGTCCCGGCGCCAGCCGGAGTTTCGTGGTCGCTAACGGCGCCCCATCCGTCTTCCTCGACCTCACCGTTTCCCCGTCGAGCGGCTGCCCTTTTTATGTCAGCCCCGCGTTCGGGGCGGTCTCTCTGAACGCGGATGGCTCGCGCAATACCTGCGCCAATCCCGCCAGACCGGGCTCCGCCGTGACCGTCTTCCTGAACGGCACGCCGGTATGGGTCTATCAGGTGAGTGTAAGCTCGGGGAACGTCTCTTTGGCCTCCGGTCCCGTCACGCCCGTTGCCGGCGCGCCCGGCGTCGATCAGCTAACGATTCAGCTTCCGCCAGCCACCATCTCCGGCACGGAAGGCATCGGGCTGGAAATCGCCATCGACGGCCTCCCCGCCGCGCCATTTTATTACAGCGGCGCCGTCTACCAGGCCGCGGTCGTGGTTTGGATGCAGCCGTAGCGCCGCCTTCCAGGCGGCCATGCCGGCTTTCGAGCCGGCATCCTCCGTTCGCAGATGCATCCCGCCAAAGCGCGGCGCCGTCCGCTCGCCCGGCAAATGGAGAGTGCGTGTTCCGTCGGCGTATGCCGGGAGGAATGCCGGCATGGCAAGCTGAAAGCTTGCGTTACAGGGACGCCTCGTTACGCCGCCGGCGCCAGCACCCGCTCCGCCATGGCGAACTTCAGCGCCTCGATGCCCTTGCCCGTGGCGCTCGAAATCTCGAAAAAGGGCAGGCCGCGCGCGTCCGCCAGCTGCGCGCAGCGCCGCCACCCGCTCCGGCGTCCTGCGCCGCATCCATCTTGGTGGCCACCACGATCATCGGCTTGTGCGCCAGTTCCTCGCTGAAGCTGGCCAGCTCGCCCATCACGGTTTCGAAATCGTCGCACCGGATCGCGCCCGCTGGCCTCCGACACGTCCACCAGGTGCGCCAGCAGCCGCGTGCGCTCGATGTGGCGCAGAAACTGAATGCCCAGCCCGTGCCCCAGGTGCGCGCCTTCGATCAGGCCCGGAATATCGGCCACCACGAAGCTGCGGAAATCGCCGAGCTGCACCACGCCCAGATTCGGTTCGAGCGTGGTGAACGGGTAATCGGCGATCTTCGGCCGCGCCGCCGAAATGCGCGAGATCAGCGTCGATTTGCCGGCGTTCGGAAAGCCCACCAGCCCGACATCGGCCAGCAGCTTCAGCTCCAGGCGCAGCCGCTTCTCTTCGCCCGGGCGGCCGGGTTCGTGCTCGGTGGGCGCCTGGTGCGTGGAGGTGGCGAAGCGCGCGTTGCCGCGTCCGCCGCGTCCGCCGCGCGCCACCACGAAGCGCTGGCCGGGCTCGGTGAAATCGAACAGCCGCTCGCCGGTGGCCTCGTCGTAGACCACGGTGCCCACCGGCACTGCCACGTCGATGGAGTGGCCCTCGGCGCCGGTCCAGTTGCTGCCTTCGCCGTGGCGGCCGCGCTCGGCTTTGTGCTCGGGATTGATAGCGGAATTGCAGCAGCGTGTTCTGGTGCGCGGTCGGCCACCAGCATGACGTCGCCGCCGCGGCCGCCATCGCCGCCGCTCGGCCCGCCGCGCGGAACATACTTCTCCCGCCGGAAGGCCAGGCAGCCGTTGCCGCCGTCGCCGGCCTTCACCAGAATTCTGACTTCGTCGATGAAAACATGGGGAGCCGGAGGCCGGGGCCGGGGGCCAGGGAGGATCCGTTGACGCGGTGCGCGCACAGACCCGCTGGCCGGAAGCCCCGGTGTGAAGCGTGCTTACAACCACCGTGCGCGTCCGGCTCCCGGCCCCGACCTACTCGGAGGCCTGTACGCTGACGAACTTGCCCATGCGGCCGCGGTCCCTGAATTCCACCACGCCGGTCACTTTGGCGAACAGCGTGTCGTCCTTGCCCCAGCCGACGTTCAGGCCGGGCTTGATCTTGGTGCCGCGCTGCCGCACGATGATCGATCCGCCGGGCACCAGTTGGCCGCCGAAGACCTTCACGCCCAGCCGCTGCGCGTTGGAATCGCGCCCGTTTTTGGAACTGCCTAAACCTTTTTTATGCGCCATACGTCACCTAGACCACAATCTCGCCGACCTTCACTTCGGTGAAGGACTGGCGGTGCCCGATGGTCTTCTTGTACTGCTTCTTGCGCTTGAACTTGAAGACCAGCACTTTGTCGCCGCGGCCGTTGCCCACGATGGTCGCCTTCACCGTGCCGCCCGTCACCATCTCGCCGCCATCCTGGAAAGCCGCCTTGGCGGGCAGCTCGATCTCCGAGCCGACTTCGCCGGCCAGTTTTTCCACGCGGATGACGTCGCCGGGAGCAACCCGGTATTGTTTTCCGCCGGTTTCAATAATCGCGTGCATTGCAAACCTCTGTGTTTTGGGAGCCGGAACACACGGAATGCGTCGGAACCACTGGAGTAAACTTTGAGTGTACTACGGCGGACGGCCATTTCCAAATTGGGGGCCGGGGGCCAGGGGCCAGGGGCCGGGGACGCGTAAGGTAGTTTGCGAGCGCCCATTATTTCCGGGATTCTGGCCACCGGGAAACGGCGGGTGCGCACCGCGTAACGCGCTCCTCCCCGGCCCCTGGCCCCCGACCCCCGGCCCCCCTTGTCTGCTACAATCGTTAGATTCCCGCAATGGTGAAAACGGAGCGCGAGTATCGCGAGGACATCTGCCAGATCGGCCGGCTGGTCTTTCAGAAGGGCTGGGTCGCCGCCAACGACGGCAACATCACGCATCCGCCTGGACGCCGAACGCATCCTGGCCACCCCCACCGGCGTGTGCAAGGGCATGATGCATGCCGACGACCTGATCGTCGTCGACATGCAGGGCAACAAGATTCAGCGGCCGGCGGAGCGCACCAGCGAGATCGCCATGCACCTGAAGATCTACGAGATGCGGCCGGATATCCACGCCGTGGTGCATGCGCATCCGCCGGTGGCCACCGGTTTCGCCACGGCCGGCCGGCCGCTGAACCTGGCGCTGCTGCCGGAAGTGGTCATCGGCCTGGGCTGCGTGCCGCTGGCGGATTACGGGCTGCCCGGAACGCCCGGCGCTGACCGAGCCGATGCTCCCGCTGCATCCCCAAGTACGATGCGCTGCTGATGGCCAACCACGGCGCGGTCTGCTACGGCGAGGACGTTTTCAAGGCCTATTTCCGCATGGAGACCATGGAGCATTTCGCGCGCATCTCGCTGGTGGCGGAACTGCTGGGCGGCCCCAAGGTGCTGCCCCGCGCAGGAAGTGGACAAGCTGCTCGATTCGCGCACGCGCTATGGCGTGAAGGCGCGGCGCGGCCGGCGAGCCGGGCTGCCCGGTGGCCATGGCGGAACGACCGTGGAGCGCGCCGCAGCGGCGGAAGAACGGTTTTACGTGACGCGCGCGGAGCTGATCGGCCTGGTGGACGAGGCTCTCAAAGCGCGCGGCGTGAGCTTGAGTCGGACTGGCGATCTTGTCGGGAGCAGCCGGGAGAGAGTCGTAGATGGGTGAAGCGTTAGGAATGATCGAGACGCGCGGCCTGGTGGCCATGATCGAGGCCGCCGACGCCATGGTGAAGGCCGCCAAAGTATACGCTGGTCGGCTGGGAGAAGATCGGCTCCGGCTACGTCACCGCGATGGTGCGCGGCGATGTGGCCGCGGTGCGCGCCGCCACCGATGCCGGAGCCGCCGCGGCGCGCCGCGTGGGCGAGCTGATCGCGGTGCACGTGATCCCGCGCCCGCACCAGAGCCTGGAAGACGTTCTGCCGATCGGCAAGTCGCAGAGCGGCAAGTAGCGGCCGGCAATGTAGCCCAGGCCGCTGAAGCGAGAGGCCGTCATGATTCTCGCCCGCGTGGTGGGCACCGTGGTGGCCACACGGAAAGACCCTCGCCTGGAAGGCAAGAAGCTGCTGATCCTCAAGCCGGTCTCGCCGGAAGGCAAGGACGAAGCCGGCTACGTGGTGGCGGTGGATACCGTCAGCGCCGGATTCCGGAGCGCGTCCTCGCCGTCGCCGGCAGTTCCGCCCGCATGGCCGAGGGCTGCAAGGATATGCCCGTCGACACCGCCATCGTCGGCATCGTCGACGAAGTGCACCTGGATTAACCATGTCTCTGGGCCGCGTCGTCGGCTGCGTCTGGGCGACCGTCAAGGACTCCCGGCCTGGAGGGCATGCGCATGCTGGTGGTGCAGCCCCTGACGCCCGAACTGAGACCACCGGCAAGCGCTCGTCTGCACCGATTCGACCGGCGCGGGCGCGGGCGAACTGGTCTACTGGGTGCGCGGCAAGGAAGCCAGCTTCCCGTTTCTGCCCGCCGAAGCCCCCGCCGATACCACCATCGTCGGCATCGTCGATTCCGTGCATGTTGCCGGGAGTGACGACCGCTCCCTTACGGTCGCGGCTCCGAAGACGGTGCAGAGCCGCGACCGTAAGGCAGCGGTAAGGTCCCGCAAATGTTGATCGCCCGCGTGGTCGGCGAACTGGTGGCCACCCAGAAGCATCCCAGCCACGAAGGCCGCAAGCTCCTGCTGGTGCAGCCGCTGAATCTGGACGGCAGCAACCGCGGCGATGCCGTGGTCGCGCTCGACGCGGTGGATGCCGGCATCGGCGACCGCGTCCTGCTCGCCACCGAAGGCTTCAGCGCCATGACCGCCGTGGGCCGCCCGCAATCACCCATTGACATGGCGGTAATCGGCTTTATCGACGAAATTGAGCTGCTGCCGGGCGTCTCGTGAGCGCCCGCTGCGCTTGCTCGAAAATACCATCGTGCCCGTCAGCACCAGCCCCAGCGCGAATTTCGCGGCTTCGACGCCATAATATGCGGTCTGCAGCACGCCGAACTTGACGTGCTCCGGCGTGCCCTGCGGCGCAAAATCGAGCAGCCGCCCCTGCGCCGTCATCTCCGGCGCGATCACCAACCGTTCCAGGCACACCAGCAGGAGCATCAGTAAAATCCCGCCGGGCAGGACATAATGTTCGCGGCTGCCGAACAGCATCAGCAGGAAAAACAGGCTTCCCAGCACGAGCTGCCCGGCTTCCCAGTCTCGCCCGTACCTCCGCGTCTGTTCGTCGGCCGCGTAGCGCAGCACCAGGCGCGCGCTGCCCCCCAGTGGCTTGATTTGCAGCCGGGCAGTAGGGCTGGCCGTATCCAGCAGGCGGTCCGCCGCGCGCGCGTTCTGCGCGGCCAGCCACCACATTAAGAGGCTGCCGCCCAACCACAACCCCAGCGCAAAACATGCGAATCGCCTGGCATGCATTGCCGTTGATTGTAACCCATGACCCTAAAGCTTTTTCCCCCCAACGCCGATTACCGTGCGGGGACTCAGTCATGCCGGTACTAGAAACCAGCCAGTTTGGATCTGTTCACTACCAGGAAAACGCGGTCATTGTTTTTCCCGGCGGTCTGCCGGGCTTCGAGGACCGGCACCGGTTCCTCGCCCTGTCTCTGCCGCACCGCCAGCCGCTGGTGTTCTTGCAGAGCCTGGACGACCCCGCCTTGGTTTTCATCACCGCGCCGGTCCTGGTCGTCGACCCGGCTTACCGGCTGGAAGTGTCGCGCGAGGATCGGGCGCTGGTGGGCCTGCGGCCCGGTTGGCCGCCGCGCATTGGCGATGACGTGCTCTGCCTGGCCGTCATTTCCGTCCGCCAGGAAGGCGCCACCGCCAATCTTCTGGCGCCCATCGTGGTGAACGTGCGCAACCTGAACGCGGTACAGGCCGTCGCGCCGGGCGGCGGATATTCCCATCAGCAGCCTTTGCCGCCCCCGGCGGAGGTGCAGACGTGCTCATGATGTCGCGCCGCCAGGGCGAGGTGATCCTCATCGGCGACGAAATCGAAATCGTGATTGCTCACATCGGCCGCTCGCGGGTGAAGGTGGGCATCCGCGCCCCGCGCGATATGCCGGTCATGGCCCGCGAGGTCAAACTGGTGCGCGACGAGAACCTGGCGGCCGCCGCTCCGGCGCCGGACGAGACCGCCCGCCTCTTAAACTTCTGGAGGAACGCCCCGATGAGGTAATCATCCGGCAAGATGCCGGCACGCAAACAGCGAAAGGATTTCCGAATGTCTTCGATTTCCCTCCAAACCAACGTCAACGCTCTCATCGCGGAGCAAAACCTCAACGTCAATAACGCTTTTCAAAGCAACACCATTCAGCAGCTCACCTCCGGCTATCGCATCAACTCCTCCGCCGACGATCCGGCCGGCCTGGCCGTCGCGAACATGTACCGCGAGCAGGAAGGCGAACTGACGCAGGGCGTGCGCAATGCCAACGACGGCGTCAGCACCTTGCAGATCGCCGACGGCGGCATGAACAACATCTCCCAGATGCTGGATTCGCTGGACACGCTGGCCACGCAGTCCGCCTCCGATACCTTCACCGGCGACCGCACCACGCTCAACAACGAATTCCAGAATCTGCTGGGCGAAATCGACCGCCAGGCGCAGTCTATCGGGCTGAACACGGGCGGCGAGTTCGCCAAGGCGCTCTCCATCTACATCGGTGGCGGCAAAGATGCGTCCACCGGCGCGATCTCTACCGCCAACGGCACGGTCACCATGGATCTGAGCAACTCCGCCGTGGATACCAAGGCCCTGGGTTTGAGCGGCATGCAGGCGGTGGCCGGCTCGGCCGATCTGAGCTCCACCTCGGCCACTTCGGTTGCCAACATCCTGGCCGACACCAGCAACCAGAATGCGTTATCGGCCAATCCCGGCTACACGACGTTCGACTTTAGCGGCGCCGGTTACTCGGACAATAATAAGATCGCGGTTTCGGTCAACCTGACCGGCGTTACCGATGCCCAGAGCCTGGCCAACGCCATCAATGCCGGAATCCAGAGCGCCGACAACGGGAACACCGTGGCCGCGGCCGCGTTCAAGAACGCCGGCATCGTGGCCTCCGTCAATACCGCCGCCGATGGATCGCAGCAGCTTGCGTTCACCTCCAGCACCTCGGCGTTCCAGGTGCAGGCGGGCGACCAGATGTCCAACGCCCTGATGGGGAACTTCTCCACCGGCGCCACCGGTGCCTCCATGTCCACGCAGGTGATCGGAGGAACCGCGACCCCCACTGCCACCATCGCCAATAACGTGTATGTCAAGATCAGCGGCGCGGGCATGGCGACTCCGACGACCCTGACGCTGACCGGCGGCACCACGGTCACCGCCATGATGGCCCAGCTCAAGGGCGACCTCTCCGACAGCGCCGATTACCCCTCGCTCGCGGCCAGCGGAATCTCGGTTTCCTTAAACGCGAACAACCAGTACGTGTTCACCAACTCCAAGAACCAGTCCTTCAGCGTCGAAGTGACCGGCGATACCGGCGACAAGATGGGCTTTGGGGCATACCAGGCCAGCAGCACGGCCGCGACGGACTACAAGAGCATCACGGGTGCGGACTACAACACCACCGCTTTGAACAACACCACCGCCGGAGCCGCGGCCAACCTGGAGTTCTCGGTCGGCGGCGGGGCGGCCATTGCCCTTGGCCCGATCAGCCTGGCCGGCGGCAACGCCACCGCGGCCAACTATACCAGCACCGCCATCACGGACCCCGTCGCCATCACCACGGGCGTGAACGACCAGCTCTCCTTCGCCGTCGATGGCAATAACGTGAACGTGACGCTGGCCGCCGCGGGTACCAGCGGGACGGCCACCGCCGGCACCGCCGAATTCCTGAACATCCCCACCACGCCCGATGTAAACATCGCCAACACGGCGGGAGCGGCCACGGCCGGAACCCACAAATTCGCCTCGGGCGACGGCGGCCTGACCCTGGCGGCGACCGCGGGCACGGGAACAACCAGCGGCATCGATTTCACCGGCTCTGACGGTGACATCACTGTAGCCAGCGGAAAGGACACGTTCGAGCTCAGCCTGGATGGCGGGCCGGCGAAAACCATCACCCTGGCCGATGCCTCCTACGTCCACACCGCGCTGGGCAAGGGCGGTGCCACTGACCTCGAAGCCGCGCTGCAGACGGCGATCAATACCGCATTCACCGGCGCCGGCGGCGGGCCGACCGCTACGGTGAGCGTGGATGGCAGCGGCAATCTCGTCATCACCTCGAACACCAAGGGGGCGAACTCCCAGGTGGGCGTTTTTGACGGCTCGGATGCCACCCTGGGAGGACAACTCGGCCTCGTGCAAGGCCTCGGCACGGGAACCGGCGCCAACACCATGCAAGTGAGCGTGGATGGCGGCGCGGCCAAGACGATCACCGTGGCGAATGGCACTTACACCGCCGCCGCTACCGGCACCGGCACCAGCGCCGACATCGTCAAAGCGCTCAACGCTTCGTTGACGAGTGCGTTTGGGGCGGGCGTGGCGACGGCCAGCGTCAACGCGTCCGGCGACGTGGTGATCACGTCGGCCACCACGGGCACCACTTCCAACGTCACCGTTCAGGACGATCCATCCAGCCCCGGCCTGATGACCGCTCTCGGCCTCTCCGCCGGCAGCCACAGCGGAAGCAATGGAACGTCGATGTACGTGAGCGCGGACGGCGGCGCGGCGCAGATGGTCACGGTAGCGGCCGGCGACTATAAAGCAGCCGACACGGGAAAGGGTGGCGCGAACGATATCGTGGCGGCGCTCAACACCGCCCTGAAGACCGCCTTCGCTACCAACACCCCGGTGGCGAGCGTCAATGCCAACGGCCAGGTGGTGATCACGTCCGCCTCGACGGGTTCCGCTTCGAGCATCGCGATCTCCAATGATCCCACCTATTCCGCCCTGGTGGATGCCCTCGGCCTCAACGGAGCGAGCTTGAAAGACGGTACCGATGGCGCCACCGCCGACGATATCGCCACCCAGATCCAGACGCAGGCGAACAAGCAGCTTGCGGGCACCGGCGCCGGCGTCACCGTCACCTCGACCGATGGCGTGATCGAGATTGCCAACAACGCCGTGGGGGCGGGCTCCAACAACGCCTTTGTGGCTATGACCGGGAGCGCCACCAACACCCTTAGCTCCGGCACGGCTACGGCCAGCACCCACCAGTTCAAGACCGGGGACGCGGACGTGGTGGTCGCCAGCCCGGCCAATTCGATCTGGGTCAGCGAGGATGGCGGCGCGGCCAAGCAGGTTACCCTCGCGGCTGGAACCTACAAGGCTGCCAATGACGGCGATGGCAGTGCCAATGACATTGTCAAAGCGATGAACACCGCCTTGAAGACTGCGTTCGCCAGCAACACTCCGGTGGCGAGCGTGAACGCGAGCGGCGAACTGGTCATCACCTCGGCCGGCACGGGCTCGGCTTCGAGTATCGCGGTTACCGACGACCCCACGCATTCCGGCCTGCTCGCCCAACTGTTCGGCGCCGGCGGCGCGACTTCCGCCATCGGCACCGACACCCAGTGGGCCAGCGGCCTGTTCACGGCGAATGCCGGCACCAACCGCACCGGCGACAACATGGCGGCGGCCATCAACAACGAGCTGCAGGCCAACAGCACGCTGTCGGCAGCCGGATTGCAGGCTACGTGGAACAGCGGCACGAGCGAAATCAACATCTCCGGCACATCCGCCTTCCGCATGAATGCGGGCGCGGCTCCGGCGCAGGGCACCATCGTCGGGACTACTGACCTGACCAACGGGGCGGATTTCAGCGCCTCGCCGATGACGCTCCAGGTTTCAACGGATGGCGGCGCCGCCGTCACCGTGAACCTCACCCAGGACTACGGCTCGGCGAGCGCCATAGCCGCCGACATTCAGAGCCAGCTTACGACCGCCGGTTCGAACGCCGTGGCAACTACCACGTCGATCAACGGCAAGACGTATCTGGAATTGCAGGCCGGCACCATCGGGACCGCGGGCAGCATTCAGGTTGAGAGCGGCGGGACGGCCAACACCGCGCTGGGGCTGACGGATAACACCGTGCACGCCAACAGCGCCCAGGTCGATATCGGCTTTGGGGTCAGCGATTCCACCAACACCGGTGCGCTGGGCCTGGCCAACGCCAATTCTTCGCTCAGCGTGGTGGACGCCAGCGGTACGTCGCAAACCGGGGCGATTCAGTTCCAGGCATTGACGCTGGCGGGCGCCCAGACCCAATCGCTCACCTTCTCGGCCAACGACGCCAACGGCGCCCTGCAATCGACCACCATCACCCTGGCCGCTACCGGCGCCGGCACCGCCGCCCTGGCCAATGACGGCAGCGGCGATAGCATCGACGATGCCGTCAAGTACATCAATAGCCAACTGCAACAGACGGAGAACCCCACCCTGCAACAGATCGTGGCGGTCAAACAGGTCGTGGGCGGCCAGGAAGAGATCAACTTCATGAGCGCTCTGCCTGGCTTCCAGGTGGGCATCGGCGCCGCCAACAACAGCGAGGGCCTCAACACCGGGACGGCGAAGGCCGCCATGGGGGTCGAGACGGGCACAGCCAGCACGGTTTCGATCGCCACCGTGTCGGACGCCGAGGCCGCGGTCACTGCCGTGGCGGCGGCCATCGCCAAGCTGGGGACGGCTCAGGGCGCTGTGGGCCAGAGCGAGAACCAGTTGAACTACGCCACCAACCTGGCACAGTCCCAGGTCACCAACTTCTCGGCCGCCGAATCGCGCATCCGCGATGCCGACGTGGCCGCCGAAGCCGCCAACCTCACCAAGGCCCAGGTCCTGCAGCAGGCTTCCATCGCTGCCATGGCCCAGGCCAATTCCGCGCCCCAGGCAGTGCTGGCACTGCTGCGGACGTAAACCTAAACCCCTAACTGCCGGGGCCGGCGCTCGCCGGCCCTGGCATCGAGGCATATATGGGCACCACGAGCAGCACTGCCGCCGCCACCAGCGCCACCAGTTCCTATTTCACTGGCAGCAGCGGGTTTTCCTCCTCGTTGCAGAACGCCATCTCCCAGGCCGTCGCCATCGCCTCCGTGCCGATCACCCAGCTCACCAACCAGCAGACCACGCTCACCAACCAGAGCGACGAGGTGAGCACGCTCAATAGCAAGTTCTCCACGCTGCAAGCCGACGTGTCGGCAATCGATCAGGCTCTCAGCTCTTCTTTCACTGCCCAGATTTCCGACACTTCCGTGGTCAGCGCCACGGTGGGCGAGGGCGCCACCGACGCCAACTATTCCATCCAGGTGAACGATGCCGGCGCGCCTTCCACCATGATGACGAACACCTGGAACGCCGCCAGCGGAGCTGCCCAGACCTATCAGCTCTACATCGGCAACCAGGAATACAATGTCACGCCCACCGACAACAGCGCCACCTCGGTGGCCACCGCCATTAATTCTCAGTACGGCAACCTGGTCGAGGCCACGGTAGTCAACGTCGGCTCCAGCGATTCTCCCGATAACCGCATTTGGATCCAAAGTGCCAACCTCACGAGCGACGGCATCGACCTGCAGGATGGCAGCGGCAATGACCTGGCGGCACAGCAAACCCAGGGCACGCCGGCGCAATACGAGGTCGACGGGTCCGGCAATGTCGTGTCCAGCGATTCCGCCAACGTCGATGTCGCGCCCGGCGTGACCCTCACTTTGCTCGCCGCCAGCAGCAGCCCGGTGAACGTCACGGTGACGCAATCCACCTCCGCGCTGAGCAGCGCGCTTTCGCAGTTTGCGACGGACTATAACGCCGCGGTGACCGAGGTGGATAACCAGCGCGGACAATCCGGCGGCGCGCTGCAAGGCAACGCCATCGTCGATCAGCTCCAGCAAGTGCTGGGCAGCCTCGGCACCTACAGCGGAAGCGGCGGTATCTCGATGGCGGACCTGGGCCTGACCCTGGGCAGCAACGGGCAGTTCACGTTCGACTCCATGCAGCTGGCCTCCACCGTCCTGAGCAATTCGAGCGGCTTGGATGCTTTCCTCGGATCCGCCTCCGGCGGCGGATTCCTGCTGGCGGCCACCAATGCCCTCAACGGCGTGGAAAACTCGACCACCGGCCTCATCCCCACCACGCAAACCAACATGCAGAACCAGCTCACCGACCTGCAAAGCCAGATCACCGATCAGCAGAACCAGGTGAGCGATCTGCAGATGCAATTGACCAGCGAAATGACCACCGCCGATGCCAACATCTCCACCATGGAGCAGCAGTACTCGTATTTGAACGAGATGTTTCAGGCTATGCAGATCGACGCGCAGGAGATTGCGGGATGACGAGCCTGCCGCAACAGATTCGCGCCGCCCTCGCCGCCGGCGATTTCGTCGGCGCCGCGCGTCGCTACGAAGAGCACGTTTTCCAGCTCCGTGTGGCCGTGCAGGCCCGCACCTGCGATGCCGCCGCCATCGAGGAAGCCCGCGGGCTGCTGCTCGCGGCGCAGGCGGCGCGCGACCGCCTCCGCGACCGCCTGCAGGACTTGCAGACCCGCACCTACGTTGCCGGCGCCTACCGCGGCGGCTGTGGACGGCTGTAACCCGGCCACCCGCTTACGTTCGCGGCTCCCATCGCAGCCGCGACCGTAAACGGAGCCCCTTCCGCGAAACAAGCGACTCCGGCCGGTCAGAGACTAAAACGCGATCCGATCCTTCCTGGTGTCGATCTTCTCCGCCGGCACGCCCGGAATCTTCTCCAGTTCCCCCACCGCTTTGAACGTGCCGTTCTGCCGGCGGTAATCCACGAACGCCTGCGTCTCCCTGGCCGTCAGCGCCAGCACTCTCTTGATTTCCTCGAACGGCGCTGTGTTGACGTTGATCTTCGAATCCGGGCCGAAATTCTGCGTCAGGTAAGCGACGATCGCAGCCGTCTGCTCATCCGTCGCCTCGGCGCCTTTGTCGATCATGTCGCCCACCTGGTCGTCCCATTCGTCTTTGGTCTTGCGCATCTGGCGGAAATTGCCCGCCCCATGGCAGCTCAGGCAGACCTTGACCACCACCTCCTTGCCGGCGCCATCGGGCAGGTTCCTGGCTTCCTGGTCGTCGGCGGCAGCCAGCAGGCACACCACCGGCAGGAACAGAATCAGCATCCTCATTTCGTCTACTTTACCCGATTTATGGCGCACCCGATGGACTTGGTGAACGGGCGCGGCACCGGTTTTCCCGCCAGCACCGCGTCCAGCGCCTCGCGCAGGTCGGCCTGGGTGGCTTGCGGGCGCTGTTTGCCGAAATCCACCACGCGGTTATCGATGCGCCCCAGGTAGAGCACGCGGCCGTCCGGCGCCAGCACGGCCGCCTGCGGCACCATGGTCGCGCCGGCCATCGCCACCAGTTGCTGCCGCGGGTCGACCAGCATCGGAAAACTGTAGTGGTAATCGCGGGCATACGCCGCTACCGCGGCATCGGGAACCGTCGTATCCGTTTGCACCGCGTAGACGCGCACGCCGCGCTGCGCATATGCCTCGCGGATGCGGTTCATTTCCGGCACGTAGCCGTTGGCCACCGGGCAATCCGTCATCACAAAAAACAGCAGGACGGCCTTGGCCCCGCTCCATTCGGAAGTCGCGTGCACGCCGCCCCCGGTGTCGCGGAATTTCATCTGCGGAACCGCCGCCAGCGCCACCACCGCCGCCGCTAATGCGGCAAAACCCAGACGAGCCATGATGCTACCATTATGCGACGTGCGACTCGCTCGCCGGGTTTGGGGTTGAATAAGGGATATGCGTCTCGCCTGGTGGTTTGCCTTACTTTTCTGTCTGGGCCTTGCGCCTTTGCCCGCCCAATTTTCGGGCCGCGTCACCGGCGCGGTGGTGGATGCCTCCGGCGGCGCGGTGCCGGGCGCGCAGGTGGACCTGGTGCTGACCGGCGGCAAGAAGCCGCTGATGACCGTCAAGACCTCGGCCGAAGGCCTGTACCACCTCATCGGCGTGCGTGCGGCGGATTACGATATCGTCGTCCAGGCCGGCGGTTTCGTCACCACCACCGTGCGTGAAATCACGGTCGATGCCGCCCGCGAAACCCAGGTCCCGCTCGTCAAGCTGCAACTGGCCGCCGTCAACCAGAGCGTCGAAGTGGTGGCCGAATCCCAGAGCGTCGAGATCTCGAGCGCGGAAGTCTCCGGCACCATCTCCATGGACGATATCCGCAACCTGCCCATCCTCGGCCGCGACCCGCTTGCCGTCCTGCAGACCCAGCCGGGTGTCATCGCCAACGGCAATTCCTACACCGTCATCAACGGCCTGCGCACCTCCTATTCGGACGTCACCCTCGACGGCGTCAACATCCAGGACAACTACATCCGCGACAACGCGCTCGATTACGTCCCCAACCGCCTCCTCCTCGGCCAGGTGCGGCAGATGACCCTGGTCTCCTCCAACGGCAACGCCGCGTCCTTCGGCGGCGCCACCGAAACCGCGTTCTCCACGCCTTCCGGCACCAACCAGTTTCACGGCGAGGGCTACTGGTACAACCGCAATAATTATTTCTCCGCCAACGACTGGTTCAATAACCAGTCCGGCATCGCGCGCCCGTTCCTCAACCAGAACCAGATGGGCGGCTCCGTCGGCGGTCCCATCATCAGGGACAAGCTTTTCTTCTATTCCAATTACGAGGCCGTGCGCGCGCATCAGCAGGCGCCGGTCACCACCGTGATCCCGACCGCCTCGGCTCGCACCGGCATCTTCGAATACCGCAACAGCGCCGGAGCGCTCCAGCAGGTCAATCTGCTCAGCCTGCGCGGCATCACCATGGATCCCGCCATCCAGGCGCTGCTCAACCAGGTGCCCGGCCCGCAGTTCATCAACACCCAAACCCCCTCCACCGCCGCCACGGCCGCCGGCAATTACCTCAGCCCCGACGGCCTCAACACCGGCGGCTACCGCTTCAACCAGCGCGACAACGAAATCCGCGATAACGTCACCGGCAAGCTCGATTACAACCTCTCCACCAGCCACGCGATCAGCGGTTCCTATCTCTGGAACCGCGATAATTCCGACCGCCCCGACCTGGAAAACGATTACTGCCCTGGTGCCCAAAGCCTATAACCCCACGCATGCCGATTTTGTGGCCGCTTCCTGGCGCTGGACCCCCGCCGCCCGCCTCACCAACGAACTGCGCGGCGGCTTCAATCTCACCTACGGCTACTTCCTTACCTCCCAGCAATTCGGCTCCTACTACCTGACCGGCATGGCCTTCTCCGATCCCGTCAACGAATTCCAGCCGCAGGGCCGCAACACCGACACCTTCTCCCTTTCCGACGATGCCGCCTGGCAGCACGGCCGCCACTACGTCCAGTTCGGCTTTCACGGCCAGGACGTGCGCGTGCGCTCTTACGACGATTCCGGCGTGGTCCCCAACTATGGCCTCGCCATGGGCGTGGGCGAGCCCGCCCTCACGCCCCGGAATCTGCCCGGCATCAGCAGCACCGACCTGGCCAACGCCAACAATCTGCTGGCCACGCTCGGCGGCTACGTCGATAGCTACAGCCCAAACCCTCAACGTCACCAGCCGCACCTCGGGCTTCGTTCCCGGCGCGCCTTTTGTCCGCCATTTCCTGCTCAACGATTACGACATCTACGGGCAGGACCAGTGCAAGCTGCGCCGCACTCTCACCCTTACGCTCGGCCTGCGCTGGGAGTTGCCGGGCACGCTCAACGAGCGCGATTCGCTCGAACTGGCGCCGGTCTTGCAGGGCACCGCCGTCCAGACCCTGCTCTCCAACGCCACCCTCAATTTCGCCGGATCTTCCGTCGGCCGGCCGTTCTACAACCGCCAGTGGAAGGATTTCGCCCCCAATTTCGGCTTCGCCTGGGACGTCTTCGGCGACGGCAAAACCGCCTTCCGCGGCGGCTATTCCATCAGCTATGTGAACGATCAGGAAATCCTGGCTCCGGAGAACATGCTGGAAGGCAACGGCGGCTTGCAGGGCTACGCCTACAACAGCGGCCTCACCGGCCGCGTCTGCCACCAGTCTCCCCGCCATCGCGCTTCCCACTTACCAGGTCCCCCTCACCGCCGCCGACAACTACGCCATCGATCACGTTAACGCCCTTGCCCTGATCGATCCCAACCTCAACCGCCCGCACGTCCAGCAGTATTCCATCGGCATCCAGCACGATTTCAGAGGCACCGTGGTGGAGGCCCGCTATGTCGGCAACCACGTGCGTGGGCGCCTACCGCGCCTTCGATTTCAACCAGGTGCAGATCACCCAGAACGGCTTCCTGGCCGATTTTCTGCGCGCCCAGATCAACGGCCTTCTCGCGCAGCGCGCCACCGGCGTTTTCAACCCCAATTACAACCCCATCGTCGCCGGCAGCCAGCCGCTCACCGTTTTCCCAGCTGCTCGCCAACGGCGTGCTGAGCAATTCCGAGTACGTGAACCTGATCCAGACCGGCGAGGCCGGCGAACTGGCCACGCTAGCTACCAGATCAACGGCGACAACGGCAACAGTGAATTTCTTCCCCAATCCCAACGCCCTCGCCGCCGACATGCTCACCAACTACTCCAGCTCCAGCTACAACTCGCTCCAGCTGGTGGCCCGCCACCGCATGCACAACGGCCTGAGCGTGGAGGCCAACTACACGTTCGGCAAAGTGCTGAGCGATGGCGATGGCGACCTGCAGACCGCGCTTCCAGGCCTTCCTCGATATCAACAATCCCAAGCTGGAGCGCTCGCGCGCCAATTTCGATCTCAACCACATGATCAAGGCCGTCGGCTACTACGACGCTTCCCTTCGGCAAAGGTCACCGCCTGGATACCGTCCGCTCAACCGCGTCATCGGCGGCTGGACGGTTTCGGCAGCATCATGGCCTGGCAATCCGGCGCGCCGTTTTCCATCCTCTCCGGCCGCGGCACGCTCAACCGCGAAGCGCGCTCCTACTACAACACCGCCGACCACCTCGCTCACCATGCCGCAACTCGACCAGGTGGTGAACTTCCAGATGACCGGCAACGGCCCGATGATCGTCTCGCCTTCCGCCATCAACCCCGCCGATGGCACCGGCGTGGACGCCGACGGCTCGCCCAACTTCACCGGCCAGGTCTTCTCCAACCCCACCGCCGGCAACGCTGGGCGTGCTGCAGCGCCGCCTGTTTTCCGGCCCGTGGACCTTCAACATCGATATGAGCCTGCTGAAGACCATCGCCGATCACCGAGCATCAAAGCCTGGAGATCCGCGCTGGACGCCTTCAACGCCCTGAATCACGCCACCTTCTGGGTAGGCGACCAGAACATCAACTCCACCACCTTCGGCGTCATCAGCTCCATGTTCTATTCCCCGCGCATCATGCAGTTCGGCCTGCACTACCGGTTCTGAAAGGCGTCTCTGACGCAGTGACGCAGAGACGCCGAGGAACCCGGTGGAACAAGCTTCCAGCTTGCCATGCCGGCATTCGTGCCGGCATACCCGGGGCGCGGAAAGTCCCTGACAACACCGATGCAGCCGCGTAAAGAACCGAACCCTCCTCAGCGTCTGCGCGTCCAGTCTATCCCGAAATTACACAAGTCTTACACACCGTTTTTTCCCGGCCTGTTAGCTTGGGACTGGGATGCAAGATCAGAGAGCGGCCTACTATGCCAAACGGCAGGGCCTGAATTGGTTCACCAGCCTGGTTCTGGTGGTTCTTCACGTGGGCGCCGTCGCCGCCCTGTTCTGTTTCACCTGGCAGCGATTCGCGGTGGCGGTGCTTTTATATTGCATCGCGGTCGGCCTGGGCATCAGCATGGGCTACCACCGCCTGCACACGCACCGTTCCTACCGCGTGCCGCGATGGATGGAATATTTCTTTGCCGTCTGCGGAGCCTCTGACGCTCGAAGGCGGACCCGATTTTCTGGGTGGCCACGCACCGCATTCATCATCAGAATTCCGACCAGCCGGGCGATCCGCATTCCCCGCGCGACGGCGCCTGGTGGTCGCACGTGGGCTGGATTCTCTTCGGCGAGACCAATCACAACAACACCCGGATGATGTCGAAGTACGCGCCGGATCTGGCCAAGTACCACTTCTATGTCTGGCTGAACAATTACCATTGGGTGCCCATCGTGCTGCTCGACCGGCCTCCTTTACGCCCTCGGCGGCCTGCCACTGGTGCTATGGGGCACCTGCCTGCGCGTCGCAGTCGGCCTGCACGCCACCTGGCTGGTGAATTCCGCCACGCACATGTGGGGCTCCCGCCGCTTCGCCACCCGCGACGATTCGCGCAACAACTGGTGGGTGGCGCTGATTACCTTCGGCGAAGGCTGGCACAATAATCACCACGCCCACCCCACTTCCGCGCGCCACGGCCTGGCCTGGTATGAATTCGATCCCTCCTGGCTGCTCATCAAAACGCTCCGCGCCCTCGGCATCGCCAGAAATATCAAGGCCGCCTCCGTCAACAGCCGCGTCACCGAACAACAGGCCGCATAACCCGCCGCGTGGGGCAGGCGATCGTTTTTTGTCGCCTGCCGTCACACCCTCGCCGGCGGACGCGCGTCCCCGGCCCCTGGCCCCCGGCCCCAGCCTGGCCTGGTAATGAATTCGATCCCTCCTGGCTGCTCATCAAAACGCTCCGCGCCCTCGGCATCGCCAGAAATATCAAGGCCGCCTCCGTCAACAGCCGCGTCACCGAACAACAGGCCGCATAACCCGCCGCGTGGGGCAGGCGATCGTTTTTTGTCGCCTGCCGACACACCCTCGCCGGCGGACGCGCGCCCCCTGGCCCCCGGCCCCCGGCCCCAGCCTGGCCCGGTAATGAATTCGATCCCTCCTGGCTGCTCATCAAAACGCTCCGCGCCCTCGGCATCGCCAGAAATATCAAGGCCGCCTCCGTCAACAGCCGCGTCACCGAACAACAGGCCGCATAACCCGCCGCGTGGGGCAGGCGATCGTTTTTTGTCGCCTGCCGTCACACCCTCGCCGGCGGACGCGCGTCCCCGGCCCCTGGCCCCCGGCCCCAGCCTGGCCTGGTAATGAATTCGATCCCTCCTGGCTGCTCATCAAAACGCTCCGCGCCCTCGGCATCGCCAGAAATATCAAGGCCGCCTCCGTCAACAGCCGCGTCACCGAACAACAGGCCGCATAACCCGCCGCGTGGGGCAGGCGATCGTTTTTTGTCGCCTGCCGTCACACCCTCGCCGGCGGACGCGCGTCCCCGGCCCCTGGCCCCCGGCCCCCGGCCCCACTTACAATCAAGTTATGGTCACCGCGGAGCGCCGTAAGTCGATTGCGCTGTTCATCGCGCTCGGCGCCGGCCTCATCCTGGTCACCCTGCTCCTCTACATCGGCTGGGTGCTGCTCAACTGGCGCACCGGCCTGCTGCTCTTCCTCGGCGTCCTCCTGCTCGCCTGCATCATCGGCGGGGTGGTGCTGAACACCATCTTCCTGGTGCGCGAAATCCGCCGCAATGAGCAGCACGACGCCTTCATCAACGCCGTCACCCACGAGCTCAAAACGCCGGTCGCCTCCATCCGCCTCTACCTGCAGACGCTGCAAACCCGCCACGTCGACGAGGAGCGCCGCCAGCAGTTCTACCGCACCATGCTGGAGGATAGCGACCGTCTGCTCGGCACCATCGAGCAGATCCTCCGCACCGGCCGCATCGGCTCCGGCAGCCGCAAACCTGAACCTCTCGCGTTTCGACCTGCGCCAGGTGGTGGCGGAATGCGTGGAGCGCGCCCGCGCGCTGCACCACCTTCCGCCCGAACGCCTCGTCTGGCGAGCCCGATGGCCCGCTGCCTCTGGTGGCCGCCGAAGAGGAGGTGCGCGCGGCCGTCGCCAACCTGATCGATAACGCCGTCAAATATTCCGGCAAACAGGTGCGCGTGGCGGTCACCGTGGCGGAGGAGGGCAATCGCGTTGCCGTGCGCGTCACGGACCACGGCGCGGGCATCCCCAAAGCGGAGCTGAAGCACATTTTCAGGCGCTTCTACCGCGTGCCCGGCCCGCTCACCTCCGGCGTGCAGGGCACCGGACTGGGCCTGCACATTGTGCGCTCAGTGGCGCGCCGCCACGGCGGACGCGCCTGGGCGGAAAGCGAGGGACCCGGGGCGGGGAAGTACGTTTATTTTCGAGCTGCCGGTCCAGAAATGACACGCATCCTGGTAGTGGAAGACGAGCGCCACCTGGCCGACGGTCTGCGCTTCAACCTGGAAGCCGAGGGCTACGAGGTGGAAGTGGCGGACACCGGCGAGGAGGCGCTGGATCTGATGCGCCGCGCCGGATGGCCCGACGCGGCCGCCGGAGCCCGCCAATCCGGCCCCGCGCTTCGACCTCATGGTGCTGGACGTGATGCTTCCCGGCAAGGACGGCTTCACCGTTATCGGCGAATTGCGCCAGGCCGGCGTGTTCACCCCCACCCTGATGCTCACCGCGCGCGGCCATCCCGACGACGTTCTGCGCGGCTTCGCCGCCGGCGCCGACGATTACCTCCCCAAGCCCTTCGAACTGCCGATCCTGATCGCCCGCATCCACGGCCTGCTGCGCCGCCGCGAATGGCTGCAATCCGCCCTCCAGCCCGCCGCGCCCGCCCCCGCCGACGCCTTCACCTTCGGCGAAAAATCCGTCCATTTCGACCTGCTCGAACTGCGCGTGCGCGGCCAGGTGTTTCCCCTCACCCTCATGGAGGCCAACCTGCTCCGCTACCTCATCCAACACGAGGGCAAGCCGGTCTCGCGCAAGAGTATGCTGGAAGAAGTCTGGGGATTGCACGAAGACACCGACACCCGCGCCATCGACAATTTCATTGTGAGGCTGCGCCGCTACATCGAGGACGATGCCGCCCATCCGCGCCACCTGCTGACGGTGCGCGGCGTCGGCTATCGCTTCGTGGCCACGCCCGCCGCGGGAGGAAACGCATGACGCCGTTATGGGAAACCATCGCCGGCGCCCGGTCTTTGACCTGGCGCAGCCCTATTTCGTGGGGATGCCGCATCATCCCTCGCATCCGCCGTTCCTCTTCAGCCTGGTCAAACAGCACGGCGAATACGTCGGCCCCTCCGGCAACAGCTCCGCTTCCGATGCGGTGGCGCTCGGCACCCACGTGGGCACGCACATGGACGCCCTCTGCCACTTTTCCTGCAACGGCAGGCTGTTCGGCGGCGAGGAGGCGGCCGGCGCCCAGTCCTACGGCGCAGGCCTCGCGCGCCATGCCATCGACGGCGTGGCTCCCGTTCTCCGCCGCGGCGTGCTGCTCGACCTCGCCGCCGGCGGCCCCTTGCCCGAGGACCACGAAATCACGCCTGCCGACCTGGATTCCGCCGCCGCCGACGCCGAAATCCGCCCCGGCGACGTGGTCCTTCTCCGCACCGGCTGGGCGCAGTACTTCCACGATCCCGCCCGCTTCATCTCCCAGGTCCGCGGGCCCGGACCGGCGTTGGCCGGCGCGCGCTGGCTCAGCCGCCGCGGCATCTTCGCCGCCGGCTCCGATACCGTGGCCTTCGAAAAGGTGCCGGACGCCGCCATGCCTGTCCACGTTCACCTGCTGGTGGAAAGCGGCATCCACATCATCGAGTGCCTCAACCTGGAAGCGCTGGCCGCCGCCGGCGTACGCGAATTCCTGTTCGTCGCGCTGCCGCTCAAACTCCGCGGCGCCACCGCCTCGCCCATCCGGCCGATAGCCAGTTGTGGCTTAGCCGTACCTACCTTGCCATAACCTAACCGTACCTATCTTGACTCGGGGAAGGACCGGGTTACGATAGGCATGTGAGCATACCATCCCGCCACGTAAGCCCCGCCGTGCTCGATCAGTATATTCAGGCCGGT
Organism: Terriglobia bacterium; assembly: GCA_963815855.1. Classification (GTDB taxonomy): domain Bacteria; phylum Acidobacteriota; class Terriglobia; order Bryobacterales; family Bryobacteraceae; genus DATGMB01. The sequence goes on along the minus strand of CAWFIJ010000007.1, from coordinate 85,623 downwards.
CTGCCCGAATCCGAGGCGATCTCGCTGCAGCGCCATATCGATATCTGCCCCGAATGCCGTTCCCGCAAGGAGTTGCTGGAATTTTTGCGTCGAATGGGTTCAAGGCCGCGACTAGTCCGCTCCCCAATCCCTGATTCCCGCTAGCGGGCGTCGCCCGCTTCGATGAAGCTGCGCAGGTCGTTCTCGTTCACTTCCGGCAGACCCGGCGCCACGTTGTACAGTTTTCCCTCGCGCATCCAGCGCTCCAGCCGGTCCACCATGCCGAACAGGTGGTCGAAGGAGTCCACGATGAACAGCAGCGGCTGGTAATGGTCGATCTCCGCCCCCTGGTTGATCAGCCATTCCATCTGCGCCGGGTAGCGCTGCACTTCGTCCGATTCGATGGCGTGCTCCAGTTCGCCGTAGGAGCTCAGCAGCCCGCTGCCGTAGGCTACCGTCCCGTTCTCGCCCCCGCATCAGCCCGAACTCCACCGTAAACCAGAAGAACCGCGACATCGCGCGGATGATGCTCGCCAGCCGCCGCACCCGCTCGCCGTGGTCCGCCACGTCCGCCGTCATTTCCACCGCCGTGTGCGCGCAATCGCCGAAGCGCACCAGCACGTCCGCGAATGCCTTGTCGGTATGCATCGGGATGTGGCCCGCCACGTCGTGGAAGATGTCCGGCTCGGGCAGGTAGTCCATTCGGGTGGAGGGGCGGATGGTGATGGTGGTGGGAAACTCGCGGCGGCGCAGGCAATCGAAAAACAGGAAGCCGGGCACATACCCGCTCACCGGCCGCGCCTGAAACCCGGTCAGCGGCTTCAGCCGCTGGTTGACCTCCGCCAGCCGCGGGATGCGGTCCATGCGGAAGCTGGAGGGCTTCGACGCCATGCAGAAAATGATCGTTGGCATACCGTTCCCAGCGCGGCCGGATACGCGCATAAAGCGCTCGCCAGGATTCATGGTTTTCTTGAGAATACAGCTCGTAAGCCTGTGTAATATAAAGCTCACCGCGTTCCCTAGCTTCCTCCACAAAAGGTGCGCGGCCAGTGGTCAATCCGGACACTGTGGCAGTCTGGGCCATGCTCCCCTCCCTCTGCCCTAAACGTACCACGGGAACGCCGATTCGTGACAACCTCCGCTCGGTGGTGCTCTGTGGGGAGCAAATCAGGACAACCGAGCAAGAGCGGACCAACCCGCCGCCCGGTGAGGGTTGGCCTCGCTCAGCCCAGTGCGCTCGGGGTTTTGGCGAAAACCAGCGGAGCCGCCGCCGCTTCTGCCCGCAGCTTGCGCTCGTGCTGGTTGATTTGCCGCCGCAGTTCTTTCTGTTCCGTAGCGGCCTGCTCGACCATCGGCCGGAGTTGCTGTGCCGACCGGGGATCGTTGCAGGTGTCCGCTATTTCCAATTTCCCGGAGAGCTTTAGAAAATGCCTGGTGGCCAAGGCATATTCATTCCACAAACGCGTACATTCATCGCAATTTTGGTGCATCACGTTTTGTCTCAGGAGAGGCGCGGAACAGACACTATAACAGCTTGTGGGACGCTTTTTTACAGTACGTCAACTGGTACTGTGCGGGACCACTCAATTCGCCTCCCTTTTCCCCTACCGCTGTCCGTGATGGAATCCATGACCGCCCCAATGGCCACCCCATCCACCGCCCCAGCCGAAGCCGATTCCGACGCCCGGATATCCGTATGCCGGGTAGCCGTAATAGGGGGAGCCATAATAGGGGTAAGGATACGCCGGAGCCACCGGATAAGCGTAACCCGGGGCGCCGAACCCGATTCCGAACCGGACCGCCGCATCCGCTTTCCGCGGCGCCGCAAACGCCATCACGCCCGCCACCGCCAGCGTTGCAAGTCCAATTTTTTTGAACATCTTCAACCTCCACTCATATGGACGCCGTGCCCCCTGTCCCCGCCTGTAAAGCCTTGTCAACCGGCTGCGGGTGGAGCATTGTCTTTCGTGCTCCGCCGCTTTGCGCCGTGGCGCCGCCATCCTTTGCCGCTCCAGACGTTTGCAAACCAACCGTTTCGCACCCCCGCGCCCGTTGACAACCTCCAAGCAACCGGCGTATATTTGCTAACATACTGATCTTTCAGTGCTTGCCGGTGGTCTGCGCATGTTCCTGCCGAGGCTGTATCGACCAGCTAAAATGAAGCGCGTAGGTTCCCCCCGGCGTCACTGCAGTGACCGAGCGATTGGCGGAGGCTTAATGGCCGTAGACCCTAACAACGGGCAGACTGACAACTACGAGCATCTTCTCGACGACTATAGCCACTTCGCCCCTCCCGCCGCCGACGAAGTTCTGCAGGGAACCGTCCTCAGCATCACCGCCAAAGACGTGATCATCGATTTCGGCTACAAGTCCGAAGGCATCGTTCCCATCGAGCAGTTTCAGGGTCCCGCCGGCGAAGTCACCGTGCAGCCGGGCGACGTGGTCGACGTGATGATCGAGCACGGCGAGCAGCCCGAAGGCTACGTCCTGCTCTCCCACACGCGCGCCGCGCGCCTGCGCATCTGGGACAACCTGGAAAAGGCCTACCAGGAGCAGCTGGTCATCTCCGGCCGCGTGCTGGGCCGCGTCAAAGGCGGGCTCGCGGTGGATGTGGGCATCAAGGCCTTCATGCCGGGCTCGCAGGCCGATCCGCGCCCGGTGCACAACCTCGATTCGCTGATCGGCCAGGATATTCCGGTCAAGATCATCAAGCTCAACCGCCGCCGCGGCAACGTGGTGGTCTCGCGCAAGACTGGCGGTCGAGGAAGAGATCAACGTCGCGCAAGAGCGCCACCCTCGAGCACCTCGCGGAAGGCGCGGTGGTCACCGGCGTGGTCAAGAACCTCACCGAATACGGCGCGTTCATCGATCTGGGCGGCATCGACGGCCTGCTGCACGTCACCGACATGTCCTACGGCCGCGTCGACGCATCCCTCCGAAATGCTGCACGTGGGCGACGAAATCACCGTCAAGGTGCTCAAGTTCGACCGCGCCAAGGAGCGCGTCTCGCTGGGCATCAAGCAGCTCGAGCCGGACCCCTGGGAGACCGTGGCCGAGCGCTATCCGGTGAACGGCCGCGTGATCGGGCGCGTGGTCAACGTCACCGATTACGGCGCTTTCGTGGAGCTCGAGCCGGGCGTCGAGGGCCTGATCCACATCAGCGAGATGACCTGGTCGCGGCGCATGAAGCATCCCTCCAAGGTGGTCAAGCCGGGCGACCAGGTGGAGGCCGTGGTCCTCGAAGTCCATCCCAAGCGAGCGCCGCATTTCGCTCGGCCTGAAGCAGCTCGAGCCGAACCCCTGGACCACCATCGACAGCCGCTACAGCGTCGGCTCGGTGGTGGAAGGCCGCGTCCGCAACATGACCGATTTCGGCGCCTTCATCGAAATCGAAGAAGGCATCGACGGCCTGGTGCACGTCTCCGATCTCTCCTGGACCAAGCGCGTCAAGCATCCCTCGGAGGTCCTGAAAAAGGGCCAGATCGTGCAGGCGGTGATTCTGAATATCGATTCCGCCTCGCACCGGCTGTCGCTGGGCATCAAGCAGCTCCAGCCGGACGCCTGGGAGAGCTACTTCCAGAACCACCAGGTGGGCGATACGGTCCACGGGCGGGTCTGCCGCCTGGCCAGTTTCGGCGCTTTCGTGGAGCTGGCCGAGGGCGTGGAAGGGCCTGTGCCATTTCTCCGAAGTGCCGGGCTATTCCGGGCCGCCGCGGCTCCGAGGAGCCGCCGCTGGCGGTGGGCCAGGAGTACGATTTCAAGATCATCAAGATGAGCGAGGCCGAGAAGAAGATCGGTCTGAGCCTGCGCGCCGTGGCCGACGACGAGGAGAAAACCCGCCTGGAGGATTACCAGCGCCAGGCGGCCGCCGCCACCACCACCATCGAAGAAGTGATGAGCCTCAAGGACCGCAACCCACGAATAGCTTGCAAATTGTTTCGATTCACGCGATACTGCGGTTTCGTAAGCGATTGACACTCGAGGAGAATGCGATGACGAAGGCCGATCTGATTGAAGAAGTCTCCCGCGTGGTGGAGATGACCCGGAAGGAATCCGAGGTCATCGTGGAGGCGATCTTCGACAGCATCGTGCGTTCCTTGCGCACCGGCGACAAGATCGAAATCCGCGGATTCGGCAGCTTCCGCACGCGCCAGCGCCAGCCCCGCATCGGCCGCAACCCGAAAACCGGCGCGCGGGTGGAAGTGCCCGCCAAGAAAATCCCTTATTTCAAGCCCAGCAAGGAACTGAAGGACGTGGTGAACAATTCCAGCCGCGGCGGTCCGCCGTCGGCGCCGAGCCCTCCGCTCGCCGAACAGGTCCCCAACGCCGTAGCATGGATTATCTCTGGACTCCCTGGCGCTATCAGTACGTCACCACCTCGGGGGAGAGCGGCGAGTGCGTCTTCTGCGCCGCCGCCGCCGGCCGACGACCGCGAGCACCTGATCGTGCTATCGCGGGCCGCGCGCAATTTCGTCATCCTCAACCGCTTCCCTTACACCAGCGGCCACGTCATGGTGGTCCCCTACCAGCACACCGCCAGCCTGCTCGAGGACTGCCGGATGAGACGCTCGTCGGAAATGATCCTGCTGGCGCGCGCCTGCCGAACGCCATCTGCGCGCCGATCTATCGTCCCGACGGTCTGAACCTGGGCATGAATCTGGGCAAGAGCGCCGGCGCCGGCATCGCCGGCCATCTGCACCTGCACGTCCTGCCGCGCTGGACCGGCGACACCAACTTCATGACGGTGGTGGGCGAAACCCGCGTCCTGCCCGAAGACCTCGCCGTCACCTGGCAGCGCCTGCGCCAGGCTTTCGCGGGAGTAACATCGGAAGAGAGATGATGCGTGTCCACCCCGCCCGAACATTCGCTCACGCCGCGGGAATATCTGGAAATCGAGCGCAGGGCCGAACATAAGAGCGAATACTATAACGGCGAGATGTTCGCCATGTCCGGCGCCAGCCGGAGACTTTCTCGAGTGGGCTTTCAATTGAACGTTCTCATCGGCGAGCACCTTCGCAATCGCCCTTGCGAAGGCTACACTTCCGACATGCGCGTTCTGGTAGAGTCCACCGGCCTGTACACCTATCCGGATCTGACCGTTGCCTGCGGCGAGCCCCGCTTCCAGGACGACACTTTCGACACCCTCCTGAATCCCACGCTGATTGTCGAAATCCTCTCCCCCGTTACTGAGGATTTCATTCAGGGGAGGAAGTCGCATTGGTATCGCTCCATTCCTTCCTTGCAGGAGTATCTGCTGCTCGCCCAGGATGCCCCGGAAGCCACGCTCTACCGCCGCCAGCCGGATGGTCCGTGGTCCGTGCTCGATTGCACGGGCGCGAATGCCACGGTCGAACTCGCCTCCATCGGCTACACTCTTCGCCTGCGCGATCTCTACGAAGGCATCCTCGCCGAAGGTCTGTAGGGGCCGGGCATGCGCGCCCGCCCGGATTAAGACAATAAACTCTGATAGTGTAAAATGCTGCTATGCGGCCTTTCAAATGGAACAAGGGACACAGTATTTTCCTGCCGGAGGTGGATGCCGAGCATCGCGAGATCTACCGTTGCGCCGCTGACCTCCAGCACGCCGTCGAAACCGGAGCGGACCAGGCCGGGGTGCAAGCTGCCATCGAAGCCCTGACTGCGGTTATCGAAGAGCATTTCGCCCATGAAGAGCGGCTCATGAAGACCGCCGCGTGCCCGTCCTACGATTGGCACCGGCGCCAGCATCAAACCGCGCTCAAGCAGACCAAGGCGCTACTCGCCGCCCACACGGCCGGTGATGCCGCCGCCCCCGGCGCGTACCTGGAATTCCTCGCGCGCTGGCTTAAGGATCACGTGAGCCTCACCGATCGCATCATGTCGGCGCAGGTCAGAAACCGCTCGCTCGTGCGCGCCGCCGCCGCTTCGTAGCCACATAGAAGGTCCGGCCTTCGCCCAGCCGTCCGGCCATGCCGAGGTCGTCCGCGTCGTAGCAGGCAATGTCGCCGAATCCGGCAGCCTCCAGCGCCGGGCCGATCTCTTGCGGCTCGTACGCCTGCTCGCGAGCCACCAGCTCCGCCCGCCGCCAGGCGCCCTCCAGCAGGCGGAACATGGTCACCTTGCATTGTGCCACTCGCGTCCGCGCATCGTAGCGCGACCCGGTGATCAGCAGCGCGTGGTCTTCGCCCGCCAGTGCGAAACCCTCGCCCCAGTGCGTCTGGTAGCCTTTTTCCGTGAGCGCATCGAAGACAAACGGGGCTGCCGGCTGGAGCGCCGCCGCCGTGCGCCGGAATGCCGCTTCCACTTGCGTCATTCCGATCAGGTGGTTGAGGCTGTCGAACGTGCAGGCGGCCGCCGCAAACTTTCCGGGCAATCGAAACTCCGCCGCTCCCGCCACGTGAAACTCCGCTTCCGGCGCGCTTTCCCGCGCGTACGCGATCATGGCCGCCGATTCGTCGACGCCGGTCACGCCGAAGCCGCGCGCGGTCAGCAGCTCGGCCAGATAGCCCGTGCCGCAGCAGACGTCCAAAACCCGCGCGCCCGCCGCCAGCCGCGGTATCCAGATCCGCTCCAGAATCGGAAACGCCGCCTCGTGAAACTCACGGCTCCAGTAGCGATGATAAAACCAGGCGAATTCGTCGTACGCCGCCATAGTCTTAAGCTATCAGCCATCGCCTCCCTCCTCCCGTAGCGCAAGCTTCCAGCTTGCCATGCCGGCATCCGTGCCGGCATTCCCCCGCCGGTTTCGTTGCCCTCCACGGCGAATACGCCATCTGACGGCTGAAAGCCGGTATCCGATAGCTGTTAAGCTGAAAGCTTACAGCCTTCTTATGCGCAATTCATTCCTCGTGGCCGCCCTCTGTGCCATGCTCGCCGCCTGCTCCTCCGAGCCGCCCAAGAAAGAGACCGCCGCCGCTCCCTTGAAGAAGGAGACCGCGCCCGCCGTCTACCAGGTCACGCTCGACACTTCCAAAGGGCCGGTCGTCATCGAAGTCCATCGGGACTGGGCGCCCGTCGGCGCCGATCAGTTCTACACCCTGGTCAAGACCGGCTTCTACGACGGCGACCGCTTCTTCCGCGTGGTCCGCAATTTCGTGGTGCAGTTCGGCCTCAACGGCGACCCCGATACCAACCGCCTCTGGGCCACCGCTAACCTGCCCGACGATCCCGTCCAGCAGCACAATGCCCGCGGCACCATCACCTTCGCCACCGCCGGCCCCAACACCCGCACCACCCAGCTCTTCATCAACCTGCGCGACAACCGCGACGCGCTCGACTCCCAGGGCTTCGCGCCTTTCGGCAAGGTGATTTCCGGCATGGATACCGTGGACTACCTGTATTCGGCCTACGGCGATATGCCGCCGCAAGGCCAGGGTCCGGATCCGCGCCAGATCGAAACCCAGGGCAACGACTACCTGCTCAACCATTTTCCGCGCTTGGATTACATCAGAAAGGCCACCGTAATGTAAGGATCGGGCATACCCGGCCCGCTCCGCGTGTTGTTATAATGAACTTACCCCGACGAGAAGGGGACCAGGAAGTTACCAATACAGGGTCAAATTCGAACGACGCGGCCCGGCGGCAGGCGCATACCTCCCGCCGGGCTTTTTCTTTTGAACGTAAATCGAAATTTATTCGCCCCGTTTTTTCAACAGCTTACATTCCCCGGCCTCGGCCTGCGTGAGGCCCACGTGATACTTTCGAAATCGAAAAGAGCTGCTCGCTGGGCAAGTTGCAGCCGACCGGAGCGACGTCCGATGCCAGTTCTCGAGAGGGCAATCTAAGTTCGGACCAAACGTCGTGCAACGTTCATGGCCTGCTTGACTGAGTACTCTTCCCCCGCTTGAAACCAAGTGCATGTAAAGGCAATGGAGGGCGGGAAAGAGAGGGAGCTCCCATCCAGTCCGGCTCGCAAGAGCCGAAAACGAAGTCGAATGTCAAAAGAAACCGTAGCGTAAGCTTCCAGCTTGCCCTGCCGGCTTCTTTATCCCACCAACTGCAGAATGAACTGCTCCATGACGATCCGGTCGTCGGGCCGGGCATCGCGGAGACCTCTATCGGCGCGGAAAATCAGCGTCATCGCACGCTCCAGTTGCGGAGCGCTGAATTTCGCCACGGTCTGGTAAACCTGCTCCGCGCGCGATCCCCACATCGGTACGCCCATGCGGGAAAAGTGCGCTTGAATCTGGCCGGAGCTCTTCAGGCCGGCTTCGCGCGCCACCAGCGCCATGCGGAACTGGGTGGCCAGAAACGCCAGCGCCAGCGGCAGATATTCGCCCTCGCGCGTCAGCGTGTCCAGAATCTCCAGCGCGCCGCCACGGTCCCGCCGCCCGATGGCGTTTACCAGCGCGAACACGTTGCTCGAGCGCGCGTCCGGCACCAGCGCCGCAATTTCGTCAACGCCGATTTCCCGCCCGCCGGCATACAACGCCAGCTTCTCAATTTCCACCGCGACGCGCGCCATATCCGCCCCCAGAGCTTCCACCAGCGCTTCGAGCGCCCCCGGCTCGATGCGGAAGCCGGCCGCGCGCGCCAGCCCTTCGGCCTCCGCGCGGGCCTCGTGGCCGGCAAAACGGCGCAGTTCCACCGCATCGGCAACGGCCGCATAAAATTTGCGGACGCGCTCCTGGCGGCGCTTGTCGTCGCCCTCGAAATCGAATCGCGCGGCTTCGAACACCAGGGTCACGTCCGGCGTGGGGCTCTTCAGATACGCGACCAGCGGAGCGGAATCGCCCGCGTCTTCTCCCCTGGGCAGCGCGCTCTCCGCATTCCGCACCCAAATCAGGCGCTCGGAGGCAAACAGCGAAAGCGACCGCGCGTCGTCCAGGACCTCCGCCAGCGAAACTTCCGCCAGGTCGTGCTGTGTCATGGCGCCCGCCGGGAAACAAGCCGCCAGCCCGTCCTTGATGCGCCGGCGCTCGTAGGCTTCCGGCCCGATCAGGAGAACGGCGGCCGGACGCGCGCCCTTTTGCACGCGCGCCAGAAGCTGCCCTGCCGTCATGTCAGAAACTCTCCAGCACCGCGCTCACCACCGAGCGGGCCACGTCGCGGCTGACGCGTAGGATGGCCGTGCTGCTCTCGTCGAAATACTGCTGTGGGTCGAGCGCCACCTCGTAGCGCTCGCGGAATTCCGCCCCCACGCGCGAAAAGAGGACCTTGCCGGTATGCCGGTCGGTGAGCGTAAGCTGCATGGTGACAATCACTTCCACGCCGGTTGCGCGGCCCGAAACAGGGTCCAGGATGGTGGGGTAGTTGGCAAAATTGGTCACCGTGCCGGTCAGGTCGGCATCCGCCAGCGCCGGGTCGGAGACGATCGTGTAGTGGGTGCGCGATATGAATTCGCGCGTGATATCCGCCGTCAGTAGCGTGGCCAGCTTGGGCTGCGGGCTGGCATTGTGAAGCGGAGGCACGGCGATGATCTTCATCGTCTTCGGCATGACGCCGGCGTGGCCGGAGACGTGATAACCGCATCCGGACAGAGCCAGGGCCAAAGCCGCCAGCAGCGCCGCCGACCCCCTGGCCCCCCTCATACCAGCTGCCTCGCCACCAGGATCGCGTTTTCCGCCGCCAGCCGCAGGTTGTCGGCCACCAGCCAGAACCAGCAAGCGTCGGCGTGGTTGCGGTCCGGCGTAATGGCTCCCACCGCGATACCGCCCTGCCCCGCCTGGCCCACGATATTGGGCGGCTCGAATTCCCCGCCGCGGACCTCGATTCCGTTCCTCTCCAGGCTGCTTTCCAGGGTTTCCACCGCCGGCGCCTCTTCAAACTCCACCCACACCGAAAAGCTGTAGCCGTGAAATACGGGCGCCTGAATCAGCCGCAGCGAGGGCATGGGCGTCCCCCCGCCCTCGCCCGGCCAGTCGAGCAGGGTGGCCAGGTGGCGTTCGATGCGCAGCTCCGTTTCTTCGAGCGGCGCCGGGGCCTCCTCGCCGTAGCGCGCCAGCAGGTTGAAACTCGCCTGGGTATCGAACACGGCTTGCGGCAGCGGCTTGAAGGAAAGCAGGCTCACGGTCTGCTGCTGGAGCTCCTCCACGCCTTTGGTGCCGTGCTCGCTGGCGGGCGCGAAGATCTGCACCACTGCCCGCCGGATCGGGTCGTTCGATTCCAGGCGCCGCAGAAACAGAGCCAGCGCGATCGCCGCCGGGTGCGCGATCACGTGCACGGCGGAGTCCACGGCATCCTCGGTTTCCGTTTCGAGAACCGGTGCGCGCAGCCGCGCGTCCGGTCGCTCCTCGGCCGTGAACGTCAGGTCGATGATGGCGGCATCCGTCGGGTCTCCGGCGAGCTCCAACGCCTTGCGGCTCGATTCCGCCGAACCGGCCAGTATGATCGCCCGGACGTCGCTCAAATTTTCCGCGGTGAGCCCGGTGACCATCGCCGGTTCGTCGCCCACGCGCGTGAGCACGCCCGATTCCTCGCCCATCGGCCGCGATCAGCCGCACTTCGATCCCGGGCGCTCCGGTGGCGACGATGTCGCGCACCTCCCGTCCCATCAGGGTTTCGCTGCCCACCAGGGCAATGGTGCTCGATTCAGCCAATTTGGTGCTCCGGAGCGCCGGGATGGGGCGCGTGGCGCAGACGGCGCCTTAAGATTCCGCCAATGCGAATCACGATGCCGCTGGCCACGTAAGAAGCCGCCATGGCCAGCAGCACCGCCTGTGAATAGTTCCAGATGGCATAGATCAACGCGCCCAGCACAATGATGAGCAGCGGCGTATAGGGACGCGTCAGGCTGATGCCCTTGAAGCTGTAGTAACGCCAGGTGCTGACCATAAGGAATCCGAGCAGCAGGCAGCAGCGCCAGCCACGCCACCGAAAGCGGCCACCACTCGATGGGCTCGGCATCGCACGCGTAGACCACCGCGGCCAACCATGCGCCGCCGCGGCCGGGATCGGCAGCCCGACGAAATATTTGCGGTCCGGCCGCCCGGGGTTCTTGGGAATCGGGTTCTTCTGAATGTTGAAGCGCGCCAGCCGCGCCGCGCCGCACAGCAGGAAGAGGAACGCGATGAAGTAGCCGGCGTTGGTCAGCCGCTCGTGCCACATCGGTCCGGCCGCGCCGTCCACGAACTGCACGCCCCAGGCAAACGCCAGGACTGCCGGCGCCAGGCCGAAGCTGATGACGTCCGCCAGGGAATCCATTTCGCGGCCGAAATCGCTCACCGTATTCGTCATGCGGGCGATGCGCCCGTCCAGGCCGTCCAGGAATACCGCCGCGCCGATCGCAATGGCCGCCGTTTTGAAGTGCGCGCCCGCCGCGCCCGCCGCTCCCGACGCGGCCGCCATGGCGCCCTGGAAGGAGCGCAGGATGGAGATGTAGCCGAGGAAAATGTTGCCCGCGGTGAACAGCGTAGGCAGCGCATAGGCCGCGCGTGGAGGCCGGCGCGCGCCCGATTCGCAAGTCGTCTCTAGCCGCCATGCCGCGCTCCTGTTTCGCTCCGGCGCGCGATCACGCTCGATCCCGCCGCCACCCGCTCGCCCGGCCGCACCACGATTTCCCACTCCGGGCCCAGCAGTACATCGGCGCGCGAGCCGAATTTGATTAGTCCGACGCGCTCGCCCACCGCCACCCGGTCGCCCGGCTGCTTGGTGAACACGATCCGCCGCGCGATCAGGCCGGCGATCTGTTTGAACACCACCGAGGTTCCTTCGCCCTCCACCGTGACCACGTTCTGCTCGTTGACCGTGGAGCACTCCTCCCGGCTGGCCGCGTGGAAGCTGCCCTTCTGGTACCGCACCTTGGCGATGACGCCGCCGATGGGCGCGCGGTTCACATGCACGTCGAAGATATTCAGGAAGATGCTCACGCGCTGCAGCGCCGGGCTCTCCGCTTTCACGGCGACCACCTTGCCGTCGGCCGGCGAAACCGCCACCGGCCCCCCCGGAATTTCACGCTCCGGGTCGCGGAAAAAATACAGGCAGAACGCCGCCAGAACCCACAGCGGGGTCCCCAGCCACGGCCCGGCCAGCCAAGCCACGATCCCGCCGCCGGCCGACAGCGCCAAGGCGTAATAAATGCCGTCTCGTACGATCACCAACCACCATTCTCACACGCCGCCTGGCATGAAGCACCGGTGCGGCGCGCGCCGCTCGTCCCCAATCGGAGCCGCGACCGTGAGGGAGCGGTGCAAGACGGGCTCCCTGTACCGCTCCCTCACGGTCGCGGCTCTGAAAGGTGGGGATCGGTGAGATGTCTTAGAAGCCCAGGGCGGCGAAAATCGCACGCGCGCCCAAGTCGCTCCATTCGCTCATCCACAAGCCGAGATTGGTGGCCGAGACCGCCACGATCAGCAGCATGAATCCGAAGCGCGAAAGCTCCGCATAGACCACCATAGGGATCCGCGCCGCCAGCAGCAGTTTCGATCCATCGAGCGGCGGCACCGGCAGCAGGTTGAAAATGGCCAGGTAGAGGCTCAGCCGCACCCCCTCCGCCAGGAATTGCGCCAGGCCGGGCGACGAGCGGAGGGTAGCCGCCGCCAGCGCTCCCATCACCACCGCCATGACGACGTTGCTGGCCGGGCCCGCCAGCGAAACCAGCGCCAGCCCGTTCAGCCCGCCGCGCAGCTTCCCGATTTCGGTGCGCACCGGACGCCCCCAGCCCAGGAACCCGCCGCCTATCAGCGACACCACAAACGGCAGGATGGCGGTGCCGATCCAATCCACGTGCGCCAGAGGATTGAGCGTCAGCCGTCCGTCCAGCCGCGGCGTCTCGTCCCCCAGCCGCGTGGCCACCCAGGCGTGGGCGAATTCGTGCGGCGCAGTGAGAATCCACAGCAACAGGACTTTGAAGAGCGCGTCGGTCACGTCGAAGTGCATCTTACTTCCATAGTCATTGTACGCGGTTCCCGATGCCGCTCCGCCGGCACGGTCGAACCACGAGCCACGGCCCGCAGTCCGTGGTATTATAGGATTTAGCACTCGCCTGGGCGGCCGGAAGGCTGGCCCTACTTTCGTCCCGAGGTAAATTCCAGTTGGCATTAATTGAAGGTTGCAGGCACTCCCTGGAGATTGCCATACCTGCCGACGCAGTCGAGAGCGAAGCCGGCCGCGTTACGGCTGACGTGCAGAAGAAGGCCAAGCTTCCCGGCTTCCGTCCGGGAAAAGCGCCGGCCTCGCTGATTCGCCGCCAGTTCGCCGGTGAAATCCAGCGGCAGATCGTGGACAATCTGATCCCCAAATATCTGCAAAAGCAGATCGAAGCCGAAAATCTGAACATCGTCGGCCGGCCCGATATTACGGACTTGCACTTCCACGAGGGCGAGCCGCTGCGCTTCAAGGCGGAATTCGAGGTGCTCCCGACGGTCGAGCTGGGCGAATACAAGGAAGTGGAAGTGCCCTACCACGATCCGGCCGTAACCGACGAGGACGTCGACAAGCGGCTGACCGAACTGCGCGAGCAGAAAGCGCAATTCGTCAACGTGGATCCCGCGCCCGCTCGAAAACGGCGATTATGCCGTGGTCGCGCTCGAAAGCCTGGCCGGAGTGGAGGGTGAGCCTATCCGGCAGGAGGAAATGGTGCTGGAGTTGGGGGGCGGCGACACGCTGCAGGCGTTCACCGACAACCTGTCGCGGCCTGACTCCGGGAGACGAAAGGGAATTCGAGGTTGCGTACCCGGAAGATTACGGCTCGGCGCGCGTGGCCGGCAAGACCATTCGGTTCCACGCCACCGTCAAGGGCGTCCGCCGCAAGGAACTGCCGGAATTGAACGACGAGTTTGCGCAGGACCTGGGCGATTTCCGCAGCGTGGAAGAAGTCCGCGAAGCCATTCGCCGCGGCATGGTGACGCAGCGCCAGCAGGAGGCGCAGAACGAAGCCAAGGACCGCATTGTGGACAAGCTGGTGGATGCGCACGATTTCCCCGTGCCGGAGGTCTTCGTGGACCGCCAGATCGAGAATCGCGTGGAGCAGAGCCTGCGCGCCATGGGTGCCCAGGGCGTGGATCTGAGCAAGGTCAAGCTCGATTGGGAAAAAGTCAAGCAGACGCAGCGCGAGAAAGCCGTCCGCGAGGTGAAAGCCTCGCTGCTGCTTTCGCGCATCGCCGAGCGGGAGGCCATCCATGCCACCCGCGACGAAGTCGACCGCGAAGTGGAAAAGATCGCCCGGCAGAACCGGGAGCCCGTCGCCGCCGCCCATATGCGGTTTGAAAAGGACGGTACGTTAGGCCGCATTGCCAATCATATTCAGACCGACAAGACGCTCAACTTCCTATTTGAGCATGCCCGGAAAACCGATTAACCATGCCCGTAACACCGTATAACCAAGGATATGGGTGGCCGGGTATCACGCAACCACACCCTGAATGGTGCAGATTGCGAACGAAACCGGTTCGGGTGATAATAGGAACGAACAATGGATGGTCCCTACCCCTACGGCAAACGGGATCTTCGTACATCCCGGAAAAGCATCCGGAGGAACAGGAGAAAACTGCGTGAAGCGTGCCGGATCCGATGATGCTTTACGATGCTCGTTTTGCCATAAGAGCCAGGACGTAGTCGGAAAGCTCATCTCTTCCCCCAGCGACTACCCTCGGGCCTACATTTGCGACGAATGTATCGCGGTTTGCAACTCGATCTTAGAGGACGACAAAGTCGAAGCCCCCTCGGGTACCCCCAATAAGATCCCCAAGCCACTGGAAGTAAAGGAGTTTCTGGATCAGTACGTGATCGGGCAGGACGCCACCAAGAAGAAGCTCGCGGTTGCCGTATACAACCACTGCAAGCGGATTCACATGAACCGCATGCGGAACACCGAGGTGGAGCTGCAGAAATCCAACATTCTGCTGATCGGCCCGACCGGCACCGGCAAGACGCTTGATGGCGCAGACTTTGGCCAAGATTCTGGACGTCCCGTTCGCGATTGTGGACGCCACCACCCTGACCGAAGCCGGCTACGTCGGCGAGGACGTCGAGAACATCATCCTGAAGCTGCTGCAGGCCGCCGACGGCGACGTGCAGAAATGCCAGCAGGGGATCATCTACATCGACGAGATCGACAAGATCTGCCGCAAGGACGAGAATCCGTCGATCACCCGCGATGTTTCGGGCGAGGGCGTGCAGCAGGCCCTGCTGAAGATCCTGGAAGGTACGGTGGCCAACGTTCCGCCGCAGGGCGGGCGCAAGCATCCGCACCAGGAGTTCACCCCGGTGGACACCACGAACATCCTGTTCATTTGCGGCGGGGCGTTCGTG
Source organism: Terriglobia bacterium (assembly GCA_963815855.1). Taxonomy (GTDB): domain Bacteria; phylum Acidobacteriota; class Terriglobia; order Bryobacterales; family Bryobacteraceae; genus DATGMB01. Next base: position 70,476 of record CAWFIJ010000007.1, on the reverse strand, counting down.
GGGCTGGAGAAGGTGATTGCGCGGCGCACCGGGAAGAAGTCCATGGGCTTCCTGCAGGAAGAAGACAAGGGCGTGATTCCGGCGCGCATCAGCGGGCGCCGCGATATCGACCTGCTCTCGCAGGTGCAGCCGCTCGATCTGATCAAGTTCGGCTTCATTCCGGAGTTTATCGGGCGGCTGCCGGTTACGGCCATCCTGGAGGATCTGGACCGCTCGGCGCTGATCCAGATTCTGACGCGGCCCAAGAACGCCATCGTCAAGCAGTATCAGAAGCTGTTCGAGTTCGAGAATGTGCGGCTGAGGTTCAACGACGACGCCCTGGAAGCCATCGCCGACCTGGCCATGGAGCGCAAAGTGGGGGCGCGGGGATTGCGCATGATTCTCGAGGACCTGATGCTGGATCTGATGTATTATCTGCCTTCCTACAAGAAGGTTCGCGAATTCCAGGTCACCAAAGAGATGGTGCTGTCGCAGAAAATCAGCCTTACAATATTAGAAAAGGCTGGGTAGAGGTTGGCGCTGCCCTACCGGGCCGCCACCGGACTTCTGGATTACCAACAACCGGCCGGGAAGACGGGCCACCGGGCCTGTCCAACTGGAGAGCAATGCTTACTTCAAAGGAAAAATCCGATACAAAACGCCTGCCGATGATGCCCATCCGGGACGTCGTCATCTTTCCGTACATGATGACCCCGTTCGTGGTTGGCCGCGAATCGAGTGTGCGCGCTCTGGAAGAGGCCATGGCAGGGGACAAGAAAATCTTTCTGGCCACCCAGCACGACGCCTCCATCGACGAGCCCAAACCCAACGAAATCTTCAATGTAGGCACCATCGTCAACATCGTCCAGAGCCTCAAGCTGCCGGACGGCAACATCAAAGTTCTGGTGGAAGGCGTGGAGCGCGCCAAGGTGGTTTCGGTCACCGATGACGAAGGCTTCTTCCGCGCCATGGTGCGCACCGCCGGCTATAAGGTGGAAGCCGGGCCGCAGCTCGACGCCCTGATCAGCCGCGTCACCGGCCTGTTCGAGCAGTACGTCAAGCTGAGCCAGAACCTCAATTACGAGACCATGATCGCCGCCATCCGGGTGGACGATCCGGGCAAGCTGGCCGATACGGTGGGCGCCAATCTGCAGCTCAATATCGAAGAGAAGCAGGAGCTGCTCGAAATCTTCGATCCCATCGACCGCCTCACCCGCGTGGCCGAGATGCTGGACATCGAAATCGAGAAGCTCAACGTGGACCGCACCATCCAGGGCCGCGTCAAGCGGCAGATGGAAAAGGCGCAAAAAGAGTACTACCTCAACGAGAAGATCAAGGCCATCCAGAAGGAACTGGGCCGCGGCGAAAAGAGCGAAATCGACGAGCTGAAGAAGCGCATCGAAACCTCCGGCATGACCCAGGACGCGCTGGAGAAGGCCATGGCCGAGCTGAAGCGGCTGGAAAACATGCCGCCCATGTCGGCCGAATCCACCGTTTCCCGCAACTACCTGGACTGGCTGCTGGCGGTGCCGTGGAAGAAGAAGTCCAAGGAAATCCGCGACCTCAAGTACGCCGAGCAGGTGCTCGAAGCCGACCACTACGGCCTGGAAAAGATCAAGGAGCGCATCCTGGAATTCCTGGCGGTGCGCCGGCTGGTGAAGAATCCCAAGGGCTCCATCCTCTGCTTCGTCGGGCCTCCGGGCGTGGGCAAGACGTCGCTGGGCATGTCGATCGCCAAGGCGACCGGCCGCAAGTTCGTGCGCATGTCGCTCGGCGGCGTGCGGGATGAAGCCGAAATCCGCGGCCATCGCCGCACCTACATCGGCGCCCTGCCCGGCCAGATCATCCAGATGATGAAGAAGGCCGGCACGCGCAACCCGGTCTTCATGCTGGACGAAGTGGACAAGATGTCGATGGATTTCCGCGGCGATCCGTCGGCCGCCCTGCTCGAAGTGCTGGACCCCGAGCAGAATTTCATGTTCGTGGACCATTACCTGGACGTGGAATACGACCTGAGCCAGGTGTTCTTCATCGCCACCGCCAACGTGCTGCACACCATTCCGCCGGCGCTGCAGGACCGCATGGAAGTGATCCGGCTCTCCGGCTATACCGAGCTGGAAAAAGCTGGAGATCGCCAAGCGCTTCCTGGTGCGCAAGCAGAAGGAAGCCACCGGCCTGACCGACGAGCAGATCGAGTTCACCGATACCGGCCTCAACGGCCTGATCCAGTACTACACCCGGGAAGCCGGCGTGCGCAACCTGGAGCGCGAGATCGGCAACGTCTGCCGCAAGATCGCCCGCCAGGTGGTGAACAATCAGAGCGGCAAGGACAAGAAGCCGCAGGCCAAGGCGGTCATCAGCGGGGAGAAGCTGCCCGATCTGCTCGGCCCGTGGAAGTTCCGCGACCTGGTGACCGAGAAAAAGAACGAAATCGGCGCGGCCACCGGGCTGGCCTGGACCGAAGTCGGGCGGCCAGATCCTCACCGTGGAATGCACGCTGATGGAAGGCAAGGGCAAGCTCACCATCACCGGCAAGCTGGGCGAGGTGATGCAGGAATCGGCGCAGGCGGCCATGAGCTATATCCGCTCCCGCGCCCACACCGTTCGGGCTGCCGCGCGATTTCTACCGCAACCTGGACGTCCACATTCACATTCCCGAGGGCGCCATCCCCAAGGACGGTCCGTCGGCCGGGATCACCCTGGCCACCACCATCGGCAGTGCCCTGACCCGCATTCCGGTGCGCGGCGACGTGGCCATGACCGGCGAAATCACGCTGCGCGGCAAGGTGCTGCCCATCGGCGGCCTGAAGGAAAAGCTGATGGCGGCGCACCGCCACGGCATTCACGAAGCGATCATGCCGCGCGAGAACGAAAAAGATCTCCCCGATATTCCGGATGCCATCAAGCAGACGCATGAAGTTGAACTTCGTCGAATCCATGGACGAGGTGCTGAAGATCGCGCTGGAGCGCGAAGTGGTGGCGCTCCCCATGCCTGCCGGGACCGGTGGATGTGCAGCCGTGCCGAAGAGGCGCATTGCGCATTAGGGGTCGCACCGCAACCGGCAGAGGGAGCGGCGAGTTTTGAGAGCCGAATTTGTAGTGAGTGCCGGCCGGCCGGAGGCTGTTTCCCGCCGGCCGGCTGCCGGAAGTTGCTTTTCTAGGGAGAAGCAACGTTGGAAAGTCCAGCCTGCTGAACGCCCTCGCCGGGCAGAAAAAGCTGGCTTTCACCAGCAGTACCCCCGGACGCACGCAAACCATCAATTTTTATTTGATCGACGGCGCGTGCTACTTCGTCGATCTGCCGGGGTACGGCTATGCCCGGGTGCCGCCAGCCCGGATGGTGGAGTGGAAAAAACTGATTGGCGAATATTTGGAGAAAAGGGAAACCCTGAAGCTTTCCTGCCTGATATTGGATGCGCGCCGCGGATGGATGGACAAGGACCTGGACTTGAAGCGCTGGCTCGAATATCACGGCAGGCCGTATCTGGTAGTGGCCACAAAGATCGACAAGTTGAATCAATCGGAACAAGAGCGCGGCCTTCGCGCCATCCGCCAGGAAGGCGTGGAGCCGCTGCCGTTCTCGGCCGTCACCGGCCGGGGAGTGAGGGAAATTTGGCAAGCAATAGCGAAAACAATCCAACCACGGTAGGGACCATCCCACCGCAAGAACCACCGGAAAAACCGGAAAAACCCACCGACAAACCGCCCGTGACGACGGCCGCTCCCGCGGCCGGGTCCGACACGGCCGACCATGACCGCCCCGCGGAAAAGCCCGCCGCGCCGGCCGGGCCTGTCGCGGCTCCGCCGGCCGACAAGCCGGCCGCCGAGAAACCGGAGCGGCCGCATCGTGCCGCGGCGCCGCCGCTCAAGCCCAACGCTGCGCCGCCTCCGCCGCCGCCGCCGCCGCCCGCGCCGCCCGCGGCAGTCGCTCCTCCACCGCCGCCGCCCGCCGCCGCCGCCGAAGCCGCGCCTCCGCCCATCGAGGGCCACCTCGGCCAGCAGCGCCGCAAGCAGCAGGCCGCGCAGGGCGCCAAGAACGGCACGCCCACGCTCGACCTGGTCGAGCTGAAGGATATGAGCATCCAGAAGCTCAACCAGGTGGCCAAGGACATGAACATCGCCGGCGCCGCCGGCCTGCGCAAGCAGGAGCTGATCTTCAAGATCCTGCAGACGCAGGCGGAAAAGAGCGGCCTGATCTTCTCCGAAGGCGTGCTCGAATGCCTGCCCGACGGCTTCGGCTTCCTGCGCGCCCCCGAGTACAACTACCTGCCCGGGCCGGACGACGTCTACGTCTCGCCTTCGCAGATCCGCCGCTTCGACCTGCGCACCGGCGACACCATCTCCGGCCAGATCCGCCCGCCCAAGGAAGGCGAGCGCTATTTCGCGCTGATCAAGGTGGACGCCATCAACTTCGAGCCGCCCGAGGAAGCGCGCAACAAGATCTTCTTCGACAACCTCACGCCGCTCTATCCCAATGAGCGGATGAAGCTCGAAACCGCGCGCGAGAACTTCTCCGGCCGCGTCATGGACCTGCTCACTCCGGTCGGCAAGGGCCAGCGCGGGCTGATTGTTTCGCCGCCCCGCACCGGCAAGACGATGCTGCTGCAATCCATCGCCAACTCCATCACCACCAACCATCCCGGAAGTGACCCTGATCGTGCTGCTGATCGACGAGCGGCCGGAGGAAGTCACCGACATGCAGCGCAGCGTGCGCGGCGAAGTGATCAGCTCCACCTTCGACGAGCCCGCCACGCGCCACGTGCAGGTGGCCGAAATGGTGATCGAGAAGGCCAAGCGCCTGGTGGAGCACAAGCGCGACGTGGTGATCCTGCTCGATTCCATCACGCGCCTGGCGCGCGCCTACAACACCATCGTCCCGCCCTCCGGCAAAGTGCTCTCGGGCGGCGTCGATTCCAACGCGCTGCAGCGCCCCAAGCGCTTCTTCGGCGCCGCCCGCAACATTGAGGAAGGCGGCTCGCTCACCATCATCGCCACCGCGCTGATCGATACCGGCAGCCGCATGGACGACGTGATCTTCGAAGAGTTCAAGGGCACCGGCAACATGGAAATCCACCTGGAGCGCAAGCTGGTGGACAAGCGCGTGTTCCCCGCCATCGACATCAACAAGAGCGGCACGCGCAAGGAAGAGCTGCTGCTGCCCAAGGAAGAGCTCAACCGCGTCTGGATTCTGCGCAAGGTGCTGAACCCGCTTTCGCCGGTGGAAACCATGGAACTGCTGCTCGACAAGCTGGGCAAGACCCGCAGCAACGCCGAATTCCTGGCTTCGATGAGCGGGTAAGCAAGCGGCCCCGGTTCGAGCGGCAACCGCAGTTCAGCCGCCGATAAACGTAGAGGAACGCCGATTCCCGGCAGGGTTTATCGGCGTTCATCTGCGTTTATCGGCGGCTATTATTTTTTGTACGGTGCAGCAGGACCGTGCCTGGCGCCGTCCCCCGCGGGCCGTTTCCGGCGGTATCATGTTTCCATGCTCACTCGGAGAGGTTTTGCGGAGCGGATCGGACTGGCGGCCGCTGCGGCGCGGCTGGTCCCGGAAATGGCCTACGCACAGCGGGCGGCTGTAAAAATCACCGGCTTGCCCGCCGACATGGTCTGGCTCAATGCCAATGAAAATCCGGCCGGCCCGCCGCAGGTGTCGATCGACGCCATGCGGGAGGTGCTGCCGACTTCCGGCCGCTACCACTACCAGGAATTCGGCGACATCCAGGCCGCCGTCGCCAGGAGCGAGGAACTGGGGCCCGAGCAGATCGTGATGGGCTGCGGATCGAGCGAAGTCCTGCACACGGCCGTGGTTGCGTTCACCGCGGCCGACCGGCCGCTCATCAGCGTCAGCCCCGCCTACGAAGGCCCCATCGAGTTGACGCGCGCGCTCGGCCGGCCCGTGGTCCTCACGCCGCTGCGGGAGGATTACACCGCCGACGTGAAGAAACTGGCCGAGGCGGCCGACCGCGCCAAGGGCGGCCTGATCTATCTCTGCAACCCCAACAACCCCACCTCCGCCATGGTCAAGTCCGGCCGAAATCGACTGGCTGGTGGCCAATCTTCCCGCGCGTACCGTGCTGCTGGTGGACGAGGCCTACATCCACTTCGGCGAGAGCCCCGACCTGAAATCGGCGCTACCGTATGTCCGCCAGGGGAAGGACGTGATCGTCACCCGCACCTTCTCGAAAATCTACGGCATGGCCGGCCTGCGCGCCGGTTTCGCCGCAGCCAGGCCGGAGTTCATCGAGCGCCTGGCGCCCCTGCGCATCAACGTCATCTCCATTGTCACCGCCCGCGCCGTGGTTGCCGCGCTGGCCAACCGCGAGCAGATCGTCCCCGGCCGCCGCGCCACGCTGGCCAGGACACGCGGCGAACTCTGTGCCTGGCTGCACCAGCGCGATGTGCGCTATATCCAGCCGCACGCCAATTTCATCATGATCGATTGCGGCCGGAACGCGCGCGAGTTCATCGCCGCCATGCCCAAGCTGGGCGTGGCGCCCGGGCGGCCCTTCCCGCCGCTCGATAACATGCTTCGTGTCACCATCGGAACCGATGCCGAGATGGCCCGATTCCGCGAGGTCTTCTGGAAAGTTTACAAAGCGTGATCGATCGCCCGCGGCGCCGGCCGCGCTACTGTTACAATACTCGGCATGTTTCGCGCATTCACTTTTGCGGGAGTTCTCCTGCTAGCCGCCATGCTGCTGCCGGCGGCGGACGTTACCGGCACCTGGAAGGGTTCGTTCGATTTCAACGGCGAGTCCGTGCCCCTGACCTTTGTGATGAAGACTGCCCAAGGCGTGGTCACCGGAACCGTGGATGGCCTGCCGACGCCTAACGTCGAAATCAAGGAAGGAAAAATCGACGGTGACGACCTTTCTTTTTCCGTCAACATCGACTACCAGGGAAACCCGGTCAAGCTGGTGCTGAAAGGAAAAGTCAGCGGCGACGAGATCAAGTTCGACATGGGCACCGACGACGGCTCCTGGAGCACTCAGCTCACCGCCAAAAAATCCTGAGCAGGGAGCGGTTGGCAGGCGGAAGCGCCTGACGCGGAGGCGCTACCCTCCGATCGCCTGACGGCACGTGAACACCCGCGCCGGCGGAATATTCAGCATCACGCATTCCGATTCCACCTTACCGAAATAGCGCCGCAGGAACCGGTCGCCGGCGAACCGCGCCACTCCCACGCGGCACATCCAGTTCGGCTCGCCGCTGGTGAGCAGATACTGGAACTGCGAGAGCACGCCGCGCGGGCAAAGGCACGCCACCGCCTGGCCGATGATGGCCCGCCGCTGCGGTTCGTTCATATTGGACAGGCCGAGCGAGGACACGATCGCGTCCACCCGCTCCACCCCATGCGCGCGCACCATTCGTCCCAGCTCTTCGGCGCGCCCCGAAATGGCCACCAGCCGGGGATCGTCGACCTTGGCGCGGATGTGCCGGATGAACGCCGGATTGATATCGATGGCGTACAGCTTCGCGTCCGCCCGCATCCGCCGCAGAATCTCCCACGTCACCACGCCCGTGCCGACGCCCAGTTCCACAATCGCGGTGGCCCGGCGGAAATCGACCGACCGCAGCAGCGCTTCGGCCAGCTTGCGGGAGCTTGGGAACAGCGAGGCCGTCACCGGGAACGCGCGAATGGATTCACAAAAAAACAGACCCACATCCGTCTGGAGAATAGGATTCCCGCGCTGTCGCCTGCCCGGGCCCCGCACCACCGAGGCCGATTCGTTTCTCATTTCTTCACCTTTCCCTATACCGCCGCCAGGTCCGTCTGCAGCTCCGGAACCTCGATCTGGATGCGCGTGCCGCGTCCCGGCTGGCTGTCGATCCACATTCGGTACTCGTTGCCGAACAGCACTTTCAGCCGCTCGTTGACGTTGCTGACGCCGATACCGTGGTCGAGCAGCGTGGCCAGCTTCGATTCCGGAATCCCTACGCCATCGTCCTCCACCAACAGGTGCAGCCTCGAGTCCGCCGCGCCGCGTGCGGATCCGGATGGTGCCGCCTTCCACCTTGCTGCTCAGCCCGTGCTTGACCGAGTTCTCCACCAGCGGCTGCAGCAGCATGCTCGGCACCAGCATGTCCAGCGTGTCCTCCGCCACGTCCTTTTCGAAGCGCAGCTTCTCGCCGAAGCGCACCACTTCGATCGAAAGATAATCGTCGATGAAGCTGAGCTCCTCGCGCAGCGCGCTGAAATTCTCGTGCTTGCGCAGCAGCCGCCGCAGCACCTTGGAGAGCTTCAGCACCATGAGGCGCGCCTGGTCGGGATTGGTGCGGATCAGCGAGGAAACCGAATTCAGCGTGTTGAACAGGAAATGCGGATTGATCTGGCTGGTGAGCGCCGCCAGGCGCGCTTCGGCCAGCAGCCGCTCCTGCTCCTCCAGCTTCTTTTCGTTGCGCGTGCTGTTCCAGATCTTCAGCGGAATGAACACGGCGAACAGGTGGTGGCCAGGTAATCGGCGGCCGTGCGTCAGCGGATGCGGCCGGGCATGTCCAGCACCGCCTTGTTGGCCGCGAACCGGTTCGAGCCCCTGCCGCACGGCTTCCGCGACCAGAATCCCCACGAAAAACAGCACGTGAAAGGCTGCGCGGCGATAGTATTTGCTCTCTTTAAAGAACCGGTACAGGCTGAGGTCGAAGAACGGGAGAAGCGCCAGATCTCTTCCGGGTCCGGCGCCAGGTCGCGCAACAGGCCGCCCAAAACGCCGACTCCCGCCAGCAGCGGCATGGCCAGTGCTCGCCCATGATCATCGCCGGCAGGGAAATCAGCACCCCGGAGAGCAGGCCGGTCACATATCCGCCCAGCACCCCGGCCAGCAGGCTGCCTTCCAGGCCCATGTTCGCCACCTGGTAGGCCGGCATCAGAACCCGCCACCGCCACGCTCGCCGCCGAACACCACGGACAGCCACAGACGACAGCTGCAGCCGCTGGTTCAGGGTGCGGTTCTCGCGCATCAACATCGCTTAAACGTGTTGCAGCGCGCCAGGATGCTGGCGATGGAGGCCATCACCCCCAGCTTCACCAGCAGCGGGACCAGGTAGTCCGGCATTCAGGTTCGCAAGCCATTATAATAAATACAGCTCTCAGCTCTCACATTTTCAGCGATTCAGCCTCGAATTGGGCCGGGGCTATGGGCTGACGGCCGATACATCTCATGAACCATTCTTCCGCGCCGCGGCTCGAAAAAGTCGCCGAAGCCGATTTCCCAACGCGAATTCGGACACTTCCGGATTTACGGATTCGAGGCGCGTGCGTCGGGGACCGCGCCGAGGAGGCGGTGGTGCTGCACATGGGCGACCTGGCTGCCGGCCCGCCGCCGCTGGTGCGCATCCACTCGCAATGCCTGACGGGCGACGTGTTCCACAGCCTGCGCTGCGATTGCCGCGCGCAGCTCGAAATCGCGCTCGAAGCCATCGCCGCCGAAGGCCGCGGCCTGCTGATCTACGAGCACCAGGAAGGCCGCGGCATCGGCCTGCTGAACAAGCTGCGCGCCTATGAACTGCAGGACCGCGGCGCCGATACGGTGGAGGCCAACGAGCGCCTGGGCTTCGATTCCGACCTGCGCAGTTACGAGCTTCCCGGCGCCATCCTGCGCTACTTCGGCATTGCGCGCCGTGCGCCTGCTGTCCAATAATCCGGAAAAGGTGGGGGCCGTGGAAAACGCCGGCGTGGCGGTGGCGGAGCGCGTGCCCTGCATCGCCGGTGTCATCGAGACCCGCCAGGCCTACCTGCGGACGAAAAAAGAAAAAATGGGCCATTTACTCTGAAAAGGGGCCAGGGGCCGGGGGCCGGGGACCCTAGCGGTCCGGTCGGGCGTAGGCGGGAACAAAAGCCATCAGGGGCCGATGTCTGACGTGAAGCTTTACGACGTCTCCCCGGCCCCTGGCCCCCGGCCGGAGAGGAGCTGTAAGAGCTTCGCATCCGGCGTGGGCTCCTGACGGTTTCGTTCAACGTGCGCCTGACCTGACCGCGAACGTCCCCGGCCCCTGGCCCCCGGCCGGAGAGGAGCTGTAAGAGCTTCGCATCCGGCGTGGGCTCCTGACGGTTTCGTTCAACGTACGCCCGACCTGACCGCGAACGTCCCTGGCCCCCGGCCGGAGAGGAGCTGTAAGAGCTTCGCATCCGGCGTGGGCTCCTGACGGTTTCGTTCAACGTGCGCCCGACCTGACCGCGAACGTCCCCGGCCCCTGGCCCCCGGCCGGGGAGGAGCCGTAAGAGCTTCGCATCCGGCGTGGGCTCCTGACGGTTTCGTTCAACGTGCGGCCGACCTGACCGCGAACGTCCCCGGCCCCTGGCCCCCGGCCGGGGAGGAGCCGTAAGAGCTTCGCATCCGGCGTGGGCTCCTGACGGTTTCGTTCAACGTGCGCCCGACCTGACCGCGAACGTCCCCGGCCCCTGGCCCCCGGCCGGAGAGGAGCTGTAAGAGCTTCGCATCCGGCGTGGGCTCCTGACGGTTTCGTTCAACGTACGCCCGACCTGACCGCGAACGTCCCCGGCCCCTGGCCCCCGCCCCCGGCCCCTTTTTGTTCGTATCCTCAGTGCGGCTGCATGCGTCCAAATATTTTCCGGTTTGAACTCCCTCGGGCGGGATACACTTGGTGTCAGGGGAATGAGATTCGCGGTCCTGTTTCTGGTGAGCCTCGCGTTTGTGGCGCAGAGCGGCTCTGAGTGATTACTTTGTTCCGTCTCAACGGATTTCCGGAATCGGCGTGGCTCGCGACGATCTATCGGATGACCTGGTGGCCCAGCGCACGGATCTGATGATCCAGTCGCAGACGTTCACCATCATGCGGGAGCAGCAGGCGCTGCGCCGGTGCGCGTCGCATCACCACCGATCGCCGCTTGCAGTCGATCTTCCGTTCCGCCGCCGAAAAGAGCGGGCTCCCGACTTCGCTCATCGAGGCGATTGCATACCTGGAAAGTTGGGGCGATGCCAAGGCCGAAAGTCCGGCCGGCCCGCGCGGCATCATGCAGATTTCCGCCGCTACCGCGCGCTCCATGGGGCTGAGAGTGGCGGTGGCCACCCGCTACCGGGTCACCCGCGAGCGCGTGCCCATTCCCGGTAAGAAAAAGCGCTACCGCACCATCACCCACCGTACGCCGTATGTGGTCACCACGCGCGACGACCGCCTGGTGCCGGAGCGCGCCATTCCCGCCGCCGCCCACTACCTGGCGGGCATGGAGCAGAAGTTCGGCGGCCGCGATTGGGCCATCTTTGCCTACCACTGCGGCCAGGGCTGCGTGGGCGAAATGCTCGATCTGACCCGCCGCGCGCGCGGCATTCCGCCCAATGAACTCACGGTGCCGCGCATGTTCTTCAGCTGCAGCCCGGTCTGGAATCACGAACTGTACCAGGCGGTGCAGCAGGAGATGCAGCGCGATTATTCCCCCACCTACTACTTCCGAATCATGCGCGCCGAACAACTGCTGGACCTCTACCGGCACGATCCCGATACGTTCGGCCGGCTGTCGGAGGAATACCGCGGCGATTTCCCTCCCGGCACGCGCCCGCAGCATCGTTTGGCCATCTGGCTCAAGCAGAACGACTTCGTGTTCCGTAAGCTGGGTGATATTCGCGGCGACGACGGCAAGCGGCTGGCGAAGGCGATCGACCGTCCCGACTACCTCGGCTACATCCTCCGCCTTTCCTTCGGCACGACGGCCGACGCCGGCACGCTGGCGCAAGCGCTCGCCCGCGGCCCTGGGCGCGCTGGCTTACATCGCCTTTGAGACCCGCCGGCTGTTCGAGCAGATGAATCCGCGCGGCCAGACGTTCCAGCCGCTTCCCGTCGCCGGCCTGGTCGAGCCCGAGGACTTCGCCCGCCAGCTCAATCCCGCGGAAGGCCTCTCCCACACTTCCGGCCTGGTTTTCGACATCGACTACTACCGAGCTCCCTCCCGCCGAGGTGGAATGCCTTCGCTTCGTTCTGGACGATCTCGGCTGGGATGGTTATCTGGGCTTCATCGAAGAGGGCTCCGGCAGTTTGCACATTGGCCCATCGCCGGCTTCCCGCGATTTTTTCACCACCGTTTTCCAGGAATCCCTGGGAGAAACGGAAAAACCGGCGGAAAAGACCACCGAAGAGACCACTCCTCAGCCTGCCGAGCCCGTCCCCGCACCAACTCCGGTCGAGAGCGAACCCCCAAGCCCCGAACCGCCGGCCCCAGCTCCGCCGGCCCCAGTTCCGCCAGCGCCAGCTCCGGCGCCGCCAGTGCCGGCGCCAACGGCACCGCCTGTGGCGAAGTAAGAGATCGAGCGTCCGACTAATCCACCAGTCCGTTCCGCACCGCGAAGCGCACCAGTTCATTGATGCTGTGCAGGTTCAGCTTCTCCATAATGCGCCCGCGGTGCGCGTCCACGGTGTAGACGCTCAAATTCAGCACGCCCGCGATCTCCTTGTTGGTCTTGCCTTCCGCCAGCATCTGCAGCACTTCGCGCTCGCGGCTGGTGAGCAGGTCGATGGGATTGCTGACGTGGCGGCGGTAATCGTCCAGCACGGCGTTCGAAACCTCCGGGCTCAAGTATCCCTGCCCGGAGGCCACCGCGCGCACCGCCGCCAGTAGCTCGCCCGCCGGCGAATCCTTCAGCAGATAGCCGCGCGCCCCGGCGCGCAGCGTTTCGCGGACGTACACCGAATCCTTGTGCATGCTGAGCGCCAGCACGCGCGTGTGCGGCGCGGCTCCGGTGATGCGGCGGGTGGCCTCGATGCCGTTCAGTTCCGGCATGGCCACGTCCATCACCACCACCTCCGGCCGCAGCTTCTCCGCCAGTTCCACGGCCTCGCGCCCGTTTCCCGCCTCCCCCACGATCTCCATATCGGGCTGCGCGCCCAGGATCATCTTGAAGCCCTGGCGCACCACCGCGTGATCGTCAGCCAGCAGGATTCGAATGCGTTTCATTGTGGATGGGCGCCCGCACCTTAATTACAACACCATCGCCCGGCCGCGAGAGGATCTCCGCGTCTCCGCCCGCGCTGCGCGCCCGCGCGCGGATGCCGATCAGCCCCAGCCCGCGGCGTGAGCCCGCGGGCGCCTGGGCAATGCCGCGCCCGTCGTCGCGAATGGTCAGCAGAATGTCGTCCGCCGGTGGTCTCCAGCTTGATCCCGACGTGCCCGGCGTGCGCGTGCCGGGCCACGTTGGTCAGCGCTTCCTGCGCGATGCGGAACAGGTGGGTTTCGGTCTCGTCCGGCAGGCGTCCGGAATAGGCGGAATCCACGTTCACCTCAATCCCCGTGCGCGCCGCAAAACCCTCCGCCAGCCAGCGCAGGCCGGCCTCCAGCCCGAAATCGTCCAGAATGGTCGGGCGCAAAAGCTGCGACATCTGCCGCACGTTGCCGATCGCCTCGTCCACCAGCTTGAGGCAATCGTCCAGGCGCGCGTGCCGCACGGGGCCGTCCGTGTCGAGCGCCGCCAGGTTCGTCTTCACCGCCGTCAGCGATTGCCCCAGCTCATCGTGCAGCTCGTGCGAAAAGCGGCGCGCGCTTGCCTCCTGGTCCTCCAGCATGTGCCACGACACGCGCCCCAGCTCCGCCGTCTGCCACTCCATCCGCCGGATCAGCCGCCTGGCCATGCGCAGCGTGATGGCCGCGAACACCAGCGCCAGCAGCACGCTGCCGCCGGCAAACACCGCCGAAATGCTGAGCAGGTGGGACGACCGCCGGTCGATCTGCGCCTGCGCCGCGCTCACCTTCCGGTACTCGGTCTCGATCAGCCGCGCCACCACCGAGATGAACGCCGCGTGGTCGCGGAACAAGTCGATGGAGGCGAACGTCTCGGGATTTTCGACATTCAGCAGCCGCCGCGCCTCGCGCGAAAAATCGGTGGAAGTTTCGCGCAGGCGCGCCCACTGCAGGTGCTCCGGCGTGCGCGAGCCCTCGGCGGAGATGCGCTCGATATCGCGGTCGGCCTGGTCGAGCTGCGCCATGATCTTGTCGTAGTCCACCGAATCCGGATCGCGCGCCAGCACCGAGAACACCTCGGAAAGCGTGCGCTGCTGCGCGTGCAGCTCGTCGATCAGCCCATTCGTGACCGCCTGTTCCCGCACCATCTGGGCTGCGTTCTGCTGGATGGCGCGGATATTCCCCACCCCCACGAACGCCGCCGCCAGCAGCAGAAGAATCACCAGCGCGAAGCCCGCCACCAGCACGCGAAATACATTCCGGTGGGTGATGGGACGCGGCTCACCAGCCGCCGCGCCCGGCGCCCGGCGCCGGAGCCTGCTCCAGAAATTGTCGAGAGCCTTCATCCCGCTTCCAGTATCGCGCTCCCGCGCCGCCGTTCCATCCCCGGAAGAAGGCTAATGTTTACGCCGAATTTACATTAACAACAATCAATCGCTCCTGCACCCGAATTGGGCGTGGTTTGTAGCCTGCCTGGGCTATCGTGCATTTTGCCCGCATGCCGCAACATGGAATTGTGAGCGGGCAGAAAGGCCCGCAAGGGAGAGAGAAAATGAAAAAGACGTTGATCGCAATCGCCTTCGCGGCGGCTTCCATTCCGATGGTGTTCGCCCAGTCCACCACGCCGGCCAATCCGCCCGCCAACGGGAACGCCAAGACCGCAACCAAAGGTTCACAAACACAAGAAGAGCGTCAAAAAGGCCGCTCCGAAAACCGAAACCGCTGCTCCCAAGCAGTAACCGGGTTTCCCGACCGCTCCCTTACGGTCACGGCTCTGCCTGAATCGGAGCCGCAACCGTGAGGGAGCGGCTAACCGTCCCCTGAATTCCAAACGTACCCTTTCCCACCCAACCGGAGCGTCTTCTTCGTCACCATGGAAGTGGAGGCTTCGTCATGAAACCTGCTATCCTTCTCCTCGCGTTTGCCGCGCTTGCCTTTCCGCAGGCCGGATCTATTGCGGGTACGCCCGGCAACCCTCCCGGCCCGCGCTGGACTCAATCCACTGCCCCGCGCTCGAACCAAAGCGCCCGGAAGAATTCCGAGTACCCCATCGTGCACACGCCCGGTTCCGGTTTCAATGGCCCGCACAACGGGCCCAATCCCAACCACGGACAGCTCAACGGCCCCAACAGCCCTGACCCCTTCATGCCGCCTCACGGCGGGGCCGATGTGGGCCGCTAGCCAAACTCCGCTTCAATGCCGATACGGGCCGGGCATGCCCGGCCCGCCGCCCGTGAACAACAGGAATCGCCCGATGGCACGCACGGTTCCCATGGCGCTGTAAAGGTCCAGCTTTCCCCGGTTGTTTTCGCAATCCAGGCACAGCACAGCACAGGGTTTGGGCGCTTCGCCGGCCGCATACCGGGCCGAAGCGTTAGCGACGCCGGTGTGCACGAACCGTACGGCCGCGTTGCGCTCCCGCAGCAACGCCTGAACGGATATTCGAGCTGATTCTCGGAGATGTCGATTCCCACCAGCCGGCAGCCGCTACGCGCGGTCGCGTCCACCGCTTCCAGGTAGGATGCGCGGTTGTTCCACTGCCCCATATCGGAGAAGTAGTTGTCGTTACGCGCGGTCCGGAGCAGGCTGTGCGGGCCCTTGAGCGGCCGCGTCCAGTTGTCGATCGCGGGCAGCCGCGCGCCGCTCACCAGCAGCAGGCAGACCAACGCCGGAATCCACCGCGGCCGCAGCCGGTCCAGCAGATATGCCGCCAGCGGCGCGCCCAGAACAAACAACGGAAGCTCCAGTCTGGCCATGAACGGCTGCCATTTCAAATAGAAGCAGAAGAGCAGGAAGGCGGCCGCCAGCGCCGCCCCGTACAATAACCAGCGCCGGTCGCGCGCATCCCGACGGCCGCGGCCAGCGCAATCAGGAGCAGCAGCAGGTGCCAGCGGTTGTTGGCATCGGCTTCGTGGTTGGCGTTCCGCGGCGGTGCGAACCGGCTCCAGCGGAAGGTGGTATCGGGGTCCTGCGGGTCGAGCCCCAAACTGCGATGGATGCGCAAGCACGGCGCCGAATACCGCCTGGTTCCAGCGCCGGCTGCGCCCGCCAAGCTGCTCGGAAGCGTGGCGGAGCGCATTCGAAACCGTGGCGCGCCAGCCGGGGTGCTGGTTGCGCCAGCGAAAGAGGCCGTCGCCCTGCGCCGAATCGTATCCCAAGCGGGCTCCCGCTGAGCCGCCAGTTGCGCGCGTATTGCGGCCCGTTGATCGCCAGCACGCCAAGGGCAATCCATGCCGCCGTACGCAGCGCGAACGCTTTCGACGGCCTCCCAGTCCATAGCAACCCCGCCAGGATTAGCGGCGGAGCAAACAGGTAACGCCGTCGCCTTGGTGGCCAGCGCCAGGCCCAAGGACAACCCCATCCACGGCGCTTGCGGCCGCACCGCGAAATAAACCGCCGCAACCAGAAAGAAGGTCATGAGCCAGTCGTTCTTGGCTCCGGAAGCTTGCAGAATGCCATTTGGGAGGGTGGCGCAAACCAGCGCCGCCAGCGCCTGGCCGGTGCCCGCAGCCCCATCGCTCCGGCCAGCGCCGAAATGCCGATGATGCTCGCCAGAAAGGCGCCGAATGTCAGCAGATTGACCAACCGGTCGCCGCCCGTGAGCAGGAAGCTGTGGAGCATCAGATATTCCGCCAGCGGCGGCTGGCTGATCTGGTTCAAATATGGCGTGGGGAAGAATGCGACGCTGTGCGCCTGCGCCCAGTAAATCACGCGCGGCAGGTGGTACGCCATGGCATCGGCGCTATTCGGCGGGCTGAGCGCCGCCGTAAGCCCCACGCACACCGCAATTGCCAGGATGGCCAGGCCGCAAAGAGCCGGGCCGACGTGGGGCAGCAGGCTTCGCCGGGTTCGGAATCCGGCGGGGCCCGGCCGCCCGCCACCGGTGGATCCAATAGACGATGCCGGCGCCCACCGCCGCCCACGCCACCGCAACCACCCCTGGGCGCAATAAGTGGAACAGGCTCAGCAGTTCCGTGAGGAGCGCCGCGGCGGCGCCCAGCACCGTCAGGATTCGCAGGCAGAGGTCGCGCAAATTTTATGGTAAACCCCGGGGGGCGGGTGGAATCGGTTTTGCGGGACGGGAGACCGCAAGGGCGCGCCCGGCTGGAAGCCGGCGCTAGGGGTTAGCGGTTCGCCGCCGCCCAACGCGAATACCGCGCCAGTTCCCGCCGCTGCTGCCAGACAAAGGCCCAAAACTGCCGGCACCCGATGCTCGCCGCCGGCCATCCCCAATACGTTTCGATGCGCCAGCGAAGATACGGGCTGCGCCACGGGTGCAGGCGGTAGCCCCGCGTCAGTCGCCAGAAGAGGCGCAGCATGGAGGGTTAGTGATTCTCGAACGATGTCCGCGAAGCCGTGCACGGATTTGTCGGTGGCGTAGTAGCCGCTGCGGGTGCGCACCGTCAGATGGCCGGGCGCGTTCACGGCCACCTTGATCTGCCGGAACGAGCCGTCCATGGCGACGTTGGTCGGGCGTGTACTGAATGGTGTACTGGTTGCGGATATCGCGCGCCACCTGGTGCGCGATGCGGTCCACCTCGGACAGGTCCTTGGGGAAAAACGCCTCGCCGCCGGTGGCCACCGGCCAGGTCGTTCAAAGCGCGCTCGGCCGCGCTTCGCCTCGCGCCGCTCTTCCTCGCTCAGCAGGCCGACCGCAGTAGATCAGCACGTCGCTCTGCTGCGCCGCCTTGCACCAGGTTCTCCAGGCTGATCATGCTGGCGTTGTCGTTGCCGTCGGTCACCACCACCAGCACCTTCTTGTCTCTCTTGCGCCTTCTCCTTCAGGTGGTCGATGGACATGCGGATGGCGTCGCGCATGGCCGTGCCGCCGCGCGAATCGATGCGCGTCAGCGCCTCTTCCATCTCCTTGATGTCGTTGGTGAAGTCCTTGCCGTGCGGATGTCCAGGAAGGCCTCGTCGTTGAAATTGACGATGAAGACTTCGTCCTCGCGGGTTGGAATCCTTCACCAGCGCCAGCGCCGCGGCCTCCACCTTGGCGCGCTTGTCGCGCATGCTGCCGCTGTTGTCGATAATCAGGCCCATGCGAGACCGGCACGTCCTCGCGCTTGAACG
Organism: Terriglobia bacterium; assembly: GCA_963815855.1. Classification (GTDB taxonomy): domain Bacteria; phylum Acidobacteriota; class Terriglobia; order Bryobacterales; family Bryobacteraceae; genus DATGMB01. Next base: position 52,517 of record CAWFIJ010000007.1, on the reverse strand, counting down.
ACCTTGATCGGCTGCTGGCACGCCGTTTTCGAAGACCTGAAAGGCGCTCTGCGGGCAGGTTGGTCACCAGGTGGCCGTTCTTGTCCACCACCGTGGTGTGGCAAACCACCAGGCGGGTTTCGGCGCGGAAAATGCGTTCCGGTCTTGCGCTCCTGCTGCGCAGCCGGCGGGCTTGGCCTGCTGGCCCCGAAGCGCCGAAGCGGCAACAGATCGCGGCCGTGACGAGTGCGGTAAGAATTCGGCTTATTGGGTCGGAGCATAGTAGCCCAGTTCTCCAGAAGGGCGCGCAGCGGCGGCAGCCCGTGCGGTTGTACCAGTTTGACCTCCACCTGCCGGTATTTGCCGTCGTGTTCCTGGTTGCTGCGGCGCATAGCCGAGCACGTACTGGTTGCGCAGTTCCATTCCGATCTTGGCGGCGATATCCGGCAGTTCGTTCAGATTTCTCCACCGGGAACTGCCGTCCGCCGGTCTGCTTCGGCGATCTCGGTCAGCAGGCCCGGCCCCGCCAGCTTCTTCCGGCGTCCGCCCGCGCGCGGCGACCGGCTCGTAAATTCCGATGGCATAGATCTGGACGTCCGCCTCCTTCACCAGGTTCTTGATTTCGGTCTCGGTGTAGCGGCTGTTGTTGTCGCCGCCGTCGGAAATGATCAGCAGCGCCTTGCGCGGTTGCTGCGCCTTCTTCATCTCGTGCAGCCCCAGGTAAATGGCGTCCAGCAGCGCCGTCCGCCCCTTGGACTGGGTGAACGTCAGCCGGTTCTGGATCTCTTCCAGGTTGTGCGTGAAGGGCTGCACCAGTTCGGCGTTGTCGCTGAACTGCACCAGGAAAAACTTCGTCCTCCGGGTTGGCGGTCTTGAAAAACTGCGCCACCGCCTGCGCGCGATTTTTCCAGCTTGTGGCCCATGCTGCCGCTGGTATCGAAAACCATGCCGATCGAAAGCGGCGCGTCCTCGCTCGAAAACTGCTGGATCTTCTGCTCGTTCTTGTCCTCGAAAACCTCGAAAGTTTTCCTTGTCCAGCCGGTGACGAAGCGGTTCAGCGGATCGGTCACGGTAACCGGGATCAGCACCAGCGTGGTGTCGACCCGGATATTGGCCTTGGGCAGAGACGATCGGTCCGCGCTTCGGCGCGGCTTCGGCCCTGCGGCGGCACATAGCACCGGTGCGATCGCTATGGCGCAGCTCAACGCAGCTTGCAGTACGAGGCAGCATCCGGCGGCCAGCTCCAGATCATAGCGGCGACGGTGCATGGCAAACAGCCGAACGCGGCGCAGAGACGCGGAGCGCGGATCAGCAGTCTCCGGTCCTTGCCCTTCTCTGCCTAGAGTGCTAGCACTAAGGACGGTTTTGTGGTATGATCGCGTGTGCCGCGTAAAATTCTGGGCGTGATTCCCGCCCGGTTCGCCTCTTCCCGTTTCCCCGGTAAAGCTCTCGCCCCCATCGCTCCAAGACCGATGCTGCAGCACGTGTACGAGCGCGCCTCGCAGGCCCGCTATCTGACCAGCATCGTCATTGCCACTGACGACGAGCGCATATGCGACGCCGCCCGGAGTTTCGGCGCCGCGCGTGACGATGACGCGCGCCGACCACCTCTCCGGCACCGACCGCGTGGCCGAAGTCGCCTCCGCCGAAGACTGCCGACATCGTCGTCAACATCCAGGGCGACGAGCCGCTGATCGATCCCGCCGCCATCGATGCCGCCATTCTGCCGCTGGTTGCACGAACCCGACATCCCCATGGGCACGCTGAAGAAGCGGATCGAAGATCCGCGCGAAATCGCCGATCCCAACGTGGTGAAAGTGGTCACCGACCGCTCCGGCAACGCGATCTATTTTTCGCGCTGCCCGATTCCCTATACCGCGACGGCCGACCCGGCGGCCCGCCCGCCTACTTCAAACACATCGGCCTGTACGTCTACCGGCGCGATTTTCTGCTGCGGTATTCCGACCTGCCCGTCGGGCCGCTGGAACAGGCCGAACGGCTGGAGCAGTTGCGCGCGCTCGAAAACGGCTTCACGATCCGCGTGGTCGAAACCGAATACGAATCGCTGGGCGTGGATACGCCCGAGGATCTGGAACAGAGTGTCGCACGGCTGTTCGAAGCCTCGATTCACGGAAACTGGTGAGCAGACGTGGATAATGGCTAAATATATATTCGTCACCGGCGGCGTGGTTTCCTCGCTGGGCAAAGGGCATCGCCGCGGCGTCCATCGGCTGCCTGCTGGAAAGCCGCGGCCTGAAAGTCACCTGCCAGAAATTCGACCCCTATCTCAACGTCGATCCCGGCACCATGAGCCCGTTCCAGCACGGCGAGGTGTTCGTCACCGACGACGGCGCCGAGACCGATCTCGACCTGGGCCACTACGAGCGCTTCACCCACGCCCAGCTCACGCAGAGCAACAACCTCACCTCGCGGCCGCATCTACGAGCAGATCATCCCGCGCGAGCGCCGCGGCGATTATCTGGGCAAAACCGTGCAGGTGATTCCGCACGTCACCAACGAAATCAAGGCCGCCATGAAGCAGCGTGGCCGACGACGTGGACGTGGTGATCGTCGAAATCGGCGGCACCGTCGGCGATATCGAATCGCTGCCGTTCCTCGAAGCCATCCGCCAGATGCGCCACGAGCAGGGCCGCGAGCAACTGCATCTTCGTCCACGTGACGCTGGTGCCCGTGGATCGCCGCCGCGCAGGAACTGAAGACCAAGCCCACCCAGCACAGCGTCAAGGAACTGCGCGCCATCGGTATCCAGCCCGATATCCTGCTCTGCCGCTCCGAGCGCTTCATCCCGCACGAGATGAAGGAGAAGATCGCGCTGTTCTGCGACGTGGATCGCGGAGGCCGTGATCACCGCGCGCGACGTGGAGATCGGTCTACGAAGTGCCCGCTGGATGTTCGCCGAGCGAAGGCGTGGACGAGATCGTGCTGCGGCTGCTGCATCTGGACGCGCCGCCCGCGCGATCTGAGCCGCTGGAACGCCATGCTGGAGCGGCATGCAGAATCCGCAGCGACGAAGTGTCCATCGGCCTGGTCGGCAAGTACGTCGAGTACGAGGATTCCTACAAGAGCCTGAAGGAAGCGCTGCTGCACGGCGGCCTGGCGCACCAGCTGAAGGTCAACATCCACTGGATCGAAGCCGAGGGCGTGGATGGGCCGAGTCTGGGAGCGCGCAACTGGACGGCTACGACGGCATCCTGGTGCCCGGCGGCTTCGGCAAGCGCGGCATCGACGGCATGCTCAACGCCATCCGCTACGCCCGCGAGCAGCAAGGTGCCGTACTTCGGCATCTGCCTGGGCATGCAGACCATGGTGATCGAATTCGCGCGCAACGTCTGCGGCCTGGCGCGACGCCGATTCCACCGAGTTCGATCCCGGCACGCCCCATCGCGTGATCTTCAAGCTGCGCGAATTGAAAGGCATCGACGAACTGGGCGGCACCATGCGCCTGGGCAGCTGGCCGTGCCTCCTGGCCGAGGACAGCTTCGCCTACCAGGCCTACGGCGCGCGCGAGATCAGCGAGCGCCACCGCCACCGCTACGAATTCAACCGCGAATACGAGGAGCGCCTGACGGCCGCACGGCCTGCGCATCACCGGCGAGACCCCCGACGGCACCTACGTCGAGATCTGCGAGATCGCGCGACCATCCCTGGTTCCTGGGCTGCCAGTTCCATCCCGAGTTCAAGTCCAAGCCGCTGGAGCCGCATCCGCTGTTCAAGGCCTTCATCGGCGCCGCCTACGAGCACCGCGCGCACCGGCTCGCAGCCGCGGATAGCGCCGATGCGCGAGCCGGAGCGCACTGTACTCGCGTGCCGATTGAGTTCGCGCGACTTTCGGCGCCGGCCAGCCGCTGGTGCTGATCGCCGGCCCCTGCGTCATCGAAAGCGAAGAGCACGTCCACCGCATGGCGCGACGGCATTCGCGAGCGTGCCGTCGCCGGTCCGCCTTCGTCTTCAAAGCCTCCTTCGACAAGGCCAACCGCACCAGCGTGCGGGGCCTACCGCGGCCCCGGCCTGAGCGAGGGCCTGCGCATCCTGGCCGGCGTCAAGGCGCGAAGGCTTCTCCATCCTCACCGATATCCACGAACCCGCGCAGGCCGAGCCGCGCCGCCGAAGTCGGCCGACATTCTGCAGATTCCCGCGTTCCTCTGCCGCCAGACCGACCTGCTGCTGGCCGCCGGCCGCACCGGCCGCATCGTCAACATCAAGAAAGGCCAGTTCGTGGCGCCGCACGATATCCACCACGCCGCCGAAAAAGTCGCGTCCACCGGCAACACGCCAGGTGGTGCTGACCGAGCGCGGCTCGTCGTTCGGCTACAACAACCTGGTGGTGGATATGCGCGGCCTGAAGATCATGCGCGATGCCGGCTGGCCGGTGGTCTTCGACGCCACCCACAGCGTGCAGTTGCCGGGCGGCGCCGGAGCGCGCGTCGGGCGGCCAGCCGCAGTTCATCGAGCCGCTGGCCCGCGCCGCCGTGGCCGCGGGCGTGGACGGCATCTTCGTGGAAGTGCACGACCACCCCGAAAAAGCCCTTTCCGACGGCCCCAACGCCCTGCGGCTCAGCCTTCTGCCCGATTCTGGCGCCGCCTGACGGCTCTTCATGAGCTGACCGGGCAATGGTAAGCCAGCCATCCGACTTTCTCCTCCACGTTCTGCCCGCCTGGCTCGTCATAGATTGTTAGAGTAAACATATGCTTCAACGCCGCATCCAACGGGCAGTCTACCGCCGGGGCTTCTCGCTGATCGAATTGCTGATCGTGATTTCGATCATTCTGATCATCATCACGATTGCCGTTCCCAAGTATCAGCAAACCATGAGGTTTACGCGCGAAATGGCGGCGCTCAAGGCGATCCAGACCATCCACCAGATGGAGGTGCAATTCCAATCGCAATACGGCCGTTATGCCGTATCGCTGACGGAGCTGGGACCGCCGCAGAGCGGGGCGCCCCGAGCGCCACCGCCGCCGACCTCATCTCCAGCGATCTGGCGGCCGGTGAAAAACAGGGCTATAAATTCACCCTGACCGGCACCCAGGGCGGCTATGTCATCAATGCCAATCCGTCCAACTATCCGACCAGCGGCAGCCGTACATTTTTCTCAGACCAGTCCATGGTCATCCGCGAGAATTACGGCCCCGAGCCGGCTACGGTGAACAGCAAAGAGACGCACTAGGTCCGGAACTAACGGGACACTCTCCTCGAAAAGTCAGTCGCAACATTAATGGCGGGCAACCTTCAGCCTGGCCACTCGCCGTGCCCTACGCCGTCCGCACCACGGGGATTCGCGCCGCTACTTCCGGCAGGGCGGGGAAGTCCGTAAACGGGCTGGCCTGATACCAGTACGCCACCGAAAAGAAATTGTCGCCGCGGTCGTTGGCATGGCCGTGCTCGATGGTGTGCTTCAGGTAGCGGTGAAGGTCACCGGATTGTCGCCATGCCAGCGGTAGCAGCAATAGCGGCCGCCGGTGCGCTCGGCATTGACGATCAGCGGCGCGCCGTACATGGAGTGGGCGAAAGGCGTGGCTCCGTCGCGTCCGCCGAAATCCCAGCTTCCCAGAAAGTAATCCTCCGAGCCGGTGCCGTTGATCAGGGGCTTGGTTTCGTCGTCCACGAAGATCATCTCGTCGCCTTCGCCCCACCAGTGCTCGGCGTTCTGCAGAACGCCGAGCGTCACGCCCATCAGGTGGCCGCGCCCGCGCGTTTCCATGAAGACGTAATTCTGCCGGCCGTCGAGGTTTAACTTCGGGCCGGCGCTCGTCACCGGTATGCACGGCGCCGCCTGCCGGTACTGCGCGTGGAAATAGAGAGCGTCGTCGGGCAGCGAGGGCACGGTCAGGTAATCGATATTGGAATAAAACGAGCCGACTTCCTGTTTGCCCTCGTTGGTAACGGTGAAGCGCGCCGACGCGCCGATACGGCATGGCGAAATAGCAGTTCAGCGACTTGCCCGGCGAGCAGGCCAGGTACTCGGACTGGTAGTTGCAATACGTGTTCAGATTCAGCCCGAAGAAATCGCCGATGGGCGCTTCGATGCTGGGCTTGGCGTTGCCGTCCCAATAGGCGCGCAGCACCAGTTCCTTCAGATGGTCGTTGCTCCGCGCGGCGATGGTGAACCAGATGTGGGTGATCACGCCCGGCCCCTGGGCATTGAAAACCTCCAGCGTGCCGCCGGCCGGGATGTTCCAGGAATCGCGGTTTCCGCCGGTGCGGTCGAAGCTCGATTGCTTCAGCGAGCGGTAGCTCTGCGCGCGGGCATAGAGCGGCAGCGGCGCGGCCGGTCCGCCCGCCTGTGGCGCGGCGGCGGCGGGCGCGGCGGCCAGACCGGCGGCGCCCATCAGCCGTTGCAGAAAATTGCGGCGGTCATTTGCGTTCGACATCACTCACCTCCCCAGCGCCTGGGCGATGGCCTTTTCGGCCAGCGGCGCCATGATTTTGTAACCGGCGGCATTGGGATGCAGGCCGTCGTTGGTCAATTCGGCCTGGAAAAAGCCCTGGCCGTCCACCACCGCGGAGAAATAGTCGAGATAAACGAAACGGTTCTTGCGCAGCGTAGATCCTTCAGCCATTGATTCAGCGCCAGGATGCGCTCGGGCGGGCGCGCGGCCGTTTGCGGCCGGTGATAATCGCAGACCGGCAGCACGGAACCGAGCACCACTTTAATATTGTTGGCGCGCGCCATATCCACCATCGCCATCAGATTCTCCTGGATGGACTCGTTCGAAACCGGGCCGATGTTGCCGCCGATATCGTTGGTCCCCGCCAGGAACACCACGGCTTTCGGTTGCAGGGCAATCACGTCGGGGTAAAAGCGCAGCAGCATCTGCGCGGTCACCTGGCCGCTGATGCCGCGGTTCACATACGGCTTGCCGGGAAAAAACGGAGCGGTTTCGGTGTACGCCCCGCGGCCCCAGGCATCGGTGATGGAATCGCCCATGAAGACCACGCGATCCTCGCCGGACGCGGGCGCGGCCAGTTTCGGTCATCGGCGGCGTAGCGATGGGTGTTGCCGTAGTCGTTTACCAGTTGATAGACAGGCTGCAGGGTGTAGGGCACGGCAGGGGGTGGCTGCTGCGCGAAGGCGAGCAGGGGAAGAAACAGAATTGCGATCCGCATGACGGATATTGTATGCGGATTAAGGGCCGGGCAGTTGGGGAGCCATCTGCCCGGCGCCTGGAGGGGAAATTAGAAGCCGAGTTTGGTCTTCGAGCCGCCGAGATCGATCTCGTCGATCTTGTCCGTGTCGCCATCCTTGCTGGACTGGACGCGCGTATCGTCGTACTTCTTTTCGGTGGTTTCAACTTTCACCGGGACCTGATAAGACTTGGACGTCTTTTCGTCCGTGAAGATGGCGTTGGAGCCGCTCACCTTCACCGAGTACACACCCGGTCTGAGCTGAATAGTGCCTACTTTGGTCGGGTTAACCAGATTGATACCGTAAGACTTGGCGCCCGCAACCGTCAGAGTGGCGAGAGATAAAGTGGCGATTGCAATGAACTTCTTCATGTGTTCCGGATTCTCCTGAATCGACTGAATTTGATGCAACTCGATTTGCGTTGCAATAGAGAGGGCGCAGTGCCGCCGGGCAAGGTTACTGCGCTGCCCCAAAAGGGCCAAATAGGACTTGTTTATATGGTTCATAAAACATTACATTCCGTCACAGAAGCCATTGGAGGCACGCCGCTGGTGAGTCTCGATCGGCTGACGCGAGGCGCGGGCCGGATTCTGGCCAAGCTGGAATATCTGAATCCCGGCCTTTCGAAAAAGGACCGCATTGCGCGGCAGATCGTTGAGGATGCGGAGGCGGATGGCACCCTGCGGCCGGGACAAACCGTGGTCGAGCTCACCAGCGGCAACACCGGGACCGGTCTCGCCATCGTGTGCGCGGTCAAAGGACACCCTTTCGTGGCGGTGATGTCGAAAGGCAATTCGGCGGAGCGCGCCCGCATGATGCGGGCGCTGGGGGCGGAGGTGGTTCTGGTGGAGCAGTCGCCAGCTTCGAAGCCGGGGCAGGTCTCGGGCGAAGATCTGCAGTTGGTGGAAGAGGCGGCGCAGCGCATCACACGCGAGCGGGCGCTTTCCGCGCGGACCAGTTCCGCCACGCCGGAAATTTCCGCGCCCACTATCTGCACACCGGCCCCGAAATTCTGACAGCAGACCGGCGGCGCGTTCGATCTGTTCTGCGATTTCGCCGGTACCGGCGGCACCTTCGCCGGCTGCGCCGCGGCCTTCCAGCAAAACAATCCCTTCGTCCAATGTTTCGTGGTCGAGCCGGCCTCGGCCCACCACCGCATCCAGGGCGGCGGCTACCATATGGAAATGCCGCTGCTCGCGCGGGCGCGCGTGGACGGCGTGATGCGCGTGTCCGACGACGAGGCGATGGACGCCGCCCGCCGCCTGGCGCGCGAAGAAGGAATTTTCGCCGGCTTCTCCTCCGGCGCGAATGTCGCCGCGGCGCTGCGGTTGATGGCGCAGGGCACGGTGGTGACGGTGATCAACGATTCGGGGCTGAAATACCTGAGCACGGATCTGTGGCCGGATTAGCGCGGCCTTTCCGGCGGCCCCGCGGGCATAGACTGGGCGGACATATGCCGGCACGAATGCCGGCATAGCAAGCTGAAAGCTTGCTCCACGTCAACGGAACAGCATCGGCACAAATTCGGCCAGGTAATTGCGCCAGTTGCGCCACACGTGGCCTTCCTCGGATTCGACAAAACTGTGCTTGATCTGCGCCTTGGTCAGCGCGGCATCCAGCGCTTGCGAGGCCGGGAACAACCCGTCGGCTTTGCCGCAGGCGATATAAAATACTTTGATCTTTTTGTTGGCTGCAGCCGGATCGGAGAAGACCTCCTGGTACGCTTCCTCGGGCTTCTGATTGCGAATGCCCGCGCTGAAGGCGCCCAGCGAATGGAAGCGGTCCAGGTGGGAGAGCCCGATCTGCAGCGTCTGGCCGCCGCCCATCGAGAGCCCGGCGATGGCGCGATCGTCGGGCTTGGCGGAAACGCGATAGTGCGCTTCCACGAACGGGATCACGTCGTCCAGCAAATCGTTCCCGAACGCTGTCGGCGCGGGCTGCGAAGTGCGCAGGGAGGGCCCCAGGTACACATCCGGCAGGGCGCGGCCGTAGGGCATCACCACCAGCATCGGCTTGGCTTTGCCGGCGGCAATCAGGTTGTCCAGAATCAGGTTGGCCCGGCCGATCGTCACCCAGCCGTTCTCGGTGTCGCCCGAGCCGTGCAGCAGGTACAGCACCGGATATTTGCTCTTGCCGGTCTGATACCCCGGCGGCGTGTAGATGTACAGGCTGCGCGGCGCATCCACGGTTTTCGACGAATACCATTCGATGCGCACGGCGCCGTGTGCGACCGGCTGCATGTCGTAGGCCGCGGGGGAAGCCGCCGGCACTTCGAACATTGAGCTGGAGGAGCGCTCGCCTAATTGGATCATGGGGTTGATGGGGTCGACCACGTGCACGCCGTCCACCACGAACGTGTAGCTGTAAAGCGCGGGGTGCAGAGGCGCGGTGGTGAAGGTCCAGACACCGTCGTCGCCCTTCTGCATGGGCTGCTGCCCCTGTAGAAAATCGCCGGACATCTTCACGCCGGCAGCGTCGGGCGCGCTCAATTGAAAGGTTACGGTGCCGTCGGGGCGAACTTCGTAGGAGGGTTTTTGCGGCTGCCGGGGCCCGCGGCCGGGTTGGCCGGGTTGCGCCAGCAGCAGAGACGCAAAAAGAAAAGGGGCAAGCGAGAAGAATCTCAGCATGCCCCTGAATATAGCACCGGCACGCGCCGGCTTGAATCGGATTGGCTTACCAGCGCCGCCCGTACCAGCCGCGTCCGCCGATTACCACGCCGAATCCCGGTCCCCACCCGCCGTAGTACGGATACGGAGCGTAGACGTAAGGATAGGGATAGCCGTAACCACCGTATGGGTAAGCGTAAGGACCGTAGGGAGCGGCGTACGGCGAATAGTAAGCGCCGGGACCGCCCACCGGCCGCCGCTGCAGCCCCGCGTTATACGGCTGGTTGTAATCCTGGGGGCCGACGAACCGGAAAGCTTCCGGCGCGCGGAGGGTGGAAATCGTCACCGGCGCCTCCACGTCGAACGTGAGCGCGGTCTCGGGGTAAAGAACGGTCGGATGATTGCGCGTGAGTAGCACACCGGCCAATCCGGCCACCGCTCCCACGCCGGCGCCGATGGCGGCTCCGGTTCCCCAACCCACCGCGCCACCCACGATTGCGCCCACACCCGTGGTGCCGGCCACAGTTCCGGCCTGCACGCCCGCGGGCGTGCTGACCGCCGGTGCGCGTCACCAGTTGCGAGTGAATCGGCACCTGCGTGCCATCAGCCAGCGTTACGCTGGTCAGTTCCAGGCCGAGGCGGGAAGGCTTGTCGGCCTTCTGCTTCTGCACCTCGGCCACGCGGCCGTACGCCGTCTGCCCGCGCTGCGCGACCACTACGCCATCCACCACCAACGGCTGCGCCAGGTGGGCGACGAAGGTATCGCCGACCTGATTGTGATCCGTGGAAAGAGCCTGCCCGAGCCGCGCCGTGATATATGTGCCGGGTTTCAGCGTCACCTCCGCGGGAAGCCCGTATGCCGGGCGCGAGGATTGCGAGGTTGTGGTCTGCGGGGTGGTTGTGGTCTGCGGCGGCATGGCGCCGGGGTTGGCGGGATAAGGCGCGGGCTGCCCATAAGGCGCCTCCTGGCCACCGGGCGCCGGTTGCCCGTATGCATCACTACGGTCCACCGGTTCGGGATCCTGGCCCTGGGCGGGCGCCGGTGCCGAAGCGGAAGGCGCTGCCGGCGGCGGAGCGTCGGCTCTACGCCACCCCCCCGGGGTCTGATCCTGCGCAAATACAAGGCCGGAAGCGGCCAGAAAGATGATTGGGATGCGAGTCATGGTGAACTGCCTCATACCTTTCGACGTCTTTTCCCTATGCATGTGTTTCGCCAATTGCAATGTATTGAAAAGAAAGCAGATGTATCACGCCGGCAATGGCCGCAATCCACCGCGAGTGGTGCATTTCAGCCATAGTACCGAACCCTCAACTCGCCGCTTTTGCTTCAGGCGGGGCAGGAAAAGGCCCGCGGCTTTCCTCGAGACCGATGGCTAACTCCAACAGCAGCTCGTCCTCGAACGGCCGGCCCATCAGTTGAATCCCGATCGGCACTCCCGCGGCCGAGACGGCGATCGGTACGGTGACCGCGGGCAACCCCAGGATGTTGGCGACCACCGCCGGCATCATCGCCTGGAACAAGCCGATTTCACGGTCCGCCACGCGCCAGCGGCGCTCGCCATGATGGAAGGCGGGGATCCCCGCAACCGGCATGACCAGCACCGGAATCTCCTCCATTTGCCGCAGCAGGGCGGCGCGGATGCGATCGCGGGTGGCCAGGCTGAGTATCACGTCCTCGCCGGTCAGCGAGGAGGACGGCAAAAACTCCCGCAGCGTCCAGTGCGCTTCGGACTCCCGCCCTTCAATCAGTTTGCGGGTGAGCGGCGCCGTCCATTCCGCGAACAGCGAACCCCAGACATTCGGCGCGCGTTCCAGGCCCGTGGGCGTGAATTCCAGCACCTCGCGCCCGGGCCCGGCCAGCAGCGCGGCCCCCCGGCGCACGGCTGCGCGCACTTCGGCATCGGCGGGAACGGAGTAAAACTGCTCCCAGACCCCGATGCGCAGCGGGGTGACCACGGGCACTCGCAGCGGAACCGGAACGGAAAACGGATCCCCGGCGTCGTAGCCGGCGAGAACGGAAAACAGCAGCCGCAGATCGGTGGCATTGCGCGCCATGGGTCCGGCCACGCTCCACAGGCCGCCCGGATAACCGAGGGCGGGGAAGTGTCCGGTGGTCGAAATCCGGCCGGGCGTCGGCTTCAAGCCGGCAATGCCGCAGAAATGTGCCGGAACGCGAATCGACCCCCCGCCATCGGTGCCCAGTCCGCCCGGCGAGCAGCAGGCCGCGATGGCCGCCGCTTCGCCCCCGCTCGAACCGCCGGGCGTGCGCTCCGGGTCCCACGGATTATTGGTGCGGCCCGTGAGGAAATTATCGGTCTCGTAGCTGGCCAGCATCTCGGGCGTGTTGGTCTTGCCCAGCACGATGGCGCCTTCCGCCCGTAAGCGGACCACTGCCGCGGCATCGCGGGCCGCGGACACCGGCGGACGGAAGCGGCTGCCTGCGCGGGTGGGCAGGCCGGCCACGTCGAAGCTGTCCTTCACCGTCACGGGTACGCCGTGCAACATCCCCAGCGGCTCGCCGCGCGCGATTTGTGCTTCCGCCCGGCGCGCTTCGGCACGCGCCTCCCCGGCACGCACGAAAACAAACGCATTGAGCGACGGATTGCGGACTTCGATCTCCCGCAAGTGCGCTTCCAACAACTCGGAAGGCGAGATGACGCCGTCGCGGACCAGGGAAACCATAAGGCACAGCGACGAGCGGCAGGGCACAACTAATAGTTTAATGAAGTGCAGAAGGACCGGAAGTCAGAAGCAACTGAGGCTCACGCCCGTGCCTCCATCGAGAGCCACGGGCGTAAGTCTTTTTTCCCCGAGAGTTAGCTGCTGATCGGAATCTGTTTCCGTTTGCCGCGCGCCTGCTCGGACAGGGGGACGCGGATCTGCAGCACACCATCCTTGAATTCAGCCTTGGCCTTATCGGCTTCGGCGCCTTCGGGCAGCGGAATCAGGCGATAGAAGTGTCCGTACATCCGCTCGCTGCGGTGAACGCCGCCTTCTTCCCGTTCCGCTTCGCGTTTCTTTTCGCCTTGGATGATGATTCCGTCTTCGGTGAATTCCACCTTCACGTCGTCCTTGTTCAGGCCCGGCAGTTCGGCGGAAATCTCGATGTTGTTGTTGCGCTCGCGCACTTCCACGGCCGGCGCCCATGCGCCCCACTCGCCCGCGCCCCGGCCGAGGCCGAAGCTGCTGGAGAAAGCGCGGTCCATTTCCTCACTGAGCCGGCGCATCATCGCGAACGGGCTGAAACTGAACAGATCGCGCCCCGGGAGATACTCTCCCCGCCGCGTGATGGAACGCTCGCGCTCGGACGATCCGCTTTGAGTGGATGTAGTCTGGCCTTTGGTGTCCGCCATAAAATACCCTCCACTTTCATTTTGAGAGCGCTCGGCGCAGCGTTCAACACTGGCAGGCCGGTGGTGGGTATAGGCCGGTACAATAGAAGGCGTGGCGGCGCTGACATTCGCGGAAGCTCGGGAAACCGTGTTGCGGGAAGCACGCGCGGGGCGGAAGATTCCAGAGGCGCAGGAAGCCGGGCTGGATGAAGCAGCCGGACGCGTGCTGGCCGAAGACATTGCCGCCGACCGCGACACTCCCGCGCTGGCGCGCTCGGTGCGCGACGGCTATGCCGTGCGCGCCATCGACCTGCCGGGCGAGCTGCGATGTCATCGGCGAAGTCCGCGCGGGCGAGCGGTTCGCTGGCGAAGTCGGGCCCGGGCAGGCGGTCGAGATCATGACCGGCGCGCCCATTCCCGCGGGCGCGGATGCGGTGGTGATGGTGGAGCACACGCAGCGTCTGAACGGGCGCGTGCGCATCGAAGGCTCCGCCGAGCCGCGCCAGTTCATCAATCCGCGCGGCTGCGAAGCCGCCGCGCAGCGAAGTGGTGCTGCGCGCCGGCAAGCGCCTGGACTACAGCGGCACGGCCATGCTGGCGGCGTTCGGGCGCACGCGGGTCAAGGTCTACCGCAAGCCGGAGGTGGCCATCGTCGCCACCGGCGACGAGATTGTGGAGACCGACGAGACGCCGCGGGAATTTCAGATTCGCAATTCCAATGCCTGCTCGCTGGCGGCGCAGGTGGCGCGGGCCGGCGGCATCCCGCGCGTGCTGGCCGTGGCGCGCGACACTGTCGAGCACACGCGCGGCATGGTCGAGCAAGGTCTCCGCTCCGACCTGCTGCTGCTCTCCGGCGGCGTTTCCGCGGGCAAGTACGACGTGGTGGAAGAGGTGCTGGCGCGGTTCGGCGCGGAATTTTTCTTCGACCGCGTGCTCATCCAGCCGGGCCAGCCGCTGGTCTTCGGCCGCGCGCGGGAGCGCTTCTTTTTCGGCCTGCCGGGCAACCCGGCCTCCACCATGGTGACGTTCGAGGTGTTCGCGCGCGCCGCGCTGGAACTGCTGGGCGGGCAGGAGGAAACGGCGCTCCACATGCCCTGGGCGCGGCTCACGCGCGAGTTTCGTCACCGCGCCGGCCTGACGCGGTTTCTGCCGGCGCGCTTGAGCCCGAATGGCGGGGAAGTGACGCCGGTGGAGTGGAGCGGATCGGGCGATATTCCCGCCATGACCCGCGCCAATGCTTACCTGGTGGCGGATCCGGACAAAGCCGAGTACGCCCAGGGAGAATGGATACGGGTGCTGCTGAAATGAACGAAACGGCCCGGGGCGGTTTCTCGCACTACGATGCCGCGGGATCCGGCGCATGGTGGACGTCTCGGCCAAGGCCGAAACGCGGCGCATGGCGCGCGCCCACGCCTTTGTGCAGAATCTCGCCGCGAGGTGCTGGACAAGCTGCCGCAGAATCCCAAGGGCAACCCGCTCGAAATTGCGCGCATCGCCGGCATCGCGGCGGCCAAGCGCACCTCGGACCTGATTCCGCTGTGCCATCCGCTGATGCTGGCGCACGCGGACGTGGAAGTCACCGTGGAAGCCGAGGGCGTGCGCATCGTCGCCAGCGCGGCCACCACGGCGCCGACCGGCGTCGAAATGGAGGCGCTCACGGCGGCCTCAGTGGCCGCCCTGACGGTATACGATATGATCAAGGCGCTGGACAAACGCATCGAAATTCAGGATCTCTATCTGCTGGAAAAGACCGGGGGAAAGAGCGGAGATTTCCGGCGATGATCACGGCGGCGGTGCTGACCATCAGCGATTCGGTAAGCGCGGGCAGGCGCGCGGACCGTTCCGGGCCGGCGGTGCGTGAACGGTTGGAACAACTGGGCTGGAACGTCGCGGTCATGGAGACGATCGCGGACGAAGCCGGGGAGATCGGCGTCCGCCTGGCCACGCTGGCGGATGGCGGGCAGGTGGCCGCCATTTTCACCACCGGCGGCACCGGCGTCGCCCCGCGCGATGTCACGCCGGAGGCCACGCGCGCGGTGCTGGACCGCGAAATCCCGGGCTTCGGCGAGCTGATGCGGTCGCGCGGCCGCAAAGCCACGCCGCTGGCCGCGCTCTCCCGCGCGCTCGCGGGAACCCGCGGCCGGGTGCTGATCGTCAATCTACCAGGGTCGCCCAAGGGCGCGGTGGAATCTCTGGATGCTATCGTGGAATTGGTGCCACACGTGCTGGATCTGCTCCGAGGTCAGACCGAACATGCGGCTGCACGGCAGGAATAGAATGCTACGACTGGTTTGCGCAACATTTCTCTGCACCGCGTTAGCGGCGCAGCAGCCCACGGCTCAACCGAAAGCGGAGGAGACGCCGGAGCAGACGGTGATCCGCACCACCGTCCAATACGTCACCACGCCTGTCTGGGTCTTCGACCGCGACGGCGATTACGTCAACGGTCTGCGGCCCGATCAGTTCCGCCTGTTCGACAACGACAAGGAACAGCAGATTCAGGTGGACGTTTCGTTCACGCCGATTTCGCTGGTGATCTGCGTCCAGGCCAACTCGCACGTGCGCGGGCTGCTGCCGCAGGTGAAGAAGATCGGCAACCTGATCAAGCCGTTGCTGGTGGGCGACCAGGGCGAAGTCGCGCTCATCGCCTATGACAGCCGCGTCCGCGTGCTGCAGGATTTCACCAACGACGCCGACAAGATCACGCAGGGGATGAACACAATCTATCCCGGCAGCGACGCCAACCACCTGGTGGATGCGGTGAGCGAAGGGACGCGCCTGCTGCGCTCCCGCCCGCGCGACCGCCAGCGCGTCATTCTCCTGATCGGCGAAACGCGCGACCTGTACAGCGAAATGCACCTGCGCGAAACCATGATGGACCTGCAGCTCGCCAACGTCGTGTTTTACGCCGTGGACATGTCGCGCTTCGTCACCACCCTGCTGGCTCCCACCCCGGTGCCGCGTCCGGACAACAATCCGCCAGCCACCGCGGGCGCGGGCGCCATTCCGGTGGGCCTGCCTTCCACTCCGAACACGGTCATGCAGACCACCGGCAGCGATGGCGGCCGGGCGGAATTCCTGCCGCTGATGATCGAGCTGTTCCGCGACGCCAAGGCTATCTTCCGCGACAATCCCGTGGAGGCCTTCACCAAGGCCACCGGCGGCACTGAATTCGGTTTCCACAGCCAGCGCACGCTGGAAGCCGCCGTCGAGCAACTCGGCGAGAAGCTGCACAGCCAGTACACCGTCAGCTACCAGCCCAACAACCGCGAGGCGTTCGGATTCCACAAAATCGAAGTGGACGTCCCCAACCGCCCCGACGTGAAGAAGGTGCAGGCGCGCCCCGGCTATTGGATCGGCCCGCGTTAGCACCCTGTCCTTACGCAGTGGGCAGACCATCGTGTTTCGTAGTCTGGCAATCGGGTGGCAGACGACCAAAAACGCTCCCTGACAGTCGCGGCTCCGATCAGCGCTTCGGAGCCGCGCGCGTCAGCAAGCGCCGCGGGTGAGGCTGTGCCCGCCGTCCCAGTAGCGGACACGAAGAACCGAAATTGAACGCGCGGGGTCTGTCGAACGGGCTCCAGCCGCGGATAACTGTCGCGTTTTCAGCAACTTGTTCATTTGGTATTCCGGCTGCACACCCGTAGGCCATGCGCAGCCTGTATGAGGATCTCCGCTATGCCATCCGCGTTCTGCGAGGCAGTCCGGGTTTCACGGCGGTCGCCGTGCTCACCCTGGCGCTCGGCATAGCGGCGAACGCCACCGTCTTCGGCTGGATCGACACCCTGCTGCTGCGCCCGTACCCCGGCGTGGCCGCCGGCGAGCGCCTGGCCGCCATCGAAACCGTGTCGCCGATTGGCGAATATTCCAATACCTCCTACCGCGACTACCGCGACTATCGCGACACCCTGAAATCGTTCTCCGGTCTGGCCGCCTCGCTGTTCAATGCATTCAACGTCGGCCCGGTGGACAACCCGCGGCGCATTTTCGGCGAATATGTCTCCGGCAACTACTTCGCGGCCCTGGGGGTGCGGCCCATCCGCGGGCGCGCGTTCCTGCCGTCGGAATCTACCGACCAGCCCGGCGCCGTTCCGCTGGCGGTCATCAGCTACAGTCTCTGGCAGCAGCTCTTCCATGGCGACCCGGGCGCGATCGGCAAAACCGTTCGCGTGAACCGCTACCAGTTGACCGTGGTGGGCATCGCGCCCGAGAACTTCCGCGGCACCATGCCCGGCATGCGCATGGAAATCTGGATTCCTATCAACATGGGCCCGCCGCTCAACGGCCAGGGTAACTGGCTGCTGGAAAACCGCGACGTGCGCCAGATGTGGATGACCGGACGTCTGAAGCCGGGCGTGACCGTGGCGCAGGCAAACGCCGAAGTCGAGCTGTTGTCGCGGCGCATCGCGGCGGAGTCGCCCCGAACCAGCACCGGCTATCATGCCGCCGCCATGCCGGTGTGGAAGGCGCACCTGGGGGTGCAGTCGCTGCTTCTGCGCCCCCTGCGCATCCTGATGGCGATCTGCGCCGTCCTGTTCCTGATCGTGGGCGCCAACGTGGCCAATCTCCAGCTTGCCCGCGCCACCGCCCGGCGCAAGGAGATGAGCCTGCGCATGGCGCTGGGCGCGGGCCGCTGGCGCCTGGCGCGCCAACTTCTGACCGAAAGCCTGCTCCTGGCCGCCGCGGGCGCGGTGGCGGGCATCACGCTGGCGGCGTGGCTGGGCGGCTCGCTCCTGTGGATGCTGCCGGCCCTGGGTTTCCCCATCGATTTCAAATTCAGCCTGAATCCGGACATGCTCGGGTTCACGGTGCTTCTGTGCTGCGGCGCCTGCCTGATCACAGGCCTGGCGCCCGCCCTGCATTCCTCCGAAGGCGGCCTGAGCGAGGCGCTCAAGGAAGGCGGGCGGGGCGGGACTGCCGGCGCGGCGCAGAACCGCACGCGCGGCCTGCTGGTCATCGCGGAGGTGTCGCTGGCCCTGGTCGCGCTGGTGGGGACGGCGTTGTTCGCGCGCAGCTTTCAGAACGTGCGGGCTATCCAGCCCGGCTTCGATACCGCCAACGTGCTCATGGGCAAATATCACCTCGATACCTTTTGCACCAACAGCCAGCAGCGGGAGCAGTTCTGCCTGCGCCTGCGCGACCGTGTCCGCAACATTCCCGGCGTCGTCAACGTGAGCTTCGCCAACTCCGTGCCGCTCGAGCTCCGGCAGCGGGAAGACTCCGTACTGCGGGTGGAAGGGTACGTCCCGCGTCCCGGCGAGGATATGGAGGTCTCGAGCGCCATCATCGCGCCTGCCTACTTCGATACCCTGCGCATCCCACGGCTCGAAGGGCGCGATTTCACCGAACAGGACGACGCCGGCACGGCTCCGGTCGCGATTGTCAATCAAGCCTTTGCCCGCCGCTACTATGGCGGCGCCAGCCCGGTGGGGCGCAGGATTCGGGGAGATGGCGGACCCTGGGCCACCATCGTCGGCCTGGTGAAGGACATGAAGTATTACGCCCTCACGGAACCGCCCGTTCCGCTGGTCTTTGTGCCCTACCGGCAGGCGCATGGCGGCGAGTTCTGGACGGCATTTTTCATTCGCACGGCGGGGCCCGCGCGTGGCTCCATTCCGGCCATCCGCCGGGAGGCCGCCGCCATCAATCCCGACGCCGGCGTCACCGGGCTGGTGGAATTCCAGGAGACAGTTACCGGCGCGCTCTACGCGCAAAAGGTAGCGGCCGCGCTGCTCGGGGTGTTGGGCGCGGTCTCGCTGCTGCTGGCGGCGCTGGGCCTGTACAGCGTGCTGGCGTACACCGTCACCCGGCGCGAGCACGAATTTGGGATTCGCCTGGCTCTCGGTGCGTCGTCTTCCGACGTGCTGGCGATCGTGCTGCGTAACGCCATGGGGCTGACAGCCGTGGGAATCGTGGTGGGCTCGATCCTGGCTATCGCGGCTATGCGGTTGGCGGATGGCCTGTTGGTTGGGGTAAGCCCCGCCGATCCGGCCGCCATCGCCGCCTCCACATTATTCCTGGCGGCGATCGCGCTCCTGGCCAGCTACATTCCCGCGCGCCACGCCACCAAAGTCGATCCCATGGTCACCCTGCGCGAGCAGTGAAAAAACGGGGATCGGGGGTCAGGGGTCAGGGCCCGGCCGGCGCGTTCGTGTGGGCGGAGGAAAGTGTCCCTGGAGGCCCTGACCCCCGATCCCTAGTTTTTGGCTGCCACCTGCAAGTTATTGGTTACGGAAAATACTCCGCTCACGCCGTTCGCCCGGATGGCCGCCAGATCCTTATCGGACTGCGAATCGACCACGCCGTCCAGCGTGACATTGCCGGAGTTGACGATGATGTGAATCGGCGGAATCGCCTGCAGGGCGTAGCGGTCCAGTCCGGGCTCGCCGTATATGGCGTGGTATTCGGCCATGCGGATGCGGTCGTCCATGGGTGAAAGCGGCAGCACCTGGATTTTGTTCACCACGTCTTCCACGCCCTCAACCCCTTTCACGGCGGTCTCGGCGTCGCTCTTGAGTGTCGGTTTGGTCACCTGGCCCATCAGCGTGACCGTGTGCCCGCTCACGGCGAATTCCAGGTTATCGAAGACACTGTAGGAAGCGAGCGTCACCAGCTCACGCCGGATTTCGCGAGACACATGCTCCGGGTTTACCGGGAACGATGGCTGGATGGAGCGCTCGGCCGAGTTCTGTGGGCCGACGGCCGAACAAGCCGGCCCCGCGGTCGTCATTGCCAACACACACAAACAGATCGCGCAGCGGTTCACAGGGTCCCCCTGCCTGCATGGTAACCCCGCCGACCCGAACCGGGCTGGATTGTAGTCCACGCTTGCCGGACCGGCCGTGCCGGCGCGCCCACCCGCGCAATGTGGGGCAGGCGGTTTCGCCTGCCAATCCCGGCCTAGTCCCCGCCCGAAATGTTCACCAGCGCCGCATCCGTGCCGCCGTCGAGCACCGCCTGCGCGTCTTCCGCCGTGAAGCTTTCCACTTTCGCCGAAATATTCATGGAGCAGAATTTCGGACCGCACATGGAGCAGAAGTGCGCGTCCTTGAAGCCCTCTTCCGGCAGCGTCTCGTCGTGCATCGCGCGCGCCGTTTCGGGGTCGAGCGAAAGCTCGAACTGCCGGTTCCAGTCGAAGCTGTAGCGCGCGCGGGAAAGTTCGTCGTCGCGATCGCGCGCGCCGGGGCGGTGGCGGGCGATATCGGCCGCATGCGCGGCAATCTTATAGGCGATGATGCCGGCCTTCACGTCCTCGCGGTTGGGCAGCCCCAGGTGCTCCTTGGGCGTCACGTAGCACAGCATGGACGCGCCGTACCAGCCGATCATGGCGGCGCCGATGGCCGACGTGATGTGGTCGTAGCCGGGCGCGATGTCGGTGACCAGCGGACCCAGCGTGTAGAACGGCGCCTCGTCGCACATCTCGTTTTCCTTCTGCACCTGCATCTCGATCTGGTCCATGGGGATGTGGCCCGGACCCTTCGATCATCACCTGGACGTCGTATTCCCAGGCCTTGCGCGTCAGCTCGCCCAGCGTCTTCAGCTCCGCGAACTGCGCTTCGTCGCTGGCATCGGCCACGCTGCCGGGGCGCAGACCGTCGCCCAGCGAGAAGCTGACGTCGTGCTTCTGGAAGATCTTGCAAATGTCCTCGAAGCACTCGTACAGCATGTTCTGCTTGTGATTCTTCACCATCCATTCGGCCAGGATGGAGCCGCCGCGGCTGACGATGCCGGTGATCCGCCGGGTGGTCAGCGGAATGTACTGCACCAGCACGCCGGCGTGGATGGTCATGTAATCCACGCCCTGCTCGGCCTGCTCTTCGATCACCTCCAGCATCACCTGCCGGTTCAGGTCCTCCACGCGGCGCACGCGCGAGAGCGCTTCGTAAATCGGCACCGTGCCGATGGGCACGGGCGAAGCCTGAATGATGGCTTTGCGGATGGCCGGGATATCGCCGCCGGTGGAGAGATCCATCACCGTATCGGCGCCGTACTTCACCGAGTAGCGCAGCTTTTCCAGTTCCCCGTCGATGTTCGAGGTGACCGCCGAGTTGCCGATATTGGAGTTGATCTTGCACCGGGAGGCGACGCCGATGCACATCGGCTCCAGGTTGGCGTGATTGACGTTGGCGGGAATGATCATCCGTCCGCGCGCCACTTCGGAGCGGACCAGTTCCGGCGCGAGGCTCTCGCGCGCGGCGACGTAGTGCATCTCCTCCGTGACGACGCCCTGCCGGGCATAGTGCATTTGCGTGCGAACGCGATCGTTTTGACGTTTATTTACCCAGTCTGTGCGCATGAAGGCTCCTCCGGGGGGATTTGGGGCTTTGGGATCAGGGATTGGAGGTGAAGGACAGGGCGGGCGCGAAATAATGATTGCGATCCCGATCCCTCCCCCCAATCCCTCCGTCCCTACTTCTTCTTTTTAGGCTTCTTGGTTTCTTTTTTAGGGCTTCTATCTTTGGCCACGAAGATCCTCCCTTACGTTACAAGATTATAACCGCTAGCGGTGCTTCAGCCTCCGAATTTCTGCGCGAACCACGGCGCCGGCGGCTCTATCGCACCCCGCGCGTTTCGGCAATCAGGCTTTCCAGCATGCGCAGGTTCTCCTGCCGGCCCATCACGATCAGGTGATCGCCGGCGTGGACCCGGGTATCGGCGGTGGGGTTAAAGCGCATCTCGCCGGAGGCGGCGCGAATGGCCAGCACGATTACCCCCAGGTCCCGCCCGATACGGATTTCCTGAATGCTCTTGTTGACGATGTCGCTGGCGGCCGAGACGCGCACCTGCTCGATGGCGATATCCATGCCGAAATCGTGGGTGGTGAAATCCAGGAACTGCACCACGTGCGGCCGCAGCAGCGCCTGCGCCAGGCGGTGGCCGGTGATGGAGTACGGCGCGAAAACGGCGTCCGCGCCGGCGCGCCGCATCTTCTGTTCCGCCCCTTCTTCGGCCGCCCGCGCCGCCGCATAAATGCGCGGGTTCAGGCCCTTGGCGGAAAGCAGCAGAAACAGGTTGTCGGCGTCCGTGGCGAGCGCCGCAATCAGCCCGCGGGCACGCTCGATGCCCGCCTGCCGCAGCGTGTCGTCGCGCGTGGAATCGGCGGTGAGGGCCAGCATGCCGGCCGCGATGGCGCGCTCCACGCGCTCCTGGTCGATGTCCACCACCAGGAATGGGACGCCGGCGTGCTGCAACTCGGCCGCGGCGCCGCGGCCTACACGGCCGTAGCCGCAAACGATGAAGTGGTCCCGCAGTTTATCGATCATGCGTTTGTTCCGCCGCTTGCCGAACACGTTCCCGAGTTCCATCTCGATGATGGTCTGCGTCATGGCGCCCAGCGCCACGAAGATGGTGGTCACGCCGAAAAAGATCACGAAGGAATTGAAGATGCGCCCCCCCCGCGAGAGCGGATGAATCTCCCCGTACCCCACCGTGGTCATGGTGGTCAGGGTCATGTAAAAAGCGTCGAAGGGCGGGTAATGGTCGATCCACGCAAACCCCACCGTACCGATCAGGAGGGTGGCCGCGATTGCTACCAGGATCGGGAGAAATCGGCGCGTCAGGCGGCTCATCAGTCGGTTCGCTTCGCGGGCGGAAGACGGCCCCGCGCGTAATGGGCGCCCGGCATACCGCGCCCGCAGTTCAGTATAACTCCCGGCGTCTGCTAAACTGATGAAGACGCGCGCGCGTGCGCTGTGCGGGCCGGTAGCTCAATTGGTAGAGCATCGCCCTTTTAAGGCGGTGGTTGCGGGTTCGAGTCCCGCCCGGCTCACCAGGCTATTTCCTTTTGTTTTCAGTCAGTTAGGCAGAACGCCGTTTTTGTGTCGCAATAGTGTCGCAGCCATTCGCTGGGGGTCCTCTGGATTCTCAGAGGTCTGCTCCGATCGCAGCGTCTCCATCTGCGCCACCGGGTCGTTCCGCCACGCCCGGACGAGGTCGGCCTCGAGTTGCGCCTGCCGCGCGTGGACCCACGGCGCGTAGTGCTTCTCCGTGACCTTGATCGAAGAGTGCCCGAGTAGGATGGAGACGCGCTCCATTGGGACGTCCTGCAGCAGCAGTTCCACGGCGAGTGTATCGCGGAAGCGGTGCGGGTGGCCTCCCTTGACCTCGGCGATCTCACAGAGGCGCCGGAAGGTCCGGCGCCAGTTTCCGGCCATCGTGTCTTTGGATCCAACTCCCGTCCAAAACCAGTAGTGCTCGCTCTTTCGCGGGCATGCTTCCAGTGCATCGATCACGAACGGCGGCAGCGGGACGTACACGGGAACTCCGGTCTTCTGCATATAGAGGAACAAGCGGTTCCCCTGTAGCCGGTCCACGGCGCAACTTGCAGCATCGCCGATGCGCAGTGCGGAGTACCGCAGGAACAGGATGAACGCCCGCAGGCGCCGCGCGTTCTCCTGGTCGGGCTGGCCGTGCCAGTCCGTGAACTTCTCGCATGCCGCCAGCAGCGCGGTCACCTCCTCGCGCGTGAACGGCATGGTCGGTGGGTCCGTCACCGTCGGCCGCTTCAGTTTCTGGGCGAGATTCTTCGGCCACCAGCCTTGGTCCTCCAGGAACCGGCCGAAGCATCGGAGGCGCTCCAGCTTCTTGGCGCCGGACAGCGCGCCGTCCTTCCACTCGCTGCGAAAGCGCATCAGCACCGGCAACGTGATCTGGTTCGTAAACTGGACGCCATGGGCGGCGCAGAATTCCGATAGCGATGGCGAGAACTTGTCCCGGGTCTCGGGCGTGCGTTCGTTGATCAGGAGCACGCGGTACTTCTTCATGCTGGCCGTGGAGAGGCGCCGCGCCTCCAGGTCCGCGATGAAGGTACCGCAGGCGTCGCGCACCGGCACGCCGGCTTTCTCGTCCTTAGTGACGGTGCGGGCGATCTCCCAGTCCCGGATGATCTCGTTGGCGCGGGTCCAGTCGCGGATGCCGAGGCCGCGGTTAATCCTCTCGCGCTGGAGGGTTCCGTCGACCCAGATCGGGCAGCGGCAGTTGTTGTCTCGCGATTGCCGTTGGTGTTCCCCGTGAAGAAGCGGCACTTTTTCACGTGGCGGCGGTAGAGTCGGAGCATGGCTGGATCTTACGCTATTTGCAGGCGCTTGTGAACCCGGTCCAGGACGGTCTGCGGGATGCGGATCGTCTTGTACGGGCGCTTATTTTTCCTGGGCAGCGCCTGGAGGACCACGACGCCAGGCTCACGCTCGAATAGCCGGCGCATGGTCTCGACGTCGAAATGCCAAATGTCTGCGACCTCGCCGGCCGTGAAGTGGCGCTCGATGGGAATGGGTTCGGCGCCGGCCGCGGCGGTGGGCAGCGCCAAGTTTTCGATCATCTCTTATTCCTTTCGGCGGTAGCAATCTGCGCCGGATGCAGGCCGCTTAGTTTCCAGATCGCCATTACCGCGCCGTCGGTTTCCGGCAGATGGGCGCGGGTGGCATAATTGGCACTCCTACTGTACAGGTGTCGCGCGAAAAACAGCGTCGCGCGACGTTTTAGCGGTTCCTTCGTGTTTTGTCCGTTTTGAATATACACGTGCGGTCGCAGAAAGCACGTCACGTGACGGGCGCTCGCGAGGCCAAGCACGGCGGCGACCACGGCAACCAGCACACGGGGGGACCGAGGCAAGTCATTGAGCGCCGGCGGATTGCTCCTCAATGTGCGGGCGAGTAAGATTCATACATGGATACGGCCTTCAGCCCGCTGTGCACTCGATGCAGGGGGGCCGGTGCCGGCAATGCGCGTGGCGCCTGGGGGTGCCGAGGGTCGATCTCGGCGGGCGCCCGTCCGGCCCGCTCATGCGGTGCGGCTGGCGCTGTAGGGCGAAGCTCACGGCAACCGCGATGCGCGCGCACTTCAGCGGATACGGGGCCTTTCCGACCTTCGGGCCAGGCTCCTGGATCGAGACTTATGCCAGCAAGCTCGCCAACCTCGCTGTCAGTGCGGCCTAGATAACGCTAACACTGGAAGTGTTGCCGCGATTACTGATTTTTGGACCGATCATACCGGATCATTCATGCGACGTGTCCTGAACCCGGGAATAAAACCTAGAATGGCTCACTGGAGGCCCTCGATGAATCGGACCGTTTCGTGGAACCTGCTGGCCGTATTGGCGCTGGCGGGCTCGCCCTCAATCAACGCGCAACCGTCGACAACACAGAGTGCGGCCAATGCGGTTCCCGCTGCGGCCTCGGCAAGCGGGCCGGGCATCATTGCCGTCGGTTCGCCCTTGATTGTACTTGCCCGCCGTGAGCAAGCCGGCTGCCAGAGTGAGACCCAAAAGGCATCGATACTTCATCTTCCAAACTCCTTGCGCGTATAACCAAGGGCAGACGGACGGGGCAGCACCTGGTGTTGCAGAGAAGGCGAGGCCGGATTAGGGGTGGTTACACGGTCGGGCCGCGCCTCCGGCTCGCCATGAGGGGTGACGGGGGACGCACTACCTGGCCGACTGGCAATTGTAGGCGCTGCGGTCGGACGCTGCTGGCTCCGCGGTTCGGGACTTCTAATGCGACCTAGCTGACGTCCAGCCGGACCGGTTGTGGCCATCGCCGTCAGCCAAGGACAGCGCGGCAGTTATCCTGGAACCAGGGCCGTTTACGGTCACCCTGGGCTGCAAGAACAGCCTGTCATGCTCTCTTACGGTACAGCACGTGACGCCGCAGCGGATGGCCTTCTGGAATTCGGGGGTTGTCGAAATCCTCCGCCGGATCGCGCGTCATACCGATCTTTTCCATAACACGCCGTGACGCCAGGTTGATGGTCGAAGTGAAGGAGACGACCTCATCGAGGCTGACGTCCTGGAAGGCGTGGCGCAGGACTTCGCGGGCACCCTCGGTAGCGAGGCCCTGGTTCCAGAACTCGGCATCCAGCCGCCAGCCGATTTCGATGCAGGGAGAGATGGGAAAGTCGGTACCGGGCGAGGAGAGGCCGATGAAGCCGATGAAGCGGCCCGCATGGCGCAGTTCGGCGGCATACAGGCCGAAGCCGCGCGACTCGATGCCAGCCTCGATACGATCGATCAAAGCGTCGCTCTCGGCGCGCGAAAGCGGTGCCGAAAAATACTGCATCACCCGCGGATCGGCATTCATGCGCGCGAACGGCTCGCGATCCTGGTCGCACCAGCGCCGCAGGAGGAGGCGAGGGGTGAGGAGTGGATTCGTCACTGCGCGCGTCTCCACCGGGCGCCTGGGTGGCATAGACAAATTAGGTGTTCGGCGGAGGGCATGGTATTCTGCGTCGCCGGGAGCAGCTCGGAAGGCTCGCCTTCTGGGATCTGAGCGTAGAGGGCATCCTTCGCCTTCATTAAAGCTCGAACCGCGGAGTGAAACAGACGGAACTGGACGCGCTCGTACTCCGGAAGCGCAAAAAAGCCGTGACGGCATTCGTCCTACGTATGGCATGGCTTACACAGGAAATCTTAGCCTATCCAAGCCGTGAACGAAGGGTGGCCGATACTAGCCCCGCAGTCGGCACCTTCACGATTCTGAGTCAGCTCCCTCGAGGCACCCGCGATTTCCGGACTTGGCAGGGTGGACCGCTTGCGCCGACGGTGGCCACCGTGCTCCGTCTGCATGGTCGTCCACTCGTACAAAGCTCAGATGATTTCAGCCGCCGGGTGATCCCGCCACTGGCCGGAAGCGGCGGTCTGGAAAACATGCGCCGATTGGGGGCACGGATTAATCCCGACCAGTCGGCTTCCGGCCGGCGACGCCGAAATCGCCACCTGCTGCGGCACACCAATCTCGTTCAGTCTCGCGCCACCCGGTGTCGGTAACCGTCATTCCACGGATCTACACTGAAATTCGTGCCCAAGGCGAAGCTGAAGCGTGCCGGCCGCCCGCCAGGTCCGCGCATGCCCTGCGGCTGGGGCTGCGGAGCGCGAGTTGCGTGTGCCGAGATGCGGAAGCATTTCACCGCATGCCCACGATGCCCCAAACGGCGTCAGTGGATGAAATGGGCACACTGCCGCTGCTGCGCAGCCGGCTACGAATCGCCGGTGAAAGCCTTCAGCCCGCTGTGCACTCGATGCAGGGGAGGCCGGTGCCGGCAGTGCGCGTGGCGCCTGGGGGTGCCCATGGTCGATTTCGGCGGGCGTCCGTCCGGCCCGCTCATGCCATGCGGCTGGGGGTGCGGGGCGAAGCTCTCCGCGACCGCGATGCGCGCGCACTTCACGAATTGCCCGAAGCGGCCTTAGAACTTCTGTCAAGGTCCCGCTTCCGCTTTCGGGTTTGGCTTCCCGGGAAAACGGCGCCCGAATGATTCTTCACTAGTGTTCTGAGTCAGAGAGTCGTTTAGAAAGGCGTTCGACCTTGCCCAGGATCAGGTCCGCGTCGGCCTTCCACACGAAGGGCTTGGGGGCCTTGTTGCGCTCATCCAGGTAATCCAGCATCGCCTTCTCCAATGCTCGTACGGCCGTGTGGCTTCCGCGCCGGACACAGCGTTCGGTCACTTCGGCAAACAATCGCTCCACCAGGTTTAGCCAACTGCCGCTGGTGGGCGTGAAGTGGACGTGGTAACGAGGGTGGCGCGCCAACCACGTTCGCACCTTGTCGACCTGGCCAAGGCGGTGAGACCCGGCGGGGTGAAGACACGGCTTGCGACGTGCCTGTCTTCGGACGCAATCTCCGAGCTGTACCGCTGTTTATTGGAGGACACAATCGCCCTGGCGCGGTCGCTCGACGGCGTCGAGACCGCGATTATGAGTCCGGCTGCCGACGTCGAGGAGTTGCGCTCCATGGCGGACGGCAGGATGCAAGTGGTGGCACAGAAGGGTACGGGTCTGGCTGCGGGCCTTGAGTCGGTGTTTGAGTACTTTTCCGCGGAGGGACAGCGGCGCATCATCGCCTTCAACAGCGACAGCCCGCACCTGCCGGTGTCGGTGCTCCGGCAGGCATTCGAGGCGCTTGGTTCGCGCGATCTGGTGGTAGGACCGACGCACGATGGCGGATACTATCTGGTCGGTGCAAAGGCTCCCCATCCCGGATTGTTCGCGGCCAGCGCCATGGGAACCACGAGCGCGCTTGCGACGTTGTTGGCCTGTGCGCAAAGACTTCGGCTGTCGGTGCACTCGACCGATGAGTTCTATGACATCGACGTGCCGGCAGACGTGAGCCGGCTTGCGGAGGACTTGCGGCCGGCTCCGGAGCGCGCGCCGCGTACGGCCCGATGGCTGGCGGATTGGGCGCAAACCGCGGCGCAGCCGCTGGCGGCCGGTCCGGATCTATGAGGGCCAGGCCTTCCTGCCGGCTGTATGGGCTTGGCGCCATCATGACCGCAGCTCTGATCGCCTGTGCCCGAGTTCCAGGCCCTGTCGGCTCGCCGCTCTATCTCCTTACGCTCGGCGCTGCCGCGGCAGCGTACCTTATCGCCATCCGGGAGTTCCGCCGGACAGAGAAATATGCTCGCCACGTCATCGTCGTCTGCCTGGTCATGGCCGCGGCATGGCGGATACCATTTCTACTGGTGAAGCCGGGCCCGGATGATGACATCCTGCGATACGTGTGGGACGGGCGGGTACAACGGCTCGGCTATAACCCGTACACCGCGATTCCCGGCGATCCCGCCCTGGCAAGTTTACATACAAACGAAACGCGGAGGATGAACAACCCTGACGTGCCGAGCCCGTATCCCGCCGGCGCACAACTCTTCTTCCGCTCCGTAACGGCGATCGACGATTCGGCCTTCACATTCAAGATCGCATTTGCCGCGTGT
Organism: Terriglobia bacterium; assembly: GCA_963815855.1. Classification (GTDB taxonomy): domain Bacteria; phylum Acidobacteriota; class Terriglobia; order Bryobacterales; family Bryobacteraceae; genus DATGMB01. Next base: position 23,756 of record CAWFIJ010000007.1, on the reverse strand, counting down.
GATTTGGCGATCGTTCTCGTGCTGTTCGCCGAACTGCGCCGTCTCGGCCGCGGCGAGCATTGGGTGCTTGCCTACGCCTGGCATCCGCTCCTGATCACTTGCGTGGCCTACAACGGCCATATTGATATCCTCGGCGTGCTGTTCCTGCTGATTTCCGTGACTGCGCTCTGCCGCAACCGGCGAACTCTCGCTGCCACCATGTTCGCGGCCTCGATCGCCGTGAAGTTTCTGCCCGTGGTGCTGGCGCCGCTATACTGGCGGCGCGTGCGCATCCGCGATGGACTGCTGGGGGCGCTCCTCATCGCGTTGCTCTACACGCCTTTTCTGCATGGTCCGATTCCGCTGGGCTCGGTGGGGACATACGTGCGGAGGTTCCGATTCAACGACCCGGTCTTCGCTACCGTGGAGCGGGTTTTACGTCCTCAGGCGGCCGCCGGGCTGGCGGTCTGCGCCGGTATGCTGACGGCTGTGTGGCTCCGACATAGACGCGCGGGAGGCTCGCCGGATGCTTGGGCTTGGCCGATGGCCGCATCGCTCGTCGCGGCGCCGGTTGTGTATCCGTGGTATCTGCTCTGGCTTGTGCCGTTTCTCGAATCGGCATCCACGCTCCCGCTCTTGATTTGGACGCTCAGTATTCCGACCGTTTTCTTCGTATGGTATTCGCACACGCTCGGCCACCCCTGGAGCGTCCCCGGCTGGATACTGCTGGTGGAATACGGATCGGTCCTAACGGCCTCCGCTATCGCCTGGTTGCGCGGACGCTTCAAGTCGGGCCGCCTTGCCCGCCCGTACCGTGGGATATCTTAGAATCATGAAAATCTATTTCGGGTTCACGGTGGCCGGCGACCGGTCTGCCGTGGATGCCGCACGCAAGGTGGTCCAACTGCTGGAGGAACGCGGGCATGAGGTATTGACTCGCCACCTTGTAAGCGACAATGCTTGGGAAGTAGACCGGTCGATCGGCCCCCGGGACGTATTTAGGCGCGATATGGGTTGGCTGCATCAATGCGACCTTTTCATCGCCGAAGTTTCGGGATCTTCCTTTGGGCTCGGGTTTGAGACTGGCTATCTTTTAGGTGCCACGGACAAGAAGGTCATGCTGCTTTATCGGCGCGACCTGGAAAAGAGGGTGTCGTTGCTGATTACCGGTAACACTCACGCAAACTGCATCCTGGTGCCATATTCGAACATTGAAGAGGTCGAGCAGTTCATCAGTGCTAACGTTCAGGACAGCCGACCGGACCGACAGGCGTTCGCGCGGTGACCGTACTTGCCCCAAAACCAGAGTACTGCTGGACCAGAAAAGGGTTCCAGTCTCCGGTTGGGAGTACCGTCGATAATTAAATAGGATGAACAGTGCCCGCATCGCGCTCGCGAACATTCGCATTCCGTCAACGCCGGATGAATCCGTGGACCTCGCTGGGGCGGCGATCGCGGCAGCCGGCGACCGCGGAGCGCAAGTCATTTGCTTTGCCGAGTGCTACGTCCCCGGTTATCGATGGCCAGGAGCGGCCCTGCCGGCGCCCAGTCCGGCCTTTCTCGATAATGCGTGGGCGACAGTTGCAGCTTCTGCTCGCCGCGCCAGCGTAGCAGTCGTGCTCGGGACGGAAAGGGTGACCACGCGGGGACTGTTGATCAGCGCACTGGTAATCAACTCAGACGGTTCCGTGGCGGGCTGGCAGGACAAGGAGCAACTCGATCCGTCTGAGCAGCAGACCTACGTGGCGGGTGACGGCCGGCGCGTGTTCCAAGTTGGCCCGCTGACCTTTGGCATCGTAATCTGCCACGAGGGTTGGCGCTATCCGGAGACTGTCCGCTGGGCCGCCAGACGGGGCGCCCACGTGGTGTTTCACCCGCACGCACATGTCGCGGAGCCGGGGAGCTATCGCCCGGCCAGCTTCCTGGACCCAGCGAACACGTTTCATGAGAAGGCCATGTTGTGCCGCGCCGCTGAGAACACCTGCTATTTCGCGTCAGTGAACAGCGCGAGTGAAGGCTCCGGCACCACGTCGGCCGTCATTCGGCCAGATGGGACTGTTCAGTGCTATCAACCTTACGGTGCCGAAGGTCTTCTGATCGCCGAGATTGATCTGACCCTGGCCACAGGTTTGCTTGCCTCACGGCGCCGGGGGTCTGGACTTTAGAAGGATTGCGTAGATAATATGCGTCGGCGGGACCGGCAGACTGCCACCCGCCGGGCGTCACTTGGCTGGAACCCTAAGTAATCGATTTCAGCGTAGTCTGGTGAGATGCGGATTCTGGTCATCGGCGGCACCGGATTCATCGGTCCACATGTCGTGCGCGAACTTGCCCGGATGGGCCATTCGGTTGCGGTCTTTCATCGCAGCAGGACAAGCCCCGACCTGCCTGCCGAGCACATCTTTGGCGACCGCCGGGATCTGGCCGCGCTTCGCCCGACAGCCGACGTGGTAATCGATCTGATTCTCAGCTCCGGCGCCCAGGCAGAGGCACTGATGAAAACATTCCGCGGTGTCGCACGCCGTATCATCGCGGCCAGCAGCATCGATGTCTATCGTGCCTGCGGCATCCTGCACGGCACCGAGGAAGGCCCGCTCGAGCCTGTGCCTCTCACTGAGGAGTCGCCGATCCGTAGAGCGAAGCTACCGACGTATCCGCCCGCCCAGATGAAACTGCTACAGCAGGTCTTCGGCTGAGTGGACGACGCCTACGACAAGATTCCCGTCGAGCGCGCCATACTGGGCGATCCCGCTTTGCCAGGCACAGTTCTCCGCCTTCCCATGGTCTATGGTCCCGGCGATCGCCTGCACCGCTTCCACCCCATCCTGAAGCGCATCGACGACGGCCGCCACGCGATCCTGTTCGAGGAAGCAATGGCGCGGTGGCGCGCGCCGCGCGGCTACGTCGAAAACGTGGCGGTCGCCATCGCCCTGGCCGCCGTATCCGAACAAGCCGCCGGTCGCACCTACAATGTCGCCGAGAGACCAGCGTTCTCCGAACTCGATTGGGCCCGCAAAATCGCCGCCGCAACCGGTTGGCAGGGCGAATTCGTTACGCTGCCGAAACAGCATATGCCAGCTCATCTGGTGCAACCCGGCAATGCCGGGCAGCACTGGGAAGCTGACTCCACTCGCATCCGTCGCGAGCTTGGCTATGAAGAACCGGTGCCTCTCGACGAAGCGATCCGGCGCACGATTAGCTGGGAGCGCGCCAATGCCCCTGGAGAATTCAGCCTGCACAAATTCGATTACGCCGCCGAGGACGCAGCCCTCCCGGCCAGCGCGGCTGGGTGACGTGGGCGGATCCCACGCCTAAACGTCCGAAGACACTGCGTAATGAAAATTACGGTGATGTCAATTGTTGACCGAATGATCATACTGCCGTAACTCTGATCTCCTACCCTGGTTCCAACCGTGAAATTTCTTTTATCGCTCGTCGCAAGTGCGGTCGTGTGCCTGGGCCAATCGTCAGCGTCCCCGCTCGATTTCCTCAACCACAACCGCCCGATTCTCGACGCCCATAACTGCTACCCCTATGACGGCCAGTTTGCCGACCGGATCGACCGCGCGCTGTCGCAAACATTTCCAATCGGTATCGAACAGGACATCGCTTGGGCGATTGACCCCAAGATGGGCGAAGGCCGTCCGGTAGTCACGCACACGCCGCACACGACGGGCAGCGAGCCTACCTTAAAGGAACATTTCTTCGAGAGAGTCCGCCCGATCGTCGAGAAAGCGCTCCAGGAAAACAACCGCGCGAGTTGGCCGATCATCGTGATGCATTTCGATTTCAAATCGCTCGATCCAACGCTTCTACGCGCGGTCTGGGACGTCCTCGGCGAGTACGAGGCGTGGATCACGACCGCGCCGCAACTGGCCGATCCGAATCAACTGGCGCCCTTCGATGCGAAGCCACTCTTGATTCTCACCGAAGACGCGCCGATTCAGGAACAGGTATTCTTCCGCGAAATTCCAAAGAATGCGCGGCTGCGATTGTTCGGCTCCGCGCAGACGCCCAGGATCGAGGCTGCGAATCGGGCGGAGCGGCAGCATCTGGCGGCAACGCTTCCGCCCGAGAAGCTCTTGACCGTCAAGCCCACCAACTTCCGCCGCTGGTGGAACAACCCATGGGATGAGGTCGAGGAAGGCGGACAAACCAAAGCGGGGGACTGGACCCCGGCATCCGCGGCGCGGCTGAAGGCGCTGGTCGATTATGCGCATGGCCTTGGATATTGGATCCGCTTCTACACGCTCGGATGGTTTCGCCCCCGCCGACAACCAGGGCTGGGGTAGGGGCTACAACTTCGGCTCGCGCGAGAAGGTGGAGGCGCGGTGGAACGCTGCGCTCGAAGCCGGAGTGAATTTGATCGCCACCGATCAGTACGAAGATTTAGGCAAATTCATCAAGGAGCAAAAATCCAAATGACGAAGCAGTTACTTGTCACACCAGCAGCGCTGCTCTTGGCTTGTACGTTTGCGGCGGCCCAAACCGATAGCGGTGCGATCCGCGTTCTGGTGGAGGATACCAGTTCTGCCGCGGTTTCCGGCGCCGCTGTGAAGATCACGAACGTGGCGACGGGAGTGGTGCTCTCGCGCTTGAGCGAGTCCGATGGATACGCTACCTTTTCGCCGATTGTCCACGGGAACTACATGGTCGACGTGGAGAAGACAGGATTTCAGAAGACGCACGTGACGGATCTGGCGCTCGATGTGGACGAGCATAAGCTCGTTCGTGTGAGCCTGCCGGTGGCCTCGGTCAGCACCAGCGTTGACGTCTCCGCGTCGGCCAATATCGTTCAGTCGGAACAGGGTTCGATCGGACAGGTAATCCAGGGTGGAGTGGGGGTGGACCTTCCTCTGGCGGCCCGCAGGTATGAGCAGTTGGCGCTGCTCGTGCCGGGGGCGACGGTCAGCACGCTGGACGGCAGCACCACGCGCGGCGTGGGTTGGTTCGTGGCGAATGGAAATTACCAGACCCAGAACAACTTCATGGTCGAAGGCGTCGACAACAACGAAGGCACCAACAACGCACAGTCGCTTTCTTCGCAAGTCGTCGCGCCATCGCCCGACGCGATTGCCGAGTTCAAGGTGCAAACCAACGCCTTTTCGGCGGAGTTCGGCCGGTCGGCGGGCGCGGTGGTCAACCTGGTACTGAAGTCGGGCGGAAACGACATTCACGGTTCGGGGTGGTATTACAACCGCAATTCTCTGTTCGCGGCCAACGCGTGGGCGTCCAACCTGGTGGGCGCGGCGAAATCGAACCTGAGCTGGAATCAGTTCGGCGGGACGTTTGGCGGCCCGATCAGGAAGAACAAGATCTTCTACTTCGCCGATTATGAGGGCTTCCGCGAGAGTTATTCGTCGCCGTTTATCGAGACCGTGCCGACGGCAGCCGAACACCAAGGCGTTTTCTATCGAACCATCCACGCGCCCGGCTCTACGACGCCCTTTCCGAACAACACCATACCGGCCTCCTTGTGGGACGCGGTGGGCACGAAGATGCTGGCCCTTTACCCCGCGGCCAATACGCCCGGCAACATTGCCTCCAGCGGCCAGGCCGTCAACAACTACTCGATTCAGGCGCCGGGCACCGAGCACGATCAGAAAGGTGACGGCAAGGTCGACTACAACATCAATGAGAAGAACGTCGTCTCGGCCCGTTTCAGCTATCTGCGACAGAACATTTTCAACAGCGGCATCTTCCCCGGCATCGCCGACGGCGTGGGCAATCAGGGCGGCCAGTTCAATGCCAACTCGAGCCTGGGCGCGACGTTTACGCATGTGTTCAGCCCGTCCATGGTGAACGTGGCGCGTTTCGGATTCACCAGCACGAACGCCAACTTCACCAACGCTTCGGTCAACGGCGGAGGCGCGGCCGCCTACGGCTTCAGTTTTCCGTCGACGGCCGTCAATCCGGCCAGCGGCGGCCTTCCGCTCATCAATCCGAGCAACTACAACGAACTGGGCACGCGCGGTTTCCGGCCCCAGTATCAGAAGCCGACGCTCTACCAGTTCCTCGACAGCTTTTCCTGGATAAAGGGCACGCACTCCATGCGGGCCGGGTTCGAAACCCGCCAGAAGAGCAACACCAATTTCAACGTCAGCCGCACCGTGCCCGAATACGATTTCAACGGCAACTTCACCGGCGAAGCGATGGCCGACCTCCTGATGGGCCAGGTCTACAACTTCGTGGCCGACACCCAGGAGATCGAAACCATCCTGCAGAAGTGCTACGCGGTTTACTTCCAGGACGACTGGAAGGTCACGCCGAAGCTGACGGTGAACATGGGCCTGCGCTGGGAGTATGAAACGCCCTATTACGGAACCGGAGCCTACCAGAACATCAACTTCAATTTCCAGACCGGTCAATTGGTCCCCGGCGCCGGCCCTTACGGGGTCACTCCCGACCACGTGGATTTCGGTCCCCGCCTGGGCGTGGCCTACCAGGTTGTCCCCGAGAAGCTCGTGCTTCGCGGCGGGTGGGGCATATTCTATTCGGGCGAAGACACCACGGGTTCGGATATCGACCTGGCGGCCAATCCGCCTAATTTCATTCCGATCAACCTGACGGAAGTCGGCTCGGGTCCGGCCCCGATTCTCCTCTCGCAGCCAGTGCCTTCCACCATTTTCAACAACTACAACACCGAGATCATCTCGCTCACCGCGCGGCAGACCAGCTATCATGCGGCGCGCATCTTCCAGTACAACGTTGCGCTGCAGTATTCGTTGCCGCTGAAATCCACCCTGGAAGTGGCGTATGTGGGAAACCGCGGGTTTGACCTTCTCACGGAGAACGCCGGCAATCAGGCGCCGTTCGGACTGGACGGCAGCGTGGCAGCCAACCGGCCGTATCCGGAGTGGTCCGGCATTACGGTGGGTGAGACGAGAGCACCCTCCTGGTACAACTCGGTGCAAGTGAAGTACGAGAAACGCTTCACCAAAGGCTGGTACACGCTGGCTTCCTATACGTATGCCGACGCTCTCGATGAATACGGCGACTGGGGCAATGGCAACCAGCCGCAGATCGCCGACGATTTCGCCGCCAATAAGGGACCGCAAGGGCAGACGCCACGGCAGAACCTCACGTGGGCCAATACCTACGAATTACCCTTCGGCCGCGGCAGAGAGTTCGGTTCGCACTGGAGCCGGACGACGGACTTCGTCCTGGGCGGCTGGCGGGTGGCCAACATCCTGACGACCCGCACGGGGTTGCCGCTCGATGTCACGCTGTCGAGTTCGGGGGTCAATCCGGCCAACAACCAAAGCTACAAGTTCTACAGCAACAACGGCGGCACGTTGTATCCGGATCTTGTAGGCCATCCGCAGAGTGGAATCAGCCCGGAGGTAAATCGCCTGGACTTCCTGAACACAGCCGGATTCCTGGTGCAGACGTTGAATACGCCGGGCAATGCCAGCCGCAACGTGGCGTTGGGTCCCGGGTTGGCGACTCTCGATATCAGCCTGGCGAAGCAATTTCGGGTTACGGAGCGCCAGGCCGCCGAGGTTCGCTTCGAAGCTTTCAATTCGCTCAATCGCACCAATTTCGGAAACCCCGGCACAACGTTCGGATCGTCGAGCTTTGGCCAGATCACCTCGGCTGGCTCTCCGCGAATCGTACAGATGGCCATCCGGTATCGTTTCTAATTGACCGGCGACGGTTGTATAGAATCGAGAGTGCATCGCCCCTCCCGGCGCCGGTTTTAAAACGGCAATCAGCCAAATGGCTGGCCGCCGATGAACGCCGATTCAAAGCAAAAGACTTATCGGCGTTCATCTGCATTCATCGGCGGCCAATGATTCGTTTTTCCGCACGCTGCTACTGCCGGTTGTGGTCTGTTTGGGTGCCCCGGCGAAGTTCTACTCCCACGCGCAAGTCGACGGATTTGATGATTGACCGGCTAATGTTCTTCGGCTGCATCAAGTCTCCTATATACTTAACGTGCTGAAATGTAGCACGTTGGCCACTGTCGCGCAAAGAACCATTTTGAGCCACCCTAATAACAACTTCGTCGTAAAACGCTTTACGGCTGACATTGTGCAACACGGCCGCCGCCGCAGCGCCGACCAGGGGAACTCGGTATTTCAATCGGGAAGTCGGCCTAACTACCGCACCTTCCCGCGAATCACGGTGATCGACCCGGCTGGGAGAGTATACATGCCGTCGCGCGGCTGGGGCCATCGTAGTGTTCTTGTTCTCGCCGGGGTGTTGCAGTACTGCACAAGAGCTAACAGACCCGGCGAAAGAATGGCTGACGTGCTTGGCATCGTCGATGACGAGATGAATCGGGTGAGCCGCGTTCAAATCGTGGTTGATCAGCATCAACGACCAGTTTCCGTCCGGGCGATGCACAGCGTATGAGGTAATCACGGTGCGCCCGGCGGCGTCCATAAGGTCGGCCGAGGCGGGGAAAATCTGGTTCGCTCCCCCGCCGTGCTGCAACCACTCGAAGTTGATCATGTGCGCGGAAGTAAAGGGAGTATATTCCGGCGTGCCATACGCCCCGCCGCCATTAGGCGCCGCCGCCATAGTTCCGGCGATCACCGGCGCCATTATTGATCGCCGGCCGGTAGAACGCCGTGCCGCCCTGTTCAAAGAACGTGCCGAACGCGTCGCATTCCCAGATGGCGCGGCCGGTCACGCCCAGGTAGCCCCTTCCGCTTCGCCCCGCCGTGATTCCGCTCTCGGAAATAATCAGCGGCACGTCCTTGGGGACGCCGTCCTCGCGCCACATCTGCAGGACGTGCTTCATGATTCCCGGTTCCATGTAAAGCGTGTCCCAATCGTCCGGTGGACTGAATCCATTGACCATGAACGGGTAGTGTTCGAACGACATGAATGAGAGGTCCTTAAGATGTCCGTGGGCCTTCAGGTAATCGACGAATCGCGCCATCCAGGAAGTGCGGCCCTGGTCGTCCGCCCAGAGGGTGATGTCTTTATTGACGCCTTCGAAAACCGGACCGCCCAGCTTGGCGCCGGGAGTCAGCTTGTGGATCGCAGTCGCCCACTTGGCAGTAGATCGCGCCATAGTCTTCCGGCATCGTGTGCTTGCCGTCGCACTCCTCCCCGATCTCGATTCCCGCCACCGGATAACCGCGCTTGTGAATGTACGCAACCTCATTGGCGCAATCTTCGGGCGTGTCATAAATCGCCGCACATGCGACCAGCGCCGGATGCCCCATGGTCAATCCACTGGTAAAGAAATTGTCCATGCCGTTGTACTCGTCGTGGCCGCCGGTAATCAGATTGTCGGCTCTCGTGCCAGGGATCGATGGAAGAAGCGACAGAAGTGCCCGGCGGTGTCCTCCGCCGAGCCGGGAAAGGCGCCTCGCCGCTCCAGCGCCGGCGTGAGGCCTGCGCCTGCCGTCGCAGGTCCGGGTTCCACGCCATTGGCCGGATAGACAATCGAGTAGTGCCCCGCGGCATCCATCGTCCCGGCGGAGAGCGTCTGGAGGGCGTAGCCGACGCAGTTGCGAATGTCCTGCGCGCCGTGCGTATCGCAGGTTCCGGAGGATTTCGACATCAAAACGCGGACGAAGCGGGCGGTAATCGGCTCATCGCTGAAAGTTTGAGATGCACGTCCCCGCCGCGTGCCGTTCGTCACGGTGCCCGATGGGAAAGCCTTCCACACGCCGTTCGGGCCCATGTCCCAGTCCAGCGCGTTGTTGTCGCCGATCCAGTACTGCACCACATAAGTGACGGCATACGGATTGACCCATTGGATGTGGATCGCATTGACGGCCCGGGCGATGCCCATATCGATCACCACCCATTGCGGGTGCAGCGCGTCGCTTTCGCCCGTGAAATGGCTGGTCAGGTAAGGATTGCTCTTCCAGTAGCTTTGAAAACCCGCCACCAAAGGTGTGATCGCCGCTGGTCATGAAGTCGCGATGGGGCAACGAATAGGAATAGCCGTAGTGGATCGGTTCGCCCAGATCGGCGCTGCCGGCGAAATATCCGCTCTTGCTGGCCGGATCGCTCCATGTGCCGTTTTCGTTCCAGTGCCATGCGGCCAGGCGCAACTCGCTGTTGTTGCGCATGGTGATGGAACCCCAACCCAGGTTTTTGATCCCCTGAATCGTCTCGGGCTTGCTGAGATTGTCCACCTGCGCCTTAGTCAAGTCGTCCATCCACGCCCCGGTGGCCGTGTCGGGATAGATCGTGTTCAGGACGTGCTCCGGCGTCACGTCAACGTGGACCGTAACTCCCGAATCGGCCGTGCCCACCTGCTGAGCATGGACTCGGAAAGGATCGTATGTGGACACCGCCATCGACCCGAGCGCCGCGACTGCGATACACAGCCACATGCGAGACGAAATTCGTGGGTAAGAATCAATGATCACAACGTGAACTCCCATACCAACGTAAAACGGTGAAATCGAGGTGTCAAACGGGCGGATTTGCAGCACCGGCCGGAAATGGAAACTGAGCCCGCCTGGTTTCATCCCGGATTTCCAAACCCGACCTCTTCTGGCCGCGGAAATTCTGTCAGGTTCCCCCGTCCCCCTGTTGCCAAAAACTGGAGACCAAGCCTGTAGCCGGCGCTCCAATTGTTATCGTTTCGACAAAAGATCCGGAGAAGGTGGCAAAACATACCGCTGCCATGCCATCTCTGATGTATAGTCGCACCCATCCCGGCGGTTTGCGGGTAAACGGAATAAAGGAGCCTCAATATGATTTATCTCGATCTGGGTGTGTCGTCATTTCCAAGGCGCCCGGAGCAAGAGCCTGGCCTTTGCCCCTCCTCACGAGATCGCCGCCTGAGAGCGCTTCGCGCCCTTATTTCAATCGCTCTCGTGTTAGCCATGGCTGCGGTCGCATTTGCTCAGGGCGAACGGACCAGCATCACCGGTACCGTAACCGACGACTCGGGGGCACTTGTTGTCGGTGCGTCCATTGCCGTGCGGGACAGGGCGACGAATGTCGCAACAAAGACCACCAGTAATACGGCCGGTCTCTATTTCATCACATCCCTCTCGCCGGGAAATTACGACCTCAGGGTCGAAAAGCCGGGGTTCCAGCTTTCGACCGTGGAAAATATTCCCCTGACGTTGACCCTCGTCGCGACCATAAACGTCACGCTACACGTCGGAACCGTTACTCAAAATGTGGTGGTGACGGCGAATGCGGTGCAACTTGAGTCGCAGACGTCGGCGCTGGAATCCACGATCACCACGAAATCAATTGCGGATCTCCCCAATATTTCCGCCAGCCCGCTGGCCTATGCCGCACTAGTGCCGAACGTGGTGCCCACCACCGGTCAACAGTCGCTCGGAAACGCGGTAATCGGGTCGGCTACCACCGCCCAGATGGGCGGGGGACTCGCGCAACAAAACGGTTACCTGGTGGATGGCGCGGAAAGCCGCGGCACGAATGAGAACGGAGCCGCGTATTCCGTGCCCCTGGAAGCGGTCGCGGAGGTGCGCGTCGATACCACGACATACTCCGCCGAGTTTGGTCGGGCCATCGGCGGCATTACCCAGGTCGCGACCAAGTCCGGCACGGACCAGTTTCACGGAACGGGATGGGACTTTATCCGTAGCGGCGATCTTAATGCCAACAGCTGGCAGAACGATCGCAACAGTATCGCCAAAGCACCTTTTCAGTTCAACCGGTTTGGCGGCAACTTCGGCGGTCCGATCAAGCGCAACAAGCTTTTCTTTTTCTTCAATTATGAGGGAACCCGGCAGGGTGGACCGGCCCAAGTGCTCGGGACCGTTCCGACTGACGCGGACAAAGCAGGCAACTTTTCCAACCAGTTGGACGCAAAGGGAGAGCAGGACATCATCTACGATTATTTGACCACTTCAGGGAGCAGCGCCGCCGGGTATGTGCGCGCGCCATTTCCGAATGATACGGTCCCCGCCTCCAGGTTCAGCCCAATCGCACTGAACGTACTGAAGTTCTACCCTGAGCCGAACCGGCCGGGGCAGGGCGCTGCCGATATTGACAATTTCTTCATGAGCGGGAAATCCATTGTCAATACGAATAATTATTTGGCGCGCATCGACCACTATATCAGCGATAAGCATCGCATTTATGGGCGGTACGGCTTCACCCCATATAAAAGTTACGCTAATCTCCCCGGCTCGGCGAGCAACCCGACCGCTCCCGGCTACGCCTATGCCGCACAATCCATTTCCTCCAACCCGGGAACGGCAGCGATGATCTCTTTCCTCTCGACCTTCACTCCTCACTTCCTGGGAGAAGCGCGCCTTTCCTTCACCCGCCTGCAACAAAACACATATCCGGTCTCCCGCAACTTCAACGTCGGGAGCCTGGGATTCGGTCCGAATGTCACCAACTATGTTGGTTACAATCAATTTCCGGCGATCAGCGTCGATACCTATGCCACCGGCGGCGGCCTTGCAGTAACCGGAGCGCCTTCTACAGACTTCGATTCGCTCGGAGGGGCGACCAGGACTTATGCGCCGATGAATACATGGAACCTGAACTATCACTTCACCTGGATCAAGACCAGGCACAACCTCAAGTTCGGAACCGACGATGCGTTGATGACATCTTTCTTGTATAACTCCCAATACGCCGCGGGCCAATACATATTCGACCGGACGTATACCCAGGGCCCGAATCCCCTCACCACCACTTTGAACGGCGGTAGCGGCCTGGCCAGCCTTGAGCTCGGAGTACCCGTCTCGGGCACCCTGACGATTACCAACCCCCTGTTCCTGTACCAGAAATCCTATGCGCTCTACGTTCAGGACGATTACCGGGTGACAGACCGCCTGACGCTCAACCTGGGTTTGCGGTGGGAATACATCACGCCGTACGCGGAAAAGTTCGGGCAGATCGGCGACTTCTACCCGAATATGATCAACCCGGATACGGGGTTGCCGGGCGAATTTCAGGAGGTCAAGCCAGGCGGATATGTCGAGAAGCCGCAACGGAGGCATTTCGAGCCGCGCGTGGGTCTTGCTTTCCGGTTGAACGAGAAGACGGTGATCCGCGCGGCGGGCGCCATTGTGTACGCCGATTTCGTTGGCGTGAACGCGGCGGCTACAGACTTGGGAACCGGCGGATTTGTTTCCAACCTGCTGACGCTCGGGGCGCCAAACGCGTTGCCGAACACGCCTCCGGTGGGCGGGTCCTGGGGCAACCCCTTTGCCGGCGGGATGCTCCAGCCCGGGCCGAATACGGATTGGACGGGCGCCGCGCTGCGCGCCGACGAATGGATTCGCCCGGCTCCCTATATGAGTTCCTACAGCTTTAGCATTCAGCGGATGGTGACTCCCACGGTGTTATTAGAGGCGGGGTTCAACGGTTCCGAAGTGACACACCTGTACTGGAACCGTCAAAACGACGCCAACAATCCAATCGAAATGAGCCTAGGTTCCAATCTGCTCTCCACGGTGCCCAACCCGTTCTATGGGAAGATTACGTCCGGGGCACTTAGTTTTCCGACCATCACCGAGCAGCAATTGCTCCTTCCATATCCTCAGTACACGGCGGTGCTGATCTACCGGCAGCCTTATGCACACGGAGATTATGACGCATTTACCCTAAGATTACAGAAGCAGCTATCCCACGGTCTCGTACTTACGGCCGCGTACACGAACGAGAAGACAATCAACTCGACTATGCAGTCGAACACTTGGGTCGTGGGGCCTTCGGACTCGCTGTATGACCCGAATTACAACCGTTCCATCGAGGCCAACGATGTGTCCCAGCGATTTGTAGCAAGCTATGTCTACAATCTGCCATTCGGAAAGGGGCGGGCGTTTCTGCAGAATGGAATCGCGAGCGCCATCCTCGGGGGATGGGAAATCACCGGGATTTCGGTGATCCAACGGGGAACGCCGATCATGATTACGGCGCCGGACCAGACAGGGCTCATCAACTTCATTTCCACGGCCGGACGTGCGAACAGAACAGGAAGCTGCGGCCTTCCTAACGGGGTAGCGCGAACCGACAATGAATGGTTCGACACCGCGTCATTCCAGACGGCGGCGCCTTTTACACTGCCCACCGATTCCGTAAGCGAACCGAACTGCCGCGGGCCGGGGATAGTCAACTTCAACACGTCGCTGTTGCGGAATATCGTTTACCGCGAACGGTACACTCTGCAATTGCGGTTCGAAACCTACAACACGTTTAACCACCCGCTGCTCCAGGCGAGCGGGACGAACACGACAATCGTCAACAGTCCGCAGTTCGGGCAGATCGTCACAGGCGGCAACCCGCGCAACCTGCAGGCTGGCGTGCGCCTCTTTTTCTGAGCAGCGAACCGCGGAATGGGAGCCGTGACCGCGAAGGCTTCCGTCCCGAAACGATCAATCGGAATAGAGCGGCGAATGGGTACAAGCCACATGCTACTAAGACGGGATTTGGCTAAGGCGGGACTGGCCGTGTTATTCGCGCAGCAGCGTTACGCCCGTGCGGCGGCGGGCCTGCCGCCTCTCAAAATCACGGACGTCAAGGCCATTGCCACGGGCCAATGGGTATTCTTAAAAGTGTTTACGAGCGAACCCGGCCTGTACGGCATTGGTTCGGCGAGCAACCTCTTCCACCCGGCTGCAATCGCGACCGCCATCGAGCAGAGGTATAAGCCGTTCTGGGTCGGCAAGAGCGCCGACCGGATCGGCGACCTGTGGGAAAGCACGAATGTTCTTGCTTACTGGCGGAATAGCACCATTCAGAATAACATTCTAAGCGGCCTCGACATGGCGCTGTGGGATATAAAGGGAAAGCGCGCGCGCATGCCGGTCTACGACTTACTGGGGGGAAAGGTGCGCGATGCGGTCCCGCTCTACGCTCACGCCGACGGCCGCGATCGCGAAGAAGTGGCTGCGAACGTCAAGAAGTATATGGACGACGGGTACAGGCATGTTCGGGCCCAAATGGGCGGTTACGGGGGCGGAGGCTTCATATCGCCGGGCCGAGGCAGCCGGCCGGCGCACGGCTTCGCCGGCGAAGCATTCGATGAAGACCTCTATATCGACACGGTTCCCAAGTTATTCGAATTTCTTCGCGTCAAAGTCGGTCCGGATGTCAAACTGTTACACGACGTACACGAGCATTTGACTCCTACCGGCGCCGTGGAACTGGCGAAACGCCTGGAACCCTACAGGATGTTTTATGTCGAAGACATCCTGCCGCCGGAGCAGATCGAGTGGTTCCGTCGCATCAAGCAGGTGACCAGCACGCCGATGGCGATGGGCGAGCTGTTCACGAGCCCGCGCGAGTACCGCCCACTTATTGCGGAGCGCGTCGTCGACTTCATTCGCTGCCGCGTTTCGGCCATCGGCGGCATCACCGCGGCAAACCGGATCGCAGCGCTGTGCACGGAGTTTGGCGTGCGCACGGCGTGGCAGGAAGGGGGCGATAACGATCCGGTCAACCAACTGGCGGCCTATCACGTCGACCTCGCGATTCCGAGTTTTGGCATTCAGGAAGAAAATCATTTTCCGCCTTACGTCCACGAAATGTTGCCGGGTACAGCCGAACTGCACGGGGGATATCTGTACGGCAACGACCAGCCGGGATTGGGAATCGACATCAATGAGGCGATGGCCGCGAAATATCCGCCGCTCCCGGTCCGTCCGGGCGACACCTGGACTACCGTTCGAGGAATCGATGGAGCGCTGGTCGATCCTTAGAAGGACGTTGTGATGCGTCGAAATCTGGAAAAGCAACACTTATAACTAAGAGGGCTCCAACCAGTTTGGTATGTCCCACCGGCCGCCCACCAAACCTCTCAAGGTTCATTAGATGACACGCCGCCGGCGATTCCAGCCAAACTGAACGGCATTGCGGAGGGAGGGCGCCGGACGGGCCCGCCCGTTTATGGTCCCACTACTCCCGCTATGCAGGCGAAACCGGCGAAGTAAGCAGCGTCGAAGATCGGTGGGGTGGCGGCCACTTCAAACCGCGCGGCTGGCGAACTCGGAAGCGGCAACATCGCGTCCAGCGTCGCGCAGATTGCTTCGAACCCCTGTGGCCGCTCGGCGGGATCCTTCGCCACGCACCGGGCCACCAGGTCGCAAACGGCGGCGAGCGCGTGCAGGGCGGCCAGCGCCTCAAGGTCGATCGGCTCGTTCAGAATGACATAGAAAATCCGTTCCACCGTATCGCCCGAAATCGGCCTCACGCCCGTCATTAGCTCGAAGAGAAATACGCCATAGGCGTAGACATCCACCTGCGCGGTGAGCTTTTCGCCCCGGATCTGTTCGGGCGCCATGTAATAGGGCGTCCCCAGCACAAAGCCCGGTCGCGTCATGTTGAGCCCCTCGGCCTTGGCGATCCCGAAATCCATGAGCTTCACCACGCCGCTGGAGCTGATATGCATGTTCCCGGGTTTAACGTCCCGGTGGATAATCTTCTGGGAGTGCAGGTATTCCAGGGCGCGCGCCGCCTGTAAGGCAATCCGGAGCTTGCCGTGGAAGTCCCCGGTCTCGCCCTTCTGGATGGCAGTCCGCACGGTTTGGCCGTGCAAAAACTCCATCACTATAAAAGGATGATGCTGCTCGTCCTCGCCGAAATCGTAAATGCCGAGAATGTTGTCGTGGCTTAAGTTACTGCCAGACGCGCTTCCGCCAGGAACCTGGCTTTATATTCCGGCTCGGCGCACGCGGCTTCGGTAAGAACCTTGATGGCTACGGTGCGGCCGAGGACCGTATCGTGCGCCCGATAGACGGTCGACATGCCACCGCCGAGGCATTCCTCCAACTCGTACTTCCCGATTCGGCCAATGGCTATCATTTCAGCCCCGTTTTGCCGTCAACACCCCAATTTGAATCCTCCGAGCGAAATTATACACCCATTAGCCTGTTTCGGGCCTCTTTGCCTTTTTCGACTACCTGCCGGTCAGAGCACCAGGCTCCACTCAAAGAACTTGAGAAGCAGCACGGCGTGAACGAGTACCAGGAATACTGTCAGTATGGTCAGGCTAGCTGTGCGCCGAACCCGAAGCGCCAATCCCAGAAATGCAGGAAAGGCCACGAAGACGTACCTCATGGTCGAGTTCAAGAGGGGTACTGAGTTCTTTGTGAGGAACAGGGCGATCACGGCTCCGGCGTAAAGCTTATACTCGGCACGCACGCCCTTGACGAAACACAGGCCGGCAATCGCCATCAAGACTCCAAAATTGAGTTTGAACAAAAGGTCCAGTCCGCCTGTAAGGAAGCGATGCACGCACTGCGCCAGTGTGACCCACGGAAATTCCACCCGGACGGCCCAATACCGCGAATAGATCTCGGCGGCGGAGGCGAAGCCGGAGTGATGGGTCCACAACGCAAATGCCGCTGGTGGCAGCAAGGCCAGAACAAAAGTCCACGCGCGCCAGGTTCTCTGCCGGTAACCCAGGCAGAGTAGCGGGAGCGCCACAAAACAACCCACGGCCTTCGACGCGCCGGCCCCGCACCCCAGCAGGCCCGCTAGCAGCCATCGATCCTGCCTGGCAAAGTATAGCGACCAGACAGTAAAGGCCAGAACCATGGATTCCACATATCCAGCGAACAGCATGCTCGTCGCCGGCCAGACGGCGGCAAGGAATACGGCTCTGAGAACAGTCTCTCTCGGATAGTCCAGTTCCAGCAGGCTCTGCATTCCCCAAAAGAAGAAAAAGGTCGCGACTGTGGAGACCACGAGGGCGGCCAGGATCCATTGCGGCAGAACCCACGAGAATACGCGGATGAAAAACGGATACAGCGGATAGAAGACCGTCGAAGCCGGCCGGTCATAGCCGTATTGCGCGATGTGCACGTACCAGAGAGTGTCGAAGCGTTCCCAAATGCCGAGAATCGCGTAAGGCAGATGATGACTGCGCGGCATCAGGTGTTCGGTGAATGCATTGGAGTGCAGCACCTGCGGGTCGATGGACAGGCCGTTGGACAGAAGCGCGCCATAAACACCGAAGATGATCCGCAGTACGATCGTGTAAGCAGCAGCGATTTGCCACGCCTTCCATCCGGTCCGAAGCTGACGTTCGGCCGGCGTTGATGCCGCCGCAGGGCTCATGAAACAGGAGTTCTCCGGGTTCATTATGCCGTTTGGAAGACTCGCCGATCAAGTTAACTTTGGCGTGCGGGAGTCGGGACACCTCGTCGAGGTGGAATCGCGCGGGTGACCCACGGCATCAGCGCTCCGTTGATCCGCCGTCGCATTGCGTTAGAATGTAGTTCGAGGCGATGAGGCAGTCGGAAAACGGACGCGGTTGGGCGGCACATTCTCACCCAGTCCGTGTTGTCTGTTTTGTCGTCCGAACCGGCGGAAAACGGTAGACAGCAGAGACTGGAGAGGCGACCCGACTAGGCCGGATCTCCTTTGGAATGAGCTAACTAGAAGAATCGCCGAAGGGCGGGAGTAATTCAGTGGTAGAATGCCAGCTTCCCAAGCTGGACGTCGCGGGTTCGAGTCCCGTCTCCCGCTCCATCTTTTCAATAGCTTAGCGCAAACGCCTCATTTCGGTGAACCTGGTTTTCGAGGTAACGGGGTATCGAACCGGGCCGGAACGCAACGACTCTCGGTCCGGCGGCCCTGGCAACCGGCCGGGGCGGGTGCGGGAGCCGCCCGTGGCCGGAAGGAGCAGAAGCGGGCCGGGTGCCGGTTGCGCGATATTGCCGGCCTTGCTGGAACGCTAGAGTCCTTGTCTAAGAAATTGTAATTCGAATGCGTCAAGTTTAGGCAACAAGCCGCTCCTTCTCGCAGCAGGCGCCGATTTCCGATTCCAGCCGGTCGAACGCGGCGCGGAGTGGGGATGGAATCGGCGGCGGAGCGGCGGGCATGATCTCGGCGAGTTTGGGCCGGAGCAACCGGGCGTAGGTCCTGGAAAAGAATAGTGCAATGCGGAGTCCATCCGATGTGAGTTGGTAACGATGGCTGTGCGGAATCCGCTCGATGATGCTGTGGAGCCGGAGGCGGCGAAGGTCGTACGTCAGTTTTCCGACGGGATAATTAGCTGGATCGAAGCCCAGCAGTTGCGCCAGCAAAACGCGCATTTCTGAGTTGGTAAATCCCCGAAGTTGAAAACTGAAGACGGCCAGCACAGTGAACAAAGCCTGGACGCGTTTGTCGCCGAACCGCAAGGCCGAAGCTCTTCGACCATTGACCTCGGCAGGACGCACGACGCGATCGAAGGCGTCCTCACCAATCGAGCAATCGTGGGATATCTTCTGGACGTCGAGTAGACGCCGGTTGGCTTGAAAGCCGATCTGCCGCAGTGCCGGCAGGTTCTTGAGTAGCTTGCCAATACCGAAGTCGCGCGTGTTGTTGATGGTGGTTTCCGTGCGAAGTGCGCGCCCTTCCTTGTGATACTGCTTGATTCGAGTGCTTTTGTAATCAACATGGAGGGAAGGGATCACTCCTTCCGTAATGACTCGGGTGCGAAAACGGCCGGGCGTGGTCTTGTTCACGCGGCGGTCGAAGATCAACTGCACCTGACTGGGTCTGCCGATATCCAGATTTTCGCGGATCACCTCTTCAAAGAACACCCGGCCGGTTACAGGGCGGTCCAGCACCTGGGTAAGCGAGAATTCCGCCTGAAGAATGGAAATTTGGTACCGATAGCCGGCCTTGCGATCTCTGACCTCATATGGATGCGGCAGCAATCGTAGCCACTTCCGCAATAAGGCGTCGATTTTCTCCGCGCTCAGTCCATCGCAAATGGCTTGCAGCCGCTTGGGATTGTCACAACTCAAGACCCCATTGTCGAGAGCTTCAAACCTGATACCCTTCTGGACCAGTTGCCGTTTGGCATACTCATGCCCGTTGATACACAGCTTGGCGTTGTAGGGAAAATATGTGCTGAACTTCAGGAAGAACGGTCCAAAGTCGCGGTCCACGCAGTAGATGTAGAAGTGGTTCACCATGGCGGTTGAGCGCACGAGCCACGGATAAGTGCCGCCGGTCTTTTCATTGCGGCGACGCTCCGTCCGGAACACCGGCGTCTTCTCCTGCGCCTTGCCGATGAACACCACGCCTTCTGTCTTCTGGAACTTCTTTCTCTGTTCGGCCGCCGCGTCATCCTTGCGTTGACCCTTGCGGAACGCAATCACGGGGATCTTCTCTTGACGGGCGAACGCCTCAAAGGCGGCAACGAATGTTTTGCTGATCGGATCCATTAAGGCGCTGGAGGCAAACTGGTTGCCGCGGTGAAATCGAAAGAAGCAGGCCACGCCTTCTTCCCGCTGCAAGCCTGGAACGTAAACGTTCAAGTACATTCGATCGATTCCTTCTACTTCCAGGGTGACGTGGTCGGCGAGCACTTCAGCAACACTTCGTGATACGCTCATTTCGGCTCCGGTACGACTCCGATCCTTCGGGATCGACTGCCGCTTCGGCGGCCTAAATCGTTGGCGAGAACTGCTTGCAGTTCTCCACTGTCGACCGGAGCCATCTCTCGGATTATGCTGCACCCTCAGGCGCGACGGAAATATACCTCGTCGGTCTGAGGCGGAGCCTCGTTAGAATTCCGCCCGCAGCATGAACTCCACGCGGCGGGGGGCGCCCGTGCCGGTGGCGCCGGTGTTCAGAATGCTGGTGATCCGTCCGAAACTGGACGAGAGTGTTGCCGGACGGGTTCCACCATTGCGGATTGTTCAACAGGTTGAACGCCGATGCCCGGAAGTTCAGATTCAGACGCTCGGTCAGGCGGAAGCGCTTCTGCAGGCCGGCGTCGAACTCATAGTTGTTCGGGCCACTGCCGATGTAGCGGCCCAGGTTGCCCCAGGTTCCATTGGCGGGAGTGGAAAACGCCGCCGGGTTGAACCACAACGTCGGGATGCTCCGCGGGCTCGCATAGATCGACACGCCGGGCACCAGGTTGGGCCGCTGGCTGGATGTGTTGCCATCCGGCAGCGCCGCGGCTTTGCGCGAAATCGTGATATTGATCGGAGTTCCGGTGCGCGCCGTGGCCAGGCCGGAGAGCGACCAGCCGCCGAGAATCTTCGAAGCCAGGCCGCTGGTGAGATACTGCTTGCCGCGTCCGAATGGCAACTCCCAGACGCCGTTGGTGGTCAACGTGTGGCGCACATCGACGGGGCTGTTGCTGCGGTCGCAGGCGCGGCACGCCATGTCCTGAAAGCCGACGGACGTCCCCGAGCCCTCGGAAGCATCGGCGATCCCGTGCGACCACATGTAGTTCGCCTGGAACAGCAAGCCGCGGAAGAAGCCGGCGCTGGATGGACGCTTGCAGGGCGTTGAAGTTGTTGTTGCCGTCGTTGGCCTTCAGGCCGAAGGAGCCGAAAGCGGCCAAGGGGCGCGTGCCGGTGGCCGGATTGATCAGGTTCACCGTGTACTTGTCGAACAGGTGATGGCCTTCGCCGCCCACGTAGCCCACCTGGGCGAGGAAACCGTGCCCCACTTCCTGCTGCACCACGAAGTCGTAGTTATTGTAAGAGAGGTCCTTGCGGTGGCGGTCGATGGCCTTAGGGCTGAACAGTGCGAGGGCGGGATTGAGAAACGGGGTCAGCGGGTAAGACAAGTTGGGAGTGTCGCTGCTGGACCAGGAGTAGCGCGGCACGGCGCTTTCCGCCGGATCGCTGAAGTCGTCGTTCTGATTGCCGCCGTAATAGATTCCGAACCCGCTGCGAATGGTGGTCTTGCCGTGGAGCGCGCGGGGAGCCCAGGCCAGGCCGATGCGCGGCCCGAAATCCGTCGGGTTGGGACTGTAATAGGGCGTGCCCTTTGGGACAGAAGCCGCCGCAGCCTAAAATGTCGACCACCGCCGAGCGGTTCAGGATTTCGTGCGCCACCGAGTAATATTCGTAGCGCAGCCCCAGGTTCAAAGTAAGTTCCGGACTCACTTTGAAATCGTCCTGGAAGTAGCCCATGGCGAACGTGCGCCGGTTGCCGACCACGCCCTCGCCCTGGAGCCAACTGGCCGAAGTAGCGACATTGTTGATGAAATCGGTGGCGGAAGCATAACTGATCGATTGGGTGGTGAGCGTGTTGCCGGAGTTATTCAGCCGGATGCGGCGGATTTCAACCCCTGCTTTGAGGGTGTGACGGCCGCGCACCATGGTCAGGTTGTTGATGTAGTTGAACGTGGTGCCGACTTCGGTGTCGAGCGAGGTGCTGTTGACGCCGTCGAAGGGAGAAACGCTCAGCGACACGGGCGACGTGCCATAGCCCCAGTTGTGGTAGTTGGCGCGGTTGATTCCGAATTTCGCTTCATCCACCGTGGTGGGAGAAAAGATGTGCTGAAATTGCAAAACGAAATTGGTGGGGATGAGGGGAACCACGTTGTGGTCGCCCAACGCGTCGCTGGGGTTGTCGATATAGGCGTTGTCGACGTTGTAGCGGGCGTAGGCGGTGTTGGTGTCGTTGAACCGGTAGTCGAAGCGGAACATGCCGGCATCTTCGCGGACGGTGTCGGTGGCCACGTCGGTGGACTTAGTCGCTGACGCTGTCGATGGGGACCGTTCCCATCGGATAGGCGTTGACCAGGGGCGCGAGCGCCGGCGACGTGGCGAGCACTTGGGAGCGAAACGCGGCGTTGGGCACGAAGTTGACGAAACGTCTCGCCGAGGCTCTGGCGCAAGCCTTCATAGTTGGCATAGAAGAACGCCTTGTCCTTCACGATGGCGCCGCCGAAACTGGCGCCGAACTGGTTCAGCGTAAAAGAAGGCAGCGTAGAGGCGTCGAACGGCGAGCGGGCATCCAGATGGTCGTTGCGGAGCATAGTAAAACGTGCTGCCGTGGTAATCGTTGGAGCCGCTCTTGGAGACCACACTGACCTGCGCGCCGCCGGCGGCGCCGGTTTCGGCGGTATAGACGGCGGTGCTGACGCGGAACTCGGCGATGGAATCGAGGGCGATGTTCAACCGCGCATCGGCCTTCTGGGTCTGCTCCTGCACGCCGCTGGTGTCGATGCCGTCGAAGACGAAGTTGCTGTCATCGAGCGAATGGCCGTTGAATTGGATGGCGCGCTGCCCGGCGTCGGAGTAGTTAATTGCGCCCGGCACCAGCAGCATGAGGCTGGCCCAGTTCCGTCCGTCCACCGGAATCTCCTTGATCTGCGCGGCCTCCACCGAGCCGCCGACTTCGGCGGAGGTCCGGTTGAGCGTCTCCAGTGCGGCGGTGACCTCGACGGTATCGCGTGGTAGCGCCTACCTGCAGACGGGCGTCCATCGTTCGCGGCTGCCCGACGGCCAGCTCCACATCCTTGATCTCGGCGGGTTTGAAGCCTTCCTTGGAAAACGTGACGGTGTAGTTGCCGATCGGCAGACCCGGGATCTGGTAAGTGCCGCCCGTCCCGGTAATGGTTTGGCGTCGAAAGCCGTCTCGGCCGACAGGGTCTCGACTCTGGCGCCTTGAACCAGCGCGCCGCTGGCATCCGTAACCGTGCCGCTCAGGGATGCATGATCCACCTGGGCCGCAAGCGGCAGGCAGGCAAAGACAAGGAGCGCAAGGCTCCCTAAACGTTGGCTCATAAGGTGGCTCCAAGAATTAAACGGATATAGAGATTATCAACTCTTATTATGAATGTGGGATGACGACGGCCGCACAGTTCGGTAACGATCTGCCGGCGGATGGCTGGGGGCTTGTCCTCAACCCAGCCATCCGCCAGTCACGTCCCACACGTCCCCCCAGCCTTACCGCCAAACTCACCAAACCTCGGTGTGCGATCACTCCGCGGCGCCCCCACTGGCGGTTGCTCCGGGGAAGCTTAGAATACACGCTATGGCCATTCTTGTTGTTTAAAGTTGGAACCCGTCGAGCTGTTCCCCCTTTCCGATGAATAGGCGTGCAGCACCAACCGGTCGCCATTTACGTCTATGCTTTGAAACATCTGCGTGTGGGCGATGACCTTCGCCATCAGC
>CAWFIJ010000006.1:0-360524 GCA_963815855.1 Terriglobia bacterium | reverse complement strand
GCTCCAGCTCTTTCTGCATAGCTTCGCCTATCCGGATCGCAATTTCCCCGGCCAGCTGGTCACGATGCAGCTTGCGCCGCCGGACGAGACCATCACCTCGATGCGCGACCCGGACTCGAAGCAACCGATCTACACCTTTGAACTGGAGCCCGAACCGATCAGCGGCATCTACGAGGGCACCTGGGAACAGCGCCGGCTGGTCCGCCTCGCGCAGATCCCACCCGCACTGATTGACGCGATTCTCGCCGCCGAGGACCATCGCTTCTACGAGCATCACGGTCTGGACCTGGTGCGGATCGTGAAGGCGGCCTGGGTCAATATCCACTCCGGGCCATGTGGTCCAGGGCGGCTCGACCCTGACCCAGCAGTTGATGAAGAACTTCTTCCTGACCCAGAAGCGCGACTGGCATCGCAAGATCAAAGAAGCGCTGATGGCTTATATCGCGGAGCGCCGCTACAGCAAGGACGAGATCCTGGAGAACTACATCAACGATATCTACCTGGGCCAGCGCGGCCAGGAAGGGATCTACGGGGTTTGGGAGGCCTCGGAGTACTACTTCTCCAAAGTGCCGCGCGATCTGACGATCGGCGAGATGGCGACGATCGCCGGGATGATTCGCTCGCCCAATCGCTACAACCCGCTGCGCCATCCGCAGATCCGCGCGCACCCGCCGCGACGAGGTGCTGAAGCTGATGCTGGCCGACGGCTACATCAGCACCGCCGCGCTGGGCATGGCGATGGCCGAACCGATCCAGGCCCGCGAGACTTTTACCGAAAGCAACGATGCTCCCTACTTCGTGGACTACGTCAAGCATGAGCTGGCCGAGCGCTATCCGCCCGAGGTGCTGACCGGCGAGGGTCTGAGGATCTTCACCACCCTGGACATCCACACCGAGCGATTGGCCGAGCACGCCGTCGCAGACGAACCTGGCCAGGCTGGAGGAAAAGCATCCGCGGCTGCGGCGCAAGGAAGCTCGACGACCGGCTCGAAGCGGCGCTGGTGGCGGTCGAACCGCAAAGCGGCAAGATCCGCGCGATGGTGGGCGGACGCGATTACCGCACCAGCCAGTTCAACCGCGTCGTCCAGTCCCATCGCCAGCCCGGTTCCGTCTTCAAACCGGTTACCTACCTGGCCGCGCTTGAGGAAACGCTGAAGGCGGACCCGGGGTTTCCTGCCCACCTCGACCATCGAGGACGACGCCGTTCACCTGGTATTACGGCGGCATGAGCTGGTCGCCCACGAATTACAAGGACCGCTATTTTGGCGAGGTCACGCTGCAATTCGCGTTGGAGGAGTCGCTCAACTCAGCCACCTCGCGGCTGGCCCACCAGGTCGGACTCCATCGGATCCGCGAGATGGCCAAGAAGCTGGGCTTCGGCGACTTGCCGCCCTACCCGTCGATCGTGCTGGGCGGTATCGAAGTCACCCCGATGCAGGTCGCCAAGGCCTACGCGATTCTGGCCAACGGCGGATTGGAGGTCCCGCCTTACGCGGTCACCGCGGTGGTGGATGAGAAGGCAAAGTCATCGAAGGGCACGAAATCAAGGCCGAGCAGATTCTGCCGCCGCAACTTGCCTACGAAATGGATTACATGCTCCAGCAGGTAATCAAGCACGGCACCGGGCACGACGCGATCAAGGCCGGTTTCACGCGCCCGGCGGCGGGCAAGACCGGCACCACCAACGACGCGAAGGACGCCTGGTTTGCGGGGTTCACCCCCGACCTGCTGGCCGTGGTGTGGACCGGTTTCGACAAAAAGGAGGAGTTGGATCTGACCGGGGCGCAGGCGGCGTTGCCGATTTGGACCACCTTCATGATGGCCGCGACCGCTGCGCGCCCGGCACTCGATTTCCCCGCGCCGCCCGGGCTGGTGGTTGGAACTCAATCCCGGGTCCGGATTGCCAGGCAGGCCGCTTTTGCCCGTATGGCATAGAAGGCGTATTTCCCACGGGGATGGAACCGACGAAGATCTGCTCGTGTGCCGCCGATCCGGGGCGGCCGGCGACCACGCCGGACCAACCGACGCTGGCCGCCGATCCGAACGATTGACTGATGCGCCTTACCGCGACGCCATCGCGCTCGCCTTACGCGCTCATCCGCGCTGCCGTTGGCATTGCTGATGGCGCTTTGATCCGACGTCGCCGATCGCGCGCGGGCGCTCGCCGAGAATCGCTTACCCGCCGCAGGAGATGCCGACGCCGCACCGGCCGCGCCGGCCGCAGCCGCCGGTATCCACGGCCGCGGCCCGGCGGGGCGAGCGCCACCGCGGCGGTCATCGCGATCCACGCCCATCTCACCGCGCCCACGCCATCGCCGCGGCCACTCGCAACCGTATGCGGCAGTCTCGGCGCGAACGCCGCGTTGTCACGACCCCGGCGACTGAGACCCCGCTCGGAGAGCCGCCGCCGATCGATCTCGACGCCGCCACGAATGCCGGTCAGCGAGACTCCGCTGATCGCCTCGATCAAAACGCAAAACGCCGCACGCGCGCAACCTCGCTTCGCCTGACCGAACAGGCGCGCCAGGAATCTCAAACGGCAAGCCGGCGAGGCGATTCAATCCCTGGCGCGGGCACTTTCAATCGACTCGAGCAATCCTTACGCTTACTTCTATCTCGGCCGCGCCTACCCGCAGGAAAAAGGACTACCGCAGGCGCTGACGTTTTTGCAGCGCGCCGAGATTGGCTTTGCCGACGACCGACCTGGCTGGGCGAAACCCTGAGCTTCGAGGGCGCGTTACGAGCGATCGGGCCAGACCGACGAGGCGGTCAGGCTTACCCGCGCGCACTGGAATCCTCGCCCTACAACCTGATGGCGCGGACCGGCTACGAAGGCTCTGGCCGTCCGTGCCTGCAGCCCGACCGGCAGCTCGCCCGAGACGGCGATTCCCAGCCGGCGATGTCGACGCCCCGCCGAACGGCGGATGCTGCGCCGCCGCCGGACGGTGCCGCCGCCCGGTGCGCCCGGCGATCCAATCCCCGTGCGCCCGCTTCGGGAAGTAGCCGGCGCCGCGTAGAGCGACGCTGGCGCATAGCGCTCTTAGTCTCCGCAGGGTGATTCGCGGGAATTGCGATGCTGATACTCGGAATCGAATCCTCATGTGATGACGCGGCGGCGGCGGTGATCGAAACCGATCGCGCGCCGGCGAGGCTCGCGTCCGCTCCAGCGCGGTCGCGAATCAGGACGACATTCATCGCGCGCTACGGCGGGATCGTGCCGGAACTCGCCTCGCGCAATCATGTCGTCACGATCATGCCGGTGATCGGCGCGCGCTGGAAGCCGCGGGATGCGGCCTGCAAGACCTCGACGGTATCGCGGTGACGCGCGGGCCCGGCCTGGTCGGATCGCTGCTGGTTGGACTGATGTGCGCCAAAGGACTGGCGCAGAGCCGCGGACTCCCGCTGGTCGGCGTCAATCATATCGAGGGCCATCTGCTGGCGCCGCTGCTCGAGCATCGCGTGCCGATGCCGTTTCTCGCGCCTGGTCGTTTCGGGCGGTCATACCGCGCTCTTTCTGGTCGAGGATTTCGGGCGCTACCGGAGGCTCGGATCAGACGCGCGACGACGCCGCAGGCGAAGCCTTCGACAAGGTCGCCAAGCTGATGCGGCTTGGGCTATCCGGGCGGCAAGATCATCGACGATCTCGCGCGGCGCGGAAACCGGAAGCGCGTGAGGCTTCCGCGCGCACGGGTCAAAGGCGCTCCGCTCGATTTCAGCTTCAGCGGCATCAAGACCGCGGTCGCGCCGTTCATCGCGCAGCGAGGCCGGCCCACGCCTCGCCGCGAGGATCTGGCCGCAAGCTTCCAGGAAGCGGTGGTCGATATGCTGGTGCGGCCGACGATCGCGGCGGCGCGCGAACCGGCGTCGATACGATCGCACTGACCGGCGGCGTCGCGGCGAATTCGCGGCTGCGCGAGCGCCTGGCCCAGGCCGCCGCCGAGCGAGGGCCGCCGGCCTGGTCGCGCCGTCGCTCAACTATTGCACCGACAACGCCGCGATGATCGCGATGGCGGGCAGTTGGCCGCCTGCTGCGCGGCGAGCGCGACCCGCTCGCGATCGACGCCGAGGCGAATCTGGCGCTGGCGAATTCGGCGCCGTAGCGGCGCGCTTTTGCCACCCGGCGGAGCCTGGCGAAAAGCTAAGTCGTGGAGATTCTTCGCTGCGCAGACTCCGCTCAGAATGACGTTAAATGCTACGGTTGGCGGATTCGCGAGAGCCCATTCAGCGTCATTCTCAGCGCAGCGAAAGATCTCCTGCCACAAGAGTTCGGCGTCCGGGAACCGGGAATTTTCACCATCGCCGCCCAGCTATCCGAGATGAACGCCAGAGCGCAAGAGACCGGCCCGAACGGGCCCGTGGGCGCCCGCCTCGCGCTCGCTCGCGCGGGCGTGCAGCCCAGCAAGAGCAAGGGCCAGAATTTTCTGGTGCAGCCCGCGATCGCCGATCGGATCGTAGAGGCGGCGGCTCTGCGCCCCGGCGACACGTGATCGAGATCGGTCCGGGACTGGGCATCCTGAGCGAGCGTATCGCGCGTGTCCGGTCGCGGCGCCTTACCGTGGTCGAAATCGACTCGCGCCTCGCCGCCGCGCCTGAGAAAACGCTTCGAGCCGCCGGCAATGTCGAGGTGCCAAAAATCGAGGTGATCGAGGCGGACTTTCTCGACCTCGAACCGGCGATCGTGTTCCGCGATTCGCCGGCCGTCGTGATCGGCAATCTGCCCTTCAACGCCGCCGGCGCGATCTTGCGCAGGCTCTGCGATCGGCGCCGAATGATCTCGCGGATGGTCCTGATGTTCCAGCGCGAGGTGGCTGAACGGATTCGCGCCCGGCCCGGCGAGCCGGACTACGCGATGCTGAGCGTGGTGAGCGCGCTGTACTGGGAGATCGACGCTCATTTCCGGGTCGCCGCCGGCAGTTTCCATCCCAAGCCCAAAGTCGACGCCGAAGTGCTGGTCGATGCGCCCGCCGGTCCGCGCGCCGTTCGCCGACGACGAGGAAAACCGCCGTCCTCGAGACCGTGCGCGCGGCCTTCTCGGCCCCGCGCAAGACGCTGCGCAACGCGTGTCGGCAGGCGCTCGGAATCGCGCCGGCGCGCGCGGAGGCCGCGTTCGCGCG
Organism: Terriglobia bacterium; assembly: GCA_963815855.1. GTDB lineage: Bacteria > Acidobacteriota > Terriglobia > Bryobacterales > Bryobacteraceae > DATGMB01. The sequence goes on along the minus strand of CAWFIJ010000006.1, from coordinate 355,410 downwards.
GGCGGCGATCGATCCGGGCGCGCGCCGAGACGCTCGATGCGGCCGATTTCGTCCGCCTCGCACGCGGCTCTGGACAGCCGCAACCGTGCGATGCCTGAGCTGCCCGAGGTCGAATCGCTGCGGCGGATTCTCGCGCGCTCGGCGGCGGACGGACGATCGTCTCGGCCAGCGTCATGGAGCCGCGGCTGCGGCGGAAGGTCTGCGCGCGGACTTTGCGGCGGCGATCGCGGGCCGCACGATCGAAGCGCTCGGGCGGCGCGCGAAGTATCTGATTTCGAGCTGGCGGGCGGCGACGCGCTGATGGTGCATCTGGGGATGAGCGGCAGCCTGACCCATCGGCCGGCGATCGGCGCCGCGGCAGGCGGTCCCGCATCATTCGGCGACCAGGACGATCGCTCGACCCGCGCCACGACCACGTCGAGTTCCGCCTCGATGACGGCAGCCGCCTGGTCTACAACGATCCGCGCCGCTTCGGACTGATGAAGCTCGTCGCGGCCGGCGGAGCTCGAAGCCATGGCGAATTGCGCGGTCTCGGCCCCGAGCCGTTCGGCGGCGAATTCAACGCCGCCTATCTGGCGCGCAAGGCGCGCGGGCGGCGCGCCGCGATCAAGAACCTGCTGATGGACCAGCGGATCGTCGCGGGAATCGGCAATATCTACGCCGCCGAGATTCTGTTTCGCGCCCGCGTGCGGCCGACGCGGCGCGCGGGACGGGTGACGCCGCGCCGAGCTCGGGCGTATCGCCGCGAACACCGCGCCGGTGCTGCGCGAGGCGATCGGCAAGCGCGGCACCACCTTTCGCAGCTATCGCGATTCGCGCGGACAGCCGGGCCGCTTCGCCAGCACGCCTCCGCGTCTATGGGCGCGAGGGCGAGCCGTGCTAGAATGCTCGACGCCGATTCGCAACGTCGTCGATCGGCCAGCGCGCGAGTTTCTATCTGCCCGCGATGCCAGAAATAGATGCGCATCGATGGCGGCACGTTCGAGAGCCGCGATGCGTAAGCTCGTCGATTGTGCCAGCGATGAAAACTGCGCGCGTGAGCTTTTCGATGATTCGCGCCGCGTAGAAGGCGGAGAGGAGGATTGACGCGATGATGGAACTGCCGCGCGGGCTGGGTGCGCTGCTCGCCTTTGATCCTGGCGCGTGTATCGGGAGCTTCGTCAACGTGGTCGCCTACCGGCTGCCGCGCGAGATCTCGATCGTGAGGCCGCGCTCGTTCTGCCCTCAGTGCAACCGGCCGATCCCGGCCTGGGCGAATATCCCGATTCTCGCCTATCTCGGCCTGCGCGGCCGCTGCCTGATGTGCGGCGGCCGATTCCGTTTCGCTACTTTCTGACCGAATTGCGCTCGCGGTGACCGCGCCTCTATCTTTACCTGATCTTTCCCGCTGGCCGACGCGCTGGCGCGCTTCGTGCTTCTGCGCCGCGCTGTTCGCGGCCTGCGCTGATCGATTACGACTGGCGAATCATCCCCAACGTGATCTCGCTGCCGGGAATCCCGCTCGGCTTCCTCGCGCGCGACCTTCGCGATCCCCGAGGTCGGATGGAAGGCGTTCGCTGGGCGGAATCGCGCTCGGCGCGGGCGTTCTCTTTGTCGCCGGGCGAGGTCTATCTGCTGATGCGCAGGCAGGAGGGTGTCGGGATGGGCGACGTGTTCCTGATCGGGATGGTCGGTGCGTTCCTGGGATGGCGGGGGTGCTGTTCACGCTGTTCTTCGGCTCGATCCTGGGATCGGTCGGGCGGAATCGTCGCGGCGCTTTCCGGCCGAGGACGCCGGACCCCGCGGTCGCAGAGGCGCCGCATCCCGCGGCATCCGACTCCCGGACGCCGAGGCCGACGTTTCGATCCTGCGGACCGCGGTACCGTTCGGGCCGTTCCTCTCGCTGGCGGCGGGAATCTACGCGCTCTTTCAGCCGGAATTCGTGCGCGCTGATAACCTGACCGCGATGGATCGCGGACTTTTCATCACGCTCGAAGGGCGTCGAAGGCTCCGGCAAGACCACCCAGACGCGCGATCGTGGCCGACGCGCTCCGCGCCGCGGGCCATCGCGTGACGGTCACCCACGAGCCGGGCGGGACCCGCGCCGGCGAGGCGATTCGCGCGATTTTTCTCGACCCGGCGGTCTCGCTCACGTCGCCGCCGAACTGCTGCTGGTGCTGGCCGATCGCGCCCAGCACGTGCGCGAGAAGCTCAAGCCGGCGCTGGCGCGCGGCGAAATCGTGATCTCCGACCGCTACTCCGACTCGACTGTCGCCTACCAGGGCTACGGCCGCGGCTTCGACCTGAAGCTGCTCGACGAACTGAACCGGCTGGCCAGCGACGGGATGAAGCCCGACCTCACGATCGTGCTCGATTGCCCGGTCGAGACCGGGCTGGAGCGCACCCGCGCGCGCGCGCGCGGCGACGTCCGCGCGGCCCGGACCGCTTCGAGGGCGAGGACGTGGAGTTTCCATCGCAACGTGCGCGACGGGTTTCTCACGATCGCCGGCGCCGAGCACCGCGGCGCGTGACGTCGATCGATCGGCGCGCGACCGTCGAGGCCGTCACCGCCGATATCGCGGCGCGCGGTCGACGAGTTGGTCGAGCGGCCGATGCCGCTGGCCGGACCTGCGCGGGCATCGCGAGCTTCGCGCGCCTGCAGGCCGAACTCGCGCCGCGCCCGTCGCATGGCTATCTGTTCTCGGGCCCGCGGGAGTCGGCAAGTCGCTGGTGGCCGAGGCGCTGGCGCATGGGCTTTTGTGCGAACGCTCGCCCGGACCGAATTTCTGCTGCACGCCCGATCGATGTCCCGTCGTATCGCGCCGCCGGCGGCGCCGGGCAGCGGGCGGCGGCCGCGACATGCGACTGCTGCGCGGCGTGCGTCCAGGTCGCGCTCGGAGTGCATCCTGATTTCACCTTCGTCGCGCGGCCGCAAACCGCACCGACGTGTTGATCGAGCAGGTGCGCGAGCTGATCGCGCAGCTCTGGCATGCGCCCGTCGCGCGGGCCGAGCAGAGTCGCGATCCTCGACGACGCCGAAACGCTCAACATGCCGGCGCAAAACGCGCTGCTCAAGACGCTCGAGGAGCCGCCCGGTCACGCCATCATTTTCCTGATCGCGCAGGCGAGCGCGCGCTGCTCGATACCGTGCGTTCGCGCCTGCGGCCGGTGCGCTTCGGGCCGCTGACGGTCGCCGATATCGCAGGCGATACTCACTGCCCGCGCGAAGCTCGATCCCGAGCGCGCACTCGCGCGCTCGCGCGGCTTTCGCGCGGGAGCGCTCGCGCGGCGCTCGCGCTGGTCGAGGGCGACGAGCCACCGATCAAGCGAGCTGATCGAGCGCTCAAGCGCGCGCGGAAGCTCGACTTCGCCGCGCGCGGAGCCTGGCCGCAGGACTTCTTTGGCAGCCGCGAACAGGCGGTCGGAGAACTTCGAGCTGATCGCACGGCTGCTCGAGGAAATACTATGCTTAAGTTGCTGGGGTGCGGAGATGATCGCGCCGTCGCCCGAGGTGGCCGCGGCGATGATGGAGCTCGGGAACAGCATGAGTATCCCGGCATTCGTTAGATGGCTGGAGCGCGGCGGCTGCGGGGCTGCCGCGGTCGAAGGAATGGCGAATCCGCGGCTTCAGGCCGAGCAATGGTGGATGGCGATGGGTCAAGCATTGAGGGCGAGTAATAGCGAATGGCGACAGCCGATCCCTTCGAAGGCATCGAGGAGCCGCCGAATATCGTGGCGCGTCAGCCTGCAGCCGAGAGTCATCTCTACCACTATCTCGACGCGGTTTGGCCCTTAGCGCGGCACCGAGTGCTGGTCGAGAGCGAAGCCGGAACTGCCTCGCTACGGTCGAAACCGAGCCGCAAGCGCCGGCCCAACGCTCGACCTTTCCGCGATCCATTCGGTTATCAGCCTGGCTGACGAAAGCGACCTGCTGGCGAAGAGAAAATCAGGCGATGGAGCAACGCGCGCATGTGCCTGCATCGAATCAGCGAGCGCGGCCTCGACGATGAAACTGGTCGGGGTGAAATACACCCTTGACGGACGCAAGGCGGTCTTCTATTTCATGGCTGAAAGTCGAGTGGATTTTCGTGACTTGGTTCGCGACCTGGCCATAGCTGCGGGTGCGCATCGAGATGAGCAGATCGGGGCCCGCGACGAGTCCAAGCTGACCGGGGGTATCGGCCCGTGCGGACGCGAGCTGTGCTGCTCGTCGTGGCTGCGTGACTTCGAGGCGATGACGGTCAAGATGGCGCGCGAGCAGAGTCTCGCGCTCAATCCGTCGCGGCTGGCGGGGATGTGCGGGCGGCTCAAATGCTGCCTGCGTTACGAGTACGCGACCTACCTCGAGTTCAAGCGTAGCTTGCCGCAGGTCGGCAAACCGTCGTGCCTCAAGGGCAACGGCAAAGTGATGCGCAAATATCCTCAAGCAGATGGTCCTGATCCAGCCCGCGGACGAGAGCGCAGTGATCGAGGCCACGCTCGAAGATCTGATCGAGCAGCGCCCGCAGTAATTTCTTCGGCCATCTTCCGGATGGATCTTCTTTGGCGCGGGATACAGCGCCTGGCGGGCGAGGGCGTCGCTTTCCAAGCCCAATCGCTTCGCGCAGAATGACAAAACAGGACTGTGGCCGAACGATTTCGCCGCCGATTCCTTTCCGTCATCCTCAAATCGGATGGCCCCCGAGCGGACCCCGCCCGAGACGGCCCTCCGCGGTTCAGGAGGCGCCAAGAGGCGATTGTGGCGAGATCAGCCAGTTACAGAAGGATCGAGAAGAGGCTCTCCGCAATGGAGATGGCTTACCGACCGCAAGACCCGGTCCTTGCTCCGCTTGAGAGAGTGCGGCGTGAAGCCCATAAGGACCTCACGCCAGAGGAACTTGAGGCGTTCCAGAGCGCCTGCCAGGCGAGAAAAGAACGGCGCTTCTATACTCTTGCCGAGCACCGGGCCGTCGAGAAGCATCGGCGCAGCCTCGATGCCGCCGCGCGAAGACTGCAATTGCCCAGTTACGCCGCCGCTCTGCATCGCAGCTTCCTCAGGTCCCAACGCGCGGTGATAGACTCCGCAACCACCGCCGAGATCGTCCGCGTGCTGCAGTGGGCGCGGCGCAACGCCGCCCACGTCGAAAGGCTCGCGTCGCAGAAAGGCATTCATGAGTACTGATAGACAGTCCGTCCACCTTGCGACCGTCGTGTCGCAGTATATTTACGATCCCCTGCAGTTTGTTCTCGACCTCTATCCCTGGGGCGAGCCTGGGGAGCTCGAAAACGAGACCGGGCCCGACGAGAACCAAGCCGCCTTCCTGCGTGACCTAGGAAGTGAGGCCAAAGCGCGGCGTTTTGATGGCTCAACCCCGGTGATGCCCATTCTCATGGCCGAGAACTCGGGCCATGGAACCGGCAAATCAGCTATGGGCGCGTGGATCGCTGACTGGATCCTGAGCACCCGTCCCTTTTCGGTGGGCACGATTACTGCGGGGACCTACACGCAGCTCGAAACCAGGACCTGGGCCGCCATCCGTCGGTGGACGAAGCTGTGTCTGACGGCCCCTTGGTTTGACATCGGCGCCAGCATCATCAAACACAAGTTTCATCCCGAGGATTGGAAGATCGTGGCGCAGACCTGCAAACAGGAGAACGCCCAGGCTTTTGCCGGCCAGCACGCCAAGAACTCGACCAGCTGGTACCTCTTCGACGAGGCGAGCGAGGTTCCGGACGCGATCTGGGACACGGCGAAGGGTGGCCTGACGGATGGCGAGCCGATGTGGTTCGCCTGGGGGCAGCCGGTGCGCAATTCGGGAGTTTTCCACCGCGTCTGCTTCGGGAGGGAAGCAGCGCGCTGGGTACGGCGCAGCGTGGATTCGCGGACCTCCCGGTTCGCTAACAAGACACTAATCCAGCAATGGATAGAGGATTACGGAATCGACAGCGATTTCGTACGGGTGCGCGTCTTGGGCCTGCCGCCATTGGCGGACGAACTGCAGTACATCGATAGCGGCCGGGTGAAGCGAAGCGCGCAGACGCAAGGCGGAATCGCTCCGCAACGATCCGTTGATCGCCGGCTTCGACGTCTCCGGCGGCGGTGCGGCGTGGAACGTGATCCGCTTCCGCCGCGGCAACGACGCGCGCTCGATAGCGCCGATCCGGATCAGCGGCGAGAACGGGCGCGACCGCAACGTGCTGGTAGGAGTAGCGGCCGAGGCGCTGCGGGACCGGCGGCCGGGGCGGCAGATCGCCGCCATGTTCATCGACTCGGCCTTCGGGGCCGCCACTCTACGAACGGCTGCGGGCGCTGGGATTCGACAACGTTTACGAAGTGAACTTCGGCGGCAAGAGCCCGGACAGTCACCAGTTCAACTGGCGGGCCTATATGTGGTCGCAGATGAAGGACTGGCTGCGTCACGGCGCCATCCCGGACGATGAAAGCCTCGCGCTACAACTGTGCGGGCCCGGCTACCACATCAATCAGGCCAACAAGCTGGTGATCGAGTCCAAAGAAGACATGAAGAAGCGCGGGTTGGCCAGTCCGGACGATGCCGACGCGCTGGCGCTGACTTTCGCGCAACCGGTTGCACTGCCCGAGATCGAGGATGACGAGGAAATGCCCGACTTCTTTGACCGGCTCTCCGGCCACAGCGGCTGGATGCGTTGAGCGAAGCGGGGAAGCGCAGGCCTTTTGCCGGGAATCGCTACGTAAGAACTTGGAGAAAGAACCCAAACGGAATCACGCAGATGAAGAACAGCAAACAACCTCCATCCCCTCGCGGCCGGTGGTCCAGAGGCATCAGCGGCAATCCCGATGGACGGCCCCGCGGGAGCCGGAACAAGACCACCGTGGCGCTCGAAGCTCTACTCGACGGAGCCGCTGAACAGCTGCTCCAAAAGGCCACGGCGATGGCCCTCAAGGGTGATGTCATGGCGATGCGGCTCTGCCTGGAACGGATCCTGCCCGCGCGCCGTGACAGACTAATCGAGTTGGACTTGCCCCCTGCCGAAAGCGCCAAGCAGGTTTCCGCTGCTTTCGCGGCGCTTCTCACGGCAATCGGAAAAGGCGAGATCACGCCAGCCGAGGGGGAAACCCTGTCCCGGATTCTCTCGGCGCAGGCGCCTGCCCTGAACATGGAAGACATCGAACGGCGGTTGGAAGAGCTCGAGCGCCGGACGACTGGCGATCCGGCTGGCGATGGGGCCCCCGACATAATCCAGCCATCATGATTCGTGACTCCTTCGAGCGTCGGGAACAGCCGCTGTAAGATCGGGGCGTTCCGGTCCCGTCAGGTGCTGTTATTCGCCTGTTGTTTACAGGAACCATATGGACTGCTAACTTGCATAAAGATGACCGCCGTTTTCCTGAACATGCAGGCTGGCACTGTGGCAGTTTGCGGCGCGGGCGGCATTGCCACCAATTGCGGCATTAGTGGCAAGTCATTCGCTTCGCATGGCATCGAGGCCGCGGGGTTCGGCGGATGGAGCCTGAACGGGGTCTTCAATCACTATTGGGGGACTTTGTTCACCGTTACCTCCAGCTCCTCGTCCTGCAATTGCCGGGGCAATTCGCAGACGGCGAAACCGCGAACACGTCAACGAAGGCGCGCCGCAGGTCCTCCTCTGGCCGGACACATTCAACAATTACTTCCACCCGCAGGTGGCCCGGGCCGCGGTGGAAGTGCTGGAGCACGCCGGCTTCGACGTCGCCATTCCGCCGCGCAGCCTCTGCTGCGGCCGCCCGCTCTACGATTTCGGCATGCTGAAGACGGCCAAGGTCCTGCTGCGGCAGACGCTCGCAACGCTATCTCCGCAAATTCAATCCGGCATGCCCATGATCGGCCTGGAGCCGAGCTGCCTGGCGGTGTTTCGCGACGAGATGATGAATCTCCTGCCACACGACGAGAATGCGCAGCGCCTCTACCAGCAATGCTTCACGCTCAGCGAATTTCTGGAAAAACACGGCAAGCAGGACTCCATCCCGCCCTTGCGCCGCAAAGCCAAAGTGCACGGCCATTGCCACCACAAGGCCGTCATGACGATGAAGGCCGAAGAGAGGCTGTACGACCGGCTCGGCCTGGATTTCGAGGTCCTCGACTCCGGCTGCTGCGGCATGGCGGGGAGCTTCGGCTTCGAACGGGACCACTACTCCATCTCGGTGGCGTGCGGCGACCGCGTGCTGCTTCCCGAGGTGCGCAAGGCGGAGAACAGCACGCTCATTGTGGCCGACGGCTTCAGCTGCCGCGAACAGATTTCGCAGTTGACACACCGTCACGCGCACCATACCGCCGATGTCCTGCGTATGGCGATTCACGGCGGAAGCGAGCCGCAATTCCGCGGCCGGCGCTCACCCCTCGGCCGCGTGGCGATGGCGGCCGGCGTGCTCGCCGGCGTGGCGGCGGGCTACCTGCTCGGCCGCGCCGTAGTGCGGTAGCCCGCTCGGTTTGGCGTCACCCGGCGGCTTTTCGCATCGATCCGCCCACTGCCGCCCTCAGTGCGTGTCCTGGAGCACCTTCGCCTTGCAGGTGACCGCCACATCGACGGAGATGGTCTTCTTGGCGTCGTCCACCTTCTGGTTGGAAAGCGTGGACGCGGTGTCTGTAACGACGAGGCGGTCCACCGCCCCTGTGCCCTTCTCGACGTTGTACTTCCACCACTTATCGTGGACATGGCCGGGATGCTGGTCAACGTTGGGGTATCCGTAGCCGTTTACCCGCAGGCTGGTGGGAGTCTTGCCTTTGACGGGCGTGACCAGAAACTGAAGCGTCCACCCCTCCTTCTTCTTTAGCCCGTTCAGCACGGCGTTCAAATCATCCTTCGCCCGGTATTTGCCGACAGAGCCGTCCTCCGTGACAGCGACGCTCTTGACGGTGTACGTGACCTTGTAATTGTTGAAAGTCGAGGTTGGCATACGCTCCTGTTCTGGCGAGTCTTTCGTGAGGTTCGGAACTCAGGATAAATACATATCATCTTCCCGGCGCCGGCGCAACTCAAAAGGGATAACACTCAAAAGGGATAACCGGGAGGGTGTTCGGACCGCAGCGGAGGATATTACCAGAAGTATTTCTTTACAACCTTGGGTGAAGTGGGCGCGCCGGCAATTACCTTGACATGCACGACCATTTGCAGGTTCTTCTTTTGCCAGCCGGGGGGCGCGTCGCGCAGCGCTTCGGCCATCAGTTCGGGGCTGGTGACAAGCTCGCCGGCGGCATCGGTGCCGTATTGCAGGATGCCCGCGATCTCCACCAGCATGGCGCGGGTATCGGGGTGGAAGACGCGGGAGATGATGGCGTAATCTTCGGTGGTGTGATGGTCGCGCGGGAGGTCGGGCAGGCTCCATGCGGTGGGCTTGCCGTTATCCGTGATGCCGACCGGCGGGCGCGAGGCATCGATGAAGAAGCGCATCTCGTTGCTGATTTCGCGCCAGCGGGTATAGGAGTAGCCCACCAGAATGGCCGGGCCGCTACGAAGATCGTCGAACGTGACTTCGTTGCCCACCCGGATGCGGAACGGATGGCGGGTGCGTGTCAGCATGGCGGCCAGGCGCGAGACGGCGAGCAGATCGCCGCCGCCCACGAACTGATCGTTCAACGGAACGTAATCCCCGGGTTTGGCCGGGCCGCCGGCGCCGGGCGGGCGATCGAGATTCCAGACCGGAACGAAGGCGGCGCAGACCAGAACCGGGGGTTTGCCGTCGAGCACGGGCGCCCAGAATTGATCGAGAACGGTGGGGCGCGGGCGGCCGACAAACCAGAGCAGAGCGGCGGCCAGAAGAACCGCCGTGAGCGCGGCAGCGGTGCGCCAGCGCGTGAAATGGGGCGCTGAAGCGATTTCGGGCAGGGCCTCCAAAACCGGAACGGGAACGGCGGCCGGCAGGGACGCGGGATGAAACTCCGGGACGTAGGTGCCCGATGGAAGCTCGATGCGAATCGGATCCTGAGCGCCCTCGCCCGAATAGTACAGGCCGAGCCGCTTGCGCACTTCTCCGGCCTTTACCCGCACCGTGGCATCATCGCTGGGATCGTAGCTGGCTTGACGGCCGAAGACGTCGATGCCGATGGTCCTTTCCTTCAGCAGGCTGGACTGGCCGTTCAGCGCGTGCTCGACCACGTAGCGCAGAAAATCCTGGCTACGTTTGCTGGCGCGGAACTCATGGCTCATGAGCACGCGATCCAACTCTTCGCGCACGCGCTCGTCCGAAAACGGCACCTGGACCCCATTCGCCATGTAATTCCGTCCTGATTTTAGCGCAAAATGCGATGTTGCAAACATGTAACGAACGCCGTGCGAACGTGGAGAAGCTCACATTGGCGGGCGGCATCGGCGCAACCCGCAGCCAATGAATATGGCCGTCCGGTCCCACGTTCGATGCGGTAACAAACCGTTTCGAACTGGACAAGCGAATGGGCCAGGCAGAGTATTATCCCGAAACTTACGTTTCAGAGACAGGAAGCGGAAGGGGCCGAACCCATCGGGAAAGAGCGCCAATCGCATGTGGCCCCAAATGCCCATTGACTCGTTTTTTCGCTTTCAGGAGAATCGGGTCAGTTAATTGCTTCACGGTTCAGTTTTGCCGCAGGTCCGGCAACCGCTTGCCGGATCCGGGTCGAAAAAACTTTGGTAGGAGTTGAAAAATGAATATCGCTCGAGTAAGTACATTACGATTGCCTCCGCGATGGTGGGCAGCCGCCGCTCTTGCCTGCCTGCTGTTGCTTGCCGCAATGGCACCGGCATGGGGGCAGCAGGTAACCGCCGCCATCACCGGCAAAATCACCGATCCTTCCGGCGCATCCGTAGTGGAGGCCAAAGTTACGGCCACGGATATAGATCGCGGAACTGTATGGCCAACAGTGACGAACGCGGACGGCGTTTACAATCTGCCGCGCCTGCCAACCGGGTCATACAACGTCAAGGTGGAGAAAGAAGGGTTTCAGACCGCGCAGAGCTCGGGCGTGGTGCTGCAGCTCAACGACAACGCGCGGCTGGATTTCCAGCTCAAAGTGGGCAGCATCTCCCAATCGGTGGAGGTCACGAGCGCCGCGCCCCTTCTGCAAACGCAGGCGACTCAACTGGGGCAGGTGATCGATTCGCGCACCAACGAGGACCTGCCTCTGGCGACGCGGAACTACGTGCAGCTCACGCTGCTGGCGCCGGGCAGCATCCATCCCGATCCCTCGTCGTTCGAGAGCGGGCAGACCACCGCTTCCAGTGGCCGGCCTAATGTGAACGGCAACCGCGAACAGGCCAACAACTTCATTCTCGACGGGTTGGACAATAACCAGGCGTCCGATAATCTGGTCGGTTATGCGCCCGCCGTGGATGCCATTCAGGAGTTCAACGAGATTACGCTAAACGCCCCTGCCGAATTCGGCAACTTCATGGGCGGCATCATTAGCGCCACCATCAAATCCGGGACTAACCAGTACCACGGTTCGGCCTACGAGTTCTTCCGCAACGACGTGCTGAACGCCAATAGCTGGTCGAACAATTTCCTGGGAGCCGAGCGGCCGTCAACCCGGTGGAACAATTTCGGCGCCACCTTCGGCGGGCCGATCAAGAAAGACAAGCTGTTTTTCTTCATGGATTATCAAGGCTCCCGGCTGGATACGCCGACGAGCATCAGCACGACAACGCTGTATACGACAGCGGAGCGGACCGGCAACTTCGGCCAGTTGCTGACGCAGGCGTCGCCGATTCAGTTGTACAACCCGTTCTCGCTCACCTCCACGGGCGCGCGCACGCCATTCGCCAACAACCAGATTCCGCAGTCGCTGATGAGTCCGGCGGCTTCGAAGATTCTGACCTCTCAATATTACCCGCAGCCGATCAACGGTAACCTCCTCAATAACTATCAGTACGCGACGCAAACTTACACCAACGGCGATCAGGGCGACATCAAGATCGACTGGAACGCCGACGATAAGGACCGCGTATTCGGACGCTACTCGGAGAGCCGGTTCGACAATCCCACGGTGAACAGCTATCCGCTGGCCTACAACGGCTTTGCCAAGTATCCTACCCACACCGGGGACCTGGATTGGACGCGCACGATTGGCCCCACTCTCGTCAACGAGGCGCGGGCCGGCGTCAACTACGTGTTCATCAACAACGGCTCAGCGTCGAATAACCTGACCAACTTCGCGCAGACGGTGGGAATACCCGGAGTTCCCTCCAGCTTCCTGCCGTCCATGTCTCTTTCGGGAGGCAACGTGGCCGGCTTCGGGACCAGCGACGTATACCAGCTCTTCGCCGACACGACCATGCAGTTTGAAGACACGGCAATTTGGACCAAGGGATCGCACACCATGCAGTTCGGTTTCCAGATGTACCGCTACCGCGTGGACACGTTCTATTCGGGCAACAACGGCCGTGCGGGCACCTTCCTGTTCAACGGCCAATACACCTCCGGCGTGCCGGGAGAACGGGCCAGCTCGGCTAACGGGGGCATCGCCGAAGCCGATTTCCTGCTGGGCCTGCCGGATGAGATCCAGGGCGGCGTCAACGGCGGCACCTGGGGCCAGCGCGCCGACTCGACGGCGGCTTTCTACCAGGATGACTGGCGCGTCACCTCCAACCTGACCCTGAACCTGGGGCTGCGTTGGGAACTGCACACGCCTTGGAGCGAGGTGGACAACCGCGAGGCTAATTTCAACCTCGCCACCGGTCAGGAATACATCGCCGGGCAGACCTGTCCCTGGAACAATTGCAGCGCGCTTTACAACCAGTACAACGGCATCACCAATTTCCAGCCACGCCTCGGCTTCGCTTACACGCCGGGCGGCGGCAAACTGGTGATCCGCGGCGGCTACTCGCTTTCCAATTACCTGGAAGGCACGGGCACCAACCTGCGGCTGCCCATCAATCCGCCGTTCGCCGTCGAACACGACAACCAGTACACCGGGCAGGCGTTCAATCAGCTTCCCGGCTCGACGCTCGACCAGGGCTTCCTGCCGTTCACGGCGAATGCCGGCAACCAGTACCAGGACGTCACCCTGCGCGTGTGGGATCCGAACATCCGCCCGGCAGTCGCCAACCAGTGGAACCTGACGCTGCAGCGGCAGCTCACCTCCACCAGCACGCTGGCGGTCAGCTATGTGGGGCAGCGGACCACGCACCTGATGGTGCCCATGCCTTACTTCCAGAAGGTGCTCAACGCCAACGGCACGGTTTCGCCGACCGAGTACCTGGCCGGCAATCCGACGCTGCTGTCCGAGATCGGCCAGATTTCGGGCACAGCCTCGATCGGAAACCAGAGCTATAACGCGTTGCAGGCCCTGTGGCAGAAGCGGCTCAGCTCCGGGTTGCAGTACTCGGTGGCCTACACGTATTCGAAGTGCATGACCAACAATCTGGGCTATTACGGGCAGGGAGGCCAATCAGGGCAAAGCAACTGGTATTACCAGAACATCTACGATGCGGCGGCGGAGTGGGGGCCGTGCGATTACGATGCGACCCACAATTTCGTCGCCAACGCCATTTACGACCTGCCGATCGGCCGCGGCCGGGCATTCGGCAAGAACATGAATAAAGTGGCGGACGCATTGATCGGCGGATGGCAGGCCAGCGGCATCCTGTCGCTGCATACCGGCTTCCCGCTGACGGTGAACGCCGCGGACGCCTCCGGCACTGGTTCGCGCGGTGCGCGCGCCGATTGCATCGCTCCGCCGGACGTGCTCGGCGAGCAGAATTCGCCGCTGGGCGGCTACCAGTGGTATAACCCCACCTCGTATATGCAACCCGCACCGGGGACGTTCGGCAGTTGCGGGATCGGGACCGTTCGCGGTCCGGGTCTGCACACCGTGGATTTCGATCTGACCAAGAACTTCAAGTTCACGGAGCGCCAGAGCATGGATCTGCGCGCCGACTTCATCAACCTGACTAACACCCCGATTCTCAACTCTCCCAATAACGGAGTCTCGACTACCCTCGGACTGCTACAGAGCTCGCAGGGCGCGCGCAACGTGCAGTTCTCGTTGAAGTATCACTTCTAAGGTGCGGGGCGGGGCGGACTTTCGGGTCCGCCCCGCCCGGCTTTAAGGACTCCGAACCCTCCCCCGGCCGCTTCAGGTCGCAAAGTGCTCCGTCAGGCATAGTTGGACGGACGATCAGTCCGTTGAATCAAGATGCGCCGCTTTCGCCCCGGTTGGTGGTTTCCTGCTTTCAGTTTTATTCGAGCCGGACTGGATGGGAGCTCCCTCTCTTTCCCTGGCGCCCGACTACCTACTGGTCAGTTCGGGTACGCAGGAAGAGATTCGGTCAAACAGGCCATGAACGTTGCACGACGTTTGGTCCGAACTTAGTTTGCCCCCTGCAGGAGTGGCATCGGACGTCGTCCCGATCGGCTGCAACTTGCCCAGCGAGCAGCTCTTTTCGATAGGAAGGCTAACACGCCAGGAGCGGGCTACGGGGTGCGGGGTGGCCGGAAGCAACTGAGAGGAAAGGAAATAAAAATCGCGAATACAGTTCACGTCAAGCCGCCGTGGGCCGAGAGCCGGGTGCCCGCAAGAGATGGCGCGAGGTGGGCCGCTTCAGTGCCGGAATTGCAAGCGGCAGGGCATCAGAATTATTCAACAAATTTGTAATTCACGACGCTAGAGCAGTTCCTTCAACCGCAAAACGCGTATCAGCCGGCGCAGAGAATTCGGGTGGATCCGGAGCTTGGCTGCTGTCAGGTTGTGATCTCCGCCGCTCTCGCGCCACGCGGACAGGATCGACTCCCGCTTGCTTTGGGCGAGCGACACCTGAAGCGCTCCGGGAGCCGCCGGTGCGGCGACGCAATCCACAACGGCCTCCGGCAAATCCTCCGGCTGCAGCATCTCGGATTCGCCCAGCACCACGGCGCGCTCGATGGCGTTCTCGAGCTCGCGCACGTTTCCCGGCCAGGAATAGGCGGTAAGACAGCGCTCGGCTTCGGGAGAGATGCCGGCGACGCTGCGGCGGCAGCGGGCGGCGGCACGCTCCAGGAAGTGGCGTGCGAGGGGCAGCACGTCGTCCGGGCGTTCGCGCAGCGGCGGGACGCGCAGCGCCACCACATTCAGCCGATGATACAGGTCTTCGCGAAACGCGCCGCCCCGGACCGCGGCCGCAAGGTCGCGGTTGGTGGCGGCAATCACCCGAATGTCCAGCTTCGAGGTGCGTGTGCCGCCGACGCGTTCGAACTCCCTCTGTTGCAGAACGCGCAGCAGCTTAGCTTGCAGCAGCGGCGCCAGCTCGCCGATCTCGTCCAGGAAGACGGTGCCGCCCTCGGCCATTTCGAGCTTGCCCTTCTTCTGCGCCACCGCCCCGGTAAAGGCGCCTTTTTCGTAGCCGAACAGCTCGCTTTCCAGCAGGCTTTCGGTTAGGGCGGCGCAGTTGATGGCCACGAACGGCCGCGCGGCCCGCGGACTGAGACGATGCAGCGCGCGCGCCACCAGTTCCTTGCCGGCGCCGCTTTCGCCGAGCACGAGCACCGATGTCTCCTGCGGCGCCACCCGCGCGATCATGCGCAGCAGCTTGCGGATGGCGGGGCTGTCGCCGGCCATTCCGGCTTCGCCGGCGTTGAGGCGTGCGCGCAGCAATGCGTTCTCCGTCCTCAGCCGTGTCACATCGCGGACGTTTTCGAGCGCCGCCGATGCCAACGTGGCGACGGCGCTGAGCGTTTCGCGGTGCACGGCGAGGTGGGCGCGCTCTTGCGGCGGAAACCAGACGGCGAGGACCCCGCCGATATCGCCCCGTACCTCGAGCGGCAGGGCGATGCAGTCTTCGGGGGCCTCGAAGTTCGAGACGCCGAGTGTGACCGACCCGCCGCAGCATGGCACCAAATCGCCGAGCAGACGTATGATCTGTTCTTCCCAAACGATGCGCTGCGCCTCATCCCGCGCCCGCGCCCGCGCCCGAAACAGAAACAGCAGCGCACATGCCCGGAGCAGGGTGTGTTCGGGTGTCTGCGCGAACGGCTGCGGTTGCATGTCGGTGCCAGTTTACCAGGGATGAACCGGCGGGTTCACGCGATGAACCGCGGGGTTCGTCCCGGACCAGAAGCAGAGGCAGCTCCTTTTTGTTTCTATGGACTTACGTTTTGGCAGCCGGCCTGCCTTATATGCGCCCGTGAATCGGGACCCGGCAGGGCAGCCCGAAAGGAGCATACGAAAATGAAGACCTCGAAAGTAACGCGTTGGATGATCGCGGCGGCTGCTCTGGCGGCCGCCGCCGGCAGTGCTGCGGCGCAGACCTTCACGGCGGAGATCCCGATGTCATTCCGCGTGGGAAACAAGATGATGCTTCCGGGCTCCTATCAGGTCCGGCAGGTAAAGGTTAACTCTACGGAGATCGTCTACCTCAGCAACCTGGGTACCCACGACAGGGCGGTCACGCTTCCAGGCGGACAGGGCGACCCGTCCAAGGCGTGGGCGAAGAACGGCAACCCGATGCTCGGCTTCCAGTGCGTGGGCGGGAGCTGCGCGCTGACCCGCCTGTGGGACGGCCGGGGCCAGTTCGCGTACCACTTCGGCGCCCGGAAATTGCCTTTCGGAGGAGAGAGCATGACATCGATCATGCTGGAGCCGGTCAAGGCAGACTGAACCGGCAATGCGGCGCGGCGATGGCCGGTGGAAACACCTGCCATCGCCACCGCGTTTCTTCCGGAAAGCCTATGGTTTCCGTGACACTGATCACAAACATTCGCGGCGCGCCAGCGATAGGATGATTTCATGATCGTGAAGCACCTGGCCGCCATATTGTTGTTTTCCGGGCCGCTTTTCTATGTTGGCTTGTGGATGGCGGTTGCTCCGGCAGGCTGCGCGCGCCTTCCCCGATTGCTGATCCGGCTCCTGAGAAATGGACGATTCATTGGACCCGAACACGCCGATATCTCCCGCCGGCTCCAAACAGCTGTGAGGTTCGCCGGAATAGCTCTTCTGCTATTCGCTGTCGCGGCCTGACCGTGATTCACGCAGCCCGCCCGGCCGCCGCCGCCGAATGATGGGCATCACACACTCGAATGGCAACATGAGAAGTATCATTGAGCCGTATGCTGCGCGTTGTGGCCCTGAGCTGGCTCCCCTGGGTGCTTCTTGTAGCGGAAATCGGAAGCTGGCCGGCCGCCGCGCAGCAAGCCGGAAACAGGGGGGCAGGGGATTGGCCCCAATTCGGGTGGGACCTGGCAAGTTCGGGCGCCTCGCCCGCGGCAACCGGCATCACCGCCGGGAACGTGGCGTCGCTGCGGCGACACCAGATTCCGCTCGACGGCACCGTGGACGCTTCCGCCATTTACCTCCACGGAGTCAGCGTGAGGGGAGCGACGCACGATGCCTTCTTCGTGACCACCTCCTACGGAAAGACGGTCGCGCTGGACGCCAACAGCGGTGCCATTCTTTGGGAGTACACGCCGGCCGGATACCGCACCTGGGCCGGCACGGCGCAGATCACCAACAGCACCCCGGTGGCCGATTCGGACCGCCAGTACATTTACGCGGCGGCGCCCAACGGAACCGTCCAGAAGCTCGCGACCGCGGACGGGCGCGTGTTGTGGACGACCAGGATCACTTTGCTGCCGGAGCGGGAGAAGATCGCCTCGCCGCTGAAGGAGTTTCGCGGCCGCATCGTCGCGGTTACCGGCGGGTATATTGGCGATCAGCCGCCTTACCAGGGTCACGTGGCCATTCTCGATGCCCAGAGCGGCAAGCTGCTGCACGTGTGGAACTCGCTGTGCAGCGACCGCGCCGGTCTGATCCAACCCAGGTCCTGCCCGGCGACGCGATCGGCCATCTGGGGCCGCGCCGGGGCGGTGATCGATGCCGCGACCGGAAACATCTTCGTGGCCACCGGCAATGGCCCTTATAACGGGAGGACCGACTGGGGCGACTCCGTCATCGAACTCGACGCCGAGGCGACGCGAGTGCTCGGCAACTATACTCCGGCCGACAATGCCACACTCGACGCGCACGACCTGGACCTGGGCTCGACCTCGCCCGTGCTGCTGGGTGGCGGAATTCTGGCGCAAGGGGGCAAAGACAGTCTGATTCGCCTGCTTGCCATCGACGCCATAGCGGGACCGGCGGCGCACAGGGATCACGAATTGCAGATTGTACCCACGCCTTCGCGCCGCATGCTGTTCACGGCCCCGGCGGTGTGGCATCGCGATGGCGAGACGTGGATGTTTGCCGCGGATAACGGCGGCACCGCTGCCTGGGTGGTCAGAAACGGGAAGCTCGCGAAGATGTGGAGCAACTCGAACGGCGGCACGAGCCCGGTGGTTGCCGGCGGATTGCTCTACGTGTACGATCCGCGGGGCAGGCTCGACGTGTATGACCCGGTGCGCGGCACCGAGATAGCGAAGTTGGAATGTGGGCGGGGCCATTGGAACAGCCCGATTGCGATCGACGGCAAAATCGCACTCCCCGAAGGCAACGCGAATCTGCACGCCACTGTCGGGGTGCTGAATATCTGGACCGTGGAGCATGAACACTAAACCCCTGTAGGAGATACCAATGAAGATCGAAGGTAGCATCGCCTTGGTGACAGGCGCCAATCGCGGTCTGGGAAAAGCGTATGTCGAGGCTTTGCTGTCAGCGGGCGCCCAGAAGGTCTATGCGGGGGCGCGCCGGCCGCTCGAAACCACGGAGCCTCGTGTGACGCCCGTGAAGCTGGATGTCACTTCATCGAAGGATATCGTTGCCGCGGCGCGCCGGTGCGGCGACGTTAATATTCTCATCAATAACGCGGGCATCATGCTGAAGACCACGATGCTTTCGGATCAATCCGCCGAATCCATGCGCCGCGAGATGGATGTAAATGTATTCGGAATGCTTGAGATGATTCAGGCATTCGCTCCGATTCTGGCAAGGAACGGCGGAGGGGCCATTGCCAGTATGCTCTCGGTTGTCAGTTGGTACACCTGGCCATTCAACGCGACCTACTGCGCCTCAAAACACGCGGCGCTGGTGGTTACGGACGCCGCCCGCATTCAACTTAAGGCCCAGGGCACACAGGTGCTTGGCGTCTTTGCCGGTTTTATCGACACGGATATGGCGTCCAAGCTGGCTCGTCCTGGTGAGCCGAGGACGCCTCCCCGTCAAGTCGCCGAACGGACGCTCCAGGGTATCATCGACGGTGTTGATCACGTGCGCGCCGATCAACGATCCGAGGAAATCTGGAATGCCCTCCGCCGCGATTCGGAAGGGTTCGCAAAGTCCCTGCAGGATGCCTGGGACAATCGCCAAGAATGACGAGGGATCACTCCTGGCGCAGGGCGTCGGTGGGGTTGAGCGAGGCGGCGCGGCGGGCGGGAAGCCAGCAGGCCAGGGTGGCGATTCCGATAAAGCCGCCGGCGATGGCGGCGAAGGTAGCGGGATCCGTGGGCTTCACCCCCACCAGCATGCTCGCAATCACGCGGGTCAGGGCCAGGGCGGCGGCGAAGCCTAAGGCGATGCCGGCCAGGCTGAGGCGCAGACCCTGTCCGATCATCATGCCGAAAATGCGGGCCGGCCCGGCTCCCAGCGCCATGCGAACGCCGATTTCGGCAGTGCGCTGGCGGACCAGGGTGGCGAGCACGCCGTAGAGGCCCACGGCGGCCAGCAGCGCGGAGACCACGGCGAAAACGCCTATCAGCAGCAGGGAAAAGCGCGTGGAAGCCTGGGCCCGATCGAGCCGCGCTGTCATGGGCTGCACGTCGGTGAGCACCAGGCCGCGGTCGCGGGTGGCGCTGGCGAGAGCTTCGTGCACGCGCGAGGCATAGGCCGCTGGATCGTCTTTGGTACGCACGATCCAGCGTGAAACCGCGCCATGCCCGAGGTAGCCGTCCATGAAATAAATCTGCTCGCGGCCGGGTTCGGCCAGCGAGCTCTGGTGCTGGTGCGCCACCACGCCAAGCACCTCCACCCACTCCGGCTCCACGCTGCGCAGACGGGTGAGAAGGCGCCGGCCCACGGCGGATTGGTGGGGGAAGGCCTTGGCGGCCAGGAATTCGTCGATGACCACACCGTCGCGCGCGGGGGCGTTGTCGGCGCCGGTGAAGGTGCGGCCGGCGAGCAGGCGCGTGCGCATGGTTTCGAAATAACCCGGGAGGACGACTTGCGCGTCTACGGCCTGGTATTGGGTGGGGTCGGCCAGGGCGGGCGCCAGCCCCCAGCGGATGGCGTTGTAGTTGGCTGGGCCGGTGAACGGCAGGACGGTGGAGGCGGTGGCATCCTCAACGCCGGGCAGCGCGCGCAGGCGCTCCTGAATATCGCGAATGAAGGCGGCGCGGGCCTGCGGCTGCGGACCTGGGCCCCGGCCGACGAGCAGTTGGAACGTGAGCAGGCCGCGGGCATCGAAGCCGGGATGGACGCGGCGCAGTTCCAAAAAGCTGCGGAACATCAGGCCGGAGCCCGCCAGCAGGACGAAGGCGAGCGCAACCTCGGCCACCACTACCAGGTTGCGCAGCGCCCCGGCGCTGCCCAGGCCGGCGCTGCGGCCGGCGGAACGGAGCACCTGCGCGATATCGGGCCGTGCGGCACGCATCGCCGGAACCAGCCCGAACAGGGCCGCGGAAAACAGGGCGGCGAGGCCGGTGAAGGCAAGCACGGCGGGATCGATGCGAATATCGCCCAGGCGCGGCAGACTGGCGGGCGCGATGGCGCGCAGTTCGCCGATTCCGGCATTCGCCAGCAGCAGACCAAGGAGCGCGCCGGTAAAGGCCAGCAGGAGCGCTTCGGCAAACAGTTGCTGGACCAGCCGCCAGCGGTTACCGCCAAGCGCGGCACGGACGGCCAGTTCGCGCTCGCGCAGGCCGGCGCGCACCAGCAGAAGATTGGCCACGTTGGAACAGGCAATCAGCAGCAGGAAGCCGGCGGCGCCGATGAGGGCGAGCAGGGCGGGGCGGACTTCGGCGGAGAGATAGCTCTGCATCGGCTCCAGGCGGGTCTGCTGGCCGGCGGTATTGGCAATCACGAAGTTCTTGCGGATTTCGGCGGAGACGCGGTCGGCTTCCGCCTGCGCCTGGGAGATGGTGACGCCCGCTTTCATGCGGCCGACCACACGCAGGCTGACGTTGTTGCGATGGGCGACATCGTAAGTGAAATGGCCCGCGATCCAGACCTCGGGCTGAGCGGCGACGTTCAGGTTGGGCGGAAAGAGCAGCTCGAAACCTGGGGCGAGCACGCCGACCGCGATGACGTGATTGGGCTCGGTGATGGTGCGGCCGAAGATAGAGGGGTCGCCGCCGTAGCGCCGCTGCCAGTAGGCGTAGCTCAGAATTGCCACCGGGACGGAAGCGGGCTGGGGCGCGGCACTGCCACCCGGCGCGGGCTGCGGGCGGCCGTCGGCCTCTTCGAAATCGCGGCCGGCCAGGATGCGGGCGCCCATGAGGCGGAAGAAGCTGGGCGTTACCACCGCGAAGTGCGTTTCTTCGGGCATGCCGTCGGAGCGGGGCATGACCTGCTGGAACGTATAGACCGCGGCGGCGTCTTCGAGGGTGCCGCGGGTGCCATTGCGGAAATCGAAATAATCGGCGTAGGAAAACGGCCAATCGCGCACGCCGCGGCGCGTCATATCGGAGAGCGCCAGCACCAGGCGGTCGGGCTGGCGGTAGGGCAGGGGACGCAGCAGCACAGCGTTGGCGACGCTGAATATAGCCGTGGCGGCGCCGATGCCGAGGCCGATGGTGACGGCCGCGGTAAGGGCAAACACCGGGCTGGAACGCAGCATGCGCAGCGCGTAGCGAAGATCGTGGAGGAGCATCGGGTCCCTTGCGGTGAGGCCAGTATGGCACAATCAAAACGGCTCGTGCGCAGATACTGGCAAATTTTGCGGGCCGCCATCGGGCGCCCGATCCGCTACAAAATTACGCGCGGCGGCCTGCTGTTCGCCGGTGCGATTCTGGCGGTGAGCGTGGGCGCAATCCTCTCCGCCGACAACCTGCTTTTCCTCATCGCCGCGGCGATGATGGCCACGCTGCTGGTTTCCGGCCTGGTGAGCCGGTTGTGCCTGGCGGGGCTGGAACTGGATTTTCGCGTGCCCGAGCACGTGCCGGCGCGGCGCTGGGTGCCGGGCAAGCTGTTGGTAAGAAACCAGAAGTGGTTCATGCCGTCGTTTTCCATCCGCGTGGAAGCGGTGCGCGAGGCGGCCAGCCCGGAATTGCGGCGCGGCATCTACCTTCCGATGATCGGCGGCCACACCGTGGTGGAAGAGACGGTGGAGGTGCGGTTCCCGCGGCGCGGCGCCTACCGGCGCAACAGCTTCGCGTTTTCGTCCACGTTTCCGTTCGGATTTCTGGAGAAATCGGCGCGGGTGACGCTGAGCCGGGAAACGATCGTGTATCCGGCGGTGGACCCGCAGCCGGGATTCGAGGACTTGCTGGCGGGGATTGCGGGGGAGATCGAAACCCATTACCGCGGGCTGGGGCGCGATTTCTACCGCATCCGGCCGTACGAGGCATTCGAGAGCGCGCGGCACGTGGACTGGAAAGCGTCCGCGCACACCGGCAGCCTGCAGGTGCGGGAATTCGCGCGGGAGCAGGAGCAGACGCTGGAGATTTTTCTGGATCGGGACGTGCCTCCGGAGCTGGATGCGTGGTTCGAGCACGCCACGGACTGCTGCGCATATCTGGCGTGGAGCCTTTCCAGCCGTGGCGCGGGCATCCATTTCCGCTCCCACGGCTACCAGTTTCGGCAGCCGGAAGATGGGGATATCTACGCCATTTTGCGATATCTGGCGCTGGTCTACCCGCAAGCCGGGCATGCGCCCGAGCCGCCGCTGGACGACGACAGCTACAAGATCGTATTCACGCCCTCGCCGCGGCGGTTTCTGGAGGCCGGCTGGATGAGCGCGCGGGTGATCGGACCGGGGGAGCTGAACGTAACTCGCGGCTGAAAGCCAGCTTGGATTGGTTTTCAGGACACTGCCGCGGGGAACCCCATGCAATCGACGAAGCGGTCCTGAAACAGCGGCTCGGCGTGCAGCTCGACGTGGCTGACCATGGCCGCAAGCCTGGCTAAGACCGCGCTCCGCCGCGAGGGCGCCAGCAGCAGCATGCGCGCTCCGCGCAGAGCGGTGTTGCCGGCGGCGTGAACGGAACGCGCGCCCTCCGGCAGCAGCCCGATGCGGCGGGCGCTTTCGCGCGCGGATGCAGTTGCCGAAAGCGCCGGCCAGGTGCAGATCCTGCGCGTTCGCCGCCGTCCAGCAGCTCCAGCCCCGCCGCCATCGCGCCCTTTGCCAGTTGCAGTTCGCGGATATCCGCCTGCGTCAGCCGGACTTCGGATGCAAGATCGATCCGCCGGGTCCGGCGCCCGCACCCGTCCGGCCGGGTTGAGCAGCCCCAGTTCCAAAGCCGCGGCCACCGCATCCACCAGCCCGCTGCCGCAGATACCCGCCGCGCGGCCCCCGCCGATGACGTGCGCGCGCAGCTCGCCGTCCGGCGATCTCGACGCGGTCCATGGCGCCCGCGGCCGCGCGCATTCCCTGCGCGATGCGCCCGGCTTCGAACGCCGGCCCGGCGGCGGTGGAGGCGCAGCGGATGCCGTGGCGGCTGCCGGCGGCGATCTCGCCGTTGGTGCCCAGGTCCATCAGCACCTGCTCGCGGTCCGACTTCCAGAAAGCCCGCCGCCACCAGCCCGGCAGCCAGATCGCTGCCCACGAATCCGCCGATACAGCCCAGGAACTCCACCCCGCCCTTGACCCGCGCGCTCCAGCCCAACTCCCGCGCGCCGAACCGGCGCGCCGTCGAGCGCCGGCGAGCGAAACGGCACGGCGGCCAGCGGCTCGACGTCGGCGCCGCAGAACAGGTGGTGCATCACGGTGTTGCCCACCACCAGCACCTCTTCGAGCACGCGGCCCGCCGCCGCATCCTCCAGCATCGCGCCCAGCGATTGGCGGATGAGCGCCCGCAGCACTCCGGGCCGCTCCAGCTCAAACTGGATGCGCGTCATGATATCGGCGCCGTGGCGCGCCTGCGGATTGAGCGCGGTGCGCACCGCCTCCACTTCGCCGCTGGCCAGATTCACCACCTGCACCACCAGCGTAGTGGTTCCCAGGTCGATGGCGGCACCCCATCCCGCGGCCGGCTCGAATGGCACGCGCGCTTCGTCGGACAGCACCTCGGCCGACCATTGCCCCACCGCGATGCGGACCGCGGCCGCGGCAGCGCGCCTGGCAGCCCAGCCGCCAGCCCTCCGCCAGTTCGCGCTCGGAGAGCGACGTCGCGCATTTCCGGCGTGACGGGGATCTCGCCCTCCACCACCTGAATGCGGCAGCCGCCGCACAGCGATTCGCCGCCGCACGGAAACTCCACGCCCTGCTCGAAGAGGATGTCGCGCAGATCGCGCGCACCGGAGGGGTCGATATCGAGAATCGTTACGCACGGTGTTCCGCGCGCGTAACGGCTGAAGGCCAGCAGATTTTCCGGCGGCGTGCCGCGCGGAATCTCGCAGCCCGCGCCCACGATGTAGCGCGGCCCGGCCTGGCGGTGGCATTCGGCCAGCGCCGCGCTCGATTGAATCCGGCGTGCCGTCGCGCACTGCGCGCACCGGGTCGAGATTGCCCAGCAGCACCTGCTCCTCGCCCATGGCCGCACGGGCTTCCTCGACCGGCGCCAGAAAATCCAGGTCGACAATATCCGCGCCAGTCCGTCCCATGCCCGCGAAGATGCGGCGGGTGTTCCCGCAAATGTGCAGCCGCGCCAGCGCGCCGGCCTCGTGAATGGCCTCGCACCAGCCGGCACTCCCCCGCCCACACGAAGCGCTGCGTAAAACTTCGGCCCGATCAGCGAGGCGGCGGCGTCGCCGATGCCCACCAGCGATGGCGCCCGCCCGGATCTGCGCCCGCGCGAACTCGATCTCCATCGCCACCACGAATTCCACCAGCCGGTCCACGAATTCGGGATCGTCGTATAAATCCAGCATCAGGGTGTTCAGGCCGCGCAGATCGGCGCTCAGCGCCGCCGGCCCTTCCACCCAACCTTCCACGATGCGCTCCGCGCCCGCTGCCGCGGCCAGGATGCCGACGGCGTGCACGCGGTCGCGCATGCGCCCGGGCGCTTCGAGATTCGGGCAGGCGCAGACTGCGCCAGCGCGCCCTTATCGGCCAGCAGCGCATGGCTCTCGAGAATCGCCGGCGGCTGATCGTCGAACCACTCCACCGCCGCGCCCAGGTCCGACGCTTCGCGCGCCGGATCGGAAATGGTGGAGACGTAATCCAGGCCGTAGCGCTCCGCGGTGACGCAGTTGTGCGTGCGCCATGGCTTCGCCGTTCGAGGCGTATTCGCGATAGCGGATGCCGGCCGTATCCGCGGCGAACATCATGGTGATGGGCATGCACGCCAGATGATCCGCCGGCCGCCCGGCAGCCGCCGCCAGCACCCTTTCCTTCGCGGTCATGCCGCGCTCCGCCGCGCCTTCAGCACGTCCTCGTCATACCGCGCCGCGATCTCCCATCCCGGCTCGACCACCAGAAAATCCGCCGCGTCCCAATCCCCGCGCACCAGTCGCTGGAAGAGCGTCAGTTCGCCGCGCACGTAGGAGATACTCCCATCCCTTCTCCGCCGGCCTCCGTCGCGCGCCTGTTCGGCGAAGCTGTCGTCCGGCTCCAGCCCGGTGGCGATGTACGTCAGGCGGCGGTAAGCGGACTGGTAGCGGTAGAGCTCGTCATACAGGTACCGACCGTTCTCCTCACCGTACTTGGCGATCAACTCCTCCAGCGTTGGCCCCGATGCCGGTGCGCTGCTGCGCCAGTTGCACCAGCCCCTGCCCGCGCTCCAGCCACCCGGTGGAACGGAAATAGGTGCCCGGGTTCGTCATCGAAATACTCGCGGTACTTTTGCCGGCTGCCGAACAGCAGGCGCGATGCAATCGTGCGCCCGCGGAATCACCAGCGGCACCTGGACCGCGCGCAGCCCGCTCAACCCGTTGCCGCACAGGCCGTAGCCGAGCAGGATGGCCGAATACAGCGCGGGGTCGGTCCGGTCCGACCGCCGCCTGCAGCTGGCCGCGCATTTCCGCCGAGCCCAGATCGTGCAGCCCTTTGGGCAGGAACTCCACGTCCACCTGGTGCGGCGAGCGCGCCACGGCGTCGCACATCTCGCGGAACAACACTTCGCAGCTGATCAGTTTCAGACGCATGCGCGCATCGCCCGGATAAACGCCGGCGAGGAGCCGCAGCAGCCGCCCAGGAAAGACGCGCCGGCCTCGATCCACTCCGGCACGTGCGCGGCAAATTCCTCCGGCGCGGCGCGGATAGGCAACGGCGCCGGCCTCCACCACCGGCAGCCCGGCATTGGGCTTGATCCACACCGGCAGGCCGGAAGCCGCGCGCAAGCGGCGGCAGATTGCGGCGAAACCTTCGATTCCCGCGCCGCAATTGGCGCCCACGGCATCGGCGCCTTCGGCCGCCACCGCCGCGGCGGCGCGCTCCGGCGTGGCGCCCGTCATGGTGCGGTCGTGGTTGCGCCCGGCATCGAAGACGAAAGAGACGATCACGGGCAGCCCCGTCGCCAGCGCCGCGCGCAAGGCGATGCAGGCTTCTTCCGGGTCGCTCATGGTTTCGATCAGGAGCGCGTCCGGCCCGCGCCTCCGCCAGCGCCCGCGCCTGCGCGGCGAATGCGGCCGCCAGCGCATCGGCCGTGATATCGCCCGCCGCCAGCACTTTGCCGCTCGGCCCGATCGAGCGCCGCCACCCGCGCCCGCCCGCGCGCCGCGCGGCGCGAAATCTCCACGCCGGCGCGATTCACGGCGCTCACGTCCGCGCCCGCCAGGCTCACCGGGTTGGCGCGAAACGTGTTGGTGAGGATCACGCGGCTGCCCGCTTCGCAATAGGCGTCCGCCACCGCTTCCACGCGCTCCGGATGGCTGAGGTTCCACACGTCCGGGCACTCGCCCGGTGCGAGGCCGCGCTTCTGCAGCTCGGTGCCCCACGCGCCATCGGTAATGAGCGGCCCGGCGGCCAGCCAATCGGCGAAACGGCTCATACTTTTGCCACCACTTTCCAAAGCTCCTCGATGTCTTCCAGATGCTTCCCCTTGGTTTCCGGCGTCACCTTCCAGACGAAGATCACGGTGAACACGCACACGCCCGCGTACATGCCCGAACGTGCGCGGCGTGCCGATGGCGGTGGAAATCGACAGGAAGGTGAACGTCAGCACCGAGCATGCCATCCACAGCACCACCGTGGCCAGCGACATGGCCCGCCCGCGAATTCGGTTGGGAAAGATCTCCGCCAGCACCACCCACACGCCCGGCCCCAGCCCCACCGCGAAGCACGCGGTGCAGCCGAGCATGCACGCGATCACCAGCGCGGGCGAAGGAGCCGCGGAGCGGAACGCGAGGCCCAGGCAGACGAGGCAGACTCCCATCCCGCCCGCCGAGAGCATCAGCAGTACCCGGCGCCCCACCTTGTCGATGAGCCACAGCGCGACGATGGTGGCACACGAAATTCACCCCGCCGATCAGCACGTTGGCGCCGATGGCCGCCGACGCGCTCTGGTGCCCCACGCGATCTCCCGCAGGATCAGCGAGCCGTAAAACAGCACCGTATTCACGCCGATCCACTGCTGCACCACCGCCAGCACCAGCCCGATGACGAGCGCGCGGCGCATGCCGGGCGCCCACAACTCCGCCAGCGTGCCGCTCTCTTCGGCGATGGCGTGGCGGATGCGCGCGATCTGCGCCGGCGCCTGGGCGGGATCGTCCACGCGCTTCAGAATCCCCAGCGCTTCCGCCTCGCGCCCCATCTCCACCAGCCAGCGCGGGCTCTCCGGCACGAAGAACAGGGCCACGAAAAACGCCAGCGAGGGGATAGCGGCGATGGCGAACATCCAGCGCCATCCGTTCTGCACCTCGAAGGAGAATCCCCAGTTCACCAGGTACGAAAGCAGAATGCCGGTCACGATCGCCATCTGGTTCAGCGAAACCAGCCGCCCGCGAATGGCCGCGGGCGAAACCTCCGCAATGTACAGCGGCGCCAGCAGCGATGCCAGGCCGATGGCCAGCTCCGCCCGCGAAGCGCGCCGCCGCGAACTCGCGCCAGGTTATGCGGCAGCGCCGCGCCCACCGAGGAGAACGCGAACAGGATGGCGGAGAACAGCAGAATCGGCTTGCGCCCGAAGCGGTCGCTCAGCCATCCGCCGATGGCCGCGCCCACCACGCATCCCGCCAGCAGCGCGGTGGCCGCCATGCCCACCTGCGCGTCGCTCAGCCCGAACTGCTGCTTCAGGAACAGCAGCGCGCCGTTGATCACGGCGATGTCGAACCCGAACAGCAGCCCCGCCGCCGCGGCCACCACCGAAACGCGATACACGTAACTCACTGCACCGGCCTCCATTCCGCCGTGAAGGCCGAGAAGCCGGTCGGCCGGACCACGTCCAACTGCACCCGCGCCACATCTTTGCTCGCAAACGCCAGCCTCACCCGCGCCTCGGCGCCCGGCTTCAGGTCGGGCAGCGCCGCCTCCTGCCGCTCCACCGGAATTCCGGATGCGGCGTACGCGATGCCGCGCAGCCGGTATTCCCGCGAGCGCGTATCCCGGCCCCCGCTCGCGCGTCCGCACTGCCGCCTCCAGCGCACCCGCCGCTCCGCTTGCCTCAATGGACAGCCACCGGGCTCGACTCTTCCCGCAGCGCCGCAAACGACGGCTTGCGCCGCCCGAACACATCCACCACGCCGTGCACGCGCTGCTGGAGCGCGCCCACGCCTTTGTCGCCCACGTGCGTGCGGTAATCGTTGTAGTCGAAGAAAATCATGCCGGCCACGGCCGGGTGCGCGCGCAGCACGGCGGTGTGCTCGCGCAGAATGCGGATGCGCTCCTCGGTCGCCTTCCGGCCGGTCCGGCGTGCAGGCGCAATAGCCGTATTCGGAAATGACCACGGGCTTGCCGGGAAATGCCGTTGTGGATCTCATCCAGGTTCCGCCGCACGTCTTCGGGCGAGCCCTTGTACCAGCTCCCGTAGTATTCGTTCCACTCGATGAAATCCATCTCCGCGGCCACGTCGCGCCCGGGGTTCTTCTGCAGCGAGTTCGACGCGTAGGAGCACAGCCGCCGCGGATCGAGCCGCTTCGCTTCCGCCAGCAGCCGCCGCGCGAACGCCGCCGCTACCGGATTCTGCCCGTTGACCTCGTTGCACAATCCCCAGGCCACGATGCGAGGGATGGTTCCCGTCGCTCGCGATCATCTCGCGCAATTGTTCCAGACCGTTGTCCAGAATCTCCGTCGAAGGCTGCCCGTCATCCCCTGAAATGTGTTCCCGCCCCAGGCCGGCACTTCGGTCTGCATCAGAATGCCGTGGCGGTCGCAGTAATCGAGCACGCGCCGGTCCTGCGGCCAGTGCACGCGCGTGAACACGCAGTTCAGCTCTTTCAAATCGTCGTGGTCGTGCGCGAATCCAGCTTGCGGGTTCGGCCATCCCGTAATCCGGATGGCTGCCCGCCATGCGCTCCACGCCCATCAGCGTCACGCGCTCGCCGTTCAGATAGAAACCGCCGTCCCGGACTTCGAATTTGCGGATGCCGAACGTCTCGCGGACGGTGTGCCCTTCAAGCGTCACCTCCGCCATGTAGAGGTGGGGATGGTCGAAATGCCAGAGCTTCGGTTCGGCCAGCGGAAACCGTTGGCAGCGCGATGGTCGCCGCTTCGCCCGCGCGCAGCCGCACCGCTTGCGCGTTCGCCCGTTCCGCCACCACCAGCCCGGTGGCTTCATCCAGAATGCGATAGCCGACGCGTCCCCGCGAAATTCGCGCTCGCCGGAATTGCGCACCAGCGCGGAGACCGAAACCGCGGCCGTGTGCCGCTCCAGGTCCGGATCGGCGTCGATGCGCGATGCGCTCGATGTAGGCCGGCGGCGAAACCAGCAGCTTCACCGGCCGCACGATCCCGCCATCGTGCGCCCAGTCGCTCGAACGCCCGCGCGGCAGCATGTTGGCGTCGAACGCGTTGTCCACCTCGACCTCAATCGTGTTGCGCGCGCCGAAGCGCAGCAGGCGCGTGATGTCGAAGCGGAACGCCGTGTACCCCTTGCCCAGGTGTTCGCCGGCCGGCTGCCCGTTCACCGCAACGCGCGCGGAGTGAAACACCGCCTCGAATTCGATCCGCACCGTGCTTCCGGCCCATGCGGCCGGAATCTCGACCTCGCGCCGGTACCAGGCCGTGCCCGCGGTGATCCTCCAGGCCCGGCCATCACCTGCCAGGTATGCGGCACCTCCACCGGCCGTCCATGGCCGCGTCCGCTGCGGCGCGGAAACTCCAATGCGCCGCACAGCGAGACTTCCGCCTGCACACCCGCCCCGGCCGCCGCGCCTGCCGGTTCCGGAACCAGCGCGCCCACCGCCGCCGCTGCGCCGAGAAATCTACGGCGGGAGGGCCGCATCACGCGGCCTGCGACAAGTTGCCGCGCCAGCGCCACCGCCACCGTGGCGTTCACGCCGATACCCGTCCGCGCCGATCTCCTCGGCGAACTGCTGCGTCACCGGCGCCCCGCCTACCAGCACCTTCACGCGATCGCGCACGCCGGCGTCGCGCAGCGCCTGAATGGTGGTCCGCATGGAAGGCATGGTGACCGTCAGCAGGGCCGAAAGGCACACCAGTCCCGCGCCCGATGTCTGCACCGCCTCGACGAATTTCTGCGGCGCCACGTCCGCGCCCAGGTCGATCACCTCGAACCCGCCGCCTTCGAGCAGCGACGCCACCAGGTTCTTGCCGATGTCGTGCAGGTCTCCCTTCACGGTGCCGATCACCACCCGGCCGGCCGGCTCGGTTCCGCGCGCCGCCAGCAGCGGCCGCAGCAGCGCCAGCGAGCCCTTCATGGCGCGCGCCGACAGCAGCAGCTCGGGCACGAAGTATTCTTCGCACTCGAACCGCCGCCCCACCTCATCCATGCCGGGGATCATGTACTTCGATGACCAGCTCGCCGGGGTCGG
Organism: Terriglobia bacterium; assembly: GCA_963815855.1. GTDB lineage: Bacteria > Acidobacteriota > Terriglobia > Bryobacterales > Bryobacteraceae > DATGMB01. The sequence goes on along the minus strand of CAWFIJ010000006.1, from coordinate 324,595 downwards.
CCTGCTCCGCCAGCGCCTGCTCGGTAACGGCGATCGCCCGCTTGGCATCGCCGTCCACAATCGCCTGCCGCAGTTGCTCTAAATCCACCATGATCGATTTACGCCCTTCCATTGAATTCGCGCACCGCGTCCAGCATGGCCGCGATGTTTTCCACCGGGGTTCCCGCCTGGATATTGTGAATCGAGTTGAAAACGAAGCCGCCTCCGGGCGCGAAGATCTCGCAGCGTCGCAGCACCTGCTCCCGCACTTCCGCCGGCGTGCCGAACGGCAGGGTCTTCTGCGTGTCCACCCCCCCGCCCCAGAACACCAGCCGCTCGCCGTATTTCCGGGCCTTCAACCCCTCCGGCTCCATCCCCACCGCCGAGCATTGCACCGGGTTGATGATGTCGAAACCGGCCTCGATGAACGAGGGATAGAACCGCTCCACGCTGCCGCACGAGTGTTTGAAACATTTCCACGCCGTGTGGGCATGAATCCAGCCGCACACCTCGGCGTAGTACGGCAGCCACAGCTCGCGAAACGCCGGCACCGAGCAGAACGCCGAAGTCTGCGTCCCGAAATCCGTCCCGCACAGGAACACCGCGTCCACCGCGTCCCCGATGCGCGCGTGAATGCGGGCCAGGTTGGCCAGCGCCACCTCGCACTGGCGCGCGAAAATCCGGTGAATGAAATCGCGGCGGCTGCGCGTGGACATGTACCATTCCGTGATGTCGCGAATGCCCCGCGGGTCCTTCAGAAACGGCGCCGGCACCAGCGCGATATCGCCGAACGCGGCCCCGCCGAAACTGGCGATCACCCCGCGCCCGGTGGCCGCGGCGGCCTCCACGTCCGCCGCAATCGACTCGATATCGCGCGTCGCCCAGCGGCGTGGAATTCCTCGGTGTTGTCCTCCAGGTTGAGGTGGTCCTCGTCGAAGTGGTTCTGCCGCACGATGGCGTCGAAAAAGTAAAAGCCCTTGGGCATGCGCCCGCTCGGCGCCGCCCGCAAATCGCCTTCCGGGTAAATCAGCGTGTCGCCGTTGGCGTCCACCGTGGTGTTGAACTTCTCCGGGACCAGCACCTCCAGGCCGTTGAAACTCCAGGGCTTCCAGTTCTCGTTGGGAAAGCCGAACATGGTGGCGCGCGGGAACACGCCCTCCACGTCGATCCCCATCGCCTGCTTCAAATCCTCGTCCAGCATGCCCAGCATCTGAAACGGCTCATGCACCGGGACGGGGCGCTTCTCCAGCCCGAAATAATCGCGCAGGGCGGCTACCGCGCTGACGTGCACGCCGGTTACGGCCGTGCCGCCGAAATCGATGGGAACGCAGTCCGGCTGCCGGTGCGCCAGTGTTTCCACAACCCGCCGCTTGGACGCGGACGACCGCGCCACACTTTCCGCCACAGGCACCAAAAAGGCCTCCTTCAATCTGAGAGCATTATATCTGAATGTACGGTTTTGGCGCTCCGGCGGCGTCAGGGAAGCGGTTCGCGCAGGCCGATCCGCCGCTCACCCTTGCGGCGCCAGGGGGTGATTCTGCCGCAACAGCAAGTGGCGTGGCCGGTAGCAGCGGCTGAAGCGCGGCGCAGATTTCAGGAGCAGTTTCCGACCAAGATTCAGCCGTTCGTGACCTTACGCACTGCGCTTCCCCGTGGTTGAGGTGAATTATGAATATGTGGCTTCCAGGATTGCTCGCCTTGCCTTGCATTCTTCGCAGCCCGCCGGCCTGAGGATCGGCGACCCTCTTCCCGCGCTTCGCGGCGAATTCCTCAGCGGCCGCCCCGCGGCGCTGCCTCACGATGCCGCCGGGCGGATCGCTCTACTCCTGCTCGGCTTCACTTACGAATCCCGCTTCGCCGTCGAAGCCTGGGCCGAGCGTTTCCGACACCAGTTTCAGGCCGACCCCCGCGTCACCTTCTACGAGATCCCTCTGATTGGCGGCCTGTCACGGTTGGGCAAATGGTTCGTCGACAGCGGCATGCGCCGCGGCACCCCCAAACAGGACTACGAGCATGTCATCACCGTCTACCGCTACACGGAAGAGTGGAAACCGCGCGTCGGTTTCGACAACCCCAACGCAGCCTACCTCATTCTGCTCGACCGCGACGGCAGAATCGCCTGGCGCCATGCCGGAGTATGGGACGAGCAGGCCTCGACGGCGCTCGCGGCCAAAGTCACGGAACTCGTCGGCACAGACTGAAGGCCGGCGGTTCCCTCACTTCACCTCCGCCGCCTGCAGAAATCCCGAATACCCTTTGTCCATCCCCGGCATGTGGCCGATGAGCCGGCTCTGCAGGAACGTCAGCACGTCCCGCGAGATTTTTGCCTTTCCCGGGCGCAGGTCCTGCTGCAACTGTTTGACCTGCGCCACGAATTTGTCGTGCTCGACCTTGTGGGGCGCGTAGGCGGGATACGCATACCATTTCATCAACCGTTCTTCGGTGTCGAAATGCGCGAGCGTGTACGCTCCGCAGGTTACTAACCTGCCCCACAGGGCGGTTTGATACGATAAAGCAACACCTTGAACGGCACGATTCCAGACATTTTGGCCCGCATTGTCGCGAAAAAAAGGGAGGAGCTTCCCGGTAAGGCGGCTTGCGCGGGCGAGTGGGAGCGGAGGGCGGAAGAACGCCGGGGAGAGCGGCGCGATTTCCGCGCGGCGCTGGGCGCGCGCACGCCCGCCATCATCGCGGAGGTCAAAAAAGCTTCGCCGAGCAAAGGGTTGCTGGCGGCGGATTTCGAGCCGGCGCGGATCGCCGCTTCTTACCAGCGGGGCGGAGCGGCGGCGGTATCGGTTTTGACGGACGGGCCGTTTTTTCAGGGCAGCCTGGCAGACCTGGAGAGCGCGCGGGCGGGAATCTCGCTGCCGGTTTTGCGCAAGGACTTCACCATCGCGTCCATCGACATACTGGAGGCGGCGGCGCACGGCGCGGATGCCATTCTGTTGATTGCGGCGATTCTCACGGAGCGCGACATGCGCGGTTTCCGGGAGGCGGCGGCGCGGTTCGGCATGGCGGCGCTGGTGGAGGTGCACGGGCGCGGGGAACTGGATGCGGCGGTAGCGTCGGGCGCGGAGGTGATCGGGGTGAACAACCGCGACCTGACCACGTTTGAGGTGACGCTGGAGACCTCGCTGCGGCTGGCGGAACAGATGCCGGCAGGCGCGGTGCTGGTGAGCGAGAGCGGCATCCATTCGGCGGAGGACATCGCGCGGCTGCGCGGGGCGGGGTATTCGGCTTTTCTGGTGGGTGAGCACCTGATGAAATCGGGCGACCCGGAAGGCGCGCTGCGGCGGCTGGGGGCGGCATGATCCTGAAAATCTGCGGCATCACCAACCAGGCGGATGCGGATGCCGCGGTAGCGGCCGGGGCCAACGCCATCGGCTTCAATTTTTATGCGCGCAGCCCGCGCTACCTGGCGCCGGAACAGGCGGCGGCTATCCGCACCGCGGCGGGCGTGCGGCGGGTGGGCGTGTTCGTGAACGAGGCGCGGGCGCGGATGGAGGAAATCGCGCGCCTGGCGGCGCTGGACGTGGTGCAACTGCACGGTGACGAAGCGCCGGACGACTATCCGGCGGCTCCGGTGGTGTGGAAAGCCGTGCGGGTGGGCGCGGATTTCGATTGGGCGCAGGTAATGGGGCCGGTTGACAGGCTGAAGCCTGTCCCACTGCCGGAAGCGCTGGTGCTGGACGGTCCGGCGGGGGAATTGTACGGCGGGACGGGGCGGACGTTCGATTGGACGCTGGCGCGAGGATACGGGCATCGCATCGTGCTGGCGGGCGGGCTGGACGGCTCTAACGTGGCCCGGGCTGTCGAAGTGGCGCGGCCGTGGGGCGTGGACGCGTGCTCGCGCATCGAAAGCGCGCCGGGGAAGAAGGATCACCAGAAAATGAGGGACTTTTTGCAAGCGGCCAGGACGGCGCTGGGACGATGACGGCGCAACCCGATGCGGGCGGGCACTTCGGGCCGTACGGCGGGCGCTATGTTCCGGAAGTTTTGATGGCGCCCATCGAGGAATTGGAGCACGCCTACGCGGAAGCGCGGCAGGACCCGGCGTTCCAGGCGGAGCTGAGCGATCTCCTGCGGAATTACGCGGGGCGGCCGACGCCTCTGTATTTCGCCAAGCGGCTGAGCGCGACGCTGGGCGGGGCGCGTATCTGGCTGAAGCGCGAGGACCTGCTGCACACCGGCGCGCATAAGATCAACAACTGCCTGGGGCAGGCGCTGGTTGCGCGGCGGATGGGGAAGCGGCGCATCATCGCCGAAACCGGCGCTGGGCAGCACGGCGTGGCCACCGCGACGGTTTCCGCGCTGCTGGGCTTCGACTGCGTGGTCTACATGGGCGAGGAGGACATGCGGCGCCAGCGGCTGAACGTGTTCCGCATGCGCATGCTGGGGGCGAAGGTGCGCGCGGTGACGGCCGGCAGCCGCACCCTGAAGGACGCCATCAGCGAAGCCATGCGCGACTGGGTGACCAACCTTGCCGATACGCATTACCTGCTGGGTTCGGTGCTGGGCGCGCATCCTTACCCCATGATGGTGCGGGATTTTCACAAGGTGATCGGGGAAGAGGCGCGGCGGCAGATCCTCGAAGCGGAAGGGCGGCTGCCGGATACGGTGTTCGCGTGCGTGGGCGGGGGCAGCAACGCCATCGGGATTTTCCATGCGTTCCTGCCGGATGAAAGCGTGCGGCTGGTGGGGATTGAAGCGGGCGGGCGCGGGGAGCGGTTGGGCGAGCACGCGGCCCGTTATCGGGGCGGCGCGCCGGGCGTGCTGCAGGGGGCTTACAGCGTGGTGCTGCAGGACGACGACGGGCAGATCGCGCTCACGCATTCGGTTTCGGCGGGGCTGGATTACGCCATGATCGGTCCGGAGCACGCCTGGCTGCACGACCGGCGGCGGGCGGAGTACACGGCGGCTTCCGACCGCGAAGCGCTGGAGGCGGCGCGCACGCTCTCGCGCACGGAGGGCATTATTCCGGCGCTCGAATCGGCGCACGCGGTGGCGGAGGCGATGCGCCGGGCGCATGAGGCGCACGGCAAAATCTTTGTGGTGAATCTTTCCGGGCGGGGAGACAAAGATATCGATATTTATCGGGAAAACTTCGGGGAGATGGAATGAGCGGTGAGCGATCAGCGGTCAGCTGCCAGCTATCAGCTTTCAGCTTGCGGGCGGACGGTATGGGGATGGGGGATTCCGACTGGCGCGGGAATGCCGGCAGGGATGCCGGCATGGCCGGCTGGAAGCCGGCGCTACGGGCGGTCAGGGCGCGGGTGGTTCCGGGTCACAACCATGAGTAGCGGACCTACACCGGACACTTCCCCGGCCCCTGGCCCCCGGCCTCCGGCCCCCATGACGCGCATCGGCAAGCTGTTCGAATGCCTGAAACGCGATGGGCGCAAGGGGCTGATCGCTTACCTGACGGCGGGCGATCCTTCGCCGGCGCGCACGCCGGCGCTGGTGCTGGCGCTGGTGCGCGGGGGTGCGGACCTGATCGAGCTGGGGGTGCCGTTTTCCGATCCGGTGGCCGACGGCCCGGTGATTCAGGCGGCGGGAGAGCGCGCGCTCAAGGCGGGAACGACGCTGGGCGGCGTGCTCGAAATGGCGGCGGAAATCCGGCGCCGTTCCGAGGTGCCGCTGCTGCTGTTCACATATTTGAACCCGGTGATGCGCTACGGGCTGGAGCGGCTGGCGGCGGACGCGGCGGCGGCGGGGATCGACGGCTGCCTGCTCACCGACGTTTCCGTGGAGGAGGCGGACGAGTACATCGGCGCCATGCGCGCCCACGGGCTGGACACGGTATTTCTGGCGGCGCCTACCAGCACCGAACGGCGGCTGCGGCTGGTGGCGGAATATTCGAGCGGCTTCGTGTACCTGGTGTCGCGCACCGGGGTGACGGGCGCGCAAGAATCGCTCTCCAACCAGGCGGCGCCGCTGATCCGGGCGGTGCGCGCGGTGACGGATTTGCCGCTGGCGGTGGGTTTCGGCGTTTCCCGGCCGGAGCACGTGGCCGAACTGGGGCGGCAGGTGGAAGCGGTGGTAGTGGGGAGCGCGATTGTGCGCATCATCGAACGCCGCGGCGCAGACCCCGCGCTCGAAGCGCAGCTGGAAGCTTTCGTGCGTGAGCTGAAGAGCGGATTTGCGCCGCCCCAGCCGGCCAAAACCGGGCCGGCCGGGGGACCCGCCGGAGCCGGGATATGACGCAAGAGGAAGCGGCCGCCAGGCTGGACGAACTCCGCATTCTGATCGACGACGTGGACCGGCGCCTGGTGGCACTGCTGAACGAGCGGACGCGCGTGGTGGAGGAGATCGGGCGCGTGAAGCGCCTCTCCGGGCTGCCGGTCTACGAGCCCAAACGGGAGGAACAGGTGTTCGCGAATGTGACCGGGTCCAACGGCGGGCCGCTCACGCCGGAGGCGCTGCGAAGGGTTTTCGAGCGCATCATCGACGAAATGCGCACCATCCAGCGGGTGCGGATGAAAGCGGCGAGCGACGGCGTGGCGCCGTCGGCGAAGCCCGATGGAGACAAGTAAATGCTAGTGGTGATGCAGCAGGGGGCGAGCGAGGAACAGATCGACGCCGTGATCGAGCGCATGGTGGAAATGGGGTTCGACGTGCACCGGTCCACCGGCGTGATGCACACGCTGCTGGGCGGCGTGGGCGGCCAGGAGGAATTCGACCTGGATGTGATCGAGGTAATGGAGGGCGTGAAGGAAGCGCACCGCATCATTTCGCCGTACAAGCTGGCCAGCCGCGGCTTCCGGCCGCAGGGGACGGTGGTGCGGGTGGGGTCGGTGGAGATCGGCGGCGAGCGGGTGGTCACGCTGGCGGGGCCCGGGAGCGTGGAAAGTGGCGAGCAGATCGCACGCTCGGCGGCGCTGGTGGCGGAAGCGGGGGCGAAAATTCTGCGCGCCGGAGTGTTCCAGCCGCGCGGCACGCCCTACGGCACGCCGGGGCTGGGCGAGGAAGGGCTGCAACTGCTGCGGCAGGCCGCCGACCGCCACGGACTGCTGGCGGCGAGCGAAGTAACGGACTGCGCCCAGATCGCGCTGGTTTCCGGTTATGCCGATATTCTGCAAGTGGGGGCGCGGCACATGCAGAATTTCGGGCTGTTGCGGGAACTGGGGCGGCAGCGCAAGCCGGTGCTGCTGGAAGCGCGGGATCGCGGCCACCATCGAAGAGCTGCTGCTTTCCGCCGAGCACATCCTGGCGGGCGGCAACTACGACGTGATTCTGTGCGAGCGCGGCATCCGCACGTTCGAGACGGCCACCGGCACCACCATGGACATCTCGGCGATTCCGGTGGTGAAGAAGCTTTCGCATCTACCGATCCTGGCGGATCCCTCGCACGGCACCGGGCGGCGGGACAAGGTGGCGCCCATGGCGCGGGCGGCGGTGGCGGCGGGAGCCGACGGCCTGGTGGTGGAAGTGCATCCCGATCCGGACCACGCCTGGAGCGACGGCGCGCAGTCGTTGGGGCCGGAGCAGTTCGCGGAGTTGATGCGGCAGCTGAAAATGATCGCGGAAGCGGTGGGGAGGACGATTTAGGGGCCGGGGGCCAGGGGCCGGGGACTGGAGCGCGCGTACCGCGAGCTGCTCTTCCCTGATCCCCGATCCCTGATCCCTGATCCCAATCCTATGGAACAGGTAGCCATCGTCGGGACGGGATTGATCGGGGCGTCCTTCGGGCTGGCGCTACGGGCGGCGGGGTTTGACGGCTCGATTGTGGGCGTCAGCTCGGAACGCGCCCTGGCGGAGGCGGAGGCGTGCGGGGCCATTGACCGCGGGGCGCCGCTGGCGGAAGCGGTGGCGGAGGCGGACCTGGTGTTCCTCTCTCAGACCATCGGCCGGATTCTCGATACCGTGCGCCGGCTGGACGGGCTGGTGAAGCCGGGCGCGCTGGTCACGGACGCGGGCAGCACCAAGTGCGCGATCGTCGATGTGGCGCGGCAATCGATCGGGCGCTGCCAGTTTCTGGGCGGGCACCCCATGGCAGGGAAGGAGACGCGCGGCGCGGGGGCGGCCGACGCCGGTTTGTTTCGCGGCCGCATCTGGGTGCTTACGCCGGACGAGCAAGCGGAGCTCGAAACACCGGCGGCGCGTGTGTTTCGCAAGTGGCTGGAAGCGCATCGGCGCGCAGGTTGTGGTGCTGGGAGCGGAGGAGCACGACCGGGTGGTGGCGCTGACCTCGCACCTGCCGCAACTGGCGTCGACGGCGCTGGCAGCGATGCTGGCGGATACGGCGCAGATTCAGGTATCCGGCTCCGGGCTGGCGGATATGACGCGGCTGGCGCTGAGCTCCTACGACCTGTGGCGCGACATCCTGGCCACCAACAGCCAGGCGGTCGACCGGGCGCTCTCGCGTCTACATTCGGGAGCTGGAGCACATTCGTGAAAATCTGCGCAACCGGCGGTTGGAGGAGGAATTTCAGCGCGGGGCGGAGACCGCCGCGCGCTTGCGCAACCGAAAGTAGGGTACACTACGCTTGAGGCCATACACAGGCGCCGCCGTCGGGCATTGCGGCCCGGAGGCGGTTTGCATGGTCCGGCCTTCCCGGCGTGACGGACATTCTGGTCCGGCACACCGTGAACGCCCCTGTGGTAGGCCGGGTAGGACCGGCCGAGAAGGAATTACCAATGGAACAGAAATTGAAGATCGCCGTGTTCATCGACTTCGATAACATCGAGATCGGCGTCAAGTCCACTCTGCACCGCGAATTCGACGTGGCTGCGGTGCTGGACGCGCTGAAGGAACGCGGCGAAATCGTCACCAAGTTCGCCTATGCGAACTGGGGCAGGCAGGAATCGGCCACGCGGGCCCTTTCCGAGCACGCGGTGCAGATGGTGCAGCGCGATCCGTCGCCGCGCGGCGACAAAAACGGCGCGGACATCAACCTGGCGCTGGATGCGCTGGAGATGGCGTTCACGCACGACCACATCAACGCTTTCGCGATTGTCAGCGGCGACAGCGACTTCATCGCGCTGGTGAACAAGCTGAAACAATACGACAAGCGCATCTTCGTGGTGGGCGGCCGCGCCTTCACCAGCACGATTCTGCAGAGGAACTGCCACGAGTTCATCTCCTACGAATCGGTGATCGACGAGCGGGGCGGGCGGCACCGCGAGCCGCAGCAGCAGCGTGGAGCGGCAGCAGGAGCGGCCGCCGCAGCAGCAAGCGCCGCAGGGAGCGCCCCCCAGGGGCCGCCGCCGCAGGGCCCACAGCCGCAACCGCAGCAGCGGCCGCCGCACAAGCGCGTGGCGCTCGACCTGGCGCAGGCCATGCCGCTGGTGGAGCGCGCGCTGGGCGTGCTGGAGCGCCGCGAAGTGCGTCCGCAGCTCGGTCTGCTGAAATCCACCATGCTGCAGCTCGATTCCACGTTCAACGAGAAGGCGTACGGCGCCAGTTCGTTCACCGATTTCGTGGAGAAGCTGCAAAAGGCGGATTACGTCGAGGTGACCGGCGGCGAAGGCCGCTACATGATCCGCATGAAGGGCGCGGCGCCGGAGAAGCCGGGCGACAAGCCGGAAGAGGCTATCCCGCTGCTGCGCGACGTGCTCGAAACGCATCGCATGGAAGTGGACAACGGCGCCACGGCCGAGGAACTGGCCGAGTGGGTGCACCAGGACCATCCGAATTTCGACTGGACGCACTACGGCTTCCAGGAGTTCAGCGAGCTGCTGAACTACGCGCAGGACAAAGGGCTGGTGCGCAATCAGGCGGATGAAGAGCGCGGGCTGATCGTGTACCTGGGCGCGGAGTTCCATCCGCCGGCGCCGCCGCCGGAGCCGGAGCAGCCGGTGGAAATCGAAGAAGAGGAAGGCGAGCCAGCCCCTCGTGCCGGGCCAGCCCACGGCCACCGGCGAAATCCCGATTCCCGAGCCTCCTCCCAAACCGCAGCGCCGGCCGCGCGCGCCGCGCAAGGCGCCGGTCGAAGGCCAGAAGAAGCGCACCACGCGCCCGCGCAAAAAGCAGGTGGTATAGCGGTCACGGCCGTAGGGGCCGCATACGGGCGGCCCGCCGGCTGAATGAGGTGGGGCGGACCTACGCTTTTGTGGTCTGCCAACGCGGGACTCGGGTTGGCAGACGACGAACGATCGTCTGCCCCACTTATTTCTCAATCCAGTAGGTCCCGGATATCGATCCCCTTTCTCCCCTGACCGGCCAGCGGCGCGTTCAGGAAATCCAGCAGCGGCGCCAGGGCTTTGAAACGGGTGACGATCTCGCCGTAGAGCGCGGGCCCGGTGGCCACGGCCGGCGGCAGCTCGATCCACCACAGGAACTGCTTGTAGCGCAGCAGATCGGCGGCGGGATCGTCGGCGGCAAAGCCTTTGGGCACGCGCGCGAGCTGGTCGCCCTGCATATCGCCGAAGGCTTTTTGGATGGCGCGCGCCGCCCTCAGCTTGCGAAATTTTTCGGCATGCTCCGCCAGGTGGCCGCGGACGGCGCGCAGGGTCTCCGGCATGGGCATGTAGATGCCTCCGCCGACGCCGACTTCTTTGTGCGAGACCTGGAAATAGCAGCCCGCGCCGCCGGCGTCACAGCCCAGGCGGCGGTGGCGGAAGCTGGCGGCGATGTGGGTTTTGTAAGGCGATTTGTCCTTGCTGAAACGGGTGTCGCGGTAGAAGCGGTAGATGGCGCGGGCGGGATCGGTGGCATAGGCGGGTGCAAAGCGGCCGAGGGCGGTGTTGACGGCCTCCACCAGTTGGTGCATGGGCGCTTTGACGTGCTGCTCGAAGAGCGGTTTGCGCGGAAGGAACCATTCGCGGCGATTGTGGCGCTCGAGAGCGCGGAAGAACTCGATGGCTTCGGGCGGGAAGCCTGGGAATGCGGATCTCACGACAGGGCCTCTCTTATAATTGAAATAGATGCAGACTACGGGGGAGACGCTGGCGCGGCTCTCCGGAATTCCTAATTTAACCGTTTCCGCGGGTGCGGTGCTGGCGCCGTACACGCGATTCGGCATCGGCGGTCCCGCCGATGTCTACGCGGAGAGCGACGGCATCGAAGCGTTCCTGGCGGCGCTGGCGGTGGCGCGGGAGAGCGGGATGCCGACGGTGGTGATCGGCGGAGGCACCAACCTGATTGTCTCCGACGACGGATTCCCGGGGGTGGTCCTACGCTACCGTGGCGCGGCCCTGGCGGAGGCGAACGGGCGGGTGGTGGCGCAGGCCGGGGCAACGCTGCAGGAGTTGGTTGATTTCGCCATCGCGCACGGGCTGGCCGGGCTGGAGACGCTGGCGGGAATTCCCGGCTCGGTGGGGGCGGCGGTGTACGGCAACGCGGGCGCGTACGGGCACTCGATTGCGGAGCGGGTGGCGCAGGTGCAGTTTTTCGACGGCCAGTGCGTGCGCGTGCTCTCCAACCCGGAATGCGAGTTCCGCTACCGGGAAAGCATTTTCAAGCGGCGCAAGGAATGGATCATTTTTTCCGTGCAACTGCTGCTGGAGGCGGGCGACGGCGCCGCGCTGCGCGCGACCGCCGACGAGATCATGCGCGTGCGCAACCAGAAGTTTCCGGTCACCATGAAGTGCGCGGGCAGTATTTTTAAGAATCTGCTGCTCCACGAACTGCCGGCGGGCGTGGCGGCGGAAATACCGGCGGCGGTGGTGCGGGAAGGCAAAATTCCGGCCGCCTGGTTTCTGGAGCAGGTGGGAGCCAAGGGGATGGTGCGCGGCGATATTCGCGTGGCCGATTATCACGCCAACCTGATTTACAACGCGGGTGCCGGAACCGCAGCCGACCTGCGCGCCCTGATTGCGGAATTGAAGCAGCGGGTGCGCGCGCGCTTCGCCATGGAACTCGAAGAAGAAGTGCAGTACGTGGGGTGAGCCCCCCGGTGCGCGACCGGGCGGGGCATGCGTGTCCCATACAGGTGCGGAGCGATCCGGCCGATCCATATACGGATGCCAGACGATCAATTCGAGTGGCTGCCCGGGGGCGCGCGGCAGCACATCCGCAGGCTGTTGCGAGCAGTGGCGCCGATTGCGGCGCGGCTGGAAGCGCAGATGGCGGCGCGGCTGCGGCGGCAAGGGTACGGCGAGGAACAGGTTCGCGGCCTGCTGGCCCTCACGCCCGCCGGGGCAGCGCGGGCGGGCAGCGTGGAAGCGTTCTTCGAGGAAGCGGAGAGGGGCGGGCGCTCGCTGGCGGATTGGGAGATTGCGCCGGACCGGGCGGCCCTGGCCCTGCGCGAATTCGACGGGTTGCTCAAGGGCGAGCTGGGCCGAAGCCACCAGCCGGCGCGGGAGCAGCTACAGACGGGCACGATTTTTGCCATCTACCGCGGATTTTGCAAGGTGCTGGCGGGCAAGGCACGGCAGGCAGAGGAGCAGGAGCGCCGGCGCATCGGGCGGGAACTGCACGACGAGGCCGGCCAATCCTTGCTGCTACTGCGGCTGGAGCTGGAAATGCTGGAGCGGGAAGCGCCGCCGCCTCTCCGCCGGCGCCTGCGGCAGGCGCGCCGCACGCTGGAGGGCACGATCGGCGAGTTGCGGCGGATTGTGGCCGCGCTCGGCCCGGCGGTGCTGGAGCGGTTGGGACTGCGGGCCGCCATCCGGCAACTGGCGGCGCGGTTCCGCAAGAGCTATCCGGCGACGATCGGGGTAAGGGTGGGCGCGGCGGCGGCGGCTCTGCCGGCGGAGGCGCAGGAGGTAATCTATCGCGTGGCGCAGGAGGCTTTGCAGAACGTGGCCAAGCACTCCCGGGCGACACGAGTAAACCTTTCGCTCCAAGCCGCCGATAAGAAGATCAGGCTGCGCGTCTCGGATAACGGCGCCGGCTTCAGCGCGGAAACGGCTGCCAGGCGGCCGATGTCGTACGGTCTGGCCGGAATGCGGGAGCGGGCCGAACTTATGGGTGGCACGCTCGGTATCCGCAGTTCGCCGGGCAAGGGAACGGTGGTAATGCTGGGGTTGCCGGTTTCCGCGGGAAAGCGTTCATGGCCAAGATTCGTGTTTTGATTGCGGATGATCACACTCTGTTCCGGCAGGGAATCCGGACGCTGCTGGCGGCGGAGCCCGATATGGAAATTGTCGCCGAGGCCGCCGACGCGGCGGAGGGATTGGTAGCGGCGGAGCAGTCCCGGCCCGATGTGGTGCTGATGGACATCGGGATGCCGGGCATGAGCAGCTTCGAAGCCGCCCGCCGGATTCGCAAAATGAGGCCGGAGACGCGTATCGTCTTCCTTTCCATGTACGATGACGAGGATTACCTGGCCGAGTGCGTGGAACTGGGCGCCAGCGGGTACGTTCTCAAGGACAGCCCGGTGGACCAGTTGCTCAGCGGCATTCGCGAGGCGCACCGCGGTGGCAGCTTCCTGAGCCCGCGCCTGGTGGCGCGGCTGGTAGACGGATTCCGCATGCAGGGCCGGGGGCCGGACCGCGAGGGCTTCGGCCGGCTGACCAATCGCGAACGGGAAATCCTGAAAATGCTGGCGGAAGGCAAGTCCGTCAAGGAGATCGCCGGCGGCTTCGATTTGAGTGTGAAGACCGTGGAGGCGCATAAGTTCAACCTGATGCGGAAATTGAACATTCACAACAAGGCACAGCTGGTGCAATACGCGATTCGCAAGAAGATTATCCGCTTGCCGGAACCGGCATTCGCTTAGCTGAAGAGATTTGGCCCGCTGCAGAACGGCGCGGGCTCATTTCGCCGCGCGGCAGTAAGCTGCCAGGCATTCGCCATGGTATGCTCCGGAGAAACCAAACGATCCGGAGGGGGGATTGAGCACCTACATCGCTTTCCTGCGCGCCGTCAATGTGGCCGGGCACGGCCGCCTGCTGATGGCGGACCTCAGGGACGGATTCAGCGCCGCGGGCTGCCGCAGAGTCCGGACCTATATCCAGAGCGGGAACGTCATCTTCGAGCCGCCCAACGAAGACCCGGACGGAGTAGTGGAGAAGGTCAGGAAGAAACTCCGCGTGAGCGCGCTCGAGATGACGCTCCGGCAAGCGGCGGAGATGGTGGAACTGGTGCGCCGGTCGCCCTTTGAGGCAGCGGAAAGCGATGCCGCGGTGAAACGGTACGTGGTGTTCCTCTCGGCGGCGCCGGCCCTCCGCCCGCGCCTCCCGCTGGCGCTGGCGAAGGAAGCGCTGGAAGCCGTGGCGATGGCGGAGCGGGAGGTGTTTGTCCTTAGCCGGCGGAAGCAGAACGGATCCTACGGGTTTCCCAACGCCTTCATTGAAAAGGAACTGCGGGTGAGCGCGACCAGCCGGAACTGGTCGACGGTGATGGCAATGGTTAACCTGCTCGAGAGCGGCAACTGGTAAGGCCCGCGCCGGCCTTGATAGAATAAGCAGACTTACCGCGCCGCGGCCCGCCGGAGGGGCGCGGCTTCGATTCTGAGAAACAGGAGAGTGACCATGGGGCTTGCGGAGAAGCACTGCGTTCCTTGCCGGGGAGGCGTTCCGCCCCTGAAGGGGGAGGAACTGGAGAAATTGAAAGCGCAACTTCCCGGCTGGCAGGTGGTGGACGGGCATCACCTTGCGAAAACGTTCACGTTCCCGGATTTCCGCCTGGCGCTCGATTTCGTCAACCGCGCGGGAGCGGTGGCGGAGGAGGAAGGGCATCACCCGGACTTGTACTTGTCGTGGGGCAAGGTGGAAGTGCGAACCTGGACCCACAAAATCGACGGCCTGACCGAGAGCGATTTCATTCTGGCTGCCAGAATCGACCGGCTGCAGCCGTCGGAGAATCAAGGATAGCCGCCCGGGCGATTCGCCCCTGGGCTGGTATCCTGATTACATGCAGATGACGCGCCGCAACCTGGCGGCAGCGGTGATGATGCCCGCAGCGGCCCTTCTGGCTCAGACGCCGACAACGGCGCAGACGGCGCCGCCAACGGACGATTTGGAATCCGCGCGGCGGCAGATCCGCAATCATGCGGCCGCGCTGGCGCGTTTCGATCTTCCCATGTCCACCGAGCCCGATTTCCGGTTTGAAGCATGATCGACGTTTTCTTTGCCACGATTGCGGAGATCAACGCCCATCTGGTGGCGAAGGATTTTTCCGCCGAGGAACTGGCGCGGGCGTTTTCGGAGCGGCTGCAGCAACTGGGGCCGCGCTATAACGCGCTGGCGCTAGGGCTGCCGAAGGAAGCGCTGCGCAAGGCGAAGGCGGTGGATGCGGACCTCAAGCGCGGACGCCTGCGCGGCCCGCTGCAGGGGATTCCCTACGGCGTCAAGGACCTGATCAGCTACGCCGGCTATCCCACCACGTGGGGCGCCAAGCCCTACGCTGCGCAGGTGTTCGATTACAGCGCCACGGTGGTGGAGAAACTGGATGGCGTGGGCGCGGTAATCGCGGGCAAGCTTTCCACGGTGGAACTGGCGGGCGGCGGCGGGTACCATTTGGCATCGGCGTCGCTCACCGGCGCCGGCCTGAATCCCTGGGATCCGACCCGATGGGCGGGCGGTTCTTCGAGCGGGCCGGGGGCGGCGGTGGCGGCGGGACTGGTGCCGTTCGCGATCGGCTCGGAAACTTCCGGCTCCATCGTCACGCCGGCTTCGTTCTGCGGCGTAACCGCGATTCGCCCCACCTACGGGCTGGTGAGCCGGCATGGCGCGATGGCGCTCTCCTGGACGCTGGATAAGCTGGGTCCGTTCGGGCGCTGCGCCGATGATTGCGGGCAGATCCTGCAGGTGATCGCGGGCGCCGATACGCGCGACCCCGGGTCGGCGGGCAAGCGGTTCTTTTACACGCCGAAATACGCGCGGCCGTTGAAGGATCTGCGCGTGGGCTACGCGGCGGTGGATTTCACGGACCGCGCCGACCCCGCCGCGCGGGCGGCGTTCGCCGAGTCTATTTCCGTTTTGCGCGCCATGGGCGTGCAACTGGCGGAAGCGAAGCTGCCTGACCTGCCCTACGGCCCGGTGCTTTCGCTGATTCTGGACGGCGAAATGGGATCGATTTTCGCGCCCCTCGTCACCAGCGGCAAAGTGAACGAACTGGCGGACCAGGCGCAGATTGCCGGGCTGAAAGCGAGCCTGGAGGTTTCGGCCAACGATTATCTGCGCGCCATGCGCATCCGGCGCCTGATCCAGGAGCAGATCTCGAAGCTCTTCACGGAAGTGGACGTGCTGCTGGCGCCGGGCCGCTCCGGGCCGGCGCCCAGAGTGGACCAGGATCTCAACGGGCCGACCCCGGCGGCGGCGCGCGCCACGCCGGCGGCGCCGCACAGCACGCCATCGGGGCTGCGCAGCATCATTCAGGCCGGGAACCTGGCGGGGCTGCCGGCGCTGGTGCTGCCCTGCGGTTTTGCCGACCGCCTGCCGGTGGCGCTGCAACTGGTGGGCGCTCCGTTCACGGAAAATACGCTGCTGGCCATCGGCCGCGAATTCCAGACACGCACCGACTGGCACAAGCGGCGCCCGCCGGTGTGAGCCGGATGCGCGCGCGTGCCGCGGCGGCCCGGCGCTGGTTCGTGAGCGGGCGTGTGCAGGGGGTCGGCTTCCGCTATTTTGCCCAACAGACCGCCGGCCTGCTGGGCCTGACGGGCTATGCGCGCAACCTGGACGACGGCCGCGTGGAGGTGTACGCGTCGGGTCCGAAGGACAAGCTGGACGACTTCGCGGCGCGCCTGCGGCAGGGGCCGCGCTGGGCCGACGTGCGCGGCTTCGAAGAGCAGGAAGCGTCGCTCGAGCGCCACGGCTCGTTCGAAGCTTGGTAGCGCCGGAGTGGTAGGGCTGTTTCGCCCGCCAACCGGGCGCACCTGGCAGGCGGGACCGCCAGCCCTACAACCGCCGAGAGTACAATGTGGTCAGGGCGAAAAGCGGACTTGCCAAGGCGGCAACTCATCGTGTAACAGTAATAATTTCGGGGAGGAATTTATGGTTGAATGCCCTGTGTGCGAAGGCAAGATCGACGTGGATGAAGAAGAAGTCGACGAAGGCGACACCATCAGCTGCGAGGAGTGCGGCGCGGACCTGAAGGTGATCGGCACAGATCCGCTGGAACTGGAATCGGCGGACGACCTGGAAGAGGAAGAAGAAGAGGAAGAAGCCGGATTCATCGAGGATGAAGAAGAAGAGGCCGACGAGGACTGGAGATAACGTGTTGAATCGCAGCCAAATCCGCCGGCCCGCAGGCCTGACGCGCATGAGCGGGCTGAAGCGGGTCGCCCTGCTGGTGGCCGTCGCGTGCCTGTTCTCGAGCGCCGTCTCACTGGCCCAGAAGAAACCGAAAAAGGGGCAGGAGACGCGCAGCGTGCAGGGAACGGTGACCGCCGTGGATGACGCGCCGGTGGCGGGTGCGGTGGTGCAATTGAAGAACACCAAGACGCTGCAGATCCGCTCGTTCATCACCCGGGACAACGGCACGTATGTGTTTTACGAGCTGAGCCCGGACGTGGACTACGAGCTGACCGCCAAGTCCAATGGCGCGGCCAGCGGAACCAAGACGTTGAGCTCCTTCGATTCCCGCCCGGCCGCCGTGATTAACCTGAAACTCAATCCCAAGAAATAGCATTGGAACAGCGTGCATTGGCGTGGACCGGCGCGGCCGTGCCGGTAATCGGGCAGGGCACATGGATGCTGGAGGACGAGCGCGCGGTGGAGGTGCTGCGCGTCGGGCTGGACCTGGGCATGACCCACATCGACACGGCCGAGATGTACGGCAGCGGGCGGACCGAGAAGATTGTAGGCAAGGCGATTGCCGGCCGGCGAAAGGAAGTGTTCCTGGCGAGCAAGGTGCTGCCCTCGAACGCCTCCTACGACGGCACGCTGCGCGCCTGCGAGGCCAGCCTGCGGCGGCTGGGAACGGATTCGCTGGACCTGTACATGCTGCACTGGCCGGGCAGCTATCCCATCCGCGAAACCATGCGGGCCATGGAGAAGCTGGCTGCCGATAAGCGGATCCGCTTTCTGGGCGTGAGCAACTTCGACGTGCCGGAACTGCGGGAGGCGGAGGCCGCGCTGCGGCACGAGCGCGTGGCCTGCGACCAGGTGTTGTACCATCTGCGCGACCGCGGCATCGAGCGGCGGCTGATTCCCTATTGCAGCGGGCGCCAGATTGCGGTGGTGGCGTATTCGCCGTTCGGGCACGGCCGGTTTCCGGACAGCCCGGTGCTGGCCGAAGTGGCGGCGCGGCACGGGCGCACGCCGCGGCAGGTGGCGCTGCGCTTCCTCACGCGCGACCCCAACGTGTTCACCATCCCCAAGACCTCGCGCCTCGAGCGCGTGCGGGAGAACGCCGGTGGCGCCGGCTGGGAGTTGACGGCCGAAGATATCGCCGCCATCGACCGCGCCTTCCCCGCGCCCGATCGTGACGTGCCGCTGGGCATGATCTGAAAACGGGAACGGCGCGCGCAGGACTCCTGTGACATGGGGCGCTGCAGCCAGTCAACGGGATGGCGTTTATATGCGGCCAATGTTCTGAGTGGGGAACTCGCGGCGGGTAGCGGAAAGCAGTATTCTTTTTTTGTTTGAATGCTGACTTTGCCGGGAGGGTGAAGGCCCGGCAGCAGATCGAAACTTAGCAGGCGACGGTCAGCGGCGGGCCTTCACGCCAGCCGTGATTCTCTTTATCGCACTGCCAAACGCGGAAGACAAGGCCGATCCGGGGTGATCGCGTTAAGCCTTCTCCCGCGAGAGTGTCCGGTGTGTGGAAAGCGCACGATCGTGGGCCACGGTCGGCGGCTTCGTTACGCCCGTGATGACCGGCACGATCGCATTTGGGTGCGACGTGGCGTTTGTCGTCCCTGCCGGAAGACCTTCACCGCCTTGCCCGATTGGCTGGCGCCGTCGGCGCCATTCACCTTGCACTGCCGGCAGCAGGCTTGTGAGCACATAGCCGCTGGTAAAACTGCCGAGCAAGCTACACCGCATTGCAAAGACCCGACACGCTTGCCCGATCCATCCACCGTGCGTCGATGGGTACAGCGGCGACTCACGAGCCTGTGGTGTTGGATCAAGGGCGGAGTGCAACACCCGCACTTTTTACAGTCGCCCACCATCCTTGCCTGGGATCTCGGCGCGCTCTGCCGTATTCTGCCCATCGAGGCAAGAAGTCCATGAGCCGTCAAGCTCTCGACGAGTTGAAAAAGCAGATTTCACTGCTGGACTATCTGCAAGCCCATGACTGGCGACCGGGCCGACAACTTAGCCGCGGTCGAATCATGGGCCTGTGTCCGCTGCACGAAGATCATAAACCCAGCTTTCTGGTGGACCCTCTCAACAACCTGTTCTACTGTTATGGCTGCGACCGCGGCGGTGACGTAATTCGCTTCGCCGAACTGTATCACCAGGTGAGGTTCCCGCAAGCGTTGGTCCTGCTCCGCCAGTGGCTCGGCTTGCCGCCATTATTGCGGGAAGCCACAGAGTTCTATCGCATACAGCTACACCGTCACTCCGAAGCGGTTGCCTATCTGTATCAACGTGGAGTCCGCTCACCGGAAGTGATCGAGCATATGCGGATCGGCTACGCTCCCGGAGGTTGCTTGCGAGGTTGGCTGACGGAGCTGGGGTACTCCGGCTTGGCTTTACGCGAAGCCGGACTGGTCACCGCCGCCGGCTACGACACCTACATGCACCGCGTGGTGTTTCCGCTGGAAGGCAACCTCTATGGCCGCAGCCTGACTGCGGCGGCGCCACCGCATCGTTTTCTGCCGGGCGCCAAAGGTGGGCTGTACGCATGGGGCCAGGTCCGGCGATATCCGGAAGTGATTCTGGTAGAGGGACTATTCGACTACGCCGCATTATGGCAGGCCGGCTTTCACAATGTCACCTGCTCGATGGGCACCAATCTCAACGCGCACCAGCTTCGGCAACTCTGCGATGGCTCCCGAACCGTTTATCTGGCCTTTGACGCCGACCACAACGGCAGCGGTCAGCAAGCGGCACAATCACTCACCTACAGGCTCACAGAGCACGGCGTAATCGCGCGCACTGTCTCGCTGCCCGAAGGACACGATCCGAATAGCTTCTTTGTCCAGGACGGTGATGCACACCAGTTCCAGTGCCTTCTGGAGGCGGCGCGATGATGACCTTCCGGGTGGTGCACAAGCCCTTCAACAACCATGTACGGTGCCCGTATCGGGTTGTCGAACAGAGCACCGGACGTGAAATCGGCTGGATCAACCAGTACCTCGATTACGAAATTCTTCGCCGTCTGGCCAACACAACTCTGCGAACCTACGCGGACGCGTTGTTGCACTTTCTCCGGTGGTGGGAGAGTGTTCACCATACGGATGAGGTCACCAAAGATGATCTCACCGAATCGACATTGCTCGATTATGTGCGATCCCAGTCCAGCCAGGAACGCGAGTTGACGGGCGCCACGATCAACCAACGTGTTGCCATCGTGGATCGCGCCTTGCGCATCGCCTTTCCTGGTGCCCCCGGTCAGATCGCTCCGGCGCTGCAGTCGACGTACTGGCAACGAGCGCCCATGGGCATTGGCAAGCCGCGACCCGCGTTAAGTCGGTTGCACGTCAAGACTGCCAAACGAAGCATCGTGCCTTTGTCCGTCGATGAAGTGGCGCGATTCTGGTCCAGTTTTCGGAACTCACGGGACCTGGCCATCGTGGGACTGATGCTGCTGCAGGGGCTTCGGTCGCAAGAGGTCCTGGATCTGCGTCGGGACGATTTGCTGTTATCGGAATCGCAGATTCGGGTGCGCGGTAAAGGCAACAAGACCCGATTCCTACCGTTGGCCCCGGAGGCAACGGAACTCCTTGACCACTATCTGCGGCTCGAACGGCCGCAGACTGCAACGGACGCTCTGTTTGTTTCCCTGAAAGGCCCAGCTCGCGGCGCTCGTATGACTCCCGCGGGATTGCGCTCTCTATTTCGATATCATCGCCGCACTACGGGCGTGAAGAAGGCCAACCCACACCGGTTTCGTCACACATTTGCCTCAGACATGGTTCGCGCAGGTGTCAGCCTGCCAGCGCTGATGCAGTTGATGGGCCACGCGCGGATGGAAACGACGATGGTCTACGTCGAAGTTACTCCTCTCGAGGTCTATCAGCAGTATGCGAAAGCCGTGGCGCAGCACATTAGACCCGCACCAGGCAAGGCATCGTGAAACCCTGCCGTTACGCTCCGCTGGAACATCCGTTGGTGCAGCAGTTCCAGAGAGCGATTGACTCTCTGACGGCAGCGCTCGCTCCCGCCTCTGTCCGTCAGTATCGTGCCGTCGTTCGCTCCTTCCTGATCTATCTTGGCGAGCAGCATCCGGCCGTTGGGTCGCTCAACCAACTGCGCCGCGATCCCCACGTTCTCGGCTGGTTTGTCGATCTGCGTTCCCAGAACTTGACGCCCGCGGTTTACATCGCACGCCTACTGCTCATGCGCTGCATACTGCAAGAGCTTACCTGGAACGCGCAACTCCCGGATCTGGCCTATCTGATCCGTCGCGAGGATATCCCGCGCGCACCGCAACGGCTGCCACGCGCCCTGATACCCCAGCAGGATCAGTTAATTCAGCAGGAACTGCTCCGCCGCAATGATCTGCCCTCCAATGTCCTGCTGCTGATTCGGCACACCGGAATGCGCATCGGGGAATGTGTTGATCTTGCCTATGATTGCCTCCACAATGCCGGCCCGGATCGGTGGGCCATCCACGTTCCTCTTGGCAAGCTGAAGACCGAGCGCATGGTCCCGATCGACTCGTTTGTTTGTCAAATCGTTCATCGGTTGCGCTTCTTCCGTTCTTTCGACCCACTCCCGTTTGACGGTAGGCTCCTGGCCCGCCCTCGACACAAGCAGACCCTTGTCAAGCAACTGCGTTCCTACCTTCCCGATGTTGTCGCAGCTGTTGGTATCCCCACCCGCATCGTCCCGCATCAGCTCAGGCACACATATGCCAGTGAGATGGTGCGCGCAGGGGTGGGCTTGCCCGCGCTCATGAAACTACTCGGGCACGTCAATCCCGAGATGACCATGCGCTACGTCGACGTCGCCGGAACCGATTTGCAGCGGGAGTTCCATCTGGCCCGATCGCAACCTCGGCATCTCGCGCCGCAACCGAAAGCCCCGAGCTTTTCCCCGCGCGGCGGACTGGACGGCGTCGTCGATTCGCTGCTGTTCGCTCAACATACCATCGAGATGTTCCGTCGCTCGCTGCCGGACGGCGCCCCGAAGCATCGCCTCGATCAGCTCGCCAATCGACTCACCAAAATCCTCGCGGAAACTCGCAAGCTCAACCCCGCGGGATAACGGGCAGAGATTGGCCGCATAAGGCGACAAACCGCCCAGGTGACGACGATACCGATTTGCCGAACTTCCGGAAAGCGCGTTTGCCTAACGCGAATTTTTCCGGCGCTGCGGAATCGCACACCTCGCGATCATTCACACATCTCTTCGAACAGCTCCCGCACCTGGTCCCGTGCCTGCGCCAGTGCCTTACGGCCCCGGGCCGTTGCTACATAGATCTTTCGTTTGTGGTTGTTGACCAGCCGCTCCTCGGATCGCAGCCATCCGCGCCGCTCCATGCGGTGAAGGAGTGGATACATCGTCCCCGGCCCGAGGCGGTAGCCGTGCCGGCCCAGTTCGCGAATAATGCCAAGGCCGAAAATCGGCGCTTCCGCCGCATGGTGCAGCACGTGCAAACGGACCAGTCCGATGTAAAGCTCCTGATTCCCCTTTTTGCGGGGTCCTTTTTCTGCCATAGAGGTGCTCATGGCCCGGCGTAATAGACCATCATAGACGGTGTACCGGGATTCGGCCTGCGCCGGATTGTGGCCGCAGGTGTCGGCCGGGAATCCGCACCGGTGTCCGGGCGTGCTTTAGAAGAGATCGGAGATCGGGGGGAAGGTCAGCAGTAGGCTCAGGATGAGAAGCACTAAAGCCGTGGCCTGGATGCGCCCCAGACGCAGATTCCGCAGCCGCCAGCGCCAGTGCAGAATCAGCCACACCAGCAGCCAAGCCGCGATGGCGGAGGTGGTCACGCCGGAAAGCGGGCCGGTCGGCCGATAGAACGTCATGTAGCTCCTGAGCCGGGCAATATGGTCGGCCGCCACGGCGAACACCGCCAGCAGGAACGCACCGAGGCCGGCAGCCAGAACGGCGGCCGCGCCGGGCCCGTTCGGTACGGTCACTGGGGCCGTCTTCGGTACGCTCATCGCGATGCTCCCTCAACGAGATGGATGGTTGTGCCACCCTCGACCGGCGCGTGGCGGGTGAGCATGGCGCCGAAGAATCCGGCGATGCCCGCCGCCAGAAACGAGACCATCGTAAATCCCAGAACGGCGTTGCGCAGTTGCGGCAATTCCCGGAGCGCGCGGCCGTACCGCGCGAACACCGCCGCCGCCATCGTAATGGAGATCGGCGCCAGCCAGGCCACGTGCTCCTTCCACTCCATCCCGATGGAGTGCCATGCCAGCGTATCCGGCCGTGACATTAACAGCCGCTGCGGATAGGCCGCCAGGGCGGCTCCCGCCGGCGGCGTGACGCGGTACCAGGGATAGACGATGTAGGCGCCGGTCAGCACGGCGATCCATGCCAGCGCGGCCATCGCGTTGAAGTACACGCGCAGGAACCGCTCGTCCCGCGGCGTGACCGGCCCCGGCGCACTGGACCCGTAGCGGCGCCACAACTCAACCATGGCGCCGGAGCAGGCCAACAGATACAGGCCGCCGAAGCCCATGCCGTGGATCAGGGTCCATAGTCCGTGTGCCGTGATTTCCATAACGCTCTACCTTTCCGGCGGCTCCCGCGGTGCACGGCCGCGCTATTAGAATCCGTACCGCGGAATCCCTGGCGGTGGGAACATGCGGCTGGTATCGGGCGGCTTGTCGTCCTTGCCCCAGGTCCAGTACAGCCCCACGTATGCGTAGTTTTCGGTCTGCCCGGCGACCGAATGGCCGTAGCAGAACAGGAACTGGCGGCCGGGGTGGTGCTTGAAATGGTAGTAGCCACCCAGGTCGATCATCGTGGAGGCCTCGGTCTGCGCGGCGGCAAAGCCTTCGCGCCCGTGCGAAAACGATTCGACGCCGAGTTCCAGCCGCTGGCCGAAGGCGTACTTGACCAGGAAGCCGGAATAGGGATAATTGCGGTATCCGGTCTGCGGAACCACCACGTAGCCGCCTCCGCCGTCCACCAGCCAGTGTCCGAAATTCTTTTGCAGCCAGAGCGGAACCTTGTACCACACCTTGCCCACGCCCAAGCCCCGGTTATAGCTTCCGGTCGGTATCTCGAACATGGTGAAAGTGCCGATCTGGGGGATGTGTTTGGATTCCTTGATAAAGGCGATCTTCGCCCCCAGTTCCATATCCGTCAGGCCGAACGCATCCGGTCCGGTTCCGCCGGGGAGGTAAATCGGATTGTTCGAAGGTGCAATCACACCCCACGGCAGAATCGCGTGAAGCTGCACCCTGGGGAGCGCGCCCCAGTTGAACTCGAACGCCGGGTCGGTAGCATCGATCTCCGCGGTAGTCCCGTCCATCCCGCCAAAGATGTAGAACTCGTAGTGGTGCAAGTCAACCGGCACCGGATCGTCGGTTTGAAACGGCGGCCCCTGCGCGCACAGCCGGGGAACGGTCAGGGTCAGGGCCACGAACAAGAAAAGGCCGAAACCAGCGCACCTGTCGCCAAAATTCATCGGCACCTCCATCGACAAGCGCGCACAGTCCCATTGGCACAGGTTACGGACGGGAGATTGTCCTTCTGAGGAATTATCGAAAATCGGCAGCACGAGTTCACGATTAGTTGTGACATCGTATCGAAATTCGATACCTCTCCGCAACTCCGAAATGCTACCGAGCTTCGCCGCCCGTCCCAGGTACGATTCGCCGGCGAGGGCGCCGGCATCTCCTCCGTCTTCAGCGCCAGCCGAACCCGATCAAACAGGTGTTACCCGACTGTCTAACGCCCAACTCTGAGCTTGCAGGATTCCCGCCCTTGCACTACCAGCAGACCCGGCTCCTCGCTCACCTCCGGACTTTGACGAACCGGTCTCGGCCACCGACGCTCTCAGCCCAGAACTTCCCGTGGGGCGGGCATACCGCGGCGGGCAAAGCGGATGATGCCGTCGGGGCCGATGCGGTAGACGGTGCGCTTCACGAACAGGCCGTTGGCATGATACAGCGCGGCCACTTTCTGGCCGCTGTCCACCAGCAGGGGGAAGGGAAAATGATTGTTCTCCCGGAACTTGCGGTGGCTGGCCGCGCTTTGCGGGTTGACGCCGAACACCCGCACGCCGCGCGCCCGCGCTTCGCTCCAGTTCTCCCGGAACTGGCAGAGTTGGCGGGTTCAGCCGGGCGTGCCGTCGCCGGGATAGAACACCAGCACGACGGAAGAGCCGCGCAAAGCGGAGAGCGTGATGGTTCGGCCGGCTTCATCCGGCAGGGAGAAATCCGGCGCGGCGGCGCCCACCGGAAGCGGTTCGGAAAATAGCCAGGCAAACATAGATGTCCTCAATTGGATGCTTCGGGCTGCGCGGAGGAAGCGAAGTTCCGCATGGCCTGGGCGCCAAGGCGGGTGATTTCCCCGGCGCGCGCGCGCGTATCGGCGCAGGCGTAGATGCGAAATTCGTCGGCGTTGCCGGAGGGGCGCAGGTGGATGACGTCTCCGGCGGCAAACGTGATGCGCAGACCGTCGGTGCGGTCGGCGGCGGCGGCGGGGCCGAACAGCGGCTCGAAATCGGCGGGCGTCAACTGCGCGGCCAGGCGCAGCCCGAGCGGGCGCGGGAAATCGCGAATCAGGGTGGAGTGGGTGTAGCGCGGCGGAAGCCCGGCGAAAAGGCCGGGCAAATCCAGCCCGCGCGAGCGCGCGGCGAAGAGAACGGAGAGAATCGGCAGCACGGCGTCGCGGGTGGGCAGCGCGGGGAGCGTGCGGCCGTCGCGGGTAAGATCGCTGCCGAGGAGAAAGCCGCCGTTGGCCTCCCATCCGCACACGGCGGCGCGGCCTTTGGCGCGCGCCGCTTCGATGCCGGCGATCACGTAGGGAGAGCCGATGCGCGTCTTCGGCTCGAGCACGGCGCGCAGGCGGCCGCGGTCGATGGCATCGTTCGAACTGACCGGAACCACCACCGCATCCGCGCCCAGAAATTCCGCCGTCACCATGCCCACGATGTCGCCGGGGAAGAAACGGACGGCGCCATTTTCCAGACCCAGGATGAGCGGGCGGTCGCTATCTCCATCGGTGGAGACGATAGCGTCGAGCGGCGCGGCCGCGTCCGCCAGTGCCTGCAGGGACGCGAGCGTGGAGGGCTCGATATTTTCGGTGTCGATGGGGACGAAGGTCTGGCTGCGGCCGGCGGGGATGACCTCGGCGCCGAAGGCTTCGAGAATTTCGCGCAGCAACTCCCGCCCCACCGCCGAGTGCTCGTAGAGCAGGATGCGCGCGCCGGCCAGGGAACGGCCGGAGAAGAATCCGGTGTAGCGGCGCAGATAATATGCGCGCGCATCCGGCACGGAGGCAGGCAATTCGCTTAAGAGCTTTGAGGCGCCCGTGGGCGTCGAATTTGGATTGCGCCGCGGGCTCGGCGTAGATGCGCCGGCGCGCCTCTTCCACCCTGGCGGCGATGGGCGCTTCGTCGGTCTTCATGAGCTCGCCGCGCGAGGTATTGAGCTTGTAGCCGTTCCAATCGAAGGGAATATGGCTGCCGGTCACCATGATGCCGGCCTGGCCGCGCGACCACGCATAACAGGCCAGCGCGGGCGTGGGAATGGCGCCGAGCGCAACCGGCCGCATGCCGGCATCGCGCACCGCTTCCACCACCGCCTGGCAGATGGCGCCGGAACTGGGGCGCAGGTCGTGCGCGAATAAAAATCCGCGCCCGTGTGCGATCCCGCCCGCTGCCGGCGGTTGCGATTGCAGGTACTCGATCTCTCCCAGCACGTTGACGTAGATTTCGAGTTGGGTCAACTCGCTGAACCCGGCCGCGGCGGCCGCTGGTGCCGAAACGCAAAGGCGCTGGTTCATGGAGCAGTACGGAACGGAGCGATGTCACATTTTATTCGTACAACACTTGGTCGTGAAAAGCACCCCGAATTCCGCGCACTAGTAGAATTGTCCGATTTTTGTAGGGCCGAGAAGTGGTGAAATTACAATGATTCCTTACTCAACGGAGCGCTTTATGGGCAGGCTGGATGCATTGAATTATCTTCCCAGCACGCGGATCGTAGAATTTCCGCGGCGTTGCGCCATTTACGAGCCGGCACGTCCGGCTTCGCGCTTTTACCTGTTGCTGGGGGGCCGTGTGAAAGTATTTTGCACGGCCGACAGCGGCGCACAAACCCTCCTGCATATTGTGGGTGCGGAGGAATTTTTCGGCGAGAGCTCGTTGGTGCCGACGGAGGGCAGCTTGCGCGAAAGCGCGGTGGTGGTGGATGCGGCACAGGCCATGTGCTGGACCCCCGAGGAGGTGGAAGAGCGCATCGAGCGCGAGCCGAAACTGGCGCTGGCACTCAGCGAGTACTTCGGGCGCAGCAACACGCTGATGCGGGAGCGCCTCACCATCATCGCCAATTACAAAACGGGTCCGAGGGTGGTGCTGGCGCTGATCCAATTGGGCCGGACGGCAGGCATGCCGACCGCCAACGGGGCCATGCGCATTACCGGCCTGACGCACCAGGCGATCGCCGAGTATGTGGGCACATCCCGCGAGATCGTCACCTCGGAGATGAACCGCTTACGGCGCCTGGGTTACCTGAGCTACTCCCGGCTGTATACGGATATTTTCACCGCCGCGCTTTCCGGAGTGGATCCGGCAGCAGGGCGTGCGCGGGCCGGTCCAGGCCGAAGATGCTGCCGTGGGATAGACCCTGCGGCCTATCCCACGTTGGGAGTCGCCATGCGTGCCGATAAGGAGAGGTGGCGGAAGTTTGCGCCACAACTCCAACGTAGCGCGGCGGCGGGGGCGGCCGGTGTTCACCGGCATACCAGGCCGCGCGCCGGCGTTGCCGAATGAACCCTCATGGTCCGGGCGATCACGATTAGCAGGGAACACGGCAGCGGCGGCGAAATGGTAGCCCGGATTCTAGGCTCGCGATTGGGCTGGAAGGTGGTAGACGATGCCCTGGTAGCCGAGCATCGCCTGCTCCGCACACTCCAGCCCGGACGCGGTTCGACGGCACGAGGAGACGGTGGACCCGTGGTTTCACCGCATCGTGAAAGCCCTGTGGCGGGGCGGCTTTGTGGGCGCGGTGGCGCGCAGCGACGCGGAAGCCTGCGATGCGGACGCCGTAGCCCGCCTGTGGCACCGGGTGATTGAGGAGGCCGCCGGGCTCGGCCAGTGCGTGGCCGTGGGGCGCGGCGGCCAGTGCCTGCTGCAAGGGCGCCCCGAGGCATTTCACGTGCATATCTATGCGCCGATGAGCGAGCGCATGGAACGCCTGAAGATCGCGCGAGCCGGCGGGCACCGACCTGGCTGCCGCGGCCGCTGGAACGCGACCGCCGCCGCGCCGCGTATATCCGCCACTACTTCCAGCAGGACTGGAAGAATCCGCACCTGTACCACCTGATGCTTTGTTCGAGCATCGGGCTGGAGCGGGCGGCGGATGCGATTCTCTGCGCCGCCGGGCTTCCCTGAGAACTCCGATGACGCCCGTCCGCCGAACCGCGAGTCAATCCCTGGATCGTCGCCATTTCGGTGATGTTGGCCACCTTTATGGAGGTGCTGGACACCACCGTCGTCAATGTGTCGCTTCCGCACATCGCCGGCAGCCTTTCGGCGAGCGTGGACGAGGCCACCTGGACGCTCACCTCCTACCTGGTCGCCAACGCCATCATTCTGCCCATGACCGGATGGCTGGCGCAGACCTTCGGACGCAAGCGCCTGCTGATGGCGGCGGTGACGGGCTTCACCGCCGGCTCGGTGCTGTGCGGCCTGTCGCGTCAGCCTTTCCATGCTGATTTTCTTCCGCGTCATTCAGGGCGCGGCCGGCGGCGTGCTGCAGCCGGTTTCCCAGGCGGTGATGCTGGAAGCGTTTCCGCCGCGAGGACCGCGGCAAGGCCATGGGCTTCTGGGGCGTCGGCATCGTGGTGGCGCCCATGCTCGGCCCGGTGCTGGGCGGCTGGCTGACCGACAATTACACCTGGCGCTGGATTTTCTACATCAACGTTCCGGTGGGGCTGGCCGCCCTCCTCATGACGCGCCTGTTCATTTTCGACCCGCCCTACCTGCGGCGCGCTCCGACGGGCGTGGACACGTGGGGCATCGGCGCGCTGGCGCTGGGCATCGGCGCGCTGCAGGTGGTGCTGGACAAGGGCCAGGAAAAGGATTGGTTCGGCTCCCACCTGATCGCGGTGCTCTCCATCGTTTGCGTCGCCATGCTGACGGCGTTCGTGATCCGCGAACTGATGGCGGACCATCCGGTGGTGAACCTGCGCGTCTTTCGCGACCGCACCTACGCCGCGGGAACGGGGCTGATGACCATGCTCGGCTTCGTGCTCTACGGCAGCATGGTGGCGCTGCCGATTTTCCTGCAGTCGCTGCTGGGTTACACCTCGGAACGGGCCGGCATCACGATGCTGCCGCGCGGGCTGGGATCGTTCGTGGCCATGCCGGTGGTCGGCATCCTGGTGGCCCGCCTGGATGCGCGCAAGATGCTGGCGGTGGGAGCGGTGGGCGCGGGTGCTCAGCATCATGGCACTTTCGCACCTGGACCTGGACGCCGGTTACTGGAACCTGTTTTTGCCGCAATTTTTCCAGGGAATTTTCACGGCCATGCTGTTCGTGCCGCTGACCACCGTGACCATGGACCCGATCCGCCCGGAGGAAATGGGCAACGCCACCAGCCTGTTTAACCTGATGCGCAACATCGGCGGCAGCATCGGCATCGCCACCGGCACCACCATCATCGCGCGCACCAGCCAGACCTTCATCAACGACCTGGTCAAGAACGTCAACCCCTACCGGTTTACGGATCAATCGCTCCTGATGCAACTGCGCCGCTATTTCATTTCGCGCGGCTCGGATGCGGTCACGGCCCTGCATCAGGCCTACGCGGCGCTAAACGGCATGGTCGGGCAGCAGGCGGCGCTGCTCTCGTATATCAACGAGTTCAAGTTCTTCGGCATCGTTTCCATCGCCATGGTGCCGCTGGTGTTCTTGATGCGGCGCCCGCGCGGAGGACGGCGTCCGGTGGCGATGCATTAGCGGCGGCCCGCTTGCATCCGTCATGCCTGTCTTTCGGACGTAACCGCCGGTTATCATGGAGTCGACCATGCGCTATTGGCTTCTGCTTCTGGTTTGCCTGCCGGCCGTGGCGGGCGAGAAAGCCGCTTATGACAGCAACGGGCGGATCGTTTCCATGATTTCCGAGGCGGGTGACCTGGCCGTTGGTTCGAGCATTGTCGCCGTGCTTCCCACGGGTAAAGCGGTTCCGCTACAGGTGAGGCGGGAGGGTTCGGGAGCGGTGCGGCAGGGGAGGGAACTGGCGTGGACCTCTTCGTTCCAGTTGCCGGATGGCGGGCGCGGAAGCCTACAGTGGAAATCGGAAGAAGGCCCGTCCGGACTGAGCTACGCGGTGACGGTGGCGGCGGATTCGCCGCTCGAAGTGAAGGCCATCGAATTCCGGCTGGATTTGCCTCATGCCGATTTCGTCGGCGGCACGGCCGTCGCCGAGGCAGGCGCGCCCGTGGCTCTGGCAGCCGTGCGCCAGGGCGGACCGGTGCTATGGCGCGGCCCGGCGCGGAATTTGCGGTTTGAGAACGCGGCCGGCACGCTGGACTTGGAGACGGGGTTCGAGCCGGCTGCCGAGGTCACGCTGGTCGACCGTTGGGATGGCGCGGGACGCTCGTTTCAGGCGCGGGCGGCGATGGTGCGCGGGCCCATGGCCGGAGGAAGTTCGATGAAATTCTTAGCGAGGCTGCGGCTGGTCTGCCGTTTGCCTGCCCCCGCACCGGTGCATGTGGCCATCGATGCCGGCAACCCACGCTTCCATTTCGACGGGTTCGGCGGGAATTACTGCTGGAACAACCAGTCGCCGATTGCGGCGTACACGCTGGACCACTTGAAGAGCGCGTGGGCGCGGGCGGAGATGAAGGCGATCCAGTGGGACCGCGAGCGCGGCTCGCCCGGCGCGGAGATCCGCACCGACCTCGAAACCATGCGCAAGCTGCAGCAGGCGGGCGCGCGCCTGGTGATCAGCGTGTGGTGGCTGCCGGAGCGGCTGTACACGGATCCCTACGAGAAGCCGCGGTCGGCGCGCTTCCGCATCATCGACCCGCAAAAATGGGACGACCTGCTGGACCTGCTGGGCAGCTACCTGTTATACGCTAAGAGCGAATATGGCGTGGAGCCGGACCTGTTTTCGTTCAACGAGTCGAATATCGGCATTTATGTGGGGCTGACTCCGGAAAGCCACGCCGAGGCCATCAAGCGGATCGGCGCGTATTTCGCGAAGCTGGGGCTGAAAACGAAGATGCTGCTGGGCGACGCCGCCAACCCGCGCGACACGCATACGTTCGTGCTCGAGGCCGCCAACGATCCCGACGCTCTGCCCTACATCGGCGCGCTGGCCTTTCATTCGTGGGGCGGCGGCACGGCGGCGCAATACGCGGCATGGGGCGACGTGGCGGAATGGCTTCACCTTCCGCTGCTGGTGACCGAGATGGGGGTGGATGCGGCGGCGTACTACACGCGGTCGTGGGACAGCTACGATTACGGGCTGCGGGAGGCGCGGATGGCGCAGGAGCTGCTGATGCACGCACGGCCGCAAGGCGCGCAGTTCTGGCAGTTCACCAACGATTACGCGCTGGCTCGGGTTGGCGCGGATGGGACGGTTGAGCCGACCCCGCGCTTCTGGCTCATGAAACATTTCACCGATTTGACGCCGGCATCGAGCGATGCTTTGGCCGCCACAGCGGACCAGAAAGGCGTGCTCGCGACGGCATTTCGCAAAGGCGACGCGTATGCCGTCCACATCCTGAACTTGGGCGCCGCGCGGGGTGCGGTGCTGACCGGATTGCCGCCAGGGGATTGGCAAGTGGTGGAAACCACGGAGGATGCCGGATTCCAGAAGGCGGCGGCGCACAGCGAGGGCGGGACGGTGACATTGCCGCTGCCGGGCCGCGCTCTGGTGACGTTGACGGCCGGCAAGTAAGGACGCACTACTCGTTTCGCGCCGCGGGTTATACTGTTCGCCGATGCAGCCCTGGAACCCAATCGTTCTCGGCCGGACGAATCTCCCGGTTGGCCGTCTCGGTCTCGCGGCCGGCTACGGTGCCGATGACCGCTGCGTCTCCATGGCTTTCGATGGGGGCGTCAATTATTTCTATTGGGGCTCCTTGCGCCGCTCGGGCTTCGGCGCCGGCCTGCGCCGCCTGCCGCGCGGGCGCATCGTCCTGACCATCCAGTCCTATTCCCGTGTGGCCCGGCTGGTGCCCTGGAGCGTCGAGCGCGCCCTTCGCACCTTGCAGATGGAGTATGCCGACTGCCTTCTCCTCGGCCTGTGGAATCGCCCCGTCTCCCCCGCCATCCTGGATGCCGCTCGCGGTCTGCGTGAGCGCGGCCTGGTCCGCCATCTCGCTCTTTCCACCCACAACCGCGCGCTCGCTTCCACGCTGGCCAGGGACGGCGAATTTGACGTCCTGCACGTCCGCTACAACGCCATCCACCGCGGCGCCGAGCGCGACATCTTCCCCCACCTTCCGCCGCGCGAATCCCGCCCCGGCATGGTGGCCTTCACCGCTACGTCCTGGCGCCAACTCCTCACCAAAGCGAAGCTTCCCCCGGGCGAGCGCGTCCCCAGCGCCGCCGATTGCTACCGTTTCGTCCTCTCCCATCCCGCGATCGACGTGTGCATGGCAGGTCCGAAGAACTCCCTGCAACTCAAGGCCGCGCTCGAAGGCCTCGCCCGCGGCCCCATGGACACGGAAGAATACGCCTGGATGGCGCGCGTCGGACAGTCCAAATACGGCAGGCAGCCGGTGGTCTAGGCGTTCGACTGCCAGGCGCTCATCTCGTCCGCCGACGGCCCATACATACCCGGGATCTCCACATCGTTCAGCCGCAGAAAAACACCCAATTGTGCGCGGTGATGGATCATGTGGTTCATAACCGTGGCCCGCACCACCGCCGTCCGCGGCAGGGAGAGGATGGTTCTCCCACCCCATTTCAGGGTCCAGATTTTGTTCCAGTCGTCGTCCGTGGCCGCCTGAATCCGGGTGCGCGTGTCGGCAACATTCTTATCGAATATTGCGAGCAGTTCCGCGCGATTCTTGGCAATCGGCGGCTTATAATCCGCGGGGATCTCGACCGTCTCCTGACCCAATGTCATGGCCGCCCACGACGGCAGTTCAGCCACGTGCGTGGCCAGTCGTCCCATGGTCATCGATTTCGCATGCGGCTGGTAATCGAACCTCCCGTCCGGCACGCGCTCCAGCAGTTTGCGCGTGTTCTTCATCTCTTCATCGAATTCCGGCAACAATGATTGGCTGAAGGACATCGTTTCCTCCTCCGTCCAGAACATACCACGGGGCCAGACGACAGGATTGCTCCCGGGCGCGGCGAAACTCGGGCGCGTGTCAGTGGCTGTCATGACATGTGAGAGAATTTACAACATTCTCGCTTGCCCTTCCCGAATTCATCTGGTATTCTGGAGAAACGTCAGCCGATACGGCCGCTTTTCGGCCGGTTTCAGAGAAGTTTCCGGCTCGCCCTGTGCGGGTGAAAACTGGCACTTGCCAACCGGATACGGATCTGATAGTCTGAAAAAAGTCAGCCGACGACGACCGAATTTCCGGTCGAAATCAACGAAATTTTTCCGGTTTGCCACCACAGGTTGTAAAACAGCCGTGGGCGAAATCCGGAAGCAAGTTTCGAGGCCTGTGATCGGCCCTTGGTATTACGATGCCGGGGTTGGTCGCGCAGATCCTTGACAATCTGGTTGGATGCAGTAAGGAAGAATTCGTCAGTTCTCTGAGTAAACCGGGGCGATTGTTTCAAACTCACTAGTTCAAATGAGAGTTTGATCCCGGCTCAGAATCAACGCTGGCGGCGCGCCTAACACATGCAAGTCGAACGAGAAAGTGGGGCAACCCATGAGTACAGTGGCGTACGGGTGAGTAACACGTGGATGATCTACCTTCTGGTGAGGAATAACCCTGGGAAACCGGGGCTAATACCGCATAAGCTCGAGAGAGGAAAGTCGCAAGACGCCGGAAGAGGAGTCCGCGGCCGATTAGCTAGTTGGCAGGGTAAAAGCCTACCAAGGCGACGATCGGTAGCCGGCCTGAGAGGGCACACGGCCACACTGGCACTGAAACACGGGCCAGACTCCTACGGGAGGCAGCAGTGGGGAATCTTGCACAATGGGGGAAACCCTGATGCAGCGACGCCGCGTGAGCGATGAAGCCCTTCGGGGTGTAAAGCTCTTTCGGCAGGGAAGATGATGACGGTACCTGCAGAAGCAGCTGCGGCTAACTACGTGCCAGCAGCCGCGGTAATACGTAGGCAGCGAGCGTTGTTCGGAGTTACTGGGCGTAAAGGGTGTGTAGGCGGTTGCTTAAGTTTGGTGTGAAATCTCCCGGCTTAACCGGGAGGGTGCGCCGAATACTGAGTGACTAGAGTGCGGGAGAGGAGAGTGGAATTCCTGGTGTAGCGGTGAAATGCGTAGATATCAGGAGGAACACCGGTGGTGTAGACGGCTCTCTGGACCGTAACTGACGCTGAAACACGAAAGCGTGGGTAGCAAACAGGATTAGATACCCTGGTAGTCCACGCCCTAAACGATGCATATTTGGTGTGGGCAGTTCAGTCTGTCCGTGCCGGAGCTAACGCGTTAAATATGCCGCCTGGGGAGTACAGTCGCAAGGCTGAAACTCAAAGGAATTGACGGGGGCCCGCACAAGCGGTGGAGCATGTGGTTCAATTCGACGCAACGCGAAGAACCTTACCTGGGCTCGAACGGCCGGTCAACGGCGGTGGAAACACTGCTACCCCGCAAGGGGGTCCGGTCGAGGTGCTGCATGGCTGTCGTCAGCTCGTGTCGTGAGATGTTGGGTTAAGTCCCGCAACGAGCGCAACCCTTGTCCTGTGTTGCCATGCCGAAAGGCGGAACTCGCAGGAGACCGCCAGCGATAAGCTGGAGGAAGGTGGGGATGACGTCAAGTCCTCATGGCCTTTATGTCCAGGGCTACACACGTGCTACAATGGCCGGTACAAAGCGTCCCAAACCCGCGAGGGGGAGGCAATCGCAGAAAGCCGGTCTCAGTTCGGATTGCAGGCTGCAACTCGCCTGCATGAAGCTGGAATCGCTAGTAATGGCAGATCAGCACGCTGCCGTGAATACGTTCCCGGGCCTTGTACACACCGCCCGTCACATCACGAAAGTGGATTGTACTAGAAGTCTGCAGGCTGACCCGCAAGGGGAGCAGCGGCCCAAGGTATGATCCATGATTGGGGTGAAGTCGTAACAAGGTAGCCGTAGGAGAACCTGCGGCTGGATCACCTCCTTTCTAAGAGAGAACGTGGGTGGAGTCTCGGAAAACCCGAATCGCCGGAGTGTACGGCGTGGGTGAGTAAGGGATAGCCGTTCCACTCCACAACCATCTGGCCGGTTTCGGCTGGTCAGGTGAGTCCGCACCGGATCTCCACTTGGAGAACACGAGTTCGTCCGAAAGGGTCATGGGCAGGTCCCATGATCGCTGCATCCAACTGGCCTCGATTAATACTTAGGGGCCGGGGGTTGGGGGCCGGGGGCCAGGGAAGCGGGTTCGTAGTGGAAGGTTTTATCCCATTAGAGCTTTTGCGTGGAAGCAGGAATTGTTTCCAGCTTCACGACGCTTCCCTGGCCCCTGGCCCCCGGCCCCCAACAAGGGGCTGTAGCTCAGCTGGGAGAGCGCCTGATTTGCATTCAGGAGGTCGCCGGTTCGATCCCGACCAGCTCCACCAGTGGAAGGCTTCTGCGAAGCCGATGGTTTCCAGAGACGAGCCGGTCAGGCTTGTCGCTGCGGAAGCTGAGGCGGAGCAGGATGACCGAAGGGCGAAGCGCAGGCGTGAAGCCGCAAGCGGTAGACCGGCATAGCGCAGGCGTGAAGCCTCGGGCCGCCGGGCCTGTAGCTCAGTCGGCTAGAGCGCACCCCTGATAAGGGTGAGGTCGGTAGTTCGATTCTACCCAGGCCCACCAAAGCAGCAATCCGTAGGAGTCGGGCATGCCCGGCCCTCTACCGGTTGCTGAGGCAATCGAGATCTTTGACAACTGAAAATTGACGGGCATTAAAAGCGGCAGTCGGCTTTGTCCTGTCCCAGGTAAGACTGGGGTGTGGATGGGGCTGGTTGCCGAACACAAGTAGATAGCGCGAAAGAAGTAGCGTTCACTTTGGCCGGAGAACCGGGGATGAGAGTTTCCGGGATTAGCGGCCGAATGTGCGAAGTAGATTTTATGGTCAAGCTACTAAGGGCGTGTGTGTGGATGCCTAGGCGCAAGAAGGCGAAGAAGGACGTGGCTAGCTGCGATAAGCCTCGGGGAGCCGCTCACAGGCTGTGATCCGGGGATTTCCGAATGGGGAAACCCAACGGGTGCGAACACCCGTTACGCATATCTGAATCCATAGGGTATGCGGGCAAACCGGGGGAAGTGAACCATCTCAGTACCCCGAGGAAAAGAAAACAACCGTGATTCCGAAAGTAGTGGCGAGCGAAATCGGAAAAGCCTAAACCAGGCGATTCGCAAGGAGAGCCTGGGGTTGCAGGACCACAATCATCCACTGGCCCATTGTGAAAGCGATGTTGGCGAAAGCGATGGGTCAGTGAATGAAAAGAGGGATAAGAGAGTGTTAATCGAACGGTCTGGAAAGGCCGGCCAAAGAGCGTGACAGCCGCGTAGATGAAAATGCAATCTTCCTTTGAGTGGCTCCTAAGTAGGGCGGGGCACGAGAAACCCTGCTTGAATCCGCCGGGACCATCCGGCAAGGCTAAATACTCACTTGCGACCGATAGTGAACCAGTACCGTGAGGGAAAGGTGAAAAGAACCCCTGCGAGGGGAGTGAAATAGTACCTGAAACCACACGCTTACAAGCAGTGGGAGGGCTATGCGCCGCAAGGCGAATGCCTGACCTCGTGCCTATTGCATAATGAGCTGGCTAGTGATTCTCAGTGGCAAGGTTAAGCGAAAGCGAGCCGTAGCGAAAGCGAGTCTGAACAGGGCGATGGAGTCGCTGGGAATCGACGCGAAGCGGGATGATCTACCCTTGGCCAGGATGAAGGCCGTGTAACAGCGGCTGGAGGTCCGAACCAGTGTTGGTTGAAAACAGCTTGGATGAGCTGAGGGTAGGGGTGAAAGGCTAATCAAATTCCGTGATAGCTCGTTCTCTCCGAAATAGCTTTAGGGCTAGCCTCTCGTGGTCCGTCGCGGTGGTAGAGAACTGATTGGACTAGGGGCCTTCCCAGGTTACCGAATCCAACCAAACTGCGAATGCCGTGAATGTGTAGCGAGGGAGTCAGACAGTGGGGGCTAAGCTTCATTGTCGAAAGGGAAACAGCCCAGACCGTCAACTAAGGTCCCCAAATCCATGCTCAGTGGGAAAGGAAGTCGGGACGCTCAGACAGCCAGGAGGTTGGCTTAGAAGCAGCCATCCTTTAAAGAAAGCGTAACAGCTCACTGGTCGAGCGGCTCGGTGCCGACAATATAACGGGGCTCAAGCATGGTACCGAAGTTACGGATTCCAGCAATGGAATGGTAGGAGAGCGTTCTCAAGGCGGTGAAGGCCGAGCGAAAGCACGGCTGGAGCGTTGGGAAGTGACTCTGCCAGCATAAGTAGCGAGAAACCAGGTGCGAACCCTGGTCGCCGTAAGTCTAAGGATTCCTGAGAAAGGTTAATCCGCTCAGGGTTAGTCGGAGCCTAACGCGAGGCCGAAGGGCGTAGCGGATGGACAGCCGGTTAATATTCCGGCACTAGCTTGTTCCGATCAAGACCGAAGGGGGGACGCAGACTCGAGCTTGGGGAAGGCAATGGTTTCCTTCTCTGGGGGAGAGGAGATCCGGATAGGAAAATCCGCCGGGTCGACTGCCGGGAAAAGCCTCTAAGGAGGGACAAGGTATCCGTACCACAAACCGACACAGGTGGACGAGAAGAATATTCTAAGGCGCTCGGGTGATGGTAGGTTCAGGAACTAGGCACATTAGCTCCGTAACTTCGGGAGAAGGAGTGCCCACCTAAGACGTGGGCCGCAGTGAATCGTCTCAGGCGACTGTTTAACAAAAACACAGGTCTCTGCAAAGTCGAAAACGACGTATAGGGGCTGACGCCTGCCCGGTGCCGGAAGGTTAAAGGGAGAGGTCAGCCGCAAGGCGAAGCTTTGAACTGAAGCCCCGGTGAACGGCGGCCGTAACTATAACGGTCCTAAGGTAGCGAAATTCCTTGTCGGGTAAGTTCCGACCTGCACGAATGGCGTAACGATCTGAGAACTGTCTTAACCTGCCGCCCGGCGAACTTGTGGTCCCGGTGAAGACGCCGGGTGCCCGCCACTAGACGGAAAGACCCCGTGCACCTTTACTATACCCTTTCATGGAACTATGGGGCGATCTGCGCAGGATAGGTGGGAGGCTTGGAGGCCGGACTCTCGGGTTCGGCGGAGCCAACGGTGAGATACCACCCTGATCGTTCTGTGGTTCTAACGTACACCCGTAAACCGGGTGACGGACAGTGGAAGGCGGGTAGTTTGACTGGGGCGGTCGCCTCCTAAACGGTAACGGAGGCGCGCGAAGCTTGGTTCAGGCGGCTTGGAAATCCGCCAGCGAGTGCAAAGGCATAAACCAGGTTGACTGCAAGACTTACAAGTCGAGCAGGTGCGAAAGCAGGCCTTAGTGATCCGGTGGTTCTGTATGGAAGGGCCATCGCTCAACGGATAAAAGGTACGCCGGGGATAACAGGCTGATCGGAGTCAAGAGTTCACATCGACGCTCCGGTTTGGCACCTCGATGTCGGCTCATCGCATCCTGGGGGTGTAGAAGCTCCCAAGGGTTAGGCTGTTCGCCTATTAAAGCGGTACGTGAGCTGGGTTCAGAACGTCGCGAGACAGTTCGGTCCCTATCTGTGGTGGGCGTAGGAGATTTGAGGGGGCCTGCCCTTAGTACGAGAGGACCGGGGTGGACGAACCTCTTGTGATCCAGTTGTCCCGCCAGGGGCACCGCTGGGTAGCGAAGTTCGGTCAGGATAAACGCTGAATGCATATAAGCGTGAAACCTTCCCCAAGATGAGATCTCCCAAGCATTAGCTAAGAAGGGCACTGGAAGACTACCAGTTTGATAGGACGGATGTGTAAGCCGGGTAACCGGTTGAGCTTACCGTTACTAATTGCCCGTTCGGCTTGACCATAAAACTCTACTGCGCACAGCGGGCAAAAGCCCCGAATGAGCGCTACGCTTTCCGCAAGCCCGTCAATTTCAGAGGGGCCGGCAAACCGCCGGCCTCGTCAAACCCTTTCTGGGTGACCCTAGCGAGGAGGACCCACCCGTTCCCATCCCGAACACGGAAGTTAAGCTCCTCAGCCCCGATGGTACTGCGCGGGCAACCGCGTGGGAGAGTAGGAAGTCGCCCGGTTTAATCTCCAAAAGCCCCGGTACCTGCCGGGGCTTTTCTGTTCGTTTCGCCACTACTGCCCCATCCGCCTTCCGGGCGGCCCGTTGTTCCCGCCAAAGGCCCATGCTATAGTGAAGTCGCGTTTGATAGCTTCCGCGAGTCCGGCTGAATGTGTTTCGAGCGGCGCGTGCGCCGCCCTGCTTGTGTTCCCGCCCCGATGAGCCTGCTTTCAAATAGTCTGGAGGAAAGTCGTGAAGAATATTTTCGTTGGCAATCTGAACTTCAATGCCACCGAGGAGGCTGTGCGCAGCCTGTTTGAGCGGTACGGGGTAGTCAACAGCGCCCGTATCATGACGGATCGCGATACCGGGCGCTCCCGCGGTTTCGCTTTCGTGGAAATGGAAAACGAGCAGGAGGCGGACAACGCCATTAACGCCCTCAACGGCTACCAGATGGATGGCCGCGCGCTCAACGTCAACGAAGCCCGGCCCAAGCCCGAGCGCGGTTTCGCCGCCGGTGGTGGTGGCCGTGGCGGCTTCGGTGGCGGCGGCGGCGGCGGACGGCCCGGCGGCGGCGGTGGTGGTGGTGGCGGGCGGCGGCCCTCAGGCGGCAGCCGACGCGAACCGCGCTGGTAATGTCTAAGGCACGGATTAGGGGCCGGGAATCAGGAGACCCTGTTTGCCGGCCCGTGTTCCGCGCCTCGATCCAGAATCCACACCTGCACCTATCACGGTTTCCGGAATGCGCAGCCTGGCGCGCGATCGGAATGCCGCCTGCGTTCAGCCCCTGATCTCTCCGCTTACAAGCTGTTCGCGCCGTTCTCCAGAAACGCCCGCAGCCGGTGGCTCCGGCTCGGGTGTCGCAGTTTGCGCAGCGCCTTGGCCTCGATCTGCCGGATTCGCTCCCGCGTCACCGCGAAGTTCTGTCCCACTTCCTCCAGCGTGTGCTCGCTCCCGTCCTCCAGCCCGAACCGCATCTTGATGATCTTCTCCTCGCGCGGCGTCAGGGTCTTCAACACTTGCGCGGTCTGCTCCCGCAGATTCAGGTTGATCACCGCGTCCGAAGGCGAAATGCCGTTCTGGTCCACCAGGAAATCGCCCAGGTGCGATTCCTCTTCTTCGCCGATGGGCGTCTCCAGCGAGATCGGCTCCTGTGCCACGCGCAGCACCTTGCGCACTTTAGACACGGGCAATTGCAGCCGCTTGGCCAACTCCTCGTTGGTCGGCTCCCGTCCGAGTTCCTGCACCATGTGGCGCGACGTCCGGATCAGCTTGTTGATCGTCTCGATCATGTGCACGGGAATGCGGATCGTGCGCGCCTGGTCCGCAATGGCCCGCGTGATCGCCTGCCGCACCCACCACGTCGCATACGTCGAAAATTTGTAGCCGCGGCGGTATTCGAATTTCTCCACCGCCTTCATCAGGCCGATATTGCCTTCCTGGATCAGATCCAGAAATTGCAGCCCGCGATTGGTGTAGCGCTTGGCGATGCTCACCACCAGCCGCAGGTTGGCCTCGATCAGCTCCTTTTTCGCGCACTCCGCTTCCCCGTGCGCCTGCGTGATAATCTCGAGCGTCCGCCGCAGCTCCGCGGCCGATGCGCCGAAATTCTCCTCGAGCTGCTGCAGATCGAGGTGCAGTGTGCCGCTGTTCCTTGCGCAGATCCTTTGCGCCCCGCCCGTTCGCTCCCGGACCCGGCCACGTCTCCAACCGCTTCTGCACCCGCGAGATCTCGCGCTCGACCGGCTTGAGTTCCTCCACTGCCGCCCGCAGCCGCTCGATCAGCAGCCGGATCACCGGGCTCTGGAATTTCAGCGTCGCGCACGATGCGCGCCGTCCGCACCATCTGCCGCCCCAGCTCCCACAGCTGCCGCCGGTATTGCTTCGGCTTCATGCCCCGCGGAATCGCGTGCAGCTTCTGCCGGCACTGCAGCACTCGCCGGTAGTGCCGCCCGATCTCTTCCGCGCAGGCGATGAACTCGCGCTGCTTCTCCTCCACCGCGTCATCGGCCAGCAGCGGATCGCCGGTCTGGATCACGTCGCGCGCCGAAAGCTGGTTGCGCGCCATCTGCTCGCCCATGCCCAGAATTTCCAGGATCACCAGCGGCGCCCGCGAAAGCGATTTCAGCACCGTGTTCTGCCCGCGCTCGATGCGCCGCGCGATCTCCACCTCTCCTTCGCGCGTCAGCAGCGGCACCGTCCCCATTTCCCGCAAGTACATGCGGACCGGGTCGTTGACCTTCTCGCCTACGCCGGCGGGCAGTTCCAGGTCCAGGAGTTCTTCGGCTTCTTCGGCTTTCTTCTCGAAATCCTTGGGCTCTTCCAGGATCTCGATGCCGGCCCCGTCCAGGCCGGCCAGCACTTCTTCCAGTTCGCCGCCC
Organism: Terriglobia bacterium; assembly: GCA_963815855.1. Taxonomy (GTDB): domain Bacteria; phylum Acidobacteriota; class Terriglobia; order Bryobacterales; family Bryobacteraceae; genus DATGMB01. Next base: position 282,830 of record CAWFIJ010000006.1, on the reverse strand, counting down.
GCGGGCAGATCGCTGGGCAGAACTTCGCTTACCTCGTCGTATAAGACGTAGCCTTTTTCCTTGCCCAACTCTACGAGCCGCTGCAGCCCGTCGAATTTGTCGTCTATCGCCACTGAAGCCCCGTTACTCCCGGCGGAGGAGAATCCAGAACATTGTACATCACGGCGCGCCTGTCAAACGGCCGTCAAACAGACGTCCGCCTTCATCCGGCCCGCATCGCCTCACCGGGCCCTCTCCATCGCGCGCAGCTCTTCCATCGCGCGCAGCGCTTCCTCCCACTTGCCCGCCCGTTCCAGTTCCTTCACCCGGGCCTTCCATTGCACCCGACGCAATTGGCCCTGCGAAATCCGCAGCCGCGCCATGGTTTCCGCCACTGCCTCCCGCGGCATCTCCAGATCGCAATTCAGCACCGCGCCCGCCAGCAGCGCCTGCTCGCGCTCTTCCAGCCGCGCGTTCACGGCCTCGAAGTGAATCCGTCCCGCCCGCCTCATGGATCGCAAACATGGCCTGAAAAATCGCCCGCGACGCAAACCCTTCGACCGCCTCGAACGTGCGCAATTCCGGAATGGTTTCCGCCGGCCAGCTCCGCGTCCGCCACCAGGCCGTTCAGCAGCGCCAGCTCTTCGTACCGCAGCGGCGTCTGCGGCACTTCGAATTTTTTCTCCTGCCGCTCCGCCACGCTCTTCTTGAACGCGTCCAGCACCAGCCCGCGCTCCACGCCGATATACGACGCCAGGTCCCCCGCCACCACCATGCGCTCCATCCGGTCCGAAATCCGCTGCACCGCCGGCATCAAAAACTTCAACACCGCAACCTGGCCTTCGGTTGTACGCATATCGTTTTTCGCCCGCGCCCGATCCGCCAGCCAGTGAAAGTAGCCCTTCGCACCTTCCACCCGTTCCCCATACGCCGCCGCCCCGCGTTCTTTGCAGTATTCGTCCGGATCGAGGCCGCCGTCCAGCTCCACGATCCGCACCTGCATCCCTTCTTCGAGCAGCAGATTGATAGACCGCTCCGCCGCATTCGCTCCGGCCGCGTCCGGGTCGAAATTCACAGCGATCCGTTGCGTGTGCTGCTTCAGCAGCTGCACCTGCTGCGCGGTCAGCGCCGTGCCGCAGCTCGCCACCACCGCCGCGAAGCCCGCCGCCGTCACCCCGATCGCGTCCATGTAGCCTTCCACCAGAATCACCCGGTCTTCCTTCCGCATCGCCTCCTTGGCCCGGTGCAGGTTGTAAAGCACGTGGCTCTTCTTATATATCGGTGTTTCCGGCGAATTTAAATACTTCGGATTATCCTCAGCCGCCAGCGCCCGCCCGCCGAACCCGATGATCCGCCCGTTGCGGTCGTGAATGGGAAACATCAGCCGGTTGCGAAAGCGGTCGTACACGCTCCCGTCCTCCCGCTTCCCCACCAGGCCCGATTGCTCCACTTCCGCCGGTGCGAATTTGCGCTGCTCGAACAGCCGCGCCATCGCCCGCCCGGAACGGTCCGCGTATCCCAGCCCGAACTGCTCGATGGTATCCGCCGCCACCCCGCGCCGCGCCAGGTAGGCGCGCGCCGTTTCTCCGGCCGGTCCGTTCAGGTTGGCGCGGAAATTCGCCTGCGCCACCTCATGCAGCTCGTACAGCGCTCCGCGCAGCTTGGTATCTTCATCCGCGTACTGCGAGCGCTTCGGCATGGGAATGCCGTATCGCTCCGCCAGGGATTTCAGCGCCTCGTAAAAGCTCAGGCCCTCGATCTCCATCACGAACTTGAAGACGTCCCCGCCCGCGCCGCAGGAGAAGCACTTGTAGAACTGGTGCGTGGCATGCACCGTGAACGAGGGCGTCTTCTCGTTGTGGAACGGGCACAGCCCCATGTAGCGGTACGCGCCCGACTTGCGCAGGCGCACATGTTCCCCCACCACCGCTACAATGTCCACCGCCCCCTTTAGTTGCTCCGCAAAGTCCATGGCGCTTCTCTCTCACCCCGGCAGGCCACAAACCGGTTGGCCGGGGAACCCCGTCTCTGGATCTTATCGCGCCGCGCGGCGCAGCACCACCGCCCCACTGCTAACCGAGGATAACTTGACCCGCCCTGCGGAACTGTCGTTACACTGAGTAGGGGCAGCACTAGTGTACGGCTCTCCATTCGACGTTCTCACTCCCGAACAGCGAGTCGCCACGGCTGTCGTGCCTTTCGCCGTCGCCATGCTCCTCCGCCTGATTCTCGGCCGCACCCAGTTCACCCGCTGGGCCATCACCTTCAGCACCATGTGGTTCGCCTTCAACGTCCTCGTCGCCCCCTATTCCGCCGGCATCCGCGAGGATCTCTTCGATCTGGGCAGCAGCCTCCGCTAGCCCCCTCAACTCCGTCTGAAAAAATCCGCTACAATGGTCATGATAAGGAGGCCGTGAATGGAACCTACTGGCATTCAGCTTGCCGGCGTTCTCGGTGGTCTGGGCGGGCCCGAGATCATTGTGATCGCGTTGGTAGCTATGGTGCTTTTCGGCGGCAAGAAGGTTGGGGAACTCGGTAAAGGCCTAGGTGAAGGGATCCGCAACTTCAAGACAGCGCTGAAGGCTGAAGACGACGAAAAGAAGCAAGCGTAGGCTTTATGGAGCCGCTCGCACCTGGAGCGGGTTCCACTCGGCTTCAAAACATTAGGGAGAGCCTTCCGTATTCGGCCCGCATGCGGGCGTAACCGGAAGCTCTGGAGAGCAATCAAACAAAAACCCCGCCGTCCCATCCGGGCGCGGCGGGGGTTCGTTTTTTCAGGCTTGGTTACTTCGCCTTCTTGGGCGGCACGATCGCGTCTTTCGCCGCTTTCGCCACCCGGAACTTCACCACTTTCTTGGCCGGAATCTTGATCGTCTCACCGGTCGCCGGATTGCGCCCCGTGCGTGCTTTCCGGTCCACGCGCACCAGCCGCCCGATGCCCGGCAGGACGAACATCCCGTTTTTCTTCACTTCCGAGACGGCCATCGTCGAGAGGCAATCGAGGAACTGGCGCGCAGTCTTGTTATTTACTTCGCAGTTTTCCGCCAGCGATCGAACCAGTTGCGTCTGGGTCATTCTTTGATTCGCCATACTTCTCCTTTAAATCATTCTCCCGTATTTATGTTTTATGCGCGACGGAGGCTTCACCGCCAGCATGCATCACCCTGGATCAAGCCGGCGCGCCGGATGCGCGCCCGGATTCGTTAACAATCATAAGGGAAGGCCTGGGTGATGTAAAGGGAAAAGCGCGAAAAAAGCCCGGTTTTCCGCTGTTTTTCACTGCCGGTGCGCGGCAAAGCCCTGTTTTACGGGCGTTCGGCGAATCCTGCCTCGTTTTTCCACACCAGATCGCCCTCTGCCGCGCTTCCGCCCGTCTTGTTCTTCCGCACGCGGAAGCGCACGCGCCCGTTCTCCGCGGCCGCTCCCGCCAGCGCCACCCGCACCGCCGCGAACAATTTCAGCGGCGGCCCGCCCGCCGCGATTTCCCCCGCCTCGCCTCCGCTCCGCGCCCGCGTCTGGTTGAGAAACAATGCCGCCGTCCCGCTCCGCCGCAGCGCCGTATCCAGCCGCCGCAGCCCCGACGCCACCACCCGCCTGCGAATTCCTTCTCCGCCCTCGCCCATACCCGCGGCCAGTTCCATCCCGGCCGCCAGCGCCGCCGCCGAATCCACCACCACCAGGTCCACCGCCCCGGAAAGCGCCAGTGCCCGCGCCATTTCGAGCGCCTCTTCCGCCGCGCCCGGCTGCACCACCGCCAGTCGCTCCAAATCCACTCCGAGCCGCGCCGCCCATCCGGCGTCGAAGCACCGGTCCGCGTCGATCCACGCCACCCCGCCGCCGCCGTGCTGCACGTGCGCCGCTATCTGCAGCGCCAGCGTGGTTTTCCCCGTGCCCGCCGCGCCGAACAGTTCGAGGATAGCCCCGCGCGGAATTCCGCCCGTGACCAGGTCGAGGGAACGGAAGCCGGTGCTCACGACGGCGCCGCGCGCCACGCTCATTCGCGCCAGGCGCTCACGGATCAGGCGCCGGCGGTCAAGCTCGCTCATGGACTACAGGCCATAGGAGGGCGCCGAAAACCATTTTGGGCCCCCGATAAACGCAGATGAACGCGGATAACCCGTGTTTCCGATCTGTGTTCATCCGTGTTCATCGGTGGCCAATCATTCTTTGGCACCGCGTCAGGTTACCGGCGCTGGCCCAGGCCTTTCGGGCCCGCTTCTGCGGCGTCCGCCTTCTGCTTCTGTCGGGCGTCAACCGTCCCCATCGGCTCCGCCGTCGCCGCCGCCGGCTCCGCCTTGATCAGCCCCAGCGCCTTGCGCAGTTCCGTGTCGATGGCCGCCCGGATGTCCACGTTGTCCCGCAGGAACTGCCGCGCGTTCTCGCGTCCCTGGCCGATGCGCTCGCCCTTGTAGCTGAACCACGAGCCGCTCTTCTCCACCAGGTTCTGCGCCACGCCCAGGTCCAGCAGGTCGCCTTCCTTGGAAACGCCCTCCCCGTAGATGATGTCGAACTCGGCCTCGCGGAAGGGCGACGCCACTTTGTTCTTCACCACCTTCACCTTGGTCCGGTTGCCCACCACCACGTCGCCGTCCTTGATGGCCGCGATCCGCCGGATGTCCAGCCGCACCGAAGCGTAAAATTTCAGCGCGCGCCCGCCCGTGGTGGTCTCCGGGTTGCCGAACATCACGCCGATCTTCTCGCGAATCTGGTTGATGAAAATCAGGCACGTGCGCGACTTACTCACCGCCCCCGTCAGCTTGCGCAGCGCCTGCGACATCAGGCGCGCCTGCACGCCCATGTGGCTGTCGCCCATCTCGCCTTCCAGTTCCGCCTTCGGCACCAGCGCCGCCACCGAATCCACCACCAGCACGTCGATCTGCCCGGAAGCGATCAGGTGCCCCGTGATCTCGAGCGCCTGCTCCCCGTAATCCGGCTGCGATACCAGCAGGTTGTCCACGTCCACCCCGAGCTTCCTGGCATACGCCGGATCGAGCGCGTGCTCCACGTCGATGAAGGCCGCGATGCCGCCCTTCTTCTGCGCCTCCGCCACCACCTGCAGCGCGATGGTCGTTTTGCCCGAAGACTCCGGTCCGAAAATCTCGCAGATGCGCCCGCGCGGCACGCCGCCCACCCCCAGCGCCGCATCCAGCGAAATCGAGCCGGTCGAAATCACCGAGACCGGCACGATGGCGTCCTTCGAGCCCAGCCGCAGAATCGAGCCCTTGCCAAACTGCTTTTCGATTTGGCTCAGCGCCAGTTCCAGCGCCCGCGCGCGATCGCGTTCTTCCATATGGTTTCTCCTGAAAAATGAAAATCAATTGTAGCAGCGATCGGCAGTCAGCCCCCGGGGCCGCTCAAGGCGGGGCGGTAGCCCTCCGTCCGTCCTTACTGCCTCCTGGCTTCGATGACCTTGCTCGCAGCGATAGTCTCATTGACGTAATCGATTGGAATGACCTCCGCCAAGCCGGAATTCTCCTGAGAGACCATCCTAATTTGACCGGTCTGCTGGCTGATGGCGACGTCGCTGTAGGGCAGGTACGCTCGCATTACGCCGATGAGGTAGGCGCGGTTCTGGGACTTGGTGCCCTCAATGTGATTTAGGTTAGTCGCCAATACGACCGGGCCCCCGCTATTACCAGGAAACACCATGGCATCGATCAAAAATGTCGACGCGGCGCCCTCGAGCGCATCGCTAATCCTCGCAATCGAGCCCTGCCGCGCGATCACGTAGCTCCTCTGCGCAGTTCCAGTGATACCCATCGGAAATCCGAGGACGAACACGCCATCTCCAATAGATACACCGATGTCGTTCAGCTTCGCTCTGTCGGCGGCGCTCTGGTCATCGGCGAAAAACGAAGATTGGAGGGCCTGTTCCCGCAGCCAGGTAGCGTTCAGTCGCACTACCGATATATCGACCGAGGGATTGGGATGGGACACCCAAAGATCGTTGCCCTTCTCGTCCTTAAGAGCTATCGAAATCTCCTTCACTAGATCCGTTGCCTTTACAGGATTGAGTCGGACCGCGATTTGGGTGTGACTAGCCAAGACGTGTCGGTTCGTGACTAGGTAAACCGAGTACATATGCTTCGCTGGGTCGGTCTCCTTGTCGACTGCAGCGCCGTAAAGAAAACCCGACGCCTCCGTAACCCACCCGTCCGGCTGGCCGGGCGCTGGCGCCGTATACCTTCCAAGGGCCACGACCGCGTCAACGAAGAAGGGAGGAATCTGAGCTGCTTCTAAGAACAGCCCGGTGCAAAGCACCAGCCCGACAGTCCGCACGATCGCACCTCGAAGAACATCTTACCCCTGTACTGTTGCGTCCGAACACCAGAAGCCCTGCTGGAGTTGCGCAAGGAACTCACCACTATTATCGGTGCGTCCAGCCGAATCCTTTATGCCCCGCCCATTCGATATCATAGTCTCCCATGCACCGCCGTAATTTCATTTCTCTTTCCGGGGCTGCCGCCCTGGCTTCTACCGCGCAACCTTCCGCCGCCGCTGCCGCTCCGCCCCTGCGCATGAAGCTAGGCTGCCAGAGCGCGCCCACCGATGAGGCCCACATCCGCTACCTCGCCCGCTACGGTGTCCAGGGCGTCTGCGGCTTTCCCCAGGTTCCGCCGGACCGCCTCTACGCCACCGCCGAAGAGCTCTCCGCCATGCGCGAGATGGTCGAGCGCAACCACCTCACGCTCGATATGATCGCCCCGCCGTTCCTCGCCTCCATCAGCGTGGACCGCGACCGCCACGCGGCCATCATGCTCGGTCAAAGCCCGGAACGCGACCGCGATATCGAGCAGCTCCAAACCCTTATCCGCAATTGCGCCGCCGTCGGCATTCCCGCCATCAAGTACAACCTCTGCATCGTCGGCGACCTCCGCACCGCGCGCGTCCCCGGCCGCGGCGACTGCACCTACGCCGCCTGGCGCCTCCGCGAGGCCAAACTCCCGGCGCTCACCCGCGCCGGCCGCGTGGATGCCGATACCTACTGGGAGCGCGTCACCTATTTCCTCGACCGCGTTATCCCCGCGGCAGGGGAGTACAAGGTGCGGATGGCCCTCCACCCCAACGACCCGCGCGTCCCCGACGGCTTTGAGGGCGTAGATGGCGTCCTGGGCACGGTGGAAGGCCTGAAGAGATTCGTCACCATCCGGGAGAGCCCTTATCACGGCCTCAATTTCTGCCAGGGCACCGTCTGCGAAATGCTCGACGATCCCGGCCGCGAGATCTTCGATGTCATCCGCTACTTCGGCTCACGCCGGAAGATTTTCAACGTGCATTTCCGCAATATCCGCGGCCATCGCGACGATTTCATCGAAGTCTATCCCGACGAAGGCGACATCGATTTCGTCAAGGTTCTGCAGGTTTACCGCGAAATCGGCTACCCCTACATGATCATGCCGGACCACGTTCCCCAGGCCCCTGACGACCCCCACGGCCTGCAATCCTTCGCCTACTGCTATGGCTACATCCGCGCGCTGTTGCAGTCCGCCGAACGGCTCGGATAACCCGGCAGCCATCCCCGGCCGTTATTTGGCCCGCTTCGCCGCCACTTCCGTTGGCGGCGCGGGCGCCGGCAGCTCTCCCGCGGGCGGCTCCGGCGGTTTCGGCGGCTTTCGGTCCAGCCGGTGCGTGATGAATTCGTCGCGCGCCTTGGTGTGCTTCGCCGTCCCCGGCTGGCCTTCCACCCCAGCCCACTCTTCCGCCGTCACCCCCTCCAGTTCCGGCAAATACTTCTGGAAATAATTCCGCAGACGCTCCTGCACCGGTTTGTAGCTGGAGTGGTAGAGCAGGAAAATCACTTCGTCCGCCGCCGCGTGCGCTAACAGGTGATACACATGCGACGGCTTCCGGATGCGCGGCGCGCGCAGCGCTGCCTCCAGCTTGCCCGCACGCGCCTCCAGTTTCTGCCACGCGTCCACATCCGCCTTGGTCAATTCCAGGTTCTTCGCCAGCGCCTGCTTCTCCCGCGGCGGCATTTTCTCCGCCAGCGCATACAGGAACGGTCCCCACCGCGCCGCCCGCCAGGCCGGCTCGAGCGGCGGCAGGCTGATCGCCTTCTCGAATTTCGCCAACCCGGCCGAGTCCAGCTTGCCCCCCGCCAGGGCCGGCGAAAACAAGGCCAGCAGTCCCTCTTCTTCGAGGGCTGCCAGAATTTCCGCGGGCCGGTCCTCCGCGCTGATGCGCTTCATTTCCTCCGCCAGCGCCGCGCGCGGGATCTGCTTCTCCACTTCCGCTTCGCGCGCGTTCGCCACCTGCATCCGCGTCCGCTCTTCCACCGCGAATCCCAGCCGCACGCCGCAGCCGCGTCAGGCGCAGCAGCCGGGAAGGGTCGTCGTAGAAGCCGTAAGGGCTTGCCGCCCGCAGTTCCCGCCGCCCGATGTCCGCCAGCCCGTTCATCGGGTCCAGCAGCAGCCCGCGCGACGCCTTGTTCAGGGAAAGCGCGATGGCGTTGCAGGTGAAATCGCGGCCGCGCAAGTCTTCCTGAATGGTGGCCGGCGAAACCTGCGGCCGCGCCCCCGGCTTTCCGTACTTCTCCTGCCGGGCCATGGCGATCTGTACCGTCACGCCCGGCATCGGAATTGCAGCTCGGCGGCTTTGCGGACCTCGTCCGCCGAAACCACGCGCGCCCCGGTCGCGCTCGGCCAGGTCCTTGGCCACTTTCAGGGCATTGCCCTTCCACCACGAAATCCAGGTCGCGGATGCGGAAGCCGGCCAGCATGTCGCGCATGGCGCCGCCCGTCAGGAAAAGGTTGACGTTGGCCCCGGCGGCGGCGGCCTGAACGTCTTCCACCACCCGGTTCTGCTCGGGGCTGAGGTGGCTCTCCAGCATGTAGATGTAATCGCTCATCGCATGCGTTCCGCACTACCCTGCCCGGCCGCCCGCCGGTTGGACCCTAGGACGCCCGGGGATGGTATTTGTCCACGGTCTCCCGCAACCTCGACCGCATCACGTGGGTATAAATCTGGGTGGTCGAGATATCGGCGTGGCCCAGCATCGCCTGCACGCTGCGCAGGTCCGCTCCGCCCTCCAGCAACTGCGTGGCGAAACTGTGGCGCAGCACGTGCGGCGTGAGCCCGTGGAAAATCCCGGCCTTCCTGCCGTAGCCGGCCAGCAGCTTCCAGAACCCCTGCCGCGTCAGGCAGCCGCCCCGCGCGGTCACAAACAGATAGCGGCTGGCCCGCCCTTTGAGCAGCGCCGCCCGCCCCCCTTCCAGGTAATCCGCTACCGCCCGCAGCGCCTCCTGCCCCACCGGCACCAGCCGCTGCTTGTTGCCTTTGCCCAGCGCCCGCAGCACCCCCAGGTTCGCATCCAGATCGCCCACCCCCGCCCGGCACAGCTCGGAAACCCGCAGCCCGCAGGCATACAGCAGCTCGATCATGGCGCGGTCCCGCAGGCCCCGCGGCCGGCTCGTGTCAATGGCCCGGAGAATCTTTTCTATCTCCTCTAAATTCAAAAACTTAGGAATGGTCTGCCACTGCTTGGGCGAGCGCAGTTGTGCGGTCGGATCCTCCGCGATCACGCCCTCCCGCAGCAGAAAGCCGTAAAAATTCCGCAGCGTGGTCAGATGCCGGGCCACCGACCGGCTGCCCAGCCCGCACCCGTACAAATGATCCAGATATGCGCGCAGCCGCTCCAGCCCCGGGGATCTCGCCGCATCTCCCTCAAAAGCCGCAAACCTCGATAAATCAGTAGAATAGGCCTCCAGAGAGTTGGCCGAAAGCCCTTTTTCGATGCGGCAGAAATTCAGAAACGCGCTCATCCGGGCGCGTAATCGTGGCGGCTTGAGGCGCTTCCGGACATCGTGCCAATGATACAATATGCCCGAAATGTTTGAAACATAGACGACACAAAGGGGTCCATTTCTCCTCCGGGCCGGACCACCCCCTCGCCGAGGCGATTCTTGTCCTCCTCCACCACCAAGAAGGCCATCCTCCGCCGGTACGATAAGGAATCGCTGGCCGGCTACCTGAATCCGGTCTCCTTCCTCCAGCCTGCGGGCGTCGAACTGCTCTCCGCCGAAGGCCGCATCTCCACCATCCCCTATCTCGACATCAAGTCCATCGCCTTCGTTCGCGATTTCACCCAACCCGCCGCCGCCGAGCGCCAGGTTTTCCAGACCCGGCCCAAAATGGAAGGCCTCTGGGTCCGCCTGCGCTTCCGCGACGGCGACATCCTGGAAGGCGTCATGCCCAACAACCTCCTGCAGATCGAGGCACTACGGGTTTTCCGTCGTTCCGCCCGATTCCTTCAGCAACCAGCAGCGCGTCTTCGTCCCGCGCGTGTCGCTCCAGGCCGTGGAGGTTCTGGGCGTGGTCGGCAGCCCCCTCAAACGCAAAGCCAAACCCGCCGGAAGGACCAGATCGGCCTGTTCGAGGAATAACCCGGCGGGGCCCCCGTCCGGCCCGGAATCCCCTTCTCCGCTTCCCACTTGCGCTGCACATTGGTTATACTGTCATTTCATACATCCTAGTCTCGTTGGAGGTTCTATGAATTGTCGCAGCTTGGCCCTAGCGGCCGCCGGGATGGCATTCCTGGCAGTGAACGCATTCGCGCAGATCACCACGATCGAAGGCATCGTCAAAGGAACGGACGGCAAGCCGGTCCAGGGCGCCGAGGTTCACATCACGCGCACGGACATTAAAGGAAACTACAAGACCAAAACGGATAAGAAGGGGCACTACCTCTATATGGGGCTGCCCATGGGATTCTACGACGTCGAAGTCCTGATTGACGGCAAATCCGCCGACAAGGCCACCAAGATCAGGACCGGCCCCGGCGACCCCATTCCCGTCAACTTCGATCTCGCCGCTGACCAGCAATCCAACTCCCGCCAGCAGGCCGCCATGCAGCAGGCCGCCTCCACCGGCCAGCTTACCGACGACGCCAAACGCGGCATGACCAAAGAGCAGATTGCCGCCATGGAAAAGCAGATCAAAGAGCAGTCGGAGACGATCAAGAAAAACAAGGAACTCAACGACGCCTTCAATGAGGGCATGAACGCCGTCCAGAACAAGCAGTACGAGCAGGCCGTCGCCGCCTTCCAGAAGGCCGCCGAGATCGGTCCCACCCAGTTGGCCGTTTGGACCAACCTGGCCGATGCCTACGTCAAGAACGCCGAAGGCAAGACCGGTCCGGACTTCGACGGCAACATGCAGAAGGGCATCGACGCCTACGGCAAAGCCCTCGACGCTCAAGCCCGACGATGCCGGCCTGCACAACAACTACGGTCTCGCCCTCGCCAAGGCCAAGAAGTTCGACGACGCCCAGGCCGAGTTGAAGAAGGCCGCCGATCTCGACCCGCCCAACGGCGGCAAGTATTACTACAATCTCGGCGCGCTGCTGGTCAATGCCGGCCAGCCGGTGGTCGCCGGCGATGCCTTCAAGAAGGCCATCGAGCTGACCCCGACCTACGCCGATGCCTATTACCAGTACGGCGTGACCCTGCTCGGCCAGGCCAAGACCGATCCCGCCACCGGCAAAGTCACCCCCGCGCCGGGCACCGTCGAAGCGTTTCAGAAGTACCTGGAATTGGCGCCCACCGGCCAATATGCCCAGCCGGCCAAGGACATGCTGGCGTCGCTCGGATCAGAGCCTCCAGACCGTGTTCGTCGATCCCAACGCCAAGAAGTCAAAGAAGAAGTAGCCGCCGTCTCCGCCACGGCCTGGCTGCAGGAGTCTGAGTACGGGGCGGCGGCGGCACGCCGCTGCCCCGATCCCATGCTTCGTTCCCTCATTTTCGATTTCATCGTCCCCATCGTTCTTTTCCTGTTCCTACGTTCTATTCTCCGGGGCTTTTTCTCTCCCACCGTCCCCCGCCGCTCCGCCCAGCCTCCTCAACCCCCCGTCTCACCCGGCGGCGAATTGAAAAAGGATCCCGTCTGCGGCACCTACGTCTCCACCTCCGTCGCCATCCGCGAAACCATCAGAGGCCAGACCGTCTACTTCTGCTCCCCCGAATGCCGGGATAAATACCGCCGGTAGGGGCCGGGGGCCGGGGAGGAGCACGGCGCAGGCCGGGCGTACGGTGGTGTCCATGAGCGGGACGCTCGAGAGCAGAGCGCGTCCGAAGAACGCCCTCGCGTCCCCGCCCCCGGCCCTATTCCTTCATCGTTGATCGTGCCCCGGCACTTCTCCGACCCGCACCGGCACCGCACCTTGCCCACTTTGTCGGAGAACCGGTAATCGATGGTCAGTTCCTCGCCCGGCAGAATCACGCGCTTGCTCAGGTATAGGATGTGCCGCCGCAGGATGCACGAATACAGATTGGGATCGCAGCTGTGGTTGATGATCTCCGCTCCGCTGCCGCCCACCGCGCCGTCGATCGTCCAATAATCGTCCAGCGTGAACAGGTAGGTGATGTTGCCTTGCCCGCGCCGCTTGGTTTCGCGCCGGCTGATCAGCTCCCCGGTGTACTCGATCACCTTGCGCCGCGCCGGAATCCGCTCTTGCGCGTATACTCCCGCGCCGGTGAATGCGCGATTCCCGAATCTCCATTCGGAAGCAGGCAAACCGCGGGTCAATGGCAGGTGATGCAATCAGCTTGGTGGGCATGAAGGCGCGACTAACCGCATTGTACGCCACCTCCGGTGGTGCAGACCATGTTTCTCGCGGTCTGCCGAACGCCGCCTCTGCAAGCCCGCCCACCATGGGAACCGGGCATGCCCGGCCCGCTCTCTACAGCAGCGACTGCACGTACTGGCTGACCGCCGGGTCGTTCCAGTCCGCGCCCTCGGCAATCTTCTTCACCACTTTGCCGTGCGCGTCGATGAAATACGTCTCCGGGTACATGAACGTGCCGTAGTTCTCGTGAATTTTGAAATCCCGCGCCGTCTCGAACGCCGGGTGGAAATGCTGCAGGAATCCGCGGTACGCCTTCTCGTCCCTGTCCACGCTCACCGCCAGCACCACCACTCCCTTGTCCTTCCACTCGCCTGCGAAGCGGCTCAGCGACGGCGTCTCTTCCACGCACGGCGGGCACCAGCTGGCCCAGAAATTCAGCACCAGCAGTTTGCCGCCGAAGTTCGGCACCGAAACCTCGTGCCCGCTATCGGTCCGGATGGTGAACTCCGGAGCCGCATCCCCCGCTACGACCACGCGCTCGTGAATGGCGGCATAAATAAAATAGACCAGCGCGATCGTGAGCAAGCCAATCCCTGCGCGCAAGATCCGGTCCGTGGACGCCTTCTGCATGCTTCCATTATAAAAGGATTCCGGATCAGTGGTCAGGGATCGGGGCGGCGAGGACTTGCGGCGCCGGCTCGCGTCGCTCGCCGCCGGGAAGGCTCCGCGCGGTGCCGCCGGCTATTGAGGACCGCGCGCCCAACCGCTTCGCAGAGCGCCCTCCGTCGCCCTGACCCTTGATCCCTGATCCCCACACCCGGCCCTTGCCGAACCCGCTATCATTGAAATAGGCCTCGTGGCCGCTCCATGTTCATCACCCGCAAAGTGGAATTTTCCGCCTCCCACGTCTGCCGCAGCCCCCATCTTTCCGACGACGAGAACCGCCGCCTCTTCGGTCCCGCCGCCAATCCCCACGGCCACGGCCACAACTACGTCCTGGAGGTCACCCTCTCCGGCGACCCCGACCCCGTCACCGGCATGGTCCTCGATCTCAAGGAGCTCAAGGAAATCCTCAACCGCGAGGTGGTCGACGTCTACGATCACCGCTTCCTGAATTACGAAGTCCCGCCCTTCGACCGCCAGACCCCCACCGTCGAAAACATGGCTCGCGACATCTGGCTCCGCCTCGCCCCCAATCTATCCGAGGGCGGCCGCCGCCTCCACGCCGTCCGCCTCTACGAAACGCCCGACCTCTACGTCGACTACTTCGGAGACGACCCGTGTTCCGCCTGACCCGCCGCTACTCGTTCGCCGCCTCCCACCGTCTCCACTCCCCGGCCCTGAGCGAAGAGGAAAACCGCCGCCTCTACGGCAAGTGCAACAACCCCTACGGCCACGGCCACAACTACGTGCTCGAGGTCAGTGTACGCGGACCGCTCGACGCCCATGGCCGCGCCGCCGATACCGCGCTGCTGGATGAACTGGTGGCGCAACAGGTGCTGGCGCCCTTCGATCACCGCAACCTCAACATAGAAGCCCCGGCTTTCCGGGACGAGGTCCCAACGTCGGAAAACCTGGCCCGCGAAATCTGTCGCCGTCTCAAGCGCCATTGGAGCGCCGTTTTCGCCGGCCCGTGGCCCCGGTTGGAAAAGATCCGCATCGCGGAGACCCCGCGCAACATCTTTGAAATCAGGACAGATGAAATCGAATAGAGCAGCCATCAAGGTGATGCGAGCCGACCGCGAGTCCCCCGTGGTGGGGGCCGGCAATGGCCGCCCCGCCCTACCGCATCCGCTCCACATGCCATCGCGCCGGCGATCGAATCCGTTCTCTCCGCCATCGGCGAGGACCCCAGGCGCCAGGGCCTCCTGCGCACTCCGGACCGCGTCGAGCACGCCCTCGAGTTCCTCACCTCCGGCTACCGCACCGATATCGAGAAGCTTCTCAACAACGCCTTCTACGAGGTCAAGTACGACGAGATGGTGGTGGTGAAGGACATCGAGTTCTTCAGCCTCTGCGAGCACCACATGCTGCCCTTCTTCGGCAAGATGCACGTGGCCTATCTGCCCAAGAAGCGCGTCATCGGCCTCAGCAAGATCCCCCGTATTGTCGATGCCTTTGCCCGCCGCTTGCAGATCCAGGAGCGCCTCACCCAGGAGATCGCCCAGACCCTCCAGGACGCGCTCGACCCCGTCGGCGTGGGCGTCATCTGCGAAGCCCGCCATTTCTGCATGATGATGCGCGGCGTCGAAAAGCAGCATTCCGGCGCCCTCACCAGCGCCATGCTCGGCGCCTTCCGCGACCGCAAGGAAACCCGCGACGAATTCCTCGCCCTGGTCAACCACCAGGTCAACCGCTTCTAAGCGAAAATCCAGGTTTGTCCTGTGCTTCCTGGACCGCCAGTACCGGGAAGTCGTATTCGGCTAGCATCCACGATAAAGTGGTGCTAAACTCCGGAATGGAGGTCATCAGTTACATGTTCCAGAAATTTCTTGCCACGCTCGCAATTCTGGCGCTTTCTGCCGCGTTTGCAGGCACGGTCCCGGTTCCCGGCGGTAAGTCTTATACCGTCACCCTTACTCAGCCCTCGGTGGTGAGCGGAACTCAATTGAAAGCCGGCGATTATCGCCTCAAAGTCACGCCCGATAAAATCACCCTCGGCAGCGGGAAAAATTCGGTTGAGGTGAAGGCGAAGGTCGAGACCAGCGAGCAGAAGTTCTCGTCCACGGCCATCCGCTATGCGGAAACCAGCGGCCAGCCCGTGATCACGGAAATCCGTCTCGGCGGCACCAACACCAAGCTGGTTTTGCAATAAATCAGCCGCGCTCCGGCAGTGGGGCAGGGTCGTATCCTGCGCACCGGTTGCGAAGTGGCGCCCGCATGTTTTTCAACCAGCTGCGGGCGCAACCTGCCCCTGCCGGCGTGTCTGCGGCGTTGTTGGGGCCCGGGACGCCGGGCGTTCACGCCGCCGTCAGGTTCCGCACCGCGTGGCGCAGATCCGCCGGCAGAAACGGCTTGCGCAGTATGGCGTATTCCCCGGCCTCCCGATTGAACGGGCCCGCGTAGCCGCTGATCAGCAGCACCGGCAAGCCGGGACACAGTTGCCGGACGTTCTCCGCCAAGGCAATCCCATCCATCCGCGGCATTTTGATATCCGTCACCACCAGCGCCATCTCGCACCCCAGTTTCCGCACCAGGTCATAACCTTCCATTCCGTCCGCCGCCTCCATGACCGCGAACCCCTCCTTGGCCAGGATTTTTCTTACGTATTCGCGAACCGGCGGCTCGTCATCCACCAGTAATACGATTTTTGTCGTAGCGCTCATTCGAGGTATCAACTGTAGCAAAATCCGCTATTGAAAGTCCTGTTAGTAGTAGACCTGAACTTGCCGGAATGTGCTCGATGTCACCGCTGAAAATGCTTGAGGGACGAAGGTGCCGATTCCGATACTTAATCCCGGCGCACGCTACGCGGCTGGATTGTGCGGTGGCCGGCGCGGCGCAAGTTTACGGGCGTGCGCCCGCGGCGGGGCCGGGGCCGCCGCCGGTTGCGTGATTGCCATCGGCGGGGCTACCGCCTTTCTCACCCGGCGGCAGCGTCACTTCCGGCTCGCGCATGGAGCTATCCGGCACCAGCGAACCGATCCTCTTCCATTCCAGCCCGCTACCGGTGCGGCGCAGGATTCCCGATTGCCCCACTGCCCAGAGCGTCCCGTTCACCCGCAGCAGCCGGCTGAGGAAATTCCGCCCGGGGATGCGCAGTTCCTTCCATGCCGTCCCGTCTTCGCTGGTCAGAAATCCGTCGTCGAACGCAATCCAACCCCGCTCCTGCCCGTCGAACGCAATCGAAGTCAGCCAGCCGTTGGTCCCGCTGGCCAGCGCCTTCCAGGTCAGTCCGCCGTCTTCCGTGCGTAGAATCTGCCCCGCGAAGCCGGCCGCCCATCCGCGCTTCTCATCGCGGAAATAAATCGCCGCCAGCGACCACTGCCCCGCATCCGTCTTGATGGGCCGCCACGTATTGCCGCCGTCCTCGGTCCGCAGGATCGTGCCCGACCACCCTGCCGCCCATCCCCGCTGTCCGTCAAGAAAGAAAATGGCCTCGATCGCCTGCGTGGTTCCGGTCTTCTGCCGCGCCCAGGTGCGCCCGCCGTCGGCCGTGTGGACTATGGCGCCATCCATCCCCGCAGCCCACGCCTGCTCGCCCGCCCACGCGATCGCCATCAGCTTCTCTTTGGTCGCCGATGCCCGCGCTGTCCACGTCTTCCCGCTGTCTTCCGTGGCCAGAATCAGCCCGCCGTCACCGATCGCCAGACCCCGCCGCGCATCCAGAAACGCCAGCGCCCGCAAGGGCTGGCTCGCGTGCATATCCCGCGCCGACCAGGTTGCGCCGCCATCCGTCGTGGTCCACAATCTTCCCTGTTCGCACAGCGCATAGACCGTGGTGGGCGCCGGCGCGGCCGCGTCGCGCAGCCAGCAGGAATCCACGGCTACAGCCGGCCCCACGCCCAGACCGGCCAGCATAAGCACACCAATCCACCCCTTCAACATGAGCCTATACTGTATCGCGATTACACGCCGGGAACCCCATCGAGGAGCACCGCCATGAGCCATTAGCGACATTGCGCGCCCGCCGCGCAGAGGTGAAGCCTCGCGTCCCCGATCCAAGACCCCGGATCCCCGGCCCGTTCACACGCCCCAGAGGTAATCGTCGCCGCCGGCCAGCGCTTCCCGCCCGCGTGCCAGCGCCGCCACGTCCATGTCCAGCAGCTTCGGATTTTTCACCAGCCGCCGCAGCGCCCCGGTCACGCGCTCTTCCTCCAGCAGCCCAGTGGCCTCCAGCAGCGCCCCCAGCATCGCCATGTTCGCCACCTTCGGCGCCCCCAGCCGGTCCGCAATCTCCGTGAACGGCCGCGCCACCATGCGTACGTCCGCCCGCGCGCAATCCGCGGGAATCTCGGGCCCGTTATACAGCGCCAGCCCGCCCGTCTCCATCGCCGGCAGAAATTTCCGCAGCGACGGCTCGTTCATCGCCAGCAGCAGGTTCGGCCGCGAAACCAGCGGCGAATCGATGGTCTTGCTCGCCAGCCGCACGTGGCAATTCGACGTTCCCGAGCGCATCTCCGGCCCGTACGACGGCAGCCACGAAACCTCGTACCCCGCGTCCAGCCCCGCTTCCGCCAGCACTTCTCCCAGCATCAGCACGCCCTGCCCGCCGAAGCCCGCCACCTTGATCCGCATATCGAGATGCTGCAGCGGCATGGGTTCGGCAGACGACAATTCAAGATCGTCCGCCCCGCTCAGCCCCAAAATCCGCGGCAGCTCGTCAATCGGCGGCGGCTCCGGGTGCTCCGGCCGCGCCAGCGCGGTCTTGCTCCGGTCGCGCGCGCTCGCCACCCCGAAGACCTTCGCCATTTCCTCCCGCACGTAAGTCTGCGCTTCGAGCGGCTGCATCTTCCAGATGGTGGGGCAAGGCGAGAGCACTTCCACGAACGAAAAGCCGAGCCTCTTCACCTGGTTTTCCACCGCCCGCCGGATCACCCGCCCCGCCTGCATGATCTGCTTGTTCGAGCCCAGCGCCACCCGCTCGATGAACACGGGCGCGTCCAGCGCATTCAGCAGCTCACACATGTGGATGGGATAGCCTTCGTTTTCCACGGTGCGACCGAACGGGGTGGTTGTGCTCTTTCGGCCCAGCGGCGTGGTGGGCGCCATCTGCCCGCCGGTCATCCCGTAGATGCCGTTGTTGACGAAGATTACGGTGATGCCTTCGCCGCGGTTGGCGGCGTGCACGATTTCCGCCGTCCCGATGGCCGCCAGGTCGCCATCCCCCTGGTATGCCACCACGATGCTCCCCGGCCGGCTCCGCTTCACCCCCGTCGCTACCGCCGGCGCCCGCCCGTGCGCCACCTGGATGTTGCCCACGTCGAAATAGTAGTAGCCGAAAACCGAACAGCCCACCGGCGTCACCAGAATCGTCCGGTCCTGTATCCCCAGGGCGTCGATGGCCTCCGCCAGCAGCTTGTGCACGATCCCGTGCCCGCATCCGGGGCAGTAGTGCGTCTGGTGCTGCAACTCCGCTTTACGCTCGTAAGTGCCGTAGAACGCTTGTGCCTTCTCGTGGATGACGGTGTAGTCAGACATGGACCGCCTCCTCCATCGCGATGCCCGCGGGCGCCGCCGCGAACGTCCGCTCCATCCACGCCAGCACTTCTTCCGCGGACGGCGTGTTGCCGCCCACCCGGCTGTAGAATTCCACCGGCCGCCGGCCTTCCAGCGCCAGCCGCACGTCGTCCCGCAGTTGGCCCGTGCTCATCTCCACCACCGCGAACGCCCGGGCGTTCACCGCCAGTTGACGCAGCGCCTCCGAGGGGAATGGATACAGCGTGATGGGCCGCAGCAGTCCGGCGCGAATTCCCAGCGCTCGCGCCTGCTCCACCACCGCCTTCAACACCCGCCCCACAATGCCATAGCCCACCAGGACGAATTCCGCATCTTCCGTCCGCCAGTTTTCAACCCTGGCTTCCTGCCGCTCCGCTGCCTGGTACTTGGCTTCCAGCTTGCGCACGTGCCGCTCCATCAAGTCCGGTTCCAGGTAAATGGAAGTGATGAGGTTTGGCCGCGTTTCCCGCGTTCCCGTCACCGCCCAAGCCGGCGCGGGAGGCACAACCAGCGGCGCCGCGTAGGAGACCGGCTCCATCATCTGCCCGATAAACGCGTCAGCCAGCACCACCACCGGATTGCGGTATCGATCCGCCAGGTCGAACGCCAGCGTGGTCAGGTCGGCCATTTCCTGCACCGAATCCGGCGCCAGCACCAGGGTGCGGTAATTGCCGTGCCCGCCGCCCTTCACGATCTGGTTGTAATCCCCCTGCTCCGGCGCAATGTTCCCCAGCCCCGGACCCGCGCGCATGATATCCGCGATCACGCACGGCAGCTCCGCCCCGGCAATGTAGCTGAACCCTTCCTGCATCAGGCTGATGCCCGGGCCGCTCGAGGCCGACATGGAGCGCACCCCGGCCGCCGCCGCGCCGTACAGCATGTTGATGGCGGCCACCTCGCTTTCCGCCTGCACGAATACCCCGCCCACCTGCGGCAGATACAACGCCGCCGCTTCCGCAATCTCGCTAGCCGGCGTAATCGGGTACCCGTAAAACGCCCGGCAGCCCGCCAGCACCGCCGCTTTCACGATCGCTTCGTTGCCCTTGGTCAGTCGCTTCCGCATGACGAGCCTCCCGCTATGCCGCTGCTTTCAGCCGCAGCACCCGGATCGCGCCCGGCTCCGGGCACGCATAAAAGCAAATCCCGCAGCCGGTGCAGCCCGTTCCGAGATATTCCGCCGGATGGTAGCCGTAGTGGTTCAGGCCCGCCGCCAGTTTCAGGCACTTCGGCGGACACGCCTCCACGCAAAGTCCGCAACCCTTGCACTCTTGTACATTCATCTCCACCAGGCCGCGATCCATATTCGTCACCTCATAGCACCACTTGTAGCAGGTGCTTACCCGTCCTGATTATAAATCAAGATAAACGGGCCTTCAACGGTATTATGCCACGTCCTCCAGCCTCAAAAACCTGCATCCTGAGATCTCCGCCCCGAATCTCGACAGCATGAAGATCGGCATTGTTGGATCCGGCCACGTAGGCTCCACTCTCGGACGCCGTTTTGCGCAACTCGGCCACTCTATCGCCTTCGGCACGCGCCGCCCGGATTCCGCGGAAATGGTGCAGTTGTCGCGCCTTCCCAACTCCCGTGTGGCTTCTCAGGCGGAAGCGGCGCAATCGAGTGAAACCATTGTTCTTTCCACGCCCTGGCCAGCCACCCGCGAAGCGGTTCGGGGGCTCGGTGACCTCACCGGGAAAATCCTGCTGGACTGCACCAATCCCCTCCGCCCATCCCTCGACGGCCTGGAAACGGGCCCGGATTCATCCGGCGGCGAACTGGTGGCTCAGTGGGCCCGGAGCGCGCGTGTGGTGAAGATTTTCAACAGCATCGGCTACAACATTATGGAGAATCCCGATTTCGGCGGCACGCCTGCGACTCTCGTGTATTGCGGCGATGACGCCGCCGCCAAATCCGCTGCCCGGGATCTGGCCGCCCAACTTGGCTTCGACCCCGTGGATGCCGGTCCGCTCCGCCAGGCGCGCCTGCTGGAGCCATTCGCGCTGCTGTGGGTGTCGCTGGCCTTTTCCGGCCATGGCCGCGAGATCGCGTTCCGGCTGATGGGCCGCTGATGCTAAGGCGGGCGCCCTGCCCGATCCCCGCAGCCGGGCATGCCCGGCCCGCCCTCGGATCACCCCACTACCACTACCGCCAGCTTTCCCGGTCCGTGGACGCCGCGCACCAGGATCTGTTCAATATCGGCGGTGCGGCTGGGGCCGGTGATGATCACCATCGAGCTTGTCACATCGGCCGGATTCGGCACCAGCGTGAATAGCTCGTCCAGCCCCGTCAGGATGCGGTCTCGCGGAACCACGGCGATATGCATGGGCGGCAGCAGCGAGATCAGGCGCGCCTCGCGCGGGCTCGCCAGCAGCACCAGCGAACCGGTATCGGCCAGCGCGTAATCGGCGCTGGTGATGCCGCAATCCGCCTTCGCGCAGAGCGCTTGCAGTTCCTCGCCATCGGTGACGCCCGAACGCACGCCGGCCAGCGCCGTAATCCCGCAGGCGGTCAGAAAGGGCGAATTGGAAGCGATCGCGGTCTTACCTTCGAGCAAAGCGGCAACCGCCGCCGCCGGGTCGGACGTGCGGATGGCCTGGGCCGCCAGCGCCTCCACCCGCGCCAGCATCGAAGCGGTGCGCGCTTCGCCATCGGCTTCCGGCAAGCGCAGCCGGACGGGCGGCGCATCCGCCGGCGCATCCGCCGCGCCGCGCCCGATGCCCGTCCGAATCTTGTGCAGAATGTTTTCGCGCGACATCAGCCCCGCCTCCAGCGCATAGGCGAGTTTGCAGCGCGCCGCAGGCCGATAGTCTGGCCCACAAACCTCACCGCCGCCTCCACATTTCCCGGAAGCTTCGCGGCGGCGGGGGCGGCAGGTCGCGTTCGCTCAGCCACGCCTTCACCGGGCCGAAATGGAAAGCCTGCGGCACGTGCCGAATCCAGCCGCCATCCCCGGCCGGCGCCACCGCTCCGGCCATCCGCCCGGCCAGTTCGTACAGCCGCGGATGCGTCATCAGCCACGCAAAGGCGCGGAAGGCCAGCCGCTCCCACCGGTCCTGCTTCTCCCGCGCGGCCGATTTCTTCACGTCGGACCGCAGCTCCAGCAGCAGCTTGGGAATGTCGATTTTCACCGGGCAGACTTCGCCGCACGCGCCGCACAGGCTGGAAGCGAACGGCAGCGCGGGCTCGTGCGAAAGCCCCATGAATTGCGGCGTCAGGATGGCGCCGATGGGCCCGGAATATACCCACGGAAAACTATGGCCGCCAATCTTGCGGTAGACCGGGCAGGTGTTCAGGCAGGCGCCGCAGCGGATACAATAGAGCGACTGCCGCTTGCCCCGGTCCGGCAGCAGCCGCGTGCGCCCGTTGTCGAGCAGCACCACGTGGAACTCCGAGGGCCCGTCGATTTCGCCGGCGGCCTCCCGCCGCGGTCCCGCCAGAAACGAAGTGTAGACCGAGAGCGGCTGCCCGGTGGCGCTGCGCGCCAGCAGCTTCAGGAAAACCGCCAGGTCCTGCGCGCGCGGAATAATCTTTTCGATGCCCGCGATGGCGATGTGAATCCTGGGCGCGCTGGTGGTGAGGCGCGCGTTGCCTTCGTTCTCCACCAGCACGATAGCGCCCGAATCGGCCACCAGAAAATTGGCGCCGCTGATGCCGATATCGGCCGCCAGGAATTTCTCCCGCAGCGTGGCGCGCGCGATCATGGTCTGTTTTTCGGGTTCGGTTTCGCGCGGGATGTGGAGCTGCCGGGTGAAAACCTCGGCCACGTCGTAGCGCGTCTTGTGCAGCGCCGGCGCCACGATGTGATACGGCCGCTCGTGCGCCAGCTGCATGATGTACTCGCCCAGGTCGGTCTCCACCGACTCCAGCCCATGGTGCTCCAACCGTTCGTTGAGATCCACCTCCTCGGTGGTCATGGATTTCGATTTGACGATCAGGTGCGCGCCGCGCGCCTTGGCCAGGGAGAGCACGAAATCGGCCACCTCGGTGGCGTCCTTGCACCATACCACGTGGCCGCCATGCGCCTCCACGTTGCGCTCGAACTGCTCCAGATAGTAATCCAGGTTTTCGATGGCGTGGCGTTTCAGGGCGTTGGCCTGCGTGCGCAATTCCTGGTAATCGGGCAGAACGTCGGGCGCAACCGTGGCAATGCGCGCGGCCTTGAGGCGTCCGGTAGCCGTATAGATGGCCAGCTGCAGGTTGGCGTCGGCCAGAGTGGTGCGGATCTTTTGCTGGAATTCGGCGGACATGGTCAGCGGCTAACCAGGACCTCGGCCAGGTGGAGCGTGCGGATGGAGGAGCCGGCGCGGGAGAGCGCGCCCTGAATCTGCATCAGGCACGAAGGATCGAGCGAAACCACCGCCCGCGCGCCGGTGCGCTCGATGGCTTCGATTTTGGTGCGCGTCATGGCCGTGGAAAGCTCGGGAAACTTCACCGCGAACGTGCCGCCGAAACCGCAGCACTCCTCCGCCGGCTGCATCTCGCGCAGTTCCAACCCGCGCACGTGCGCCAGCAGCCGCCGCGGGGCGCTGCGGATGCCGAGCTCGCGCAGGCCGTGGCAGCCGTCGTGAAAGGTGACCGTTTCCGGGAAGCGCGCGCCCACGTCTTCCACCCCGGCCACTTCGGTGAGGAACGTGGAAAATTCCCAAACCCGCGCGGCCAGCGCCTGCGCGCGCTCGAGCGTTTCCGGCTCCTTGTGAAACAGCTCGGCGTAATGGCGGGTCACCATGGCGGTGCACGACCCGGACGGGGCCACCACGCACTCGCTCGCTTCGAACGTCTTTATAAAATGCCGGGCCACCGCGCGCGCTTCGGCGCGGTAGCCACTGTTGAACGCCGGCTGCCCGCAGCAGGTCTGGTCTTCCGGGAAATCGACCGCGTAGCCGAGCCGCTCGATGACCTGCGCCATCGCCATGCCCGTTTGGGGAAAAAGCTGGTCGACCATGCAGGTCACGAACAGCGAAACCCGTTTACCCATGCAGTAGGAAATTGTAGCAGGGGGCGGGGCCCGGTGCAGGCGGAGGTGCCATGCCTTACAATAGCGTTCCCTTCCGGCGCGGTTGGAGAAGCGGGTTCCTGCAGGATGCTTCATGAGGAAAGCCCGGTACTCGGCCGGGCTCTCCAATCGAAGCGGAAAGGAGGATCAGCTTATGATCCAGGTGCTGGTACACTACGCCCACCGTTTCTTTGGGCGGCTCACGGTTCGCATCCTGTGGCGCCGTAAGGCTCACAGGTAGCGCCGTCGCGGGGGCTGGAGTT
This sequence comes from Terriglobia bacterium, assembly GCA_963815855.1. GTDB lineage: Bacteria > Acidobacteriota > Terriglobia > Bryobacterales > Bryobacteraceae > DATGMB01. The sequence goes on along the minus strand of CAWFIJ010000006.1, from coordinate 258,873 downwards.
CGCAGCTCCAGTCCCCGCTACCAGCATTATAGGACGGTTCAGCGCGCCGGTAAATGCCCCATCACCTTCCCACCATCAGCCTCTCCGCCAGGGCCGGCGGCAAGCCGGCCTCGAGGATGCGCTCCTGCGCGGCGGTAATGTCATAAGGCGCGCGCACGAAGGTGAGCATGCGGGCAGCGGAATCGAATAGCGCGAAGGCGGCGCGCGGGTCGCCGTCCCGCGGTTGCCCCACCGAGCCGGGATTAAGCAGATACGCGCACGCCGGGTCGATTTCCAGTATCTGCCGGTGCGAGCGGTGGCCCATCCGCGGGAGCGTCTCCACGCGCGACTGGTTCCAGATGAAGCCGCCCTGTACGTGCGTGTGGCCGAAGAAAGCCAGGCGCCGCTCCAGGTAGCCGAAAGACTGGTGGGCTTCGCCGGCGTGGAGGACGTACTCGTCTTCGTCCTGCGGCGCGCCGTGGATGAGCTGGAAATCTTCCACATCGAGCGGCCCTTGCGGCAGCGAGCGGATCCAATCCGCATTGTCCGCGCTCAGGTGAAGCTGGGTCCAGACGGCCGCCTGGCGAGCCACCGGATTGAACCATTCCAGGTCCTCCATCCCGGTGGATGCGCGGTCGTGATTGCCGCGGATGGTAAAGGCGCAGTGGGCACGGACCCACCCGGCCACGTAGTCGGGATCGGCGCCATAGCCGACCAGGTCGCCGCAGCACAGGGCGCGGTCGTAGCGGCCCTCGGCCGCCTCGATTACGGCATCCAGCGCCTGGCGGTTGGCGTGGATGTCGCTCAGGATCAGGTAGCGCACGGCAGGTAACGGTCAAGCCTTGCGCAGGCGGAGAAGCGCGATTTCGGGGGGAGCGCCGACGCGCGCGGGGATGGCGATGGTCCCGATGCCGCGGGTGACGTACGCGTATACGCCCGGGCGCCCGTCGGGGGAGCGGTACAGGCCGTAGACATAAGGAGTGAAGAAGAGAGCGGGGCTGATGGACTCATCCAGAATTTCGATGGTGACCTGGCCTCCATGCGTATGACCCGCCAGCAGCAGATTATAGCCCTCGCGCACGGCCGCGGGGAAGGTATCGGGATTGTGCTGCAGCAGGACGTTAAAGGCGCCGGGAACCAGGAATCGTCCGGCGCCGCGCAGGTAATGGGGTTTCTCGGACTTGCTCTGGTAATCCAGGCCGGCCAGGTTGAGCGTGGCGGAGCCGAAGCGCAGGGGAGCGGCGGCACGGCGGAGGAAGCGAATGCCGACGCGGGCGGCGGCCGCCTGGGTGTAGTCCTGGACACGCGCGAACTGCTCGTGATTGCCCATGCAGCCGTAGACTCCGGCATCGGCCCGCAGGCGGGCAAGTTGGCGGATGGCGGCGTCGAGCGGGTCGCCGCGCTGCGTGATCAGGTCGCCCGTGATGGCGGCTACGTTCGGGCGCAGTTCGTTGGAAGCGTCGATCACGCGGGCCAGATCCTTCTCGCTGAGGAAGGGGCTCAGATGAATATCGCTGATCTGCAGGATGCGGATGCCTTCCAGGTCGGGCGGCAGGCCGGGGATCGGGACATCCACCTCGCGCACGCGGAAATCCAGGCGCTCCACCAGGACGCCGTAGCCCAGGACGGCGAAAGGGGCGGCGAGCACGGCGCCTCCGGCCGCCGAAAGAACGCGGCGGCGGCCGGTGTCGACCGCGGCGCCCAGCGGCTTGTGCAGCATGCTCAGAACGCCGTGCAGCAGCAGGACGGCCGCGGCCAGCATGAGGTACAAAAGACAGGCGGCGATCAGCATGGTGGCGGCCACCGGCCAGGAGCGCAGGTGCGAGGTCTGCGCCCCCAGCCCCAGGCTGTAGACGCCCAACAGCACGGCGTTGAAACCGGCGATGCCGGCAAAGGCCAGCTTGCGCCACGCGCCGGTCAGCCGGCGGCCGGCGGCGCGCGCCATCAGTTGGGAAAGCCGGACTTGCACCAGCACGAACGTGATGGCCACCAGCAGGTCGACGTAATGAAAGAGTTCCAATGCCCCTCGCTCCTCTCCATTGTAATGGCGGCGGGGGGTGCGGCGGTTTCTCCGTGCACGCCGCGCCATTGAGCCCGCGCCTAACCGGGCTGGCCGGACATCCAGGCGTTGGTAAGAATGGCGAGGGCGGCCGCGGCTGCGGTTTCGGCGCGGAGAACCAGCGGCGCCAGCGAGGCGGCCAGCCATCCGGTGGCGGCGGCGCCGGCGCGCTCGTCATCGGTCCATCCGCCTTCCGGTCCCACCAGCAGCGCCACCCGGTCCGCGGCGTCGCGGTTTTCGGGGAGCAGGGAGAGCAGGGCCGGGGCGGAGGATTCTTCCAGGAAATACCGCAGCCGGTTGTCCGGCGAAACCGCCTGTCCCGCCAGAACCTGCTCCAGGCGGACGGCGGGAAGGATTTCGGGGAGGCGGGCGCGGCGGGATTGCTGCCCGGCTTCGCGGGCAATGCGGCGCCAGCGCTCGCTGCGCTTCCGCGAGGCTTCCAGCAATCCCTTTTCGCTGCGCGCGGTCTCGACAGGCCGGATGGCTTCCACGCCCAGCTCAGTGGCCTTTTCCACCATCCATTCGAAGCGGTCGAATTTGATGAGGGCGGCCAGGAGTTCGATCCGCACGGGCAGGGCCGGAGAGGCGATGGGCTCGAGGACGCGGAAGCGGACGCACTCGCCGCGCGCTTCCGCCACTTCGGCAAGATACACGGACGCGTTATCGGAGATCTCAAACTGCTGCCCCGGTTGGACGCGCAGAACCCGGGTGAGATGGCGGGCATCCTCGCCGCGGAGTTCGGCCATGCCGGAGCGCAGGGGATCTGTGAAGAAGCGGCGGCGGGACATGGGAGCGGTCGGCCACCAGCGTTCCTCTATCAGCCGGTGAGCGAGCCTCTATTGTAACCAGCGGATCGCCCGGCGGAGCAATGTACGCGGCCACACGGTCGCCAGTGTCAGGCGGATGTATGGGTCGCCGCCGAAAAACCCGCCGTCATCCACAAATCTCTTGACCCGGCATGAAATTTGGCATATAAGTCATCACAATCTGGATTTCCCAGGGGATTGGCTAACAGGGGATAGCGCAGGCCAGAAACTCTGAGTGTGTGCTCGCATCAAGGTGGCATTTTACAAATATCAGCAAACCGGCGACGTCTAACACGATCAGCCGGCTTGCCTGGAGTGTGGATGCTGGTGAAGGGAGGGGTAACTATGACGAAAAGGTTACTGGGTGAGCCTTGGATAATTGCCGTGGTGCTTGGGCTTTTATGGATAGGGACAGCCATGGGCCAGTTGATCACGGCGGACATCCTGGGGACGGTCACCGATCCGGGCGGGTCGGTGGTGCCGAACGCGAAAGTTACAGTTGTCAATACAGCCACCGGGGAAACCCGAACGGTACTCACAGGGGGAACCGGCGATTACTTCGTCAACCTGCTGCCGCCGGGCTCTTACACGGTGACGGTGGAAGCGGCCAGCTTCAAGAAAGCGGTTTCCAACGTGACCGTGGTGGCGGGCGACCGCGCGCGGGCGGACGCGCAGTTGCAGGTCGGAGAAACCACGCAATCGGTGGAAGTGACCGCCATCGCGCCGGCGCTGCAAACCGACAGCTCCACCATGCGCGATACGGTGGCGGCGCAATCGGTGCAGGACCTGCCGCTCAACGGCCGCAACTACATCACGCTGGTGGAGACGGCGCCGGGAGCGGCTGCCGGACCTTCCAACTCGATCATCAGCGGCACGCGGCCGGACGACCGGCGGCAGACCTCGGCGGTGGTGGCCAACGGCCAGAACGAGACGTTCAACAACCACCTGGTCGATGGCATGGACAACAACGAGCGCGAGCAGTTGTCAATCCTCTACCGCCCGTCCATCGATTCCATCGAGGAAGTCAAGATCGATACCAACGCCTACCCGGCGGAAGAGGGCCGCGCCGGCGGTGCTGTGATCAACCTGATCACCAAGTCCGGCACCAACGATTTCCATGGCGGCCTGTATGAATTCTTCCGCAACGACAAGCTGAACGCCAACGACTTTTTCGCTAACAGTGCAGGCATCACCACGCCGGAATTCCGCCAGAACCAGTTCGGCGGCAGCATCGGCGGGCGCATCGTCAAAGACAAGACGTTCTTCTTCGCGGATTTCGAGGAATTGCGGCTGATCCAGGGCAAGAACACGGGACTGCTGGCGGCGCCCACCGCGTTCGAAAAGGCGAATCCGGGTAACTTTTCCGACGTCGGCGGGCCGGTGATTCCAGCGTCGAAACTGGACCCGGTGGCGGTCGAGTATCTCCAGCTTTTCCCTGCCGCCAACATTCCCGGCGCCCCGCCCACCGCCAACTACTCGGGCAACGTGAACAACCAGTATTTCGCCTCTACCGTGGATACGCGCGTCGACCAGCATTTCAACGAGGCCAACAGTTTCTTCGCGCGCTTCACTTACAACCCCACCCAGACCGTCTATCCGACGCTGTATCCGCCGGTGCAGGTCGATGGCGTCACTGGTCAACCCGGGGAACGGCATTTATCCGGGCAACTCCAACGAGAACTCGCAGGCGTACATGGCCGGATTACGTTCACATCTTCAGCCCCACGCTGGTGATGGAAGTGAAGAGCGGGTTCACGCGGCTGAACATCGCCACGCTTTCCGCCAACCAGGGAACCAATCTGTCGAATAAGTTCGGCATTCCCGGAGCGGACGTGAACAAGTACGTTTCGGGCCTGTTGAACGTGAACATCAACGGCTACACCGGAACCGGAAGCTGCAACACCCTGGGCGACTGCACGTCGGTGCCGATTTACGACATCAACAACGTGTTCCAGGAAGAAGGGGCGATGACCTGGACGCACGGCGCGCACAACGTCAAGTTCGGCGCCGGCGTGATCCGGCGGCAGATGAACTACTACCAGATCCAGAACGGCGACCGGCCAGTTCACCTGGAGCGCCGCCACCGCGGGCGCGCCGCCCAACAGCCTGGCGAACTTTCTCGAAGGCGTCCCCACCACCATCACCCGCCAGTTCCCTTATCAGTTTCAGTATTACCGCACCTGGGAGCCGCATATCTTCGTGCAGGACGACTGGCATGCCACGCGCAACCTGACGCTCAACATCGGCCTGCGCTGGGACCATATCGGCCAACTGGCCAGCGCCACCGGCCAGCGCTCCAATTACCAGATCAACACCAACACCTTCTGCATCGGCAGCTACGCCTGCGTGCAGCCCAACTGGAAGCAGTTCCAGCCGCGCTTCGGCTTTGCCTATAGCGCCGGCAAGGGGTTCGTGATCCGCGGCGGCTTCGGCATGAGCTACTTCGCGCAGGACTACGCCGCGGGAGCGGTGAACGTTCCCAACCCGCCCTTCGTCACCGTGAGCTTCACCTGCTCGCCGGCGGCGCTCACCGGGTCGTCGGTGTGTCCGGCGGGCATCGGCACGCTCTCGCAGGGGCCGCCTCCGATCATTCCGCCGAATATCCCGCAGCTGCTCGGTCCGGTGGCGGGCGGGTTGAATTCCTCTCTTTCGGCGCACTCGGATTACTATCCGGGGGCGAAGGTGATGGAGTGGAACATGGCGGTGCAGAAGCAGATCGGCGCCAACGTCATCACAGTGTCGTACATCGGCGAACTGGGCCGGCACCTGCAGTATTCCTGGAACGCCAACCTCCCGGTTCCCTCCGGAACCGCCGTGACCCCCAGCTACCTGCAGGCGGCGACGCTGCCCAACATCACGGGAATCAACCTGTACGGCACCGGCGGCGCCAGTGAGTACAACGCCGCCCAGGTGATTTTCGAGCGCCGCTACTCCAACGGCCTGACCGTGAACGCCAATTACGTGTTCAGCCGCAACCTGACGAGCCTCACCGATATCGCGGAAACCATCGGCCAGGTCGTGAACAACCGCGGCTACGACTGGGGCAACTCCAATATCGGCTTCGAGAACAAGTTCACCACCCGCATCGACTACGAGCTGCCCATCGCGAAGCATGCCAAGGGGATCACCAAGACGCTGCTCGGCGGCTGGCAGGCCAATACCATCGCCTTCTGGCAATCGGGTGAGCCGTTCACCGTCACCGACGGGCAGAACCTGATCAACCTGCCCAACACCAGCTCGGACCGTCCCAACGTGATTGCCGGCCAGTCCTGCGTGGTTTCGAATCCCACCATTCACAACTGGATCAACCTGGCCGCATTCCAGCAGCAGGCCATCGGCAATCCCGGCGACGAGCAGCGCGCCGGCTGCTACGGCCCGCACTGGAGGAGCGTGGACTTCTCCCTGTTCAAGACCTTCACGGTGCATGAGAAGTACAAGATGTCGTTCCGGGCGGAGGCCTACAATATTTCGAACACGGCCAACTTCTCGCTGCCGAACTCCGCCATTTCCAGCTGGACGGTGAAGGACAACCCGGCCGGTGTGGCCACCAGCGCGGGCGCCTTCGGGCAGATCACGGCAACCAATCTCGGCTTTACGCCGCGCGTCATTCAGCTGGCGCTGAAGCTGAATTTCTAGCGCCATCGCCCGTCTTTCGTAGCGCCGCTTTCCGAGCCGGCATGGCTGCTGGAGCGGCGTACATCGCGGGTTTGCGGACCCATTGGTCCCGGCCGGCGTTCGGATTCGACCATCCGGGCGCCGGCTTTTTTGCATCCCGGCGGAACGCGGTTCGGTATAAACTATTCGGACATCAGGAGGGCGCAATGAAAATCCGATGTATGCAACGAGTGCTTGCGGCCGGTCTGCTGGCCGGCTGCCTCGGCCTGGCCCAGCAGCGCAGCGGCAACTGGCCGGATTATCTGGGCGGAGCCGATTCCTCGCACTATTCGCCGTTGAAGCAGATCGACCGCTCCAACGTGGCCAAACTGCGGGTGGCGTGGTCGTACCCCACCGGCGACGACGTTCTGTACGCGCTGAACCCCATCATCGTGGACAACGTGGCGTACGTCATGGCCAAGAACAACTCGATCGTCGCGCTCGACGCCGCCACGGGCCGCGAGATCTGGGTTTACCAGCCGGATGTCACCGGGCGCGACCGGCATCGCGGCATGAATTACTGGGAGAGCAAGGACCGCTCGGACCGCCGCTTGCTGGTGCCGTTCAACAGCATGTTGGAGGCCATCGACGCGCGCACCGGCAAGCTGATCGGCTCGTTCGGCAACCACGGCAAGGTGGATCTGCGCGAAGGGCTGGGGCGCGACCCCAAAACCATCGAGCGCATTCAATCCGGCACGCCCGGGCGGATTTTCGAGAACCTGCTGATCCTCGGCTCGGCCACCGGCGAGGATTACCTTTCGCCCCCCGGAGACATTCGCGCCTATGACGTGCGCACCGGGAAGATGGCATGGATCTTCCACACCGTGCCGCATCCCGGCGAGTACGGCTATGAAACCTGGCCGAAGGACGCCTGGAAATACATCGGTGGGACCAACACCTGGGGCGAGATGACGGTCGACGAAAAACGCGGCATCGTCTACCTGCCCACCGGTTCGCCGACCTACGATTTCTTCGGCTCCGACCGCAAGGGCGACAACCTCTTCTCCGATTGCCTGCTGGCGCTCGACGCCCGCACCGGCAAGCGCCTCTGGCACTTCCAGTTCGTGCACCACGACCTGTGGGATTACGACGCCGTGGCCGCGCCCTCCCTGCTCACCGTCAGGCACGACGGCAAAATGGTGGACGTGGTGGCGCAGGTCACCAAGCAGGGTCTGATTTACGTCTTCGAGCGCGCCACGGGCAAGCCCGTCTGGCCCATCGAGGAGCGCCCCGTGCCCAAATCCACCATGCCGGGCGAATACGCGTCGCCCACGCAGCCGTTCCCCACTAAGCCGCCCTCCTTCGCGCGCCTGGTTTTCACCGCGGACGATATCGACCCCCTGCTGCTGACGCCGGAGGAGCGTGCCGCGTGGCGCGATAAAGTGCAGAGCGCCCGCAACGAAGGGCTGTTCACGCCGCCGGGAAAAACGGACACCGTCGAGATGCCGGGCAACCACGGCGGCGCCAATTGGGGCGCCGGCGCCACGGACCCCTCGGATGGCAGCCTCTACGTGGTGTCGATGGACGTGCCCGCGATCCTCAAGCTGGAGCCGCAGCCGGCCGCCCGCATGATTCCCGCCGGAACCGCGGCGCAGCAGGGCCAGGCGATCTATGCCATGAACTGCGCCCTCTGCCATGGCGCCAAACTCGAAGGCCGTCCGCCTGCCGTGCCGGCGCTGGCCGGCATTGCGAAGGGCATGGACGATAAGTCAATCGCCGAGGTGGTGCGGCAGGGAGTGGGCGAAATGCCGGCATTCGGGTATTTCAAGGAGGGCGATATGAAGGCGCTGACCGCCTACCTGGCGGGCCGCGCCGGCGGCCCCGCCAGCCCGGCCATACCTATGCCGCGTCCGCCCGCTCCGCCCTATCCGGAAGGCGTGGAAGCGCCCCAGGTGCGCTACTGGACCGATTACGGCCTGCAGGCTACCGCCATCAAGCCGCCGTGGTCCACGCTCACCAGGTACGACCTGAACGAGGGCACCATCAAATGGCAGGTGCCGCTTGGAAACGCGCCCGAGGCCAACGTCGAGGGCACCGGCGTGTCTGATGATCCGGGACGGCGCCGCAGTCACCGCCGGCGGCCTGATTTTCGTCGCCACCAAGAACGAGGGCAAGATCCGCGCCTACGGCAAAGACAACGGCAAGGTGCTGTGGGAGGCCGGCCTGCCCGCCGGGTCCGAGGGCGTTCCCGCGGTTTACGAAGCCAACGGCAAAGAATACCTGCTGGTCTGCGCCGGCGCGAATAAAGGGCCGGCTCGCCCGAATTCCGCGGGCACGGCCTTCGGAATGTCCTCAACGCCTGGCAGGGCCTACATCGCCTACGCTCTGCCTTAGGCCGATGCGGGGCGGGCGTTTTCGAGGGAGTGGCAACGTCCGCTCGCCCTCGGCGGCCGCCTGGCGCTACTCTACTGGATGTGCGCATCCCCTTACCGGAACGCCTGGATCGCCTGGCCCGCTGGCTCGACCCCTGCCGCACGTTCGGCTCCTACTACCCTTTGCACCGTTATCCCACCGGAAGCCGCCATATTCCCGATGGCCAGGTCTCGCCCGAAGACATCCTGGTGGAGGAATTCCTCGGCGACACGGAATGCCTGTTCGCCGTGCATGAGCAGGCCGGCGGCGATTTCGTTTTCAGCGCCGCTCCGTTCCTCGGCTTGCCCTGGCTGGAGGCGTCTCTCGGCTGTGGCGTAGCGGCGGACCACGCTTCCGGCTCGACGCGCTCCATTCCGCCGCCCGGGTTCGCGGAGCGCCCGGTCATCCCGCAGTTTTCGCCGGACAACCCGTGGGTCGCCAAAATGCTGGAATTTATTCCCGCGCTGGAGCGGCGGAGCGCCGGCCGGTATCCGGTCGGGGTGACCCTGATGCGCGGCATTTCCGACCTGCTCTCCGCCCTCTACGGCCCGGAAAATTTCGTCCTGCGCATGCACGACGACCCGGAGGAAATCCGCCGCGTGGTGGATGCGCTTACCGAATATTGGATCGCCTTCGGCCGCTGCTTTCTCGAGCGCTTGCCGTTGTTCCACGGGGGCACCGGCGCGTTCCTGTTTTCCCTGTGGTGTCCCGGCAAAACCATCTGGCTGCAGGAGGATGCGGTGGCGCTGCTCTCGCCCGCGCTCTACCAGGAGTTCATTTTGCCCGCCGATTGCCGCATCGCGCGCACTTTCGAGCACACCATGATGCACCTGCATCCCACCCGCTTCATCCCCTCCGCCCAACTGGCCGCCACCAACCTCGCCGCCATCGAGCTGCACATCGATCACGATGGCCCGCGCGCCGAGTCCCTGGAGCGGCATTACCGGACCGTGCTGGCGTCCAAGCCCCTGCTGATCTGGGGCGACCTCACCACCGCCGATCTCGATCTCATCTTTTCGCGCCTGCCCCACGCCGGCCTGGCGGTGAACGTGGTGGTGAACACGCCGCCAGAGGCGCAGGCCGTTTGGGAGCGGATGGCCGCGGCCCACCGGTTATAATGAGGCGGCCGGGAAACCAGCCGGATCCGCGCGCGTGCGCGGTCGGGGAGTCCTTCGCATGAAACGGCGTGCAGTGCTCGGAGGTTTGTTGGGAGCGGGAGTTTGGGGGCCGGGGTTGCTGGCCCAAACCAGCCCCGCCGGTAGCCCCATCGGCCCCAAAGAGAGCCTCAAAATCACCAGGTTCGAAACCTTCTACGTCCGCCCGCGCTGGCTGTTCCTGAAGATTCACACCGATGCCGGCATCGTGGGCCTGGGCGAGCCCACGCTCGAAGGCCGCGAGCAGACCGTCGCCGCCGCCGTGGACGAATTCAGCCGCGCGCTCATCGGCAAGGACCCGCGCAACGTCCTGGAGCACTGGCAGACCATGTATCGCGGCGCGCCGCCCTACCGCGGCGGCCCCATCCTCTCCAGCGCGCTCAGCGGCATCGACCAGGCGCTGTGGGACATCACCGGCAAAGCCGCCGGCGTGCCCGTCTGGCGCCTCCTGGGCGGGCCGCTGCGCACCAGCGTCAAGCTCTATTGGGACGTGCTCCCCGGCGACCCGCCGGAGCGCGTCACCGAGCGCCTGGAAGAAGGCTTCACCGGCTTCAAAATCGCGCCCATGGAATACTCCGGCGGCAATGCCCGCCGCCAGCCGCTCCCGCCGCGCGGCACGCCGGCCTACCTGGCCACCGTCGCCGAAAACGTGGGCGACCTCCGCCGGGTGATCGGCAAGGAGCGCGACCTCGCCTTCCACATCGGCGACGGCACCTACCGCACCTGCATGGATTTCGTGCGCGCCATCGAGCCCTTCGAGCCCATGTTCTTCGAGATCCACGGCCAGAATTACGAGTACGACGTGATGGCGGAAATCGCGCGCCAGACGCGCATTCCCATCGCCACCGGCGAAGACGTGTACACCAAGTGGGGCTTCCGCCCGATCCTCATGAAGGGCGCTGCCTCCATTCTGCAGCCGGATTGCTCGCACGCGGGCGGCATCACGGAGTTGATGCGCATCGCCGCCATGGCCGACGCCTTCGACGTGCAGATCGCCCCGCACAACCCGCTCAGCGCCATCGACCTTGCCGCGGCCATGCAGGTGGCGGCGTGCATTCCGAATTTCTTCGCACTCGAAACCAGCGACCGCGGCATCGGCCATCCCAGGATGCAGGGCTGGCCGGAATCCTGGCGCGGCGTGGACATTCTCAAGGAGCCCTTCCAAGTTCGCAACGGCGCCCTGGATCTGCCGCAAAAGCCCGGCCTGGGAATCGAGCTGGACGAGAACGCGCTGGCGAAGCACATCACCGACATCCCGCAAGACCGGTAGCCTGACATTGCGCCCGCTTGACCCCGCCATTCCCGCGCGCCAGACTGGGAAGCAATGAAACGAAGGGAATTCGTAACCAGCCTCGCCGCCGCTCCGTTCGTATCCGGCGCCGGCGCCCAGGAGACCGCGCCCGAGCTCATCGCTCCCATGGCTCGCGCCGGCTACACCGCCCGCCCCGCGTCCTCCGCCGATCAGGCACGCTGGGTGCAGGTGGATCTTGGCGCCGTGCGCGCCATCGATGCCGTGCGGCTCTACCCGCTTTACGATTTGCAGTCCGGCAACGCATTCCCGGTCCGCTACCGCATCGAAGCCGCCGGCGAAGCGGAGTTCGCCGCCCCCGCGTTGATCGCCGACCGCACCTCCGTCGACGATGCCAATCCCGGCAACGAAATTCGCACCTTCGCCGCTGCGCGGCGTCACCGGCCGCTACGTCCGCCTCACCGTCACGCGCCTCCGCAAACGCAAGGATGTTTTCGATTTCGCGCTGGCGAAACTGGACGTGCTTTCGGGTGGCCGCGACGTTGCCGAGGGCAGGCCCATCGCCGATTCGGTCGCGGGCGCGCCCGGCGTCGCGCCTCTCACCCGGCCGCCCCGCCCCATGGGCGAAGGCGTCCACACCGATAATCCCGCCAACCTGATTCCGCCGCGCGAATGGCGCCCCGTCCCCTACCGCGCGCAGGCTCCGCGCGCCGGGGTCGAATTGCAGGGCGGCGTTCTCCAGGCGGCGCTCGACGCCAACGTGGCCTACCTGCTGGAATCCTGGACCTTCGATGAGCTGATCCGCGAGTTTCGCGACCGCGCGGGGAAACCGAACCCGCCCGGCCTGCGCCCGCAGCACCGGTTCTGGGAGCGCGATCTTGCCGGCTCCAACGCCGGCCGCTTCCTCATGGGCGCGGGCAACGCCGCCCGCTGGTCCGGAAATCGCCGCATTGCGCGCCCGCCTGGACCGCGTGGTGGACGCCATCGCCGATTGCCGCCAGCCCAACGGCTACATCATGGCGTACCCCGAGGATTCGATTTTCTATTCCGAGCGCGGCGGCTACACCCGCGCCTGGCTGACCCACGGCCTGATCGAGGCGGGCTATGCCGGCAATCGCCCAGGCCTTCCACCTGCTGCGCGGCTACTACGACTGGTTCGACCGCTGCCCCTACCTCCCCGAGTTGCTCCGCCGCGCCACCCAGGGCGTGCAGGGCATGATCGCCAACACCCGCATGTATTTCACGCCGGAGGGCCGCCCCGAAGACCTCGCCGTGATTCAGCGCTATTTTCAGGAAAGTTACTGGCTGCGGCAATTAGCCGCAGGCGAGCAGCGGGCCATCTGGCAGTATCCCTACGACCGCCCGCACTGCTACCTGATCACCGACCTGGAAGCCTACCTGGACCTCTACCGCGCCACCGGCGCCTCCCTTTATCTGGAAGCGGCGCGGGGCGGCTGGGATCTGTACCGCCAGTATTGGGAGCACGTGGGCGGCACCATCGCCATTTGCGAATTTCAGACGTACCCGCCGCAATCCTACCGGCTCCACGCCGAAACCGGAGAGCTGTGCGGCAGCGTCTTCTGGGCGCTGCTCAGCCAGCGTTTTCACTTGCTCGATCCGGAAGAAGAGAAGTACGTGGGAGAAATCGAAAAATCCATTTACAACGTGGCCCTGGCCAACCAGGCGGGCAGCCAAGGGCATCATCTATCACGCCAAGCTGGCCGGGACCAAGGGTGACGGCGACACCATTTTCAGCCTGAAGCTGAACACCTGCTGCGCCGGCCAGGGCACGCGCCTGCTGGGCGCACTGCCCGAGTTCATTTACTCGGTGGCGCCGGACGGCATTTACGTCAATCTGTTCGAAAGCTCCCGCATCGAATGGGAGCAGGCCGGCGCTGCCGTGCGGCTGGAGATGGCCACGCGCTTTCCCTTCGAGCCGGCGGTGGCGCTGCGGGTTTCGGTTCCGCAACCCACGCGCTTCCGCATTCGCGTGCGCGTGCCCGGATGGGCGGCCGGCCCCATGGCCCTTCGGGTAAACGGCGCGGCGGCGGCCACCGGCAGGCCCGGCGCCTACGTGGCGCTCGACCGCACCTGGACCGCCGGCGACACCATCGCGTTCACCCTGCCTCTCCGCTTCCGCCTCACCCGCTACAGCGGGCAGGAGAAAATCGGCAACGCCTGGGCGCTCGAATACGGCCCCATCCTGATGGCGGTGGTGGGCGACGTGGATGCCCAGGGCGGCGCCGCCATTCCGCTGCGCGCGGAGGACCTGCCCGCCCGCCTGCGCCCCAGCGGCGAGGCGCCGCTTCATTTCGCCATCGAAGGCGACGCGCGCCATACCTGCCTGCCGTACTGGCAAGCTGCTACTTGGCCAAGCCTTCACCTGCTATCCGAGCTTCCTCTGAACGCAATCGCGGACGTGAAGAAGGGCACCGCCGATGGCGACCTGATCGAGGTGACCGGAAACTTGAAAGCCGGCAGCCGGCGGTTCCTCAACCCGTCTGGCGGTCCAGCAGGTCGTCGTCCGTCAGTTCCAGCGGTTCGGAGGACTGCAACGAGTCCAGCGATTCCAGCACCCGCTCCAACAAACCGTCGGTTTGCGCCACCGTGCCCTTCAGAGTTTCGATCGATTGCGCCTGGCCTTTGAAACGCTCGTCCAGGGAATTCACCATCTTGGATATGAGCTGTTCCATTGCCCCCACGATCTGCTGGGTCGAGGGAATTTCGGCCAGTTTGGCGTCGTGCTGGTCCAACCGCTCCTCGATTGCGGCCAGGCGTGCCGAGGTGGCCGCCTCCTGCGCCGCCCGCTTCCTTTCCAGTTCCTCCAGGCCCTCCGCCCCGGCTGGCGCCCGCCGCGATTCCGTGCGGCGTATGGCGAAAATCCCGGCTGCAATGGCGCCCGCCAGGAAAATGCCAACTTCGGAGAGGATATGCGAATCTTTACTCATGTCCGCATCCCTTATACCCCTTACTAAGAATATGTCGCAAGTACCGATAATTGAAGCTAGCGTACCGGTCCCGTACTGGGAGATCGAGTCCATTGGCGTGGCCCCAATCTCCTGCCATGCTGGTGTCGCGGGAGAGATACTAAGAGACTTATAGGAGACTTCTGATTGAGCTCGAACGTCGACCTGCCGGGCGGAATTCGGCCGAGTCACGGCCACCCGCCGGCGGCGGCCTGGAATCCGGCTCCCTAGAAGCCCGCGCCGAAGCGGCCAGGCGGTCTTGAACCGCATGGAAAACGAAGGCATCGAACGTCTCGAACGGCTGCGATCCGCGGAGCGCCTGCTGGCTGAGGCGGCGCGCAAGAAGCTTACCAATGCTGGACGGCGCGCCGTCCGCCAGATCGAACTCGACCGCCAGCGTCTCGGCCGCGAACTGCACACCGGTGTGGGACAGATGCTCACGGCCATACGGCTGCAGGCTGAGATTGCCGAAACCAGCATCTCCAACCCGCCGCCGGCCGCGAAACAGGCCCTGGAACGGATCGCCGCCATCGCGGAGGATGCCCTGGAGCAGGTCCGTGCCGTCGCCCGGCGCCTGCATCCGCCTGCCTGGCAGAGGCTTACTCTAGACGCCGCGCTGCGCCAACTTTGCCAGTTGACGGGCGTAGACGGCCGCTTCGAAACGATTCTGCGGATCCAGCCGCTCGATTTCGATCCCGGGGTGGAAGTCAAAAGCCTGTTTTATCGTGCCGCGCAGGAAGCTCTCTCCAACGTCATCCGGCATTCGAAAGCAACCCGAATCCAGCTGATTTTTCAGCAGGTTCGCGATCGGCTCGTGCTCCAGGTACGGGACAACGGCGTGGGTTTCAGCCGCGCTCGCGCGCTGGCCGCGGTGGCGGGCGGCACCGCGGCGCCACCCGTTCCAACGGCATGGGCATCGAATCCCTCCGCGACGAGGCGCGCGCCCTCGGGGGAAAACTCCTGATTCAGAGCCGTCAGATTGGGACTACACTAGAGGTCTCCGTAAGAGTGCACGCGAGGCTTCCGCCTGAACGGAGCAATAGCTACTATGCCGGAAAGCCAATTGGTCACTGTTGTTTTGGCGGACGATCACGCCATGGTCCGCGAAGGCCTTGCCGCCGTGTGCGCCACCTACGGCTTCGAAGTGGTCGGACAGTGTTCCGATGGCGCCAGCGCCGTCCAGATGATTCTGGAACGCCAAGCCGGATTTCTCGTTCCTCGACCTGAACATGCCCGGCCATGACCGGTATCGAAGCGATTCGCAAACTGCGCGCCGCCGGCTGCGCCACCAAGCTCATTATTCTCTCCATCAGCCGCGACGAGAGCACCGTCACCGATGCCTTGCGCGCCGGCGCCGACGGGTACCTGCTGAAAGACGGCCCCTCACGCCACCTGGTCGACGCGGTCAACTTCGTCCGCGACGGCGGCGTCTACGTCTCCCCGCTGCTGCGCGGCGCCGGCCTCTTCACCAAGTCCGAGCGCAGCCAGGCGGAAGACGCCTGGCTTCCCTCAGCCCCCGCGAGATGGAGGTCTTTTCCTATCTTGTCAACGGTTTGCGCGCCAAAGACATCGCCGAACTGCTGGATATCAGCCCCAAGACCGTCGACACTTACCGCGCCGGACTCATGCGCAAACTGAACGTCCACGACCTGGTCGGTCTGGTGAAGTTCGCGATTGAGCGGAATCTGACAAGTACTTCCGCCGAGCGCTGATCGACACACATCTCCGCCTGCCGCGTGCTGGTCCGCTCATACGTCTCCAGCGAGCGGATCAGCGAGTCCAGCTCCTGCCACTGCTCGTACAGCCTGTTCCAGCGCGCAATCCGCAATTCGTCTGAAAATGACTCTGTGCTTAGCTCCTCCAGCACACTGGGAACTACGGGAACGTCTCATAGCACTCCAGCTTTTTCCTGAAATATTATCGGTTTTTCCTTAGACCTTTACAGAGTACCACCTGGGACTAAAAAATCAAGAGGTCATGGTCCTGATTTAAGGAAAAAGTCTAGGAGGTAGTCCTGTTCGCAACCCAAATTTCACATCTATTAAGTTTCAGAGCTGCATTTTATATCGTAATACGATATATTTGATTCGTGGACCCGGTCACCCAACCGAAACTCCGCTATCCCCGGCCGACTACCGCACACTCAGCAACTTCCGCTATGAGATCCGCCGCTTCCTGCTATTTCAGCGAAGAGGCGGCCCGCGCCGAAGGTCTGGAGCCGCAGCAGCACCAGTTGCTGCTCGCCATCGAGGGCTCGACGAACACGGGCTCCCCCACCATCTCCCAACTGGCCGCCACCTCATCCTCCGCCATCACAGCGCCGTCGGCCTGGTGGACCGCCTGGAACAGAGAGGCCTGGTGGAGCGCGTGCGCGGCGCCGAAGACCGCCGCCAGGTTTGCGTCCGCCTCACTCCGGAGGGATCGGAGAAGCTGCACCGCCTGACGCGCATGCACCGCGAGGAGTTGCGCCGGTCCGGGCCCAAACTCATCCAGAGCCTTGGGAGGGGTGATTGATGCCGTCCGGTAATCCTGCGCCTGCGCCCGCCGCAGACCGGCCCTTCCGAGCCCGCCATCAATGAAAAACTGCGCGATTTCACCATGACGCTCGCGCGTCCTCTGGATCAGCGCCCTGGCGCTGGTCGTCGGGCTGGTCAGCGCCTTCGTGGCGCTGGCGCTCCTGCGCCTCATCGGCCTCTTCACCAACCTGTTCTTCTATGGCCGTTGGGCCGCTAACCTGGTCTCGCCCGCCGGCAACCACCTGGGCGTGTGGGAAGTGGCGGTGCCGGTGGTGGGCGCGCTGATCATCGGGCTCATGGCGCGCTACGGCTCGGAGAAGATCCGCGGCCACGGCATCCCCGAAGCGCATCGAAGCCATCCTCATCAACGGCAGCCGCGTGGAGCCCAAAGTGGCCTTCCTCAAGCCGCTCTCGAGCGCCATCTCCATCGGCTCCGGCGGACCGTTCGGCGCGGAAGGGCCCATCATCATGACCGGCGGCGCGTTCGGCTCCATGATCGCGCAGTTCTTCCACCTCACCAGCATGCGAGCGCAAGACGCTGCTGGTGGCGGGCGCGGCCGGCGGCATGTCGGCCACCTTCGCCGCGCCGGTCGCGGCCGTGCTGCTGGCCGTCGAGCTGCTGCTGTTCGAATGGAAGCCGCGCAGCCTCATCCCCGTGGCGCTCGCCAGCGTCACCGCCGGCAGCCGCGCGCCGCTATCTCCTCGGCCTCGGGCCCCTGTTTCCCACGCCCGCCCACCCCGCCTTCATCGGCCCGCTGGGCCTGCTCGGCTGCGTGCTCGTGGGCCTGCTGGCGGGCGTCCTTTCGGTGCTGCTGACGGAGGCGGTCTACGCCACCGAGGATTTCTTCCGCCGTCTCCCCATCCACTGGATGTGGTGGCCCTGCATCGGCGGCCTCGTCATCGGTCTCGGCGGCCTCATCTTCCCGCCCGCCCTCGGCGTCGGCTACGACACTGATCGGCGACCTCCTCCGCGGCGATTCCACCCGCACCCTCATCCTCGGCATTCTGCTGGTGAAATCCGTGATCTGGGCGTTCTCGCTGGGCTCCGGCACCTCCGGCGGCGTGCTCGCGCCGCTGCTCATGATCGGCGGCGCGCTGGGCGGCGTCGAGGCCCTGTTCCTCCCCAACGCCGGCCCCGGCTTCTGGCCGCTGGTCAGCATGGGCGCGGTCCTCGCCGGCACCATGCGCGCCCCCCTCACCGCGCGTGGTCTTCTCTATCGAGCTCACCGGCGACCTCAACGTCATGGCCGCCGCTGCTGCTGGCGTGCGCCGTCGCCTACGGCTTCACCGTGCTCATCCTGCGCCGCTCCATCCTTACCGAGAAAGTGGCCCGCCGCGGCTACCACCTGAGCTGCGAATATGCCGTCGACCCCATGGAAGCGGTCTTCGTGCGGGAGGCCATGCGCGAGCCCGCCGGTCCCTCTTCGAGCGTCGCGCCGGACGATCCGGTGGCCTATCCCGATGAGCCGCTCCGCCTTGCCATCCACTGCATGGCTGCAGAACGATCTCACCCGCCTGCCCGTAGTCGAAAGCGAGCTCGTCCGCGACGTGGTCGGAGCCCTCGCGCTGGAGGATCTCCTCCGCGCCCGCTCCCGCCTCCTCGATGAGGAGTAACACCGCGAGCGCACCTTCGGCTGGCGCCCCCGCAATATGCGGGCTCGCAGTTTAACTCCAACCCGTTGGAAGACAAAATGGGACCGGTGTTTCCACTCGTCCCATTTAAGAGCCGCGACCTGGCAGGGATGCGGAAAACCTTCCAAACGGCCAATTTTCGTTTTTCGAGCAGCTGCTGCCGGCGGCTCCGCCCTTACCGCATCGCGTAGGAGCTCAGCACCTTCATGTAATTCGCCCGCTCGAACGCCGCGGGCTGCGGCACGGCGTTGCGGCTCATGCTGCCCTGCATCTGGTGGATGGACTCGTATTCGTGTTCTCCCATCCACTTCAGCAGTTCGGTGGCACAGCGTGTCCAGGTAGCTGATGCCGCGCTTCAGCAGCGCCGAGGTCATCATGGCCACCCGCGCCCCGGCCATCATCGCCTTCACCACGTCCGTGGCCGGTGTGCACGCCGCCGGTGAGCGCCAGGTCGGCCTTGATGCTGCCGTACAGCACCGCCATCCAGTGCAGCCGCAGCAGCAGCTCGTGCGAGTTGCTCAGGATCAGGTTGGGCACCACTTCCAGCGTTTCCAGGTCGAAATCCGGCTGGTAGAAGCGGTTGAACAGCACCAGCGCGTCGGCGCCGGCCTCGTCCAGCTGCTTGCGCCATGTTGGCCAGCGAGCTGAAGTACGGCCCGAGCTTCACGGCCACCGGAATGCTGCACCTGGCCTTCACCGCCTGCACCAGGTCGACGTACTTCTGCTCCACCTGCTCGCCGGTGATCGTCGGCGTCGGTCGGAATGTAGTAGATGTTCAGCTCCAGGGCGTCGGCGCCGGCCTGCTGATCTTCTTGGCGTAGCCCAGCCAGCCGCCCGTGGAAGTGCCGTTCAGGCTGGCGATGATGGGAATCTTCACGGCCTGCTTGGCACTTGCGCAATGTGCTCCAGGTAGCCGTCCGGGCCCAGTCACACGCTGCGTCATGTCGGGGAAGTGCGTCAGCGACTTCCGGCGAAGCTCTCGGTGCCCTGCTGAGGAAGCGGTCGAGCTCGTCGCTTTCCAGCTCGATCTGCTCCTCGAACAGCGAGTGCAGCACCACCGCCGCCGCGCCGGCATCTTCCATGCGCCGGATGTTGCCCACGTCCTCGCACAGCGGCGAGGAGGAAGCCACCAGCGGGTTCTTCAGTTTCAACCCCAGATACGTCGTGGAAAGGTCGATGGTTTTGCTCAGGTCGATCATTTTTTCACCTCCTGCGGCGCCGTTCGACCGGCTGGTGGGCCATGTGCTCGTAGAGCTTCCAGCGGCTGGCACGTCTTCCTCGCGCCAGTTTCAGCAGCCGCTTGGCCTCTTCCGGATTGCTCTTGACCAGCATGGTGTAGCGGGTTTCGTTGTAGATGTAGTTCTTCGAGCGGCAGCGATGGGCGCGCCGCGAATCCAGCTGGAACGGATTCTTGCCCTGCTCCGCCAGGTCGGGATTGTAGCGGAACAGCGGCCAGTAGCCGGAATTGCACCGCGGCCTTCTGCTGGTCCATGCCGTGCACCAGGTCGTAGCCGTGGGCGATGCAGTGGCTGTAAGCGATGATGAGCGACGGCCCGTCGTAGGCCTCGGCTTCCAGGAACGCCTTCAGCGTGTGCATGTCGCTCGCGCCCATGGCCACTTGCGCCACGTAGACGCTGCCGTAGCTCATGGCCATCATGCGCCAGGTCTTTCTTGGCCGCGGCTTGCCGCCGGCGGCGAACTTGGCCACCGCGCCGCGCGGCGTGGACTTCGACATCTGCCCGCCGGTGTTGGAGTAGACCTCGGTATCGAGCACCAGGATGTTCACGTTGCGGCCGGAGGCCAGCACGTGGTCGAGGCCGCCGTAGCCGATGTCGTAGGCCCAGCCGTCGCCGCCGACGATCCAGACGCTCTTCTTCACCAGCGCGTCGGCCACGCTCAGCAGGTCGCGCGCTTCGCGGCGTGTCGATGCCCGCCAGCTTCTGCCTTCAGCAGCTTCACCCGCTCGCGCTGCGCGAAGATGCCGGCTTCGGTGGTTCTGATCGGCGTTCAGCATCGCCTGCGCCAGCTCCTCGCCGATGGCGAAGCCCAGCCGCGCACACCAGCTCGCGCGCGTACTCGTTCTGCTTGTCGACGGCCAGGCGCATGCCCAGCGCCGAACTCGGCGTTGTCTTCGAACAGCGAGTTCGACCACGCCGGGCCGCGGCCCTCCGCGTTCACGGCAGTAAGGCGTGGTGGGCAGGTTGCCGCCGTAAATCGACGAGCAGCCGGTGGCGTTGGCGATCAGCGCGCGGTCGCCGAACAGCTGCGTCATCAGCTTGATGTAAGGCGTTTCGCCGCAGCCCGAGCAGGCGCCGGAGAATTCGAACAGCGGCTGCAGCAACTGCACGTCCTTCACCTGGCCCAGGCTGAGCAGTGCGTGCGGTCGGTCTCCGGAATCTTCAGGAAGAAGTCCCAGTTGGCGCGCTTCGGCTTCGCGCAGCGGCGGCTGCGGCGCCATGTTGATGGCCTTGTGCTTCACCTCGCTCTTGCTCTTGGCCGGGCAGACCTCCACGCACAGCGTGCAGCCGGTGCAATCCTCCGGCGCCACCTGCAGCGTGTACTTCAGCTCCTTGCATGTCCTTCCAGCGCGCCGGCACTGCCTTGAACGTGGCGGGCGCGCCTTCCAGCATGCGTCGGGTCGTAAACCTTGGCGCGGATCACGCGTGCGGGCAGACCAGCACGCACTTGCCGCACTGGATGCAGAGCTCCTCGTCCCACACCGGGAATCTCCAGCGCGATGTTGCGCTTCTCCCACTGCGCGGTGGCGGTGGGGAAGGTGCCGTCGATGGGCATGGCGCTCACCGGCAGGTCGTCGCCTTCGCCGCGATGATCCTGGCCGTCACCTTCTGCACGAACTCGGGCGCCGCGGCCGGCACCGGCGGCCGCATGTCGAACAGTGCCGTGACCTTGCGCCGGGACCTTCACCTCGTGCAGGTGGTCGAGCGCCGCGTCCACCGCGGCGAAGTTCTTCTGCACCACGCTTCGCCGCGCTTGCCGTAAGTCTTCTCGATGGCGTGCTTGATGGCGGCGATGGCTTCCTCGCGCGGCAGCACGCCGCTGATGGCGAAGAAGCAGGTCTGCATGATGGTGTTGATGCGGCCGCCCATGCCGGTCTTCTTGGCCACTTTGTAGCCGTCGATCACGTAAGAAGCTTCAGCTTCTTCTCGATGATCTGCCGCTGCACGGTGCGCGGCAGCTGGTCCCAGACCTCGTCCGGCCCGTAGGGGCTGTTCAGCAGGAAGGTGGCGCCCGGCTCGGCCGCCTTCAGCACGTCGATGCGCTCCAGGAACGAGAACTGGTGGCAGGCCACGAAATTCGCCTTGGTGATCAGGTAGCTGGAGTGGATCGGCTTGGGCCCGAAGCGCAGGTGCGAAATGGTGATCGAGCCGGATTTCTTCGAGTCGTAGACGAAGTAGCCCTGCGCGTAATTGTCGGTGTCTTCGCCGATGATCTTGATGGAGTTCTTGTTGGCGCCCACCGTGCCGTCGGCGCCCAGGCCGTAGAACAGCGCGCGCACCGTGCCCGGGATCTTCGGTGGAAAACTCGGGGTCGTAGTCCAGGCTGGTGTGCGTGACGTCGTCGTTGATGCCGACGGTGAAGTGATTCTTGCGGCGACGGCTTCGGCAGCTCGTCGAACACGGCCTTCACCATGGCCGGGGTGAATTCCTTGGAGGACAGTCCGTAGCGCCCGCCGATCACGCGTGCTTGCGATGACCGCCCATGCTTCGCTCAGCGCCGTGATCACGTCGCAGTACAGCGGCTCGCCGGTCGCGCCCGGTTCCTTGGTGCGGTCGAGCACCGCGATGGTCTTGACGCGTCGCGGGCAGCGCGGCGAGGAAATGCTCGATCGAGAACGGCCGGTACAGCCGGACCTTCAGCAGCCCGACCTTTTCGCCCGCGCGCGTTCAGGTACTTCCACGGCTTCCTGCGCCACTTCCGCGCCGAGCCCATCATGACGATCACGCGCTCGGCATCCGGCGCGCCCACGTAATCGAACAGGTGGTACTGCCGGCCCACCACGCTGCGCGAACTTGTCCATCGCGTTCTGCACGATGGTCGGGCACGGCCAGGTAGAACGGATTCACCGTCTCGCGCGCCTGGAAGTAAACGTCCGGATTCTGCGCCGTGCCGCGGATCACCGGCCGGTCCGGCGACAGGGCCCGCGCGCGGTGCGCGCGCACCAGCTCCTCGTCGATCATGGCGCGCAGATCGTCGTCCGTGAGCTGTTCGACCTTGGCGACTTCGTGCGAGGTGCGGAAGCCGTCGAAGAAGTGCAGGAACGGAACGCGCGATTCCAGCGTGGCGGCCTGGGCGATCAGCGCCATGTCCATCACTTCCTGCACCGAGTTCGAGGCCAGCATGGCCGAAGCCGGTGGCGCGCGCCGCCATCACGTCGCTGTGGTCGCCGAAAATCGAAAGCGCGTGCGCGGCCAGGGTGCGCGCCGCGACGTGGAACACCGTCGGCGTCAGCTCGCCGGCGATCTTGAACATGTTGGGGATCATCAGCAGCAGGCCCTGCGAGGCGGTGAACGTGGTCGCCAGCGACCCGGCCTGCAGCGCGCCGTGCAGCGCGCCGGCCGCGCCGCCTTCGCTCTGCATCTCGATCACCGTCGGGCACGGTGCCCCAGATGTTGGGCTTGCTCTCGGCCGACCACTGGTCCGCCCACTCGCCCATGGTGGAAGAAGGCGTAATCGGATAAATGGCGATGACTTCGTTGATCTGGTGAGCGACGTAGGCAGCCGCTTCGTTGCCGTCGATGGTTACCTTGGGCCGGGTGTTGGTGGATGAGCTGGTCAACTCTCCCCTCCTTGATGAGAATAGGATTCACTTCCTTAAGCCATATTATAAGACCTGTTTGTCGTAAAAATCTACAGGTATTTCGGTCCGAAATTCAGAAAATGGGTTTGGAGGGTGGTTCATCGGGGTTGTTCCGAAGAACAGCTGGGGTATTCGCCCCGTATCAGGGCACGGCTTCAGCCGTGCCGAAATCGCTCGCCACAAAGGGCTTTAGCCCCTGCTGCCGCTGGATCGTTTTGGCCGGAATACCCTCGGAAACAGCGAGTTAGCTGGCGGCGGAACGAAGCCATTCCGGCGGAGCGGCGAAGGGCGGCGGGTTGAGGGGGCGGTTTGGCAGGCGAAACCGCCTGCCCCACATCGGGCGAGGGCCGGATGCATCCTGGGCGGATCCGGGCCCTACAGGCGGCGGCGCGGCAGGCTTTCGCCCATTGTATGTCCGGTGGAAGCCCGGCGTGGCAGCCGGAAGAGCTACGCTATATCGCCAGTTCGCCCTTGTACATCATTTCTTTGAGGTTGAACTTGGTCTTGATTACGAAGCTGCCGATGCGGGTGGTGAAATCCGCTTCCTTGTCTTCCGCCGTCAGCGTGATCGCATCCCTGGAGAAGCCGAACAGCCAGGCCGTCGCCGGTCCGTTCGTCTGCACCACTCCCGGCTGCGCCATGTCCTTGCCCTTCGGCTGCAGGGTGGTCGCGAGCTTCATTTCGTCCAGACGCCGGCTGCTCCCGTTGTCCCCGGAATCGGAATCCGGGTTGGGTGCGTTCACCGGGAACCCGCTCACGCTGATTACATAATGATTGGCAAACGCGTCCGGCAGCTTGTTCTTTTGCGCTGCCAGGACCGGCCTGGCGCTTTCCCACAGCACCGTGCCCTCGCGCGTTTCCCCGCGCCGGGCGCCACCCGGATACCCCCCGCCGCGCCGCGGATAGCCCATGCCGCCGCCGCGTGGATAGCCCATGCCGCCGCCGGGGTACCCGCCGCCCGGGTATCCACCGCCATTGGGGTATTGGCCGCCGTTCGGAGTACTGGCCGCCATTGGGGTACTGGCCGCCGTTGTTATAGCCCGATTGGTCGGGTGCGCCCGTCGCCGATGACATGTTTCGCCCAGGGCGATTTGTGCACCAGCCTGTCCACCTCTTCCGGGGTCCAGTCGGCGGGGTCCTTTTTATCCCAGAACTCGCTGCTCCCGGGCCATGCCAGCCCGGCGCCGGCCAGCAACAGGAGGCTCCGCCGCGTCAAGATCAAGGGGCGCTCATTGCATTGCATGCCAGTTTGGACGTACGCCGGGGGCTGGCGCGTTACCCCTGGGATCGTTGTTAACACAGATCCTTCGTCATGAGCAGCCCGTCCTCCCCGTCTTCGTAGTATTTCCGGACAATCCGGACCTTGCGAAACCCGAATTTCTCATAAAATGCCCGTGCCGGAGCGTTTGCCTGCCGGACCATCAGCCCCAGCCGCGCCGCTCTGCGCCGCCGCAGCCGTCGCAAGGTACCCGCCAGCAAGGCCGAACCGGCGCCCCGGCCGCGCTCGGCCGGGTCCACCGCCACGGACACCAATTCCGCCCGCTCCCCGCGCATGCAGGTAACCATATACCCGCAGACCTTGCCCCTACGCTCCGCTACGAGGAACAGATCCCCCCATTTGTGGAAAAACTCTGCAAATAAGTTGCGATCATACGCATCATCGCCGAAGCTGGAGTGTTCTATCTCCATGAGCCTCTCCAGTTCGGCCCACCGGAATCTCCGCACCGCTATGCCCGCCATCATTCTGTTATCCTTTTATTTTGGCCGAATTGGAGGCGATCGGCCGCGCGTGGGAAAAAAACGCCGCAGCAAATCAGGCCGTACTATTGACAAAGATTTCAGACTCCAGCATACTGAAACCGAGATGCAACTGAGTGGCAATAGCGTTCTTGAAGCTCCCGCCCCGGCGGTGCGGACGGACCGGGTCAATCCGGCCCGCAGCGCGACGCTGCTGGATCTGCGCCGCGGCGATGCGGCCATCCTGGAGCGCATCGACCTGCCCGCTGACGACGCCCGCCGCCTGATGGAACTGGGATTTCTCCCCGGCACCCGCATTACCGCCGGGCTCAGCGCTCCCGGCGGCGACCCGCGGGTCTTCCAGGTGGACGGTTCGGAAATCGCGCTGCGCCGCGAAACCGCCAGGCGTCTCAAGGTTCGGGTGGAGCGCAAACGAACGGAGCGCCAGCCAGCGCAATGAGCGAGTGCAGCAACTGCCACGGCTGCGCGCCAGCTGCCGTTGTCCCCTTTCCCGGGGCTCGCCGCGCTCAAGACCGTGGCCGTCATCGGCCCGCCCAATTCCGGCAAGACCACTCTTTTTAACCGCCTCACCGGCCTGCGTCAGAAAGTCGCCAATTTCCCCGGCGTCACCGTGGAGCAGCATACCGGCGTGGCCGAGCTGCCCGACGGCCGCGTCCATCCAACTGATCGATCTGCCCGGCGTCTACAGCCTGTCGCCGCGCTCGGAAGACGAGCAGGTGGCGCACGATGTCCTCACCGGCCAGCGCGCCGACACGCCCCAAGCCGGAAGCCGTCCTGCTGGTGCTCGATTCCACCAACCTGGGCCGCCACCTGATGCTGGCCGCGCCCATTCTGGCGCTCGGCCTGCCCACGCTGGTCATCCTGAATATGGCGGACGACCTGCGCAGCCGCGGCGGCAAGCTGGATCTGGAGGCGCTTTCGGCGGAGTTGGGCGCTCCCGTGGCGCTGATCAGCGCGCGCCAGGGCGAAGGCATCGGCCAGGTATTCAGATTTCCTGGCCGGCGCGATGCCCAAGCCCGCGCCCAGGGAACTGCCGGTCCTGCAGGACGTGCCCAAGTGCCGCGCGTGGGCCGGCCACGTCGAGCGGCCAGGCCGCCTACCGCCCGCCCATCCCACCCAAGTGGACGCGCCGCCTGGATGCGGTTTTCCTGCACCCGGTGGCCGGGCCGCTGGTGTTCGCTGTCGTCGTGATCGGCGGTCTTTCAGACCATCTTCGGCATGGCCGACCCTTCCAAGGACGCGGTCGATTGGCTGATCGCAGCTGTCCGGCAACTGGATTGCGCACGTCGCTGCCCGCTTCGGCCTTTCCGCTCGCTGCTCGTCGACGGCGTGTGGAAGGGCGTCGGCTCGGTGATCGTCTTCCTGCCGCAGGTGCTGCTGCTGTTCCTGTTCATCGGCATCCTGGAGGATTCCGGCTACCTGGCGCGCGCCGCCCTCATCGCCGACCGCACCATGGCCAAGGTCGGGCTGCAGGGCAAATCCTTCATCCCGCTGCTTTCCGCCTATGCCTGCGCGGTGCCGGCCATCATGTCCACCCGCACCATCGAGAACAAGCGCGACCGCATCGCCACCATTCTGATCGCGCCCTTCATGACGTGCTCGGCGCGCCTGCCGGTGTACAGCCTGATCATCGCGGCGTTCATCCCCAATCGGCCGCTGCGTGGGCTGTCTTCCTCAGCACGCGCACCGCGGCCATGCTCGGCCTCTACGTGCTGGGATTCGCCGATGGCGGTGGTCACGGCCAGGGTTCTGAAATCCTCGGTATCTGAAGAGCGGCCGCACGCCGTTCCTGCTGGAGATGCCTTCTTACCGCTGGCCCACGGTGCAATCCCTCGGCCTGCGCCTGATCGATCGCTCCAAGGTCTTCCTGCGCCGCGCCGGCACCGTCATCCTGCTGGTGACCGTGCTGCTGTGGGTGGCGGCGAACGTGCCCTACGCACAACGGCCAGCCGCCGCAGATCGCCGACAGCCTGGCGGGCACGATGGGCCGCACCATCGAGCCGGCCATCCGGCCGCTGGGCTTCAACTGGAAGATCGGCATCGGGCTGATCACCTCGCTGGCCGCGCGCGAGACCATCATCGCCACCCTCGGCACGATCTACGGCATGGACCCGAAGAAGCAGCAAGATGGGCCTGCGAAGCCGCGCTGCACCACGACCTCACGCCCGGCGGCGCCGTAGCCCTGCTGGTGTTCTTCGCCTTCGCCATGCAGTGCATTTCCACCATAGCGGTGGTGCGCCGCGAAACCGGCGGCTGGAAATGGCCGGCCTTGCAATTCGCCTACATGAGCACGGTAGCCTACGCAGGCGCATTCGTGGCCGCGCATTTGATCCGCTAAGAGAGTTATTATCCTGGATTCCAAAATCGGAGGGCCTTGTATCAGGGCACGACTTGAGTCGTACCGAGAATCGCTCGCTACAAAGGGGCTTTAGCCCCTGTTCGGCCGTCGCAGGGGCTAAAGCCCATCGGAACAATCCGGTTCGGCACGGCTCAAGCCGCGCCCTGATACATGGTCCGTTATTTCAGATTCTTACCGGTGAAAACCCAAGCCCGGCGAAGCTAATTTCGGATTATAACGCCGCGCCCTGCTTCATCGCGGCGAACGCAGCCAAGGCACGGGCGCGCGCTGCCCCGTGCTCGACGATCGGCGGCGGATAGGTCTTCCCCAGTTCCACGCCCGCCGTGGCCAGCGACGGGGGCGGGGCTTTCCAGGGCTTCTGGATCCATTGGCTGGAGAGGCGGGCCAGCTCGGGGACCCAGCGGCGCACGTAAGCGCCGTCGCGATCGAATTTTTCACCCTGCAGCGTGGGATTAAAGATGCGGAAATAGGGAGCGGCGTCGGCGCCGCAGCCGGCGCTCCATTGCCAGCCGAGAGTGTTGTTGGCCAGGTCCGCGTCCACCAGCCTGTCCCAGAACCAGGCCGCGCCTTCCTGCCACGGAAGCAGCAGGTGCTTCGCCAGGAAGGAGGCCACCACCATGCGCACGCGATTGTGCATCCAGCCGGTATGCCAAAGCTCGCGCATGCCCGCGTCCACCAGCGGGTAGCCGGTTCGGCCGCGGCTCCAGGCCTTCAGCTCTTTGGCGTCCAGGCGCCCGGGGAAATTGCGGAACCCGGGGCGGAACGGTTCGCGCGGGGTGTTGGGGAAATGGTAGAGCAGGTGGTAGGCGAATTCGCGCCAGGCGATCTGGCGGAGAAAGAGATCGGCGGCGGGGCCATACGGGCCGTAGCCACGGCCGGCGCGCAGAGCGTGCCAGACCTGGCGCGCGCCGATTTCGCCGAAGTGCAGATAGGGAGACAGGCGCGAGGTGCCGGGCACGCCGGGGCAGTCGCGGCCGGTTGCGTAGCTCCCCACGGCGCCCGCCAGGAACGCGTTCAGATGGTCCGCGGCGCCGGCTTCTCCCGGCTGCCAGGTCTCGCGCAGTCCGGCGGCCCAGCCGGCTTTGGGTTCCAGGCCGAGGTCGGAGATGGCGAGCGAAGCCGGCCATTCGGCGGGGGCGGGGATGTGCCGGGGCGCGGGTTTCGGCTGGGGCGGCGCGGGCATGCGCAGGCAGGCGCGCCAGAAGGCCGTGAAGACGTGGAATGGTTCCCCTTCGCTGTTGCGGATGGTCCAGGGCTCGAAGAGGAGGTTGCCCGGGCAGCTTTCCGCCACCAGGTCCGATGCGCCAAGGGCGCCTTCGAGCGAGCGGTCGCGCGCGAGGATCACCGGCTCGTAGCGGCGGTTCCAATAGACTGCGCCGGCGCCGGTTTCGGCGGCCAGCTTGCGCAACGCTTCCCCGGACGGGCCGCGGCGCACGATCAGCCGCGAACCGCGCGCGGCTAGCGATGCGTCAAGCGCGCGCAGGGACTGGTGCAGCCACCATCGGGAGGCGCCGCCGGGCGCCCACGGCGCTTCCTCTTCCGGCGCCCAGATGAACACCGGGACCACCGGCAAGTGCGCGGCGAGCGCGCGCTCGAGCGCGTCGTTGTCGGCCAGGCGCAGATCGAGCCGGAACCAGACCAGGGCGGGCCGGCCACTCATCCCGCTCCTCCTTCCGGCCGGCCGAAGAGCTCCCGAATGCGCTCCTGGCGGTAGTCGAAGATCCGCTCCACGTTGCGGCGCACCGCGAGCGCATGGATGGCTTGCCCCAGCGGACCGAACGGGAGCGCGTAGCGGACGCAGTCCGTCATCTGCGTCCCGCCGGCTACGGCTTCGAACTGGTGGGTGTGGCGCCAAAGGGCGTAGGGACCGGAGATCTGTAGGTCTTCAAAAGCGTGCGGCGGCTGCCAGGCGACGATCGCGGTGGTCCAGCGCAGCGGCACGCCGTGCCAGCGCAGGCGGTAGCGGATGTGGGTGCCGGGCGAAATCGAGATCGGGCCGGAAGTGAGAATTTCGAACCGCAGCCACGCGGGGGTGAGGATTTCCAGGTTGTGAGCGTCGGCGAAGAAGTCGAAGACCTGTTCCACGGGGCGCGGCACCCACTGCGCGCGCCGAAGTTCGTACGTCACGATTCCAGCATATCGTTCGAAATGGCGTGAGCGGCGGCTGGGGAAAATCCGGAGCCGAAACGCCTCATCCTTCCAGCTCCGCGAATTGCCGTGTAGTATACTGGCCGGTTCGAAAAGGAGTGGCCATGTTGCCGGATTACCTTTCCAAAGCGACGCCGAACCCAAAGCAGAACCGGCGGCCGTGGTATGCCAATACCGCGCCGACTTACGCCGGGATTTTTCTGTGGGTGGCCTTCTACAACCAGATCGCCGGCAACACGCTGGCGCATGCCGGCCTGTGGGTCTGCCTGGGAGGGCTGCTGGCCGCCGGCGTGCTCTGCTACCTGCTGTTCTACCGCGTGCCGGCCATGCTGGGCATGCAGACCGGGTATCCGCTGTACGTGGTGGGCAGCTCCACCTTCGGCACAGCGGGTGGGTACGTGATGCCGGGGCTGCTGATGGGGCTGCTGCAGCTCGGCTGGTTCGCGGTGGCGACCTTCGTGGCCAGCGATTTCATTCTGAAAGGCATCGGGGTCACCGCGGGGCCGGGGAGCGCGGCATTCATCGTGACCGGGACGCTATGGGGGCTGACGTTCGCGTTCGTGAGCGCCAAGGGCATCCAGTACGTGGCCAAGGTGGCGACCTTCCTCAACTTCATTCCCCTGGTGATGCTGCTCATCGTGGCGGCGCAAACCGTGGGCAGCGCGGGCGGATATGCGGTGCCGGCGGCGCAGGAAAATTCGGGCCTGGCGTTTGCCAGCATGTTGGCAATTGTGGTCGGATTTTTCGCCACCGCGGGCGCGGCCGGAGCGGATTTCGGCAGTAACGCGCGCGACGAGCGCGATGTGCGCTGGGGCGGGATTGTGGGCATCACGCTGGCGGCCCTGGTGGCGGCCGGGCTGGCGCTGGTCTCGGTGGCGGGCGCGCACGCCCTGCATCCCGAGTTGGGCTGGGATTACGCGGACGTGATTCACGTGATCGGAGGGCCCATCGGGTCGGTGATGTTCCTGCTGTTCGCGGTGGCCTCGGTGCCGGCCACGTGCTTCTGCGCGTTCATTGCGGGCAACAGCTTCAACACCATGATCCCGAGCGTGCCGCGGGTGGCTTCCACCATGTGCGGGGCGGCCATCGGCATCATCCTGGCGGTGACGGGCGTGGCGGCCAACCTGATTTCGTTCTTCAACGTGGTGGGCGCGTCGTTCGGGCCGATCTGCGGGGCGATGGCGGCGGACTACCTGCTCTCCGGACGGCGCTGGGCCGGGCCGCGGCAGGGTGTGAACCTCGCCGGGTACGGAGCCTGGGCGGTGGGGTTCGTAGTGGGGATTCTCCCCTTCCTGCCAATTCCGGCGGAGATGAAGCCGTACATGGTGCCGGCGGTGCTCTACAGCTTTGTCACGGGGTTTGTGGTGTATGCAGTGCTGGCGAAAGCGGGCCTGCAGCCGAAGACGGTGGAGATGCCGGCGGCGGCGAAGGGAGCGTAGGCGCCGGCAGCCTGGTACGCGGCGCCAGCCAGGAGTTCAGACACGATGTCTGAACTGTTTTGTTTGGAATCAGTAAGTTACGGGGAAGACTCAGACACGGGCGTCTGAACTCCTTGCTGGCCCCGCCCTACTGTTCGTGGACGTCTTCCAGGTACGTGTAGCCGTGCAGGCCTTCCTCGTAGAAGCGCAGCAGCGAGCCGCTTTCCTCGTAGCTCAGACGCCCTTCGCGCAGCGCCGTCTCCACGTCGCGGCGCAGCTTGGTCACCAGCGAGTCGGAGGTGAACTGCACGTAGTTCAGCACCTCGCGCACGGTGTCGCCCTTGATCACCGAATCGAGAATCACCTCGCCGGTGGGGCCCAGCCGCACGTGGACCGCGTTGGTGTCGCCGAACAGGTTGTGCAGGTCGCCCAGGATCTCCTGGTAGGCGCCCAGCAGGAACGCGCCCAGGTAATAATCGCCGCCGTCGAAGGGGTGCAGCGACAGCGTGCGCTTCACGTCGCGGCGGTCGATGAAGGCGTCCACCTTGCCGTCGGAATCGCAGGTGATGTCGCCCAGCACGGCGTGGCGCGTGGGCTCCTCCTCCAGCCGGTGGATCGGCATGATCGGGAAAAGCTGCTTGATGGCCCAGCTATCGGGCATGCTCTGGAACAGCGAGAAATTGCAGAAATAGGTGTCGGAGAGCATGGCGTCGATGCCCTCCAGTTCTTCCGGGAAGTAATCCAGTTCGCGCGCCAGCTTCTGGATCTTGCGGCGAGATCGCCCAATAGAGATTCTCGGCGATGCAGCGCTGTTCGAGCGAAAGGTAGCCCAGGCTGAACAGGTTGAGCGCCTGGTCGAGCGCCTGCTGCGCGTCGTGATAGCTTTCGAGCAGGTTCTTGGCGGTGAGGCCGCGGTAGGTTTCCTGCAGGTCGATGAGCGGCTGCTCGGCGTCCGGCCGGCGGCTCCGGCGGCACGTCGGCTTCGCCCATGCCGGACACGCCCAGGACGTTGAAGACCAGCACGCTGTGATAGGCGGCGATGGCGCGGCCGCTCTCGGTGACGATGGTGGGATGCGGCACGCCGACCTCGTCGCACACGTTCTGCACGTGGTAGATGATGTCGTTGGCGTATTCCTGCAGGGTGTAGTTGACGCTCGATTCGAAATCGGTCTGCGAGCCGTCGTAGTCGATGCCCAGGCCGCCGCCCGACGTCCAGGTACTTCAGGCCGGCGCCGGCGCGCGCCAGGTCGACGTACACGCGCACGGCTTCGTTCACCGCGCCCTTGATCTGGCGGATGTTGGTGATCTGGCTGCCCAGGTGGAAGTGCAGCAGGTTGAGGCAATCGGCCATGCCCAGGTCCTTCAGTTCCTGCAGCGCGCGCATGGCCTCGGTGGCGGAGAGGCCGAACTTGGAGCGGTAGCCGCCCGACGATTTCCAGCGGCCCGAGCCGCGGCTGGCCAGCTTCACGCGCAGGCCGATCGACGGGCGCACGCCCACGCGCTGCGCTGTACTTCAGGATCAGGTGCAGCTCGGTGTACTTCTCGACCACCGGGATGATCTTGCCGGCCCACCTTCTGCGCCAGCATGGCCATCTCGATGTACTCGTCGTCCTTGAAGCCGTTGCAGATGATGGGGGTCTCGTTGTCGGCCATGGCCATCACGGCCATCAGCTCGGGCTTGGAGCCGGCTTCCAGGCCGAAACGGAAGGGCTTGCCGAATTCCAGCACCTCTTCCACCACCTGGCGCTGCTGGTTGACCTTGATGGGGTAGACGCAGCAGTAGCCGCCCTGGTAGTGGTGCTCGGCGATGGCGGTTTCGAAGGCGCTGTGGATCTCGCCCAGCCGGTGCTTCAGGATGTCGGCGAAGCGGATCAGGATGGGCAGGTTGATGCCGCGCAGGACCAGCGTGTCGACCAGTTCCTTCAGGTCGATGGAGCGGGCGGGGTCCTTTTCGGGGTGGACGCGGACGTGGCCGTTGTCGCCCACCGAGAAGTAGCCCTTGCCCCAACTGGCGACGTCGTAGAAGTCGCTGGCGACCTGGGGGGTCCATCGTTCGGTCGGCTCCATGACCAGGGAGCCTTTGCGGCCATTTCTTTCCAATTTGTGGGGTTCTCCTTAATTTCAGTGTCCGATGAAATGGCGAAACGGGCAATAAGAAAATCAAGGGGCTTTAAGGATGCGCAGTGTTACGATCTGGTTTCGTCTCGCGCCTGGGTCGTGAAGGGACGTTGTAAGGCGTCCTAAACGAACCGGCCCGGATTGTGACCGGGCCGGAATCCAAGCGTTTAGGTGGAAAGGAGGCCCTGATGCTCATCTACAGCATCGGAGTCACCGCTATGATCGCCATTACAGTGACGATCACGATAACGGTCCGCGTTGAGCGGCGCCGTCGTCGTTCCAAGTAGCGAACAGCCGGGGGTCGGAACATCGGCCCTCGGCACCTCCTCTATTATGATACGGCGAATCGGCGTGCCGTACCAGCGTAATCCTCGACGTTCACCGGCTGGCCGGATTTGCCGTCCCGCGCCGCCCCGGCGCCGTTTGGCCGCCCGCTGCACCCTTTCGCCCGCGCGCCGCATCCATTGAAAGGGTAATCTTGACTAAAAAGTGCAGATTGGCTAATGTGGTTTTAGCCTAACGGTTTAGGAGTACGTGCGGTGAGCGATTCCACCAACACCATCGAAACATTTGCGAATCAGGAATATAAGTGGGGGTTCGTGACCGATATCGAGGCCGAATCCATCCCGCGCGGCCTGAACGAGGACGTGGTTCGCCTGATTTCCGCCAAGAAGCAGGAACCGGAGTGGCTGCTGGAATGGCGGCTGAAGGCGTACCGGCACTGGCTGACGATGACGGAGCCGACCTGGGCCAATGTACACTACCCGGCCATCGACTACCAGGACATTATTTATTACGCCGCGCCGAAGAGCAAAAAGGACGGGCCGAAGAGCCTGGACGAGGTCGACCCGGAGCTGCTGAAGACCTACGAAAAGCTCGGCATCCCTTTGCAAGAGCGGGAGTTACTGGCGGGAGTGGCGGTGGACGCGGTGTTCGATTCGGTTTCCGTGGCCACCACCTTCCGGGAGAAGCTGATGACCATGGGGGTCATTTTCTGCTCCTTTTCGGAGGCGGTGCGGGAACACCCGGACCTGGTGAGGAAATACCTGGGGTCGGTGGTGCCCTCGTCCGACAATTTCTTTGCGGCGCTGAATTCGGCGGTGTTCAGCGACGGCTCGTTCTGCTACGTGCCCAAGGGCGTGCGCTGCCCGATGGAGCTGTCCACGTACTTCCGCATCAACGCCAAGGACACCGGGCAGTTCGAGCGCACGCTGATCATAGCGGATGAAGGCGCTTACGTCAGCTACCTGGAAGGCTGCACGGCGCCGATGCGCGACACCAACCAGCTGCACGCGGCGGTGGTGGAGCTGGTGGCTCTGGACAACGCGCAGATCAAGTATTCGACGGTGCAGAACTGGTACCCGGGCGACAAGAACGGCAAGGGCGGAATTTACAATTTCGTGACCAAGCGCGGCGCCTGCCGCGGGGTGAATTCGAAGATCTCCTGGACGCAGGTGGAGACCGGTTCGGCGATCACCTGGAAGTACCCGAGCTGCCTCTTGATTGGCGACCATTCGGTGGGCGAGTTCTACTCGGTGGCGCTGGCCAACAACTACCAGCAGGCGGATACGGGCACGAAGATGATCCACATCGGGAAGAACACTTCGAGCACCATCGTCTCCAAGGGCATTTCCGCCGGGCACGGGCAGAACACCTACCGCGGCGGAGTGAAGATTCTGAAGGGGGCGCAGGGCGCGCGCAACTATTCGCAGTGCGACTCCATGCTGCTGGGCGACAAATGCGGCGCGCACACGTTCCCTTACCTGGAAGTCAAGAACACGTCTTCGACTGTGGAGCACGAAGCATCGACGTCGAAGATCGGGGAAGACCAGATTTTCTATTGCCGGCAGCGCGGGATCTCGACCGAGGATGCGGTTTCGATGATCGTGCACGGATTCTGCAAAGAAGTATTCCGCGAGCTTCCGATGGAGTTTGCGGTGGAAGCGCAGAAGCTGCTGGGCGTGAGTCTGGAAGGCAGCGTGGGGTAGCTTCTCGATGCAGAGACGCCGAGGCGCAGAGGAAAACGCGGAGAAGATACGAGATCATGGCATTGCTCGAAATTAAAAATCTACATGCGAAAGTGGGCGAGCGGGAGATCCTGAAAGGGATCACGCTTACCGTGGATGCGGGCGAGGTGCACGCCATCATGGGGCCGAACGGCTCCGGCAAGAGCACGCTGGCGCAGGTGCTGGCGGGGCGCGACCTGTACGTGGTCACCGGCGGGCAGGTGATGTACAACGGCAAGGACCTGCTGGAAATGGACCCCGAGGAGCGCGCGCGCGAGGGCGTGTTCCTGGCGTTTCAGTATCCGGTGGAGATTCCGGGCGTCAGCAATTTGTATTTTCTGAAGGCGGCGCTGAACCAGGTGCGCAAGCACCAGAACCTGCCGGAGCTGGACGCCATGGATTTCCTGAACCTGGTCAAGGAAAAAATGCAGCTCATGGAAATGGACCAGGCGCTGCTGAACCGGCCGGTGAACACGGGCTTTTCCGGCGGCGAAAAGAAGCGCAACGAAATTTTCCAGATGGCGGTACTGGAGCCGAAACTGGCGATTCTGGACGAGACCGATTCGGGGCTCGACATTGACGCTTTGAAGCTGGTGGCGAACGGCGTGAACACGCTGCGCGGCGCGGACCGGTCGATGATCGTGGTGACGCATTACCAGCGGCTGCTGAATTACATTGTGCCGGATTACGTGCACGTGCTCTCCGAGGGACGGATCGTGAAATCGGGCGGCAAGGAGCTGGCGCTGGAGCTCGAAGAGAGCGGGTACGCCGGGTTGGGAATCTTCGACGAGGAGGAGGCTGTCGGAAAGGCATGACCGCCGCGACGGAACAGATCGGAAACTGGCTGGAGGAATTCACCAACCAGCCGGCCTCGCCGTTTCAGGCGCTGCGGGAAGCGGGATTCCAGCGGTTTCGCGGAGCTGGGTTTCCCGACGGTGCACGACGAGGACTGGCGCTTCACCAACGTGGCGCCCATCGCGCGGGGGAAGTTCCGCGTGGCGGGGAGCGCGGCTTCCTTGCGGATTCCGGCGGGCGTGGAACCGATGCACGAGGGCAAAGCAGGGTTCTACGGGGCCTGGTACGATCCTGCCGCCCTGGCCGCGGAAGGCAACGCCTTTGTAGCCCTGAACGCCGCCTTCCTGGGAACCGTGAACGTGCTGCGGGTCCCCAAAGGGGTGGTGGTAAAGGAGCCCATTGAGATCGAGTACCAGGTGGCGGAACCGGACGCGGTGGCGGTGCATCGCCGCACGGTCATCCTGGTGGGGGCCAACGCGCAGTGCTCCATTGTGGAGCGGTATCGCGGCACGGGGCAATATCTGACCAACGCCGTGACGGAGATCGTGGCCGGCGAAGGCGCGATTGTCGACCATTACAAGGTGCAGCAGGAGAGCCGGGAAGCGTACCACGTAGCCACCATGCAGGCCACGCTCGGCCGCAGCGCCAATTTCTCCTCCCATTCGATTTCGCTTGGCGGCGCGCTGGTGCGCAATGACGCCGGCGCCGTGCTTGCGGAAGGCACCGAGGCCACGCTGAATGGCCTGTACATCGTGAACGGCACGCAGCACATCGACAATCATACGGTGATCGATCACGCCAGGCCGCACGCCACCAGCCACGAGCTGTATAAGGGCATTCTGGACGGCCGGGCGACGGCGGTTTTCAACGGCCGCATCCTGGTTCGCAAGGACGCGCAGAAGACCGATTCCAAGCAGACCAACAAGAACCTGGTGCTTTCCGACGAGGCGGTGATCAACACCAAGCCGGAGCTGCAGATTTTCGCCGACGACGTGCGCTGCACGCACGGCGCCACCATCGGGCAGCTGGATGCGGAATCGCTGTTTTATTTGCAATCGCGCGGGATCGGGCGCGCGGATGCGCGGCGGCTGCTGACGTATGCCTTCGCGCAGGACATTGTGGACCGGGTGAAGGTTCAAAATTTGCGGGATTCGCTGGAACGGATCCTGTTCGAGAAATTTCATGAGCAGCCCTTGGCAGGGCGGCATGCCGCCTCCGGCGGACCGGCCCTGCGCGAGGAGTGAGCGACACGGTCATCATGTTAACGGGGACCACAGCTTAGCAGCCAGGTTTCGACGATTCTGGACGTGGAGAAAATCCGCGAGGATTTTCCGGTGCTCAAGCAGACCATCCACGGGAAGCCACTGGTTTATCTGGACAGCGCGGCGACCGCGCAGAAGCCGCACGCCGTGATGGAAGCCATCCGAAAATTTCACGAGGTGGATTGCGCCAACATCCACCGCGGGGTGCACGAGCTGAGCCAGCGCTCGACGGCGGCGTATGAGGAAACGCGCGGCAAGGTGCGGCGCTTCCTGAATGCGCGCAGCAAGAGCGAGCTGATTTTCGTGCGCGGCACCACCGAAGGCATCAACCTGGTGGCGGCCGCGTGGGGACGGAAGAACATTAAGGCCGGCGACGAGATTATCGTTTCCGCGCTGGAGCATCATTCCAACATCGTCCCGTGGCAGATTTTGTGCGAGGAAAAGGAAGCGAAGCTGCGCGTGATTCCGATGAACGAGCGCGGCGAGCTGATCCTCGAGGAATACGAGAAGCTGCTCAATGCGCGCACGCGGCTGGTGGCGTTCGCGCACGTTTCGAACGCGCTCGGCACCATCAACCCGGCGCGGCAGATGATCGAGATGGCGCACCGGGCCGGCGCGCTGGCGCTGGTGGACGGGGCGCAGGCGGCGCCGCACATGAAGGTGGACGTGCAGGCGCTGGACGCCGATTTCTACGCGTTCAGCGGGCACAAGGTGATCGGGCCGACGGGCATCGGCATTCTGTACGGCAAATCGAAGCTGCTGAACGCCATGCCGCCGTACCAGGGCGGCGGCGACATGATCCGCACGGTGACGTTCGAGAAAACCACCTACGCCGACCTGCCGTATAAGTTTGAAGCGGGCACGCCCAACATTGCTGGCGGCATCGGGCTGGGCGCCGCGCTCGATTACGTGGCGCAGGTCGGAATCGAGAGAATCGCCACCTACGAGCACGAGCTGCTGCTCTACGGGACCGAGGCGCTGGCGCGCATTCCGGGCCTGAAGATCATCGGCACGGCGCGGGAAAAGGCGGCGGTGCTTTCGTTCGTCATGGAAGGCATTCACCCGCACGATATCGGCACGGTGCTCGACCGCCAGGGCATCGCGGTGCGGACCGGGCATCATTGCGCGCAGCCGGTAATGGACTGGTTCCATATACCGGCCACCACGCGCGCCTCGCTGGCTTTTTACAATACCGCGGCGGAGATCGACGCGCTGGCTGCCGGTCTCCTCAAAGTAAAGGAGCTGTTCTCCTAATGGTTGACGATCTATACCAGGAAATTATTCTGGACCACAGCAAACATCCCCGCAACTGCCACGCCATGGAGGATGCCAACCGCAAGGCGGAGGGATACAACCCTCTCTGCGGCGACAAGCTGAAGCTGTTTTTGAAAGTGGAGAACGACATTGTGCAGGATGCCAGCTTCGTGGGCTCGGGCTGCGCCATTTCGACCGCGTCGGCCTCGCTGATGACGGAGAGTCTCAAAGGTAAGACCCGCGAAGAAGCGATCAAGCTGCTGGACAAGTTCCACGAGCTGCTGACCACCGAAACCGCGGTGGGGCGGGACCTGGGAAAGCTGGTGGTGTTCTGCGGCGTGCGCGAATACCCGGCGCGTGTGAAGTGCGCCACGCTGGCCTGGCACACGCTGAAATCCGCGCTCAACGGCGCGGCCAACGAGCCGGTCTCGACGGAATAGGGGCTGGGCATTCCCGGCCCGCCTGGAACGGAATGAGCTTGCAAGATGCCATCATCGCCGCGCTGAAAAAGGTCTACGACCCGGAAATTCCGGTCAACGTGCACGACCTCGGGTTGATCTACGGCATAGACGTCGACGAAGCCGGGCAGGCGACCGTTCGTATGACTCTTGACCGCGCCGAATTGCCCGGTGGCGGGGACGCTGCCGGCGGAAGTCGAGCGGGCCGCGCGCGCCGTGGCGGGCGTGACCGGCGTGAAACTGGAGCTGGTATTCGATCCGCCATGGTCGAAGGACCGCATGTCGCAAGCCGCCAAACTGGCGCTCGGCATGGAAGACTTGATTCCGATTGCGAGGCTGCGCCGATGAAGTTATCGTCCAACGAAGAATATGGATTGCGATGCCTGGTGCGGCTGGCGTATGCGGGTTTTGAAGGGCAGGGGCTGACCATTCCGGAGATCAGCCAGGCCGAAGGCGTATCGCCCGCCTATGCGGCCAAGATTTTGCGCGTGCTGCGCAAGGGCGGGTTCGTGAAAGCGGCGCGCGGAAAAGAGGGCGGCTACACGCTGGCGCGGGCGGCGGAGGCGATCGTCATCGGCGATGCCATCGGCGCGCTGGGCGGCAAATTGTTCGAGAGCGACTTCTGCGACAGCCACTCCGGGCAGGCGGCCATCTGCACGCGCTCGGTGGATTGCTCGGTGCGGTCGCTGTGGCGCGCGGTGCAGGTGGCGGTGGACCAGGTGCTCAGCCAGACCACGTTGCGCGATCTGCTGCAAAACGAGGCCGAGATGAACTCCTGGGTGCAGATGATTCCGGGCGCCAACGGCATCCGCCTGGCGCAGTGAAGCGGGGCAGGCGCGGCCGACGCCAACATTATGGTTACGTGGGGGTTACAAGAGCGAAAAACAGTTTGGCTCGGGTACTTCGTCTATTTGCGGCCTTGCTATAATAAGGACAGATGGCTTTGAGCCGCTCCGGAAACGGGGCTGTCCAATCCGAGTCCTTTCCATCTGGTCATCACTCCCCTGCGCCGTTTTTCCTGTTTGGAGGTATTGAGCACCCAATTCCATGAAAGCTAGCGTGCGTATATTTCGAGGCGTCGAGAGCCTCTTTGGCACCCGCGATGAAAACATTCGCCTGATTGAATCCGGCTTGGGCGTGCACACGCAGCTGGTCGACAACAACCTGGAAATCGAAGGCGAAGCGGCCGGCGTCTCGCGCGCGGAAAACATCCTGGAAGATTACAACACGTTGGTGCGCGAAGGCCACGTTTTCAATAATGGCGACCTGAACAGCTACCTGCGCGTGGTCACCATCGACCCGGACGTGTCGCTGCGCGCGCTGGTGCATAGCGGCAAGCAGCGCAATTTCGGCAAGAAGGTGCTGGCGCCGAAAACCGTGAACCAGCGGCGCTACCTGGAAGCCATCGAGCGCAACGACCTGGTATTCGGCGTGGGGCCGGCGGGCACGGGCAAAACGTACCTGGCCGTGGCCATGGCGATTTCGGCGCTGATCAACAAACAGGTGGCGCGCATCATTTTGACGCGGCCGGCGGTGGAAGCCGGCGAACGGCTGGGGTTCCTGCCGGGCACGCTGCAGGAAAAGGTGGATCCGTATCTGCGCCCGCTCTACGACGCGCTGTACGACATGCTGGACAGCGACCGCGTGGAGAAGCTGCTGGAGCGGAACGTCATCGAGATCGCGCCCATCGCCTTCATGCGCGGGCGCACGCTGAACGACAGCTTCATCATCCTGGACGAAGCGCAGAACAGCACGTCGGAGCAGATGAAGATGGTGCTGACGCGCCAGGGCTTCAACTCCAAGATGGTGGTGAACGGCGACATCACGCAGATCGACCTGCCCGCCGGGACGGCGCAGCGGCCTCATCGACGCCATGGAGGTGCTGAAGGGCGTGGAAGGCATCAGCTTCGTGCAGTTCGACGAGAAGGACGTGGTGCGCCACACGCTGGTGCAGCGCATCGTGAAGGCCTATGAGCGGTACAACGACACTGAACGGCGCCGGGCGGCAGCTGACGCTGAAGCTGGGCGAGCCGGAAGCTCCGGCGGCGGTTTCCGAAACGGCCTCGCAGGCGTGAGCGGAGCCATGTCTTCTCCCGACGGCAGTAGTATCACGTTCCGGCGCATGCCGGCCGGCGTGCGTCCGCGCGCGCTGGCGCGTTTCCTGCGCAAACTCGAAGCAGAAGTGGCGCGCGGCCGGGAATTCCATGTGGTGATCACGGGCGATGCGGAGCTGCGGCGGCTGAACCGCGAGTTTCGCGGCAAGGACGCGGCCGACGGATGTCTTATCCTTTCCCGCCGGGACGGAAATTCGTGTTGCTAGGGGACGGGCATGCCCGTCCGGCCCTCGGCGACGTGGCCATCTCCGGCATGCGCGCGCGGGCGCAGGCGCGCGAATTCGGGCACACCACCGACGAGGAAATCCGCATCCTCATGCTGCACGGAGTGCTCCACCTGCTGGGCATGGATCATGAGACCGACGCCGGCCGGATGGCGCGCGCGGAAAAGCGCTGGCGGCGCGAGTTCCAGCTGCCGGGCGGGCTGATCGAGCGGGTGCGCGCATGATGCTGGCGCTCGATGTCGCCCTGGCGGCCACGGTTTTCCTGCTGGCTCTGGCCACCTTCGCCCAGGTGCTGTACCTGGAGAGCATGCGGCTGCGCACGCGCGATCTGCCGTCGCTGAAATTCTTCAAGGAAACGCTCGAAGACAAGATCGGCTTGAGCACCGAACAGGGCGCGGGCTCGTTTTCGCTGGTCAAGCACACGCTGGTGATTCTGCTGGCGCTCGGGTATTACGCCGAGTTCGAAGTGGCTGTGGCAGGCGGCGCTGGCGGCGTGGATCACCATGGTGGCCACCGCGTTCGCGCTGCCGCAGTTCCTCTACCGGCGCACCTCCGGCCGCTGGCTGCTGCCGCTGGTGCCGCTGGTCCGCGCGCTGGCGTGGATCGGCCCGGCCGTGCGAGGCGGTGCTGACGTTCTTCCAGTCGCTGATCGACCTGGCCGACGACGAAGCCGCCGCGGAGGAGCCGCCCACGCCGGCGGAGAATATCGAAGCGCTGATTTCGGCGGGCACCGAAGAAGGGCTGATCGGCGAGCAGGACCGCGAGCTGATTCAATCGGTGGTGGAGTTCGGCGACAAGGTGGTGCGGGAAGTGATGACGCCGCGGCCCAACATCGTCGCCATCCAGGCCGACGCCACGCTCGAGCAGCTGCGCCAGCTGGTGATTCACGAGCAGTATTCGCGCATTCCCGTTTACGAGCAGAACGTCGACCAGATTGTCGGCTTCGTGCACGTGCGCGACATGTTCGAAATCGACGAAGAGGAGCGCGAGGACCGGCTGGTGCGCGAGCTGGTGCGCACCATCCTGTTCGTCCCCGAAACCAAGCCGGTGCACGACGCTGATGCGGCAGATGCAGCAGGAGAACACCCACATGGTGATCGTGGTGGACGAGTACGGCAACACCGCCGGCCTGGCCACCATGGAGGACCTGCTGGAGGTGATCATCGGCGAGATCCGCGACGAGCACGAGCCTGCGAGCGACGTGGCGGAGGATGGCCGCGGCGGCTTCATCGTCTCCGGCAATTTCGACCTGGCCCGCGTGGAGGACCTGCTGCGAATCGTTCCATCCGGAGGAGGATATCGAATCGACCACGGTGGGCGGGCTGATCAGCGAGTGGCTGGGACGCGTGCCGCAGCCCGGCGAATTCGTCGAGCGCGACGGCATTGCGCATCGAGGTGCTGGCCAGCGACGAGCTGCGCGTGGACGCAGGTGCGGCATGAGCCGGCCGGCGGAAGCGGTACCGCATGGAGCGGTAAGAGCCATGGATCAAACATTCCGCTCCGGTTTTGTTTCCATCATCGGACGGCCCAACGCGGGCAAATCGACGCTGCTCAACGCGCTGGTGGGGCAGAAGGTCGCCATCGTGGCGGATAAGCCGCAGACCACGCGCACGTCGATTCAGGGCGTGGTGACGCTGCCCGAGGCGCAGATCGTTTTCCTCGACACGCCG
The DNA here is from genome assembly GCA_963815855.1 of Terriglobia bacterium. GTDB lineage: Bacteria > Acidobacteriota > Terriglobia > Bryobacterales > Bryobacteraceae > DATGMB01. The sequence continues at coordinate 216,103 of CAWFIJ010000006.1, read as the reverse complement.
GGCATTCACAAGGCCGATTCGCCGCTCAACAAGCGCCTGATGGCCACCGTGCGGGCCTCGCTCGAAGAGCGCGACCTGCTGCTGTTCGTGGCGGACGCCACGCGGCCGTTCGGCGAAGAGGACCGGCGCGCCATCGACCTGGCGCGCAAGGGCTGCAGCGCCGGTGGTGCTGGTGCTGAACAAAATCGACCTGGTGAAGGAAAAGGCGCGGCTGCTGCCGCTCATCGACCGAATACAAGGCGGCGTTCGATTTCGCCGACTACGTGCCGGTCTCGGCGACGCAGCGGCAAGGGCCTGGACGAGCTGCGCGAGGCCATCGTCAGCCGGCTGCCCGAGGGGCCGGCATATTTCCCGGAGGATCACGTCACCGATCAGCCGGAGCGTTTTCTGGCGGCCGAGCTGGTTCGCGAGAAGGTGCTGCAGGCGACGCGGCAGGAAGTGCCGCACTCGGTCGCCGTCACGCGTGGACAAGTGGGAGAGACGCCGTCGCTCACGCGCATCTACGCCACCATCCGCGTGGAGCGCGAGGGACAGAAGGCCATCGTCATCGGCGCGAAGGCGCCATGCTGAAGCGCATCGGCACCCTGGCGCGGCAGGAAATGGAGCGCATGTTCGGCATGAAGATCTTTCTGGACCTGCACGTGCGCGTGCAGCCGGGCTGGCGCGAGAAGGCGGCCTTCCTGAACGCGCTGGACTGGCGTACAATGGCGGGTGAAGATGAATAAGTACGAAGCCGCCGCCGGGCGCACCGCCCCGGCGCGGTGGATTATGCGGTGCCTTGCGGGCCTTGTGGCCGTCGTGCTGCTGGCCGGCGTCTGCCTGGGCGCCCAGAAGCAGCCGAACGACGATCTGATGCGCGACCGCGTCATGCTGAAAGTCGGCAGCGATCCGGACGCCAAGGTTGGCGGCCTCGACGTGGAAGCCAAACAGGGCGTGGTGACGCTCACCGGCACGGTCGAAACCGAAGCGCAGAAGGAAAAGGCCGGCCACCTGGCCAAGAAGGTCAAGGGCGTCAAGCAGGTGATCAACAACATCAACCTGCGCGACAAATCCGCGGTGCGATGACCGGCCCGGCGCTTTGATCCGCCAGCTTTGATTACCGAAGCCGACCGCCGCTATCCCAAGCGCCCGCTGGTGGGGGTGGGCGCGATCATTTTCCAGGACGGCCGCATCCTGATGGCGCAGCGCGGCAAACAGCCGCTCAAGGGATGGTGGTCGCTGCCCGGCGGGGCGCTGGAACTGGGCGAGGAGTTGCAGCAGGCCGTCCGGCGCGAAGTGCGGGAAGAGACCGGCCTGGAAATCCGGCCGGTTGCGGTCTTTGAAGTTTTCGAGCGCATCATGCGGGACGCCGCCGGAGCGCCGGAGTATCATTACGTGCTCATCGATTACCTCTGCGAAGTGACCGGCGGTGCGCTTCGCCCGGGCGACGACGTCTGCGCAGTGGAATGGGTGAGCCGCCCGGACCTGCGCCAGTTGCAAATCACCGAGGGCACGCTGGCCGTGATTGAAAGAGCGTTCGACGCGGCGAAACCAGGATTGGCCACGGATGAACACAGATGAACACAGATGGAACGATTGGGTTATCCGTGTTCATCAGTGGCCCGATTGAGCTTTTCGCGCCCTGGGAAGAACTCCAACCGGCGCGTGTCTCAACTGAACGGCGATTTCCGATAGCTGATAGCTTATGACCTCCAGTTCCGAAGTTCTCGAATTCGAATCGCTGCGCGAGCTGCTGGGCCGCTTTGTCTCCAGCCCGCTGGGGCGGCGCGAACTGGCCAAGGTCGAGCCGCACTCCGACCGCGAACGGCTGGAAGCGGACCTGGCCGAAGCCGGCGAAGCCATCGAATATCTGCGCCTGGCGGCCCGGCCGCAGCCCGCCGCCCGCGGCGCGGCCATCCGCATCGATTTCGGCGGCCTGCCGGATCTGGAAGCGGCCGTGCACAAGCTGCGCATCGAAGGCGCCAGCCTGGAGCCCAAGGAAATCTTCGATCTCTTCGCGCTGCTCGACCGCGCCGCCGACGCCAAGTCGCGTGCTGACCGCGGCCGCCGAGCGCTTCCCGCGGCTCGGCCGCGCGCGCCCAGACCATCGGCGATTTCCGCGCGCTGCTGCAAGGACCTGGAAGGCAAGATCCTGCCCGATGGCACCGTCGCCGACCACGCCAGCGTGGCCCTCGGCCGCCTGCGGCGCGACATCGAGCGGCAGAAGAAGTCCATCCAGGAATCGCTCGAGCGCTTCCTGCGCGCGCACCGCGAAGAAGGCGTCCTGCAGGAGGAGTTCGTCACCATCCGCAACGAGCGCTTCGTGGTGCCCGTGATCGCCGGGCAGCGGCGCAAGCTCGATGGCGTCATCCACGGCGCCAGCTCCAGCGGCCACACGCTGTTCGTCGAGCCGCTCGAAACCATCGACCTGAACAACGAGCTGGTGCGGCTGGCGCGAAGAAGAAGCGCGCGAAGTGCACCGCATCCTGCGCGAGATGACCGACCGCCTGCGCGGCTACGCCGATTCCATCCGCCAGACCCTGGCCACCATGGCCGAGCTGGAGCTGATTTTCGCCAAGGCGCGCTTCGCCGTGGATTTCGATTGCGCCATCCCGCGCTTCGGCGAGCGCCTGCTGCTGCGCGACGCGCGCCATCCGCTGCTCGAGGACGTGCTGCGCGCGCCAGCGCAAGCCGGTGGTGCCGATCTCGCTGGAGCTCGACCAAGGACCGCCGCACGCTGCTGATCAGCGGTCCCAACACCGGCGGCAAAACGGTCACGCTGAAGACCGTCGGCCTGCTCAGCCTGATGGCGCAGTCGGGGCTGCCGGTGCCCGCCGCGGAGGCCGAGTTCCCGCTCTTCGAGCAGGTGCTGGCCGATATCGGCGACTACCAGTCGATCCAGGAAAACCTCAGCACGTTCTCCGCGCACATGTCGCAACATCCGCGAGATGGCGCTGGACGTGACGCCGGATTCGCTGGTGCTGCTGGACGAGCTGGGCGCCGCCACCGATCCCGAAGAAGGCGGCGCGCTGGGCGTGGCCATCGTGGAGCACTTCCGCGCGCGCGGGCGCGTTCACGCTGGTCTCCACGCACCTGATGGCGCTCAAGATTTACGGCGCGTCGACCGAGGGCGTGGTGAACGGGTCGATGGGCTTCGACGAGGAGACGCTCGAGCCGACCTACCAGTTGCAGCTCGGGCCTGCCGGGGAAATCGGCCGGCCTCGAAATCGCCACGCGGCTGGGCATGCCGGAGGACATCATGCAGCGCGCGCGCGCGCTCGATGAGCGACCGCGAGCGCGACGTCACGCGCTTCCTGGCCGAACTGCACCGCCGCATCGAAGAGACGCAGACGCTGGAGCAGAACCTGCGCGCAGAAGCTGCGCCGAGCTGGAGCGGCGCGAAAAGGAAATGGCGCGCGAATGGGAGAAGCGCGAATCCGCCAAGCTGAAGGAGCTGGAGCGCCGCACCGACGCAGGCGCTGGCGCGTTCGAGGAGCAGGCGCAGGAGACCATCGGCAAGATCGCGCAGACGGCCGACCAGCGCAAGGCCGAGCAGGAGGCGCAGCGCCGCGTGGCCAAGACCAAGCGCGAGCTGCGCGAGGATTTCCAGACCACGGTGCTCGCCACCGCAGGACGATTCGCGCCAGGGCGCATCTCAGCCGCTGCGCATCGAAGAGGGCGTGCGCGTGCGGCTGCAGCGACGTGCGCGAGCCGGCGCGCGTGCGGCGCAAGCTGGGCGAACGGCCGCATCGAAGTGGAAGCCGGCTTCATGAAGATGCAGGTGTCGGTGGACGATGTGATCGAGGTGCTGCCGGAAGCCGGCCGGCGGCCCGCGGCAAGCTGCCCAAGAACGTGAGCTTACCAGCCCGCGCCGGAGCTGGCGCCGGTGCACCAGGAGATCAACGTGATCGGCCAGCGCGCCGAAGAAGCGCGCGACGCCGTGGATCGAATTCCTGGACCGCGCCGTGATGGCCACCGCCAGCCGCGTGCGCATCGTGCACGGCCACGGCATGGGCATCCTCAAGAAGACGATTCAGGAGCTGCTGAGCAAGCATCCGCACGTGGCCAAGTTCTATCCGGCGCCGCAGCAGGAAGGCGGCGCGGGCGCGACGATTGTGGAGCTGCGGGAGTAGGGGTTTTGTGGCCCCCGAAACCTCGAAACCTCGAGCCGAGGCGAAGCCTAAATCTGCTATCTAGCACAATCAGAGAATAATTACTAAGGTTTCGGTTTGATTGCAGGCTTGCCCGGGGCCTGACGGTTGAGTCCGTTCAGTTGGTCCGAGATCTCACGAAGGACGCGAATCTCTTCTTGTTGACGGTTCTCGACGTTGGCGCTTTCGTGCCCGGTCTCGTAGAGTGACACACCGACAGTAAGGACGCCGAAGATGATGGCCACAATGATCGCCCCAAAGGTCAGCCAGACGCCCTTGCGGGCTAACCGTGTCGCGGCTTTCGCCTGATCTCCCGACTGAATTGCATTCTGGAGAGCAAGATCCGAGGCATTCCTGATCGCCTGCGAGAGTTCAGCCTGCTGCCGTGCGACATCGACTAATTGCGTCACGGTGGCCGTCAATTCGGACAGTTGATGGTTGGTTTCCCAGACGGGGTTGGCTGGCAAGTCCAGATTCGGCGCTTCAAGACTTGGGGCTATTTCGGTGACAGGCTACCCAACCCCTCAGCTCCCCGCCGGCTACTTAGCTAATTTTCTCTTTAGAATCCAGCTCTTAGCGATGCTGAAATAGTTAAAGTATTAATTATGTTATACTTAGCGGGTGGAACAAGATTCAACGACGATTGCTGACCTCTGGGCGCAGCTAACCGGACGGCAGAGAGTGCTCCAGTTTCATCTGGGAAATGTATCCATGACCAATCTCAGTTGGAGCGAACTGAGCGAAGGTCAAAGAGGAATCATTTTGAATGCTGGACGCATTATTGGCTTAGATCGCTCCAGGCGTCCAGATCCGACTTCGTTTTCGTAGCGTTTGTCGTTCCAGACAGCCCGAAGACTATAGGTTGGGCTGCCGCTGTCTCAGGAAAGGTCTTGAAAATGACATCCGATAAGTGTGGACGTTGCGGCTGCTCCAACGAAGAACATACTCCTGGTTGTAGGGTCCATCCGACCTGTAAACGATTCAGTGTAATGACGGTTCACAAGCCGAAGGCACGAAAGTAGAATTCGGCGGGAAACCGGGGACGGGGGTGGACTGAACCCCGTGCCTGAGACACGGAGATTAGGGACAGGCTACGAAACCCCTGAACTCCCCGCCGGCGATTTCGGTGTTTCCTGGCCCAAGCCGGGATTGGAGTACCGCCGGTCCAGGCTGTCGAACTGACGCTGGCGCATGATGCCTTTGCGGTGCAGCATATACCGGAGCAGCAGCCACAGGATCGAGCAGCCGTAACGGGAGCTTTGCCAGAAGGAGGCGGAGGATGCCTGCGCGAAATAGCGCGTCGGCACCGGCGACCTCGGCGATGCGCAGATCCAGGTTGACCATTTGCGCGATGATCTCCTGGTCGAAGATGAAGTTGTCGGAATTCATCTCCAGATTCACCGATTCCAGCGCGCTCGCGGCGGAAGGCGCGGTAGCCGGTGTGGTATTCGGAGAGGTGCAGGCCGAAGGCGCGGTTTTCCAGCCGCGGTGAGAAAGCGGTTGGAGTTATACTTCCACCACGGCATGCCCTGCGTCATGGGGTTGGCGCCCATCAGGCGCGAGCCGAGCACCACGTCGGCCTCGCCTTCCTACAATCGGGCGGATGATCTGCGGCAGCAGCGTGGGATCGTACTGATAATCCGGATGGACCATGACCACGATGTCGGCGCCGGCGCGCGAGCGCTTCGCGGTAGCAGGTCTTCTGGTTGGCGCCGTAGCCGTAGTTGCGGTTGTGGACGAACAGCTCCAGGCCAGCTCGCGGGCGATGCGGGCGGTTTCGTCGGAGCTGCCGTCGTCCACCAGGATGACCAGGTCCACCATGTCGTGCGGCAGGTCGGCATAGGTCATGCGCAGCGTCTTGGCGGCGTTGTAAGCCGGCATCACGACCACGACCTTGGGATGCTGCGAGGCCATCCTTTATTATACGGAACGAAGCCAATCCAACCAGCGGACCTTTTTTATCCTGAATATTTGATACCATGCGATTTCAGGGGGTGTAGTGTTTCTCATCACTCGTAGAGAAGCAATTCGGTCCGACGACCTTCCTCTGGGACGTGAACGCGCCGGATGTGGCGCGGGCGGCGCGTCCCGGACATTTCGTCATGGCCCGCATCGATGAGCATGGCGAACGGATTCCGCTGACCGTGGCCGATTTCAACGCGCAGCGCGGCACGGTCACGGTGGTGATCCAGGCGGTGGGCAAGACCACGTTTGAAATGATGGGCTTGCGCGAGGGCGACGCCATCCTGGATTTCATCGGGCCGCTGGGGCTGCCGAGCCATATCCGCAAGCTGGAAGGCACGGTGGTGCTGGTGGGCGGCGGGCTGGGCGTGGCGCCCATCTATCCGCAACTGCGCGAGTACAAGCAGCAGGGCAACCGCACCGTTTCGATTGTTGGATTTCGCAACCGCGACCTGGTGTTCTGGGAAGACCAGTTCCGCGACTACAGCGACGAACTGATCGTCACTACGGACGACGGCAGCTACGGCCGCAAGGGCTTCGTGACCCATGCGCTGGCCGATGTGCTGGCCAGCGAAAAGGACGTCCGCGAAGTGGTGGCCATCGGGCCGATCCCGATGATGAAGGCCTGCTGCGAAGTCACCCGGCCGTTCGGCATTCCCACCGTCGTGAGCCTGAATTCCATCATGGTGGATGGCACGGGGATGTGCGGATCGTGCCGCGTGACGGTGGGCGGCAAGATGAAGTTCGCCTGCGTGGACGGCGCGGATTTCGACGGCCACCTGGTGAATTTCGACGAGCTGTCGCTGCGGCAGAAGCGCTTCGAGCGCGAGGAAAAGGCCGCGCTGGAGCGCTTCCGCGACGAATCGGCCAAGCTGGCCAGCCTGCAAGCCGCGACGGAGTCGAACGGCGCAGCCGGTCTCGCACGTGCGAGCTGCCGGAGCCGGTGCCGATGCCGCCCGGGCCGCGCGTGCCCAAGAACATCAAGACCATTCCGCCGGAGCGCGCCCCCATGCCGCACCAGCCGGCCGAAGAGCGCATCCACAATTTCAAGGAAGTGGCGCTGGGGCTGGACCTGGAAGGCGCGCTGCACGAAGCCGAGCGCTGCCTGCGCTGCAAGAAGCCGCGCTGCGTGCCGGGCTGCCCGGTGGGCATCGATATTCCCGGGCTTCATCGCCGCCCTCCAGCACAAGGATATCAAGCGCTCCTACCAGATTCTGAAGAGCGCCAACGCGCTGCCGGCGGTGTGCGGGCGGGTTTGCCCGCAGGAATCGCAGTGCGAGGCCACCTGCGTGGTGGGGGCCAAGTTCAAGCCGGTGGCCATCGGGCGGCTGGAGCGGTTCGTGGCGGATGCGGCCATGGGGCGCGGCTGGGACGAAGCCGCCGCGAACTGCCGACGACGAAGCGCCGAAAAACGGCGGCCATCGTCGGCTCGGGTCCGTCCGGGCTGGCGTGCGCCGGCGACCTGGCGCGCAACGGCGTCAAGGTGACCATTTTCGAGGCGCTGCACGTGGCGGGCGGCGTGCTGAAATACGGCATCCCGGAGTTCCGCCTGCCGGACATGATCATCGACGCCGAAATCGACAACCTGAAGAAGCTGGGGGTCGAGATCCGGCTGGACACCATCATCGGCAAGCTGTTCACCATTCCGCAGTTGCTGACGGACATGGGGTACGACAGCGGCCTTCGTGGGCACCGGCGCGGGGTCGCCCAAATTCGCCGGCATTCCGGGCGAGGCCTTCAACGGCGTCTTCTCGGCCAACGAATTCCTGACGCGCGTCAACCTGATGCGCGGCCATCGGCAGCCGATCTACGACACGCCGGTGGGCATGGGCAAGCGGGTGGCGGTGGTGGGCGCGGGCAATACCGCCATGGATTCCTGCCGCGTGGCCCAGCGCATGGGCGCGGAGAAGGTGACGGTGGTGTACCGGCGGTCGCGGCGCGAATCGCCGGCGCGCATCGAGGAACTGGAGCACGCCATCGAAGAAGGCATCGAGTTCCTGTGGCTCACCGCCCCGGTGGAGATCGTGGGCGATGCGGCGGGCTGGGTGACCGGAATGCGGGTGCAGAAGATGGAACTGGGCGAGCCGGATGCCTCCGGGCGGCGGCGGCCGGTGCCGGTCGCAGGGCTCGGAATTCCTGCTGGACGTGGACACGGTGATCTACGCGCTGGGCACCACCGCCAACCCGATCATCGCGCAGACCACGCCGGGGCTGAAGATCAACCAGTGGGGCTACATCGAGGTCGACGAAAGCACGCGGGATGACCTCGATTCCGGGGGTGTTCGCGGGGGGCGATATCGTGACCGGAGCGGCCACCGTGATCCTGGCCATGGGCGCGGGACGGCGGGCCGCGCGGGGAATGCTGGAATACATGGGCGCTGAGCCGACGCGCAGCGGACTGGCGGCGGAGGGAGCAATGATATGCCATCGTCTTGTCCGAAGTGCCGCAGAGTCTTGGAAGAAGACGAGATCTGCTGCGCGCAGGTGCGCTACACGTGGCGCTGCAAGAGCTGCTTCAAGCTGACCAGCGGCTTTGCCATCCCGTACGGGAAGTGCTTCCTGTGCGGCGGCGAGCTGGAAGTGATGCCGGGCCGCGAGCTGGGCGATTCCATGCGCTTCCAGGCCATTCGCGACGCCGTGCAGTTCGAGCTGAACTCGTTCCATTTCTATAAGCTGGCGCGCGACACGGCGCGGCTACGCCGGAGCAGCGGGCGGTGCTGGAGCGGCTGTACGAGGCCGAGCTCGACCACCTGCACGAGCTGGAAGAGAAGTACCACGCCCACCTGGACCGCGAAGTGGTGGAGCTTTCCGCGAACGAGGAGACAGCTGCTGGCCAACTGGCTGTTCCGGGGGATCCGCGTGACGGCGGAATCGGGCATTGCCGACCTTTACCAGGCGGCGCTCGAAATGGAGCGGCGCACGCGCGACCACTTCCAGAAGCTGGCGCACGAGCCTGCCGGAGGGGCTGGAAAAGGACCTGTGCCAGGAGCTGGCGGCGGAAGAAGAGGAGCACGTGGCGCTGCTCGAAGGGGAGCTGGAGCAGGCAGGGTAGGGGAGCGGACGGTCGGCTGGACTGGCCCCGGGAGCGAGTGCGGACCAGCCGAAAGCGGCGCTCCGGCGAAGGGTCGTAAGGAATTAGCGCGGACCGCTGGATCGATTCGCTTTTTGAAGCGACCGCTCCCTCACGGTCGCGGCTCCGATCAGAGCCGCGAGCGTAAGCGAGCGGTCGCTATCACCTGGTCAGGAGCGCTAGCTGGTGCTGGCTTCGTAGAAGCGCATGTAGAAGAGCACGCGCACCACGTATCCCGCGTTTCCTTGAAGGGGGGAATGCCGCGGTAGCGGTCCACGACGGTGGGGCCGGCGTTGTAGGCAGCGATGGTCGCGGGCCAGGCAATTGTGGTAGCTGCTGTAGTGGTCCAGCAGAGCGCGCAGGTAGCGGGTGCCGGCGTCGACATTCTGCATGGGATCGAGCGGGTTGTCGCCGAACTGCTGGGCGGTCTGGGGCATCAACTGCATCAGGCCGAGCGCGCCCCGGCGGGAAACCGCAGTTGGGCTTGAACTGGGATTCGACGGCCATAATGCCTTTCACCAGGGACGGCCGGACGTTGTGCCTCTGCGCGGCCTTCAGGATGATGGGGTCGACCGTCTGCAGCGGCAGACGGTTGACCAGCAGGGCGGAGCAGGGGCCGGCAAAGGAGCCAGGGCCGCGTTGGCATTCGCAGGGAGCGGCGGGCGCCAGGGGAAAAGAGACCCGGGAGGAAACCCAGAAATATCGGGACTCCTTGGAAAGGATCGTAGCAGGAAATAACCGCTAAACCGATGAGGATGACTGCAAGCTTCATTCGTGTTCCGTGTGCTTAGACCTGTGTCTTCAAGTTCTGAAGCGACGCGCTCTCGGAATACAGCTTTCGCAACCAGAGGCGGGATGCGGGAAAAAGGGAAAAACCTCTGAGGCCGCGAAGGATCGCTGCGGGCGGCTTCTGGACACAGCGTGGAATTTTCCGGAGGGCAACAAAAGAACCGAACTGCCGGAAACGCTGTGCGATAGATTACCGCGTGGACATTGAATCCATTATAACAGCTGGGGGAAGGGATGTGTCGGAGAGCGCACGGTTGGCGGAAGGCTGCGATTTGGGGCCGATGCGGGGAACGACGCGTTTTCTATTGAGTAGGCCTGACTTGGCGCTTTCAAGCGGCGCCATGCCCGCCAAAGAGGGCGTGACCTCCCGCGTTTGTCTTTCCGCGGGCTCTTCCAGGCGGCGGAATTCCGCTCGTGCTCTTCCCGCTGCAAGGCGCGGTGAACCTGGCGGGCGCGATGATTCCGGGGCGATGCAACCTGCTAGACTTGCAATTTCACCTATGAAGGCAACGCATTTAGAATGCAGCGTCTGCGGTACGCGCCACGATGCGGGCAGTGTGGCCGGGCTGTGCGCGTGCGGCGGACCGCTGCTGGTCCGCTACGACCTGGATAACATCCGCCACCGCTGGCGGCGGCGGGAAGTGCCGAACGGCCCCGCGAATATGTGGCGCTACGCGCCGGTGCTGCCGGCAGCGGCGGAATCGGTGGTCACGCTGGGCGAAGGCTGGACGCCGCTGGTGCACGCGCGCCGGCTGGGCGCGCGGCTCGGTTCCGACCATCTGTGGGTGAAGGACGAGGGACTGAACCCGACGGGGTCGTTCAAAGCGCGCGGGCTGAGCTGCGCGGTCTCGATGTGCCGGGAGCTGGGGATCCAGAAAGTGGCGATTCCGTCGGCCGGGAACGCGGCCAGCGCCATGGCGGCGTACGCGGCGGCGGCGGGTCTGGAAGCGCACATTTTCATGCCCAAAGATGTGCCGCAGGCCAACTACCTGGAGTGCATGGCGTACGGCGCGCGGGTCACGCTGGTGGATGGATTGATCAGCGATTGCGGGCGCATGGTGGCGGAGCGCGGCGCCGGCCGAGGGCTGGTTCGACGTGAGCACGCTCAAGGAGCCATACCGGATCGAAGGCAAGAAGACCATGGGCTACGAGGTGGCCGAGCAGATGGATTGGGAACTGCCGGACGCGATCTTCTACCCCACCGGCGGCGGCGTGGGGATGATCGGGATGTGGAAGGCGTTCGGGGAAATGGAAAAGCTCGGCTGGATCGGCAGCCGGCGGCCCAAGATGATCGCGGTGCAGGCGGAGGGCTGCCAGCCGGTGGTGCGCGCGTTTGAAGAGAACGAGCCGCGCAGCCGCTTTTTCGAGGGCGCGCACACGATCGCGGCGGGGCTGCGGGTGCCCAAGCCGCTGGGCGATGTCCTGACGCTCGAAGCGGTGCGGGAGAGCGGCGGCACGGCGCTGGCGGTGAGCGACGAGGAGATGCTGGAGGCGGGCGTGCAACTGGCCTCGCTGCGAGGGCATTTATGCGGCGCCGGAAGGCGCGGCGTGCGTGGCGGCGGCGTGCAAGCTGCTGGCGTCGGGATTCCTGAAGGCGAGCGACCGCATCGTCCTCTACAACACCGGCTCCGGGCTGAAGTATCCGGAGGCCTATTCCACGCGTTTTCCGCGCACCGACGCGGGCGAGCAGGACAAGCTGGGCGGCCTGATTACCCCGCGGTAGCGGCCCATTCCATCGAGGTAACAATGAAGGACTTGGCTCTGGCGGCGCTGGATGCGGCGGCGCGGCGTGGCGTGGACTACGCCGACGTGCGCGCCATCGAAACGCGCGACCGCGAAATTGTCACCAAGAACGGCAAAGCCGCGCACGTGGGCGGCGGCGAATCGCAAGGGCTCGGCATTCGCGTGCTGGCCTACGGCTGCTGGGGATTCGCGGCCACGGACGATCTATCGGCCGACCGGCATGGAAGCCTGCGCGGCGCTGGCGCTGGAGATTGCCCATGCGGGCACGGCGGCGCGGAAAACCCCGGTGGTGCTGGCGCCCGAGGAACGGCATGAGACCACTTGGGTTTCGCCCATTGCCATCGACCCGTTCACGGTGCCGGTGGACCGGCAACTGGGCGTGCTGCTGGCGGTGGATGAGGAGCTGCGGCGCAATCCCGGCACCAGCCTGGCGGAAGCCTCCATGCACTTTCACCGGCAGCGGCAGGTGTTCGCCTCCACCATAGGAAGCCTGATCGACCAGACGCGCTACACTTCGGGCGCGGGTTATTCGGCGCTGGCGTACCGCGAGGGCGAAATCCAGAAGCGGTCGTATCCGAATTCCTTCGGCGGGCAGTACCAGTTGAAGGGCTACGAGCTGGTGGAGGAATTGCGGCTGCTGGAGAACGCGGCGCGCGTAGCCGAAGAGGCGGTGGCGCTGCACTCGGCCGACCAGTGCCCGGAAGGCGAGTTCGATCTGATTCTGGACAGCTCCCAGCTCGGGCTGCAGATTCACGAATCCATCGGCCATCCGATCGAGTTGGACCGCGTGCTGGGCAGCGAAGCCAATTATGCGGGGATGAGCTTCCTGACGCTGGACCAGTTGGGCAAGCTGCGCTACGGATCGGACATCGTCAATGTGGTGTGCGATGCGCGGCTGCAGCACGGGCAGGGGCTGGGGACGTTCGCCTTCGACGACGAGGGCGTGCCGGCGCAGTGCACCGACATCATTCGGGCCGGGCGGTTCACCGGCTACATGACGTCGCGGGAGACGGCGGCGGCGGTGGGCCAGACGCGCTCGAACGGCTGCATGCGCGCGGACGGATGGGCGCGGCTGCCGCTCATCCGCATGACCAACGTGAGCCTGCTGCCCGGGGAGCAATCGCTCGAAGAAGTGTTCGGCGGCGACGGCATTTACATGGAGACGAACCGGAGCTGGTCGATCGACGACAAGCGCTACAACTTCCAGTTCGGATGCGAAATCGGGTGGGAGATCCGCGACGGCAAGCGCGTGCGCATGCTGAAGAACCCCAGCTACAGCGGCATTTCCACGGAATTCTGGAATGCGTGCGCGGCCATCGCCGGGCCGGAGCACTGGACGCTGTGGGGCGTGCCGAATTGCGGCAAGGGCCAGCCGGAGCAGGTGATGGGCACGGGCCACGGCGCCAGCCCGGCGCGCTTCCGCAAGATCAAGATCGGGGGAGCGTATGCCGGGTGAAGCTGGAGACCAGGCTTTCGCCGGGATTTTCGAGCAGGTGGTGGACGCGGCGCGCGCGCACGGGGTGAAGGACGTGGAAGCCATCTTCGCCAGCGAGACGTCCGCGCTCACGCGCTTTGCCAATAACGCCATTCACCAGAACGTAAGCGAGCAGTCGGCGCATCTTTCCATCCGGCCGGTGCTCGATGGGCGCACCGCGCGCGCCACCACCAACCGGCTGGACCGGGAAGGCATTCGCCGGGTGGTGGAGGAAGCAGTCGCGCTGGCGCGGCTCACCGAGCCCGATCCGGACCTGCCGCCGCTGGCCGAACCGGCGCCAGTCGAAGGTTTGAGCCGCTGGTGCGAATCCACCGCGCTGGCCACGCCGGAGGAACGGGCGCGGGCGGTAGCGGAAGCGATCGGCGAGGTGGAAGCGGCCGGGCAGACCGCGGCGGGAATCTACTCCACCGGCGAGGGCTTTTTCGGGCTGCGGAATTCGCGCGGCGTGGCGGCGTGGCACGGCGAGACCATGGCGCGGTTCTCCATCACCGCGATGGCGGAGGACAGTTCGGGCTGGGCCAAGGCCAGCGCGTGCGATTGCCGGGAGCTGGACGGGGCGGCGCTGGCGCGGCGGGCGGCGCAGAAAGCGGCGGCGGCGCGGCGGCCGCGCGAAGTTCCGGCGGGCCGGTACACGGTGGTGCTGGAGCCGGCGGCGGTGCTGGACCTGGTGGGGCAGATGTTCGGCGATTTCAGCGCCACGGCGGTGCGCGACGGACGCAGCTTCCTGGTGGACCGCATCGGCAGCAAGCTGTTCGGCGGGAATATTCACGATCCACGACGACGCGAGCCATCCGCTGCAGGCAGGCGCGCCGTTCGATGGCGAAGGCGTGCCGCGGCGCAGGCTGACGCTGGTGGAAGGCGGGGTGGTGCGGGAGATCGCCTATTCGCGACAGGCTGCGATGCTGGCGGGCGTCCGCGCCGACCGGCCACGGTTTTCCCGTCCCCAACGAGATCGGCGAAGCGCCGGTGAACATCGTGATCGAGGGCGGGGACGATTCCATCGAGCAGATGATTCGATCGACGGAGCGCGGCATTCTGGTCACGCGCTTCTGGTACATTCGCGAGGTGGATCCCTACGAAAAAATCTTCACCGGGATGACGCGCGACGGCACGTTTCTGATCGAAAACGGCGAGATCGCAAGCGGCCTGCGCAATTTCCGCTTCAACGAGGGACTGATCGAGATGCTCTCGCACGTGGAGGCGCTTTCGCCCGTGGTACGCGTCTCCGGCGAAGAAACGATGGACATGGTGGTGCCGGCGATGAAGGTGGGGGAGTTCAATTTCACGGAAGTGACGCGGTTCTGAGAGGTCCGGAGGCGGATCTGCTTGCGTGCCGCTGCGTAATCCGGCGGCCATTGCTTTTGACGCAGAGACACGGAGAGCGCAGAGAAAGCGCGGAGGGAATCGATCCATCTTAGGCAGACGCCACATGGCTGAACCGCTAAGATACGCGATCATCATTGAGCGCTACGAGAACGGCTACGGAGCCTACGTACCCGACCTGCCGGGGTGCGGGGCAACCGGTCAGACCGAAGATCAGGTGCGCGAGAGGATCCGGACCGCGATCGCGGTCCACATCCGCAGCATGCGCGAGGTTGGCGAGCCGATACCGGAGGCCCGCTCCGTGGCGGAAACGGTCTAGGTCGCGGCCTGATTATTCCGTTTTCTTCACCGCTTCGTCGCGGCCCATCTTTTCGATTTCATTGAAGTAGACCTTGCGGCCTTCGTCCATCGCCAGGTTGGAGAGGATGACGGAAACGGAATCGGCCAGCCCCACTTCCACGTCGGCCTTCGGGCGCCCGCCGTCGCGCACGTTGGCGAAGAAGCTTTCGAGTTCCGTATCCACCGGGTTCTTCTGCTCTTCCTGCAGCATGACGCCCTTGGCCATCAGCCAGCGGCGCGCGAATTTCACTTCGCGGTCGAGAAAACCTTCCTTGCCGGTGAACTCCAGGTCGCTGGTCATGATGGGGATGGGGCCGTTGGCGGCGCCGTTGGCCACCATGGTGGCGCCGGCGACAAATGGCTCGGGCTTCTTCTTGGCGTCCTCGACGGTGGTCTTCTTGGGCGGCTCGCGGTACCACCAGGCGACGGTGGGCGCGGTGTCGAAACCGACGGTGATTTCGATGGTGCCGTCGGTGCCCATGATAATTTCGCCCATCTCCGCGCGCGTGCCGTTGAAGAACGGGCAGAACTGGTTGGTGCTGACCGAGGAGTAAGTCAGCTTCTGGCCCTTGGGATATTTGTAAATCAGCTGGATGTTGTCGTAGACGTCGCGGCCGTCTTTGAGCAGGTCCAGGCTGCCGAGGCCCATGACGAATTCGGGCTCGGAGCCGAACATCCAGTCGGACACGTCGGCCTGGTGCGAGGTCAGCTCGGCGGTGAGCCCGCCGGACATGGAGCGGTAGACGCGCCAGTTGGCGATGTTGCTTTCCCCGCCCGGCTTCATGGTCCACAGCGAGCTGGGCGTGTTAATCATGTTGCGGTGCCACTGCGCATGGATGTGGTGCACGTTGCCGAGAATGCCCTTGTCCACCATCTGCTTGACGGTCTGGTAGAAGTAGCTGTAGCGGCGCTGCAGGCCGGTTTGCAGCACCTGCTTGGGACGGTCGGCGGCCAGCGCGCGCAGGGCGTGCACTTCCTCCGGCTTGAACACCAGGCACTTCTCGCAGAACACGTGCTTGCCGCCCATGAGCGCGTCCCGCGTGAGGGGGAAGTGGACGAACAGCGGCACCACGACGAACACCGCGTCCACGTCCTTCATGGCCAGCAGGTCGTGGTAATCCTTGAAGGTCTTCGGATTCGTGCCGATGGTGTCGACGCCGTGCTTGAGGTTGGTTTCGTTGATGTCGCACAGGGCCACGCAGCGCGCGGTCTCAATGTTCTTCAGGTGCTTCAGCAGGTAGGTGCCGCGGCTGCCGGTGCCGATCATCCCGAACTGCACCTGATCGTTGGCGGCCTTCACCTTCTGGATGGCGGGGGCGGCGGAAACGGCGGCCACGGCGGCCACCGCGCCGGCGGTCTTCAAAAGGTCGCGGCGGGAAATATCTTGATCTTCTGCCATACGCGGGCATCCCCTTGATGAGAGTATTTCCTCCGAATTGTAACACTCTAAAGGAGGGGGATTTTGGGGCCAGGGGTGGGGAACAAAGCCGGGTCCGGCGAGGATCTAAAATGAAGATATAGTGCTGTCTTCGTTCGATCCCCTGATCCAGGAGTGGTTTGCCATGCGGTTCAGCGGCGCCACGGAGCCGCAGATCGCCGGTTGGCCGCTGATCCGGGAGGGGCGGGACGTGTTGATCTCCGCTCCCACGGGCTCCGGCAAAACGCTGGCCGCGTTCCTGGTGTGCATCGACGCCCTGGTGCGGCGCGCGCGCCAGGGACCACTGCCCGATCAAACCGAGGTGGTCTATGTCTCGCCGCTCAAAGCGCTGAGCAACGACGTTCACAAGAACCTGGAGGAGCCGCTGGCGGAGATTCGCGCCCTGGCGGAGGCCCGCGGCATAGAACTGGCGGAGATCCGCACGGCCCTGCGGACCGGCGACACGCCGCAGTGGGAGCGGCAGCGGATGACCCGCCACCGGCCGCACATTCTGGTGACCACGCCGGAATCGCTGTTCATTCTGCTGACCGCGGCGCGGCCCCGCGAGATGCTGGCGAATGTGCGTACGCTCATCGTGGACGAGATCCACGCGGTGGCGGACGATAAGCGCGGCTCGCACCTGGCGCTTACGCTGGCGCGGCTGGACCGGCTGGTGGAGCAGAGCGGGCTGCCGAAGCCGCAGCGCATCGGCCTTTCCGCCACCGTGCGGCCGATCGAAGCGGTGGCGCAGTTCCTGAGCGACGACGCGCGCATCGTCAACATCGGCCACCGGCGCGAGATGGATCTCGCACGTGGAAGTGCCGCGGGATGAGCTGGGTCCGGTGGCTTCGAACGAAATGTGGGGCGAGATCTACGACCGCGTGGCCGCCCTGATTCGCGAGAACCGCACCACGCTGGTGTTCGTGAACACGCGCCGCCTGGCCGAGCGCGTGGCGCACAACCTGAAAGAACGGCTGGGCGAAAACGCCGTGCTGCCGCACCACGGCAGCCTGGCGCGGAAGTTGCGGCTGGAGGCCGAGCGGCGGCTGAAGAGCGGCGAGCTGCGCGCGGTGGTGGCCACGGCGTCGCTCGAATTGGGCATCGATATCGGCACGGTGGACCTGGTGTGCCAGATCGGCTCGCCGCGCTCCATCGCGGTGGCGCTGCAGCGCATCGGGCGGTCGGGGCACTGGGTGGGAGCGCGGCCGCAAGGGCGGCTGTTCGCCACCACTCGCGATGAGCTCATCGAGTGCGCGGCGCGTGGTGCGCGCGATTCGCAAAGGCGAGCTGGACCGGCTGGAGATTCCGCGCAACGCGCTCGACATCCTGGCGCAGCAGATGGTGGCGGCGTGCGCCTGCGAGGATTTCGGCGAGGACGAATTGTTCGAGCTGATGCGCGCGCGCCTGGCCCTACCGCACGCTGGCGCGCCGCGATTTCGATGCTGTGCTGGAGATGCTGGCGGAAGGGATTGCGAGCTCGCGCGGGCGGCGCGGGGCGTATCTGCATCGCGACGCCGTGAACCGGCGGGTGCGGGCGCGGCGCGGCGCGCGCCTCACCGCCATCACCTCCGGCGGCGCCATTCCGGACACGGCGCAATACCTGGTGGTGGCGGAGCCGGAGGGCACCACGGTCGGCACGGTGGACGAGGATTTCGCGGTGGAGAGCATGGCGGGGGACGTGTTCCTGCTGGGCACTACCTCCTGGCGTATCCGGCGCGTGGAATCGGGGCGGGTGCGCGTGGAGGATGCGCGCGGCGCCGCGCCGTCGCATCCCGTTCTGGAACGGCGAAGCGCCGGGGCGGACGCTGGAGCTATCGCACGAAGTGGCTGCGCTGCGGGAGGAAATCGGGCGGGCGCGGGCGTGCCCGCCGGATTGCGGGCTGGACGCGGCCGGGGCGGAGCAGGCGCTGCGCTACGTGCTGGCCGGGCAGGCGGCGCTGGGCGCCATGCCGACCACACGGCGCGTAGTGGCGGAGCGCTTCTTCGATGAGGGCGGCGGCATGCAACTGGTGCTGCATGCGCCGTTCGGCGCGCGCATCAACCGCGCCTGGGGGCTGGCGCTGCGCAAGCGCTTCTGCCGCTCGTTCAATTTCGAGCTGCAGGCGGCGGCCACGGATAACGGCATCGTCATCTCGCTGGGCGAGCAGCACTCGTTCCCGCTGGAAATTGTCTTCGAATTTCTGCGCCCGGCGACGGTGGAGGAAGTGCTGACGCAGGCGCTGCTGCCCGCGCCCATGTTCACGGCGCGCTGGCGCTGGAACGCCGTCGCGCGCGCTGGCCATTCCGCGTTACAGCGGCGGGCGCAAAACGCCGCCGCCGCTGCAGCGCATGCGCGCGGACGACCTGATGGCCGCCGTCTTCCCGGACCAGGCGGCGTGCCCGGAAAACCTGAGCGGCGAAGTGCGCGTTCCCGACCATCCGCTGGTCAAGGAAACCATCGGCAACTGCCTGCACGAGGCCATGGACCTGAGCGGGCTGCAGCGCCTGCTGGAGGGATTGCACGAGGGCGCGGTCGAAACCGTGGCCATCGATACGCCGGAGCCCTCGCCCTTTTCGCACGAGATTCTGAACGCCAACCCGTATGCATATCTGGACGATGCGCCGCTGGAGGAGCGGCGGGCGCGCGCGGTGGCCATGCGGCGCACGCTGCCGGAGGATTACGCCGAGGGCGCGGGCGCGCTGGACGCGGAAGCCATCGCGCAGGTGGCCGCGGAAGCATGGCCGCCCATGCGCGACGCCGATGAGTTGCATGAGGCGCTGCTGGGGTTCGGTGTGATGCCGGCGGATGCGGGCGGCACGTACCGCTCCCTTACGGTCGCGGCTCCGTTTCGGGAGCACGGTGAATCAGCCGGGTCAGAGCCGCGACTTGTCGCTCGACCGTCAGAGAGCAGTGAATCACCCAGATCAGAGCCGCGACCGTCAGGGAGCGGTAGCTTTTTCGACGAGTTGGTGGCCGACCGCCGTGCCACCTCGCTGCATACTGGCGGGCGCGCGTTTTGGGTGGCGGCGGAGCGGGTGGATCTGGTGCGGCAGGTGTATCCGGAGAGCGTATTCGATCCTCCAGTTGCCGCGCCGGCCGGCATGCGGCCGATTCCCGAAACGCAGGAGCGGTGCGCGGCGGAGATCCTGCGCGGCTGGTTCGAATGCTCGGGGCCGAAGCGTGCGCTCGGATTTCGTGCACGAGCTGGCCCTCCCGCGCGGCCTAGTGGACCAGGCGCTGGCGCAGCTCGAAGCGGAAGGTCAGATCTTACGCGGCAAGTTCACCCCTGGCGCCGGCGATTTGGAATGGTGCCACCGGCGCCTGCTGGCGCGGATTCACCGGCTCACCATCGGGCGGCTGCGGCGGGAAATCGAGCCGGTTTCGACGGCCGCGTTCTACGCATTTCTCAACCGCTGGCAGCACCTGGCGCCGGGCACGCAATTGCACGGCACGGATGGAACGCTGGCCATCATCCGGCAGTTGCAAGGATGCGAGTTCGCAGCGGCGGCGTGGGAAACGGTGATCCTGCCGCGGCGCGTGGCGCGCTACCAGCCCGAGTACCTGGACGAGCTTTGCCTGGCCGGCGAAGTGAGCTGGGGACGGATTTCGCCTCACCCTGCGTTCGAGCGCCCTTGGCAGGGTGCCATGCCGCCTGCGGCGGAGCAGCCCGGTTCGAAGACAGCAGCACGGTCAGGCCGTGTTACCGGCGCGCGGGAAGCGGACGCGCCGCACAGCCGGCGCGTGCGCCCCACGCGCGTGGCGCCGCTGGCGATTTTTCTGCGCGAAGACGCGCCCTGGCTCCTGGCCACGCCGCAGCTATCGCCGCGGGATTCGCTCTCGCATCCGGCGCGCGAAATCCTGGCGGCCCTGGAAACCCGCGGCGCTTGCTTTTTCGCCGATCTGACGCGCGCCACCGGCCGCCTGGCCAGCGAAGTGGAAGACGGGTTGTGGGAACTGGTGGCGGCCGGGCTGGTTACCGCCGACGGTTTCGAGAATCTGCGCGCGCTGCTCGACCCCAAGCGGCGCCGCGGCGAGGGCAGGGGCCGCACCGCGCGTCCGCGCCACGCGCCCGGACGCTGGGCGCTGCTGCGGCACAGCGAAAGCGTGCCGGACGGACCGCGCCGAAACCTTCGCGCGGCAATTGCTGGCGCGGTGGGGAGTGGTGTTCCGCGATGCCGCCGCGCGCGAGCCGCTGGCGCCCCCATGGCGCGAGCTGCTGGTGCCCCTGCGCCGCATGGAATCGCGCGGCGAAGTGCGCGGCGGACGTTTTCTGGAAGCCTTCATCGGCGAGCAGTTCGCGCTGCCGGAAGCGCTCGACCTGCTGCGCGCCATCCGCCGGACCGGCGAAACCGCGCCGGAAGCGGACTGGCTCGGAACGGCGGGACAGGCGAGCGCGCCGCCAGCGGCGTAGGCTGCGGTGGGTCAGTTTCCGATAACCCCTGTACCCTTCAAAGCAGCTACGAAGTGAGCTAAGCAGGTAGACAGCTCGGCCGCCCGGCGGGAGCGCCTCGTGTAACCCCGGCGGAGATCACCTACCGCCAAATGTGGAGCCGCGCCTCGCCAGGGTGGCCCGTAGCCAAAAGTCCTGTGGGGAGTCCGCGCCGCTTTGAGCGCCAGTACAGGGGCGACGTTGGTTACGGTGGCCGAGTCCTGAAAAGGAGTGGTTCCCGTGAAACGTGACCGTTCATTTGAGCATGAATTTTCAATCTACGTAGGGCTCGATTGGGGGACTGAATTCCACCGAGCCTGTGTTCTGGACCTCAGAGGTAAAATTCTTCGTGAGTGCAGGGTTGATCATACAGGGCAAGCAATCACCGCCTTCCTGCGAGCCCTGAACGAGATGGCGGGCGGGAAGGCTGACCGCGTTGCGATGGCAATCGAGGTACCACGCGGGCCGCTGGTCGAAGCCTTTCTGGAGGGTGGCTTCGCCGTGTTCTCGATTAATCCCAAGCAACTGGACCGATTTCGCGATCGCTATACGGTGGCCGGAGCGAAGGACGATAGCCGAGACGCCTACGTCGCGGCGGATTCGCTTCGAACCGACCAGCATTGTTTCCGCCGTATTGAAGCCCAGCATCCCGACGTTGTTCGTCTTCGCGAACTCTCGCGGACCGAGGAGAGCCTTGGCGCGGATCTTCGCAGAGCAGTCAATCAGTTTTACCAGTTGCTCCTCCGTTACTATCCGCAACTGCTGCAGTTGAGTTCCACACCGGACGAACCGTGGATCTGGGCGCTACTCGAGCTGGCGCCGGTTCCGCAGCGGGGCGCCCGGCTCACAGTGGTCCGCCTGAAGCAGTTCCTCTTGAAACATCGAATCCGCCGGTGGACGGCTGAGGAACTACGCGAGGTGCTTGCAATGGCGCCCCTGCCGTTGGCGGCCGGCAGTGCCGAGGCGATCAGTGAGCACGCTCTGTTGCTGCTGCCGCAACTGCGGCTACTCCACTCCCAGCGTCAAAAGACCCGGGACAGAATCGAAGCGTTATTGGAGCAGATGACAGCGCTTGGCCGCGAGCGCCCCGACAGCCAGGCGCATCACGACGTTGGCCTTCTGCTCTCGATACCAGGAGTCGGGTGTCTCATCGCCGCGAATCTCTTCAGTGAAGGAGCGGACCCGCTGGCGCAACGGGATTACTACGCCCTCCGCGCCCATAGCGGAATCGCACCCGTCACAAAACAGAGCGGCAAGAGTAAGCAAATCATCATGCGGCGCGGCTGCAGCGAGCGACTTCGAAACGCGATGTACCACTGGGCGCGCTGCAGCGTTCAGCACGACCCCTTGAGCAAGGCTCACTACACGCGGCTGCGACAAACCGGCCACAACCATGGTCGGGCGCTCCGCGGCGTTGCCGACCGCCTGCTCGCTATCTTGATAGCAATGCTAAAAACCGGGCAGCCTTACGATGCAAAGCGTCGGCAGAAGGGCTGCGTCCCTGCCGATGCAGCCTGACGGTTGAGGACTCCATGTCACTCCCGCCGAGCGACCGGCCGCCTACCTGCTTAGCTCACTTCGTAGCTGCTTTGAAGGGTAGGATGGGCTTGACAAATGGTGGGGAGTCCACATATCGTTCCCAACTGGATGAAGCCCGGAGGCTGGGGACGGGACGCTTCCGGCCAAGGCATACGGGAAACGTCCCGTCTGTCCCCCGCCTCCCGATGCGGCTCTCCTGGTCCGCCACGAATCTGGGGACACGCCTCGGGCTGAGTTCGGGGACGGCGGTGCTCGTGAGGGAGGAAGAGAAATCGAGTTGCCGGCGCAAGAACGTCTGGCTCCTGAGTAGTCGGCCAATTTACGACAGACCTAGGATGAGACACGCGCGGGCCTGATTTTGGGGCCTTCAGAAGCTGTCGCAAAGCTCCCTTTTTGAAACCGGGCATGGTCCGAAAACCTTCTGGAAGATACGCCTTCGTGCCATTAGATCAAAACAGGACCAAGTGCGTTACAATCGTGCTCGGCTGCAACTGAATGGCGAGCCACTCAGTCCACTGCTTGCCAAGAAGGGAGTCTTCTCTATGATAGTTATTCCAAAACACGTACAGGAATTTTTACCTGGCAAGATGGGATGGGTGGCCACTGCGACAAAGGACGGTGTCCCCAACACCACGCCGAAGGGCTCGATACGGGTGCTGGATGATCAGCACATCGTGTTTGCCGATCTGTTTTCCTTTAAGACCCGACAAAACCTGGAACAGAACCCCAGGGTGGCCGTGACGGTGGTCGACATGGCCAGCCACATGGGCTATCAGATCAAGGGCACCGCTGAATTGATCTCCTCCGGCCCGCTTTACGATCAGATGGCCGAAGAGTTGAAGCAGAAATCGGTTGGGCTGCCTTCGCTGAAGTACCTGGTGAAGATCACCGTGGAAGCTGTTTATGACCAGTCCGTTGGGCCAAGCGCGGGCAAGCAGATCGCTTGACCGGAGCCACGACCGTTATGTTGTTTGAGAACTCGCACGGTTTTCGGGCAGTTCTCCACATGCTTGCCGCTTGCAAAATGGACCCTTCCCATCGTGTTCAAACGACTGAGAGTCTGCGCCATGATCGCGCCTAACTCCCTCCCGCGCCGCTCGCCGAAGCGAACGCCTGCCCGACAATCTCTTGCGCCTCCTGCTGGATGAGACGAAGATGTTCCTGGCCGCGCGGGACTTTCCGCCTTTCCCGCAGACTGACAGGTTCACTCGGTGCTCGCTGGTGATTCTGTCCGCCCACCCGAGCGACCACCCCTCGGTGTTCGAAGGCTGCTTCGGGGCTGAGCGGTTGGTCGCCAAACCGGAAGTTGGTCCCTGATCATGAGTTGTGGACGATATACGGCGTTACCGGAAACTGACCCACTACCGCAGTCGCCTGGCCGGCGCAACCGCCTGCCCCGCTCAGCAGTTGTATCTTTCCATCGTGCGGGGATTGTACGCCCAGTGAAACTCCAGCTCGTAGGCCATGGATTTGGCCAGGCCGTCCAGGTCGGGGAAGAGCGTGGCGTAGGTGATGTTCATGCGGTAGAGCTCGCGCATGGCGATCTCGCGAACCGGTTGGGCGATAACGAATTTCGCCAGGACGTTTTCCGGGTCGGGCGCGCTGAGGATCTGCTCCATGGGCACATCCAGCACGCCGGGAACGGCGAAGGTTCCGGATTGGGCGATGAGGCGCTGGTTCATGGTTTGCGGTTCGCCCATCCACACGAAGCGGCGGTCGCCGCGGGCGAAATATTTGGCGAAATTGCCGGGTGGGCGCGGGTCCATGCGTCGCGGCTCGGGGGTGCGGCTGCTGTTGATGCGCGCCGGGTTCATGGCCCACACCACGCCGTTGCCGAGCGTGCGCCGCAGGCCGAAGAACGCGGCCACGTACGGCGACCACGTGAAATCCAGCAGCCGCGTGGGCGCGCCGTGGTGCTGCATGAGAGCCAGCCATTGAAAATCGTCATCGAGCGCCGGCGGCTTTTCCAGAAACTGGTGGGCCTTGCGTTTGAAGATGCGGAGGACGCGCATTTCCTGTTCCGGCCATGCCGCCGGCGCCACGTGATAATTCTGCAGATAGCGGGAGAGCGAGCTGTTGAGCGGCGCATGCTCGTCGCGCTCGCCGCGAAACGCCCAGTTGGAATATGGCGGCCGGGTGATGTGACCGAGAAACTCTTCCCAGGACTCCACGCGAAAGACGGGGTAGGAGCGTGGGGGGCGCTTACGTTGTGGCACAACCCTATGGTAATTCGAGGCCCGGTGCCCGGTTGCATCCGGGGTTAACCGCATCCCAACGCAAAGCGTATGGCCGCGCAAACCTCCTCCATGCGCGCCAGGCTCAAGCTGCCGACCCGGCGGCCCAGCCGCGTCTGCGCGATGGTCACCGCATTGTGTAGATTGACCGCGCAACGGCCCTTCATGCCGTCATCGACATCCAGAATCACTTCGGAAGGCACGTCGCGCACGGTCGACGTGATCGGCGCCACGGTGACGGTAGACAAATGCCGTATCGAGCTGGCACGGGTCAGGACGAGAACCGGACGTTGTTTGTCCGGAGCGGGAAACCGGCAGAGGCGGACGTCGCCCCGGCTCAGGGCCGCGGCCACGACGCCCCCTCCTCCCAGATGCGAAACTCATCCTCCTGCTGCGGCCGGGCCAAGTAGCCACGGCGATCGCGCTCTTCCAACTCCAACTCGTGCAGGTGTTTGAGGTGACGTTCCAGGGCCTGCCTGATCAGCGCCGACCGGTTCACGCGCCTCCGCTTTGCCGCCAGATCGGTGGCTTTGAGAAGCTTGGCATCCAGCACCACCTGGATCGTTGTAGTCATTGTGTGCCCCTATCCACAGTATAATCCACAGTCGGCTTCGGGTCACTCTTCAGACCACCAGCCGGAACACCAGGCCCGCCAGCGCGCCGCCGATCAGCGGGCCGATGACCGGGATGCCGGCGTAGGACCAGTTGGAATCGCCCTTCTTGGCGATGGGCAGCACGGCGTGGGCGAGGCGCGGACCCAGGTCGCGCGCGGGATTGATGGCATAGCCGGTGGTGCCGCCCAGGCTGAGGCCGATGCTCCACACCACCGCCCCCACCAGGTACGGCCCCAGGCCGGCGGCGGGCGCGGCTTTGGCCGAAATGGCGTTGGCCACCAGCACCAGCACGAAGGTGCCGATGATTTCGCTGAGCAGGTTGGCGGCGGCATTGCGAATGGCCGGCGCGGTACAGAAGCAGGCGAGCTTGGTGGAGGCGTCGGGCGTTTCGCGCCAGTGCGGCAGGAAGTGGAGCCACACCAGGGCTGCGCCGGCGAACGCTCCGGCCATTTGCGCTGCCAGGTACGGACCGAACTTGGCGTAATCGCCGGTGATGACGGCCGCGCCCAAGGTTACCGCCGGGTTCAGATGGGCATCCGCACTGCCGCAGGCCACCGCCGTGAATACGCCGGCCATCACCGCCATCGCCCATCCGGTGGCAATCGCCATCCAGCCCGCGCCTTCGGCCTTAGATTGGCGCAGGCTCACGTTGGCCACCACGCCATTGCCCAGCAGGATGAGCACGAGCGTGCCCATGAATTCGCCTAAGAGTCGTTTATCCATGATCCTTTCCCCGATCCGCCGACTTGACGCCGTGGAGCAAGCTTTCAGCTTCCGCCCACGGAGGATGCCGGCTCGAAAGCCGGCATGGCCGCCTGAAAGGCGGCTCTACGGAAGCGCCGGCGCGGTT
Source organism: Terriglobia bacterium (assembly GCA_963815855.1). Taxonomy (GTDB): domain Bacteria; phylum Acidobacteriota; class Terriglobia; order Bryobacterales; family Bryobacteraceae; genus DATGMB01. Next base: position 190,189 of record CAWFIJ010000006.1, on the reverse strand, counting down.
CTCCACTACAGCCAGTCGAACGACCGCGTCACCGCCTTTTTCCAGAAGGCGTACAATTCGGCGCGCCTCGGCTCGTCCATGCGCGGGTTCCACGTCCGGTCCACCGACCACCGCCCGGACAGCTCCTCGATATCCCGATAAAATCCCACCGCCAGGCCGGCGGCATACGCGGCGCCGAGAGCGGTGGTCTCCTTGACCGCGGGGCGCACCACGGTGCGGTCCAGAATGTCGGCCTGGAACTGCATCAGCAGCTCGTTCTCCACCATGCCGCCGTCCACGCGCAGCACGTTCACCGGAACGCCGGCATCCTGCTCCATGGCCTCCACCACCTCGCGCGTCTGGAAGGCGGTCGATTCCAGCACCGCCCGCGCCAGGTGGCCTTTATTGGTGTAGCGCGTCAGGCCGGCGATGACGCCGCGGGCGTTGTGCTTCCAGTAAGGGGCGTATAGGCCGGAAAAGGCGGGCACGAAATACACGCCGCCATTATCCTCCACCGTGGCGGCCAGCGTCTCGATATCCGCGCTCTTTTCGATCAGCCCGAAATTGTCGCGAATCCATTGCACCAGCGCGCCGGTGATGGCCACGCTGCCTTCGAGAGCATAGTGCGGCGCCGCGCCGCCCAGCCGGAACGCCACCGTGGTGAGCAGGCCGCAGCGCGAGCGCACGATTTCGGTGCCGGTGTTCATCAGCAAAAAACATCCGGTGCCGTACGTGTTTTTGGCTTCGCCGGCGCGGAAGCACGCCTGCCCCGCCAGCGCCGCCTGCTGATCCCCCAGGATGCCCGCTACCGGTACGCCCTTCACCGCTGCCGGCGTGGCCTCGCCGAACGTTTCGCTGGAGGAGCGGATCTCCGGCAGCATCTGCCGCGGAATGCCAAACGCGCACAGCAGGTCCGGGTCCCAATCGAGCGTCTCCAGGTTCATCAATTGCGTGCGGCTGGCGTTGGTGCAATCGGTGAGGTGCAGGCCGGTGAGCCGCCAGAGGAGGAAAGTGTCGACGGTGCCGAACAGCAGGTCGCCGGCTTCGGCCCGTTCGCGCGCGCCCGGCACGTTGTCCAGCAGCCAGCGAATTTTGAGGCTGCTGAAATAGGTGGAAAGCGGCAGGCCGGTGCGGGCGCGGAAGCGGTCGGCGCCGGGGCCCCCGGCCAGCCCGCTGTTGGCTGGCTGGGGTGGGGCGCCCCCCGAGCGCGCGAATTCCGAAACCAGGTCGCCCACGCGCGTGTCCTGCCACACGATGGCATTCGCCACCGGCACGCCGGTGCGCCGGTTCCACAGCACGGTGGTCTCGCGCTGGTTGGTAATGCCGATGGCGGCCAGGTCCTGCGCGCGGAGGCCGCCCGCCGCCATCGCTTCGCCGATCACCTCTCCGGTACGGCGCCAGATTTCCTCGGGGTCGTGCTCCACCCAGCCCGGCCGCGGATAGATCTGCCGATGCTCCTTCTGCGCGCAGGCGGCGATGCGCCCGCCGCGGTCGAAGACGATGAAGCGCGTGCTGGTGGTGCCCTGGTCGATGGCGCCGATGTAATCCCGCATGCACGATAGAATAACCGAGTGAGGCGGATTCTACTAGCGGTGGTGGCGGCGGCGCTGCTGTTCTACGCCGGCGATTGGGTGGTCCTGCATTTCCGCTCCCCGCAGACCAGCCAGATTCAAATCCACCAGCTTTACGCCGTCCGTCTGAAGGGGACGGCGGTGGAATACCTGCAGGGCGATACGGTCAACCAGACCTGTTCGCATTCGCTGCTGCCGCAGATGGGCGATGAGCCGTGCTGGTATCTGAGCCGGCACCGCACGCGCCGCATCGATTATGGTGACACCACCGGCTCCTGGAGGGATATGTGATGGCCGCGCCCGCCGGGCCCGCCGCCGCATCGTCCGGCCGGTCAAAAAGCGGCAACCGCTCCTCCGGCTACGCCGCCGCCGCGGCTGCCCCTTTCAGCGCCTCCATCTGGGCTTCCAGTTCTGCCGCCGACATGCACGCGGGCGTCCTGCCGGTTTTCTCCATCCAGTCGCGGTCGGCCATGCCGTACACCTCGTCCACGAACTTGGAGAAAAACTCCCAGGTCATCTTGTAGAGTTGGCCCCAGGAGATCACGATCGCGCCCTCGGCGTCGTATCCCGGCAGCACCACCGCGTGTCCGCCGTTGATCTTCGAATGCGACGGGTCTACGGCCCACACCGCGGGCGTTTCGCCATTGGGCGGATCGATGCTCTCGGGAACGTTGAACCCGATATAGGCAACGCCGCAGTCATCGATCGTCCGCTTGACATCGTCGAGATTGCGCGGATCGACCTCCACAAAGGCAAGAATCCTGTGCCGGCTTTCTCCAGCCGGGCCGAACGGCGCGCCGTTCTTCAGGATGTATTCCAGCACCTTCTGCTCGTTGCCGCCCGGTCCCTCCCCGCGATGCTCCGGATTGTAGCCGCACGCCTGGATATACAGTTGTTCGACGGCACAATCCGGTTCGGTTACTTCCTTGCCTTTTGCCTTACGCGACCACACCTGTAGGGCGTGATAGAAGGCCGCGCACGTGCAGTCTCCCAACTTGTCGTTCAGCATCATGCCGAGATTCGACGGCAGCCCAATGGTGTAATCTACCGAGGGCGGCGGCGGCGGAAGCTGCTTTCCGGCCAGGATCGAGCTCAGGTGGGGAATCCGCGGGTTGTAGGTGCGCGGAGTTCGCCCCATTTTCCGGGCGCCTGAGTGGCTCTGGTCCATGTGAGGACTCTCCTTTCTCGGGTTTCCTAAGAACTCTACCGCAGCTTCCGCGGTTGTCAAGGATCAATTTCCAGCCCGGCTCACTCCACGATTTTCGACTCCGCCTGGAACTTCCGGTAATGGCTCCAGGTAATCTCTTCCTCCAGGGCGACCTTCTTCAGCAGGCCGATGCGTCCCATGCCGCGCATCCATTCGCGCTTGGGCAGCCAGACTTCGTCATTGACGCGCGTCTGCTCGAACACCAGCCTGGCGCCCGGGTTCAGGCGCGCCAGGAAGATGCCGTACGAAATGGTGCCAGTAGTCTCGGCCTCCAGCCGCACCCACTGGTATTCGGCCTTGTCGATCCAGATGCGGCCGTGAATTTTCAGCAGCGGGCGGGCGTCGCGCCGCCGCGGCTGGTAGCCCGGCTTGGGAGTGCCCGAAACGACCCAGACGGCGCGGCCGTCGATAACGGCGTCGCCTTCCAGCCGGAAATCGTAGAGGGCGGGAATCTCGCGCAGGAACTCCCGATCCTTTTCCCGTTCCTTTTCGAATCGCTGCAGGCGGCGCGCGCGCTCGGCCGGCGTTTCATGCTCCAGTTTGGCGGCGTAGCGGTCGAGCTTGCGCTGTTCGTCCGGCGGCGCCGGCTTGCCGTCGCGGATCAGCATGCGGCGGTATGGCTCGCCGTAGAGGATCAGCGTTTCCCAGGAATTCACCTGCTCGGATTTGGCGCGGCCGGCCGAATCGAGAGGCCGCTCAACATCCCGCGCCACCCAGGTATAATCCTTCATGCGCTGCCAGTTGACCTGGTCGAGCTCGATGGACCGGCGCACGATGGCTTGCGCGTCCGGCTGGGGCGCGGGGCCGGCGGACGCCGCCAGTGCCGCCAGCAGGATTAGCGCCGCACGGTTACGCACTGCTTGGCCAGATCGTTGGTGGGGAAGCGTTTGCGCAGTTCCTGGCAGGCCGCCGCGGCATCCGTGTTGCGCCCCAGCGCCTGCAAACTCTTGCGCTTGTAAAACAGTGCCGCGGGCACGTTGGTGCTTTCGGGGTATTTCTGGGTGAGAGCGTCGAAATCGTTCACGGCGTCGTCGTAATCGTTGAGCGAATAGTGCAGCATGCCGATCTGGAACTGGGCGACGTGGGCCATCGGCGTATCGCTGTACCATTTCAGATAGTCCGCGTATTCTTTGAGCGCCAGGTCCAGCTTGCCGCCCAACTTGTCCCCCTGGGCGTTATTCATCAGGTCCGCCGCCGGCACCTTGGCGTCGCCGGGCGGGGCGGGCGCGGGCGTGGAGAGCACCTTCACGGCGTTGCTCACATCCAGAATCTGCGCCTGGATCTTGTTCACCGCCGAGGTCAGATCCGCCATGGCCTGCTGCAGGGTGTTGAGCGACGCCGTGGCCTGATCGATGCGGGTCCCCTGGGTGGCCAGCGCCGGCTGGATCTGCGCCACCTGGTCCAGGTTCTTTTGCAGGGCGGCGACGGTGGCATTCACCTTCTCCACCGACTGCCCGATTCCCTGGATTTCGGTCGCCACGGTGGAAAAGCGCTGGTCCAGGCCCGATTGCAAATTCTTGACCATCTCCTGCAACTGGGCCACGTCGCGCTGGAGTTCCTGGAGGTCGCGGTTGCTGTCCGCGGCGGGGGCAGCCGCGGCGGTCATCAGAACACAAATGAATAGGCGTCGAATCATCGGCTTGGCTCCGTAAGTCTTTATGGTACCGCGCCCGGATTCGCCGGCCGCCGCGAGTGGGGCGGACCATCGCATCTTGTGAACGGCCGCACGGAGAGGCACGGGGTTGGCGGACAAAGCGACCGTCCGGCCCAATGGGGTTCGCCGCGCGCGGGGCCTATTCATACGGAATCGGCGAGACGATGCGCGAGCGGAGATGGTATACTCTTGGCGCAGTCCTATGACGTTACTCACCCTAAAGGGGGTGGTTCCTTGCTCGATCTACTTATCATTCGTGCTATCTTCGTGCTCGTCCTCACTGCTTCCGCTTATGCCCTGCACCCGTTCAATGCCAATCCGTTGGTGGGCGCGGGCGCGGGGCTGCTGTTGGGCGTAACCATTATCTTCTTTGAAATCCGGCTGGAACAGGTCAGCCTGAAGCGCCTGATCGGAGCGGCTTTCGGTTCCGTGCTGGGGATTTTCGGGGCCTTCCTGATGTCGCTGGTCCTCGACAAGGCGGTAAGCCAGCAGCCGTCTCTGCAGGTCGGGCTGCTGCTGCTCGATGACCTACATCGGCCTGATCGTAGGCGCCAAGAAGGGCGACATGCTGAATCTGGCGGCGCTGGGCGGCATTTTCGGCGGCGAAAAATCATCCAAGAAGACGTTCAAGATCCTCGATACCAGCGTCATCATCGACGGCCGCATCGCCGATATCGCCGAGACCGGCTTTCTGGATGGCGTCCTGGTCATCCCGCAGTTCGTGCTGCGCGAACTGCAACTGGTGGCCGATTCGGCCGATTCCATGAAGCGCAACCGCGGCCGGCGCGGCCTCGACATCCTGCAGCGCGTGCAGAAGATGGCCCACCTGAACGTGCAGATCGTGGAGGAGGATTTCCCCCAGGTGCGCGACGTGGATATGAAGCTGATCGAGCTGGCCAAGGTCTACGACTGCAAGATCATCACCAACGATTTCAACCTGAACAAGGTGGCGCAGCTCCACGGCGTCGAGGTGCTGAACATCAACGAGCTGGCCAATTCGCTCAAGCCCATCGTGCTGCCCGGCGAGACCATGCGCGTCTTCATCCTCAAGGAAGGCAAGGAATACAACCAGGGCGTGGCCTACCTGGACGACGGCACCATGGTGGTGGTGGACAACGCCAAGAAGATGATCTCCAAGACCATCGATATCTCGGTGACCAGCGTGCTGCAGACCACCGCGGGCAAGATGATCTTCGGCAAGTTCGACGAGCGGATGCACGCCGCGGCCGGCGCGGAGAGCTCGCCCGAGCGCCAGCGCCAGCACGACCGCCCGGTGCGCAAGAGCGATCCGCAGCCGGCGTCGCCGGTCGCTCCCGGCGCCGAGAAAACCACGATAGAATCGTAGAGCGCATGAAAGTTGCCGTGATACTGCCCGCCGCGGGTCTGGGCACCCGCATGGGCAAGGGCTCGGCCGAAAAAGCCGGCACCAGCCGCAAGCAGTTCATGCTGCTCGAAGGCTCGCCCATCCTGGTGCACACGGTGCGCAAGTTTGCCGCCTCGGACCGCGTTTCCGAGATCGTGGTGGCGGTGCGCGCCGAAGACCTGGAGTGGGTGAGCGACATGCTGGCGCGCGGAGTTTCCCGCGGACCGCGTGCGCGTGGTGGAGGGCGGCAACAGCCGGCAGCAATCGGTGGAGAACGCGCTGGCCACGCTGCGGCCGGACACCGACCTGGTGGCCGTGCACGACGCCGTGCGCCCGTTCATCGACCTGGAAACCATCCACAAGGTGTTCGACGAAGCGGCCGAGACCGGCGCCGCCATCGTGGGCGTGCCGGCGGTGGACACCGTCAAGCAGGTGACCCGCGGGCACCGGCCACGTGCGCATCCGCGCCACCCTGCCGCGCGAAAAGCTGGTGATGGCGCAGACGCCGCAGGTGTTCCGCTACGACCTGCTGATGCGCGCGTTTCAGGCCGCGCGCGCCGACGGCTTCACCGGCACCGACGAATCCAGCCTGGTGGAGCGGCTGGACGTGGAAGTCAGCGTGGTGCTGGGCAGCGACCGCAACATCAAGATCACCAAGCCCGGCGACATGGACCTGGCCCGCCTCTTCCTGCAGGAACAGACCGCCAAGGAAGCCCACTCTTGAGCGAAATCCGCACCGGCCTCGGCTGGGACGTCCATCGCCTGGCCGCCGGCCGGCCGCTGATTCTGGGCGGCGTCACCGTTCCCTGCGAATTCGGGCTCGGAGGGCCATTCCGATGCCGACGTGCTGGCCCACGCCATTACCGACGCCATCCTGGGCGCGGCCGCGCTGGGCGATATCGGCATGCACTTCCCCGACACCGACCCGCGCTGGAAAGGCTGCGACAGCCTGGTGTTTCTGCGCCATGCCAGGGAACTGGCGCGAGGGCCGGGGCTACCGGCTCGTGAACGTGGATTCCACGGTGATTCTGGAGCGGCCCAAGCTGAAGGATTACCGCCAGCCGATTCGCCAGCGCCTGGCCGAGACGCTGGGCCTGGAGCTGGACCGCGTCTCGGTGAAGTTCAAGACGGCGGAGAAGGTGGGCCCGGTGGGCGAAGGCCGGTCGGCCGAGGCGCAGGCGGTGGTGACGCTGGAGCGCGGCGGCTGCTCTGACGAGGCTGGTAACCCCGGTTGAGACAGCGTGTCTCAACCGTTTTGATTTTTTTCAATAACTTACAGGGACGGTTGAGACACCGTGTCTCGACCGCCTCGGCAACCGGCGGAGGAGTTTGCAGACCGTCACGCGCGATCTTCCGCGCCTGCGCGACAATGTTGCGGCGATGCTCGAAGCCGAGTTCCCGCCGGAGTGATGCGGAACGGTCCGCTCGCGGTCCTGGGCAGCGCCCTTAGTTCGCCTTCAGCAAGCACATGCGCCGGGCGGCGCGGCGGGCTTTGAGGCGCTCGTTGGCCTTCTTCTGCTTTTCCGCGGACACCACCGTCTGACATGCGTCGCAGCGCTTCCGAATTCTCGACCGGGTGATGAATTCCGCGCCGCAGCGGCGGCACTTCTTCGTCATGGTCTCCTCAAGCGGGAGAATCCCCGGCTTCTTGGGCAATAGATGGGAATAATGAAAATCGCAATGATTCATGTCAGGCTTGGTCCTTCGCTCACGTTCCGGCGGTCCGGCATCCAATGCCCGGACTGGGTGGTATTACGCAACAGGTGCCCTGGTGCGTAAAAATCCGACACCCCACGGGAAAGATAAGAATCGCTTCCAGTGTCCTGGTGTCTACCCACGTCGTTCGTTATCAAGCACTTCCCTTCGTCGCGGCTGGAAACCGCGAACCCTGATGTCATATTGCTTACGTTATTCCTGCACGTTACAAACCGAACTCAAACGAACTCACGCCGCCCCCGGAACGCGGTAGGGTTCCGCCGCGTCCAGCAGTTCCCAGCGCAAGTGATTGATATAAAAAACGAGGTACACCTCCGGAAATGCCCCTCGGAATTTTTCCAATACGCGAGCTTCCCATCCCTCTGTGAAGTGGGGCTTGGGATCCATATCCTTGGCGAAAAATCCGTTCTCATGCGGCACGCCCAGGAAGTCCAGAACCGCGGCGATCATGTCCAGGTGGGAAACCAGAATCGCCTGCGCCAGGTCCTTGGCGAAATCGTCATCGCGGGCGGCAATCCGCTCCCAGAATTTCGGAACCGATTTACGCAGGATTTCAGTATTTACCTTGTGCAGGCGGGCCCTTACTTTGAAGGGCTGATAGATCTGGTATGTGCGCAGCTTGCCGATGGAAATGCCGCGGATTAATTCTCCAAATGCCTCCTGGCCCTGATCCAGGTAAACATCCGCAATTTGCATAAATTGTAAGATTATCACGGCCGGTGCGCGTCTGCGGACGTGGGGGTCCGGATATCCGGTCCCGGGTGCCCCGCAAAGAGGGGGATTTCAGAATCGCCGATGCGTGGGGCAGGTGATTGCCGGACCTGGGTGGCAGACGATCGCAATTTGTCGTCTGCCAACCCCGAGTCCCGCGTCGGCAGACGACAAACCACGATGGTCTGCCCCACCGGTTCTCATTTTTCGCTGATTTCGGAGACCGGCCCGTCCACGTCTTCTATGCGCACCAGAAAGCGCTTGCGGCCGTCGATGCGCGCCTCGGGGGCGTTGAAAGTGGCCGCCACCATGCGGTCCTGGGAAGTTCCCGGCGCCACCTGGTCCCGCATCAGCAGGGTGTCGTTGTACTTTTGCCCCAGCAGCGGAAGGGCCGCGAACAGCCGCTTGGCATCCACTTCGGAAACCGTCACGCCCTGGTAGTCGGTGCCGTCCTTGTCTTCCATCAGCACGGTCACGCTGCGCACCCAGAAGGGCACGTGGGAGGGATTGCGGAAGCGGAAATCGATCACCGCCACCGAGTTGTTCTCGTCGAGCGGCGCGGTGCGGACCTTCATAACGGTTCCGTCCAGCCCCACCCGCGAGCTGCGGTTCATAAACAGCAAAGCGGCCAGGCCGACGGCGATGATCGCGATGCCGATCAGGAAGGCGTTCAAAAAACCTTTGGACATTTTAGAGCTCGTTCACAATGCGCATGATCTCTTCCATTGAGGTGTGCGCGGCGGCGATCAACGTGCCATCGAAGATGTGGGTTTCGAGGCCAATGCGGCCCTTGTAGCCGTCTTTGTCAAGCGCTTCCATGATCGCCTTCCAATCTTCCTTTTCCGGGCTGGAGGGCATGACGCCCTTGCCCTTCACCTGCACGTTCAGAATGCGCCGTTTGGGCAGCAGCGCGTAGCCGTCGGGATAGCTGGTCTCCTTGCCGTAGGCATTATGCGGATCCCAGTTCATGCCCACCCATTTCGACGGAATGGGGCGCAGAATGTGCGGCCAGTTCGGCCGAGGTGGCGACGTTCTGCGACATTTCGTTTTCGATGAGCAGGTAAACTTTTTCCCGCTCCGCCACCGCCGCCATCTCGCCACCGATGGTCTCGGCGATGCGGCCGTACAGCGCCGGCGGGTCCGCCACCCGGCTGCCGGTGAAGATGCGGACCTTGTCGCAGCCCATGATCCGGGCGCAGCGGATGGCGCGGTTCAGGTCTTCCATGCGGCGGTCCCAGCGCGCCTTCTCCGCGGCCACGCGTTTGGCGCGGGCCTCCGCCGTCTCCTGCCGCACGCGCGCCGGCTCCATGCCCGGCCACGGAAACTTCAGCAGGCTGGTGTTGACGAACGAAACCTTCAGCCCTTCGTTGCGGAAGCGAATGGCATCGGCCTTGATTTCCGCTTCGTCCAGCGTGAAATACTCGCGCTTGTCGCCCGGCGGATTGCGAATCTCCACCGCGGTCAGTCCATACTGGTGCGCGAAGGCGATGGATTCATCGGTGGTCCGGCCGATCTCGTCGGTGATGGCGCTGATGCGCGACTTATCGAAATGGCCGCGCGCCCGAAGGGGCATGGCGCAAGCCGCACCGGCCGCGGCGAGCAGGTCGCGTCTGGTCATAGCCCGATTGTATCGCAGGCCCTTGGCAGGGCTGCATGACTCCAAGCGGAGCCGCGACCGTAAGGGAGCGCTTCGGTGATCAGATAGATCACCGTATGCCGCCAATTCCAACGCTCCCTGACGGTCGCGGCTCTGATCGGAGCCCTCGATTCCTTCGCTTCCAGGCCGCATCACGGGAGGGGCCGGTTTCAGAGTGGAGGGTCGGATGCGGTAAAGTAGAATTTCAGAGTGAAACCCGATATCGGCCTCCGAATTGACACCGGATTTGAGTCAATGATACAAGTAGGGTTCTCTCCTAGGAGAAAGCATGGCTGACGAGCAAAGGCCGGACGGCTCCGAAGCGCCTCCCGCGGGAGGCGCGGCGAAACCGGCTCCTCCCAAACCGGCCGCCGCGAAACCGGCAGCGGCTGCTCCCAAGCCGCCGGCCACCATGGCTGCCACCCCTTGGGACAGCGATCTGGCCCGCGAATTGAAGGAGCGCTTCGGCGCCCGAATTCGCGAAACCTCTACTTACCTGGGCCAGAACTTCGTGGTGTGCCAGCCGGGCGCCGCTGTCCCCATCCTGGAATATCTGAAACTGGAAGCGGATTTCGATTACCTGGTGGATATCACCGCCGTGGACTGGCCCAAGCGGGCCGAGCGCTTCGACCTGGTTTACATCCTATATAGCTTTGCCCGGAACGAGCGCGTGCGCGTGAAAACCTTCATGGGGGACGGCTTCCAGCCGGCAATCCGCCGTGCGCGTGCACCTGACCGCCAACTGGATGGAGCGCGAGGTGTTCGACATGTTCGGGATCGAGTTCGCCGGCCATCCCGACATGCGCCGCATCCTCATGCCGGAGGAATGGCAGGGGTATCCGCTGCGCAAGGATTACGGAATTATTCAGCAGGACCAGCGCTGGGTTCAGGAGAACCTGAACATCGAAAGCGGCCAATAACCACGCCATGCCGGACGCGACATTTTTAGACTCCACCGAATTAGTAATCAACATGGGCCCGCAGCACCCGTCCACGCACGGCGTGCTGCGCGTGATCCTCAAGCTCGACGGCGAAAAGGTGCTGGGCACGGAGTGCATCATCGGCTACCTGCACCGGGGCGTGGAGAAGATCGCGGAAAACCGCACCTACGCGCAGTTCAACCCGTATGTGGACCGCATGGACTACGTGGCCGCGATTTCGAACGGCCTGGGTTACTGCCTGGCGGTGGAGAAGCTGCTGAACGTGGAAGCGCCGCCGCGCGCGCAGGCCGTGCGTGTGATCCTCACCGAACTGAACCGCATTGCCAGCCACCTGCTGTGGCTGGGCACGCACGCGCTCGATATCGGCGCCATCACGCCGGTTTTTTACTGCCTCCGCGAGCGGGAAGAGGCGCTCAAAATATTCGAGAATTATTGCGGCGCGCGCCTCACCACCCATGCCTTCCGCATCGGCGGCCTGCTCTACGAAACCTACGAGGGCTTTGAGCGCGAAGTGCTGGCGTTCTGCGACATGTTCCTGCCCAAAGTGGACGAGTACGAGGAACTGCTCACCAACAACCGCATCTGGGTGGGGCGGCTGAAAGACGTCGGCATCCTGAACGCCGACGAGTGCAAGGAATACGGCGTGACCGGGCCGGTGCTGCGCGCCGCCGGCGTGAAATGGGACTTGCGCAAGGCGCAGCCGTATTCGGGCTACGAGAAATACGATTTCGAGATTCCCACGCGCGAGAATGGCGACACCTACGACCGGTACGTGGTGCGCATGCAGGAGATGCGGCAATCGGTACGCATCATGCGCCAGGCGGTGGAAAGCATTCCCGAGGGGCCGATCATGGGCAAGGTGGGAAAGGTGATCAAGCCGCCGGTGGGCGAGGCGTATGTCTCCATCGAAGCGCCCAAGGGAGAGCTGGGATATTACGTGGTGAGCGACGGCTCCACGCAGCCGTACCGCGTGCGCGTGCGCCCGCCGTCGTTCGTGAATCTGCAGGCGCTCGACCGCATGGTGCGCGGCGCCCTGGTAGCGGACGTGGTGGCCGTGATCGGGACCTTGGATATTGTTTTGGGCGAGGTGGACCGTTAGAGGGGCAGCGGGAAAGAAGTTATGGCCAATCTGCTGAAGAAAATCTTTCTGGTGGATCTGTTCCAGGGTCTCTGGGTGACCTTCCGGAACCAGAATCCGAAATATATCTACACCGAGCAGTACCCGGCGGAGCGGCCCAAGGTGGCGGAGCGGTACCGCGGCGCGCCGCGGCTCAACGTCAACCCGGATAACGGCGAAACGCTCTGCATCGCCTGCAACCTGTGCGCGCTGGCCTGCCCGGAAACGCTGATCGTGGTGGGCAGCGAGCGCAACGAAGCCACCCGCCGCAAGGAATTGACCACGTTCACCTACGACACTTCGCGCTGCATGTTCTGCGGCCTGTGCGAAGATGCCTGCCCGGTGGACGCGCTGGAGCTGACGCAGGATTTCGAACTGGCCACTTACACGCGGGAAGGCCAGATCTGGGACCGGCAGATGCTCGAAGAAGGGCCCAAGCCCACTCCATACCGATGCTGAACACGTTCTTCTTTTACGTTTTTGCCGCGCTCGTGCTGGGCGGCGGCGTGCTGACCATCACCCGGCGCAGCGCCGTGCACAGCGCCATCTGGCTGATCGTTTCGCTGCTGGGCGTAGCCGGCCTGTATCTCAATATGACCGCCGAATTTCTGTTCGCGGTGCAGATTGTGCTCTACGTGGGCGGCATCATGGTGCTGTTCCTGTTCGTCATCATGCTGGTCAACCTGGACGAAGCCGCGCGCGAGCGGCAGTTCAACGGCCACTGGGCGGTGGCGCTGGCGGCGGTGCTGGCGGTGGGCGCGGAGATCGGCTATTTCCTCTACCGCGGGCAGGCCGCGTTCCATGTGGCGGAAGCCGCGATGCTGGCCCCTGCCAATGCTCCCGGCAATGTGGAGATGATTGGGGACTCGCTATTTTCCGAGTACCTGCTGCCGTTCGAAATCGCGTCGGTGCTGCTGCTGGTGGCGGTGGTGGGCTCCGTGGTGATGGCCAAGAAGAGGATTTAGCTCTCGCAGAGGACTGCCACACATGTCAACGTTCCAGTGTTTCGAGGGCGAGAGCGAAGAAGAGGGCTTTTAGATGCATCCGGTCACAACCGTTCATTACCTGGCATTGAGCGCGGCGCTGCTGCTGATCGGCACGGTCGGGGTGCTGACGCGGCGCAACGTGGTCATTATCTTAATGTCCATCGAGCTGATCCTGAACGCGGTCAATATCAACCTGGTGGCGTTTTCGTACGCGCTGAAGAATATCAACGGGCAGATTTTCGCCATTTTCGTCATCACGGATGCGGTGGCGGAAGCGGCCGTCGGGCTGGGCATCCTGATCGCCCTCTTCCGCAACAAGGAAACCGTGCTGGCGGATGAAATCGATCTGCTGAAGTGGTAGGAAAACCGTGAACTTTCTCGACCTGATTTGGCTTATCCCGCTGTTCCCGCTGGCCGGGGCGGCGCTGATGCTGCTCATCGGCAAGACGCTCGATCCGCAGCCGCCGTCCAAAGTGGCCGTCGCTCCCGGGGTGGAGCCGGTCTACGAGCACGGCCACGGGGCCGGGGACGTGCACGGACATGGTCAGGCGCACGGCGCTCCGCACGGTCACGAGCACGGACATGGGCACTCCCCGCTGCGCTCGCTGATCAAGATTATCTGTCCGGGGATGGTGCTGCTGTCGTTCCTGTTTTCGGCGGGTGCGGTGTGGCAGCTTTCGCAATTGCCGGAGCGCGCCAAGCAGTTGGTCCAATTCACCTGGATTGCCGGCCTTCCCTTCCACATGGCCAACGGCCACCTGGCCACCTTTACGGTGGATTGGGGCTTTTACCTCGACCCGCTCAGCTCGGTGATGATCCTGGTGGTCACCGGCATCGGCTTCCTGATTCATGTGTACGCCACCGGCTACATGGATCACGACGAAGGCTATTACCGCTTTTTCGGTTATTTCAACCTGTTCATCTTCTTCATGCTGATGCTGGTGCTGGCCAATAATTACGGCCTGCTGTTCGTCGGCTGGGAAGGCGTGGGGTTGTGCAGCTACCTGCTAATCGGTTTTTATTTCCATAAGAAATCGGCGGGCGATGCCGGCAAGAAGGCATTCATCGTGAACCGCGTGGGCGATGCCGGCTTCGTGCTTGGCATGCTGCTCATGCTTTCGGTGCTGGGCACGGTGCGCTTCACGGACGTGAACGCCGCGCTCCGCAGCGGCCATTTCGCGCCGGAAACCGCCGGCTTCGGCGTGCTCAGTGCCATGGCGCTGCTGCTGTTCATCGGCGCCACGGGCAAATCGGCGCAGATTCCGCTGTACGTCTGGCTGCCCGATGCGATGGAAGGCCCCACGCCGGTTTCGGCCCTCATCCACGCGGCCACCATGGTCACCGCCGGCGTCTACATGGTGGCGCGCTCGGCGGCGCTGTTCCAGTTGACGCCCGCCACGTCCACCATCGTGGCTTCCATCGGCGCGTTCACCGCCATCCTGGCCGCCACCATCGCGCTGGTGCAGAACGATATCAAGCGTGTGCTGGCGTATTCCACGGTCAGCCAGCTGGGCTACATGTTCCTGGCGCTGGGGGTGGGCGCTTACTGGGTTGCCGTTTTCCACCTCTTTACGCACGCATTTTTCAAGGCTCTCCTCTTCCTCTGCTCCGGCTCGGTGATTCACGCCATGGGCGGGGAGCAGGACATGCGCTACATGGGCGGGCTGAAGAACAAGATTCCCATAACCCACTGGACCATGTGGGTGGCCTCGGTGGCCATCGCCGGCATCCCCGGCCTGGCGGGATTCTTCTCCAAGGACGAAATTCTGTGGCAGGCCTACAGCTCGCCGCAAGGCTCGAAGCTGCTTTGGGGCATCGGGCTGGCCACCGCCTGCATGACGGCTTTCTACATGTGGCGGCTCATGAACCTGACCTTCTACGGGAAGTCGCGCGTGAAGCCGGAAGTCGCGGCGCATATCCACGAATCGCCGGCCTCCATGACCGTGCCGCTGATGCTGCTGGCCATCGGCAGCGTCTTCGCCGGCTGGCTGGGCACGCCGCGGCTATGGAACCTGGGCGAAAATTTCCGCTCCTTCGAGCGCTGGCTGGAGCCGGCATTCGCCTCGGCCGCCATGGAAGCTGCCAAGGAAGGCGAGCACGCCGCGTCCGTCGAGTGGATCCTCATGGCCTTCTCGGTGGCCCTGGCCATCATCGGCATCGTGGTGGCGCGCTGGTTCTACCATCACAAGCCGGAGATCCCCGACACGCTGGAAAAGCAGCTCAAGCCGCTGCACGGCCTGCTCTATAACAAATGGTACGTGGACGAGATTTACGATTTTCTCTTCGTCAACGGTCTAGGCAAAGGCGGCGGCCGCGTGCTCGGCGCCTTTGACCGGATTGTCGTAGATGGCGGCGTCAACGGCGCCGGCTGGCTGACCCGCTCCAGCGCCACCGTTTCCATGTGGTGGGACACCTGGATCGTCGATGGCGCCGTCCGCTTCAGCTCTTTTTGCGTAAAGATGCTCTCCTACCCGGTATGCATTTTGCAGACCGGCCGCGTGCAGGCGTACGCATTTTTCGTGGTGATCGGCGTGCTGGCGATGTTCGGTTATTACATGGCGCACTAAGTATATGGACCAGCACTTACTCAGCATCGTCTTATTTACCCCGCTGGCCGGATTGGCCGTCCTGCTTTTCCTGCCGGCCCGGAACAAGGATCTGATCCGCGTCTGGGCGAACGTGGCGGCGCTGGCCGGCTTTCCGGTGTCGCTTCCGCTGGTCTGGCGTTTTCAGAAAGGCGTTCCCGGCTTCCAGTTCGAGGAACGCGCCGATTGGATCCCCTCGCTCGGCGCCCATTACCACCTCGGGCTGGACGGCATCAGCCTGCTGCTCGTCATGCTCACCACGCTGATGGGCTTCCTGGCCGTGCTCTGCTCCTGGTCCGCCATTCAGGATCGCGTCAAGGAATATTACGCCATGTTCATGCTGCTGCAGACGGGCATGATCGGCGTCTTTCTTTCGCTCGATTTCTTCCTGTTCTACATCTTCTGGGAACTGGTGCTGGTGCCGATGTACTTCATCATCGGCGTGTGGGGCGGGCCGCGCAAACTCTACGCCGCCATCAAGTTCTTCCTCTACACGCTGGCCGGATCGGTGCTGATGCTGCTGGGCATCCTGACGCTGTACTTCCAGCACTACAGCCAGTTCCATACCTACACCTTCGAAATCGCCGACCTGATGAAGCGTGCATCTGCCGCTGGCCACGCAGCAGATGGGTCTTCTGGGCCTTCTTCCTCGGCTTCGCCATCAAGGTGCCGATGTTCCCGTTCCACACCTGGCTGCCGGACGCGCACGTGGAAGCGCCCACCGCCGGCTCCGTCATCCTGGCCGCCGTGCTGCTGAAGATGGGCACGTACGGCTTCCTGCGCTTCTCGCTGCCGCTGCTGCCGCAGGCTTCGGCGGACCAGACCATCGTGCAGATTCTGGCGGTGCTCTCCATCATCGGCATCATTTACGGCGCGCTGGTCAGCCTGATGCAGGCAGGATTGGAAGAAGCTGGTCGCGTATTCCTCGGTCAGCCACCTGGGCTTCTGCACGCTGGGCATTTTCTCGCTGAACCCGAACGGGATCGCCGGCAGCGTGCTCCAGCAGATCAATCACGGCATCTCGACCGGCATGCTCTTCCTGGTGATCGGCGTGATTTACGAGCGCCGGCACACGCGCGAGATCTCCGAATACGGCGGCCTGGCGCACGTGATGCCGAAGTTCGCCATCATCTTCGCCATCGCCATGCTCAGCTCCGCGGGCCTGCCGCTGCTCAACGGATTCGTCGGCGAGTTCACCATTCTGCAGGGCGCGTTTGAGGCCAACCGCGCGTGGGCGGCGTTCGCGGTGATCGGGCGTGATCCTCGGCGCGGCTTACCTGCTCTGGCTCTACCAGCGCACCATGCTCGGCCAGGTGACCAACGGCAAGAACCTGACCATCCCCGACATGAACTTCCGCGAGATCGCGGTCTTCGTGCCGCTGATCGCGTGGGCCATCTGGATCGGCGTCTATCCCAAGCCGTATCTTCGACGTTCTGCGGCAGCCGGTCACGGAAATCGTGGAGCGCGTCCGGCCGGATTATTTCGCCGCGCCGCCCATAGACCGCGCGGCTTCATCCCGCTACCCCGCGCCGGAGGCAGCGCAATGAATTTCAGCCAGTTCTACACCTCCAACGACCACTTCACCATCATCCCGGCGGTGATGCTGGCGCTGTTCGGCTGCGCCATCCTGCTGTTCGACTCTCTTCCTGGGCTTCCCCGACCCGCGGCAGCGCAAATGGCTGCTGATTTTCGTGATCGCTGGCGGAAGGCTTCACCGGCTTCGGCCTGTACCGCCAGCATGACGTGCCTCACCGCCAACGGCATCTCCGAGTTCGCCGGCTTCCACGGATCCGTCACGGTGGACGGTTTCGGCATCTTCTTCAACTGGATCTTCCTGGTGGCCGCGCTGGTCGTGGCGGTGGTTTCGTATCAAGTACCTGGAAATCGCCGGCGAGCATCACGGCGAATACTACAGCCTGATCCTGTTCGCGCAGTGCGGCATGTATTTCCTGGCCACCGGCACCGACCTGGTCACGCTCTTCATCGGCCTGGAGCTGATGGCGCTGTGCTTCTACGTGATGGTCGGCTTCCTGCGCAGCGACAAGCGCTCCAACGAGGCCGCGCTGAAGTATCTGCTGCTGGGCGCGTTTTCGACCGGCTTCCTGGTGTACGGCTTCTCCGTGCTGTACGGGATCGCGGGGTCCACCAAGCTGGCCGACATCGCCGCCGCCATCGCGCAGCGCGCCGCCCTGGGACCCGGTGGTGTTCCTGGCGCTGGCCACCACCGCCGTCGGCCTGCTCTTCAAGATTTCCGCCGCGCCCTTCCACATGTGGGCGCCGGACGCCTACGAAGGCGCGCCCACCACGGTCACGGCCTATCTTTCGGTGGCTTCGAAAGCCGCTTCGATCGCCTTCCTGCTGCGCATTTTCCTGGGCCCGCTGGCCGCCTCGCGCGCGATGCCTGGGAGCCGCTGCTGGCGGTGGTCGCGGTCCTCACCCTGACGGTCGGCAACCTGGCCGCCATCAACCAGACCAACATCAAGCGGCTGCTGGCCTACAGCTCCATCTCGCACGCCGGCTACATGCTGCTCGGCCTGGTCGCCGGCAACGAAACCGGCATCAAGGGCATCGCGGTCTACGTGATGGTCTACACCTTCATGAACCTGGGCGCGTTCCTGGTGCTGGTGGCGCTGCGCCGCGCAGAACATCATCGGCGAGGACCTGGACGATATCGCCGGCCTGATGCACAAGAGCCCCGGCTACGCCGTGCTGATGCTGATCTTCCTGCTCTCGCTGGCCGGCATTCCGCCCACCGCCGGCTTCCTGGGCAAGTACTACATTTTCCTGGCGCTGATCCAGACGCGGCCATTACGCGCTGGCCGTGATCGCGACGCTGTACGTGGCGGTGGCGATCTATTACTACTTCAGAGATTGTGCGCAGCATGTTCGTCCGCGAGGCGCCGGAGAAGGCGCCGCTGGCCACCAGCTTCGGGCTGCGGCGTGGCGCTGGCGGTCACCGGCGTGCTGACGCTGGCCATCGGCATCTATCCCGAGCCGTTCCTGCGCCTGGCGCAGACTTCGCTGTTGCGGTAAGGACGATATGAGACGCCATCCTTTCACAATCCTCTGTTCACGCCGGTGCTGGTCACGCTGGTGATCATCGCGCTGTTCCCGCTGGTGGCCGGCTACATCGTGCTGGTGGAGCGCAAGGTGCTGGCCGATTTCCAGGTGCGCCTGGGCCCCATGCGCGTGGGCCCGCACGGCCTGCTGCAGCCCATCGCCGACGCGCTCAAGCTGATGCTCAAGGAAGACATCATCCCCACCGATGCCGACCAGGCCATCTTCTGGTTCGCGCCGGTGATCTCCACCTTCACCGGGCTCACCGCCTTCGCCGTGCTGCCGTTCGCGCGCAACATCTTACGTGGCGGATGTCAATGTGGGGCTGCTGGTGATCTCGGCCATGTCGGCGGTGGGAATTCTGGGAATCATTCTGGGCGGCTGGGCTTCCAACAGCCACTATCCGCTGCTGGGCGCGCTGCGCAGCGCGGCGCAACTGGTGAGCTATGAAGTGGCGCTGGCGTTCGCGCTGCTTTCCGGCGTGATGGTGGCCGGCACGCTCAGCATGCAAGGCATCGTCCAGGCGCAGGCCGAGCGCGGCATCTGGTTCGTGTTCGACAACTACGGCTTCATGATCGTGCCGTTCGCGGTTTACATCATCGCCGCCACCGCCGAAACCAACCGCGCGCCGTTCGATCTGCCGGAAGCCGAATCGGAGCTGGTGGCCGGGTTCCACACCGAGTACAGCGGCTTCCGCTGGGCGCTCTACTTCCTGGCCGAGTACGCCAATATTTTCGTGGTGTCGGCGGTGGCGGTGACGCTGTTCTGGGGCGGCTGGCTGCGGCCGTTCCCCAGCGTCGGCTGGCTGGACATCCCGCTCAATTACGTGCTTCCCGGTCGTGCTGTTCGTCGGCTCCGGGGTGATGACGCTTCCCGCTGGTGAAGAAGCTGAAGGATCCGATGCAGCAGAAGGTGCTGGTGCGGCGCCGCGCTGCTGCTGCTGCTGATGGCGCGCGCTGTTCGTCGTGCCCGTGGTGAACCACGCCGTCATCGGCATGTTCTGGTTCCTGCTCAAGGTCTCCTGCATCATCTACCTGATGATCTGGTTCCGCGGCACCTTCCCGCGCTTCCGCTACGACCAGCTCATGAATATCGGCTGGAAGATCGCGATCCCGGTGGGCATGGCGGCCGTTTTCATCAACGCCATCATCGGCATGCTGCGGCAACCGGCGTAAGAATATCACCGCCGACGCCGAGACGCCGAGGAAATGCAAAAAGGCAAAAGGCGCTTCCAGGGCGCGGAGAAGAGCGAAGCCGAGGCCGGCTACGCGCGGCGTTTTCATTTCCAGTCTTTCGCGGCGTCCCGGCGCCTCGGCGGTGAGCTCAGATTTGTTTTAACCTGTGTTCATCCGTGTGCGACTAAAATGAAACTGCTATCGTTTTTCCTTGCGGCTGCCGCCATGCTGCCGGCGCAATCCATCCAGTATTCCGAAGCGCGCAAGGTCTGGCTGCTGACCACGCGCCAGAGTTCCTACGCCATGGGCGTCGGCCCCGACGGCGCGCTCCGCAACCTCTATTGGGGCGCGCCGCTGTGGCGCATCGACGATCTGGCCGCGCCCCGCCGAGCGCCACGACATCTCCTCCTTCGACCCCCGCCAGATGATCGAGAACGAGGAATATCCCGGCTGGGGCGGCCCGCGCTACTACGAGCCCGCGCTCAAAATCTCACGCGCGGATGGCGACCGCGACCTGGTGCTGCAATACGTCTCGCACCGCATCCACGGCAACGACCTCGACATCGCCCTGAAAGACATCCGCGACGCCATCGAGGTCATCCTGCACTACCGCGTCTACCCGGACTACGGCATCATCCGCCGCTCCGCCACCATTCGCAACGGCACCGCCCAGCCGCTCACCGTCGAGAGCGCGCAGTCCGCCGCCTGGTACCTGCCGCCCGGCGACGGCTACCAGCTCACGCTACCTCACCGGCCGCTGGGCGGCCGAAACGCAGCTCAACCGCGAGCCCATCCACCAAGGCGAGAAGGTGCTGGAGAGCCGCAAGGGCCACACCAGCCACAACTTCAACCCGTGGTTCGCCATCGACGCAGGCGACGCCGCCGAGGAGACACGGCCGCGTCTGGTTCGGCGCGCTGGGCTGGAGCGGCAACTGGCGCATCGCGGTGGAGCAGACCGCCTACCGCCAGGTGCGCGTCACCGGCGGCTTCAACACTTTCGATTTCTCCTATCCGCTCGCAGCCCGGCGAGAGCCTCGAAACGCCGCCCTTCTACGGCGGCTTCTCGCAGTCGACGGCTTCGGCGGAGCCTCGCGCGCTGCATGCATCGTTTCGAGCGCGAGCAGATTCTTCCCGGCGGCGTCCAGTCGCGCCTGCGCCCGGTGCTCTACAACTCCTGGGAAGCCACCACCTTCAACGTCAACGAGGCCGGGCCAGAAGCCGCTGGCGGATAAGGCCGCCAAGCTCGGCGTCGAGCTGTTCGTGATGGACGACGGCTGGTTCGGCAAGCGCAACAACGACCACGCCGGCCTGGGCGACTGGGTCGTCAATCCGCAGAAATTTCCCCAACGGCCTCAAGCCGCTGATCGATCACGTCAACTAGCTCGGCATGGATTTCGGCCTGTGGGTCGAGCCGGAAATGGTGAACCCCGATAGCGACCTCTACCGCGCGCATCCCGATTGGGTGATCAACTTTCCCGGCCGGCCGCGCAGCGAAGCTGCGCAACCAGACTGGTCCTCAACCTGGCGCGCGACGACGTGAAGGAGTACATCTTCGGCGTGCTCGACAAGCTGGCCACCGAGAACAACATCCGCTATTTCAAGTGGGACATGAACCGCGCCGTTCGCCGAGCCGGGCTGGCCCGAAGCCGGGCCCGCCAACGAGCGCAAGCTGTGGGTGGAGTACGTGCGCAACCTGTACGAGATCATCGACCGCCTGCGCGCCAAGCATCCGCAACCTGGAAATCGAATCCTGCTCCGGCGGCGGCGGGCGCATCGATCTGGGCATCCTGCAGCGCGTGGATGAAGTCTGGACCTCCGACAATACCGAGGCCTTCGACCGCCTGCGCATCCAGGAAGGCTTCACGCAGGCCTACGCGCCCAAGATCATGTCGGCCTGGGTTACCGACGTCCCCAACATGAACGGCCGCAGCACGCCGCTGCAGTTCCGCTTCCTGGTCGCCATGCAGGGCGCGCTGGGCATCGGCGCCAACCTGAACAACTGGACACCGCAGGATTCCGCGCTGGCCACGCAGCATGATCGGCACTCTACAAGCGCATCCGCGCCGACCGTGCAGGCGGGCGACCTCTACCGGCTTGTCCTCCCCGCGCACCAACGACGTCGACCGCCAACCAATATGTGGCCGCGGACGGAAAGCAGGCGGTGGTGTTCGCCTTCCGCCACTCGCAGCAATACAACACTGCCGCGCCCGCCATCCACCTGCGCGGCCTGGACGAGAAGGCGACCTATCGCGTAGAGGCCACCGGCGGCAAGCTGCTGGAGCCGCAAACCGAGTTTAGCGGCGCTTACCTGATGAGCGCCGGCGTGAACCTGGATCTGCGCGGCGATTACGCCGCGGCCGCCATCGTGCTGGACCGGCGCTGAACCAGCTTCGCCAGAATCAGGCCGCCGATTGCGAATCCGATTACGTCGATCGCGATTTGCGCGGCCGCATAGGAAACGGGGAATCCGTACCAGCTCTCCATCGGAATTTGCGCGCGCAAGCCGGGAATCAACCCGAGCGCCGTCACGAACAACAGCCGGTTGGTAAATCCGGTGGCGGGCAATTGGGCCAGCAGCCACGCGGCCAGCAGCATGGCCGCAAAGTCCAGGGCGAACTGTTTCGCCAGCAGTTTCCCCATCGCGGTCCGGTGGTGGCGCTCGAAGACCATCAGGCCGGTGGGTCCCGTGGCTTCTAACTCCATGGCTTTGGCCATGGCCGCCTGTTGCTGCCGCATGCTCATGCCGGGAGTCAGCACCGGGGCGGGAAAGTAATATAAACCGGAATCCGGAATCTTGTCTTGCAACGCGGCGCGAATGGAATCCTCGTCCTGCAGACGCGAGAGGCCCGCGGTCCCGAGCGGCGTCAGGTCGTGGGCCACAAACTCCCACAGGAATAGGGCCAGCCCGCCCAGCAGGCCGGCCAGCAGAATGCGCTTCATCATGGTGAGGTAGCGTACCAGAATTCGGACCCGGTGGGAAGCGGTTTCCGGGTCCGCCGTTCGCTATCATGGCAGGCGATGATCCAAGCGCGCGCCGGTCTGTCCCCTGCCTCGCTCCTGCCCAAACTGCAGCGTGTATTCGAGCTTTCCGCGGCCAAACTCCGTTCCATCGAGCGGACCTGGGCACCCTCGCAGGGCTCGCCCGTCTGCACCGTCCAAGGCCGCTATGCTACCCGCGGCTGGACCGAGTGGACGCAGGGCTTTCAGTTCGGCTCGGCCATCCTGCAGTTCGACGCCACGGGCGAAACCGAGTTTCTGGAGATCGGCCGCGACCGCACCGTCTCCCTGATGGCGCCGCACGTCACCCACACCGGCGTCCACGACCACGGCTTCAACAACGTCAGCACCTACGGCAACCTGCTCCGCCTGATCCACGAAGGCCGCATTCCGGACAACCCGTGGGAGCGGCGGTTCTATGAGCTGGCGCTCCAGTGCTCCGGCGCAGTGCAGGCCGCGCGCTGGTCGCACACCGCCGAGGGCGGCGGCTACATCTACTCCTTCAACGGCCCGCATTCGCTGTTCGTCGATACCATCCGCTCGGCCCGCGCGCTGGTGCTCGCGGACCGCCTCGGCCACGTGCTGCTGGCCGAAAACGATCGCCGCATCTCACTGCTCGACCGCGCCCTCGAACATTGCCTGGCCACCGCGCGATATTCCGTGTATTACGGCGAAGGCCGCGACGCCTAGGACGTCCGCGGCCGCGTGGCGCACGAGTGCGTTTTCAATCCCAACGACGGCAATTTCCGCTGCCCCGCCACGCAGCAGGGCTACTCGCCCTTCACCACCTGGACGCGCGGCCTGGCTTGGGCCATGCTCGGTTTCGCCGAGCAACTGGAGTTTCTGGATTCCCTGCCTGAGCCGCCCGATGCCGTCCGGCCGCTGGAGCGCGCCGCCCGCGCCACCTGCGATTTCTATATCGCGAACACGCCTCCCGACGGCATTCCCTACTGGGACACCGGCGCCCCCGGCCTGGATAGAGCCGGCGACTGGCGCGCCGTGCCCGCCGATCCTTACCACGCCCCCGAGCCCGTCGACAGCTCCGCCGCCGCCATCGCCGCGCAGGGACTGCTGCGCCTCGGCCGCCGCCTGGGCGACGACCGCTACCGGCAGGCCGGCCTCACCGTTTGCGACACTCTGTTCGACTCGCCCTACCTCAGCGCCGATCCCGGGCACCAGGGTTTGATGCTGCATTCCGTCTACCACCGTCCCAACGGCTGGAACTGGCAGCCCGGCGAATCGTCCATGTGGGGCGACTACCACGCCCGCGAACTCGCCCTCTACCTTCTCCGCCTGGCCGAAGGCGGACCCTACCTGAAGTTCTGGCTGTGACCGGCGGCACCGAAGGGAGATACAATCCTTGCGATGGAGGTGTTTCATGTCGCAGCCGGTCGCAATGTCGCAGTCCGATCTTTCCCTGCTCCTTTCCTCTTCCACCGCCGATGAGCGCTCGGGCGAAATGATTTACCGCCGGCTCGGCCGCACCGGGGAACGCGTTTCCGCCATCGGCCTGGGCGGTTTCCACCTCGGCGTGCCCGCCGAAGAGCGGGATGCCATCCGGCTGGTCCGCTGCGCCGTGGACCGCGGCATGACCTTCATGGACAACTGCTGGGACTACATGGATGGCAAGTGCGAGATCTGGATGGGCAATGCGCTGCGCGACGGCTACCGCGAGAAGGTTTTCCTCATGACCAAGTTCGACGGCCGCACCAAGGCTTCGGCGGCGGCGCAGATCGACGAATCGCTGCGGCGCCTCCAGACCGATTGTGTCGACCTGATGCAATACCACGAAACCGATCCGCATGGAAGATCCGGACCGCTTCTTCAACGATGGCGTGGTGGATGCGCTGTTCGAAGCCCGCGAGGCCGGCAAGATCCGCTATATCGGCTTCACCGGGCACAAGGACCCGGTGGTGCACCTGCGCATGCTGGAGGTGGCGGAGGCGCACGGCTTCCACTTCGATGCGGCGCAGATGCCGCTCAACATTTTGGATGCGCAATTTCGCAGCTTCGCCCAACAGGTGGTGCCGCAGCCTGGTGGAGCAGGAAATCGCGGTGCTCGGCATGAAGCCGATGGCGGTGGGATTTCTGCCGCAGCGCGGCCTGGCCACCGGCCTCGAATGCCTGCGCTACGCGCTAAGCCTGCCCACCGCGGTGGTGATTAACGGCATCACCAATCAGCAGGAGCTGGACCAGGCATTCGAAGCCGCCCGGACCTTCCAGCCGTTCACCGCGGATGAGCTGGGCGCGATTCTGGAGCGGACGCGCGCGGCGGCGCTTTCGGGCAGATGCGAGGAATACAAGACGACCACCGTGCACGACGGCACCGCGCTCAATCCGCACTGGATGGGCGAGCCGGAGAAATCGGCGCTATAAGACGGCCGGAGATCGACATGCAAAAATGGCTTGCGCTTTTGATGCTGGCCGCGGCCCCGGCGTGGGCGGCGGAGAAGCAGCTTTTTAACGGCAGGGACCTTACCGGTTGGGCGCGGATGCCCCGGCACGAAGGCGCGCCGGCCGGCCAAAAGCCCGGCCTCCTGGTGCGCGACGGCCTGCTGGTGAGCGTGCCGGACGCCCCCGAAGACGACCTCTGGTATACCGGCGGCAAGATCGGCAATGCCACCTTGCGGGTGGTGTACAAAGTCTCCGACCCCCAGGCCAACTCGGGCGTCTTCATCCGCATCCCGTATGCGCCGAAATCGGAGGATGACGCCATCAACAAGGGCATCGAGGTGCAAATTCAGGAGACTGGCGACGATTACCACTGCACTGGCGTCCTGTACTCGATGACCAAGGCGCAGGCGCGGCCGTATAAGCCCGTGGGCGAGTGGAACACGCTCGAGATCGAGCTGCGCGGCCCGCGCACCATCGTCCGGCTGAACGGGGTGCTGGTGACGGATTACGACGGCGTGGCGCCGGTGCCGCCCAAGAAAGGCCAGTATGAACCCGACCGCGGTCCACGGCCGGACCAGGGCTACATCGCCATCCAGCACCACGGCGGCGCGGCCACCGTGTGGTTCCAGGAAATCGCGCTCATCCGCTAGCCGGATCTGCTTCCACCCGGATTGACGCCGTCGCCGCGGGCCGCTAGTATGGCTGCCTGGGAGGCCTCCGTGAAAATAACTGCCCTGATCCTGGCCGCGCTTTGCGCGCCCGCGGGAACTGCCCTGGCGGCATCGTGCGAGAGCCTGGCGTCACTGGCGCTGCCGCAGGCGAAAATCACCATGGCGCAGGTGGTAGCCGCGGGATCGTTCACGCCTCCCGCCGGACGGCCGGATCCGTACCGCAACCTGCCGGAATTTTGCCGCGTGGCGGCGACCCTCACGCCCTCCAGCGATTCCGATATCCGGGTGGAGTTCTGGCTGCCCATCGCCGGCTGGAACCGCAAATTGCAGGTGGTGGGCAATGGCGGTTGGGCGGGCACTATCAGCTATTCGGCGCTGGCGGAGGGCGTTCGCGCCGGATATGCCGCCGCCTCCACCGATACCGGCCACTCCACGCCGGGCGGCGATTTCGTCCTGGGGCATCCCGAGAAGCTGATCGACTTTTCCTGGCGCTCCGAGCACGAAATGACGGTGAAGGCGAAAGCCGTGGTCGAAGCCTTTTACGGCGCCGCGCCGCGGCGGTCCTATTGGAACGGCTGTTCGACCGGCGGCCGGCAGGCGCTCAAAGAAGCGCAGATGTTCCCCGGCGATTTCGACGGCATCATAGCCGGCGCGCCGGGCAATCGGACGGCGCTGGGGCTATGGGTCGCGCAGGCGCTGCTCAAGGATCCCGCCTCCTTCATTCCCCCGGCGAAGTATCCGCTCATCCACCATGCCGCGCTGGCGGCGTGCGATGCCTCCGACGGACTTAAGGACGGCCTGATTTCCGACCCCACCCGCTGCAAGTTCGACCCCGGGGTGCTCCTCTGCCAGGGCGCCGATGGCCCCGGTTGCCTGACCGCGCCGCAGGTGGAGGCCGCGCGCAAGGTCTACGGGCCGGCGCGGAATCCGCGCACCGGCAAGCCACTGTTCCAGGCTTTCGCGCCGGGCAGCGAGCTCGGTTGGGCCGTGATGGGCGGCGGCCCGGAGCCCTATGCCCCCATTCTCGACCAGGCCCGCTACGTGGTGTTCCAGAACCCCGATTGGAACTGGCGCACCTTCGATTTCGACAAAGACAACGACCGCTTCAACCGTCCCGAATACCTGATCATGAACGCCACCGATCCGCACCTGGAGAAATTCCTGGCGCGCGGCGGCAAACTGTTGCTCTACCACGGCTGGGCCGACCAGAACGTTTCCCCCTACATGACCGTGCAGTATTTCGAGAGCGTGCGGCAGACACTGGGGACGGCCCGCACCGACGGCAGCGTCCGCCTGTTCATGGAGCCGGGCATGGCGCACTGCGGCGGCGGCGAAGGACCGAACACCTTCGACAAAGTGGGCGCGCTCGACCGCTGGGTGGAGGAGGGCCAGGCGCCCGCCAGCATCGTCGCGTCGCACAGCACGGCCGGGCAGGTGGACCGCACGCGCCCGCTTTGCCCGTATCCGCAGGTGGCGCAGTACAAGGGCTCGGGCAGCATTGACGATGCCGCCAATTTCGCCTGCAAGCTGCCGTAGAGTATTGGCTGCGGTTTTTATCGCTTTTCTTCTTCGGCACCTTCCTCGGCGACGCCTTCTTCGTCCGGGCTTTCGTCGCTGATTTCTCCTTCGGAATTGGTCAGGTTGTCTTTAATGTCGTCACCTAGCCGGAGCGGAACCATCGGGATGGGGCAACGGCTGTTGAAATCGGGCATCTGCACTTGCATCGTTTTTCTCCGTTTCTAATGTTTGTTCGAATACCGGGTCAGTAACTTCACAAATTGCGGATCCTGGCGCAGCCCCGTCAGCGCCGGTTCGGCCTCGGCCGCCCGCGCCAGCAGCCCGTCGGAGAGCGCCCGCTCAATCGACGCCAGGGCATCGTCGCGCCGGTGCAGCACTGCGTAGGAGGCGGCGGCGCGCAACCAGACGTTGGGATCCTGCGGCGCCAACGCTACCGCCTGGCGCAGCAGAGGCAGGCTCTGTTCGGCCTCGCCCAGCGCGGCGTAATCGCGGCCCAGAATCGAGAGCAGCTCGGGGTCGTCCGGGCGGCTCTTGCGGAGATCTTCCGCCAGACTCACGGCTTTTTGGTACTCCTTCCTGGACTCGGCTTCCTGCCCCGGGATGGCGGCCAGCGCCGAACCCAGGTTTCCCCGGACCACGTAACTCGACGGGTTGAGCTCCAGTGCTTTGCGGTAGGCGCCGGCGGCTTCCACCGGTTTACCCAAATCGTCCAGGATTACGCCCAGATTGGCGTAGCGGCTGTATGCGGGCTCGATTTGAATTGCCTGTTCATAGGCGGCGCGGGCATCGGCGAGGCGGCCGAGCCTGCGGTAAGTTCGCCCCAGGTTGTTTAGCGCGCGCGGGTTGTCGGGCGTCAGCCGGACCGCCAGCCGGTTCATTTCGAGCGCCTGCTCCGGTTTTCCGGTGCGCAGGTAGAAATCGGCCAGATTATCCGGGAACTGCCACTCTTCGGGCTCCAGGTCCATCGCCTTCTGGTAATTCGGAACCACGTCGGCGGTTCGGCCCTGGGCATCGTACAGCGCCGCCAGGGCATAGTAGGCCTCGGCATCGCGCGGATCCAGGCGGAGAGCCTCGTTCAGTTCCTGGGCGGCGAGGTCTGTCTTCCCGGTTTCGGTGTAGAGACGGCCAAGGGTCACGTGCACGGAGGCCAGGCCGGCATCGAGCGCCAGCGCTTTCTCGGCATTGGCGCGGGCGGGATCGATGTACCTGGCATCGCGCATCTGCCAGTACAGGTAGAAATTGGCGCGGGCCAGCCCGGCATACGCCAGGGCGAAACCGGGGTCCTGACTCACCGTGGCCTGGAACAGGCGCATGGCATTCTCAACGCCGTGGGGCCGGTAATAGTGGTCGAGCGCGTCCTGCGCTTTGCGGTATGTCTCGTGGGCGCTGCGCGGAGGTGGCAACTGCCGGCGCCGCCGGCCGGGCGGGGTGGAGGCGGGGCGCGAAGTAGACGGCCGGCAAAATCACCGCAGCCGCAGCCGCCAGCAGCCAGGGCCGGCGCTTCCGGCGGCCCGCCGCCAGGTTTTGCCCCAGCCAGCGCCGCCGCCACGGCTCCCGCGCTCGCGGGACGCGCCGCGGGATCGCGCTCCAGGCAGCGCAGAATGACTTTGTCCCAGTGCCTTGGCACTTGCGGGTCATGGCTGCTGGGCGGGTCCGGCGCCTGCGCCAGCCGCTGCGCCGTATTTTCCAGCATGCCGCCGCCGGGATAGGCCCGCGCACCGGTCACCATTTCATACAGCACCAGGCCGAGCGCGTAGACGTCGGTGGCCGGCGTCAGTGTCTTCCCCAACAACTGCTCCGGCGCCATGTAGTCCGGCGTGCCGGCGAGGCGCGCAATTCCCGGCGCCACCATGGTCACGGTTTCGTCCCGCACGCGCGTGAGGCCGAAATCCGTGATCACCGCCCGCCTCTCGCCGCGCGATTCCGCGATCAAGACGTTAGCCGGCTTGAAATCCCGGTGCACCAATCCCTGCGCATGGAGCGCGTCCAGGCCCGCGGCCATCTGCCGCGCCAGCGCCAGCGCCGCATCCGCCTGCATGGGGCCCTCCCGCTGCATCATGCCGGCCAGGGTTTCGCCTTGGATCAGCTCCATGGTGAGGTAAAGCCGATCGCCATCGCGGCCCACGTCGAAGATGCGGCACACGTTGGGATGCGTCACCTGGCGCGCCAGTTTGGCTTCCTGCCGGAAGCGCTCCAGCGTGTCTTCGGAGGCGCCCAGCCGGTCGTAGCGAATGGTTTTCAGGGCTACCGAAACGCCCAGCTCCTGGTCGGCGGCTTCGTACACCTCCCCCATCCCGCCGGCGCCGATCAGGCGCAGGATGCGAAAACGGCCGCCCAGAACGTCCCCCATCCGCAACGCGTGCGGGGGCGGGCCGGCGTACGGGCGATTCGAGGGTTCCATGGGTCCTGGCGTGTCCAGTTAGTATACAGGAACAGCGCCACTTCAGAAGTCATTCAATTTTACGGGCAAGCCTCCGCTTCCCAGTGTTTTAATTTGCACAAGCAGAGCGTCGACACGAGGCCGGTTGGCGGGTGGGACGCCGGAGGAGTGACGCCCTACCCTGGCGGCCGCCTGCTTCACTTCCCGCATCACCCGCAGGGTATTGCCGCCCAGGATTTTCAGGATGTCCGCGTCGGAGAAGCCTCGCTCCATCAGCCCTCGCACCAGGTTCGGAATTTTGGAGATGTCTTCCATGCCCTGCCGGAAACGAATCGTCCGCGCCGTCGAAATCCGAGCCGAGCCCCACATGGTCGATTCCCGCCACCTTCACCGCATGCTCGATATGGTCGAGCAGCGTGCCCAGCGGCACGCGCCCCAACTGGGCCGTTGCGCTCGGCGTTGATCTTGCGCACCGCCGCCCCGTTCCGGCTGCGGTCGCCGAATTTCGGCGTGCGTTCGTCGATTTGGTCCTGCCGCGCCTGCTCCGCTTTGAGCGCGTCGAAGCGCGCTCGAAGCCCTTGTCCAGGAACCCCTCGTAGAAATTGATGTGCACCACCCCGCCGTTCCGCGCCAGCGCCCGCAGCATGTCGTCCGTCATGTTGCGCGGCACGTCGGCCAGCGCGCGGCAGGAGGAATGCGACGCAATCACCGGCGCCGAAGACGTCTCCACCGCATCGTAAAACGTCTTGTCGGAAACGTGCGAGATGTCCACCATCATGCCCAGGCGGTTCATCTCCCGCACCACCTGTTTGCCGAAATCCGTCAGCCCGTTGTGCTCCGGTTGTCTGCGCGGAGGAGTCGGCCCACGGCGTGTTCCTGGTGTGGGTGAGGGTCATGTAGCGCACCCCCAGGTCGAAATAGATGCGCAGCACCGCCAGGTCGGAGTCGATCGCCTGCCCGCCTTCGAGGCCCATCAGGATCGCGATCCGTCCCCGCTTCTTCGCCGCCTCAACCTGCTCCGCCGTCGCCGCCACCTCCAGCACATTCGGGTTGCGCGCCACTTCCCGCCGCACCGCGTCGATCTGCTCCAGCGTCCGGCGAATGGTTTCGGTGGGCGTATAGCCGCCCGGGTCGGTCCACAGCGAGAGAAACAGGCCGGTGACGCCACCCTCGCGCATGCGCGGAATATCCACCTGCCCGAAATCGTGGCGCTCGGCGAGCCGGTAGGCTTCGTCCACCATCATCTGGGTGGTGTCGTCGTGCAGGTCCAGCACAATGGCCTGATCCAGCACGCGCCGGACGCGCCCCGCGTCCACGTTCACCTGGGCCGCGGCGCTCAGCCCCGTCAGCAGCAACGGAAGGAATCGATGCATCGTGCCTGCCATTGTACGATGCCGCCCGCAGCCGGCGAGAAAGCTAGCCGGCCCGCCTGCTGCTCGCTCGCCGGGGCTGCGGCTTGCTCCTGGCCATGAGATTGAGCGTCACGGCAGCGCGGATGAGATCCTTCAAGGCCGCCTCGTTGACCTTGTCGCCTTCGTGGATGTCGATGGCGCGCCTGACATTCCCGTCGAGGCTGGAGTTGAATAGACCGGAAGGATCCTTCAACGCCGCTCCCTTGGCAAATGTCATCTTGACGACGTTCTTGTACGTCTCTCCGGTGCAGACGATGCCGCCGTGGGACCAGGTGGGAGTCCCCATCCACTTCCACTCTTCGACGATCTCGGGGTCCGCCTCGTGCACGATTTCGCGCACTTTCGCGAGCGTCTTCCCGCGCCAGTCGCCAAGCTCCTTGATCTTCCGGTCGATTAATGCAGAGGCAGATTCCACAGGGGCGGCCTTTTCATGGTGAGCCACGCAGATCCGCCTGGCTCACCGGTATAGGATACCAGGACCTCCGCTATCCGAGCCGCTCACTTTCGAGATTTTTTGTTGTTGGAGGTGTCGGGCGGGATGCCGTAAACCCACAGGTCGAAGAGGCTGCCCAGGCTCTTGGCCGCCGCCTTCCCGCGGTCGTTCCCCCCGCGGTCCTTCCCCCCGCGCTGCCCACCCTTGCGCTGCTCCGGAACAGCCCCTCCGAACGCATTCTGCAAATCCTCGCTGGCCGCCTGCTGGCCCCATGCGGCGGCGGTATAGACGCGCAAGCGCTCCCAAAACGCGCTCTCTCCCACGAGTTCATGAACCAGGTAGAGAAAGCAGACGCCCTTATGCAGGGGGATATCGCCCTCCGCATCCTGGCGCGTGGTCCATTCGGTGTAGCTGAGCGGGCGGTCCTTGCCGGCGGCGCGCAGCCCATCGTAAATCTGGCGGGAGCGCGCAATCCCCCTTTCGTAAGCTTCCGCGCCGAAGCGCTGCCCCAGAAAAGCATCCGCCACGAAGCCCGGGACTCCCTCGCTCAGCCACAGATCCGACCAGTCCTTGACCGCGATTCCGATCCCGTACCACTGGTCCGCAAGCACGCGCGCCAGCAGCCACAGCTTCTCGGGTTGCTTGCTCAAACCCTGCGCGCACGCCTCCGGCAGAAGCGCCAGCCCGCCGGCCAGGGAACGGGCGGCATCGCCGTGGACGAAGACCTCGGTATAGGCCGGGCCGGGGTACGGTTTGCCGGTGCGTTCGGCCAGATAGCGGATGGCCGCCGTGGTGGGCTCGAAAACTTCCGCGCCGGCGCCCAGCACGCGCAGCCGCACACCTTCGGCGGTGGAGGATTGCTCCGGGAACTTGCCGAGCGCGAAACCATAGAACGAGGGCGGGGCGGGGGAGTCGAGTTGCCAATCCGCGACGCTCTCGCCGGCGGCGGAGCGGGTCGCAAGCAGTCGCCCGCTGGCGGCTGACCGGAAATCCGGCGGCGCGGCCAGGGACAGGCTCAGGGTGGCGCGCTCGCCGGGGCGATCGTTGCACGGCATCCAGGCGGAAGCGGCGGATCCGTAGACCTGGTCGGGGAAGAACGCGAGCCCCGCCGACGGCCCGGCCTGGTAGCGCAGGGTCAGGCTGCGGCTTTCCGCGGGATAGAGCGGGTTGGCGAGCGCGATCACCAGCATCTCTCCCTTGCGCTCGAACCACTGCGGAGTCTTGCCCTCTTTCACGCTGGCGATTTCGAGGCCGCCCGCGTCCAGTTCCAGCGCGGCCACCGGCTCATCCGACAGACTGTGAAAACGCAGCGTCGCTTCCCCGGCCAGCCGCCGCCGGCTCAAATCGGAATTGAGGGCCACGTCGTAATGCTCCACTGTGTAGAGCCGGGGAGCGGGAGCGGCCGCCAGCGGAATGCACCCGACGGCGGCGCCAAAGACAGCAATGCGCAGCGCCAGGCGCCCGATGTACCTACCCCGGCGTGTGCTGCGCAATACCTTCGAACCTCTCTTCCGATTGTACGCTACGCCGGAAAACCGCCTCCAATCAGACATCAACAGGTACCGGATCAACCCGTGGTCTCCGCAGCCAGGGATTTCCGCGCCTTCTCAATCCGCTCCAGGTCCGCGCGGAGTTGCGGCGCCCGTTCATTGCTGCCGCTCTCTACCAGCTGTTCCACCGTGCCCATCAACTCATCCAGGCGCCGCCGGGCTTCCTTCTCGATACCCCACAGCGCGCCATTGAATGCTCTCTTCCCACTGCGTGCTGAGCCGGCTGAGGTTCTGATAAACCAAATAGGAGATCGTGCGCGCAAAATGGCGGTGAACGGCGGCCTTGATCATCCACACCGGCAGCAGGGGCGACAGCAGCTCCCAGTTCCTGTCGAACACTCGTCCGACTCTGATATCGGGCGTACTGGGTTCCACGACATCGATTTCGGTTTCCGTGGTTCGCAACGGCACGCCGAACGCCCGCATGGTGCGATCCGACAAGCGGTCCCGAAATTGTTGCAGAGCGCGGAATGCCTGCTTCCGAACTTTGTGCAGGGGCGCCAGGAACGAACTGCGTTCCCGGATGGAAAGCACGGTAAGCTCGTCGCGCATGGCGCCCGCCAGCCAGTCCTCGAACGAGGAAAGCATCGTGGCAAGGCTCCGGGACCATTTCGGAAACTCGCCTTCGAAGGCTTCGAGCAGCGCCCGCTCCAGTTCGCTCTGGTGCGTCTCCAACCGGTTGCTGACCATGGACCGCGTCGAACCCGCGGCATGTTGCACCACCAACCGGATTGCCGACTTCACCTCGTCGACAATCTCCTTCTCGCCGATGACGTGCTGCTTCAGCGCCTGGCGCTCCGACTGGACCATCTCAGCCGACTTGAGACTCAGGGCCACGTAGTCCCCGCATTCCCGCAGGAGCGTGTCGATTTTCCGGGAGAGGATCGATTCGCGCTCTTCGGCGAAACGCTCCAATGTTCCGGTGACGAGCTCGGCTTCCAGCGCCTCGCGGAACCGCTCAAAGCCGGGCTTGGTGGAATACGGGAAGACTTGAGGCGTTCCGGGAAAGTTCCTGGCAAGCTGGCCGCGCACGAACTCGACCACTTCCTCAAGCTCCGGTTCGCTCAGCGAGGTCGGCTTTGGTGAGCAGCACGCCGACTTTCGGCGTGTACTGGTAAAGGCTCTTCAGCAGGTCGATGTCACGCTGCGAAAGGGGCGGATCGACGCTGACCGCCACCAACGCCAGCCCCACATTCGGCAGCCAGTCCAGGGACGTTTGCGTGTTGTGGGAAAGCGCGCTCTCCAGGCCTGGCGTATCGACGAATTTCAGGCCGCGAAACCGCCGCAATTCCGGCAGTTCCACCGTAATCAGGTCGACCTGCTTGGTGTTCTCCGGATTTTCCTTCTCGGAGATGTAGCCGCCGATCTGGTCGAGGGGAACCTCCGGGTCGCGGCCATCCCGGTGGTGGACGCGTGCCTCTTCGCGGGCGCCGTAGCGGATTTCCGTGACCACGGCCGTGACCGGCACGACACCGACGGGCAGGATGTTGCGCCCGATGAAGTGGTTCAGGAAGCTGCTCTTGCCGGCCTTGAACCGTCCCAACACGGCGACGCTGATTTCGTCCTGCCCCACCGATGCTCGTGTGCTCGCGAGCAGGCCGGAGAGCGCGGAAATCTCGTACCGCGCCGCCACATCCGCCGCCAGGTCCAGAGCCGGCTGAAAACCGGAGCTTGCGGGCATTGGGGTGGATGGCCGGCTCGGATGGAACGAATGCCCGTGTTCCTTTGCTTCGGAGTGGATGTTCTGCATCGTCGGAATCATAGCTCCTCACGCGTAGGAGCCATCATTCCCGAGCCAGGCCCGGGACGGTTGATGGCGGGCTCCATCACCGACGTTCTAAACAAATTATACTTCCCAGCGGGCAGCGACGCCGATCCGCCCGCGTTGACCCGGTTAGCCGGCTTCGGCACATAATGAAACCAGGCGTTGGAGTTCGCCGCAACCGCCCTTCGGGGAAGATGACTCCTACAGAGAGGACTTCCCTGGGACGGTGAGCACGATGGACGACCCGCGGAACGCGGGGCCTGAATCCGTCGCAGCGGCGGCACCTGCTGACGAGCCTTGCCAGTACGCCGACAAGCTCCTTTCGGAGATTGAGGCGATCCTCGTCGCATCGCAGTCGAAGTCCCCGTTCCCGAAATTCAAGCCGGACATCTCGCCGGCGCAAGCCAAGGTCGTCCAGGACTACATCGCGAGGATGCGTGCCCAGATTGGTTCGCATCCTGGATAGCCAGGGCGTTCCGATTCCCGAGCCGCGTGCTCGGTTCGGTGCACTCCATCCGAGTGACGCTCGGCTTCGTCGATATTGCGTTCGATGAGTGCCGTCCGAAGCGGATGGACGGGATACGGAGCGGCTCGCTGCCGGGTATCGCCACCGCGGTCGTCGGGCTCGTCGATGAAATGCAGGGGATCATTTCGCAGGCTGAACTCGTACCTCGCGCAAGGCCAGTCCGCCGACCTGGCAGCAGCGATTGCAGCGGCTGGAGGAGGCCGGCGGCGATGTCGCGCTGGTGAAAGCGCTCGAACGAGCAATCGACCGGCACGGACTGGTCGAGTTTCGGCCGGCGCTCGCGACCATCATCGACCGCCTCGAAAGCCGGGCGCTTCGAGATCGCGGTCTTCGGCACGGGTGAGCTCCGGAAAGTCATCGCTGCTGAACCATATCCTGGAGCAGGAATCTGCTCCCGGTTGGCGTGAACCCGATCACCGCCGTGCCGACACGCCTTGCCTATGGGCCCGAACCGCGCGCGACCGCCTGGTTCGCCGACCGGAAACCGGAACCGTTTGCGCTCGGCCGTCTTGCCGAATTCGTGACCGAGCAGGGCAATCCGGGGAACCGCGAACATGTAACGCGCATTGTCGTGGAACTTCCAGCGGCAAGACTTCGCGAGGGAGTGGTCTATGTCGATACGCCGGGATTAGGCGGGCTCGCCACATCTGGCGCCGCCGAAACGAAGGCATATCTCCCGCGGTGCGATCTTGGCGTGGTTTTGATCGACGCCGGTTCCACGCTGACCGAGGACGACTTGGCCACCATCCGGACCCTCTGCGAAGCCGGGATCACCACATCCGTGCTGCTCAGCAAGGCGGATTTGCCGGCCCCGGCGGACCGCGACCGGGTGCGCCGATACGTGGCGGACCACATTCGATCTGAGCTGGGCCTGGACCTGCCGGTGCATGCAGTCAGCATCCGTCCCGGTTTTACGGATCTGCTGGAGTTGTGGCTCGAGTCCGAGATTCTTCCGCTCTACGGCCGCCACGCGGAACTGGTGCGCCGGTCCCTGAACCGGAAAATCGGCGCCCTTCGGTTGGGCGTCGAGGCGGCATTGAAAGCCCATCTCAGGCGGTTCACCCACGCGGCAGCCGGCGATCCGGCGAAATTGCGGGAACTGGAGGCCGAACTTCGGTTGGCGGCGGGGCGGATTGCCGAGGCGCATACGGCATGCATGGAGATGAGCGACGATTGGCACGATTGCGCCGAAGCGCTGATTCGCAGCGCTACCGCGGCCCTTGCCGAGTCTCCGCCGGACGGCAGGAACCGGGGCCGCCTGATCGAAGCCGGAATCGAGCGCGCCGCCGCGGCAAGAACGGCCCGTATTGCCTCCGCCATTGCAACGGCCGCGGAGGCGGCGCAGAGTGCCCTGCTGCACGCCGCGTGCGGGCTGGCTCTGGAAACCGGGCCCGGCGCGCAAGAGTTGGCCGACGTTCTCAAGAGCATGCCTCGCTTCGATATAACCAACGCCGGAATTCAGGCCCACGCGAGCGCCGGCGCGCTCCTCTTCGGCCCGCGGTTCGCCGCGTGGAGACTGGAGCGGCAGGTGCGGTCGCAGGCAGGCAAGCAGATCGAGGAGGCGGTCCGCATTTATGCGCGTGTCCTGCAGTCCTGGGTTCGCAAGACATTCCTGGAGCTGCAGGAGCGGTTCGACAGTTATGCCGACACGTACAGGGCGCAACTGGATCGCCTCGCCGGGGACAGTTGCGGCGATGGCCTTGACGAACAGGCGCTGCTCGGCGATCTTGCGGCCCTGGCGCCCGCCGCGCCGGCAGAGGTGATGGAGCGGAGTGCGCAATGAAAACTCCGGAGATCGATTCCCGCGATTACATTCTCGCTTTCGAGCTTCACTCGATGGAAGACTGTCCACCGGATTTTCAACTCGGCTCCACCCTCCGGGGCTTCGACGCCGGCCTGTTCCTTCCCGGCGACGACCCGGACTGGCTGGGGCGATCGACGTATCCGCCGCGGGTCCTGGTGCTGCGCGGCGGGCAACTCATCATCGTCCCTCATCCGAGCGCGCACGAACCAACATGGGAGTGTCCGCTCCGCGAGTTGCTGTGTCTCGAATCGGGGCAAATGCTGCTGAAGGGCTGGTTCCGCTTCGCGGGGAGTGCGTTCGACAAGACGATTCCATATAACACCCGCGGTTACCGCGCCGTGACCCGTTTCATGTACCGGTTGCGGCAGCAGTGGCTCGGGGTATCCGGCGGGCCTGCGGGTGCCGGCCGGCGGATGTTGGAGCCGCAAGGGCTCGACCTCAAATTTGGCCACGCGCTGGCCTATGAAGTCGACCCCGATGAAACGATTACGGCAACGGTATTTCAGCCGCCCCGGGCGCTCCTGTACCGGCGCTGGCCGCTGCCGAGGCGCCGCTGGATTCCAGGCGATTTGCTCGCCCTGACAGGCAGAAGGCTGCTCTGGATTACGGATCGCGATCGCGGGTCGTACTCGCGCTATGGGACCATCGCCCGCTTTGCCCGGCTTGAGGCGGTTGTGGGTGCGAATCTGGAGGGCGCGGTGGACGGTTATCTACTCACGGTTTGCCTGACCCACGGTTCCCCCTGGCTGGTTTCTGTCGGCGCGGAGAGCCGGCAGGTTGCAGAGAAGCTCATCGCGGCACTCCAGGCGCGCAAGGATCATCATGCCCTCGGATCCGCACCTCGAGGATGACTTGTGCCGCGCCGCGGCGGAAGAGGGCTTACGCAACGCAAGCTCGGTTCCGCTGCGCGGCGCGCTGGCGATGACCGGATGAATATCTTTATCCGGCGAAGTGAATCATGGCATCGATACGCAACGGAGCGAATTTGATGTACCGGCCGGAAATATATTTCGGCTGCGTCGCCAGTCGGCACATTTCAACGATCTGCCCGGGGTTCCCGTGCGCGTTCTCCAAAACCTTGTCGCGGAATTCCAGCAGATCGAGATCCCAAAGCGCGAAGCAATCTGTTGCCGCCTCGAATAATCGCCCGGCGTCACGGTCGTTCAGAGGCGGAATGCTGACGGTTTTCGCCGGATTCCAGAAAAGTCTGCCGAGCGCTCCCAGGCGCACGGCATCGCGGGATGCCGCAACCAGGGCCATTCCATCCGTGTGATAGATCCGCTGCAAAAAACGATAGGTAGGGAAGCCGGCCCCCGCGATGCCGTCCAGGACCAGCGGCACGGGCGCGGTTTCGAGGGCGCTCCAGAAAAGACCCTTCAGGTGAACGCTGGTCTGCCTTCCGAGCCATGTCTCCACATCGCGGCCGGGTTTCGCGCGGCCCAGGAATTCGGGGTGGCCGGCGCGTATCAGAACGCGCGCGATCTCGACCAGCAGCGCGTGCAGCGTCGGCTCCCAGGAGACGTACAAGACGTCCGGATGCGCGGTCATCGCCTCCCGCAGCAATCTGGTCTTACCGGCGCCCGCGGGCCCGAGCAGCAAAACGGACTCTGGCTTTGCCAGCGCCGCGTCGATGCGCGCCTTTTCCTTGGCCATGCCTACGAGCGCCGGTTTCGGCTCCATCGTTCCCCGTGTCCGTCAGGACTACGTCACCATCCCCCGCCGCACCGCGCTCAGCACCATCTCGGCCGTGCTGTGCAGGTCGAGCTTTACCATGATGCGCCAGCGATGCGTTTCCACCGTGTGCAGGCTCAGGTTGAGGAGCCGCGCGATTTCCTTGTTGCTGTTGCCCTCGGCCAGAAGCTGGTAGACCTGCCGTTCGCGGTCGGTGAGCATCTCGTAGCGGTCCTCGGGGC
This sequence comes from Terriglobia bacterium, assembly GCA_963815855.1. Lineage (GTDB taxonomy): Bacteria > Acidobacteriota > Terriglobia > Bryobacterales > Bryobacteraceae > DATGMB01. The sequence goes on along the minus strand of CAWFIJ010000006.1, from coordinate 151,127 downwards.
CGGTGCCGTTGCGCAGCCGGGCGTCGCCGTCGCGGAAAATCGCCGCCAACTCCGGGCTGAAGTACGCCTTCCCCTTCTGTACCGCGAACACCGCCTGGATGAGTTCCTCGCCGGCCGAGTTTTTCAGCAGATACCCGCGCGCCCCGGCCTTCACCGCGCGCAGCACGTAGCGCTCGTCGCTGTACATGCTGAGCATCAGCACCTCGGTGCGCGGCGAGCACTTCAAAATCTGGGCCGTGGCTTCAATCCCGTTCAGCTCCTTCATGGCCACGTCCACGATGGCCACGTCCGGCTTGTTCAGCCGTGCGGCTTCCACGGCTTCGATGCCGGAGCTGGCCTCCGCCACGATGTCGATATCGGGGTGGCTTTCCAGGATGTGGCGCAGCCCCTGCCGCATCAGCGTGTGGTCATCCGCCAGCAGAACGCGCAACGGCATCAGGCGCCCGCCCCCACCCGGGTCGCGGCCGCCTCGCGCGCTGCCAGAGGAATGCGCAGCGCGATGCGCGTGCCCCGTTCCGGCGCTGAGTCGATGGCCAGCGAGCCGCCCGCCAGCACCGCCCGCTCGCGCAGCCCCAGCAGCCCCAGGCCGTTCGTCCGCGAAGGCATGCCCTGCGAATTCACGTCGAAGCCCTTGCCGTTGTCTTCGACCTCCGCCACCAGCCCATCCGCCGCCTGCCTCACCACCACCCGGACGGAGGTGGCGCCGGAGTGTTTCTCGGAATTGTGCAGCGCCTCCTGCACCACCCGGTAGACGCAGGTCTTCACCGCGTCCGGAAGCTGGTCGGAAACGCCCTCCTCCACGAATTCGCAGGCGATCTGGCTGCGCCGCGAGAATTCTTCCAGCTGGAATTGCAGCGCCGGCGAAAGGCCAAGATCGTCCAGCAGCGCCGGCCGCAGCAGCAGCGAGATATGGCGCACGGTCTGCACCGTCCGCTCGGCCAGGTCGCGTGCGCGCCGCAGCCGCTCCAGGGCCGGTCCCGGCTGCTCCGGCAGCAGACCCTGCGCGCGCGAAATCTCGATCTGCAGCAGCGCCAGCGTCTGCCCGATTTCGTCGTGCAGCTCGCGCGAAAGCCGCCGCCGCCCCTCTTCCTCAATCTCCAGCAGCCGCGCCGAAAGCTGCTGCAATTCGCGCCGCGCCTGCTCCACTTCGGCGTAATGCCGCTCCGCCCGCCGCCCCAGGTTTTCGGCATGGCGCAGGCTGAGCCGCGCCACGGCCAGCCCCAATAACAGGCCAAAGACCAGGGTCAGCAGCAGCCGCCGCGCCGCCGCGTGCCGCGTGGCCGCAAACTCGCCCTCGCGGGCTTGCAGCCTCCGCTGTTCCGTGGTGGCAAGCTCCAGCAGGGTGGAGTACAGCTCGTCCCGGCGCGGCACCATCTCCCGTTGCAGGAATTCGAACTGGCGCTTGTCGGAGAGGCCCATCATGGTTTCCGGCACCGGATCGACAGTGGCCCAGAAGTCGTTCAGGCCGAGCCGCAGTTTAGCCACCACCCCCGTGGCCACGCCCAATCGCGTCATTTGCCCCAGTGCTTTTTCGTCGTCAGCCCGCATCTTTTGCAGATGTGCGCGCAACTGCTGGGCCTGCTGCGGAGTGGTTTGGATGAAGAAATCGCGGACGTCCGTGCCCGCCTGCCAAAGACTGCGGCGCAGCGTGGCCATGGCGGCATCCTGTTCCACGTAGTGACGGTAAATTCCCACGTGCTGCTCGGAGACGCTCACCTGGATGCGGTAAGCTTCAACCGCCGACAGCACCAGCACTGCAATCACCGCCCCGTACCCGGTTCGCAGCACGGCGTTCTTGCTCGGGCCGAGAGTCACTGCCTTATCTTAGCGCTCACCGGGGAGGCCCTGAAAATACGATGTTCCCTGTATTGGCACGCAACCCTCTCCGTCCTATGATCGTTACAGACGAGGCTTTGCCACCCCGAATGGCGCCGGGGCGGCAGTGGCTTCAAGATAAAAGATTGCCCTTCCCGGGCAATCCCACTTGAGGGCAGGATTTCTCCTGCCCTTTCCTTTTTTCCGTTTACACTAGTAGTTCCTGCCTATGCACGATCCCGCATTTTCGGCTGCCATTTTCGGAATATCCGCGCTCGCCGGATTTCTTGGCTCGCTCACGGGACTGGGCGGCGGGGTGGTGGTGACGCCCGTCCTCATCCTGCTGTTTGGCGTGGATTTTCATTATGCTATCGGCGCCAGCCTCGTATCGGTGATCGCCACCTCGAGCGGCGCTGCCGCGGCGTACGTGCGCGAGGGCTTCTCCAACATCCGCGTGGGCATGTTTCTGGAAATCGCCACTACCATCGGCGCGCTCACCGGAGCCCATCTCACTTCCGTCATCCCGGTGGCCGATCTGGCCGTGATCTTCGGCGCCGTGCTGCTCTATTCGGCATGGCATTCCATGCGCCAGCACGGCGACCTGCCCGTGGACCGCCTCGACCCGCTTGCGGACAAGCTCCGCCTCAACGGCGCCTACCCGCGGGGCGGGCGCAAAGTCGAATACCAGGTGACCCACGTGCGGACCGGTTTCGGGCTGATGTATGTGGCGGGCGTGCTTTCCGGTCTTTTGGGCATCGGCTCCGGCGCCATGAAAGTCATCGCCATGGACCAGTTCATGCGCATCCCGTTCAAGGTCTCCACTACCACCAGCAACTTCATGATCGGAGTCACGGCGGCGGCCAGCGCCGGCGTCTATCTGAACCACGGCTATATCCGCCCGGCTTTGGCCATGCCGGTCATGCTGGGAGTGCTGCTCGGGTCGCTCGTCGGAGCGCGCCGCCTGGCCGGAGCCCGCACCCGCAGCCTGCGCCTGGTCTTTGCCGCGGTGGTGGCCGTCATGGCGGTGGAAATGATCTACAACGGCATTACCGGAGGGCTGGGATGACCGACTATCAGATGGACATTCTGATTGCCCGGATCCTCCGCGGCGGCGTCTCGCTCTCCGCCGCCACCGTGCTGGCCGGCGGGGTCTGGTACCTGGCCGATAGCGGCGGCAGCCCGGCCCGACTACAGCCATTTCCAGCAGGTCCATGGCATCGGCCCGCTGCTGGCCCTGCCCGGGCCCGATCTAGTCATCCTCTCCGGATCTGCTGATGCTCATCGCCACCCCCGTGGCGCGCGTGGTGTTTTCGGTTTTCGCCTTCGCCGCCGAGCGCGACTGGATGTACGTCGTCTTCACCCTGATCGTGCTGACCATCCTTCTGGTCAGTAATCTTCAGCGGTATCTGATGCCCGGTGTTGGTGCGGGCCATCGACTCCGCCGCGGCCACAGGTGTGCCGGATTGGCCCTGCTTTCTCACGTATTTCCGGATGGTAAGATCGTATGTCCGGCCCGCGGCTGCACATCAAAAAGGCGGCCGCAGAGCCGGCAGAATCTGAAAATTGATGGCCGCAACCCATTTCGTTCCGGCAACGTACCAAACTGCTTGAATACCCGAATCCTGGCTCTCATACCCGTTCTGGCTCGCCGCGCCGCTGGGCATGGCGCAGACCGTTCCGCAGTATACGATCGCCACCGTGGCAGGTAACAACGGCGACGGCAGCGGCTACGCCGGTGATGGTGGCCCCGCCACGTCCGCCCAGTTATCCAACCCCATCGGCATCGCCGTGGATGGCAGCGGCAACCTTTATATCTCCGATCAGAACAACAACGTGATCCGCCAGGTGACCGGCGGCTGGTCCACTATCCTCGCGGGTAACGGCACCATCAACACCGTCGCGGGCAACCAGGCGGACCCCGGCTATCTCGGCGACGGATCGAGCGCCGTCGGCACCAACGCCGAGATGAAGACGCCCGCCGGCATCGCGCTTGACTCCAGCAATAACGTCTACATTGCCGACTGGGGCAACGACGTCATCCGTAAATTCAAGCGTGGGCGGCAATCTCTCCACCGCGGCCGGAAATAACACGCTGTATATAGATGGCCCCAACGGCGTCGCCTCGGGCGGCTTTTCGGGCGACAACGCCGTCGCTACTAATGCGCTGCTGAACCTGCCCTTATGGCGTGGCGGTCGATTCCTCCGGCAACATCTACATCGCCGATACCCAGAACAACCGCATCCGCGAAGTCACGGTCTCCAGCGGCAATATCAATACGATCGCCGGCAGCAACAACGCAAGGCTCGCCCGGCACCAACACCGACGTCGGCTCCGCCCTCTCCGTTCACCTCTTCTACCCCCACGCGGTGGCGGTGGGTGCCAACGGCGTCCTGTACATTGCGGATACCAACGACCACCGGGTTCTGAAACTTTCGGGCGGCGAGATCACCGTGGTGGCCGGCACCGGCATTCCCGGATTTTCCGGGCGACGGCGGACCGGCCGCCAAAGCGCAATTGCAGTATCCGCGCGGCGTGGCGGTGGACAGCCTCGGCAACGTCTATATCGCCGATTACACCAATCAAGCCATCCGTTTCGTTTCCGCGGCCACCGGCGACATCTACACCATCGCCGGCAACTTTTGCAATACGGCCGGCTGCCGCTCCGGCTATAGCGGCGACGGCGGCCCGGCTACCCAGGCGCAGTTGAACTTCCCCTCCGGCATCGCGGTGGATGCCAACTTCAACGTCTACGTCTCGGACACCCAGAACAGCGTCATCCGCGAGCTGGTTCCGTCGGCTCCGCCGCAGGGCGTCGGCGGCCTGCCCGCCATCCGCACCAGCGCCGGCGTGATCAGCGCCAGCGGCTTCGGCTGCCAGCCCTCCGACCCCGGCTGCGGCCCCGATGGCGTCTACCACTCCACCGCGCAGGGATCCTGGATCGAAATTTACGGCTCCAACCTCGCTCCCGTCGGCGACTCGCGCTCCTGGAACAGCCTGGATTTCAGCGGCGCCAACGCCCCCACCCTGCTGGACCTTACCAGCGTCAGCATCGGCAACCAGGCGGCGTTTGTCTCCTACGTCAGCCCCACCCAGGTGAATGCGCTGGTGCCCTCCAATGTCGGCCTCGGCCCGCAACCGGTCGATCGTGAGCACCGGTGCCGGCGCCAGCAATACGTTCTCCATCAATGTCAGCCTGACGCAGCCGGCTCTGCTCGCGCCGGCATCGTTTAACGTCGGCGGCAACCAGTACGTGGTGGCCACGTTTACCGACCTCGTGACCTATGTCGGGCCGGTGGGCGCATTTTCGGGCGTCACCTCGCGCCCGGCCAAGCCTGGGGAAACCATTGTCCTCTACGGCATCGGTTTCGGCTCCGTCACCGGGAAACATTCCCGCCGGGCAGGTCGTGGCGCCGACGCAATACAACAGCCCTGCTCAATCCGATCCAGTTCATTTTCGGCGGAACGCCTGCCGCCACCCCCGGCTATGACGGGCTTGGCCCCGGACGAAACGGGAGTTTACCAGTTCAACGTCACCGTGCCCGCCAAGCCACCGCCGGCAATGCCATCCCGCTGACGTTCACCTTCGGCTCCCCCAGCGTCACCAGCAGCCAGACGCTCTACACCGCCATCCAGTAAACCGGCGGCACTCCCGTAGCGCAAGCTTCCAGATCGTCATGCCGGCTTCGAAAGCCGGCATGGCTCTCCCGAAAGAGCCGCCGGCCCGACGCAAGTGCTGGAAATCAGGATTTTAGAGTCCTGAAATCCAGCATGCCCATTTGTCTTCCGCGACTAACTCCTTTCTTTTCAGCACGGCCCCCGCCGTGCATTGTTCCTCTCCGGAAGGAGATCTCTCTTGAACGATCCATCTACCTACTGGCTGAGCGTCATGAACGTCGTACTCGGCCTGGTTGTTCTGATCTGCTGCGGAGCTCTCGGCGTGGGGGTGTTCCAGGAGATCGTGTCGCGGCGCCGGAAGCGGGTGGCGGCCACCGCGCTGGACCGCGAAGTATCGGACCTGGTCGCGTCCTTCGACGGCCACGCCTTCGACGTCCCCCAACTGGGCCTGACCATGGCCGACGGCGGCGAGCCCGCCGACCGGAAAGACGAGCGGTAAGCGCCATGACCTGCCCTTTCTTGCGCGAAGCCCAGGTCAAATACTGCCAGACCGCCGCCGTGCGGAAGCTCATTCCGCTCACGGCCGCCGGGCAGGCCGATGAGAAGTGCGGTTCGGCGGACCACGTCGCGTGCACCGTTTACCGCGCGCACCCCGAAGAAGCCACCGCCTCCGGGCCCTGTCCCTACCTGCGCGAATCGCTGATGCAGTATTGCTCGGCGGCCCCGGTGGCCAAGATGATTCCGTACAGCGAATCGCTGCTTTCCCGCTGCGGCGGCTCGGGCCATCATTACTGCGAGCTGTACCTCGGCATGGCCCACCCGGAGAGACGGGCCGGACACTCGTCGGCCATTCCCATGCCGGACTGGCTCAGCTATTCCACCAACCACATGTGGCTCGACCGCGGCGAAGACGGCCTCTGCCACATCGGCATCGATGCCTTTCTCGCCCGCGTGCTCGGCCGCGTCGAACGCATCAGCTACATCTGGCAGAAGGGCATCCTCCGCCGTCCGACGGCGGTGCTCACGGCCGGCGGCGTGGATTTCGAAGTGGTTTTTCCGAATTCCCTGCACGTCACCCGCTGCAACCTGTACCTGCGCGCCGATCCCGCGCGCCTGACCGCCGAGCCCTATACCGCCGGCTGGCTGTTCGAGGGCACCCCGCTGGCGGATACCGGCACCCATCTCCTCTCCGGCGCCGCCGCCCGCGAGTGGATGCAGACAGAGGAGCGGCGCATCAGCGAGTTCCTGCAGCAGCTCTCCGGCGCTCAGTACGCGGCCGATGGCGGCATGTTCGCGCCCGGCGTGGCCAGCATCGTCGAGCGCGAGCAGGCACTGGCTCTGTTTCACGAATTTTTCCTGCCCGAATGGGGAGGTTTGCACAGATGAAGGCCCCGGTCTTTCTGGTGGGCGTGTTATCCGCTTTGGGCGCGGGATGGGCCGGCTTCCCGCGCCTGATTTACAAAACCGTTCCGCAGCCGGTCAATTTCAGCCATAAAGTTCATGCCGAAAAGGCCGGCTCCAAGTGCGAGGACTGCCACGCTCTGCGCCCGGACGGCACCTTTGCCGGCATTCCCGCGCTGGAAAAATGCGCCGGCTGCCACGCCGCGCCCATGGGCACCACGCCCGCCGAAAAGGCCTTCATCGACCGGTACGTCACCCCCGGCCGCGAGCCGCAATGGGCGGATTACGCCCGCCAGCCGGAAAACGTCTACTTTTCCCACGCCGCCCACATCCGCCATGGCCAGGTGAAATGCGAAGCCTGCCACGGCAACATGGGCGCGAGCGACGGCCTCCCGCCGTATGGCGAGGACCGCGTCAGCGGCTACTCGCGCCAGACCATGGGGATGGACGCCTGCATCGAGTGCCACCAGCGCAACCAGATCGTGGACAACTGCCTGGAGTGCCATAAATGACGACGCGCAGAAATGCGGTGAAATTCTTTGCCGGCGCGGCCGCGGGCACGGTCTTCACGCCGGTTCCCTGGAAGCTCATCCGGGATTCCGCGCTGTGGTCGGAAAACTGGCCCGGCGTTCCCCACCCCGCCACCGGCGAAATCAAGTTCCGGCAGACGCGCTGCAACCTCTGCCCCGCCGGCTGCGCGGTGCGCGCGCGGTGCGTCGGCGGGCAGCCGGTTTCGCTGGCGGGCGCGGAAGGCGGCCTGTGCCCGATGGGCGTCACCGGCCACCACCTGCCCTACCACCCTTCGCGGCTGAAGAGCGGGCCGGCGGCGGAAGCCAGGGCGCGGATGGAGCAGGCGCTGGCGCGGGGCGCGCGCCCGGCCGTGCTCGACCTGCGGCCCGGCCGCGCGGCGTCTGAGCTTTACCGCAACTTCGTGGCGGAGCGGAAAGGCTTTTATGTGGCGCCGCCGCGGCCGCCGGCAGCCGTCAACCTGGCGGCGGCCAAAACGGTGATCAGCCTTGGCGTGCCGCTGCTCGAAGGCTGGCTGGCGCCGGCCCAGGTGTTCGCCCTGCGCGACCGGTTTCGCCTGGTCCAGATCGAGCCGATGCTTTCCCGCACTGCCGCGCTGGCCGACCAATGGCTGCCGGGTGCAACGGATGTGCGCGCGCTGGCGGCGCAACTGAAAGCGGAAGGCCAGGTGCTGGTGATCGACCCCGAAATGTCGCCGGAAACAGTGGCCCTGAACCGCGAGCTGGGCGGATGGGGAAAGACACTGATTCCGCTGCCGGATGAGCCGGCGGGCGCCATTGCGGATGTGCCGGATGGCGCCATCGGCGTGCTCCTCATCGACGAATCCGGCCCCGGGCCGTACATTCCGTGGCCGGAAATCGCGCCCAAGCTTGCCCCCGGCGCGGTGGTGGTGGCGCTGGCCTGGTGGCGCGAAGGTTATGCCCGGCACACGCCCCTGGCCCTGGGCACCACGGTTTACCCCGAAGCCGCGGACGATATCCCCTACACGCACCAGCCCGTCACGCCCCTGGTGAAAGCGCCGGATGGCGTGGTGGATGCGGTGGAGTTCATCACGGGCAAGAAACTGGAAGCGAAGGCGCCGGTAAAGCCGGTGGCCGGGTTGGCGGGCGGAACCGCCTGCCCCGCCTCTACGCCGCTGTTCTCCAAGCTCTACCGCGAGTCGAACCTGCTGCTCGCGCCCGGCCAGGCGGCGCTCCATCCTTCCTCCGGCTTCCACGCCGGCGAGCGAGCGTTCCTGGCGGGCGCATTCGGCAAGGCGGCGGTGGAAGTGGTGCTCGACGCCGGCATCGCGCCCGGCAAGGTCCACTTTGTCCCCACCCCCGCCATTCTCGATGTTTGCGGCTCGCGCGAGCCGCAGGTGGTGCGCGCATGAAACGCTACGGCATGACCATCGATATCGACCGCTGCACCGGCTGCGGCGCCTGCATGCTGGCCTGCGCGGTGGAAAACAACATCCCGCCGGTGGAGGGCGCGAACGACCGCAAAGGCCTCACCTGGATTCGCGTCTACCAGGTCGATAACGGCGCCGATTACCCCGACCGCCGCACCGCGTTCATTCCCGTGCTCTGCCAGCACTGCGGCCATGAGACCCCGTGCGTTCACGTCTGCCCGCAGCAGGCGGTGGATGTAGACCCCGCCACCGGCATCGTGGATCAGATGCCGGAGCGCTGCCTCGGCTGCCGTTATTGCATGGCCGCCTGCCCCTATCACGCCCGCTATTTCAACTGGTGGGATCCGAAGTGGCCGGCCGGCATGGAGCGCACGCTCAATCCGGACGTGGCGCCGCGCATGCGCGGGGTGGTGGAAAAGTGCAACTTCTGCCATGGCCGTCGCCACGCCGCCGAACAGGCGGGCGTTGCCGAATACACCCCCGCCTGCGCCGAAGCCTGCCCCACCGGCGCCATTCATTTCACCGACCTGAACGCCCATCCGCCCGCCCAGGCCGATACTTTCCGCCTGCTGGAGCGCCTCGGCACCGATCCCAAAATTTATTACCACTCCAGCCGCGAATGGGTGCGCCGCCAGGCTGAACCGAATTCCAAGCCGGGCCGCGACCGTGAGGGAGCGGTCGCCGAAGCTCAGGAGAAACCCCGTGGATAAACCACTCATCACGCGCGGCCTCGAACGCACGCCTCTCTCCCGCTTCCTGCTGTGGATTGCCCCATGGGCCGCGCTGTTCGTCTTCGGCGCGTACGCCGCCGGCCTGTGCCTGGTTAAAGGCCTGAACCAGACCAACATGGATAACCGGTTCGCCTTCGGCCTGTGGATTTTCCTCGATCTCACCGTCATCGCCCTGGGCGCCGGAGCTTTCTTCACTGGTTTCCTCCTCTACATCCTCAAGCTCAAAGAACTGCGCGCCGTCATCAACAGCGCCGTAGTCGTGGGCCTGGTGTGCTACAGCGGCGCCATCATCATCCTGATGGTGGACGTGGGCCAGCCCCTGCGCGCCTGGTTCACCTTCTGGTATCCCAACGTGCACTCCATGCTGACGGAGGTTACGTTCTGCATCACCTGCTACCTGACCGTGCTGGCGGTGGAGTATCTGCCCATCGTGCTCAAGAACCGCCGCCTGCGCGACGTGCCGCCGCTGCTGGTCTTCGAGTTTCAATTGCACAAGCTGACCTACGTGCTGGCGGGCGTGGGCACGTTTCTTTCGTTCTTCCACCAGGGCTCGCTGGGCGGCCTCTACGGCGTGCTGCGCGGCCGCCCCTTCGCCTTTCGTGAAGGCTTCGGCTTGTGGCCATCCACGTTCTTTCTATTTATCCTTTCCGCCGCGGCGGTAGGGCCGAGCTTCCTGATTCTCATCGTCTCCCTGGTGGAAGCCATCTCGCGCAAACGGCTGGTGCGCGCCCGCGTGCTCCGGCTGCTGGGCCGCATCTCCGGCCTTTTGCTGGCGGCCTACGTGCTGGCCAAGACGCTGGACACGCTCCTGTGGATCAACCGCACCTCGCCCGAAACCGGCTTCCCGGCGGCGCAATACTATAGCTGGCGGCCGTTCGGTACCTGGATTCTGCTGGCGGAAATCGTGGGCTTCGGCCTGCTCCCCGCGCTCATCCTGCTTACCCCGCGGCTGCGCGCGCGGCGCGCCTGGCTGATCTCCGCCGCCGCCATGGCCTGCTGCGGCGTGGCCCTGAACCGCTTCGTGCAGACGGTTCAGACCCTCGCCTTGCCCACCCTGCCGTTCGATCGCTTTCTTTCTTATTACCCGAGCTGGCAGGAGACAGGCGCGTTCCTGGCGGTAGTGGCGTACGGTGTAATCGTGTATTCGTTTTCCTTCCGCTATCTCCAACTGTTCCCCGACGAGCGCGAGCTGAAAATGGAACTCCTTCGGGAAGAGGAGAAACCGATATGTACCGAATCGTATTCTTAACTGCGTTCTACACCGTGGCGGCCATCATCACCGTCACTCTTCTGTGCGCCCTGCTGCGTACCCGCCGGGCGCTGGCCCGGCGTGAGGCGGAGGCCATCCGCTGGCACGGGGATTTCGCCGATCTCCCCGCCGTCGACCGCGCCTGCCGCCACGCCCTCACCGGCGAGATGGCCGGCCGCGTCTGCCCCAATGCCTTCGATTGCCGCGTTTGCGCCCAGCACGCCCGGTTCATCGCGCATGCGCCCGCGAACCCCGTGCAGGACGAGGAGGAAGAAATCTTCGGCATGCCGTTCCCGCGCGACCGCTTCTACCATCGCGGCCACACGTGGGTGAAGCCGGAGCCCGACGGCACGGTCCGCATCGGGCTGGATGAGTTGGGGCGGCGCCTGATGGCGCACCCGGACGCGGTTGAACTGCCGCCGCCGGGCACGCAGTTGAAGGCCAATGGCGCCGCTTTCCACCTGCGCCAACGCGGCGCGGACGTGCGCATTCTCTCACCCGTGGATGGCGAAGTGGTTGCAACCGGCGGGCCGCGGCAGGGCTGGTATCTGCGCATTCGCCCGGCTAATTCGAATTTCACCCACCTGCTGCGCGGCGCGGAACTGCGTCCCTGGGTGATGCGCGAATTGGAGCGCCTGCAGTTGGCGCTTACCGCCGAAGGCGCCGCTCCCGCCCTGGCCGATGGCGGCGTGCCGGTAGACGACATCGCCGCCAGTTTCCCCGCCGCCGATTGGGATGCGGTTTCGGGCGAGATGTTTCTGGCGCCGTAGTCGCCCCTACAACCCGCGGTACGTCCGGCAGTCCAAACCCTACCTTAAACAAGAAACGGCCTCGCCGCCCCCTGGCGGAAAGGCCGTTTTTCAATAATCCCCGATGTGACGAAACGTTACTCCGCTTTTTTCGCGGTTACCTCGGTTTTCATGGTGTTGCCGTCGCGGCCGGGACGCTCCACCGTCAGCTTCATCTCGCTGCCGGACACCGTGCCCGCGTACTTGGTGGTCATGGTGTTGCCGTTGAATTCCCGCACCACGTTAAAGGAGACGTTGTCGCCGTCGATCTTTCCGTCTTTGATTTCCTGCGGCCCTCCGCGGCCAGCGTCGACCGTACCGGTTAGGTTGCTCCCTTCGGACTTCAACATCATCGTGACCGTTTGGGCGCCGTTACGGCCTTGTTGTTCAAAGGTCCACTTGCCGGTGACGTCGGCCGCAAATACGGCCAGCGCCAGGACAAGCAAAATAGTCGTCACAAAAAGCAGCTTTTTGGTCATAGTGTCAACTTAGGCGTCAGCCAACCCGTGGATGTTACACGGCACGGGTAAATATCCTAAGTGGTCTTTTAGTTTCAGGTATTTGCACCTGAAATTGGATAAGATGGTCGGGTGCCTTTCACGCTCGAATCGAAAACCGCCCTGGTCACCGGCGCCGGCCGCGGCATCGGCCGCGCCATCGCGCAAACCCTGGCCGCGTATGGCGCCTCGGTTCTGGTAAACGACCTGGACGCGGCTCCGGCCGCGGAGACCGAAGCCGTCATCCGTCTGGCCGGCGGCCGCGCCGCCGCGCTCGCCGGAGACGTCACCGATCCAGCTTTCCCCGAGCGCCTCATCCAATCCGCCCTTGACCGCTTCGGCTCGCTCGATATCATCGTCAACAATGCCGGTTACACCTGGGACAACGTCATCCAGAAGACCACCGACGAGCAGTTTCTGGCCATGCTGCAGATTCACCTGGTGGCGCCGTTCCGCATTTTGCGGGCGGCCTCCGCCTGGATTCGCGAAACCGCCAGGCGGGAAGCGGCGGAGGGCCGGAGGGTGACGCGCAAGGTGGTGAATATCACGTCCATTGCCGGCGTGGACGGCAACCCCGGCCAGGCAGGCTATTCCTCTGGAAAGGCGGGCATCGTGGGCTTCACCAAGACCATGGCAAAGGAGTGGGGACGGTACAACGTGACGGTGAACGCCGTCGGTTTCGGCATCATCGACACGCGCCTGACGCAGCCGTTGGCGGGCGAGGCCGCCACCATTGACGTGCAGGGGAGGAAGATCGCGGTCGGGGTGCAGCCCAAGGTCCTGGAATGGGTGAAAACCGCCTGTCCGCTGGGCCGCGTAGGCACTCCCGAAGAGGCGGCCAATGCCGTCCTCTTTTTCTGCTCGCCGCTATCCGATTACGTCACCGGCGAGGTCCTGATCTGCGGCGGCGGATTGCACTTCTGAGGGATCAGGGATCGGGGGTCAGGGGCGAGGCTTGCATACACCCGTCTCCCTGACCCCTGATCCCCAACCCCCTATTCCGGCTTTATCGCCTCAATCTCGCCCAGCTCCGCGCCGGTGAGCTTCCAGGCGCCGGCGGCGGCGTTGGAGCGCACCTGTTCCGGAGTGCGCGCGCCGGCAATCACGCTGGCCACGGTCGGCTGCGCCAACAGCCAGCCGATCGCCAGCTCCAGCAGCGTATGGCCGTGGCGCTCGGCCCATTGCCGCAGGGCATCGGCCCAGCGCAGGTTCTTTTCGCCGAAGACATTGGGGCCGAAGCCGGCTTCCCCGCGGCTGCCGGGGGGCGGCGGCTGGCCGGGCCGGTACTTGCCCGTAAGCAGTCCGTTGGCCAGCGGGAAATACGGTAGGAACGCCATGCCCAGGCGCGCGCATTCCGGCAGCACCTCGGCTTCCGGCTCGCGGTGGTAGAGGCTGTACTGGTTCTGCACGCTGCGGAAGCGCGCCCCGGCCGGCGGCGCCGCTTCCGTGGCCTCTCGAAGCTGGGCGGCGGAGAAATTGGAGCAGCCGATCTCCCGCACCTTGCCCGCCTTTACCAGTTCGTTCAAGGCGCCCAGCGTGTCGGCGATGGGCGTTTCCGGATCCGCCTGGTGCATCTGGTAGAGATCGATATAATCGGTGCCCATGCGGCGGAGGCTGGCGTCGGCCGCCTGCCGCACGTAGTCCGGCCGGCCGCCGTGTCCTCCATCCGGCATCTTCATGGCGAATTTAGTGGCAACGATCACACTCGCGCGGCGGGCGCCGAGCGCGCGGCCCAGGTACTCCTCGCTGCGTCCTTCGCCATAGATATCGGCAGTGTCGAAGAAATTGATGCCGGCGTCGAGTGCGGCATTCACGACCTCGGCCGAGGCGCCGGCATCGATGCGCCAGCCGAAATTGTTGCAGCCCAACCCCACCACCGGTACTTCCAGAGATCCAATGCGGCGCGTTTCCAATTTTCCTCCAATCGCAGTCGCACAGGCGATTGCCTTTTGTATTCTGCCAAGCCGGAGCCCTGGTTGGCAAACCACGAAAAGCGATGGTCCGCCCTACCCGCGGTGCTTGGATGCGAACCGCGGGGGGCGCGGATGCACCCGATGTTATCCTGAATACTTGATCCGCCCAGCTTTGCCCCGCATCGCGCTCCCCTCCGTGCTGGCGCTGGTGGCGTTCGGCCAGACAGCACCTGTTCCCGCGGATTCCGGACGCATCCTGCTCGACAATCTCAAACAGGAGCTGAACCGCAACTTCTCGGCGCTGAAGGAAAAAGCGGATCCGCCGCCGTACTTCCTCAGCTACGAAGTCACCGAGGTGGATTACCGCTCCGTCTCCGGCACCCTCGGCAGCCTCGACCGAGCAACGCCTCCGGCAAAAGCCGCGTCGCTCGATGTCTCGGTGCGGGTGGGCTCGCCCAAGCTCGACAATTACCACCGCGTGCGCGGGCGAGCGCGGCGCAGTTCACCTCCGGCGCCCTGCTCACCTTCGAGGACAACGCCAACTCCATCAAGCGCCGCCTCTGGCTCGAAACCGACCGCGCCTATCGCGCCGCCGCCGAGCGCCTCATCCGCATCAAGACCAACACCCAGGTGAAGGTCGCGGCGGAAGACGATTCCGGCGATTTCTCCACCGAAGCCCGCCACCGTTTCGACAGGTCCGCCGCCGCCAGCTGCAAGTTCGACGCCGCCGAGCTGGAGCGACCGCGTCGCGCAAACTCTCGGCCCGGTTCCGCAATTATCCGCAGCGTGCTCACCTCGCACGTCACGGTTTCCGCGCAGACCGATACCCGCTACTTCGTGAACACCGAAGGCACCCGCATCCGCACACGGCCGCGGCTTCGCGCGCGTCGTGATCTCCGCTTCCGCCAAGGCCGCCGACGGCACCGACCTGAGCACCTTCGACACCTTCGAAGCGGTGGACCCGGCCGGCCTGCCCGACGACAAAACCCTCCTCGCCGCCATCGACCGCGTGGCCAACGACCTCACCAACCTGCTGCAGCGCGCCCGAGGCCGAGCCGTTCGTCGGCCCGGCGATCTTCTCCGGCCGCGCCGCCGGCGTCTTCTTCCACGAGATCTTCGGCCACCGCGTGGAAGGCCACCGGCAGAAGGACGAAACCGAAGGCCAGACCTTCACCAAGAGCGTCGGCACCAAGGTGCTGCCGGATTTCCTCTCGGTGGTTTTCGACCCCACGCGGCGCAAGGTCGGCGGCATCGACCTGAACGGCTGGTACGATTACGACGACGAAGGCGTGAAAGGCCAGCCGGTGACTGGCCGTCGAGAAGGGCGTGCTGAAGACGCTTCCTGATGTCGCGCTCGCCCATCAAGGGCTTCGACCATTCCAACGGCCACGGCCGCCGCCAGCCGGGGCTGCGAAGTGGTCTCGCGGCAGTCCAACCTGATCGTGGAATCGACCAACGCGGTTCCCGAGGCGCGACTGCGGCAGATGCTGATCGACGAGGTCAAGCGCAGAACAAGCCCTACGGCCTGTATTTCCGCGACATCACCGGCGGCTTCACCACCACCGCGCGCGCCGGCCTGCAGGCTTTCAAAGTGATTCCCGTGATCGTCTACCGCGTCTATCCCGACGGGCGGCCGGATGAGCTGGTGCGCGGCGCCGATATCGTCGGCACGCCGCTGGCCAGCTTCGCCAAGATCCTGGCCACCGGCGACAAGCCGGAAGTCTTCAACGGATACTGCGGCGCGGAATCGGGCAGCGTGCCGGTATCGGCGGTTTCGCCCGCGATCCTGGTTTCCGAAATCGAAATCGAAAAGAAGGCCAAGTCCAACGACCGGCCGCCGCTGCTGCCGGAGCCCACCGATGACCGAAGACGAAGGAGGCCAAATGACGGGGGCCAGGGGCCGGGGCGCCGGGCGCCGGGGCAGCGGCGGTTATCGCGGCGTTGGCAGCGGTGCGCGGCTCTTGCCGCCTGGGCACAGGCACCAGCGCCAGACCCGATCTGCTCCAGGCCATGCAGCGACGAAATGGAGCGCTCGCGCAATCTGCGCTGCCCAACCTGGAAGCGCCGTACTTCATCCAGTACCTGGTGGACGAGGCGGAGAACTTCAGCGTCTCGGCCAGCCTTGGCGGCCTGATGGCGCGGCGGCGCGACCGCTTCCGCGAGCCCGAAATCGTGGTGCGCGTGGGCGATTACAAGTTCGACAACACCAACTTCGCCGGCGGCGGTGGCGATTTCGGCACGCGCTACGACCTGGGGCGCTTTCCGCTGGACGAACTCCTACGCGGTGCTGCGCCGCTTCTTCTGGCTGGAGACCGATTCGGCCTACAAAGCGGCCGTGGAAGCGATCTCGCGCAAGCGCGCCGCGCTGCGCAACATCACGCAGAACGAGCGAGCTCGACGATTTCGCGCACGCCGAGCCGGTGCATCACATCCGGCCGATTCCAGCACCTGACCATCGACGAAGACGCCTGGAGCCGGCAGGTGCGCGCGCTCTCGGCGATCTTCGCCGAGTACCCCGAGGTCAAGAACTCGAGCGTGGAACTGGAATCGAGCGCCGGCGGCTTCACCCTGGTGAATTCCGAAGGCACCGAGGTGCGCGAGCCGGAGAACGTCAGCATTCTGCGCGCGCGCGCCATCGCGCAGGCGGCCGACGGCATGACCCTGCGCGACGCCGTCACTTTCCACGCGCCTGGACCCGGCGCACATGCCCGGCGATGCCGAAATGGACGCGCGGCGTCGCCGGCCTGGCGGAAAACGTGGTGGCGCTGGCGCACGCGCCCAAGGGCGAGGATTACAACGGCCCGGTGCTGTTCGAAGGCGTGGCCGGCGCCGCAGATTTTCGCCGAGGTGCTGGGCAAGAACCTGGCGCTGACCCGCCGGCCGGTGAGCGATGGCGGCCGCGGCGGCGCGCATCCAGCCCAGCGAACTCGAAGGCCGCATCGGCGCGCGCATTCTGCCCGATTCGTTCGACGTGGTGGACGATCCCACGCAGAAGGAATGGCGCGGCCGCCGCTTGTTCGGCGCTTACGACGTGGACCGCGAAGGCGTGCTCGCCCAAGCCGCTGCAGCTGGTGGAAAAGGGCGTGCTGAAGAATTACCTGCTCACGCGCCAGCCGGTGCGCGGCTTCGACGGCTCGAACGGACGCGCGCGCCTGCCCGGCAGCTTCGGCGCCAGCATCGCCAGCATCAGCAACCTGTTCGTCAGCTCCAGCGGACACCGTGCCGGCGGCGGATGAAGAAGAAGCTGATCGAGCTGTGCCAGGCGCGCGGCAAGCCCTACGGCATCATCGTGCGCAAGATGGATTTTCCGTCCTCCGCCTCGGTCGACGAAGTGCGGCGGCTGATGAGCGGCGCCGAGGGCGGCGCGCCCGGTCAGCATGCCGTCCTGGTCTACAAGGTCTATCCCGACGGCCGCGAGGAACTGGTGCGCGGCCTGCGCTTCCGCGGCCTGAATGCGCGCTCGCTGAAGGACATTCTGGCGGCGGGCGACGATTCGATGATGTTCGAATTCATGGACAACCCGGCGCCGTTCGCGCTGATCGGCGGCTACGGATTCACGGCCGAAGCCTGCGTGGTGGCGCCCTCGATCCTGATCGACGACCTGGAGCTGCATCCGGTCGAGGACGAGCAGCCCAAGCTGCCGCTGGTGCCGCGCCGCCGGAGTTGACGCGGTAGAGATTGCCGTGTTCGCCTCCTCGGCCGCTACGTTTTCCGCGAGATCCTGACCAGCTCGCTGCTGGGCACGCTGCTGGCCACCTTCGTCATCTTCCTGCAGGAAGCTGGACAAGCTGTTCGAGGTGCTGGTGGCCGGCAACCCCGACTCCAAGACCATCGCGCTGCTTCTGCTCTGCCTGCCCCCGGTGCTGCCGCTCACCATTCCGTTCGGCGTGCTGGTGGGCATTCTGATCGGGCTCGGGCGCATGGCGAGCGACGGCGAGATCATCGCCATGCGCGCGGCCGGCGTTTCCAGCCGCAAGGTGATCGCGCCGGTGCTGCTGTTCGCCGTGCATGGGCACGGCGCTGGCCGGCTTCGCCTCGCTGCGCCTGACGCCCTACTCGCCTGCGGCAGAGCAGCGACATCCTCGACCGACCTGGCCGCCAACCAGGCTCTCCGCCGACATCCAGCCGCGCGTCTTCGACGAGGATTTTCCCAACACGATCCTGTACGTGGGCGATGTGCGGCCGGGAGACCCGGTGGTCAGTGGCGCGACGTTTTCATGGCCGACGTCACCGCCGCCGGAGCAGCGCAAGAACGGCATGCGGCGACAAGGCCGACGGCCCCATGATCACGGTGGCGCGCGTAGCCATGGCCACTTCCGACCCCAAGAACAATCGCATCCAGCTCTACCTGCGCGACTATTCCACCCACGAGATGGGCAAGGACGGGGTGGCCTACGACGATTCCGCGCCCGTCAAAACCGTGGCGCTCGAAGCCAAGCCGCCGGACGAAAAGACGCTCGCCGCCAAGGCCATGAACACGCGCCGAGCTGATGCGCTACCGCGGCCCGGACTGGATCGAGGTCGGGCGTCGAGCTGCACCGCCGCTTCGCGCTCCCGCTGGCCTGCATCATGCTGGCGCTGGTGGGCATTCCGCTGGGCATCGCCACGCGCAAAGGCGGCAAATCGGCGGCGTATGTGATCGCCCTGTTCCTGGCGTTCTTCTGCTATTACCTCTCCTCGATCTCGCTGGTCGGCGTGGCGCAAGCGGCGCAACGCTGCCGGTGCCGGTGGCGATCTGGCTGCCGGACGTGGTGTTCGGCCTGGCGGGCCTGGTCTTTCTCGTTCCGCATGGAGCGGCCCGGCGACCGCGACCTGCTCGCCGACATCCGCGATGTTCTTCGGCCGCATCTTCGAAAGATTCAAGCGCAAGACCAAGAAGCCGCGAAGCGCGCCCGCTTCACCGGCTGGCGCCTGCCGCTGCTGCCGCAGATCGTCGACACCTACGTCCTGTCCAACTTCCTCTTCTACCTCGTGCGTGGTGCTGGCCAGCTTCGTCTCCATGACCCAGGTCTTCAACTTCTTCGAGCTGATGGGCGACATGCTGCGCAACAGCTCGCTGATGACGATGTTCACGTACCTGTTCTTCCTGACCCCGCAGCTGATCTACCACCTGCTGCCGATCAGCGTGCTGGTGGCGGTGCTGGTGAACTCTGGGCGTGCTCAGCAAGCAGAACGAAGTGACCGCGTTCAAAGCCTGCGGCGTCAGCCTCTACCGCCTGGCCGACGCCGATTCTGATCGGCAGCACGCTGTTCAGCGGCGGCGCTGTTCGCCTTCGATTATTCCTATGTGCCCGCGCGCCAACCGCAGCCAGGACGCGCTGCGCGACGAGATCAAGGGCCGCGTCACCCAGACCTATCTCAACCCCGAACAGCAAGTGGATCATGGGCGACGGATTCGCGGATCTACTACTACAAGTATTTCGATACGCGGCGAAAAGAGCATGGCGGGAGTGAACGTCTTCGAGCTGGACCCCAACACCTTCCGGCTGCGCCGCCAGATCCAGGCGCAGCGCGCGCAGTGGAGGCCGTCGCTGAAGACCTGGATCTTCGAAAACGGCTGGAGCAGCGATTTCCACGGCGTCATCCGCAGGTGCCGCGCCACAACTTCCAGGCCACCACCTTCCCCGAGCTGACCGAGACGCCCGATTATTTCCTGCAAGGAAGCGGTGCAGGACAAGCAGATGAATTTTCTCGAGCTGCAGACAGTACATCCGCGACCTGCAGCAGAGCGGCTGTCGACACGCGTCAAGCTGCAGGTGCAGTACCACCTGCAAATTCGCCGAGCCCGCTGTTCGCGCTGATCATGGCCATGATCGCGGTGCCGTTCGGCTTCCTGGTGGGCAACCGCGGCGCCATGACGGGCATCGGCGTCAGCATCGCGATCGCCATTGCCTACCTGGGCATCCAGCCGCTGTTCGAAAAAATCGGCGATGTCGGCCAGCTGCCCCCGGCCATGGCCGCCTGGTCGCCGGACGTGGTGTTCTCGCTGGTCGGGACTGTACCTGCTGCTGCGCATGCGAAGCTAAGCCGCCGGCTGGTGTAGTATTACCAGCTATGGGGACTTCAGGTTACCGGCGCGCCGCGGCCTTGTGGCTCGCGGGCGCGGCACTCGCCTGCTCCGGCTTGGCGCAGGATTTCGACACTCTGATTCGCGCGGCCGCATCGTCGACGGCACCGGCAATCCCTCGTACCTCGGGACGTCGGCATCCGCGGCGGGCGCATCGCGGCCATCGGCCGGCTCGACGGGCAGAACCGCCGCGCGCACTATCGATGCCGCCGGGCTCACCGTCTCGCCCGGCTTCGTCGACATGCATAACCACTCCGATTTCACCATGTCACCGACGGCAACGCGCAGAGCATGGTCCGCCAGGGCGTCACCACCATGATTCTGGGCGAAGGCGGTTCGGCCGCGCCCGTCGGCGGCAGCGGCTACCACGCAAGCACCGGCGCTCCCAGCCGGCCCTCGTGGACGGATTTCAGCGGCTATTTCGCGCAAGCTGATGAAGCAGGGGATTTCGACCAACATCGGCACCTACGTGGGATCGAGCCAGATCTGGACCTACGTGCACGGCGAGAAGGCGGGGCCGCCCACGCCGGAAGAGACTCGGCAAGATGCAGGCGCAGGTGCGCATCGCCATGGAGCAGGGCGCGCTGGGTGTGGCCAGTTCGCTGAGCGGGCCGCCGGGATCGTGGATCGATACCGATACCCTGGTGGCCATGTGCGCAGGTGGCGTCGCGCTACGGCGGCAGCTACTCCACCCACATGCGCACCGAAGGACGCGGCGTGTTCGAATCGGTGGCGGAGGCCATCGAGATCGGCCGGCGCGCGCGACGTGCCGGTGGACATCATCCATCTCAAGATCGCCGAGCATGCCATGTGGGGCCAGATGCCGGAGCTGACCGCCACCATCGCCGCGCCCGGGCCCGCGGGCCAGCAGGTGCAGGCCAACGTCTACCCGTATCGCGCCGGGCAGAACAATCTCGCGACCATCATTCCGCCGTGGGCGCACGAGGGCGGCTCGCAGGCCATGATCGCAGCGCCTCAAGGACCCGGCGCTGCGCCCGCGGCTGGAGAACGAGATCCTCCACGGCATCCCCGGCACGAACTGGTACGATCACTACACCGCCACCGGCGGCTGGGAGGGCATGCTGCTGGTCTCGCTCTCCAATCCGAAGTACAAGCAGTTCGAAGGCAAGCGCATGAGCCAGGTGATCGCAGACCCTGGGCAAGCCGCCGCTCGACGTGCTCTTCGAGTTGCTGGAGAAAATAACGGCTCCGTGCCCACCGTCTACTTCCACCATTCCGAGGAGGACATGCGCTACGCGCTCCGAAGCAGCCGTTCGTCTCGATCGGGTCGGATGGCACGGCGGTGACCGACCGAAGGCCCGCTGGCCGCGCGGCAACCCGCACCCCCGCTACTTCGGCACTTTCCCGCGCGTGCTGGGCGTGTACGTGCGGAGGAGAAACTGATCACGCTGGAAGATGCCATCCGCAAGATGACCTCCGCCAACACCGCCAAGATCCACATTTTCGACCGCGGGCTGCTGCGCCCCGGGCATGGCGGCGGATGTGACCGTTTTCAATGCCGAGACCATCATCGACCACGCCACCTACGAGAAGCCGCACCAGTATTCCACCGGCGTGGAGTATCTCATTGTCAACGGCAAGCTGGTGATCGACCACGGCAACCACACCGGCGCCCGCCCGGGCGCCATCGTCTACGGCCCCGGCAAACTTTAGCCAATCAGAGCTGCCGCCGAAAGGGAGCAGCGCGTTTCTTTCCTCACAGATTTCCTGCCCGCCCCGAAAACATACTGAATCAGCTATGAAGCCGATTCTCTATCTCCTTCTGCCGCATGTGTGCTCCCTGGTACTGGCGCAGTCGCCCGGCAATCAGATGCAACCGCCTTCCGGCGCGCCGGCCGCTCCCGGACTGCAGGCCGCCGGTGGTCCGCCCATCACCCTCACGTTGCGGGATGCCCTGGTGCGCGCGCAGGTGTATGAGCCGCAATTCCTCGCGGCTATGGCGAATGCCGAAATCGCCCGTGAGGATGCGGTGCAGGCGCGCGCCGCCATGCGCCCCGGCGTCGGGATCAGCTCGCAGTATCTGAACACGCAGGGAACGGCGCGTGGCCCTCCGGCCGGTTCGTCACCAATGACGGCGTCCATGTCTACCGCGAATGGGCGGTCATGCACCAGGACCTTTCCCCCGGCACGCTCATGGGGACGGCGGTGGGGCGCGCCCGCGCGCTCGAAGCGGCGGCGCGGGCCAGGGCGGAAATTGCGCGCCGCGGCCTGGCGGTTACGCTCACCAAGGCGTACTACGCGCTGGTGGGTGCGCAGCGCAAATACGCTACCGCGCAACTCTCCCTGGACCAGGCGCGGCGCTTCCTGACCATCTCCCAGGATCTGGAGCGCGGCGGCGAAGCGGCCCATAGCGATGTGGTCAAAGCCCAGCTTCAGTACAACGCGCAGGAGCAGGCCCTGCGCGAGGCGCAGTTGGCCATGGACACGGCGCGCATTGACCTGGCTGTGCTCCTGTTCCCGAATCTCGACCAGAATTTCCAGGTGGTGGATGATCTCCACCTCGCGCCTCCGCTGCCGTCGCCGGATGAGGCACGGACCCTGGCCGCGCGGGAAAATCCCGACCTGCGCGCCGCCATCGAGACGTTGCGCAGCGCCCGCGCCGATCTCACCATCGCGCGCCAGGCATACCTGCCGACCCTCGCGGTGGACCTGATCTGGGGGCTGGAGGCCAACCAGATCGGCTGGAACACCGTGGATATCGCCTATACCGAACGCGGCCAGCGGCCCACTCCCGGATATTTCCTCACCGTTGTGCTCAACATGCCGGTGTGGGATTGGGGCGCCCGGAGGAGTAAGGTGCGCCAGGCCCGGATTCGCCAGACCCAGGCTGCCGTGGAACTGAGCGCGACCCAGCGCACCATACTCAGAGACCTTGCCGCCTACTACGAAGAGGCGCAGACCGCGCGCGCCCAGCTCGACCTCCTGCGCCAGCAGGTGGATCTGGCCGAGGAAAGCCTGCGCCTGAACACGCTTCGGTACCAGGGGGGTGAGGCCACGATCCTGGAACTGGTGGATGCAGAGAATACCCTCACGCAGGCGCGCAACGCCCTGGACGATGGGTTGGTGCGCTATCGGGTTGCGGTAGCAAACTTGCAGACGCTCACGGGGACGTTTTAGAAGGTGAAGGTCGTCACCGTATTGCCAGTCACGCTGGCCCTGCTCGCTGCCTGCTCCGGGAAGCCGGAGGCCGAGGAAACCACGCTGCCCGCTCCCGTGCAGGTGACCCCGGTGAAGCGGCAGGTCATCCACAGCATCGTGGAAGCCGATGCCGTGCTCTACCCGCTGCACCAGAGCGACATCATGCCCAAGGTTTCCGCCCCTGTGCGGCAGTTTTACGCCAACCGCGGCGACCATGTCCAGGAGGGCCAGCTCCTGGCGGTGCTGGAGAACCGCGACCTGAAGGCCACCGCCGTCGCCAACCAGGGGCAGTTGGCGCAGGCGCAAGCCAACCTGCGTAATACTGCCGGCGCCACCGTGCCCGAACAGGTGGTCAAGGCGCAGGCCGACGTCAAGGCCTCCCAGCAGGAGGTGGACGCGGACCTCAAGGTGCTCAACAGCCGCCGCGAACTGTTCGAGCAGGGGGCGCTGGCGCGCCGTCTGGTGGAAGAATCCCAGGTGGCTTATACCAACGCCGTCGCGCAGCTCGAAACCAACCGCGAGCACCTGCGCGCGCTTCAAACGGTGGGCAAGCAGGCGCAGATTCAAGCGGCGCAGGGGCAGGTGGAAACGGCGCGCGGGAACCTGCAGAACTCCCAAGCCCAGGTGAGCTATTCGGAAATCCGCAGCCCGATCACCGGCGTGGTGGCGGAACGGCCGCTGCATACCGGCGATATGGCCAGCGCCGGCCAGCCGCTGTTCGTCATCATGAACATCGTCCGCATTGTGGCGCGCGCCAACGTGCCGGTGGGGCAATCGTACCTGCTGCGGGTGGGCGATCCGGCCACCGTCCGCACGGTGGAAGGCGGCATCGAGCTTCCGGGCAAGGTGACCGTGGTCAGCCCGGCCACGGACCCCGCCGCCACCACGCGTGCAGGTGTGGGTGCAGGCCGACAATCCCCGCGAGCTGCTCAAGCCCGGAGCCGCCGTGCGCGTGGCCATCGTGGCGGCAACCATTCCAAACGCCACGGTAGTGCCGTCCGCGGCCATCGTGCCGGGCGAAGACGGCGGAAACGCGGTGATGACGGTTTCGGATGATACCGCGCACCTGAAGCCGGTGGAGCTGGGCGCGCGCGAGAACGGCATGGTGCAGATCGTCAAGGCGTCTCGCCGGGCGCGCAGGTGATTACCGTGGGCGCCATCGGCCTGGAAGACGACGCCAAGGTCCGCATCGTCCAGCCGGGCGAGGAAAATGCGGCCGAGACCGGCGCCGACCGGAGTGGAGAGGAGAAATGAGCACCGCGCCACCGCTCGCGCCGCCCGCGGGGAACCAGCCCGGGCGGGCCGGCGAGGGCCACTGGACCGAACGCCACGGCAAGGCGATCGTCTTTCTCGATTCTCACGCTGATCGCGTTGGGCATCTATCTGTCCGTCCCCGTGGCGGTTTTTCCGGAGACGAATTTTCCGCGCGTGGTGGTGGGAGTGGATAACGGCGTCATGCCTATCGACCAGATGATGGTGATCATCACGCGGCCGCTTGAGGAGTCCCTGAACACGGTGCAGGGTCTGCGATTACATTTGGTCCGTTACCAGCCGCGGCAGCGCCGAAATCGACCTGTTCTTCAACTGGAACGTGGACATGTTCCGCACCCTGACGCTGGTCAATGCGGCGCTGGCGCAGGTGCAGCCCACGCTGCCCTCCACCGCCAGGATCACCGCCACCCGCCTCACCTTCGCGGCCTTTCCCATCATCGGCTACAGCCTTACCTCGGACACGGTGCCGATGACGCGCATCTGGGAAATGGCCGATTACGAGCTGAAGCCTCGCATCAACCGCACCACCGGCACGGCCAACGTGGTGGTGCAGGGCGGACAGGTGCCGGAATTCGACATCGTGCCCGATGCCGCCAAGATGGTGCAGACAGGCGTGACCGTCCCCGAGGTTCTGGACGCCATCGCCCACACCAATATGGTCGATTCGCCGGGGCTGATCGAATGGCGGCATCAGCTCGTGCTCAGCCTGGTGAGCGGCCAGACGCGGAACCCGCCGGAGATCGCCAATATCGTGGTGAAGACGACACCGGCCGGCCTGCCGGTCCATATCGGCGATATCGCTTCCGTGGAGCCCGGCGTCATGCCCGTCTACACCATCGTGACCGCCAACGGCAGGCCGGCGGTCCTGATCAACGTGTTCCGCCAGATCGGCGGCAACACCGTAACGACGGCCGACGCCGTGCACGCGGAAGTCGCGCAGATCCGGAAAACCCTCCCGCCCGGCGTCGACATGAAACTGTTCTACGATCAGTCCGAAATCGTCAAGGCATCCATCGAGAGCGTGCGCGATGCCATCCTGGTCGGGGTGTTGCTGGCGTCTCTCATCATGGTGTTATTCCTGCGCGACTGGGGCACCTCGCTGGTGGCGGGGATGGTGATTCCCGCCACCATCGCGGTGACGGTGGTGGTGCTGCGCGTTCTCCACCACAGCTACAACCTGATGACCCTGGGCGGATGGCGGCGGCGGTTGGGCTGGTGATCGACGACGCCATCGTGGTGGTGGAGAACATCGTCATGCACCGCGATGCCGGCCAATCGCGCTCCCAGGCGATCGGCAGCGCCCTCGCCGAGGTCCGCAAACCGCTGATCGGCTCGACCGTCACGCCGATCGTGGTGTTTCTGCCGCTGATCGCGATCTCCGGCGTGACCGGAGTCTTCTTCCGGGCGCTGGCGGTGACGGTGGGCAGTGCGCTGGCTTACCTCGCTGGCGCTGGCGCTGACCTGGACGCCCACGCTGAGCCACTACTTCATCCGCGAGCGCCGCAGAAGTGAAGCGGCGCTGCGCCATGCCAACGGTACCGGGCTGGATCATGCGCCGCTACGAGGGCACGCTGCGCTTCACGCTGGAGCACCCGTTCCTGCTGGCCGCGTTCGCCGCGGTGCTGGTCGCGGTCTCCTATCTCTGCTACACGCACATCGGCTCCGACCTGCTGCCCTACATGGACGAGGGCGGATTCATCATCGACTACGTCTCACCCGCCGGCACCTCGCTCGACGACACCAATCGCATGCTGATGCAGTGTGGAACAGATCCTGCTGAACACGCCGGAGGTGGCGAGCTTCTCGCGGCGGACGGGTTTGCAGCTCGGGCTGGCGGCCGTGACCGAAGCGAATCACGGCGACTTTTCGGTCCTGCTGAAGAAGCACCGCAACAAATCGACGGAGCAAGTGATCGATGAGCTGCGCGGGAAAGTGCGGAAGGCCGAGCCGCTCCTGGACGTGGAATTTCCGCAGCTTCTGTCCGACATGATCGGCGACCTGACCAGCGAGCCGGACCCGTGCGTGATCAAGCTGTTTTCCGAGAACGAGGACATGCTGCGCGAGTGGGCGCCGAAGGTGGCGGACGAGATCAAGAAAATTCCGGGCGTGGTGGACGTCCTCAACGGCATCGAGAACACCATCAGCGGCCCGGCGATCACGTTCAGCGTCGACCCGACGGTGGCGGCGCGCGCCGGTTTCACGGCGCAGGAGGTGGAGCAGGACGCCAGCGCCATTCTGCAGGGCGAACCGGCCACCACGCCGGTAGTGGCGAACGACCGCACCTATACCGTTCGCGTGCGCTTCCCCGCCGACCTGCGCTCCCATATCGAAACCATCCGCAACACCCTGCTGGTGAGCGCCAGCGGAAAGACGGCGACGCTGGGAACGCTGGCCGACTTCGTGGAGATCCCGGGCCAGCTTGAAATTCGCCGCGAGAACCTGCAGCGGGACGTGGAGGTGACGGGGCGGTTCGAAAACATGAGCCTGGGCACGGGTATGGCGCAGGTGAAACGCGCGGTGGACCGCCTGCACCTGCCCGCCGCCATCCGCGTGGCGTACGGCGGCCAGTATCAAGAGCAGCAGACATCCTTCCACGACCTGCTGATGGTATTCATGCTCGCCGATTGTGCTGGTGTTCATCGTGCTGCTGTTCGAGTTCGCCAATTTCGCGGCGCCGCGGCGGCGATTCTCGCTTCCGCGCTGCTTTCCACTTCCGGTGTGTTTCTGGCGCTGCTGCTGACAGGAGCGACGTTCAACCTCTCGTCGTTCATGGGGCTGATCATGGTGATCGGCATCGTCGCCAAGAACGGCATCCTGCTGCTCGATGCCGACCAGAAATTCCGCGCCGGGGGAGCGAACGCCGCGGAGAGCA
Source organism: Terriglobia bacterium (assembly GCA_963815855.1). GTDB lineage: Bacteria > Acidobacteriota > Terriglobia > Bryobacterales > Bryobacteraceae > DATGMB01. The sequence goes on along the minus strand of CAWFIJ010000006.1, from coordinate 123,829 downwards.
TGCTGCTGGCCGGCGAGCGCCGCCTGCGGCCCATCGCGATGACCGCGCTGGCCACCGTGGCCGGCATGCTGCCGCTGTCGCTGGGGATCGGGGCCGGCTCGCAGATGCTGAAACCCCTGGCCATCGCCGTGATCGGCGGTATTCTGGCCTCCATGGTCCTGTCGCTGGTGGTCACGCCCGCCGTCCACTACTACCTCAACAAGACATGATCGCCCCGTTCGCCCCTACTCCCCGCTCTGCTGCAGCAGCTTCGCCACCAGCGCCGTCCAGCCCGTCTGGTGGCTGGCGCCCAGGCCCTCGCCGGTCTCGCCGTGGAAATATTCGTGGAACAGCACCAGTTCGCGCCGGCCATTGCGCACCGCCCGTGACCGGGGCGCTTTCCGGTTTCGTCCTGGAGAAACAGCCGCGACAGCCGCCGCGAAATCTCCGCCGCCACGTCCCCCAGGTGCATCTGCCTGCCCGACCGCGACGGGAACTCCACCCGGAATCCTTCGCCCAGGTAGTGGTGGAACTTCTGCAGCGATTCGATGATCAGGTAATTCAGCGGGAACCACACCGGCCCGCGCCAGTTGGAGTTGCCGCCGAACAGGCCGGTGCGCGATTCGCCCGGTTCGTAGCCCACCCGTGTGGCTCGCGCCGTCGCTCGAGAGCACGTAGGGGTGGTCGCGGTGGCACGCGGGAGAGGCTGCGGATGCCGTATGGCGAAAGGAACTCGTCCTCGTCCAGCATGCGGCTCCAGGATGCGCCGCAGCTGGTCGGGGTCCACCAGCGAGAGCAGCCGGCGCTCGCCCTTGCCCGGCACCGCCATGGAGGCCACGTTGTGGGTGAGGTCGCGGCCGGTGTGCGATGAACCATTCCATGCGGCGCCGGAAGCCGGGAAACCGCTCCAGCAGGCGCGGCTCCAGCGTCTCCACCGCGAACAGCGGGATCAGCCCCACCATCGACCGCACCTTCAGCGGCATGTGCCGCCCGTCGGGCATGCGCATCACGTCGTAGATAAAGCCGTCCTCGTCGTCCCACATGCCTTCGCCGTCGCCGCCGAGGTGGTTCATGGCGTTGGCGATGTAGCAGAAAGTGCTCCCAGAACTTGCTGGCCACGTCTTCGTAGGCGGGATCGTCGCGCGCCAGTTCCAGCGCGATGGCCAGCAGGTTCAGGCAGTACATGGCCATCCAGCCGGTGCCGTCGGCCTGCTCGATGTAGCCGCCGCCGGGAAGCGGCTCGCTGCGGTTGAACACGCCGATGTTGTCCAGCCCCAGGAATCCGCCCTGAAACACGTTCCGGCCGGCGGCGTCCTTGCGGTTCACCCACCAGGTGAAGTTCAGCAGCAGCTTGTGAGAAGATGCGCTCCAGGAAGGCGCGGTCGGCCTTGCCGCGGCGCTTGTGCTCGATCTTGTAAACGCGCCAGGCCGCCCAGGCGTGCACCGGCGGATTGACGTCGCGAGAGATTCCATTCGTACGCCGGCAACTGCCCGTTGGGATGCATGTACCACTCGCGCAGCAGCAGCACCAGTTGGTCCTTGGCGAATTCGGAATCCACCAGCGCCAGCGGCAGGGTGTGGAAGGCCAGGTCCCAGGCGGCGTACCACGGGTACTCCCACTTGTCCGGCATGGAGATCACGTCGGCGTTGTAGCAGGTGCGTCCATTCGTGGTTGCGGCCGCACCGGCGCTCGGGCGGCGGCGGCGGAAAGGCGGGGTCGCCGTTCAGCCAGTCGCGGACCACGTAGTGGTAATACTGCTTCGACCACAGCAGCCCGGCGAACGCCTGGCGCATCACCGTCTTCGCATCCGCGGAAAGCTCGCGCGGCGTGACGGCGGCGTAGAACTCGTCGGCTTCCCGGATGCGGTCGGCGAACACCTGGTCGAATGCCGGGCCGAAGGCGCCGGCCAGCGCGGTCGGACAGCCGCAGGCAGAGCCGCCGGAACTCGCCCGGCGCCAGCGTGAACGAGTAATGGGCGGCGGCCTTGGTGCCGCGGCCGCCGGGTTGACCGCCGCCCGCTTCGCCATGGACCACATACCGGTGAAAGGCGTCCTTGATGTAGGGCGAAGCGTTGGCGGTGTCCCATAGCGCCTGCCGGTTGGTCTCGTTTTCGGTGAACAGCATGTCGGGGCGGCCATCCGCGTCGAGCCAGCGTCTGCCGTAATACGGCTCGCTCGAGCTCGACCAATCCCTCGCCCGCCAGCCGGGCCTCCGGCCGGATTCCCGGTCCGCTGCTCGAGCCCGCTTCCCCAAGCCCAGCGTATTGCGGAACCAGACCGTCGGCAGCACGTGCAGCCGCGCCGGCTCCGGCCCGCGATTGCACGCCTCGATGCGGATCAGGATATCGTCCGGCGCGGCCTTGGCATACTCCACGAACACGTCGAAGTAGCGGTCTTCGGCGAACACGCCGGTATCGATCAGCTCGTATTCCGGATCGTCGCGCGTGCGCCGGCGGTTCTCCGCCAGCAGTTGCTCGTAGGGGAACGCGGCCTGCGGATACTTGTACAGCGCCTTCATGTAGGAATGGGTGGGGGTGTTGTCGAGGTAGAAATAATATTCCTTGACGTCTTCGCCGTGGTTGCCCTGCTCGCCGCTCAGGCCGAAGAAGCGCTCTTTCAGGATGGGATCGCGGCCGTTCCACAGCGCCAGGGCGAAGCAGATGCGCTGGTGCCGGTCGCAGATGCCGAGCAGGCCGTCCTCGTTCCAGCGGTAGGCGCGCAGGCGGCGCATGCTCGTGGGGGAAGTAGTCCCAGGCGTCGCCCTCGGCGCTGTAGTCTTCGCGCACGGTGCCCCAGGCGCGCTCGGCCAGGTACGGACCCCAGCGGTTCCAGTGGGCGCGGCGCGCGTGTTCTCTTCCATGCGCTCCTGCTCGCGCGTCATTACACCACCATCAGGCGATGGTCGGGGCAATCCAGCTCGATGGCTCGTAAATTTGGCCGATCAAATCGAAGCCGTGCCGGGCCAGAAACGGCAGGATGGAGTAGAGCCGCTCCTGCAGGTGGCGCTCGGGAAAGATCAGGCCGTAGAGCGAAGCCGCGTCGCGGGCGCCGCGGTCGTCGCGGCGCATCGCCTCGCGCCCGGCCTTGCGCTCGATCTTGCCAGTTGGTAGCGGATCTTCTGCGCGCTGCGCTCCATGCCGGCCGCCAGGGTGGGGTCGAAGCCGGCCAGTTCGCCGCGCAGGCGCTCGAGCGCGCTATCCACCGCCGCCGCGGTTTCGCCCATCGCGCGGCAGCAGGCTGGGCGGCACCAGCTTGGCCGGCGATGCGCTCCCGCAGCGCCTCCTCCCCATGAAACAGATCGCCCAGCGCCAGCCCGTAGCGGCGCATCAGCTTCTCCGTGGCTGGTCCAGGATGGTGAAGCCGGTGCGCGGCACCGCCACCGGCATGCGCCCCAGAACGACGCGGTAGAGCACCTCCGACTGCGCCAGGTAAGCGATCTCCGCCGGACCGCCGATGTAGGCCACGGTCGGCAGCATGGAATCCTGCAACACCGGCCGCAGCAGCGCGTTGGGCGAAAGCGAGGCGGCGCGTCCCGCCAGCTCCGCGGTGGAGAAGCGCCGCGCCCGTCCACGTATTCGCGCCCGTGCCGCCGCAGCGTCAGGCGCTTGTCCCGTTGTGGTGCCCGGCCGATTCCTTGTAGGAGCCGGGCACGCCCGGCCGCCCTCCAGCAGGAAGAACGAACGAAGTCTGCTCCTCCACGTGCACCTGCGCGTGGTAGCCGGCGGCCGCGAGTTCCTCGTTCCGCGCCAGCACCGCCGCCGTCAGCTCCGGCGCGGCCTCCACGGCGGCGCGCATGGCCGGCGCGGCCAGCTCGCGGAATTCCGGCAGCATGGGGTCCACCTGCAGGACGTCGAAGGCCGCCAGCAGCCGGCGCAGCAGCTCGCCGAACGCCTGCCCCATGGTGCTGCCGGCGCGGTAGGTTTCCTCCACCGCGTCCGCCACTTCCTCGCCGAACGGCATGCCTTCAAGCGCCGTGCGCAGCTCGCGCACCGGCGGCGCGACCAGAGCCACCCCGCCCACCGGCTGCGCGCCCGAGGAACGCCGCATTTCGAGCTTCACCGGCTGGTGCGCGGCATCGAACACCCAAGCGTGGTTGACTTCGGCAAAATCGTGGTCCTCGGTGGCCAGCCAGAACACCGGCACCGCGGGAATGCCGTTGGCCGTCAGCCATTGCGCCAGCTTGACGGCGTGCAGAACCTTGTAAATGGTGTAGGAAGGGCCCGAAAACAGGCCCACCTGCTGGCCCGTGACCACCGCCACCGTTCCCGGCCTGGCCAGCATTTCGAGCGCCGGCCCGTCCGGGTTCTGCCGGCGCAGGGCGGAAACCAGCGCCGCCCGCCGCTCGTCCGTAAACTCGATTTCGGCGGCCGCGGCCCGGAAGCTCTCCAGGTCGCGAAAGGGATGGCGGTAAAACCCGGAACGCGATCGGGATGATAGAGCACATCCGCGAACAGGGCGGAGGTGTGCGGCAGTTCGGTATGGCGGACGCAGGAACAGTGCATGCCAGGGAACAGCTTACCAGATGAGCGCCGACCGTCGAAGGATTCAACGGTGGGGGCCGGGGGCCGGGGGTCGGGGCCGGGGAGGAGAGCGCTAATTTGCAGCCGCGCGTTGTTCCGTAGCGCCGCCTTCCAGGCGGCCATGTCGGCTTCCAGCCGACATCCTCCGGGCCTACAGTGCGCCAGCCCTTTACCGCGCGCGTCCCCGGCCCCCGACCCCGCTATCCCGGAAGGATCTTCGAAATATCGTTGTAGATCACGAACGCCAGAATCATCATGATGGACACGAAGCCGACCTTGAACACCGCTTCCTTCACGTTCAGGCTCAAATCCCGGCGCATCACCATCTCCACCAGCAGCATCAGAATCACGCCGCCATCCAGGATCGGAATCGGCAGCAGGTTGAAGATCGCCAGGTTCAGGCTGACCATGGCCATCAGCATGAAGAACGCCGAAGGGCCTTCGCGCGCGGCTTCGCCGGACAGCTGCGCGATGCCGATCGGCCCGGTGAGGTTCTTGGCCGACATGCGCCGCTCGCACCACGCCCTTCAGGAATTCGACATCAGCATGGCGCCCTTGCCGTTCTGGTGCACGGATTCGCTGAGGGCATCGGGGAAGGAGAGCCGGGTGGTGATGAAATCGAGCTTCTGCTGCGGCACCACGCCGATCATCCAGCGCGCCGGCCCGTCGATCTTGGCGAACACCGGCTGCACCGTGACCTGTGCTTCTGGCCGTTGCGCTCGTATTCGATCTCGACGGGCTTGCCGCCGCTGTTCTTAGTGATCTCCTGGAACTTGATCTGCGAATGGATGCGGCTGGCCGTTCACCGCGATGAGCAGGTCGCCCTTCTTCAGGCCGGCCTTTTCCGCGGGATATCCGGGCTCCACCTCGCCAGCTGGATCTCGCCGCGCTCGTCCCATCCGGCGTAACCCACGCCTAGCCGCTCGTTCAGCATCGGCGTCACGGTGGTGTCGAAGTCGCTTGCCGTGCGTTCGATGGTGAGGTGCATGGGACGGTAGGCGCTGGTCGACTTCCTTCATGCCGACGTCTTCCCAGGTGGGGTTGTTCTTGCCGTCCAGCCCGACGATCCGGTCGCCGTCCTGAATGCCGGCCTTGGCGGCCGGCGAATCGGGCATCACGTGGCCGATCACCGCTCGGTCGTCGGCGCTCGACACCTTCTGGAACTTCACCATGTACAGGCCGGTGAGGACGCCACCGCCAGCACGATGTTCATGAACGGACCGGCGAAGGCGATGATCAGCCGCTGCCAGCGCGGCTTGGCCAGCAAGCTGCGCGGATCGTCCTGACGTCTGCTGCTCGGATCGCTCCCGCTAGCTCGCCGGCCATCTTCACGTAGCCGCCGAACGGGATCAGCGGAAAAGCGGTAATCGGTTTCGCCGCGCCGGAAGCCGAACAGGCGCGGGCCGAAGCCGAAGCTGAACGCCTCCACCTTGACATCGAAAAAGCGCGCCGCCCAAAAATGGCCCAGCTCGTGGATGTTGATCATCACCCCGATCAGGACCAGCAGCCACAGTATATTTTGCAAAACAACCAGCATATAAATTCAAGCCGTTACGGCCGGCAGCTCGCGCCCGGCCTGCGCCGCCACCAGTTCCCGCGCCAGCCGCCCGCGACTCCCGGTCGATCTCCAGAATATCGCCGATCGTCGCGCGGATTGCGCGCCGGCATCCTTCGACAGCGTCTCCGAGACTATTTCGTAAATCGCCGGGAAACGCGATCGTTCCCTGCCAGAAACGCCTCCACGGCAATCTCATCGGCCGCATTCAACGTGCAGGTGGCCGAGCCGCCCGCCTCCTGGCACTGGTATGCCAGCCTGAGCAGCGGAAACTTGCTCGGAATCCGGCGGCAGAAACTCCCATTGCCGCGCCTCCGCCCAGTCGATCCTCGGCACCGGCGCATCCGCACGCTCCGGATAGGTCAGCGCGTACTGAATCGGCATCCGCATGTCCGTCGCCGAAATCTGCGCAAGCACGCTGCCATCGCTGTACTCGATCATGGCGTGCACGGTGGATTGCGGATGAATCACCACTTCCACTCCGGGAGGGTGCAAAATCGAACAGCCAGCAGGCCTCGATCACCTCGAAGCCCTTGTTCATCAGCGTGGCGCGAATCGATGGTGATGCGGTTGCCCATCTTCCATGTTGGATGCCTCAGAGCCTGTTCCGGCGTCACCGAGCGCCATGGCCTCCCGCGGGGTGTTGCGAAACGGGCCGCCCGAAGCCGTCAGGATCAGCCGCGCCACCTGCCCGCGATTGCCCGCGCGCAGGCACTGGTGCGCGCCGTTGTGCTCGCTATCCACCGGCAGCAGCTCCGCGCCGCACTCGCGCACCGCTTCCATCACCAGCCGTCCCGCCGAAACCAGCACTTCCTTGTTGGCCAGACCGACGCGTTTGCCGCGGCGCACCGCCTCGTAAGTGGCTTCCAGGCCCGCCACCCCCACGATCGCCGAAATCACGGTATCGACGGCATCCGCCACCGCGATTTTCACCCGGCCGGCATCGCCCCACAGCAGCTCCGGCCATTCCGCCCGCGGCAGAGCGGAGGCCGCCAGCCTTTCGGCCAGCCTTTCCATCCCGGCGGCGGTCGCCACCACCACCACTTCCGGCCGGAATTCCAGGATCTGCGCGGCCAGCAGCTCGGTGTTGTTCCCCGCCGCTAAACCGAAGACTTTATAGAGACTTGGTGAACGCCGGACCACGTCCAGGGTGTTGGTGCCGATCGAGCCTGTAGAGCCCAGGATCGTAAGCGTTCTCATTAGCGGCGCAGATTTCGGATAGGCGTATTCTTCATCATATCATGCGCCATTCATCCGGCCCTCGCCGCTCCGCTCGCCGGAATTGTCCCACGCAAGATGAGCATGAAACCGGCGTATAGGCCATTCCCGCCCGGGTTTGACATGCCGGGTTAATTGCAATACCATCCGGATCTGTGCCCCGGCCGCGGAACCCCCGAGCTGTGCCGGTGTCACAGCCCGAAGCGCCATGCAATGTTTGTGAGCCGGAGTAGATAACGTGCCGAAATTTGCCGCGAATTTATCGATGATGTTCAACGAAGTTCCCTTCCTGGACCGTTTCGCCGCCGCTCGCGATGCCGGCTTCAAGGGAGTCGAGTTCCTGTTCCCCTATGACTATCCGGTGGACGCGGTGGCCGGCCGCCTGCGCGACGCCGGCCTGGAAATCGCCCTCTTCAATTTCCCTCCCGGCGATTGGGCCGCGGGCGAGCGTGGCATCACCTGCCTCCCCGGACGCGAAGCCGAATTTCGCTCCGGCGTCGAAAAGGCGCTGCCCTACGCCGCCGCCATGGGCGCCACCCGTCTCCACGCCATGGCCGGCATCGCCCCCGCCGGCGCCGGTCGCGACGCCTGCCGCGCCACCCTAATCGCCAACCTGAAATACGCCGCCGAAGTCCTGGCCGCCCGCGGCATCACGCTCCTGTTGGAGGCCATCAATACGCGCGACATGCCGGGATTTTTCGTTTCCACCCAGGCCGAATCCTTCGCCGTCTGCCAGGCCGTGGGCGCGCCCAACCTCCGCATGCAGCTCGATTGCTACCACATCCAGGTGGCCGAAGGCGACATCGCCACCAAACTGCGCCGGTACCTGCCGCATTGCGGCCACATTCAGATTGCCGGCGCCCCCGAGCGCCACGAGCCCGATACCGGCGAGGTCCGCTACGAGTACCTGTTTCGCCTGCTCGACGAACTTGGATACGATGGATGGGTCGGTTGCGAGTATCGCCCCGCCGGCAAAACGGTGGACGGCTTAGGCTGGTTCAAAGCGATGTCTGCCGCCGCGTGAAGAACCGGGCTTCTGATTCGACGCGGAGAAGAATAGACTTGAATTCTCCGCGTCTCTGCGCCTCTGCGTCAAGGTTTGGAATTTCTGAGCGAAAGGAACTCTTATGACGAAAATCGGATTCGTAGGGCTGGGAATCATGGGCCGCCCCATGGCCCGCAATCTTATGAAGGCCGGCCACGAAGTGATCGCCTATGACATCGTGCCGCGCCTGGTGGACAATGTCCGTGGCCGATGGCGCCACCGCCGCCGCCTCGGCCCGCGAGCTTGCCGCCGCCGTGGAGTGGATCGTCACCATGCTCCCCGATGGTCCCCAGGTGGAAGAAGCCGTCCTCGGCAGCGGCGGTATTCTGGCCGCCGCCCGCCCCGGCACCCTCCTCATCGACATGAGCTCCATCAACCCGATGGTGTCCCAGAAGATCGGCGCCGCCTGTGCCGCCAAGGGCGTCGATTTCCTGGATGCCCCGGTGAGCGGAGGCGAGCCCAAGGCCATCGATGGCACCCTCGCCATCATGGTCGGCGGCAAGCAGGAAGTCTTCGACCGCGCCGTGCCCGTGTTGAAGCTGATGGGCGCTTCCGTCACCCTCACCGGACCGGTGGGCGCCGGCAACGTCACCAAGCTCGCCAATCAGATCATGGTGGCTTGCAACATCGCCGCCATGGGCGAAGCGCTGGTCCTCGCCACCCGCTGCGGCATCGATCCCGAGCTGGTATTTCAAGCCGTCAAGGGCGGCCTCGCCGGCAGCACCGTCCTCAACGCCAAGGCCCCCATGGTGCTCGATCGCAATTTCAAGCCCGGCTTCCGCATCAACCTGCACCAGAAGGATCTGCGCAACGCCCTGCTGGCCGCCGAGGCCAACAAAGTGGCCCTCCCGCTGACCAGCCTCGTGCAGCAGATGCTGATGGCGCTCATGACGCAGGGCAAGGGCGATTGCGACCACAGCGCCATCGTGAACTTCATCGAGCAGTTGGCCGGCATCGAAGTCAAGCGCGGCCAGGCTGCGGCCACCGTTTAGCCGTTGTGGGGCAGACGATCGTTTTTTGTCGTCTGCCAACCGCGCTCCCGGCTTGCCGCCTGCATTTCGCTTATTACAACTTCTGCCGCATTTACGACTCGCTATCTACTGGTGTAGCCTCTAGAAATGCACCATAGAGTCATTCGTCAATTCACGGCTGCCGAATTCGGTGTTGATCAGCCTGCGTCCCGGACCTTCGATCCCGGTTCAATACTCGTGCCGCTGGAGCATCCTGATGATGCGCACCTGAAGTTCGGATGGCTTGATGAAATGGTAGAAGAGTACGTTGAGGGCGGAGGCAGTTTGGGCGAGTCCACGCTTCGCGCGCACCACCCATATATCACCACAAACCAGTTATTCTCGGAAAGCACGGAGGCAATCTAAGCCCTCAACGCCTTCCGTAGGGGCCGGGCATGCCGGGCCCGCCTTCGAACCGCCTTCAGCTGCGCGCTTCCATCGTCTCTTCCACGATCCGGCCGTCGAACAGGCGGATGGTGCGGTCGGCGAACTCGGCATAGCGCGGATCGTGCGTCACCATGCAGATGGTCGACCCGGCCTGCGTGCAATTCGCGCAGCAGGTTCATCACCGCCTCGCCGTTGGCCGAATCCAGGTTGCCGGTCGGCTCGTCCGCCAGCAGGATCAGCGGGATCGCCGCTCAGCGCGCGCGCCACCGCCACGCGCTGCTGCTGGCCGCCCGAGAGCTGCGAGGGGTAGTGCTTCATGCGGTGCGACATTCCCACGCGCTCCAGCGCCTCCTGCACGCGCCGCTTGCGCTCCGCGGAAGGCATGCCGCGATAGGTCAGCGGCAGCTCCACGTTCTCGTAGACGGTGAGGTCGCCGATCAGGTTGAACGCCTGGAAAATGAAGCCGATCTCGCGGTTGCGGATGCGCGCCCGCTCCGAAAGCTTCAGCCCGGTCACCGGCTTGCCGTTCAGATAATAGGTGCCGTCGGTGGGCGTATCCAGCAGGCCCGAGAATGGCGAGCAGCGTCGATTTGCCGCAGCCCGACGGGCCCGGCAATCGACAGGTACTCGCCTTTCTTGACGTCGAAATGGATGCCCGAAAGCGCGTGCGTCTCCACCTCGTCGGTGACGAAGACCTTGCTGACGTCTGTCCAGTCGAATCAGCGGTTGCTGAGCCGTTTTCCATTGTCATTTGCTCCTCTTTACGAAAGTCGCCGCGATTCCTTAGTTCAATTTAATTCGGTCGTAGCTGTCGTACGCCGACATATCCGAGAGGATCACCCGGTCGCCCGACCTTCAGGCCGTCCTTGACCTCGATCGTGTTCACCGAGCTGCGGCCGAACGTCACCTTCACCTTGCTGGCGTACTTGCCGTCGGGATCGATCTTGAACAGCTGCACGGTGCTGTCCTGCTGGCCGAATACCGGCCGCCCCACGTACACCACGTCGTCCAGCTTCTCCAGCTGGATGGTGCCGTCCACGCTCAGGTCGGGCCGCGCACCGGACGGCAGCGGGCCCTGTCAGCGCCACGTCCACCGTCACCGTCCGTTCAGGATCGAAGGGTCGATGCGCGAAACCTTGCCCTTCGATCAGCCCGTCCCAGCCGCCGCCGGCCAGGCGCGTATCGATCACCGCCGGCTGCCCGATGGCGATATCCTTCACCTGCGTTTCGGCGATCTTCAGTTCGGCCTTCAGGTGGGAAGGCTGCGCCACTTTGCCCAGCGCCGTTCCGGCCGTCACCTTCTGCCCTTCTTCCACCGGGGTCAGGGGCGGCGGCAGCGCCTGCAGCATGCCGTCGAAGCCGGCCCGCACCTTCAACTGGTCCACCTGGCTCTTCTTCAGGTCGTAATCGGCGCGCAGCTGCTCCACCTTGACCTTCTGCGCGTCCAGTTGCGCCTCTTCCGGCGCCGCGTAAGTGGCCAGCCGCTTCTTCTCGATCTCGCACCCGCTCGCCCAGTTGCTTCGCCTTTACCTCGCGAGATCTTGCGCGTCCACGTCCGGCAGCAGGTTTTCCTTGGCCAGCGCTGGTGTCGCGGTCGGCTTCGCAGCTTGGCGGTGTTGTAATCCGCGTCCACCTGCGCCGCCACGGACTGCATGTCGAGCAGCGTCTTTTCCAGCGTCACCTTCAGGTTTTCGTAATCCGCCTGCGCCGCCTTCAGCGCATACTCGGCGGTGACCAGCGTGTTCTGCAGCTCCGGGCTGGTCATCACCATCACCACCGAATCCGCTTTCACCGGCGTACCGGGCCTGATCAGGATGCGCTCGATGCGCCCGTCCGTCTGCGCCGTAATCAGCATGGTATCTTCCGGGAACCAGCGTCCCCAGGCCGCGGACGTCGCGCAGCATCGGCCCGCGCTTCACCGTGATCCGGCCAGAGCGTGGACATCTCCACCCCCGGCGCGGCCGGTTTCAGCTTCGCCAGCCCCACGGTGATGCCCACCCCGGCCACCGCCAACAGCACGAATGCCGGCGGTCCATCGGATGGCCTTTCGTTTCCCCGCACCCTTGCGTTGAATGTCCATCGCAGTTCCGGACCCGGAAGGGGCACCTCGCCTGCCACTCCGTCCTTACTCTAAGTTAATACGGTGGAAGGGCTTGTTTGGTTAGCCGAAATTTCCGGTGTCCGCTTTTGGGACCGCGCGTGCCGCTATCGCCCAAACCAGCCCGGCCCCACGATCAGGTGATGGCTGATCGAATCCGGCACCACCAGGAACAGCAGGAACCCGATGGTCGCATGCGCCATCGCCCAGGAAGATCAGGTTCTTGTGGCGCGTGTAAATGCGGGCGCAGATGTATCCCGCCAGCAGCGTCACGCCCATGAGAAACCAGTTGGGCAGGTGCGCCCCCGAAAACAGCATCGCCGAAGCGATCGTCGCCCCTCGCGGCGTCATCACCCGGCCCAGCCGGTTCAGAAAGTAACCGTTCAACAGGTACTGTTGGAAAGTGCCCCAGGGCAGGTATCCCACCCACGCCAGCGCCCCATCGCCAAACCGGATCGGACGCGTGGTCTGCAGCAGAATCCCCGTCGCCAGCAGGCTCAGCCCGATGAATCCCAGCGCCGGCAGAAATTCATCCAGGCACTCCCGCAGATTGCGCAGATGGAACCCCAGCGCCTCCAGCCGCTCCCGCCGCACCATGTGGGATAGCGCCATGAACCCCAGAATCACCATCCACATGTCGTGGTACCGGAAGCGGAGCCCCCAGATGTACGCCATGATCAGGACGAAGAGCGCCGCGGGCTCCATGAACTCGATGCGGCGTCGGGCGGCCTGCGACATTCCATTCCGAGTTTATTCCAGCCGCCCGGATTTCCGCTGGCCCGTCCGGTTCTTTTTGCACCGCTTCGGCAAAACGGGGGTAATCCCGCAGACCTCTGCTTCGGCAAACCCCTACAGTTCGGTCAAAAGTTTCACCAGCAGCGCCGTACGGTCCGCCATCCGGCTGGTGAGAATGCTCTCGTTGGCCGCGTGCGCCCCTTCCCCCACCCCGCCCAGGCCATCCAGCGTCGGTGTTCCCATGGCGGCCGTGAAATTGCCGTCCGACCCGCCGCCGCTGAGCGATTCCTCCAGCTTCACGCCCAGCTCCCCCGCCATTTTCCGCGCCGCCCGGAACAGCCTCACCGTCGCCGCCGATCGCTCCATCGGCGGCCGGTTCAATCCCCCCTCCACCTCGATGGCGCACCGCCGGTCGAACGGCCGCAGCGCGCGAAACTTCCTGTCCATCGCCGCCGCGTCCCCCATCCGCACCACCCGGATGTCGATCTCCGCCCGCGCCTCCGCCGCCACCACGTTGCTTCGCGTTCCGCCCGCCATCACCCCCGGGTTCACCGTCACCCCGCGCTCCAGCCGCGTGAAGCCCGAAATTCGCTCAATCTGCCGCGCCAGTTCCACGATGGCGCTCGCGCCCGCCCGGAAGTCCACGCCCGCGTGCGACGCCCGCCCCCGCACCGCCACCGTATATTCGCCCACTCCCTTGCGCGCGGTTTTGAGTTTTCCTTCCAGGCCCGTTCCCGGCTCCAGCACCAGCACGGTGTGGCTCCGCGCCGCGTTCTTCTCCGTCAGCGCCCGCGAATCCACGCTCCCCACCTCTTCATCGGCATTCAGTTGCAGCACCACTTTCGATGGCGCCGGAAGCTCCATCTCCCGCATCGCCCGCACCGCGAAAATCAGAAACGCGATGCCCGATTTCATATCCAGCACGCCCGGTCCCCACAGCCGCCCGTCCTCTTCCCGGAACGGCATGGTGCGCAGCGTGCCCAGGGGCCACACCGTGTCCGAGTGCCCAAGCGCCAGAACCTGTCCGTGTTTCCGCCGCCCCGGCAGATTCATCTCGCACACCACGTGCCTGCCGGATTTGCCCCCGCCAACGGCCTTCACTTTGGCGAATGGCGCCACCGTATCCGCCACCAGTTCGCCGAACCGGTTCACCGCCTCCGGCGCATCGCTCGGCGATTCGCACTCCACAAACCGCCGGATGAGGTCAATGATCTTGGGCTGCTGAACTTGAATGTAAGAGAGGATGTCATCCACAGCGAACCATGGTAACCCGCCGGCGGACTGAGCTCCCGCCGAAACGTCTCCTCGGCGTCTCGGCGTCTCGGCGGTGGAAATTTAGTCCTCCGCGCCGTGCGATAATACTCACTTCCATGGCCATCCTGGATATCAACGAGATCCGCGACATCCTGCCGCACCGCTACCCATTTCTTCTGGTCGACCGCATCGTGGAAATGGACCCCGAACGCATCGTCGGGATCAAGAACGTCACCCACAACGAGCCCTTTTTCCAGGGCCATTTCCCCGATTTCCCGGTCATGCCCGGCGTCCTCATTATCGAGGCCATGGCCCAGGCCGCCGGTGTGCTCGTCCTCAAATCCATCCCGGACCGCCATTCGAAGCTGGTCCTCCTCGTCGCCGTCGAAAACGCCCGCTTCCGCCGCCCGGTCGTCCCCGGCGATACCCTGCGCATGGAAATGAAGGTCATCAAGCGCAAGGCCAGCGTAGCCAAAATGGCCGGCGTGGCTACCGTGGATGGCGTGGTGGTGGCCGAAGCCGAAGTCATGTGCAAGCTCGCCGACAAGGAGGAAAAACAGGCCGCTGTAGAAGCCGGGCAGGCCAAACCCGTTTCCGCCGAAGCCTGAAGATGCCGATTCACCCCACGGCCCTCGTCGATCCCGCCGCCCGCATCGCGGACACCGCCGAAATCGGCCCCTACTCCATCGTCGGTGCCGAAGTCGAAATCGGCGCGCGCACGCGCCTCATGGCGCACATCTATCTCGAAGGCCCCACCTGGATCGGCGAAGACAACATCTTCTTCCCCTATTCCAGCATCGGCGTCGCCTCCCAGGATTTGAAATACAAGGGCGAGCGCGCCGAAACCCGCATCGGCCACCGTAACCGCATCCGCGAATTCGTCACCATCCACCGCGGTACCCGTGGCGGCGGCCTGCTTACCTCCATCGGCAGCGACAACCTGTTGATGACCTACACCCACGTGGCCCACGACGTTCACATCGGCGACCACGTCATCCTCGGCAACAGCGCCGGCATCGCCGGCCACGTGGTCATTGAGGATTGGGTCGACATCGCCCCCTTCAGCGGCGTCCACCAGTTCTGCCGCATCGGCCGCCACGCCTTCATCGGCCCTTACAGCGTGGTCAAGCAGGACGTGCTCCCGTTCTCCCTCACCAGCCACAAGCCCGAGCTCGAAGTCTACGGCGCCAACGCCATCGGCCTCGTCCGCCGCGGCTTCGATAAATCCATCGTCGAATCTCTGCAAACCGCCTTCCGCCTCCTCACCCGCTCCCAGCTCAACACCACCCAGGCCATCGAGCGTATCCGCGCCGAAGTCCCTCCCTCGCCCGAAATCGACGAGCTTGTAGATTTCATCCGCTCCTCCGAGCGCGGCGTCCACAAATGAGGAATCGCCCCGCCCCCGTAGCGCCGCCTTTCCAGGCGGCCATGCCGGCTTCCGAGCCGGCATTCCCGCGCCCGCGGCGCACCCCCACCGCCCAACCGCAAGTCCCCGCGCGCGCCGCCGGAGCCGCCGCATGACCCCCCGCACGCCGCCCCGCTACGGTCTCATCGCCGGCAACGGCCGCTTTCCCCTGCTCGCGCTCGAAAGCGCGCGACAGCTCGGCCTCGACATCACCGTCATCGCCATCCAGGAAGAAGCCTCCCGCGAGCTCGACTCCCTCGCCCCGCGCTGCCATTGGATTTCCCTCGGCCAGCTCAGCAAACTAATCGAAATCTGCAAGCAGGATGGCATTGCCGACGTCATGATGTGCGGCCAGGTGAAGCACGCCAAAATCTTCTCCTCCATCCGCCCCGACTGGCGCCTGGTTAAACTTTTGGCTGCGCTACCATCCAGGAATACCGACGGCCTGATCATGGGCATAGTGAAGGTCCTGGCCAACGAAGGCATCCAGCTTCGCGATTCCACCTTCCTCCTCAAGCCGCTGCTGGCCGCCGAAGGCGTCCTCACCGCGCGCAAGCCCGATAAAGACGAGCTCGCCGATATCCATTACGGCACCCGCGTCGCCAACGCCCTCGCCGGTTTCGACGTGGGCCAGAGTGCCGCCATTTGCGAGCGCGCCTGCGTCGCCCTCGAAGCCATGGAAGGCACCGACGCCATGCTCCGCCGCGCCGCCGCCCTGGTCAACGGCCGCCGCCTCACCCTGGTCAAAGCCGCCCGCCGCCGCGAGCACCTGCTCTTCGACGTCCCCGTAGTCGGCCTCTCCACCATCCCCGTCATGAGCGAAACCAACACCACCGCCCTCGCCATCGAAGCCAACCGCACCCTGATGCTCGACCAACAACCAATGCTGGAGGCCGCCAACGATGCCGGTATCGCCATCATCGGGTTGTAAACAGCCCCGTAGAGCAAGCTTTCAGCTTGCCATGCCGGCTTTCCAGCCGGCATACCCGCTGCCGTCACGAACGCCCGCCCGGCCGCCTGAAGGGCGGCTCTACGGCGCTATTTCCATTCCTCGGCGCCTCGGCGTCTCGGCGGTAAATTCAATGTTTCTCTAATTCCATGCCTACCCGTCTCGCTCTCATCGGTGCCGGCCAGTTCGGCCGCAACCACGCCCGCGTCATCCACGAATCGCCGCGCGCCCAACTCGCCTTCGTGGTCGATATCGATCCCGCCCGCGCAACCGAAACCGCTGCGCTCTATGGCGCGCAGCCGCTCACCGATGCCCGCGCCCTGATCGGCCAGGTGGACGCCGCCGTCGTCGCCGTCCCCACCACCGTCCATGCCGAGGTCGCCTGCCCGCTGCTCGAAGCCGGCATCGATTGCCTGGTGGAAAAGCCCATCGCGGACGATCTCGCCGCCGCCTCCCGCATCGCCGCCGCCGCCGGGCGCCACGGCCGCATCCTCCAGGTGGGCCACCTGGAGCGCTTCAACCCCGCCGTCCTCGAGCTTGAGCGCCGCGCCACCCTCCCCCTCTTCTTCGAAATCCACCGCCTCAACGTCTTCAGCCCCCGCAGCCTGGACGTCGACGTGGTCCTCGATCTCATGATTCACGACGTGGACATCGTCCTCTCCCTAGCCCGCGCCGAGCCCGTCGAAATCCGTGCCGCCGGCATCCAAATCCTTTCCCACAAGGTGGATATCGCCAACGTCCGCCTCCAGTTCCCCAACGGCTGCATCGCCAACCTCACCGCCAGCCGCATCTCCACCGAGCGCGTCCGCAAACTCCGCCTCTTCCAGCCTCGCCAGTACCTCTCCCTGGACTATACCCGCCAGGACTTGGCCGTCTTCTCCGTCGGCCCCGACCGCCAGATCGGCTTCGAGCAGGCCCCCGTCTCCCGCGCCGAGCCCCTCCACCTCCAGTTCGACGCTTTCCTTACCTCCGTCGAAAGCCGTAATTCCCCGAAATGCTCAGCCGCCGCCGCGCGTCTAACACTGGGAGTAGCTTTGTCTATTCTTGATAGAATCAGGGAGCACTCCGATCAGGTCTCGCACTCGTTGGTAGAAGCAGGATGGAAACCGTAGCGCATCCGCCCGAAGACGCCGGGCTTCACCTGCTCACCGAATGGAGCGAACCCGGCCGGCGCGAGCGTTCGCGCACGGCCGCCGTCGTCTCCGTTCTGCTGCACGTGTCCGCGCTCACCATCCTCCTGCTCCTTCCCAAAGAGGCCTTTCAGCCTCCGCCGGAGCCGGTCCGGCATATCACCACCCTGATCGAGCCGCTCACCACCCTCACCCAGAAAGAGCCCAACACCGCCAAGGTCACCAAGGAATTCAACGCCGCTGAAGTGCAGCCGCGGCCGCGCTTGCAGGTCCCGGTCACTCCGCCGCCGGTGCTGCAGCCGGCCGCGCCCCGTCCGGCCCCGCTCCCCCCTCCGCCCGCTCCCAAGCCCCAGGCCACCCCGCTCCCCGAACCCCCCAGGCTCGAAGCCGCCGCCCCCGCGCCCGTCAAGGCCGATTTGCCGCCCCTCCCCGGCGCCGCCGCTCCGCCTCCTCCTCCGCCCCAGATTCAGGCCGAAGAGAAGCCGAAACTGGTCTTTGAGAACCCCGGCCAACAGACCCGCATTTCCAACGGCCACGGCCAGGTTCCCATTCCCGGCAATTCCCCCGTGGCCGACGCCATTCACCAGGCCGCCCGCGGCAATTCCGCCGGCGGGCTCACCATCGGAGACGATACCGAATCGTCCGTCGGCGGCTTCGGCGGCGGCGTCAACCTGCCCGCCGCTCCCGCCAGCCAAGCCAGCAACATTCAGCTTCTCAGCAATCCGCTGGGCGTCGATTTCAGGCCGTATCTGACCCAGGTCCTGGCCGCTGTCAAACGCAACTGGATGAACATCATCCCGGAAAGCGTCACCAAGATGGGCCGCAGCGGCAAGGTCGGCATTCAGTTTTCCATCGCCCGCGACGGCCACGTTCCCAAGCTGGTGATCGCCGCCTCCTCCGGCGCCGATCCGCTCGACCGCGCCGCCGTCGCCGGCATCAGCGCCTCCGTTCCCTTCCCGCCCTTGCCGGCCGAATTCAAGGGCGACCGCATCATCCTGCAATTTAATTTCGCTTACAACATGCCACGCCAATGACAGACGCCAGCAACATCAAACCGCGCTTCCAGACCGCCCTCGCCATTTTCGCCGTTCTCGGCCTGCTCGCCGCCCTTACCCTCGACGGCAAGATCCTCCTCGCCACCCTTATCTTCCTCGCCGGCCTTGCCCTCCGCACCGTCATCCACTACATGGCCCGCCGCGAAGAGTAGGCCAAAACGAGGCGGGCGCTTTCGCCTGCCAACCGTCTTTGTCCGGCAACGCAGCCAAGGGCCGCTCCAATTTGAAACATCCCCCTCGTTTCAATCTGAAACGCCGTTTCAATCTGAAACATCCTGCCACTCAAAATAAAGGGTTTTACATCCGAATATCTGTGGAACTAAGGTTGCACACTTAGCAGGCACAGCCAATCGAGGCTGTGAATCACCAAGTTCAAAAAAGAGGTTCAGACGATGCCCGCTATCATTGTGTCCAAACGCCGCCGCCAGATTTCGGAAGAGTTGCGCGACCAGATCGTGCTCGAAAACCTGCCCCTGGTCAAGGCAATCGCCATCCGCGTCCACGAAAACCTGCCCGTCCACGTGGATCTGGACGACCTGGTCCACGCCGGCGTGCTGGGCCTCTTCGATGCCGTCGCCAAGTACGATGGCTCGAAAAAGGTCGCTTTCCCCGCCTACGCCAAGCACCGCATCAAGGGCGCCATCCTCGACAGCCTGCGCCAGCTCGACTGGGCTTCCCGCGACCTGCGCCGCCGCCAGAAGCAGGTGGAAGCGGCCACGCGGGATCTCACCGCGCGCTTCGGCCGCGCTCCCAGCGAAACCGAGATGGCCGATGCCATCGGCGTCAGCCCCGCTCGCTGGCGGCACTTGATGGCTGAGATGCGGACCATGGGCCTGACCCCGACCCATTCCGCCCCCATCCCCGAAACCGCCGAGGACATCGCCGCCCGGCCGGACTATCGCCCCGACCGCATGTGCGAGCGCAGCCAGCTCTCCAGCACCCTCGCCCGCGCTATCGGCACCCTCCCCGAGCGCTATCAGAAAGTCGTCTTCCTTTACTACACCAACGAGATGACCATGAAAGAGATCGGCGACGCCATCGGCGTCAATGAAAGCCGTGTTTCGCAAATCCACAAACTGGCCCTGAAGAAAATGGCCGTAGTGCTCGAAGGCGAAGGCATCCGCTCCGTGCGCGCCCTGTAAGCCCCCGTAGGGCGGACGATCGTTTTTTGTCGTCTGCCAACCGCCCCCGTAGCGCAAGCTTCCAGCTTGCCTGCCGGCTCCCCAGCCGGCATTCCCTCCGGGCCGGCATCCCGGCTCCGCCCAACTGGAAACCTCGCGCCTGCACCGGACTTATACTAGACCTGTGCCCATATCCCCCACCCGGCGCGCGTTCCTCGGCGCCATGTCCGCTCTCGGCTGCCTGCCCGCCGCCGAGGACGGCTGGATCGATCTCTTCGACGGCCGCATCCTGGCCAACTGGCGTCCCAGCGAGAACAAATCCTCCTGGAAAGTCGTAGACGGCAGCCTCGCCGCCGACGGCCCGCGCTCGCATCTCTTCTATAACGGCCCGGTGCACGGCGCCGTCTTCAAGAATTTCGAACTGGAAGTGGAAGCCCTGGCCCGCCCCGCCTGCAACTCCGGCGTCTACTTCCACACCGCTTACCAGGAAACCGGCTTCCCGGAAAAGGGCTTCGAAATCCAGATCGACAACACCGCCACCGGGCGAGGGCACCTACCGCGAGCGCAAGAAGACCGGCTCGCTCTACGGCCTGCGCAACATCTACAAGCAGTTCATCGCCGACGACCAGTGGTTCAAGATCCACGTCGCTCGTGCGCGGCAAGAACGTGCAGATCCGGCTCAACGGCATGCTGGTGGTGGATTACACCGAGCCCACCCCGCCGGTCATCCCCGACGGCGGCGAGACGCCAGCGCTTCCTCGACCGCGGCACGTTCGCCCTGCAGTGCCACAACGACGGCATCCAGCGCGCTCTTCCGCAGCGTCCGCGTGCGCCCGCTGCCCGACGACACTCCCACTCCCGGCGCCCGCTCCCGTGGCCGACGACGACCTTCCGCGAGATCATCGATATCGGCCGCCACAATCATCCCCATGGTGGATTTCCACGTCCACCTGAAGGGCGGGCTCACGCTCGAACAGGCGCTGGCCAAGTCGCGGCGCGACGGCATCGAGTACGGCATCGCCGTCAACTGCGGCAAGGGCTTCCCCACCGAGAACGACGAGGCCGCGCGCGCAGTTCGTCGACAGCATGAAGGGCCAGCCCATCTTCGTCGCCATGCAGGCCGAAGGACGCGAGTGGACGCAGATGTTCTCCCGCCGCGCCGCCGCCCTGTTCGACTACATCTTCACCGATTCCATGACCTGGACCGACAACCACGGCCGCCGCATGCGCCTGTGGATTCCCGAAGAGGTCGGCACCATCGCCGATCCGCAGGAGTTCATGGACACGCTGGTCGACCGCACCGTCGGCATCCTGGACCACGAGCCGGTCGATATCTATGCCAACCCGACCTACCTGCCCGATCATCTCGCCAAGGATTACGAAACCCTCTGGACCGAAGCGCGCCGGAAGAAGGTGGTCGACGCGGCCGTGCGCAACGGCGTCGCCATCGAGATCAACAACCGCTACCAGCTGCCCAGCCCGTCGTTCATCAAGATGGCCAAGGCCGCCGGCTGCAAATTCACTTTCGGCACCAACAACACCGGCCCGGAGACCTCAGCCGCTGCGAATACGGCATGCGCATGGTCGAGGAATGCAATCTGGTCTGGCAGGATTTCTTCGTGCCCGGCGCAGCCCCCAAAGCCGTCGAGCGCAAAGGCGGCGCCCTCAAAGCATGACCGCCGCTGCCCCCCGTAGCGCCGGCTTCCAGTCGGCCCGTGCCGGCATCCTTGCCGGCACACCCCGGGGAACCGAACCCGCCACCTCAATCTTGAAATTTCAAAAATCATGATCAACCGTCTTTGTTTCGCACTTCTCCTGCTCGCCCCCGCCCTGCCCGGCGCGGATCTGAATTCGCAGCTTACGGAGAAAATCTCCGCCGCCCTCAAGGAGAGCGGCGCGCCCAGCGTATCCGTCGCGGTGGTTCGTGACGGCAAGCTCGCCTTCGCCCAGGGCTTCGGCTCGGCCGACCTGGCCGCGCACCGCGCCGCGGACGTCCATACCCGCTACGCCGTCGGCTCCATTACCAAGCAGTTCACCGTGGCCGCGCTGCTGATGCTCCAGGAAGAGGGCAAGCTCTCGCTCGACGACCCAGTTGGCAAGTACTTCCCCGACCTCACGCGCGCCAATGAGATCACCATCCGCCAGCTACTCTCCCACACTTCCGGCTACGAGGATTACGCGCCGCAGGATTACCTGATTCCCGACTGGACCAAGCCCGTCAACTCCGCCGCCGTGATCGACCGCTGGGCCAAAAAGCCGCTCAATTTCGAGCCCGGCACCAAGTGGCAGTACAGCAACACCAATTTCGTTTTGGCTGGCCTGATTTTCGAAAAGGTCGCCGGCCGCCCGCTGCCCGAATTCCTGCGCGAGCGCATTTTCCAGCCGCTCGGCATGGAGAGCGCCGGTCCGTGGCCGCCCTTCACCTCCGCCGATGCCGTTGCCTACACCCGCTTCGCGCTCGGCCCGCCGCGCCCCGTCAACCGGGAAGCCTCCGGCTGGTATTACGGCGCCGGCAACCTGGCCATGACCCCCTCGGACCTGGCCAAATGGGATATCTCATTCCTCGAAAAGAAGATCCTCTCGCTGCGCTCGTATGAAGAGTTTACCCGCGAGGTGCGCCTGGCCAACGGCAATTTCAGCCATTACGCCCTGGGCCTCGACGTCCAGGATTTCCGCGGCATCCCCGAGTTTGAGCACGGCGGCGAAGTCTCCGGCTTTCTCACCACCAATGCGGTCTATCCCACGCGCCAGGCGGCGGTGGTGGTGGTCTCGAACGAAGATGGAGTCAACCTGGTGGCCCCGCTGGCGCACCAGATCGCGGCGCTCGTGCTGCTGCCGGACCAGCCCGCCCCGGCCGCCGCGGACACCGCCAAAGTGCGGAGCATCCTGGAAGGTTTACGCAAAGGCAGAATCGACCGCGCCCTCTTCACCGCCAACGCCAACTCCTATTTCACGCCGGCGGCGCTGCGCGATTTCGCCGCTTCGCTCACCGCTCTCGGCAAGCTGAAGAATGTAAGCGCGCTGGGCGAGAATCTGCGCGGCGGCATGATACACCGTTCCTATCGCGCGGAGTTCGTCAGGAAGACGGTCGGCCTGAACATCTACCTGCTGCCCGACGGCAAGTTCGAGCAGTTCATGGTGGAAGAGCAATTGTAGGGCGGCCCTGGAGCCGCCCCGCAATTCTTATATGGCCCGTCTGCCGACGAACAGGGAAATCAGCCAGATAACCAGGAAGAGGAAAAACAGGATTTTCGCGACCCCGACGGCCGCTCCCGCGATTCCGCCAAAACCCAGAATCCCGGCGATGATCGCAATGATGAGAAAAACCAGTGTCCAGTGAAGCATGGTGTCTACCCGTTCGAAATAGGGCAACCGCGCGGCCATTGTTCTAAGTGAGACACTGAGAATAGCGCTTCGCAGCCGCCCGCCCGGTGTATCGGCCGGGCATGGGAGGGCCCGCTGCCGCCGCACACCACCATGGCCAGTCTCGAACGTCTTCTTACGGAACAACCTAACCCGGCCTCGGCCGCTATCGACGCCGTCTCCAGCGAAGAGATGCTGCGCATCATCAACGCCGAGGACCGGCGCGTGGCGGAAGCGGTGGGCCGCGAAATCCCGTCCATCGCCCGTGGCGTGGACGCCATTGCCGCCGCCCTTTCCTCCGGAGGTCGCCTTTTCTACATTGGCGCCGGCACCAGCGGCCGTCTTGGCGTCCTCGACGCTTCCGAGTGCCCGCCCACTTTCGGGGTTTCGCCCGAGACCGTGCAGGGGATCATCGCCGGCGGCGAGCGCGCCCTCACCCGCGCCACCGAAGCCACCGAGGACGATCCCGCCGCCGGCGCGCGCGATCTGGCCGCCCGCGGCTTCACCGCCGCCGACGTGCTGGCCGCGCTGGCCGCCTCCGGCCGCACGCCTTACGTGCTCGGAGCGGTGGCGGAGGCCCGCCGCCTGGGCGCGGTCACCATCGGCATCAGTTGTTCCCCCGATTCCGACCTGGCCCGCGCGGTCGAGATCCCTATCACCCCGCTTCCCGGTCCCGAGGTCCTCGCCGGCTCCACGCGTCTGAAGGCAGGCACGGCCCAGAAGATGGTACTCAACATGCTGTCAACCGGTGCATTCATCCGGCTGGGATATGTCTACGGCAACCTCATGGTCAATGTGCAGCCCACGAACGTCAAGCTGCTGGATCGCGCCCGCCGCATTGTGGCGCAGGCGGGCGGAGTGCCGTACGCCCGCGCCTCCGAGTTGCTGGAACAGGCCGGCAACAGCGTGCGCACCGCCATTCTCATGGCCAAAACCGGCGCCCCCCGCGCTGAGGCCGAGCGGCGCCTGGCCGCCGCCGGCGGAAATGTAACGAAGGCTCTCCATGGATAAATTTGTTATCGCCGGCGGGGTACCGCTCGAGGGCGAAATCCCCGTCAGCGGCTCCAAAAATTCCGCCCTTCCCGCGCTGGCCGCGGCGCTGCTTACCGAAGAGCCCGTCACCCTGTGCCGCATCCCGCGCGTGCGCGATATCCGCACCATGCAGCGGCTGCTGGTGGATATCGGCGCGCAGCTCGAAACCGACGGCGAATCCGTCCGCCTGCACACCGCGGCGTATCGTCCAGCCCGGAAGCGCCCTATGAGCTGGTCAAAACCATGCGCGCCTCCAGCCTGGTGCTGGGGCCGCTGGTGGCGCGCTGCGGCCGCGCCCGCGTTTCGCTGCCCGGCGGCTGCGCCATCGGCGCGCGGCCCATCAACCTGCACATCTTCGGCCTGGAGCGGCTGGGCGCGACCGATGCACCAGGAACACGGCTACATCGAAGCCCGGGCGCCCGATGGGCTGCGCGGCGCCGACATTGTCTTCGACCGCATCACCGTCACCGGCACCGAAGACCTCATGATGGCCGCCGTGCTGGCGCGAGGGCGAAACCGTTCTGCGACAATGCCGCGCGCGAGCCGGAAGTCGCCGACCTGGCCGCGCTGCTCGACCAAAATGGGCGCGCAGATCGAGGGCGCGGGCACTTCCGTCATCCGCATTCAGGGCGTCGCGAAGCTTGCACGGCGCCGATCACACCATCATTCCCGACCGCATCGAAGCCGGCACCTTCGTTCTCGCCGGCGCCATCACCGGCGGCGATCTGACCGTCACCGGCTGCGACCCCGAGCACCTGGCGGCGCTCGATCTCCAAGCTGCAGCAGGCCGGCGTCCAGGTCAGCCAGCCGGACGCCACCACGCTGCGCGTGCGCGCTGGCGGCGGCCTGCAGTCCGTGGACATGACCACCGAGGAATACCCCGGCTTCGCCACCGACCTGCAGGCGCAGTACATGGCGCTGATGACGCAGGCGCGAAGGCATCGCCATCGTCAACGAGACGCATTTTCGAAAACCGCTTCATGCACGCGCAGGAACTGGCGCGCATGGGCGCCAACATCCGGCTCGACGGACGCGCAGGCCATCGTCGCCGGGCCGCGCCGAGCTGACGGGCGCGGGTGTGATCGCGTCCGACCTGCGCGCCAGCGCCGTCGCTGGTGCTGGCCGCGCTGGTGGCCAGGGCGACACCGTCATCGACCGCGTGTATCACATCGACCGCGGTTATGAGAAAATCGAATCCAAGCTGGCCGCGGCCGGCGCGAAAATCCGCCGCGCGGAATAGGTAGCAGCAGGGAAAATCGGCCGCGCGCCTCTCGTAGCGCCGACTTCCAGGCGGCCATGCCGGCTTTCCGGCCGGCATTCCCGCTGGTCCGGAATGCGGGCATGGCAAACTGGAAGCTTGCTCCACGGGCAGCTTTTGGCAGAACGGTATTGACTCTTAACGCTATGGCTCACCAACACAACCCCGGCTTCCTGAAACTCGCCGAAGACGCCAAAACCCGCATCCGGCAGATCGATGTGGAAGGCTACAAACGGATGCTCGAATCCGGCCAGCCGCATATCCTGATCGACACCCGCGAGGACAACGAGTGGACGCAGGGCCGCGTCAAGGGCGCGCTCCATTTGAGCAAGGGCATCATCGAGCGCGATATCGAGACCCAGATTCCCGATAAGAACGCCTGCCTGGTGCTCTACTGCGGCGGCGGCTTCCGCTCGGCGATGGTGGCGGACAATTTGCAGAAGATGGGCTACACCAACCCGATCTCGCTCGACGGCGGCTGGCGCGTGCTGCGGACTTCCGGCATCGAGCTCGAAGTCTAAGTTGAGTTATACCGCCGCGGCCGTGCTATGATCCTCCCTTGAGAATCGTCCTCGGAATTTCGGGCGCAAGCGGCGCGATGTACGGTCTGCGCCTGCTGGAGCGCCTGCGCGCGCAGCCGCAGGTGGAAATCCACCTGATCCTGACCCGTTCCGGCGAAAAGACGCTGTATCTGGAAACCGGGCAGACTGGCCGCCGACGTGCGCAAGCTGGCCCATTTTTGGTACCCGCTGGAAGATATCGGCTGCCGGCTGGCCAGCGGATCGTACCCCACCGACGCCATGGTGGTCGCGCCCTGCTCCATCCACACCATGTCGGCCATCGCCGCCGGCATCAGCTCCAACCTGCTGGTGCGGGCGGCCGACGTCACGCTGAAGGAGAGGCGCAAGCTGATCCTGATGGTGCGGGAAAGCCCCTTCCACCTGGGACATCTGCGAACCATGACCGCGCTGGCGGAAATGGGCGCCATTATCGCCCCGCCCATTCCCGGCTTCTATCACCATCCGCAGACCGTGATGGATATGGTGGATCACAGCGTGGACCGCGTCTCGACCTGCTCGGCCTGCCCGATCCGCAGGTCCGCCGCTGGGAGGGAGCGCCGAAATGAGGCAAGAGCCGCAGCGCCGAGCCCATCGCCTTTCAGGGCGCGCGCGGCGCCTTCAGCGAAGAGGCGGCGCGCAAACTGCTGGGGCCGCGACGTCGCGGTGCTGCCCTGCGAGCGCTTCGAAGACGTCTTCCGCAGCCTGAAGGACGGGCGCGTCGGCGGGCGCCGTGGTGCCCATCGAAAATACTCTGGCCGGCTCGGTGCACGAGAATTACGACCACCTGCTGAATTTCGAATTGCCCATCGTGGCCGAAACCAGCGTGCGCATCGTGCACAATCTGATCGCGCCGCAAGGGGTGCCGTTTTCCAAAATCAGGCGCGTATTTTCGCATCCCGTGGCGCTGAATCAGTGCCTGGATTTCTTCGCCGCGAATCCGCAAATCGAGCGAATTCCGTTTTACGACACCGCCGGCAGCGTGAAAATGATCATGGAGGAAGGACTCGACGGACGCCGGCGGCGATCGCCTCGGCGGTGGCCGCGGAAATCTACGGCGCGCCGCATTCTGCGCCGGTCCATCGAAAGCGACCGCCAGAATTTCACCCGCTTCTTCCTGCTGCGGCGGCCGGAATACGCGCGCCGCCATCCGGTGCCGCGCGGCCGCGAACACCGCACTGGAAAACCTCGCTGGTGTTCAGCACGCGCAACATCCCGGGCGCGCTGTTCCGCGCCCTCAGCGCCTTTGCGCTGCGCGATCTGAACCTCACCAAGATCGAATCGCGCCCGCTGCGCGGCAAGCCCTGGGAGTACCTGTTCTACCTGGATTTCCTGGGACGCGTGGATTCGCCCAACGCGCAGAACGCCCTGCAGCCATCTGGGGGAACTGGCCGACTTCCTGCGCGTGCTGGGCTGTTATCCGAAAGGCGCGTGAAGGGTTAGGGGTCGGATCGGGTCGGATGCGGCCGCGCGTCCGTGGAGCGTCCGGTGGCCTCCTGGCCTGCTGACCGACCCACAGTGAGCCCGGCCGATCTGATCCCGACCCTGACCTCGTCAACCATAGTTCCTCACTTCTTCCGCTCTAGCCGACGCTACACTGAGGGCATGCCCGTCGAATCCGAAACGGCTCCCCGCCCGCAACCGAAGAGCAGACGCCGGTTGAAGAAGTGCCGGTCCTCACGGTGCGCGACACCGTGATCTTTCCCGGCGCCCTGCTGCCCATCACCGTGGGCCGGCCGAGCTCCGTCGCGCTGGTGCAGTCGCTGGGCGAAAACCGCACGCTCGGCGGTCATCTCCCAGCTCGATCCGCGCGTCGACACGCCCGCGCCCGGACGATCTGTACCAGGTGGGCACGGTGTGCGTGATGCACAAGGCCGTCCGCGTGCCCAAGGACAACCTGCTGCTGTTCTGCGAAGGCGTCGCGCGCATCCGCACCATCGAATTCACCGCCACCGAGCCGTTCCTGCAAGCGCCGCATCGAGCGCATTCCCGATATCGAGCCGGAGATCACGCCCGAAGTGGAGGCGCTGCGGCAGAACGTGCTCAGCCTGTTCCAGCAGATCGTGGCCGCCTCGCCCAATCTCTCCGACGATCTGTCGTCCACCGCCGACGCAGCATCACCGAGCCGGGCGCGCTGGCCGATTTCGTCGCCGGCAACCTGCCCTCGCTGAGCCCTGCCGAGCGGCAGAAGCTGCTCGAGCAGCCCGACGGCGCGCGCGCGCCTGACGAGATCCACCGCCACCTCACGCGCGAGCTGGAACTGCTGGAACTGCGCGGCCGCATTCAGTCGCAGGTGCAGGGCCAGCTTTCGCAAAGCCAGCGCGAGTTCTATCTGCGCGAGCAGTTGAAGGCCATCCAGAAGGAGCTGGGCGAAGGCGACGACGCCAGCCGCGACGTGGAAGAGCTGCGCGCAGAAACTGGAAGCCGCCGGCATGCCCGAAGAAGTGAAGACCGAGGCCATGCGCGAGCTGAACCGCCTGGCGCGCATCTCGCCCGCCTCGCCGGAATACGGCGTCACGCGCACCTACCTGGAATGGATGGCCGCGCCTGCCCTGGAGCATTTCTTCCGGCTCGCAGGTGGACGTGAAGCGCGCCGCCGAGATCCTCGACGAGGACCACTACGATCTGGAGAAGGTGAAGGACCGCATTCTCGATTACCTGGCCGTGCTGCAGCTCGAGCCGGTGCTGAAGGGCCCGATTCTCTGCTTCGTGGGGCCGCCCGGGCGTGGGCAAGACGTCGCTCGGCAAGTCGATCGCGCGCGCGCTGGGCCGCAAGTTCGCGCGCATCTCGATGGGCGGCATGCACGACGAAGCCGAGATCCGCGGCCACCGCCGCACCTACATCGGCGCGCTGCCCGGGCAGATCATCCAGGCGCTGCGCCGCGCGGGCGCCAACGATCCGGTCTTCATGCTGGACGAAGTGGACAAGCTGGGGCGCGATTTCCGCGGCGATCCGGCGTCGGCGCTGCTCGAAGTGCTCGACCCCGAGCAGAACTCCACCTTCCGCGACAACTATCTGGACGTGCCGTTCGATCTTTCGCAAGGTCCTGTTCATCACCACCGCCAACGTGCTCGACACGGTCCCCGACGCGCTGCGCGACCGCATGGAGATCATCCCGCTCGAAGGCTACACCGAGCAGGAGAAGGTGATCATCGCGTTCCGCTACCTGATTCCGCGGCAGACGACGGAGAACGGGCTCGACGCCGGAGACCGACATCCATTTCACCGACGAGGCGGTGCGCTTCCTCATCCGGCGCTACACGCGCGAAGCCGGCGTGCGCAACCTGGAGCGCGAGATCGGCACGATCTGCCGCAAGCAGGCGCGGCGCATCGCCGAGGGCACGCGCGAGAACGATGCGAAGTGACGCCGCGAGCTGGTGGAGAAGGACCTGGGCGCGCCGCGCTTCCGCACCGATACCGAAGTGGCCGAGCGCACCAGCCGGCCCGGCGTGGCGGTGGGGCTGGCGTGGACGCCGGTGGGCGGCGACGTGCTGTTCATCGAAGCCGGCCGCATGCCGGGCGGCAGCAAAGGGCTCATCATGACCGGGCAGCTTGGGCCCGGTGATGCAGGAATCGGTGCAGGCCGCGCTGACCTGGGTGCGCGGCAACGCCACCAAGTACGGCATCGATCCCGACCTGTTCAAGACCAGCGACATCCACGTCCACGTGCCGGCCGGCGCGATTCCCAAGGACGGCCCGTCGGCCGGCATCACCATGGCCACGGCGCTGCTTTCGATGCTGACCGACCGCCGCGTGCGCCCGAACCTGGCGATGACCGGCGAGATTACGCTGACCGGCCAGGTGCTGCCGATCGGCGGCATCAAGGAGAAGGTGCTGGCCGCCAAGCGCAGCGGCGTCCGCGAAGTGATCATGCCGTTCGAAAACGAGGTCAACGTGCGCGAAGACCTGAAGAGCGAGCAGATCGGCGACATGAAGATCCACTACGTGAAGACCATGGAGGAAGTGGTGGACCTGGCGCTGGAGAAAGCGGCGGAATAGGCGCCGGGGATGGGGATGGGGCGGCGGGCAGAACGGCGACGGAGCGGGCGGCGCACGCTGCCGATTCCGGTGGAAAGCTGATAGTTTAAAAGTTGCCCCGTTACGCAGCCATCGATATCGGCAGCAACTCCATCCGCATGGAGGCGGCCGAAGTCGCGCCCGGACAACCTGCCGCGCGTTCTGGCCTCCGACCGCGAAGTCACCCGCCTGGGCGAGAGCGTCTTCCGCACCGGCTCGGTGAGCGAAGAGGCCATGCTCAAGGCACCTGCGCGGTACTGGCGCGCATGGCCGCGCTGTACCGCAAGCTGGACGTGGTGGGGGTGCGCGCCGTGGCCACCAGCGCCATTCGCGACACGCCGCAATCAGCGCGAATTCCTGGCGCGCGCGTCGGAAGCCGCGGGAACGCCGGTCGAGATCATCTCCGGCCGCGAGGAAGCGCGCCTGATTCACCTGGGCGTGGAAAGCAATTGGCCGCAGCACGGCAAGCGCACGCTGATCCTCGATATCGGCGGCGGCAGCGCGGAAATCATCGCGCGGCGAAGGCGGCGGCTGCGCGAGGCCTTTTCCAGGCCGCTGGGCGCCGTCCGGCTGCGCGAGATTTTCTTGAAGGACGATCCGCCGCCGCGCGCGCCAGCTCCACCCGATGCACGAGTATATCGAGGAGAAGCTGGCCAGCGCCGTGCGGCAGCTGGGCACGACGCGGTGGGACCGGGCCATCGCCACCTCGGCCACGGCCGCGGCCGTGGCCAGCGCCGTGGCGCGGGTGCCGCGCTCGAAACGCGACGAAATCGACCGCCTGCGCGTCGCCACGGCGGAGGTGCGCAAGCTCTACGCGAAGCTTGCCGACGCTGAACCTGGCGGGCGCGCAGGAAGGTCACCGGCATCGGGCCGCGGCGCGCCGAGATCATCGTGCCCGGAGTGGCGGTGCTGCTGGAATTTCTGCGGGAGTTCCACTTGCCGGCGATCTTTTATTCCCGGGCCGGCGTGCGCGACGGCATCATCGCCGACCTGGCCGCGCGCAACGTGGGCGCCGAGCTTTCGCGCCTCGCGCGCGAGCAGCGCCGCGAGGTGGAGGAGATGTGCCGGCGATATGGCGTCTCCCTCGAGCACGCGCGCAAGGTGGCCAACATCGCCACCTCCTGTTCACCGCGCTTCAGCCGCTGCACCCCCTGCCGCCGGCCGCGGGGAAGCTGCTGGAAGCCGCCGCCTACCTGCACGATGTGGGACATTTCGTCAGCGAGACGGGCCACCACAAGCATTCCTATTACGTGGTTTCGAATTCGGACATGCCGGGATTCACCGAACGCGAGCGGCTGCTGATCGCCTGCTTTGCCGCTATCACCGCAAGTCGCTGCCCAGCCCCATGCACCACGCCTACCAGTCGCTCTCGCCGCGGAAGAAAAGCGCACGCTGATGCCTGTCCATCCCGATTCTGCGGCTGGCGGACAACCTGGACCGCAGCCACGAACAGCGCATGGAGAAGGTGGAGTGCCAGCTGCGTGACGGCGAGGTAGTGCTGGAAGTTCATTCCCACGGCGATGTCGATCTGGAGGAATGGGGCGCCGAGAGGACGGCCGAGGTTTTCCGGCAGATTTACGGCCGCAAGATCCTGCTGGTGCGCGGGACTGAGGAGGGATAGCCCCGGGAACGGGGCGGGCGGTTTGAGGACCGGGCATGCCCAGCGCGTGCCCGGCCCGTACAGGTATTACGGTTTGCCGACCACGCCGGCCAGCGGGCTGCTGGCGGTGGCATACAGCTTCCTGGGCATGCGGCCCGCTTCGATAGGCCAGGCGGCCGGCTTCCACCGCCAGTTTCATGGCGCGCGCCATCTTGACGGCATCTTCCGCGGCGGCGATGGCGGTATTCATGAGGACGCCGTCCGCGCCCAGTTCCATGGCGATGGCGGCATCCGAGGCGGTGCCCACGCCGGCATCCACGATCATCGGCACCTCCGTGATCATCTCCCGCAGAATCCGCAGATTGGCGGGATTCTGCACGCCCATGCCGGACCCGATGGGCGCGGCCAGCGGCATCACCGCGGCGGCCCCGGCATCGATCAGCCTGCGCGCGTTCACCACGTCGTCGTTGGTGTAGGGCAGCACCACGAAGCCTTCCTTCACCAGCATGCGGGTGGCTTCGAGCAGGCCGGCATTGTCCGGGAAGAGCGTCTTCTCGTCGCCGATCACTTCCAGCTTGATCCAGTTGGAAAGGCCCACCTCGCGCGCCAGCATGGCCGTGCGCACGGCGTCATCGGCGGTGTAGCAGCCGGCGGTGTTGGGCAGGATGAAGATTCTTGGCGCGGTCGATGTAATCGAGGAGCGATTCCTTGGAGCGGTCGGTGAGGTTCACGCGGCGCACCGCCACGGTCACCATTTCCGCGCCGGAGGCCTCGTGGCAGCGCTGCATCTCCTGAAAGCTGCGGTACTTCCCGGTGCCGACGATGAGCCGGGAGCGAAACTCGCGGCCCGCGATAATGAGGGTTTCCGACATGACCCCATTGTAACCGCAGGTCGGCCGGTACAACTGCCCGTCCCAGCATCGAACCGGCAAAACTCAGGTTCGCTTCTGTTTTTGGAATTTTTTGTTTTTGGAAGAACCTCTAAACCCTTTCGGGCGCCGGGGAGGATTGCTTCAGGGGTCTTTTTTTAGAGGTTAGTCTCGCTTTGGTGGGAGTTGCCTCCCCGGCTTAATTCCAATATTAGTAGATTCCGATTTTGGAATCAACAGAAATTTGTATTTTTTTATCTAGGCCGTCACCTCGACCCCGGCCTGTTCCTCTAACACCTTGATTGCAGAACAAATATCCTCTTTCGCCATAGCCTGCGGCAATGGCCGCCTGGAAAATCTGGCCGGTTAAACCGGTCAAAAGAAGGGGTACTTCGAGCTCTCTTCCCGATTCCAACATCAGGCCGATGTCCTTTTCCATCCATTTTACGGAAAAATTTGTGGCTGAAGTCGCGGCGGAACATGAAAGGAGCCTTGTAGGAGATCAGCCCGCTCTTGGCCGCGCTGTTGTCCAGAATTTCCAGCATCAGCCGGGGATCGACGCCGCCCTTGGCCGCCAGAACCATGCCTTCGCTGAATGCTACCAGCAGGTTGGAAAGAATCAGGTTCTGGCTCAGCTTGGCTTGCAGGCCCAAGCCCTGGCCGCCGCAGTAGTACAGGCGCTTGCCCATCACCTCGAAGAATGGCTTCGTTCTCTCGAAAACGGCGCGGTCGCCGCCGATCATAAAGGTGAGCGTGCCGCCTTCGGCGCCGGGAGTGGAGCCGGTGCAGGGAGCGTCGAGAAACTCAACGCCTTTGGCTTTGAGCGCCGCGGCGATATTCCGGCTCTCCGCAGGGCTGACGGTGCTGGCGTCGGCAACCACGCTGCCGGGGCGGGCGCCATGGAGGATTCCGTTCTCGCCCAGAATCACCTGGGCGGTCATGGCCGTATCGCCGACGCACAGGAACATGTAGTCCGCGTGTTCGGCCACCTGGCCGGGCGTTTCGCAAAACGTGCCGTTCCCTTCGGCGGCCAGGCGGCGGGCCTTTTCGGCGGTATGGGACCACAGGGCGACATCGTGGCCGGCGCGGAGCAGATTGCGGGCCATCGGGTAGCCCATCAACCCGAGACCCAGGAACCCAAGTTGAGCCATAACCCAAAATTGTAGCGCGGCCGGGCGCCTTTTCAGAACGGCGCCGACGGCAAGGACCGGAGCGATTCGCGTTCCTCCGTCCCATCCACCCGCGCGCGGTGTCTGCTGCCGGGGTCCGGCCCTTGCATTTCATTTTGCGCTAAGCTAATCCATTGATGACAGTCGATGAGATCCGCGAACTGATCAATTTGGCGGCGGAAACGGGGATTGCGGAACTGGAAGTGCAGCGCGGCGACAACCGCGTGCGCATCCGGCGCGGGGCTCCGGCGAGCGCGCAGGAAATCGTGCTGGCGGCGCCGGCGCAAGCTGCCGCGGCCGCCGCTCCAGCCGGGGCGGCCGCAGCCGCGATTCCGGCCATCCAGACCACCCGCGAGCGGGAAGAAGCGGCCAAGGCCGCCGATGCCAACCTGGTGCTGGTGAAATCTCCCATCGTCGGCACCTTTTATGAATGTGCCTCGCCGGGCGCGCCGCCGTTTGTGCGCGTCGGCGAGCGGGTGCAGCCGGGCAAGGTGCTGTGCATCATCGAGTCCATGAAGCTCATGAACGAGATCGAAGCCGAAACCTCGGGCGTCATCGAAAGCAAGCTGGTGATGAACGGGCAGCCCGTGGAGTACGGGGAGGCTTTGTTTGCCATCCGCGCCGTTTAAGAAAATCCTCATCGCCAACCGCGGCGAAATCGCGGTGCGCGTCATCTGCGCCTGCAAGGAACTGGGCATCCAGACGGTGGCGGTGTATTCCGAGGCCGACCGCTACAGCTCGCACGTGCGCTTCGCCGACCAGGCCATCTGCATCGGGCCGGCGCAAGAGCGCGCGCAGCTACCTGGACATCGCCTCCATCATCAGCGCGGCCGAAATCACCGACGTCGACGCCATCCATCCCGGCTACGGATTCCTGAGCGAGAACGCCGGGTTTGCCGAAGTGTGCGAGGCCTCGGGCCTGAAGTTCATCGGGCCGCAGGCCGGACGTGATCCGGCTGATGGGCGTGAAGGAGCGGGCGCGCGCCTTCATGCGGCGAGATGGGCGTGCCCGTGCTGCCGGGCTCGCCGGGCGTGCTCAAGACGCCGGAAGAAGGCGCTGGAGCTGGCGCGAGCGAGATCGGCTACCCGGTGATCCTGAAGGCTTCGGCGGGCGGCGGCGGGCGCGGCATGCGCATCGTGAACGAGCCGGAGGATCTGGCCGCGCGCTGTTCGCGCAGGCGCAGGCGGAAGCGGGCGCGGCGTTCAGCTCGGCCGGACGTCTACCTGGAGAAATATATCGGCGCGCCGCGGCACATCGAGTTTCAGGTGCTGGCGGACGAGCACGGCAACGTGGAGATCCTGGGCGAGCGCGAATGCAGCATCCAGCGGCGCCACCAGAAGCTGATCGAGGAATCGCCCTCGCCGGCGGTGACGGACGCAGCAGCGCGCGGAGATTTCGGCGGTCGCTGAAGAAGGCGATGTGCGGCGGCGGGCTACACCAATGCCGGGCACGGTCGAGTTCCTGATGGACGAAACCGGCAAGCTGTACTTCATCGAAGTGAACGCGCGCGTGCAGGTGGAGCATCCGGTGACCGAGTTCGTGACCGGGCATCGACATCGTGAAGAGCCAGATCCGCATCGCGCAGGGCGAGACGCTGGCGGAGATTCTGCCGGGGCCGGTCGAGCTGCGCGGGCACGCCATCGAATGCCGCATCAACGCCGAGAACCCGGAGACGTTCGTGCCCTCGCCGGGCCGCATCACCGGCTTCCACCTGCCCGGCGGCATCGGCGTGCGCGTGGATACGTGGGCGTACACCGATTGCGTGATCCCGCCGTATTACGATTCGCTGGTGGCCAAGCTGATCGCTTACGGCAGCGACCGCGCGGAAGCCATCCACCGCATGCAGCGGGCGCTCGGATATGTTCATCGTGGAAGGGATCCATACGTCGATTCCGCTGCACCAGCGCATCCTGGCCGACGCGGATTTCCAGGCGGGGCAGTTCGATACCAATTTCATCAAGCGCTTCGGGAAGTAACCGCGAACAGCTTTACTGGCCACAGATAAACGCGGATGAACACAGTTAAGAGCCGAGGGGCTATCTGTGTTCATCCGTGTTTATCTGTGGCCCAAAATGGTTTTCGGTGTTCTCCTGACCAGCTACTGCGACAGCGTGTAATTTACGTCGATCTGCGTCTGCACCTCGACGGGTTGGCCGTTGAGCAGGGTGGGCTGATAGACCCATTGCTTGACGGCGGTGACGGCGGAGCCGGCAAGCAGCGGGTCGCCGCTGAGGACTTCCAGGCTTTGGACGGTGCCGTCTTTGCCGATGATGGCCTGCAGCGTCACTTTACCTTGAATGCGCTGCGCTTTAGCGTCGGGCGGGTAGACGGGGCGCGGCTGGGAGACGAGCTTGTTCTGCTGCACGTTGCCGCCCACGCGGATGCGCTGCGGCGGCATGGGGCCTTCGGCGGCCGCGGCCACAGCGCCGGGAGCGAGAATCTGGACGACGGCGTCGGAGGTGCCGGAGGGCGCGGCGAAGACCGTCAGGTGCGCGTCGAATTCTTTGGCGACGCGCGTCGTTTGTTCCAGTAGGCTCTTGGAGATGGTGTCGCCCTGGTGAATCGGCAGCTTCGACATCAGCTCGTCGTGCAGCGGCTGCGACAGGCCGGAGATGGTCAGAACCTTGACGTTGCGTCCTTCGAGCGAGGCTCCCTGCCGGGCCTGGTTTTGCGCGGCGGCTTCGGCCCGCAGTTTCTCAGTACTGGCGGCGGCAGTGGCCAAGCCCGTGCCCGCCGCCGGCGCCTGGAACGAGACCGTCACCTGCCGGGTGGCGCCGGCGGAGTCGTGGGCAAAGTGCCATTGCAGAACGGATTGCAAGGTGGAATTGCGAAGTTCCGTGGGGCCGCTAAGCACGCGGGCGTCGGCCACGTTCCCTTTGTCGTCGAGCTGCACTTCGAGCGTGACCGCGCCCTCCACGCCTTTGGCGCGCGCGATTCGGGGTAGGGAACGCCGGCGCGGTGGAGCAGAGCGGCGCCGCCGGTATCCACCGAGACGCCGGGGGCGTCATTGACCACTTGCGGGGCGGCGGAAAGAGGGAATGTGCCGGCGGCGAACCAGCATGCGGCGAACAGAATGCACAGGCCGGCGGCCAGCGCGGAAATCAGTCTTGATTTTGGACATACGAACCTCCTCGAAAAGGGAAACCACTCGTTGTTTCAGATGGCGCCGGCGCAGGAACAGCGGCGCGGGGACAAGATCGGGCTCCAGGCGCGCGCCGGCGATGGTCAGCAGCGCGTCCACGTATTTCTCCCGGCCCTGGGTGATGCGGACCACTTCGGCGTCCACCGCCTGCTCACGCGCGAGTTGAATTTCGGAGAGCAGCCACCAGATGGCGGGATGGAACCAGAGCACGGCGCGGACCAGTTCCTCGGCTACGGTGACGAGCCAGTCGCGGCGGGCGACATGGAGAAGCTCGTGGCAGAGGATGGCGGTTTGGGCGTCCGCGGAAAGCGCCGGGAAATGGGCCGGAACGAGGATGACAGGGCGCAGCGCGCCGAACGTGACGGGGCTGGAAATTCCCGCGGCTACCCGGATTTCGGCGCGCGTGGGCCCGGCAGCGGAACCGGAGAGCTCGCGCGAGGTCGCGCCGGTAGCGGCGCAATCTCCAGAATCCTGCGCCAAGCCAGGCGAGGCGAAGGAGGACGCCGGCCGCGAGCACCACCAGCGCGAGGTCCGCGAGCGGGAACACGGGCGCGGGTGCGGCCGCCGGGCCGACGGCCAGGATGGTGGTGGTGACGGAAACATCGCCGGCGATGACTTGCTGCCGCCACGGATGCACGAAGGGCAGCAGCAGGCAGGCGGCCAGCGCCATGTGCCAGAAGGCGAGCCGGGCGTGCGGAAGCCGCAGGCGCACCAGCGCGGGAACGATGGCGGCGAGCCCGACCACCATGCCGATTTGCAGGCTGTAGAGAAGCAGATTGCGGCAAATGAGCGCGGTCATGATTTCCTCCGCAGTTTGGCGATCTCGTCCAGATCTTCGGGCGAGAGGTTGTGCTCTTCCACCAGGTGCACCAGCAGGGGCTCGGCAGAGCCGTTGAAGACGCGGTTGACGAACTCCCGCACCATGGCGCCAATCACCTTGCCCTTGGGCTGTGCGGGACGGTACAGATAGGCGCGGTCGGCCTGTGATTTTTTGAGAAACTTCTTCCGTTCCAGGATTTTCATCATGGTCATGACGGTGGTGTAGGCCACCTTGCGGCGTTCGAGCAGGGACTCGTAAACGTCGCGGACGGTGGCCGATTCCCGCTCCCAGACGATCTTCATGATCTCCAGCTCCTGCCCGGTGAGGGTCGCGCTCCGGTGTCGCATACTAATTTATTAGTACTAATTCGATGAGATGTCAAGAGGGATTTTTGACGCGGAGGCGCGGAGGGACGGAAGAGGACAAGAAGATTTCCGCGAACCTTTTGCCGCTGAGGCCGTAATAGTATTCAACTATGGCAAAGCCAAGCCGCGATATCCGGCTCATCCCCTGGCTGGAATCGCTGCGCGCCGACGCCGTGTTCGGCTGGCGGCAACTTCTGAAGAGAAAGGCGGCGTCCGCTGCCGCCATCCTTTCGCTCGGTCTGGCAATCGGGTCGTGCGCCTCGGCATTCCGCCTGATCGACGCCGTGCTCTGGCGGCCGCTGCCGGTGAATGCGGCCGAGAGGCTTTACGTTCTGTCGCGGCAATCCACCGGTCCGGACGGCAAACTCTACGCCAACGAGAACTGCGCCTATCCGATGTTCCGGCAGATGCGCGCCATGGTAAAGGACGAGGCCGAGTTGATCGCAGTCTCCAATGCCGAGCGCATCGACCTGACCTACGGGGCAGACGAGGATACGGAAAAGGCCTATCGACAGTATGTCTCGGGCTGGATGTTCCGGTCGTTCGGAATCCGGCCCGCACTGGGCAGGGTGCTGACCGAGAATGACGATCTCATACCTGGGGCGCACCCCTACGCCGTCCTCTCTTACGATTACTGGAAGCGGCGGTTCGGAGCGGACCCAAAGATAATCGGGCGGACCTTCCGGGCGGGCAGCGAGCTCTTTGAGATTGTCGGTGTCGCGGCGGGACCCTTTACGGGCACCGAGCCGGGGATGGTGACCGATATCTTCGTTCCCACCATGATGATGAAGAATCACGCGATCACCCGTTCCGATTACCGCTGGTTTCGCACATTCGTCCAGTTGAAGCCGGGCGTCGCGCTCTCACCCGTCCGTGAGAAACTCCGCGCCGCGTTTCGCTCATTTCTGGAAGAGAGCGTGAAGGCCTTCGCCGGCATACCTAAACAGGAAATGGACGGCTATTTGAGCCAGAAACTGGCTGTGAATCCCGCGCCGGCGGGCGCGTCCGGGATGCAGAAACAGTACGGCACCGCGCTTTTCGTCGTCGGCGTTTTGGTGACGCTCGTGCTCCTGATCTCATGCGCCAATGTCGCCAACCTGATGACCGCCCAGGCAATGGCGCGTCAGCGCGAGATGGCGCTGCGCGTTGCGATCGGCGCCGGGCGATGGCGGCTGGTGCAACTGGTGGTAACGGAGTGTGCCTGCCTGGCATCCTTCGCCGCGGCTCTGGGAGCGTGCCTGGCCTGGTGGGCGGCGCCATTCGTCGCCGACATGATCGCCACGCCCGACAATCCCGTGCGCCTGATTCTTCCAGCGGATTGGAGGGTGCTGGGATTCGGCGTGGCGCTGGCAGTTGCGGTGACCATCCTGTTTGGCCTGGCGCCCGCGCTGCGCGCGTCCGGCGTGAAACCCGCAAGTGCATTAAAAGGCGGAGACGCCGCTCGAGCGGCCGCGTACGATGCGCCTGCTGACCGCCGCCCAGGCAGCCTTCTGCGTTCTGGTGCTTTTCGTGGCGGGACTCTTCCTGGCAACGTCCGGCCGCCTGTCGCATCAGCGTACCGGATTCTCAGCCGAGCGCCTTCTCGCATTGGAGACGGTGACCGCTCAGCCGCAGCCGGCGCCCTTATGGCAGCAGGTTGCGGACCGCCTGCGAACCGTCCCCGGAGTCGAGGCGGTCGCCCATATGCGAGTGGCCGTTGATGACGGGGGAGAGTTGGAACGGATTCATCTCGGTGAATGCCGCCCCGCCGGGCCCGGTCGCGTCCTATTTCCTGAGTGTCTCGCCCGAATGGCGGGAGCTGATGAAAATTCCTTTGCTCCAAGGCAGCGATTTCCGTACCGGCGATGCTTTGCCGGGATCTGTCCTGGTGAACCAGGCATTCGCCAGGCAGTATTTCGGAACGGGGAGAGTCCGGTGGGAAGGTCATTTGAAGTGGTGCTCGCCCGAGGGGTTCCGTGTCCGCCATCAAATTGTGGGCCTTGTCGGCGACGCCCGCTACAAGGATATGCGCGAACCCATACAGCCCACCGCATACTTTCCCCGTTGCGCAGGAAATTATAGCCGCGCGACATTGATGGTCCGCACCTCCACTCAAAACCCGTCGGCAATGGCATCCGTTCTGCGGCGGGAGGTGGCACGCGCGGGTGCGGGATTCCGCGTCAGCAATATCCGCGCTCAGACGGCACTCGTAGCGCAGCATACCGTCCGCGAGCGGCTGCTCGCCATGCTCGCGCTCTTCTTCGGAGTGGTGGCGCTGTTGCTCGCCGGTATCGGCCTGTATGGAGTTCTCGACTACTCGGTAGTCCAACGGCGGCGTGAAATCGCCATCCGTCTTGCCATCGGGGCACAGGCCGGCGATGTCGCATGGCGTGTAACCGTGGACGTGTTCGCGACCGTGCTGGCGGGCTCGTTGGTGGGAATGATCCTCGGGATCGCATCGGCGCGACTGATCGAAACCCTGCTCTACGAGGTGAAGGCCACCGATCCGGGCATTCTGGTCCTGCCGGCAGCCGCACTTTTCGCGGTTTCCGTGCTGGCCGCCCTGCCGGCTGTGATCCTTGCGGTTCGGATCGATCCGGCTGCCATGCTGCGCTCGGAATAGTGGAAGCATGACTTCCTCCTGCCCGGCCCTCCGCGTGGCTGCGCCTCTGCGTCGAGAATTCTCTTCCTAAGCTGCGCTAGAATCGGGAGTTCGACTATGAATCTCCGAATTTTCCTGCTCTTGGCGTTGCCGGCGGTAGTGCTGGCGGCCGATTCGAAATCGGGCCTGGACACGGCCGCGATGAACAAGTCGGTGGACCCGTGCGTCGATTTCTACCAGTACGCCTGCGGCAACTGGGTGGCGCACAACCCGCTGCCGGCCGACCGGGCGCGCTGGGGCCGCTTCACGGAGCTGAGCGAGCACAACGAGAAGGTGCTGCTCGACATCCTGCAGGGCGCGGCGGCCGAACGCCGAGCCGCAGCGCGCTCGGACCAGAAGATCGGCGATTTCTACGCCAGTTGCATGGACACCGCCACCATCGACAAGAAGGGCATCGCGCCGCTCAAGCCGGAGCTGGACCGGATCGCCGGGATGAGCATCGCGCGAGGACGTCGTCGCGGAGCTGGTCCGGCTGCACCGCATGGGCGTGCCGGTGGTGTTCCAGTTCGGCGCGCAGCCGGACGCCAAGGATTCCACGCGCACCATCGCCACGCTTGGGCAGGGCGGGCTCTCGCTGCCCGACCGCGACTACTATCTGAAGACCGATCCGAAATCCGTGGAGATCGCGGCAGCGCTATGTGGAGCACATGAAGAAGATGTTCCAGCTGGCCGGCGATTAGCGCCGAAGCGGCGGCGGCCAAGGCGCAGGCGGTGCTGGACTTCGAAACCATCCTGGCCAAGGCGTCGGCGACCGCGTCTCCATGCGCGACCCCAACAAGCGCTACCACATCATGACCAAGAAGGATCTGAATGCGCTGGCCCAGTTCGCCGTGGGACGATTATTTCAAGGGCATCGGCGCGCCGGCGTTCGAGACGCTGAACGTGAGCCACCCGGACTTCTTCAAGCAGATCGGCAACACGCATCCCGGCGGATTCCACCGAGCCGTGGAAGGCCTACTTCGCCTACCACCTGCTGCGCGCCCACGCGGCGCAGCTGCCGGCGGCGTTCGAAAACGAGAACTTCGATTTCTGGCAGCGCTACCTGACCGGCGCGAAGGAACAGCGGCCGCGCCAGTGCGCGCTGCGTGGCGGCGGTGGACCGCGCGCTGGGCGACCTGCTGGGCCAGAAGTACATCGAGGTGGCGTTCGGCGCCGACGCCAAGGCGCAGATCACGCAGACTGGTGGACGCCCTCGAAAAGTCCATGGGCAAGGACATCCAGGGCGCTGCCGTGGATGACGCGAAGAGACCAAGAAGGCGGCGCTGGTGAAGCTGAAGGCCATCACCAATAACGTGGGCGCGCCCAAGAAGTGGCGCGACTATAGCAAGGTGACCGTCGCGCGCGACGATTACTTCGGCAACTCGCTGCGCGCGGCGGAGATGATCCGCATCGGCAGCGGCATCGAGCAGATCGGCAAGCCCACGGACAAGACCGAATGGACCATGACCACGCCCACGGTGAACGCGTTCTACAGCCCGCAGAACAACAGCATCAATTTCCCGGCCGGGCATTCTGCAGTCGCCGTTCTTCGATCCGCGGCGCGACATCGCGCTGAATTACGGCGGTGCGGGCGCGGTGATCGGCCACGAGATGACCCACGGCTTCGACGACCAGGGCCGCAAGTACGATGGCGACGGCAACCTGCGCGACTGGTGGACCGCCGCCGACGGCGCGGAATTCGAAAAGCGCGCGGCCTGCATCGCCAACGAATATTCGGGCTTCACCGCGGTGGACGACGTGAAGCTGAACGGCCGCCTGACGCTGGGCGAAAACACCGCCGACAACGGCGGCCTGCGCGTGGCGCTAATGGCGCTGGAGGACGCGCTGAACGGGAAGGAGCGAGAAGATCGACGGCTTCACGCCGGAGCAGCGCTTCTTCCTGGGCTTCGCGCAGATCTGGTGCGAGAACACCACGCCGCAGGAGGCGCGGCAGCGGGCGCTCACCGACCCGCACTCGCCCGGCCGCTACCGCGTGAACGGCACGCTGCAGAATATGCCGGAATTCGAGAAGGCGTTTTCCTGCAACGCCGGCCAGCCCATGGTGAGCGCGAACGCCTGCAGGGTGTGGTGAGGGGCCGAAGGCGAAATATTGATAGCCGCCGATGAACGCCGATGGAAGCGCAGGAGCTTATCGGCGTTTATCGGCGGCCGGAACGGGGTTTTTCGGCGTGATTCAGTCCGAATGCCGGCCAGCCAGTTTCCGATATCCCCACATATCGGGAGCCATGCTAAAACGGTGATCGGCGAATGCTTGCGCTGGTCGAACCCGAGCAGACGCAACCGAAGAGATGAGCCCAACTTCGGGGCACTTCGCATCGCCGAACGGTGTCTGTACAAGAGTATGAAGCTGATCCGGTGGCCGACGCTTTGTGTGCTTTTCGTCGCCTTGTTGGGCGTTTGTGCCGTCGGCATCTACCGATTCAAGCTAAAGCGCAGCGCTGAAGATGTCCTTCGTGCCTCATACGGCTTTTCATTCGAAAAACGGCCACCGACAGTCCATGAACTTCGGGAGCGATTTGGGCGGGCACTGCGGCAGCCCGATCCCTGCACGCCCGATGGTTGCGGGTATGATGTCCTTCTATCGAACCTATCGTTGGCCGAGCTTCACCTGCTTCCATACACTGCTCTGAAATCATCTTTTTGGGCGAAGAACGGCATCGTTGAGTCCAACAGCCTGCAACTCTGGATGATGACCAGAAAAGGCACGTGGGCATTGTCGGATGTCTTGGTCAAGTATTGTGATCAATGTTATTCATTCACGATTATTCCCTGGGAGACTTCATCTCCGTCAGGTACGAGCGGCTCAGTGGAAATCGGCTCGATGCGAACTGCGACCGAGAAACGCACGGCTCTAGCCTTCAACGCGGACTGCCTTACGCGTTGGGGTGGATGCACCAACATCGCTGAGTTAATGCCAACGATCTGGTACGTGACCCCGGGGAGGACCATTGGCTGCCGAATTCGCAACCGAGAGGGTGATGTCGAGAAGACCCGAGACGAGCACCCCTAGTAGGGTGGGTTCGGGCCGGAAAACGCGTTACCGGGAACTTGCCGGATCGGGTCGATCGGCACTGATCGGCTACAACTTGGAACGCGGTACGCCCGTATTGTTCAGCGCGTTTTGTCGGCTCCGTCGAGGAGGATTTTGACGGGCCGCACCGCCGCCAGCCGCAGTTCCGCTTGCGGCTTCTCCATGTTGGTGAGGGCGGCGGATTGCTGCGCGAGCCAGTCGGAGGAAACGGACGCGCGGCCCGATATCGCGTCGAGCGCCCGCAGGCCCGTCGTGCCAAGGGTTGCGAGATTTTCCGAAAGCGGCTTCAGCTCCAGCAGCAGCGCGTCATTCGCGGCAATCGGTTCGAAGCGGGCGTCGTTCGATGCCCAGAGGGTAAACGTCTGGCGGAGCAGTGCTTCGTCCTCCGCCGTTCCGGTGTGGTTGACCACACGTTTTGCGGCCAACTCCAGGGCGCGCACGCTTTCGCTTTCCGGGCGGGCGGCGTCCACCATTCGGTTGAGCGGAGTGAAGGTGGTGTTGTGGGTGCCGCGGCCGCGGCCGTTGCCCAGGCCCGTGGCTTCACAGGCATCGGCCAGGACGCGCACGGCGTCCGACGGCACGCCGCCGGTGAGGCGGGCGAGCATGGGGCCGTAATCGGCTCGATGCTGGACGCCGGTCCATTCCAGGTTGCGGCTCACCACGGCCAGGCGCTCGTACATGTTGTCGACGTCGTTCACCTGCTTGGGCGACCAGAGCCGCTCGGCGATGGCGGCCAGGCGCGGCCAGATGCGCGAATCGACGGTCTCCGCATCGGCGTATTCGTCCCACATGCAGGCTTCGCCGCCGAGGATGCGCGCGGTCTCCTCCGGTGTGAGCTGGGCGGCGGGACCGGCCAGCGGATCGACGCCGTAGTGATAAGCGGCCGGGCGGAGGTGGTCCAGATAGTAGCCCCAGGAGAGGATGGCGCGATGTCCCTTCTGCGTGCGGCTTCGGCCAGCGACCGCGTTACCGCGCCAGGACTGGATGACGGTGGCCGTGGGAAGGTCGGGATGCAGGACCTCGTCCCAGCCGATCATGATCTTGTGATTGCGGGTGAGAATGCGGGAGACGCGCTGGTTGAAATACGCCTGCAGCCCGCTTGGAGCCATCCAGCTTGTGCGACTTCATGAAAGCGGCGATCCGCGGACTTTCGTTCCAGGTTTTGCCGTTGACCTCGTCGCCGCCGATGTGGAAATAAGGATCGGGGAAAAGCTGCGCCATCTCGCCGATGAAGCCGTCGAGAAACTTGTAAGTGGTCTCCTTAGTGGGGTCCATCACCGGATCGTAGACGCCGAACGTGCGGCCGATGGTGAACGGGCCGGTGGCGCTGGCGAGCTGCGGATAGCC
This sequence comes from Terriglobia bacterium, assembly GCA_963815855.1. GTDB lineage: Bacteria > Acidobacteriota > Terriglobia > Bryobacterales > Bryobacteraceae > DATGMB01. The sequence continues at coordinate 79,155 of CAWFIJ010000006.1, read as the reverse complement.
GGGGAACCAGGAGCCGGTGTGGCCGGGCATATCGAATTCGGGGATGACGCGGATGCCGCGGTCGCGCGCGTAGGCGATCACCTGGCGGAGTTCCGCCTGCGTGTAAAAGTTGCCGTCGGAGCCCATCTGCTGCAGGCGCGGGAACTTCTTGCTTTCCACGCGGAAGCCCTGGTCGTCGGAGAGGTGCCAGTGGAAGACGTTGAGCTTCACCGCGGCCATGGCGTCCAGATTGCGCAGGACAACCGGCACGGGCATCCAGTGGCGGGAGCAATCCAGCATGAAGCCGCGCCAGGCGAAGCGCGGGCGGTCTTCAATGTGGACGGCCGGGACGGCGAAGCCGGAGGGACCGGGCGGCGACAAGCTGGGCGAAGGTTTCGAGGCCGTGGAGGGCGCCATCGACCGTGGCGGATTTGAGGACCGCGCCTTGGGGAGTGACATCCAGGGTGTAGGATTCGTCCTCGCCGAGCGTGGGGCCGGCGTCGCGGGATGCCGCGCATTCCACTTTCAAGGTTACCGCTGCCGGCGCGTTGAACGGAATGCCGGTCTGCTGCGACAGGCGCGCGCGGAAACGTGCGATAGCGGCGTCCAGACGCGCCTCGGCGGAGCCGGTGGACTCGATACTGAAGTGGGAATCTATAGCCAGGTTTCCGGAACTTACATCCATCCGGACCGGCCATGGCATAAGAGCCGGGGCTGCCTGCGCGCCTGCGACGAGCGCACAAAGCAGGAGAAATCGTGACATCTATCACGATTATCCCACAGGGGGCCGGTTTCCGGCCGGTTCCGGCACGGCGGAACATGCGCAGGCAGACGAAACCGCCCGCCCGGATCGGTTACGCGACTTTGCGCCAGAGCGCCCTGGCGCCCTTGCCGAGCAGCATGGCGGCGCCGGCAACGGCGGCAGCGCCGGCGGCGGTTTCGGCCACGGTGAGCGCCTTGCGCGCGGGCGTTCCGTAGCGCAGGTTGGACATGCCCCAGCGCTGGAACTGCTGCCATTTCATGATGGCGTTGCCGGGAATGCGCGCGCCCAGGCCGACCATGAGGTTGGGCATGGCCGTGCGCAGCACCGGATGGCCGGGAATGAAGAAGACGCGCGGGTCATCCTTATATTCGGGTTTGGCGGCATCGTCGAACACCAGGTACGGGCCCTGCTTGAGGTGCTCCTCGAAGTGCGGGTCGTCGATGGCGCCGATCATGATGGTGGGTGTGCCCATCAGCCACATGACTTCGTTCAGCTCGCCGCGGCGCACCATACTGTCAAGCGCGCTCTTGACATGGCCGATGGTGCCTTCCATGGAGACGCCCTCGCCGACCAGGAAATTGAAGGGATAGTAATTGAAGTCGCTGTGGTTGTGCCAGGCCTTGAAGGCGACCTGCTCGACGGGTGTGCCCAGGTAGTCGATGGGACCCGGGACACCCAGGCCACGCTCGGCGGCGAGCCGTGGATAATCGTAATCCTGATCCTCGTGGCCGAGCAGGCGGGCGATGGTGAGATCGGTGGCGACGGGGTCGGTGGAGGCGAGCACGCAGCCGGCCCAGCGCGGCAGGTTGGCGATGGGGCCGTCGCCTTCGCCGCAGATGATGGCGTCCACCACGCAGAGGGTGGGTGGGACCACGGTCATGATATCCATGAAGCGTTCGGCCGTATCGGCGCCGTGGTTGTGCTGGCGCCAATGCTGGTTAACCACGCCGACCCAGTTCTTGAGCGCGCCGGAAATCTTGGTGTTCTCGTGGTTCTTGGCCTTGGGAGCGTCGATGATAACGTCGGCGTCCAGCAGGGGCGCGGGCAGCGGAACCTCTTTCAGTACCTTGCCGCGCGGGACGGCGACGTAGCGATGGGGCGTATCGTCGCTGCCCAGGTCCACCAGTTCGGCGCCCTCGCGTTCGGCGGCGGCGGCGATACCGGTGATCCTCATATTCTTCGTGGAAGAAAACAGGCCGCCGCTCGATTCGCCGACGGTGACCTTGGAAGCGCCGGCCTCCCTGCACATGCGCGCCAGCGCGGCCACCAGGTAGGGATCGGTGGTGCAGCCCTCCTCGGCCGTATAGAAGACGGTGACGTTGGGTTTGATCAGGACCTTCTGGCCGGGCTTGACGAACCGCCGCATGCCGCCCAGATGGGCCAGCGCCTGTTCCGCCAGGCGGTAAACGGTTTCAAAGGAGCGGTGCTTCTCCTTGGTGTGGGCGATGGCGACCGCGGCGCGGGTGCGTTTCTCCTGCGCCGGCGCGCCGCCCGGCTGTTGGGTAGTGAATGATTCGGGCATGTGCTCTCCTGGTAACTCGCTAGGCGAAGCCGTGGCCGCCGTAGTGTATCTCCATCGGCATTTGATCGCGCCAGTTAGCGATCAGCTCTTTGTAGGCGTCGCGGACGGGGTTGGGCTGGCGCTCCAGATTATAGAGCCCGACCGGGTTCCGGTGGCCGTTGTCCTCGCGCAGGGCGGTGTCCCAGTCCACCTGGTCGATCAGGCTGTACCAGGTGAAGCCCATTACCGGGATGGCGACGCGCCGCAATTCGCGCACGCAGGCCCATTGGTTATGCAGCCAGTCGGTAGCTTCGTCGGCTTTCATCTTATTGGTCTCGGTCAGCATGACGGGTAAGTGGTAGCGCTCGAAATACTGGCGCGCCAGAATCGCATACGCGAAAACCGGACCCGCTCCCTTCACCTGCCCGTCGGCATGCACCCAGTGTTCATTGCGGCCGTAGTAATCGCTTCCCATGATGCAGTGGGGCCGCATGGCGTCGCCGTGTTCCATGAACCAGTCGTACTCCTGCCTGGTAAGACCGTTATCTAGCAGATACTCGTACATATCCGAATTAACCTTATGGCCATAACTGAGATCGAGGGATAGAAAGCGCTTCTCGTTCTCGCGCCGGGCGTGGTCCGTGGCGCCCGGGCTCCATTCGTGAAAGTAGGAGGTGGCCTCGCTCTGGATGAACACGGCGTCCGGCTGCACCGTCAGCATCTCCTCCTCGGCGCGAAGGTTGGCCTTGCACATGTGCTTCAGGGCGGTCACGAAGGCGCGGTCGGATTTGAGGCGCTCGTTCCACCAGCCGTGCTTGGCGGAAAAGCTGGCACAGATGAAAATCTCGTTTACCGGCGTAAAGAGACGGACCCACGGGTAGCGCTCGGCGAAGGCGCGGGCGTAAGGAGCATATAACTCGGGGAAATCCGGATTCTGAAAGTCGCCCACCCAATCGGGCACCCCGAAGTGGCATAAGTCGGCGATGGGATGCACGCCCAGTTCGCGGAGGCGGGCGAAGGTCTGGTCGGTGAAGTCCCAATCAAATCGCCCCGGTGCCTTGTGAACTTTGTAATACTGCGGTCCGTATCGCAGAAAGTTGACACCCACTTCGCGGAGCAGGTCAAAATCCTCGTGCCAGCATTCGTAAAATCGCGTGCTTGCCAGCTCGTCCCGCCGCAGGTTCTGTCCCTTCCTGTCGGTGATCACCGGGTAGCTGTTCTCTATGCCGGTGGCGAACATGAACTGCCCGCCGTCTTCGACCGGGGGATTTTTGGGTTTCACGCCATCCTGCTCTCTTCACCACCTGTGTGTTACTTCGTGCGAATGCGAGCCCAGGTCACGGTCTCCTTTAGCGTCTCGACTGTCCGCTGCGGAGTGGGATCCACCTTATCCAACGCAAAGCGCCCCATCAGGAACGCACCCCCGGCCGCGCCGCCGAGCATCACGGACATCAACAGGCAGGCCAGCCACAGCGGCAGCGCAATGGCCAGGCAAACGATCAGGGTAGTGACGAAACAAGCGGCTGCGAAAAACCCCGTGACGGCGGCGAGGGAGAGCGGACGAATCGCTTTGGCCGCCTCGCGGGCTTCACCCGCCAGTTCGTGGCGCGCCAGGCGCATTTCGGCCCGAACCAGGCCTTCCACATCCCGAACCACGTCGCGCACCACCCCGCTCACCGGCCGCGGGCTCGCGCCGTCGCCTGAAACGATTGCATGATCAGCCATGTTCGTACCTGACCGGAATGGGTCACTTACCCGCTATGGGCAGCCAGTTCCGGGTGATATAGTCGGTCATCGTGAGGGTGACCAGAATCAGAAACCAGAGCAAAGCTCCACACATGACCAGGCGGACGAGAACCTGTTCGTACAGCCCGTGCATGAGCACCAGCGCGAGGATTCCGGCCTGCCCGGCGGCGACCGCCACTGCGATCAACATACTCCCCCACCCCAGGTTGAGGTGCCCGACCCCCACGTTTACACCGAGCAGAAACAGCAGGGCGAGATAGGCCCATAGGTACGACTTAGCAGTAAGCAGCGGCTCCGTCATAATGACTAATGAAAACCCGACACATAAAAGATAGCATAGAGGAAGGACCAGACAATATCGACAAAGTGCCAATACAAACCGACGTTGGAAATCGGCGTGTGATAGCTTGCGCTGAATCGGCCGAGCGCGGTTCGGAACGCCAGAATCGTGGTCAGGCCGATGCCGATCGAGAGATGGATCACGTGCAGCCCGGTCATGGCGAAGTAAAACACGAAGAACAGCTCTTCCGGCCCGGCCTCCGGTTTGTTGGACGTAAACCAGATGCCCGGAACCTTGTGCTCCTGGTAGTGGAGATAATACTCCGCGAATTTCAGGGCCAGGAAGACCAGTCCGATTCCCGCGGTTGTGAGCAGCAGAACATAAGTCCGGAATTGCTTCCCCTCCGCGATCGCACGCAGGGCCAGGCTCATTGTCAGGCAACTGGTAAAGAGAACGGCCGTGTTGACGGTGCCGATGACCAGCGTCATCTCGCGGCTGCCCTCCTGGAAGCCCAGCGTGTAGTACATGCGATAAACGGCGAAGGCGGCAAACAGGCCGCCGAAGAACATCACCTCGGTTGCCAGGAACACCCACATGCCGACGGTTGCGGTGTCGCGCTGCTGCTGGGGCGTCGCGTATGGTTCGCGGAGGGCCCGGGACGTTGTGCTACCCAAGGCGGAGTTCCTCCTTCATACCGGCGAAATCGTACGGCTTGCGCGTGACCACGGGCGTGACCTCGAAATTGTGCTTCGGCGGAGGCGAAGGGACCTGCCATTCCAGGCCGGTTGCGCGCCACGGATTCGGCCCTGCCAACGGGCCATACTTCCATGCCCAGGTCAGATACAGCAGCGGCAGCAAATAACCCACGCCGAGGATGGTGGCGCCGGCAGTAGAGATGATGTGGAGGAATTGCCACTCGGGCGGATAGGCGGCGTAGCGCCGGGGCATGCCCAGCCATCCCAGCACGAACTGCGGGAAAAAGGTGAGATTGAAGCCGATGAAGATAGTCAGAGCGGAAGCCTTCGCGAGAAGCTCCGGATACATACGGCCGCTGATCTTGGGCCACCAGTAATGAAGGCCGCCCAAATAGCCCATCACGGCGCCGCCCACCATGATGTAATGAAAGTGGGCGATCACGAAGTAAGTGTCGGTCACATGGACATCGATCCCGAGCGCGGCCACGAACAGGCCGGTCATTCCGCCGATGGTAAACAGGCCGATGAAGCCGATCGCATAAAGCATCGGCGTATCCCATGAGACCGATCCTTTGTACAGCGTGGCCGTCCAGTTGAACACCTTGATAGCCGATGGGACGGCGACCATGTAACTCAAGAACGAAAAGGCCATCGCCGAATACACGCTCAACCCCGCGACGAACATGTGATGGCCCCAAACCAGGAACGAAATCACGGCGATGGCGATGCTGGCGAACGCCACAAACACATAACCGAAGACCGGCCGGCGCGAGAAGGCAGCCACCAGCTCGCTGACCACCGCCATGCTGGGAAGGACCATGATGTACACCGCGGGGTGGGAATAGAACCAGAACAGATGCTGAAACAGCACCGGGTCGCCGCCCAGCCACGGGCTGAAGATGCCGACCTGGAACACGCGTTCGACAATAATCATCAACAGGGTGACCGCCAGCACCGGCGTAGCCAGCACGAAGATGACGCTGGTGGCGTAATGGGACCAGATAAACAGGGGCAGGCGAAACCAGGTCATGCCGGGAGCGCGCAGGCGATGGATAGTGACGATGAAGTTGAGACCGGTCAGGATCGAGGAGAAGCCCGAGATGAAGATACCGACGGCGGCGGCGATGACGTGGGTGGTGGAATACACCGTGCTGAACGGCGTGTAGAAGGTCCAGCCGGTATCGACGCCGCCGATGGCCAGGGCATAAAGGGTAATGCAGCCGCCAGTCATGAAGAGATACCAGCTGAACAGGTTCAGCTTGGGGAAGGCAACATCTTTGGCTCCGATCATGAGCGGGATCAGGAAATTTCCCAGCGTCGTCGGAATGGAGGGAATCAGGAAGAACCACACCATGATGACCCCATGCGCCGTGAACAGCTTGTTATAAGTCTCCGGCTGCACCAGGTCGGTGGCGGGGGTCAGTAACTCCAGACGCATCAGCAGGGCGGCCACGCCTCCCAAAGTGAAGAAGAAGGTGATGGCCGCCATGTAGAGCAGGGCAATCCGCTTATGGTCTGTAGTGAGCAGCCAGGAGAGGATGCCGCGCTCGGCGGTCAGATAATTGGGCGCTTCTACGGCTCGGACTTTGGCAATCATCGTGAATCCGGCTTCGTCCCTGCGATCGAGGTGGCCCCAGGGCCGGCAATTCCGGGTTGCCGGGCGTAATGGTCGAGCGTGGTCCCCGAACTGGACGGCATTTCGGTCCCGGTGCCGGGACCCATGGCCTTAACATAAGAGACAAGCGCCAGAAGCTGCTCCTCGGTGAGCTGTCCCTGAAAAGTCGGCATGATGTGATCCTGGAACCCCGCCACCGGGCCCCCCTTGTCCCCCATAATGCATTCGCGGATGTAAGTCGGATCGGCCGTGCGTGTAATGCCCGTGGCAAGAGTTACCGGATGGCCGTAGAGGCCGCGCAGGTCCGGGCCGGGGCCGTGGCCATCGTAGCGGTGGCAATTGGCGCATCCGAACTGGTGAAAGAGCTTCTCGCCGGTGGAGGCCAGCGAGCCCTCCCCGCCGCCCTGATCAATCCATTGCTGGTAATCCCGGGGATTCATGGCATAGACCCAGCCGATCATGCCGGAATGCTTCACGCCGCAATACTCGGCGCAGAGGAGGTGATACTTACCCACCTTGGTAGCCTGGAACCAAATCGTCATGTAGCGCTGCGGCAGAACGTCCTGCTTGATGCGGAAGGCGGGGACGAAGAAATCGTGAATCACGTCCTGCGAGATCATGGTCAGCCGCACCGGCGTGTCTATGGGCACGTGCAGCGTGTTGATTTCGCGGATGCCGTTGGGATGTTGGATCTTCCACATCCATTGTTCGGCCACGACATAGATATCCATGGAATTGGCGGGCGGCTGCTCGACGTCGAAATAGGTCTTGGCGCCCCATCCGAACATACCCATGAAAATGATGGCCGGAACCACGGTCCAGGTGAGTTCGACTTTAATGGCGCCCTGAATCTGCTCGGGTAACTCGTCAGGGTCCTTACGGTGGTACTTTACGGCGCAGTACACCAGGAAAATGGCGATGGCCGTAGCCACCACGGCGCAGATGGCCACCATGACCCAGAAGAAGTCATTCAATTCGTTGGCGTAAGTGGAGGCCGTAGGCGGCAGAAGGCTGAGGCTGTTCATGTGCGCTGTGCCCCGGCGGATTCGCCGTGGTGGAAGCGAAGGTCGCGGCGCCACCAGACGGCCAGTACGACGACCAGCAGCGCGAGGAAGGCGGCCGCGCTGGCGCGCATAAGGTTCAGGACGCTGGCGGTATACTTGCCCGTAAGCGGGTCGTAGGGACAGCAGAAGAGCAGTATCTGGTCGGTCAGCGAGCCAATCCGGTTATGCGAAGCTTCCACCAGGCTCAGCTTGAGGTCCTTTGGTTCGTACTCCACGCCGTACAGATAGCGCGCCGCCTTGCCCTCCGGCGTGAGCACCATGATACCGGCTAAGTGAAGAAAGATGCCGGTTTTGGGATCGTATCGATAGTGGTAGCCTACGGCGTCCGCGACCGCGCGGATGTTCGCCTCCGTGCCGGTGAGAAAGTGCCAACCCTTGGTGGACGCGCTCCTCGAGTACAGCTTTACGTAATTCTCCCGCTTGGCCGCGGCCAGGGGAGGGTCCTCGGCGGGATTGATGCTGATCGCGATGACGTCGAAATCGCGGCCGGGCTCGAGCGAGAGCGGGCGCAGGCCGCGAACGATGCCATTCAGGATCTGGTCGCAAAGCATGGTGCAGCGGTAATACACGAGCGCCAGGATCGCCGGGCGGTGCCCGAGCAGATCGCCGAGCCGCATGGCCCTGCCCGATTCATCGCGGAATTGCGCGTCGAGGGGCGTTTGCGCGTTGAGCCTTTGGTCGATGCCGATGCCCTGCAGATATGCGGGCAGAACGGGGCGGTCGGGGGCCGGCGCGCTGGCGCGGGCGGCGGAGAGCGCGGATAGGAGAAAGGCAACGGCGCACGTCAATCTCATCTCGGTTCTGGCTCCACTTTTCCTTCGAAGCCGGTCTGGCGGCTTCCGGCTTGCGGGTTGTAATATTGCGTGCCGCCCGGCTGGCTGGGCGGCATGCCTCGCTGCGCCAGGATTTGGATGGCACGGCCGATGGGAATGGACACGACCCCCCGGCCGCGATCCACCCAGCGGTAACTGTTCAAAGCGGCATCCTCCGCGGCCCGAAAGTGATTCAAATCCGTTTTGGCGTTCGCTTGCAGGCGCGGCTGCGGCGGCAGAGGCGGGAGGTACCGGAGGACTTTCCATGGCGACTTGCCGCCGGTGCGCTCGTACTCGTAATAGGTGAAGAGAGGATAAATGGCCAGGACGGACGCCCATAGCGCGAGGAGCAGACCAACCCCCGTTAGGAACACGGCCTTCGCGTTTAAGTCAGCCGGCTCCGTGCGGACGGTCGGATCAATTTCGTCGGACGACGCGCCGGCTTCTCCCAACGACGTCTCAGCGGTCCGCACGATCCCGGCCAGGCCGGCCAGGTACAACAGCCAGCGGACGCCGGGAAGCGCCCTCTTGTGCGCCGCGGACTTAGCGGGAGTGGTGGGCAAGCGCTTCCTCCAACTCCGGCGCATGGGCGGGCAGCAGCGGACGCTTCGGCAGTTCGCGCAGGAACGCCCACAGCCACACCCCGACGATGCCGACCGGCGTTAGGACGTCCATCCATTGGATGCGAAAGCCCTGCTTATAATATCCGGGCAGCACGATCCAGATCAGATCCATGTAGCGCATCGCCAGAATGATAATGACCACGCCACTTAGTAAGTAGGCATTTCGTTTCAACGGGCGGCTTAGAAGCAGGAGCAAGGGCACCAGGAACTGCATGACGATCAGCGCCACGCCGAACCATCCCCATGAGGTGCGGGTCCGCGGCAGGTAATACGAGATTTCGTCCGGAATGTTTTCCGACCACACGATCAGGTATTGGCAGAACGCGAAGTACGCCCACAGCATCAGGTTCCCGAAGAGAATTTTGCCAAGATCGTGAAAGTGATCGGGCTTGAGCGCGCGCGACATCGGCTCGCGCCGCGCAAGCAAGGTCAGCACCAGGATCACGAAGCCTATGGCGGAGAGGCCTTCCGCGGCCATGAAGAGAAAGCCCCACATACTGGAAGCCCACCTGGGTTCGAGCGATTCCGCCCAATCCACGGAGGCGAACGAGACACTGAAGATATAGAAGACCAGGCCGCCCGCGCTCAGCCTTGCAAGGCGGCGGGGCTGATCGCCCGGGCGGAGGTCCTGTTCGGCGGACCATCGGTTGAGGAAGTGCGCGAACAGCATCCATACCACCAGGTAAATTGCCGCGCGGGCCAGAAAGAAAGCGGGATTCATATAGCCGGCGCGGTGGCTGAAGGTCTGGTTCTGGCGGACAAGTTCCGGCCGCGCCCAATCATACAAATAGCGCAGGCCAAAGCCGATGGGAATGAATAGAATGGCGACCAGCGGGAGGGTGCGGGTGGCGGCTTCGAGCACCCTCCTTGTGACGACGCCCCAGGCTCCTCCGGTCAGATACTGGATCATCAGGAACGCCATGGACCCAAGGGTCAAGGCCAGGCAGTACAGATACCCGATGAGATAAGAACGGAAAAAGTCATCGGGGCTAAAGAATCCGCCGGCAACTGACGCCGCCAGCAGCAACACTCCGGCGGCTAACACCGGCAGTTCGAAGCGCCGCAGGCTTTCCCGCAATTCGAAGCTGGGGCTATAGGTCGGACTCATGGCTGCGCCTCCAGTCGCGACCGCTCAGCGCCCGTGATATCGGTAATGGAAGCGGCGCGGCTCAGTTCCAACGCGCGGATATAGGCGACGATCGCCCATCGGTCGCGCAGGCTCTGGATCTGGTAAGAGTAATCGGCCATGGAGCCATAACCTTGGGCGATCACCGCATATAGATATCCCGGAGGGGCGTTGCGGACGCGCGGACTGTTCAGGTCGGCGGGCGCCTGAAAGCCGCGGCGCGCCACCATACCGTTGCCGTCGCCCAGCCGGCCGTGGCACGGGCTGCAATAGATGTCGAAACGGTCGCGTCCGCGCTCGAGCAAGGCTTGGGTGAGAGGCAGTGGGATCGTGGTGAGAAAGCCGCCCAAGTCCCGGCCCGTGGCCAGGGACGGATTGCCGTCGGTGTCGTCCGTAGAAACCGTCCCGGCTGGAATCGGACGCGCGGACCGTCCATCCGAATAGAACCAGCTCCGGTCGAGCGGCACATACTTGGGTTGGATCTGCATATCCTGCCTGCAGGCTGCCGAAGTAAGTGCCGCAATCGCCGGCAGCATCCACTTATTCACGATCGACCTCCCACACCTGGACTGAACCCAGGGACTGCAGGAAGCGAGCCGTGTGGGTAACATCGAACTTGCCGTCCCGCGCCTCAATGCAGAGGAAGAATCCGTCGTCGGAAGCGCGCTTGAAAGTGGGGACGCGGAAGAGCGGGTGGTAAAGTTGCGGCAAACCCTCGAACAACAGCGCCCCCAGGAATACCGCGCATACCGAGAACAGCACTACCATTTCGAAGGTGATGACAGTGAAAGCCGGCCAGCTATTCAGTGGCATCCCCCGGATGTTGGTCGGATACACGTCCGCGGCAATGAAGTACTGCATGTAATAGCCGATGAATCCACCGGCCACGCCGGAGGCCAGTACCATCGGTGAAAGCAGGTCCCAGGAGGGGACCACCGCATCCAGCTCTTCGATCGGGTATGGCGAATAAGTTTCCATTCGGCGGTAGCCGGACGCGCGCGTGGCCCTCGCCGCTTCCAGCAAGGTGTCGGCGTCTTCAAATTCGGCGGCGATTCCGTAGAGTTGAGGCTCGGTCACTTGACGGTGCCTCCTCCCGGTTTCGAGAACGGGAGTAACTCCCGGACCTCATAAATGGAGATCATGGGCAACGTGCGCCAGAGAAACAGGAAGACGGTAAGGAAGAGCCCGATGGAGCCATACAGCAGGGCGTTGTCCTCGGCCGTAGCCGCGAAATTGGCCCAGGCGGACGGCATAAAATCCCGGCCGAGGCTCGTCACCATCAGCATGTAGCGCTCTTCCCACATCCCCACCACCACTAAGAACGCGATCAGAAAGAGCCGCTTCGGGTTGGTACGGTTTTTGCCCCACCACAAGAACTGCGGAACTCCCAGACCCAGCAGCACGAATGCCCAGAATGTCCAGGCGAACGGACCCGCCGCCCGATTATGCACCGTGTACATCTCGTACGGGTCGCCGCTGTACCAGGCTGTGAACGGTTCAAACACGTAGACATAGGCGAGGATGACGGATGTGGTGAGCATCACCTTGGCGAGATTATTCAGGTGACGCTCGGTGATGATATTCTTCAGGCCGAACTTAGCGCGCAAGGCGACGGCCATCATGGTGACCATGCTGATGCCCGCGAGGATGGCGCCGTCGACGAAGTAAGGCGGGAACAAAGTCGAGTGCCAGCCGGGAACCAGGGCGATGGCGAAATCGAAGCTGACCACCGTGTGAATGGTGAACACCAGCGGTGTGAGAATGCCGGAGAGCAGGATGCCGGCCTTCTCGTGGATCCGCCAATGCCGGGAGGCGCCGCGCCAGCCCAGCGAAAGGACGCCATAAACCAGATACGGAAGGCGCGTGGTGGCGCGGTCGCGCATGGCCGCCAGGTCGGGAATCATGTCGAAATACCAGAACAGAACCGAGGCCGTGGCATAAGTCAAGAGTCCGAACACGTCCCAAACCAGCGGACTGCGAAACTGCGGCTGAATGGTCATCGTGTTCGGGTAAGGCACGATCCAGTAAAAGATCCAGATGCGGCCCAGATGCAGGAGGGGGAACAGTCCGGCGCAGGCGATGCCGGACAGCGTTACGCCTTCGGCGAGGCGATTGATGGAATTGCGCCAGCTTTGGTTGAAGAGGTGCAGGATGGAGGAAAGCAGGGATCCGCCCACCGCGATTTCGATCCACCAGACATAGTTCGCGATGGGGAAGGCCCAAGCCACCGGGATGTTATTGCCCATCGTGCCGATGCCGATATCCAGAAGAATCGCAATGGCCGCCGCCAACATGCACAAGGCGACGACGGCAACGGCGAAGACGGCGAACCAGAACGCCGGCACATCGGGCCGGAGGGGGATCGCGGTGATCTGCGTGGTCAGGGTCTTGAAGGTAACGCCAGGCGCCACCAGCGCTGCCTGGCCCTCCTCGCCGGCCCGGACCGGGCGGGCGGTCTCCCGCTGTCTTTCGTCGACTCTCATGAGTTTTGCGCCAACTCCGGGTTGGGATTGCGGAGTTCCGCCAGGTAAGTCGTGTGCGGGCGCGTGTTCAGTTCGGCTAACATCGAGTAATTCAGCTTCTCCCGCTTCAGCCGTGCCACGCGCGTGGCGGGATTGTTCATGTCGCCGAAGATGATAGCCTGGGTGGGGCATGCCTGCTGGCACGCGGTCTGAATCTCGCCATCGCGAATGTAGCGGTCCTGGTCCTGGGAGCGGATTTCGGCTTCGCGAATGCGCTGCACGCAGTACGTGCACTTTTCCATGACTCCCCGGCTGCGCACCGTGACATCCGGATTCTTCTGCATTTTGAGCTGCTCGGTGTACCAGTCGGCATACAGCTTCCAATTGAAGCGCCGAACCTTGTAAGGGCAGTTATTGGAGCAGTAACGCGTTCCGATACAGCGGTTATAGACCATATCATTTAAGCCGTCGGAGCTATGCAGCGTGGCTTGCACCGGGCAGACCTCTTCGCATGGCGCCTGTTCGCAGTGCATGCACGGGACCGGTTGATAGAGAGCGGAGGGATGGCTCCAATCGCCGGTGTAATAAACGTCCACGCGCAGCCAATGCATGTCCCTGTGGAAGAGTTCCTCCGCCTTGCCGATCACCGGGATGTTGTTTTCCGCCTGGCAGGCAATGACGCAAGCGGAACAGTTTACACAAGCGGTAAGGTCGATCGCCATGCCCCAGTTATACCCCGTGTAACTCCACTGGGGATACAGCGTTTCGGCCTTACCGGGTTCGGGCTGAATATGAGTGACGAAGTCCGGATCATTTTGATAAGTATTGATCGGCTTGGAGATCGCCAGCGGCCGGTCGTGTATGGACTTCTCCATTTGGGTGGTGGCCAGCTGGTAGCTCTTCCCGGTTGCCGCCAGTTCCAGGCCTCCGCCATACCAAAGGCCGTCCGAAGTGCGGATGCGGTAGGCGTCGAAGCCGGCGCCGTTTCCGATGACGCCGGCGTTGGTGCGCCCGTAGCCCAGGCTGATGGTCGCGGTATCGTCCGCGTCACCCGGCGAGATCCAGACGGCTCCGCGGACCCATCGGCCGCGGTAGTTGAGCTGCACAAGCTGCTCATTCTCCAGGTGCAGGCGCGCGGCGGTGCGGGGGTTCAGGTGGACCGCGTTGTCCCAGGTAAGCTTGCTGATCGGCTTGGGTAACTCCTGCAACCAGGCATTATTGGCGTAGCGGCCGTCGTAGATATAGGGGTCGTTGCGGAATACCAGGTCCAGCCCCGGCCCGCTGGCTGACCCCGCCGGCAGAATCGCCGGGGCGTTGCGCAGGGCCGGGGTAACTTCGGGCAGCGCGGAGCCGGCAATCAACCCTTCGCCGACCGACTTACGCCACCACTCCTCGAACTGGTCTGTATTCGGCGTGGGATTTCCTTGTCCCTGCCAGTACGCGCGCAGAAGTTCGCGGCTGTTGCGGTTGGGAACATGAAGAAACAGGTCCAACACTTCCAGTTGGGAATGGGATTCGTACAAGGGCAGAATCAGCGGTTGCAGAATCGTGACGGTGCCGTCGAAGGCGCGGGCGTCGCTCCAGTCCTCGAAGAAATGAGTTTCGGGAAGGTGCCAGTGGGTGAGGCGCGAAGTTTCGTCCACGTGCAGGCCCAGTTTGATGGACATGGGCACCCGGCGCAGGGCGCCGGCAAAATCAAGATCGGCCGGGGAGTTATACGCCGGGTTCCCGGCCAGGATCAAAAGTAGCGTCACCTGGCCGGATTGCATATCGGAGACTAACTGGCGAAGAGAGGCGACCTGGTCTTCGGGGCGGGCTTCAAGCGGGTCGGTGTAGATGGCGGTGGTGCCGGCGTTCCCCAGGGAGGCATTGAGCGCATGGCAGAGCGCGTGCAGTTCGGGACTCTGGTGCTCGCCGGGAATAATGGCACTGGCGCCACGGTGGGCGCTGAGGTCGCGCGCCAGCGGGCCTATCCAATCGGTGTATTTCGAGCCGGCCGGCGCCGCGCCCTGTGCGCCGAGGGCAGCGGCCAGTTCCGCCGCGAACCGCGGAAATTCCGGATAGCGCAGCGCGACGCGGTGGTCCGCTTTGCCGCCGGTGGAGGTCATATGACTTTCCACCGCATACAAGCGGTTCATGACGGTATTGGAACCGCGGACGCGACGGCCGAACGCGAAATCGCGGGCGTAGCGCGTGCTACCCGCGCCGCACGCCAGGAAATCGGAGTCCAGGGACAGAATCACCCGGGCGCGATCCAGGCGGTAATAGGTATTGACGTGGCGGCCGAAGGCGGCCAGCGCCCCGGCGCGCGCGGAATGCGGGCCGGCCGGATCGTACTGGTGCCACTTCGCCTCGGGAAACGCCGCCAGCACCTGGCCGATTTGCCCGGCCAGCGAGGGCGAAATTACGGTTTCGGTGAGGAGCCGCAGGCCGTGCCCGCGGGTGGCGCTGATGGGCGCCAGCGCCTGCCGCAGGTTGAGGATGAACGCGTCCCAGGAACTGGTCTGCTCGCGGTAGACCACCTCTTTGGAGCGATCGGGGTCGTACAGATCCAGAACGGATGCCTGCGCCAGAACATCGGTGGCGCCCAGGCTTGCCGGATGCCTGGGATTGCCTTCCACCTTGGTGGGACGGCCCAGGTGAGTTTCGGCGATCACCCCCTGGGCAATGCCGTTGACCACCGCGGCGGTGGCGTAGTATTTCGGCCTTCCCGGGATGGCCTGCTCGGGGGGCTCGACATAGGGCATGAGGAATTCCGTCGGAGGGCGCGTGCATCCGGCGCCGGTAATGAGGGCCATGGATGCGCCCATCACCTCGAAGAAGCGCCGGCGCGTCGCTCCATCCGGCGCCTCGCCCGCGTGGTCCGCTCCTGCGGAGCCGATTTGCACGAAAGAAGAACCGCCTGTGGTTACCGGTGGCATGTGGAGCAACTGGTCAGACTGCGTATCCCGTACTCATGTACTAACTGCCTGCCGAGGGCGATCTGGTTCGGAGGCGCCCTGTAACTCATGCTGAATACTTCCGAGCGCGGGCGAACGTATCGTTCGGGATGGCGGTGACAGTCCAGGCACCAGGACATGGTAAGTGGTGGAGACTGCCAGGCAAGCGGCATGTCGTCCACCTGTCCGTGACAGCTGGCGCAACCAATCCCTTTATGTATGTGAATGCTGTGATCGAAATAAACGTATTCCGGCAGCTGGTAGACCTTCGTCCACTGGATGGAGCGTCCGCTGCGGTAGCTTTCGCGCACCGGCTCCACGGCCGGAGCCACCGCCCACATCTCCGAATGACAGTTCATGCAGACCCTGGTGGGAGGGATGTCGGCAAATGAAGAGACCTCGACCGAGACATGACAATACCGGCAATCCATTCCCAAGCCTCCGACATGGTGTTTGTGGCTGAACGGAACGGGCTGCTCGCGCGGGACCTCCTGCAGCATCTCCCATGGCGACCTGACCACTAAGTACCCGATCCACAGCACCAACGCGAAGCCAATCCCTCCGCCCAGCAGCACTAACTTGAAAATAGTGTTAGCGACAGGGCGAAACGGCTCAGGCATCTCGACTCGACTGGTACGATTTTTATGATTACACATAGAACTTACGCGGAGATCTGTCCCCACGCGGCGAACGTGAGCCGCTACACCGTGTCCGCGGCGGCTCGGTGCGGCAACGCCCATCGGCCGCGGCGCGAGCGTACAGCCGCCACGTGTGCGGGCTCACAACGCTTCCGCGGAGTATCTGATCTAATGGATGGGCGGGCCTGATGCGCTGACTTGCTTATGTATTTTCCGAAGTCTTACACCATCGGAGTTGTGACTCTGGTGCTCATATTCTTCGTGGGGTTGCTCCTGTTCGTGTATTTCCAGGGGGGCGTGGAGAGCGCCATCCGGCTCGGGAGCTAAGTCGGGCCGGCGCGCGGGAAGCTATACTGTGGAGCGTGATACGCACATTGGCGCTGCTGGCGGCGCTGCCGTTGGCGGCGGCCCAGCCCGCCCGCTTCGCCGGGCATACCATCGCGGGTGACCTGCGCGGTGGCTACCAGGTGGTGGCCGCGGACCTCAATGGAGACGGCAAACCCGACGTGATCGCGCTGGCCAGCGGCATGCCGGAGCTGGTCTGGTACGAGAACCCCGGGTGGGAGCGGCACGTCATCGCGGGCGGCCTTAGCCACATGATCAACTGCGTGGTGGTGCCGGTGGCGGGCGATCCGGTTCCGGAAATCGTCCTGGCAAGCGAGTTCTCCATGCGCGCCAAGGAGAGCGCGGGGGTGGTTTCGGTGCTGCACCACAACGGCGACCCCCGCCGGCCGTGGACCATTCGCGAAATCGACCGGCTGCCCGCTTCGCACCGGCTGCGCCTGGCACACATCGATGGCGGCCCGCCTGTGGTGGTAAACGCGCCGCTCACCGCCGCCACCGCGGAGCCGCCCGATTTCCGCGGGCAGACGCCGCTCGTCTTCTACCGGCCCGGAGAATGGAAGCGGCGGCTGATCAGCGAAGAGAATCGCGGCGTGGTGCACGGGATTCTGATCACCGACTGGGACGGCGATGGACGCGACGAGATCCTCACCGCGAGCTTCGAGGGCATTCATCTGTTTAAACCGGATGCGAACGGAGTCTGGACGCGCACGCAGATCGCCGCGGGCGATCCGGCGCCGTGGCCGAAATCGGGATCGAGCGACCTGGCGCTGGGGCGGATGGGGCGGGAGCGATTTCTGGCGGCCATCGAGCCATGGCACGGCAGCCAGGTGGCCATCTACCGCGCGCGCAAAGGCGTGTGGCAGCGGCAGGTGATCGACGCCGCGCTGGGCGAGGGACATACCATCGCCGCCGCCGACCTGAACCGCGATGGCACCGACGAGGTGATTGCCGGCGACCGCGGCAAGCCGCGCAGCGTCTATATTTATTCCGCCGGCCGCACCGGCCGGTGGACGCGAACCGCGCTGGACGATGGCGGGATCGCGGCGTCCGCCTGCGCGGTGGTGGACTTGAACGGCGACCGGCGGCCGGACGTGGTCTGCATCGGCGGGACCAATTTGAAATGGTACGAGAACCTGGGAACGGCCGGGCGGTAACGACTATTGTAGAGCCGCCTTTCCAGGCGGCCATGCCGGCATTCGTGCCGGCATAGGCTCGGCGGCGCATGCCGGCGCGAATGCCGGCATGGCAAGCTGAAAGCTTGCTCCACGAAACGCGCACCGCTCCGGTCAGCGGCCGGCCTCCTACTCTTCCCGCAGCGTGGTTGCAGGATCCAGGCGCGAGGCGCGCCAGGCGGGTCCGGCCGCGGCCAGCAGAGCCACCAGCGCCAGCAGCAGCGCCGGGGCAAGGAGCGCCGCGGGATCGCCGGCCGGAATCTGGAAAAGCAGCGAGCGCAGCCAGCGCGAAATGGCGAGCGCTCCGGGAATGCCGGCGGCCGTGCCCAGCGCGGCCCAGCCCAGCGCGAATTTCAGCACCTGCAGCAGGATGCGGTCCGGCGTGGCGCCCAGCGCCATGCGCACGCCGATCTCGCGCCGCCGCTGCGCCACCAAAAAGCTCATCACGCCGAACAGGCCGATGGCGGCCAGCAGCACGCCGATGGCGGCGAAGGCGCCCAGCAGCAAGGCATCGAAGCGCGGGCGCTCGGTGACATCCTGGATGCGCGCGCTCATACGGCCGATCTCGACGGGCAAAGCCGGGTCGATGGCGGCGATCGCCTGGCGCAGATCGGCGGCGGCGAAGCGCGGGTCTATGGGGGTGCGGACCAGCACATAGGCGGACCGCCAGCCCATGGGCGGCTCCTGGTTGTTCCAGGTGACGTCGGCGGTGGGCTTGCGGACCACGTAGTATTCGGGCTCGGGCCCCGTGGCCGGCCCGCGGTTGCGCACATCCGCGGCCACGCCGGCCACCGTGAACCATTCGCCGTTGGGGCCGCGCAGAATGCGGCGGCCGAGCGGGTCCTGGTTGGGGAAGAGCATCCGCGCCAGCGTCTGGCTGAGGATGATGCTGTAGGCGCCCGGCGCGCGGTCCTCCGCGGTGAAGCCGCGTCCGCGGCGGATGGGAATTCCGAGCGCGGCGAAATAGCCGGGGGTGACGAATCGCCACGCGACCATGCCGCCGGTGCCTTCCGGCCGCGCCGCCCGGCCTTCCACGGCGATGCTCGCCAGCGGCCGGCTGCGCGTGCCTCCCGTCGGGGGCAGGGAATCGGTGATGGCCACCGCCTGCGCGCCCGGCAGCGCGGCCAGGCGCTGCTCCAGCGCGGTGAAGAAGGCCAACTGGCGGGCCGGCGCGCTGTAGCCCTGGCGGCCCAGCGAGAACGACGCCGTCACCACGTGGCCGCCATCCATGCCCAGCGGAATGCGCTCCAGGTTCCACAGGCTGCGCAGCAGCAGTCCGGCGCCGGCCAGCAGGACCAGCGAGACGGCGATCTGCGCCGCCACCAGCGCGCCGCGCAGCCATCCCCGCGCGGAGTTGGTGGCGCGGGTTCCGATGAGGGTCTGTGCGCTGAAAGAGCCCGGACCGTTGGCGGCCAGGCCCGCCACCAGGCCGGAAATCACGGCGGCGGCAGCGGCGAAGGCCAGCACGCGCCAATCGATGGCCGCTTCTTCGAGCCGCGGCAGGGCGCCCGGCCCGAGCGCCTGGAATACGCGCAGCAGGGCGAAGGCGAGCGCGCATCCGGCGGCAGCCCCGGCCGTGGTGAGCAGCAGGCTTTCCGCCAGCACCAGCCGCGCCAGGCGGGAGCGGGAAGCGCCCAGGGCTGCGCGCACCGCCATTTCCCGCTGCCGCCCGGCGCCGCGCGCCAGCAGCAGGTTGGCGAGATTCGCGCAGGCGATCAGCAGCACGGAGAGCACCGCGCCGAACAGCGCCAGCGAAGCCACGCGGGCTCCGCCCAGTTGCCGGTCGCGCACCGGGCGCACGCGGAAACCGATCTCCTTGCGAAATTGCGGAGGCGCGGTCGCAAGCGCGCGCGCGAAATACGGCGCCAGTTCGGCGCGCGCCGCCTCCACGCCGAGGCCCGGCTTGAGCCGCGCGAACGCGCGGAAAGCGCGGCCCTGGCGCTCGCGCGATTCATCCAGGTTGAGCGGCAGCAGGATATCCGCGTGGGTTAGAGTCGGCATGAGGAAATCCGGCGGGAGCACGCCCGTGACCACCGTGGGGACGCCGTCGAGCGAAAGCGTGCGGCCGGGCACGCGCGGGTCGGCGCCGAAGCGGCCGCGCCACAGGCCATAGGAAATGAGCGCCACGTGCGGGCCGTTGGGCAGATCCTCTTCCCGGGTAAACCCGCGGCCGGCGATGGGGCGGACGCCCAGCGTGTCCAGAAAATTCGCCTCCACGCGCATGCAATCCAGGCGCAGCGGGCTGGCTTCGGTCAGGTCGCAGGCGCTGGCGCCGGCCTGAAAAGCCGATACCGCGGCGAACGGGCCGGGATGCCGGCGCAGGTCAATGTAGGCATCGGCCAGCAGAAACTCCGCGGTATCGAGCGGGGCCAGCATGCCGACCGAAACCAGCCGCGCCTCGTCCCGGTACGGCAGGGGCCGGAACAGCACGCGGTCCACGGCGCTGAAAACCGCGGCGGATGCGCCAATCCCGATGGCCGCGGCGACAATGGCGGTTACGGTGTACGCCGGGTTCCGGCGCATCCCGCGGAAAGCGTGGCGGAAATCGGACAGCGTGGCTTCAGCCCAGGACAGCATGGGGGCTTAGACACCGGGAGGAGATGCCCGGTTCCGCGTTCGGACTGCGGACTGTCCAGGGCGGATTACGCCTCTCCGGCAAGGCATCAGACGGACCAGCGGGCCTGCCGCAGCACCGCGTGCGGCGAGTCCCGCAGAGACTCATACCAGACGGTAAGGAACTGCCCTTGCGCCAGCTCGACAGTTGCCGGGTACCCGAGGTCCGGACCGGCGCCGTCATCCGAGAGAATGATGGGCTCCGACCATGTCCGGCCGTGATCGGAACTGATCCGCGCCTGATTGCCGAAGGGCGCCCGGCGGTATCCGTACGACATCAACAACCGTCCGTCCCGCAGCCGCAGCAGATGCGACGGCAACCCCCACACGCCGATTGCGTGCGGCGTGGACCAGTTCCTCCCGCCGTCGGCCGACTCGCATTGGAGGGTCTCGCCCGCGTTCACCCGGTTGTGATTGCGGATATGGACGATGATCCGGCCGTTGGCTGCCTCGACGGCATGCAATTCGTGATATTCCATCACCGAATCGCCCGGCCGGGCCGGAATGTCGGACAGCCAACGCCAAGTCTTGCCATCGTCCACGGATTCGCACACCCCGACCTTCTGCCCCGGCTGCCAGAGCTGTTTTCCGGCGTAAAGCAGGCGTCCATCGGACAGAGCGGCCGGGCCGTGAGGGCTGTTCAGAGGAACGCGGAATGGGGCCGACCAGGTCATTCCGCCATCGGTCGAGCGCAACATCCACGTATCCAGCAATCGCTGGCGCTGCTCCGGGGTGCTGCGGAGGTTCACCGCCTGCCAGCGCGCCAGTTTCTCCGGAGCCCAGCCCGACGCGCGCTCGAGCGCGGTTTCGTACGCCAGCGAAGTGAAGGTCGTGACCAGCAGCGATCCCGATGGAGTTTCGAGCACCCCGGCGTCGCGGTCGTCGATCGGAGAGTTCAGAAGCACCTCGGGCCAACTCCACGTGTGGCCGCCGTCGTGGGACCGCATCAGTTCCACGCGGCCGAAGGGGCAGACGTGGCTCTCCCGTCCGCCGGAGTAAGCGACCAGCAATTCCCCGTCCCTTCCCGCCGCCAGCGTCGGCCACCCGTGATAAAACCCGGGCTGCCGGCTGATCGTGGAGATCGATTCGATGCGCCCGCGCGGAGCGGACTGCGCCGGCAGCGCCGCCGCTGCGCTCGAAAGAAGGAAATCTCTTCGTTTGATCATAAGGGCCCCGCAGAGGGCTGCTACCCTCGCACATTGCAGCATATTCCGGCAGGCCGCGCTAGTTCCGTGAACCCGGCGTTTGCCCGTCTCCGAGGAATCTCGAGATGGCTTCGAGATGGATCCGGGGCGGGGCAGGCCAAGGCGGGATTGCCCGCTGTTAGAATCTAGGTTTGCCTGATTTCCTCGTATCGGTGGTGATCCCCACCCTGGCTGCGGATTCGAGGCTTCGGGAATGCGTGGAATCCCTCGGGCGGCAGACGCGGCGGGATTTTGAAGTGATCGTCGTCGACAACAGCGGCCAGGGACTGGTGCGGCGCAACGGCGCGTCGCGCCGGGTGCGCGGGTCATCGAAAACGCCGCGCAACGCTGGGCTTCGGCGCGGCCATCAACCAGGGCTTTCGCGCGTCCGCGGCGCCGTACGTGGCCACGCTGAACGACGATGCCGCGGCGCATCCGCGGCTGGCTGGAAGCGCTGGTCGCGGCCATGGAGCGGCGGCCCGATGCCGGCATGTGCGCCTCGCAGGTGCGCCTGTACGGCGA
This sequence comes from Terriglobia bacterium, assembly GCA_963815855.1. GTDB lineage: Bacteria > Acidobacteriota > Terriglobia > Bryobacterales > Bryobacteraceae > DATGMB01. Next base: position 57,076 of record CAWFIJ010000006.1, on the reverse strand, counting down.
GCACCGCCTGGATTCGGCCGGCATGCTGGTGGCGCGCGACGGCAGCAGCAAGCAGCGCGGCCACGGGCGGCCGCCGGAGGATTTTCCGGTGGCCGAAGAGGCGCTGTTCCCCAGCGGGTCGGCGGCGCTTTACCGGCGCGCCATGCTGGAAGCAGATCGGCGGCTTCGACGACCGACTTCTTCCTTTACTGCGAAGACACCGACCTGGGACTGCGCGCGCGCTGGGCCGGCTGGAAGTGCCTGTACGTGCCGGAGGCCGTGGTGGAGCACCACTATTCGCACTCGGCCGGGCGGCGCTTCGCCGCTGAAGGCGTATTACGTGGAGCGCAACCGGCTGTTCGTGCTGGCCAAGAATTTTCCCGGCGCGCATGCTGCTGGCCGCGCCGTTCGTCTACGCTGGCGCGCTACCTGTGGCATGCGTGGTACCTGCTGCGAGGGCCGCGGCAGCGCGGCGCGGTTTCGCGCCGGAGGGCAACGCCGGGCCGAAGATGCCCTGGTACGTGCTGCGCGCGCACGCCGCGCTGCTGCGGCACGCCGGCCGCGCTGTGGCGCGAGCGCCGCGAGATCCGCGCGCGCGCGCGCGCATCACGCCGGCGGTCTTCCGGCGCATCTGCTGCGCAGCCACTCGATCAGCGCCCGGAGGGTGGCCGCGCTTTGATCCGCGCCGACGGTCCCGATTCGCTGCTGGTGATCGTGCCGGCCTTCAACGAAGAAGGCGCCATCGGCGAGGTGGTGCGCTCGATCCGCGCAGCACATGCCCGGAGTGCCGGTGCTGGTGATCGACGACTGCTCGGCCGACGACACCATGGCCGTGGCGCGCGCAGGCCGGCGCCGAAGTCCTGCCCCTGCCGCATCACCTGGGCCTGGGCGGCTGCGTGCAGGCCGGCTACAAACTGGCCTACGAGCTGGGCTTCGAATACGTGATCCGGGTGGATGGCGACGGCCAGCACGACGCGCGCGACATCCCGCGCATTCTCGAGCGGCTGAAGACCTCGGGCTGCGAGATGGTGATCGGCTCGCGCTTCGTCGACGGGAACGGCATCGCACGACCGGGCGCGTGCGCGGCGCTGGGCATCCGGTTCTTCCGCATGGTGCTGCGGCCCATTCTGGGCAAGCCGGTGCACGACCCCACTTCCGGTTTCGTGGGCGTGAACCGCAGCGCGCTGGACGTTTTCAGCCGCAGCTTTCCCGCTGGAATATCCGGAAATCGAAGCGCTGGTGGTGCTGCAGCGCCGCCGCTTCCGCTTCGAGGAAGTGCCCGTGCAAGATGCGCCCGCGCGTCACCGGCCGGTCGTCCATCACCGCCGCGCAAATCGCTCTACTACATTGCGCACGTGCTGCTGGGCGTGTTCGTGAACGTGCTGAAGTATCGACCGCCGCGCCGCGGCCGGGCGCCCGCCAAGCCGGCCGGCAGCGCCGGAAGGATCGCGGGAGGAATGATGGATCGCCTTTTGAATGTCACCACCGGTTCTGAGCGTCCTGCTGCTGCTGATGGTGCTGGTTTCGGTGCGGCGCGCGCACATCCGCGTGGAATATTCGGTGAGCTGGCTGCTGGCGGCGGCGGCGCATGCTGGTGCTCTCGCGCGCGCGGCCGGTGCTGGAATGTCATGACGCGGCGCTGCGGCATTGCCGGACACGCCGCTGACGCTGTTCCTGATCGTCGGGCAGCGTGTTTCTGGTCATGTTCTTCCGGTTCTCGGTGATCATTTCCCACCTGCGCGACGACAACATCGCGCTGGCGCAGCGGGTCGCGATCCTGGAGTATCACATCCAAGTCTGAGGACCGATGAGTAGGAAAACAGGGGCCGGAGGCCGAGGATCGGGGGCCGGCGACGAGCCGGGCGTACAGGGCAGGGCGCGGAAGCCGCCCGGCCTGACACGCGCAAGGCGCGGCCGTCACGCTCCGCTCCCCGGCCCCTGGCCCCCGGCCCCTGGCCGCTGTTCGTGGCTGCCGCGGCGCTGCGTGTTGGCGTGCTGGGCCTACGCGCCGGCGCTGCACGGCCCGTTCCTGTTCGACGACGCTGTCTCTGCCGTTCGCCGATCCGGCCCTGGTGCACGGCAGCCGCTCTCGGCCTGGATGCGGCGCGGTGCGGCCGGTGCTCATGTTCACCTACTGGGTGAACGTCGCGATTTCCGGCGACGATACGTTTTCGTACCACGTCTTCAACGCTGCTGCTGCACCTGGCGACGGCGGGCCTGGTTTTCGTCATCGTGCGCCGCCTGCTGGAGTGGTCCGGCAGTGGCGGCGCCGCGCCGCGGATCTGGCTGGCCGGGTTCGCAGCCGCGCTGTTCCTGCTGCACCCGGTGCAGACGGAAGCGGTGGCCTACCTGGCCGGGCGGTCGGAAGCGCTCAGCGTGATGTTGGCGTTCGCCGCGTTCGCGGTTTTCCTGTACCGGCCGGGAGCCCGGCATCTCCTGGGGCAGCGGCAGTCGGCGGTGCTGGCGCTGTTCGGGCTGGCCCTGCTCTCCAAGGAGCAGACCATCGCGCTGCCGGCGCTGCTGCTGCTCACCGATTACTGGTGGAACCCGGGCTTCTCCGTCCAGGGCGATTCGCGCCAACTGGAAGCTCTACGTGCCTGATGGCGCTGGCGGCGGCGGGCGGGATCGCTTCTTCCTGGAACCTCATTCATGCACGCCGGCAGCGCCGGCTTCGGCATGAAGGATTTCACCTGGTATCAGTACTTCTTCACCCAATGCCGCGCGCTTTTCGTCTATCTCGGCGTGTTCTGCCCTGCCGGTGCAGCTCAACGCCGACTGGGATTTCCCGATCTCCCGCACCATTCTGGATCACGGCGCCATCGTCGGGCTGGCCGTGCTGCTCGCGCTGGTGGCGGCGGCGTGGCACTACCGGCGCCGCTTCCCGCTGGCCACCTACGGCTTTTTCGTGTTCCTGGTGCTGATGGCGCCCACTTCGTCCATTCTGCCGATCCAGGATCCGGTGGCCGAGCGGCGCCTGTATTTCTCCATGCTCGGCCTGCTGCTGATCGTGGTGGACCTGCTGGCGCGGCTGGAGTATCACCGCGCCGCACGCTGGCCGTGGACATGCGCGGCGGTGGCGCTGGCGGCGGCCGGGGCCACCCACGCCCGCGCCGCCCTGTGGGCGACCCGGTGGCGCTTTTGGGAGGATACGGCGCGCAAATCGCCGGCCAAGGCGCGCCCGCATTTCCAGCTCGCCATCGCATACTACGACGCGCAGCGCTACGACGCTGGCGGTCGACGGAATTCGAAAGAACGGCGCAGCTCGAAACGCCCGACTACGACCTGCTGGTGGATTGGGGGCTGGCCTACGACGCCATGAACCGGCCCGACGACGCCGTGGCGAAACTGCAGCAGGCGGCGGCGCTGGAGCCCACCGCCCACGTGTATTCGCAGATCGGCATGGTCTACGCCAAGCAGCGGCGCTGGGACGAAGCGCTGGAGGCCCTGGCCACGGCGGAGAAGATCGACCCCAGCTTTGCGCCGACTCTTACGTCTACCGCGGCAACATCTATCTTCAGCAGAATCAACTGGCCGCGGCCGTGGCGGATTACCAGCCGCGCGCTGGCGCTCGATCCCGACAGCTGGCGGATGCGCGCAGCGAAGCTGGTGCAGGGCCGAGCACGCATGCGCTCCAGCGCGTGACGTGCCGCTGCCGCTGCGCATCGGCGTGAACGCGCTGTACCTGATCCCCGGCGGCGTGGGCGGCACCGAAATCTACCTGCGCGGACTGCTGGCGGCGCTGGCGGAAATCGATCCCGCCAACGAATATTTCGTGTTCACCAACCGCGAGACCGGTCCGGACCTGGCGCCCAAAGCGCCCAATTTCACACCTGGAGCCGCAAGCCGTGCGGGCCGCGTCGCGCCCGGCGCGCATTCTGTGGGAGCAGACGGCGCTGCCGCTGGCGGCCGCGCGGCTCCGCCTGGATGTGCTGCTCAACCCCGGGTTTACCGCGCCGCTCTTGTGCGCGTGCCCGCAGGTCACGGTGTTTCACGACCTGCAGCACAAGCGGCATCCCGAATATTTCCGCTGGTTCGACCTGCCGTTCTGGGAATTTTTCCTGTTCTGGTCGGCGCAGGTTTCGCGTCTCGTCCTGGCCGATTCCGAAGCCACCGCTGCCGACCTGCTGCCGCTATCTACCGCCTGCCGGAGGCGAAAATCCGCACCGTTCCGCTGGGCGTGGACCCGGTGTTCTTCGAGATCGCGCGCCGCCGCGCCGCCGCGCGCCGGAACGCTTTCTGCTGGCCGTTTCCACGCTCCATCCGCACAAGAATCTGGACGGGCTGCTGCGGGCCTTCGCCGATCTTCCGGCGCGGCCATCCGGATTTCCGCCTGGTGGTGTGCGGCATGCACGGCTTCTTCACCGGCCCGCTGCACGATCTACGGCAGAGCCTGGGGCTGGCCGACGCGGTGGAGTTCCCCGGCTGGATTCCGCGCAGCGATCTGCACGATCTCTACGCGCGCGCGTGGGCGTTTCTCTATCCCACCCTGTTCGAGGGCTTCGGCCTGCCGGTGCTGGAAGCGCTGGCCGCGGGCGTTCCCACCGCCTGCTCGAACATCGAGCCGGTCGCCGGCATCGCGGGCGATGCGGCGCTGCAGTTCGATCCGGCGCGCACCGAACGCAATCGCCGCCGCCATGGCACGGCTGGTGGACGAAGAACCGCTGCGCCGGCGCCTGGCGGAAGCGGGCCCGCTGCGGGCGGCGCAGTTTTCGTGGAAGGCGACGGCGGAAAAGACGCTGGCGGCCCTGGAAGAAGCGGCGGACTGACGCGCGCCACCTGACGGCCACTCTCGTGGATTGCGTTGCATGCGCGCAGTGCAGCGTGAGGAAATGCCTGTATCAGGGCACGACTTGAGTCGTGCCGAAAGGGAGGGTCCGGACCGGCGACATCGTTTACACTTTAGACCGGCGACATCATTTACACGTTTTGGGCTGGTGAAAGGTTGTTCGAAGCTGGGGTTTACGGGAGGTAGCCGGATGCCCTGGAATGCGAGGACAGCCTTGGAGCAGCGAAGAGCGTTTATCGAAGAGTGGCAACGCGAGCAAGACGGCCTTGCCGAGTTGTGCCGAAAGTACGGGATTTCTCGACCAACGGGGTACAAGTGGGTCCAGCGATTTGAAGCCCAAGGGGTGGCCGGTCTGGAGGAATTGAGCCGCGCTCCGCACAATTCGCCGCAGGCGATCAGTGGGGAGCTGGCGGATCAGGTGATCGCACTGCGGCAGCAGCATCCCCGCTGGGGTCCCCGGAAACTGCGCGTGTATCTGGAGAAGCACCATCCGAGTAGCCGTTGGCCGGCGAACAGCAGCATCGGGGAGTTGCTGCAGCGGGAAGGGTTAGTGCAGGGGCGCCGCCTGCGGCGGCGGACCCCGCGCTACAGCGAACCGTTGGCCCACGCGGCCGGGCCCAACCAGGTGTGGTGCGCGGACTTCAAGGGGTGGTTTCATTGCGGCAACGGCGAGCGTTGCGACCCCTTGACGATCAGCGACGCGTACAGCCGGTATTTGTTGCGCTGCCGAGCCGTGGAAAAGGCAGACGGGGTACACGTGCGGGGAATCTTCGAGGCGGTATTTCGGGAATGTGGATTGCCGGAGGCGATCCGCACGGACAACGGGCCGCCGTTTGTGGGGCCAGCGCCCGCCGGGCTGAGTCGGCTGGGCATGTGGTGGCTGCGCCTGGGGATCCGACACGAGCGCATTGAGCCGGGGTGTCCGGAGCAAAACGGCCGGCACGAGAGGATGCACCAAACCCTCAAGCAAGAGACGGCCACGCCGCCCGCACGGAACCTGCGGCGGCAACAAGAATCGTTTATCCGTTTTCAAACCGAATACAACCAACAGCGACCGCACGAAGCGCTGGGGTATCAGACGCCGGCCTCTTTGTACGTGGTTTCGACGCGGCCGTATCCGGCGCGCCTGCCGCAACCGGAATATCCCGCCAACAGCTACCTGTGCAAGGTCCACCCCAGCGGCCTGGTGAACTGGAGGAGTCGCGAGGCCTTTATCAGCAAAGTGATGGGCTGCGACTATGTCGGGCTAGTGCCGGTCGCAGGAGACTTGTGCGAGGTCTACTACGGACCCCTGCTGTTGGGCTGGTTGGATGAAAAGGAAAGCTACTTCGTGGCCGACGCGGGTGCGGAACCCAAGCGAAAGCGTAAAGCACAACCCCGATGACTTCGGGTCCTGCCCCCTTTCCCTGTCCCTCCATTATGCGGAAGGGGAGCGGACTGTCAAGGGTTCGCTCCGCCGCGCCAAAAACCGGCGCGCCCTTGACAGTCCGCTCCCCTTACGACAAAAATCAACTGAGATAAGGGAAAGGGGGCAGATGGAACCTCCCTCCGCTTCGCTGCACCAGACTTCCGGGTCTCATAGGTTGTAAACGATGTCGCCGGTCTAAAGTGTCAACCATGTCCCCGGCCGGACAGGAGCAGATGAGAAGGGGCTTTAGCCCCTGGGTATTGAATGACTTGCGGACGACCAGGGGCTAAAGCCCTGGTTTTCCAAGCGAATTCGGCACGACTCAAGTCGTGCCCTGATACAAACCGCAGCACAATTTCCGCCGGTTCTCCTTTCGGCGAGAACTAAGTGGAGTTGGGCTTCCAGCCGGCATTTCCCGGGACCACCGTATGCCGCCGGGAATGCGGGCGCTCCCGGATACCGCCGTATGCCGGCAAGGATGCCGGCATGGCCGGCTGGAAGCCGGCGCTACGGAAGCAGCGCGGAAACAAGGGCGCGGTCATTGCTTCCCCGGCCACTTCCAGTCGCGGATTTCCGGCATGTCGTCGCCGTGCTGGTGATGTACTGCTTGTGCTCGATCAGCTTGTCGCGGAGCACTGCTTGAAGTGCGCGGCCACGTTGCGCAGGCGCGGCACGCGGTCGATCACGTCGCCGGCCAGGTGGAAGCGGTCCAGATCGTTCAGCACGGCCATGTCGAACGGCGTGGTGGTGGTGCCTTCCTCCTTGTAGCCGCGCACGTGCAGGTTGTCGTGATTGGTGCGGCGGTAGGTCAGCCGGTGGATCAGCCACGGATAGCCGTGGAAGGCGAAGACGACGGGCTTGTCGGTGGTGAAGATGCGAATCGAACTCGCGGTCGGCAAGCCCGTGCGGATGCTCGCTGGCGGGCTGCAGCGTCATCAGGTCCACCACGTTGACCACGCGAATCTTCAGATCCGGAAGATTGCGCCGCAGCAGGTCCACGGCGGCCAGCGTTTCGAGCGTGGGAACGTCGCCGCAGCAGGCCATCACCACGTCGGGCTCCGCGCCCTGGTCGTTGCTGGCCCAGTCCCAGATGCCGATGCCCGGCGGTGCAGTGCTCGATGGCGGCCTCCATGTCGAGCCACTGCAGCGCCGGCTGCTTGCCGGCCACGATCACGTTGACGTAGTTGCGGCTGCGCAGGCAATGGTCGGTGACCGAGAGCAGCGTGTTGGCGTCGGGCGGCAGATAGACGCGCACGACGTCGGCCTTCTTGTTCACCACGTGGTCGATGAAGCCCGGGTCCTGGTGGCTGAAGCCGTTGTGGTCCTGCCGCCAGACGTGCGAAGTGAGCAGGTAATTCAGCGAGGCGATGGGCCGCCGCCACGGAATGTGGCGCGTGGCCTTCAGCCACTTGGCGTGCTGGTTGAACATGGAATCGATGATGTGGATGAAGGCCTCGTAGCAGGAGAAGAAGCCGTGCCGGCCGGTGAGCAGATAGCCTTCCAGCCAGCCCTGGCACATGTGCTCGCTCAGCACCTCCATCACGCGGCCGTCGTGGCGAGATGTGGTCGTCGGTGGGCAGGATCTCGCGCCGTGGAGACGCGGTCGGTGACCTCGAACAGCGCGTCCAGGCGGTTGGAGGCGGTCTCGTCCGGGCCCGAACACGCGGAAGTTGCGCGCTTCCGGCGTTGAGCTTCATCACGTCGCGCAGGAAGCTGCCCATCACGCGCGTGGCTTCCGCCATCCACGCGCGCCGGGCTTGCGGAACCTCCACGGCGTAGTCGCGGAAGTCCGGCATCACCAGGTCGCTGCAGCAGCAGGCCGCCATTGGCGTGCGGATTGGCGCCCATGCGCCGCGTGCCTTGCGGGCGCCAGCTCCGCGAATCTCCGGCATCAGCTTGCCGTCGCGCGTCGAACAGCTCTTCCGGGCTGGTAGCTCTTCATCCAGTCTTCCAGCATCTTCAGATGTGCTCCGGCTTGGTCGGCCAGCTCCGCCAGCGGCACCTGGTGGGCGCGGAAGGTGCCTTCGATCTGCTCGCCGTCCACGACCTTCGGCCCGGTCCAGCCCTTGGGCGTGCGCAGCACGATCATGGGCCAGCGCGGGCGCTCGCGTGAAGCCGTGCGCGCGGGCGTCGCGCTGGATGGCGCGGATCTCGCTCGATCACGCGGTCGAGCGTCGCCGCCATGAGCTGGTGCATCGCGTCGGGATCGTCGCCTTCCACGAAATGCGGCTTGTAGCCGTAGCCTTCGAAGCAGGCTCGGCCAGCTCGTTCGTGCGGCATGCGCGCCAGCACGGTGGGGCCGGCGATCTTGTAGCCGTTCAGGTGCAGGATGGGCAGCACCGCGCCGTCGCGCGCCGGATTCAGGAATTTGTTGGAATGCCAGCTGGTGGCCAGCGGGCCGGTTTCGGCTTCGCCGTCGCCGACCACGCAGCACACCAGCAGGTCCGGATTGTCGAACGCCGCGCCATAGGCGTGCAGCAGCGAATAGCCCAGTTCGCCGCCTTCGTGAATCGAGCCGGGCGTTTCCGGCGCGACGTGGCTGGGAATGCCGCCGGGAAACGAAAACTGCTTGAACAGCCGCTGCATGCCTTCCGCGTTCTGCGGCAATGTTCGGATAGAACTCGCTGTAGGTGCCTTCCAGATAGGTGTTGGCCACCAGCCCCGGCCCGCCGTGCCCGGGCCCGGTGATGTAGATCATGTTCAGGTCGTGCTTCTTGATCAGGCGGTTGCAGTGCACGTAGATGAAGTTCAGCCCGGGCGTGGTGCCCCAGTGGCCCAGCAGGCGCGGCTTGATGTGCTCGAGCTTCAGCGGCTCGCTGAGCAGCGGGTTGTCGTAAAGGTAAATCTGGCCGACCGACAGGTAATTCGCCGCGCGCCACCACGCATCCATGGTGCGCAACTCCTCCGCGGCGAGGGGAAGAGCTTTCACGTCCGCCAGAGTCGTCATACCTCATCCTACTGCCGAATACGCCGGATTTCGGTTACAGGATTATCAATGCCGGGCGGTCTGAACCGTGGCGGGCCGGGCGCGCCGGGCCCCTACGGGCGGGGCGTTGCGGGATGGAAGGGAGGCGGTGGCCCGGTTGCCGGCTCCGGGCTTTCGATATCCAGATTGATCACCACCGGCTCCTGGCCGCTCCGCACCACCACGGCTTCCACGGGTTCGTCGCGGCGGGCGTTAATTTCCTGGTGCGGCACGAAGGGCGGCACGTAAATGAAATCTCCCGGCCCGGCCTCCGCCACAAACTCCAGCCGTTCTCCCCAGCGGAATCGCGCCCGCCCCTTCACTATGTACAGCACGGTCTCCAGTTCCCCGTGATGGTGCGCGCCGCTCTTGGCGTCCGGCGCCACCACCACCGTGCCGGCCCACAGCTTCCCGGCCCCGGCGTTGGCATGGGTGATTGCGGCCGCCCGCGTCATGCCCGGAGTCTGCGGCGTGTTTCCGTCCAACTCGCCCGCGCGCACCACGCGGATCCCATGCGTCTTCCAGTCCATGGCGGCCATCCTATCACGGGAACCGATATAATCTCGTTGTTGCAAACGGGCTTTTCCCGTAAGCCGGAGGGGCGGCAAAATTCGCATGAACGCAAAAATACCGGTAGCCAGAGCGCTGTGCCTCGCACTGCCCGCCGCCACTCTCATGCTGGCGGTTGCCGCCGCCGCGCAAAGCCCGGCCGACCCGGCGCTGGCGGAAAAGGGCCAGACGGTGTTCCGCCGCGACTGCGCCTTTTGCCACGGGCGCGACGGCGCGGGCGGAGAGAGCGGCCCGGACCTCACCCGCTCCAAGCTGGTGGCCGGCGATGCCGCGGGAGCCGCAATCAGCCCCGTTATCCGCAACGGCCGCGCCGGCCAGGGCATGCCCGCGTTCCACCTTCCGGAAGCGGAGATCGACGCGCTTGTCGCCTTCCTGCACAGCCGGCATGCCAAGGCCGAATCGCAGCCGGGCTCGCGCCGCGGCGTCGATGTGGCCGATCTCCAGACGGGCGATGCCGCGGCGGGGAAACAATACTTCGCGCAAGCCTGCGCCGGATGCCATTCCCCCACGGGCGACCTGAAGGGCATCGCTTCCCGCCTGAAGGGGCTGGCACTCGAACAGCGCATGCTCTATCCGCGCAATCCCAAATCCACCGTCACCGTTATCTTGCCGGGAGGCCAGACCGTCTCCGGCGCCCTCGCCTACCTGGACGAATTCACGGTTGCTTTGCGGGACGCCGGCGGCCAGTACCGCTCGTGGTCAGCCGACGCCGTGCAATATAAGGTATCGACGCCGGCCGATGCCCACGCCGACCTGCTGCCGCGCTACACCGATGCCGACGTTCACAACCTGATGGCCTACCTCCAGACCTTGCGCTAAGAACATGTCAGGAAAAAATAGTTTCACCGTCCGCAAACGCTCCCTTACGGTCGCGGCTCTGCACAGCCTACTGCTCGCCGGCCTGCTGCCGGCCCAGCCGGTGGATGCCGGGCTCACCCGCCATCCTTCCGCCGACTGGCCCACCTACCACGGCGACTATTCCGGGCGACGCCACAGCGCCATCACCCAGATCACGCCGGCCAACGTCGCCGACCTGGGCCTGGCCTGGGCGTTTCAGACCGGCCAGACGGCGGCCATCAAATCCTCACCGCTGCTGGTGGATGGCGTTATTTATCTCACCGTCCCCGACAATGTGTGGGCCGTGGACGCGCGCTCGGGGCACGAGATCTGGCATTACACCTACCCGCCCAACAAGGGCCTGCACATCGGCCATCGCGGCGTCGGCATGTATAAGGACTGGCTTTTCTTCCTGACCCCCGACGCCCACCTGGTCTCGCTCAACTCCAAAGACGGCACGGTGCGCTGGAACGTGGTGGTGGCCGACCAGACCAAGGGCTACTGGACCACCATGGCGCCTCTGATTGTCGGCAACCACGTCCTGGTCGGGGTCTCCGGCGACTTCGACAATCTGCGCGGCTTCCTCCGCTCCATCGATCCCGAAACCGGCAAGACGCAATGGGAATGGGACAGCACGCCCCCGCCCGGCACCGCGAACTCCACCACCGGCGGCATGACCTGGATCACCGGCACGTACGATCCCGATCTCCATCTTGCTCTACTGGGGCACCGGCAATCCCACGCCCGTCCTGAACGCCTCCACGCGTCCCGGCGACGACCTTTACACGTGCAGCATCGTCGCGCTCGACCCCGACACCGGCAAGCTCGCCTGGGCCTTTCAGCCCTCTCCGCACGACACCCACGATTGGGACGCCGTCGAGATCCCGGTGCTGGTGGATGCCGATTTCCACGGCCGCCCGCGCAAGCTGCTGCTCCAGGCCTCCCGCAACGGCTACTTCTTCGTGCTGGACCGCGCCACGGGCGAGAGCCTGCTCACCGCGCCCTTCGGCCCGGTCAACTGGTCGCTGGGCGTGGATCAGCGCGGCCAGCCGATTCCCAATCCCGCGAAGGAGCCCGCGCCCGACGGCCGCCTGATCGCGCCGGATGAAGGCGGCCTCACCAACTACCGCTCTCCCAGCTTCGACCCCGCCACCGGCCTGTTCCTGGTGAGCGCGCACCCCAGTTGGAGCATCTATTTCGCCAAGCCCGCCGACGGCAGCTTATGGCTGGGCCGGCGCGGATTACGGGGTGTGGGGCAAGGGCGTGCTGGAAGCCATCGATTATCAAACCGGCAAGATCCGCTGGACGCCACGAACTCGGCCCCGGCGGCGCCGGCGCGGGCGTGCTGACCACCGATTCCGGCCTGGCCTTCACCGGCGACGCCCATGGCAACTTCCTGGCGCTCCGACCGCGGACGGCAAAACCCTGTGGCACGCCGGCACCGGCGCCCACATGGAAACCTCGCCGATCACCTACGAGCTGGACGGCCGCCAATACGTCCTCACCAGCAGCGGCGGGGTGATGTTCGCGTGGGCGCTGCCCAAAGCGCGAGCGGGCCAAGGCCGTTGATCGGTTATTTTCTGCTTTCAGTTTTGTTCGAGCCGGACTGCGTGGGAGCTCCCTCTCTTTCCCTGGCGCCCGACTACCTACCGGTCAGTTCGGGAACGCGGGAAGAGATTCAGTCAAACAGGCCATGAACGTTGCACGACGTTGGGTCCGAACTTAGTTTGCCCCCTGCAGGATTGGCATCGGACGTCGCTCCGGTCGGCTGCAACTTGCCCGGCGAGCAGCTCTTTTCGATTGGAAAGTAGCACGCGGGGCGCGGGCTGCGGGAAGCGTGTGGCCGGAAATAACTGAGAGGAAAGGAAATAAAAATCGCGACAAGCGTTGACGATGGCGCTGCGCCCCCCGCTTTCGGCCCGCATCGTGTCCATGCGAAATAATAAAATCAGATGACCAGCCATTCCCTGCTCGCCGTCTTCTCCCACCCGGATGACGAGACCATCGTCAGCCCGCTGCTGGCGAAATACGCCGCCGAAGGCCACTCCGTTCACCTGCTGGTCCTGACCGCGGGCGAGAAGGGATACCGCGCGCACGCCGGCATCCCGGCGGGTCCCGCGCTGGCGGAGGCTCGCGCGCGGGAGCTGGCCTGTGCCGCCGCCGCGCTGGGGCTCACCGGATTCAGCCTGCTGCAATTTCCCGATCAGGGCTTCTCCGCCGGCTACGACACGCCCATCTGGAAGGACGCGGTCCGCGAGGTGCGGGAGGCCATCAGCCGTTTGCGCCCCGATGTCCTGCTCACCTGGGGCCCGGAAGGCGGCACCGGCCATCCCGACCACCGCGGCACTCACAGCGTGGTGGTCCAGGCGTTCCAGCACCGTGCCGTGCTGCAACATGCGCCCCGCAAATTGTATTACGCCCTGTTCCCCGAAACTGCCGTGCGCGGCGAAGAAGACTGGGCCAGCGGCACCCGCGTCAGCCGCGAATTTATCACCACCGACGTGGATTGCGCCCCCTATCTGCCCGCCGCCAATGCGGCCATCGCATGCCACCGCTCGCAATTTACGCCGGAGGCGATGGGCAGAGTGCGCAGCCTGTGCGAAGCCGAGTACGGCCACGTTTACCTGCGCCTGGCGTACTCCACCGCCGCTCCCGTTCCGTTGCCCGAAACCGGCATCTTCGGCGGCCTGTCGGAAGGGTCGGCCGAGGAGTTGTAGGACTGTGGCCTGCCAACCGGGTCCCGGGGTTGGCAGACGACGAAAGCCGATCGTCTGCCCCACTGAGATCCGCGGTAAGCTGGATCGGCAAGGGGGATGCTATGCGATATTCTCTGCTGGTTCTGGCGGCGCTGCCGCTGCTGGCGCAGGAGACGATTCTGTTGCGGCCGGGGGCCAAAATCGATCCCTCGGCTCCCGCCGAGCAGGTGGAGGAGCGCGGCAAGGATGGCGTGATGGACCGCTCCATCACGCACGTGGTGGAGCCTTCAGTAACCGTCTATCTGCCCACCGCCCGAATCACCGGGACCGCCATCGTCATCTGCCCGGCGGCGGCTATCAGCACCTGGCCATCGACAAAGAGGGCCACGACGTCGCCCGCTGGCTCAACACCATCGGCATCACGGGCATCGTCCTCAAGTACCGCTTGCCCGGCAACAGCGGGCGGGGCGCGTCGAATCTGAGCCAGGTGGCCGACGCCGTTCACGTGGCGCTCGAGGATGCCGAAGCCGCCGTCCGGCTGGCGCGCGCCAACGCCGGCAAGTGGCATCTCAAGCCCGACGCGATCGGCCTGATGGGCTTCTCCGCCGGCGGCCACCTGGGCGCCATGATGGGCATGGTTGCTCCCGCCGATGCCCGCCCCGATTTCCTGATCCTCGGCTATCCCGCCATTCCGCCGTTCCTCCAGGTGACCGCCTCCACCCCGCGGACTTTCCTGGTGGCCGCGGATGACGATCCGACGGTCAACCCGGCCGACAATGCCGGCCGCTTCTTCGTCGCCCTGCGCGCCGCCAGGGTGCCCGCCGAACTGCACGTCTATTCCTCCGGCGGCCACGGCTTCGGCATCCTGAAAACCGGCAAGACCTCCGCCGCCTGGCCGGACGCCCTGGTAGCCTGGCTGAAGGAAGCGAAACTGGACTGAGCGGGAACGGGCAAGCCGGTGTCAACCGGCAGCTGAACCGAGCGTGCTCCGGCCCGGCGATTCGGTGCTCATGAGCAACCGCTCGCTCACGCTCGCGGCTCTGACCGGGGCCGCTTCAATACGGGACGGCGCTAGCCTATACTGGAAACCGCTTATGCTCACCAGACGCCAAGCTCTCCTCGCCTCTCTGGGCGCTTCCGTGGCCGGCCGCCGCACCGTTTTGGCCAAGGCCTCACAGCCTGCCACGCCGGTCAATTTCGCGGTTCCCGCGCACGCCTGCGATTGTCACACCCACATGATCGGCGATCCCCGGCAATTCCCGTTCTGGGCCGGCCGCACTTATACGCCCGAGACCGCGCTTCCCGGGGAAATGGCCGCGCTGCATCGCGCCCTGCACATCGAGCGCGTCGTCATCGTCACCCCCAGCGTCTACGGCACCGACAACTCCGCCACGCTATACGGAATGAAGGCGCGCGGCGCCAACGCGCGCGGCGTTGCCGTGATCGACGAAAAAACGCCGGAGCGCGATCTGGAGGCCATGGACCGCGCGGGCGTGCGCGGCATCCGGCTCAATCTCTCGGTGGCCGGCCAGAACGATCCCGCGGCCGCCCGCCGGCGCTTCCAGGCCGCTGGCAAGCTGCTCAAGCACCCCGGCTGGCACATCCAGATCTTCACCAACCTGGCTGTCATCTCGGCCGTAAAGCCGCTGGTCTTGGATTCGCCCGTTCCGGTGGTCTTCGATCATTTCGGCGGGCTCCAGGCCACGCTCGGCCTAGACCAGCCCGGCTTCTCCGACCTGGTGGATTTGCTCCGCTCGGGCAAGGCCTACGTCAAAATCTCCGGCGCCTATCGTTCCTCCACCCAGGCGCCGGATTATGCCGACATGGCTCCGTTCGCCCGGGCGCTCATCGCCGCCAATTCCGATCGCGTCCTCTGGGGCACCGACTGGCCGCATCCCGACACCGCCGCCGGCCGCCCACCCTCCGAGTTGACGCACCTGCTTCCCATCGACGATGGCCGCCTGCTCAATCAGCTTGCCCTTTGGGCTCCCGACCCCGCCGTCCGCAGCAAAATCCTGGCGGGTAATCCGGCGCGGCTCTACGGCTTCTAGCGTAGCGCGAGCTTCCAGCTTGGCTTCATGGGTGTGCGGCGACCGAAAGGGACGCGCGGTTGCCGAGCGACGGACGGCGCCGCTCTTCTTGCGGGATGCGGGCGCGAGCGGGGAATGCCGGCGTGGACGCCGGCATGGGCCGCCTGGAAGACGGCGCTACGGCTTCTCGCGCGAGTTTCCAGCTTGGCTTCATGGGTGTGCGAGCGACCGAAAGGGATCCACCGTTGCCGAGCGACGGACGGCGCGCGTTGCTCTTCTTTCGGGGTGCGGGCGCGAGCGGGGAATGCCGGCTTGAAAGCCGGCATGGCCGCCTGGAAAGGCGGCTCTACGGCCTCTCGCGCGAGTTTCCAGCTTGGCTTCATGGGTGTGCGAGCGACCGAAAGGGATCCACCGTTGCCGAGCGACGGACGGCGCGCGTTGCTCTTCTTTCGGGGTGCGGGCGCGAGCGGGGAATGCCGGCTTGAAAGCCGGCATGGCCGCCTGGAAAGGCGGCGCTACGGCTTCTCGCGCGAGTTTCCAGCTGGTCTTCATGGGTGTGCGAGCGACCGAAAGGGACCCACCGCTGCCGAGCGACGGACGGCGCCGCTCTTCTTGCGGGATGCGGGCGCGAGCGGGGGATGCCGGCGTGGACGCCGGCATGGGCCGCCTGGGAAGGCGGCGCTACGGGGGGCACGCCGCCCCTTCCCCTCCGGGCGCCGGGGTCATAGAATCAAGAGTGAGTCAACTTATGGATAAACCACTCTTCAAGTCCGCTGCCGTTCTGGCCGGGGCCTTGCTTCTGGCCGCCTGCTCGGAAGCCCCCCAGCCCGTGCAAACGAAAACCGAGCCGGCAGCCAAAGCCGAGCCCGCCGCTCCACCGGAGGCCGTGGCCGCGCGCACCGCCTTCTTCGAAATGTACAAGCCCGCCTACGCCTGGGCCCCCGACCTCCTGCCCCTCACGCTCTCCGCCGGCGAGGTTCCCGGCATCAAGAACGAGGACGGCAAGGCCGGCATGTGGACCGCGGTTTTCGTCTCCCCTACCCGGCGGGAAGCGCGCACCTTCGTCTATGCCGTTGCCGATGGCCCCGATATTCACAAGGGCATCAGCGTGGGCGGCGCGGAGGTATGGAGCGGCCCGACGGCCAAGAGCCGCCCGTTCCAGACCACCGAGTTCGTGACCAACTCCGACGACGCCTTCAAGGCCGCCTCCCAGAAGGCCGCCGCCTGGCTGCACGCCCATCCCGGCAAAAAGGTCACCATCAGCCTGGCTAACGCCGGCCGTTTTTCCGGTCCCGTCTGGTACATCATGTGGGGTGACAGCAAATCCGGCTACCTGGCATTCGTGAACGCCACTACCGGGCTGCCGATGAAATAAGATTGGGAGGGGGTTGGCTGGGACGCAGGGATTCGAACCCCGATACGCAGATCCAGAGTCGTTTAAGGCGCCCGGCACGGAGTTGCACCACGTTGTCGGGCGCCGATTTTTCAGGGATTCGAGTCGCGGCACATCACCCCGGATTGCACCAACTTGGGCACACTTTGGGCACACCTAACTGGGGTGAACCCCTCCATTGAGACAAAATCCAATTGGCACACTTGCCGTCCATTGGTTTTGTCTGTTCAATCAGCCCCCTCTCCGCCACAATGGTCCCCAGTTGGCGAAGCGGACGCGGGCTCTGGTGGAGACCAACCCGCCGAGGAATCGAAAGATCTCCTCATGCCTGAATCGTCGCACCCTGTGATGCGGCCGCTGGACTAGAGTCCTTGTCTAAGAAATTGTAATTCGAATGCGTCAAGTCTAGGCAACAAGCCGCTCCTTCTCGCAGCAGGCGCCGATTTCCGATTCCAGCCGGTCGAACGCGGCGCGGAGTGGGGATGGAATCGGCGGCGGAGCGGCGGGCATGATCTCGGCGAGTTTGGGCCGGAGCAACCGGGCGTAGGTCCTGGAAAAGAATAGTGCAATGCGGAGTCCATCCGATGTGAGTTGGTAACGATGGCTGTGCGGAATCCGCTCGATGATGCCGTGGAGCCGGAGGCGGCGAAGGTCGTACGTCAGTTTTCCGACGGGATAATTAGCTGGATCGAAGCCCAGCAGTTGCGCCAGCAAAACGCGCATTTCTGAGTTGGTAAATCCCCGAAGTTGAAAACTGAAGACGGCCAGCACAGTGAACAAAGCCTGGACGCGTTTGTCGCCGACACCTTGGAATCGGCACAGCTTTGCAAAGCACTGACCGCGACGGTCTGGGCGGATCGCATTCTCGGTTACACGCAGACTACATTCCTCCCGGTTAGGTGCATCTGGATGGCGACGGGCAACAACCTACACGTCCAAGGCGACCTTCCGCGCCGCTGCTATTGGATTCATCTCGATGCCAAGACCTCCACGCCCCACTTGCGGACGGGGTTTAGGCACTCCGACCTTCGCGGCTGGACGCTTTCGAATCGGGGGCGGTTGATCTCGGCGGTGCTTACTTTGGCGCGCCATTGGTTTGCATGTGGCAAGCCGTCGCCCACTATGAGCAGAACGCTCGGGTCTTACGAATCCTGGTGCGAGGTGGTTGGCGGCGTCCTGGAGCACTCGGGGATTTACGGCTTTCTCGCTGGGGCTGCTGAGGACCTGGAGAACGTCGATGAGTGCTCAACGGAAGCCGCCATGTTCTTGACGGTTCTCGAAGAAGCCTTCGGCGGCAAGCGCTTCACGTCGTCGGAAGTCTATGCGCTCTGCGTTCAGAGCACGGGCCACCCTGCAATCACTGCTGTAATGCCTGACGAACTGGCCGAGGCGCTCTACGATAGTGCGCTGTTCGTACGCCGGCTCGGGCGGTGGTTTGCCGAAAGGGCCGACCGCCGCTTCGGAGAATCCCAGATTCACATTAAGCGGGCCGGCACGGCGCACAAGGTTCAGGTCTGGGAGATCGCAAATCCGTTGGCCACCTCGGGATCGGTCACGGTTCAGTAATCGCGGGGGGTTAGGGGGGTTAGGGTCACCTCCGCAGGGGGTCAGAAAAATTCGCGCATATCTTTTCAACACAGTGGGTTGGCGGGAATTGAGGGGTTAGGGGGGGTTAAAAACTAAACGAACGCGTGAGAGGTGAGCACCTTTCGTATCGAAATGGGAGCGTTAAGGAAACAACCCCCGCAACCCCCCTAACCCCCCTCGACCCGCTGTGTATCGCGCTGTGGTTCGCAATGATGATAATGAAATACATCGACGAAAAAGACCTTCGGGCGAGTGACTGTGGCACGACGTCGCCGACGGAGTCCATGCTGCCTGAGGAACGGGCCGCAATCCATCGCGGCATCGCTGACGACCGTGAGCGGTTGCGCGACTTTCGCCGCGCGATTGATCTCGACGACGATCGGGATCGGCGCCATGGTGTTCGCTCTTCTGCCACTACGCAGGGCGCAGAGGTCTGTGTCATTCTCTGTGCCTGCGACCAATGTGGCCGGCGCGCGCCGCGGCTGCATCTGGTGCGGAGCCGCGCGTATTGTAGCCGGTGTTGTCCGGCGTGCGCTCGGGCAGGGCAAAGGTGATGGCAAGCTATGACGGTCGCTCCGATCAATAGCAATGGAGCGTAATACTGGATGCGGTCCTCTGATTTGGGTTGGCTCTTGTCCAAGACGCTCCGCCAGTGGCCTCCTGCTGCGCATTAGACGGCTGACATTAAATCGATAGGTACTTCCGCAGGCCGGCGCCGGCCTGCGGAGGTCTCGATAGCCGCATTTCGCTAGCGTCAGGGCCGCGAAAGAGGTTACCGGGGGTCGGCCGGTGGGCTGGCCGGGCCGTGCCGCGGCTCCGGCCGCAAACTCGTCTACGCCTCCGCCGACGACTACGAGCCGTCCGGTGCTGACGCCGATCCACACGCGGCCGAGCGAGCCTGCTTCTAGTACCCTTACAAACATCTCCGTCTCCCGCAACCGATCTATGATTCTATCTGCGCCGCGGAATCCTTATGCTGGGCATAACGGGGGGAATCATGGCAGCGAAATTTGCAGGAAAAACGGCTGTGATCACGGGCGGCTCGACCGGCATGGGGCTGGCTACGGCCAGGCGTTTCGTGCAAGAGGCAATGGACCACGTCTTCATCACCGGCCGGCGCCCGGATGCACTGGACCGGGCGGTTGCTGAAATCGGCAGTAATGTAACCGCCGTGCAGGGTGATGTGGCCAGCCTGAGCGATCTGGACCGCCTGTATGAGGCAGTTCGGAAACGAGGCCGAAACATCGACGTAGTATTCGCGAATGCCGGGATTTCCGAACTCGCAGTTTTCGAAGCCGTCGACGAAAACTTCTTCTACCGTCACTTCGACGCCAATGTGAAGGGCGTGTTCTTCACCGTGCAGAAGGCGCTCCCTCTGCTGAATGACGGTGCGGCTGTCATTCTGAATGGATCGATTGCCACCATCAAAGGCTTTCCAGCCACAAGTGTTTACAGCGCCTCGAAGGCGGCGGTCCGATCTTTTGCACGCACCTGGATCAACGAGCTGCGCGACCGTCGCATTCGGGTGAACGTGGTCAGTCCGGGTTACACCGATACTCCGCTGTTGGAAAGCTGGCAGCAGGGTGAAGCACTAGCCAGGCTGAAGGAGGAAATGACAAAATCTGTGCCTCTCGGCCGCATGGGCCAAGCCGAGGACGTCGCCAAGGCCGTATCGTTTCTAGCCTCCGATGAGGCGAGCTATGTGTCCGGAATCGAACTGTTCGTGGATGGGGGCGTGGCGCAAGTCTGAGCCTGCGGCATCCAATATTGAAGCCGCGGAAAGTGCGAAAGGTAATGTCCAATCTTCAGGCTCGTCTGGACGAATTCAAGAGGACGTTCGAATCCGGCGCTCCTCCTTATCACGCGCCGCAAGAGGCAGTCGAAGCGATGCACCGCGCCACGGCTGAACTGAAGGCCTCCGGAGCGGAAGGCCGGGCGCTCAAGGCCGGAGACCGGGCTCCCGGCTTCACGTTGTTCAACCAGGATCACGTACAGGTGGCTTCGGCCGGCCTTCTCCGCGAAGGACCATTGGTGGTCAGCTTCTTTCGCGGACACTGGTGACCCTATTGCATGATGGAGCTGGAGGCTCTACAGACAATCGATTCCGAGGTGCGGGCGCTGGGAGCGCGCATGGTGGCGGTCACGCCGGAGCTCGAACGGTACACCCGCGGGGTGCACAAGAAGCTGAATCTGGCGTTCGATATTCTGACCGACCTTCATCTCCAAACGGCAGAACAATTCCGGCTTGTGTTCGTACTGCCGGATTACCTACGTGATCTTTACCGCTCCTTCGGCAGCACTCTGGACAGGTTTCACGACGAATCGGGATACCGGTTGCCGATGCCCGCCCGGTACATCATCGGCCGGGACGGGATCATCCGGGCGGCCGATGTGAGTGCGGATTATACCGTGCGTCCCGATCCTTCCGAGACGGTCAGGGTCCTGCGAACGCTCACGGTCTAAAAACCCGGGAGGGTACAATTCTCATGAGCAGCGTGGAGATGGAGAACTCTCAATCGGTCCCATTACCTCAATTCGAAGAGCCAGAAGAATATGATCTCGTGATCCTCGGCAGCGGCACCGGATCGAAGTTCCTCGCCTGGACATTTGCGGAGCGGGGACAACGCGTCGCCACCATCGAGCGCAAATACCTAGGCGGATCCTGCCCCAACATTGCGTGTCTCCCCAGTAAGAACGTCATTCACAGCGCAAAGGTGGCGTCGTACTTCCGCAGGGGTCGGGAATTCGGTATCGCCGCGGACGGCTTTACGGTGAACATGTCCGGTGTGCGGGACCGCAAACGCCGGATGGTCGCCGACCTCGTCCAACTCCATCGCAATAAGTATGAACGGAGTGGCGGAGAACTCATCATCGGCTCCGGGCGCTTTGTCGGACCGCGAACGGTGGAAGTCGCACTGCCGGATGGCACCACCCGTCGGTTCAACGGGAGGAACGTCGTCATCAGCACCGGCACTCGGGCCCGGCTTGATGCGATTCCCGGTCTCGCTGAATCACAGCCCCTCACGCACATCGAGGCGCTCGAACTGGAGGAGACGCCGCAGCATCTCATTGTGATCGGCGGCGGCTATGTGGGGCTCGAATTCTCGCAGGCGATGCGCCGGTTCGGCAGCCTGGTCACGGTGATCGAGCGCAACGGCCGGCTGGCGCATCGGGAGGACGACGACGTCAGCGAGGCTCTGGAAGCCCTCTTCGAAGACGAAGGCATCGATGTGGTGCTCAATGCCCGAATTCAGAGGGTGGCCGGAAGATCCGGCGAGCAGGTGCGGTTGGTTTTTCAACAGGGCGGGATGGAGAGGACGATCGAAGGTAGCCATCTGCTGGTCGCCTCGGGCCGCGAGCCGAACACGGAGGGTATCGGCCTGGAGCTGGCCGGTGTCGAGCTCCCAAGCGCCGGCTATGTGAAAGTCAACGAGAGGTTGGAAACGACGGCGCCCGGGGTCGGGGCTGTGGGCGACGTAACGGGCGGGCCAATGTTCACCCACATCAGCTTCGATGATTTCTATGTGATTCGGGACAACCTCAACGGCGGCAACCACGTGACCACCGGCAGACAGGTTCCTTTTTGCATGTTTACCGACCCGGAACTTGCCCGCGTCGGCCTCAGCGAGAAGCAGGCGCGGGCGCGAGGCGTTGCGTACCGCCTGTTCAAAATTCCCGTGGAGGAAGTGCTGCGCGCGCGCACGCTTTCCGAAACACGCGGATTCCTGAAAGCGCTGGTGCAGATGGATGGCGATGGCATCCTGGGGTTCACCGCCTTCGCTCCGGATGCAGGCGAGCTTATGTCGGTGGTCCAGATTGCGATGCTCGCAGGCTTGCCCTCTACCAGGCTGCGCGATGCCGTTCTCACGCATCCGACCATGGCGGAGGGATTGATACCCCTCTTTTCGTCCGCACCATCTAGGGTGAGCCGAACCGCAGACGCGAGCGCCTGATGGGTTGGACCAAGCTGGCGTCGGCGGGACGTTTTCTCGAGGGAACTCCGACCTCTAAAGGAGCCGTGCCGGCTCGTGAGAGGTTTTCACAATAAGGTCAATTCGCTAGAAAGGAATACGCATGGCCCAAAAAGTTGCGGACGTCATGTGGGAGATGCTGGAGAAGGCTGGCGTAAAACGCTGCTACGGCATCGTTGGAGACGCGCTGAATCCGGTGATTGACGCGTTGCGGCGCAACGGGAAAATCGAGTTTATCCACGTTCGCCATGAAGAATATGGCGTCTTCGCTGCGGTCGCCGATGCCTACATGAGCGGCAATCCCGTGGTGGTATGCGGAACCGCCGGTCCAGGCGTAACGCACCTTTTCAATGGGCTGATGGACGCGCGCAAGGAGGGGGCACCTATCATCGCAATCGCCGGCGATGTCGAGACCAAACTCATGGACACCGCCGCCCTCGAAGAGCTGAACCCTTACAAGTTCTTCGATACCGCGTGCCTCTACGTTGGGCGAGTCGTCAATCCTGAACAGGTGCGGGCCGTGGTCACGACCGCGATTCTGACTGCCGTTGTCGACCAGGGGCCGACAGTGATCTCGATCCCTGGCGACATCGCTTTTGCGAACGCGCCGGACCATTCTTCTCACGAGATCGCGATTCCCGCTCCGCCAGTTTTTCGGCCATCCGACGCGGATCTCGACAAGCTAGCTGAAATGATCGAGGCTGCCAACAGGGTGGCGCTTTTCGGCGGCGACGGGTGCCGCGATGCGCGCGAGGAAGTGCTACAACTTGCGGCCAGACTAAAGGCGCCGGTCGGATACTCCTTTCGCGGGAAGCAATGGTTGGAGCATGACAATTCCAATGCCGTCGGGATGACCGGGCTTCTCGGCTACGGCGGGGCCTACAAGGCCCTTCACGATGCGGATCTGGTGCTGCTGCTCGGCACCGACTTTCCGTTCCCGGAATTTTTGCCGAGCGGCGATGTCAAGAAGGTCCAGATCGACAGAAACCCGAAACACATCGGACGGCGAACCGCCGTGGATTTGGCTCTTGTGGGCGACATCAAGGCGACCGTCACCGCCCTGCTCGCCAAAGTCCGCGACAAGAGCGACAGCCGGTTTGTCGAAGAACACGTCGCCGAGACCAATTCGTTCCGTGAACTCTTGCAGCACTACGTCCAGAAAGGACCGGGGATCAAGCCGATCCGTCCAGAATTTCTGGCCGCGACGCTAAGCGAGCTTGCCTCCGACGATGCGATGTTCTTCGCCGACACGGGCACGGCGTGTATCTGGCTGGCACGACATGTGAAGGGCGGGATGGGCCGGCGGATCTTCGGCTCGTTTTCATGGGCGTCTATGGCCAATGCTGCGCCCAACGCATTTGGGGCGCAACTCGCCTACCCCGGTCGCCAAACCATCGCACTATGCGGCGACGGAGGGTTCACGATGCTCGGTCTCGGCGATCTGCTCACGCAAGTCCGGCGGAAGACACCGGTGGTTCAGATCATCCTCAATAATGAATCGCTCGATTTTGTCAACATCGAGATGCAGGAAGCCGGCGTGGTTCCGTTCGGCGTCGATTTCAAGAATCCGAATTTCGCCAAAGTCGCCGAGGCGATGGGCGCCAAGGGCATCCGCATCGAAGAGCCAGGAGATGTGAGAGAAGGGTTGGCCGCGGCCCTTGCGCACAAAGGCGGTCCAGTGGTGGTGGATGCAGTGGTCGATCCCTACGCGCTGTCATTGCCCTCGCATGTTCCGTTCCATGTTGCCGAAGGTTTCACACTCAGCTTCGCCAAACAGGTATTGAAGGGGAAGATGGACTCGGTGATCAGGACGATGGAACGCAACGTCCGATTGGTCTGATCCGCCGGCACCCGTGCTACCGGTCGCATCGATGGCCCAATAGGGCTTGACCAAACAGGCGGTGACACAGAGCAAAGGTACGCCGGCGCCGTTGGGAAAAACGTGATCCGTGCTTCAGAGGGTTCGTTTCGAAAGCCGGCGTTCTCGATCCTGGCGTCGCCCAGGTTTTCTGGCATGAGATCGGAGCGATCGTAGATCAATCCTGCCTGGCCCCAAGCATTTACTAACGGCTTGCCGGAATCCACGTGGCCGCATAACGCGCTGCCCTGGCAGTGCCCAAATGGCCCATCTGATCTACCGTTATCCTGCAGGCCTGCTCGCGGTTGCAGTGCGCCATTGTTGTCGATCGTCGAAAGTACTTTACAATCAAAAGCGGGGACTGGCACATGCCGCTAATGGGAATCCGCGAATACGGTCGTCATCGCAACGTAAGCCATGTCGCGGTCCTCAAAGCCCTCCGCACCGGCCGCATCAACTCGGCACCTGACGGCTTGATCGACTCCGACCAGGCCGACCGCGATTGGGCCGCCAACACGCATCCCGCGCCGAAAGCGCCGCGCGCCGCGCCGTTTGCCGTGCCCGCCGATCCCGGTTTCGCGCGATCGCGACTCGTGCGTCTCCATTACGAGGCGCTGCTCGCTAAGCATGAATACGAGCAGCGCGTGGGGCAGTTGTTGCCCGCCGCCGACGTGAAGATCTCAATGACGGAGGTCCGCCAGAAATTCCGGGAGGCGATGATGGCAATTCCGGGGAAGTTCGCGGCGCAGGTGGCCGGCGCCGACAATGAGCGCGAAGTTTATGCGGTCTTGGCCAGCGCGATCCGGGCGGCGCTGATCGAGTTCGCGGATGGAATCGAGCTGCCCGGAACCGCCGGATTGCAAAACTGGCCACGCGAGGATCGGCTGATCGCCGGATTCAGCTCGCCGAACTTCCCAGATGCGGACTCCGGGACTGCGGACGCGCTGAAGATATAGTGCTTGCGCCGGCACCAGCCGTAGGCTAAGGTGCGAAACGGAGGACATTTATGAATCGATTCGTCTTGCTGCTCGTCAGCCTGTTTCTCGTGTTCCTGTCCACGGGCTGCGGCCCCAGCGACGCAGACAAGCGTGCCGAGCAGGTCGCCGAGGCCAAGGACAACGCGCTGAAATTGCGCCAGCAATTGGCCCAGGCCAAGTCCGGCGCCGATGCCGAAAACGTGCGCCGGCAGATCATAAAGGTGCTCAGCGACGCCAGTCTGACCGTCGAGTCCATCCACTTTACCGACGCGGAGCTGACGAATTACGTGAAGGCGGCTAGCGCTGCGGAAAACCCAGCCCCGCCGCCGCCCAAGAAGGCCAAGGCGGTGCGTCACACCAAAGCCCGGCGCAAGGGGTGAACCGCTCCAACGGTTCGGTAAGGTTTCCTCACGCTCAGGGTCCAGACTTCCCCAACCGGACTTCCGGGGCGCTTGCTGGTGCTAAGGGAACTTCGCAACAGCTACTGCGTGGGTGGCGCGAGGTGGGAGCCGCCTGCAATTCTTCGAAGCTCCTGCAGGACGGCTAGCCCGGATTTCTCACCGTACTATGGCAAAAAGCCGCTTTTCGTGGCATAACTGAGTTTCCACACAGCAGTTTAGGCCAACGAAAGAGCGGCTTTTGCTATGACAGTCCCGCATGAAGCCGCGGCTTCACAACGAGGAATGAAAATGGCGGTAGTGTAATGGCGTCTGCAGCCGGAAGAGACCGTTATCACTCATTGAGGCTGTCCAAGCCCGTATGACAGTCTGGTCCGGGCGCCGTCTGGAACAACGAAGTGGTGCCACCGCCGTGAGGCGGCGAGCCCGAGGAAGAGATTCAACCCTCCCTGGTGCCCCCGGCGCAGTCGGGAAAGGAAGGTCCGAAATGGAGTTGCTGTATACACATTGCGCCGGAATCGATGTTCATCAGAACAGCCTTTCTGTTTGTGCGTTGACACCTAGTCCGGAGGCTGCCGAGGAACCTGCCGTTGAGCTGCGTTCGTTCGGCACTTTTACCCGTGAGCTCATGGAATTGCGGGAATGGCTGAAGCAAGTCGGCGTGACCCACGTTGCCATGGAGTCCACGGGCGTGTACTGGAAGCCGGTATGGAACGTGCTGGAACCGCATTTCACGATCATTCTCGCCAATGCCCAGCACATCAAGAACGTTCCCGGTCGGAAGACTGACAAGGCTGATTGTCAATGGATCGGCCGGCTGCTTCGCCACGGGTTGCTGCGGCCCAGCTTTATTCCCGAACGCCGAATTCGCGAGTTGCGTGACCTATGCCGGACCCGTACGAGCTTGACGAGGCAGAAAACGGCAGTTGTAAACCGCCTCCAAAAACTGTTGGAGGACGCCAATATCAAGCTGGGCTCGGTGGCTACTGACGTGATGGGTGTCTCCGGACGATCAATGATTCGAGAATTGATCGCGGGCAATACCGACCCCGTTCTGTTGGCGGATTTGGCTCGCGGCCCGATGCGGAAGAAGCGGGAGAAGTTGAGGTTGGCACTAGCCGGTACGCTCACCTCACATCATCGCTTTCTGCTGAAACGGCATCTTCAACAAGCGGAGGACCTGGAAGGAGAGGTTCGCACTCTGGAGGGCGAAATCGCCAAGATGGCGGTTCCTTTTGAGGAACTACTGAGACTCTGGATGACCATCCCCGGGATTGACCATGTTGCCGCCTGGAGCCTGCTCGCTGAGGTTGGAGCGAACATGGAACAGTTTCCCTCCGCGCGTCACCTGGTCAGTTGGGCAGGTTTGTGTCCTGGAAACAATGAGAGCGCCGGCAAACGCAAGAGCAGCAGGACGCGCAAAGCGAACCCATGGCTGCGCGGTCTGATGACGCAGATTGCGTGGGCAGCAGCTCACACCAAGGATACTTATCTTTCCCAGCAGTACCGCCGCCTGCTGGTCAAACGCGGCAAGAAGCGAGCGCTGCTTGCGGTTGCCAACACGATTCTTACTATCGTCTGGCATATCGGCAAACATCGCAACCCATATCGCGAGCTCGGCGCGGATTACTTCGACCGGCTCAAAGGCAGTCAGGCGCAACGATACTACGTCCGAAAGCTGGAGAAGATGGGGCTAAAGGTCACCCTCACCCCAACCGGCCAGGCGGCGGAAGCGTAGGGATATTTTCGGAAGAGAGTGTACCCAATCTTGCTTCCCATTTGCACCTCATTTTTCGCGTGACGTGGTGGCCCGGTTCGATGGCGGACAGATCACCACGGAGGCCGGGGCGTTGCGGTTGCGCCCGGTGGAACAGCGTACGGGTATCCTACGCCAGTTCGCCGCTTGTTTTCGCGACTACCGGCGGGCGGATCTGGTGGAGCACAGCGTCAGCGAGTTGGTGCGGCAGCGTGTGTACGGCATCGCCTTGGGCTACGAAGATCTGAACGACCATGATCGGTTGCGGCAAGATCCCTTGTTGGCGTTGCTGTCTGGCAAGCGAGACGTGGAGGGTGAGCACCGGCGGCGCGAGCAGGACCGGGGCAAAGCCGGAGCGGGCAAGAGCAGTTTGAACCGGCTGGAGTTGACGCCAGCGGATGCCAAGTCCGACGCCCGCTACAAGAAGATCGTGATGGACGAAGAAGCCGTGGATGGTCTGCTGGTGGATCTCTACATCCAGGCCCAGACGCGCCAACCCAAGCGCATCGTGATGGATCTGGATGCTACCGACGATCCCGTGCACGGAGAGCAGGAAGGACGGTTTTTCCATGGCTACTACGGCTGTTATTGCTATCTGCCGTTGTACATTTTCATCGACGAGCACCTGGTCTGCGCGCGGTTGCGGCCGTCGAATATCGACGCCGCGGCCGGGTCCCTGGAAGAGGTCCAGCGTATCGTCAGGAGGCTGCGCTTGGCCTGGCCGGAGGTGGAAATCATCCTGCGTGCCGATTCGGGCTTCTGCCGCGACGAGCGCATGTGCTGGTGCGAGAAGAACCGGGTCGGGTATGTTTTCGGCCTAGCCAAAAACGAGCGGCTGGCCAAGAAGCTGAAAAAGTTGATGAAAGAAGCGCAGGAGCAGTGGAAGAAGACCGGTAAAGCGGCCCGACGTTTTCTGGATTTCCGGTATCGCACGCGCAAATCCTGGAAGCGCGGGCGGCGGGTAGTGGGCAAAGCCGAATACCTGGACAAAGGCGCAAACCCGCGTTTCGTGGTCACCTCGCTGGGCACCGAGGAGATGGCGGCCCGCAGCTTGTACGAGGATTTCTATTGCGCCCGCGGCGACCTGGAGAACCGCATCAAAGAACAGCAGTTGGATCTGTTCGCTGATCGGACCTCCACCCATGCGTTGCACTCCAACCAGATTCGTCTGTACCTCTCTTCCATTGCCTACAGCGTGCTGGTGGCTCTGCGCCGGCTCGCTCTGGCGAGCACCGACATGGCCCAAGCGCAGTGCGGGACGATCCGCCTACGGCTGCTGAAGATCGGAGCACAGGTGCGCATTACGGCGCGCAAAATCTGGATCTCGATGGCTGCCGGCCACCCCGCCGCAGCCGTGTTTGCGGCGGCTCATCAGCGGCTGATGGGCGAGCTTCCGCAACGTTGCTGAGATCTATCGACTCGACGGGCAAACTTCAAGCATCACTTTTCCGGCCTCGATTCCAGGCTGCACAGGGCTGCTATCAAACGAATCCGGCCGAAAATGTCTTCGCGCCACGCCTAAGGGCCGCGCCGGGCCCCTCCAGCGAGCTGCGAGGCACCCTACACGCCAATGCGAACTTTGGCGGTCAAACGCGATCTTGAAAACTCCGTCTCTTCCCGCAACTCACTTGCACAGTGAGTCTTGGTGAGAAATGCGGGCTAAAGCCCTTCTCATCTGCTCCTGTCCGGCCGGGGACATGGTTGACACTTTAGACCGGCGACATCGTTTACAACCTATGAGACCCGGAAGTCTGGTGCAGCGAAGCGGAGGGAGGTTCCATCTGCCCCCTTTCCCTTATCTCAGTTGATTTTTGTCGGAAGGGGAGCGGACTGTCAAGGGCGCGCCGGTTTTTGGCGCGGCGGAGCGAACCCTTGACAGTCCGCTCCCCTTCCGCATAATGGAGGGACAGGGAAAGGGGGCAGGACCCGAAGTCATCGGGGTTGTGCTTTACGCTTTCGCTTGGGTTCCGCACCCGCGTCGGCCACGAAGTAGCTTTCCTTTTCATCCAACCAGCCCAACAGCAGGGGTCCGTAGTAGACCTCGCACAAGTCTCCTGCGACCGGCACTAGCCCGACATAGTCGCAGCCCATCACTTTGCTGATAAAGGCCTCGCGACTCCTCCAGTTCACCAGGCCGCTGGGGTGGACCTTGCACAGGTAGCTGTTGGCGGGATATTCCGGTTGCGGCAGGCGCGCCGGATACGGCCGCGTCGAAACCACGTACAAAGAGGCCGGCGTCTGATACCCCAGCGCTTCGTGCGGTCGCTGTTGGTTGTATTCGGTTTGAAAACGGATAAACGATTCTTGTTGCCGCCGCAGGTTCCGTGCGGGCGGCGTGGCCGTCTCTTGCTTGAGGGTTTGGTGCATCCTCTCGTGCCGGCCGTTTTGCTCCGGACACCCCGGCTCAATGCGCTCGTGTCGGATCCCCAGGCGCAGCCACCACATGCCCAGCCGACTCAGCCCGGCGGGCGCTGGCCCCACAAACGGCGGCCCGTTGTCCGTGCGGATCGCCTCCGGCAATCCACATTCCCGAAATACCGCCTCGAAGATTCCCCGCACGTGTACCCCGTCTGCCTTTTCCACGGCTCGGCAGCGCAACAAATACCGGCTGTACGCGTCGCTGATCGTCAAGGGGTCGCAACGCTCGCCGTTGCCGCAATGAAACCACCCCTTGAAGTCCGCGCACCACACCTGGTTGGGCCCGGCCGCGTGGGCCAACGGTTCGCTGTAGCGCGGGGTCCGCCGCCGCAGGCGGCGCCCCTGCACTAACCCTTCCCGCTGCAGCAACTCCCCGATGCTGCTGTTCGCCGGCCAACGGCTACTCGGATGGTGCTTCTCCAGATACACGCGCAGTTTCCGGGGACC
Organism: Terriglobia bacterium; assembly: GCA_963815855.1. Taxonomy (GTDB): domain Bacteria; phylum Acidobacteriota; class Terriglobia; order Bryobacterales; family Bryobacteraceae; genus DATGMB01. The sequence goes on along the minus strand of CAWFIJ010000006.1, from coordinate 27,000 downwards.
CCAGCGGGGATGCTGCTGCCGCAGTGCGATCACCTGATCCGCCAGCTCCCCACTGATCGCCTGCGGCGAATTGTGCGGAGCGCGGCTCAATTCCTCCAGACCGGCCACCCCTTGGGCTTCAAATCGCTGGACCCACTTGTACCCCGTTGGTCGAGAAATCCCGTACTTTCGGCACAACTCGGCAAGGCCGTCTTGCTCGCGTTGCCACTCTTCGATAAACGCTCTTCGCTGCTCCAAGGCTGTCCTCGCATTCCAGGGCATCCGGCTACCTCCCGTAAACCCCAGCTTCGAACAACCTTTCACCAGCCCAAAACGTGTAAATGATGTCGCCGGTCTAAAGTGTAAACGATGTCGCCGGTCCGGACCCTCCCTTTCGGCACGACTCAAGTCGTGCCCTGATACAAGGCATTTCCTCGCGCTGCACTGCGCGCGCGCAACGCTATCCGCGCAGAGTGGCCGAATTTGGAAAATTAAGTGGCATTGCGCTGGAAGCCGGCGCTACGGGATGCCGTACAGGGCGGCTGCTGATGCGCGCGGCTCCGTACAGCGGCGGGGGTGGTAAAACATAGAGCATGAGATTTCTGCTGCTGTCTGTCGCGTTGCTTGCTCCCGCCCTTCACGCTCAGGATTGGGCGAAACAGGAACTGGCAAAATCCTCGCGCCATCGCGAATGGGTGAAAGTCCAGCATGACGGCCGGGCCGTGGACGCCTACATCGTCTACCCGGAAGTCAGCCATAAAGCGCCGGTGGTGCTGGTGATCCACGAAATTTTCGGCCTTTCCGACTGGGCGCAACTGGTGACCGATGAGTTCGCCGCCGCGGGTTATATCGCCATTGCGCCGGACCTGCTGTCCGGGAAAGGTCCGAACGGCGGCGGCACGCAAACCATGGACGCCAACATGGTGGGCCGGGCGATTCGCGACCTGTCCGCGGACCAGATTACGGCCGACCTGAACGCCGCCGCCGATTACGCGCTGAAGCAACCGTCGGCCAGCGGCACGCTGTTCGTGGCGGGCTTCTGCTACGGCGGTTCGCAGAGCTTCCGGTATGCGACGAACCGTCCGAATCTGAAGGCCGCCTTCGTGTTTTACGGCTCCGCGCCCACGGACGATTCGCTGGGCCGCATCCACGCGCCGGTGTATGGATTTTACGGCGGCAACGACGCCCGGGTGACGGCCACGGTGGAACCGACCAGGGCAGCCATGAAAGCCGCCGGCAAATCGTACGAGGCGGTAGTTTACGAGGGCGCAGGCCACGGGTTCATGCGCGGCGGCGAGGACCCGACCTCGACCCAGGCGACGCACGCAGCCGATGTCAAGGCACGCGCGGCGGCGTGGACGCGAATGAAGGAAGCGCTGGCGCGATAAGGGCGCCGCTGCGGAGTGCGGGCCCGGACGATACCGGCCTGGAAGGCGGCGCTACGGGCGCGTCATGGGCCGTGCATCGGCGGCAGTGGCGGGGCGGCCGGCATCGAGATCGTCCAGCAACATGGAGAGGCGCGGTGCCACCTCGGTGTGGCCGCCGAAACGCAGGGCATTGTAGGCGGCGGTGAACTCGGCGACGGTGGCGGCCAGCGGCGACCGGTGGAGCGAACGGGCGAACTCCACCGGGGTGAACCAGGCCGGCTTTTCATATCCCCGTTTTTCCAGGACCGCCAGCATTCTCTGGTAAAGCAGAGTAGCATCCGCCATGCTAGCTTGGCCGCGCCGGGCCAACTCGACGCGGCGGCGGATGCGTAATCGCCGGAGCAGGCGGGCGCCGGCAACGCGGACGGCAGCCGCCAGCGCCAGCACCAGCAGAATCGGCAGCCCCAAGCGGCGCATCCAGGCGGTGATGCCGGCGTCCCATTGCCAGCCCCGGCCGGCCAGCGCGCCGAACCACTGGAACCCCAGGCGGAGCACGCTCTGCTCGAAGCGGTCGGCCAGCGAGCCCTGCGCGCCGGCGTCATAGCTCAGCACCCACTGGTGCCAGAAGGTCTGCGCCGCGTCCAGATAGAGTTCCAGGCGTGCGGTGAAGGCGCCTGCGCCCGGGATCGGAAGGCGTGGGGTCGAACGTGGTCCAGCCATATCCCGCGATCCAGGCCTCCACCCAGCTATGCGCATCCGAAGCGCGCACCAGCCACTGATCGGTCAGGGGATTGAAGACGCCGCTCTGGAATCCGGTGGCGAGGCGGGCGGGAATGCCCAGCGTGCGCAGCATGACCGCCATGGCGGAGGCGAAGTATTCGCAGTGGCCTTTCTTGCGCGTGAAGAGAAAATACGCCAGCGGATCGGCGGGCTGGTGGGTCGGGCAGTTGCAAAGTGTAGGCGTAATCCTGGCGGAGGTGCCGCTCGATGGAGCGGGCCTGCTCCAGGTCGCTGGGCAGGCCCGCGGTGAGGCGGGCGGCGAGAGCCGGGATGCGCGGATCGAGCGCGGGAAGCTGCAGCGAGCGCTCGCGCGCGGCCAGGGACAGAACCGGGGGCGGGAAGCGCGGGGTGGCCGTCTCCGGCGGTTCCTCCAGCAGGCTGTAAGCGGCGTAGTGGAAGCCCTGGGACTGGCGTGCGCGGCAGGCGATAGCCGCCCTCCACCCGCTCCAGCCGCAGCGCCCGCACGCGGATGCTGCGGGGCTCGCCGGCGAAAAAGAGGGCGTCGGTGGAGATCTCGTCGTAGGTGATGTCGTAATTGATGCCGTGGCGGAAAAGCATCGCGCCGGGGGGAGTGAGATCGGCTTCGCCGCGGTGAGCCAGAGGGTCTCGCGTCCGACGGCGGAATTCGACCAGCGCTGGCCGTCGAACTCCTCGAGCGTGCCGCCCCGCCACTTCAGGCCGCCGGGCGCCTGGGCCCCAGAGGTGAATGTGCATCACCGGCCGCGAACTGGTCTTGATTTCCCCGATCTCCCCGAGGCGGATTTCGCTGGCGAAGCCGGGAAGATGAAGGCGATGGGAGATGAGGTGGGAGAAGGCGGCATCGGCGGTGCGCGGCAGCAGGAAAAACAGGCCGGCGGTGAGGGCCAGGATGCCGGTGGAAGCGAAGACGGCCATCGCCGCCAGCCGGGAAGGCAAGGGAGGCGGAGCGACCCCGCCCCGCACCGCCGCGCCACCCGGCCGCGCCAGCGAGCGCCGGATCTCCGCGCTCATCAAAGCTCCCATAGCGAACAGGAGGTACAGGCGCCAGAGAAGCGAAAAAGCCGACGTTGGCCGCCACCACCGCCGCCGCCAGCAGTTCCAGAAAGGCGATCGCGGCCGTGACCAGGTGATCCCGGCCGGTGCGCGCGGTGAGGATTTGCGACCGCCACCAGAAAGAAGCCCAAGTGAAGGGTGGAGGCGAGCAGCGCGCGCGAAAGCCAGGCGTAATCGATGACGGCCAGGCCGCAGGCGACGAGGATGGCGGGGGTGGCCAGCGCGGCGGGGAAGTTCCGGGCCCGCCATACCCGCCAGGATGAACGCCCGCCACACCAGGCCGACGGCCATCACGGCCAGGGTGGCCGCATCCAGATAGCCGGACCCGGCCAGCGCCAGAAAGCCGCTCGCGGCCATTCCCAGGAGCGAAGCCTGGAAAAAGCGCTCCACCGAAACCGCGGTGCTGGCACCGGCGCGCATGTCTGTATTTTAAGCGATCGGCGGCCAGGCATCAGCTTGGCGCTGCCGGTTGCGCGCCGGTACGCGGGCATGCGGGCGCTGCTGCTAGAATCGAAGCTTCCCTACCCGCGATTCCAGCCGGGCTGCACGCACCCGAGGCGGCAGCCGGGAGCGGATCGCTCAAAGCTATGCAACCTATTGGCCTGGTGGTCCACGGCTCCGGCAAAGTCGGCTTTCTGCACCAATTGACCGGGGTGATCGCCCGTCACGGCGGCGATATCGTTTCGGTTGAGATTCTCGACAATTCGGAGGACCGCGCCCGCACGTACTTCGAGGTGGTCGCTGCCCGGGGAGGCGGACGCGCTGGTTGCCGATTTGCGCGACCTGCCCACCGTGCGCACCGTCGAGAAGGTCAGACATTCTGGAAAGAATCTACGGCAAGCGCATCATCATCATGGGCGGCGGAGCGCAGGTGGGGCAGGTGGCCATCGGCGCGATCTCGGAAGCGGACCGCCACAATATCCGCGGCGAACACATCTCGGTGGACACCATTCCGCTGGTGGGCGAGAAAAGCTGGCGGAGGCGGTGCGCGCGGTGGCGCGACTGCCGCGGGCCAAGGCGCTGGTGCTGGCCGGCTCGCTGATGGGCGGCGACATCGAGAACGCCGTGCGCGAGGTGCGCGGCCAAGGCCTGCTGGTGATCAGCCTGAACATGGCGGGCAGCGTCCCCGAAGCCGCCGACCTGGTGGTTACCGACCCCGTGCAGGCCGGCGTGATGGCCGTGATGGCCGTGGCCGAGACCGCCAAATTCACCCTGGACCGCCTCAAGCGCCGCGTATTCTAGCGAGGGCGGTCTGCTCAACGCGGAGCGCGCGGAGATTTACGCGGAGAAGGCTGCTGCTGCGACCGCGTGGTTTTGTGCCTTTCGAGGCCACTCGCTTACGCTCGTGGCTCCGATCGGAGCCGCGACCGTGAGGGAGCGGTACCTCGGCAAGGCAAATGTCCAGGCGGCCACGGACCAAAGACGATCTCTCCGCGTTGCCTCCGTTTTCTCCGCGGCTCCGCGTTGAATTGGAGTGTTGGCACGCGAGCTCGCTACTAACTGACCGCGGGGACCGGCTCGCCATTGGTCCCTCCGCGGCGCCGGGCCAGGCGGCGGCGGCAAAGATCGCCCAGCCTGGCCTTGGCCCGTGATTTCAAAACGCGGTACTGCGCCTCGCTCAGGTGCATGGCACGGCAAATCTCCTGCGGAGTTTCCTCCTTGAGGTAGAATCGCACCAGAATCTGCCGGTCGCGCTCCCGCATACCGCCGAGGACCCTGTGCATCACTTCCCCAATCTGCCGGTCCATCGCGCTGTGCTCAGGGTCGGGAGCCTGATCGGGGAGCGGTGCCCGCATTTCCATCACCGGAGAATTCCTTCTTTCCTTCGAGATCCGATCGATGTGACTGGCCACCTGCCGGCTCACCATTGTCTGGACATAACCCATAAGACGTTCGGGCTGGCGGACCTTACCTTGGCGAATCGATTCGATCACCGCCACAAATAGATCATGCACTTTGTCGTTGACGTCCATAGCGGCCAATTGGCGGGCCAGGCGCAATCGTATACCGGTGGAAAATACCTCGTAGAGATCCTCGACGGCTTCTGCATCCCCGATACGGACGCGGCGGACCAGATCGGCCCACGGAGCATCCGGTTGATGAAAAACACCTCGGGGGTTCACTTTAGTACTCTCCTTGAGCACCAACGCGTGCACTTTGAGTGGCAACACCACCCGGGAAGACACCGGGAATCGTGATGGGACGAGGCACCCCGATCACCCAAACAGGATTTAAACAGAAATTCAGGGCTCATGCCGAAAGGCGCAGCCGCGCCAACTAACTCAAGCCTCGGGTAAACAATCTATTTAGGTTTTACCCTACTGATATCTTTTAGATTCTATCACCGGCTTGTCAGAAAAGCGACAATAATTTTGACGCTGTGGCCATTAATTGCCACCGTCCACTTGCATTATGCCGCGTGGGAGTAAGCCACTTATGGGACTGGCTGTTTAAGTGCTTTGTGGCATTCGGAGAGATGTTGGATCCAGTGGCGGGCAAGCTCGAGCATTACATGGACCTGTTGAGCGTCCGCCAGAAATTGGTGGCGTCCAACATAGCCAATGCCGACACACCCGGTTACCACACACAGACATTGATTTCCAATCCGAATACTTAACCGCAATAGGGGGAACACCCGAGGTTAGGGAAGTGTCCGGGCTATCAGTAAAGAACGACGGCAACAATGTCAGCCTGGACCGGGAATCGCGATTACTGGCGGAAAACGACCTACGCTTTCAAGCCGCTTCCAGCCTGTTACGCTCCGAGATTCACCAGGTGCAATCGGCCATCGACGTGGATAAGACCTCATGACACCGGCTGCACAATCAACAACAGGATGCCTGTCCCGGGGTCACGGCGCGATATGAGCCTGTTCTCGGTCTTTCCATCGGGGCTTCGGGAATGGCAGCGCAGCGCGCCCGCGCCGAGGTGCTGGTGGAGAACCTCGCCAACGCCGAAACCACGCGCACGCCCGAAGGGGGGCCGTACAAGCGCAAGGACGTGGTGTTTCAGAGCGCGCCGGCGGAATCTCCGTTCGCCTCCGTGTTCGATAGCCAGATGCAGGCGCCCGAAGGTGTTACCGTGGCGCAGGTGGTTTCCGATACCGGCCCGCCGGAGCGGCGCTATCTGCCGGGGCATCCCGACGCCGACGCCGATGGCTACGTTGCCTTCCCGCGGGTCAATCCCGCCGAAGATATGGTGGACCTGATGGATGCGGCGCGCAGTTACGAGGCCAATGTGGCCTCCATCGGCGCCGTCAAGGACATGATCGAGCGATCTCTGGACCTGCTTCGCTGAGAGTGACTTATGGCTGCGCCGATCCCGCCCGTTTCGAGTATTGCGGCTCCCGTGCCGGCGGTCCCGGCCGATCGGGTCATCCTCCACGCCGGGAGCATTCCAACAAGTGCTGGCGAGCGCGATTGAGAGCGTGCAAAGCAGCGCACAAGGCGCCTCGGCCTCCGTGGAGCGGTTCCTTTCCGGCGAGGGAGAAGAGCTGCATTCGACCATTCTGGCGACGGAGCGGGCCCAGCTTACGTTCGAGCTCTTTCTGCAGGTGCGCAATAAAGTCGTGAGCGCGTACCAGGAGATTATGCGGATGCAGGTGTAGCTTCCAGCGACCCGCTTTTCAGCCGGTTACCGGTGTGGCTGAAGTTTCGCCCCGAACCAGCCGATCTAAGCGGTGAACACCCAGCGGCCGAACGTTCGCAGGCCGGCTGTGAGCCGACCGCTCGAAGCTGAAAGCTGACGGCTGAAGGCTGATCGCTCGATGAACAAGCTTTTCGCGCACCTCTCAATCCGCCAGCGGATCATGGTCGCGGCCGTCGCGCTGCTAGCCGGAGGGCTGATTTACGCCCTGGTGCGCCAGCAGCGCGAAGCCGATTTCAAACCGCTGTTCACCGGAGTGGCGCCGGAGGACGCGGCGGCCATCGTGCAGAAGCTGAAGGAGAGCGGAGTGGAGTACCGCCTGCCGGAGAACGGCACGGCCGTGCTGGTCCCTTCGGCGCGGCTGGCGGAACTGCGCCTCAGCCTGGCCGCGGCCGGTCTGCCGAAGAGCGGGCGGATGGGCTTCGAGCTGTTCGACAAGACGAGCCTCGGCGCCACCGAATTCACCGAGCACATCAATTACCGGCGCGCGCTCGAAGGCGAGCTGGAGCGCTCGGTGATGTCGCTGGCGGAGGTGGAGCAGGCGCGCGTGCACCTGACCTTCCCCAAGGATTCGGTGTTCCTGGAGGCGCAGGAGCCGGCCAAGGCCAGCGTGCTGGTGAAGCTGCGGCCGCAGGCGCACGCTGTCGCCGGGCGAACGTGCAGGCCATCGACCACCTGGTGGCGAGCGCGGTGGAAGGGCTCTCGCCGGACGCGGTCTCGGTGCTCGATATGAACGGCAATCTGCTGGGCCGCCCCAAACCCGCGGGCGGTCTGGACGGCCCGGCGCCCTCCGAAGCGGGGCTGGATTACCGCCACCAGGTGGAGGCGGACCTGCTCGCCAAGATCAACGCCACGCTGGAGCCGCTGCTGGGCGGCAACAATTCCGCGCGGGCGTTTCGGTGGAGTGCGATTTCACGGGCGGCGAACAGAGCGAGGAGATCTTCGATCCGGCGCACTCGGTGATGGTCAGCTCGCAGCGGACCGAGGACGTGGCCGGCGGGGGCAGCGCCGGCGGCGTGCCGGGCACGGCTTCGGCACTGCCGCGCCCCACCTCCCGGCCCGCGGCCGGTTCGAAAGACGTTTCCCGCACGACCGAGAACATCACCTACCAGACCAGCCGGACGGTGAAGAAGACGCGGCTTCCGGCCGGCGGCGTGCGGAAGATGTCGCGTGGCCGTGCTGGTGGATCAGGACCTGAGCTGGGAACGCGACCGTAACGGCTTTCGCCGGGTGCTGACGCCGCCCACGCCGGAGAAGCTGAAAGCGATCCGCGACCTGGTGGCGGGAGTCACCGGCTTCAACGCCGAACGCGGCGACCAGATCGTGATCGAGAGCCTGCCGTTTGAAAGCACCCTCGCCATTGAGCCGCCGCAGCCGGAGCCCCCTCCGCCCGGTGCGCCGGCGCCGAATTCGCGGACGCCTCTGCCGTTCGCCCTCAAGTGGAACGCGGACCGGCGCACGATGTGGATTGGGGGAGGCGTGGGCGCCTCGCTTCTGGTGGCTTTGGCATTGGGGCTGTGGCTGCTGCGCCGGCGGCGCGCGGCCAGGTCCGTGCCGGTCCCCACCGTCTCCGCGCCCGCCCAGTTGGCGCCGCCGCCGGGCGCCCCGCCGGCCCCGCCGCTGCCGCCCGGCCCGTCGGCGGCCGCCAATCTGACGGTGGAAGACCAGCTGCAATCGCGGCTGGCGGAGCGCGACGCGCTGCAGCAGAAGCTCGACAGCCAGGCCTTGAACTCGCTCAAGCTGGCGCCCGTGATCACCAAGACCGCCGAAGTGATGGCCAAGCACCTGCGCGAGAAGATGGCCAGCGACCCGGATGTTTCCGCCCAGATTCTGCGCGCCTGGATCCGCGAGGAAGAAGAAATCTGAGCCATGATTCTGAACACCACCAAAACCGAGACGGAGGCGCTGTCCGGCCTGCGCAAGGCGGCCATGCTGCTGATCGTGCTGGGGGAGCAAACCAGCGCCGAACTCCTGCAACAGCTGAACGAAGAAGAGGTGCAGAAAGTCAGCCGGGAGGTGGCCAAGATCACGTCCATTTCCACGGAGCAGGCGGAGTCGGTGCTCAACGAGTTCCACCACATCACTGCCGCCGGCGACTACGTGGCGCGGGGCGGCGTGGATTATGCCCGCAAGCTGCTCACCCGCGCCTTCAGCCCCGATACCGCCAAGCGCCTGCTGGACCGCCTGACGCGGGCCATGGGCGCCGACGCGGCCTCCTTCGACGCCATCCAGAAGGCCGACCCGCAGCAGCTCGCCAAGTTCATTCATAACGAGCACCCGCAGACCATCGCGCTGGTGCTCTCGCACCTGATGTCCTCGCAGGCGGCCGCGCTGCTGACTTCGCTGCCGTCAGGGCTGCGCGCCGATGTTTCCCGGCGCATGGCGAGCCTGGACCAGATCTCGCCCGAAATCATCTTCAAAATCGCCGGCGTGATCGGCCAGAAGCTGAAAGCACTGGGCGAGTTCAGCCGGGAATCGTACGGCGGCGTGCGGGCGGTGGCGGAGATGCTGAACCGTCTGGATTCCGGCTCCAGCCGGGAGATCCTGGAAACCATCGAAAACCAGGACACCAACCTGGCGCGAAACCATCCGGCACCTGATGTTCGTGTTCGAGGACCTGCTCCTGATCGACCCTATGGGGCTGAAGGAGGTGCTGGGCAAGGTGGACCGCAAGGTGCTGACGGTGGCGCTCAAGGGCACCAGCGAGCAGCTGCGCAACCAGATCTACGGCTGCCTGTCGCAGCGCGGCGCCGAGATGCTGAAGGAGGACATGGAAGCGCTGGGGCCGGTGAAGATCAAGGAGGTGGATGGCGCGCAGCAGCAGATCATCACGGTGGTGCGGCAGCTGGAATCGGACGGAGCGTTGAGCCTGAAGGGCGCGGTGGGCGAGCAGTATGTCGTCTAAAGTGCTGGCGCCGGACGACCCGCGCCCGGTGGCGCCGGTGGCCTGGCGCGCGGTCGGGGCGCCGCGACGGCGGACAGGCGGATGCGCCGGCGGCGGCGCCGCCCGCGCCCGACGTTTCCGCGCAACTGGCCGCCGGGAACAGGAGTGGCAGCAAAAGGTGCGGGAGGCGCACGCCGCCGGGGCGCGGGAAGGCGGAGGCCGCCGGCGCGCACCCGGGCCGCGGCCGAAGTGCAGCCGGTGATCGAGCGGTTGGGCCGCGCCATTCAGGATCTGGCGGCGCTGCGCCCGCGACTGCGCCGCCAGGCTGAAGCCGATACCCTGCACCTGGCGCTGGCCATCGCGCGCCGCGTGCTGCGGCGCGAGTTGGCCATCGATCCGGAGGCGCTGCACGGGCTGGTCCTGGCGGCGCTGGAGAAGCTGGACGCGCGGGAGATCTGCCGCGTGCGCCTGCACCCGTCGCAAACCGCCGCGGTTTCCGCCTGGCTGCGGCAGGCTTCGGCGGCCCAGAGCATCGAGGTATTGGCGGACCCTGAGTCGCGAACCGGGCGCGGCGGTGTTCGAGACCGAGCGCGGCGACCTGGACGCCTCCATCGAAACTCAATTGCAGGAGATCGAGCGCGGTCTGGCCGATCGCCTGCGGAGGCAGCCATGAGTGAAGATCCGCCGGCGGAGCCGCTGGCGCTGGCGCCCTACCTCGCGGCTGTGGAGCGGGTTTTCCCGTTTCGCTGGACGGGCCATGTGACCGAAGCGGCGGGCCTGCTGGTGGAATCGCGCGGGCCGGCGGCGGCCATCGGCGACTTCTGCGAAATCCGACCGGCGGGCGGCCGGCGCATCCGGGCGCAGGTGATCGGGTTTCGCAACGGCAGGGTGCTTGCCATGCCGCTCGAGGAAACCGGCGGACTGCAGCTGGGCGACGCGGTGGTGGCGCGGCCGGAGGAGGCGCGCGTGGAGGTGGGGCCGGAGCTGCTGGGGCGGGTGCTGGACGGCTTCGGCCGGCCGATGGATGGCGGCCCGGCGATTTCCGCGCGCGAAGCCTACAGCCTGCACGGCACGCCGGTGGGGCCGCTCGAACGCGAGCCCATCACCCAGCCGCTGGTGACCGGCATCCGCGCCATCGACGCCCTGCTGCCCTGCGGCAAGGGGCAGCGCATGGGCATTTTCGGCGGCAGCGGAGTGGGGAAGAGCACGCTGCTCGGCTCCATGAGCCGCCACAACTCGGCGGACGTCAGCGTGATCGCGCATGATCGGGGAGCGCAACCGCGAGGTGCGCGGGTTTCTGGAACACGAACTGGGGGCGGAGGGGCGGCAGCGCTCGGTGGTGGTCGTGCGCCACTTCCGACCGGCCCGCGCCGCTGCGCGTGCGCGCCTGCTTCGTGGCGCTGGCGGTGGCCGAGTATTTTCGCGACCAGGGCGCGGACGTGCTGCTGGTGATGGATTCGGTGACGCGGCTGGCCATGGCGCAGCGCGAGATCGGGCTGGCGGCGGGGGAGCCGCCCAGCCAGAAAGGCTACACGCCCTCGGTATTCAACCTGCTGCCGCATATCCTGGAGCGCGCCGGCAATTTCCGGCGCGGCTCCATCACCGGCTTCTTCACGGTGCTGGTGGAGGGCGACGATTTCAACGAGCCGATCTGCGACGCGGTGCGCGCCATCCTGGACGGCCACATTGTGCTCTCGCGCCAGCTCGCGGCGCAGGGCCACTATCCGGCCATCGACGTGCTGCAATTCCGTGAGCCGGTTGAGTTCGGCCCTGGCCGACGCGGAACAACAGGCGGCGGCGCGCAAGCTGCGGCAGGCGCTGGCGGTGTACCGCGATTCCGAAGACCTGATCCAGTTGGGCGCATATGTGGCGGGCGCCAATCCGGCGCTCGATGCCTCCATCCGGCTGCGCACGGAGCTGCTGGAATTCCTGCGGCAGGACCAACAAAGCAACGCCCCACCGGCGGAAACGATGCGGCAGCTGGCGGAGCTGGCGAAGCGGCTGGAGGCTCCGCAGCCCGCACCGGCGGCGCAGCGGCCGGTAGCTGCGAAGGCGCGGCCATGACGCAGTTTCGATTCCGCCTGGAACGGGTGCTGGCCTGGCGCCGCACCCAGTTGGAGCTGGCCGAGCAACGTTTTGAGCGGCAGAACGCGGCGCTGGCGGAGTTCGACCGCGCCCGCGCCGCCCTGGACGCCGCAGGCGTCCGCACGGAAATGGCCGTCCGGCAGTGGGACGCGGTGACAGGAAGCGACCTGGCCGCCCTGGACGCCTTTCGCCGCGATCTGCGCCGCCGGCAGAACGACCTGGAGGCGCAACGGGCCGGGGCGCGCCGTGAGATGGAAGAACGGCGCACGGCGATGATGGAAGCCCGCCGCCGCTGCCGCCTGCTGGAACGGCTCAAGGAGCGGCGCCTGGCCGAATGGAACCGGGAGGCGGACCGGGAGACGGAGCAGTTGGCGGCGGAACTGGCTCTCGGCCGTCAGCGGACAGGCCCCCGGTGAGATCTCACCTTAAGAGGGCGGGCACGCCGGCACAGGCGCTTGATCAGCCGTAATCCTGAGAGCCTGTTCAGGAATAACCATGCCAACCGTTCCGCTACCGTCGCGGCTCGGATGCGCCTTCAGAGCCGCCACCGGTAAGGGAGCGGCTTGGCAACCGGTCGGGCATGCCGGCCCCTACGCAGGAAGGCCGTCGAAGGCCGAACGGAAAAAAGCTGGTAGCTTAAATACATGACTCCTGAGACGCTGGCCGCGGCCAGTCTGCCCGCGGTCCCGCTCACGCTGGAGGGTGCGAGCGTGCTCCACCAGATGATGCGCTTCCGCCGCTCCGCCTGGCGCGCTCTCCCCGAGGAGGCGCGCGTCGAAATCGCCCGGGAGGCGGCCGAGGCGCTGGGCCGCATGCCCGCCACCGCCGTTTACTCCCTGCTCGGCCACAAGGGCGACCTGCTGTTTCTGCACTTCCGCAAAGACTTCGCCGAACTGAACCAGGCGGAGCTCGCGCTGGCGCGCCTGGGCCTGGCCGATTACCTGGAACCCGCCGCGTCCTATCTCTCCGTGGTCGAATTGGGCCTTTACGAATCCACCTCCAAGGTGTACGCCGGACTGGCCGCGCGCGGCGTGGAGCCGCATTCCGAAGAGTGGAACCGCGCCATCGGGGAGACACTGGAGCGGCAGCGGCAGGCCATGGCTCCGCGGCTTTGGCCGGAGATTCCGGCGGCGCGCTATCTCTGCTTCTACCCCATGGACCGGCGCCGCGGCGAAACCGCCAACTGGTACACCGAGTCGATGGCGGAGCGGCAGCGCATGATGCACGAACACGGGATGGTGGGCCGGCGGTATGCGGGCGAAGTGCGGCAGATCATCTCCGGCTCGATCGGCTTCGACGACTGGGAATGGGGTGTGGACCTGTTCGCCGACGATCCGCTGGTTTTCAAGAAGCTGATCTACGAAATGCGCTTCGACCAGGTGAGCGCGGTTTACGCGCTGTTCGGCACCTTTTATGTCGGGCTGCGGGTGGAAGCGGAAAAGCTGGCAGAGGTGCTGTAGCGGGCGCGGCTTGACGACGGCTGGCCGGGTCCGGCCGCGGAACGTTGGCAACCTGCGGCGGGCTTTGCCCGTATGCCGCGCGGAAGCCCGGCGTGACAGCGCGGAAGCGCTGTCCTACAAAACCTCGGTCCGGCGGTTACCCCGCTTTCATCTTGCGGGCGATCAGAAAAGCCAGCTCCAGCGCCTGTTCGTAGTTGAGGCGCGGGTCGACTTCGGATTCGTAGGCGCGGGTCAGGTCGCGCTCGCTCTGGCCGCGCGCGCCGCCGATGCATTCGGTGACGTTCTCGCCGGTCAGCTCGATATGCACGCCGCCCAGGGTCTGGCCCATCGGCGCGGTGAATGTCGAAGGCCTGCTCGATTTCCGCGCTGATATCTTCGAAGTTGCGCGTCTTTACGCCCCCGTGCGTGGTGTGCGTGTTGCCGTGCATGGGATCGCAGATCCACAGCGGCGCGCCGCCCTCGGCGCGCACGGATTCGATCAGGTGGGGCAGCTCGTCGGCGATGCGGCAGGCGCCGAAGCGGTGAATCAGGGTCAGGCGCCCCGGGGTGCGCGCGGGGTCGAGCAGATCCAGCCAGCGCGCCACGCAGGTCGCGCGTGGCACCCGCACCCACCTTGATCCCCACGGGATTTTCGATGCCGCGCAGGTATTCGACGTGCGCGCCGCCGGGATCGCTGGTGCGCAGGCCGACCCAGGGGAAATGGGTGGTGAGATTGAAGTAGCCCGGCCGCCGCGGCACGCGCCGCGTTTGCGCCGATTCGTAGCCCAGGTGCAGCGCCTCGTGGGCGGTGAAGAAATCGATGCGGTCGCTGTCCCCGGCGCGCACGCCGAGCACGTTCTCCATAAACCGCAGGCCGTCGGAAATGGTTTCGGCCATGCGGTGGTACTCGTCCGCCAGGGGCGAGTGGCTGCACCCAGTCCAGGTCGAAGTACTCGGGGTGGTGCAGGTCGGCGAAGCCGCCCTTGACCAGGGAGCGGATGAAATTCAGCGTCATGGCGGCGCGCTCATAGCCGCGCAGCAGCAGCTCGGGGTCGGGGGTGCGGGCCCCGGCGGTGAATTCGGGACGGTTGATGATGTCGCCGCGGTAGCTGGGGAGGGTGACGCCGTCGCGCGTCTCCTCGCCGGCGGAGCGCGGCTTGGCGTACTGGCCGGCGAAGCGGCCGATGCGGATGACGGGCCGCTCCGCGCCCACCACCAGCACCAGGCTCATCTGCACCAGAACCTTGAGCGATGTTGGTGATGCGCCCCGGCTGGCAATCGATGAGCCGCTCGGCGCAGTCGCCGCCCTGCAGAACGAAGCGCTTCCCGGCCGCGGCTTCGGCCAGCTGCTGGCGCAGGTCCAGAATTTCCCAGCTCGTCACCAGGGGCGGAAGCCGGCGCAACTCGGCCAGCACGCGCTCGAGTGCCGCCGTATCCGGGTAATCGGGCTGCTGCAGGGCCGGAAGCGCGCGCCAGGATTCGGGCGTCCATTCCAAGGGCATGACTCATCACGGTAACACAGGCGGGAAGCGGTTTTGCGCGGCCGCGGGGGGCTGAAATCGCCCGAAAATCCGACTGGCCGCGCCTGACGCCCGCTACAATAAGACTTCTCCATGCCCAAGCGCATCGCGATTGTGGAGGACGAAGCCGAGCTTGCCTCCCTGATCGAATACAACCTGCAGAGGAACGGCTATCAGACCCAGATCCTGCGCGGTTCCGGCGACACCTTGAAGGCCCTGGAGCAGTACAAGCCGGACCTGATCGTGCTGGACGTCATGCTGCCGGAGATGGATGGCTTCGAAATCTGCCGCGAGGTGCGCCGCTCCTCCGTGCTGGGGCGGACGCCGGTGGTGTTTCTGACCGCGCGATCGGACGAAGTGGACCGCGTGCTGGGGCTCGAGATCGGCGGCGACGATTACATGACGAAGCCGTTCAGCCCGCGCGAGCTGATTGCCCGCGTCAAAGCCCATCTGCGGCGGGAGGAAATGGACAACGAGCCGGAAACCGTGGAAACCGGGCCATTTAAGCTGGAGCGCACGGCGCGGCGCGTCTTCCTGGAGGGCCGCGAGCTGGACCTGACCTCGACCGAGTTCCGCCTGCTGGAATTCTTCGTCACCCATCCGGGGCGCGCCTACAACCGCGAGCAACTGCTAGAGGCGGTGTGGGGAGAGCAGCGGTACGTCACGCTGCGGACGGTGGATGTGCATATCCGGCGGCTGCGGGAAAGCATCGAGCGGCAGCCGGACAGTCCGCGCTATCTAACCACCGTGCGCGGGTTCGGCTACCGGTTCGAGGAAAACGGGTAACCGGTACCGCTCACGGTCGCGGCTTTGAACCTGCCACGGGAAATTCATTTTCCCGTAACTGATTTGTAACGTCAGTCGCGGTAGGTTCAGGATGGCGCATGAAGAAGCTCTTACTAATTGAAGACGACGCTGACCTGTTTGCCCTGCTGAAGTACAACCTGGAGAAGGAAGGCTTCCTGCTGACCGGTTCGCAAACCGGCAAAGGCGCCGTGGAACTGTGCCACCAGACGCGGCCCGACCTGATCCTGCTGGATATCATGCTCCCCGATTCCGACGGGCTGGATATCTGCAAGCGCATCCGCCAGGACCCCGACCTGGCCCCTACGCCAATCATTTTTCTGACCGCGCGGGCGTCGGAAACCGACCGCATCGTGGGGCTGGAACTGGGCGCCAACGATTACGTGGTGAAGCCGTTTTTCGTGCGCGAGCTGATCGCGCGCATCAAGCTGCAACTGCGCACGCACGCGGCCGTGCCTGCAAACGGCGCGCGGGTGCTGCAGGCGGGCGGGCTGGAGTTGGACGTGGCCAGCCGCCAGGCGCGGCTGGACGGCACGCTGCTGGCGCTCACCGCCACCGAGTTCCGCCTGCTGGAATTTCTCATGTCCCGGCCCGGCGTGGTCTTCAGCCGCGAACAGCTGCTGAACGCGGTGTGGGGACAGGACCGCGCCATCACCGACCGCGCTGTGGATGTTTACGTGCTGCGGCTGCGGCAGAAGATCGAGCGCGACCCGGCCTCGCCCGAGCTGATCCACTCGGTGCGCGGATTCGGCTACACGTTCGAACCGCGGCGCGTGCTGATGGCGTCGTAGAAGGGATCAGGGGTCAGGGATCGGGGATCAGGGGGCGCGGGCTTCCGGTTAACGGCCGGCGAGTCCGGAACCTGGCGGATTGCAATCCTCTACCATCGAATGTCGGTGAATTCCATCGACAGCCCGACCCCCCGATCCCTGATCCCTATTCTTCTTAGCGCCACTGGGCGTCGGCGAACTTCAGGTACTGCTCCCAATCGTAGGCGGTGACGGCGTGCTTGCCCGCGCGGATGTGATAGGCGACGGTGTGTTGAATGGGCTGGTGCAGGGCGGGCATGCGGTCGGTGCCGATGCCCTGCTTACCGAGCAGCTCGTAGACGCGGGAGGCATGGAACGCGCCCAGGAACTCGCCGCGCGGGTCCGACCACTGGTCGCCTTCGGCGCTGGCCACGTAGAGCGGCCGGGGGGCGACCAGCGCGAGCAGGAAGTGGGAATCGAACGGCATGGCGTCCTCGCGGCCGTTGTACCGGCGGAAATTGGCACAGAACCAGTAGGGAAAGTGGGTGTTGAGATCCTGGGTGCGCTCGCCGTAATCGCGGCGGCTGATGGCGGCGCCGCCTTCGCCGGATTCGTTGGAGATGACGAGGGCGAAGCGCGTATCCTGCGCGCCGGCCCACAGCGCGGCCTTGCCCAGGCGCGAGTGGCCGAAGACAGCCACGCGCTTCGCATCCACGTCGTGGTCGGTCTCCAGGTAATCCATGGCGCGGCTCAATCCCCAAGCCCAGGCGCCGATAGCGCCCCACTCATCGGCCGATGGCGCGGTCTGGCCGGGCTTGAAGAAGAGCGGGCGCACGCCGTACCGCATCCCGCCGTCGAAATCGGGCTCGATCTCGCCGTAATACATAGTGGCCAGGCCGTAGCCGTGCTCCAGAATTTTGTCGAGCTGCCATTGGGCGGCGGCGCGGCCGCGCGAGGATGCATCGGCGGTGCGCTTCACCATTTCTTTGGTGGCGGGATCGCGGACCCATTCTTCGGCCAGCGGAACGGCGGGGTCCGCGCAGATGGTCTGGTTGCCGGAGAAGGAAAGGGCAAGGAAGACCGGCGCGGGCTTCTTTGACGCGGGCAAGTAGACGAGCAGGTGCAGCTTGGGCCCGGGGCCGAAGGAGATGGTGACCAGCTTGCGCACGGCACGGCCGCCGAGGGCCCGGGCGTCCACTCCCTGGACCTCGAAGCTCCGGCCGGCCGGCTCGCCGGGGCTGCGCCCGAACATTTGCGTGCGGTACATTTCGAGGATCTGCTGCCGGCGGGCGGGCCAGGCTTTGGCGTCGCGCACGCCGGCCAGCACGTCGGGAAGCGTGTACGCCGGAACCTTGGCCTCGTCGTAGATTACGTCCGCGCGCTGCTGGGCGGAGCACGCGGCCAGCGCCAGGAGAAAAAGAGCGGCACGTCGCATATGAGGAGATTGTAGCGGAAGGCAGGGATCGGGGATCGGGGATCAGAGGGTCAGGGAGGCCGTCAGATTCCGGATTCGCCGACCATGAACCGAAGGCCCGCGCCCCCTGATCCCCGATCCCTGACCCCTTTCTTCTGCAACTTTTCCGCGGGTCTACTCGTTAGACCTGATATGCGCAGCCTGATCGGAGATCTTCGTTTTGCCGCCCGGATGATGCGCGGCAATCCGGGATTCACGGCGGTGGCGGTGGCGGCGCTGGCGCTCGGCATCGGCGCCAACACGGCGATCTTCACGGTGGTCAACCGCGTACTGCTGGAGCCGCTTCCCTATCCCCAGCCGGACCGCCTCATGCGGGTGGGCCGGTATTACGGCGGCACCAACTACGGCTTCTCCAACTCGATTCCCAAGTACATGATGTGGCGGGAGAACCAGGCTTTCGCGGCGATGACGCTGTATGGGCAAGGGACTACCGGATCGACGTTCGGCGCCGGCGACCGTCCGGAGCAGGCCAAGGCGGAGCGGGTTTCGGAAGGGTTTTTCCGCGTGTTCGGCACGGCGCCGGTGATGGGCCGCACTTTCACCCCGCAGGAGGATCTGCCCAACGGCCCGGCGGTGGCGGTGCTGAGCTACGGATTCTGGCAGGCGCGGCTGGCGGGCGAGCGGGCGATTCTGGGCCGTGCCGTTCCCATTGACGGCAAGCCTACGACTATCGTCGGCATTCTGCCCAAGAGCTTCACGCCCGATCCGCCGGCGGACCTGTGGATGCCGCTCCAGGCCGATCCGCACAGCATCAACCAAGGCCATTACCTGGCCGTGGCCGGGCGCCTGAAACCGGGGGTGACGCTGGCGCAGGCGCGGGCCGAACTGAAAATCGCGGGCGAGCGCTTTCGCGCGCTCTACCCGTTGTGGATGAACAAGAACGAAAGCGTGGGCGTGCTGCCCATGCGCGATGCCATGGTCGGCGACGTGAAAACTCCGCTCATGATCCTGCTGGGCGCGGTGGCGTTCGTGCTGCTAATCGCGTGCGCCAACGTGGCCAACCTGCTGCTGGCCCGGGCCGCGGCGCGGCAAAAGGAACTGGCGGTGCGCGCGGCCATGGGCGCCAGCCGTGGCCGCATGGTGCGGCAACTGCTGACGGAGAGCCTGCTGCTGGCGGTGGCGGGCGGCACGCTCGGGCTGGCGCTGGGGTCGTGGGGCGTGCGCGCGCTGCTGCTGGTGGTACCGGGCAACATCCCGCGTCTGACCGATCCCGATTCGGCGCAGGCCATCCTCCCCGTGCTCGATTGGCGCGTGGCCGGATTCACCTTTGCCCTGGCGCTGGTGACGGCGGTCTTCTTCGGGCTTCTGCCGGCGCTGCACACTTCTAATCCCGACCTGGCCTCCACCCTGAAGGAGGCGGGCGGAAGGTCCAATTCCAGCCGCGCGCAAAATCGGCTGCGCTCGGTGCTGGTGGTGGCGGAAGTGGCGCTGGCGCTGGTGCTGCTGATCGGCGCGTCGCTGATGATCCGGACCTTCGCCGGCCTGCGCGCGGCCAATCCGGGCATCGATCCGCACAACGTCCTCACGCTCGAGACCTCGCTGGGCGGCTCCTATACGACCACCGCGAAGGTGGACAGCTTCGTCACCCAGACCACGCGCCGGCTGGAGAGCCTGCCCGGCGTGGAGGCCGCCGCGGCCATGGTAGTGCTGCCGGTCAGCAACGAAATCGACCTGCCCTTCTCGATTGCCGGCAAGCCGGACCCGAAGGGCAGTCCGTACAACGGCGACGAACAGTGGCGCTCGATTGCGCCGCACTATTTCCGCGTCTTCCGCATCCCGCTGTTGCGCGGGCGGGTGTTCAGCGAAAACGATGCCGGCAATTCCACCCCGGTGGTGATCATCAACCAGCAGATGGCAAAGCGGTATTGGCCCAAGGAAGACCCCATCGGCCAGGTGATTACCATCGGCAAAGGGCTCGGCCCGCAGTTCGACGACCGGCCGCGGCAGATCGTAGGCATTGTCGGCAACGTGCGGGAGACGGGAATGCAATACGGCGAAAGCGGCGTAATGTACATCCCGCAGAGCCAGGTGCCGCAGGGCCTGACGGAGCTGGCGAATTCGGTGCTGCCGCTTTCCTGGGCGGTGCGCACGGCCGCCGATCCTTCCGGCCTGCACGCCGCCATCGAACGCGAGTTCCGGTCGGTGGACAGCGTCATCACGCCGGCGCACATGCGCCCCATGGAGCAAGTGATTGCGCAAAACGTCTCGCGGCAGAATTTCAACATGGTGCTGCTGAGCGTGTTCGCGGGCATCGCACTGCTGCTGGCGGCCATCGGCATTTACGGGTTGATGGCGTACTCGGTGGAGCGGCGCACGCAGGAGATCGGCATCCGCATGGCGCTGGGCGCGGCGCAGCCCGACGTGCTCAAGCTGGTGCTGGCGCAGGGGGCGAAGCTGGCCGGAGCCGGGCTGGCCTTCGGGCTGGCGCTGGCGTACGCGCTGACGCGCCTGCTTTCGAGCCTGCTCTTTGGCGTGCGCGCGGGCGATCCGGCGAGCTTCGCCGCTACCTCCGCGATGCTGGGGCTGGTGTCGCTGGCCGCCTGTTATATTCCGGCCCGCCGCGCCGCACGGGTGGCGCCATCGGCCGCGCTGCGCTGCGAATAAAATGAAACGTCGATCTTCCGGCTTGCCCTGACGGCATCCTCCGTCCCAGCGCGAATGCCGGCCCGGAAGCCGGCACGGCCGCCTGGAAGGCGTCGCTACACAAGTGGTAGCCGCCAGGTTTCAGATGGGCGGGCGCGAGGTGACGTGCTAAGATTTGGCAATCGCCATGCTCAGCTCGATCACGCGCAAGGCGCTCGCCATGCTGGTTGCGATCGGCCTGCCTCCGGTGGTGGTTGCGGCCATCGATCCGGCGGCCATCTGGCTGGCTTTGGCGGCGGCATTGCCCGGCATCGGAATCGCCCTCTTCGTTTTCCGTTCGTTTGCCTGGCAGGTGCGGCACTCCACCGCGTTCGTGGAGCGAATTCTCGATTCGGATGCGCCGCGGTCGCCGTTACGCCCCACCGAAGATGAGTTGGGCGGGCTGGCCATCGCTCTGAATAACCTGGCGCCGAAAATCGACGACCTGTTTCACCGCCTGCGCACCGAGCTGGCGCGGCGGGAAGCCATTCTCGCCAGCATGACCGAAGGCGTGATCGCGGTGGATTGGCGCCTGCGGGTCACGTTTTGTAACAACGCCTTTGCGCGCGCCATCGGCGAGCCGTTCGTGGCCGAAGGAGGGCCGCTGATTCGCAGCGTGCGCGAGCCGGTTCTGTTTCAGACACTGAAGGAAGTCATCGAATCCGGCGAAAGCATGCGGCGCCGGTTGAGCCTGTCTCTGCCGGGAAGCCCGTCATTCGAAGTGTATGCGGCCCCGCTCTCCAGCAACGCGCCGCGCGGCGCGATAGCGATTTTGCACGACGTCACGCCCAGCGAGCGGCTGGACCGCATGCGGCGGGACTTCGTGGCCAACGTGTCGCACGAGTTCCGCACGCCGCTGGCGATCATTCGCGGATTCGCCGAAACCCTGCTCGACGGCGGCCTGGATGACGAGGACAACCGGCGCCAGTTCGTCGAGACCATTCTGGCCAATGGAATCCGCCTGAACAATATCGCCGCCGATCTGCTGGCGCTTTCGGAGCTCGATGAAGGCAAGCCGCGGCCCGATGCCGGCCCGATTCCGGTAGGCGAGGTGGTGCGCAACGCCGCGCGCTCCGTGGAGCCGGCGGCGGAACTGGCAGAGGTGGCCATTCGCCTTCCGGAAATTCCGGAACTCTACGTGTGGGGCCCGCGCATCCGCCTGGAGCAGGCTCTGGTCAACCTCATCGATAACGCCGTGAAATTCAACCGGGCGCATGGCGAGGTGCGCATCGAAATTTCCGCTGCGACCGACGGCAACGTGGAAATTTCGATTGCGGATACGGGCATCGGCATTCCCAGCCAGGACCTGTCGCGCATATTCGAGCGCTTCTACCGCGTGGATAAGGGCCGGTCGCGACAAATGGGAGGAACGGGTCTGGGCCTCTCCATTGTCAAGCACGCCATTCAACAGATGAACGGGACCGTAATAGTGAAAAGCGAACTCGGGGTGGGCTCGCGGTTCACGATCACCCTGCCTGCGTGTCCGGCACCCGCCGGAGTTTCTTAACCGGATCGTCATCGTATTTTCACATCGTTCTTCTATCCTCAACGCTTAGCTCTCATTCCGGCGGCGGAGTCAGCACGTTCAAGGGCGACAGCCAGTCTGTGTTGTGCCTCCGTCCGCCCACCGAATATGGACCGAAATGCATTTCTTAACACCCGGATTTCACCCAAGGAAGGAAGGACACGAATGAAATTGAAAGTAGCAGGATTGGCTATATGCTGGGCAGCCATTGCCTCGATAGCCCTGGCGGCCGACCCGCCGTCCAGCGCCGGCAACAGCGCAACCCCTCCCCCGGCCTCTGCCGCAGGCCCGGCGGATCCTTCGGCCAACGCGCCGGCGCCCGCACCCGCGCCAACTCCCACCCCGGCGCCCGCACCCGCGCCTCCGCAGGACAACGCCCCCAAGGCGCCTCTACAGATTCAGCTCGGTAACATTACCATCCAGCCCATCGGCTTCATGGATGCGACCGCCGTGTGGCGCAGCGTGGATGCCGGTTCCGGTATCGGCAGCAGCTTCGGCAGTATTCCGTTCAACACCGCCACCACGGACAAGCTCAGCGAATTTCGGTTTAGCATCCAGAACTCCCGTTTGGGATTCCGCGTGGACGGCAACTGGAAGGGCTGGCACTTCATCGGCTACAACGAATTCGACTTTCTGGGGCAGAGCGCGTCCAACGCCATCGGCGTTACCAACGGTGCTTTCGTCCCCCGCATCCGGTTGTACTGGATCGACGCCCGCAAGGACAAGTTCGAATTCCTGGGCGGCCAGAGCTGGAGTTTGCTAACGCCGAACCGCTCCGGCCTTTCGGCACTGCCCTCCGACCTCTTCTACAGCCAGGTGATGGACGTGAATTACGTCATCGGCCTGACATGGACCCGGCAAACCGGCGTGCGCTTCATCTACCACCCGAATCGTAAGGTGGCGCTCGGGCTTTCGCTGGAAAACCCCGATCAGTACATCGGCGGCTCCGGCGGCGGCGGCCAGATTGTGCTGCCCTCCGCGCTCTCGGCCATCGGCGGCGCGCAATTGGATAACACCAGCGGGACCTACCTGACCACGCCGAACGTAGCGCCGGACATCATCGCCAAGGTGGCGTTCGATCCGAGCTCGCGCGTGCACTTTGAAGTCGCCGGCCTGGACCGGACGTTTAAAATTGTGAACCCCACCAACCTTGCGAGTAGCTCGATGAAAGCCGGCGTGGGCGGGTCGGTCAATGGCAATTTCGCGGTGGCGAAGAACTTCCGGCTGATCACCAATAACTTCTGGAGCGACGGCGGCGGCCGGTACCTGTTCGGCAACGCGCCGGACGTGATTGTCCGCTCCAACGCCTCGCTCAGCCCCATCCACTCCGGCGGTTTCGTGGAAGGCTTCGAGACCCAGGTCAGTCCGAAATTGCTGCTGTGGGGTTATTACGGCAATGTGTACATCGGACGCGACGTCGCCCTCGACGCCAACGGCACCAGCCTGATAGGCTGGGGCTATCGCGGTTCCGCGAACAGCCAGGACCGGAGCATTCAGGAACTCACCGCCGGCTTCACGCAGACGGCGTGGAAAGACCCGCGCTATGGCGCCCTGAGCTTCATCTACCAATACGAATACCTGACCCGCGACCCGTGGTACGTGGCTACGGGCGCGCCCAAGAACGCGCACGACAATACCCTGTATTTCGACATCCGGTACACGCTGCCAGGCGGCGCTCCTCCGGCTGAGAAATAAAGCATTTACACGGCGGCGGGTGGTGGACCCGCCGCCGGAAATCCGAACCCTTAAGGCTGCCGGTCCTAAACTTCACCGTTTTGTAACTGGTTTGTAACACTCCACCCTATCTTTCGACGGTACACATAAAAGGAGAACTGTAGATGAGAATTCGACCTCTGGCCCTGGCGGGCGGCATCCTGGTGTTGACCGGTGCCGTAGCGGCCGCATTGACGCTGACGGGAGCGGGGGCAACCTTCCCGTATCCGATTTATTCGAAGTGGTTTAACGAATATCACAAGCTCCACCCCGACACCGAGATCAATTACCAGTCGATCGGCTCCGGCGGGGGCATCCGCCAGGTGACCGAGGGCACCGTGGATTTCGGCGCCAGCGACGGTCCGATGAACGATCAGCAGCTGGCCGAGTTCAAGGAGAAGCGCGGCGCCGAGGTGCTGCATTTCCCGACGGTTTTGGGCGGGGTTGTCCCGACGTATAACATTCCCGGCGTCTCGGCCGAGCTCAACTTCACCCCGGAAGCGCTCGCCGGAATCTTCCTGGGCAAGATCACGAAGTGGAACGACCCGGAAATCGCAGGGGCGAACCAGGGCGTGAAGCTGCCGGCCAATGACATCGTGGTGGTGCATCGCTCCGATGGCAGCGGCACGACCTATTGCTGGACCGATTACCTCTCCAAGGTCAGCCCGGAATGGAAGACCAAAGCGGGAACCGGTACGTCCGTGAACTGGCCGGTCGGATTGGGCGGCAAGGGGAACGAAGGCGTTTCCGGGCAGGTGAAGCAGACCCCGAATTCGATCGGCTACGTGGAGCTGATCTACGCCATTCAGAACCACATGCCCTACGGTAAGGTGCGCAATGCGGCGGGGGTCTTCGTGAAACCCGACCTGGCCAGCGTGACCGCGGCGGCGGCGGGCGCGGCGGCTCACATGCCCGCCGATTTCCGCGTCTCCATCACCAACGCGCCGGGCAAAGGCGCCTACCCGATTTCGACCTTCACGTGGCTGCTGGTGCCGGGCAAGATTCAGGACCCGGCCAAGCAGAAGGCGATTGTCGAGTTTCTGCACTGGATGCTCGGGCCGGGCCAGCAGATGACCGAAGCGCTGGCTTACGCTCCGCTGCCCAAGCCGGTGGTGGCCATGGAGCAGAAGGCGATCTCTAAGATTCAATAGAGGCTCATGTCCACCGTTCCAGTATCCCGGGAAAGTGCCCTGCCCGCGGGCGGGGCACAATCTTTTTGGCGGCGGCTGCGCGCCGGCGAAGAACTCGCCTATACGGTCACGCTGACGGCGGCGACGGCGATTCTCCTGATTACCGGGCTGATCGTCTACGAGCTTTACTCGCAATCGGCGCTTTCCCGCGCCAAATTCGGATGGGATTTCCTGGCCACTTCCACCTGGGACCCCGTGGCGGGCACGTTCGGCGCGCTGCCGTTCATCTATGGCACGGTGGCTACTTCCATCCTGGCCCTGCTGATCGCGATCCCGCTCGGGCTGGGCGCGGCCATTTTTCTGGCGGAGCTGGCCACTCCCAGGATCTCCAATTCGCTGACATTCCTGATTGAGCTGCTGGCGGCGGTGCCCAGCGTCATTTACGGCCTGATTGGGATTTTCGTGCTGGTTCCCATCCTGGAGCACGCGGTGGTGCCGGGCCTCAAAGCGGCTTTTGGCGCGCTGCCGATTTTCCAGGGTGCGTTCTACGGCGTGAGCGTCTTCTCGGCCGGAATCGTGCTTTCGGTCATGATCGTGCCTTTCATCATTTCGGTGTCGCGCGAGGTGCTGCTGTCGGTGGCGCGCGACCAGCGGGAAGCTTCGCTGGCGCTGGGCGCGAGCAAATGGCAGACGGTCTGGCACGTGGTCATGCCGAACGCGTCGACCGGCATCATGGGTTCGATCTTCCTGGCCCTGGCGCGCGCTCTGGGTGAGACCATGGCGGTCACCATGGTGATCGGCAATACGCCGCAGATCAAGGCTTCGCTGCTGGCGCCGGGCTACTCCATCGCCGCCGTGATCGCCAACGAATTCACCGAGGCCACCGGCGACCTTTACCTGAGCGCGCTGATCGAGCTGGGCCTGGTGCTGTTCGGCGTTACCTTCGTGCTCAACGGGCTGGCGCGCATCCTGATCCTGACCACCACCAAGGGAGGGCACGCGTGAAGCCGTCGTATTTCAGGAAGAAGCTCGTCAATTACACGATGTTCGCGCTGACCGGCATCTGCGCGGCAGTTTCGGTGGGGATTCTCTTTTTCATTCTGGGCTACCTGGTCTACAACGGCGGCAAATCGCTGAGCCTTTCGTTTTTCACCAATCTGCCCGCCCCGGTGGGAGAGGTCGGCGGCGGCATGGCGAACGCCATTGTGGGCAGCGGGAAGGTGCTGCTGCTGGCCACCCTGATCGGCATTCCCGATCGGTTTTCTGGGCGGCGTGTATCTGTCCGAATACAGCCAGAAATCCACCGCCTTTGTGATCCGCTACACCACGGACCTGCTGAACGGCGTGCCTTCCATCGTGATCGGCATTGTGGTGTACGGCTTGGTGGTGCATCCGATGAAGCACTTTTCCACCTTCGCCGGCGGGGTGGCGCTGGGGATCATGATGATTCCGATTTCAGTGCGAAGCACCGAGGAGTTTCTGCATGCGGTGCCGGTGTCGCTGCGCGAGGCGGCGCTGGCGGTGGGCGCGCCCAAGTGGAAGGCGATTGTCACGGTGGTGATTCCGGCCGCCATGCGCGGCATCATTTCGGGTACCATGCTGGATGTCGCCCGCGTGGCCGGTGAGACGGCGCCGCTGCTGTTTACGGCCCTGGGCAACCAGTTCTGGAGCCCGGGGTGGAACCAGCCCAGCGCCACGCTGCCGGTGATGATCTACACGTATGCCATCTCGCCCTACGAGGACTGGCACCGCCAGGCGTGGGCGGCAGGCTTTATCCTGCTGACCCTGGTGCTGCTGATCAACATCATGGCGCGCCTGGCATTATCGAAAGGAACCTATGTCCCAAGAGGCTAAGCTGCAACCTCCCAAGACCGAACCACCCGCCAGCGGCGGCGGCACGGCGAAAGCCAACCTGCCGAAGCTCTCGGCCCAGGATGTGAGCTTCTATTACGGCAGTTTCAAGGCGCTCCACGGGATCAGCCTGGAAATGCGGGAGACGCGGATCACGGCCCTGATCGGACCCTCCGGCTGCGGCAAATCCACCTTCCTCCGCACCCTCAACCGCATGCACGAGACGGTGCGCGGCACGCGGCTGGAAGGCAAGATCTTCCTGGACGGAAGCGACATTCTGGAAGAGGAAGTCACCGCGGTCCGGCTCAAAGTGGGAATGGTGTTCCAGCGCTCCAATCCGTTCCCCAAGACGATTTTCGAAAACGTAGCCTACGGTCTCCACGTCAATGGGTACAGGGGAG
>CAWFIJ010000005.1:0-501001 GCA_963815855.1 Terriglobia bacterium | reverse complement strand
GGGGCTATCATCCTGCTGGTGATCTGGGGCGCGGTCTCGTTTCACAATTTGCCGGTGGAAGCCTATCCGGATGTTGCCGACAACTACGTGCAGATCATCACGCAGTGGCCGGGACGCGCGGCCGAAGAGGTGGAACAGCAGGTCACCATTCCGATCGAGATCGCGGTGAACGGCATTCCCCACCTGGTGCACCTGCGCTCGATTTCGATGTTCGGCCTTTCCAACCTGATGCTGATTTTCGATGACGACATCCGAGAACGACTGGAACCGCGAAAAAGTGCTGGAGCGGCTCTCGCAGGCCGACCTGCCCGATGGTTTGCAGCCGCAGATAGGCACCGACTTCAGCCCGGTGGGCGAGATCTACAACTACACGCTCGAAGAGCACCAATCCCCGCTACGACCTGATGGAGCTGAAGTCTCTTGAAGATTGGGTGCTGGAGAAGCAGTTCCGATCCGTGCCCGACGTGGTGGACGACTCCAGTTTCGGCGGCACCACCAAGGAATACCAGGTGCGCATCGATCCCGACAAGCTCGTGGATTACGGCCTCAGCTTGAGCCAGGTGGAGCAGCAGTTGGCCAACAACAATGTCAACGCCGGCGGCAACTTCGTGACTGTAGGTCTGCAGCAGGTGCACGTGCGCGAATTGGGCCTTGTCGGCAATGTGGACGATATCGGAAGACCGTCCTCAAAACACTGAATGGGACGCCGGTGCGGGTCGGAGACATCGCCACAGTCGAGCAGGGCGCCAAGATCCGCCTGGGGCAGATTGGCAGGGCGATTCGCCGCGCGGATGGCAGAATCCTGGATGACGACGACGTGGTGGAGGGCACCGTATTCCTGCGCAAGGGCGCCAACGCGGAAACCGCGCTAAAGGGCATCCATGAGAAAGTCGAGGAGCTCAACACGCACATCCTTCCGCCGGGAGTAAAGGTGGTGCCGTGGCTGGACCGGAGCGACCTGATCCACCAGACAACCCACACCGTGCTGCACAATCTGACCGAAGGATTCCTGCTGGTTTCCGTCACGCTGTTTCTGTTCCTGGGGAACCTCCGGAGCGCCCTGATTGTCGCGCTGACGATTCCGTTTGCCCTGCTGTTTGCCTCCATTTGTCTGGACCTTCGCCACATCCCCGCCAATCTGCTGTCCCTGGGCGCGCTGGATTTCGGCATGGTGGTGGATGGAGCCGTCGTGATGGTGGAGAACATCCTCCGCCACCTGGGCCGCCGGGAGCCTGCCGGCATTCCGGTTCGCGAGCGAATTCAGCAGGCCGCGCACGAAGTGCAAAGGCCGGTGTTCTATGCCATCACCATTATCATCACGGCTTATTTGCCCATCTTCACCCTGCAGCGCGTGGAGGGCCGCCTCTTCCGGCCCATGGCGTGGACCGTGGCCTTCGCGCTGTTGGGCGCGCTGACGTTTTCACTGCTGGCGGCGCCGGTGCTGGCAACTTTCTTATTTCCCCGCCCGGTCCGGGAGTGGCAGAATCCGGTGCTGGAACTCATCATCCGCGGCTACCGGCATTCGCTCACCTGGACGGTGCATCACCGCTGGGTGATGGTCGGCGTGGGGGCGGCTGCGCTATGCTGCAGCCTGTACCTGGTATGGAGCGGAGTGATTGGCTCGGAATTCCTGCCGCACCTGGATGAAGGCGCCATCTATGCGCGCGGCACCGCCGCGCCCAGCACCGGACCGGCCGAGGGTATCGTGCAAATGAACCGGGCGCGCATCGCCTTTGCTTCTTTTCCCGAAGTGACGGAGGTAGTCTCGCAGGTGGGCCGGCCCGATGATGGCACCGACACCACTGACTTCTACATCACCGAATACTTCGTCGGCCTGAAGCCCAAGCAACAGTGGCGCTCCGTGTTTCACCAGGACAAGGACAAGCTCATCTCGTCCATGAACCGGGAGCTGGAGAAGATCCCCGGCGTAACCTGGAGTTTCTCCCAGCCGATTGCCGACGACATGGAAGAAGCCATCAGCGGCGTGAAGGGAGAGCTGGCCGTCAAAATTTACGGCCAGGATCTGAAGATGCTCGAGGCTCTGGGCGGGCAGATCTTCGACGTCATGCGGACCGTCCCGGGAATCGAGGATTTGGCTCTGTTGCGCGTGCTCGGCCAGCCCAACCTGAATCTCGCGGTGGATCGCGAAAACGCGGCGCGCTTCCAGATCAATGTCGCGGACGTTCAGGACGCGATTCAGACCGCCGTGGGCGGCAATGCGGTCAGCCAGGTGTTACAGGGCGAACAGCGCTTCGACCTGGTGGCGCGTTACCTTCCGGCCTACCGGAGTACCCGCGAGGCCATCGAGAAGATCCGCCTGCTTTCGCCCTCCGGCGAGCGCGTCTCTCTGGCCCAGCTTTGCCGGATCCGCATGGAGGACGGCGCCTCCCAGCTCTATCGTGAAGACAACTCGCGCTACGTCGCCCTCAAATTCAGCGTGCGCGGCCGCGACCTGGGCGGCGCCGTGGAAGAAGCCATCGGCAAGGTGGACCGTATGGTCGAACTGCCGGCGGGCTACAGGCTGCAATGGGCCGGAGAGTATGAGAGCCAGAAACGCTCCCAGAGGCGGCTGTTGTTGATCGTCCCGGTCACCATCTTCCTGATCTTCATGATCATTTATGCCGCCTTCCGTTCGGCCAAGTGGGCGCTGCCTTGCACCTGGTCAACGTCGGCGTGGCGCGCGTGGGCGGACTCCTGGCGCTCTACATTACCGGCACGAATTTCAGCGTATCGTCCGGCGTCGGATTTCTGGCCCTGTTCGGCGCTTCCGTTCAGACCGGCGTGATCATGGTGGAGTACATCAACCAGCTCCGGGCCTCCGGAATGCCGGTGGAGCGCGCTGCCATCGAAGGGGCCACGCGCCGTCTCAGACCCATCATGATGACCATGCTGGTGGCCACGCTCGGCCTGCTGCCGGCCGCGCTCTCGCATGCGATCGGATCGGATTCGCAGCGGCCCTTCGCCATCGTGGTTGTGGGCGGATTGATCGTGGACCTGATTATGAGCACGTTTCTCCTGCCCACCCTGTACGTCTGGTGGGCGCGGCCCGGCGATCAGTTGCCCTCCCGGCAATCATAGCGGGACAGGATGCCAAAGGCCGGCTTGTGAAGGGTGCCGCGGTTGTTCCATAATCCGTAGATATGCAATAGGCGGGCTCATGAATCCGGTTTTCCCGCCAAGGTTTGCCCATACGAAACACCATAGCCGAGACCGCGATTCACGGTAGCGCAGCTGGAGCTGCTCATTATTTCTTCACGATTCATTTCCAAACGGCCGGTAATTGCGCTGAGACTTCCGGTCATCATGCTGGTTCTTGCCGCGATCGCGATTCCGGTGGAACTGCGGCCACTGGGGCGCGCAACTCTGGGCTTCAGCATCGGAGCTCTGGACGTCGCGGAGAATATAGCCGGGTTCGGGGCTGTAGGGGTTGTGCTCGCAGAGTTGGGTTTCCTTAGAGCCACTATGCTGGGCGCCCTGATCTCTATATTGGCCGAGGGCAGCCAATTCTTCATGGTGCACCGCGACCCCTCAGCTATCGACGTCGTTTCAAATACGGTCGGCACGATGGTGGGTGCCTTCATCGGCATGCGCTGGAGCCTTCACTCACCCGGGTTAAGAATAGGGAAATGGAAAGCGGGGCTGGCGACGGCCATGGCGGCCGCTCTCATTTTCGGAATATGGGCCTCGTCAGGGGATGCCGTCAATCCTCGGGGAGTGACGTCCCCGGGGGCCCTCGAGGCGTACTGGAAGCTCGACGAAGGTAGTGGTCGCCTCGCCCTGGATTCTTCCGGGCATAAACTGCACGGCCTTTTCCGCAATCAACCCAGGCGTGTTGCCGGTGTGAGGGGCGGCGCCGTAACGTTCGACGGTGTTAGGGACTATATCGATGCCGGTCATTCCAGCGCGTTTCGGCTCGCCGGCAGTATGACCATCAGCGCGTGGATCAACTCCAGTTTCTTCCCGAAAGACGACGCGGCCATCGTCTCCCAATTTCAAAACGGTTTCGGTTATCAGCTGGATACAACCGTGGATAAAGGGATTCGCGGAATTGGTTTCAAGCTCACCAATTCGTGTGGAGACTTAATGGCACGCTACGGGGCGGCTCCTTTGGCTACCGGTCTGTGGTATCACGTGGCCGGGGTTTACGATGCGGAGGCGCGGACACTGGACGTGTACCTGAACGGAAAGCCGGACAATGGCATCCTGGCCGGCACGGTGACGGGCAGACAGCATAGTTCCCGATCGGCCCTCTACATCGGGCGCCGGAGCGATCTCGACGGCTTCGGGTTCGCCGGCTCCATTGACGAAGTACGAATTTACTCGTTCGCTCTTTCGAATGAAGAGATCGTGGCAGACATGCATGGAGAAGTCATCCAACATACGGCCGCAAGGAATAGCGAAGGCCACCCAGGCCGCCGCGAGCCTGCGTGCGCCGTGTCATCCGAATATGGGGACTCGAAAATACCCCTGGCGGCTGCCATGGTCGGTGTGCTTGTCGCCATCGGTTGCATCGGCTTCTGGCCATCGGGTGGGACTTGGACCTGTCTTGTCGCAAGCTATGCCGCTGGATTACTTCTTCTCCCCCTTATGGCTCCCAGCATGCCCCTGCTTAGCCGGTGGATGATGCCGCTGGTCAGCTTTGCCGGGGGTGTGGCCATCGCTGCTTCGCTGCGCCGCTGAAAGGCACTCGCGGTGTGGCATAAGTGCGGAGCACGAAGCGCCCGAACCGGGCGAAATCTTTCACGCCTGCAGGAAAGAAAGCTTGTCCCCCCAGAATCTTTCGATCAGCGGCAGCGCCTTGCCCGGAAAACCCGGTCGAGAGGAATATGCGCCGGCCCCCATTTCCGTTGTCATATTCGGGATGGCGGTCGAGGTAGGCCTTCAGCGCGCGGGCGGTGGCCTGCGGCTGGTGGATGATCGGCACGCCGCCGGGCAGGGCGGCGGCGAAGAGATCGGCCACCAGGGGAAAGTGCGTGCAGCCGAGAATCACGCAATCGGGCATGGCGCCGACCGTCTGCCGTAGCTCGCCCACATAATCGCTCGACCAGCGCGCGAATATCGCCGCGCGGCATTCCCCTGCTCGATCGCGCCGGCAAGCTCCGGGCAGGCCTGCTGCACCACCGTGATATCGGGACGCCGCTTGCGGATCTCGATCGGGTAGCAGTCCGTCTCCACCGTGCGGCGCGTGGCGAAAACCGCGATGGTGCGTGGGCCCGCTTGGTTTTTCCACGGCAGACTGGTTCTTCGTCCCAGCCCAGGCCGGTCGCGGCCTCGATGGTCGGCACCACGATGCCGAGCACGTTGCGCGGGACGCCATCCTCACGCCGCCGCGCCGGGCAGCCACTGCTGCTGGATCCAGCGCAGCGCCACCACGGAGGCCGTGTTGCAGGCGACGATCGCCAGCGTGCAGCCTTCGCCGAACAGGCGCTCCATCCCCGCGCAGGTCAGGTTCAGCACGTCGATCGGGCGCCTTATTCCGTAGGGCGCGTTCCGGTTGTCGCCAAGATAGACGAAATCCCGCTCGGGCAGCGCCTCGATGAGCGCACGATGCACGGTCAGCCCGCCGAATCCGCTGTCGAAAACGCCGATCATCCGAATAGCCTTTCCATAGCAATTCCAGCTGCCGGCTGCCCACGCAGAACGCCTCGGGCGGATCGGGCAACCGGCAATCAGGATCGCTGCCGGCTGGTTCCGCCGATCCAAAAGGGAGTATTCGATTTTCTCAAGCTGCTCGCGGAAAAGCCAGCCTTTCAACGGCCGGACGGTACAGACCAGGCAGATCCAGGCAGTGAAGCAGTGAACTGTGGATCGATCGCCTTTTCGATCGCATGGCGCGCCGTTTCCCATCGGCAGCCCGCCGCGGCACAGCCGGGGAGCGCCACATCCTGACCCTCGGGTCGGAGCGGCGACGGATAACGGGTCCGCGTGGCGCATTTGATCGAGCGTCTGGGCCAGATAACGCAACTTCACCGAAATCCTGCCCGGTCGCCGGATCGCGCCACAACGAGAAGATCAGCGCTCCTCCGGGCGGCGTGTCGTCCGGCTGATATCCCGGCAGCTTCCAGGAAAGGCCGAGCATTCCCGAGAGATTGGACAGATTCGTGTCGTGCCCGGCCAGGACCAGCAGAAGCATCGCCCGGCTGGCCCAAAGCGCCCGGCGATGGGCTTGCCGGACGCGGCCTGCTCCATCGAGCGCAACACGTGCGCCAGAAGGTTCGATCCGCGGGCGCGCGCCAGGTAGGGCGTGCGGCGCATCAGGTCGGCGTACACCGCAGTGCAGTTCCAGCACGCGGTTGCAGGTTTTCGCGCGTCAGCCGGCCCCAGCCGAGCGCCGCGCCCTCGATTCCGTTGGTGTATTCCAGCAGCAGGTTCTCGCTGAAAGTCGAACCGGTGGCGAAAGGGCCCGTCAGCTCGATCGACTTGCCCTTCAGCGAGACGCCGATGCTGGCGCGGCGCCTCCGCGCTTGCCGCCGAGGATGAACTGCAGAGTGTCCAGCGCGGCGCGGTGGGCGGCGATCAGCTTTTGCGGATCGGGGCCGAGCCGCTCGCGCACCGCGGCGAGCATGCGTTCCGGATCGGGAGTGCCGGCGCCGGAAAACAGCGGATCGCTCTGGCCCTCGGCTTGCGAGTGGACCTCGATTCCGCAGCCGGGCAGCAGCGATTCCGCAAAAGCGCGGCCGGTTTCGATGGTCCGCTGGTCCTTGTCGGCGTGGATGTAAATGCGCGCGCGCGTCCTGGCATCCGTCCCGGCGGAACAGCTGTTCGCCGGCCAGCCAGTCGCGGTAATAGCGCGCCCATGAGCTCGATCAGCGCCCGCCCGTGCGGCGTGAGATTGCCGGGAGGAACGTTCCACTCGGGCCAGGGCTCGGCCGAGTATCGGTTCGAGGCGCGCAGTATCCCAGGTGGGCGACGCGCACGCCGTGGCGGCTGACGATCACCACATACTCCAGCCGCGGCGCGGCGGCCAGCGGCCAGGCTGCAACCAGCGCCCCAAGTAGCGATGCCGAAGAGACCGGTTACTTTTCACGATTGAAGGTGTACCGGAAGCCGCCGGCATAATCGGACTTGTAAAACTCGCGTTGATTGACGAAGATCGGGCTGCCCTGGTAATAGCCGAACACCTCGTTGGTGAGGTTCAGGCCGTAAACCACCAGGGAAAGTCCCTTGCCGATGCCGGAAGCTGGCCTGCGCGTCGAGCTGCAGGTGAGGCAGAGTGTAGATGTCTCCACTGGGACCTTTCGGCCCGAGCCCGCTCACATCCGACGCGGTCTGGTACTCGTACTGGAAAATGCAGGGTCCGTTGTAGGCGAGGCCCACGCGCACGGAAAAGCGGCCTTTGTCGTAAGTGGGGCTGATGTTCCAGGTGTTGGGGGATCTGTTGCTGCAGCGCGGGGCTGTCGGGACGGCCGGGAATGTGGAAGACTTTGGAGGCCGTCCAACTATAGTTGGCCATCATGCCGAAGCCGCTCATCAGGCCGGGCAGCCGGGAGAGGCGCTGCTGGTAAGACGCCTCGAAGCCGTATAGTTCGGCATTGCTGACGTTGATCCATTGCGAAACCAGGTCGCCCTGGTAAGGACCGCTGGTGGCCGTGTAGGAAGTGCTGATCAGCGTGCCGTGAGAGCTGCTTGACGAAGAAACCGGCCTGGAGAATTCCGGCGGGATTGAGGTAGCGCTCGTAGAGCAGGTCGTAGTTATTGGCGTGCTCCGGCTTCAGGCCGGGATTGCCCTGGGCGATGGTGGCGGGATTGGTGGAATCGTCCTCCGTGACGTAGGGAACCAGCTGGTAGGCATCCGGGCGCGCCACGCCGCGGGCGTAGACCAGGCGCAGGCCGGACTGGCTGTCCAGGGCGTAGCGGAGCGAAACGCTGGGCAACGGATCCACGTAGGAGGGGTTGTTGTGGACGGGCACCGGGACGCCGCAGCCGGTGGCCAGGGCGCAATTCGGGCTGCCCGCGGGATACAGCGTCACGTTGTAGCCCAGCGTATTCATCTGGGTGCCTTCGAAGCGGACGCCCGCCACCACGTGCAGCTTGCCGAAATCCATGGTGTTCATGAAGTAGCCGGCGGAGATGCGCTCGATAGTATCGAATACGTTGGGATAACCATCGGCGGCGGTCTTATAACCGTCCAGATAGCTGCGACAGATTGGACAGAGTATAGTTCTGGAGCAGAGTGAAAGCGGAAACCGGACCGTAATGCCCGCCGAAGTAATCGCCGCTCTGGTAATTGTTGCTGCTGAAGCTGCTCAGGAACTGGGTCATCGGATAGCTGGCGGCCTTCCAGCCGTCGTAGACGTCTTCGGTGGAGTTCTGGTACTTGTGCCCGTTGCGGACCTTGCCGCCGAACTCAAAGACGCCGTAGTGCGATGCCGATGTGGTAAGGGTGGAATAGGAAGCCGGAGGCGGTGAGGTTCAGCTGCGCGGTCTTGCCCTTGGAGATGGTGATGTCCTTGAACCCCCAATTGCTGGCCACCTGAAGCGGCGAATTGGGCCCGTCGCAATTGTTGCCGAAGTGGGGGACATTGGGGTTGGTCTGCGCGGTGGGGTCGTAGCCGCAGGTCAGGGTGGCGCCGATCCAGGAGAAGTCGGCCTTGGGGTTGCCGGCGGAATCCAGCTCGTAGGAGTTGGACGCGGATACTTCCCAGGTGAGCATGCGAAGGGCCAATCTGCTTGTGGCCGCCCAACGTATAGCTGCTGATGGAAGCATCCGGGCGCTTGCTGGACGTGTAGAACTTGGGTGAGCCGGTTGACTGCGGCTCGTAATACCACTTATCGCCGTAATCCTGCAGGTTGGAATAGAGGCCCTTGAGATAGATGCTGCTGGAATCGCTGAACTTGTAATCGGCCGTGCCCGCAAAGCCCCAGCGATTGCGATAGTAGCGATATTCGCGGATGGTGTTGTTGTCGTAAATGGGCTTGCTGGAAAGTGGAGGCGGGATCGATGGCCGGCTGCCAGTTGTCGATGCCGCGGCCGTTGTAGTCGAACGATCCGCCAAACAGGACGCCGAGCTTCCGGTCGCGTCCGAAACGATGGCCGATGGTCCCGCCCTCTTCGGTGTTCTCGCGGCCGCCCAGGATCGGGTTGTAGCCGCCGAGGCCGAACAGGTTGAGCGTGGGAAACTCGCCGGCGGTTTTGGTCTTCATATTCACCGATCCGCCGATGCCGTCGCCATCCATATTAGGCGCCAGGGTTTTGTTCACTTCGACGGACTCCACCAGGTCGGCGGGCATCACGTCGAGCCTCACCTGGCGCACCGTGGGTTCGGGCGAAGGAACGGTGATGCCGTCGATGGTGACGTTGGTGAGGCGCGGTTCGGTGCCGCGCACCATCACGTAGACCCCTTCGCCTTCGATCCGCTCCAGGGTGATGGAAGGGAGCCTGCCCAGAGCGTCGGCCACGTTGGCGTTGGGCAATGAGGTGATGACTTCCGCCGGCAGCACCTGGAGAAGGTTGTCGGCCATGCGGGTGCGGTTGATGGCTTCGTCCTCGCCGCGCGGCCGGTCGGCGGTCACAATGATCTCGTCGGCGTGCGAAGCGACTTCCAGATGGACGTCCACGTGCGTGAGTTCGCCGGCTGCCACGGCGACATCGCTTTCGAAAGGCTTGAAACCCACGTAGGAGACCTGGACTTTGTAGCTTCCGGGGGCGAGATCGGCGAGAGAGAATTCCCCGCGCTCGTCGGACGCCACGGCCAGTCCCTTGGCCTGCAATTGCACCTGAGCTCCGTGGAGAATCGCGCCGGAACTGTCGACGACCCGTCCGGCGATCGCGCCTTTGATGTCGGCCCCGGCGGCGGATGAAGCATAGCCCGTGAGAACAAGGGCCGCAACCAGGTTCCATACAGTGGCCGGTACGAAACTCATGAGCCTGCGCATAAGAGTCCTCCTATGCGATTCCTTTTCTTTCGCAGCACGAGTGAGAGTGCTACAGCGGTATTGGAACAAGCGAGTCTGAGGACAATCTAAGGAAGCGGCCCGGAGGCGGGAATTTCACGACATCGTCATCGGATATTAACATGTGCGAGTCAAAATCGAGATATTCGAATCCTAGTAGCCGAAGACAGACCGAATACCGCCGACCTGCTGCGCAGGGCGCTTGAGACTGAGGGGCATTCCGTCCTGCTTGCCTATGACGGAGATCGAGCGCTGAAGCTCGGTCTGGCGGCCGATATCGACGTGATTCTGCTCGACGTCATGCTTCCCCGCCTGGATGGCCTGAGCGTCCTGCGGAGACTGCGGGAGGCCCGCGCTTCACACGCCCGTGATCATCGTTTCGGCGCGCGACGCCGGGCCCGACATCGTGCACGGGCTGGATTCCGGCGCGGACGACTATCTCACCAAGCCATTCGAATTGGACATTCTTCTCGCGCGGGTCAGGGCCGTTGCCCGGCGCGCTCCCGCGGCCACAACCGGCGGACCTGACGTTCCGGGATTTGAGACTGAATCCAGGCACCTACCAACTGCAGCGCGGCGGCCGGACCGTGTCCCTGACGCGCACCGAGTATCGCCCTCCTGGAAACCCTGATCCGGCGCGCCGGCATGGTGGTGCCGCAGAGAGGTGCTGATCGAAGAAGGCTGGGGAATGGAGTCCGACGTCAGCGACGCGAACCTGTACTTCTTCGTGCGCTCCTTGCGGTCGAAGATCACGCAGCCCGGAGAAACCGAACTCCTGCACACCGTCCGCGGCGTGGGCTACTCCATTCGGAGTGAAGACTGCTGATGGCCTATCGTTCCATTTCGCTGCGGCTCACCATCTGGTTCTCCTCCGTGTTCTTCGCGGGACTGGCTCTGTTCGGCGCGGCCATGTGGCTCGACTTGAAAGACACGCTGACCTCCGGCCGGTCCCGGACCCTGGAGAGGCGCGCGGACCGGCTGGCACGATCTTGCTGCGCGATACCCAGGCCGATTCGCCGGGCCAGCGCGCCCGGAAATTTCAGGCGTTCGCGGACGCCACCGGAGGGGGGCTGATCGAGGTTTTCCGGACGAATGGGACGCGCGCTCTTCCTTCTCCGACCGCGGCCGCGCAGGCTTTCCCATGGCCCCGCGTCACGCCGATCGACGCGCGACCGGTTCAGCGAGGTCACTTTCCTGGGGCAGCCGTATCGCGTCTTGGCGCATCCCTTCTCTTCCGGTTCGCAAGCGCTGGTTGCTGTGCGCCGCCGCTCCGCTGGAGGGCAATCGCCTGGTCCTGAGCGCCTTCTCCGCCGGTTTGCTCTGGGCCATCCCCGCGCTGCTGGCCATCTCCGCGCTCGGCGGATACGCGCTCAGCCGGAGAGCGCTCCAACCGGTGGACCAGATCACCGCGGCCACGCGCTCGATCAGCGTCTCGAACCTGTCCGGGAGGCTGCCGGTGCCGAAGACGCGGCGACGAATTGCAGCGGCTTTCCGAAACCTGCAACGCCATGCTCGCGCGCCTGGAATCGGCAGTGAACGAAATCAAGCGATTCACCGGACGACGCTTCGCATGAGCTTCGCAATCCGGTGTCGTTCGTGCGGACCACCGCGGAGCTGGCGCTGCGAAACCGGCAGATCGACGCCGCCAGCCGGCGGGCTTTCGAAGAGATTGTCGCGGAGTGCGGAAAAGCCAGCCGTCTGCTGGAAGACATGCTGACGCTGGCGCGCGCCGATGCCGGCAATTCGCGCCTGGCCTTCGAACCGGTCGATCTGGCTGAAGTGGTCGAAGCGGTTTGCCAAAAGGCCCGCTCGCTCGCCGACGAACGCGGGCACACCCTGACGGCCTGTTTCGAGGACGATTGCCGGCGACTGTCTGGGGCGACTACTCCAGTCTCCACCGATTGCTGTGGATCCTTCTGGATAACGCCGCGAAGTATACGCCGGCGCCGGGCACATCAAGGTGAGGCTGGCCGCCGGCGGGGAGAAGGTAACCGTCACGGTCGAGGACAACGGCATGGGGATCTCGGCGGCCGACCTGCCGCATATCTTCGGCCGTTTCTATCGCGCCGACCCGTCCCGGAGCCAGGTGGAAGGCTCCGGGCTGGGGCTCTCCATCGCCATGTGGATCGCGAACGTCCATCAGGCAACTCTTTCGGCCGACAGCAGGGAGAACGCGGGCTCCGTCTTCAAGATTGTGTTTCCCTTGCTTGCCGTTAACTGCCCTCCGCCGAAGACGGCTCCGGCCGCAGACTCATTGACAAGCGTCGGCCTGCCACTTTGCCGAAAGCACGGTCCGGGTTACCCTGCCGTAGACGCCGCATCCCGCCACCTTGCGGGTACCGGCGGGCGCTCCGCCGTTTCCCTTACTATTTCTTCGGGTTAGCAAGCAGATCCTAACTATCGTCCTATTGTTTCCCGCTTTCGGGTACCAGTACACTATTGGGCAGGCTAGGTCCGGTGAACTCTGTCAATGCAGACTCTGCTCAGCAAAACGGCCCGTCCTCGCCGTTTCGCTCTCCGCGCCCTCGTTGCATCCGGCTTCATGCGCATGGCGCGCGTTATGCCGCCATTTGGCTTCCTCGTAGTATTTTCCGGGGCCGCACATACCCCAACCTGCGTGCAGGGAACGGGTAGCGCGCCCAGTAGATCGGTCGGTTCCTTTTCATTGTCGGTGGGAAGTCAACTGACCGGTCCCTGGCTGCAAAATTAATGCTGAAATCATTGGCTTCGCTCTCAACGATGTTGCTCGGATTGGCCGAGGTTCTTTGCGCTCAGTCCACATTGACGCTTTCATCGGCTACGATAACTTCCGGCGTTACGGTCCCGCTGAATCTTTCGTTGTCGTCCCCCACGGGGAATGCGCCCGCAGCGATCCAATGGACAATGACTTATTCAACGGCGAGCGTGACAAGCATTAGCGTAACCGCCACTGCGTCCGCGACCGCCGCTGGAAAATCGATCTCGTGCGCGGGCGGAGCATCGGCCTACACCTGCATCGCCTTCGGCCTGAATGCCAACACCATTGCGAACGGCGTAGCGGCCGTTGTCACGGTCACGCTAAGTGCCAGCGCAACTACGGCGGCGATTGGAATCAACAGTGCTCTCTCCGCTTCACCAGCGGGCGTCTGGGTCGCGGTTTCCGCCACCGGTGGCAGTATCGCCCGGACTGTTGCCGTGACGGTCGACGCCGTCTCGGTGACCCCTGCGTCAGGCAACGGTCTGCAACAGAGTTTCACCGTTAACTATTTCGATGCCGCCGGCGCCACGGACCTGTCTACAGTGTTGGTGTGGTTCAACGGCACGTCGTCCTCGGCGGTCAATTCCTGCCAGGTCGAATATTCCGGCGCCTCCAATATGCTCTACCTGCTGAATGATGCGGGCGCCGCATGGCTGGGGCCGGTCACGCCCGGAGCGGCGGGAACGGTGCAGAACAGCCAGTGCGTGGTCAACGGCGCGAATTCCAGTGTGGCGGCAAGCGGGAACAACCTTACTCTCAACGCTGCCCTGAGCTTCCTGCCCGCTTTTGCAGGCGCGAAGAATATCTACGGGAATGCCTCGAGTGCCACCGGCTCGACCTCGGGCTGGACCCAACTGGGGACCTGGACGGTGACCGGCACTGCGCAGCCGCCACAAACCACCTCGGTAACGCCGTCTTCGGGCAGCGGCAGCAGCCAGACCTTCAGTCTTGTGTATACCGATCCCGCCGGGGCATCGGATTTGAGCACGCTGCTGGCGTTGATTAATAGCGGACTAAGCGGCCCCGGCGCGTGCGACCTGACCATGGACGCGGTACATAATGCCTTGTACCTGTTGAATGACGGCGCTACCGCCTGGCTGGGACCGGTTACGCCCGGAGTGGCGGGAACGGTGCAGAACAGCCAGTGCACTGTGAACGGGGCGAAGTCCAGCATGGTGGCCAGCGGCAACACCGTTACACTTAACGTTGCCCTGAGCTTCCAGCCCGGCTTCGCGGGGGCGAAGAATATTTACGCAAATGCTTCCACCATTGGCGGATTGACCGCAGGCTGGACCCAACTGGGGACCTGGACGGTGACCGGCGCGCAGCAGCCGCCACAAACCACTTCCGTCACGCCCTCATCCGGCAGCGGCAGCAGCCAGACCTTCACTCTTGTGTATACCGATCCCGCCGGGGCATCGGATTTGAGCACGCTGCTGGCGTTGATTAATAGCGGACTAAGCGGCCCCGGCGCGTGCGACCTGACCATGGACGCGGTACATAGTGCCTTGTACCTGTTGAATGACGGTGCTACCGCCTGGCTGGGACCCGTCACGCCCGGAGTGGCGGGGACAGTGCAGAACAGCCAGTGCACTGTGAACGGGGCGAATTCCAGCGTGGTGGCCAGCGGCAACACCGTTACACTTAAGGTCTCCCTGAGTTTCCAGCCCGGCTTCGCAGGGGCGAAGAATATTTACGCAAATGCTTCCACCATTGGCGGATTGACCGCAGGCTGGACCCAACTGGGGACCTGGACGGTGACCGGCGCGCAGCAGTCGCCACAAACCACTTCCGTCGCGCCCTCATCCGGCAGCGGCAGCAGCCAGACCTTCACTCTTGTGTATACCGATCCCGCCGGGGCATCGGATTTGAGCACGCTGCTGGCGTTGATCAATAGCGGACTAAGCGGCCCCGGCGCGTGCGACTTGACCATGGACGCGGTGCATAATGCTTTGTACCTGTTGAATGACGGCGCTACCGCCTGGCTGGGACCCGTCACGCCCGGAGTGGCGGGAACGGTCCAGAACAGCCAATGCACGGTGAACGGGGCGAATTCCAGCGTGGTGGCCAGCGGCAACACCGTTACACTTAACGTCTCCCTGAGTTTCCAGCCCGGCTTCGCAGGGGCGAAGAATATTTACGCAAATGCTTCCACCATTGGCGGACTGACCTCGGGCTGGACCCAACTGGGGACCTGGACGGCGACCAGCACTGCGCAGCCGCCACAAACCACCTCGGTAGCGCCGTCTTCGGGCAGCGGCACCAGCCAGACCTTCAGCTTCGTCTATACCGATCCCGCCGGAGCATCGGATTTGAGCACGCTGCTGGCGTTGATTAATGGCGGACTAAGCGGCCCCAGCTCATGCGACCTGACCATGGACGTGGTGCACCATGCTTTGTACCTGTTGAATGACGGCGCTACCGCCTGGCTGGGACCCGTCACGCCCGGAGTGGCGGGAACAGTGCAGAACAGCCAGTGCACGGTCAACGGGGCGAATTCCAGCATGGTGGCCAGCGGCAACACCGTTACTCTTAACGTTGCCCTGAGCTTTCAGCCCGCTTTTGCAGGGGCGAAGATTGTATATGCCAACGCGTCGAATGCCGCCGGTTTGACCTCGGGCTGGAACAGGCTGGGCACCTGGACGATTCCGTAATGAGCATATCCTGACAGCAGCGCTGTCCACACGCGTTCGGCGCCGTCATCGGGCCGGGTAAAGCCGATTTCCGCTCTTGCGTTCACTCTCGCTCGCGGCCGCCGCATCAGGAAAACGGCCGCGCGTTTTCACGACACCTTGATCGAGGTCCCGCCGTACTTGATCACATATTCCTTATTGAGGGCGAACTCGTCCGAGTACTTGCCCCACATCCCGACCACCACCGCGTCGGTGGACTTGATGTTCGCCATGATGTATTTGAACCGGTCCTCGACAATGTCCTCCCTTTGCGTGAGGCGGGTGCTGGCCAGCAGCTTATATACCCAGCACGGCTTCTTGCACTGCTTGATGACCTTGAGCATTTCCGGCGGATCGCCCTGCACGAACGCGATTTCCCCGCCATACAAATCCGTGCCGCCCTCGGTTGGATAACCGATCTCCACCGGCATCATTTCCGGGTTGGATTTGAAGGCAGCCAGCCATTCCGAATGCGTGCGGCCGTACTTGTACAGGCAGGTCATGTAGTAATCCACGTCCCAGCCCTGGGATTCGATCTCCATGAACACCTGCGGCCGGTGGCTGGTGACGGCTACCATCACGCCCGTGTCCCGCACAATCTTGCACCATTCGCGGATGGCGTTGAGCTTGCCCAGCTTCCACAACGCATCGGTGCCCTCGTCCCCGTAACCGTAATGATGGATGCTGATCGGTTTGACCTTGGAGCGCGCGACAATATCCTTGGGGGCCTGCCACCTGCTTTGGCCCGTGTTCGCCGCGCCGCGGGCGGACCACATCATCCGGGCGCCGGTTTCCCCGGCATATTGGGCAAAGCGGGACCCGGCTTCCATGCAGTTGATGCCCAGTTCCAGCATGTGCTTGTTTTCTTCCGCAATCTTCTCCGGCGTGAGATACGCGCGGGCGTCCATCCCCTCCTTGACGGAAAAATGCTGCCCTGGACCGTTCACTCCCATAACCAGGCGGCCGATCTCGTGCGGGCCGAACTTGACGGTCGGCATAGGCTGCTGAGCCAGCGGCCCCGGCTGCTTCACCGCGGGATTCTCGCGAGGTCCCCGGCCCCCGGCGCGGCCCGGCGGCGGCTGCTGCGCGCTCGCGTCTGCCGCCACACTGGACGCCGCGGCCAGCGCCCCGAGCTTTTGCACAAAACTCCTTCGGGAGTTTTCGGTCTCCTGTTTATACTCTGGATCCATTTCTGTCTATCTCCCTACCGCAGGCGCAGGCTTGCGCGCTACATATTTTCGAGAATTGAACCTGAACCAGGATTTCCATCCGACTTCCCCGGTCACCGTCGATTTTACAGCAATTGGACCATTTTCAGACCTCCTTTTACCAGTTATTCTCCCGAGCACCTTGGTCCTCTCCTTCACGGACGCCTGAATTATGATGGGAGAGTGTGTATTTTCACCCGCTGGGGCGGTCTTTTTTGCCTTGCCTCTTTCGCCGCCTTCGCGCAGACCCCCGTTTTCCTGATTTCGGTCGATACCCTCCGCGCCGACCACCTGGGCATCTACGGCTACCGGCGCATCTCCACGCCGAATATCGATTCCTTCGCCCGCCAGGGCACGGCGTTTGACGCCATTGACTGCCAGATTCCGCTGACCCTTCCCTCGCACGCCGTTTTGTTCACCTCTACGTACCCGTTCCGGAACCGCGTGGAGGAAAATGAGGGCCAGCTTCCGGCCGGTGTGCCCACGCTCGCTTCCGTGCTGCGCGCCCATGGCTACAAAACGGCCGCGTTCGTGGGCAGCGTGCTGCTCGGCCCGCACCTGGGCCTTGAGCAGGGGTTCGATTTCTATGACAGCCCCTTCACGCTTTCCCCCGATGCCGCCCAGAACCCCCTGGCGACGGGTATCCGCCGGGATGGTGCCCTCGTGGTCCGCGCGGCGCGCCAGTGGCTGATTCAGAACCATGGCCAGCCCGTCTTCGCGTTCCTGCATTTTTTCGATCTGCACGCCCCCTATTCCCATTCCTCGTCAGGCAACGGTCTTCCCAACCAGGCGGGCTACGATGCCGAAATCGAATACGTCGACCGTCTGATCGGCCAGTTTCAGCGGGTGCTCATGGCGGGCGACTGGTGGGATCGGTCGCTGGTGGTGCTGCTTTCGGACCACGGCGAAAGCCTGGGCGAACATGGGGAGAGCAACCACGGCTATTTCATCTACCAGAGCACGGTGCGCGTGCCCCTGCTGATTCACTGGCCGGCCGGCACCGGCAGGAGCGCCCCGCGGGTGGCACAGCCGGCCGGGCTGGTGGACGTGGCGCCGACGATTCTGGATTTCCTGAAGCTGGCCGCGCCGCCTGCCTTCGCCGGCTCCAGCCTGCTTCCCGCCACCCGTTCCGGCAAGGATGACGCGAGAGAAGTTTACGCGGAGAGCGTCTACGCCCGCGACGCCTTCCGCTGGGCGCCCTTGCGGAGCATTCGTCAAGGAAATTACCAGTTCATCGATGCGCCCAGGCCCGAGTTGTACGACCTGGCGCACGATCCGGGCGAGCAGCGCAATCTGGCCGGCCAGGAGGGCGC
The DNA here is from genome assembly GCA_963815855.1 of Terriglobia bacterium. Classification (GTDB taxonomy): domain Bacteria; phylum Acidobacteriota; class Terriglobia; order Bryobacterales; family Bryobacteraceae; genus DATGMB01. Next base: position 483,177 of record CAWFIJ010000005.1, on the reverse strand, counting down.
GCTGTTGCGGAAACTGCGCGGCCAGCTTGCCCAATTGATGGCACAGAACGGCGGGCCGGGCCCAGCCGCCGCACCTTCGACGCCCGGCGCTTCCGCCGGGAAACGGCAGATGCTCGACTCCCTCGGCTACGTCGGCGGCGGAGGAAATTCCGGGAGTCCGGCCGCCGATCCCAAGGACAAACTGGCGGAATATAACCTCTACGAAACCGCCCTCGGCGCCTTGTTCTCGGGACAGGCTCGGGAAGCCGTCGCGGCATTCCACCGCGTGCTGTCCGGCGACCCCAGCAATTCCATGGCGCGGTACTACCTGGGTGACGCTTACCTGCGCTCCGGAGACTCGCAAAGCGCGCTCCGCGAATGGGACAGGGACCTCAAGATCGATCCCGGGTACGCGCCCGCGGCCGAAGCTTTGGGAGCCTGGTGGATGGGGCGGGAGGATTACACCAAAGCCCGCGCTTACTTCCAGAAGGCGCTGGCCGCGGTTCCGCAGGATTATCCCGCGCTGCTCGAACAAGGCGTCGCCGAAGAGCGGCTGGGGCTGCTGCGCGAGGCACACGATCATATAGCCGTTGCCTGCCGCTCCCTGGAATCCAATCAATGCGCCCGCGAGCTACACGCCCTGGAAGAAAAAACGAAGACCAGGTGACACGAATTACGACGGCTCAAGCCGGAGGACGGATGCGCCGCAGCGAAACGGATAAGAGCCAGGCGGCGAGTGAAGCGGCGACCGCGAACCATTCCTCCCATTCCATGGTCACGCCGGCCCAGGTGAGCGGGGCGGGCTCCTCCGTAATCCAGATGCGCTCGATGGGACCATCCGGCAGCCGATCCTCCGGCGGGATGCGCCAGTGCTTCCAGCCACGCGCTGCGAGCGAACCCGGCCCGAATACCGAAATCCCGGCCGCGAATCCAACTCCTTGGTGACGGTTTCGCCGGCCGATGGAAATTCTGCAAATGCCCAGATCGCGGAGCCGAGGCGCGCAGCCGCCAACTGACTTCGCGGTCTGCCGGAACGTGCACGGGCGGCGCATCCACTAGGATCCAGGACGGAGTCCGCAATTCGACGGGAGCGCCGGCATGGAGCGCGCCGCGCCATCGCACCGTCAGGACCGCGGCCCGCCTGCTTCAAACGGCGTGCGAGTCAGGAATCCGTTCAGGGGCACCGCCAGCAGCGCCAAAAACGGCGCGGCGGCCAGCAGCGGCGGAAGCGCTTGCCACAGCAGCAGCGCGTTGATTCTGGCGATGCCCAGCAAACTGCCCAAGGCCATCCCAGGCTCCTCGCCAAAGAGCCGCAATGCGAGGACGTGCGCCCACAATTTGCTCCGCAGCACCCTCACCGCTTTGGGGTCGGCGAGACATCGGAAAGAGACGGCCAGGACCACGCCGGCGACACAGCCAAAGGCCATGGCGGCAAGGCGCCGTTTCCCGAGAACGGCTCCAATGCGGAGCTGAATATGCCTCGAAGCATGGGGCCGGCGCTTACTCCAGATAGCCCAGGCCTTTCAGCCTTTCGATCAGATCCTGCTTCGATCCGGCGCTTTCCAGGCGAGCCAATTCCTTTTCGAGCGCGTGCAGCACAAACTCGCGCGGAGACGAATAGCCCGCCGCGGCGGCTGCGCGCTCGATGCGGGCCCACATGTCTTTATCGAACTTAACGGTCGGTTGTAACATATCGGCTAATAAATGTTCCTTCCCTCCGGCCCCGCGGCCGGCAGACCGAACAGGGTCGGGAATGGATGCGGACAAGTCCTTCAGGTCCGGATCCTGCAGGCGGCTGGCGCGGTTTTCCAGCAGCACGCCGGGCACCACGCCTGGGTCCATGCAATGGTCGCCGATCCACTCGTCGTGATTGTCCTCGACGATCGCAGGGGCGATCGATCCCAGTGCGCCGTCCCACGAAGCACGATACGCGGACGCAAATCCAGCCACCAGATCGGGGGCATATTCGATATCGCCGTGAAATTCCGGATGCGGCCGCCAGACCGCGCTGACCACGGCGCCGCCGGTTTCGGGATCGCGGAAGGCGGCCAGGCGGGCGGCGATCCGCCGCGCCAGTTCCGGGGCGTCGCCGGGCGCCACCGATCCCTGGCTCTCCCGCCCTTTCAAATTCAAGTACAGGGAGTTGAGCCCCAGTGAGTAGGCTTCGGTCCCCGCCCAATCGACATTGGCGGTCAGGTCGTGCTGCTCTTCCGTCAGCGGAAGCCGCAGGCGCAGAAATCCCTCCGAGAGCAGCCAGGTATTCAGGTTCACGGCACGGTTGAAGGCGGAAAAGCCGTGATCGGACATGACGATGAGCGTGGCGTTCTTCTCCCGCGCGCGCACCCAGCCGACCATATCGTCCACCATGCGGTAAGTTTCGAGCAAATCGCGGTCGAACTTGCCCCAAAGCATGTGGGAATCCTGGTCGACGGCGTAAAAATGGAAGAAGAGCAGCCCGCCCCGAAATTCCCGGATGGCCTCCTTCAGAAGCGCAATGTGTTCGCGCGCCACCATGTGGCTTTGCGCCAGGTATTCCTGCCGGTCGAACACATGCTGCCGCAGCGCGGCCGTGTCTTCGGGCATTCCCTGCGTGTAATACAGGCCGGCTCTATCCGCAAGCCGCTGGCTATAGGAAGCGGGCGCGGAGATCCGCACCTCCGGCCGCCGCGGGATCCACGTTCACCGGCGAGACATACACCTCGAAATTCGGAGCCAATTGGCGGGCGTAAACGCGAAACATGCCGCGCGGCGGATTTCCATCCGGGAATCAGGGGAAATTCAACCTCAATCCAATCCGACCATTCGCCCTGGCGCAGGATGAAGGTTCGATTCCCGACGGTGAAGCGGGCCACGGGAGAAGCCGCATCGATATCCACGGCCATATCGACCGCGGCGAAAGCCCCGTCCCGGCGGAACGGGTTGGGCGGCCCGAAGATCGCGCAGCACTGCATGGCCGTTTTCGATGGGGTCGGGTACAATCCGGCCGCCGGGCACGTCGTGCGTGGACACTGCCGGATCGCCGGTGTAGAACGAAAATGTCCCGAACGTGCCCTCCATATCGGGCACCCCCATCCCGGAGAGGAATTCGCCTTCGGAATCGATCGGCGGATAATTCATCGGCATGCGCAGCACCGTAACGGGAATTCCGCGGCGCTCCATGCCTTCCCAAAATGGCCGGCCGCGCAGGAAGGTCCGAATCGTGGGCGCGCGAGCGGGATCTGAAAGGCGCCCAAGGGTATCGTATGGCGCGAAGGCTCCGCCTCTCCCAGGGACGAGAACGGCAGCAGGGTGCGCGGGTTGCGGTGGACGAAATCGTAGATGCCGTGCGCGGTGGGGTCGGTGCCTGTGATGAACGTGGCCCATGCCACCGGGCTTTGCGGAGGCATGGTGGTGCGCAGCCGTTTGAATTCCCCCTCGCGCCGGAAAGCATTCAGGTTCGGCAGTTCCGCCCAGTGAGCTTCCAGGAACTTCGGATCCATGCCGTCGATTCCCAGGACGATGACGCGTGGGAGATTGGGCGGCGCGTGGCGCCCGCAGGAAGCCGGCAGGATCAGCAGAGCATGCCAGCGCGGCGCCGCCACAGGCCCAGTGCCGCTTCGGCGAACGGTTCCGCCGGCGGCGAACTGTCCCGGCTAGCGGCATTGCAGTACGGGTTTCCCTTCCATCCAGGCGGGCGGGTCTACGCCGAACAGCCGCAGAAAACTCGGCGCCATGTCTTCTATACCGGGATCGGAGGAATCGATCTCGCGGTTGGCGAACAGGATGCCCGGCACCAGCGGCGGATCGACGCAATGATCGCCGCTCCACGGCCGGTCATTAGCCTCGAACACATCGGACCGGCCGTCTTCCCCACCGCCGCTCCCCAGGCGGTGCGGTAGCCTTCGTCGTAACCGATCAATCAGGTCCGGCGCGCGGTCCATGATAAGGGCCGGAATAAATGGCATCCGCGTCATATACGTTGCGGATGGCGACCCTGCCCTTCGCTTCGTCGCGGAGTCCAGCGAGCTTGAGCCATCAGCTCCCGCTTGAGCGCCCGCGCTTCTTCGCCCGGCGCGACCGATGCCCTCGGGTTCCCGGCCTCGGAGGTTCAGATACAGGCCGCCCAGCCCCAGCGCATAGGCGCGCGTGGCTTTCCAGTCCACTCCTGCGAAATATTTGCCGCCGGCATCGGGATCCGACGGCTCAGTAGCCGTTTTCCCGCAGCCACGCGTTCAAATTCACTCCCCGCGTCGAAGGCGCAAAAACCGTGATCGGAAAGCACCACCAGCGGCCGTCGAGGAATCCACATGGCGCAGCGCCAGCCCGACCACGCCATCCATGCGCCGGTACATCTCCTCGATCACGCCGCGCGAATTCCGCATCCGGCCGGCCGCTCGCGCATCTGCCGGAAAAACAGATGCTGGATGCGGTCGCTGGTATCGAAGACGCAGCCGGCCACGCCCCTGCGCGTCTTTTCCAGAGCGTCGGTGAACATGCGCAGCGCGCTCGTCGAAAATCGAATAAGCCTGGGTGAGAAAGTCGCCTTCCGAAAGCACGCGTTCGTTCAACGCCCAGGTGTCTTCCGCCATGCCCAGCGTGGCAAACATTCCCAGCGCCTTCGCCAGGTAGACGGCGTAAGCGCGCGGATGGCTGATCGGCAGGCCCGGGCGCTTCGGGGTCGATCTGCACCGGCGAAGCGTATAGCGAGAAATGGCGGCCCGCCGCGGTGGCCAGGAAGCGCACGATTCCGCGGACGGATCGCAACCGGGAAATCGCGGAATTTGACGCGAATCCAGGGCGTGTATTCGTGCGGCCGCAGCTCGAAGCGTCTGGCCCTGAATCCGAAGCACCGGCGCGCCCGAATCGGCCGGGCAGAGCACCCGAAACGGAATGCGCAGCGTCCGGGCCGCACCGCGCGATGTGTCCCGCGGGCCTTCCAGAAATCCGCTGTAGCCGTCCGCTTCGCGCCGCAGGGGATAGCGCGAACCGCCCTCCACTTCGCCTGATGCGGGATTCGGCGCTGAATAGGGAGAAGGAGCCCTGCGTGCCTTTCAGGTCGGGCGTGCCCATGGCGGAAAGCAGCAGGCCGTTGAATTTCTCCGGCGGAAACGTCACCGGCACGCGCAGGATGGTGGACCGGATCCGGTGGCGTCCCAAAATGGCCCAGAACGATTCGCTGCGGCGCATGGCTTCCACTGATGGCCGGCGCAGAACACCGAAATGGCCCGCCCGTGCGGCTTGCGCCCCGGCCGTGACTCTGGCCGAAGAAAGTTCCGGCACGTAGCTCTTCAAGCTGCGGTTCAGGAAATCGAAAATATTGTGCCGCGCCGGATTCACGCCGGTTGCGAATGTGGACCATGCCACCGGCGACAGCACAGGATACGTGGTGCGCAGGCGCCGGTAGCCGCCGCTCTGCCGCAGACGGGCGAGATTGGGGAGCTTGCCTTCCGCCATCCAGCGCTCCGTCAGGCGCGGGTCCATGCCGTCGAAGCCGATGAAGATCAGCTTCCGGATGTGCGCCCGCCGCAGCGCGCGCCGCGATCGCAGATATCCCCAGCCGGCGCGAAACGGCCAGAACAGAATGAAACCAGGTTGGCCGCGATCGCCAGCACCAGCGTCAAACAGCGATCCCGGCGATGGCGAATCCGGCGCCCGGACCGATGTAAGCAACCAATGGGCCGCACCGGCATTTAGCGGATTTTTCCTTCTACGAATGGCACCTCGAACACCTTGGGATGCTGAATGGGGCCGTGGCCGAAATATCCTTCCTCGCCAAACAGCTCTCCATGGTCCGAAGTTACCGTGATGTAAGTGTTGCGCGGCACGATGTCGAACAACTTCTCCATCAGGCCGTCGAGAAACCGGACGGCCTCCATCTGCCGCCGCCGCAACTCTTCCAGTTTCTTCGAGGAAAAGAAATTGCGCCTCTTGGGCGCGGCGCGGCGAATTCGCATCGAGCTTCTGGAAAACGCCGTGAACGCCGCTCAGCCTGGGCCAGAGATCGGGTGGCTCGTGGGCCAGCGCATATGGGTAATGCGTCTCGCCCACGTTCAGCAGATAGAAGCAGGGCCGTTCCTCGGAGAACTCCAGCTCGTCCAGCATGGCGGAGAAATCGTTGTGCTTCGGCATCAGCTTATAGCTGTCGAATCGTAGCGGCAGCGATCGAACACGACCAGCAGGTAATGGCAGAGCGGGACTCCACCAGGTAAAGCGGATTGCATATACCCGAATCTATTATGGACGGTGAAAAGCGGGCGGGCGGGTACGGCCGCCCGGTCATTCCGGTTCTTGTCCCATCTTTTCCTGCACGGCGTTCAGCTCCCGGAGGCAGCCGTCCGAATGCGGCGCCATCCCGCAGGCCGTGCGCAGGTGCTCCAGCGCTTCCGAAAAGATGCCCAGATGTTCATCCGCCAGGCCCAGCTCAAAATGCGCTACGAAATCCGTCGGCGCCACCGCCAGCACCTGTTGCAGATTGGCACGCGCCTCGCCGTAAGACGCCTCGGCGTTGCAGGCCACCCCAAGATCGCGGCGGGCCAGCGTGTTCTTGGGGTCGCGGGCCAGAAGCTGGCGCAGGATTGCCATGCCGCTGCCGGTCCGCCCGGAGAGAATCTCGTCTTGCGCGCGTTCGTAGAGTTTGTACTCGGCCAGCCGGTCCTTGGGGTCCGGGCCGGCAGCCGCGCGCGGCCCTCCCGGTCCGCGACCCAGATACCCGAGGGATTCGAGGGCCGCAACCTTTTCGGGCAAAACCATGCCGAGGGAGACCGGCGGACGCGAAGTCTGGCTGGCGAGCAGCTTTGCCAGTTGCCTTTCGAGAGAACGCGCCTCCACCGGCTGGCGGGCAACCAGGTTGTGGCGTTCGTTGGGATCTTCTTCCAGGTTATACAGTTCCGGGTGGGGCGCCGCGATGTATTTGTATTTGCCCAGGCGCAGACTGCGCAGCTCCGACCACCCAAACGCATCGTGGCTATAAGCGCTTTCGGCGTAAACCGGCGCGGGATTTCCGGGAGTTGGTGCTTGCAGGAGGCTCCGCCCCACGAATGAGGGCGGCGCGGGAAGGTGCAGAAAATCCAGAATCGTGGGCGCCACATCCACCAGGCCGGCCGGGGAGTCGGCGGATGGCGCATCATGGGGCGCGCCGGAGGGCCAGTGAACGATCAGCGGCACGTGCAATGTGCTCTGGTAAATGAAATAACCGTGGGTGTCCTCGCCATGCTCACCCAGGCTTTCGCCGTGATCGGAAAGCAGAATCACCAGCGACCGGTCCCAGCGTCCACTGCGGATCAGCGCCTGGCAAAAGGAGCCGACCACGCGATCGACGTATGCGAGCTCGGCGTCGTAAGGCGCAACCGCCTCCCCGCCGGCTTCCGCTGGCGGCAGGCGATACGGCTGGTGCAAGTCGAACAGATGAACGAAGGCAAACGCCGGCTTATCCCGGCTCGCGCTCAGCCACTGGAGAGCGGCGCGCGTCACCAGCGCGCCATCCCGCCGGTCCCTTCCCCGCAGCGGGTTTCCGTTCCGGTCTCCATAGAACATGGAACCGGAAATGGCGGAGAACGCCTCGAAGTGAAACGGGCTGTCGTAAAAATCGAAGCCGTGGTCGATCCCCAGTTCCCGCTCCAGGTAGACCGCCCCGATAAAGGCAGCCGTGCGGTAGCCCTGTGCGCGCAGAACCGAGGCCAGTGTCACGCCGCCGGACGAGACCGGTTGGGCATTCTCTTCCACCCGGTTGGCAAACGGATACGTCGAGGTGAATAGGGAAAAATGGGAGGGCAGCGTCAGGGGAACCTGCGCGCTGACGTTTCGAAACACGGTGCCGTGGGCGGCCAGGGAATCGATGTTGGGCGTGTGCGCCCGGCGATATCCGTAAACGCCCAGGCGGTCGGCCCGGAGAGTGTCGACCGAAATCAAAATGACGGTGGGCGAGGACTGGCCGACGGGCGTCGGCGTGCCGCCCGAGGCGGAAAGACAGAAGCCAACTGCGGCACAACAGCCGGCCATTGCGCTTCCGGAGAACCGCCTGCCTAGCGATCGCCCATGGCGGAGCGCTCCGACGTGAGAGGAACTCATAGACTATGTCCGTTCCCCTCTGATTTGAGCGACGCACGGCGGAGGAGACGCGTTACATCGCTCGACCAGGCCACGCCGGCAGGTTTCTGCCGTCTCTACCCCATTAGTCCGCTAATTGTTACTGGGAGAGCCGCAGAACCGAGGAGGCGACCTGAGCGAAGGCGTTCGCCAGCGCGGTCGTATCGCTGGCGGGAATGTACCGCCCGCGCTGCTGATTCACGTTGAAAGACGTGCTGCTGGGATCGTTGGCCACGCGCAACAACAGGCCTTGGTCCGTGCCCCCGTTTCCCTCATAGCCGATCGTGAAGATCTGGATTTTCATGTTGGTGTCGCCGGCGCGGTTTGCCAGGTTGGAATCGTTACGGATGTTGTTGGCCGTATTGTCCACCGAATTCCATATCGCCAGCCCCCAGTGGTAATCGCGGTTGACCTTGGTTACGTCCAGGGCGGTGCCGTTGTAGATGGAGCTTGTGCTTCCGCTGCTTTGCACAATATAAGAGTTCTGGTAGCCGGTGCCGCCCATCGAGTTCCCCCAGCGATCCTGGGTTGGGATCTGCGTGAGCTTGCCGGACAGGTTGGAGTTCGGACTTCCGTTGTACATGGAAGTGCATCCGTTGTACGGCGTGGTCGGGTTGGGACTTTCTGCGTCCGTGCCGCCGTTCTTCATCCACCAGTTCGCCGTCTGGGTGGTATCGGTGCTGGCCATCAGGTACATGCCATAAGGATTGCCGCTGCTCGTGCTGTATGGCGGCCCGGAGATGGCGACCCAGGAGACCATCATGTTGGCCGTGGTCGGGGTCGTGATGGTGCGGTAGGTGCAGCCGCTGCTCGAGGAGACCACATTATATGCGTTGCTGTTTGCCGGGTTATTCAGATAGAGACTGACCCCGGACGGCACGCCATCGGTGAAGAGAACGATCGAATTCTGGCGATTGTCAACACCGTTTGCCGCCAGGTCGCGCAGGTGCGCCTTCTGCAGCTCGATGTAGGCAAGCCAGAGCGCCTCAGCCATGCCCGTGCCGCTATTGGCGGTGACCGCGCCGATCTGGTTCACCATGTCGTAGGTGGTGCCGTCGTTGAAGGTGGTGTTGGGACCACCCGTAGACGTGGAGGTGGTGGTCGGGTCCCACGGCCGCGTGGTCGGGTAGCCAACCACGGCGCTGCCGTCGAACACCACCAGTCCGAGCTCGTCCGTGCCTTCAGTGAATTTCTGCGTGAAACCCTGGGCGTACTGCACCAGATCCTTGATGACGGTGCTGCCGTCACCGTCGGAAGTGTTCATCGATCCGGACCGGTCAATCACCAGTTCCAGACGCGAGTCCTTCTTGGTGGCTGTGGCGGCCGCCGCAACGTTACCGAAGTTGTATCCGAAGATGCGGCCGAAGAGTAGCGGGACTTGGGCGGTGGCATTGAGCTGGATCGTGTCCGTGGTGCCGATCGTCACACTCGTTGTCGGTACCAGATTCGTCGCCCGCCAGAATCCCGCGGTGCCGTCCGTGCGGAAGTTCGCGTTCAGGAATTCACCCGCGATTTCCCCGGGATTGGCCGGAGTCCCAAGCAGCCGCCCGGCGCCCAGCACGGCCCCATCTACGGCTGATGAGAGCTTGGCCTGGACGATGTAGAGCATGGTCGCGTCGATTCCCAAGCCCACCAGTGGAATAATCACGAACGGCAACATGATGGTGAACAGAACGAGAGTGGTGCCGCGCTGGGATCTGAGAAGGCGTTGAATCCGGTTCATAGGTGAATCCTCAGAACAAGCCGTAGGCGTAGATAATCTTGTCCGGCGAGTAGGGCGGCATCGTGAAACCATTCGCCGCTGCTTCGGAAATGTAAATTACCTGTCCGGACGGCAAACCGGTGACAGTGCCGTCGGTGTCGGCATAGGGATTAATCCCGCTGAAGGTCGCAACATCCCCGGCGTTTTTGGCCTGATCCGTGACCGAGATATCCCCCGTAGTCGCGTTTACCGTCACGGGATCCGGCCCGGATGTGAGGGGGCTCCCGAAATTACTGGTTCGCAACGCCGTATTGCCAATCTCGATTCTCTGCGTGAACACCCACTGCTGGTAGTTGGTACAGCCGGACGGGTTGCCACTGCCGTCCACCGCGCCTGCCGACTGGCACAGCGCCTTATCCACATATGTCACCGTGGAGAGGATCACCAGCGCTTTAGAGGTGGTCGCGCTGGTCGTGAGCCCCAGGTCGGCACCGAGGGCGACCAGAATCGTTTGGTTCCCCGGCTGCGAAAAATCGGTTCCTTTGGCGTACATGTGGCCGCCATCGCGGGCGAGTTGCACCACATCGAGGTTCAGCAGCATGTTCAAGCCCGTCACCGTCGTGCCCAGAAGCAGAGGCAACAACACCAGCATGCTGAGAGAAAACTCCACAATTTCAACACCACGCTGTTTTTTCGATCGCATGACGGCTCCTACGGGGCGGTTCCGATGGGCGGAACGTCGTTTGACGGTTCGATCATGTCCGCGGAAACGGCACTGATTTGGGTAGCCGCCGTGTCCGCCGCCTGGTGCCAACTGTAAATCCGGGGGAGGAGCGCGGGCAGTGGGTAGCCCGAAACTGAGACCTGCATGATATTCGGCGGGCTGTTGCCATTGGTTTGGGTGGACACGTCGGTGATCGCGGCTGTCGAGCCCGAGGGAGGGGGCAGGAAATAGTGCACCTGGATGTAGGAGAGTCCGGTGGTCCCCTTCAGGATGCCGAGCGACTTCTGCTGTACGATCGATTTAACCATCGCGGTGAGGTTCGATCCGGCGGCGGTTGCCTCCGTACCCGTGATCGTGATTCCCGTCCTGACCGCCGTGCGCACGGCATACTGCAGAGTGCTCTTGATGAACACCGCCCAGGCGACATCCAGAAGGACAAAGTTCATCGCCAGGAAGGGCAGAAATGCCAGCGTGAACTCGAGCATTTCCGCTCCCGAGCGGCGGCGATACCGACGAGAGCGGAGAACGGTATTGTTCGGAGTGACGGCCCCTAATGGAACGTTCATAACTTGTTCAGTATAAGAATACGGGCATTTGCGCCAGCGCGATACTCACGAAGGGTTGCTAACCATCGGCGAACGGTACTATCCGCCCAGCGCAGCGACCTCTCGACGGCGCATAGGCTCCCCGGGTTCTCACTTGAGGGCCGCTGAACCACACGAGTTAACTGACGGCAACTGGCAAACCCCGACCCCTTTCCGCAAAATGGTGATATGGGCTCTGGCCCCGAGCGGATACTGAAGCGAATCCCGGCTGGTGGGTTTATCGGTTGCGTCCGGTCCCTTTACAAGCTACTCGGGAATCGGCGCAAGTACGAGCGGCTTCCGGCTTCGGGAAACATTTTCGCGATATGCAAAGGCGTTGTGGTCGATACCACGTACGCCTGCTCGTGCGTGGATATCTCGCCGCGAGGGATCGCCATTGATTCTATGGAACCGATGGCAGTTGACGCGCTTCTCCGATTGCGTTCCGACGAGCATGGTCCACGTCGCCTGGCGCGCGTCCGCTACTGCATTCGACGCAGCGCATCATACCGCATCGGGTTGCAGTTCATTGCGGACGAAGACCAGGCTTGAACCCGCGCCGTTCCGCAACTTTGAAGACTACCGGCAACGAGTGCAGGTGCTCTGTGGTTAACTATTCTTGGGATCGGGGTTGCCCCCGTTTTTGGCGTAGAGCCTTGCCCCCGCAATTGGCGTAGAGCCAAAGAAGAACATGGTGGGCGCGACAGGACTCGAACCTGTGACCTCCTGCGTGTGAAGCAGGCGCTCTAACCAACTGAGCTACGCGCCCATGTTTTCAACGTCTTGCAAAGACGCGGCTGAAATCAGAGGTACTGTTCAACAGTTTATCACGGAACGCCAGCGCCTCAAGGACATCACCCCAAAACTCTAGCATGGTATGGCGACGCCTTCAAAGCCTTCCAGGACGCCCTTGCCCTGAGGTTGCTTTGGGGCCCCGAAAATGGAGCAAGGAGAGCCTGGAGATTCCCGGCCTGAAAAGAGGAGCAGAAAAAGGCGGCTGATTTACCAAAGTCAATCAGATTTGCCAATTCCCGGCATCATCCTGCGCCCTACCCTGGAGATCATGCCGCCCCATACCCAAGAGATTATTGTTTACAACAAGGTGCGTTGGTACGCTTGGACCGTTCCCGTTTCACTAGTTCAATCTCCTGGCTGGGGATTGCGGAGTTGCTGGGGCAATCCGCATCCCTGGCCAAGTTGCTCGTCCACTCGGGTTCTGCCCCGTGGTTAAACAACGTCGCTGTTAGGGGGTATCCAATGAGAGGTTTGCAAGTCGCCAGGCCGGCAGGTAGCATGGGCCCACCTGCGGCCTTACATGCCACTTTTCATCAACGGGAGAGCCGCCTAAAGAAGCGATTCGGTATTGTCCTGCCTCTAACCTATAAGGTGGTCAAGGGTAAAGGCTGCGATGGAAGCGGCACCACAATAAACATATCGAGCACTGGAGTCCGTTTCACCACGGAAGCACCGCTGGTCGCCGGCCTGCAAGTGGAACTTAGCCTGCCATGGCCGGCGCTGCTGAATGACACAGTTCCTATGAAACTGGTAATTGAGGCCACTGTGATACGTGCGAGCGCCACTGACGCGGCTGCCAAAATCCGTAGCTATGAGTTTCGCACCCAGCGGCAAAAGCCTATAACGCAGGCCACAAATGTAGCGGAATGGAGCAGCTTTCCGGGGTTAACTTGACCCTCATATAACTCCTCCTCAAGTTCCCTGCCGGCCGCGATAACTGCTACTGGGCGTGCACGGCCGAATCCTTGCGCCACCATTTTTGGATCGCTCGCAGCTGCTGCTTGAGGCGGGCGGTCAGACCCGCGGCGAAGGACAAGCGGGCGGGGCTCTGAGCCGGGGCTGCCGCTGCCGGAACTGTGACCGGCGGCGCGCCGGTTTTGGCCACCCACACCGGGGCCTGCGGTTGGCAGGGTTCTTCGCCGGCCGAGCGCACCACGTTGCCCAGCAGCGCAAATTCGCGCCGGTGAAACTGGCCGTCCGCCTTCTGCGTGCAGACGGAGAAGCCCGGAAAGTCCTGGGTGGCGGTCTTGCCCCTGGCGTTGGCCGAGACCTCCACCTGTTTCAACAGCACCGGCGCGTAGCCGGCCAGGTTTCGCTCTATGTAAGCGGTTTCGTAGCGATGCCGGCGCAGGCTCCAGATGAACACGCGGAAGCTGTCGAAATCGTAGGGCTGGTGCGAGTCGCCGATGGTGGCCCACAGCCAGTTCGGCTTCTTGGCATCGCCATCCTCCACGTCGCCTAGAGGAAAATAAGAGACGATGCGGCGGCCTTCGGCGTACTGCGCCACCTCGTCGGGGATCGCCATGTTGATGCGGCGTGTCAGCACCCAGCCGGATTCGCCACTGGCGGTGCGCACCAGGCTCCAGCGGTCGGTCGGCATCGGCTTGGCTTCGGGCTGGTCGGCTGGCTGGTCGTCCGCCGGGAGATTCGTTTTCGAAAGTTCCAGCCAATTGGCCGGCGGTCCCGGCGGCGGCGGCAGCGGAGGAGGGGGGATCTTGCCGGCCTTGGCCGGTCTTTTCGGGGCGGGAGCCTTCTTTTCCGCCGGGGGAATTAGCGGGGGCCGCTCGATGGGAACGCGCGGCGAGATCACTTCCACCAGCACGTCGAACTTTTCGCCATCCTTGATCTGGAGGAAGCTGGGCGAGCCGACCTGCGGCTGCGTGTGCACGTTCAGGGCGCCGTACGTCGTACCCTTTCCCTGCGACGGCAGAGCCGCGGCGCGCTCGGAGAGATCCTTCAGGTCCGCCATCTCGCCCGCGTTGAGCAACTGGCTTTCTTCGGTCCAGCCCTCGCGCCCGCCCGCGGCGCGGACCCGCAGAAAACGGCGCCGGCGCTGCATGATCTGCAGGCGGTCGCCGTGCTTCACCGTCGCCACCACCGCGGATTGCAGCGGGATGTCGCTGCGCAGCCGCAGCGTAGCCGGGCCGACGTATGCCTCGGCGATGACGGTCTCGCGATCCGGACGGCTCATGCAGCCGGCACACAGCAGCAACGCGGCCGCGCCCGCCACCTTTATGAAAAAGACCCTGCCGCGCACCTCTTTTCAGTTTAGCAGCACGTCCGGAATGCGCGGTCCGGCTTACAATACAAAGGTGCGGCTACCCGCGCGACTCCCGGTACTGTGGTTCATTCTGACGCTTACGCTCTCTGCCGGACTCTCGGGCCTGGCCATGTGGGTGTACGCGAATGCGCGCACCCCTTTCGGCTATATGGTGGTAGGCGCGCTGGGAACCACCGTCGTCCTGGCGCTCGCATTCGCCTGGCTCTGGAAGAGAAAACTGCTGTAGCGCGCCCCCAACGGACGGGGTGGATCAGGCTGGAACGCACCCTGCAAAGTGGGGGTACTCTACCCCATTTTGCGCATTCTCCGCTGTATGCAAGCCCCACAGTCTGTCCACCGACAGCCGCGGCATAGCGGAATTTCACCCATCAAACTCGTTTTTTGACCCATTTCCCCGTGTCAGCGCCCATTTCCACAATGTGCTGGTTTTTCCAACGCACACATTATGAAGAACTTCCGCATCCGATTTATCAGCAAACGGTTTGGCGTGGTGCATGCTTTGACGGACCTGCTCGTTAGCTTCAGCACAATACCGATTCCGGCGGATGTCCCGCGGGAGGCGGTGGGCAGTCTGGTTCAATTTTGGAGAAAAAGAGTATGCGGATTCCTTCTTCGGCTTTCGCGGTTGGGCGGTATGTCGCGGTCCTTACGTTGGTCGCCGGCTCGGTGGTGCTGATGAGCGCCCCCAAAAAAGCCGGCTTCACCAAGTACGACAAAGGCTTCTACGCGGACCCGAACCTTGTGCAGTACGTTTTGCCGGGTTTAACGGTTAAAATCACCTCGGCGGCCATCGCCAGCGATGGAACCATCAGTGTCAATTACAACCTGACCGATTCGAACGGGGATCCGTTGGATCTGGCGGGAGTGCAAACTCCGGGCGCCGTCTCGGTGAGTTTTCTTGCGGCTTATATCCCGCAAGGGCAGGAACAGTTTTGGTCGTTCATCTCGCGGTCCTCAACTGCCACAGTGGGCCTGAAAGGGACGGCCACGCAGCCTACGTCCGATTCCGGCGGCGTCACCACCACCGTGGCGCTGGGCCAATACACCTATACCTTCCACACCAAGGCCGCGGCGCAAAGTGGCGGAGCGTTCGATCCTACCGCCACCACCCGCATCGGCATTTACGGGTCGCGCAACCTCACCGAGTTCGACCTCGGCACGAACTACGCCTCCAACACCTATGATTTCGTGCCCAATGGCAGCAAGGTGACCAGCACGCGCGACGTCATCAACACGGTCTCCTGCAACCAGTGCCACCAGACGCTCGCCTTTCACGGCGGCTCGCGCCAGGGCCTGGACCTCTGCATCATGTGCCACCAGCCGCAGAACAGCGATCCGGCCACCGGCAACTCGCTGGATATGAAGGTGATGGCGCACAAGATCCACATGGGCAGCCAGCTTCCCAGCGTGCAGGCGGGCACGCCCTACCAGATCGTGGGCTACCAAAACTCCGTTTCCGACTGGTCCACCGAGGTCTTCCCGGCCAATCCGCAGCGCTGCACCATGTGCCATCAGCAGACCACCGGCGCGGCGCAGGCCACCGCATATAAGACCAACCCCACCCGCGCGGCTTGCGGCGCCTGCCACGACAACGTCAACTTCGCCACCGGCGTGAACCACGCCGGCGGCCCGCAGGTGGACGACAGCGAATGCGCCACCTGCCATATTCCGCAGGGCGAGCTGGAATTCGACGCGTCCATCGTGGGCGCGCACGTGATTCCGGCCGAGTCCTCCACTCTGCCGGGCATCAACTTCGCCCTGGTGAGCGTGCAGAACGGCGCGGCGGGCAAGGCGCCCACCGTCACCTTCACGATTAAGGACAACAGCGGCAACGGCATTCCGATCGAACTTCACCGGCGGCTCCAATTCGCTGTCGCTGACCATGGCTGGGCCGACCTCCGATTACGGCTATACCAGCTTCGGCTCCGATACCACCAGCACTCCCGGTTATGTGACCGAGACCGCCAGCGGCGCTTCCTGCACCAGCAGCGGCACCTGCCACTACACCTTTACCCACGCCGTTCCCGCCAACGCCACCGGCACCTATGCCATCGGCATCGAGGGGCGCATACTCGGTCACCCTGTACCCCGGCACGACCGTTTCGCAGACCGTGAACGAGTCCGGCATCAACCAGGTCATCTACTTCTCCGTGGATGGCTCGACGGTGGCGCCGCGCCGCACGGTGGTGGCTATCGCCAACTGCAACAACTGCCACGCCAATCTCCAACTGCACGGCAACCTCCGCAACAACACCCTGTATTGCGTGCTCTGCCACAACCCGAGCAACACCGACGCCACCACCCGGCCCACGGCCACGGTGGCCGCTACCAGAAGTTGCCAACCTCAGGGCATCAACTTCGCCATGCTGGTTCACAAGGTCCACACCGGCGATCAGATGCCGCTGCAGTTCGGCACGGATTACGTCGTCATCGGGCACGGCGGCAGCGTCAACGATTTCGGCGATGCCTTTGCCTCCGTACCGTCCACCATTCCCAACACCGGCGTGCGTTTCCCGGTGATGGGCCCCACGGGCGCCGTCGCCGATACCGCCAAGTGCTCCATGTGCCATGCCAACGGTTCGGAAGCCAACTTCCCCGAAGGCAAGAACAACGTCACCGATCCGGAAGGCCTGTTGAATCCGGCTCCGGCCACCACTTCCGCCTGCACGGCCTGCCACCAGAACAAGTCGGCTCTGGCGCATGCCGCGGCGCAAACCGATCCGAACCTCGGCGAAAGCTGCGATGTTTGCCACGGGACCGGCGCGGCCTACGACGTAGACGCCGTCCACGCCGGACAGTAAAACGAGAGACAATGATCTCTTAAATCAATGATCGATCACAGGCTGCCGTTCCCATTCAGCAACCGCCCGTTGCCTGTTGCGCTGCTGCTCACGTTGCTGACGGTAGCTATCCCTGCCACCCTTGCGTGGGGCGCCCCTCAAGCCCCGGCGGCACCGCCCGCCGGGGCCGCCCAAGGCGGGCGCCCCCGCGCCAACCCCGCCCCAGCCGGCCAAGCCGGCCGAATACGTCGGCTCCACAACCTGCCAGGGCTGCCACGAAGACATCTACAACGCGTTCCAGAAAAACCCGCACGACGTGGTGGACACCGGCACGCGCTGGAAAATGAAAGACAACGCCTGCGAATCCTGCCATGGCCCCGGCAGCAAGCACGCCGAATCCATGAGCGCGGCGGACATCATCCAGCCGGCCAAGCTGAAACCGCCGGAAGCCGACAAGATCTGCCTCAAGTGCCATCTCAATCACGCCCACCGACGTGGGCCGCATCAACGGCAGCCACGCCAGGAACCAGGTGCCTTGCGTGGCCTGCCACACCATCCACAGCAACGGCCCGTTCGGCCTGGTGGCGCGCGGCAGACCGAAATCAACGCGCTCTGCGCCAAGTGCCACACACGACGTGTGGGCCAGTTTCCAGCGGCCCTACAGGCACAAGCTGCCGGAAGGCGCCATGTCCTGCGTGGATTGCCACAACCCGCACGGCACTTTCCTGCCCCGCATGATTCAGACCGTGAACGCCAACGAGCCCGGCTGCTTCAAGTGCCACGCCGATCTGCGCGGGCCGTTTGTCTTCGAGCACGCGCCGGTGCAGATGGAGGGCTGCACGGCGTGCCACCAGCCGCACGGCTCGGCCAATCCGCGCATGCTGACGCGCGCGCAAGTGCGCTTCGTCTGCCTGGAGTGCCACGCCAACCTGCCGACTAGCCACCGGCAGCGGTACGCTGGGCACGGTGCCGCCCGCGCTGCACGATCTGCGCAGCCCCCGCTTCCAGAACTGCAACATCTGCCATCAGAAAATTCATGGCTCGTACGTGAACCGGGACTTCTTCAAATGAGACGAGAAAACTGGAGTCAGGCATCCCGCGACGGGAGCCAGCGGCCCGTCGTGCGCGCTGCCCGCTGGGGATTCCTAGTGTTGGCGCTGGCGTTGCCGTTGTGCGCGCAGCCTCCCGCCCAAGCGCCTGCCGCGCCGCCGGGCGCCCCACCGCCGGCCGCCCCTGCTCCCGCCGGAGAGCAGAAAGGAACAGCGGCCGCGCCGCCGGCCGCCTCGCCCGCCCCCGCCACCCCCGCTGCCGCGCCGAACGCCACCCCCTCGCCCGTACAGCCCCCCGTCGGCGAGGCGCCGCTCGCCACTGAGATCGACCAGGCCAAGTCGGGCATCGAGCCTCCTCCTCCGCCCCCGCCTGAAACCGACTGGCTTTCCGGCTACGTCGATGTCGGCTACCGCTGGGTCACCGGCCCCGGCGGCAATTTCCAGGAATACCGCAGCGTGGTGAATCTTGGCGAGGGCCCGAAGCTGTTCGGCGCCGATTTCACCATCCAGGATCCAAAGAAGCGCCTCTTCGACGTGCTCACCGTTCGCGGCATCGGCTGGGGCGGCGATCCGTACACCACCGCCTACGTGGGAGTCCGCAAGCAGAAGCTCTACGATTTCCGCTTCGATTACCGCAACATCGCCCTGTTCGACGCTGTCCCCTCCTTCGCCAATCCCAGCTCGCCCCTGGGTTTCGACGAGCAGACGTTCGATACCCGCCGGCGCGTCGCCAGCTTCGAGCTTGATCTTCTCCCGGCGAGCCGCATCATCCCATATCTCGCCTATGATCGCTATTCCGGCGGCGGCAACGGCATCGACGACTGGGTGGTGGGCGCCGGCAACAATTTCCCCGTCCCCTTTCTCACCCACGACCTGACTCATAACTACCGCGGCGGCGTCAACATCGAGCTGAACCGTTTCCACCTCACCCTGGAACAGGGCGGCTCCACTTTCCGCGAAGACGATTCCACCAACGTTACCGGCCAGTTCCCGGGTGACAACCCGTCCTCAGGCGACACCCTGACCAGCCTGCAGCAGGCCTACGGCATCCGCGGAAGCAGCATTTATACTAAGGCTCTCCTCACCGCCAATCCGTTCAAGTGGATCAACTTCTACGGCCAGTTCCTCTACAGCCAGCCCAAGAACACCGTCAACTACTCGGAGCTCTCCGGCGGTTCCTTCGTCAATTTCGCCACCCTCATGCAATACGGCGCCGAATACGGCCTGTCCACCGGCAACGTCGTCCAGCCCCACATCGGCGGCCTCGGCGGCTTCCAGATGTATCTGGGCAAACGCGTCCGCGTCATTGAAACCGTAACCTTCAACCGCGAGCACGACTCCGCCCTCAGCAGCTTCGACACGCAGTTACTCCAGTCCCTCGCCACCCCCAGCCTGCTCAGCGCCAGCCTCACCCTCGCCAACCCCTACCAGGTAGTGAATAACCAGGAAACGGAGACCGACCTGTACTACGACGTGACCAAGTATCTCACCCTGCGGGGCGGTTTCCGTTACATGTGGGGCAACGCCACGGTGCTGGCCAGCACGCTCAGCGAGACCGGTCCTTTCGCCACCGGCAGCTTGAGCCGGATTGTCGGGATCGGCGGCGGCATTCTCCGTTTAGGCCAGAAGCTGCGCGTCACCGCCGATTACGAAGGCTCGTCCAGCGACGACATCTATTTCCGCACCAGTCTGAACGATTACAGCAAGGGGCGGGTGATGGCCAGGTACCAGGCCACCAATTCGCTGATGTTCACCGCCAATTTCCAGGTCCTCAGCAATCAGAACCCCTCTCCCACCGTGCAACTGGACTTTCTCGGACGCGACAATTCGCTGGCCTTCTTCTGGACCCCCAAGGCGGGCAAGCGCATCACCTTCACCGGCGAATACGACCGCTCCACCATGCGCGACAATATCCTTTATCTGAACCTGCCCACCTTCGGCACCGCCGTTTCCTCTTACCGCGACAATGCGCACACCGCCAGCGCCGCCGTGGAGGTGGCGCTGCCGCGCGGGGGCAAGCTGACCGCGGGAGGCTCGCTTTTCATTTCGAACGGCAGCCGCCCCACCAGCTATTACGAGCCCAACGTACAGCTTCTGTTGCCCGTGAACAGGCATTTGGCGTGGGATACCGTGTGGCAGTATTATGGCTACGGCGAAAGCTTCTACATGTTCGAGGGCTTTCGCTCGCATATCGTGCAAACCGGCATCCGGCTGAGCCGGTAAGGAGACCAGCATGTCCGCATTCGTCCCCGCCTTACCCTCTGTCCATCGGAGCCGCAAGCGTAAGCGAGCGGTCGTGAGCGCCATCGCCGTCGGCCTGCTGCTGGCCCCGTCAGCCTTCGCCGGCAATCCCGTGCAGGGCGATGCGCGCCGCGGCGAACAGTTGTTCCGCAGCCAGCAGTGCATTGAGTGCCACAGCATCAACGGCCGCGGCGGCACTACCGCGCCGGATCTGGCCAAGCGCATCGACCGCAACTTCACTCCCACCGTCATGGCCGCGCTCATGTGGAACCACGCGCCGGCCATGTGGGAGGCCATGAAGCAGCAGGGCATCGCCACCCCGCGCCTCACCCGGGACCAGGCGGCCGACCTGTTCGCCTATTTCATGTCCGCCCGTTATTTCGAGCGGCCCGGCGACGCCGCCCGCGGCAAGCAGAATTTCGAATCCAAACACTGCGCCGATTGCCACGGCATCACCCAGTCCAAGGCCGCCGGCGCGCCGCCGGTCGATAAGTGGGATTCGCTGGCTGACCCCATCGTGCTCGCGGCCCAGATGTGGAACCACGGCGCGCGCATGAAAGCGGCCTTCGCCGAGCGCAAAATCTCGCGTCCGGACGTCACCGGTCAGGATCTGACCGATATGCTGGTCTACCTGCAAAACCTGCCCGAAACGCGCGGCCTGGCTGGGAATTTTCACTTCTCCGAGTCCAATGAAGGCGCCCAACTCTTCCAATCCAAGGGCTGCGCGGGATGTCACACCGGAAAAATGGGGCTGGAGAACCTGCTGCGCAACCAGACCCTCACCGATATCGCGGCCGACATGTGGGACCACCAGCACCTCATGAAACAGCCGCCGCCGCAGCTCACCCCCGATGAAATGCGCCAGATCATCGGCTATATCTGGACCCGCCAGTATTTCCGCGGCAACGGCAACCCCGCCGCCGGCAAGAAAGTGTTCGCCGACAAGCAGTGCGCCACCTGCCACAACGATCCTTCGAGCGGCGCCCCCAACCTGTCCAAGGGCAAGAGCGCCTATTCCGATATCACCATGGTCTCGGTGTTGTGGGACCACGGCCCCACCATGCTGGAGCGCATGCGGCAGAAGGGCATCGCCTGGCCGCGCTTCACCGCGCCGCAGATGGCGGACCTGATCGCGTATCTGAACTCGCTGTAAACCATGCGGGGCGGGTTGGTAACCGCAGCGATTCCACTCGCCCTGGGATTCCGGCATCGGTTTCGAGCTTGATCCGGGCGCCCGGATCAAGCACCTCCAACGGCGGGTGAAACTGTAGCCGCTGGCTGGGGCGGAGACACCGGGAGTTACAATGCTTGCGGAGAAAGGACCATCGGTAGCATGCAACGCGCATTACTCGCGATCTCTCTGTTGGCCGGCGGAATGGCGGGCGCGGCGCCGCGGGAAGTCGCTTTTTCGCAATCGGCCCCTTCGGTGGCGGCGTATGAATTTCGTGGAGGTCAGCCTGCACGTGAGCGGCCCGGCTGCGGGGAATCCGTTCACGGAAGCCGCGGTAACGGGCTGGTTCGGCGAGGCCGGGAACGGCGCGCGTGTGAAGGTGGACGGCTTTTGCGATTCCGCCGATGGCACGCTGTTCAAGATTCGCTTCATGGCGTCGAAGCCGGGCGACTATGTCTATCAGGTGAATTACGCGGAAGAGGGCTTTGCAAAGTCCCATGAAGGGACTTTCCATGCCACCGCGGGCGGGCGGCGGGGACCGATTCGCGTGGATCCCGATCACCCGTGGCATTTCATCTGGGAAGGCACGGGGGAGCATTACTTCTTCCAGGGGACAACGGCGTACTGGCTGATGGGCTGGCGCGACGAACGCGTGATCCGCAGTAGCCTGGAGAGGCTGCACCGCCTGAAGATCGACCGCGTGCGGGTGCTGTTGAGCGGACGGGCGAACATCATGTACGGCGAGCCGGCCATGAATACGGCGGAGTGGAGCCTGTTCCTGAGCCCGTGGCCGGCGGTGAAGGCCGACGACTTCTACCATCCGGGTTTCGACTATACGCGCTTCCGGGTGGAACACTGGCAGCGCTTCGAACGGATGCTCGATTTCGCGCGCGAGCGGGATATGATCGTTTCCGTCATCTTCGATATCGGCGACGGGCAGATCCACCCGGCGGCGGGGAGCGAGGACGAGCGCCGCTATATCCGCTATGCGGCGGCGCGGTTCGGGGCCTTCTCCAACATCACCTGGGACCTGGGCGACGATCTGGACTCGTTCCGCGACGAGCAGTGGGCCCACGCGACGGGCACGCTGCTCGAAAGCTGGGATCCGGGCCGGCACCTGGCCACCACGCACCCGGTGCACCGCGAGCACCAGGACCGCGGCGCGGCGTGGTTCGGGTTCACCTCCATCCAGGATTGGTCGCGCAACCAGCACGCGCTCATGCTGGAGGAGCGGCAGCGGCAGATGCGGACGGGCCGCATCATTCCGCAGACCAACGAAGAGTACGGGTACGAGGATCACTATCCGCTGTGGGCGCCGCCGCCGCCGGCGGATTCGGCCGAGACGCTGCGGCGGACGGCGTGGGAGATCGCGATGGCCGGGGCCTACGGCACCGCCGGCGAGACGGCGCGCCGCGGTGTCGGCATCTGGCCGGACGCGGGGGGCGGCTGGATGAACGGGCGCAGCGACGACACCACCACCATGCTGGCGGGCTATGCGCACCTGCTGGATTTCATGACCGGTTTCGAGTGGTGGAAGACGGAGCCGCACGATGAGCTGGTGGACGCCGGCAACTGGTGCCTGGCCGAGCCGGGCCGGACCTACGCGGTCTACCTGCCCAAGGCGGGCAAGGTCACGGTGCGGCTGCTTCCGGGCCGGTACCATGCCGGGTGGTTCGATCCGCTCACGGGAGAAGTCATTCCGATCGGCGAAGCGGAGGGTCCGGCATGGACCTCGCCCGCCGCGCCGGGCCACAACGATTGGGCGCTGCTGTTGCGGAAGTAATGCTCCGTCGGCCGGTCCGCTCCGGCGCTTACGACCACTGCATCAGGGTGCGCTGCTCCACTTTCGCCTCATCGAACTCGATGCCGTAGCCGGGCCCCTCGGGGAGGGCGAAATGCGCGTTCCGCGGAACCGGCGGAGCCTTCTCGAAGTGATAGTAGGACTGCATCTTCAAAATCAGGTATTCGGCCATGGGACATACCGCCGGAGACTGGCCGGCAATGACGTGCAGGGCCGCGTGCAGGCTGTGGCCGTGCGGGATCACCGGCACGTCGAAGATCGAGGCCACGGTGCAGATTTTGAGCAGCTCCGAAGTGCCTCCGCACCACTCCGGATCGCACTGCACCACGCTCAAGGCATTCTCCTTGAGGTAGTCGTAGACTTCCCATCGCCCCTGAATGTGTTCGCCCGAGGCGACCGGAATCGAGGTGCCCCTGCGCAGCGCGGCGAAGCTATCGATCTTTTCGGCCTGCGTGGCCTCTTCAATCCAGCGCGGGCGGTACCGCTCCACCTGTTTCGCCCACTCGAGCGCGTAGGTGAGGTCCCAGCCGCTATAGACGTCGAACATCAGCTCGGTTTCCTCGCCGACGGTTTCGCGGAGAATGCGCACCAGGTCCACATTCTTCTTCATTCCGGCCGGGCCGTCTCCGGGGCCGTAGGCCAGAAACCACTTCTGGTAACGGTAGCCTTCCGCCTGCAATTGCGCGGCGCGCTCCTGCACCCTGGCCGGCTCAAGGGAGTAACCCAGGCAACTCGCGTAGGCCTCCACCGAGCCACGGGTTGGGCCGCCCAACAGGCGATAGACCGGGGTTTTGAAGTAGCGCCCGCGCAGGTCCCAAAGG
The DNA here is from genome assembly GCA_963815855.1 of Terriglobia bacterium. Lineage (GTDB taxonomy): Bacteria > Acidobacteriota > Terriglobia > Bryobacterales > Bryobacteraceae > DATGMB01. The sequence goes on along the minus strand of CAWFIJ010000005.1, from coordinate 459,185 downwards.
GCGTTATCGACCGCGCTGATGGCCATCAGGAAGAAGCCCCGCCGCGAGTGCCGGTTGGAGCGGTAGAGCTGGTCCCACATCTTCTCCTGTGCCAGGGCATCTTTCCCGATCAGGAACGGCTTGAGTTGCTCATCGACCACAATGGCGGCTTCTTTATCGAGCGGCCCGTACAGACCTTCCACGCCCTCCTCCGTCCCAATCCGGAGATATAGGGCAGTAACCGGAACGCGCGCCGGGGAAGGCACGGAGTCGGCGTAGGGTTTCGGCCGCAACTCGGCGTAGATATCCAGGGGATTGACCTGATATTGCTGGTTGATCCCGCGAACTGCCTCCCGGTGTCCGCGCAGCTCCCAGATTTCGACCGCCCGAATTTTCAGTTCCCGGGGCTGCGCCAGGGCGAACGCGGCGGGCAGCGCCGCCAGGAACTGGCGCCTTGTGCGCGCAAAAGCCATTTGGTTTGATTCTACAACCGCGTGCCGGGAGACCGCGGAGGGCTTCCGCTCAAACCTTCTGTCGAATCGGCATCGGCGCGCCGATATGAACTTAGAATGGAGACGTTCCCGAGCCGCGCAGACACCCCACCTTTCGCGCGCCCGGATCCGCCCGTTTCCCGCTCCGGTTCCATCCGCCGGCTGGTCCGGGCCTTCTACCTCGCCACCGCGGCCGCAGCCGCCTTCGAAACGTTGAAGCAGATCCTCCTGCCCCACACCACCATATGGCAATCGCACGCCATCACGATGGTTCTGGTTGGCGCCGCCTCGACGGTCACTCTCTATCTGGGAAGACGGGTGCTCTCCGCAGCGGAGGCGCCGTTTGTCCAGCAGATCGCGTTTCAGGCGAGCCTGCTCGACCGGGTCGGCGAAGGGGTCGTGGCGGTGAACGACCAGTTCCGGATTACGTATTGGAGCCAAGGGGCCGAGCGCCTGTTTGGCCGCACGGCGCCGGAAGTCTGCGGGAAGGACTATGCCGAAGCCGTGCAGGATGATCTGGACTGGCCGGCGCGGAATGAGCTCCGGCAGCAGATCCTTGCCGCCGGCAGGCTGGATTTCGAACTCGCCTGCCGTACGGCATCGGGAGAGGAGCGGATCGTCGCGCTGGCGGCCACCCTTTGGCGAGACGAGGCCGGCCGCCCGCGAGGCGCGGTCGGGATTCATCGCGATATCACGACGCGGCGCCGGGCCGAGCAGGCGCTGGCCGCCAGCGAACGCCGCTTCCAGTTGGCACAGGGGCTGCTGGGAATCGGGGCCTGGGAACTCGAGGCGGCATCGCAGCGCGTCGACCTCTCTCCGGAATGCCTGCGGTTGTACGGCTTCCATGAGAACGCCCCCAAGTCCATGTCCCTGGCCGACGCGCGAAGTCTGGTCCATCCGCAGGACCTCGAGCGCATGGCGCGCGAATTCGAAACCCATTGGCTGGAAGGCCCCTGCAATCGCGAGTGGCGGGTGATCTGGCCGGATGGCAGCGTGCACTGGATTCTCAGCCGCTCCTACGTGGTATTGGACGCCGGCCACCGGCCCAGCCGCATCGTCGGAATCAGTTTCGACATCACCGAGAAGAAGCGCAACGAAGAACAGCTGCAAATCCTCTCGAGCGCCGTCGAGCAAAGCCCGGTGAGCATCATTCTGACCGACACTCGCGGCGTGATTCAGTACGTGAATCCCAAAGCGGCTGAGGTAAGCGGATATACGCAAGACGAGCTTCTGGGGCAAAATCCGCGCATTCTGAAATCCGGGGAAACGTCGCCCGAACAGTACAGCGAGCTCTGGAAGACCATACCCACGGGCGTCTGGCGGGGCGTCTTTCATAACCGGAAAAAGAGTGGGGAGCTGTACTGGGAAGCGGCTACCATCGGCCCCATTCGCGACGAATCGGGCGTCACCACTCACTACCTGGGGATCAAGGAGGACATCACCGGGCGGCGCGCCATGGAAGCGGCCTTGCGGCTTTCCGAGGAGCGGTTCCGCGTGGCGGCGCAGAGCTCCGGCGACATCATTTACGAATGGGACCTGGGGTCGGACGAAGTCCTCATCTTCGGGAGAAAGGGCATCTGGTTTCCGACCGACGACCAGGGGCGCCCGGTACGGGGCAGCGCCTTCCCGTCGCTGATCCACGCCGCCGACCGGGAGCGGGTGGAAGCGGCGATTCGCCGTGCACTGGAGACCGGCGCCCCGTACCGAGAGGAATACTGTATCGTGACTCCCACGGGCGAATTCCGCTACTGGTCCGGCAGCGGGGCGCCCGTCCGCGATGCTTCCGGCAGGCCGGTCAAATGGGTAGGAGTGGTGAAGGACGTAACCGAAACCAGGGCGGCGGAGCGCTCCAACGCGGAGCTCGCCGCCATCGTCGAATCCTCCGAGCTGGCCGTCATCAGCCGCGATGTCGCCGGCAACGTGCTCGCCTGGAACGCCGGCGCGGAGAGGATTTACGGCTACTCCGCGTCGGAAATGATCGGGCGGAACGCTCGCATACTGGTGCCTCCGGAGCGCCTCCACGAGATCGAAGCGATTAATGTCCGGATCCTGGCGGGCGAGCGGGTGAACCACCTGGAAACCCTGCGGCTGGCCAGGAGCGGAGCCCAGGTGGACGTGCTCATGAGCGTCACCCCGGTGCGCGACCGGTCCGGCGCCGTCATCGGCGGCGCCCACCTGGTATGGGACATTTCCGAATTCCGCCATCTGCAGCGTCAGCTCATACAGGCCCAGAAGCTGGAATCCATCGGCCAGCTGGCGGCCGGCATTGCGCATGAGATCAATACCCCGATTCAATACATCGGCGACAATGCCGAGTTTCTGGCCGGCGCATTTGGCGACCTCTCGCGTTTCGTGTCCCGGCATGCCGCCATCGTCACCGACCTGCAGGCGGTGGACCCGGTTCTGGCCGGCTCGCTCGATCGGGTCTGCCGGGAGATAGAGGTCGACTATCTTTGCCAGGAGATTCCCCATGCCATCGGCCAGCTTGCGGAAGGGGCGCGGCAAGTCGCCCGCATCGTGGGCGCCATGAAAGAGTTTTCCCACCCCGGTTCGGCCGACAAGGTGCCGCTCGATATCAATCGCGCCATCCAGAGTACGGCGCTGGTGTGCCGGAACGAGTGGAAATACGTAGCCGAGCTGACTACGGACCTGGACCCCGCGCTGCCGGCGGTGCCCACGCTGGCAGGCGAACTCAACCAGGTGCTCTTGAACCTGATCGTGAATGCAACGCATGCCATTGCCGACGTAGTGAACGGCAGCGGACGGAAGGGCACGATTCACATCACCACCGGGCGGAGCGGTCCGTGGGCCGAGATCCGCGTGGCGGACACCGGCACCGGAATACCGGAAGCGATTCAATCCAAGGTATTCGATCCGTTCTTTACCACCAAGGACGTCGGCAAGGGCACGGGCCAGGGCCTGGCCATCGCCTACGACGTCATCGTCCGGAAGCACAGCGGCCGGATTTCGTTCGAAACCCGTCCGGAGCGGGGCACGACCTTCCTGGTTCAACTGCCTCTCGAGGAGCACGAAGAAACATGAAGCGCGTACTGTTCGTGGATGACGATCCGAAAGTTCTGGAAGGCCTGAAGCGTATGCTGCACCCGCTGCGCAAGGAATGGACGATGGATTTCGTCTCCAGCGGGCGGCAGGCGCTCGAGCGGCTCGCGCAATCGGAATACGACGTTCTGGTTACCGATATCCGCATGCCGGAAATGAGCGGCATCGGCCTTCTCGAAGAGGTGATCCAACGCTACCCCCGGCTGGTTCGTATCGTCCTGTCCGGCACCTCCGATCACGATGTGACGCTGCAGTCGGTTCTGCTGGCGCACCAGTACCTGATGAAGCCGTGCGATGCGCGCGTGATCCGGGCCACCGTAGAGAATGCGTTTGCCCTGGTGAACCTGCTGAGCGATCCTCCGCTGCGGGGCATTATCGGCCGGCTGCAAAAGCTTCCCAGCGCTCCTTCGGTTTACCTGAGGCTCATGGATGCGCTCGAATCCGATGCCGTCACGTCGGCGCAGATCGGCGCCATCATCGCGCAGGATCCGGGGATGGGGGCCAAGGTCCTGCAGTTGGCCAACTCGCCTCTGTTCGGGCACCGCACCAGTGCCGGGCTGGAAGAGGCGGTGGTCTGGCTGGGAGTCGACGTGGTGCGGGCACTGGCTCTCACCCAGGCGGTGTTCTCCCAGTTCGGACCGTGGATCTGCCCCGGCTTCTCGCTCGAGGAACTGCGCCACCACAGTTTCCGGGTCGCCACGCTCAGCCGTGAAATCGCCAGGGCCCGGCACTTCCCGTCCAAGGTCGTTGCCGATATTTTTCTGGGCGGCCTTCTGCACGACATCGGCAAGCTGGTGCTGGGCCGCAATTTCAGCGACCAGTACCGGGAAGTTGTCGAGCGGGCTCGGGATTCCGACGCAATCCGGGCAGAGGAGCGGGAACGGTTCGGCACCACCCATGCCGAGGTCGGCGCTTACCTTCTGTGGTTGTGGGGGATCCCGAGCAGCGTGACGGAGATCGTGCGCGGCCATCACAGTGCGGCCTTCGATCCGGAGCGGCCCACGGAGCCCGCGGCGATCGTCCAGATCGCCGACGCTACGGTCCGCGGGGATAAATCGGCTCCCGATGACGAGGAGCTTGCCGCCTTGGGAGCGGAGCCGGCCCTCGCCGGTCTGAGCGGTGATTTGAGCCGCCCTTCGGGGGACCTGGACCGATGACCGATCGCATCCTGTGTAGACGACGAACCCAACGTGCTGCCGGCGTTCCAGCGCCAGTGCCGCCGGCGGTTCTGCCTGGCTAGGACGAGAGCACCTGCCTGACGATCGCCGCGCTATTCCGCTCCTGGTCTTTGGCCGCATAGACCAGGGTGATGGGACGGCGGCGAGCGGCTTCGCGGAGCTTTTCGAGCGCCGCGCGATGCGGCTCGTCCCTTAACTCTTCGCGATAGCGCTTCTGGAATTCGGGCCAGCGGTCGGGCTCGTGCCCGTACCATTTGCGCAACTCGGCGCTGGGCGCGACGTCTTTCAACCAGGCGGCCAAGCGCGCGGCATCTTTACTGATTCCGCGCGGCCAGAGGCGCTCCACTAAGTAGCGCTCGCCGTCGGCGGCTTCGGGTGGTTCGTAGATGCGCTTAAGGCGGATCATCCTCCTATGCCACGCCTACGGCCTCGGGGACGAAGCGCAGGTCGCCGCCGAGGCTGTCGGCATCCACCACCACCGTCTGGCCGTCGCGGATTTCGCCTTTCAGCAGCAGCCGGCCCAGCGGGGTTTCGATCTTCTTCTGAATGGCGCGCTTGAGCGGGCGGGCGCCATAGTGCGGATCGTAGCCGGTGCGGACCAGGTTGGCGCGGGCGGCGTCGGTGAGCTCGAGCGTGATGTGACGGTCGGCCAGGCGCGCGCGCAGGCGGTTAAGCTGGATCTCCACGATCTGCTTCAGGTGTTCCTCGCTCAGCGAGTGGAAGACGATGATCTCGTCCACGCGGTTGAGGAATTCGGGCCGGAAGTGGCGGCGCATCTCTTCCAGCACCGTTTCCTTCATGCGCTCGTAGCCTTCGCCGCCGAAGCGTGCCGCGGTATTCGAGGATGCGCTGGCTGCCGATGTTGGAGGTCATGATGACGATCGTGTTCTTGAAATCCACCGTGCGGCCCTGGCCGTCGGTGAGGCGGCCGTCGTCCAGGATCTGCAGCATCACGTTGAAGACGTCGTGGTGGGCCTTTTCGATTTCGTCGAACAGCATCACGCAATAGGGCCGGCGGCGCACGGCTTCGGTCAACTGGCCGCCTTCTTCGTAGCCGACGTAGCCGGGCGGCGCGCCGATCAGGCGGGCGACGGTGTGCTTCTCCTGGTACTCGGACATGTCGATGCGGATCATGGCGTGCTCGTCGTCGAACAGGAACTCGGCCAGCGCGCGGGCCAGCTCGGTCTTGCCGACGCCGGTGGGGCCGAGGAAGATGAAGCTGCCGATGGGCCGGTTGGGGTCCTTCAAGCCGGAGCGGGCGCGGATGACGGCTTCGGCCACGGCGGTGACGGCTTCGTCCTGGCCGATGACGCGCTTGTGCAGCTCCTCTTCCAGGTGCAGCAGCTTCTGCATTTCGCCTTCGAGCAGGCGGGTGACGGGAACGCCGGTCCAGCGGCTCACCACTTCGGCGATGTCCTCCTCGTCCACCTCTTCCTTGATCAGGCGCGCGCCGCCCTGCTGTTGCGCGAACTTGTCGGATTCCTCCTGCAGCTGGCGTTCGAGCTGCACCAGCTTGCCGTATTTCAGCTCGGCGGCGCGGTTGAGATCGTACTGGCGCTCGGCCTGCTCGATTTCGGTCTTGGTCTGCTCGACCTGCTCGCGCAGCTGGCGCAGGCGCTGCACGGCGTCCTTCTCGGCCTGCCAGCGGGCGGTGAGGGCGTCGCATTCGGCGCTGGAGGTCGGCCAGCTCCTTTTCCAGGCGCTGCCAGCCGCTCGCGCGAAGCGGCGTCCTTTTCCTTGCGCAGGGCCTCGCGCTCGATTTCGAGCTGCATGATGCGGCGGCGGGTCTCGTCCAGCTCGGCGGGCATGGAATCGATTTCCGTGCGCAGCCGGGCGGCGGCTTCGTCCACCAGGTCGATGGCCTTGTCGGGCAGGAAGCGGTCGGTGATGTAGCGGTTGGAAAGCACGGCGGCGGCCACCAGCGCGGCGTCCTTGATGCGCACGCCGTGGTGCACTTCGTAGCGCTCCTTGAGGCCGCGCAGAATGGAGATGGTGTCTTCGACCGAGGGCTGGTCGACCAGCACCGGCTGGAAGCGGCGCTCCAGGGCGGCGTCCTTTTCGATGTGCTTGCGGTATTCGTCGAGCGTGGTGGCGCCGATGCAGTGCAGCTCGCCGCGCGCCAGCATGGGCTTGAGCAGGTTGCCGGCGTCCATGGCGCCTTCGGCCTTGCCCGCGCCGACCACGGTGTGCAGCTCGTCGATGAACAGGATGATCTCGCCCGCCGATTCCTGCACCTCCTTGAGCACGGCCTTGAGGCGCTCCTCGAATTCGCCGCGGTACTTGGCGCCGGCGATCAGCGCGCCCATGTCGAGCGCGACGATGCGCTTGTTCTTGAGCCCCTCGGGCACGTCGCCGCGGACGATGCGCAGGGCCAGGCCCTTCGACGATGGCGGTCTTGCCCACGCCCGGCTCGCCGATCAGCACGGGGTTGTTCTTGGTGCGGCGCGAGAGCACCTGGATGACGCGGCGGATCTCCTCGTCGCGGCCGATGACCGGGTCGAGCTTGTTCTGCGCGGCCAGCTTGGTGAGATCGCGGCCGTAGCGCTCCAGCGCTTCGTAGGTGGCCTCGGGATTCGGCGAGGTGACGCGCTGGTTGCCGCGCACCTCGCGCAGCGCCTGCATCAGGCGCTCGCGGGTGAGGCCCGAATTCCTTGAGCATGCGGCCGGCCGGCGCCGCTGTCGTCGAGCGGCGGCCAGCAGCACGTGTTCCACCGAAATGTAGTCGTCCTTGAGCTTGCGGGCTTCGTCCTCGGCCGCGGTCAGCAGGCGGTTCAGGCGGGCGGTGACGTACACCTGGTCGGGGCCGCCGGTGGGGCCGGAGACTTTGGGCATGCGGTCGAGCTCGGCTGCCAGGCGGCTGCGCCAGAGATTCGACGTTGAGGCCGGCCTTGGCGAGGATGGACGGCAGCCAGGCCGCCTTCCTGCTCGAGCAGCGCGGCCAGCAGATGTTCCGACATCGATCTGCTGGTGGCCGTAGCGGACGGCTTTGCTCTGCGCGGACCTGATCGCCTCCTGTAACTTTTCGGTGAAACGATTAATGTCCATATATCTCTATTTTGATGCGGAAACGGCGCGGCGGATGTGGGTACGCGCATGGATGGCGGGCGGATGTCCGAAACCGCAAGGTAAGTGGCGGCATCTAATCGGCTAGGGTCGGAGGTTCTCTCTCATGAAAGGCGTTCGGCGGCGGTGGTCGCGGATTACGGGGTTGTGGTGTGCCGTGATGCACAATCGGGCTTCCTGGCCCATTCACGGACACTACCGTTGTCCGAGGTGCCGGAGAACCTATTCGGTGCCCTGGTAGAACAATTCTCCCCGCCTGAGCGTGGGCTGTTCGGGACGGGGCCGGGCATACCGTTTCCGGCCGGGAATTTCCAACACCGTTCATTCCTTGCGGGTATAGAATCTACCTCAGGCGCAAGGGATGCTACAGATTATTCGCAGTCCGCAAGTTTTCGACGTGGTGGTGATCGGGTCGGGGGCCGGCGGAGGAACGGCGGTCAAGGTGCTCACCGACCGCGGCCTCAACGTCGCCCTGCTGGAAGCCGGGCCGATGCTCCATCCGGAGAAGGATTTCAAGGAGCACGTGACGCCCTACGAAGTGGACCACCGCGGGGCGGGCGCGCACGCCGAACTCTACATGGGCCGCGGCAAGAGCCGTTCGGATATTTCCAGGCGCCCAACGGCTATTGGGAGATCCCGGGCGAGCCTTACACGGTGGCGGAGGGAAGCCAGTGGCAGTGGTTCCGCTCGCGCATCGTGGGCGGCCGCACCAACCACTACGGGCGCATCTCCCTGCGCTTCGCCGATTACGATTTCCAGCCGGAAGACGGGCTCAGCGACCCCTGGCCGGTTACCTACGAAGAGATGTCGCCCTGGTACGACAAGGCCGAAGGCTTCATCGGCGTGACCGGCACGAAGGAGGGTTTGCGCACCGCGCCGGACGGGAATTTCCTGCCGCCCATCGCGCCGCGGGTGCACGAGACGCTGATCCAGAAGGCGTGCGGCAAGCTGAACATTCCGTGCATTCCGTCGCGCATGGCCATGCTGACGCAGGCCGCTCAACGGGCGGGCGGCGTGCCACTATTGCGGGCAGTGCGGGCGCGGCTGCCGGACGGCCTCGGCGTTCACCTCCAGCCAGGCGATGATCTTCCCGGCCATGAAGACGGGCAAGCTGACGATGGTCACCGGCGCCATGGCGCGCGAACTGGTGACGGGCAGGGACGGCAAGGTGACGGCGGTCTCCTACGTGGACAAAGCCACGCGCACGGAAAAGCAGGTGCGCTGCCGGGCGGTGGTGGTGGCGGCCAGCTGCTGCGAATCGGCGCGGCTGCTGCTGAATTCGAAAGATCGCCAATTCGCTCCGGGCAGGTGGGGCGCAACCTGACCGATTCCACCGGCTACGCCATGAGCGGCTACGTGCCGGCGCTGGCGGGGACTGCCGCGCCACAATGCGGACGGCATCGGCGGCATGCACGTGTACATGCCGTGGTGGCTCTACGGCGACAAGAACAAGGATTTTCCGCGCGGCTACCACATCGAGATCGGCGGCGGGTTCGGCATGCCGGAACTGGGCACGTTCGCGGGCCAGTGCGCGCGGCACGAGGGCTACGGCAAGGCGCTCAAGGCGAAGATCCGCGAAGAGTACGGCGCGTTCGTGCACTTTTCGGGGCGCGGCGAGATGATTCCCGAACCGGAATTCGTGGTGCGAAATCGACCCCCAGAAGGTGGATGCGTGCGGCATTCCGGTGCTGCGCTTCCACTTCAACTGGAGCGACCACGAAATCCGCCAGGTGCAGCACATGGAGGACACGTTCGCCTCCATCATCGAGACCATGGGGGGCGAAGTGATCGGGCAGAAGGCGGACCCGAACCGCGCCATTTCGACCGGCGGCACCATCATCCACGAGGCCGGAACGGCGCGGATGGGCAAGGACCCGAACACGTCCGTGCTGAATTCCTACTGCCAGTCGCACGACGTGAAGAACCTGTTCGTGTGCGATGCGGCGCCGTTCGTCAGCCAGCCGGATAAGAACGTCACGCTCAGCATCGTGGCGTTTTCGTGGCGGGCGTCGGAATACCTGGCGGAAGAAATGAGGAAGGGCAATGTCTAGGAATTGAGACATGGTGTCTCAACGGTTTTCTGCATTTTCAACAACTTACAGCCCCGGTTGAGACAGCGATGTCTGGGAGAAAAGCATGCCACAGGAAGAGATAGCGGCGGCGCAGGGCGCGGTCTCGCGGCGGGAATGGCTGGCGCGGCTGGCGGCGGGGGCGAGCCTGGTGACGCTGGCGGAAGCACAGCAGGCGCACGACGCGGTGGCGCGGGAAAAGCAGAACGGCGGGACATACCAGCCCAAAGCGCTGACCGCGCACGAGTACGCGACGCTCGAAAAGCTTTCCGATCTGATTTTGCCCGCGGACGACCACTCGCCGGGCGCGCTCGAAGCGGGGGCGGCCGGGTTTATCGATTTTCTGTGCGCGGCCAATAGCGATCTGCGCGACCTTTACACCGGCGGGCTGATGTGGCTGGACGAATCCACGGGGCACGCCCATGGCAAGACATTCCTGGAAGCCGCCCCAGGCGATCAGACGGCCATGCTGGACAAGATCGCCTACCGGAAGAATGCTTCGCCGGAGCTGAACCCGGGAATTCAGTTCTTCGCATTTTGCCGGCGGATGGTGGCGGATGCTTACTACACCACGCCCATCGGATATAAAGAGGTGGGGTACATGGGCAACACCGGTATGGCGCAGTTCAGCGTGCCTAAGGAAGCGCTGGAGTACGCGCTGAAGCGGAGCGGGCTGGGATAGGAAGCAGGGATCGGGGATCGGGGCGGCGGGGAGTACGGCGGCTCGCTATACTCGCCCCTTGAGGTTTACGAGCGGTCCAGCGGCAACAGGCGCGTGCTGCGCGCCTCACACCACGCCGCCCTAATCCCCAACCCCCGATCCCTAATCCCTCTGCTACAGTTCCTGGCGCTGGCCGATGAACTCGGCGGGATTTTCCAGGAATTTTTCTTCGCAGTCCTTGGAACAGAAGTAAAACATTTCGCCGGCGTAGCCGATTTTGGCAACGGCTTTATCCTCGTCGATGGTCATGCCGCAGACCGGGTCGACCGTGCGGACGGGTTGGTTGTCGGTCGAGTAATCCTGCAAGCCCCAGGTTTCTTCCATGACCGTAACTCCTACTTTTATCGTACCGGCTAGGCGAAGAAGGCGCGCCAGGTGGCAACGGCCAGGGCGTGCGTTACCACACCGGCGCGAATGCCGCCGGCCTGGTTGCGGGCGTGACCGCAGCAGAAGCCCAGGACAGTGGCGATCAGGGCCCAGCGCCAGTTGGGAAAGGGGAAGCTGGTGAACCAGAGGTGGATGGCGCCGAATGCGGCGGAGGCGGCGAGGAGAGCGGCGGCGCGACTGCGGAGCCAGCCCTCGATCCATTGCTGGAGGACGCCGCGGAAGAGGAATTCCTCGGAGAGCGCGACCACCCAGAGAAAGCCGAGGAAGGTGCCGGCAATGCTCCAGAACGGGGCGGGATGGCGGCGCAGTTCGATGGCGTGGAGCAGCCAGGCCAGCGGCAGCGCGGCGGCGGCAAAATATAGAAAGTGCTGGATGCCGATGCGCCATTCGCGGGCGGTGGGCAGGAAGCCGTAGCCGGTCTCGGGCACGCGGCGCGCCAGCATCAGGATCGAAATGCCAAGCTGGATGAGGATGAAGTGCCCCAGGAAGGCCATCTCGTGGTGCAAACCGGGGTAGAGCGGAAGGAAAACGGCGTCAAAAAAACGGCCGAGGAGCACGGCGGCGACGAGCGCGAGGAAGGCCAGATCGAACACCCACCAGCGCGGCAGCACCACGAACCAGAGGCCGAGAGCCAGGGCCAGCGCGGCCATGCGGGCCAGCGCCATCCATTGGAATTGACAGGGGCCGACGCAGCACAGCAGATAAGGCAGCAGGGCGGAGAGGACCAGATAGGCGGGCAGCCGGCGCGGGGCGATGCGGTCGCGGAGATCGGGAAATGCCGAGACCAAGTAGAATGGAAATTCGGCCAGAAAGGCGGCAAGCAGCGGCCCGGCGGCCCACAACGGTATGCCCTTCAAGCGCGCGTACAGCAGGCCGGCGGCCGAGAGCACGACGCAGCCGGCGGTGAGAACGGCCGCGAAGGCGGCGGAAGCGCGGCGCTGCGGCTCGACGGCGCTGTCCGGCAATTCGGCAACCGGATCATGCCCTGCTCCCGGAGGGCCGGGAACCTCGTCGAGGCTGATTTCCGGGAGGTTCCCCACCCCGGCAAATCCAAAACCGGTTTGCCGGGGACCCCGGTCTTGCGGCGGTTCGGCCATTGCGCTCATTCTAGCATTCGGGTTTTTCGCGACCTTCAGCGGGGAGCGGGCCGGGCATGCGCGGCCCCTACAGGCGGCGGGCGATGCGGCGCAGCAGACGGCGGAGGCTCCCGCGAACCTGGCGCGGCTGGTGGCACATCGGGAGAGCGAAACCGAAGCGGAGCGCAACGAGTACATGTACCGGCAGACGGTCACGCTGGAGGAGTTGGACAGCCACGGCGCGGCGCGGGGCGTCTACCGGGAGGTTCGGGACATCATCTTTTCGCCCACCCACGAGCGCTCGGAAGAGACGGTGGGCTCTCCGCAGAATTCGCTCAAGGCGCTGATTCTGACTCCGGAGGATTTTCACGACATCCGCGAGGTCCAGCCGCTGGTGCTCACCGAGGACCGCCTGTGGAACTACGAAACGAAGTTCAAGGGCGACGAAACCATGGATGGCGTGGATTGCTGGGTGCTGCAGGTGCGGCCGCGGCAGATCCTGGGCGATATGCGCTTCTTCGACGGGATGATCTGGGTGGATAAGAAGGAATACAATATCATCCACATGGAAGGGCAGGCGGTGCCGCAGATCCGCACCACTAAAAGCGAGAACCTGTTCCCGCATTTCACCACCATACGTAAGCCGATCGACGGCAAGCACTGGTTCCCGGTTTACACGCTGGCCGACGACACGCTGCATTTCCGCAACGGACCGCAGCGGGAGAGGCTGCGCATCGCCTACAGCAACTACCGGCGCTTCCGTGCGGAATCGACCTTCACGCCGAAGTGACGTTCGGGATAGCACGGGCCGGCGCGGGGAGCGCGGGTAGAGTGGAACGGGAGGGAGTCATGGCCCAGAACAAGAAGTGCGCTCACCCGGCCTGCAACTGCGAGGCGCGGAAGGACAACAAATATTGCAGCCAGTATTGTCAGGATGCGGGCGGGACGCTGGAACTCACCTGCGCCTGCGGCCACGCGGGATGCGCGGAGAAAGCGGCGACGGGCTCGCCGGTGAACATGTAGGGAGCGCCGGCGGACGTCCGCTCCCCTCGCGGTCGCGGTTCCGATCAGAGCCGCGAGCGTGAGCGAGCGGTCGCACGGGAACACCAGAGCACTCAGAGCTCCGCGTCCCCGGCGGTGGGCCGGAGCCGGCTGCCCCACAGCCACCAGGCGGCGGCGCCGGCGGCGAGGGTGAGCAGGCCGAAGGCCACGTAGATCCAGCCGGAAGTCAGGAAGATGTAGCTCCAGCCGGCGAAGGCGATGGCGCTGGGCAGGGGATAGAGCCACATGCGGAAAGGCCGGACGATTTCGGTACGATGCGTGCGCATGTAATGGAGCGCCAGAATCTGCACCAGGAACTGCACCAGAATGCGCGAGGTGAGCAGCGCGGCGATGACGGTGTCCAGGTCCCACAGGCTGGCCAGCATGGAGAGGCCGCCCAGCACCAGCAGGGAAACGTGGGGGAAGCGCCCGGTGGGATGCAGGCGCGCGAACACGCCGAAGAAGTGGCCGTTGACGGCGGCGGCATAGGGGATGCGGCTGTAGCCGAACAGGAGCGCGAAGACGGAGGCGAAGGCGGTCCACAGCACCAGCGCGGTGACGGCGGCGGCGGCGCGCGGACCGTACAGGCGCTCGATGAATAGGGAGGCGATGAACTTGGATTGCATGGCCTCGCGCCAGGGAACCACCGCCATGAAGCTGAGGGTGGCGAGCACATAAATGACGGCCACCGCCGCCACGGAAATGAGGATGGAGCGGGGAATGGTGCGCGCAGGGCGGCGCACTTCAGCGCCGGCGTAGCAGATATCGTAATAGCCCAGGAAATCGTACATCGCGATTAGCATGGCCGAGCCCAGGCCGGCGGCGAAGCCGGTGGAGAAACGGAAGGCGTTGGGCGGAAAATCGAAGGCCAGGCGGGGGTTGAAGTGAGTGAGGCCGCCGAAGATGATCCAGGCAAAGGTGGCGAGCATGCCGGCGCAGAGCACCACCGCCATCTTGCCGATGGCGGTGACGCGGCGGTAGAGCAGCGCCACCACCAGCACACCGGCGGAGAGCGCCACCAGGCGGGTGGCCAGGGGCGTCATGCCGCGCCAGAAATAGCCGGCGTACTGGGCGAAGCCGATGTAGCCGGAGGCGATCTCGAGCGGGCCGCTGAAAATGAATTGCCAGATGAACAGGAAGGGCAGGATGCCGCCGAGCGAGGTCTTGCGGAAAATTTCGGTCAGGTAATGATAGGTTCCGCCGGTGCCCGGAAGGGCGGCGGCGAGCTCGCTCCAGACCAGGCCGTCGCACACCGCGAGGATGGCGCCGAGAGCCCAGCCGAGCAGGCATTGCGGGCCGCCCATGGCGCCGATAATCAGGGGAATGGTGATGAACGGGCCGGCGCCCACCATGTTGCTCATGTTGAGCGCCGAGGCCTGGAGCACGCCGAAGCCGCGGATGAGGCCGGAATCGCGAGGTTGAGGCAAGAGACAGGATACTATACCGGACGCACAGGGCGACCGGCGGGCCGCCGATCCCGTCGATGACGATGAACTCAGCGCCTTCGTAGGGCGATCGCAAACGCAGGGGCTGGCGATTGCAACGCGAACGCCGCGATTTCCAGGCGGCGGGACGGCGGCGCTCAATGTTAGACTGACTGCTCATGCTGGCGGTGGAATTGGCGGTGGTGCTGACGCTGCTGGCCCTGTGCAGCTTTGCCCCGGGCTTCTTCTGGGTGCGGCGGCTGCCCTGGACGCCGCTTGAAAAGCTGTGCGGGGCCGTCGGGCTCTCGCTGGTGCTGCTCTACCTGGCGGCGTGGGGCATCTATTGCTTCGGGCCGCAGGACCAGCGCTTCGCCTTGCGCGCCGTGGCCGCGGCGGCGATGCTGCTGGGCGCGGCGGCATGGCGGGATACGGTGCGGCTGGCCGGATGCCCGCGCGTGCGCCGGGTGCTGGCGGGGTACGGCTTCCTGCTGGCGTTCACGCTGGCCATGCTGAGCATGATTCGGGTATATTCGGGGGCGGGCTGGGCGGCGGACTGGTACGAACATTTCCACCGCTCCCTGTTCTTTCTGCACCGGCTGCCCACGGCCACGGTGATTTTCCCCGGCTACCCTCTGCCGGCGCGGCCTCCGCTGATGAACGTGGTGGCGGCGTTCTACCTGGGGGTGACGCGGGACGAGTTCGCGATTTTCCAGGTGGTCCTCGCCTTTCTGAACCTGCTGCTGTTTCTGCCCTGCGCTCTGCTTCTGCCGGCGCTGGGCGGAAGCCGGCGGCCGGCGGTGCTGCCGCTGGCGGCGCTGTTCGCGGCCAGCCCGGTGGTGATGGAGAACATCACCTATACATGGACGAAGGCGCTGGCGGCATTTTTCGTGGTGCTGGCGCTGGCGCTCTACCTGGCGGGCCGGCGCAAACGCGAGAGCACGCGCACGGTGGCGGCGTTTGCGGCGCTGACGGCCGGGCTGCTGGCGCACTATTCGGCCGGTCCGTACCTGGTGTTCGTGACGCTCGATTACCTGGTGCGGCTCCCGCGCCAGCGGCGCTGGCGGGAAGCGGCGGCCATTGCGATGACGTGCGGCCTGCTGGCGGCTACGTGGTTCGGCTGGTCGGCCAGGGTGTACGGGATGGAGACGACGCTCGCCTCCAATACGTCCGTGACCGGGAGCGCGCAGTACGACGGGTCGAACCTGGAGAAAATCGGGGCCAACCTGTTCGACACCCTGGTGCCGGCGTGGATGCGCGGCGCCGCGGACCGGTATGAACAAGGAAACGCGGCGGGGCAATGGCGCGACCGGGCCTTCGCGTTTTACCAGCTCAACCTGATTTTCGCCATGGGAGCGGTGGGCGGGCCGCTGGCGCTGTGGCTGCTGTGGCGCAGGCTGGGGCCCGGTGGAAGCGGCCGGGAGCGCAATTTCTGGCGCGCCCTGGTGCCGTTCTGCGTAGTGGTGGGGGTGGCGGTGGTGGGGGAACGGGATGCGGGCGGCGTGCCCCACCTGACGTTGCTGGCCCTGGAAGCGCTGGGGCTGGCGCTGGTGGCCGCGCAATTCCGGAATTGGCCGAAAGCGGTGCGCTGGCTGGTGGTGGCGGGCTGCGTGGTGGATTTCGGCCTGGGCGTGTTTCTGCAGGCGCGCGTGGAGAGCATCGAAAACACGCCGCGGCGGACGGTGTTTACCGGACCGCAATATAGCCGGCCGAAGCTGACCATTAACCAGCCCGCCGGCTCGCTGGGCCGCTCGGCCTGGGTGGCATGGACCACCAAGCACCGCGCCGGATTGTTTCCGGAATGGCTGGAGAATCTGCCGCTGGGACACGCAGGCGACCCGGACTTCCGGCGGCAATGGATCCCGTTGGTGGACGCCCTGGAGGACGGACTGCGCGACGACGCGGTGAATTGGGGCGGATGGGCGGCGCGGCACGGCGGGGTGGTGGCGCACCTGGGAGACCGCGTGGCGGGGGTGTCCGGCCGGGGAGTGGACGGGGCGGCGCTGGTTTTCGCGCTGCTGTTTTTGGGGTTGCTGGCCGCGCTGGCGCGGCAGGCGGCCGCGGCGCAGCCGGTGAGCATGGCTGAGGAATCGCCGGTCTACTCCACTGGCTTCGAGGGCAACGGAAGGTAGCTCGAATGGCACTTTATTCCATCACAATTTTCTTATCCGCATTCCTCTTATTTGCGGTGCAGCCGATGATCGCCAAGATGATTCTGCCGTGGTTCGGCGGGACCTCGGCGGTGTGGAGCACGTGCATGCTGTTTTTCCAGGTGGCGCTGCTGCTCGGCTATGTGTACGCCCACTGGCTGCACAGGACGCTGGGCGCGCGGCGGCAGGCGTGGGCGCACCTGGGCATGCTGGCGCTCAGCCTGGCGGCGCTGCCGGTGCTGCCCAATCCGCGCTGGAAAGTGGTGGTGCCGGGACAGCCCTCGCTGCGCATCCTGGCGCTGCTGGCGGTGACCGTCGGACTGCCGTACTTTCTGCTCTCTTCCACCAGCCCGCTGCTGCAGGCGTGGTACGCGCGCACGCACAAGGACGGGATGCCCTACCGGCTGTTCGCGCTTTCCAATGCCGCCTCGCTGCTGGCGCTGGTGAGCTATCCGCTATGGATCGAACCGAACCTGCCCAACCGGGTGCAGGGGATGGCGTGGTCGGCGGCATACGTCGCGTTTGTGGCGGTGTGCGGGCTGACGGCATGGCGGTCGGCGGCGGGGACGGCGGCCGGCACGGAGCACGTCGAAGAGCAAAACGTGGCGCGGCCGGGCGGCACGGACTACGTGCTGTGGATGGCGCTGGCGGCGAGCGCGTCGGTGCTGCTGCTGGCGGTGACCACGCACCTGACGCAGGACGTGGCGGCGATTCCGTTTCTATGGATCCTGCCGCTCGGCCTGTACCTGCTGACGTTCATGATCTGCTTCGAGGCGCCGCGCTTCTACCGGCGCGCGGTCTTCCTGCCGCTGGTGGGGCTGGCGCTGGCCTTCATGGCGTTTCGCCTGTGGCAGGGGCGGCTGGAGCTGGAAACGCCGTGGCTGCAGTTTCTCATCGCGATGAAGATCCGCTGGATCATCGGCGCGTTTGCGGCGTCGCTGTTCGTGTGCTGCATGGCCTGCCACGGCGAACTGGCGCGCCTGAAGCCGCATCCGCGGTATCTGACGGGGTTCTACGTGACGGTGTCGCTGGGCGGGGCGATGGGCGGGATTTTCGTGGGCCTGATTGCGCCGAACCTGTTCCGCGCTTATTACGAATTTCCCATTGGCCTGGGGCTGTGCCTGGCGACGCTGGCGGCGGTGTGGGGACGGGATTGCTGGAACGCGGGGCGGATGGCGGCCGGCGCCCGCGCGATGCGGGCCAGGCGCCTGGGAACGGCTGCGCTGGCCGCAGTCTTATGCGGATACCTGTTCTGCCTGGTGGCGATCATGCGCGACATGGTGAGCGGGTACCGCGTGGTGGCGCGCAATTTCTACGGCCTGCTGCGGGTGTACGACGAGGGCGACCCGCGCCTGGACCAGGACGCGGCGCGCAAGCTGCTGCACGGCGTCATCAACCACGGCCAGCAGATGCTGCGGCCGGAATACCGGCGGCAGCCGGTGACCTATTTCTGCCCGCAATCGGGCATCGGCCGGGCCATGCGCGCGCTCGAAGGGCGGCCGCGGCGAATCGGCATCCTCGGCCTGGGATGCGGGACGCTGGCGGCGTACGGGCGCGCCGGCGACACCATTCGCATTTACGAAATCAACCCGCTGGTGCTGGATATCGCGCGGCGCGATTTTACGTACCTGAGCGATACGCCGGCGCAGGTGGAAATCGTCGAGGGCGACGGGCGGCTGGCCATCGAGGCGGAGCCGGCGAACCACGAATTCGACCTGCTGGTGATGGACGCGTTTTCGGGCGATTCGGTGCCGGTGCACCTGATCACGCGCGAGGCCTTCGAAACCTATTTCCGCCATCTCAAGCCGAACGGGATTCTGGCGGTGAATATTTCGAACAACTATTTGAACCTGGAGCCGGTGATGGAACGCGCGGCGCATGCGCTGGGCAAGCTGGGGCTGGTCTACCGCTACACGCCCGCGGACGACGATTTCCTGTGCTTCTCGTGCTCGTGGGCGCTGCTGATGGACAAACCGGCGGCGGACGCGCATCCGGAATTGCGGGCGAGCGCGAAAGAGTTGCGGCCGGAGAGGCCGTTCCGCATCTGGACGGACGACTTTTCGAATTTGTACGGCATTCTGAAGTAGGGCAGCCATGCCGGGCTTCCGCCCTACGTGGCTGCCGCACGAACGGCGTATGCCGGGCAGGAATGCCGGCATGGCAAGCTGGAAAGCTTGCTCCACCAAGGGGAAGCTATCCCCGGCGGCCGCCGGTGCGGAACTGGTGGCGCTCGGCGGTCCATTTGGCTGCGCCGTATTCGCCCAGCAGCACCGTCCCGGCAAGCTTGCCGTCCTGCTCGGTGCCTTCGAACTGGAACGAAACCCGCGTGCCTTCGGTGGGCAGCGAGCTGCGGAACTGCACGCGGTTGCCCGCCACCGTGCCGCTCAAATCGCCGGAAGCGAATTCGCCTTCGTGGGTGCCTTGCAGGCGGCCGCCGTTCTGCTCGAACATCACCTTGTGGCTGGCGGAGCCACCCACGAACTGGAGCTTGATCTCCCACTCACCGGCCACGCTGACCGGTTCGCCCGCGGGCGGCGGCGCCGGCGGCTCCACCTTGGGCGGCCTGGAGAGCAGCGCGTAGAGCCGCTCCGCCACCACCTTTTCGTCTCCCGGCTGCATCTGGTAGGGCACGATGGCGATGGAATTCGCCGAGGCGCGGTCGAGCACGATGCGCGGCTCGGTGTCGTTGGCGATCCTGCTCAAATCCGTGCCTCTGATCCCGACCTTGTCGGCGTCCCACTGGATGATGAGCTCCGGCGAGCGGTTGGACAGGTCCGGCCCGGGCTGGCGCATCTCGGCCTTCACGGTGTCCACGCGCTTCACCGAATCCGAGATCTGGGTCAGCCACGACTCCCACATGGCCCACTCCGCCTTGTGGTCGCGCTTGACCCACATTTCCACCGCTTCGAGCATGCCCATGATCTCTTCCTTGCCGACTTTCAGCGAGCGGCCGAAGGCGTGGTGCGGCGCGCTGTTGATCCAGGCAGCTTGCAGGAAGGACTTCTCGCCCAGCAGCAGGCCGGCCGCCTGCGGCCCGCGGATGCATTTGCCGCCGCTATAGGCCACCGCCGTGGCGCCGCGCGCCAGGTGCACGTTGGGCCTGAGGGTGAGGATCTCCGCCGCGGCATCCACCAGCACGGGGACGTTGCGTTTGCGCGCGGCTTCCGCCACCACGCGGGTTCCCAGCGGGCCGTCGTCGTTGGGGCCGGCCAGGATGTAGATCATGGCGGTGCGGTCGTTGAAGGCGCGCTCCAGTTCGGCGGCGTCGTGCACGATGATGAGCTTCACGCCCAGCATGCGCGCGGCATGGTCGTAGACGTTGTGGGAATAGGCGGGGACGATGACTTCGCTTTTCAGGCCTTCGAGGTTGGGGACGCGCTGCATCCGCTCCGGATTGCCGCCGGTGATGGCCGCCGACGTGCAGTGGGTGGTGGCGGCGCAGCAGCCGGCCGTGATGATACCCCATTCGGCGCCGCTCAGCTCAGCCAGGCGCGCGCCCACGGCGTCCATCAACTCGTCCATCTGGACGAAGCTGTGCGACGCCAGTTCCATGGCGCGCTTCACCTCCGGCAGCGTCTGCGAGCCGGTGATGATGGTGTAGGTGCCGTGCGCGTTGATGAGCGGCCGCACGCCGATGGAACGGTACAGGTTGGCGCCCACTTCGAGCGGCGCCGCCGCTGCCCGCCGCACCGTCGTGCCCAGCGCCTGCGCCGCCGCCAGCAGGCTGCCGCGCCGGAATAGGTCGCGCCGGTGAAAACCCCACAAGCTATTTGCCATGAAACTCTCCTCCGATTGAGTATACCCGCCTGCGCGCGGCCCCGGCGGGTTGTGCGGGCGGGCGACAGGTTCTATGCTAGTCCTGTGCCCGCCCGAACTTGTGCCCTTGGAGCGTCCACTCGCTCACGCTCGTGGCTCCGATCGGAGCCGCGACCGTCAGGGAGCGGTCCTCGGCTAAAGGAAAGTATCCGGGCGGTCACGAAACCAGGGCAGGAGATCGTTCATGGAACAGACCAACCGCCGCCGTTTTCTGGGAGCCGCGATTGCCACCGCGGCGTCGTATAACCGGGTATTGGGCGCCAACGACCGGCTGCGCTTCGGCGCCATTGGCACGGGAGAGCGCGGGCAATACTTGCTGAGCAACGTGGCGCAGTTGGAGAACAACGAGCTGGTGGCGGTGTGCGACGTGTACGAACCGCACCGGATGGCGGCGAAGAACCGCTTCGGGCCCGCGGCGCGGGAATTTTCGGATCACCGCGCGCTGCTCGATTTGAAGGAAGTGGACGCGGTGATCATTGCCACGCCCGACCACTGGCACGTGCCCATCACCATCGACGCGGTGCGGGCGGCAAAGGACGTATATTGCGAGAAGCCGGTGACGCATACGCCGGCCGAGGGCGATCCGCTGATCGCGGCGGTGCGGGAGTCCCGGCGGGTGGTGCAGACGGGAACGCAGCAGCGCAGCTGGGAACACTTCATGCACGCCAAGGAGCTGGTGGCCAACGGGACGCTGGGGCAGGTGACGCTGATCCACACGTATTGGTATCAGAACCACGTGGCCAACCAGACGGCGGGACCGGAGATCGACCTTTCCAAGCTGGATTGGAAGCGGTTTCTGGGCACGGCGGCGGACCGGCCGTTCGACGCCGACCAATACGCCCACTGGCGGTGGTACTGGGATTTCGGCAGCGGCGCCATGACCGATCTGTTCGTCCACTGGGTGGATGTGGCGCACTGGTACATGGGCGAGGACATGCCGACGCGGGCCACGGCCACGGGCGTGAAGGCGCTGCTGCAGCAGCGGCAGACGCCGGACACCATGAGCGCGGCGCTCTCCTACGGCAAGGCGCTGGTGGAGTTCGACTGCGCGCTGCTGGGGTACCTGGAAGGCGGCGGGCTGATGCTGCGCGGCACCAAGGCGGCGATGCGCCTGCACCGCAGCGGCTTCGAGGTGTACGCGGAGGTGCCGCGCTATACGGAGGCCTTCACCACGCCGCCGCCGATCCTGAAAGAAGTCTCGCCGCGGGACGGCGGGCTGGACCACATGAAGAACTTCATCGAATGCGTGCGCTCGCGGAACACGCCAAATGCGCCGGTGGAAGTGGGAGTGGCGGCGGCGCGGGCGGGCCACATCGCCAACCTGGCCATGCGCGGCAACGGCGTGTGGACGCCGCAAGCGGCGGGATAACGGCGGAGCTTATGCGAGACCCGGAGACGATCGAGACGGAGCTGATGGAGATCAGCGCGATTGCGGAAGATCAGCTAAAGCTGGAGCGGATTATCGCGTGGTGCGCGGCGCATCGCGACGAGATCCCGTTCGCGCTGCACCAGTTGATGAGCTGGCGCGGGAAGCACGGAGAGGAAGGGCCGAAGCGCGAACCAGGTTCTTAGGGGCCGGGCACGCTTTGCCGGTACAGTTAACCAACGTCATCTTGGGCGATGCCGGGCATCCGCGCTATAGTTCGCTCAGGCTATGCCGTGCTACTAGAAAGTCCACCAGCCCCTCCCGCCGACCCCGCTCCCTATCCTTCCGTCCCGGATACCGTGGAGGACCTCGAAATCCCCCGTTCCCTGGTGGGCGATCTGTTCCTCCGCTACCTCTGGCTGCACGGATCGGCCACGCTGGCGGCGCTGCATGAGGCGCTGAAGCTCGGTTTCCCGGTTCTCGAAACCCTGTTCCACCAGTTCCGCCAGCAGCAATTGCTGGACGTCAAGGGCATGGTGGGCAACGATTACTCCTTCAGCCTGACCGCCGGCGGGCGCACCCAGGCCGCGGGCCGCACCGAAATCTGCCAATACGTCGGCCCCGCGCCGGTCTCGCTCGATCAATATGCTCGCATAGTGAAATCCCAGCGCGCGCGCGTCCGGCTCACCCGCGATAGCTTGCGCGAGGCTTTCCACGATCTGGTCCTTCCCGACAGATTTCTCGACCGCCTCGGCCCCGCGCTCAACGGCCAGCAGTCGCTGTTTCTTTACGGCGGCACGGGCAACGGCAAGACCAGTGTGGCCGAGCGGATCCTGCGGATTTACAAGGACCACGTCCTGGTGCCATACGCGGTAGAGGTCAGCGGGCACATCGTCACCGTGTTCGACCCGGTGGTGCACCGTCCCGTGACGTGCGGCCAGGACACGCTCGACCCCCGCTGGGTCCTCTGCGAGCGCCCCTGCATTACGGTGGGCGGCGAGCTTTCCACGGCCATGCTGGAGTTGCGGCTGGACGAAGCCACCCGCGTGTTCATCTCGCCCTGCCAGATGAAGGCCAACAATGGCGTCTTCATCATCGACGATTTCGGACGCCAGGTGCTCTCCCCGCGCGAGCTGCTCAACCGCTGGATCGTGCCCCTCGACCGCCGCGTCGATTACCTCACCCTCGCCTCCGGCATGAAGTTTCAGGTGCCCTTCGAGCTGATGGTGGTCTTCTCCACCAACCTGAATCCCAACTCGCTGGCCGACGAGGCGTTTCTCCGCCGCATCCAGACCAAGGTGGAGGTGGAGGAGGTCGACAACGAAATCTTCGACCGCATCTCGCAGCGCGTGTTCGAAACGCACCAGGTCCCGGCCGAGCCCGGCTGCCTCGAATATCTCCGCGAAACCTGCCGCGCGGCCTCCGGCCACCTCCACGCCTGCTTCCCCAGCGACATCCACCGCCTGGTGAAATCCATCTGCGAATACGAAGGCCGCTCGGTGCGCCTGACCCGCGCCAACATCGAGCGCGCGGCCGCGCTATACTTCGCGAAATCGTAGAGGGGATTGGGGATTAGGGGCGAGGGCTCGCGTACAGGCCGGTCCCTGATCCCCAACCCCTCACGCCCAACCTTATTGCTGGGCCGGCGCGGCGGCGCCACGGCCACCGTTGCCACCGCGGCCACGGCCGCCACGGCCGGCGCGGGCGGGGGTGATGCTATCCCAGGCGGTATTGCCGGTCTGGCGGTAATCGGCGGGCAGCGTGGTCCACAACGGACGGGTGATGCCGTTGAGATCGTAGACCACCTTGCCGTCGCGGAGGGTCAGTTCGCAGACGAACTTCTGCGTGCCGTCCATGCGGGCGCCGTACATATCGGTGAAACCGAAGTGGCCGTTTTCGACGCGGAGGACGGCGACATCGGCTGCGGCGCCGATGGAAAGATTGCCAAGCTCCTCGTGGTGGATTTCCTTGGCCGGATTCCAGGTGGATTTGGCAATCACGTCATCCACGGACATGCCCAGGGCCAGGAACTTGGACATGAGATTGTCCATGTCTTTCATTCCCGAATTCATGCTGCCGATGTGGAGGTCGGTGGAGATGGAATCGGGCAGGAAGCCCTGCTGCATCATGGGTACGGCGATGCGCCAGGCGAAGCTGCCGCCGCCGTGCCCGACGTCGAAGATGACGCCGCGCTGGCGCCCGGCGATCATGCCGGGATTAACCTTGCCGTTGAGCAGCTCGCGGCGCAGGCCGGAGTAGCAATGGGTGTAGATGTCGCCGGGGCGGAGGTGCTTGGTGAGCAGATCTTCGATCGGGCGCTGGGGGAAATCGTTGCCGAAATCGACCATCACCGGGACGTTCGCCAGTTTGCCGGCCTCGACGGCGTGATCGACGGAGGTCCATTCCGGCTTGGCGTAGTGGGCGGTTTTGAAGCCGACGATCGATGTTCTTGTATTTCCTGGCCATCTCGGCGGCCGGACCGGGCTCCATGTCCTCGGTGTTGTCCTCGAAGCGCGGACCGCGCATGCCGGCGCCGACGATATTGAGGAAGGCGAAGACCCGCGTCTTGGAGCGGTCGATCACGTGCTCTTTGAAATCCTCGAAATTCCGCCACCCGGAGCAGCCGGCATCGGCGACGCTGGTGACGCCCACGCGGAGCATGTAGCCGTCGGGGAAGAGGCTGTTATCGCCGGCATAGGAATTGCGCTCGCCCGTGCCGCCGTAGACGTGGACGTGAATGTCGACCAGGCCGGGGGAAACGTAAAGGCCGGAGACGTCGACGGTCTTGAGGGCGTCGGCGGCATCCAGGTGCTCGGCCACGGCAGCCACTTTGCCATCCTTGATGCCGACATCACGGATGGCGCTGATGCCGTTCTTCGCGTCGACGACGTGGCCGTGCTGCAGCAGCAGGTCGAATCGGTGTTGGGTTGCATTTTGTGCCGAAGCGAGCATGGCGAAGGCCAGAATTATAGAGTAGAGGATCGGTTTCATAGTGATCTCATTGCGAAAGATCAATTACAGCAAAGCTCTTCAGTTCAGGCAAGCTGAATTCGGTCGCCTGATCGTCGGCTGTATAGTCCGTGAGCTGGAGGGAGCCGCCGGGGGCGGCGGCGTTGTGGTGGGGAAAACGGCCGAGGATGCGGACGCGGAGGCCATCCACCTTGCGGCGGGCGCCGTCGTAATTGAGCAGGGCGACACGCAGGCGGGCGCCGTTTGAGGTGACGCGGGCGAGAACCACCTGCGTGCCGTAGATGCGCAGCGAGCGATGGTCGTCGCCCAGCGTGGAGCGGACCAGGTGGGCCATGGCGGCGGGGTCCTGGGCGGTTTCGAGCGGGAATTGGGTCGTGCCCAGGCGGACATTCAGTTTGGCTTTGGGGTCGGCACTGGCCACCGGGCGGACCAGCAGATTGTTGCGGAGCATCAGGTTGAGAACTTCGCCGGCGGTGTCGCCGCCGTCATCCTGGAAGGCGATATCGGCCAGCGGCGGGAGATGGAGCTGCTCCACGCCGTGGAGAAACGCAAGCATTTCGGCGAAAGGCTTCAGCCCGGCCGCATCCGTGTGGACCAGGGCTTCGGCTCCATAGGCGAAAGCCTCGGCGGCGGCGAGGCCGGCAGCCGGGCCGGGGGCATCGTAATAGAAGCGGCCGGTGGGGCGGCGGAGAAGCTGCCAGCCGTTGGACTGGATCCAGGGTGCGCGGCTGGCGGTGGCCTGGTCGGGGCGGTATTCCACCGAGGGGACAGCGAGCTTGACCAGCCCGCCGGTGGAGGCCGGTTGGACGGAGATGCCGGCCACACCCTTCCACGCTTCGGCCTGGGCCGCGGGAACGGCGATGCGCTCGATGTGGGCGTCGCGGAGAGCGCCCGCCGCGGAGGGACCGGCATCCCAGAAGAGCAGCGGCAGAGCGGCGGCCAGGAAGAGCATCAGAGCTCGATTCCCCGCTCCTGGATTTTGGAGCTGTCGTAGATGCCCAGGCCAAGACGGGAAGCATATTCGATGTGGCCGGGCTCGCGGATGAAGTGGTTCATATTGGGGTCGCGGTTGTCGCCGAGGTGGGAGCGGGAGCGGTCGAACAGGCTGACGGCGCCTTCGGCCTTGCGCTTGGCCTCGATGAGATCCAGCTCCTTGTGATCGATGGCGACAGGATCGGTGCCGATGAGGAGCTGCTTGGGATAGAAGCGGAAACGGGGATCGCGGTTGAAAGGGCCCTGGTGCCAGACGCCGCGGAGGGCGTCCATGATATTGAGCACGACGCGGGAGCGGACGGGCTCCACCGAGGCGAGCGTGCCGATAAAAGAATAGGTATTGGTTTTTTCGTACTGGTGGGACCGGGCAACGTTGGAGAAGTTGCCATAGGCGATGTTCTTCAGGCAGCCGGTGACGCCGGAAGCCTGGTGCTCCTTGGCATTGGGGACGTTGATGATCTTGGTGAGCTTGTCGGCCACCAGCCGGACCAGGTTGGAGCGGGTGTCCTCTTCGCCGAAGAAGTTGCATTCCACGTAGGTGTGCGGGATCGTAGCCGAGAATGGTGCCGCGGGATTCTTCGGCGGCCCATATGGTGACGCCGGCGGGAACGAACTTCGCGTAGGGAACGGTTTGGATCTGGTTGCCGAAGCGCTCGTAAATATAGATCTGGCCGGCGGGGACGCCGATGGCGGTGAGGTTCTCGACGATGGCGCCGACCAGTTCGGGGGCGGAGCAGATGCGCGGGGCGCCGGAGCAGTTGACCTTGATGCCGACCACGTCCTGCGGAGAAATGAAGCGGCGCCACGCATCGTGGTCGCCGGCGTCGCCGGTCAGGGACTTCATGCCGGCGGAGACCATGCGGCGGACCACCTCGAGATTGACCTGGTCATGCGCGGTATCGAGGGAATTTTCGGAATGGACGCGGACCACGAGGCCGGGATACGGGCCGGGCATGCCGGGGTGGGCGGCAGGCTGAAAATGGGAGACGATTTTATAGGCGGGGAGCGCCTCATCGGCGGCGGCGGCAAGCAGGGGAGTGGCCGCGGCTATATGCAGGAACGATCTTCGATCCACTGGGCGAGTGTATAAGACTGGAGGCGGCCCCGTCAACCGCGGGGCAGCGAGCCGCAAAAGCAAAAGGCCCGCGGAGTTGCCTCCGCGGGCCGGGACTGCCGGAAGGGACGGCCGCGCTTAGAAATCGAAGCGCAGCGCGAGCTGCATGATGCGCGGGTTGTTGACCACGGCGCTGATCTTGCCGAAGGCGCTGGCGGTGCCGCCGAAGTTGACGCCCGGATTGGCGAAATCGGGGTGATTGATCAGGTTGTAGGCTTCGGCGCGGAACGTGAGATACTTGCGCTCCATCAGCTCAAAGCGCTTCACCAGCGAAGCGTCGATGTTGAAGAAGCCGGGTCCGCGGAAGGCGTTGCGGCTGGAAGTGCCGTAGGTCCCCGCGGCGGGCTCGGAGAAGCCGGCGACCTCCGCGGGCGTAAAGTAGTACACGCCGGGTCCGATGCCGTTGTTATTCGTATACAGCCCGCCGATATTGCGCGAGCCGGTGTAGTTGGCCCAGGTCTGAACGTTGCTGGCCGGACCGGTATACCGGCCGGAACTCACGGTGAAGGGCTCGCCGCTCTCCCAGATCATCAGGCCGCCCAGGTCCCACCCGCCCAGGAACGTGTTCGCCCACTTGGGCATGTTGCCGCCGAACATGTGGCCCTTGCCCACCGGCAGCGTGTACTGCGCGTTCATGGTGAAGGCCTGCGGAATGTCGAAGTTGGAACGGCCGCGGTCGATGGCTTCGTTATAGCTGTCGAGCGGAGCCGTAAAGCCGTTGCCCTCGCCACCGGTGGCGCTGGAGAGATCGTTGTCGAGCGACTTGCTCCAGGTGTAATTGGCGGCCACGCGGATCACGTTGAACTGGCGCACCAGCCGGACCTGCAGCGAGTTGTATTCGGAGCGGCCGTCGTTGTTGCCCAGATACGCGGTGCTGAACTGCGGGAAGTGGCGGAGGTAGTACTCCGAGAGTCCGGCCGCGGCGTACTTGCTGTAATTGTTTACGTCGACAGTGCTCGAAGCCGTGCCCACCTGTCCGGTGGAGAAGGTGCTGGAGCCGATGGCGGAAACGGCTGCCGAAGCCGACCCGAACATCATCACCAGAGGATTGGTTGCCGGCACCGCGCTCAGGTTGCTCAGATTGTTGGCAATCTGGTTAAAGGCCGTGAGGAACCCGTTGCCGTAAATGTACGACTGGTTGAGGTTGTGCTGGAAGAACAGCTTGACCCCGCGGTTAGCCACGTAGCCGACGTCCAGGATGGTGTTCCGGGCGATCTCGCGCTGGAAGTTGATGTTCCACTGCTGCACGTAGCCGGTCTGCAGGTTCGGGTTCATGACATCGAGCGAGACTTGGCGGGTATCGGCCGGGGTGAGCGCCGGGCTGGCGGGCTGCGCGGGCAGCGGCGGGGCCGTGCCGATGCGAACGTCGCTGCCGGCGGTGGAGTTCGGATAGATGGTGACGCCTTGGGCGAAACCGGGCGTGGCTCCATCCACGGAACTGGTGGCCGCGCCCACGATGCGGTCGTTGAAAATCCCGTAGCCGCCGCGGATGGACATTTTGCCGCTGCCGGTGGGATCCCAGGCGAAGCCGAAGCGGGGTGCGAAGTTGGTCAGGTTGTTACCCCACCACTTGGTGGAGGGCTGCACGGTCAAGTTGTCGGACTGGCTGGCGACGTTGAGGAGGTTGGTGGGCGTCATGATGCCCTGCTGGCCGTCCTGCTCGTAAGGCACGGGGAAGAATTCCCAGCGGAGGCCGTAATTCAGGGTCAGATGGCGGGTGACCTTCCAATCGTCCTGGACGAAGAAGCCGTATTCGTGGAACAGGAAGTTGCGGACGCGCGGCGTGCCGGCGGCCTGAAATGTTTTCAGGTTGCTGTAATAGGTTTCGGTGACCGAAGAAATTCGGCCCAGCAAGTCGTTGTACATTCCCTGAAACTGGGTGAGCTGCGTGGAAGTCAGGCCGGCGGGATCAGACCGCTGGGGACATTACCGTTGGCGGTGCTGAGGGAAATGTTGGGATAGATGCCGGCATCGTTGAAGCCGTACTGCTCGGTGAAGCGGACCTGGCCGCCGAATTTGAAGGTATGGTTGCCGTGGATCTTGGTCAAGTTGTCGGTATACCCGTTGACCGGCGAGTTGCGGCCTTGGCCGAAAGCCGTGAGGATTGGTGAGCCGTTGCTGGCGGTCCAGGTATTGAATGTGACCATTGGACCGCCTCGCGCTCGGGCCGGAGGAAGTCCACCGATGCGCTCTGGTGGCCGTAGCGGAATTCGTTCACCGGGCTGGCGTAGATGGTCCAGTCCCAGCCGCCGGCCACGCCCCAGCGTTTGCCGCCCTGCGCTACCGGGTGGCTCGCCGGGAACCACGTTCTGCGCGCTGTTGAGCGAGTCGATGGCCGTGTTGCGCTGCCAACTG
The DNA here is from genome assembly GCA_963815855.1 of Terriglobia bacterium. Taxonomy (GTDB): domain Bacteria; phylum Acidobacteriota; class Terriglobia; order Bryobacterales; family Bryobacteraceae; genus DATGMB01. The sequence continues at coordinate 429,935 of CAWFIJ010000005.1, read as the reverse complement.
GTGCGCTCGAAGATGTGGATTCTTGTCGTTGATGTTGTAATCCATCTTGATGGTGAACTGGTCGGAGGAGCTACTGTTGCCGAAAGTTGAACTGGTAGCAGGAGGAGTTCAGGCCGTCGGCGCCGGTGCAGTTGTTGTTGTTGGGCGCGGGATAAAGCTTGAGCAGCGATGCCACCATCGGATCGATGCCCTTATGCAGCGGGTCGTTCTGAACGATGTTGTATTGCTGCACGGCTGCCGCCGCTCGATCCACTCGATAATTCCCTGTTTTGCGGTGGCGGTGGGAACCAGCGTGTTCTGCACTCCCTGCGCGTGCGTGCGGATGCCCTGATAATTGCCGAAGAAGAAGAGTTTGTTGTGCTTGATGGGGCCGCCGAACGAGCCGCCGAAATTGTTCTGGATCAGCACGGGGACGGGCACGCCGGCGGAGTTGTCGAAGAAATCGTTGGCGTTGAAGTCGCGGTTGCGCAGGTAGTCGAAAGCGTTGCCGTGGAATTGTTGGTGCCCGAGCGGGTGACCAGTTGCACCTGGGCGCCGGCGCTGCGGCCGTATTCCGCCTTGCCGCCGTCAGTCACCACGCGGGCTTCCTCCACCGAATCGGTGTTGTTGGCGGTCAGCGAGAGACCCATGCGGGAGCCACGGAATCGTTCACGTCGATGCCGTCCAGGGTGTTGTTGTTGCTGCCCTGGCGCAGGCCGTTGACGTGGGCGAAGCTGTAGTCGGCGCCGCCGGAGCTTCCGTTGGCCTGCGGGTTGATCTGCACGCCGGGCTGGAATACGGCCAGAGTGATGGGCGTGCGGGCCAACTGCGGCAGCGTATCGATGTCCTTCATGGTGACCGATTGGCCACCTGGGCGTCGGCGGTCTGCACGTTGACTGTGTTGGCGGTCACTTCGACCACCTCGGTCAACTGGCCGACTTCGAGGGTGACGGCCTGGGAAACGTTAGCCGCCGCGTCCAGCTCGATGCCTTCAATCGCCGCCTTGCGGAACCCGTTGGCTTCCACGCTCAGAGTATAGTTGCCGGGCTGCAGAGCCGGAAGGACGTAATCGCCCGAGGCGTTGGTGGTGGTTTCAGTCTTTACCCGGGTGGCTGAGTTGACCGCGGTCACGTGGGCGCTGGGAACCACGGCGCCGGTGGCGTCATGAACCGTTCCAATCAGACGAGCCGTCTGGGTCTGGGCGAAACACAGCGCGGACACAAGAACGGCGGCAGCAGCAATACGACTCAAGAATTGTAATTTGCTTAACATATCAGCCTTCCGAGGACGGAAAATCAGCGAGTTAACGCTACGATCTAGTTTCCGGCAGAAAAAATCAAGCGGCCCATCAACGGCCTGATGGCGCTGCGACAAACAACTAAATTGACCCTGATTCGGACAGTGTAATCGGGTGTAATGAAAATTACAAGCGAATCATCCGCGAAATCCGGGTTATCGTCATTCAAAGTTTTTATCGGGGGGGTATCGCGTCGCGAAGTCCGAAGCCGGTCTAACTTAATGCTCAGACTAGCGTGGCCACGTCCGAAACTGTCTGGGACAAAACATTAAAAAAAGATTAAGCCCGTAAGAGCACGGCAGGTTAGCCCTTATACTCTTCAAAATCCAGGGCCAGCACGAAACGGAGTCCCTGGCACAAGGGGGAAATTTTGAGGTTACCGCGTACTCGTCGTTCGCCATTTCTGTACGGGTGGGCAGTGGTTTTGGGGCTCTGGATATGCCTCAATACCGGGCCAGCCTGGGGGCAAGCAACATCTACAAGTACCGTCACCGGGGTGGTGGTGGATCAGCAGAGCGCCGGAGTCCCGGGCACGCAGGTCAAACTTGTCGATAAGTCTACCAGTCAAGCGCAAACCGTGAATACCAACGACACCGGGCGATATATTTTCGTCAATGTTGCGCCCGGCGATTACAGCCTTACATTTACAAAAGACGGATTCACGACATACCGGGTAGGTACACAGCACGTCGAGGTGGGTACTACCATCACCGTGAACGCCACCCTGGAAGTCGGCAGCACCACCACCACGGTGGAGGTAACCGGAACCATCGGGGCGGAACTGCAGACGACTAACTCCACTGTGGGCACGACGATTTCCGGCAGCTCCATCATGAACCTGCCCAACCTGGGGCGCGATGTTTCGACGCTCATCATTCTGCAGCCTGGCGTCAGCGGCGGCAACGGCTACTCCAGCGGCTTCATCGCCGGTGCCTTCAACGACCAGAACACGTACATGCTGGACGGCGGCAACGTCAGCGACGACATGGCCGGCAATACCACCGGCTACCAGACGAATTTCACCGGGACGGGCGGCACGCAGACGGGCGGAACGGCCTCGGGCGTGGTCCCCACACCGGTGGAGAGCATCGAGGAATTCAAAGTCGGCGTGTTCAGCCAGACCGCCGATTTCAACAACTCCACCGGCGGCAGCGTGCAGATGGTGACCAAGCGCGGCACCAACACCGTATCCACGGCGTCGCTGTACGATTACTATTTCGCCACCGACGTGGGCGCGGCCAACACCTGGGACGAACAACCACACGGCCTGCAACCCGAAGGTGCAGACCTGCGATTTGAACAACCTGGGTTCACCCCGCTGCCCTCCAACCACCGCGAGCGCTTCGGCGGCAGCATCGGCGGGCCGATTACGCCTTTCCAATCCATGCTGGCGGCAAATGGTACGGACTTTTTCAATTACGAAGGGCTGCGCTTCCCCAACGTGGGCACTTATGAACACCCGGTGCCCTCCACCACTCTACGCGAAGGCGTGATCGAGGTGGCCAATTCCAGCGGCGTCTACGTGCCGTACAACCTGGGCAACACTCCGGTGGTGGTGAACGGCCAGACCGTGAACCCGTCCGGCCTGGATCCCCGCGGCCTCGGCATGAACCCCGTCGTGAGCAAGATCTGGAACACGCAGATGCCGGTGGGCAACGATCCGAACTATTCCAAGCGGCGACGGCCAGAACGTGGTCGGCTACCTCTCGTCGATCCGCGCCCCGCTGACGACCAACAACTACATCGGCCGCATCGACCACGACTTCGGCGAAAAATGGCGGTGCATGACCAGCTACCGCTACACGCGGCTGGTCAGCTTGACCACCAACCAGGTGGACATCGGCGGCGCGCTTCCCGGCGATACGCTGGGCACGCCGACGGCGGTGGCTCCCCGGCCGCAGGTTGATTCCTACTTCATCACCGGGATGACCACTAACATCACGCCCTCGACCACCAACGACTTCCGCTTCGCCTACCTGCGCCAGTTCTGGCAGTGGGGCACGGCCAACGAGCCGCCGCAGGTGGCCGGTCTGGGCGGAGCGCTGGAACTTGCCGATCCCATCATCTCGGAGACCTCACCCGAAGGGACCAGCACTTTCAACAACCTGACGCCGTACAACACCAACACGCAAAGCGTCCGGCAGCGTTTCTGGGACGGGCAGGACAAGCAGATCAGCGACAACCTGACTTCGCTCAAGGGCAACCACCTGTTCCAGTTCGGCGGCAATTACCAGCGCGATCACGACTACCACATGCGCACGGACAACGGCATTGGCATCAACAACCAGGTTGCCTACTGGACGGGCAATTACGGCATCAACAACTGGAGCAGCTCGCCGTATATTCCCAGCACCGTGCCGGCCAGCCAATACTCGTTGTACGAGAATCTGTACAGCGAAGTGCTGGGCATCGTGCCGCAGACGCAGGTGGCCTACACCCGCGCCGGCTCGAACCTGACGCTGCAGCCGGTGGGGAACGCGGCCTACGAAGAGAGCGTCATTCCCTACTACAACATCTTCTTCAGCGACACCTGGCACCTGAAGCCGTCGTTCACCTTTACCTACGGCTTGGCTTGGGCGCTGGAAATGCCGCCATACGAAGAAAGCGGCAAGCAGGTGGAACTGGTGGACGCCAACGCCAACCCCGTCAGCTTCAGCAGCTTCATCAACCAGCGGGAAAAGGCCGCGCTGGCTGGCTCCAACTACGATCCGACTTTGGGCTTCGCGCTGGTGGGCAACGTGGGCGCCGGCCTGAAGTATCCGTATAACCCGTTCTACGGCCAGTTCAGCCCGCGCTCTTCGATCGCGTGGAATCCTTCCTTCGGCAACGGCCTGTTGGGGAAGGTTTTCGGCGACCGCAAGACCGTGGTCCGCGCCGGCTACGGACGCATCTACGGGCGCATCAACGGGGTCAACCAGGTGCTGGTGCCGCTGCTCGGCCCCGGCCTGCTGCAGGGCGTGACCTGCCAGGGCGCGACCATGCAGGGACAGTGCCTGGGCGCGGGCCAGGCCACTCCGGCGAACGCGTTCCGTATCGGCATCGACGGCAACTCGGCGCCGCTGCCCACGGCCAGCACGACTTTGGCGCAGCCCTTCTACCCCGGCGGGACCAATCCCAACGCCGGCGATGCGACGGCGCTCGATCCCAACTACCGGCCCAACCGCACCGACAACTTCAGCATTTCCATCCAGCGGCAGCTTTCCGCCCGCATGACCATGGAATTCGGCTACATCGGCCGCATCTCCCGCAACGACTACATGCAGGTCAACCTGGACGCGGTGCCGACTATGACCACGCTGGGCGGCGAGACGTTCGCCCAGGCGTACTCCAACCTGTACCTGGCGCTGTGCGGCGCTTCCTATCCGTGCTCCGCCACGCTGCCGGCGGCGCAGGCTCCGGTGCAGGCGTTCTTCGAAGCGGCGCTGGGCGGGTCCGGCTCGACGTATTGCAAGGGCTATTCCAGCTGCACGGCGGCGTTCGCCGCCAGCCAGCTGTCGAACTTCAAGATCAACCAGGTTTCCAACGTCTGGGCGGCTTTGAACAATGCGGCGGTCGCGGGCGGGGTGCCGTGGGCCGGCAGCCGTACCATGATCAGCTCGCCGCTCAACGGCGGCAACAACCAGGCCACTTCCATTTCGCTGGTCACCAGCCAGGGGTGGTCCAACTACAACGCCGTGTACACGTCGTGGAAGACCAACGACTGGCACGGGGTTACCGCGACGTCCAATTTCACCTGGGCGCGCGCCCTGGGCACCGCCGGGCTGGCGCAGTACAACAGCGGCGGCACGGCGCTCGATCCCTTCGATCTGCAGGCCAACTACGGGCCGCAATTGTTCGACGTGCGCTTCAACCTGAACGCCGCCCTCTACTACCAACCGACCATGCTCCAGCACTTCAGCGGCATCAAGCGGACGCTGCTGGGCGGCTGGACCATCGCCCCGCTGTTCACCGCATCGAGCGGCGTGCCGATCGGCGCGGGCTATGAGCCGGGCTCGACGACGGAGGCTTTCGGTGAATCGTCCTCCTCCGGGTCGAGCACGTCCGCCGAAAATGCCGTGGGATACTCGCAGTACACCGGCACCACCAACACCAAGTACGGGGTGACCGGGTCCGGCGGCATCGGGACCAACAACCCATACGGGGTGAACATGTTCGGCAGCCCGGCGCAGGTGTACTCCGAGATGCGGCCCTGCATCCTCGGCTACGACACCAGCTGCGGCGGCTACGGCAACCTGCGCGGCATGCCCACATGGAACGTGGACGCGGCGCTGACCAAGGACTTCGGGATCATCAAGGAACGGGTGGGCGCGAGCGTGATCTTCCAGGTTACGAACGTGTTCAACCACGTGGTGATGAGCAACCCGAGCCTGAGCCTGACCAGCCCGACCACGTTCGGCCGCATCACCAGCCAGGCCAACACTCCGCGCAACATGGAGTTCGGCCTCCGGCTCCATTTCTAACCTCAGCCACTCCGTTCGCGCCGGGCATTCCTTCGGGGATGCCCGGTTTTTTTTGGCGCGGACCATCGCTTCCTGTGGCCTGGCAAACCCACGCCATCCGCTGGATTTTGTTAACATTTAAGATGCCGAAGTTGTTTTATCAGCCCTTGCTATGCCCGTAATCGCACTCCTGGCGCTTGCACCAAAATCGGCCGCGGACCGGCTCGTACGCGGCCTGTTCGACAACACGTTTGCCGGCATCCATCACCTGGCCTGGTTCGACTGGGCCATGCTGATTCCGTACTTTACGATTCTGGCGATCCTGTCCGTGTACGGCCTGCACCGCTACGACATCATCCGCACCTATTTCAAACACCACAGGAACGCCACCGGCGAGCCGCCGCACCGCTTCGAGCAGCTTCCACCCGTGACGATCCAGCTACCTCTTTATAACGAGCGCTACGTGGTGGAGCGGCTGGTGGACGAGGTGGTCAAAATCGAGTACCCGAGAGAGCTGCTGCAGATTCAGGTGCTGGACGATTCCACCGACGACACCGCGTCCTTCGCCGAGGCCCTGGTGGAGCGGTACCGCAACATGGGGTATCCCATCGAATACCACCACCGCGACAACCGCCACGGATTTAAGGCGGGCGCGCTGCAGGAGGGCCTGGAAACCGCCACGGGCGACCTGGTCGCGGTTTTCGACGCCGATTTCTGCCCGCCGCCGGACTTCCTCACGCGCACCGTGCATTTCTTTGCCGACCCCAAGGTGGGGGTGGTGCAGACGCGCTGGAGCTACCTCAATCGCGATTACAATTTCCTCACCGAAGTGGAGGCGATGCTGCTGGACGGCCACTTCATTCTGGAGCACGGAGCGCGTTCCCGAGCGGGATATTTCTTCAATTTCAACGGCACCGCCGGCATTCTGCGGCGCCGCATGATCGATGACGCGGGCGGCTGGCAGCACGACACGCTGACGGAAGATTCGGACCTGAGCTACCGGGCGCAGTTGAAGGGCTGGCGCTTCGTGTACCTGCCCGGCCTGGATTGCCCCTCCGAGCTGCCGGTGGAAATGCACGGCTTCCAGATCCAGCAATCGCGCTGGGCGAAGGGCCTGACGCAGGTGGCGCGCAAGCTGCTGCCCTCGATTCTGACGGCCGACATTCCGAAGCGGGTGAAGGCGGAAGCCTTCCTGCACCTGACGCCCAATATTTCCTATCCGCTCATGATTGTGGTTTCGGCCCTGATGCTGCCCGTCATGATCGTGCGCTTTTACATGGGCTGGATGCAGATGCTGTTTCTCGACCTGCCGCTGATCGCGGCTTCGTTCTGGTCGATTTCCCTGTTCTACGTGGTGGCGCAGCGGGAGCTTTACCCGAAGCACTGGAAGCGCTCGGTGCTCATGCTGCCGATGCTGATGGCGGTGGGGGTGGCTCTGACCATCGTCAACACGCGCGCGGTGCTGGAAGCGCTGTTCGGAATCAGCACGGAATTCGCGCGCACCCCCAAGTACGCCATCGGCGACCGCCCGGTGAATCTGGAAGTGAAGAAATACAGGCGGCGCAGCGGCTGGCTGCCCTACGCCGAGATTGCCTGCGGGATGTATTTCATCGGCATGATCGTCTTCGCCATCCAGACGTACAATTTTTTCGCCATCCCCTTCCTGGTGCTGTTCGTGCTCGGCTACTTCTGGGCTGGCTTCGGCACTTTGTACCAGGAGCAACAGGGCCGTCTGCGCTGGATGAAGCAGCAGAAACTGGCGCTGGCGCGGCAAGCGTAAAGCGCGTCGCATTCCATTCAACGCGGAGCCGCGGAGAACGCAGAGATCTCGCGGAGGCTAAGAAATTTCTCCGTGTTGCCTCGGCGTTCTCCGCGTCTCCGCGTTGAGTTCTCAGCCTCGCCAAACGATGGTCCCGTCCCGCATCTCCACTATCCTATGCCCATACGCCGCCGCTTCGGGATTGTGGGTGATCATCAGAATGGTCTGGCCGGTGCGCTCGTTGAGGCCGCGCAGGATTTCCAGCACGGCGATGGAGTTGCCGGTGTCGAGATTGCCGGTGGGCTCGTCGGCAAGCAGGATGGCGGGCCGGTTGGCCACGGCGCGGGCGATGGCGATGCGCTGCTGCTCGCCCCCGGAAAGGGCCGCCGGCTTGTGGTCGAGCCGCTGCTCCACCCCGAGCAGGCGCAGAATCTCCTCGAACTGCGGATCGGGCTTGTGGTCCATGCCGCCCAGGAAGCGGGCCACGGCGATGTTGTCGCGCGCGGTCAGGTTCGGCAGCAGGTTGAATTTCTGGAATACGAAGCCGACGGTGCGGCGGCGCATGCGGGTGCGGTCGGCGTCGCTCATGGCCGCCATGTCCTGGCCGGCTACGCTCACCTGGCCCGAAGTGGGCGGGGTCAGCCCGCCGATAATGTGAAACAGCGTGGATTTGCCCGAGCCGGACGGCCCCACGATGGAAAGAAACTCGCCGGCCTGGACCGTCAAATCCACGCCGCGCAGCGCCGGCACGGGTACCTTCCCCGCCATGTACGTCTTCACCAGGCGGCGGATCTCAATGATTGTGCCGCTATTCATAGGCGAGCGCCTCGATGGGGTCGTGCCCCGCGGCCGTGAGCCCGGGATAGAGCGCGCCCAGCCCGGCGCCGAGCATCGTTACCCCGCCCGCAACCAGCCACCAGGACTTGACGATCGCCATGGGCATGGCGGCCGGAACGAAGACGTGGATCACCCACATGGCGCCGTAGCTCATGAGGATGCCGAGCACCGTGCCGCCCAGCGCCATCATCAGGGCTTCGCTCAGAATCATGCCCAGAATGAAGGTCTTGGACGCGCCCAGCGACTTCAAAATGCCGATTTCGCGCGTGCGCTGCAATACCGCCATGTACATGGAAAGGCAGACCACGGCAAAGCCGATGACCACCCCGATGCCGATGATCACCCCGATGAATTCGCTCAGCCCCTGCACCTTGCTGACGCTGAACATGGAGGTGAAGGCCTCCATGGTGTAAATCGGGTAGCCGGGAAGGAGGCCCTGCAGCTCGGCGGCGACCTCGTCGGCCTGGGAGGGCCGGTCGCACTTCACCCAAATGACGCTCACCTTGTTGCTGGCCGCGTCCAGTTCCTGGAGTACCTGTTTCTTCACCACAATCCGCGACAGCTTGCCGCCGCCGATGATTCCGGTGACGCGCCAATCGTGGTTGAGCATCTGGTACGTGTCGCCGACCTTGAGGTGCTTCTGCGCGGCGAAGTATTCATCGATGAGGACGTCATAGGGGCGCTGGAGCGGGCCTCCGGAGAGATACGTAAAGCCGCCGCTCATGCGGTCGAACTTGTCAAGATCGACGCCCATGACGTTGAGGATGACCTCGAACGGGTGCACGATGACGCCGAGCGCCATCTGCACGTGCGGCTGCTGCTCCACCTTGGCGACCAGGGCTTCGGGAATGCTGGTACCGGTGAAATTGGCGATGGAGCCGGATGTCGAGGCGCGGATGATGATGTCGGCGCCCACGCCGCGCGAGCGCGTCTGTCCGTCCTCCAGCAGCCCGCGGCTCAGCCCGATCAGGCACAGGATCAAGGTGACGGGAACGCCGATGAGCAGAATGCTGAGCAGGCTGCGCATGGGCCGGTGTTTGAGATTTTCCAGAACCAGCTTGCTAATCACTGCTTCGATCCTTCGGCAGGCCTGCCCGCGGGGCCGGCGGGGCGGGCGAGATCCACCAGGGTTGTGCCTGGCGGCTGGTCGAGCACGAATTTGTCTTCCGATACACCTTTGTTGATTTCCATTTTGACGATGTCGATGACCACGCCGTATTCGTCGCGCGGCCGGTTGATTTCAATGTGCTTGGGAAATGGGACGTTGTCGTAGGGCTTCCACTCCGAATAGCGGGCGTCGGTGAGGATGTTGCCGTTTTCATCCAGGATCAACTGGCGCGCCAGCCGCAGATCGGTACGGCTGAACCAGATGGTGCGGTTGAGCCGCAGTTGGCCCGGCTCCGGCTCGCGCACTACGTGCAGAATGTAGAAGGCGTCGTCCTCGTCGGTGAAGTTCTCCAGCAGGACCTTGTCCCCCGCCGCCACCGGCCGCACCAGCAGCGCGTCCAGAAACGCGCGCGGCCGGAGGTTCTCCAACTGGTTGGCGGAAGGCCGGGTCACCTCGTTGGGTCCGATCACGAACCGGTTCTTGGACGCGATGTAAAGCCTGAAGCCGGGGCCGGTGGAGACCATGTCGAACAGCTTGTTGCGCACCACCGGATAAAGGCCGACGATACGGATGTCCTGCGGTTGGCGGAAGAGGATATAGGCGCGGACGTCCTTGTATTCGGTGATCTTGTTCTTCTCAGCGCTGCCGATGGCGGGGGTCATATCCACAGTGGCGTTGAAATCGTGGATGGACGCATACCGCCGGACGATCTCACCCTGGAGCGCGCGGCTGTCGGCGGTGAGCAGCGGCCGTGGCTGCCCCGCTCCGCGATGCGAGATGATGCGGCGCCGCACCGCGCAGGACGGGAGCACGAGCGTGACCCCCAATAGCAGGAGGCATAGAGTGGGCGAAACGCGCCGCAAGCACATCATCTTTCATTGTAGGGCAGTGCCGGAACGAACCTGTCGAAGTAGCCGGATCGGATCCCCCTTCGGGAACTGGGTGCGCCACGCAGAAGTGGAGGTCCGGCGGCACGGTGCGCTACTGTCCCGACTATCCCGATTGTCCCAAGCCTAAGCGAATGTGGCGGATAGGTGGGGTCCATCATCCCGACGGAGAACTTCGGAAGAGTGATCGTTTGGGACCCCGGTTGGACCCCAAACGCGAAGCCCGGTTGTGGACACTACGCCGTCCAAATCAATCTCGTATCTGTATGTTTTGTTGGGGTTAGTTTGGTGGACCTGGTGAGATTCGAACTCACGACCTCTTCCGTGCCATTTAAGAAATATCATCACTTGCAGGCAGTTTCACCAGAAACAAAAGACTTAGCGAGCAGTGATTTGGACGCCGGTGGACGCCACGGGGGCACTGTTTGGGCGTCTGGACTCCACGCGGACTCCGGGACCCCACACTAGGCACTTGTATTTCCACGACCCCACCGGTCCGGCCGTTCCCTGTGGCGTGCCACCTACTAAGGGAGAATATGGTGTCGCTCCCGACAACTCACCCGACACGATGGAGGTTTCGCAACGCCAGCAACGAGAAGGTCCGCCGACATGCCGGCAGCATCGATGAACCCCGCGGTTCAGCGGTCATCTTGCCATTGGCGTAGACGTTCCAACGGAACGCCGGTCCTCCGTAACGACAATCTCCTTGTCGATCTGGCAACTGGCTTTCGACCGACTCGAACGCGCGCACCCCTTCGATGACATAGCGTTCGACCTCGTCCATGCCGAGGATCCACCTGGTGCCGTCGTTCTTTTCAAAGTGCTTCGTCGTGCTCGTGATCGAGTTGTAGTACGCGGTTGCTCTCAGGAGCAGTTTTTCGATCGCCGAAGCTCGTTTGCCGTCGAACCGTTCGAGCCGCTCCAGGGTGACGTTGGGGAGACCTACATGCCGCGCGATCAACTCGACGAGAGCGGCAATATTCACGTTGTTGTCCGCGGTGGCATGATGCACGCCGTCGAACGCTGGGATCCTTCGAATAGCCGGAAGATGTCGTGGCAGACGTAGTCAACTGGGATGATGTTGACGCCCGCGTCCGGATTGCCGTACGCTGCGACCGAGGCGTGTACTCGCTTGAGGTAGCGTTTCAGGCGAATCATTTCCCGAATCAACCCATACAGTCCCGTGGTGCCGCCACCCGTCTCGTACGATTTCGACGGACCGATCACCACGGATGGCCGGACTATGACCAACCGTATTTCTTTGGCTTCGCATAGGGCCGTGATGAGGTGCTCCGCTGCGCACTTCGTCTCTTCATAATAATTGTTGAAGGCGGCGGGACGATGCAACTGCTCGGCCACATGACCTTCATAAACACCCACTGTATAGGCCGTGGAGATATAGAAGAACACACCGCATCTCAATGCCGCCGCGATATCGACCGCATGTCTCAGACCGTTGATGTTGTGATCGTAAATTACGTCCTTGTTCGTTTCCTCGAACTTTCAATGAGGACGCGAAGTGGAGGAACGTCGAGCCCGGCGGCCCCCTCCGTGCCGAATCCAGCCACTCTTCACTGAGACCCAAGCGTGGGCGAGTGATGTCGGATCGAATCGCGGTCACGCCGTCAAGGTGCAACGCTGGCTTTCCCGGATAGCTCCTGTCCACCGCGAGAACCGCTTCCTTCAGTCTCCGCGTACACGCTTCATCGCTACTGCCTCGAACAAGGCATTGAACGTCGTATTCCCGAGTGGAGAGATAATTTCGGATGAAGTGACTTCCCAGAAACCCCGTTCCGCCCGTAATGTAGACTGTCTTCATAGCAACGAATTCTCTTGGCCGAGTACACCCGTTCGACAGCGACGGCACCCATGTAAAACGCCGCTGCGGCTTCCGACGGGATCCTTGAGCTGGTTCTTGGCAATCTTGCCCAGTTCAGTCCGCGGGGAATTGGGGAGGACGAGGATATCTCGCGGCTGCTTGAAATCCGCTAGGCGCTGCCGGCACGTCCGCGGAATTGTGCCGCTGGCTGGCTCCGGGTCGACCGTCCCGCCGTCGTCGAGCAGCACAAAGGCGATTGGCGCTCCCCCGGGCAACGCACTTTCCTCACAGAGTGCCATTCCCAACAGCCGAAGAGCGCGCGGGCCCGGTCGCGCAGAGGGCGGTCCCGCTGAGCGAACCGGAATGCGCGGCGGGACGACGCTCACAAAGACCTTTCCTTGTGGAGTGGTATGTCTGTGACCCATCCCCGCGCGCTCCAATAGTAGTCGTCGCAGGTCTTCACAGCAGGCGATCCGGTGGGTTTGCCGGCCTGTACGAGCACACCACCGCTCGGGTCTAACACTCGCAGCCACGCTACCGGCTGCCGTAGCTCCTCCTCTCCAGATAACTCTTTCATGAGCCAGGCGATGTCAGTGGTGTCTGCCCGGACGCGCCGATGCTCACGGCGCTCCAGACGATCGGTCCGATGGCCGGCCTCGCGGAACTGTCGATCGCTTTGCAGGCCATGCGACACGTAGAAGTATCCGGCTATGGACTGCACGGGCAACAGCAATCCAGCGAGACAGGCGAACAACCATGCGGCTCCGGACAAGAGCTGCTTAGGGCACTGCATACATACAGTTTATGACAACCATTGGCAGTGTGCTGGTTTGTCCGCTTCGTTTCGGCGAGGCCGTTCTTGCGAGCGAAAGAGAAACCTCCGTTCAACCGGTCTGATGGTTGTGGTCGTTGCAAAAAGGACCCATTCGGAACCCACTCGTGGATTGGTCTAGTTGAGTGGGTTGTTCGAATGGGTTACCGGTTCCTCCCGCCAAATTCCCGGTTTCGATCATATCGCACGGATGCCGCGGGAAAGCTCGATTCGCCGGCAGCCGCCGGCTGGAGTCGAGCGGCGGAGCGGATGCTGTGCCATCCCTGTCGATCCCACTCAGCGATCTGATTCAGGAGCAAACGCTGGTAGTCGACGGCGACGCCCTCAATTCAAGCTTGAGTGCGAACGCTGGCGCGCTCCGGCTTCGACACGCGAGGCGGTTAACCACTGAAGGAGCCTTCGACCGCCGTCTTTCGGCAACCTATCGATAGTGTCCCAAGCGACGTACGCCGGCCCTTCGGCAGAAATGAAGAATACCGCATCCATCCCTTTGGCTCGCTTTAATGTTTCGAGAGCCTGCCGCGGCGTTTGCACAATGGGTCCGGCAACGTTGAAGGATGTGTTGACGGCCACCTCAACACCAATTCTACGGCCGAGCGCTCGAAGATAGGCGTACGTAAAGGGGTCTTGCTCTTCTTCGACGATTTGAATGCGCGCCGTCCCGTCGCGATGTATGACGGCCGGAATCCGCGCGTAGGCTTCGGGCCGCGCTCGGGCGGTGAGAACCATGTAGCGGTAGGCATTGTATCCCGCGTCGGCTGCGCCAGGAGCAAGTTCAAACCATCGCTCGGCTGCGGCACGAGTTGCCATGGGAGCCAACGGACGAACGGACTCGCGGTACTTGACCGTCTGGTTGAGCACTTGGAGGGTCTTCGGATTGCACGGATTGGCGAGAATCGAGCGGTGACCCAAGGCGCGCGGCCCCGTCTCCGCCGGCCCCTGAAACAAGGCCAGCACGCCATCGCCGGCGGTGATCGAGGCCATCAAATCCACCACCGCGTCCCGGTCGGCTTTCCCGCTGACGTCTCCGAGACTGGTCCAGCCAATCTCGCCCGAGGCCCTCAGCGCTTCCAGGATCTCGCGATGGGTGGGCGCGTGGCCGCAGTAGAAACTGTGCTCCAGGGGCGCACCCCAGCGAGCTCCGGCGCGAATGGCGAACTGATAGGCCGCGCCCACGGTCACGCCTGCGTCGCCAGGTATTGGGGGCACCCAGATGTGCAGCCGGGTATCCCGAAGCCCCAGGCTTCTTTCGTAGAACTCTTCGTTGAAATGTTCCATCAGCCGCATGTTGGCGAGGCCGTTGAGCGCGGTACCGCCGGAGAGCACCAATCGGCTGCTGCCAGTCGACCGGATCAAGTGTCCGATGACGTGGAATAGGACATCCTCGAACACCATTTGAGTGGCCGCGGCAACGTCGAAGCGATCCTGAGTGCGCAGTCCCGTCCCTAAGTTCTCTACACGAAGCACTGCGTCCGGATTCCACATCATCTTAGCGGGTGTGGGGTCCCCGATGATGCGGCGCAACTCCGGCGTGTAGGGTTTGCTCAGTAGGTTGCGGGGCCAGTTTGCGAGCGCTCGATTGAGGGTCACATCGCCGTCCGGGCCGAGGTAAAAGATCTGGCGTAGCTCCGGGTAGTACTTATTCGTAAGACGGTCCTGGTTGCCCCAGGCAGCGGCACCCATATACCGCCCCTCGCTGCTCAGAATGGTCCAGCCGCCCTGAGTGGAGCTCAAGAAGCTAAAAAAAACCCCCAGAGAATCGAAGACACTTCCGTTGCTCCGCAAACGGCGAATGTTCCCCTTTTCGGCCAGGTACAGCGAAATCGATCCGTCGTCGCCGAACCCATCGAGTACGGACACCATGACAGGCTCCGGCGAGTTGGCGAAGGGAGAGACGCCGAACGAAAAATACGCATGATTGTCGTGGTGGCGCATCCCAACAAGCGGGATGGCTCCGCGCACGCCGAACGTCTTCGCCACCTTGTAGGGGGACCGGCAGGCTTGGAACAGGTGCGTGATGTTCATTCCGGGAAAAACGCTCGGGCGCAGCATGCACCAACTCGAAGGACTTTCCTCGAGGGTTGTGCGCAGCAACAGAGCGAAGAGTGCCGCATAGTCCCAGCTTGCCGCACACACATCGATCTGCTCGGGGGCGATACCCATCTGACGCGCCTGTTCGAGCAACTCGGACAGAGCCATCACCGGAAATGCCGTTTCATGCTTGAGGCCCGAATACCGTTCTTCTTCGTTATTACAGACGATTTCCGGCGCTCCGCCGGGAACCACCTTCAAGAGCGCCGCTCCCGCGTTGTGGCCGGCGGGCCCGAGGCCGAGCAAGTATACGGTCTTGCTACGCCGCAGTTTTTCGCGAACTTCGGCAAGGCGCATTGCGGCATACGCGCTGGTCCCACTGTAGAAAGACTGCCCGGCAAACATGGCGGCAAGCATTGGACGGCCAATGCGGTAGATAGCCTCGGCGAACCATGGGTGGCTCGGCCCCAATTGTGCAACCGTATTCATTACTTTGGGACGCTCCGCGTCCGGATGGCCGATTCGGAGACCCGTTTGCGGTCGGGGGAGGTGCCGCCGAAAACGACGCCCCGGTACCGATGGAGGTCCGGCGCATAGTACCGGCGGGAGCCTTGCGCGATGCTTGATAGGCGGCCCATCGAGCCGTACTGGCAGTTCAAGGGCGCCGGCCGGTAAACCATTGCGCCGGATAGGACTTGCGAGGTCATCCTGCCCTGATTATGCCACGTGTAAGTGGCCTTGAAAGTCCACCGCACGGATTAGGATGTAGAATTGCTGTGCGGTGCCGCGGCCCGCCCGATCATAGCCGTACAAGGTCGAAAGAGTGGTTGGACCCGTTCAGGTTGAGCTCAGCCAGGAGACCGGCGGCTATGAATAATTGCCGCGGTGGATTCGGACCCTCTCAGGGGCCCCGTGACGGCCTTCTGGAGCCAGGACTGGGAATGGCCAGGTATCTGCTCCATGTTTAGTCGATGTTACGAATCATACTGATTTCCGGCCTGTTTGTTTCCGTCGCGGGCGGCGCGCTGCACGCCGACGCCATCAGCGAGGCGCGGCCCGGAACCCTCGAAGCGGGTTACCGCCAGATGTACAATCTGCAATTCGCGCAGGCACATGAGACGTTTCGGGGCTGGGAGGGGATCCATCCGGACGATCCGCTGGCCGCCGCATCGGACGCCGCGCAGTACCTGTTCGCGGAATTCGACCGGATGCACATTCTGCAGTCGGAATTCTTCACTCACGACCAACACTTCATCACCGACCACAAGCTGACGCCCGATCCGGCGCGGAAACAGCGCTTCCAGGAAGCGCTGGCCGTCAGCCGCGGGCTGGCCAATCACAACCCCAGGGAATCCACGGCCGAGTTCGCCGCGGTGCTGTGCGACGGGCTGGAATCCGACTATATGGCGCTGATCGAGAAGCGCTATGCGGCCTCCTTTGCGCGAATGAAGGCTTCCCGCACGCGCGCCGAGAAACTGCTGGCGGCCCATCCCACATACTACGACGCCTGGGTGGCGGTGGGGCTGGAGAACTATATGCTGAGCGTGAGACCGGCGCCGGTGCGCTTGCTGTTGCGGCTGGGCGGTGGCCAGACCGACAAGGCGCTGGGCCTGGAAAAGCTGCGGCTGGCGGCCGAGAAGGGCCACTACCTGGCGCCCTTTGCGCGGCTGCTGCTGGCGGTGGCGGCGCTGCGCGATCACCACCAGGACCAGGTCCGAAGTCTGCTGGACGGCCTATGCCACGATTTTCCCGAGAATCCGCTGTATGCCTTGGAGCTTGGCCGGCTGGGGCCGATTGCGGAGGGATCAACACCCTAAATGGAATTGCGTATTCTACCGATAAAAAGTCAAGTAAGTTTTTACCGGCTGTTCTGATTGCTGTCTTCTGAAGACGGCGACACTTGGATTTCATATTAGGATAATGCCATTGTGATACGGGGCCGTTCGCTTTTCCTAATCGGGCTGTGTCGCGGAGGTCCGACACCCCCCTCAAGCGCCGGTAGGGGTAGTCCGACATTTGTGTGTGGCCCGGAATTTATCGGCAGTTGGTCAATCTGAAGGAGTGAAGATATCGAGCACGCGTCGGTATTCAACAAGGGCGGCAGTTTCGGCCTGGAGAGCCTTGCGCATGGCGAGGGTTCCATCCGGCGAAGGCGTAAAGGTCGCCACTGTGCTTTGCTCTGATTTCTGCACATTCGGCCTTAGTGGTCGCGTAACGCCGCTGGGCTTCCTGCAGGCGCTCCACCAGAGATCTTCCAGGTCCTGCCGTGGATCTCGGCCGCCGCTCATGATTCCCGTATTGTACGCCCCCGTGCAAATTCAGGGGGACGAAGCTGTTGTGTGGCGCGGCGGTTCGATTTCTCTCACTGCACAACCGCTGCTCTGCTTCTCGCCGACGCTGGCCAGTCGCTCCTGAATCAGCCGCGTGAGTTCTTCCTGGCGGGTGAGTTGGATCTTCGTGTATTCCTCGGTCATCCGGACCGTGCTGTGGCCGGCGATCTTCGACGCCTCAATGCTCGACCCGCCCACCTCCTGCCGCCAAGTGATGTTGGCGCGCCGGAAGGAGTGCGGGCCGAGACCGGGGAAATCGCAGCCCTCGGCTGCCGCCGCCCGCTTTAGTGCTTGCCGTACGCCGGAATCCCACAGCGGGAGGCCGCTGCCGTCCGTCCGGACGAAGACCCAGTTGTCCGCTTTCGCGTTATCCGCCGCAGCCTTCACGCGGTAGCGGTCACCCAGGTATCCCAACGTGAGCGGTCGCTTGCTGGTCTTCGACTTCGGATCGTCTATGTCGCCGCGCCAATTGCGCTGCGCGATGCGGAGGACGCCGCTCTGGAGATCCACGTGGCACCACTTGAGCCCCAGAATTTCGGAGATCCGTGCGCCTGTGGCGATTGCGGTTTCCAGCACGAGCAGGTTGGGATCGCTCAGCCGCGCCAGCACCTTCACGGTCTCCTCTTCCGTCAGAATCCGTTCGGGCCTCACGCTCCACTTCTCCCCAATCTTGACGCGGGAGATCGGGTTGCGCCGTCCCTCGGGCCAGTAGCCCCACTCCTCGGCTTTGGTGTAGATGCCGGACATGATGCCGCGCAGGTCGTTCATCATGTGCCAGGAGTCGCAGGTTTTGAACAGCCACTGCTGGACCTCATCGGGATTGATCTCGCACAAGCGCCGGTCGCCCCACTGTGGGACGATGCGCTGCTCGAGGTGGATGATGTACTTGTCGCGCGTCGGCTTCGCCAGCAGGAAGCGCCCGGCGACTTCCGCTTCAACGTGCGCGGCCCTGTACTTTTCGACCATCTTGCTGAACAGGGCCAATCCGTCGGCGACCTTCTCCTGGATGGTGGGCTTGTTGATCGTCGCCAGGAATTTATCGCGCTCAACTTCCGCCTGCTTCTTCGAGAGCCGGTTGTCGCCCTTGCTCGGGCCGACGGTATGGAACTTCCGGATGGCCTTCGTCGTGCCATCCTGTCTGCAGGACGTCTTCCCAATAGCGGAAATACCAATACGAGCCGCCGCGGTCGGTTCGCTCGTGAACACCAGGGTGCTGAATCCGAACTTTCAACTTCAAGCCTCCAGTTAGCGACTGAAGGTTACCGTCGTCTCGAAGCATCAAGCAAGTCCCACTAATTCAGCTACTTGCATCTGGAGGTGGAGCATCCTGCGAGCGCAACACGCCAAACTAATAATTCTCCGGGCCCCTCTCCTCTCGTAAAAACCTGACAAACCCGACAAACTGCGGTTAACGTATTGATTCCACAAGGCCGTTCGTTGTCGGGTTGCCCTCAAAACCCGACATCCAACCTGACAAACGACCTGACAAGCCGGAGTCATTTTTCCTCCTGGTCGTCGGTCTCGAAATCGGCGGGCGCTTCCGGCAGAAGCCGTTCGCGGGACAAATGTAGGACGTGCTTCAGAGAGCCCCCGATAGTTCGGCGGATGGTAAGCGTCCCTCGCTTTGTGTCCACGGAGGCCAGGACATGCTTGTCATTTAGCCGCTTCCGTAACGTCTGCTCCGAGATGGCCAGAGCCTCGCCGCCCTCGCGCGCCGCCGCCTGAACCAGCCGGAACGCTGCGGTGGGTTCCAGATAGATGTCATCCCCTTCCACCCAACCGATGCAGTCTCCCAGCGGCGACCAATTCCCCGAAGAATCGCAGCGCCATCCGTAAGATCGCTGCAAACCGCTGGGTGCACCGCCGTTCCGTGCTTCGAGATGCGCCCGGCCGGAGCTTAACAGTGCCACTAATACCTCCACGTACCGAGCGGTCGGTTCGGTGGCTTGGTGGTGCTTGGCCTGCATCGCCGCAGCTTCCTGTAGTGCCTCCCAGCAGCGTGCCGACAGGGGATCGCGTTCGGGGCCATCGATCGCTCCGCAGGCCACACAGAAGTCCAGGTACAACTCGAAGCCAGCCTGCAAGTTTGCGACGATCTCCGGGGTGCGCGCGTGAGCCGTAGAACCGGTGGCTGCCGTTCGAAAGTCGGCGAGCCTTCTGTCGAATGCGGCTCGCACGTCTTCGTATCGGCCGGCGACACGCTGAATGAAGGCAGCCATGGCTTCGACGTATCGGCCCTCCCGCCCATCACCCTGGCATTCCGACAGAGCACGGGGGGCAATCGCCCCCTTCTCCAGCTCCAGGAAGAAGAGCCGGGCGCGGATCGAGTGCCCTCGTGGGATCTCTTCCCCAGTGGAAAGGATCAGAGCCCGCGGCGGCTTCGACTCCCGCAGGTTGGCACTAGAATCCAAGCGCCCGCGGCCAGCATGGTTTCCGGCTGCGCGGAATACCCGGTCTGCCGCCGTGTGATAGCGCACCACGTCAACGGCGGCGCCCTGTGGAGCGAAATCGTCAACAACGAGCAGCGTGTCCTTGGCGTAGAACGCCATCGCTTCAATAGCATTCCCCGTGGACGACCACGAGCCCGGAAGGTGCAATCGATCCATGCCGGCGCCGAAAAACTGTTGATACAGAGCCGCCAACTCACTCTTGAATGCGCCCGTCTCTCCCGCCAGATGTACCGAAAAATCGGCTTCCCCCAGTACGGCCCGGAAAGTTGCCGCCAGCAAGGGAAAGCTGATCGTGGGTGGTGCAAGATTGAGTAGCCGCAGACTGGCGGCAACGGTGGACACAACTGCTCCTGGGCCGCTTCGCAAGTGCAGTTCGTAGAGTCGCAGCGAGCCAAAGGGCCGTACCATCACACCGGAGGCCACGCCCGCCATGCCGATCGCGCCCGCGGCGTGCAGGAAGATCCGCTGGCCATCGACTCGGCTCCACCCCGTATGTGTGTAAATGCATCGGTGCTCCGCGCCCATGGACAGCGACTGGATGGCAGTGCGAGCGTAACCTCGCTGGTTGGGAAAGGTGATCGCGGCGGCCCCCATCCGTTCAATCGGCCAGTCCATAGTCGTGAATTCCGACGCCGGAATCGTGAACTGGAGCCTCCGGCACATCAGTTCCGCGGCGATCTCGAATTCGCACTTCGTTTCGATGCCGTCGTCCCACGTGATGTTGGCGATAATCGTGGCCTGGTAGTTCGTTAACTGCACCTGCGTCAACCGCTCTCCCCCGCTCGTCACCCGGAATAGGCCATCGGGACGCGACTCGAACTGGGGCGGCAGCACGACCTCAAGACGAGCGCCGGACACAGAGGCGGTGAAGAGATCCAGCACCCTGGCCGGGCCCCAGTCCGCCAGCAGGTCATCGACGCCGTTCACGCCGCAGTTTTCGGGCAGAGTTACGTGTCGTACGCTCGCGCCGCCTTGGGTGAGATGACGGCTGAGGCCTTTCCGGGCCCTCTGGACATGCTCGTTCGTGTGAACATTGGTGTCGAACAGAATGAAGACGGTCCGCCCGGTCCATGGAATGCGGCACAGATCCGGAATCGGCCCCTTGATATCCAGGCGCTCGCCTTTGGGGCCGCCGGCCTTCCCAATAACGCCCCGCCAGTTCCAGACACCGGGTATGGCAACGGGAATGAAGCGCAACCGATCGGATTTATAGTTGGCGAGCTTCCACAGCGCGAGAGCCTTCTTCTCACCCTCCACGATGACGATTGGCACCTTGACATCCGCCAGATCGTCGGCGGAGACACCGGGAGGGATATAGAGGTGATTTCCGCTGCCGGGAGCCCCCAGGTATTTTCGTTCCTGTTTCCGGGTCCCGTCGGTGGCCTGAACAAGATCAGGGTGGTCGCGTCGAATCCGATAATTGATGGGGCCGGCTTCACCCGGCCGATAGTATGGGAAGAGAATGCGGCTCGTCCGGGGAATCTGTGGGTAGCTGGCTGGCTCAGGGGTGGGGTTGAGTGAGGAAACGGTAGAACTTCCGGCACGTGGAGTCGAAGGTGCGCTGCTCGTCTTCCCAGCCGTTATGGATCAGCGGCCCGCCGTCCTTGTGGACTACAGCGCGGACGAGTTCTTCAGCCGCCACCTTTCTCAGAGAAGGGTTTTCATTCACGTCTCGGATGATCTCTCCGCCGAGCAGCCACAGATTGTCGACATGGTTTTGGATGGTCCTTTTCGACAGGCCGGACCCGGCGAGGTGAAGGAGGAAAGGCATGAAGTATTCCACAAGTTTTCGGCCGGGAGGAAGATCCTTTTCCTCGCCCATCCAACGCTCCGGCCACTCCGAAAGATCGCGGCAATCGCGGCAGTAGGGCAATAGCACGGCGGGTGTCAATGGGAGAGAATCAGGATTCGTCTTCATCTTCCTATCGATCCAGTCAATTCATGCGCCTTCCCAGAATTCTAAACCAGTGCCATCCCATTCCGGGATTTGTTTACGGGCGAGCCAGCTTTGCCGAAGACGCGCAAACCGTCCTCATCCCGGTCCGGCCGCGGAAACGATCCACGGCTATTTGCTCGGGCTGTCATCAACCCGCGGCCGGCTACGACCAGTCTCCCACGCCGCGACGGTTTGAATTCATCGGCTTCTGGGGCTACCTGGTTTTTCTGGTCTATTGCATGCGACGGGTCAACTGCAAGCAATGCGGGGTGCTGGTCGAAGAAGTGCCGTGGGGTATGGGGAAACACACCTCGACCAAGGTTCACATGCATTTCCTGGGTCATTGGGCGCGCAAACTTTCCTGGAAGGAAACGGCCGAAGAATTCCGCACTTCCTGGGATAAGGTCCACGACGCGGTGGCGTATCTGGTCACCTGGGGGCTGGAGCATCGCGTCCTGGGAGCGATTCGCGCCATTGGCGTGGATGAGATTCAGCGCGGTAAGGGGCACAAATATCTGACCTTGGTGTATCAGATCGACCTGGGCTGTACCCGACTGCTGTGGATTGGCAAGGAACGGACCGTGAAAACCTTCCAGGAATTCTTTGCCATGATCGGCCCGGAGGTGTCGGCGAAGATCGAGTTCGTCTGCTCGGACATGTGGAAACCGTATTTGGGGGTGATCCGCGAGAAGTGTTCCCAGGCCCTCAATATTCTCGACCGGTTCCACATCGTGGCCAAGGTGAACCAGGCGCTCGACGACATCCGCTCCGCCGAGGCCCGGCGCATGAAGGGGGACGGGTACGAACCGGTCCTGACCAAGTCCCGGTGGTGCCTTCTGAAGCGGCCGGCGAACCTCACGGCCAACCAGAAAGTGAAACTGAAAGATCTGGTGCGCTACAACCTCCAGAGCGTACGCGCCTATCTGCTCAAGGAAGACTTCCAGCAACTCTGGAATTACGAGTCCACCGCCTGGGCAGCCAAGTTCCTCGACCAATGGTGTCGCCAAGTGATGCGCTCCCGGATCGAGCCGATGAAGAAAGTTGCCAGGACTTTACGCGCCCACCGCGAACTGATCCTCAACTATTTTCGCGCCCGGAAAGAGTTTTCCAGCGGCGTAATCGAGGGTCTGAACAACAAAGCCAAAGTCACTATGAGAAAATCCTACGGATTCCGAACCTTCCGAGTCACCGAACTGGCTCTCTATCATTCACTTGGCAAACTGCCCGAGCCACAACTCACCCACAGATGTTTCTGACGAATCGAGAATGCCAGCGCAGTCGCGTCTGCCCTTTTGGCTGGCAATTTCACGCCCCTGTTGCTCATCAACTCTGCGCAACATCGCCGCATCTGCCAATTCGGGCGTGATCCAGGATTTCGCCAGGGCTGCATAATCGCTTTCGGTCAGCGGCCCACCCCAATCTGGAGGCATCCTCTCCGGAACTGGATTTGGAGCGGTCATTGTCTGTCCGCCCCCGTTTTCGGCTTTGGGCGGGCAGTTGGATCGAGCCCGACCGCACGAGCAACCGCAAACGTAATCGCTCGTGGACTGGATGTGTCGCGAGCCTCGCCGACGCTTCCCCCGATGACTACGCGAACCTCAACCACTCCGCTGCGTCTGGAGATGCAGTATTCAGATGCCTCGGCAGCATCAAGAAGACCAAAGGCGTCCTCCAACCTCTCCCCCGGCTGGAACCGCCAAGCGGGCTTCCAGACGCGGCCAGGCATCAAAAAGCGGCCCTGAGCTACGCGCCAATGCATGATCTGTTCGGCCAAAATGGCCGTGAGTTGGTCATCCATCACGCCGCACTCCTGGCCAACCCACCGTAGCTGCAACCCGATCAATCAGGCATTTGGCCTCGATCAATTCATCTAAGGCTGTGTCAATCCGGACCAGATCTTCCGGCGATGCTGTTACGTAGCCACGCTCAATGTCGCTCAGGCGGCTTCGGGCGATGCCGAGTTTCCTGCATACAACGTTCCCGGCTATGCCGGCCACGGCTCGTTTTCGTTTTAGTGTCTGTGCGTCGATCATCTCGAAATTTCTTCTTCCGAGACGATCTTGAAGCACCAGACACTATTGGTATTCAATATTGGCGATGTTGGTAATCTTCACCAATACCATTGGTGTAGGAGGCTAACTACTTTCCGGCGCAAAATTCGTAAACTGACCACCGACGCGCGGTGTCAACAGACGGCAAAATGCCCGGCGGTCAACCCGCCGGGCAGTCAAGTGATTGATTGAGAGCCCCTTCGAAATTTCACTTTTTGCGTTCGGCTAACACCGTCCCTAGGTGGTGGAGATTGTCGGCGATGACACCGAGGCCCACCCATCGCTTCATTCCGTCATCGCCCCGGTAGATGCACCGGCGAAGACCATGCCGGCGCTTCAGGACGCTGATACGCCCCTCGCAACCGGTCCGCCATTTCTGTCCTTGTTTAAACCACCGCTTCTTCTGCTGGCGCTTTCGCTCCGCGCTTTTTGTGTTGCGGCTCGGGATGCACACGCGCTTGACACCTCTTTCGTGCGCGGCAGCTTCGTTATGGGCTGAGAAGAATCCAGCATCGCCGGCCACCAGATGGGGCGTGCAGCCCAACTTGCGTTCATGCGCATCGATGGCGGGGATCACCAGTTCTGAGTCACTGGGCCGCTTTTCATACACGTCGTAGTCGGTGATGATCTGATTCTCGCTCTCCTGGATTTTGACGATCTTGCCAAACTCGGTGGGCTTACTCGCCTTGCCCTTGCGAATGATTTCGGTGGTGGTCTCGAAGATGCTCACCAACTTCTCAGCAACATGGGTGTCGCCTCCGAAGATTCGCTGTTTGGCTTGCCGCATCACCTGCTGCACTCTGGGTACAAAGAGGTCCAGCTCTTTCCGCAGTCCTTCGAGGGCTGCCTGCTGCATCACGTCCGCAGACCGTTTCACTCCTTGGACAATTTCGCCGGAAAATCGCTTGGCCTGTCCCACCACGCGCCCGACTGCAGACAACAGCTTTTCGTATCCCTGCTGCAAACGCTCCCGGTTTGGTCCGCCCTTGGTGCGCACCACGCGCCCAATTTCCAAAATGCGGAACTTCACACTCCGGCTCCGATCGCGGAGTTTGGTGCCCTGCTGCCCAGCGATCTCTCCGATCCTCTTCATCGCGCGGATCAGGACGCGCACGCCATCACCCAGCAGATTGCTGTCGGTTGGATAGTGGATGTTCGTCTCCACCACCGTGGTGTCCAGGCGCATCTTGCGCCCTTTCACCACCTGCTTCTCCTGGGCGATCTTCACTACTCGCTCATGAATTTTCTCGACCCCCTCCGGCCCCAGCGCCAATCCCCAGCGGCCCATGGTTTTGGCATCGGGCGCTTTTGGCGGCTCCCACGCGCGTGAAATCGCGATACACCAAGTTGGCCCGGACTTCGCGCTCCAATACCGCGTAGCTCCAATTGCGGATATGCTTCAGCAGGAGTAGCCGCATCACCACTTCCGCCGGCGTCCCTCGGCGCCCGCGCGTGCGGCTCTTCGGACTCCGTCGCGCCAGCGCCTCATACACGGTGGCCACCAGTTGCTCGTCCTCCAGCACTTGGTCGGCATGCTTCATCCAGTCCTCCCGAAGGTCGCTCACCTCTTCGGCGATGAGACCTTCTCCGAAGTGGAGTTGCTGTCGGCGCGCCTCAATCATGAGCGTTGCTCCGACCCGCGGCCGGGCGTGCGTGACTGCTTCTCCTCCTGCCATTGCTTTCGTAGTTGGTCGCGGTTTAACTGGGCCAGCGAGCAGCCGATCTCCCAAAAGGCAGCCCACGCCTGTTGCGCCTGGCGTGCGGTTTCGGCGTGCTCCGGGGGCACATACAAAGAGTGGCTCTTTCCATCTTCTCGATAGGTAATGTACAGATGCGGCCCATGAAGGCGCTGGGGATCACGGTTGCAGATGCAGCTGGGATTGCCGCAGCGGCGGGAGGTCTCGGAAAGGCCTCCTTGGACCATGACCTCAGTGGCGTGCAGGAGTCGTTTGATGAGCCGTTGTTTCTTAAGCATCGTTTAATATTAAGATACACTTGTCTCAAATGGCCGTCAAGAGAAAAATGACATTAACCGTCAAAAATGTTTCGGCGGGACTTTTGGTGCGTTCTTGCAGCGCCCGGCCGAGGCAGCCGCTGGATCGAAACGCTTTAACAGCTCATTTTTGCGCCGGAAAGTAACTATCTTGCAGGTCTCCTCGCGGCAGGATGCCACTTCGGGGGCCTGTTTGTTCGGAGCACGTGCTCAATTGCCTGGACAAGGGCCGAGCGGCTGGGATCCTTTAGACGCAGAGTTCCGTTTTCCCATTGATTGAGAAACGGCCGATCCTTTCGGTTGAATGCAATCTCTGTCAGATCGTCGATGGTGCAGTCGCGCTCAGGCGTCGTCCAATGCCGCTTCCAGCTTTCCCGCGCCGCCTTCCTTCCCTCTGGTGTGTCTAGATGAGATGCCCACTCGGGTACACAACCGTCCTCCGACGACCTGGCACGCTCTTCAGGCAAAGCGTCCGCAGGCGTTCCCGCCTGGGCGCCAGGAGGAATCGGCTCCGGAATCGCCCATTTGCATTCCGGCTGTTTTGATCGAGCCAACTCCGCTTCGAGAATCCTTCCTTTGGCTCTGGCGCTGAGTTCACGAGCCTTACTGGAAAATTCATTGATCGCTGCCTGAACCCCATCCTTGCCCAGCCGTTCGACCTCCGGAAGTAGGGCCCCGCCAACAAGCCCGATGGATGCTTCAACGAAGCGGTCCAGTTCCCTGCATCGTTCGGAGATGGGGGTCTCATCCTCCACTGCGATGTGTACCTCCAGGCCGTCCGTGACCGTGCTGATGCAGCCATTGATGAAGTCCTCAAGCGAAGCCTCGCCAGCATGACCCTTAGCCACCAGATTGAACGAATCCGCCCAGGACTTAAGGTCGAAGTGCTTGACGAGATGGTAATTCGGGTCGTCCGGCGTCAACCGTTCGAACAAGAATCCCGAAGGCGGGCTCGGTTTGTCGGCGTTGCCTGCGGAACTGTCTTGCTGCCCGCGGGCGTCCGCAGCTATCCGCTCGGCCCACCGAAATACTCTTGGCTCCAAATGAGCCCGAATAGTAGATTGGAACTGCTGCAGTTCGTCCGGAAGGAGCTTTGCAGCTAGCCCGGATTTCTCACCGTACTATGGCAAAAGGCCGCTTTTCGTGGCATAACTGAGTTTCCACACAGCAGTTTAGGCCAACGAAAGAGCGGCTTTTGCTATGACAGTCCCGCATGAAGCCGCGGCTTCACAACGAGGAATGAAAATGGCGGTAGTGTAATGGCGTCTGCAGCCGGAAGAGACCGTTATCACTCATTGAGGCTGTCCAAGCCCGTATGACAGTCTGGTCCGGGCGCCGTCTGGAACAACGAAGTGGTGCCACCGCCGTGAGGCGGCGAGCCCGAGGAAGAGATTCAACCCTCCCTGGTGCCCCCGGCGCAGTCGGGAAAGGAAGGTCCGAAATGGAGTTGCTGTATACACATTGCGCCGGAATCGATGTTCATCAGAACAGCCTTTCTGTTTGTGCGTTGACACCTAGTCCGGAGGCTGCCGAGGAACCTGCCGTTGAGCTGCGTTCGTTCGGCACTTTTACCCGTGAGCTCATGGAATTGCGGGAATGGCTGAAGCAAGTCGGCGTGACCCACGTTGCCATGGAGTCCACGGGCGTGTACTGGAAGCCGGTATGGAACGTGCTGGAACCGCATTTCACGATCATTCTCGCCAATGCCCAGCACATCAAGAACGTTCCCGGTCGGAAGACTGACAAGGCTGATTGTCAATGGATCGGCCGGCTGCTTCGCCACGGGTTGCTGCGGCCCAGCTTTATTCCCGAACGCCGAATTCGCGAGTTGCGTGACCTATGCCGGACCCGTACGAGCTTGACGAGGCAGAAAACGGCAGTTGTAAACCGCCTCCAAAAACTGTTGGAGGACGCCAATATCAAGCTGGGCTCGGTGGCTACTGACGTGATGGGTGTCTCCGGACGATCAATGATTCGAGAATTGATCGCGGGCAATACCGACCCCGTTCTGTTGGCGGATTTGGCTCGCGGCCCGATGCGGAAGAAGCGGGAGAAGTTGAGGTTGGCACTAGCCGGTACGCTCACCTCACATCATCGCTTTCTGCTGAAACGGCATCTTCAACAAGCGGAGGACCTGGAAGGAGAGGTTCGCACTCTGGAGGGCGAAATCGCCAAGATGGCGGTTCCTTTTGAGGAACTACTGAGACTCTGGATGACCATCCCCGGGATTGACCATGTTGCCGCCTGGAGCCTGCTCGCTGAGGTTGGAGCGAACATGGAACAGTTTCCCTCCGCGCGTCACCTGGTCAGTTGGGCAGGTTTGTGTCCTGGAAACAATGAGAGCGCCGGCAAACGCAAGAGCAGCAGGACGCGCAAAGCGAACCCATGGCTGCGCGGTCTGATGACGCAGATTGCGTGGGCAGCAGCTCACACCAAGGATACTTATCTTTCCCAGCAGTACCGCCGCCTGCTGGTCAAACGCGGCAAGAAGCGAGCGCTGCTTGCGGTTGCCAACACGATTCTTACTATCGTCTGGCATATCGGCAAACATCGCAACCCATATCGCGAGCTCGGCGCGGATTACTTCGACCGGCTCAAAGGCAGTCAGGCGCAACGATACTACGTCCGAAAGCTGGAGAAGATGGGGCTAAAGGTCACCCTCACCCCAACCGGCCAGGCGGCGGAAGCGTAGGGATATTTTCGGAAGAGAGTGTACCCAATCTTGCTTCCCATTTGCACCTCATTTTTCGCGTGACGTGGTGGCCCGGTTCGATGGCGGACAGATCACCACGGAGGCCGGGGCGTTGCGGTTGCGCCCGGTGGAACAGCGTACGGGTATCCTACGCCAGTTCGCCGCTTGTTTTCGCGACTACCGGCGGGCGGATCTGGTGGAGCACAGCGTCAGCGAGTTGGTGCGGCAGCGTGTGTACGGCATCGCCTTGGGCTACGAAGATCTGAACGACCATGATCGGTTGCGGCAAGATCCCTTGTTGGCGTTGCTGTCTGGCAAGCGAGACGTGGAGGGTGAGCACCGGCGGCGCGAGCAGGACCGGGGCAAAGCCGGAGCGGGCAAGAGCAGTTTGAACCGGCTGGAGCTGACGCCAGCGGATGCCAAGTCCGACGCCCGCTACAAGAAGATCGTGATGGACGAAGAAGCCGTGGATGGTCTGCTGGTGGATCTCTACATCCAGGCCCAGACGCGCCAACCCAAGCGCATCGTGATGGATCTGGATGCTACCGACGATCCCGTGCACGGAGAGCAGGAAGGACGGTTTTTCCATGGCTACTACGGCTGTTATTGCTATCTGCCGTTGTACATTTTCATCGACGAGCACCTGGTCTGCGCGCGGTTGCGGCCGTCGAATATCGACGCCGCGGCCGGGTCCCTGGAAGAGGTCCAGCGTATCGTCAGGAGGCTGCGCTTGGCCTGGCCGGAGGTGGAAATCATCCTGCGCGCCGATTCGGGCTTCTGCCGCGACGAGCGCATGTGCTGGTGCGAGAAGAACCGGGTCGGGTATGTTTTCGGCCTAGCCAAAAACGAGCGGCTGGCCAAGAAGCTGAAAAAGTTGATGAAAGAAGCGCAGGAGCAGTGGAAGAAGACCGGTAAAGCGGCCCGACGTTTTCTGGATTTCCGGTATCGCACGCGCAAATCCTGGAAGCGCGGGCGGCGGGTAGTGGGCAAAGCCGAATACCTGGACAAAGGCGCAAACCCGCGTTTCGTGGTCACCTCGCTGGGCACCGAGGAGATGGCGGCCCGCAGCTTGTACGAGGATTTCTATTGCGCCCGCGGCGACCTGGAGAACCGCATCAAAGAACAGCAGTTGGATCTGTTCGCTGATCGGACCTCCACCCATGCGTTGCACTCCAACCAGATTCGTCTGTACCTCTCTTCCATTGCCTACAGCGTGCTGGTGGCTCTGCGCCGGCTCGCTCTGGCGAGCACCGACATGGCCCAAGCGCAGTGCGGGACGATCCGCCTACGGCTGCTGAAGATCGGAGCACAGGTGCGCATTACGGCGCGCAAAATCTGGATCTCGATGGCTGCCGGCCACCCCGCCGCAGCCGTGTTTGCGGCGGCTCATCAGCGGCTGATGGGCGAGCTTCCGCAACGTTGCTGAGATCTATCGACTCGACGGGCAAACTTCAAGCATCACTTTTCCGGCCTCGATTCCAGGCTGCACAGGGCTGCTATCAAACGAATCCGGCCGAAAATGTCTTCGCGCCACGCCTAAGGGCCGCGCCGGGCCCCTCCAGCGAGCTGCGAGGCACCCTACACGCCAATGCGAACTTTGGCGGTCAAACGCGATCTTGAAAACTCCGTCTCTTCCCGCAACTCACTTGCACAGTGAGTCTTGGTGAGAAATGCGGGCTAAGCCGATGCTGGCATCAAAACCGCTCCGTTACGGTCGAGGCTCCGACCGGCGGCCACTAATCGTAGAAATTCCGGTCCCAGGCGTGGCGCTTGAGGATGGCGAGGATCTCTTCGGGCAGCGGGCCCTGGTCGGAGAGGGCGGCGTTGTGTTCGACGTGGCGGACGGTGCGCATGCCGGGGATTGCGGTGGTAACGGCCGGGTTGGAAAGGACGAAGCGGAGGGCGACATCGGGCAGGCTGATGCCCGGGCCCAGGTCGCGAAGCAGGGCGGTGACGTGCTCGGCCACCTGGCGCTTGCGGTCGCCCTTGAAATATTCGTTGCGGAAATCGCCGGGCGGAAAGGTGGTTTCGGGGGTGATGCGGCCGGTGAGCGCGCCTTCATCGAGCGGCACGCGCGCCAGCACGCCGATATTTTCCTGGCGGCAGAGCGGCAACAGGCGAGCCTCGGGCGACTGGTCGAAGATGTTGTAGATCACCTGCACGGTGTCGATGAGGCCGGTGCGGATAATTTCGAGCGCGCTATCGGGCTGGTGGTCGTTGATGGAGATGCCGACGGCGCGGACCTTGCCGGAGCGCTTGAGGGCTTCGAAGGCGCGGCGCCAGTCGTCGTCGTGGATCCACTCCGGATTCCAGACGTGAAGTTGGAGCAGGTCGACGGTGTCCATCTGCAGATTGGAAAGGCTTTCATGCGCGCAGCGCATGATGTAGTCGTAGGGGAAGACTTCGGAAATGGGGATGCCCGGCCGCGCCGGCCAGAGCAGGTTCCGGGGCGGCACCTTGGTGGCGACGTAGATGCGCTGGCGCGTCTCCCGCACCACCTGGCCCACCAGCTTTTCGCTGTGGCCGTCGCCATAGGCGAGCGCGGTGTCGATGAAGTTGACGCCCAGATCGATGGCCCGGCGCAGGGCCTGGAGCGATTCATCGTCGGAACCGCCCAGCCATTGCGAGCCGCCGATGCCCCAGGCGCCATACCCGATTTCGCTGACCTGGAAACCCGTTCTGCCGAGCGCGCGGTATCTCATGAACCTCCATGGGGGCCGGGGATCAGGGGCCGGGGGCCGGGGCAGCGCGTGCCTTCCCTGGCCCTCGGCCCCCAATCCCTAGTTCGTAATCCAAATGGTAACGCCGTTCTGACTGTTGATGCCGCCGACCTGCAACACGACCGGAACCGATCCCGGGGGGATGCCGGTGGGGATCAGGACGTTGACCTGGATGACGCCTTCGACGATTTCGGGCGCGGCGCCGGCGTATGTGACCTTGGCCGCCTGCCCGCCGATGGTCACGCTGAGGCCGAGGTTGGAGGGCACGAGCGGCAGCGGAACCGCGGCCACGGCGCCATCCTGGCTGGGCGGATCGGTCTGGCCCGCGCCGGTCGCGTACAAGGCGACGTAAGTGCCTTCATGGGCAGGATTGGCAGGGCCGTTTACGGTGCCGTCCTGGACGTTGATGGCGGCCACCTGGCCGGCTCCGCTGGCGTTGCCCGTAAACAGCGCCGGCGCGGCGGGGATTATGTTGACGCTTTGTGGGGCGGAATTCTGGCCGAGGTAGTTGACCACCACCTGCGCCGTCTGTCCGGTGAGGCCGAACGGCGCCACCACGTTGACCTGCGTGGAGGAAGCGTAGAGCACGGGCGCGGCGGCGTTATTGAAATACACGGTGGTGCCGGCGAGGTTTTCAGGGACCACGCCGTTCACCAGCGAATACGACACGCCGCCGGCGCCCAGTCCGGAGCCGTAAATTGTGACCACGTCGCCGGGAGAGATGGCGCCGCTCTGGTTGCTGGCGGCGCTGACGACGGCCGTGATGGCGATGCCGCTCGCGAGCGGCTGCAACTCACGCACCGCGTTGTTGGCGGAATCGGCCACGTACGCGTTGCCTTTGGAATCGACCGCCAGACCTTCGGGCGCGTCGAGTTGGGCGTTGACGGCCGCGCCGCCATCGCCCGAATAGCCGATGGTGCCGTTGCCGCCGATGGACACGATGTAGCCGTCGGTGTAAACCTTGCGTACGCGGGCGCTGCCGTCGGTGAAATAGACGTTCCAGGCGGAATCGGCGGCGACCGCGGCCGGGCTGCCGATCTGGGCCTGGACGGCGGGGCCGCCGTCGCCGGAATAACCGGAGATGCCGTTGCCGGCGATGGTGTAGATCTGGCCGCCGGAGAGAACCTTGCGGATGACGTAATTGCCGGAATCGGCGATGTAGATGTTGGAGCCGGAATCCACGGCCACGCCAACGGGGTAATTCAATTGCGCGCCGGTGGCCGGGCCGCCATCGCCGGAGTAGCCGGCATTGCCGCTGCCGGCGACGGTGCCGATGGTGCCGCCGGGGGTAACCATGCGGATGCGGTTGTTATTGAAATCGGCGATGTACAGATTGCCGGAGCCGTCCACGGCCAGCCCGACGGGGGTATAAAGCTGGGCGCTGGCCGCGGCGCCGCCATCGCCGCCATAGCCGGAGGTGCCGTTGCCGGCCACGGTGGAGATGGTGCCGGCGGGCGTCACTTTGCGGACGCGGGCGTTCTTGGTATCGGAGATATAGACGTTGCCGGCTGCATCCGCGGCCAGGCCGCGCGGGCCGTTCAATTGGGCGCTGGTAGCCGCGCCGCCATCGCCTCCGAACCCGGCGGTGCCGTTGCCCGCGAAGGGATGGATGACGCCATCGGTGGTGACCTTGCGGACCACGTTATTGGCGGTATCGGCGATGTACAGATTGCCGGAGGAGTCCACGGCCGCGGCTTGCGGCGAGTTCATCTGCGCGTTGGTGGCGGCGCCGCCATCGCCGGAATAGCTGAGCACGCCGTTGCCGGCCACGGTGGAGATGTTGCTGCCCGTAATCTTGCGGACGCGCAGGTTGAGGGAATCGGCAATGTAGATGTTGCCGGAGCCGTCCAGCGCCATGCCGGAAGGGAAGTTCATTTCCGCATTGGTGGCCGCGGAGCCATCGCCCGTGAAACCGGCGGTGCCGTTGCCGGCGATGGTGGAAATGTTGCCGGACACCGGGGCGGTGCCGGATGCAATGTCAGTGGCAAACGTGGTGCTCGCCTTGATCATGCGGATGCGGCTGTCCCCGTTCTCGACGAAGTAAACGTTGCCGGACGAATCCACGGCCAGCGCGACCGGCGCCCAGATCTCCGCGCTGGTGCCCGCCGCTCCGTCCCCGGCCCAGCCGATGGTGCCATCGCCGGCATAGGTGTTGATGACGCCGGTGGTATTGATCTGGCGGATGCGGCCGTTCTGGGTATCGGCGATGTAGATATTGCCGGAGCTATCGAGCGCCACGTCTTCAGGACCCCAAAGCTCGGCGTTGATGGCCTGGCCGGTGTCGCCGAGGAAGCTGGGATAGCTGTCGCCGGCGATGGTGTTGATGATGCCGTCGGTGGTGACTTCGCGGATGGTGTTGTCGGCGGTGTCGGCGATGTAGATATCGTTGGAGGAATCGACGGCCAGGCCCGAGGGCAGGTGGAGCAGGGCGTTGGTGGCGGGGCCGCCGTCACCGTAGGTGGTGGGGCCGCCGCCGGGGCTGACGGCGCCGGTGCCGGCGAAGGTGGTGATGATGCCGTTGGGCGCGACCATGCGCACGCGGTTGTTGCGCGAATCGGCGATATAGAGGTTGCCGTTGCCGTCGAAAACCAGGCCGCGCGGGCCGTTCAATTGGGCGGCGGTGGCGGGGCCGCCATCGCCGGAGAACCCGGCGCGCGAATTGCCCGCCACCAGCGTCAGGGTTCCGGCCGGCGTCATCTTGAACACCGAGTTGGAGGCGCTGAAATAGATGTTGCCGGACTTATCCAAAGTGACGCGGTTGGGCTGGCCGATGGAGGTGTTGGTGGCCGAAATGGGGGTAGCCGGAGGCGCGCCGCCGGCCACGGTGACGATCGAATATTGCTGCGCCAGGGCAGTGGCGCAGACCAGCAGGCCGGCGCCAATTGCGACAAATTTGTGCATGTACGTTCTCTTTAAGGGATAAAACAAGGAAACTCTCATGATGCCACCACCGTGGAGCCGGCTTTCAAGCCGGCCATGCCGGCATTCGTGCCGGCATACGTCCCCTGAGGGTATCCCGGCTGGAAAGCCGGGATGGCCGCCCGGAAAGGCGGCTCCACGGTGCGCGGCATTCGCTTCAGTTGGCATTCACCACCTCGCGGACCGCTTCCAGCGCCTGAACGCAGGCGGCGCGGCCGACATCGTAATGGGTGACCGCGCGCATCTGGCGCTCGTTGATGGGGTTGAGGAGCACGCCGCGCTCGCTTCAGGCGCCGCGCTGATGGCGGCGGTGGTCTTGCCGGTGGCGGAGACGTCGAAGACCACGATATTGGTCTGCACCTTCTGCGGATCGATGTGGATTCCGGGAATGCGCGCCAGCCCTTCGGCCAGGAATCGGGCGTTGGCGTGATCGTCGCAGAGCAGCGGCGGCGATTCTTCGAGCGCCACCAGCCCGGCGGCGGCCAGCACGCCCACCTGGCGCATGCCGCCGCCCAGCCGCTTGCGGTAGAGGCGGCCCTTTGGCGATCAGCTCCGCGGGACCGGCGAGCATGGAGCCGGCGGGCGCGCCCAGGGCTTTGGAGAGGCAGAACATCACGGTGTCGGCGGGGGCGGCGATTTCGCGCCACCGACGTTCCCAGCGCCGCCGCGGCGTTGAAGATGCGCGCGCCATCCATGTGGACCTTGCACGCCGCGCTCGTGCGCGCCCTCGCAGATTTCGCGCACCGCCTCATGGGGTAGACGGTGCCGCCGGGCATGTTGTGGGTGTTCTCGATCTCCACCAGGCCGGTGGGCGCGGAGTAGGGATTGACCGGGCTTGATGTGGCGGCGGACCTCATCCCAGCGCGAGATGCCGTCGGCGGTGTGGATGGCGCGGACGACGCAGCCGGAAAACCAGGCCACCATGGACAGCTCGTAATCGAGCATGTGGGCGCGGGAATCGCAGATGACTTCCTGGCCGTGCTCGGTGAGCAGCTTGACGGCGATGGTGTTGCCCATGGTGCCGGTGGGGACGAACAGCGCGGCCTCTTTGCCGGCGATTTCGGCGGCGCGCTGTTCCAGCCGGTTGACGGTGGGGTCTTCGCCGTAAACGTCGTCGCCGACTTCGGCTTCGGCCATGGCGCGGCGCATGGCGGGCGTGGGCCTGGTGACGGTATCGCTGCGCAGATCGATCATGAGGCGAGAAACTCCTGGAAGACTTCGTTGGAAAGCAGCACGCCGCGGCTGGTGAGGCGGATGCGCGCCGTCTTCGGATTCGAGCAGGCCGTGCTCCAGTGAAGCGTCGAATGGGCGCGGCGAAGCGCTGCCATTCGGCGGGCGTGGGGCGGATGCCGGCAGCGAGGCGCAGGCCGACGAAGAATGCGCTCATCGTCGGGCGCCGGGGGCCGGGGGCCGGGTCGGCGAGGAGCGGCGGCTGGTCGAGATATTCCTCGATGGTTTCCGGATTCTGCCAGCGCGCGCGGCCATCGAAGGAGTGGGCGTCGGCGCCGAAGCCGACGTAGGGCGCGAGCGTCCAGTATTTCAGGTTGTGGCGCGATTCGCAGCCGGGGCGGGCGAAATTGGAGATCTCGTAGCGCGGGATGCCGAGCGCGGCCAGCCGCTCCACCGCCATTTCGTAAAACGCGGCGGTGGCATCTTCGCCGGGGGTATCGGCCGCGCCGTAGCGCACGCCGCCGAGCAGCATCTCCTTGCCGAGGCGGCTGTCGTCGTCCACTTCCAGCATGTAGACGGAGACGTGCGGCGGGAGCGAGGCGCTCGATCCAGTCGAGCGATTCGCGCCAGCCGACTTCGGTTTGCCCGGAGAGGCCGGCGATGAGGTCGATATTGACGTTCGCGGATGCCGGCGGCGCGAAGCGTGGCGATTTCTGCGGCCACGCTCGCGGCGGTGTGCTTGCGGCCGGTGCGGCGGATTTCGGCATCGACGAACGATTGCACGCCGAGGCTGACGCGATCGATGCCGCACGCGACCC
Source organism: Terriglobia bacterium (assembly GCA_963815855.1). GTDB lineage: Bacteria > Acidobacteriota > Terriglobia > Bryobacterales > Bryobacteraceae > DATGMB01. The sequence goes on along the minus strand of CAWFIJ010000005.1, from coordinate 393,868 downwards.
ACGCGCGCGCTTTTTCCGGCGTGATGTTGCCGGGCGCGGCCTCGATGGTGGCTTCCTGCCAGGGACGGCCGGGGATGAGGGCGAGAAGCGCACGGAGGGCATCCGGATCCATGTTGCCGGGCGTGCCGCCGCCGAGGTAGACGGTTTCCGGCTGCCATTGCCAGGCGTGCGCGGAGATCTCGCGGCGGAGCGCGTGGAGATAGCGCGGCTCCAGCTCGCGCGGAAACACGCCCGAGGCAAAATTGCAGTACGTACACTTCTGCGCGCAGAAGGGATAGGAGAGATAGACTCCTGGCACTCAACTGATTGTAACGGGCTTACCCGCGTGAGTGCGGTACCACACTGTGGTGAATTCGGGGACAGGCCGCGACACCGCGAAATTCGGGCCGGCGGCGTTCGAATGGCGCCGCTACTCCGCGAATTGCCGCATCGGCGGAATAAGATAGGGAGAGCCGCCGCTTCCCACGGGCGCGCGAGGGGCGCAGAGAAAGATGGACCCGACAACCGTGTTCGTGCTGCTGGTGGTGTTCCTGGCCACGCTGATTCGCTCGGCGTTCGGATTCGGCGAGGCGCTGGTTGCGGTTCCGCTGCTGGCGCTGTGCCTTCCGCTGGCAATTGCCGCTCCGCTGGCGGTGCTGATTTCGATCACCATTGCCGGCGTGGTGGTGGCGCAGGATTGGCAGAAGATTCACTTGCGCAGCACGGGATGGCTGGTGGCGGCGACGCTGGCGGGCATCCCGCTCGGGCTGGCGCTGTTGACCAGCAGTCACGAGCGGGCCGTCCGGGTAGGGTTGGCGATTTTGATCATGACGTTCGCCGCGTATTGCCTGATGGGCAGCAAGCCGCCGGAGCTGAAGCAGGACAGCCGGGCGTGGCTGCTCGGCTGCGGCCTGTGCGCCGGCGTGCTGGGCGGCGCGTACGGGATGAACGGGCCGCCGCTGGCGATTTACGGGGCGATGCGGCGCTGGTCCGCGCAGCACTTCCGCGCGACGCTGCAAGGATACTTTTTGCCGGCGAGCCTCCTGGGGATGGCGGGCTATTGGTTGAAGGGGCTATGGGTTCCGGCGGTGACGCATTATTACCTGATCTCGCTGCCGGTGGCGCTACCGGCGATTCTGCTCGGCCGGGTGGCGAACCACCGTTTGCACGGGGAATGTTTCCTCAAGTATGTCTACTCCGGGCTAGCGGGAATTGGAGCGGTGCTGTTGGTGCAGGCGGTGAGTAAGTAGACCGGCGGAGGGGATTGCGTAGCCTGCCCCGAATTGCCCGGCGAGATCACCGGCAGGAGGGCACTTATTTTGGTCTGTTTGGGAATCCAATGTTCAGGGGTGCATGATAAATGTGCAGACCGGGTTATAAGCGCCGGCGGCAGTGGGTGACGCGCGGACGGTCAATGACCTTTTTCGCCGACGGGTATTCGCCATTTTCGCTTCCCTCAGCGTCATCTTTAGCATGAGCAAGGCCCGGCACCTCAGCCGATTTGATCGCGTCGGGGTTGCGATAGTCGGCGTACTCGCCGCCTCTTCAGCCGCCGCGTGGGTAGGTATCGAATTGAAGGTCGCAAGTGCGTCGGATTCCCTATTCACCCTCGCCTCAGTACTATTCCCGGGTCGTTTGATTGGCGTCCCCGCAGGTCATATTCTCGGCTGGAGGGCACGCACACTTCTTTCTACAATGAGCAGTGGCCTGGCATATGGAGGTGCCCTCTATTGTTGGGATAGACTGCTTAACGCAGCAACAGAAAACGTTCCAACGCTCGTCAGTACATTGCTGACTCGATTTTGCCGGACGTCTGACCTTCGATAGCTGCACACTCTGGAATTCCCGACGCAAGCCGCCCTAGAGCCTCCGCTCGAATCCAAGCGGTCGGAAAGTGGCGATACCCGAGATCGACGCCGCCGTCTTCAGGGCCCCTCACAGCTTGCCCGCCCGCTGTGCCAGGCGGCTCCACTTGGCGACGATGCGGCGGCGGTAGCGGGGGGCGGTGCGGGCGGATTCGACGGCACGGGCGTAAACGGCGCGAGCTTCGGCGGGCTTGCCGTTTCGCTCCAGGGCCTGGCCGTAGTAGTAGAGGCCTTCGGGGTCGTATTCGCGGCGATCGGTGTAGAGGGCCAACTCGCGCTCGGCATCGGCGTTGCGGTTGAGCGCGAGATAGACGGCTCCAAGCTCGCGGTGAACCTCGCTGGAGCTGTGCTTTTCGTCCTGCTTGAGGGCGGTCTGAAAATGCCCCAGCGCCTCCTCGGGGCGGCCCTGCTCGCGGGCGATGCGGCCGAGCTGGAAATGGGCGTCGGTTTCGGTGGGGTCGATGGCGACGGCGGCCTGAAAGCGGCGGACGGCCTCGGTGTACTGGCGGCGCTGCTGATGGATGAGGCCGAGCTGATACTGGGCGTCGCCATCGTGCGGATTGAGGGCGGCGGCTTCCAGCATGCGGCGGTAGCTCTGGCCGGTGCGCACGCCCTGGCCGAGACGGCCGAATTCGGCGGCCAGGTAATAGATGACGAAGAAGAGGAAGAAAGGCGAGGCCAGCAGGCGGAAGAAGAAGGAAAGCGGAACCCAGAGGAAGGCCGCGGCTACCAGCGGAATCCAGGAGAGGCAGACGATGGCGGCGGCCGCTCCGTTGGAGGCTCCGAAGACCGTGCGGACGGCGAAGAAGACGAGCACGGCGAAATAGAGATACGCGCATCCGGCCACGATTTCGAGCGCGATGAGCGGGGCGAACCACTGGGCGATGAGGATGGGAATCTGGGCGGCGCTCCAGGCCATGGCGATGCACGTGAGGAGCGGGGCATAGTCGCGCTGGAAGACCGTGCCGGGGGAGCCGGCGCGCGCCACCAGCGCGCCGAGCAGCAGCAGGCCGGGAACATAGATCACGGCCAGAATGAGCAGCGGCATGTAGAAGCTGAACAGGGCCGGCTGCGGCGAAGAGTTCAGCCCGAAGCCGACGGCGATGGCGACGAGGCTGGCGAAGAGCAGGCTGCCGCGGTCGAGAATTTCGCCCATCGCCGCGGCGGGGCGAAACCAGAGGCGAAGGAGGAGGCGGAGGTGGAAGAGCAAAGTGGATGTCCCGGGCTGTCGAAATCGAGCGCGGCTGCCGTGAATTTTACTGTAGCGCCGATGGCGTTTCCAGGCCAGCGGGAATGCCGGCTGGGACGCCGGCATGGCCGCCTGGAAGGCGGCGCTACGGGGCGCGGCGCGGGCGGGGCTTCAGGCGCTCGTCGATTTCCACCTGGTAGCCGCTGGCGAGGCGATTGGTTTCGTTGGCCATGCCGACCACGGCCATGAGCTCGGCGAACATTTCGTCGGTCATGCCGGCTTTGCGCGCGCTGGCGGTGTGGGAGGCGATGCAATAGCCGCACTGGTTGGTGGCGCTGATGGCCACGTACATCATCTCCTTGGTGAGGGCATCGAGCGCGCCGGGCGTGAGCACGCACTTGACGTTTTCCCAGGTGCGGCGCAGCAGCGCGGGGTTGTGGGCGAGAGCTTTCCAGAAATTGCTGACCCAGTCGGTGTGGCGCGTGGTCATGATGTCGTCATAGACGGCGCGCACTTCCGGCGGGGCATCGGCATATTCGATCAATCCGCAGGTAGCCATGCGGAAATTGTAGCGCGGGCAGGTTAAGCGGCGGCGCCTCACCACTTCAGCTTGAGCGCCGCTTCCCATTTCTCCGAGGATTCCATCATCTCGGCCCAGGTCACACTGCCGCCGCGGTAGGCCGCCATGCGGCCCAGAATGCCGGTGAGATTGCTCTCCACCGCGGTGGCCGCGTTGTTGATCGGCTTCCCGGTGCGGATGCTCTCGATGAAGTTCTGGACATTGGTGATGCAGCCGCCGGTGAAAGTGTCGTCCTTCTCCGCGCCGGTCCAGTTCTTCTGGCCGTCGTCGCTGACCACGCGGATCAGCCCGCCGTAGTGGGTGTCGGCGCAGCCATTCAGGCCGAAGCAGCGGATGCACAGGTCGGAGAACCGGCCGGTGAGCTGGTGGGAGCTGAAAGTGGCATGGACATCGTTCGGGTACCAGAAGTTCACCGCGAAGTGGTCCCAGGCGTCGCCGGTATTGCTCTTGGTTCCGGACCAATTGGTGCGCCCGCCGGTGCCGGCCGCCTTCAGCGGATGGCCGCCCAGGTACCAGTTGGCGACATCGATCACGTGAATATTCTGCTCGACGATGATGTCTCCGCTGAGGACGCTGTCGCCGATCCAGTTGACCATGCGCTTGTGCCCGGGGTCCATGCCCGGAACGGATCGGTCGATCCAGGGGCGGTTGGCATAGTAGAAGACCTGCGCCATGGCCACGTTGCCGATATCGCCGCGGCGAATGCGCTCGACCGCCTCCTGAAACACGGGACGGGCGCGGGTCTGGAAATCCGTCCAGAAGCTCAGCCCCTTGCTCTGGGCCTGCTGGCCGGAGCGGAGAAAGCTCTTGGCAGTCCGGCACATCCACGGCCACCGGCTTGGCGCAGTAGACGTGCCTGCCGGCATCCACGGCCGCCGCCGCGTGCAAGGGATGATAGTAGGGAGGGGTCTCGATGATCACCGCATCGAGCTTCGACTCCGCCAGCTCACGGTACGCGTCCGGCCCCCAATAGGCGCGGTCGGCGGAGACGCCAAGCTTCTGGCGCGTTTCCTCCAGATTTTTCCGGATGACATCGGCGAGCGCGACCACGCGCGCTCCCGTGTGCTGCGGAAAGAACGGCGCGATCCAGTTGCCGCGCCCTCCGCAACCGATCAGCCCGACCTCCACTGTCGAGTTCGCCTGGTAGGAGAACGCAACCTGTGGTTTGAGAAGAAGCGTGCCGCCCGCAGCCTGCAGAAAGCGCCGCCGCCCGGTATTCGATTGCTCGGCCATATCGTACATCATATTCCCATTTGGGACGGCGCGCCGATAATCCGGTCCGAAACGGTTCAGAAGCTGAGCAGTACGTGCCAGATGTAGAGATAAGCGAGCCCGTCGATGTTGTCCCACACGTCGCGGATCAGGTTCACATCGCCACAAATCGGCGGCATCTCGCGCAGCTTCTCCTCGAACGATAAGCAAATTCCGGGGCGGACCCTGGGCGCCGTGACCCAGGCGGGAAGGCCTGCGGGCGCGGGCGCCGGCGGCACGGGCGCGGAGGGCGAGGAGGGGGAACGATACGCACCGTACTCCAGGGTGGCGTCCGCCATCGCCCGGAGACTTTCGACGGTGGCGTCGTTCTGGATGATGGCGCTGGCGTCCATGATGTAGCCACCCTCGCCGCCGATGGTTTCGATCAGGCTGCGGCAGTGCGCCTTCACCTGGCCGGGTTTGCCGAAGGCCAGCAGCGCGTTGGGCACGCCGCCGCTCAGGCAGAATTTGCCGCCGAGAATCCGCCGGGCCAGGAGCGGGTCGGTGCGGTCCAGATGGAAGATCATGCTGCCGGCCGGCAGTTCGGCAAAGCGCTCCAGGTGCGCGTCCCACTTGCCCTCGGCGTACATCAGCACCTGGTTCCCCTGCGCCCACAGGGCATCGAAAATCGGCCGCAGGGTGGGCCAGTGAATGGCCTCGAACTGCTCGCGGGTGATGAAAGGCGTGCAGGTGCGATGCATCCAGATGGGAATCGGCAGGGTGCGGGTGGGATCGGCGCTGGTGAGCGCCAGGTAGGCCAGGTGCGGCATCAAGGCCTGGCAGGCGCGGAGGACCTTGTCCGGAATTTCCATCAGGTCGAAGACCAGCCCCATGTAACCGCGCAGCTTGTCGGCCAGAATATCGAGCGGCGCTTTGAGCATCCCGCAGATCGACGAGGGCGTTCCGCACTCCGTTCGCATGCGCTCCACCTGCCCGCCGAACGCCTGAAAATAACTCAGCATCGCCATGCCGCCCTTCACGAAGGAAAGGTTATTGCGGTAGGAGGTGGGTTGCCCCTTGGCACTTACGTCGGTGGAGACGCGCGGCAGCCAGGTTTCGTAGAGGAAGCGGACCGGGTCCTCGATCAGCTCGTCGTATTCCTCGCGCTTCATGAAGGCGTCGGCTTCGGCGGGCTCGCGATATTGGAAGCAGAAATCGGGCGCGACGTGAATGCCGGGGACGCCGTAATAGCGCAGGCCGATGGCTTCGGTGAGGCCGCTCCACACATAGACCATGTTGGGCACGGCGGCATCCCAGGGGAAATCCCGGCAGCAGCGCACCACGGCTTCAAACGCCTTGCGGTAATCGTGCGTGACTTCCTGGCAGGTGAAACCGGCATACCGGGCGGTGAACTCCGCCGCCAGGGGCCGCAGCGGAACGCGGTCGGGGGTGCCGTTGCGCATGGCCGCAACGTAACGGTCCAGCCGCGCGGCGTAAAGTTCGTCGAGGGCCATTTCCTCCCGAGTATAGTCGAGAAATCGGAGGGGCCAATCCGAATTCGCGTCAGCGGATGCCGGCCGAAAGCGGGGCGAGGTTGAGCGGGACGCGATGGGCGAACAGGCGCGCGACGGCCCGCAGAACGGCCGCGTCGCCATTCTGTCCCGGGGAATCGCACGGGATGGCCGCATGCGGACGCCCGCGCAGAATTTTCTCGATCCAGGTGGAACAGTTGCGGCGGCCACCCAGTTCCAGGAAAACGCGCGCGCCGTCGGCATAGACGCGGCGCACCAGTCGCGGGAAATCCACCGTCTTGGTGTAGCCGCCGGCAATGGCGCGTGCCAGCGCCGTTCGCTCCACGGGTACCGGGGCATAGGCGGCGGATGAGAACAGGGCCGCCGCGCAGCCGGGCGTGGTTTCCAGGTCGTGAATGCGGACAAGCTCCTCGTATTCGGAAGCGGCCGGTTTGGCGTGCATGGTGACGGCGATGGGCATGGGGATGGCGGAGGAGCCCAGTTTGCCGAGCACGCGCCGGCAGGCGCCTTCCTCGCCCGCGATCACCACCTCGTCGGGCGAGTTGATCATGCACAGGTACGCGCGCGCCTCGCCTTCGAGCGCGGCATAAGCCTGGGCGGGCGTGCCGCGGGCGGAGAAGGACTGCCAGCGTAGCGGCGCCTCCGGGGAAATCCCCCAGCATTCGCGGACCGCGAGCATGGGGCCCTGCAGGCGGGAGCGGAAGGTGGGCGAGGCGTCGAGGCGGTCGGTGAGGATGGCGGGCTCGGGCCAGACGCCCAGCGCGGCCGGCATAATGGCTTCGCCAAAGCTGTAGCCCAGAGCGCTGCGCGGCTGCACGCCGAAAATGTCGCGCATCAGCATGGTGAGCACGGCCGAAAGGCTGATGGCGCACTCGCCCAGCGCCACCACGTTGCTGTGGAAGGCGGTGCGGAGGCCCGGCTGGCGCGGATAGATATCGGCTTCGTGCAGGTAGCGGCCGGGCTCACCGCGCGCCAGAACGGCGAGGCGATCGAGCAGCGGCGGGGCCATGGCGAACAGGTCGGCGCCGGCGCCCTCATAGGGGCTGCCCACGCCGGGATAGACGAAAGCCACGCCATCGCCTCCCAGCGGATTGGCGGTGAAACAACTGCCGCCGGGCGTCTTCCATTCGGCGCCGGAAGCGATGGATCGTGGAATGCCGTGGCGGATGAGGTCGATTTCGCGAAGCAGGTCGGCGTCCGTCCGGGCCAGGAGGGCCAGGCCGTAGGGCTGCGCGGGGCCGGCCACGGAGCGGGCCTGAGCGGCGTGGGCGATGGCGGGAACGGAACTGCCGCCGCGCAGTTGAGCGGCAACGCCATCCAGTTGACGCGTCAATTCATCGGGCGTGCCGGCCGCGAGCGGGACCAGTTGCAGGGAGCGCACGGCGAAGGTGGTGGGCGGCAAAACGCGCGGATCGCCGGTTTCGGTGACGACGAAGCGGACGTCACCGGACGGTCGGATCACAGCCCGCCGCGTGACGGAACCGAGCCACGGCTTCCGGGCGGCGCGGCCGGGGCCGGGAGGAAGAAAGCGATAATAGACGCCCAGCGCGGCGCACGCGATGGCTTCCGAGAGCGCGGGGCCGGAATCGAACTCCTCGGCGTCCGCAAACTCATCGCCATCCGCAGCCAGCAGCGCATAGCAGGTATCGCCCTCCGCGCGCGCCAAATCGTGGCGTTTCAGCGTGAGCCCGCCCACCACCGCGCTTTCGGCTGCGCCGGATTCAATGGCATCGATGGCCTGCCGCAGCGCGCCGGCGTCTGCGGGATCGGCGAATTCGGCAGCTTGCGGCGGGCCTTCGAAGAGGCGCCGCAGCCGGCCCGCCGCATCCGCCAATCCGACCACCGCGGCCTGGCGCTTCACGGCAGATTCCCGGGGACGACCTGAAGGCCGAAATCGGAGAAGTGGTAGATGCGCGTGCCATCCACCCAGAGCCAGCCTTCGGCGCGAACGGCCACGGAGCCGCCGGTGCGCGCGACACTTTTCAGCCGGACCTCGATGGCGATGCGCCGGTTGGGCGGCAGCACCTGGCCGCGGTACTTCCAGGCCATGGCGCCATCGAGAACGAACGCAGGGCTGGGGATGCCGGCGGCGAGGCCGCAATGGATCACATAGAATTCGAGCGCCTGGACGATGGCCTCCAGGCCGAGCGAGCCGGGCTGGACGGGGTCCTGGTAGAAATGCGCCTTGAAAAACCAGTCGGAGGGCCGGACATCCTTTTCCGCTCTTACCCAGCCGTGCCCGGGGTCGGGATCGAGGCCGGTGATGCGGTCGAGCATGAGCAGGTTTTCCGCGGGCATGCGGAGCGGGCCGGCAAAATAGCGGTCGGGCCGGGCGGCCAGGTCGATGACGGTCTCGCTGTTGGCCTCGGCGCGGGGCCGTTCGCCGGCCGGTGCCGGAAGACCCGCCTGGTGCGCCAGTTCGTGCTTGCGGAAGAATCCGAAGGTGGTCTGCATGCGGAGGGCCTCGGCGCCGTTCCAGGTGCAGCGCACGTCGAAGGACGTGAGGGTGATGCCGGCGGACCGCGCCACATTGATGAGCGTGGCTTCGGTTCGCACCACTCCCCGTCCGCGCCGGATGGGCGGGCCGGCGGCGGCGGAGCCATCCAGGTTGCGGAAATAGAGATCCTCCCGGGAGCGCAGCGGGATGCCCGAAAAGCAGGCCAGCCAGCCGCAGGGTTGGAGCGCAATCTCCATCAGCGCCGCCAGCGGCATCGCGTCGGAATCGCTCGATCCGAAGAACCAGGCGTCCGGCTCGACGTCGAACTCCGCCACCACTCGCGCCCCGGCGCGCTCCGCGCCGAATTCGCCGTGAATTTCGGTAATCCGCGTGACGAAATGGTAGGGAGGGCCGGGCAGGCGCGGCAGCCGGCCGGCCGAGAAGCGCTCGAAGGGCGGCCCGAATGCCGCCGCCGGGGAACCCCAGGCGCAGTGCAGCAGGGCATCGTAATCGAGCGGGACGCCGTTGACGGATGCCACGGCCTTGGTATCGCGCGCGCGAGCCGGCGGATTTTCGTCCAGCGGGAAACCGGGGGTGAGGCGCAGACCCATGCGCCGGCAGTGGAATGCTTTCAGGCCATCCACCGTGCACAGCACGTCGGCAAACAGGGCCGGCTCGGGGCCGCCGCGGATCTCCGCCACGAACACTTCGTACGTCAGCAGGCGCGAAGCCGGCGTCACCTGGCCGCGGCAGCGGAGTTCGTAGGGCACCTCGGGCACGGGCTCGAAGCGCCAGCCATCGCGCTCCAGCGTCAGGCCGGAGGCCATCATGTAAAACGCCATGGCCTGCAGGCAGCCCTCGAACATCAGCGTGCCCGGCATGCACGGATCGTCCTTGAAATGGCCGGCGAAGAACCACAGGTCCGGGCGAATCGACAATTCGGCGCGCAGGTAGCCGCGGGCGTCAGGCGCGTGCGCCTGAAGGTGGGTGACGGCGTCCAGCAGGACCAGGTCCGGCGCGGCAAATCCGGGCGAGCGCTGATGCGCGGCGGCGTATTCGAAGCCCGCGCCGAAGCATTCATAGGCGCGGCCGGCGGCGGCATCCTGCAATTGGCCCAGTGAGAAGCGGCGCACCGCGGCGGTGTCCGCCGCGGACGGCTCCGGCGCGCCGAGCACTCCCGCGGATGCGGCGAGTTCTTCGTCCGTGAAGAAACCCGCCTGGCCGTTGCGCACGGACAGGCGGACGCGGCCGCCAATGCGGCAATCGTAATGAAAGAAGAACAGGCGGACCGGCCCCTGCCGCGCGTGGCGGTCGATGTGGATGTCGTAGCGGAGGGTATCTCCGGCTTCGGCGAGTCCGCCATGGTAGGTGAGATCGCAGCCGAGCAGGCGGTAGACGCGCTCGCCCCGGCTGTCGAGATCGATTCCCTGCCAGGAAATGAGGAGCAGGTCGGACTGCCCGGCTTCGATCATGATGCCTGCCGCCATGCGGCCGCGATACATGTACCAGGCTTCGCGGCGGACATCGGTTTCGGTGACGATGGTGCCGGCGGCCAGGGTGAGGGCGCGGCCTTCGATTTCCGTCACCCGGTCCACCAGCAGCAGCGGCGGCATGGGCAGGCGGACCACGCGGCGGAATTCGTCCAGCGGACAAAACTGGGGGCCGAGGACATCGGCAATGGAGCCGGAGGCGAGCCGCTCCAGATCGGCGCGGGTGAGCGCCAGGCCGCGCGCCTTTTCGCTGACCGGCGGCGGCGCCACGGCGGGCGCTTGGCTGACCGGCGCCAGCGCCACGGCGGACGCGCGGGCCGGCAGGCGTCCGGCGGCGTGGCGATAGCCCCGCTCCGAGGCACGGAGAAACGTCTGGTGCGGGCCGGCACCGCAGTTTTCCAGGAATGCCGCGTGCGCGGCGGCCAGCGCGCGCACATGGCTTTCGAACAGGTGAATTCCGGCCGTGGGGACGGGACGCGGCGCCGGCATCTGTACAGGTGCGGCATGCGCGGGAACGGTGAACAGCTTGCGCGTTTCGGCGGCGCGCGGCTGCGGGAAGCGATCGAAGACCCGCGCCATGGCTTCGTCCGACCCGGCGGCGATCAATTGGGCGACGGCGTTGGCGGCCTGCCGCAGGGAATCGGCGCCGGCGCGATCCATGGAAACCGCGACGTGCTCCCTGCCCACAAGAATTTTGCGGATGCGCGAGGTGCAGGTGGCTTGCGGCCCCTGCTCGAGAAAGATCCGCACGCCGTGGTTCCAGGCATTTTGGACGGCGGCGGGAAAGTCCAGAGCGGCGCCGGCCTGGTCCCGCAAAGCGCACGCAACCGAGGCGTGGTCCGGCGCATAATGCGTGCCGGTGGCGAGCGTGTAAATGCGAACCGGGGACGGGAAGCTTTCGCGGTCGTGGAGGCGGCGCCACGTCTCGGCGAAAGGCGCGAATTCCGGGCAATGGATCACCAGGTCGTAATCGACGCGCTGCGCCTTGGACGCACCGATCCGCGCGATGGCACGCTGGCACACGGAGGCCTCGCCGGCAATCGAGTATTCGCCGGGAGCATAACAGCCGGTGAGGCGGAGTTCGGGGAAGGCGGCGAGCAGACTGCGCAGGTCGGCTTCGCCCAGGGCCACCTGCCAAACCTGCCACGGCGAGCCGCCGGTAATTTCGAAGGTGCCGCCGAGGACGCGGTCGAGCACGCCGGCAGCAGTGAACTCCTCATAAAACCGATCCAGATCGCGCCAGACGCCGAAGGCCGCCAGGCTGTTGGTTTCGCCGGAGCTGATGCCGAGAGCGGCATGGGGGGCGAGCCGCAGCAGGCTAAGCGTGAACTCCGCGTGCGCCTGGGAGAGCAGAGAACTGCCCCACAGCTTTTGGGTGGCATCCGGTTCGGTTGCCGCCGGATCGTAGATCCACCGGGCGGCGCCGGCGAGCCGGGGAAACCGCTCCGTCACCCGGTCCAGCAATTCCGGAAACGCCAGCAACAGGGTGCGGCCCATGCCGGGATACGCGGCGGCGGCGGCGGGGAAAACCAGCGCGAGTTGGCCCTCGACCGGTGCCGGGCGGTAATAGACGCCGTCCATGGCGAGCGCGTCGCCGGAGGATTCGAGCGCCTGGCGCGCCCGTTCCCGCCGGGATGCCAACTCCTCTTCGCCGGCGGCGACGATGGCCAGCCGGGCGGGTCCGTGGGACAAAGCGCGGCCGAGGCGCAGCGCGTCCAGCACTTCGGCGCGGTCCGCACCCGAGTATATAAAGATGCGGGGCGCGGGGCCCGGCAGCACGGGCCGGGTGGCGCAGCCGGGAACGGCGGCAAAGCCGACGGAAGCTGAGGGCGTCTCCGAGCGCCGGGATGCGGACCGAGGCGCGCCGGCCGCCGCTCGCGATCCACGGCGCGGCTGGCGCGAGCGCCCCGTGCGCGCAGGCCAGGATGCCGGTGGCGGCGTGCAGCAGCCCGGAAGCCGCGTGGGCGTGGCCGAATACCGGGGCGGCGGCGTCCGCCCACTCGCGCGCCAGTTCCCCGTAGCGCAAGCTTTCAGCTTGCCATGCCGGCATTCGTGCCGGCATAGGCCGCCCGGAGCATGCCAGCACGGATGCCGGCATGGCCGCCTGGGAAGGCGGCGCTACGGAACGATCCACCGTCGCTTCGATGGTCGCCAGCGCGCTGTCGCCCGCGTCTTCCAGTCGCTTCAGGACCAGGAACACGGCGCCATCGCCGGCGGGCGGGCGGCCGGGGAGCACGGTTCGCGCGGCGGCTTCATGCACCGGCTCGCAGGAGAGGTCCACCGCGCCCACCACGGCGGCGTCGAGTTCGCCCGAGGCCACCGCGCGCGCGCCCAACTGCAAGGCGATCACGCCGGACAGTTCCTCGGCCATCACCGCAAAGCTGGGGCCGCGCAAATCGAACTTGCTGCTGATCCGGTTGGCCGTGACGTTGGCCAGGCGGCCGAGCACGCCGGGGGCGGTCAATGAGGGGCAGACGCCGTCGGCCGCGCCTGCCCCGCGTGTGCGCCAGCGCAGGCCGTAACGGGCCACTTCCGCATCGCATCCCATTCCGACGAAGACGCCGGTGCGGGCCGGCGGCAGGGGGCCGGCGCTTTCCAAAGCCTCCGAGGCCACTTGCAGCGCCAGCACCTGCTGCGGCAGGGCGGAGGCCAGATCGAGCGGCGCGAACCCGATTCCCGCCAGATCCAGCGCCACCGATTCCATTCGCGGCGTGCGCGGCCGGCCGCGAAAAACGGCTTGCGTGAATTCCTCCAAGCCGGCGGCATCGCCGGCGGAAGCGCCCATCGCCACTACCGCTACCTTGGAGGGCGGTCGGGCAGCCGTTGCCGGGCGCGCCCCACCCGGTTGGTACTCTTCCACGATCAGGTGCGCGTTGTTGCCGCCGAAGCCGAATGCGCTCAATCCGGCGCGCCGGATTTCCGGACCCTCCCACGGCTCGTTGCGGGTGAGCAGGCGAAACGGCGAGGCGGCGAGATCGCGGATGGCTTCCACCGTGCGCGCCACGTGCAAGCTGGCGGGGCGAACGCGATGCTCGATGGCGCCGAGCAGTTTCAGAAGGCCGGCAATTCCGGCGGCGGTGATGGGGTGGCCGAGGTTGGATTTGATGGAACCGATGGGAACGTCGCGCAGCCCCTCAAAAACCCGCGACGTGCTGCGAATCTCGCAGGCATCGCCCACCGGGGTGCCGGTGGCGTGGCATTCGAGCAGGGAAACGGCGGACGGATCGAGGCCGGCCTCGCGATACGCGCTGCGCAGGGCCTGCTCCTGCCCTTCCTCGGACGGCGCCAGGAGCCCGGCCGAGCGCCCGTCGTTGGAAACGCCGATGGCGCGGATCACGCCCAGCACGCGGTCGCCGGCCGCTTCCGCATCGGCCAGGCGCTTCAGGACCACGAAGCCGGCGCCTTCCGCCGGAAGCAGGCCGTCGGCGGCCGCATGGAAAGGACGGCTCATGCCGGTGCGGCTGATGGCTTTCAGGGTGCTGAAGCCGATGTGCAGGAACAGGTCGTCGGCGCGATTCACGGCGCCGGCCAGCATGAGGTCGGCGCGGCGGTCGCGCAGGGCGTCGCAGGCCAGGCGGATGGCGTAGAGCGAAGAGGCGCAGGCGGCGTCCAAAGCGAAGGCACCCAGGTCGAGGTGAAGCGCCTGGGCCAGAAGATGGGCGGGCAGGCCGGATTGAAAGCGGTTTTCCGGCGCGGCCGCGGGTGCGGCGCTGCCGCTCCACACCTGCTCGGCGTACTGCGCCATATTGTCGGAAGGCAGGCCGAGCAAACCGACCACCGCGCCGGTGCGCGCCGGAACGCGGGACGGCCCGTCGATGCCGGCTTCGCGCAGCGCTGCACGGGCGGTGTGGAGGAGCCAGCGTAGGGTCTCGTCGTGGCGCGCGATTTCGGCGGCGGGCAGGGCGAAGCCGGAGGGATCGAAGACGCGCTCGAAGCCGGTCACATAGCCGCCGCGGTCCGTCCAGGCCTGCTCCGGGCCTTCGCCCAGCACGCGGTCTTTGGGAATCCGCCAGCGGCCATCCGGACAGGCCGAGACGGCATCGCGGTTGGCGGCGATCAGTTCCCACAGAGCGGCCGGATCGAGAGCCCCCGGAAACACGCAGCCGCGCCCGATGATGGCGACCGGCTCGAAGCTCATTCGCCCGGGACGGCGTACATTTCCACGCCGGTCATAGTCGCGACAAGGTCGCCGCCCGCAGAGCGGAATTCCACGTCGCAGACGATTTTGCTGCCGCCGGCGGTTCGCCCGGCCACCAGGCAGGTGACGGGCCCGTTGGCGGCCAGAGGGCGGTCTGCGCGGATCTCGCCGATGCGGGCGGGCAGAGTCGGCTTGCCCAGGGAATGGTATCCCCACAGGCGCGCCAGTTGCAGGCCGCCGTCCAGCATGCCGGAATCGGAGTGGCGGAAGCCGTCGCGCCACTGCCGCTCGCGGATGCCGGTCACGGTGCCGCAGATTCCGGCGTCGGAGATGCCGCCGACTTCCCGGATCACCTGGAAGGCAGGGCCGTGGAAGAGCAGCTTTTCGTAAACATCCGGCGCGTCCCAGGGCGCTTTTCGCAGCGGTTCGAGATCGGCGAAGGGCGCGGCGGCGCGGCCGGCCTGAGAATCGGGCAGGAGGGTCGCCTGGTAGTGGAGCACGCCGCCCGGCCCCGTCAACTCGAAGACGCCTTCGCCGCGCGGACGAACGGTGAGCAGGTTGCCAGCGCCGAAGAAGCCGTCGAGCCGCACGCCGCGGAGCACCTTGAGATCGGCGCACACCAGGTGCGGCGCGGCATTCTCCTGGGCGCGCGCGCAGCGCAGAAACATCTCCAGCGCTTCCACCACCGGCAGCACCGGCACATCCTGGATTTGATGATCGGCCAGGAACGGGTGGGAGCGGTGGTCGATGCGGACCCGCAACTCGCGGGGCGCCACTGGCGGAACGCCGCCGAGGACCACCTCGACTTCACTCCGCGCGCCCTCCATCACTTCGGCGGCGAACGCGGCGGCGCCTTCCTCCAGCCCGAGTAACGCCACGCCATGCGCTTCGAAGCGTTTGGCCAATTCCGGCGTGACCATGCCGCCGGCCCACGGCCCCCACTCGATTACCTTCACCTTCAGGGGACGCGGGCGTCCTCCGGCCGCGGCGCGGGCGGCGCGGTGGATGGTCTCATTGGCCATGGCGTAGGCGGCTTGCCCGGCGTTGCCGTAGCGCGCGGCCACAGAGGAGAAGACGCACAGCACATCCAGCGGATCTTCCCGGGTGGCGTCCAGTAGGGCGCGCAGGCCATCCACCTTGGTGGAGAAAACGGCTTCGAACTGCGCGGGCGAGAGGTTGGCTATAGCGCGGTCTGCCAAAACCCCGGCGCCATGAATCACGCCCGTAATCGGACCCCATGCGCGGCGGATTTCCGCCAGCGCGGACGCCACGGCTTCGCCGTCCCGGATATCCAGGCAGGCGTAGCGGGCGGGGCTCCCGGCCTGCTGCAAGGCTTCGAGCGTCTGGCGGACCTCGGCGGCATCGGCGGCGCTACGGCCCAGCAGCAGCAGCTTCGACTGGGTGCGGCGCGCCAGGGCGAGGGCGCAGCGTGCGGTAATGCCGCGGGCGCCGCCCGAAACCACCAGCACCGATTCCGGACCGAGCGGCAGGAAATCGCCTCCGCAGGGCGCCGCGGCCGCGCGCGGGGTAAGCCGGCGGGCGTCCGCGGTGAGGGTGACTTCGAGCTCCGGTCCGCCGTTCAGGAGTTCGCCGGCCAGCGCCGCCGCAACCGCCGCCGCCGGCATCGCCGCAGCTTCGATCTCGATGGCCTTCACTCGCGCGCGAGGCCATTCGAGCGCGGCGGTTTTGACCAGGCCGGAGAGGCCGCCGGTCCAGGCGTCCGCCGCATCGCGAACCGCGACGAAAACACCGCCACCCGCGGAAAAGGCCGCCGCCACGGACTGCGCGGTGCGGAAGACCCGATGGTTGGCGGACGGGCCGCCGGCGCTCAGCGCTTCGAGAGAGATCACGGCCCTGGGTTGCCGGGGACAGTCCTGAGGCTGCGCCGCGAACACTTCGAAACTGCGGGCGCGCAACAGCTCCGCCAAGGCCTCGGCGGCAGCGCCTTCCCCGACGATGCACACCGGGCCTTCGCCGGAATCGAGCATCACATGGCCGGTGGCGGGGAACTCGAGGGCGCCGACAGACAGGCGCATGGGCGCAGCGGTAGCCGGCGCCGGCGCGGCCGGGGAGCCGTTGAGAAATGCGATGACTTCGGCGATGGTGCCCAATTCGCCCAGGGCTGCCGTGTCGAAAGATGGCAAGTCCGGCAGGGACTCCTGCAAGGCGGAGAAGATCTCGACGCGCTTGATGGAATCGATGCCGAGGTCGGCTTCGAGGGACATTTCGGCGTGCAGCATCTCGACCGGGTAGCCGGTCTTTTCCGCCACCACGGCGAGCACGGCCGCTGCGTAATCCTCGCCGGCAGGGGCGACAGACGGCGCGGGTGCAGCCGGGGAGTCCCAATAGCGCACAACGTCCGCGATGGTGCGCAGCTCTCCCATCTCCGCCTGGTCGGGCTCGCGGTCCAAGGGCAGCAACTGCTGCAGCTCGGAGAAAATTTCGACGCGCTTGATGGAGTCGATGCCGAGGTCGGCTTCGAGGGACATTTCGGCGTGCAGCATCTCGACCGGGTAGCCGGTCTTTTCCGCGACGATGCGGAGCACGGCGTCACCGAGGGCGGCGGCGGGGGCGACGGCGGAAGGCGCGGCGGGGGCTGCGGCGGGCGCGGAGGATCCGAGATACGCCACGATATCGGCCAGCGTGCGCAGTTCTCCCAGGCGCGCCTGGTCGAATTCGGCGGCGGCGGGGAGCCGCTGTTGCAAGGCGGAAAAAATCTCGACGCGCTTGATGGAATCGATGCCGAGGTCGGCTTCGAGCGACATTTCGGCATGCAGCATTTCGGCCGGATAGCCGGTGGTTTCGGCAATCAGGTTCCAGAGGAGCTCGGGGATGTTGACGACGGTTTCGGCTGCCGGCTGCGTTACGGGTGAGGGAGCGACCGCGCCTGCCCCGTTCCGCGGCGGCGCCGTCCGCACGGTCTCCATTCCCACGCGCGGCAGCAAAGGCTCGGGCCGCGGAGCTTCAGGCAGCCGCGGCAGCGGCACCGCACCGTTCCCCTGGCCGATGGTGCCGATGTAGGCGCTTTCCATGGCTTTGAGGAAGCTTTCATGGCCTTTCGCCAGGTTCGCCTGCCAGTCGCGATGGGCCTGGTTGATGGATTCCTGAAAAATCTGGTAAGCCTGCACCAGTTCCGGCGAACCGGCCGCGGCGGGCGCGGACGCCGGCGCGGGCTCCGGCGGCGTAGCCACCGGCGGGGGCAGAGCGGCGGCGCCGCCCGGAGGCGGATACGGCCGGCCGTAGTTCCCGCCGTTGATGCGAATCAGAAACCGGCCCGCTGCCGGCGGCGGCGCGGCTTCCACCCGGTCCTCCGCACGCAGCGCGCGCCAGTCGAGCGGATACCCGAGCGCCGCCATCTCGCCCAGGGCGTGCCACAACGAAACCACCCCGTAGGCGGATGCCTTGTCGAGAGCGATGGCCGAGTGCGGGCGGCCCTGCAGGATGGCGCTCACCAGCGACGTTAGGACGGAGCCGGGGCCGACTTCGAGGAAGGTGCGGACGCCATCCTCATACATGCGTTCGACCATGCGGGCGAAATGCACCGGCCGGGCGATCTGCCGCGCCATGCGTTCGCGCAGGCCGCCGGCGTCCGCCGGATGGAGCCCGCCGTCGAAGTTCGAATACATGGGCACGGAGCCGGGGCCGATTTCGCAGGTTTCCAGAAAATCGCGGAACGGAGCCACCGCTTCCGCCACCAGCGGAGAATGGAAGGCGGTGGAGACCGGCAGGCGGGCGGTAGCCACGCGGGCGGCCGCGCATTTGGCGGCGGCTTCCGCAATCGCCTCCGCCTTGCCGGACAGAACCGACTGGCGCGGGCCGTTGTGGTTGGCAATCACCACATCGAGTCCCCACTCGGCGATGAACTGCTGCAGCGAAGGCGCATCCTGCCGGACCGAGAGCATGCCGCCCGGCTCGCCGGGAGCGCCGGCCATCAACTCGCCCCGCCGGCGCGCCATGCGCAGCATGGCGTCGAAGCTGCACGCGCCCGCCGCAAATAGCGCCGTGATTTCGCCGAAGCTGTGGCCGCCCACGCAATCCGCGGTCACTCCCAATTTGCGCAGCAGCGCAAGCAGAGCGGCGCTGGCGGCGCCGATGGCCGGTTGCGCCCACTCGGTGGCCGTGAGCCGGCGCGCCTGCGCCTCGCGTTCCGCCTGGGAAAACGCGGGCGGCGGAAACGCGACTTTGGCGAACCGCGGAGCCTGGTCCCAAACCGCCAGGCAATCGGCAAAAGCCATGGCGAGATCGCCCGTCATGCCGGCATACTGGCTCCCCTGCCCAGGGAAGAGGAACGCCAGACGCCCGCGCTCGTGGCCGGCGCCGCGGTACACTCCGGGCCCGGCCGGTGCTTCGGCGGCAAGGCGCAGCTTGCGCGCCAGGTCTTCGCTCGACTCGCACACCAGCGCCAGGCGGTGGTGTGCCGCGGCGTCGAAGGAAAGCTGGCTCGCCAGGGCGATTTCCGCCAGCGAGCGGGTCTCCGCATCGTGCGCCAGCTCGCGGCAGCGGCTGTCCAGGGCGGACGCATCTTCGGCGCCGATCAGGATCAGCTCGGCGGGTGCAGTCCAGCGCCGGGCAGGGCGCTCGGCGCCGGTATATTCTTCGAGCGCCACGTGGAAATTGGTCCCGCCGAATCCGAACGAGCTGACGGAAGCGCGGCGGGGGTGGTCCGTGCCGCGTACCCACGGGCGCGGGCGCGTATTGACGTAGAAAGGACTCCGTTCCAGGTCCAGGTCCGGGTTGGGACGGTCCACTTTGATGGTGGGCGGCAGCACCTTGTGGTGCAGGGCCATCACGGCTTTGAAAATCCCGGCCGCGCCGGCGGCGGCTTTGGTGTGCCCCACCTGCGATTTCACGCTGCCGAGCGCGCACCAGCCCGTGCGGGATTCGGCGGGCGTGCGAAACACCGAAGTCAGGCTGTTGATCTCCGCCGCATCTCCGGC
This sequence comes from Terriglobia bacterium, assembly GCA_963815855.1. Classification (GTDB taxonomy): domain Bacteria; phylum Acidobacteriota; class Terriglobia; order Bryobacterales; family Bryobacteraceae; genus DATGMB01. The sequence continues at coordinate 374,530 of CAWFIJ010000005.1, read as the reverse complement.
GGCGGTTCCGGTTCCGTGCGCCTCCACCAGTTCCACCGTCGCGGGTCCGTAACCGGCGGTTTCGTAGGCCCGGCGCATGGCCTTGGCCTGGCCCTCTGGCGCGGGCGCGTAAATGCTCTTGGAACGGCCGTCGGAAGAAGAGCCGATGCCGCGAATCACGGCGTAAACCGGCTGCCCGTCGCGCTCGGCATCTTCCAGCCGCCGCAGCGCCACCATGGCCAGGCCTTCGCCGAGAACGGTGCCGTCGGCGCGGTCCGAAAACGGCCGGCAGTCGCCGGTGGGCGAGAGCGCCGGCGTCTTGGAGAAGCATACGAACATGGAGACGTCGTTGAACGTGTCGGCGCCGCCGGTGATCACCAGGTCGCTACGCCCCAGTTGCAGTTCGCCGGCAGCCATGGACAGGGCCGAAAGGGAACTGGCGCAGGCGGCGTCGGTGACGCAGTTGGTGCCGCCGAGGTTAAAGCGGTTGGCGATTCGCCCCGCCACCACATTGCCGAGCAGCCCCGGGAACGTGTTCTCCTGCCAGGGCACGTAGGAAGCGGCGATGCGCTCGCGAATTTCCCGAACCTTGTCCTCGGGGATGCCGCATTCGCGCAGGGCCTTCGTCCAGACCGGCGCCTGCAGGCGGCTGGCCACTTGCAGAAAAAGCTCCTGCCCGGAGGTGACGCCCAGGATTACGCTGGCCCGCTCCCGGTCCATTTCCCGAAACTGGCCGCGCAGGGCATCGTCCAGCACCTCTTTGGCCACGATCAGCGCCAGCAACTGGCAGGTATCGGTGGCCACCATGGCGGAAGGCGGAATGCCGAACTCCACCGGATCGAACTCCACGTCGCCGAGGAATGCGCCGCGTTTGCAATAGGTTTTGTCGGGAGTGCGCGGATCGGGGTCGTAGTGGTCTTCGATCAGCCAGCGGTGGGGAGGAACCTCCGTGACCAGATCACGGCCGGCGAGTATGTTGCGCCAGAATCCGTGCGCGCCGACGGACGCCGGAAACAGGGCGCTGACGCCGACCACGGCGAGCGGTTTGAAATCAGTGGACATGGGCGAGTGATGCCGGATTCGATGAGGTTTGGTCCTGCATGAGAGGACGCGGCCGGTATTGAAACAACTGCGCGGGAACGGCGACGCCGAAGGCGCGCAACTGCTGTGCGCGCGTGATGGAAGCCGCGCCGAACATCAGGTTGAGCGCGATCTGGCCGACGGTTCGTTCGGCGGGATTCTCCAGGAATGAGCCGGCCACCCACTCGTTGAACGCGCCCATGGCCGGTCCGCACCAGATCTGGTAATCGATCCGGCGGTCGCCATGGTTCTGCACGGGCCAGCGGCTGGACTGGCCCAGGTACCAGCGGAACACCAGCGCCATGCGGTGCCGCGGGTCCCGGTCGGCGCGCTGCACCTCCGCCGGTTTCCGCTGCAGAAAGTAATCCCGAGTCTGCTGCCAGATGGCCTTGAGATCCTGGCGAAAAATGTCGCGTTCCAGCGTGTGCAGGGATTCCGCCGGAATCTGCTCCAGCGAATCGTGCTGCTTGTAAAGCTCGTACAGCCGGGCCGCGCGTACGCCGAACAGGGTGCCGCGCTTGAGAACCTGTACCTTCACGCCCATTTCGAACATGTCGCCGGCGGGCGCCATCATCATGTCGGCGATTCCCGCCTGCGCGAGCATGGCCTTCGCCGCTTCGCCCTGGCCGCTTTCGCGCGTGCATTGATTGACCGATCCGGTGAGCACATAGGCCGCGCCGAGCGCAAAGGCCCCGGCCACCGCCGCCGGCGTGCCCAGCCCTCCGGCCGCGCCCACGCGAACCGGCCGGCGATAGGCAAACTGCGCGGCAAGCTCGTCGCGCAGGCGCAGGATGGCCGGCAGCAGCACCGTGAGCGGCCGATTGTCGGTATGCCCGCCCGAATCGGCTTCCACCGTAATGTCTTCGGCCACGGGAAGATGGCGGGCCAGGGAAGCTTCCACGGGCGTGAGCTGGCCGCTCCGTGCCAGGGCTTGCAACATGGCCTCCGGAGCCGGCGAGAGAAACTGGCGCGCTACTTCCGCACGGGAAATCTTTGCGAATACGTGGTTCCGCCGGACGATGCCGCCGCCGGGTTCCGTGTGGATGCCGCTGTACGCGTACCGGACCACGCTGGGCCGCAAGGCCATAAACGCGGAGGCCGAAACGCGCTGGACGCCGCAGCGCAGGTAGACGTCCACGGTGTCCTCTTCCAGTTCCGGCGCCTGCGGGGAATGAATCAGGTTGGAGCCCCACGGAGCGCCCGCGCACCGCACGGCCAGATCCGCGGCCGCGGACTCGATCTTCTCCACCGGCAGTCCCGCCGCGCCGAAAAATCCCAGCATTCCTTCCGCGGCCATGGCGGCGACCATTTCCACCGTCGTAATCCCATTGGCCATTTCGCCGCAAACGTATGGATAACGGACGTGGTGAGCCTCCTGCATCGAGGAGTCTCCCAGGCCGGACGGAGCGATGCCCGGAAGAACCCCGATCAAACCGGCTTCGCGGGGGTGCGGCTCAAGGGAAATCCGCGCGGCGCCGTCATCCGGAAATCGGTGAAGATAAACGGTCCTCTGGGGCTCCTGAACAGCAACCTCTACTTCTCTATGGTCTACGTGCAAGGATGATCGGATGATACCATAATGAGCCGGCTAGGACCCACCCAGGTGCAGCAGGCGCAGCGGGCCGAAGGCCAGGCTGCCCAGGATGAAATGGCTGAGCGATACGCCCAGCAGCGTGCGCTGCCGCACAAACATGACGCCGAAAAGGATGCCGCTGAGCATGGCGACCATCCCGGTAGAGAAACTGAAGTGGAGGTGGACCACTCCGAACTGTACCGAGGTGAGCAGAATCGCCATCGTTCGCCGGCGCGGTCCGGTGAGAAAGTTTTCGATCGAATTCTGCAGAAATCCGCGGCCGATCAATTCCTGCGCGGGGGCCACGAACAGATACGAAAGCACGGTGGCCCAACCTCCCCAATAGCCCCAGTCCACCAGCGGATGCGCCGCCATTTCGGAAAACTGCCGCACCAGAAGCCATTTCACCCCGACCATGACGGCAAAGGCGGCGGCGGTGAACGCCAGGGATTCGGATAGCGACCGCTTCCAGCCCCACAACGACCAGCCGTAGTCCTCGGGCCTGGGTTTGTGCTTCAGGATATATACCAGAGCCATGCCGATTTGCAGCACCAGGAAGCCGAAGTTGATGCTTTCCACCAGGGAACGCCGCAAGTCGGCGTCCAGCTTGACCACGTTTTCCATAACCGCCAGCGCGATGGTGTACAGGCAGAGCACGATGACGATAAAAGTGGCTATGGTTCCGAACTCCGCGCGCGTGCGGGCGGCCGCCTCCAGTGCCGCATTCTTGCGCTGGATCTCTTCGAGCGCCCGTTCCAGCCGGATTTCCCTCGCCTCCACTCGTACGGCCATCAGTCCGAATGCTTCCGCCACCGCGGCGATCTCCGGCGGCTGCGAACTTGGGCTGGTAAGAGCAAAAATCTGTTTGGCCGCGTCGAAATCGCCCGCCGCCACCTGGGCGGCGGCCGCCGCAAGTTCATCGAGCGGCGATTCTCTCTGAGGGCTCATCGGTACATTTTGCCGCGGCGGCGGCTGGATCGCCATAAGACCAATGGCGTATAAGTCTGTGATAGACTCGCGCTGATATGCTGTTCGCCGGCATCCTGGGCTTGGCTGCCGCGCTCATCGCCGCCGGCCGCCGGATGACCGGCGACGTTCTGCACATCGCCGTCTTCGCGGGCTTCCCGCTGGCGATGATCGCCCTGGCCTCGCGGCTCGATCTGCAGTGGCTGACCTGGGTCAAGGTGTTCAGCCTGTGCGCGGCTATCCTCGCCATCCACTTCGCGCCACGTCTGACGGCGCCAGGCCGACGGATCGCTGGACCGGCGATTTACGCCATTCTGGCGCTGAACATCGCGGAGGCTGCCGCTTATGACGCCGTCCACGGGCGCTGGTGGGGAACCGGCGCCGCCGCCGCTCTCATCGCGCTGACGCCGCGTTGGCGCGCCATCGCCTTTACCACGCCCGCCGGCGGCCGCTCCCATCTCGAATACGATTTACCCGGGTTGTGGATCGCCGCTTATACGCTGTGGAATGCCGGGTTCGTCGCCACGGCATATCCGGCCCACGCATCCGACCATATCGCCGTTCTGGGCGCGCCGCTGCTTCTGGCCTGGTGGGGGGGCGGCCGCGGCGCCTGGTTCCGGCAGCGCGCGCTGACCCTCGCCCTCTACAGCGTCATGGTGGTCGCGGCCAACGACGTCACCGGCATCGGCTGGATTCCGGCGGTGCCCGGCCCGGAAATCGCGCGCACGCCCCTGCTGGCAATGGCGTGGATCCTGATCGGCTGCGACGCCGTAGTCCGGTGGCGTGCCCGCTCGTCCCGCGGCCGCGCATGGGAGACCAGCCCGGCGTGAGAGCGGGCCGGCGCTCCCGCCTCAGTCCTCTTTCCGGTGCTTCCTCCGCATGTCCGGCATTCACGCGCTCCAGCGGATGCCGTCCACCGTGCCGCCGTCGTTCTCCGGAGCGGCCAGCAGCACGCTCAGGTCCACCTGCTCCGAGACCGGCGCCAGCTCAAACACCAGCAGGTTTTCGCCGGATTTCAACTCCACGGGTTTCTGGTATTGCCCGATCCGGTAGTGCGTGACCGCCTCTTCTTCCATGACCTTTTCGCCATTGAGGAAGGCTTTCAGCCGGCCGTGCGCGCCCACCCACAGGAAAGCCTTGCTGCTCCCATCGGCGATTACTCGCACCGCTGCCTTGTAGACGGCGGCATCCGAAGACGGCCGCTGCCATCCGGCGAAGTGCAGCGTATCGGTGGGCGCGGTAAAGCGCGCCCAGGTCTTGATATCGGCCGAAGGGCCCTGCGTCAGCAGCCACTGCCGGTTGCATCGTCCATACCAGTTGCGGGGCTTGGCCCAGCGGCGGCGGAAACGCGACGGGTCGTCCCCGGTGACATCCACATTCTCCAGCAGCATGGACCCCATCTGGCGCTGGGATGCCATGTGCAGGAACTCGATGTCGGACGGCTGGTAGCCCATGAGAGTGGCCGCCAGGGCATCCGTGGCCACCGGGTCCTCGCCGGCCAGAATCAGGTTGCTGCGCACCGTCTGGCCGGGAACGTGGATCCCGTGTTCGGAGTTCTGCAGCCCGCGAATCGCGTCCACCACGCAATAGTCGGGAGGATGAAACGCCGCCAGGTCGGTAATGAAAGAGTCCACCCGGCCTTCGAGCGAGTGATTGCGGTGCAGATTGCCGTTCGAGAAACTCCCCTGGGGAGCGTAAACGATGCGCGGCGCGGTTCCCACGTAATTCTTCAGGCACACCGTGACGCCGCACCCCATGTGAACCTTCATGACCGGCACCGTGATCAGGAAGTCGCAGTTGACGATGGCGTTGGCGGGGACGTAGACCTTTTTCTCGCCGAAAGCCCCGACTCCGTTGGGACTGCGCGGCACGTCCATCCACCGGAACCCGCCCGACGGGTCGCGCACGGGATCGTAAGCCAGATCGACGTAGTCGAATTTCTTCCCGGGGAACCGGGCGCGGGCATCCTGGAGCATGGCGCCGATGGTGCCATGGAATCCCGGGAACTCATCGCCCCACGCGTACGTGAGTGCATCAACATGGACGCCGTTCTGGAACATGACGTTGTCGGGCCCGGAATCGCCGATGCGGCGATAGGTGCCTCCTTCGGCCAGCGTGATGCGGGCCGCTTGCGATTGCTCGGCAACGTATTCGAGCACGGCCCTGGTCACGCGCAGGTCGGTGACATCGCCCTCGACAAAACTCTGCCGCGGCGGCAGGCTCCCCAGGTTCGGCTTGATGACTACCCAGGAGCCGGGCTTGATCTTGGCCTGGAGGCTGCCGGCCCGCGGCCGCCCGTACTCAATGGCCTTCCAGACCATGTCGCGGACAACCGGATAATCGAGGGGATCTTCGAGCGAACACGGCTTCGCCAGCTTGGAATGGGAAGATGCGACCAGCCCGATCCGCGCCTTTCCGGCCACGGCTCCGCACAACGACAGAGCGCCCAAACCCTGGGCCGAGAGCCCCAGGAAATCTCTACGGCTGACACTCCGCATGCGCCCTATGTTAGCGAACGGCGCGGCCGTTATACAGCCTCACGCCTTAATTAAATGAAGCTTGGGGCGCCGTCCGGAGTAAAGGCGAAAGCGCGGTGCCAGGGCTTCGGCGGCATGCGCTTGAATGCTTCTTCGTCCATCTCGTAGCCCCAGCCCGGTTTATCCGGGATGGCCAGATAGCCGTCCCGCGCCACGATGGTTTCGCCCTTGACCAGGTCTTTTCGCGGAGATTCGTCATCGGGGTGGTATTCCAGGATGACGAAGTTCGGAGTGCAGGCCGCGAAGTGGATGTTGACCAGCGTGGCCAGCGGGCCCAGGGGGTTATGCGGGGCCACTTGCACGTAATGCGCCTCGGCGATGGCCGCGATCTTCTTCTCCTCCAGGAACCCGCCCGCCAGGCAGATGTCGGGCTGCACAATGTCCGCCCCATCGAGAGCCATCAGTTGCTGGAACTGGTACTTGGTATAGAGTTCCTCTCCTGTGGCAATCGGGATTTGCGCCCGGCGCCGCAACTCCGCCATGGCGTCCATATTCTCGGGCCGTACGGCTTCCTCCAGGAACAGCGGCTTTACGGGTTTGAGAATCTCGGCAAGCTCGTAGGCCAGGTACGGCGCCCAGATCCTGGCGTGCGCATCGAAGCACAAATCGACGTTTGGCCCCACCGCCTCGCGCATGGCCTCCGCGCGCGTCCCCAGGGCGCGAATGCTGGCGGACTCCGGCACGGAATTGGCAAACCCCAGGGTGGCCTTGAGCGCGGTGTACCCGTACTTGCCGACCAGTCTTTTGGCCTCTTCTGGGGAGTTGGCGGCCTGGTAGCAGCGGACTTTATTGCGGCACTTTCCGCCCATCAGCATGTAAACAGGCAGGCCGGCGGCTTTGCCGGCGATATCCCACAGGGCCTGCTCGATGCCGCTGATGGCGGCGTTGATCAGCATGCCGCCGGGGAACCGCGTGAAGTTGTACATGGTGGCCCACAGGTACTCGACGTTGCGCGGGTCCTTGCCCACCAGCCATTCCTTGAAATCGCGAATGGTGGCGGTGGTGCCCTCGTCGGGACCTGCCGAATAGGCTTCGCCCCAGCCGTGGATGCCTTGGTCGGTCGACACCTTCACATAGACATAGTTTCTTCCGGCGTTCACCAGAAACGGCTGGACGTCGGTAATTTTCAGTTCCGGCTTGCCCGTGTACTGGGGCGCGGGGACCTGTTGCGCGACGGCGGCCTGAAACGGAATGCCGACCGCGGTGCCTGCGAGAAAATCTCGTCGATTCATAAGTGTTCCTATTTCTCCTTTGGGCGCGCGGACGGGCGCCAGTGGGCGGGCTTGCGGAAATCGCGGCGGGCGTCCTCGATCTCGCTGCCGCGGGTCCAGATGCTGTCAATGTCCACTACTCCGTACGCGCCGCTTCTCTCCGCCATGGCCAGGTACGGCAGTTGCTCCGGGCGGAAGCCCATCAGGAGCGCGGCCACCGCGTCCACCGACACGGCCTGCGTTCCGGCTACCAAAAGGTTATGGCGCACGGTAGCCGCGCCGGGTCCCTCCGGACCATCGCCCTCCACGCCGAACGAACCTCCCAGAATGGAGTAATCGGCGGGGTGGTAGCGGAACAGGTCCACCATTACCTCTTCCGGACTGCCGAGTTTCAGCAGACCGCTTTTGGGGAAGCCGTACTTCGCGCCGGGAGCGATGCCCAGGTAATTATGGAACGTCAGCGCCACGCCGCACGCAGTGTCCGTCTTGAGGGGCGCAATGCTGATCAGCTTATCGCACTGCTGGATCGCCTTGGGGACAGTGTACACGCCCGCGGGCTTCTGTTTCGCCGCGGCGCGGCCGGGGACGGGCAAATCCACGCTGTCGGCGAAATTCAGGTCGGCAATCTCGAAGCGTACGCGGGGATGCTTGGCGGCAAACCCGTCCACCATCTTCCGGTAACTGAGGCCTCCGAAGGCCCCGCCCCAATCGGTGGTCCAACCATCCACCGCGGCCTTGGATCTCTCCGCCGGCAGCCATTGCCCCGAGCCTTCCGCGATGGTGATGCGCGCGCCGCAATGGTGCTCAACCAGGTAGCCGATGACCGCGTGCACCACGCGCAGGTCCGTGACCGATCCGGCCAGATAAGGCCGCTGCGTGGCTCCGTCCTGCCCCGGCGTTTCCAGCCCGTAACAGGAGGAGATGTCGGTCTTGATGACCACCCAGTCGTCCGCGGCGACGATCCTGGAGAGATCGGTGGCGCGCGGCGATCCCATCTCGATGGCCTTGCGCACCCATGCTTCCACGAACTCCGCGGTCAGGCCGGCATCCTTCGGCCGGGGAGCAGCCAGGCCCGCGAGTTTGGCGCCGTCGTGCTCGCTGCCTTCGGCGAAGCTCGAAAGAACGATGCCCACGCGCGGGGTGGTATCCTCGGTGGCGCCGGCGATCACGGCCCCTTCGGGTTTGCTGTCCTGGGCCAATGCCAAGCCCGCGGTGCACAGCCCCAGAAACTCTCTTCTGTGCATGTTGGTGTCTCGCCAAAACCGTAAATCGGACCGGGCCAACCCTGAATCTAGCACCGCGCCCGCTCCGCGTCTATGAGCCCAACCGCCCCGCCCGCTTGCGCTTCGATTCGTCGATGCCATACCATCAGTGCCTTGGAGGCGTAGAGATCGCATGCTGCTCAAAGGCAAGATCGCACTGGTCACGGGATCTGCCGCGGGGATTGGGAACGAGGTGGCCCGCCTGTTTGCGGAACACGGGGCGAGCCTGGTCCTGCTCGACCGGGACCAGGAACGGAACCGGGCGGCCGCCGCCGGCCTGGAGCGCTCCGGCGTAACGGTTCGAGCCGCCGCGGTGGATCTTCGCGACGGCGCCGCCATTCGTGCCGCCGTTTCGGATGCCCTCGATGCGCTGGGGCATATCGACATCCTGGTGAACAATGCCGGCGTTTACCCGCGCCGGGCGTTTCTCGAGACCTCGGAACAGGAATGGGATGACATGCAGGCGAATAACCTCAAAAGCATGTTTCATCTGGCGCAGGCCGTCCTGCCCGGCATGATCGCGCGCCGCGCCGGCAAGATGGTGAACATTTCCTCGGTGACCTTCCATCTGGGAATGGCGAATCTGGTCCACTACGTCGCCTCGAAAGGCGGCGTGATCGGCCTCACCAGGTCTTTGGCGCGGGAGATGGGCGAGCACAACATTCACGTCAACTGCATCACGCCCGGCGCGATTCTGGTGGAGGCGGAAAAGGCGTTTGTCACGGACCAGCAGATTCAGGCGTGGCTCGGCGAGCAGTGCCTGAAGCGGCGGATTGTCCCGCTCGATATCGCCCGTGCCTGCCTGTTCCTCGCCTCCGAACTGAGCGATGGCATGACGGGCCAGACGCTCAACGTGGACGGCGGCTGGGTGATGCACTGATCCGCGGCGCTCACGCGAACGCGAAGCGGTAGACGCGGCCGCGCCGGACGCGCAGTTTCACGGCGCCGCCGGCTTCGTGCCCGGCTTCGATGGCGCGGCCATCTTCGGTTACGGCAGCGAACGGCCGGCCGGCGCGGAACACATGCTCCCCGTCGCGCGAGGCGCGGACGACGGCCTCCGTGGCTTGGCCGCCCGACCACCGTAAATCGACCGTCACGCCGGAACGCGCGCGCAGACCGGCAACGCTTCCCTGGTCCCAGGCGGGAGGAAGAGCCGGCAGAAAATCGATGCCTCCGTCGTGGCTCTGCAGCAGCATCTCGGCCACCGCGGCGGTGCCGCCAAAGTTGCCGTCAATTTGAAAAATCCACGAATCGCCGGCCGGATGCGTGTCGAACAGGTTGGGGCCGGTGCTGTTCTTCATGAGCATGATGAGGGATTCCCAGGCTTTGCCGCCGTCCAGCAGGCGCGCCCAGAAATTGATGGCCCACGCGCGGCTCCAACCGGTGTAGGCGCCGCCTGCAGCCAGCCTCCGTTCGAGCGACACGCGGGCCGCCGCCCAGAACTCCTTTTTGCGGCGCGAGGTGAATTCGCTCCCCGGAAACAGCGGGTACATATGCGACATGTGGCGCTGGCCGGGCGTTTTCTCGTCGAAGTCCCGCGACCATTCCTGCAACTGGCCGTGTTTGCCCACCTGGTACGGCACCAGCCGCTCGCGCGCCGTCTGCAGGCGCGCCGCGAAATCGCCGTCCGTCTGGAGCACGCGGCACGCCTCCATGCAATGGCCGAATAATTCGGAGATCAGCGCTATATCCATGGTGCAGCCCTCGCTGGTCTCGGCGGTGCGGCCGTCGGGGGTGAGGAAATCGTTCTCGGTGGAGAACGAGGGGCAGGTGGTCAGGCGCCCGTCTTTTCGTTCGATCAGCCAGTCCAGGCAAAACTCGGCGGCGGATTTCATCAGCGGATACGCCTGCGCGCGCAGAAATTCGCGATCGCCCGAGAACGCATAATGCTCCCACAGATGCCCGCACAGCCACGGTCCGCTCATGCCCCAGTTGGCCCAGGTGGGCGACCCGCCGCCGAAGTTGCCCACGGGCGCCGACTGGCGCCACAGGTCCACGTTGTGGTGCGACACCCAGCCGCGGCAGCCGTAATTCACGGCCGCGGTTTGCGCGCCCGTCTTGCTCAAGCCTTCGATGAGGTCGAACAGGGGCTCATGGCACTCCGGCAGGTTGCAGGTTTCGGCGGGCCAGTAGTTCATCTGGACGTTGATGTTCGCCGTCCAGTTCGAACTCCACGGCGGGCGCAGCTGGGGGTTCCAGATGCCTTGCAGATTGGCCGGTTGTGTGCCCGGCCGCGAACTGGCCATCAGCAGGTAGCGGCCGTATTGAAAATAGAGGGCCACCAGGTCGGGGTCCGGACGGTCGGCAAAAGCGCGCAGCCGCTCGTCGGTGGGAAGCGCGGCGGAGGCGAGTTTGGGCAGCGTCAGGCTGACGCGCCGGAACAGCGCCTGGTGATCGGCGATGTGGGCGCGCCGCAGTCCGGCGTAGGATTTGGCGCCCGCCGTTTTGAGGACGCCGCGATTGGCGGCGGCGATTTCCGTGGCGCTCCCGTCGGGATCGCGATCGTATCCACGAAAGCCGGTGCGCGCCGCCACCATCACCACCACCGCGCGGGCGCCGGAAATTCGCAACCCGCCGCCCTCGGCCCGCAGCCTGCCGCCTTCCACCGCCGCTTGCACCGCCACCTCGAAACGCATCCCCTTGCCCGGCGCGTCATTGTAGACCAGGGGATTGGCGGACCTGACGTAATTCGGCTCGGCATGCGCCGGCGCCTTGCCGGTCAGGAGCAGAAGGCCCTCGCCCGGCAGGGCGGTGGTGGAAAAAACCGGACTGTCGAGCGCCAGCGTCAGCCCCATTCCGGCGGGATCGGTGGTGGCGATGCGCAGCGCGATCACCTGGTCCGGGAAGGACGCGAAAGCTTCGCGCACATACTCGGCGGAGCCCACCCGGTAACTGACGCGGGATAGCCCGGTGTCCAGATCCAGTTCGCGGCGGTACGCACTCACTTCCGCGCCGTGATCCATGCGAATGTGCAGATCCGCCATGGGCAGATAGGACTCGTTGTACGGGCCCTGCATCTTCCGGCAGACCCGGTCGGCCGCTACGTAGTCCTCCTCATCGAGCACCAGCCGGCGCACCTCCGGCAGATGCTGTTTCGCCTCGGGGTTGTTCCACGGCCGCGGCGAGCCCGCCCACAGCGTGTCCTCGTTCAACTGGATGCGCTCGACCGGCGCGCCCCCGAAGACCATCGCGCCCAAGCGCCCATTGCCGATGGGCAGCGCGTCGGTCCACTTTTCGGCCGGCTTCCGGTACCAGAGGGAGAGCCCCGCCGGCGGCGGGGCATCGGCGCGGGCCGCACCGAGCGATGCGGAAACTCCCGCCACAAATTGACGCCTGGTCACGTCAAGATTCTAGCGTGCGGCGGGGCGAAAATCCCCGGGCGGGGATTTTATTGATTCCTGCGCAACTAATCTCCCACCGATAACATTACGCTAAAACCCTGGCAGCCTTCCTGACGTCGTCCTGGTCCACTTGAATCAGCGTCCCAAAACGGCCGTTGCCGGCGCAGAGAGCCTGCACCGCATAGACGTTGATCTCCTTCGCCGCCAGTTTCGCCAATACCTCGGCGACCACACCCGAATGATCGTCGCCGGTGATGTGGAATGCCGTCTGCTTTTTTCCAAGTTCGATCTTGAGTTCCTTTGCAGCCTTCTTGAGGAGCGCCGGGTCTTCCGCAACCAGATCGATCCTGGCCTTGCTCTTGGTAACCGGGTAGCCCCAAAGTCCAATGAAATTTATGCCGGCTTCTTTGAACGCGTCGAGTAACTGCGCTCCCTTGCCCGGCTTGTTGGGAATTTCCACCGAATAGACGTCGAGCTTTACCATCTTCAGATCCTTTCTTCGTCTTCCCAGTGTATATGTCTTTTCCGGGACGGACCGGTTTTACCTGGGGATCTTGGCCTCCAACTCCGCCCAGCGCGCGTATAAGTCCTCTACGCGGCGGTGGACTTCCTGCATCTTTTCGTAAGCCTCGGCCAGCCCCTTGCCTTCCGACGCGGCTTCCTGCAGCGCCCGCTGGCGGGCGTCCAACTCCTGCTCGGCTTCGAGAATTCTGGCTCTCCATGCCGTCCCACTCGCGCTGTTCCAGGTAGGAGAGCTTCCTCCTGGACGCGTCCGAAGCCGGCGCTTGCGCCTCGGCCGCCGCCGGTTTCGGCGCAGCCGCCTCATTGCGCCAGGCCTCCCACTGGGAATAATCCGCAAACAGCCCTCCCTGGCCTCCGTCCAGGCCGATGAGAACGGTGGACACGCGGTCGAGCAGATAGCGGTCATGGCTCACCAGCACCATGGCTCCCGCAAAGTCGAGCAGGCTGTCTTCGAGCACCTCCAGGGTCGGAATATCCAGGTCGTTGGTGGGCTCGTCGAGCAGCAGGACGTCCGCCGGGGCCAGCATCAGGCGGGCGATCATGACCCGTGCGCGCTCGCCGCCGGAGAGGCGCCCCACCGGCGTCTCCAGTTGGTCATCCCGGAAAAGGAATCGCTTGGCCCATCCGGCCACATGGATCGGGCGCCCGCGGTAAATCACGGAATCGCCTTCCGGACACAAGCGTCCGGCGCAGGCTGATTTCAGGATCCAGATGGGCGCCACGGTCCTGCGCGAAGCTCACGATGCGCAGCCGGTCCGCCCGCCGGACGGTTCCGTCGTCGGGCGGCAGTTCCCCCGCCAGGATTTTCAGCAGGGTGGTTTTTCCGCTTCCGTTGGCGCCCATGAGGCCCATGCGAACCCCCGGGGAAAGCGTCAGGCTCAGATTCTGAAACAGCCGGCGCCCGCCGAGCGACTTGCCGATGTCCTCGGCCTCAATCAGCCGCTTGGTCTTGCGGTCGGATTCCGTGAAGTCGATGCTGGCCGTGGCCGTGCGGTTGCGTGCCGTGACGGCGGCCAGTTCCTCGATCAGTTGTCCGGCGGCATCGATGCGCGCCCGAGATTTGCCGGTGCGGGCTTTCGGGCCGCGCCGCAGCCACTCCACCTCCGTCCGCACCTTGGTGGCCAGCGACTCCTGCTGCTTCGCCTGCGCCTCCAGAAAATCCTCCCGCCGCTCCAGGAACTCGCTGTAGTTTCCCTTCACCTGGAACGCGCTTTGCGGGTAGACCGGGTTGACCTCCACCATTCGTGTGGCGGCGTTTTCCAGAAAGTACCGGTCGTGGGTCACTACAAGGGAGGCATTGGCGGACTGAATCGATTTCTCCAGCCACAGGATACCCTCCACGTCCAGATGGTTGGTCGGCTCATCCAGGAGCAGCAGGTCGGGCGACGTAACCAGCGCCGCCGCAATCGCGAGCCGCTTCTTCCATCCGCCGGAGAGCGCCGAGGCGGGCGTGGAGAGGGCGTCGAAACCGGCGCGGCCGAGCATCATCTGGATACGGGCACTCTTCTCCTCCTCCGCCAGCGGCAGGCCGTCCACGGCGGCCCGGAGCACCGAGCCCACCGTGTCCTCCGGCCCGAAAAGCGAGTCCTGCGGGACGTAGGCCATTTTGGTCTGTTTGCGCAGCGCCCGTTCGCCGGCATCGGGCGCCTCCCTGCCCGCCAGGATCTCCAGCAGCGTGGTCTTGCCGCCGCCGTTCGGACCGATCAGACCGGTGCGGTCTCCATCCGCAATGCTCAGCGAGAAATTTTCAAACAGGGTTCGCGCGCCGAACGATTTGCGGAGAGCGGAGACACTCAGGAGAATCGCCATCTGCTTCCAGCATGGCATCGCGGGGGTCTGCCGGCCAAATTCTCGACATTGTCCAAAAGGTTCCAAAAAGGTTGCCGCGGCTAGGGCCTTTAGCTGATAGAATGTTGCCACCGACACCAACTCTGGCCCGGATCGCTCGATGCTGACGATCCGACGCCAGTAGGAGGTTTGCCGGAGGAAGGAAAGACATCAGCGTCCGCCGCGGCGCTGCCACCGGCAAGCACATGAAAATCCTGCTCTACAACCCCGACAACGGCGTCACCCAGAACTTCATGCCCCACCTCTGGATGTTCCTGCTGCAGGCGCTGACGCCCGGCGGCCACGAGGTGGATTCTGATCGACGGCAACACGCAGCCGATGAGCGACGCCGAACTGGTTCAGTTCGCCCTCGACCGGCAGATCGGGCTGGTCGGAATCGGCGCCATGACCCGCATGATCGCCAAAGCGTACCGCGTGGCGGATGCCCTTCGCGCGGCCGGCATTCCCGTGGTGATGGGCGGGCCGCACGTGACCGAGGTTCCGGACGAAGCTCTGGGGCGCAACGGCGGACCGCGCCACGCCGACGCAGTCGCCCTGGGGGAAGCGGATGAAACCTGGCCGCGCATCGTGGAGGACGCCGCGCGCGGCCAACTGAAGGAGGTCTACGCTCCCGTGGACGCGTTCGGGCAGGAGCGCAAGCCGACCCTGCAGGATTACCCGGCGATTCCCTGGGACTCGATCGATCTGCGGCAGTTCAATCGCATTCCGGGCTTTTTCCGCCCGATCATGCGCCACTTCGGGTTCGCAGTGGGAGACCTTTCATATCATTCCCATCGAATCCGGCCGCGGCTGTCCTTACGGATGCGAATTCTGCACCGTGACGGGTTTCTTCGGCGACTCCATCCGCTTCCGCATCGAACCAGAGCATCGTCGACGAGATGCTGCAGATCAAAGCAGCGCGCCCGCGGCACGCAGCGGCAAGGCCGCCGTATTCTTCGTCGACGACAATTTCGCCATCAACGTCAAGCGGACCAAGTCGCTGTTGCGCGACATCATCGCGGCCGGAGCCGCAACTGTCGTGGGTGGGGCAGATCAGCGCCAACCTGCTGCGGGATGAAGAGCTGCTCGACCTGATCGCCGCTTCGGGCGGGAAATGGATCTTCATCGGGATGGAGTCTCTCGATCCCGCCAATCTCGCCAGCGTCAACAAGAGCTTCAACAAGCCGGCGGATTACGCCGGCGTGCTGCAGGCCCTGGCGCGGCGCCACGTCTATGCCATCACGTCGTTTATCTTCGGGCTGGACAACGATACCCCCGGGGTGGCCGAGCGCACCCTCGCCGAGATCCGCGCGTGGCCTCCGGGGCTGCCCGTCTTTGGACAGATCACTCCCTTTCCCGCCACTCCTCTGTATGACCGGCTGAAAAAAGAAGGACGGCTGACGCGGCCGAACCACTGGCTCGAGTTCGCCCCGTTCCAGATGGCGCACACGCCGCTGAAGATCACCGTTTCCGCACGTGCAGGACGAGGTGCGATACGCCTGGGCGAACTCCTACAGCCCGGCGGCGATCGAGAGAGCCATCGAGTCGATCGCCGACGAGCCGGCGGCCTACAAGATCAGCCACCTGATGTCCCGGCTCTTTTTCCGCGGGATTTATTTCCCGCAAAAGGGAGCCTGGGCGTGGCTCAAGCTGGTGTTCCAGAACCGGCGCGTCGATCAGCCGCGTGGTCAAGGACTCATTCACCCGCTGGCACGGCGACCAGGACCCGACCCGCCGCCTCGACTTCGATAGCTCGCCGGAAGCGGCCCTCCGCAGTGCCGCGGAACAGATCGCCGGAGCGGACTGAGTTATTCGCGGCCGCGCGCCGCCGGGGAAGAGATAGGGACCTCAAAGTGGTGGCGGCCCGGGCCGATTTGCCGCGGCCGCTGCCCCGGCAGGAGAAGCCGGGCCGTGGCGTTCGCCGGGATTTCGACATCGTAATAGAACCGGCCGCCGCGCCGGCGCCAGCTGCTGGAAACGGAGCCGAGAGGCGTTTCGTAGCGGGCCTGCGCCGAATCGATGTCGCCGGCGGGGGTGGGGCGCAGCACGATGCGCTCCTCCGGCGGCCGCGCATAATCGAAGTCGATGCCCGCCAGGTAGCGGTAGAACCATTCCTCGGCGTGCCCCAGCATGAAGTGATTTTGCGACGAGCTCGGGTTGGTGTCCCACGCTTCCGTAAGGGTGGTGGCGCCGCGCGCCAGTTGCCCGGCATAGCTCGGCGGCTCCGGGTTCGCCAGCATGTCGTAGATCACGTCGGAGCGCCCGCCTTCGCTGAGCGCCTGGATGACGTAGTGAAATCCTATGTCGCCGGCCGTAGTGTGGTTGCCGTGCGCGCGGATGTCTGCCACCAGCTTGACCAGAACCTCCGCGCGGCGGTCCGGAGGGACCATCCCGAGAGCCAGTGGCATGGCGCAGGCCGTCTGGCTGCCCCGGTCGTACACGCCGGCGGCGGCATCGAAAAGCTCCGAGTTGAAGGCCGCGCGCGTGGTCTCCGCCCGGCGTGAGAATCCCTCCTCATCGGCCGGTTTCGCGAGCACCCGCGCAATGTCGCGCATCGTCACCAGGTCCTGGTAGTAGACTGCCGTAGCCGTGACTCCCAGGCCGGTGAGCTGCGAAATGCCGGGGTGTCTGGGCCCGATGTCGTACCAGTCTCCCAACCCGTACGCAATGATTCCCTTTGCCGCCTTTCCGCCCAGGTAATCGACGTAGCGCTTCATGCTGTCGTAATGCGTGGAAAGGATCTCGCGGTCGCCGAAGTGCCGGTAGGCCAGCCACGGGCAGAGCACGACGGCGCTGCCCCACTCCGGAGAATCGCGGAAGCCGTTCTCGAAAACCGTGTATTCCGGAGCGATGTCCGGGACCAGCCCCTCCGCGGTCTGCGCATCCGCCATGTCGCCCGAAATCTTGCGGTACAGGCTGTCGACGCCGTAGTTATACATGAGCGCCGAGCCCAGCAGGTGATCCTGCTCCAGCCATCCCAGCTTTTCGCGATGCGGGCAATCCGTGAGCACGTTCTGCATGTTGCTGAGGATGGCGGCATCGATCAGCTTGTGGATGCGATTAAAAAGCTCCTTCGAGCACGAGAATTCGCCGATTTTCGGGGCAGCGGCGTGGAGGAAACGCCCTTCCACCGCAACCAGGTCCGCGCCTTGGCCGGCTCCTTCCACCTGCAGGTAGCGGAAACCGTAGTAGCTGAAGCGTGGGCTCCAGGTCTCTTCGCCGGATCCTTTCAATGTGTAGGAGAACCACTGCGGCGCGCCGGAGCTCCGCTGCGAAACCAGGCCGTTGGCGTCCAGCAATTCCCCCGGAATCATCTTCAATTTTGCGCCCGCGCGCCCGCCAACGGTAATGCCCGGCCAGCCGGAGAAGTTCCGGCCGAAGTCGTAGACCTTCACGCCGGGGCGCGGTTCGGTAGACTTTACCGGGTGGAAGGTTTCCATCACGCGGATCTCGGGGTTGACCTGGGCCACCAGTTTTCCGCCCGGACCCGAAACTTCCCGCGCCGGCATCCAGTCGCGGTCGTCGAAGCCGGGCTGGTTCCAACCCGGCTCCTCCAGCGTGGCATCGTAGTCCTCGCCGCCGTAAGCCTGCGAAATCACGATGGGCCCCGCATGCCGCTTCCAACTCGCGTCCGTTACGATTTCGGCGCTCGCTCCGCCGCGGTACGTCACGCGCAGCCGTGCGATCAGCTTGGGTTGTCCGAACGAGCCGGCGTACTTGGTATACCGGTCCGGAATCTTGGGAACATTGAAGAAGCCGTTCCCCAGCATCACGCCGATGGCGTTCTCGCCGGGTTTGAGCGCGTCCGTGACGTCGTAGCTGTTGTAATAGACCGTCTTGCGGTAGTCGGTCCAGCCCGGCGTCAGTACGGCATCGCCGATCTTGCGGCCGTTGATCGTCAACTCGTATTGCCCCAGCCCGGAAATGTCGATCACGGCCCGGTCCACCGGTTGGTCCAGCCGCACCGCGCGCCGGAACACAGGCATGCGCAGATCGGGGCTTTCGCCATCCGGCTGCGCGGCGATCCATTGGGCGTTCCAGGCGTTCCCGGCGTTCACATCCTGCGCGCGGGCCGCCGGCGCGGCCAGCATCACTACGCCCAGTATTCCGAGTAATGGTATACGAAGAGCCATAAGCATTCGCAGGCACACGGCGACGCCGCTGCCCGTCCCAAACGGTATCACGAATGCGCCGGTTCGGGGATGCGGTCGGCCCGGGGCAGGGGAGAGCGGCACTGCTGCTTTTCGCACCGCCCATCGCGAATCGCGTTGAGCCTTCCGTACCAGTGCCGATGGAGACAGCCCTGCCCACCAAGGCGGCGGATATACTGGTAAGAGATGGGGTCAAAATTCGTAGGGCTGGTATGCTTCGCCGCTTGCCTGCTGCAGGCGCAAAACAATGGTCCGGACACCCGGGCGGAGCAACCGAATCCGGCGGCAGCGGCGCCCCAGGCGCCTCCCTTTGTGGCTTGCCCGGCCGGCGCCCCGCTGGGGGCGCTCGATCTCACGGTGCAGGCCGGTGACCAGCACCTCCCTTTCCGCACCATCAACCATCTGAGTGAGGGCGATACCCTGCTCTACTCTCCGGTTCTCCGCGGCAAGGAGAAGCGCACCGGCGAGGTCGCGCTGGTGCTGGTGCCGGCCAAACGCGAGCCGGGGCAGGAAGACATCCTGGTCACCGACCCCAAACCGGCGGACAAGCCGCAGCAATGGGAGATGACGCAAACCATTTCCCTGGCCGCGCTGGTGTACGGTCCGGCGGGACTCAATCGGAAAAAGGTCGCCAAATTCCTGTCGCAAGACGAGGTCCTGATCGCGCAGTTGGCCGATTATGCGGATAAAACCGCGCAGGCGCAGCAACTGGTGGCCACGCTTTCCAATAGCGAAAGCTCCTCGGCCAGCGTGAATGCGGCCTTGAACGGTTTCGCTTCCACCTACGGGTTCTCCGTGCAAATCGACCGCAGCGCTCCGCCTTCGGCCCAGGCGGCCACCGTGTTCCAGGCCATGAACCCGCAGCTGGCGAACTACAACCCGCTCGCCAGTTCCGCCGCGCAAAGCATCGGGCAGACCGCCAGCCTGGCCACCATGGCGGGGTCGCTGTTCTTCGGGAGCCCCGTCGGACTGGCCGCCGGAGGTACGGCGATGCTGCTCGACCTGCGCGCCATCGCCTTTCCCGACACCCAGTTCCGCGCCTCTTTCGCCCAACCGCTCGCAGGCTCCACTTCCGGCCTGAATCTGTGCGGCCAGCAGGGCCCCCTGCCCCCGCACACCCGGGCGGCTTACCTTTGGGCCAGCCGCGTTCCCAACGTTCCCGCGCCCGCCATCCACATCGGCGAAGCGGGTTTCGTTCCCGCCACGCAAAAGACTCCCGTTCCGGTGGACGTGCCGGAGGCGGGCTGGAAATATCTGAACCGCGTGCGCGAATGGGCATTAGTGGACGATAAGCAGAAGAAAACGCGCATCGCCGTGGTGACGCTCGGCAACCAGAAATCGCTGGAGCTCGATCTGACCAAAGCCAAGGTGGACCCCGGCGATTACACGCTCACCGGATTCTGGGACTGGACGCCGGTGAAAGCCGCCGGCACGGTACACGTCCTGGCGCTGAGCGATTTCAAAAGCGCGCACCTCGATCCGGCCTCGCAGGACCGCCTGCTGGCCGGCTCCGGCAAGACCGCCGTCACGCTCACCGGCAGCGATTTCGAGTTCACCACCAAGGTGGAGCTGACAGAAGCCGCACGACGAGTTCGCCACCCCGGAAACCGTCCCATTCAAGTCTGCCGAAGGGCCTGCGCAAAGGTCCGCAGGACCACATGGACGTGCAGATTGCCACCGCGGATCTCACTCCCGGCGAGCTATCAGCTCCTGATTTCGCAGCAGGACGGCAAGAAACATCCGGTGGAATTCAAAATTCTTCCCAATCCGCCCAAAATCGCCAACCTGCCCATCATCGTCAACCAGGGCGCCGCTCCCCAGCACTTCGTGCTCAAAGGCGAGCGCCTGGGACTCATCACCAAACTGGAGGCCTCCGGCGCCGTGCTCAACCTCAACCCGCCGGGTCCGAATCAGACCGAACGGAGCCTTACGGTGCAGTTGAAATCCTCTCCCCGGCCCGGCACGACAATACTCGGTAAAAGCGTATCTGCAGGACCGGAGCGCGCCCGCCAGCCTCGCCGACGCCCTGGAAATCACCGGGCCGCTGCCGGTGATCGTGAGTTCCAAGCTCTCCCTGCCGGCGAAAATGGCGATCCGCGTCCGCCCCGACGAGTTTCCCGCCGGTTACACGCTGAACGCCATGCTCGACGTCAAGAACATCGAACGCCAGGGCATTTTGCGGCTGGCGTGCGCCGATGGCGTGGGCGGGGAATCGTCCCTCCACATCGGCGAACAAAGCCCCCACTGGAGCCTGCAGCAGCTCTCCCCCGACCAGTTGTTTCTGGCCTTTGACACCAGCGGGCTCCCCGCCGGATGTTCGCTTCAGGCCGCCATCGATAACGGACGCGGCGGCCGTTCCGCGGCGTTCCTGCTGGCCCACATCCTGCGCATGCCGCAGATCGATTCGTTCACCGTATCGGCCGATCCGCCGCAGAACGGCGTGCGCCAATACCAGCTCACCGGGGAGAATCTGGAGATGATTCAGAAGCTCGGGTGGGACGAAAGCGACGGAGTGGATGTTTCCGGGCTTCCCGCGCCGCTCCCCGGCCCGGGGCTGAAGCAATCGATCGACATCGGTCTTCCGGACCCGCCGGATGCCGGCGCTACGCTTTGCGTCTGGCTGCGGGGCGACAAGCAAGGCCGCGCCGCCACTATCCAGGCTCCGGATCTCCCGCTTCCACCGCCTCCGCCGCAAGCCGCCACCGACGCGCCACCCGCTTCTCCAGCCGCGCCGCCATGGGCATCCCCCGCCGCCCCGCCGCCGATCGCTCCCGCGGCGCCGCCGCCCGTTCCGCCGTCAGCCTCACCCGTTTCGCCGCTGCCCGCGTCTCCCACTGTGCGGCCGCCGGCTTAATCCCGCCGTCGCCCGCTTGATCCCGTAGCGCAAGCTTCCAGCTTGCCATGCCGGCATCCGTGCCGGCATAGGTCGCCGGAGCATGCATCCACCCTTGCCGGGCGACGGACGCGGGCGCCTCTCTTCTTGCGGGATGCTGCTGCGGCCGGGGTATGCCGGCATGGCCGACTGGAAGGCGGCGCTACGGGAAGCACAAGCACGATTTTCGTCGCTATCTCGCGGGCGGCATCCCGTCCCATCAGGCATTCCCGGTTAGCAGGGCCTTGCCTTGCATTTCCGCCGGCGCTAGACTCTGGCCATGAGAGAATACATGATGTCCGCTCTGTTTCTCTTGTTTGGCGTTCCCGGGCAGCCCCAGCCCGTGCCCACTGGCTGGAAGGTGATCCAGGACGCTAAAGCCAGTTGCCAGATCGCGGTCCCGCCCGAATGGACGCCGCTCGGCGAAAATAGCGGCGCCGCCGTATGGCACGATTCCACCACGGCCATCGCGGTGGTGACCAGCCAGCCCGGACAGGAATTCAAACCGCTCAGCCCCACTATGCTCCGGACCTTCGGCGTGCCCCCGGCGAAGATGTTTGAGAACAGCGTCAAGCGCCTCTTCTTCCAGGACAAGACCTCAGCCCGTGCGGACGACCCCAACGCCTTCAGCTCGAGCGTCCCCGCCAAAAGCGGCACCTGCAGTTGCCACGTGGTGGTTCTGCCCTCCGTCCCCGAGGATGTGGCGAAGAAAATTACCCTGAGCCTCGATGCCGTGCCCGACAAACACTGAGCGATCATCGGGGGCCGCGATGCTTCATGCGGCGGCGTGCGCGGCGTGACGCCGTGCGGTTTCGTAACCGCGCACCAGGTGAAAGACCAGCAAGTCAAAGAAAGGTCCGATCCGGCGCACCAGTTGCCCCTCGGCGTACAGCGCCAGCGAATCCGGATCGATCCCCTGCGCATCCAGAAAGTCGATGGTTTTGTCTTTTATCAGACAAAGACCCCGGACGCATTCTTCGAGCGGCATACACTGCGCAAAACGGAGTTTGCCGATCGTTTCGTAGCCGCCGGCCAATTTTTCTTCGTTGCCCTGCGCCAGCCAATGTCCCAGGTTTTCCAGGATCTCCCGGCACCGTTCCCGCAATTCAAGTTCCGACAAGGTTCCCAAGTGGGGCAGTTCCGGATGGTGCCGGATCGACCGGACGATGCTGGCCGTGATCTGTTCCTCATGGCTTTCGATCAGCCGAATCAGTTTTCCCGATAGCATAATGGAACCTCCGCGATTTCCCGGCAGCCGTGAGCTCGCACGTGCCGTGAAGGCATTGAGATGGGGGTGGGTATGAATTCCGTTTGAGGGGAATCCAGGAAACTGCGCAGCCGTTCGCCGAGCGGCATAGACACTCCGCTGCACGGATTATACGTCAGAATCCTCTCGTAGGAAATCGGATTTTCACCACCCTTTCCGGCCTCAGGTTTCGCGGACTACCGCATCTGATCCTCCACATTTGGGCATAGAATAGAAACGGAAAAGGCTGAGCCGCGTTTCTCCGGCTGAAGGAGGTTCAAAGCCATGCTGCGTGCCTTTAGCCATCCGATCTCCGAGCGGCGAGCACCGCTCCCCCTCACCGTGGAATCCGCGTTGTGGGCCGCCGGCGCCGTTACCGCAACCCTTCTGGCCATCGTGATCCTGTTCTTCGGGATCTTCATGTCCCACGCCGGCTAGAGGTTACACGGAAAGCGCTCGAATCGGATAGGTCGTTAGTATGCCGCATCTGATGAAAGATTTGCCGGGAGCCGAACCCGTCGACAGCTTCGGCGCTCCCGCGGGTCCGGCGGTCACGCTGCGCGCCGGAGTGGAGCTTCAGATCACGGTGCCGAAACTCCGCCGCCCGAGCGAGACGATCGAGATTTTTTGGAGCGAGATCCGGGTCGGCGCCCAGCTCTATCGCGTGCCGCGAAGGGCGCTGGAGACCGCCCTGGCCGTTTGAGCGCGCGGTTTGGAGCGTGCGCATCCGCCCCGAGCGTATACTGAGGGTGAACTTGTTCCCCAGGCTTCGCGGTGTCGAACCCGCGGGCAACCGCTCAACGGCTGGGAGTTGGTTGACCCTGCGCAGGCTGCGCCGGCTGTCGCAGATCCTGTTCCTCGCGCTCTTCGGGGTGCTTCTCTGCCAAACCGGGTCCGGCGGCCGTTTCCAGCCCGGGGATGCGGATTACCGCCTGTCCTACCCGGTGCGGCTTTTCCTGGAAACCGACCCCTTCGTTGCGGTAACCAATGCGCTGGCCACGCGCTCCCTCTATCGCGGATTGCTGTGGAGCCTGGCGATTCTCATCCCGGCGCTGTTCCTGGGCCGGTTCTTCTGCGGCTGGATATGTCCGCTGGGCACGCTCCACCACTGCGCCGGCGCCATCCGGTCGGAACGAAAATCGGGCCGCCGGCGCATCGATGCCAACCGATACAAGCCCTGGCAGGCATTCAAATACTATCTGCTGTTCGCCCTGCTGGCGGCGGCTTTGGCCGGCAGTGCGCTGGGCGGCATTTTCGACCCGATTGCGCTGGCGGTGCGGGCGTTCGGGCTCTCCGTTCTGCCCGCCTGGAATTACGCCTTGGGCCACTCCGGGCCGCACTTCCGCCAGGCTTTCCTGCTGGGGGTGATTCTGATTTTCCTCATCGCGCTCAACCTGCGCATTACCCGCTTCTGGTGCCGCGCGCTTTGCCCCCTGGGCGCGCTGCTGGGCCTGGCCTCCCGATGGTCTATTCTGGGGCTGGAAAAACACCCGGGGAATTGCGGGGATTGCAATCGCTGCCTGCTCCATTGCCAGGGCGGGGACGATCCCATTCCGGGCGCCCCCTGGCGCAAGGCCGAGTGCCATCTGTGCCTGAACTGCGTGGCGGATTGTCCGGACGGCGCTATCCGCTTCCGCTTCTTCCCGCGGAAGCCTGCAACCGCCGCCGGAGTGGATCTGAAGCGGCGCAGAATTCTGGCCGGGGCTGCCGCCGGCGCCGCCGCGCTTCCCCTGCTGCGCGCCAACACCGGCTTGACGGCCGAACCACACCCGCGGCGCATCCGGCCGCCGGCGGCGCTCGAGGAGCCGCAGTTTCTGGCACGCTGCATCCGCTGCGGCGAATGCATGAAGGTGTGTCCGAACAACGCCCTGCATCCCGCGCTGGCCGAAGCCGGCTGGGAAGGCATCTGGACTCCGGTGCTGGCGGCGCGCGTGGGATACTGCGAGCCCGCCTGCACGCTCTGCGGCCAGGTGTGCCCCACCGGCGCCATTTGGGAATTCACGGTCCGGGAGAAAGGCTGGGCCACGGGCGAGACGGACGTTCCAGCCTATCCGCCTCGGCACCGCATTCTACGACCGCGGCCGCTGCCTGCCCTGGGCCATGGCCACCGAATGCGTGGTGTGCGAGGAGTGGTGCCCGACTTCGCCCAAAGCCATCTACCTCCAACCCGCCGACGTCACCGATGCCGCCGGCGAGACCAAACAAATTCGCCAGCCGTACCTCGACCCGGCGCGCTGCGTCGGCTGCGGCGCCTGCGAGTTTGCCTGCCCGGTGAAAGGCACCCCGGCGATTGCCGTCACCAGCGCGGGCGAGAGCCGCTCGAAGGCCAACCAGATCCTGCTCAGCCGCCAGGCCAGGAGCAGTCTCCTGGCTGCCGGACACCGGCGACGCACCGGGATGGACGAAGGCCGGCGAAACGCGCCGGTTTGAAGCCGGAGATCTGTGGAAATACGTGGATGGCGATGCCGAGCGCTATCTGCGCGCCGGCGTCCGCCGCACGCTGACCGCAAATTACCGCTATGGGAGCGCATTGGAGGCGGTGGCGGATGTTTACCGGATGGGATCGCCCGCGGGCGCTCGATCGATTTTCGAATCCGATCCTTCCACCGGCAGCCGGCGCGTGGCCGTTGGCGATGCCGGCCGGAGCTACGGGCAGAGCGTGACCTTCCGGCGGGGGCCTTTCTTCGTGCGCCTGGTGGCCTACCAGGATGCGCCGGAAACGGAGGCGGCGCTGCTGCGGTTGGGGCTCGAGATCGACGGCCGGCTGCGCACACAATGACGCTGGCCAGCGGCGCAGCCGGGTGGTATAACCGGATCAGGATATCTGAATTTCGCGGGGCAAGAGCCATGCGCAGCGGCCCACAACACGGCTTTACCCGCAGGCTCCTGCTGCAAGCCGGCCTGGGCGGTGCCATTGCGTACAGCGCCGCCGCGCCCGTCAGGTCAAGAGTCGTGATTGCGCGCGACCCCGGGCTCCGCGGCGCTGGACGCTCGCCCGCTGCCGGCCGCGTCCTCCAACTGCTGGACCGGGCCATGCAGTCGTTCTATGCCTGTGATGCGCCGATGGACGCCTGGAAGCAACTGGTGCGGCCGGGCGAAGTGGTGGGCCTGAAAGTGAACTGCCTCTCCGGGCGGGGCGCCTCTACCAGCACGGTGCTGGTGGAGGCCATCTGCGAGCGGCTGCAACAGGCCGGAATTCCGCCGCGCGACATCGTCATCTGGGACCGGCTGAACTCCGACCTGGAAAGCGCCGGCTTCCCCGTGTCCTCCCGCAAGGACCGCATCCGCTATATCGGCAACGACGCCGCCGGTTACGGCGGGAACTGGCGGTCTACGGAAGCGCGGGCAGCCTGCTGTCCAACACCCTCACCAAAACCTGCGACGCCGTCATCAATCTGCCGGTTCTCAAGGACCACGGCATCGTCGGCGTCACCCTGGCGCTCAAGAACATGTTCGGCGCGATTCACAATCCCAACAAGTATCACACCAATGCCGGCGACCCCTACGTGGCGGACGTCTACATGCTTCCGCCCATCCGGCAGAAAGTGCGGCTGTCCATCTGCGACGCCATCACCGCCCAGTACGAAGGCGGGCCGTCCTACATGCCGCAATGGTCGTGGCCGTATAACGGGCTGATGGTGGCGCGCGACCCGGTGGCGCTCGATTACACCGGCTGGCAGATCATGGAGCGAAAGCGGGCGGAAAAGGGCATGAAGCCGCTCGGCGAACTGAAGCGCGAGCCGGTCTACATCGCCACCGCCGCCGATGCCCAGCACCGCCTGGGAACCAACGATCCCAAGCGGATCGACCTGGTGGAGGTGTAAGCCATGGATCGCCGGATTTTCTCCAGGGTCGCTGGCGCTTCCCGCGCCTGGCGGCACGCGCCGCCGCGCCGAGCGACGCGCAGTTCACCATCGAGGCCCGCTTCTACGAGAAGCTGCCCTACAAGAAGATCAAGTGCAAGCTTTGCCCGCGCGAATGCGTGATCGACGACCGCGAGCGCGGCTATTGCGGCGTGCGCGAGAACCGCGGCGGCACCTACTACACGCTGGTGTATTCGCGCGTGTGCGCGGCGCATGTCGACCCCATCGAAAAGAAGCCGCTGTTCCATTTCCTCCCCGGCACCCTGGCGTTCTCGGTGGCCACCGCGGGCTGCAACGTCAACTGCAAGATGTGCCAGAACTGGGATATCTCGCAGGTCCGCCCGGAACAGGTGTCGCGGCACGTTCCTGCCGCCCGCAAGATCTCGCCGAGCTGGCGCGCCAGCAATCACTGCCCCTCCATCGCCTACACCTACAGCGAGCCGGTGGTGTTCTTCGAATACGTGCTGGATTCCGCCGCAGCCGGCCGCGCGGCGGGCGTGAAGAGCGTGGTGATCAGCGGCGGGTACATCCAGGAAGAGCCGCTGCAAGAAGCTGTGCCGCGCGCGTGGACGCCATCAAGATCGACCTGAAGGCATTTTCGGAAAAGTACTACAAAGAGGTGGTGAACGGCGAGCTGAAGCCGGTGCTGAATACGCTGGCGGCAATCCGCAAGGCAGGGAGTCTGGAACGAAATCGTCTACCTGGTGGTGCCCACCCTGAACGATTCCGAGGCGGAGTTCCGCGGGCTGGCCGCGCTGGGTGAAATCGGAGCTTGGCGCGGACGTTCCGCTGCACTTTTCGCGATTCCATCCCGAGTACCTGCTGAAGAATCTTCCGCCCACTCCGCTGGCAACGCTGGAGCGCGCCAAGGCCATCTGCGACGCCGAGGGTCTGCACTACGTTTATATCGGCAATGTTCCCGGCCATCCGGCCGAGAACACCTATTGCCCGAAATGCCGGCGCATGGTGGTGGAGCGCGCCGGCTTCACCGTCCAGGCGCTGCACCTCGACGGGGGCAAATGCCGACTTCTGCCGCCAGCCCATCCCGGGGATTTGGGAGGTCCCGCGTATGAAGATTCCGCCTTTCATATGTCTCTTGTTGTTTGCAGGCTTCGTGACCGCTGGAGCACCGCATGGAGCGCCGGCGCGCCGGCGCCGAAGGTCCGGCCGCCGGCGGTCGCCGGATCGTTCTATCCCGTCCGACCCGAAGGAGCTCGGGAAGATGATCGACGGTTTCCTGGCGAAGGCCGCGCCTCCACCGCTCGAAAACGTGGTGGCCCTGGTGGCGCCGCACGCCGGCTACCTGTATTCGGGACAGGTGGCGGCGTACTCCTACGCCCTGCTGAAAGGCCGGAAGTTCGATCGCGTGGTGGTGATCGCGCCCGTCGCACTACGAAGCCTTCGGCTTCTCCTCCGTGTACGACGGCGCCGCCTACACCACCCCGTTCGGCCAGGTTCCGGTGGACCGGGATTTCGCAGCCAGGCTCGCCAGAGATGAGCCCGTCCATCCGGCTGTCAGGCTGCGGGCACACGCCATCGGCGGACCACCCGCGAGCATTCCATCGAGGTCCAGCTGCCCTTCCTGCAGCGCGTGCTGGGGCAGTTCCGAGCTGGTGCCCATCATCATGGGAGATCAGGGCTACGAGGCCTGCCGCGCGCTGGGGGTGGCGCTGGCCAAGCTGGCGCAGGGAACCAACACCCTGATCGTGGCCAGCTCCGACCTTTCCCACTATCACAAGTATGACGCAGGCGGCGAAACTGGACCACAAGACGTTGAACGCCATCGGGGAGTACGATTACTTCGATTTGTCGCGCAACTTGGATCTGCAGGTCTGGGAGGCGTGCGGCGGAGGGCCCATCGTCGCCGCCATGATCGCCGCCGAGCGGCTGGGCGCCAACGGAAGCAAAGGTGCTGCACTACGCCAACACGGGCGACGTTACCGGCGACCGCAGCCGCGTGGTGGGCTACGGAGCGGTGGCGCTGGTGAAGGGCGCGGCCGGCGCCCGCGCCGAAGGCCGCTCCGTTTTCGCTCACCCGGGCGGAGAAGGAGGCGCTGCTCCAAATCGCCCGCAGGTCGGTGGAAACCGCGGTGCGGACGGGCAAAGTCTACAACGCCTCGGCGGGCGGGATGGAAGCGCTGGAACGGGAGCGCGGGGCGTTCGTCACCTTGACCAAGCACGGCGATCTGCGCGGCTGCATCGGGTATGTATCGCCGCTCAAACCGCTGTATCTCGACGGTGCGCGACGTGGCCATGATGGCGGCGCTCGAGGACCGCCGCTTCCACCAGGTCGCGGCGGATGAACTGCGCGATCTGGAGTATGAAATCTCGGTTCTTTCCCCGTTGCGCCGCGTGCGGGATGTCGAGGAGATCCGCGTGGGCCGGCACGGCCTGCTGATCCACAAAGGCGACCACGAGGGACTGTTGCTGCCGCAGGTAGCCAGCGAGGAGAACTGGGACCGGACCACCTTTCTGGTGGAGACCTGCTACAAGGCCGGCCTCCCCGCCCGCGCCTGGCAGGATGCCGACGCCGATCTGTTCCGTTTCACCGCGCTGGTGTTCCGCGAGCGGAAGCCGCTGCGGACGAGCGTTCCGCTGGATCTGCTGCGCAAGCCAGCAGCGCTGATGCCGCCGGCGCCAGGCCCACCATGGCCGACAGCAGCGCCGTTCTGAGCAGGCCGAATACCGGAACGAACCAGGCGCTGAACAGAATGGCGGCCAGGCAGGAACCCGCCAGGTCCAGAGCGTAGAGAGCTCCCAGGCGGCTGCCGTTGGCCGGCCCGGTTGCGCCGAAGAAGATCCGGCCGGCCAGCGGAAACTCGAATCCGCCCAGCATGCCGGCCGCCGCGGCCACGCCGGGAAACGCTGTCTGGATTACCGCCAGCGCTGCGACGCCGTGGGCACGCTCCACCGCCTCGAAGAGCCCCAATAGCACCAGCGGCGCCGCGGCCACCGCCAGCTGTGTGAACCCGAGGAGGCGCATCCCGCCCCGCGCGGGGCGGTGCAGCGCCAGCCAGCTCCCCAGCGCCATTCCCGCCATAAACCCGGCAATCACCACCGCCAGCTGCTGGTAGACATATCCATACACCGCTTGAAAACCGAGCAGCAGCAGCATCTCCAGCCCAATCATGTTGAACCCCGTGGCCGCCGTGCAAAAACCGGCGGCGCGCTGCCGCCTTGCCCTCCCGCACCACCCAACCAGCGCCGCCAGGAGGATCGCGACCGCGGCCGCCAGCGCCGCGAAGGGAATATCGGCCAGACCGCGAAACAGCCGGCGGTAGCCCGGATTGAACTGGCTGCTCCACAGCGCCACGTCGAAGTAATACGCCACCGGCGTGAAATCGCGATTGAGCGGCGTGGCGGGGCGCGGGCGGAGCTGCGTTTCCAGGTCGAGCATGCGGTCGGGCATCATGCGGAAGGGGATGAAATATTCGCTCACGTAACTGGTCTGGAGATGGCGCGCGTCGAGCCGCGCCACCAGTTCCTCCGCGCCGCCTGCCAGGACGCCGGCGCGCTCGGCCGCGAAGAAATGCACCGTCGGGCCCGGAATAACGGTGACTTCCGGAAATACGGCGCGCAGAGTTTTGTCGATGGTGCGCAGAAATTGGCCCAGCTCCGGGCTGATGTAGTTTTCCGACGACCGTAACTGGAAGGAAAGCACTCCGCTGGCGGTGAGCTTCCTCGATACCTCGCGGAAAAATTCGGCCGTGTAGAACCGGTTCAGCTGCGCGTTCTGCGGGTCCGGCAGATTGACGATCACCACATCGAAGGCGGCGGGCGTGGTCTTCACAAACAGCCGGCCGTCCATGACGTGAATGCGCACGCGGCGGTCGGCTGCGAGCGCGCGCCACTCCTCCGCGAAATAGTCGCGGGCTAACTCCAGGATCGCGGGATCCAATTCCACGTAATCCACACGTTCGAGCGTTGGGTGCCGCAGGGCTTCCGCAATGCTGCCATTGATGCCGCCGCCGATCAACAGCAGGCTCCGCGGCGACGGGTGCTCCAGCAGCGCATAGTCAACCGCTTCCTCCGCGGCGGCGGGATCGGGCACGGTGAACAGGACCACGCCATTTTCGTAGACCGTGCGGCTCGCTTCCGTGCCCACCACGGCGAGGTTTCCATATACGGAATTGCGGGCGGCCACCAGGTGTTGGCCGCGCCAGAAAAGCTTCTGCGAGATTTCTTCCGAGCTTCGGAAGACGCCGCCCAACTGCAGCAGGGCGGCAATACCCGCCAGCGCGCCGATGGCCGCGTAGCGCAGCGGCCGGCGGACGATGGCGAGACTGCATGCCGCCGCCAGGTTCAACCCGGTAACCAGCCACGCGATTTCGAGCGAACCCAGGAAGCGGACCAGCACCAGCCCCGCCGCCAGGCCGCCTGCCGACGACCCCACCGCCTCCCACAGGTACACCGAGCCGGTAGCTTCACCGGCGGATGCGCCGGCCGCCCGCCGGTATACCTCGCTTGCCGACGTGAACAGCGCTCCGGAGAGCAGGCAAAACGGGCCCAGCACCACCAGGGACGTCACCAGCGCGGGGGCCGGACCCAGAACTTCGCCCGGCACCGTTTGCAAAAGGCCTTTGGCGGCACCGACCGCCAGCACCGCGCCGGGCAGCACGCCGGCAATCAGCGTCTGGATTGCGGCCATCAGGCGCCGCGGATGGCGCCCGCGCGCGGCTGGCTTTCCCGCCAAGCTGCTGCCCGCCGCGGTCCACAACAGCCAGCTTGCCAGCATCAGCCCGATGGAGATCTCGTTGCCATAGAAGACCACCATCAATTCCCGCAGGAGGACGATCTGCGCGACGGCTGCGGTAAAGCCGATCAGGATGACCACCGCCCGAATTCCGCATCCGGTCCTCACACCTCCAGAATTAGACCTAAACTGGGACTGAGTCAAAGGTGACGGCGGCATGGACTCTCCATCCTTAGCGGCGGGCCGGCGGGAAGCCATGGTCCAGCTTCTTCGGCTGGGAGGCGTGGGAACCGCCGCGGCAGGCCTCGGCGTGTGGCTGAACGCGCGCAGCCGGCGGCCCGCGGAGCCGGCCGCATCCGCTGTGCGCCCGAATTTTCAGGTTCCGGCGGATGCGTCCTTCCCGAAATGGTGGTGGTTCAGGGCGACGACCCCGCCGGCCTGGCGCGGCGGGCAATCCAGGAACTCGGGGGCATTCGCCGCTTCATCTCGCGCGGCGACGTGGTGGTCATCAAGCCCAACGTCGCCTGGGACCGCACCACCGAGCAGGCCGCCAATACCAACCCGCGGGTGGTTGCCGAGGTCAGCCGGCTTTGCCTGGAGGCCGGCGCCCGGCGCGTGATCGTGACGGACGTGAGCATCAATGAGCCGCGGCGCTGCTTTGGGCGCAGCGGCAT
Organism: Terriglobia bacterium; assembly: GCA_963815855.1. Taxonomy (GTDB): domain Bacteria; phylum Acidobacteriota; class Terriglobia; order Bryobacterales; family Bryobacteraceae; genus DATGMB01. The sequence continues at coordinate 342,733 of CAWFIJ010000005.1, read as the reverse complement.
TGCCGCGGCGGCGCGCGCGGCCGGCGCCGCGGTCGTCCTCCCGGAGGAGAGCCGGTTCCGCGAAGTCGACCTCCGCGGGCAGGTACTGCGCGTCTGGCCGGTGCTGGAACCCTTTCTGAATGCCGACAAAGTCATCAACATCCCCGTTGCCAAGCATCACAGTCTCACCGGCGCCACCCTCGGAGTGAAAAACTGGTACGGCATTCTGGGCGGCCCGCGCCAGCGGCTGCACCAGCGCATTCACGAAAGCCTGGCGGACCTGGCCGATTTCATGCGTCCCACCCTGACGCTGATCGATGCGTTTCGCGTCCTCGTGCGCAACGGACCGGGCGGAGGAAACCTGGCGGATGTGGCTCTGCAGAGAACGCTGATTGCCGGAACCGATCCCGTGGCGCTCGACGCATACGCCGCCAAAGCCTGGTGGGACCTGGATTGGCGCACGCTTCGCTACTTACAGCTTGCCGCCGGGCGGGGCTTGGGAACGGCTGACTTTGGCGCCGTCCCCACCCGTTTCGTCACCCTCTGACGCATCTACCGCGCCGCTCGATGTCAGCCGCTGTAAGACAGCCCTTCGGGCTGTCATGCCGCGCTTCCGCCCGGCATGCGGCGCCGAAGCGCCGCTCCTACAACCCCGCCGCTCGATCCCCGGCGCGTCGGATTCCCGGCGGAAGAATCCTGGACGTGGTATTTCCCGGCTCGACTGTGACCTTGACCGGCTCTTCGATGTAGGTCGGCTTCGAGCCCTTCGTCAGGACCATCAGCGCCAGCCGCCCGGGCTTCGCCTCGGGCGGTATCTTAAACCGGATGGATGTGGCGGTTTGTTCGACGATGGTAACCTTTGCGTCGGCTTTGCCATCGGTCAGGTACAGCGCGGCTACGTTGTCCTGCCCAAGGTTTGTCCCTGCTACAACCAGCACATCGCCAATCTTGCCGGAATCCGGTTCGACGGTACTCATCGTGGGCATTTCGGCGGTGGATTGCGGGCTTGCGGGTAAGGCGAGCGCTACCAGGAGCGGAATCGACATTGCGGAGAATCCCATCTGGATACCCTCCATTCATCATGTTAGTCCCGGCAAGCGCGCGGTGCAATCCCACGCAGTCCCACCCATCTTCGCCGGGGCGTGCGCAGGCACGGGATACCGTTCCGGAGTCCCGCGCCAGCTGCCATGCGCGCCGCGCCGCCGCTTCAGGCCGGCCGGCAACGCTGCACTAACTCCTCCACCAGGTTCAGCCGCTGCCGGAGATCGTCGCGAAAGGCCCGGTGATGGGTATGATGGATCTCAATCGACAATTTGGCGCGCTCCATTTCCAGCAACTCCATCACAACCGCAAACTCCTCGTTGCTCAGGTAGAGCGGCTCATTTGTCGTTGTGTTCATGAGAACCTCCTTCGCGCAGGTTCGATGGCGAAGGCGCCCGTGGGCTTTGGCCGGCTGGGCCACAGATGCGGCTCACCTGCTCGTCGATTTCCTGCAACTCCAGCTCGATCAGTTCATTCCAAACGATTCGGTCCTCGGTGGTTTGGCCGAAGCGCGGGTCGCCCCGGCGCTCCCGCTCCTCCTCGATGTGTTCCAGCGCAGCCTTTCCTTTAGCCAGCCGCTTCCGCACCGGCTTGGCCGGGCATGGCTCGGCTTTCGTGTTTGGAGCGCCGCCGCGCGGCCCATCCGATGCGGGCGATGCCGGATCGGCCGAGACCGCCGGGCGCGGGAAAAGAGAGTCCGCGATCAACGCCATGAGAATTCCGCTGCATACGCTGAAGGTGACCGGGACGGCCACCGAGAGCACCCAGGGCAACCCCAGCGCGTGCGCGCCGAAGACGGAAGGGATACTGAACACCAGGCCCCATGCCGCCCCGCGCTTCCACCACGGCCCCGGCCCGGATACCCCGACGCCGAAGCCCAGCAACACCTGGCTGAAGAATATCCACGCCGGCCCGTACCATGGAACGGGCACGGCCACCGCGACATTTGCCAGACGCCAGCTCTGGAAGCCGAAAATCGCTCCCATCCCCGTTGCCAGCAAAGCCTTTCGAACCGCCGACCGCTTTGTTCCTGCATCCAGAATCGGCACGGCATCACCTGCCTCTTCTGACAGTGGGCCGCACCGCATCCGTCCGGCCCGATTCAAATATAGGCCAGCTCTATCCGAAATGCAATGGCTCGGCGTGCCGGATGCGCCGGAGCTGCGGCGGAATCCTTGCGGATAACCGGACCCCATTCGAGATGGCGCCGGGATTGTCTCTTTGTTAACGTGATGGGGGGCGATATGAAGCATTTGACGCGTCGAGATATGTTGAGAGCCGGCCTGGCAACACCCGCCGCGGTTGCGGGTGCGGATGCCATGACCGGTGACCAGACGCAGGCCGCGGCCGCCGCGCCGGATGCGGGCGGCAGCCAGGGATCGGGCGCCGGGCGCGAACGGCTCCTGCTGGATTTCGGCTGGCGCTTCCACTTCGGCCACGCCGCCGACGCGGCGCAGGACTTCAACTTCCGCGGCAACTTCTCCAAGACCGGAAATTTCGGCCCGGTGGCCACTGCCGCTCTTCGACGATACCGATTGGAACGCCCGTCGATCTGCCCCACGACTGGGCCATCGAACTGCCGTTTCAAAACGATCCCGCGCTCTCGAGCAAAGGCTTCTATCCGCTGGGCCGGGCTTATCCCGCCACCAGCATCGGCTGGTATCGCCGCGTCTTCGAACTCCCGGCCGCCGACGCCGGAAAGCGCATCACCATCGAATTCGACGGCGTCTATCGCGAGGCCACGGTGGTCTTCAACGGCTTCTACATCGGCCGGCACATCGGCGGCTACGATCCGTTCAGCTTCGACGTCACCGATTTCGCCACTCCCGGCGGCCGAAACGTGCTGCTGGTCCGCGTGGACGCCACCCAGAGCGACGGCTGGTTCTACGAAGGCGCGGGCATCTACCGCCACGTCTGGCTGGTGAAGACCAACCCGGTGCACGTGAAAAAGTGGGGCACGTTCGTGCGCGCCGAGGTGCGGCCGGGCGAGGCCACCGTCCAGATTCGCACCGAGGTGGAGAACCACGGCAAGGGCGCGCAGAGCGCCCGCGTCACTTCCACCATTCTCGATCCCGCCGGCAAGCCCGGTGGCGAAAGCGGCCAGCCAGCCCGCGTCCATCGCGAAGGGCGCGGAGCAGGTCTACGAGCAGCAGGTGGTGGTGCAGCTCGCCCGCGCTGTGGTCGCTCGAACAGCGCAATCTGTACAAGCTGGTGACCGAGGTGGAGGCGGGCGGCGTCGGTCACCGACCGCTACGAGACCCCCTTCGGCATCCGCACCTGCACGTTCGACGCGGAGAAGGGCTTCTTCCTGAACGGCAAATCCGTCAAGCTCAAGGGCACCTGCAATCACCAGGACCACGCCGGCGTGGGCGCGGCGCTGCCCGACGCGGTGCAGTACTTCCGCGTGCGCAAGCTGCAGGAGATGGGCTGCAACGCCCTGCGCACCTCGCACAATCCGCCCACGCCGGAGCTGCTCGAACGCCGCCGACGAGCTGGGCATGCTGGTGTTCGATGAAACGCGCATGATGTCGTCCAACCCCGGAGGGCTCGGGCCAGTTCGAGAACCTGGTGCGGCGCGACCGCAATCATCCCAGCGTCTTCATGTGGTCGATGGGCAACGAGGAAGGGCACGGCGGCCACCGACACGGGCTTGCTGCATTCTCACCGCCATGAAAGCCGTGGCGGCCCAGGACGATGGCACGCGGCCGGTCTCCATCGCGCCGCTCGGCGGCAACAACATGGGCAAGTTCGGCTTTGCCGCCTGCGACGTGCAGGGCTACAACTACGCCGATCCGTTCGCCGAGGCGTTCCACAAGGCCAATCCCAACGTGCCGGTGATGGGCACCGAGCAGGTGAGCGCGGTGGCCACGCGCGGCATTTACGTGATGGACCCGCAGCACGGCTTCGTGGGCTCCTACGACCCCTACACCACCACCGGCCGCGCCTCCTGCGAGGGCTGGTGGAGCTTCTGCAACGCGCGGCCGTGGCTGGCCGGCGGCTTCATCTGGACCGGCTTCGATTACCGCGGCGAGCCCTCGCCCTACGAGTGGCCCAACATCAGCTCGCAGTACGGCATCATCGATACCTGCGGCTTTCCCAAGGACAGCTTCTTCTACTTCCAGTCCTGGTGGACGTCGCAGGCCCGTGCTGCACCTGTTCCCGCACTGGAACTGGCCGGGGCTACGAGGGCAAGGAGATCGCGGTCTGGGTCTACTCCAACCTGGACCGCGTGGAGCTGTTCCTCAACGGCCAGAGCCTGGGCGCGACAGGACATGAAGAAGGATTCGCACCTGGCGTGGAACGTGAAGTACGCGCCGGGCGCGATCGAAGCGCGCGGATACAAAGACGGCAAGCAGGTGCTGACGGCGAAGCGCGAGACCACGGGGCCGGCGGCCAAGCTCTGGTGCTCACGCCGGACCGCCAGCGAGATTTCGGCCGATGGCGAGGACGTGGCCATGTTCGCCGTGGAAGTGCAGGACGCGCAGGGCCGCCCGGTGCCCACCGCCGATAACCAGGTGAGTTCCGCGTCTCCGGCCAGGGCAAAGTGATCGGCGTCGGCAACGGCGACCCCACCAGCCACGAATCCGACAAGGGCAGCTCGCGCAAAGCCTTCTGCGGCCTTTGCATGGCGCTGGTGCAATCCAGCAAGGCGGCGGGTAGCATCACGGTGGAGGCCAGCTCGCCCGGATTGACGCCCGCCAGCGCATCCATCTCTTCCAAAGCCGCGAAGCTCCGGCCCCAGGTGCGGTTTGGGAGCGCGAGATCCCGGCCGGCCCGGGCATCACCGGGCCTGTGGAGAAGCGCGCCCGTCGCCGCCCCCGGCGGTTTCGGCAACCCCGCCACCGGCCAGGTCTTCACGCTCCGGCAGAACGGCAATGCCCTCACCGGAACGGTGGAGGGCTCGGTGGGCGGCCGCGGTTTCGGCGGCGGCAGCGATACGCCCACCGCCATCGAAGACGGAAAGGTGAATGGCGTCAGCCATCTCCTTCCGCGCCGGCGGCGCTACCTACACCGGCGAAATGAAAGGCGACACCATCGAGCTGCAGCGAACCGGCGGCGACATGGGCCGAGGCCGGCGCGGCGCTCCCGCCGAACCCACCGGACCGCGCCCCGCTATCGGACCGCCCCCGGACGGCTCCGACCCGTCCAACGCCGCTTTCTTCGGGCTGGGACGGGGCGGACGCGGCATGCCGGCAGCCGTAGCCCTGGTTCTGCACCGGGCGAAGGGCTAGAGCGCCAGCACCAGGAAGCTTCTACTCCGCGACCCGGCTTTGCATGCAACGCGGAGCTAACTGAAAATGCTCCGCGCCGTCTCCGCGTTCTCTGCGTCTCCGCGTTGAAAACAAACCCGCGCTTACGCCCGGTATTCGTGCGCCGTCCGGATCGCCGTCCGCAAATTCTCGATTGGCGTTTTCGCGCTCACCGTGCAATCGGCGCCCAGAATGACGTTGGCCGGCGCATCCCGTAACACCTCCAGCGCCGCTTTCTTCGCGTCCTCCACGCTGCCCGTGGTCAGAATGCCCAGCCGGTCGATCCCGCCCATCACCGGCCGCCGGAAGATGTCCGCGGCCTGGCGCAGCGACAACGACTTCCCATCCGCCGAGCGCGGGACGTTGACCACCTTCCCCGGGTAGTCCTGGAAGCGCAGCGTGAAGTCCTGATAGGAACCGTCGAAATCGCAGATGTGCATGATGTTGTAAGGCACCAACTGCGAGACCTCTTTGTAGAGCATCATGTCGTGGCTCTTGATGGTCTGGTTGAAAAGCGCGCGGTCGGCCACCCGGTTGGTCTCGCCACCCTGCGTGCACATGTAGAACCCATCCACCCCCGCACGCGCGGCGGCCTGCGCGAAATGCATGAGCGAGAGCGTGATGTTTTCCATTCCGCGGCAAACCGCGTCGGGATCCTGCCGCACATGCTCCACCAGCACTTCCCAGGACACCGCCTGCTTGGCCCACTGGTACGGCGAATAGAGCGTCTGAATGATCAACGCTTCGGACTTGGCCTCTTTGATCAGCCCCCGCAGAAGATATAAGGACGGCTCGAACCATTTTTCCGGGAAGATTGGAATCTTGCTCCAGTCCCGGGGAGTCCGGACCTGGTCGATCTTGGGATGAGTCTGCTCGTCGAACTGGATTTTCACGAAATCCATGCCGGTGGCGCGGAAATAATCCAGGTGCGCCTTCAGGGCGGCATCGCCGCGCACCCCGAAATGCATAAAGAAGCCGGCCGGAATGTAGCCCGGCCTGGCCGACATATCGAGCACCTCCAGCATGCGGTCGCGCTTCGATTTGCCGGACCTCGCCGCACGGCTGCGCGCGGGCGGTGCCTGCTGGGAAAAGGCGCTCCCGATGCCCACCAATGACCCCAACGAGGCCAGGGATGCGCTCTTGATGAAGTTTCTTCTGATGGATGAATTCACTATCGGCTTCCTTCTTCGTCTGGTTTGTATCCTACACCCGCGGGGCAGGCCAAGGCGAGATCTCCCTGCCTGCAACAGGCGTACAAACCCCGGCGCTTCGTATTTTAGAACCTGAATGCCTGTTTAGAACCTGAATGCCTGAAAATGCCACCTGCGCTGCGCCGCGCCTCGATTGACAGCCGCCAATTGCCGTGTTAGGCTCCGGGTGCTGCGTGGCTCAGCCATGTAGTGTGCCTCAACCGGTATCCTTGTAGACTGCCGGAATGGGAGGATAAATCTGTGTCACCGAAAAGTGTAGCTGGAGTGGAGTGGCCCGCATACCGGGCGCCGCTCGAAACGTACAAGCTCGACTACGGGATTGGCATTGTGGGATATGGCGGCATCGTGCGCGCCCAGCATCTCACCGCTTATCGCCTGGCGGGTTACCGGGTGGCGGCCGCCGCCGATATCAGCGCGGAGCGCCGTGAGTTGGCGAAACTGGACGGCATCCCTGCCGTCTACGAAGACTACCGCGAATTGCTGAAACGCGATGACGTCGACCTCATCGATTGCGCCGTGTTTCATGGCTCGGTCGAGGCGCGGCTGGCGATTCTCCGGGATGCAGCCAAGGCCGGCAAGCCCGTATTGATGCAGAAGCCGGCGGCGGTGGACCTGAAGACCGCCGAAGCGATGGTCAAAATCGCCGAGGACGCCGGCCTGCCGTATGCGGTCAATCAGAACCTCAGATTCGATCCGGCCATCTATCTGACCAAACAGTTCCTGGCCCCCAGCCATTTCGGCAAACCGGCCTACATCCAGTTCGCGAACCTGTCCATGGAAGGCCCGGCGTTTGGCTTCGCGCCCGAAGGCGTCATTCTGGAATGGCAGATTCACGGGCTGGACTCCGTGCGCTGGCTGGCGGACGGCGACCCCGTCTCCATTTACGGCACGCACAAGAACAAAGCCTCCATGTATCACATCGAGTTCTCGAGCGGCGCGGTCTGCAATTACGTGGAGTATCATAACGCCGATACTTTCCACAACGAGACGCCGCTGCGGGTCTGGGCGGAGAAGGGCGCCATCCGCGCCAACCACCGCTGGAACCCGGGCTCGCGGTGGGAGCGGGACTTGGTGGAGGTGCGCGGTTATGACTGGCCGAAAGAAATCGGCTGGGCCACGGCCTGCCTGCCGGACGATGCCACGTTCCGCGAGGTCTACGCCAAGCCCTGTTACGACGTGTGCGCGTCCATCGGCGGCTTCATCGGCTCCATGGGAGAATTCATGCAGTCGCTGCACGAAAAGCGTCCGGCTTTGACGAACGCCCGGGACAATCTGAAGTCGCTGCGGATGTTCTTCGCGGGCCAGCTTTCGGCCGAACTGAAGCGCCCCATCGATCCGCGGACTATGCAGCCGGTGGCGTAAGCGGAAGCCGGGGCCCCTGCTAAACGCGGCGGAACGATGTTTGCGCAAGACCACTTGCTGACGCGCCATCACCTACGACCTCTCTTATTTCGGCGCTTCCACGCTTACCGTTCCGCCTCCGCCCACGGTCACCCGGACGGTGGAGGCAACGCGATCGAGCGGCCCTTTGACGCTCCGCGCTCTGACGGGCCGCCCGTTCACCAGCAGGGTGTCGAAGGTTCCCGGTAAGGCCGCCTGCCAGATGAGCGCCGGCCCGCGCTGGTTGGTAAGCACGCTCTTGCGCATTCCTTCGTGCCGCACCGTGATCTGGTTGTCGCGTACCGGCAGGTTGCGGATCTCGGCCCAGTCCACCTTGCTTCCTAACCCCGGCAGCGTCAGAACCGCCGCGGCCACCCAGTTTCCGGCGCTGGCGGATTCAAGCGGCGAATCGGCTTCGACTGTGATCCCCATGGTTCCGTTCACCAGCGCGCCGATCCACGAAAACGGAACCTCCGGGTACTCGCGCCGGCTGCGCGGGCCCGCCGCATCCAGCATGGCCGCATACGCCGCGTCGGCGTCTCCATAGCGGTACTGGATTTCCGGATTGCGGGCGGAGTCCTGGAGGGCGCTCTTCAGCCGGGGGCCGTCCTCCACGGCGTCCCAGTTCAGCAGATCGCGCCCGCCGCGGCCTTCCAGCTTATGGTCCCGGCTGACCCGCAGGTAAAAATGCTGTTCCTGAGCATTCCACCAGGTGGTGTTGAGGAAGGCGCGCACGTCCATGGCCTTCTTCTGGTACTGGCGCGCCTGTTCCGTATTTCTCCTGGCCTCCTGAATGTAGGCATAGGCCAGGTAGGCGGCATACTGGGTGGCGAGCACGTCCCCGCCGACTGTGTACTCGTGATTGCCCTCGTCGTAGCCGGGAATGCCCCGGGCGGACTGAAACTTCTTTCCCGCGTCCGGCAGGCCGCGCACGTTCATCAGGCGCGGCCGTCGCATGATCTGGTCCAGGCCCAGGCCCCACCGCTCCACGTAATCGGTGACGGTGCGGTCGTAGAAATTGAGGAACACCGGATCGTTGACGTAATCCATGTCGCCGGTCCAGACATACATGCGGTAACAGGCGTCGAGGATGTCGAAGTTGGCCGGCAGGTTATACCAGAACTGCGCGTCATTGTCGTAATCGACGGGCGCCGGCCGGTTGTGCCGGTCGATCTCCCAAAGGCTGCACCAGTCGCGGGCGTCGGAGATGTTCTCGGCGAACCGGTGCAGCATGTTCTTGTTATGCCGGGCCAAACCCAGGGCATGCGCGCCCATCGCCTGGTGGGCCGTGTCGCGCATGCAGAAGGCTTCGCGCCCGGGTTCCGCGGCTTCGTACCACGGACCGACCGCGTCGCCTTCGAACGCATAGGCCATGGCTTGGCTTTTCGCCCATTCGAAGCCTTTGACCAGGCCGGCGTCGGAGGATTCGAACGCCAGCTCGGATTTGCCGGGCGCGGCGGCCGGCCGTACCTCGCTCACCCCGGTGAGCAACGGCGCCTGGCCCAGGGCCGCCGTGCAGCCGATCATCAGACACACCAGAGAATTTGGTCTCGCCATACCGCTCCTTCCCAGCAGAGAAATGGAAGCGCTCTCGATTGTAGCGCCTCACATCCGCAGCCGTCTCCAGCCCGCGTTCAGACACAATGTCTGAACCGGCCGAGCTTGGCTTTTAGAATCAATCAATTGCAGAGCTCGGTTCAGACATTGTGTCTGAACTACGAATTCTGCAGCGCGGCTCTGACCCGCTCGGGCGTCATGGGGAGCCGGAAAAGCCGGGCGCCGGTGGCATCGAAGATGGCGTTGGCGACTACGGCCCCCACGGTGATGACTCCCGGTTCGCCGCATCCGCTGGCGGGCGTGGTTGGATTGTCGATAATGACGGTATCGATTGCGGGCGTCCAGGAGAAGCGCGGAATCTGATAGGAGTCGAAGCCGCGGTCCAGAATCTCGCCGCCGCGGAAGTGGATCTCTTCGGTGAGTGCGTAGCCCAGCCCCATCATGAACGCGCCCTCCAGTTGCAACTGGGATCCGAACGGATCGACGGCAAGGCCGTGGTCCATTACCGAGAGCGCGCGCTTCACCTGCACATGCCCGGTGCGCTTATCGACGGCCGCCTCCACCATGGTCACCATGCGGCTATCGCCCTTGTAGGTGCCGCAGGCGATGCCGAAACCGCGCCCGCTGGGCGCCTTGGCCGGCTTCCAGCCAAACCGGGTTGCGGCGGTCTCGAGCGCGCGCCGCAAGCGCGTGTCGGTCAGGTGGCGGCAGGCGGAACTCCACCGGGTCCATGCCCGCGGCGGCGGCCAAAATGTCGAGGTGCGATTCGCGGGCGAAGGTGTTGGTGTTGGCGCCCGGACCGCGCCACGGCCCGACGTTGACGGGGTGCATCCCCGGAGGATTCGCCGCGCCCGAGTAATTCCCCGCCGAAGTGGCGCGGAAATGGGGAATATCGTAGACCGAAACGGCATCCCGAGGGCCGGCGGCCCAAACCTGGTGCACCCAGGAAACGATCTTTCCCTCCCGGCTCAAGCCCGGCGCGAATGTCGACCACCGCGGCCGGGCGGAAATGGTTCAGGAATAATTCCTCGGCGCGGTCCCACACCACCTGCACCGGCCTGCCGGCGGCGCGCGCCAGCCGCGCCGCTTCATGCACCTGCCGCGAACACATGGGCGGGCCGGCGCTCTTCCCGCCGAAGCCGCCGCCCACCCAGGGCACGATGATGCGCACGGTGTCCGGGTCCACGCCCAGCGCCTCGGCCACGTGCTGCTTCACCTGGAACGGCCACTGCGTGCTGGCCCAAATCGTAAACCGGCCGTTTTCGAAGACCGCGGTAGCGGAGTGGGTTTCGATGGGCGCATGCGCCACGTAAGCGTTGAGGTACCGGTGCTCGACGATGCGGTCAGCCAGTTTCTCGCCTTCCTCCGGGTTGCCGTTCTCACGCAGCACCGTAGCCGGCGGCGCAGTCTTCACCAGATGGTCGAAGATGGTTTCGCCGTCGGGGCCGGCAGGCGGCTGGTCGAACCGGGCCTTCACCCGCCGGAGCGCGGCATCGGCCACATCCCAATGCTCATGGAGAACCGCGACCAGGTCGCCGGTCCGGACGACCATGGCGCCGGCCTTCTCGGCGCCGCTCGTATCCGCGTCCTGCAAGGTGGCGCCAAGCGCGGGCGGGCGGAGGATCCGCGCGCAGAGCATGCCGGGAAGGGAGATATCGCCGGTGAATTTGGTTTTGCCGGTGACGATATCGAGCGCGCCCTTGCGCGACGGCTGCGCCCGGTCGATGAGGCGGAATTCCTCCGGAGTTTTTACGGGCACGCTTGGCCAGATGCCGCTCGATGCGTTTGCCCTGGACCATCTCCCCGTACGTGACCTGCCTGCCGGTGGACGGGTCCACCACTGTTCCGGCGTTGACGCGGAGGCGCTCCAGCGGCGCTTGCAGCCGCTCGGCGGCCATCTGGAGCAGGACCGCCCTCGCCTCCGCCGCTGCGCGGCGCATTACAGGACTGAACAGTTGAATGCCGGTTGACCCGCCCGTGCCCGAGTCCCACGGGCAGAGACCGGTGTCGCTCATGGTCATGTCCACCGAATCGTAGGCAACGTCGAGCTCGTCGGCCACGTATTGCGCGGTGGCGGTCATCTCGCCCTGGCCCATCTCGACCTTGCCGGTGAAGCAGGCGACGCGGCCATCCGGGCCGATGCGCAGGTAGGCGTTGAAATCGGCGGGATACGAGGGCCTGGCGCCCGCCGCCTGCTGCGCATCGAGCGGTTCAGCGCCGGCGAACACAAACAGGCCGCTTCCCGCGGCCAGGAACTCGCGGCGGCTGCAACCATCCGGTTTCATGAAGCGCCTCCTCGGCCCGCCGATATCCTGTCCCGCGGATGATGGTGACGACCGCTCCCTTACGGTCGCGGCTCCGACGGGAGCCACGAGCGTAAGCGAGCCTGCGCCGTAGGGCCGGATCGAACTTCCGTTCTTACGACACCTTAATCGAGGTTCCGCCGTACTTGATCACGTACTCCTTGTTGAGGGCGAATTCGTCCGAGTACTTGCCATACATGCGGACCACTACGGCATCGGTGGACTTGATATTCGACAGAACGTACTTGAACCGGTCCTCGGCGATGTCCTCGCGCTGCGTCAGGCGGGTGCTGGCCAGCAGTTTGTAAACCCAGCACGGCTTCTTGACCTGTTTGATCACCTTGAGCATCTCCGGCGGATCGCCCTGCACGAACGCGATTTCCCCGCCGTAAAGCTCCGAATTGCCCTCCGTGGGATAGCCGATTTCGACCGGCATCATATGCGGGTTGGACGAGAACTCCTTCAGCCACTCCGAGTGCGTCCGGCCGTATTTGTACAGGCAGGTCATGTAGAAATCGGGTTCCGTCCAGCCCTGGGACTCGATTTCCATGAACACTTCCGGCCTGTGGCTGGTGACGCCCGCCAGCACGCCCGCCTCCTTCACGTGTTTGCACCACTCGCGAACACGGGCGAGTTTCCCTCTCCTCCACCATGCATCCGTGCCGGTATCGCCGGCTCCGCCGTGGAGAATGGCGAAGCAGCCCTGGGTCTGAGCGATCTCCCGGGCGCCGCGGCCCGGCCGGATGGATTCGTCCATGGGCGCCTGGTTGCGGGTGGCCCACAGCACCTTGCCGCCGTTCTCTTTGGCGTACTGGCCAAAGCGGCGCGTTCCGGCTTCCATGCAGTTGATACCCAACTCCTGCATGTGCCGGTTCTCCTCGAGGATCCGCTCGGGCGTCAGCCACGCGCGCGCGTCCGCCTGTTCCTTAACGGAGAAATGCTCGCCGGGCTGGTTGACTCCCTGGATCAGCCGGCCGATTTCGTACTTTCCGAACTTTCACCGTGGGCATCGGCTGCTGGGAGAGGGGACCCGGAACCCGGCTGGCGATGTGCTGCATCTCATCGCGGTTTGGCAAAGGCAACGTCTGCGCTTTTGCCGCCACCTCGGACGCTGCGGCCAGCGCTCCGAGCTTTTGCATGAAATCCCGTCTGGAGTCTGAATTCATTGCTGTCTGCCTCCTTCGCAGACGCCAAAAGCCCGGCGATGAAGACACAGAACAGCGCCGGCTTGGCCGACCCACCAGGGTTGCCTGGATATTATCATCTGAAACTCTGATAGTCAATGCCCGCTTTCGGGCGGTGCCGGGTAGCTGATGGCTCACGGCGTGCCCGAACATGCGGCTTCAGGCCGGCTACTGGCGCGGGAATGCCGGCACGAATGCCGGCATGGCCGCCTGGAAAGGCGGCTCTACGGAAAGGGATGGCGGACTTGTAGCCTAGGTGCGGGCCATGGTGCCGTCCCAGGTGCTGACCCGGGATTCGCGCATTTCCTCTTCGCTGAACCAGTGCGCGGTGACGGACTTGGTTTCGGTGTAGAACGTGACGCCATCCTGCCCCATCACGTGCAGATCGCCGAAGAAGGAACTCTTATGGCCGCTGAACGGGAACACCGACATGGGCACGGGGATGCCCACGTTGACGCCGACCATGCCGCCGTGCGTGCGCCGGGCGAATTCGCGCGCCCAATAGCCGCTTTGCGTGTAGATGGTGGAGCCGTTGGCGAACTCGCTCGCGTTCATGATGGCGAGGCCTTCTTCGAAATCCTTGACGCGCTTGATGCAGAGCACCGGCCCGAAGATTTCGTCGATGCCCACGCGCATGTCGGGCTTGACGTGATCGATGATGGTGGGGCCGACGAAGAAGCCGCCCTCATAGCCGGGCACGGTGACGCCGCGGCCGTCCAACACCAGCTTGGCGCCTTCCTGCGACGCCGCGCTCGATCCAATCCGTGACCCACTTCTTCTGTTCCTCGGAAATCAGCGGTCCCAAGCTCGGTGGTCTTCTCCCAGGCCGGGCCGAGTTTGCGCTTGCGCGCGCTGGCGCACCAGGCACTCGACCAGTTCATCGGCGACCGACTCCTCCACGCACAGGGCCGGCAATGCCATGCAGCGCTGCCCGGCGCAGCCGAAGGCCGAATTCATGATGCTGAGCGCCGAGCGTTCGATGGCGGCGTCCTTGAGCACCAGGCCGTGGTTCTTGGCTTCGGTGAGGCACTGCACGCGCTTGCCGTGCGCCGCCGCGGTGGCGTATACATGGGCGCCAACCTTGGTGGAGCCGACGAAGGAAACGCCCTTGACATCCGGATGCCGCAACAGCATCTCGGATTCGTTGCGGGTGCACGTCACCAGGTTCACCACGCCCGCCGGCAGGCCCGCCTCATGGAGCAGTTCCAGCATGCGCATGGCGGTTTGGGGAACCATGCTGGCCGCCTTCAGGACAAACGTGTTGCCGGTGGCGATGGCCAGCGGGATCATCCAGCCGAAGGGAATCATGGCCGGAAAATTAAAGGGGGCGATTCCGGCAAACACGCCGAGGGGCTCGCGGTAGCTGACCGTATCGTGCCCGGCGGAAACCTGCATGAGCGACCGGCCCTGCATGGTGACCGGCACGGCGCAGGCCAACTCCACCACCTCGATGGCCTTGAGCACGTCCCCGCGGGACTCCTCCAGGCTCTTGCCCATTTCGGTGGCCAGCAGGGTGGCGAGCTCATCCAAATGCTGGTCCAGGATCGTCTTGTAGCGGAACAGAACCTGGACGCGGGCGCCCACAGGCTTGGCCGACCAGCCGGGAAACGCGGCGTGGGCGGCTGCCACCGCCTCTTCCACTTCCCTGCTGCGTGCAGCAGGGCGTCTCCGCCATTACCTTCCCGACACTGGGATTGAAAACGGGCATATAGCGGCCGGAACTGGTATCGCGCCATTCGCCGTTCACACAGAACTGCAGCTTCTTGGGAGCATCCGAAGCCGCGCTTGCCGCCGCCTGGACGGACGTGGGGTCCGATAGGGTAGTGCTCATGACCCGGTTCTTTCCTCCTTTCATATCTTAAGGACCGGTTCGCTCGAAATGTCAAGGTGAAACGGGTCTGTTGGTCTCTAATGGCGCGGGGTGGAGGAGGGTTCCCGCAATTGGCGGATCAGGCTTTCGAGCGCGGGGTCGGGCCGGAGGCGCTCGGCGGCTTCCAACTCCTCGAGCGCCTGGGGCACGCGTCCCGGCATGGCCGAGAAAGCCAGGCCCAGGTTCCGGTGGGCGTCCGCGAAACCGGGGTCCAGGCGAGTGGCGGTTTCGAACTCGGCAATCGCTTCTTCGGCGCGGCCGGGCATGCGGAAGAGGATGGTGCCGAGGGTATTGTGGGCCGGGGCGAAGTCCGGCTGGATGCGCAGCGCCGCTTGCAGTTCGGCGGCCGCCTCCGCCATCCGGCCGGTTTGGGCGAGAGCGTTGCCCAGGTTATTGTGCGCGCCCGCGTGATCGGGTCGAAGGACCACGGTAGCGCGCCACTCGGCGATCGCCTCCGGCAGGCGGCCGGGCATCTGCGCCAGCGCCGTTCCCAGGTCGTAATGCGCTTCCACCAGGCGGGGTTCGATGCGCAGGGCGGCCTGATATTCCGCAACCGCATCCGGCAGCCGGCCGGGCATCCGCAAAAGCGCCGTCCCGAGGTCGTAATGCGCTTCCGCCAAACCAGGCTCGATGCGCACGGCGGTTTCATATTCCGCAATGGTCTCCGGCAACCGGTCCGGTACGGGCGAGAGAAGATACCCCAGGTTGATGTGCGCGCGGGCGCTTTCGGGACACGCCTGGACGGCGCTCGACCACAGGCTGAACTCGTCCTGCCAGTCGAGGTTACGGGCGTAGGTCCGCGCGCCCAAAGCAAGGCACGGCAGGGTTAGCGCCAGTGCCGCAGTCCGCTTCCAGTGCAGCCGCCGGGCGAGCGCCGCGGCCGCCGCCACCAGGCATCCGGCCAGGCCTATCGATGGAAGATACAGAAAGCGCTCGGCCTTGATGCTCCCCACCAGGACGATCCAGTTGGAGACCGGGGAAAGCGTGAGGAAAAAGAAGAGCCCGAACAGGAACAGCGGCTTGCGCGCGCGGCGGGCGCGCACCGCAACCAGGCCGAGCGTCAGGCAGGCCGCGAGCGCCAGGACCGCCTTGGCAGCTTCCCCGAATGCCGGCGGCCACGCCACTACGGGCACACAATTATAGGAATAATCCGCCGACAGCGTGGCCGGCCAGAGGAACAGCCCGAGGTAGCTGCCGGCGACTTTGAGGGCTGTGATGCGCGCGGCCCAGAAGCCCGCGGCTACCAGCGGATTATCGGTGAAGGCGATAACCATGGGCGCGTGCAACCGGCTGCGCAAGAGGAAATAGACGGCCAGGGGCAGGGCCGCCGACAGGTAGCCCGGAAGGCGCTCCCGCCAGGCGGCGCGCTCCCGCCAGGTGAGGTCCCAGAGCAGCATGACGCCGGGCAGAACTACCGCGTTTTCCTTGGCAAATATTCCGATGGCCTGGGCGGCCGCGAGGGCGGCCAGCCAGCCCAGCTTGCGCCGGCCGCGCAGGCACGCGGCGCGGGCGTGGGATAGGATTCCGGCGAGGACTCCGAAGGCGGCGAGGAGGTCGGCGCGGCCCACGATATTGGTGACGGATTCCGTCAGCAGCGGGTGCAAACCCCAAAGGGCGGCCAGCGCGAGGCCGAGCCAGTCATCACCGAAGGCCAGGACGCCGAGCGCGTACACCAGCAGGATATTGACCGCGTGGAGGGCGAAATTGACCCAGTGATATCCGGCGCCGTGCGGACCATTCCCCAGAAGCGTGTAGTTCACCAGGTACGAGAGGGTTGTGAGGGGCCGGTAGAGCCCGCTCGAAGGCGCGGCCGCCCAATAGCCCTCCTGGAAGATGCGGCTTACATTTTCCACCGATGCCGCCTGAACGCGAGGGTCTTTCAGGATGACCGTGGCGCTATCGGCCACCAGGTCGGCGCGGAAAGAATTCGAATACGCCGCGAGGACGACGATCTCCAGGATGAGAAGGCGTCCCCACCATGGCAGACGGCGGGCCGGACGCAATTCCGGCTTCGGCGCAACTTTGCTTTTTTCCCGCAATTTTTCGAGCCTACTGGTGCGCGATTCGGTTTTTGCCATTGTAGCCCGATGGAGCGAGGGGGTGGCGGGCGGGTGCATACTGGATGGAATCCGAGAGTCTAGAATGGAAGTCTCCGGCTGTGCCCCACGAGCGGAGGCCGCAGAGAGTTTGGGAGCCGCGGGGGAAGTAGACCGGGAGACGAGGATCCAGGATTGGAGAAGCTAATGAAGAGATACCGGGATGTACGATTGACGGCCGCTCGCCTGGCGGGCGCGCTGGCGGTTCTGTGCGCTGTGGCCGTGCCGCAAGCGGTGCGCGGCGCTTCGGCCTACACGCTGACGCCCACGGAGAATGGAAAGGAACTGAAGACGCCGGACGGGCGCGTGGTTTTCGAATACCTCACCAAGAAGCCGGCGGGCGTTCCCCTGACCTCGCCGAGCGCGGCATGCTTTCACCCCGTCAACACGCCTTCGGGCATCCGGGTGACCAACATCGCGCCGAACGACCATCTGCACCACCGGGGAGTCTTCTTTGGCTGGCACGACGCGGAGTTTCACACGCCGGATGGAGTGATCAAGGCCGATTTCTGGGGCTGGGGCGCGCTGTCGCCGCGCGAGGGCCGCATAGTGGAGACGCGGGACGTGAAACTGGAGAGCGCCGACGATAAGCAGGCCAAAGTGGAGATCCACAACGAGTGGATGGTGAACGGGAAGAAGATGGGGGACGAGTTCGACAGCGCCACGGTGACGGAGCGGGACCGGGTTTTCGTGCTCGACCTGGAATACCGCATCGCGCCGCTGTACGACTACATCGCCCACCAGAACGCGTTCGGCGGCTTCGATGTGCAGTGCCGGAAGGACGGCGAGGCTTATTACTCGAATTTATACGGCAAGACCACCTATGCCGATCCGCAGCTCAGCAATCCGGGGTTGAACCTGCCGGATTTCGGCTGGTACGATTTCACCATCCGGGTGTTCGATCTGGGCAAGGTGATAGGCGCGGCGGTGATCAACCATCCCGACAACGGGCCCACCACGTGGCACCTCATACCCCAGTTGTTCATGCTGAATCCGGTGGTTGTGTACGCGGAGCCGGTGGTGATCAAGGCGGGTACTTCGCGCACGCTTCGCTACCGCGTGGTGACTCACGACGGCCCCTCGCCGACCTGGGTTCTGCAGAAGCTGGCGATGGAATATCGCGGCGGGCGCTAAGCGGAAAAGGGATCGGGTGCAGCTCCGAGCAGGGCAGCAGCCTTTCCCAGGGCAATCAGCTGGTCCAGGAAGGGCTGCGCAATGGTGCCGTTCAATTGCACGGGCACATCCCAGGTGACGGCTCCTTGCTGCGCGGTAATCTGCCTGGTGTACTTGATGATGTCCTCGATGGCGAAGCGCGGCGTGCCCATGCCCCAGGTGGTGCCCAGGTAGCTGAGCATATGAATCCGGGTGCCGTCCATTTTGCCGTCGGCGGAGCGCCGGATGGTGACCAGGTCGGGCTTATCGATCTCGCCGGCGGTGAAATCCTCGTACGGCGTCATCGAGAGGATGCGGTAAACCACCCCGGGGTTGAAGGCCACAATCGCATCCGGGTTGCCGGCGCGGGCGGCGGCGGCGAAGCTGGCGAAGTTGGGCGGATCGGGCGAGCGGTACATGGCATTGGGGAAATAGCAGCCGTCGAACCACCAGCCCGAAACCTTCTTCCCCCAGCGCAGCGACCACTCGCGAATGACCTGCTCCCATTTGCGCTGAAATTCCAGATTGCGATAGGGGCCATTGCGCCACTCCAGGGCGGCGTCCGCGGCGTGGTCTCCCGCCGGCGCGCCGGAGGGCAGGTAGACCATGAGGCGGATGCCGCGTTTCTGCAAGGCGGCGGCCAGGTCGGCCACCAGGTCGCGCCGCGAGCATTTGCCGGGCCGGATATCGGTGAGGCGGTCATACGTCTGGTTGGGTGAAAGGTAGTAGCCGGAGTTCTGCCCGATGCTGATCTGGTAGTAATGCGCGCCGGCGGTCTGAAGCTCGCGGGCGATGCCCTCGGCATCGAAGCCGTCCACCAGTTTGTTCCACTGCTCCACGCTCATGTCGAGGTGGTGGGCGCGGCTCTGCCAGTCGGCGAGGTAATGGGTCATGACGCCCCAGCGGGCTTCGCGCATCCAGGCGGCGCGGTCCTGCGCGGCGGCGGAGATGGCCCAACTCACGAGCAAGCCCGCAGAGAGAATGACTCGCATGAGACGGCCGGCAGATTCAGCCATAATGCCAGCGAGAGTATTGGGTATTGTCACCTTTGTCAAGAGGCGCCGGGCGGGCGCTTGCGCGGCGGTATACAGTAAAGCTAGAAAAATGAAACGCCGCAACTTCATTGGCAATCTGCTGGCAGCGGGCGCCGGGGGATTGATTCCGGCCGGCGCGCCGGCTTTCCAGGCGTCTGAATCGCCGCTTCCGGACGATTCCGTCAAGCGCGTCCTGGTGATGTTCAAGTGCCACCTGGACGTGGGCTTCATCGATACGCAGGCGAACGTGGTGCGCAAGTATTTCGAACAGTATTTCCCGCGCGCCATCCAAACGGCGGCCGCGCTGCGCGGGGGAACCGACCGCTATGTGTGGACCACCGGCTCATGGCTGATTCATCAATACCTGGAAAAGGCCGCGGCGCCGCAGCGGCGGGCAATGGAACAAGCCATTTCGTCGGGCGATATCGCGTGGCACGCGCTCCCCTTCACCTGGCAGACGGAGCTGATCGACCCTACCCTGATGGCCGGCGCCCTGGGTTTTTCGCGGGCGCTCGACCGGCGCTTCCACCGCACCACTTCCGGGGCCAAGATGACGGACGTGCCCGGCCACACGCGCGCGCTGGTGGGAGCGCTGAGCGCGGGCGGCGTGAAACTGCTGGACATCGGGGTGAACTCGGCGAGCACACCGGCGGACGTTCCGCCGGCGTTCCTGTGGAAGGATGGCGGCGGCCAGTCGCTCATCGTCCTGTACCACGCGCACGACTACGGCGGGGTGATCCCAATTCCGGGGTCGGACCTGGCCATCGATGTGGAAGTGCGCGGCGATAACAGCGGGCCGCATTCCGTGGAGGAGATTCACGGGATCTATGCAGGCCTGCGCCGGCGATTCCCCCGTGCCGAAGTGACGGCGGCCAACCTGGCCGCCATTGCCGATGCCGTGGAACCGCACCGCGGGCATTTGCCGGTGGTGACGCAGGAGATCGGCGATACGTGGATCTATGGCGTTCCGAGCGATCCGCGGAAGGTGGCGCGATACCTGGAGGTGGCGCGGCTGCGCGGCGAGTGGATTCGGAGCGGGCGCTTCGAAGCGGGAGGCGCCGGCGACCTGGCTTTCCTGGCGCCCTTCCTGCTGGAGGTGGAGCATACCTGGGGAACCGACACCAAGACGTGGCTCGATTTCGACCATTACACGCCGCACGACCTGGCCGCGATGCTGGACCGGCCGAAGTACAAGGTGGTGCTGTCGAGCTGGCAGGAGAAGCGGCAGGACCTGATGGATGGGATTGCCGCGCTCGCGGCGCCGCTCCGCGCCGAGGCCGAGCGGCGCGTCCGGGCGCTCGACGCCGTGGAGCCCGATGCCGCCGGCATGCGGCCGCACGCCGCAGCCGAACCGATCGAGACCCGGCACTTCGTGATTGCGCTCGACGAGAAGACCGGCGCCATCCGCCGGCTGCGGGACAAGCGGACGAGGCGCGAATGGGCCTCCGCACGCCAGCCGCTTGCCCTGTTCTCCTACCAGACGCTGGCGAAGAGCGACTATGACCGCTTTTTCGCGGCCTACCTGAAGAGCCACGCCGATTGGGCGCCGAAGGATTTCGGGAAGCCGAATATCGAGCGATTCGGGGCGGAGAGCCGCACCTGGCTGCCGGCGCTCACGGACTGCCGCGAGACGAGCGACGCGCACGGCCACCGCATACTTGCGCAACTGAAGATCGAGGATGACGCCACGAAAAGGACGGGCCGGGTTGCCTGGCCGGAAAAGATGTATCTGGAAGTGGCGCTGCCCGATGCCGAACCGAGCGTGGAGATTCGTTTCTCCTGGTTCGGAAAGGCCGCCAACCGGATGCCCGAGGCGCTTTGGCTCAGTTTCCAGCCGGCGGCGGCCGATCCGCACGGCTGGCTGCTCGAAAAGTCCGGCAGCTCCGTCTCGCCGTTCGACGTGGTGACGGGCGGCAACCGGGCGATGCACGCGGTGCTGGGCGGGTTGCGCTACAAGGGCCCGGAAGGCGCGCTGGCCATCGAAACCATGGATGCGCCGGTGGTGGCTTTGGGCGAAAAGCAGGCGGTGTACTTTTCCCGCGAGCAGCCCGACCTGGCGAAGGGCTTCCATTTCAGCCTGTTCAACAACGGGTGGGGCACGAATTATATTCAGTGGTTTGGCGAAAACATGAGCTTCCGGTTCCGCGTCCGGGCGTGAGATCAGCGGTGAGCGAAAAGGCCCGCGGTGCGCGTGCAAGATTGACAGACCCGGCGGAAGGCGGTTATAGTTGCGGCGCTTGGGGAGGCGGCAAACAATGAAAGATCCCGATGGCGACACGCGGCGCGAGTTTCTGCAAACGAACCTGCTGGGGGCGGCGGCGCTGGGCGCGCTGAACAGCCGGAGCGGCGAGGCGGCGCCGGCCGGGGAGACGCCGTGGTACCGGCGGACCTGTCGCTGGGGGCAAACGAACATCACGGAAAAGGATCCGATTCGCTACGACACGGCGTGGTGGCGCGAGTATTGGAAGGCCACCCGGGTGCAGGGCGTGATCATCAATGCCGGCGGCATCGTGGCGTATTACCCGAGCCGCGATCCGCTGGAACATCGGGCGGAATTCCTGGGCGGGCGCGATCTCTATGGCGAGCTGGCCCGGGCGGCGCACGAGGATGGACTGGCGGTGCTGGCGCGCATGGATTCGAACGGCGCGGGCGAGGATTTTTACCGGCGCCATCCGGACTGGTTTACGGCGGATGCGACCGGCGCGCCCTACCGCGCCAACGATAAGTACATCAGCTGCATCAACAGCCCGTATTACGACGAGTATCTGCCCGGAGTGCTGCGCGAGATCATCGAACGCTCTCATCCGGAGGGATTCGCCGACAATAGCTGGAGCGGGCTCAGCCGCGATCGGATCTGCTATTGCGCCAACTGCGCGCGCAGGTTCCAGGCGGAAGCGGGGCGCAAACTGCCGGCCAGGGCCGACTGGGACGATGCGGATTATCGCGAATGGATTCGCTGGAATTACCGCCGCCGCCTGGAGGTCTGGGACTTGAACAACCGCGTGGCGCGGCAGGCGGGCGGCCCGCACTGTCTTTGGATCGGCATGAACAGCGGCACCATCACCAACCAGAGCATGCAGTTCCGGGATAACCTCGGGATTTGCCGGCGGGCCGAGATGATCCTGCTGGACCACCAGGTGAGAAGCAACGCGGGCGGTTTCCAGCAGAATGCCGAGATGGGCAAGCTGATGCACAACATCCTCGGCTGGGACAAGCTGATTCCGGAGAGCATGGCGATGTACCAGGCGGGGCAGCCGACCTTCCGCCTGGCCGCGAAGCCGGCCGCCGAGGCACGGATGTGGATGGCTGCCGGATTCGCCGGCGGAATCCAGCCGTGGTGGCACATGATCGGTGCGTATCACGAGGACCGGCGCCTGTACCAGACCCCCGGTCCCATGATGGAGTTCTACAAGGATCATGAGGAATTTCTGGTGAACCGGACTCCGGTGGCGGCGGTGGGGGTGGTGTGGTCCCAGGAGAGCACGGATTTTTATGGCCGGGACCGGGCCAACGAACTGACCGAGTTGCCCTACCGCGGCATGGTGCAGGCGCTGGTGCGCGCGCGCATTCCGTATGTTCCCATTCACGTGAGGGACATCGACCGCGAATCGGGGCGCATTCCGGTGATCGCCCTGCCGAACGTGGGCGGGCTTTCGGACGAGGACTGCGGGCGGGTGCGCCGGTTTGTGGAACGCGGCGGCTCCGTGCTGGCCACCGGCTGCACCAGTCTGTACACGGAATCCGGCGACACCCGCGCGGACTTCGGCCTGGCGGATTTGTTCGGCGCCCACGTGATGAATGCGGCTGAAGCGGGCCGCGCCGGACGCAAGCCGGAAGCCATGGCGCACACGTACCTCCGGCTGTCGCCCGAGCTGCGGGGGAGAGTCAATGGACCCAAATCCGGCAGCGAGCCCACGCAGGGGACACGCCACGCCGTGCTCGAAGGTTTTGACGAGACCGATATCCTGGCCTTCGGCGGCGCGCTGCTGCCGCTGAGGATCGACGACGGCGCCAGCGTACCCCTGACTTACATTCCACCCTTCCCCATTTATCCGCCGGAGACATCCTGGATGCGGGTGGAAAAGACCGATATCCCCGGACTGGTGCTGCGGACGGCGCCGGGAGGAGGCAGAGTGGCATTTCTGCCGGCCGATATCGACAGGCGCTACGCCCAGGGCAACCTGGCGGACCACGGCAACCTGCTGGCCAACATTTTGCGATGGCTGACTGGCGACCGCATGCCGGTGAGGGTGACGGGCGCGGGGCTGATCGACTGCCACCTCTACGAGCAGCCCGGCCGGCTGGTGCTGCACATTCTGAACCTGAGCCACAGCGCCAGTTGGCGCGCGCCCATCGACGACCCGGTTCCGCTGCCGCCGCTGCGCGTGGCTTTGCGGCGGCCCGGCGCGGCATACCGGACGGCGCGGCTGCTGGTGGCGGGCCGCAACCAGGCGGTGCGCGTCAACGGAGCGGAGCTGGAGTTCGAAACGGCGGCGATTGCGGAGCACGAGGTGGTGGTGATCAGTTAGTGATCCCGGGGATTAGGGGTTGGGGATTGGGGATTGGGAGGGCTCTCGTACAGGTCGGGCGTGCACCCACCTGGGGCGCTCGCGGCAACGCGCTAAGCTTTTACCGGAGGGTGGGAACCATGCCATCGACTTCGCGCCGCCGATTTCTGCGGCAAGCCGGCCAAGCCACGGCCGTCGCGTGCGTGGGCACGAACCGTGCGACCGCAGCCGGGCGCATCGCGATCCTCGCCGATCCGGCCAACGCCCTGATCGCCAAGCCGCCCGTGCAGTGGGGGATCGGCGAACTGCGCCAGGCGCTGGAGGCCAAGGGCGCGAACTGCGCGGTGGCCGCAAGCGCGGCGGGCGCGGGAGATTTCAGCTTTGCCGTCGCCCTTGCCGGCGCCGAGGCCGCGCCGGCGCCCGAGAGCTTCAGCCTTACGCCCGCAACCATCTCCGCCAAGCCCGGCCTGCGGGTGCGGGCTGCCGATACGCGCGGTTACGTATACGCCCTGACGGAGTTGGCGGACCGCGTCCGCTACGGCGGCGATCCGGTGGCGGCGCTCACGCCGGCGGCTCCGGTGGAAACCCGGCCCGCCAATGCCGTGCGCAGCATCGCGCGCGCGTTCGTCAGCGAGGTGGAAGACAAGCCCTGGTTTTACGACCGCGCGTTCTGGCGCGACTACCTGACCGCGCTGGCGACCAACCGCTTCAACCGTTTCAGCCTGACGCTGGGACTGGGCTACGATTTCCCGCGCGACGTGGTGGGAGATTACCTGCACTTCCCCTATCCATACCTTCTCGATGTGCCCGGTTACCACGTCCGCGCGGTGCCGCTGGAGGACGGGGAGCGGGAGCGCAACCTGGAAACGCTGCACTTCATCGGAGAGGAGACCGCGCGGCGCGGGCTGGAGTTCCAGCTCGGCCTGTGGACGCATGCCTACCAGTGGACCGACAGCCCGCGCTCGCATCACCACATCGAGGGCCTCACGCCCGCAGACCCACGCGGCGCTATTGCCGCGACGCGCTGGCCCTGCTGCTGCGGACCTGCCCGGCGATTCAGGGACTGACCATGCGGGTGCACGGGGAGAGCGGCATTCCCGAAGGCAGCTACGATTTCTGGCGGACGGTTTTCCAGGGCATCGTGCACGCCGGCCGGCCCATCGAGATCGACATGCACGCCAAGGGTCTGGACAGCAAGATGATGGCGGTGGCGGCGGAAACGGGCATGCCGGTGAAGATCTCGCCCAAGTATTGGGCCGAGCACATGGGCCTGGGGTATCAGCAGGCCGCCATCCGCGAGCTGGAGATGCCGCAAACGGGGCACGAGAACGATCCGGTATTCAGCCTGAGCAGCGGCTCCCGCCGCTTCCTGCGCTATGGCTACGGCGACCTGTTGCAGCGCGGGCGCAGCTACGGCGTGCTCTTCCGCCTGTGGCCGGGCAACCAGCGCATGCTGCTGTGGGGCGACCCGGCGACGGCGGCGGCATACGGCCAGGCTTCGCATTTTTGCGGCGCCTCCGGGATGGAGATTTGCGAGCCGCTGTTTTTCAAAGGCCGCGAGGGCACCGGACTGCCGGGCGGCCGGTGCGGCTATGCCGATGCATCGCTCAACCCGCGCGGCGGCGATTGGGAAAAGTACGCTTATACTTATCGCGTGTGGGGGCGCCTGCTGTACGATCCGCACGCCCATCCGGACGAGTGGCGGCGCTACCTGCGCGGCGAGTTCGGCGCGGCGGCCGGGCCGGTGGAGGACGCGCTGGCCCACGCCAGCCGGGTGCTGCCGCTGCTATCCACCTCCCACCTGCCTTCGGCCTCCAACCGCGGCTACTGGGTGGAAGTGCCGGCCAATATGCCGATGGCCGAGGGCGGCGCGCCGGTGCCGTATAGCGATACGCCGGAGCCCAGGCGCTTCGGCACGGTAAGCCCGCTCGACCCGGAGATGTTCTCTTCCGTGGAGGAGCATGCCGCCGGGCTGCTGGAGGAGCGGCGCGGCGCCAAATATTCGCCCATCGAGGTGGCGCAATTCTTCGAGGACACGGCGGTTGCCGCCGGGCGCGCGCTGGAAGCGGCCGCCCGGCAGGCGCCCTCCCGCGGCGATCCCGCCTTCCGCCGGGTGGAGGAGGACGTGCGCATCCAGATGGCTCTGGCCCAATTCTACGGCTCCAAGCTGCGCGCCGGCGTGCTTTTCGAAATTTACCGCCGCAGCGGCGATCCGCAAGCGCACGAGCGGGCGGTCTCCCTATACCGCAAGGCGCGGGCCACGTGGGCGGCGATGGCCGAAAGGGCGCGCGGCGTGTACGTCGCCGACCTCACGTATGGCGAAGCGCCGGTGCGGCGGGGACATTGGCTGGACCGGCTTCCGGCCATCGACCAGGATCTGGCGGCGGTGGCGGCGGCGCATTTCGAAGGCGGCGCGGTGCCGGCGGATCGGGTGGCGCGAGCGATGGCGGAAGCCACGGGGCGGCCGGTGCGTTCCGCTTTTCCATTGCGCGCACAAGCCGCCGGCGGCGTTCCGGCCCGGGCAGCCGGTAACTTTGGGAATCGCGGTCCGCCGGCGCGGCGGTGGAGGTGAAGCTGCGATACCGGCGGGTGAACCAGGCGGAGCGCTGGCAGGAGCTCGACATGAAGCGCGAGGGGCGAGACGTTCCAGGCAACCGATCCCCGGTGCGTACACGCAATCGCCCTTTCCGCTGGAGTATTACTTCGTGTTGCGCCAGGGCGATGCGAATCCCGGGCTTTACCCTGGATTCAACCAGGTCTTCGCCAACCAGCCGTATTTTGTGCTGGCGCGAGCGCGTAAAGCGCCCAGGCGCGGCTTCGCTACAGCGCCTTCACCGCCAGGGTGACGCGGTGGATGGCGTTGGCTCCGGTCCTGAGAAACGGGCGCGGCATGGGCTGCGCGATGCCATTGCCGTCGATGGTGCGGCAGCACAAGTCGTAGCTGCCGGCGGGCAGGCCGGGAAGCAGGGCGGCCCAGTGGGCAATGTTAAAGCGCATCGGCCACTGGAGGGGCAGGCCGGTGGCCGGATGGAACAGCGCGGCGTGGGCCAACTCGTCTGGCGGGGCCCCGCCGCCCCACTCCTCGGGCGGCGGAAGGATGGAGGCGTCCTTCCAATCGGCCCTGGTCCAGTATGGGTCGTCCGCCGGCCACGGGTCCTTTTGCGAATGCACGCAGTATTCAACCTTGGCCAGCCCCGAGATCCCGACCAATGCCAGGCCGGTCAAGGCGGCGGGCTTTCCCGCGGCAATCTCCGCCGGCGGATTGATGAACCGCGCCTTGGTCTTCATGGGGCTCTCCACGTCGTTATTGAAATCCGCCGCGTCGGTATCGTTGGCCCGGTAATCGTTGGTCAGAACGATGCGTTGGACCCACTTGACGGATTTGCTGCCATAGGTGCCTGGGACCACGACTCGCACCGGACCGCCATGCGCGGCGTCGATCACCTGGCCGTTCATCTTGTAAGCCAGGACGACGGGGATCTGCCCCGGCGGGGTTTCGAGAATCTGGCCGAGGGGCAACGACGATTGAAAGGGCGCGAGGTTCTCCGGATGATAGCTTTGGTAATAGACGCGGCGGATATTGGCCCGCGGCTTCACCATCCAGAGCACTTCGCGAAGGGGAACGCCTTCCCACAAGTCGACGTGATACGGAACGTCGCCGTTGGTGCAGATGCAGGGGTGGATGAAGCGGATGACGTGTTTTTCCGCCAGTTTCATGAGGCCGCCCCAGTCCAGGGCATTTCCCAGCGCGCGCGAGAGCGGCTGCTCTACGACGCTGGTGCTGGCCGGTTCCGGGACCACCTCCAGAGACCAGGTTTCCGGCACGAGTCCGATTTCGCGCAGCTTCTCCGGCGGAAGTTTGGCAACGCCTGCCTTGCCCTTATCCAGGATGAAGGCGCGGTCGAGCGGAGTCAGGTATTCCAGTTTAGCGATCGCCTCCTGTAACAGAGGGTCGGCTTCGGCATTGGCGGCCGCCGTGGGGAAGCCGACCCTCTGTCACAGAAGACGGCTGCCGCCGCACCGCCGAGATGAAAGAAGTGGCGCCGCGTGAATGAAAGATGCTCGCGCAGCCGTTGAATCAGGTTTTCCATCCGTCCTCCTCATTCGAGAGACGTGCCGGCGTGGCTCAACCCGCGGCGGGGTGCACGCGGCTTCGGCCGCGGCTTGCCCGCGGTCAGCCATTTTGGCGCACCGCGATTTTAGCAGCCCGCGCCGTCTTGCGGCGCCCCTCGTGATTATTTGGCCGGCGGGAAGGCGATGTTCTGCGCGGTATAGAGCACGAGGGAGACGCGGCCGGTGTCTTCCAGCCAATGGTATTCCAGCGCGGCGGCGCCTCCTTTTTCGCGGGTGCTGCGGAGCGGAACGGCCATCGGCGCCGATTTTGAGCTGGACCTTTTCGAGTGACAGGTGCATGTCCCCGGCGCTGCCGGCGGCGGGCGGCACGGCGGTGTAGGTGGCCTCGCCAAGCTGCCTTGGTACCCGGCTTTGGCCACCACCACGCCGTTCACCTCGACGTCTTTGACGAGCACGAAGGCGATGGGCCTTGCGTTTTCCGGCGTGCCGGAGCGCAGGTCTTCCACCGAAATCAGCGACACCGGGGTTCCGTCCCGAAGAATGGGCAGGGACCGCGCCGCCATTTTCGGGACATGCGTCGTCAGCTTCCGGAACACGAACTCCTGCATCAGATGCGACTGGGCCCGGCCGCTGAAGCCCAGCAGAAAGCCATCAAGAGCCCGGCGTCCGGGGCGGGAAGTGGTGGGGTAGTAGAGGTTTGAGATCTCGCGCGCGGCCAGGCCGCCGATGATGTCGGAATAGTCGGGCTGCCAGTGGCCGTTATCTCCTTTGGCAACGAAGGCGGTCCCGATGGCGTAGAGAAATCGCGAACCGAAGCTGCCGGTGCCCTTGTAGAAATAGCGGGGATCCTGGTGGAACACGGATTGGGTGAGGGTATGGCCGATGAAGGCATGGATGACGCTGGTGCCATAATCGGCGCCAAAACGCTTGGCATAACCCTCCGTGCCCTGGCCCCATTGGCGGTCCTGGTGGCGCAACTGGTCGATTCCGGCGCTGAGTGCGTTGCTCAGGATCACCTCCGGATCGATGATGGTCTTCCAGCCGAGCTGAAATTTCTGCGCGGCCGTCAAAGGCGCGGGATTGGGCTGGTAGGTGACGTAGAAGTTCGGAAAAATGGCGAGCAGGCGCTGTTTTTCCTCGGCGTGCACCTGTTCCGTGGCGAGTTCGTGCTGGGGAAGACCGACATCCAATTTGCTGATGGCGGGCGCGACCTGCAGCACCACGGGGGCCAATGGCGGATTCTCGCCGGCGACGACGGAAACATTGGTCTTCTGATCCGTGAAGCCCGCGGCGACGATGGTGAGGGCGTATGTTCCGGGCTCGACCGCGGAGAAGTGGAACGAGCCATCCTGTCCGGTGATGGTCGTGCGTGGGGCGGCAGACCCGGCGGGCTGCAAGCTGACGACTGCGGCGACGACCACCGAGCCGGAGGCGTCGGTTACGGCGCCGCGGACGTTTCCGGACGCGGCAGCGCCCGGGGCGATTTGGGCGACGGACAACCGCGCGGCGAACATCAGGCAAAGGGCTGCCGTGACCGCGGTCCGGCACCGCAGGTTCGATGGGCGACGTTCGAGACGCATAGGGCTGGAAGCATTTTCGCACAGTGGCGAGGATACACTAGAGGCAGCGTGGAACCCCGCCGCACACCCACCGCACGTCTGCTGGCCGGCCTGGCCGTGACCCTCTGCGCCGTGGCCGTGTATGCGGGCTACACGATTATCCAACTGCATGGCCTGGAGCGGCTGCAAACCGCCACCATCGACCGCAACCGTCTGGATTCCCTGCTCTTGCTGCGCATCCAAAACAGCCTCAACTCCACGGCGTTAACCATGCGCGACATGCTCGATGGCAGCGAGCCGTATCCCCTTTCGGCGTGGCAGGCGCCGTTCCGCCGCATCCGCAACGACCTGACCGACGCCTTGCGGCAGGAATCGGGCTACGCTCCGCCCGGCCGCAGCGCCGACCAGGGGAAGTTCCTGGCGGAGAGCGTTTCCCAATTCTGGGATGCGGTGGACCGCGTGTTCGCGCTGGCCGCCGCGGGCGATCCGGCGAGAGCGCGCGACCTGGTCCGCCTGTCACTCGAAGCCCGCCAGGAGGCCCTGAGCAGCGCGGTGGCGCGGCTGCTGGTGGAGAACAACGCGAGCGAGCAGCAGGCCGCCGTCGAGACCCGCGCCATCTACGCGCGCGCCGAGCGCAACGTGTATGTCTTCCTGGCGGCGATGCTCGTCCTGATTGTCCTGACCAGCCTCTACCTGCTGGATGATAACCGCCGGCTGTTCGCCCGCGTGGCCGCCCTTTCCGAGCGCCGCAGCGAACTGGCGCAGCAGTTGATTTCCATCCAGGAGAACACCCTGACTTCGATTTCGCGCGAGCTGCACGACGAGTTCGGCCAGATCCTGACCGCTATCGGCGCGATGCTGCACCGCCGCTCCATTCGGGAAGCGGACCTGCGGGAAATCCAGGAAATCGTCCAGGACACGCTGGAAAAAGTGCGCTCGCTATCCCACGCGCTGCACCCCGTGATTCTGGACGAAGCCGGACTGGAGAGCGCGCTGGATGCCTACCTGCCGGGGTTCGAGAGGCAGACCGGCATCTCCATTCACTACGAAAGAGAGGGCGCCGCCCGCGAGATCGATCGGGGCGTCGCCATTCACATTTACAGGGTGGTGCAGGAGGCGCTGAGCAACGTGGCGCGCCATTCCGGATGCAGGTCGGCAACCGTGCGCTTGCGCTTCGACCCGGATTCCGTGGTGCTCGAAATCGAAGATTCCGGGGTGGGCTTCGGGCGCGGCCGGAAACAGGGAATGGGCCTGGTTTCCATGCGCGAGAGGGCCGAGCTGGTCAGCGGCCGGGTGGAATTTCTGGACCGCGAGGGCGGCGGCGCGCTGGTTCGCATGACCGTGCCGCTGGCGGCGGAGGAGAACCGTTCATCCTTGATTGCCGACGCAGCGCAGGCGGCCGATTCACCGCCCCCTGCCACGTAATCTAATAGTTTTCAGCTATTGTCCCGGCGGCACCGGTTCCACATAATCGACTGATCATGAGGGTGCTGTTTGGGTTCGTTCTTGTTATTTTTTCCTGCCCGGCGGTGTTTGCGCAGGGCTGTGTCTGCCAGCGGCAAAACGCCGGCGGCTACGCCGGCGATAATGCTTATCTCCAGGGTGGCGACTGGCTGTTTTCGGTGGTCTACCAGAATTTCACTTCCGACCGGCATTACCAGGGAACCGATTTCGTCCCGTCCCTGACCTCGCGCGGGCCGACGAACGTGCAGAACGCGATGGATGTCAACGCCACCTATGCCGTGAGCAACCGCCTCAGCCTGTCGCTCGACGCGCCGTTTCTGGTCACCAGCTATACGCTCAACCGCGTCCCGCCGGGAGGGACGGCGCCGGTGAAGGAGGGCACCCACTCCGCCGGGCTCGGCGACATGACGCTGCGCGCCAGCTACTGGATTCGCAGCACCTACCAGAGCCGCCAGAATCTTGCATTTTCCCTCGGCATCCAGGCCCCTACCGGCGCCGCCGACGTGCAGGACACCATCTACGGCCGCACCGTTGCGGAGGATGTTTCCGTGCAGCCGGGCGACAAGGCGTGGGCGCCGGCCGCGGGCGTGCGCGGCTTCCGCGATTTCGGGGCCCTGACCGTGTTCGGAAGCGGGGTTTACCTGTTCGACCCGCGCGGCACCACCGGTGTGCCCACATTTTTCGGCTCGCTGTCCAATCCCAATAACAAGCAGCTCAATTCCAGCGCCGATCAATACCTGTTCCAGAGCGGCTTCGTCGCCAGGCCCTGGCGGCGCCACCGGAAATGGCCGGTGCCGTCGCTCTCCTACCGCGTTTCGGGCGTCCCCATCCACGACGTTTTCGGACCGTCCGACGGCTTCCGCCGTCCGGCCGACATCCAGTTCATCGAACCGGGGGTCACCATGACGATGGGGCCGCAAGTGGTCTCGTTCACGTTTTCCATCCTGACTTATGTGGATGTGAAGCCGACGCCCGCGAATCCCAACGTCACCGACGCCACCATTCCCAAGTACATGTTCACCATGGCCTTCAGCCGCCGCGTGAACGGCCACCGGGGCGAGTAGCAGTAGCATAGGAGAGGGGCGGCCCGCGGCCACGCCCCGGACTTCTGATGCCTGTTATTACGGTCCTGCTGGTGGACGATCACAGCCTGGTGCGGCGCGGGTTCCGCCGCCTGCTGGAGGACGACCCGGAAATCCGCGTGGTGGGCGAAGCCGAGCGACGGCCACGAAGCGGTGGCAGCCGCATGCCAGGCTGCAGCCCAGCCGTGGTGGTGATGGACTTCGCGCTGCCCAGCATGAACGGCGCGGTGGCCACGCGCCAGATCCTGCAAATCGTGCCCGGAGACCGCGGTGCTGATGCTCAGCATGCACTCCGAGCGCATCCTATGTGCGCACCTGCCTGGAGGCGGGCGCGCAAGGGCTACCTGCTGAAGAACGCCATGGACCTGGAACTGGTGCAACGCGGTGAAGCGGGTGGCGGCCGGCGAATGCGTGCTCGACCCGCGCCTGGGCTCGCTGGCCGCCGCGCCGGACGGAAGCAGCCGGCAGCTGACCACGCGCGAGCTGGAAGTGCTGCAGCTGATCGTCAACGGCAAGTCGAACAAGGAAATCGCCACCATGCTGGGCGTGAGCGCCAATACGGTGGCGGTGCATCGCGCCAATATCATGCAGGCCCTGGGGATCCACAACACGGCGGAACTGGTGGTATACGCCATCCGCCAGGGGCTGGTGAGCATCCCGTGACGCGGCGCTCTTTCCTCGGCGGCGCGCTCGGCCTGTCTGGCCGGCCGCTGCCGGCGGCGCCGCCGGCGCTGGGCTTCTCGCCTCACCGATGTCACCGCCGCCGCCGGCATCGATTTCCGCCACAACAGCGGCGCGTTCGGCGCCAAGTATCTGCCCGAGACCATGGGCCCGGGCTGCGCCTTTCTCGATTACGACAACGACGGCTGGCTGGACATCCTGCTGGTCAACGGCATGGACTGGCCCGGCCACAAGCGCCAGCGCAGCACCCTGCAGCTCTACCGCAACAACCGCAACGGCACGTTCACCGACGTCACCGAGCGCGCCGGCCTGGCCGTGGAAATGTACGGCATGGGCGTGGCCGTCGGCGATTACAATAACGACGGCTTCCCCGACATCCTGATCACCGCCGTGGGCCAGAGCCGCCTGTTTCAGAACACCGGCACGGGCCACTTCGTCGATGTCACCGAAAAGGCCGGACTGGGCGGGCGCAGCGGCTTCAGCACTTCCGCGCTGTGGTTCGATTTCGACCGCGACGGCCTGCCTCGACCTGCTGGTCTGCAATTACGTGAAATGGTCGCCGCGAGCTCGACGTTTTCTGCAGCGTGGACGGCAAGCGCAAGTCGTACTGCACGCCGGAGGCGTACCACGGCGACACCTGCTGGCTGTTCCGCAATCGCGGCAACGGCACGTTCGAAGACGTCACCGCCAAGAGCGGCATCTTCGACCCCACTTCGAAATCGCTGGGCGTCGCGCTGCTCGATTACGATCACGACGGCTGGCCCGACGTCCTGATCGCCAACGATACGCAGCCCAACAAGCTCTACCGCAATCTGCGCAACGGCACCTTCGAGGATGTGGCGGTGCGCGCCGGCGTGGCGTTCAGCGAGGACGGCAAGGCCCGCGCCGGCATGGGCGTCGACGCGGCCGATTTCGACAACTCCGGCGTGGAAGGCATCGCCATCACCAATTTCGACAACGAAATGATGGCGCTCTACCGGCCTGCGCGGCCGGGCACTGTACGCCGATGCCGCCGTGCGCGCCGGCATCGGGCCAGGCTTCGCGCGACAGCCTCGGGTTCGGATGCGCCTTCCTCGACATCAATCTGGATGGCCGCCTCGACCTGCTGGCGGTCAACGGCCACATCGACGAGACCGTCCGCCAGCATTCACGGCAACGCCGGTTATGCGCAGCCGCCGCACCTGTTTCTGAACCACGGCAGGGGCCGCTTTCAGGACGTGGCCGCGCAGGCCGGCGGCGGCTTCGCCGACCCCCAAGGTGGCGCGCGGCCTGGCGTACGGCGATTTCGACCGCGATGGCGATCTCGACCTGCTGATCACCACCAATCAGGGCCCGGCGTATCTGTACCGCAACGACGTCAGCTGTCCGGCGCCCGCTCGCTGCGGCTGCGGCTGACCGGCACCAAATCCAATCGCGACGCCATCGGCGCGGTGGTCCATGTCACCACGCCGGAAGGCACGCAATCGCGCATGGTCAAGACCGGGTCGAGCTACCTTTCGCAATCGGAGCTGACGCTGACGTTCGGGCTGGGGCCGCGCGGAGCCGCCACCCGGGTGGTGGTGGAATGGCCCAGCGGCCAGTCCCAGGAGTTCCGGGACGTACGCGCGGGCGAATGGCAGTGTGTCGAAGGAAGT
Organism: Terriglobia bacterium; assembly: GCA_963815855.1. Classification (GTDB taxonomy): domain Bacteria; phylum Acidobacteriota; class Terriglobia; order Bryobacterales; family Bryobacteraceae; genus DATGMB01. The sequence goes on along the minus strand of CAWFIJ010000005.1, from coordinate 308,674 downwards.
CTGCCGAAACCGTCGAGCCGCTAGGCAGGGCGGGAGCAGTACCCCGCGCCCCCGGCTGGACTCGTAAACCCGTGGGAGCGGTGCTAAACTGAAAGGCGTTATCGTCCTTGTACGTCATTTTGAACTCCGTTGGACCGGCTTTCGAGAATTTTGATTCAGTTCGCCTGTGCCACCCTCAATCGATGCTTCAGGGTCAGATCGCAGAAGGAGTCGTCTTGAAAGAAACCGGGACCGTAAAGTGGTTTAACGCCGCAAAAGGATTTGGATTTATCCAGCGCGAGAATGGCGAAGATGTTTTCGTCCATTTTTCCGCTATTGCTGCCACCGGATATCGCTCGCTCGACGAGGGCGCGCGCGTCTCCTTTGAAGTGAAGAAGGGGCCGAAAGGTCTGCAAGCCGAAGACGTGAATCTCGCGTAATCGGCTATCTGTAAAATCGGGGAGCCGCCCGTTTCGATGACGTGGCGGCTCTCCTCATTCCGCCGCCAGTGATTGTATCTTAAAGCCTTCGAGCGCTTGGTGCGCTGTTACAGACGGCCGATCCGGACTGCGCTGTAGCGCTGCTTTACCCTTCCGGGAGCATTCTTCACGTTTCCCGATACAAATGCTGAAATCGCGCGGGAATCGACATGCGGACCGGAGGTCGTGAAATACTTTCGCACAATCCACGCTATCTGGCGACATCCTCCTGGCATATAGAGCGCGCGGCTGGCCGCAGATGTGCTCGTGAGTTAGGCATGTCATTCGCAGAGGCAAGGTCCACCTGCTATTCCATCGAAGACACCGAACGGAACGGAGCAGAATCGAACCAACTCGCGTACGCTGAGGCTTCTTACAGGTACACAAGCGAGAAAGCCTTGATCGTAGCGGCGAGAAATGGCGACGCGGAGGCATTTGGGGAACTGATCGAGCGTCACCGGAAATCCTGTCTCAAGCGCGCGATGACGATGATGCGCAACTACAATGACGCGGAAGACGAGGTCCAGACCGCCTTCTGGAAGGCATTCCAGCGGCTGGATCAGTTCCGTGCCGAGGGGAGCTTTGCGGCCTGGCTGGGCGGATTGTCGAGAACCAGTGCCTGATGCGGATCCGCGAGTCGCGAAACACACGGTTCGAGTACCTGGACGAATCAAACGATTGCAACCTCGGACTGGTGCTGGTGGGCCAGTCCGCGAACCCCGAGGACCAGTTGGGAAGGGAGGAGGTGGTCAGTCTGCTGAGACGCGAGGTCTCTCGAATTCCGCCTCTCTTGCGGCATGTCATGCTGCTTCGCGACCTGGACCAAATGCCGATGCCCGATGTTGCGGTGCGGTTGGGAGTGTCGATTCCAGCGGCCAAATCCAGGCTTATGCGGGCCCGGACCGAGCTACGCTCGCGGATTATGAAGCACTGCGGGCGCAAGGGGGCGGGTACGCTCATCCAGATGGCCCGCTACTCCCGGACGGCATACAGGCGCGCGGCCTGATCCCCGAACCTGACGCCGGCGGACATAGCCTCCATTTGCCTGTGATCGGCCGACGGCGCCGGAACGGCTCCGCACCGCGCGCCCAAACTGTCTGATGCGTTCCTCGCGGCGCCGTTCCATGAAACGATAACAGGTGACTTTACACCCAACATTGCGCATCCTGTTATCTTCCGCCCCAAAATAAAGCACCTATCTCTTCGCATCCTCATCCTCCATAACGGGTGGTCCAGAGGCTGCATGAACGAAAAGCCACTTATCCGGAGGCGGCAGCTTGTGGCGTATCCGGGAACTGGCTGCGGCCCCCGTTGTCAATCACAGTTCTGCACGGAACCATTCCGCTCGAACCTGACGCCGACCGATGTAACGTTTCCGGATTCCGCAGCATAGCGCCATCCCAGCTGGCCGAATAAGGAGATTGAAGAGTGGACCGACGTTTCGATAACTCCGCGCGCCCCGACGACTACAGCCTCCATGAGTTTCTGCGAGTTCTGTACCGCCGCAAGGGCCCACTGGTTGGCTTGACCTGCGTGGGTATTCTCGCGGCCGCAGCCGTCACCGCCGTGCAATCGCGCGTTTACCAGTCGCGCGCATCCCTTGAGATTCAGGCATTTAACGAGACCTTCCTGGACCTGCGGGACATTTATCCGGCGGCCGCCCCGAGCGTAGACGCCGCGGTGTATATGCAGACACAGGCGGAGTTGCTGCAGGAGGATAACTTACTGGAGCAAGTCGCCCGCCGGTTGCACCTCGAAGATCGCCCGGAGTACCGCGGCCCCCAGGGGCTGGCCTCCAGGTTGCGGCAGGATATCAGGATCGTGCCCGTGCGGAATAGCCGGGTGATTCAGATTATCTGCGAGGCGCGCAGCGCCGCACTGTCGGCGGAAATCGCCAATACTTTGGCTAAGACATTCATCGAGCAGGGTATCAAGGAGCGCCAGGGGAGCGCGCGGCAGACATACCAGTCGCTCGTGCAGCAGCTTGGGAATCTCAGGAGCACGCTCCGTCCGCGGCCGGGCAGCGTGGGACGCGGACCTTCACCGGGAGCGGACGTGAACCGGAACATCTACAACGCGATGGCGCAAAAGGCGTTCGACGCCCGGCTTGCCTCAAGTCTCCCTTTAACTAACATCCGCCTGGTTAGCCCGGCTGTCCCGCCGCCGATTCCCTCGAAACCCAATGTTCCCCTGAATCTCGCGATTGGATTGGTCGGTGGCCTGGTGTTCGCAGTTGCCGGCATCATGCTCCAGGAGCAGCGCAAACCTGTGTTGCGGGAGCCCGGCGACGCCGGGACTTACCTTGAATTACCAGAGTTGGGCGCGATCCCGCAGGCGAATCATTGGACGCCGGTGGCGATGCTCCTTCCTGGCCCTCGCAACAACGGCGCGGGAGTTGAGCGGGCCGCTTTGGAAGAGCGAACCGGGCTGTCGGAGTCCTTTCGAGCCACTGTAGCTTCGATTTCCTCGGCCCGCCGCGACGGCGAGAGGCCTCGAGCGCTGCTGGTGACGAGCGCCCTGCCGATGGAAGGCAAGACCACGATCGTAAGCAATCTGGGAATCGCGCTTGCCGCAATCAGCAGCAAGGTGTTGTTGATCGACGGAGATATGCGCCGCCCGCGGCTCCACAAAGTGTTTGACGAGGCGAACAGTTGGGGACTAAGTGACCTGCTGCGCGAAAAGAACGCCGTTGACGAACTCCCACTTGACGTGCTGGCAAAAAAGATATCGGTTCCGCACTTATATCTCCTGCCCGGCGGAACCTCGACGGGCAATATCTTTGGCCTTCTGCACTCCGGCAGGATGGCGCGACTCCTCTCGCTCTTCCGCAAAGAGTTCGACTACGTCCTGGTGGATGCGCCCCCTTGTCTGGAGTTTGCGGATGCCAGAATCATGGCGCGGTATACGGAAGAACTTCTGCTGGTAGTGAGGGCAAACCGCACCGACCGCCGGACCGTGCAGACCGCCGTTCAACGGCTGCGGTTCGACGGCATCCCGCTCATGGGGGTGATCCTCAATCGATGGGATCTGGCGGCGGACGATCCCTACGCTTACCGGGGCACGTGCGATATCTGCCGGGAGGATGTCTCATGAGCACCAGGGAGACCAGCCCACCGGCAGTTTTCGACCTGGTTACATCCGATCCTCTTCCGCTTGCGCCAAATACGGCCTTATCATTACGCTCCAATTTTGCCTGGGCAGTTGCCGGCAACGTGGTATATGCCGCCTGCCAATGGGGCATGATCGTGGCCTTGGCGAAATTCGGGAATTCTTTCATGGTGGGCCAGTTCTCGTTGGGGCTCGCCGTGGTCACGCCCGTCCTCATGTTCTCGAATCTCAACCTTCGAGCGGTCCAGTCAACTGACGCGCATCGCCAATTCCGCTTCTCCGAGTATCTGCGGCTGAGGCTGGCATTGACCCTGGCGGCACTGGCGGTAATCGCCGCCATCGTGCGGTTCGGCGGATACGAAAGCCGAACCGCGGCGGTCATTCTGGCGCTCGCACTGGCCAAGGCGATCGAAGCCTTGAGCGACATTCATTACGGTCTGTTCCAGTTGAATGACCGCCTGGATCATACCGGCCGGTCTATGATCCTGCGAGGCGTCCTGTCGGTTACGGCGCTGACTGCGGGCCTCTATCTCATGCGCAACGTGTTTTGGGGATGCATGTGCATGGCCGTGGCATGGGTGGCGTCGCTGCTGCTCTTCGACGTCCGGCGCGGCCGGCGCCTGGTGGCGGATACCGAGGGCCCCGCGGAGACACGGCGCGGAGGATCTCCGGGGCAGGTCCGGCTGATGTCGCTCGCGCTGCCGCTGGGGATCGTGACCACGATCGCCTCTATCAATCTTCATATGCCCCGGTACTTCATTCATGCGCGCATGGGGGAACACGAACTGGGAATCTTTTCGGCCATTGCGTATGCGGCCGGCACCTTGACGATCGTCGGCGACTCATTGAGCATTTCGGCAGTCCCGCGGCTCTCCAGGCTATACGCCGGCGGGAGATTGGCTGAGTATCGCGCACTTCTTCTGCGGTTAGTGGCGCTCGGTTGCGTGGCCGGGTTGGCCGGTCTTGCAATTACACGCGGCATCGGCGCACGGCTTCTCACGCTCTTCTATAACGCGGATTACGCCGCCCACTCGCGCATTTTTACGGTCCTCGTGGCGGCCGCGGCACTGCATTTTGTGGCCTCGATACTCACATGCGGGATTACTTCGGCACGCTGCTTCCGGATTCAGGTACCCCTCTATCTGCTGGTGGCGGCCGCTACGGCGTGGGGCTGCGCGCGATGGATTCCCACGCTGGGACTGGCGGGCGCCGCTCTGGGCGTTACCTTGGGGGCAGCAGTGCGCGTGTTCCTCGCCGGCATCGTCATGGCGTACTTACTTCTGCCGGATGCGCGTGAAAGGGCTTAGGGACCAGGCAATGAGCTCATTCGCCGCTTTCGAACCTGCGCCGCGGCCGGCCGGCATCCTGCACCTGTTGGTGGTTGCCTATGTGATCCTTCTGCCTTACCAGTTTCAGATCGGGAGCGGTGTCAACTTTGCGCCGGCCGATTGCTGCCTGGTATTGGCGCTCGTGCTGGCCGCGAGCCAGTTGAAATACCGCGGCACGGCCTGGACAGCCTGGCACTTCGGCATCGTATTGACCTTTATCGCCGGCTCATTTGTAGCGGCCGTTCGCTTCGGAACGCTGGACCGGTACGAACTGATCAACAAGGACGCCGGGCTGCTGCTTCCCCTGGTGAGTTATGCCGCCATTACGTCCTCGGTGGCCGGCTGGGAGGACGTGCGGCAAATTCTGCGCGCATTCACGATGAGTGTGGTGATCCAGAATGTGGTGTGCGTGGGAGCTTTTCTGGCGGCATATTTTTTCGGCATTACGACTCCTTTTGTTCGTTATGAGGGACTTCGACTCTCAGGGATGCTGCTGGATCCGAACGCCTATGGCGGCCTTCTGGTGGTGACGCTCGTGGTTGTTGAGGCCGCTTCGTGGGGTTCGGAGCCTCTCTACCGAAAGACGGCCGTGTGGATTTCGAGACTGACGCTCGGCATGGGGATTCTCTTCACTTTCTCCAGATCGGCGTGGGTGGCCCTTAGCCTGGCACTCGTGTTATTCGGAATCTTGAGGCCCCGGGTGGCCGGCCGTCTGTTGGGGGCCGGACTTATTGGCGCCCCGTGCGTCTTTCTGCTGTTGGGCCAACGCTTCCTGCCGATCTTCGAGGAGATGGCCAGCCGTCCGAAACAAGTACAGGGCCGGTTCGACCTGATCCGCGATGCGTTCGCGGCATTCACGCACCATCCGTTTGTCGGTGGGGGCATCGGCAACTTTCGGCTAAGTGAGGGCGAGATAGCTCATAACAGCGCGATGTGGTTTCTCGCCGATTTCGGCATCGTCGGACTAACCATCCTCCTGGGATTTCTAGGATGGTTCTTCGTCAAAGCATGGTTTGCGTACCGGCATACACCCCCCACGGAACAGCCGGTAGCCCTGGCCCTTTTACTCGCGCATACGGCTATGTTCGGGCTGGCCATGGGAATTGAAGCGTTCTACCAGAGACATTGGTGGATGGTCTTCGGCCTAATTGCATCCAGTTACTCATTGGCACGCCGCGGAATCAACGATTTGCACTGCAAATGCTGAGAATAAGTCGGATGCCTACGGATGCTGTAAGAAACGGAGTAAAGGCCCTGCACATTGTCGGCGACTCGCAATACGGCGGGATTGTCCGGATCATTCTCGGGCTTGGCCAGGTTGGGCAAGCATCGGGCTGGCAGGTGGATGTCATGGCCACCGACCCCGGCGTTCAGGAAGCTTTAAGGCGCGGGTCACTGGGCATCGTGAACCTGGATGTCATCCACCGCAACATCCGCCCGCTCTGGGATCTGGCCGGTCTCATCCGGCTAACCAGGTTCCTGCGGCGCGAGTCCTACGAGATCGTGCACACCCATACCTCGAAGGGCGGTTTTGTCGGAAGGCTAGCGGCCTGGCTAGCCGGCGTGCCGATTGTCGTGCACACCATGCACGGGTTCGCCATTCACGAGCAGAGCCCGGCCTGGGCCCGCATCACTTACTCGGCGCTGGAGCGGCTTGCCTCGCGATGGTGTCATCGCCTTGTGTCGGTGAGCGAGTTCCACAGACGCTGGGCCCTGGAACTGAGTATTTGCTCGCAGGCGCAGATCCAAGCCATTCCCAATGGGATTACACCGGTTGCGCCGCGCGACCATTTTGAACCTGCGGGACTACGCGGGCAGTTAGGCGCCGGTGAAGGCGACGTGCTCATCCTGAGCCCCGGCCGGCTCGCCGCGGGTAAAGGTATTGAGTACCTGATCGAGGCTGCCGCCATGCTACCTCGCGGCGGACCAAAATACCGCGTGGTGATTGCCGGGGACGGTCCTGCTCGATTGGGTCTGGAGCGGCTGGCCAATGACCGCGGCGTATCCGACCTCGTAACCTTTCTCGGGTTTCGCGACGACGTCAGCGAACTCCTGGCGGCCTCCGACCTGGTGGTTCTGCCGAGTTTGCGGGAAGGCCTGTCCATCTCATTGCTGGAGGCGATGGCGGCAGGCAAGCCGATCATCGCGAGCAGCATCGGCAGCCATCGCGAGGTGGCTTCCCAGGCGGCAATGGCGCTGCTGGTCCCGCCGGCGGACGCGGCTTCCCTGGCCACAGCCATCCAACGATCCGCGCGCGATCCGGGACTCATGTCTCTTCTGGGAAAGCGCGCGCGCACTCTTTTCGAAGCTCGCTACACCGAGGACAGAATGTTGAACGCGTACCGGCAGTTGTATCTGCGCCTCCTGGGAAAAACGCCGCCGGAGCCGGCGGTTACCGCGGACTCCGGCGGCGCTTCTGTGGTTCGAAGCGCAACCGTTTCGGACCTGGCGGGCATCGTGGCCATTCATCAGAAGGCATTCAACCAATTCTTCCTTACCCGGATGGGGAGCGGGTTTCTGCAGCGTTACTACGAGCTTGTGCTCAATTACTATTCCGGCATTGTCCTGGTTAGCGAGAGGCACGGCAGCATTAACGGATTCGTATGCGGTTTCGCCGATCCTGCGGAGTTCTACCGGTCGATGTGGCGCAACCGGCTCAGGTTTGTCCTTCCGGCCCTAGCGGCTCTGCTCCGGCATCCCTCCCTGGGCGCTAATGTGATACACGCCGTGCGGCGAATTCAGACCTCGGCGACACAGGGGTCACGACTGTCGTGCGAGCTTTCATCCATCGCCGTGATTCCCGAGGCGTCCGGCAGAGGCGTGGGCAGGACATTAGTGGAGGCATTCCTGGATCAGTCCTGGGACAAGCAGGCGGAGTGCGTGTACCTGACAACCGACGCCGAGGGTAATGGCGCGGCTAACGCACTTTACCGCGACATCGGCTTCCAGCATTCCCGCCGTTTCCTGCAAAAGAAGGGCCGCTGGATGAACGAATATGTGTTCCACCGCGCGCTGGCTGACGAATCAGTGGAGACACCGCGATGAGTCAACTGCCGCGTGGCCGGATAAAGCATTCCCTGCCCAGGTCCTTCGATCTTGTATGTGCGGCGGCCGGACTGCTGGTGTTGTCGCCTCTCTTTGCGCTGTTGGCGTTACTGATCCTCCTTCGCGATGGCCGGCCCATACTATTCAGCCAGATGAGAGTGGGCCGGTACGGGACGGAGTTCCGCATCTGGAAATTCCGGACCATGCGCGCCGGCTCGGCTGGACGTGCCATCACCGCCGCCGGGGACGGCCGGGTTACCAGGACCGGAGCGTGGCTGCGGAGGTTCAAACTCGACGAACTCCCGCAACTGTTCAATGCGCTCAGGGGAGATATGAGCCTGGTAGGACCCAGGCCGGAAGCGCCGGAATACGTGAATAAAGGATCGCCGATGTGGCAAGCCGTCCTGCGCGTTCGCCCGGGAATTACGGACCTGGCCACTCTGCTCTATCGCAACGAAGAAGACTTGCTGGCAGCGTCCAGCGATGCAGACAGGTTCTACCGCGAGACGGTGCTGCCGGCAAAACTTCGCCTCAACCTCGCGTACATGCGCACGCGGTCCTTGCGGCAGGATATCAGGCTGATCTGGCTGACGGTTCGTTACAGCCTGTCACCGGAGCGATTCGATCCCGCTCGCATCCAAGACACGTTTTATACGGGAGCCGAATATGGCGGATAACTTCATTCCATTTCATCGACCATCGATCGGCGAGGAAGAAATCGGTGAGGTTGTGGATACCCTCCGCTCCGGGTGGCTGACCACCGGCCCGCGGACGGCGCGCTTCGAACGTGAGTTCCGCGAGTACACCGGGGCGCGCGAGGCGGTGGCTGTAAACTCAGCCACGGCGGCTCTGCACCTGGCGCTTACCGCTCTGAACATCGGCCCGGGCGACGAAGTTATCACCTCGCCGATGACTTTTTGTGCCACGGTGCAGACCATTCTGCATGTCGGGGCTACTCCTGTGCTGGCCGATATCGGGCCGGACGGCAACATCGACCCCGGGGAGGTCGCTGCCCGGACTACTCCGCGTACGCGCGCGATCATGCCGGTGCATCTGGCGGGGTTGCCCTGCCAGATGAATGCGATTCGCGGATTCGCCCGGGAGCACGGCCTGTACGTAATCGAAGATGCGGCCCACGCCGTGGGAGCGCACTGCGAGGGCCGGCCGATCGGCGGGTCGTCGATCGGCGCGCCCGACAGCGACGCCGTGGCCTTCAGCTTCTACGCCACTAAGAACCTCACCACCGGAGAAGGAGGCATGCTGACTATGGCCCGGGCCGATTTGGCCGAGACCGTGCGCATGCTCTCGCTGCATGGAACGAGCCGGGACGCCTGGGACCGGTATACCGATCACGGAGGATGGCACTACGACGTAGTCGCCGCCGGCTTCAAATATAACCTCAGCGATATCCAGTCCGCCATCGGGATTCATCAACTCCGCAAGCTGGAGCATTTCGTCCGCCGACGTACGGAGCACGCCGCCACTTACAATCGTGAATTCGCCGGAAGCGATTACGTGGAGCTTCCACCGGACCGTCCCGGGTGCCGCCATGCCTGGCACCTTTATATTCTCAGGCTCAACCTGGACCGGCTCCGAATCGACCGCGGCGAATTTATTCGGAGCCTTCGAGGGAGAGGGATCGGCGCCAGCGTCCACTTCATACCGATTCCACTCCATCCTTATTTTGCGCGGTTGCCGCTGGCTGCTTACTCCTGCCCGAGCGCGCTGGCGCTTTATCCGCGAATCGTTTCCCTGCCCCTGTACCCTGCATTAACGGAGGATCAGGTGCGCTACATTGCGCGGTCTGTCCGCGAAGTCCTGGAAACCGCCCGGCGCCCGCGGTTCGTGGCGGCCGGACCGGTCGATTCCGTGCTGCCCATCCAGCAACCGGACACCACCGCTGCCCCGGAAGGATGCCTATGACGGGCCGTCATACCGATGTGTGGCTGGAGCGGGTTTGCCAATTGGCGGCCGTAGCGTTGTCGCTTACGGCTGCATATCACCTCAGATTCGATTTTGCGATTCCGCCCTTGCAGGTGCCGGTCTTTCGGCGCGCGCTCTTGCTGGCAATTCTTGTAAAACTGCCGGCCTTCGACTGCGCAGGGTTCTATCGCAGTCTCCGCCGATTTGTAAGCATACCGGACCTGTATTCGGTCTTCATCGGCAACTTAGCCGGAACGATGCTGTTCGCGGCAACGGCCCTGTTCTGGATCGGTCCGGAGATGCCGAGGTCCGTCATCGTCATCGATGGCGTCATCTGTTTTCTGGCGACAGGATTAGTCAGGTTCTCGGTTCGAATCTTCCACGACCTTTTCCGCGAGCGTTCCGGGCAGGCCCGGACAGGCATTCTCATTTACGGCGCCGGCGCCGCGGGAGCCGAGCTGGTTCACGAGATCCATTCCAACCGCTGCACCCGGTACTCGGTTAAAGGGTTCCTGGACGACGATTCTCTAAAACAGGGCGCGGTAATCCTGGGCGTGCCGGTACTGGGCTCCGGCCGCGAAGTGTCCTCGGTAGTGCAGCGCCTGAACCGCCGGCGACCGGTAGTCGAGGAAATCATTATCGCGATGCGCTCTGCCACCGGACAACAGATGCGCGAGGCGCTGGCCAACTGCCGCGCCGCACGGATTCCGTGCAAGACCCTCCCCGGCATCGATGAGTTACTCAGCCGGAAAGTGCTGGCCGCCCAAGTGCGTGATCTGTCGGTGCAGGATCTGCTGGGCCGCCAGACGGTAAAACTGGACGATGCGCCGGTCCGCGCCAGGATTCGCGGCCGGTCCGTGCTGGTCACGGGCGCAGCCGGTTCCATCGGCTCGGAAATCTGCCGCCAGGTCGCCCGGCTTGCGCCATCCTGCCTGGTGGCGTTCGACCAGGCGGAAAGCGAACTGTTCCGGATCGAAAATGAACTGCGCGAGAAGCACCCCGGCCTTGAGATCGTGGCTGCGCTTGGCGACATACGCGACACGGACCGCCTGCCCGAACTGCTGGAGCGGCACCGGGTAGAGAGCGTCTTTCACGCCGCCGCCTACAAGCATGTGCCGATGATGGAATCGCACGTTCTCGAAGCGGCCCGCAATAACATTCTCGGCACGTGGAACTTACTGCGCGCCGCCCGCCATATGGGAGTGCGCAATCTCCTGATGATCTCCTCGGACAAAGCCGTCAACCCGGTTTCCGTGATGGGGGCCACCAAGCGTGTCTGCGAGCGGATCATCGGCGCTCAGGGGACGGAGAGGGTTGCCACCACGTGCGCCTCGGTACGTTTCGGCAACGTACTCGGGAGCAATGGGAGCGTAGTGCCCATCTTCCGGGCGCAAATCGCCGCGGGCGGGCCCATCAAGGTGACTCACCCGCAGGCGCGCCGCTACTTCATGACTATCTCCGAAGCGGTGTCGCTGACCTTGCAGGCCTCCACCAAGAGCGAAGGCTCGGAAATTTTTGTGCTGGATATGGGAGAACCGATTCGCATCGTAGACCTGGCCGAAACCATGATTCGGCTCGCCGGCCTGGTTCCTTACGAGGATATCGACATTCAATTTACCGGCCTCCGTCCCGGGGAAAGACTGACGGAAGAGATCAATGACAAGGACGAGGGTATCCTGGCCACCGACCAGGAGAAGATGCGAGTCATTCGCGAACAGCCCTTAAGCTGGGACGTAATTCCCGATTGGATCGAGCGCCTGGAGGGACTGCTGGCAAAGCGCCGGGAGTCGGACATCATTGCGCACATACGGCAACTGGTACCCGAATATTGTCCCCTGACCCGGCCGGCTTGCGAGAGCGCAGTGTCGCCGTCGGACCCCAGCGCCTACGCAGCACCGCGTCTCTGGCCCCAATACGACAACAGTATGGAATCGCGAGAGCCCGCACGCCAGACCGGCTCGGGTTCGCCCATGATTTGTGAGCAATAACATGCCGGAATTATTTGAGCGGGGAGTCGTGATTGTGTCGATCGACACGGAGCAGATCTGGGGATATCTGGATTGCCTCAGCGAAGCACAATTCGAGTCCCGATTCCCCGATGCGCCGGGAGCGCATGTGAAACTGCTCGCGCGCCTGTCGGAGGCAGGCGTGCGCGCGACATGGTTCGTGGTGGGCGGCCTGGCGCTGCGCGACAGTGCCGGGGCTTCCGATCGTCGGATGTCGGGACTGCTCGGCAAAGGCGTTTCCCTCCGCGCCGGCGAAGGGGCGGAGGCCCGGTTGTGGTACTGCCGGGCGTTTCTGGAGCGTCTGCGCGACGCAAGCCCCACGCAGGAGATCGGACTGCACGGAGGCCTGACACATCTTATCTGGACCGATGCGCGCTCGACTTTAGAGGTGGCCCGCCGCGAACTGACTGAGGGAATACAGGCGCTGATGGACATGTGCGGCAGGCCGATATCGTTTTCCTTCGCGCGCAACCAGGAAGCGTATTACCACCTGCTGCCGCAGCACGGGCTGCGATGCTTTCGCGGCCGTCCGCCGGCGCTGGCGTGGCGGCTGGGACGAACCATGCCCGGGGCGATCCTGCGTGCCGCGGAGGAACTGCTGAGACGGACGCCGCCGCCGGTAGGGCCGGTGGAAACGCTTCCGGGTCTTTGGAACATTCCTGCATCGATGTTTTTTTACCCGATCGGACCGGCGCGCAACCGGATCATCGGATTGCGGTCGCGTGTCGAACGGTTCAGGCGCGGGATGGAGACCGCGGCCCGCCATCGCGCCGTCTTCCACTTTTGCCTCCATCCGGAAAACCTGGTGGAATCGCCCGGCGGCTTTGCCGTCCTCGAGGAAATCCTGGAGACACTTGGCCAGGCACGTGACCGCGGAGACATCGAGATTATGACCATGAGCGATGTTGTCGACCGGATGGAAAGGAGACAAACTTATGACTGCCAAAGACACTAATAGCCGCACTTATCTGAAACTCATCGGCGTCGCCAGCCTGCCGCCGCTGACGAGCCCATTCGACCCCGGCTACGATCCGGCGACACTGGAGAGCCATCTGGAACAAAGCTCCCACCTGATGGCGATTCTCAAGGTTTCGATGGCTTGCTGGCTGATTGCCAACGAAGAGGCGACGCGCCGCAAGGTGGCCGCGGCCCGCCGGAATTACGTGCCCACAGTCACGGGCGGCGGACCGTTCGAGATCGCCGTGGCGCAAAATCATCTCACGGACTATCTCGACCTGTGCGCGGACATCGGCTTCACCCGGATTGAGTGCGGCGAGGGGTTCACGGATATGCCGTTGAGCGCCCGTGAGGTTGTGGGGATGGCAAGCGAGCGCGGCCTGGATGTGCAGTTCGAACTCGGCAAGAAGCACACGGGCGCCTTCTGCTCCGAGACCGTAGAGCAACTGATCGATCAGGGAAGGCGCTGGCTGGATGCAGGCGCCCGCGAGCTGATCGTCGAGGCGCGCGAGAGCGCCAAGGGGGTCGGCCTGTTCGATGATGACGGCGTCTTTAACGGCGGCCTCGCGGACCGGTTCGCGCGGGATTTCGGTCTCGATATCGTGACCTACGAGGCGCCGACCAAACCGAGCCAGTTCGCGCTCCTGGACCACTTCGGACCCGGAGTGCGGCTTTGCAACGTGAGGCTGGAAGAGCTGCTGCGCGTGGAAATTTATCGGCGGGGTTTGCATTCCGACGCGTTCGGCAAGGAAAACCTTCGGCCCAAACGTCGAGGCCGCTCCCATGTCCAGCGCGTCGTGAAGTCAGGCGGGGACAACATGCAAAAATCGGTCGTCATCGATTGTCTGGCGGAGAGCGCGCGCCGGTACCGTGCAGGGATGGGCCATTGTCGTGGTCGACGTCATTCGCGCAACCACCACCGCGATTACCGCGGCCGCGACCGGCAGGCGCTGCTTTCCAGCGCCCAGTGTAGAAGCGGCGCTGGCGATCGCCGGGAAATTCCAGAATCCTTTGTTGGCGGGCGAGTCCAACGGCACAGTGCCCGTCTCGTTCGAAATGGATAACAGCCCCGCCCTCCTTGCCGGCCGCACCGATATCCATCGGCCCCTGGTCCTGGTATCCTCCTCGGGCACCAGGGTGATTCATGAGGCAGCCGGCTGTGACGCCGTTTACCTGGCCTGCTTCCGCAGTTATTCGGCGCTCGCCACCCATCTGGCCGCGCGTCACGAGCGCGTGGCGGTGATCGGCGCGGGAACCAAGGGAGAATTCCGGGAGGAGGACCAGATCTGCTGCGCCTGGATCGCGGCGGCGCTCATCAGGGAGGCTACCGCGGCGGACGAGTGCGCAGACCGACGATGTTGTGCGCCGCTGGCGCGACGCTCCGCCCACGGCCTGTCTGTGCAGCCGCAGCGTCGACTTTCTGAAGCGCACCGGCCAGCTCAGAGATCTGGACTTCTATTCTGCGCCACATCGATGACCTGCGCCAGGTCTTTAAAATCCGGAGCGGAGAAGTAAGTGCAATGCCGGCGACGGCCAGAACACATCGCCGGGCGCCATTGCGACGGAGCCATGCGGAATGAGTTACGATTGCGGATCATTCCACTCCCGTGGTCATCTTCCGGACCGGGCACCATGGGGGCATTGGGATTGCGCGCAGCCTGGGGCGCCTGGGCGTTCCCGTCTACAGCGTTGACGCCGCGCGGTGGGAGCCCGTATCCAGCTCCCGCTATTGCCGCGGCCGGTTTCTTCTGGGTGAGGGAAGCGAGCCGCCGATCTCGCGGTAGCCCGAATGCAAACCATCGCGCGCAACGTTGGGGGACGGCCGATTCTGATACCGACCACGGACCAGGCGTGCGTCTGGGTGGCGGAAAATGCGGGAGCGCTCCGCCAGGCAGTTTCGCTTCCCCAGCCCAGGACGTGGCGCTGGTCGAGACGCTCTGCGATAAGAACCGGATGCAGGAACTTGCCCGTCAGCACGGAGTGGCCACCGCTCACTCGGTGGCGCCCCGGTCAAAAGAGGACGTGGCTCGATTCATTGAGGACGCGGTGTTTCCGGTGATGGTCAAGGAGACCGGTGGCGGCCGGTTGCGCCGCCGCGCCGGCGGGACGAAGTTCGTGGTCCGCACTGCGCGCGAGCTCACCGACTTTTATGCCAAAGCCGGGGACGACCGAGACCCCAACCTGATCATTCAGGAATTCATCCCCGGAGAAGACTGGATGTTCAACGGCTATTTCGACGCGAGCGCGCGATGCCTGTTTGGGATGACCGGCAAGAAGATCCGGCGGTTCCCGGTGAATACCGGTGTCACCAGCCTGGGGATGTGCGTGGCGAATGAAACCGTCATCCGAGACCACGACCGATTTCATGCGAGCTATCGGGTATCGCGGAATTCTCGACATCGGATACCGCCGCGACCTGCGCGATGGCCAGCTACAAAGTCCTGGACGTGAATCCGCGCATTGGGTGCACCTTCCGTTTGTTTGCCGCCGCCGACGGACTGGACGTCGCCCGCGCGCTTTACCTGGACATGACCGGGCAGCCGGTACCGCCCGGCGAAGTTCGCCGAAGGCCCGCAAGTGGCTGGTGGAAGACTTCGATCTGCTCTCGTCCCTGCGTCTCCTGGTGCGCGGGCGGCCTGTCGACTCGAGAGATTGGGCCCGGTCTCTGGCCGGTGTCCAGGAGACGGCTTGCTTCGCGCTGGATGATCCGTTGCCGTTTCTGATGATGGGACTGGCCGACTGGCGCGAACTGTACCGATGGACCCGCGTGCAGGCCGCGGTCCGGTATCGGCCGCCGGCGGCCGCGAAACCCGTCCTGTTGGCTTCGCAAAGGAGGCACTGACCCGTGGCCGATCACACCTTACTGGAATCTCAGCCGGCCGCGGTTTCGGAAGGCGGCCCTGCGCACCTGGAATTTCCGGGGAGCGCACTGGCTCGTTTTCTGGAATTGCGCGGACGCCGCATTGTCCGAGGCTGCGGCGCGGTCTGGTACGCCATTCCCGATCGGTTTCTCATGAGTCTTGCCCTACCAGGCGATGCTCAACCCGGAACCGGCCGAGCTAAGCCGATTGATCCGGGAGACCCACACGTTGGGCGTTCGCTTTCCCTCGACGGAGTGGAGCGGCCTCGAAAGCGGACTCTACGTGCTGCGCCGGCGCGAATACGAGATCGAGTCCGTGCACCCAAAACACAGGCGGCGCGTACGGCATGGCATGGAGACGTTTCATGTAAAGCCCGCGACGCCAGACGAATTACTGGCGCAGGGGCTGGCGCTCAACCTCAACACCATGGCCCGCCAGGGGCGCTATGACCCCGAATTCGGCGAAAAGCGCCGTTGGGAGACCCTGGTAGAAGCGGCGTTTGCCTGTTCGGAAGTCTCGATTCCGGCCGCTTTTGCCGGCTCGCGCCTGGCGGCGTACATGGTCACCTGCCGGGACACACGCTGGCTGCACATTCTGCACCAGATGTCGCGCCAGGAGGACCTGCCCAATTTTCCCAATCACGTGCTGACTTATACGCGTGACCAAGCAGGCTTTTGCCGACAATTTACTGGACGCAATCTGTTACGGCTATGTGCCGCTGTTTGCCGCCGATGGCTTGCATGAATACAAGCTGCGGTTCGGATACGAGATGTATTCCGCACCAGTCGGTGATTCAGTTACATTCCGCGTTCGGCCCGGCGCTGAACAATCCCCTGGGGCGCCTGACACTGCGCTCGATGCGGGCACTCCACCCCGGGGACCAACGTCTCGAAACGATCGAAACGGTTTTGAAAGGAGCGAGCTCCTCGCGGCCGCCGGCATAAACGCATGCTGATTTCCCGACTGCATTCCATTCCCCGCTTTGCACTTCCGTACTCGTCCGGCGATTTCGCAGCGGCGCTCGCCGCCCTGTTGCCGCGGCACACCGCATCCGCGATACGTTCGGGCTGCTCGGCGAGAGCCCGAAATTCTGGACGCGCAGCGGCCGGCAAGCTCTGCGGCTGCTGCTCACGGCGCTCGACCTGGAGCCGGGATCGGGCGTCGCACTGCCGCTGTTTACGGATCCGTCGCTGGCGCAGGCCATCGCCGCTGCCGGCCACCGGCCGGTGTTCATCGATGTGGATCCGCAATCCCTGACCATGGATCCCCGATCCCTGGACGCCGCGGCGGGGCAATTCTCGGCGGTGGTCATCGTGCATCTGTTCGGACACGTGGCGGATGTGCCGGGGCTGCTGGCGGCAGCCGGAAATGTTCCGGTCATCGAAGATGCCGCCCATGCGCCCCTCAGTTTTCTGGACGGAAGGATGGCCGGCGAGTTTGGCCTGGCCAGTATTTACAGCTTTGCCTCCACCAAGTACTGGCCCGCCGGCGGCGGAGGACTGGCGGTGGTCCACGACGCCGAACTCGCCGGGCGCGATGGCGCGCGCGGCTCGAAGCGCTGGCCACGCCGTCCCGCATTCGGGAATTCGGGCGCTGATGCTGCAGGCGGCCAAATCCGCAGTCTTCAGCCGGCGACTTTATGGGCTTTTGGGCAGGCCGATGCGCCGATGGGTGGAGGCGTGGGCGCTGCTGGAACCGTGCCTGGACATGCAGGCGATCCGGCGCTCCCAGGCCGCCGTGGCGCGCCGCCAGGCATTACGATTTGCGCCCAGAGTGGAGCGGCAGCGGGCCAACAGCCTGCGGCTGCTCTCCCGCCTGGCGGGCGCCGGGACGACGTGGTTTTGCCCCGCGAGCGGCCGGGCGCGCGCTACAACTATCACCTCTTCCCGGTTCTATTGCGCGACCGCCGGGAACGCGACGCGGTGCGCGACGGATGTGGAAGACAATTTGTCGACACTTCCACTATTTATAGCGACGCGATCGAAAAATGCAGAAGGTTCGGCTACCGCGGCGGCTGCCCGGAGAGCGAATCCATGGCCAGCCGCCTGATCACGCTGCCGAACCATGCAGCCCTGAGCGACCAGGAAATCGACGCGGTGGCGGAGATCTTCCTAGCGAGCCTCAGGGCGTGCCGGACGGGGCGGCCCCACTATCCGGCTGTGAGCTTGGGCTCGCGCAGCGTCCCGCTTCGGGACTTCGACACTCAGGGACACCATAGCCGGCGAGACATCCGTGTCTCAACGGGTGCGCTATCTGCTTGAAAACAAATAAAACCGTTGAGACACGATGTCTCAACCGCCCGCCGGCGGGTCGGACCCCCTCATTACTCGCCGGAACGAGATGTCGCCGTCGCCGGAGACGAGGTCGGTGAGAGCATCGATCGTTTCGCCCATCTTCTGCCTGGCGGCCTCGATGGCGCCGGCATCACGCGTCCAGCTGGTCCAGTCGGCGCCCACGGAACTGTGCGATCTGCATCGCCGCGTCCCCTTCGCCGAGCTCCTTCAGGATCTCGACATAATCGTAATCCTCGACGCCGTCGCGCAGCCACTTCATGCGCATGGAGGCCACCACGCCTTTCACTCCTACCTGTTCGCCGGGATACACGAGCATCCCCTCACCCGGGTAGTTGGCGGAACTATACGGTCCCGCGTTGTTCACGTTGTTCCATGGGTCGGACGTCCATTGGTCCACCCGCCAGTACAGCATCCCGCTGAGATGCAGGCTCTGGCTGATGAAGCCGGGCTGGATGCGGAAGTTGACCGGGTCTGAAATCCATCAGCCATTTGGGCGAGTATGCATCCTGCACCAGGGTGTTGTAGGACCAGACGGCATCGCCCTTCTTCAACACTTCCTGCACGCGTCCTTGGAGTTGTTGTACATCAGGGGCAAGAGCACCCAGATGTCGACGGCGGAGCGCCCGGTGCCCGAGCCGTCGTCGTATAGCGCGGGCGTAGGCGACATCGAGATCATGTTCTTGATGCCGGCCTGGTGCATGTTGACTTGCCCATTGCTTGATCGTGGGATACAGATTGGTGCAGTGCCCGATCTCGTCGGCGCTGTAACTGTACAGCATCAGGCCGGGGTGCTGGGCCGCGGCCAGGGACTTGTACTCGGTCCGGGGAGGGCGCAGGCGACATCCTGCAACGGCCTACGTCGGCGCCGCTGAAAGGCCCGATGTGAGTGGCGCTCAGCCCGTTCTCCTTCATGAGCTCGGCCTGGTCGTTCGGGCTCGTAGACAAGGGAGAAAGACCCGGTTGCGCAGCAGTTCCTGCTGTGCGGACAGCGATCCCGCATGGAAGAACAGAAACGGTGGACTTCAGGAAGGGGGCGATCGGGCAGCGCGAAATTCCAGACCGTCAGTCGCGATCTGTCCGGTTAAACTGCCGCGCTCGCTCGTGACCGTATAAGTGCCGGAGTACTTACCGGGCTTCGGCCGCACGCGGAATCAGAAGATCCACCCAGATCGGCTGGTTGTTTCCGGCCTTGAGATCGAATGGCACGGCCGTCAATGCCGCGCCCGACAGCGGCTTGCCGGTATCGGGATCCGTAAAGGGGATCAAGGCGTCCGGATACCAGCCGGAGCCCTTAGGCTGGTTCGACCCTTTCCAATTCGGGCTCGACGAACTCACGTACACATACTTTTCGCGATACAGCGTGAAGTTCGTTTTGGGGATGGTCCGCCCGGCCGGCCCTTCCAGGTCCGAGACCGTCACGTTAACCTGGCCCAGCCCTTTATCTACCGCCGTTGACCACAATCTGAAACGACTGGGATTCGCCCCGGGCGGCCCAAAGATTGACCTGCGTTTCGCCGGTGGCGGCGTCGGACATCCCGACGCGATGCAGGCTTGGAGCAATCCAAGCCGCAGGCTGCTCTCCGCCGGCGAAGCAGAAACCATTGAAACCATTATAAATCCAACTAATAAAACTTTACGGCTCAATTGCATGTAAAAATGACCTTTGGAGAAAACATCCCGGCGAGTCCTCATCGGCCTCGCCGGGATACACCTCGCCGTGCTGATTCCGCGACTGAGATCAGGCGTCCGTTAGAGAACCGGGAGGGTCAGACGGCGCCGGTTTGCGCCCTCAAGGGATTCAAGTGGGAAATAAAACGGAGGGAGAAGATGTTCACTCTGAGGGCCAATCGTCAATTGGACGGAATCAAACCAACGGTTCGAATATACTTTCGTAGTGTACCACGGCCCACATTCGCCAATTCCGTTGCGGACGGCGAGAGTGGTGCGTAGGGGCGAGACGGCGGGATTTCAGCAGCTCGGGGCAGCCGCGTGCATCTGGTGGAGGCGCAGCATGGCGGGGGGACGATGATGAGCCTCATGGGTCGCCGGAGGGCCGGCGCCGGCGAGATGCGACGGGCTGGTTCAAGCAGCCCGTTTTCCGGCGGGCTTTTCAACGTGTCCGCCGAATTGATAGCGCATCGCCGACAGCAGTTTGTCCTGGTAATCGGACTCGCCGCGTGAACTGAAGCGCTCGTAAAGCGCGCTGGCGAGAACGGGCACGGGCACGCCTTCGTCGATAGCGGCTTTAATTGTCCATCGGCCTTCACCCGAATCCGAGACACGCCCCTTGAATTCCGGCAAGCTCGGGGTCCTTCACCAGGGCTGCCGCCGTCAGATCCAGCAGCCACGACGCGATCACGCTGCCGCGCCGCCACACTTCGGCAATGTCCCGCAAATTGAAATCGAATTGATAGTGCCCGGGATCGCGCAGCGGCGTGGTCTCCGCGTCCACCGGGTGCTCCTGCTTGCCGATATTGGCGTCGCGCAGAACGCCGAAACCTTCGGCATAGGCCGCCATCACGCCATATTCGATGCCGTTATGGACCATCTTGACGAAGTGCCCGGCGCCGTTTGGACCGCAGTGCAGGTAACCGGATTCGGCGGTGCCGCCGATCTTCTCGCGTGCCGGCGTACGGGGAATATCGCCAGGGCCGGGAGCCAGAGTCCGGAAGACCGGATCGAGGTGCTTGACCACGTCGGTCTCGCCTCCAATCATCATGCAGTAGCCACGCTCCAACCCCCAGACACCGCCGCTTGTTCCCACGTCCACGTAATGGATTCCCTTCGGCTGGAGTTCCCCGGCGCGCCGCATATCATCGACATAGTAGGAGTTGCCGCCGTCGATGAGGATGTCGCCGGCTTCGAGGTGTGGGGCAAGATCCGAGATGGTTCTGTCAACCGCGGCCGCGGGGACCATGAGCCAGATGGACCGTGGTTTTTCGAGTTTCTTCACGAGGTCCGGCAGGCCGGCCGCTCCGGTTGCCTTTTCCCGGACCAGTTCTTCCACTGCCTTTGGCGTAACATCGAACACCACGCATTGGTGACCTTCTTTCAGAAGGCGCCGCACCATGTTGGCGCCCATCCGGCCAAGACCCACCATTCCGATTTGCATACCTTGACTCCTTTCCGCACTCTATTCCGCGAGTTGAAGGACGAGCTTCAACGTTTGGTTTTACGCTCTTTCTCCCACAGCCGAAATCCGCCCAGAAATGCGTTGGCGTTGTCGCCCTCCCGGCAACGGGGAGGCATTTCCTCCAATTGTTTGACATTGCCGCCCCCCAGAACCACGTCGTCGGGTTCGAGCGCGGAGATGAGGAGGGCGACCACATCCTCGACATAGCGCTGCCATTTTCTTCTGCCGTGTTTCTCCAAGCCGCGTATCCCGACATAGTCCTCGAAGACGCCATCCTTGTAAGGAAGATGGCTCAGTTCCATGGGCTCTACAACGCCGTTTACAACCAGCGCAGAACCAAGTCCGGTCCCCAGACCCAGAAATAGCATCTTGCCCTTTTTGTAACTACCCAGCGCCTGCATGGCCGCATCGTTGATGACCTTGACCGGACGCTGGAAGGCTTTCTTAAAGTCAAATCCTACCCAGCCGGGGCCGAGGTTATGCGGTTCCGCAATCGGGCAGCCCTGGAGAACCGGCCCTGGATAGCCGATCGAAACCGCGTCATAGCTCCAGTCTTTTGCCGTTTTCCGAACGGTGGAAACCATCTGTTTCGCCGTCAACGTTGGACCGGACGCAAACTGGCGATGATCCTGTTGGCCGGTGGCGAGAATTTTGATATGGGTGCCACCCACATCGACAGCCAGCACCTTCATGATGCATTCTCTGCCAGGCTACCCTCCCGCTTTCAGCGCGGGCCCCTTGAGAGCGGCGCATTTCGATGCGATCACCTCCAGAAGATCGTTCCACGACTGGACAAACGATTTGGCGCCTTCGTCCTGAAGTTGTGCAGCCAACGCGTCGGCGTCGATGCCGGCGTTCGCAAATTCCGCCAGCACTTCTTCGCAATCGCCTCCATCGGCGGGCAACGGGGGCCCGACTGCCGGGATGTTTGGCGAGCGCCTGCAAGGTGCCCTCAGGCATGGTGTTCACGGTGAACGGCGCCGCCAGCGCCTGGACGTAAAGGACGTCGGAGGCCTTCGGATCCTTGGTCCCCGTACTAGCCCACAGGAGCCGCTGCGGACGCGCGCCGGCATTGTAGAGCGCGCTGCCAGCGCGGCGAGTCCAGCAGATCTCCGGTAAGCCTTATAGGTCCGCTTGGCGATGGCGATGCCGAGTCGGTTGCGGAGCGCGTCGGGCACCTTGCCCATGACGGCGACGTCCCAGCGGCTGATGAACACCGAGGCGACCGAGCCGACATTGGGATCGAGACCGGCATCGATGCGCCGCTCGATGCCGCGCAGGAAAGCATCGGCCGCCGCCAGGTACTGCTCGCGCGAGAACAACAGTGTCACGTTGATCGGGACACCCGCAAAAATCGCCTCCTCGATGGCCGGCAGGCCTTCCCTGGTGCCCGGGATCTTGATGAACAGGTTCGGCCGTCGCCGCCCGCGCCTGACAGATCTTTGGCTGCCCGGAGGGTGCTGGCCGTGTCGTGGGCCAGAAGGGGCGAGACCTCGAGCGATACCCAGCCATCCACGCCATCGGTCCGATCGTGGATGGGCCGAAACAGATCCGCGGCCCGGTAATGTCCGTCCAGCGCCAGATCGAAGAAGAGCGCCTCGCCGGATTTCCCGCTGGCCAGCTTGCTCGCGAATAGCGGCGTCGTAAGCGGAGCTGTTCTTGATGGCATGATCGAAGATCGTCGGATTGGAGGTGAGCCCGGTTACCGAGAGCTCGTCGATATACCGTTTGAGCGTGCCGCTCTCCAGCAGGTCCGTGTAATGTTGTCGAGCCAGATGCTCTGGCCCAGATCGTGGAGCGATTGTGTTGCTTTCATCGAATCACCTCGGACCGGCCGTCCCTATGCCGAATATGATGACTATGTAGGCATCCTAGCCGGAGCAGCGGCGCGCCCGCAAGCCGGATTAGTATCCTTTTCCGCACAACCCGGGGCGGTGCTGTTGCCGTGGAGATACTTCGTGTTGCAGGCGTCGTGAGAAAGCCTACGCTGGTCTACCGCTTGGGCAGGGGTGCTTCCAATTGCCGGCCCGCAATAATCAAGCCGAATTTGGGCGCCCTGGAAGTTCCATCCACGCGGATTCGCAGGAATGTCCCCGCGCCGTCTTTTTCGAAGAGCCGGTCGAACGGCCTGAGAACCCGGCTCTTCCACCCGGTGACCATCTGGGAAACGGTGGCCTGCAGCTTGAGCGTGCCGCCGAAGGCAAGAGCATCGCTATCGAGATTGTAGTCGCCCGCGAGATCGAGGTTCGCGCCTGGAACTCCGAACGATACCGGGTGGAAGCGGATAACGGCGTTCTCCAGATGGAACAAGCCCATCATTCGGGAGACCACCTGGTCGCTGTCCGGATTCTGCGGCTGCCCCTGCGAGCGCCGGCTCAGGGCTTCAATCTGACGCTGGATCGTGGAATGAAGGAACCTGCCTTGCAGCACTTCGAAGTTTCCATCGAGTATCAGCTTCTCGCGGACTTTGGCCGTCAGCGGGGGAATGTCGATTTTGGTCTTGAGCGCCAGCCTCCCTTCCATGAAAGGGTCGCCTTTCATGGCGAGGCGAAGCACGTCGCGCAAATCGCCATCGTTCATCACCGCATCCAGGCTGATGGTGCGAGGCTGGTTGGCTTCATGCCGGATTATGCCGCCGCTGGTGATGAAGCCGGTGCGGCCCAGGGTGGCGGCCACGGGCTGGAGGATGGTGTTCCCATTGGTTCCATCCACCAGCGCCGTGAAGCGGGCGAATAGCGGAACGGGATTGCCGACGGCGCGTAAGCGGAAATCCGGGACCGAAGCTTGACCATGGACCGTGAGCGCGGAGAGCCGGCCGTCGAACCGGCCAACGGAACGGAGGGTGCCCGCGATGCCGGCAAGCGTGCCCAGGTCGGCCTTATCGAACACGTAATCGCCCGCAATCGGCGTATCGCCCGGCTGGCCGGTGCGCCAGGGACCAAACGTGCCCGTGGCATGTATTTTCCCAGGCGGTTTGGCATTCATGAGCGAAGCGTCGTAGCGCATGGGGGCGCCGGCTCCGGCTGACTCCAATTCCAAACTTTGAATCTCGAACCGGAGCGGCAACCTCCCGGGATGGTTGGGCTGTAAGACTAATGCCGCGTTGCGAATGCTCACCTTGCCGATCATCACGCCGGGATTGGATGGGCTGGGTTGGCGATCGGGCGCCGCGGCCGTTCCCGCCGTGGAGGGCGGCCGTTCCGCGCGGGGCGGTATTTGGATTTCCATTCCGTCCACGAAGATTTGGGAAACGACCACCGGGGGGTGAAGAAGCGAGTCGACATTCAGATTGCAGCTGAACTTCCGGATGAGGAACAAGGGCGCGGATTCGGGGCGGCTTTTCAGCCGCATCGAAAGGTCCTGGCCTTCCAAACGCGCTGAGATGCCCCGGCCGCGGGTCAGAATCAGACGGAGCAGGGAGGTTTGCGGAAGGCGGATGCTCAGGGCCCGAAGCTCAACGTCGGTGTCGAACCGCTGGCTCAGGTAGCCCATGGCCGCCTGCCGGGCATAGGGCTCGATGCGTCCCGACAGCAGGGCCGCCGCGAGCGCTAAAGCGCCCGCTATCAGCACCGTCGCCAAGCCGATGCCTACAATCCAGTTCCGTCTTGTGGCCGTCATTTGCGCTCTGCGGCGGAAGACGGTGCTCCGCCTTCATGCCGCCCCTGCATCCGTCTTTACTCCTGGTTGACGATTGGCGGGTGAGTTTCCGTTTCGTTAAATCGTCGGCCGGCAGGCGGTGTGCGATAAGCTTGGGAAACGCCCAGGCGTTGCAGGACCGAAAGAATTCCCAGGAGGCCCATGAGCTCAATCCGATTCGCTCCGGAGTACATGCAGTATGTTCTGAACGAGAACTTCGAAGACGCGAAGTCGCTGTTCCTGGTTCCGCTGATGTCCATCCATTACGCGCACCTGGCGATGCTGGCCGCGCAGGGGATCGTTTCGCCGGCCGATGCGCACGCCATTCGCCAGGCATTGGACGCGCATCTCGCTCGACGAAGTGCGGCGCACCGCGTATGACGGCCATTGCGAGGACCTCTATTTTTATATCGAGCGCCTGATCATTGCTCATTGCGGCGAGGATGCGGCCGGGCGCCTGCACATTGCACGCAGCCGGAACGACATCGACATGACAATGTACCGCATGCGGCAACGTGAGTGCCTGCTGTCATCTGCTCGGCGCCAACTTCGAACTGCGGCGCACGCTGCTCGATCTTGCGGGACGCCACCGCGAAACGATTTTCGCCGCCCACACGCATACGCAAAGGGCGCAGCCGACTACCATGGCGCATTACCTGCTGGCGGCCGCCGAACAACTGGAACGCGACGCGGCGCGGCTGATGGCCGCGTACCAGCGCACCAACCGGAACCCGCTGGGGGCGTGCGCCATCACCGGCACCGGATTCCCCATCGACCGGCAGATGACCTCAGATCTGCTGGGCTTCTGCGCTCCTACCGTGAATACCTACGGCAGCATAGCGACGGTGGATTATCTGCTGGAGAGCGTCTCGGCGGTGGCGGTGCTGCTGACCGGACATGGACGGTTTGTGCAGGATCTGCTGCTGTGGAGCACGGCGGAGTTCGGTTACCTGCGGCTGGGCGACGGCTTCGTACAGGCGAGCAGCATCATGCCGCAGAAGCGCAATCCGGTGGCGCTGGAACATGCACGCTCGATCGGCAGCCGGGCGCTGGGGCAGGCGCTGGCGGTTATAACGACAGTCCACAATACTCCGTTCGGCGATATCGTGGATACCGAAGACGATTTGCAGCCGCTGGTTCGCTCCATGTTCCGCGACGCGACGCGCACCGTGAAACTGGTGGCGGCGGCGATGCGGACGGCGGAATTCGACACAGCCGAACTGGAGGCGCATGCCGGAGATGGTTGGACCACTCTGACCGAGTTGGCCGATACACTGGTGCGGGATCACGACCTGCCGTTCAAGAGCGCGCATGCCATTGCGGCGCGCCTGGTAACGGCCCGGGCCGGAGGCGCCGGGCAACCGCTGGCCGGACTGCTGGCGGCAGCCTCCGCGGAGCTGCTGGGCGCTCCCATCCTGTACAGCGAGAGCGAATTATCCGTCATTCTCAGCCCACGCCACTTTGTCGCGGTACGACGGACCCTGGGCGGTCCGGCGCCCGAAGAAACGGCGCGGGCTCTGGGTGTGTCGTTCGGCCAGCTGGAGGCGGACGAAGCATGGTGGAACGAAGCCGGAAACGCCTTGAGGCGAGCCGAATCAACACTGCGCGAGCGTTGCGCGCGGCTGTGAGCACGCTTGAGCCATTCGTCGCATCGCCATTCATCGCGGCGCCATTCATCACATCAATGATGGGTACATTCGGGAAACAGCAGATCGTAAATTCCCTTGGCGCAGGAGCAGCGCGGATCAACGGCGGCAGGTGAGGCCAGACGCGCCGCGGCACAATGCGCCGCCGGTTCCCGGGACCCCAGAGCCAGGGCGGTCTGGAGCTTTCCCCGCGCTTCCCGGGGGTGGTCGCGCTCGAGCAGCAAGCCGTGAACCAGGTATGGGCGGTCCCACTCCGGCCACTGCCATTCTATTTCTTTCAGCGCCTTATCCGCCTCGCCGGCGCGGTCCATGAGCGCCAGCACCATGGCCCGGGTGAGCAACAGGTCCGGATTTCCGTTGGCGGACCTGGCCAGCAATTCGAGCGCCTGCTCTTTGTGGTCATCCCGGACCAGCAGGAGGGCGGCTTCCCGGGCGATCTGCGGGCGCGAGATCGAAAGTGTCATGCCGTGTTGCAAAATCTTTTCCGCCTCGCTGCCCTGGCCCGCCGCATCCAGGATTTTGGCTTTGAGCAGCAGGTAATCGCCCGACCGCTGCGGGTCCGGCACTCCATCGAGCGTACTCAACGCCTTGGCCGGACCGTCCAGAAAGAAGACGGCCGCCGCCAAATCCAGATTGGCGGCGGGATTCGCGGCGGCAGCGCGCTCCAGGAATTCGCGAGCCAGGGCATATTGGTCGAAACCCAGCAGAAAGCTTCCGGCCTGCTGCCAGGTGCCGTTATCCGCGTTGCGGGTGAGCAGGACGCGAAACTGGGCAACGGCGTCGTCGGTCCGGCCGTCAGCCAGCAGCAGACTGGCGAACCGCAGTTGCAGTTCCGGATCGTCGGGATGGGTACCCGCATCCTGCCGCAGGCGCTCGATCTGGCGCCGGCTTCGCTCGGCCGCCGGAAGGCTGGCCGACTCGATCATGCCGGCTTGCCGCCAGGGCCCGCGGGCGCGCGGCGGCCGGGTCTTCTGGAATTTTTCAAGAAATGGCTGCGCCTCCGCTTCGTGCCCGGATTCCAAAAGCGCGCGGCCCAGATGCATCAGGACCCCGGGATCATCGGGCGAGATGGCCAGCGCCCGGCGCAGAACTTTTTCCGCGTCCGTCGGACGGTCGAGCGATATGTAGGCGGAGCCAAGTTCGTCCAGCGCCCGCGCATCCCGCGGGTCGATTTCGACGGCTTTCTGAAAATGAGGCAGCGCCTCCGCGGTTCGGCCCAATCGGTTGAGCAGCCAAGCCACGTCCATGTGCGCGGCCGCGAAGCGCGGGTTCAGGCGCAGCGCCGCCGTCAAATGGTCGAGAGCGTCAAGGGGGCGATCCCGCCATGTGAGCTGCGCGATATCGTATTGGCCCAAGGGGTCTTCGGGGTGCTTCTGAATGTACCCGGTCAACTCCTTCAGCCCTTCCGCCTGCCGCGTGTCCGTGAATCCGCAGACCAGGGCGCGATCGCGGCGCGCGGCAGAGTCGCCGGGCTTCAAGCGCAAGTATTCGTCGTAGGCCAGGGCTGCGTCGCCGTAATACTCACCGCTTTGGGCGGCGCGGGCCAAGGCGAGGGCAATCTCCGGACGAGTGGGAGCCAGGCGTTTGGCTTGGGTGAGGACATAGATGGCGCGCGCGTAATCCGCGGCCGCAGCACTCACCTGCCCAAGTTCCAGAAGCGAATCCACATCGTCCGGACGCAGCCTGGCCGCGACTTCCAATGCATGGCGCGCGCGTTCGTAATGCCCGGCGCGGGCCGCGGCGCGTCCCAGGTTGAACAGCACCTCGAAATCTTCGGGATACTGAGCCAAAACCGCGTTGAATGCCGTCTCGGCAAGATCGTAGGCGCCGATGCGGGCGCAGGTCATGCCGTAGAGGTAGGCAAGGCGGGGGTCGGCGGCAGATTCCTTCCACAGCGCGTTCAGCTCGGCCAGCGACGCGGCATGATTTCCGTCCCAGTGCAGGGCTTCCGCGTGGAGCATGCGCGTGGCCGGCTGCGCATCGTTTACCCGCGCCAGGTATTCGAGAGCGCGCGCTCCCTGGCGCCGCTCCACCGCCATGCGGGCAAGCTGCAGGTTGGCATTGGCGTGCTGCGGGTTCAACTGGATCAGATGCTCGAAGGTCAGGCGCGCCTTTTCCGGGTTGCCGCACAAAAGATAATGGTTGCCGAGGTTGTTGAGAAGCGCCTGCGAAGGCGTCCCTTGCGCCAGGGCGCGCTGATAAAAATTCTCGGCCTCGCCGCATTTGTGTTCCGCATCCAGGCGGGCGGCCTGGCGGAGCGGGCTCTCCTGCGCTCCCGCGGGCAACGCAAACCAGAAGACCCAAACCCAAACGGCGGCCGCGTATTTCGGGGCCATTACGATGGCCGTATTATACACTGGAATTACTTTGATCCGCTCAATCGCGCTCGGGGCGGCTGCTATAGCCTGTGCACTGCTGAGCCTGTCTCCGGAAACCGGGGTACGCGCCTCCAGCAAGCGTCCCCACTTTACCGATATCGCGCCGCGCTCCGCGTTTTCCTACGTCACCAACAACCATTACACCGGCCGGAAGTATTTCCAGCAGCCGATGTGCGGCGGTATCGGCATTCTGGATTATGACGGCGACGGACGTATGGACATTTTCTTCAGCAACGGAGCCGAATTGCCGGCGCTGAAGAAAACCAGTCCCGCATTCTACAATTGCCTGCTGCGCAACCGGGGCGACGGAACCTTCGAGGACGTCACGGCCAAAGCCGGCATTGCCGGCGAGCACCTGGATTTCAGCTACGGGGTGGCCGTGGGCGACTACGATAACGACGGCTTCCCGGACATTTTTATCGCCAACACGGGCAAGAACACCTTGTATCACAACAACGGCGACGGAACTTTCACCGATGTCACCGACCAATCCGGCCTGGGGACCAAACCGCCGAAAACCCTGAGCGTGCAGGCGGCATGGTTCGATTACGACAACGACGGCCTTTTGGACCTTGTCGTCTCCAACTACACCCTGTGGACCCCCGCGGACGACCGCCGCTGCACTCTCCGCGGCATGGAGTCTTACTGCAACCCGCAAATGTATCCGCCGGTGCCGCACCGGCTCTATCACAATCTGGGCGGCGGCAAATTCGAAGACGTCACCGAAAAATCGGGCTTCGGAAAAGTGCCTGGGAAGGGCATGGGCATTGCGATCGCCGACTTCAATAACGACGGTTGGATGGATGTCTTTATCGCCAACGACACGGAGCGCAATTTCCTTTTTCTCAACCAGGGAAACGGCACGTTCAAAGAGGTCGGTCTGGAGTACGGAGTAGCTTATAACGATAACGCTGCGACCGTCTCCGCCATGGGCGCCGATGCCAAAGACTACGACAACGATGGCTTTGTGGATATTTTTTACAACAACCTGATGGGCCAGACTTGGGCGCTGTTCCGCAACCAGCACGGCCGCTTTTTCCGCTACGCCTCCCCGGGGGCGAAGATCGTGGCGCTCAGCCAGCACCTTTCGGGATGGAGTAACGGCTTCATCGATTATGACAACGACGGCTGGAAGGATATCTTCTCGGCGAACGGCGACGTAGACAATCTAACGCCGGGTTCGCCCCAGCACGATTCCATGTTTGAAAACCAGGGTGGCAAGGAATTCCTGGACGTGTCATCAGAGATGGGTCCGGATTTTCTCCGCGTGGGCTACCAGCGCGGCTCTGCATTTGCCGACCTCAATAACGACGGATTTCTCGATCTGGTGGTCACGTCGTTGAATCAGAAGCCGCGGATCCTGATCAATTCCGCCGACAACGGCAATCATTGGCTGCTCCTGAAACTGGTTGGGCGCAAGTGCAATCGCGACGCCATCGGCGCCCGCGTCAAGGTCACCACGCCTTCGGGGAGAACGCTTTACAATCACGTCACCGGTTCGGTCGGCTTCATGTCCACCAGCGACCTGCGCGTGCATTTCGGGCTGGGGACGGAAACCCGCGCGGCTACGATCGAAGTACAGTGGCCGGGCGGCGCCTCGCAGACGCTGAAAGACGTGGCCGCCGACCGCATCCTGCGCATCGAGGAAGGCCGCTAAACGGGTATCAGACTCCTGGTATCGAATTAGATTTCCACCTAAAAAGACGCCATTCGTACCATTTGAACCGTATATTTGCATTCAACCATTGACACCGGTGGTACATCGCCTTACCATGTTCCCAACTCAGTGTCTAGGAGGTATCGCTATGTGCGTGCCAAGGTCACGTGGTAACACAGGACTGATTACGAGCCGGGTTGGGAGTTTCCAGGCGGCCGCGAGAATGGTAATCGGTGTACTGATATTCCTCAACTTATGCGCAGCGCTCCTGATCGCCCAGGAGTACCGCGGCAGAATTCAGGGGACGATACGCGATCCCAGCGGCGCGGTAATTGCGGGTGCAACCGTCACGTTGCACAACGTCAATACCGGCATCTCCATAATTCATACAACCAACGAGACGGGCCATTATATTTTCGACCTGGTCGAGCCCGGATCGTACAGCCTCACCGTCGAGAACCCGGGCTTCACCAAGTATGTGGAGAGTAATGTGCCGCTGGCGGCCCGCGGAGACGTCACCGTGGACACGACCCTAAGGACCGGAGACGTACGGGAAACCGTGACGGTAGCCGCGGAGGCCAGCCAGGTCCAGTTCACTACGAGCAAGCTGGAAACCTCTGTCGACGCGCACATGTCGGCGGACGTCCCACAACTGTGGCGCAGCCCGTTCGTGCTGGCTGCGCTCGATCCGTCCGTGATCATGAACGACAGCAGCACGGAATATAACCCGTTCAACAGTTGGGGCCCGAACAACCTGAGCGTCGGCGGCGGTTCCGCTTATTCCAACGACCTCCAGGTGGATGGCAGCCGGGTCGGCATCAGCGTGAAGACCGGGTATGTGCCCACACCCGATATGGTCCAGGAAGTCACCGTCTCGCAAAACACGGTCGATGCCGAATTCGGACATGGTTCCGGCTCGGCGGTCTCGATCGTGACCAAGTCCGGTACCAACCAGTTCCACGGAACAGCCTACTATAATGGACGGTATCCTTGGGCTGACGCGGTATCGGACCGCATCTTCAGCACCTACGATGAAGACCGGCAACAGATCTACGGCGGAACTCTCGGCAACCCGATTTTGAAGAACCGGCTTTTCAATTTCGTTTCGTTCGAGGGGTGGCAATGGGCGCAGGCTCAGTCGCCGTATACGGCGACCCTCCCGACGTCACTGGAACGCCAGGGGAACTTTTCGCAGGAGATCAACGGTAGCGGCGGGATGGACTTGATCTACGACCCATGGAGCACTCAGACCTCCACCAACGGCCAGACTATCACGCGCACGCCATTTCCGGGCAACGTTATTCCCAGCTCCCGCATTGATCCGATCGCGGCGAAGTTCATGGGCGCCCTCTGGCAGCCGAATGCTCCGGGCCAAGGCTACGACCACCTCTGGAACTACATCGCCAACCTGCCCATAGATTATCCGTACAGGAATTTTGCGGACCGCGTGGATTATCACCTCAGCGACAAGCTGACCCTGAGCTTCCGCGCGCAAATCTTCCGGACGCCGGTAACCTCTTCGAATCCAACCGGCTCGCCGATTTTCGACAATGACCGCGGCAGCTCGCGGGACGGCAATACCTATTCCGGCACAGCCACATACCTTGTCAGCTCCAGAACGGTGGTCACGGTGAGCGCGGACTATCACGATTTCACCGATGCTTCGGCCTGGGCCTCCCAGTCGTTCTTCCTGGACCTTTGCGGGCCTCTATCCAAGCCAGAGTTTCTACAGCGCGCTCTATGCCGACAAGACCATCCCAGTGCTGCAGGCGCGTATGTCGATCAGCGGGGATGGCGGGCGATGGGTCGACATGGGTCCCGGCGGCGGCGATTGGAATCAGAAACCCAGCGGTAATGGGTTGGACGCCAAGATCGCCCAGCAGCGCGGGAACCACTACCTGAAGGCCGGCTTCGAGACTCTGGGCACGCATGCACCGAGCCTGCTGCAGTTATCGAATCCAGGCTTCGGCTTCAACGGCGACATCACCAATGCCACGTACGTCAATCCAAACATTGCGGTGGCGGGGAACCCCTATGCTTCTTTCCTGCTTGGGGCCGTGGTGCCGATCGGCGCCAGCGCAAACTCATGGGACAGCAACGAGACCTCCATGCCGAGCCTGGTCACACCGACATTCTCCAGCCGGTTCTATGGAGCTTACCTCAATGACGACTGGAAGGTATCGAAGAACCTCACCCTGAACCTCGGCCTGCGCTGGGAATGGGAAGAACCCTTCACCGAGTCGGAGAACCGGCTGACGGCTCCCATGAATCTGACGACGCCCATCTCGCAACTGCAGGGCATCCAGATGCCGGCCGCTATGCAGCAGTTCTACAACGGCGCCTGGAATCTGACCGGGGCATTTAAATTCGCCACCAGCGGCAGTCCCTATGCGTGGAACTCGGATGCAGGCACCTGGTCGCCGCGCGCCGGGTTCGCGTACCGGTTAGGCGATCAGACGTCGATCCGGGCCGGATATGGCCGCTATACCAGCCCGTGGAGCATGGACGAGAACGCGCAAGATCAGTTCGGACCGCCCACAACCGGGTACTCAAACTACACGGATGCGGAGCCGACCATTCTTGGTGTGCCACAAATGAATTTGTCGACCCCGTACCCATCCTCGTTCCCGATTGTCCCCAGCTCCGGGACACAGTACGGAGCGTACACCGGCATTGGAAGCAGCCTGACCTATTTTGCTCCGAACCGTCCCCACTCCTTCAGCAACCGGCTGAACATCTCGATTCAACGGCAATTGCCGCAGCACATCGTGGCCGATATAACATACTTTTACAACCACACCAGCCAGGTGAATAACATCGACTACGACATTAACCAGGTGGACCCACGGATCGCCT
This sequence comes from Terriglobia bacterium, assembly GCA_963815855.1. GTDB lineage: Bacteria > Acidobacteriota > Terriglobia > Bryobacterales > Bryobacteraceae > DATGMB01. The sequence goes on along the minus strand of CAWFIJ010000005.1, from coordinate 275,388 downwards.
TGCAATACGGAGCGGCCACCAACGCCACGATCGCGAATCCCTTCTACGGCATTTCGATCCCGAATCCGACCCCCGGGCCGCTCTTCACCCAAGCCACCATCCCCGTTACGCAGTTGGCGAGACCGTATCCGGCATGGGGCGATTTGACGGTGATCGACGGCATCAACGGCGGCGCCATGAAGTACAACTCCTTGCAGATAAAGGCAACCAAGTCCTGGAGCAACGGATACACGCTGCTCCTCGCCTACAACTACCACGTTCAATCAAACCAGACGTTCTATGATAATGTTTCCAATTATCAGAAACAGTGGAGCTGGGAAGACTCCGGGACGCCCCGGCACAGGCTTGTGGCTTCCGGCACATGGGCGATTCCTGTGGGCAAAGGGCAGGCGTTTCTCACGGCAGCCCCGCGCCTGCTCGACGCCCTGGTGGGAGGTTGGAACCTGGCCGGCGTCGTGACATTCCACTCGGGCGACCTGCTCAACTTCCCGGGAATGGTGGTCAGCGGCAACCCCGAAATATCCAACCCCGGTCCCAATGCCTGGTTCAATACCTCGGCGTTCTCGCTGTTGCCGGCATATACCCGGCGCACCAACCCATGGTATTACCCCGGAATACGCGGGCCACACTTCTTCAACGTTGATGCCTCGCTGAATAAGAGCTTCAACATCACCGAGCGCATCCGCTTCCAGCTACGCATGGACGCCTTCAACGCCCTGAACAACATGAACTGGAACGATCCGAATATGACCGTGGGCAGCAGCCAGTTCGGGAAATCGACCGATATCTATCCCAACGATTTCGGTCGGCGTCTCCAACTTGGGCTTCGGCTTATGTTCTAATAGCCTTAACGCTTCCAGGATCTGCGTGCCCGCATGGGCGCGGGCACGCAGGCGTTTTGCTGCGGCGAGGGGCGGCGTCCGGACTGGCAAATGAAATTCCCGGTTCAAGCACTGATAGTTGGCGCTGTTGCCGCTCTTCTCTCCACACCCCAGGCGCGCGCAGGCGCTCAGCCCGAAGTCATCCTGATCGATTACCCCGCGGACCGCTCCATTTTCCCACCCGAAATTACGTCTCCCACGTTTCTCTGGCGGGATCCGGCGAAAGACGCCACACTCTGGCTCATCGACATCACCTTTGGCGGGGGCGCCCCGGCCGTGCATCTGCAAGCCCGAGGGGAGCGGATGGCCATCGGCGAGATCGATCCCCGTTGCGTCGGCCCCACCAACAGCCCTCCCGCGCTAACGCCAAACCAGGCCGCCGCCCATACCTGGGTTCCGGATGCCGCGACCTGGTCGGAAATCAAGCGGCGGTCCGTGGAGCGCGCCGCTACCATCACGATTACCGGTATCCGCGAGGGCGATGCCCGGCACGCGCTCTCGCGCGGACGGGTCTCCATCCTGACTTCCAGGGACCCCGTAGGCGCGCCCATTTTTTACCGTGACGTGCCGCTGATGCCTTCGGAATTGGAAAAGGGCGTGATCAAGCCGCTGGCGCCCACCGCCATACCGCTGATCGCCTGGAGGCTGCGCGATATCGGCGAGCCCCGGAGCCGTCTGATGATGGAGGGGCTGCACACCTGCGCCAACTGCCACTCCTTCTCCGCCGACGGGAAAACGCTCGGCATGGACATGGATGGCCCGCAGAACGACAAGGGCATGTATGCGCTGGTGCCCATATCGAAGGAGATGTCGATACGCAACCAGGACGTCATCGAGTGGAGCTCCTTCCGCGGCAAGCTGGGCAGCAAGATCCGCGTCGGCTTTATGTCGCAAGTCTCGCCGGATGGACGGTATGTCGTCACCATGATTAACGGATCGGAAGCCGGCCGGCAATCGGCTGCGGCGGCCGCGGCCGGCGCCTCGGGAAAACAGAAACTCGACAAGGACCTGGAAGGCAATTATTACGTCGCCAACTTCAAAACCTACAACTTTCTTCAGGTATTCTTTCCCACCCGCGGCATTCTCGCGTGGTACAGCCGCGAAACCGGCCGATTGCAGCCGCTGCCCGGCGCCGACGATTCGCGCTACGTCCAGACCAATGCCGTCTGGAGCCCGGACCGCCAGTATCTGGTCTTTGCCCGCGCCGAGGCCAAGGCGCCGTATGCCGATGACGGAAAACCGGCCGAGTTTGCCAACGACCCCAGGGAAACCCAGATCCGCTACGACCTGTACCGGATTCCGTTCAACGGCGGCCAGGGCGGGCAAGCCGAGCCGATCGCGGGCGCTTCGGCCAACGGCATGAGCAATTCCTTTCCCAAGGTATCGCCGGACGGGCGCTGGATTGTTTTCGTGCAGGCCCGCAACGGCCTGTTGATGCGTCCCGACAGCCGCCTGTATATTGTGCCGTCCCATGGCGGGAAGGCGCGGCCGTTACGCTGCAATCTGCCGCTCATGAACTCCTGGCACAGTTTCTCTCCCAACGGCCGCTGGCTGGTCTTCTCTTCCAAAAGCTGGTCTCCCTACACGAGGATGTTCCTGACGCACCTGGACCGGGATGGCCGCGACAGCCCGCCCATTCTGATCGATAACACCACCGCAGCCAATCGCGCGGTCAATATTCCCGAGTTCCTCAACATCCCTCCCGGCGGACTTACCCGGATAGATACGCCGGCCGCCGATTTCTACAAGCTGGCCGACGCCGCTTGGGATCTGTCCAAGGCGGGCCGATACGAGGAGGCCATTGCAGCGTGGAAGAAGGCTCTGGAACTCAACCCCGAAAGCGACAAGGCCCAGAACAATCTCGGGCTGCTTCTGATGGGAGCCGGGAAAGCCGAGGAAGCGGTTCCGCATTTCGAGAAGACGCTCGCGATCAATCCCGAGTATCCCGCCGCCCATAGCAATCTCGGCGTGGCGCTCGCCGGCACCGGCAAATTTGACGAGGCCGCCGCCGAGTTCGATAAAGCGCTTGTCATGGATCCGAACTCCGCCGAAGCACACAATAACCTGGGGCAGATCCTGGCCAGAAAGGGCGATCTGGATTCCGCCATCGCACACTTCGGGAAGGCCCTGGCCGCGGACCCGGATTCGTCTTCCGTGCGGGCCAATCTCAGCCACGCCCTTGCCGACAAGGGGCGCGCCCTCGCGGTGAAAGGAGATTTCGACCAAGCCATCGTGCAGTTCCAGTCCGCGCTCGAAGCCACACCGGATTCCGCCGAGGTCCACAACGACCTCGCCTTTGCATTGGTCCGGAAGGGGCGCGCGGACGAAGCCGTCGCGCACTTCCAGAAGGCGGTGGCGTTGAAGCCCGATTTCGCCGAGGCATGGTTCAACCTGGGAGTTACCGAGTTTTACGTGCAGGGGAAGGTGGCGGATGCGCTTGCCGCCTGGCACAGCGTGCTGCGGATCGACCCCGACCGCGTGCCGGTCCTGGCACAGACGGCGTGGGTGCTTGCCACCAGTCCGGATGCTTCTCTCCGCGGCGGCGCCGAGGCGGTTGTCCTGGCGGAGCGTGCTGCCCGGCTGGCGGGCAACCGGCAGCCCGCGGTTCTGGATGCCCTGGCCGCGGCATATGCCGAGACAGGCCGCTTCGCCGAGGCTGTCGAGACAGCCGGTCAAGCCCTGGAACTGGCCGGGCAGCAAGGCAACCGCAGCCTGGCCCAGGCCCTGGAAGCGCGCAGGGCGCTTTATCTTGCGGCCAAACCGTTTCGCGACAGCCAACAGGCGCCGGGTGCCGCTCACTGACCCGAATGCCCGGCGAATCCATTACAGCAGCTTACAGGCTTCGTCAAACTCCAGCCGTGGCGAGCGCGGGTGCAGGCCGGCTGGATCACCGTACCCGAGATTGCAGAGGAAGTTCGACTTCAGCCTTCCCGGCGAGTATTCCTGGCACATACCTTCGCGTGCCAGCCCCGCCCCGAAGAACTCCTGGTCGACTTTGGCATTGTCGAACCCGGACATGGGCCCGCAATCCAATCCAAGCGCACGGGCCGCGAGGATGAAATAGCCTCCTTGTAAGGTGGCGTTACGGTTCGCGGTGACTTCCGCCAATTCCGGGCTGTTTTCAAACAGATCTTTCGCTTTTGGATTGTGCGGCACCAGTTCCGGCAGCTTTTCGTAAAATCTCATGTCATTGGCGATGATCGCGGTCACCGGCGCCCCCATGGTATTCGGCACGTTGCCGGGAGCGAGCGCCGGGCGCAATCGCTCCTTGCTCTCCTTGGTCCGCAGGAACAGGATGCGGGCCGGACAGCAGTTCGTGCTCGTGGGGCCCCACTCCATCAGTTCGTAGATTTCGCGCAACGTGCCGTCCGTAACGGGCTTATCGAGCCACGTGCGGAAGGTGCGGGCGCGACGGAACAGTACATCGAGCGCTTCGTCGGATATGCGTGTGCCCATTCGATCATTGTAGGCGTGCCCGGCTGGCGTGCCGGTCTTCGCGGCGGCGTGAGGGTGGACAAGGAAACATTTTCTTTCCCCCGGGTGCGTGCCGAAGGCGGTGGAATTCGCGAAGGCCTTCTTCGATGCCGACAGCCGGTGGGGGTGATCTGCCACGGGCGAGTTGATCGCAATATTCAGCCAGGTGCTCGCCGAAAGCGCGGCGGTAGCGTCATTTCGTGATTTGAATGGAGATGGTAAAGCCAAGGTCGAAGGAACCGGGGCCAGAGGTCTGCGCCGTGGGGCCTCCGCCCACTTGCCCGACCACAGCGAAGAAATCGGCCGGCTGCCATTGCAGCTGTGCGCCTGCGCTGAGCCCTGCCTGGCCGGTGCCGGCAGTGACGTTCAGACCGCCGGTGAGCTGCGCCCAGAAGCTGGCCTGCAGGGTGTCCGACAATTGAAACACCTTGGAGCCTTGTAAGCCGGGCGCGACGGTCCACTGCTTAGTGGTCAGGCTGTACTGCGCCTGCACAAAAACCTGTTGTTCGGCGCCGCTCTTGTTTTTGGGGTGCAGTTGGTTGGTGATGGCGAGTTGCGCCTGGGTGACCCATTCGTAAAGGGCGGTGTTCGGGGCCACTTTCGTCGCAAAAATGTGACCGACTCCGCCGACGCCCACCTGGGCGCTATATTGCAGGCCCGCGTTCGGCGGCGGCGCGGTGGGAGACGGGGACGGGCCGCCCTGGTTTCCCGTCGATATCACGCGGCCCCGCGAACCGAGATAGATCTCGACTTCGGCTCCGTTGCTATTGCCGGAGGACAAGCCGGTCTGGAAACGGTCTTCGGAAAACTTGCCCGGCCCGATCCACTGGATGAGCGCATTGCGGATGGTTTCGGCGCGCTGGAGCGCTTCCGCCCTGGGGTCGTCGCCGGTGGGTTTGGGGACGACGTCCACGGTAACCAGGGCCAAGTCGCAGGCCTGGAAAGTCTGCACGATGGTGCTGGTGATCTGGTCAAGGTTCCAGGGCCCCTTGGCGCCGCCGAATTCGGCGATCTCCTGCTCGGAAAAGAGCGCGGAGCAGTCGATAGGGGCCGGCGCTACGGGCGCCGGGGAGGGCGTAGGTGATGGCGGCTTGGGGGACGGGGGCGTCGGGGCGGTGGGAGGGGCTGCGGTTTGGGCGTCCGCGGGCGCGGCGGGCGCGGGGACAGCCGGAGTGGGTATAGCACCGGTGTCCGGCGGCGCTTGCGTTTGCGAGGGCCCGACGGGAGTGGGCGTGGGCTCCTGGTTCGTGGGCGGCGGCGGCGGAGCGGGTTGCGGCGTAAGCGGGTTGGGGGCCGGACCCTGAGGCGGAACGGCGATGCACACGGGTTGCATCGCGGGTTCGGCGGGGCCGGGGCCGGGCGGGGACCGAGGCGATGAGGCTTGTCTGGGGTGCATCCCGGATCGACGTGGGTGTTGCCGCTGCCGCCCAAGGGCTGCTCGGGGTCGGGCGACTGCCGGGCCACGACCGGGCCGGCGCCGGAGTGAGTTGCGGGAGCGGGTGCGGCGGCTGGAGTGGAGGCTTGCATCACCGCGCCGGCAGTCCGTTCGGCTTCGTGCTCGCTGGCATCGGACGGACCGATGATCGGCAGCTCGCCGGGTACCGGGCCATCGCCGGGCCCCTGCTGGAGAGTGTGGGCGAGTTCGTGGGCGAGCAGCCGGCGGCCGGTCTCGGACCCGGGCTGATAGCGGTTGGGCGCGAAAACCACGTGCCGTCCCACCGTGTAAGCCAGGGAATTCACCGCCCGCGCCGATTCCGCCGCGGCCGCATCCGTGTGGACGCGAACGGAGCCAAGATTGCGGCTGAAGCGGGCCTCGAAGAAAGCTCGCGTGCCCGGGTCGAGAGCCCTGCCCGCGGTGCGCAAGACCTGGGGGACGGCGGCTGGGGCATGGGACGGGGCCGGCGCGGCTGCCGGCATGCGGTGCAGGCCGCCCGGCTTCTCCTCCTTCTTGCGGCTCTTGGAATCGCAGTCGCAGTCCGGTCCGCCGCCGCATTCGCATTGGCGCTGCACGCGGAGCATCGATCCGTTGGTGGAAGATTTCATTTGTGCTGCCTGTAACATCGGCTCCCCCAATCTCCACTACGGCTACTGCGGATAGTAATTGTATGTCGTCCAGGCCGGCAGCGGCGGAGCGCCTTGCGGCTGCGCCTCGCGCGGCGGCAGGTTGGCGGTTCCGATCAACACGTTTCCGGTAGCAGCGGCATCGGCGTCGTTGGCGGGAGCGGTTCCGGTGTTGTTCGGCACCAGAATCTGCAGGCTGCCGCCGGAGCGGTTGATGATCGCGTTTCCGGCAGCGGCGCAGAACTGCACCATGACGGAGACGGTGTACGTGGCTTGCCCGGCCCACGCGCTGATCAGCTGGTTGCCGGTCAAGGTCAGGATGCCGAAGGTGGTTTGCGGATCCTGTTGCTGGCTTCCCTCCAAGGCATCGATATCCACGATCATGAGCGCCCAGAGGCTCGGCAGGCTGAAGGTGGGGAAAGATGAGGTGTCGACGTCATTGTTGGAGAACACGACGCGGAACTGAAACACGACGAAAAAGAAAGCGGAGCCGGTGATGCCGTTGTAAAAGTCGGCCTCGCGAAGAGCGAGCGGGGAAAGAGCTTCCGCTTTGAACGTGGCGGCGGCAGGCTGGGGCGGGACGGGCTGCCCGGCGGCCGCCGGCTTGGCTTGGGTCTTGAGAACGACGCGGCGGCGCGGCACGAACGTGGCGGGACGGGGATAAGCAACGGCAAGAGACACGAAACGCTGGGTCGGCGCATTGGAAAGCACCAGAGACGCGGCACTATTCCTGCTGAGCGCGGCGGCATCGGCCAGAATTCCACCCAGGGGGAGAATCGTGAAACCGCTGGCCGAGGCGCGAACGATGTTGCCCTCCATCCTGGCCGAGCCCAGCGTGGTGAGAATGAAGACCGGGTAGGAGAGGTTATCGAACGTGTTGTTGGAGATGATGAGGTTATCCAGAGTGGAGGGGATCAGGGTTCCGCCAGTCGCGGCACCCGACTGAAGACTTTGCAGGCTGTCGGCCTGAAGGTAGCCGGCGGTGAGCGGGGAGGAAAGGGTTGTCGAGGCGGTGTTCAGTCCCTGGCCGCGGACCGCGGCAGGCCCCTGGAAGACGTTGTTCTTGAGAGTGATGTATGCGCAGTCGGCGCCGGCGAAGACGGCCGCGCCAAAGAGCAGCTCATCCAACTGCATCCCCGGGAAGTTGAAGGTGCACTCCTCCACGGCCAGTCCCTGGCAGCCGGATACGGCCAACGCAAAGGAAGAATTCAGGCTGAGGACGTCGGTTTCGCCGATGCTCTCCAACTCCTTGGTGTTGAGGCCTGCCAGGGACAAGCCGGTCTGGAGCAGTGAGACCCGGGGCATGGTAAAGGTCAGTCCGCAGAGGGTGATGTTGTTGGCGCCGTTCAGGTGGATCATGCCTTGGGCGAAGGCCGATGCATCCTCCTGGGCGGGCGCGAGGGTGGCTCCGCCGCAGGCTTCGATGGTTATGTTCGACTGTTCGGGGCCCAGCACCAACGGCTGGTCGAGGTTGTAGGTTCCAGGGCGGAGGCAGATTTTGGAGGGATTTCCGTAGATGCTCGCCTCGGCCGTGGCCGCCTCCACAAAGTTGGAATCCCCATCCAGGCCGCCCGAAAGCGGGGTGACGCCCTCGGAAGGGTATGTGGGAGCGACTGTCACCGGGGCGGTGGCCGTAATTTCATACGCCATGCCCGCGGCGATGGACTGAAAGAGAGTGGACATGCTGAGCCCGGTCAGGGTCTTTTGCCAGCCCACGGTGAGGTCGAAGGTTCCGACAGACGGATTTACATTGGAGACGGCCGCCCAGGTTGCGTTTCCATCCGCGCCCGGGCCCCTGGCCTGGAGGGTGAATACCTTTTTCTGGTTGGAGCTGTCCATGACATTGGCTTCCGCGGTGGAGCCCGCGCCGCCACCGCTCGGGTCCTGGCCGCCGGTGAATTGGACAGTCTGATTGTCGAGCGGCACGCCGGCGCCGGCCGAACTCTGCACGCTCGCCAGGGAGCCCCCTTGGGCGCCGATCTCCGACGAAGCGGTGGCGCTACTCACCCCGAGATAGGTGTCGGTTTGCGTGACGGTCAGATCGAAGGTCGCCGGAGTCGCATTCAGTTGAAGATTGGAAATTTGAACCGTGATGTTGTCGCCGGCCGCGCCGGGATTTGCCGCCTCCACCAGCATGGTGGGATTGGATGCCTGATAGACGATGCTTTGCAGCGTGGTGCCCCCGGTGAGGTCTTGCGGCCGAACGGTAAAGGTGCAGCAGCCTTGCTGTCCTTTGCCCAGGCCGACCAGGTTGCCGAACTGGTTCCGGCAATCGGCCAGGACTGTGCCGCCGTTTTTCCTCCACGTAATCACGGCCAGCGGGCAAACCCATAGGCGGGCGCCTTCCGGAGGCTGGGGCGCGGCGAGGTAGCGCTCCGGATAGACCTTCTGCGGCGTGCTGGGGCGCACGGCAAACATCCAGTAATCGCCCACATGCGCGCCGGCGGGTATGTCCAGCGTGATCGCCACGCCGGTATCGCCCAAAGTGACCGCGGTGCCGGAGGTGAAGTTCAACTGCTGCTGCCAGATGCGCAGGTAAACCTGGGGCGGATTGGCCGGGGACGGGGTGCCGTTGCCGTAGACCGCAGGCAAGCCCGGGGAAGGCAAACTGAGTTGCAGGTTATCCGGGTTGTACGGGGAGGCGCCCAGCACAAACGGCGCGCCGACGGGCGCGGCTACGTACTGCCCATTCGAAAGCTCGGCCGCGTCCATCAACACCTCGACCGCCTGGCCGCCCTGTGGCTGATGCTCGGCGTCCACCGGGGCCGATTGCAGGGTGAGGGTCTGAGGATCGACCACGTTCACGCGGTACAGGAACGAGGCGTCGTCGAAACCCCAGAGCAGGGTTCCGGTTTTGGTTGCGGCGCTGTAGCTCGCAATTTGCACGCGGATCATCTGGTTGTCCGCTCCCAGGTAGCCGCCCTGCGCGGTGGGGTCGCACAGCGTGCCGCCGCCGCTCGATACGAAGCTCACTTGCAACCGGTCGTGCGATTGGAGCCGCATGGTGCCCGGATCGAAGAACAGGCCTTCCTGGGCCCATTGCTTACGGGCGGCCTGGAGCGCGGCGGCGCAGTCGGTGGCCTGGGTCGCCTGGCGCTCGACGTGCTGGACAAGACGCGTGCGCTGCGCCGTGTCGGGACCGCCGAGGGCCACATCTTTCAAGTCGGAGTCTTCGACGGCGCTCACCTCCTGCTCGCGAACCAGCAGGAAGATGTACTCGTTGCCGGGGTTGGCGGTGGGAACGGGGACCCACTCCGGATCGATGGCGGCGTCCAGCCAGTCGGACTGGCGGCCATAGCGGATGGGCCGCGGCGCCCACACGCGTACGCCGCCCACGTACATGATGCCGGCACCCACTTCGAAATCGAAGGCGGGGAGATTGGGCGGGAAGGTGACGGCATAGCCGTTGTCGGGCGTGCCGGCGGCGCCGACGATGTCGAGCGCCTGCTTGCGCATCTCTTCGCCGGCAAGGAACTGCGCTTCGTTCCAGTCGGCCTCCAGTTGCACCCGCCCCTGCTGCATCACTACGGAGCGGTACAGTTGTCGTGAGTCGTAAGAATTGCGCGCTCTGTCGCTACCCATCGGTGTCTCCTCGCGTTCCGTGCCTCAAGTCACGTGCACCAGCACCGGCACCAGGCCCAACGGCATGTACTCCTGGTACTTGATCAGCAGGCTCCGGTCTTTGATCGGATTGTTGTCGCGGGCAAAGGCGCCCATTTCGGAGCCATTTTGGGCGCCGGCCAGAATGGTGGAACCGGCGGGCCCCAGAATGGCGGCGTCTGCCGAAGCGGCCAGTTGGGAATAGCCGGGTTGGGCGAATTGCCGAGACGTGAAGATCGGGCTCCGGTCCGATATCCGGACGCTCTCGTACTGGCGGGGCAGAACGCTGCCCTGCGCCCAGGCGGTGAAGCGCACGCAGCCGTGCTGGGAATCGTCCACCACGCCGAACTCGTCCAGGATGCACTCGCTGGCCTGGAGGCGGTGGACGAAAAGGCGGCCCAGCACGGTGCAGCGGCTCAGGTCGGCCTCGCCCGCGGCGAGCGCCAGCGCCGGCTGCGCCAGTGCAACCGGATACGCCTCTTCGAGCAGCATGCGGTTGAGTTGAACCAGTTGCGCTTCACTGGGGTTCGACGCCAGGAGCGTCTGGGTGGCGGGGCTCAAATCTATATCGGCAAACCGGGCCGCCTGGTAAATGGAAGGACCACCGAGGGCGGTGTTGAGGGCAGCTACGAGGTCCGCAAGCAGCGCCGCGCTTAGGGGGCTGGAACCGTTCCAGGCGGCCAGCGCGGACTGCCCGGCGGAGCTCAGCGAGCCGCGCAGGAAAACGGCAAGCGCGGCGGAAGCACGCAGGTTCAACGCCAGATCCACGGGATCGCCGACGTCATCGGCGGTCAGCACGCCGTAGGCGCTGGTGCGGATGCCTTGCAGAATACTGTCGTTGGCGCTCAGCGTTTCCACGTTGCCGCCGTTGCGGGTGCGAACCGGGCCGGTGATCGAGCGGTCGAAGTTCAACTGCCCGATTTCGCCTTCGATCCACAAGCGGCACGGTCGCAGGTCGCGCTGGTCCACGCTTTGGGCGAAGACGGCGCCATCACCGGCATTTCCGGGATCGAGAGTGCAGCAGGAAAAGGTGACGCTTGCAAACTGGCCGCTCAGGACGATGTCGCCGCCGCTGATCAGCAGACCGGCAATGACAAGCGTACTGCCGGCGGCGCCGGAGAACGTCCAGGTACCGGCGCCCGAGGTGAACGGCATGCGGAAGACCGGCCGCTTCTGGGCTGCCGCCTGGAGCGCCACGTTCTGAATGCCCGACACATCGGCCACGTTAGTGTAAGTGAGCGAATCGTCGATGGTGGTGGTGCCGGTGGGCGTCAGCACGGCGACCGGATTTCCGCCTTCGATGGTTGTGGAGGGGGCGGGCAGGACCGGTTGGGCCACGCCGGGCAGACGGCGGTCGTATTGGCCGGCGCCGATGGTGGAGGCGAAGCCGTAGTGATAGGTGACGAAGAACGGACCGGCCGGCGGGTTGGCCACGGAGAAGCGCCCGAGTTCGGGAAAGATGGTGCTGCGGCCGGTGGCGGGGTCGAGAAAATGAGAGACATCGATGAGCGAGTAACCCGAGGCGCTTTCGGTGAAGACGCCCATGGAGTTGGGGATCACGGTGACGCCGTCGGCGGCCAGCGCGGCGTACAGCGGGATGGTCTGAGGATCGTTGAGCGCGGCCTGCATCAAGGCGGCAGCGATGGGTCCGGGCAGTTGCCATTCCTGGGGCGAGACCCAGTTATCGCCGTAGCTGGCGGATTCGGTGCGGGTGGCGGCAGCGAACAGCGGCACCTGACGGCCGGTGGGGTCGAAGCTGTACTGGCCCGGGCAGGCGGTCATGGGCACCGGCGTACTCGGGTCCACGGTGGTCTGGCCGGCGGGAAAGCTGATCAGGCGCCACAGAAAGACGCCCAGCCGCGGGATGTTGTGCCACCCGACGCGGTCCACGCCGAGCCGGAAATCGGCGGTATGGAAATACTCGTCGTAGGCGGTATGCGCCTTGGCGGCGCCGTACACGTTGCGAAGGTCGGCCCACCCGCCGGCGCCGGTATTGGTCCAGAAACCGAGGAGTTGTTCATCCAGTTCGAGCGACAGAGTTCCGGCGGGATCGGCGGTGCCCGCCGCGACGGTCAAGGGAGGATCGAAATTATGGCGGGTGCGGCCCAGGCGGCGAAAAAACTCGACCACATGCGCATCCCAGCCGGTGATGTCCGCGGCAATCTCCTCCAGGATGGCGAGCGTCCCTTTGCGGCGCCGGTAATAGATGGTGTTGGCGACATCCAGGCGCTGCCCGCGCGCATCCAGACTGGCCACCAGGTTGGTGGCAAGAAGGTCGGCGATATAGGGGATGACCCAGTCGTCGCAGGTTTCGATGGATTGGTCTTCCCACAGCCGGTCGATGGCCCGGCGGACCACCGCCGCCTGCGCGCCGACGCGATTGACCATTTCGCGCAAAGGCCCCGGCGTGCTGAAGGAATCGGTGTCCAGGGTTCGATAAACGGCCGGCAGCAGCTTCCACAGCTTGTCCTGGTAGTAGGCCTGGTAATTGTCGCTATCCGGCATTTGCATTCACCTCCGGCGTAATCGTGAGATTGGTGCTGGCGAGCGAATACCAGGCGCCCGGACCCGGGTCGAAGCGGAAGCCGCACTGCGGCGTGAAATTGCCGCCGGAGGACACTCTGAATTCCAGGTTGTGGACCGCGATGGCGCCGGCGGCGGAGAGGCAGGCGGCGGAGATCCGGCTTTTGTAAATCATTTCGCCGATGCCGATGCGGTTCGCGCCGAACAGGCCGGCATCGGGATCGAGAAGGGCCTGTGCGGCGGCGGCGGCCACCGTATCGGGATCGTGGATGGCATCCACCTCCAGGGTGAGCTGCAGTTGCACGTCGAGCTCCCGGGCCAGCAGGACGGTGACGGGGCGGTTGGGATCGGAGTCGCCGGCGAGGGCCGTTTGCGCAGCGGCCACCGCGCCCTGATCGTCGCCCACATAGACCGTCACCATGCCGCGTTGCCGGTTGGAATCGAAGCCCCAGATGGCGGAGGCGCGGTTGACCCCGGGAGTGAGCGCGGCGATGGTTTCGTAATCGTCGCCGGAAACCGCGCGCCCGAAGGCCAGCACGGAGAGGGGAGCGTATTGACGAATCTGGCTGGAGGGCTGCGGGCCGGCGCCGCCGCCCGCGGCCACCGGGTTGTGAATCGCGGTCAGGCCGGGCTGCGCGGTGGCGATCACGGTGAGCGTGCCGGCGGCGGGAGCGGTTCCGCCGCTGCCGAAGCGATAGCTGGCAGTCACGTTGTTGCGGCCGGTGGGGAGGCGCGCGCCATTGATGCCGTCGCCGAACAGAACGTGCGTCTGCTGATTCTGGTCCTCGCTGGTGACGAACACGTTGGCGTCCGGCGGCTGGCCATAGAAGCTGGGAACCTCCGTCCAGTACACGCCATTGACCTGAATCCGCAGAGTGCTGGCGTAATTCTGGCCGGAGGTGGACGTGGGGCTGAGAAGGTAGGTGAGGGGCGACTTCGACAGCACAAATTCCTGCGCCGCCACACTGGCATCGCCGTTGCCGAGCACCTCGCCGGGAACTGTCTTACCCTGTGTGACCTGGAGCAGGTTGAACAGGACGTTGATGGGCGCGGCGAGCACCGGCGGGTTGGCGGGCAGATTCGAAAGCTGCATGGACGACTTGTTGGTGGAAGCTACCAGCCCGCTGGCGCTCTCGCCCACGCCGTTGGCATCTTCGAGCAGCACGTCCGCGCTGCCCGCGGGGAAGGCGCGCGGCGAAACGGCAAGCAGTTCCGCCGGCGTTCCAGTGAAGGTGGCGGAGGGGGCCGGAATTAACGTCCCCACGTCTTGCCAGCCATAGCGGATGACGAGCTGGTTCGCGGCGGCGGAGAGAGTGTAGGCGGGGGTAAACGTGATTTCCGAATGCAGGATGGCGATGCCGGGTGTGTTCGAGGAAGCCGGTGGCGGCGTGGTGGGCGGATCGGCGGGAGAGTTGGCATACCAGATCACCTCGGTGTATGCGGTCACGCTGGCCAGTTGGGAGCCCAATCCCGCTGCAGTCGCGTCGAACAGGATCATGCTGCCTGGCTGGATCTGCCGCACCACGGAATTGAGGTTCACGGTAGTGCCGTTTTTGGCGAGGGCGCTGTCGCTGCCGGCGTACTGCCAGACCTGCGCGGAGAGCGGGCTGCGCATCAGGCGATAGCCGGCGGGGCCGGCACCGGCGGGCAGGCCCAGAGCGGCGCCGAAATTCACCTGCGTGTTGGCGGAGCCGCGCGGGCTGGTCTGCGGTTGGACGGCGGTTACGTTCGCCACCGCGTAGTTCGAGTCGCTGCCGTTCCAGTTCCGCTCGACCACGAGCAGCTCGTCGCCCGTCTTAATAGACCTGACGGTCCCCTGCAACAGGACTGTGCCATCGGCGCCCGGCGTTGCCGGCGACGGCGCCGGGTCGGCCGAAACCTGGTCCAGCGGCTGGAGCATGGTTTCCGCGCTTAGCTCATAGGTCTGCGGCGGATTGCCGGGGCCGGGTTTGCTTTGCACGGCAAAGCCCTGGGGCAGCGAAAACGGCAGCTTGGCGCTGACCAACGCGGCCAGCGTGGCGGTGGCGCCGATTCCCGGGCGCGGGCGGTAGCCCAGCAGATCGACCAGGGCATGAACGCTTTGGTCGAGGACGGCGGTGCGCAGGTAGTCCTCATTGGCGATCCGCTCGTTATAAAACGTGAGGATATCGGCCAGGTAGGCCCACCATTCGATCAACTGCAGCGCGAGGTCGCCGGTGGCCGTCGGTTTCCAGTTGGCCAGTTCCACCTCGCCGGGCAGTGCCTGGAGCATGGCTTCGCGGAAACTGGTGTAGTCGCCCACGCGATACCGGATGGCGGGAAGGCCCGGGGCGTTCGTGATGGTCTCCGGGAAGATGAACGCATCGCACGGGCAGTTGGAGCCGTTGCTCATTTGCCGCCCTCCACGACGATGTGCAGCGACCCGTTCTCGGGGCGGCTGGGGTCGTTATCCACTTGAATGATCTGGGCCGGGCCGACATCGATTTCGGCGGGCATGCGGATGTAGTTCACAATCACGCCGCGCCGGCGATAGCGGATGGCAACCACGCCGGCAACGCCGTTGGCATTCTGGATGGCGGCCTCCAACGCGCTGCGCTCCAGCGGTTGGCCGAAGGTGAAGTTGTCGGGGTAGAAGAAGCCGGTGGTGCCGTCGGGATTCTGCGCGGCGCTGAGCGCGGCCAGCAGCGCGGCTTCCACATCGCCGCGAAAGGCGGTGGGTTGGGCGCAGACGTAGATTTCGAGATCGAGCGAAACATACTGCGGGGAGAGCACGAAGGATTCGTAGCCGGCCAGGCGGCGGCGGTCGAGCAACTGTACCAGCTGGAGCTCTTCGTCAGTCGAAATCAAAGTGCCGCCTTTGGGATCGGCTGTAGTGAAGACCGTGAGCCAGCTTCCCGTCCAGCGGTAGACTGTGCCGGCGCGTTCCACCCAGGGCAGGGTTTCCGCGGCGGCCTCGTAATCGGCGGGCCGCACGGCATTGTACTGGACGGCGCGAAAGGCCTGGGGCGCGAGGCGCTGCACCGTGCTATCCGGCTCCTCGTCCGCGCCTCCGGCAGCGGCGAAGGGATTGGTCACGCCGGTGATGAACGAAGCCGCGAAATTGGTGATGGTATCGGCGGCAAGGTTGCCCGCGGCGCCGGCGCCCACGCGATAAGTCACCTGGAAGACGGTGCCGGAGGGCGGAATGCTGCCGAAGACATCGTCGCCGAAGCGGAGCGTGTCGCCGTTATCGCCGTCGTAGTCGGAGGAGGTGGTGCCATCGGAGTTGGTGGCGATGGGAATGAAACTGGCACGATCGAGCGTGAAGGCGTTCTGGAAGGTCTCGGCGTCGAGCAAAGTGCGGAGCCACGGCCATGCCGACGGAACATCGGCCGGCGGCGTTCCGACGAGCGAGATTTCGGGCAGGGGCTCGGTTTCGGCGTCGGGCGCCAGCCAGACCAGCGGCGAAGCGGACAGAGTGTAGAGGTACATCGGGATGAGCGAAGACGGCGTGCTGTTGGGCCCGGTGCGGACGACGGCCAGCGGCATGGTCGGGCTGCTTGCCGGCGGCGTATCGATGGCGAACGACTCGGTGAGGCGCTGGCCCTGCGTGGCGGGAAGGATGTTGCCGGCCACCACGGTTCGCGTCAGATCGTGATCCCGCTGGAGGGCCTGGCCGGACGCCCACACGATGTGGGTGACGGGCGTGGGATTGTTACTGGCATCGAGGAACAGCGGATCGACCTCTTCATCGGTGGAAGTGACGTTCACTGTTTCGCGAATGGGCGGATCGGCGGAACTCACCGCCTGGGTGTCGATTAACAATTCCTGGCCGTCGGTGAAACCGAAGCCGTGGCCGAGCACCCACATTTCGGTTGCGCCGGCGGAAAGGCAGATCTGGCTTTGGTCCCAGTAGTAGGGCTGGATGGGACGGTTCCAGTTGGAGTTGACCGGATACAGCGCCGTGTCGGCCAAGCCGGCGCCGATTTCGAAGACGACAATGTTTCCGTTGGGATCGATTCCGCTCACCGGCACGCCGGCGGGGATCGAGGTAGTACCCGGAGTCACGTTGATTTGCAGCGACACGGTGGCGGAAGTAGCGGTGCGCGGCTCGTAATCCACCAGTCGGGCGTGGCGCACGATGGAGCGCCGCTCGGTGGCGGTGGCGAGCGTGGACTCGGTGGCGACGCGGTCCTGGGTATAGCTGAGATCATCGGCAAGCCCGGCCAGGGCTTCCAGGAACATCATGCCGAAGTCGGCTTCCGAGCGTTCCTGCCACTGCGGATAGCGCAGCGCGGAAAAATCGAGCAGCGCCTGGCGAAAGCTGAGAAAGTCCTTGGCCAGATATTCGATGGGAGGCGGGTTTCCGGCCGGCGGCGGACAGGGTGGCGCCGCGGCCGCGCAGTCGAGCGTGGAAGGGCAGTTGGCCTTGAACGAAAAAACCGAGTGGCTGTAGAAAGCATCGAGCACGGCGCTGGTGAGGCTTAGCGTATAAAACGAGAAATCGCCCGCCGCCACGGTGGTGAGGGTGAGGATCGGCCGCCCCTCGGCGTCGGTGGACCAGGCGGTGGCGTTGTCGATGGGGTTCACGGCGACCGTTGGGATGGTTTCGCCGCCGGTGATCCGCGGGTTGGTTACCGTGCCCGCCACCGGCACGGGGTTCAGGAAGTGGACGCGCAGGGTCTGCTGGTCCGCGCTTGCAACCTCCACGAAGTCGATGCCGTTCAGCGTGGTCGAAACCAGCAGGGCGGCCAGGCGATCTTTGGTAGGCGCCATATCAGCTCACCGTTAGCTCCAACTGGTTGTTGGAGAGCGTAGCCAGCAGCGTGTACTGAATCTGGATCTGCAATTGCGCCGGATTGTCCAGCGCCGCGAGCGGGACGACGGTCACGCTCTGCACCTGAATGATGCCGGCCAGCCAGCGGTTGAGAGCCTGCAGCACGATCAGGTTGGTGGCGGAATCGAGCGCGCTCGAGTGCGGCGCGAAAATGAGCTGGCGCAAGCCGCAGCCGAACTCGGGCAGGTCGATGCGCTCCCCGGGGGAAGTGAGCAGCGTCTGCCGGATCATCTGGTCGACGTGGGCGGTATAGGTGGTCTGCGCCGCCTGGCCGGAGGCTGGATCAATGCGAAACGGAAACAGGTAATCACTTCGATTCATGCGCGCATCCTCCTTCTTACCGGCTATTACTGGCCACTTACAGACTCCTGAGTGGTTGTTACCAGGACCGTTCCCTGGGGCGCCTGGTCGGCCGCGAGACACAGGCCCATGCTGGATTCACTTAACGTCGGGTCGCTCAGCACCTGGCTGCGCAGGTCCGGGGTCAGCCACTGCACGCTGACACAGGGGTGAGGAGCCCCGGCAATGACAAAGGCGCAGCCGGCTATGGTGAAGGTGTCCGAGGCGCGCAGGATAGGAGCGCCGCCGGCGGTCACGCGCGCGTTCGAGCTGATGGCCGCCACGGTGCCGCCATGGGGGCACATCATAATGCTTTCGGTGGTAAGCAGTCCGCTCATGGTTCCTCCTACATGACCTCCAGCGCGCCGTTGTTGACGTTCACCTCGCTATCGGTCACCTGCACCGTCTGCGAGCCGTTGCTGAGCGTGATGCCGCTCGAATCCAGAGTCACGGTGTTGCCGTTCGAGTCCTTAAGGGTGATGCTGTCCTGGTCGTCGTCGAACAGCAGCTTGAGCTGCCTGGTGACGATCACCTTCACGGCCGCGGCGGCATCGGAGGGGATCTGGTTGGAGAGCCAGAAGCCGCCGGTCCAGATCGGAAAGGAGACGTTGCCGGCCTCGAACTCGATCCAGACGGCGGAATCCACTTCCGGCAGGAAGGCGAAGCCGACCGAATCGCCGGCGTATGGGACACAGGGCAGCGCCCAGCCGGATTCGGTCGAGCCGAGCACGGCCGGCACCCTGGCCTTGATGCGCATGGTGCCGGCGTCCACCTGGGTGACGGTGCCGCGATACTTCCCGTAGAACCGTCCGCGCACCGTTTCGACGACGTCCTGGAGAATTTGTTCGTTCATGAGTTACGATCCCAGAAGACTGCTCAGGCCGCCTCCGGAAGAGTTGGGCGCGCCCACGGCGTTGCGCACCAGCACGAACCGCATTTTGTGGGAATCGCCGGTCAGCGTGTGGCGCACGCTCCAAACCAGGTAATTGCCGGAGTACAGCGTGCCGATGCCTTCCATGGCTACCACGCTGCCGGCGCGCAACACCATTTGCAGGCGCGCCATGTCGGCCTCGCCTTCGCAGCGCGCGAACCAGTTGGCATCTTCCAGCAGGCCCTGGGCGCGCAGCGTCAGTTCGTCGGCACTGTCGGCGGGGGCGGCCAGAAGCACGGAGGTAGACTGGCCGCTGTAAGCGGAGAGGCCGCGCGCGTCCAGGGGCGGCAAACCGGAATCGGAAACGTCCACGCCGGCGTCGGGTTCGCCGAGAAATACCTGGCCGGCCGTGACGCTGGTGGGACCGGTCACGTCCCAGTTCAAATCGAGCGGACCGACGTTCCAATTTTCGGGATCGTTGAGATCGAGCGTCACCACGGGATCGCCGCTCAGGTCGGGGCGGGCAAAGTATCCGGTGCGGGCTCCCGGTTGACCGGCGCAGGTGACGCGGCAGAGCTTTCCGGTGGCGCGCGCGAGCGAGCGCAGGAAGGCGATGTCGGTGGCGCGCTGCATGAGCGAGTGGCCGTCTTCGGTGTGCGCGGGCGAATCGTTTTGCGAGTTGTCGTCGGCGGGCGTGATGCCGTACTGGCCGAAGATGCTGGCGGCCACGTCGGCATCGGTCACGTCCACCCATTCGGTGGCCTTCTCTTCCAGGTTCATCAGCCAGGAGGCGTCCTGGCCCCACACTTCGAGCTTCGAAGAGACGATGCCGCGCTCCAGGTGCAGTTTGTGGGAGAGCACGTAGCCGTCGAAGATGCATTGGGCCGAACCGCTTGCGGGCGTCACCACGACCGCGATATTGCTGAACGGCTGCACGCGGCTGTCGTCCACGAAGGTCAGGTCGCCGCTCGAGGCAATCACGGGAAGCGTCAGTTGGATGGCGCCGGGCAGGTCGGCGTTCTCTTCGACTTCGAGCGAGGTCAACTGGTCGTAGAAGGTCTCGTCCGCGGCCGTTCCGTTGAAAAGGACTTGAAAGGTGCTTGCCATGGGCTAAGTCCCCTTCTGCGGGACGGCGATCTGCGCATGCGTGGCAAGCGCATCGGGAACCACGGCACCGTTGGCATCGCAGAATTTCCAGAACGTGGTGGCATCCTGCAAATAGTAGTTGCCCAGCAGGTCCAGGCGGTCGCTCTGCCGGCGGGTGCGATATCCGACGATGGCGGGCGAGGTGGGAGCGGGCGGGACGACCACGGTGATCACCGTGCCGTCGGGCTGGGTGATGGTGTAAGTCGGTTGATTCAGGTAGCGGCTTCCCGGAAAGAACATGGAGTTCCCCTAAAACGGCAGCATGCCGACGATCGAATTCGCCGAGTTGACGAGGTTCGCCAAAGCCAGGCCCTGTCGCAGCGTGCCCATGTACGAGTAGGCGGTTTGGACGAGTTGCTTTACCAGTCCGTCGTCCAGGGCGTCGATTTCCAGTTGGGTCAGCACGCGCAAACCGATATCGGCTTCCGCGTGCGTCGGGACCAGCAGCGTGGCGTCGTACAACTTTTCGGTAATTCTGAGGCTGGTGACCCGCACCGGTAGAATGCGTCCCGGTCCCCACACGAACAGCACAGTGGGAACCACGGAAAGCGGAACCGACCGCTGCACTCCGCCGGACCCTCCGCCCAGCGCCGCGGCCGCCGTGCCCACGCCCGTCGCGAGCGCCCCGGCGACACCACCGCCTCCGCTGGAGGTGGAGGGGAAGAGCAGCAATTCGAGCGCAGCCAGCATCGGATAGAGCCCGGACGCCGTGGCCAGGGCCGCCGCCGGCGCGATGCCATCGGCAACGATATCGCCGGCGTCCATCATCAACGTAAACGAAAACTCCTCGCCTGGATCGCCGCTCACCGCCAATGGATTGCCCTGTCCCGGCCCCTGGCCGGCTCCGGAGGGCGCGGCCGCGCCGGCCGGCGACCACGTGTGCGAAAGCGTCTCGGGGTTGTACTGGAAGACGATCACGTTCGGGATCGGCACCAGAAACGAAGAGGTGAACTCGATGAACGCTCCGCGAAAATATTGGCCAGGCATATGAATTCTCGGCAGGCGGCCGCTAGCCGCCTTTGCTGATCTCCCTTCCCAGCGCAGTCATAACTTGGGCCACGATGCTTTCGTAAGAGGCGCCGGGGACGGCGCGAACCTCCAGGCGCACCGTTTCCGCCCGCTGCGGCAGGTCGGCGGGCAGGGGCATGCGTTCGAAAGCCGCACGCACGGCCTTCGCCAGGCGTTCCCCGGCGCGAGGGTCCAGGCCGGTCACCTGTAGCGCCAAACGCTCGATCTTCAGATCAGGCATGGGGAATGCTGCTCCAGTCGCCCGCGCGCCACGGCGTTCCATGCTTGGCCATTTCCCGGCGCGTGGCGTGCGCCAGGTGGTGCATGCGGATGCGGGCGCCGTCCGCCCGCGCCAGAAAAGCCGCTGCCAGGGCGATGGCCTTGATCTCGGCCCCGGTCAGAATCAATTTGTCGGCCAGCCACTCCCAGGCGATGTCCTGCAAGAGTTCTTCGGCCGCGGGAGAGCGCCCGGCTAAAGCCAGCCGCCACAATGCCCGCCGTTCCGGCGCTCCCGGCGCCTGGAATTCGACGATGAACCGCAGGCGGCGCAGGAAGGCGGAATCGAGGTCGTTTTTCCGGTTGGTGGCCAGGATGCCCACGCCGTCGAACTGCTCCATGCGCTGCAGCAGGTAATCGATCTGAATATTGGCGTAGCGGTCGTGGGCGTCTTTGACCTGCGTGCGCTGGCCGAAGAGCGCGTCGGCTTCATCGAAAAACAACACCACCGGCGCGCGCTCGCAGATTTCGAAAACGCGCTTGAGCCGTTTTTCAGTTTCGCCGATGTACTTGTTGACGACTTCGGCCAGGTCCACGCGGCACAACTCGCGGTCGAGTTGGCGGGCGATGACCTGCGCCGCCATAGTCTTGCCCGTGCCGCTCGGGCCGGCGAACAGGGCGTTGATGCCGCGGCCCATGGGGCAGAGGCGGCCGAAGCCCCAGGCTTCCAGGACTTCGTTCCGCAGCCGCGCCTGGCCCATCAACTCCTCCAACTGGCGGCGGCAATCGGCGGCCAGGACGATATCGTCCCAGCCATATGGCAGCGGCAGAGTTGTGAAGAGTTCGCCCGGCTCGCGGTGCAGAACGCGCCGCGCCAGTTGCAGGGCCGCCGGCGCACCCGCGGGCGCCACCTGCGCGGCAGCGCGCAGATCGGCCGGCAAGAGTTGCCAATCGCGGAGGGAAAGCGGCATGGGCTCGGGAGTCAACCGGCTCCACAGCCGCACACGCTGCGCTCCGGAGAGGCCCTCCAGGTGAAACGTCTGCCGCGCTGCACGATCGCCGGGCAGAGCTATGCCGGGTGCGTCGCCGGCGAAAAAGGCCAGGTCCGACTGCCCTTCGAGCATCTGCCGGAAGCGCGCGTCCAGCCTCGCGGCATGGTTCCAATACGGAACGGCACAGTCCAGCCGGCTTTGCCGCAGCGCCCGGCTGATGCGCTCGATGGCATGGGCCGATGGCGGTTCGCCAGCCGGCAGCGATTCCAGGTCGATCACGAGCAGGCCGGTTCCCGAAGCGGCGCACAGTTGCGCGGCGAGCGTTCGTTTGCCGGCGCCGCGCGGAGCGATCAATTCGATTTCCACGGGCGGGAGCGGCGTGGATTCGACGGCGCGCATGGCCGCGACAAAAGCGGCGATCGACCGGAACGTTTGCGGGTACAGGCATTCGAGGCGCGCCACATCCGCCGGCGCCAGCCGTTCCGTCGCGCCTTGCAGCAGCGGATCCACGCCGCTTTCACCCAACAGCCACGCCAGGACGTAAGGGTCCGCCACCCAGGGCGATTGCGGAGCCAGGCGATGCCCGGCGCCATCCGGAACCTGGGCCAGGCGCCAGCGCGCCAGGGCGGATTCGCCGAAGACGGGCAGGCGGCGCCAGCCGAAAAGGGCCGCGGCCAGCAGCGGTGTGGCGTAACACGCGTGGGCATCGTCCTGCAGGTAGCCGCAGACGCGCGCGAAGCCGGGGTCGGCCGCCACCGCCAGAGCCAGCATCAGGAGATCGCTCTCTGCTTCGGTCAACCCGAAAAGCGCGCGCAGACGGCGCCAGCGCCCGCAGTCCTGGAGACGCTCCTCGGCCTCGGCCAGCCGGCGGCTGATCTCGCGGGCCGGCGCGTCGGCGGCATAATAGCGGGCTTCGGCCTCGGCCATCGTGCCGCCATCGGCGAGATGCCGTTCCACCTCCTCGGGAGTGATCGCCATGTCGCGCGCCGGATCCGCCGACCACACCGCCTTCAGCCACAACGCCCGGCGGCGCGCGCGCAGGCGGACGGGCGCCAGGAGCGTAGGTTCCAGGACCATCGCCGCCGGCTCCAATTGGATTTCGGCCGTCATATCTTGATCCACCATGATGGCGGCGATTCCACGCCATTTACGCGCACGCGCACGGTGTAGCGTCCGGAAGCAAACCCCGGCGCCTGGAAGGTCGCCTGCGCCGCGGAAACCACGGTGAACGGGCAGGTGAGGGTGTCGAGCAGGATCTCGGTCTGGCCCGCCACGAAGCCCTCCCCATTGAGCGTGTAAGTGCCGGTCGCGTCGGGGGGCAGAATCGGCGGGTTCGGCGGCGGCACAGCGGAGGTGTCGATGAACGCGGCCATGCTGCAAGGAACGGAGTTGGTGCGGTTGGTGGAGGCGTCGCCCGGACTTTGGCTCCCCGCCCGCAACTGGTAGACGCCAGGCGATTGCGCACCCGCCGGAAGGTCTGTCAACGCCGCCGGCAGGTCGAGCGTGATGCGCGAGGCGGTCTGAAAATGGGGATTCAGGGGATCGGGCTCGGGCGTCTTCCACGTGGTGACCTCGTTCTCGGTGACGCCATCGGGCGAGAGCAGGTACACCCGCGAGGATGTGGGCTGGTTCAGGTTCGCGCCATAGAGAAAGAACCGCTGGCCGAGCGGCACCACAGCGGGAGAGTAGTCGATGTTGACGATCTCGGGGGAAGCGGCGCTGCTCAGCGGCGAGGCGAAACTGGCCGTCCACACCGCGCCCATAAGCTGGCCGGATTGCGAGTAGGGGAAGAGCGTGGGGTCGGCGGCGAGTTGCATCCGTTTGACCTGCGGAGCGAGCGGCGGAGTGGCCGGCGGCGTCAGCAGCACCACGCTCACTTTGTAGACCACGCTCAGGCGGAGCGGAAAACTGATCGCCTGCCATAGGCGGGACATCTCGTCGGCTGTCTCGATCTCCATGGTGAGGGTAAACTCTTCGGTCACCGTGCCGGCAATCCCGGGAAGCGTCACCGCCATGCTGATGATGGGCGACTGATAAAAGAACTGCATCGCCAGCGTCATGGCCTGCTGCTCCTGCTCCCAGTTTTTCTGTGAGAAGCAGCTCAGCAGGTAGTACAGGTCGAGCGCCATGGGTTGGAACGGAAGCGTCTGCGCGCGGGAATTGAGGATGGGGGAGTTGCGCAGCGACTTATCGGCGGCAACGTGGAAAAGCGAAAAGGTCAGCTGCGGGCCGCTATCCTGGCGAACCGCATCCGGCATGGAGCCGGAAGGAACAATCGACATGGGAACCGGGGCGGTCGTGTTCATGTACGTCCCGAGCAGGCCGAGCAAGGTCTGCGTGATGAACGAAAGATCCAGAACGCCGATGGGAGCCACTGTCGCCATGGTTCATCTACCATCCGGGTCCCAACGCATAGCCTCGCGCCAGCCTCGCCCGGGCCGGCGGCGCGGCCGGGCGTTGCGGCGGCGCGATCACGTGCACTTCCAGTTTTCCAATCTCCACCCGGTTGCGCGCCGCGGGAGCGGACGGGAGTTCCGGCGCCGCTTCCTGCATGCGATCCGCCGGCCTCCGTGCCGATGGATGTCCCGGGGGCAGGGGATCGAGAACCGGAATTCGGGTTGCGGCGCGGGTCGGCCGGGCCGGCACGTCGGAAGCTTCCGTTTTGTTCGAGTTGGTTGCTGTCCGATGCCGGGGCATCGTGGGCGGAAGTTGCGCCGCATCCATGCGCGCGAATGGCCGCTCTACCGTCGAGGCGGGCTTCGGCTCGACGGCAATGGGGCCGGTGTGAACCATAGGCGCGGGCGGCTGTAATTCGATACCCGGCCAGGACGCGGCTTCGAACGGCGTGAGTGCGGGCCCCATCCCGCTGCGGTTCTCCATGTCGCGCGGGCCTGGTGCGGTCGCGGCGCGGGCTGTCGCCGCGGCGGGTCGGCCTGTCGGCGGAACAGCCGGAACTGCGATTGCGGCAGCCGGCGAATTGGACGGCTCCGGAAATCGTCCGGGAAGCAAGCCGGAAGGCCGAACGTTCTCTTCCCCCGGTCCCCACAGCCCGTCAGCGGGCGCCGGTTCGGGAACCGCTGGCCGGGAAGCCAGCCAGTCGATGCGCGCCGCTTTCCACATTGTGGCGATCGGGCGCGGCGGCCGCAGGGCTTCGCCATCCTGGCCCCGCACCATCCGGCTGAAATAGGAACGCGGCATCAGTTGGCCCCCCGCAGCGCCAGTTCGGCATACTGCACGCGCCGCGCGCGCGGCAGCGCCAGGATTCTTTGCTCCTCCCAGTGGTAGCGGCCGGCCAGCAGGTTGACATCTTCGTACAGGAACTCGGCGTCATAGCGCAGTTCGCGCTGGATGTAGCCGTGCACGTCGAACCAGAAGCGCGAGGTCGTGCCGCAATCCGGGCATCGCCCTTCGACCTCGCCGGAAAGCCCCGGGGCCAACGCCTCGAGCGCCCGCTCGACGCGCCGGCGTTCGACGGCCGTGACTGTTTGCGGGTGAAACGACCGGCGCGCCAGTTCCTTTTCCGGACGGGGCAAATGCCGAACCGCAGCCACATCGGCGGCGGTCGGCGGGCGAAACATCACTGCGGCGCCGCGCAACCGGAACCATCCCGGCAACTCCGCGCGCTCGACCTGCTTCGGAATGCGCGGCCGGTGATGCGCCAGGTACTCGCCGATGGGGAAACGTATGTCGGTGAGCGTGCCGCACCGCGCCGCGATGCATCGCGACCGCGCCGTGATTTCCTCTCCCAGCGACAGGCGACGCTGTTCCAGGAGCAACCATTCGAGGTCCGTGAGGGGTAGACTGGCGGCATCGAGCGCGCTGCCGTCCGCGCGCTGCCCGAGCGAGTCAAGCCATGCCACCGAAATCTCGACCGGGTCGTTGCCGGCCATCTCGAGCAGTTGCAGATCGTCCGCCCCCGTGGGCGGCCGCAATCGGACCTCGGTCTGGCTGACAGGCAGGCGGATCATAGGAATCGGAAGAGCTACGGCCGACGAGCTACGGAAGCCGGCTAAAGCTCCTTGGGCTCCGCCAGGCTGAGGTCCTGCTCCCAACCTTCGTTTTCGACCTTGATATGCTCGATGGCCACCGAGTTCTGGCCGGCGTCCAGGTCCGGCAGCGCCTGGTATTCCGAGACCCATGCCCGGTGAACGATGAAGCGCAGCGCGGGCTGGCCTTCCTCGTTCAGCAGCTCGATGCGGAGTTCTTTGCGCAGGTTCGCCAACGATTGCGACGGCGCTCCCTTGTCGAGCACCTGCGCGGCGTTGGCCCAGTTGGCAAAGTCTTTGTCCTGGCTGACGCCTCGCTCCATGGTGATGGCCTCATACTTGGTGCGCCCAAGGCCCTTGCGAATAATGGCGTTGCCGCCCTCTTTGTAGTCGATGGCATCGGAGGAGCGCTTGAGAGCGGTTACCTTCGACATAAGAGCCACCGGCGTCGTGGAGGTGTCGAAGTACACCTGAAAGCGGTAGGACGGATACGGGTTGATGCGGATATTGACAGTAAATGGCTTGCCCATGGCAACTTACTCCTTAGGATTGCGCCTGGCCGGCGAGCTGCGTGATTTTGACAATGACAAATTCGGCAGGTTTCAGCGGTGCAAATCCCACGATCACGTTGACCTGGCCCAGGTTCACATCGTCGGGCGTGGTGGTGGTGCTGTCGCAGACCACCTGAAAGGCCTGGCTGGGGGTCGATCCGGCAAATGCGCCCTGGTTGAAAAGCGACATCATGAAGGCCTCGATGGAGACGCGGATGGCGGTCCAGAGGGGATCGTCGTTGGGTTCGAAAACCGCCCAGACGAGCGCCGCCTTGAGCGTCTGTTCGATAAAAAGCGCCATGCGGCGCACCGGGACATAGCCCCACTGCGTCTGCAGCGCGACGTTGGGATACACCAGCGTGCGCGCGCCGAACACCACCGTGCCCACGCTCGGAAACGTGCGCAGGCAGTTGATCCCCAGATTGTTGAGAGTGCCCTGGCGGGAATCCGTCATGACGCCGCTGGCCACCACGCCGGTCGTGTTCAGAATGACCGTCTCCAGCCCGGCGGGCGCCTTCCACACGCCGCGGTTGGTGTCCTCGCGGCCGAATATGCCGGCCACGGTGCCGCTGGGCGGCAGGCTCAGGCTCGCCCCGCTGGTAGGGTCATTGGACTGAATATAGGGAAAATAAATTGCCCCGTTCGTACTGACCGGCGGCGAATAGGTATCGATGGCGTTGGTGCCCGTGTCGGCCACGTAGGTGGAAGGCGGGTCCATGATGTAGAAGGCCAGCTTGCGCTCGCAGAACGCCAGGGCCTCGCTGAGCACCACCTGGGAAACGTTCAGTAAGTTGCTGTTGGAGGAGTTGGGCACTCCGGGAGTAACCAGGAGGTTGAAGATCGGCCACTTATCCAGCGCCGAGTCCACCTGGAAGATGGAGGTGTAATCGCCGGGGTTGAAGACGCCCGTAGTGCCGGCCGGAGGAGTGGTGGTGATGGTCTGGGAATCGCTGGTGAACTGGGTGGGATAAGCGGTGTTCGGGGAGACCGTCACTAACGCGGAGATGTTATTGATGCGGGTTTCGATGTAATTCGGGTCGCTCGTACTGCCGATGGTCACCTTGCGGTACACCTCCTGCTGGGAGGCGTAGGTGATGGTGACATCCGCGACGTTGTTGGTTCCTCCAATGCTCTGGATATTGCCGATGGTGATCTTCATCGCGGTGCCGGGCGAGGTGCCGGTGGCGGCAATGTCGGTAGGCTCGAGCGCGGTGAATACGAAGCCCACGCCCGCGGCGGAGTCCAGAATCACGGACCCGGCGGTGATGGACCCCTTCAGCGTGGGAGGCGACGCCGTGTTGTCGTAATAAGAGGGCGCGAGGCCCACCACAATCGCGTCGGTGCCGCCGTTCAGAAAGAACTGGCTGACGGCGTAGGGCAGGTTGTTGTCAATCACGCTGCTCTGGAAGATTCCGCCAAATTCGCGCTCGTAGTCGCTGAAACTGAACAACTCGGCAGGAGTTCCAAAACCGGCCGCCGTCTTGAACGGATGGGAGTACCCGACAAACACCGTAACCGAAGTGGGAGCCGCCGCGATGGTGTGGGCATTGCTCGGGAGTTCCTGGATATAGACGCCTGGATAGGACGTAAAAACCGACATCAATTCTCTCCTCTCATAACTTCCTGAAGGTCGCTGACGGGCACGATTACGCTCTGGGGGCGGACCACCTCCACTACCGCAAACGCCGCCCGCTCCTCACCGGAATCGGAAAAGTCGACCACTGTACCCTCTAACTCCGCATCTGCCGGGAACGCTGTGAACGGCTCCGGCGATTGTGACAGAAATATGGCGGTAACACGAAATCGCACTCTGTCCCCAATGCCCGTAGCCGTCTCCTTATGTGCCCGCTCCCGTCTGCAAGCCGATGCCCAAGTCAGGGCCGGGGCGGAAGTGCTTTCACGTCAATCGAATGACTTAGAATGCGATGGCGTGGAGACCATGTTGGCTGCGAAGTCTGGCCCCCGCGACCCGCGCCGGCGAATCGGTAAGCGCCGCGAGCGTCTCTGATTCGAGGGGACTTGCCAGGTTATGCACAGGGCACTGCAATGTTTGCGGGCCACTCTGCCAACTCCGGCGGAGGCGCCGCCGGTCAACGCGGCTGGCTAGGGCGAGATTTTGTGCGACCGCAGCTTGTGATACAGGGTGCGTTCGCTGGTCTGCAGACAGAGCGCCACCTCACGGCGCGTCCTGCCGCCGGATAACAGGGCGGCTTCGAGCACGCTCTTTTCGATTTCCCGCAGCGCCCGCCCGTACGGGACACCGCCTCTGCGGATGGCGCGCCACGTGGCATCGGCCGCGGTCCGAAGCAGGTCCTGGTGGCTGTCGGCAAAACCCTGCGGCTCCTGGGCACGCCAGTCCGAAAGCCGCAGCGTCGAGCCCTCCGTCTTCTGGAACAGCATGCGCTCGACTGCGTGCTCCAGTTCCCGCAGGTTGCCCGAAAAGGGCTCCGTCTCGAGATGCCGCACCAACTCGGGTTCTACGTCCACGATACCGGCGTAGACGTCGCGATGACGGTGGGCAAAGGCGAGCAGCAGAACGGCCAGGTCGTTGGGCCGTTTCCGCAAAGGCGGCAGCGCCAGCCTGACCACGTTCAGGCGGTGGTACAAATCGGACCGGAAGCGCTGCTGCTGGACCAGCGGCGCCAGCGGCTGATTGCTGGCGGCGATAATTCGCGTGTCGACGCGTGTTTCCTGGTCCGCTCCTACCGGCCGCAAGGCGCCCCGCTGTAAGATATCCAGCAGTTTCGGCTGTAAACTCAGCGGCAGATCGTTGACGTCATCAAGGAACAGGGTTCCGTGGTCGGCGGCCTGAAACAATCCTTTGCGGCGCTTGATGGCGCCGGAAAAGGCGCCCTGCTCATGGCCGAACAGTTCGCTTTCCGCCAGGGCTTCGCTGATCGTGCCGCAATGGGCCGTGACAAAGGGAAAGGAGCGCCGCTTCGCGTCCAGGCGATGAATGGCTTGCGCCAGGACCTGTTTGCCCGTCCCTGTTTCCCCCTCCAACAGAACCGTGATATCGCTTACACAGGCAGCCTTATTGGCCTGGCGCAGCAGCGGAGCCATGGTTTGGGGCAGGGTGATAAAGCCAAACTCGGCGAAACGATGGCACAGCTCGTCATCCGGAGGGTCCGTCACGAAATCCTCCTCCTGAGCGCCAAAGCGTTTGGTTGAAAACTAACACGCCATTACTTCCTATGTCAAGGAAGGAACGGTTGTTTTGTATTGTTTAGTATGTTCCGTCCCATGAGCTCAAGGAACGAGCGAGATTCCCGAATCGTCCTGTTAGAGAACGCGCAGGCAGTTGCTTACCGGCGCGGTCTCGGCTCTCTGCTTGCATAAGAAACAGTGGGCATTCGGCGATGAAGAAATTGCCTTTGAGGCTCGGCGACAGACGGAAGAGAGCTGTCATGGAGACGGTTCGTTCGATCCTGGAGAACAAGGGTTCCGAAATTGTGTCCATCTCCCCGGACGCAACGGTCTATGAAGCGATTGCGGAAATGGCCCGTAGGGAGGTGGGCGCCTTGCTGGTCCTTTCGGATCGAGAGCTTGTGGGAATAGTGTCCGAGCGCGATTACGCGCGGAAGGTGATCCTCCAGGGACGATCCTCCAAAGAAACGTCGGTTCACGAGATCATGACGCCTTCGCCAATCACGGTAACCCCGGCGCACACCATAGATGACTGCATGAGAATCGTGACGGACAAGCACATCCGGCACTTGCCTGTTATGGATGAGGGAGAGCTGAGAGGACTTGTTTCCATCGGCGACCTGGTGAAGGCGATCATTTCCTCACAAGCGTACACCATCGATCAGCTCCATGCCTACATCGGGGGCTATCCGTCGTGAGTTGGGGCTGAGAGCATATTAGGTTAGGATAGAGTGTGACCGATGGCCTCGCGCTCATATCCGGAGGCACGCGGTGACCCATCCCGCGTACCCGGCCGCCAGAGAGGCCGCGGCCCGAATCCGTTCCCACTTAGAACGACACGTCCCCACATCCTCCCCTGAGGAAGGCAGAGGAGTTGCCGTAGCTCCCGACACCTTCGCCATTGAGGCGATGATCGAAGCGGCGTTCTGGGCGAGTCTTCGCCGGGAGGAAGGCTACATACCGCGCATCTCCCTCGCATTGGTCGCGCCGGAAGCGGTGCAATCGCCCCTGAGATTCGAGCGGCGGCTGCCGCTCGCCGCGCAGCCGCTCACCCGGCTGGCACCGGCCGTGGAACGCCCGGGCATTCACCTCGGCGTCTGGCGCAACGGCGGGGAGTTCTTCGTCTGGGGTGCCACGCGCAACTTGCCGGTGTCTTGTCTCGTGCTCGAGGTGATTGCGCCTGGTCTGCTGGTGGTCAAGCACAGCCGCGACGAAGCCGAGAAGTTCGTGAATATCGCCGTATTGCAGGGCGACGAGATCAAGATCATTGACGAGCAGTCTGCGCACCTGCCGGATTGCCCGGACCTGCTGACGTCGCTGCTCGGGTTCGACACTCAGCACGCGTCCGGCGAATCCGTCAGCGTGCTGATCCAGCTTGCGATTTCAATGCGCGCCCACGGACGCGGCGGCTCGTTACTGGTCGTCCCGGCGAAAACCGAACGGTGGCGCGAATCGGTGGTGCAGCCCGTCCTGTACGCGCTGGTGCCGCCGTTCTCCGCGCTTTCCGAGTTGATGCGCGACCGCGCTGCCGGGACTCGGGACCGCGGTTGGGTGGATGCGCTCAAGCGCGCCGTCGACGGTGTCGCCGGCCTTACGGCGGTGGACGGCGCCACGGTTATGACGGACCAATACGAGGTGCTCGCGTTCGGTGTCAAGATCATGCGTCCCCACGGGTCGTTGCAAATCTCGGGTCTGATCATCACGGAGCCGATTGAAGGCGCGCGTGTCGAAGTGGTCGAGCCGGGGCAACTCGGAGGCACGCGTCATCTTTCGGCGGCGCAGTTCGTGCACGACCAGCGCGACGCCGTGGCGCTGGTTGCCTCTCAGGATGGCCGGTTCACGGTCTTTGCCTGGTCGCCGTGCGAAAACATGGTGCACGCGCATCGTATTGAAACTCTCCTTCTGTAGGACTGTGCCCGCCATGCGAGCTGTAGGCAACTCACGACGCGTGTCACCGCCGACGCTTATGGATCGCATAGAAGATTTTTTCGTTGACACCGACCTGTGCGCGGACTACACTCGATCAATACTTATCGATCCGGTGCGAAGGAGAGGCTGCCTTAATTGCGGCGGCACCTAAGGGGCAAACGGCGCTAATGGGAAGCGTTGCGAATCTCTCAGGCAACGAACTTCGAATCTGCGATCCTCTGAACCTACCCACACTGTAGTGGACATCCTGGCCCTGATGCCGTTCTGACCCTCGTCACGTCAACAGAGTGCTTCCCGGAGAAACTGGCGGGTTTCTGCTGGAGTTGTTTTCGACGACTAACGTTCCGACGAGAATGAGGCAGCCCTACAAGCCGGGTCGGCCTATTGTGTTCCCTCGTTCAGAAACTTTGGTCGCGGGCCATGGCCGGCGCGGTCTGACCGCGTTCTCGGGCTTTTCGTGCAGTTATATCAGACGGGGTGAGCTTCCATGACACGGAAAAGGGGTGCAGTAATGAATCTCGCTTACAGATACAAGGCAGGATGGTTGATGCGATGGGGATGTTGCCTGTTGATGGCATCGCTGGCGCCGCTCGCGGCCCAGGGGCCCACCACGGGCAGTATTGCCGGCACGGTAAAGGACGCTTCCGGGGCCCTCCTTCCGGACGCCAAGATCACAGTCGCCGGCGAGGCGCTGCTGGTGCCACAATCGACCGTGAGCTCCAGAGAAGGAACCTACCGATTCCCTTCGCTTCCTCCCGGCACTTACACGTTGACCGTGGAAGCTGTAGGCTTCGAAGCAGCTAAGCGCGATCAGATTGTCATCAACTCCGGATTCAACGCAACCATTGACATCCCAATGGCAGTCGCGGGCCAGGTCCAGACGGTCGCAGTAACCGCGGAGGCGCCCGTGATTGACGTAGAAAACACGAAGGAACAAGATGTCTTCGTTGCCAGCACGCTCAAGAACATTCCGAGCTCGCGTGACATGTGGAGCCTGATTGGAATCTCGCCGGGTATGATCGTGAGGAGTTACGACGTAGGCGGCTCCGCCGCGGGCACGCAAATTTCATATTACGCCTACGGCATGACCAACCAACAGCGAGTCCAGATCGATGGGGTAAACCTGACCGAGGGTAATAGTGCCAGTTCCGCCTATAGCGATTACGGCTCCTTCGCCGAGGTGAACTTCGGAACCACCGGAAATGACGCGTCCATGGCGACTCCGGGGGTAGCCGTAAACTTCGTGGTGAAATCCGGCGGCAACGATTTCCACGGGGATGTGTACCAGGATTATGAAAACCCGAATTTCCAGGGTCATAATATCAGCCAGTACCAGCTCGACGAAGGCGCTGGGGTCGGGACGCGCGTTCAGTCCTACCGGGATACCGATGGCGACATCGGCGGCCCCATCAAGAAGGACAAGCTCTGGTTTTTTGCATCCGTTCGCGACCAGGAGATCGGAACGACGGTAACGGGCTACCCGGTAAACAATCCCAGTTCCGGTCCCCCGTTCACCACGACGCTTGGTAATGCCACCTACAAGATCACATACCAGGTCAACCCGAAAAACCGGATTTCCAGCTTCCTGAACATGACTCGCAAACAGCAACCTTACCGCAATGCTTCGAATACGCAGTATTCCGACGCGGTCTACAATGAGGATCTTACGGAGTGGTCCGGCAACGTCATGTGGGATAGCACGATCAGTCCAAATGCCTTCCTCAATGTGATGGTGGGCGATTGGGGTTATAACTGGACCAATACCCCTTACAAGGGACCGGATGGCCAATTCGACTATCGGCGCGTGGAGAACTCAACCGGCGACACAGCCGGCGCTTTCGATGAGGACCGGTATAATCGCCGGCGCAGCCAATTTGTGCCGACCTTCTCCTACTCCGCCAACAATCTGCTCGGACGGCCGCATTTTTTCACCATCGGCTTCGTGTCGGAGCGGGAAACCTACAATTTTGAACAGTATTCCTATGTCGGCGCCGGTTTGGAAACGTTTGCGAGCGCGGCGGGGGCGCCGGACTTCACCACCCCATACTCGGTAACGATCTATAACACGCCGGGGATCACCTACGACTACCTGCGCCATAACGGGGCGTTCATCCAGGATAAGATCAAAGTCTCCCGAAAGCTGACGTTAAACCTGGGTGTGCGGTGGGATTACTATAGCGCCAATCGCCCGACCGAACAGGTTCGCTCGGACACGATCTATTCCCCGTTCTTCTACCAGGGTCAGCCTTTGCCGAACGGCTATTCCATTCCCGCGCTCTACCCGAACCTCTCGATTGCCGGGAACACAGGCGTGCTTCACTGGACACACGACTTCGCTCCCCGCCTTGGCTTCGCCTATGACGTTTTCGGGAACGGCAAAACCTCCATCAAGGCGAGCTACGGGACGTATTATGAGAATCCCAGCCTGGTGCTTTCGTATGCGGCCAACCCGTTGCAGCTCACGGGTTATACGTTCAAATGGAATGCAGCTCCGTCGGCCGCCCTTACGGCCGGCACGGCTGGATTCCTGCCCGGTCAATTGGGCGCTTTCCTGAGCAGCACGGGCGGCATCTCGAACTCCATCGCCTCGGGCATTCGCGACCCTTACATGGCCGATTACAACGCCTTCATCGAGCATGAAATCACGCACAACCTGGTGGTGCGCGCCGGGTTTGTGTACCGGCAACTCGACCACGATTGGGCATTGGTCGAGACAGCCCGCACTCTCAGCCTGTTCACCAAACCGGTAACCATCAACGACCCCGGACCGGCCGGGACGTTGAATCAGCCGATAACCGTTTGGGATATTCCGTCCGGTACACCCTTGCCTGCCAGCCATCAGGTATACCAGAGCCCGAACGGCAACAACAGTTACTACCGGAATCTCGATATTTCCGTTACCAAACGCATGTCTGCAAATTGGTCCATGACCGCGGGGTACCTGGGCACGTGGTCCACGTATCCAGTCAACGGTGATGGTGTTGGCGGACCCGCCAGCGGGGCTACCTCGGCCCCGACCTTGCCGCTCAATCCGAACACTCTGGCATACAATGAGGCCCGCACGTTTGTGGACAGCTTCAAAGCGTTCGGCACCTACACGGCGAAATGGGGCATCGTCATTTCGCCGGTTTACCGCTTCTTCCTCGGCACGCCCGAGGCTCGCTACCTTGCCGTCACCGGTCTGAATGTCGGCAGCGAGACCATTCCGCTGACGCCCGTGGGCGCTTACCGCCAACAGAACGTTGGCATCTTCGACACGCGCATCGAGAAGCGGTTTACTTTTAAGGATCACTATCAGGTGGGTCTGTTCTTCGATGCGTTCAATATTCTCAACAGCAACGCGGACCAGAACCAGGACAACGTCACCGGCACCAAGACGACAACGGTGAATGGCGAAAAGCTCAGTTACCAGCGCTTTCTGAGCGGGACCACGATCATCGCTCCCCGCATCTTCCGGGTCGGGGCGAAGTTCACGTTCTAGCCAGTTGGGGACGGGTCTGGGGACGATATGCTACAGCTCATGTGCGGTCACTCGCCCCGGCTCGCGGCTGGGCAATCAGACGCATCACCAGAATAGGTGGGATCTCCGTGTAATTATCCCAGGAAAGGGCGGATGGGGCCGATTTCGATATGGCATGTGGATTGGGTTCCTCAAAGGCATCCAGCACAAATCCAGCCGCGAAGCAGGGCGAAAGCAGCACGGAAAGAGGACGATGGAAATAGTAATGGCGCGAAGGCTGGCCCATAATGCCGACACCCAGTTCGGGCCCGGGGCTCAGATAGCGATTTACCCTGAACAGCATATTTCACTTGACCATCGCTGGTGTCTCGCTCCGCAATCAGCTTGGTTCCAGTTGTGTGGAAGCAGGGGTGCAAAATAGAGAAAACAAGTCGACCATTGGGACGCAATGACCGAAATACCCCGTTGAGCAGCGGTGTGATGCTGGCCATATCCATAATGGCCATGTTGCAGACTGCGGCATCGAATTGCGCGTTCCCAAGCGTGCCGAGTTGATTCCGGTCTGTGAGATCTTATGAGTCGATATCTTATGCGCTCACCGTATTCCTGGCTCCGCGCCCGGGCGCATTCCAGAAATTCCGTGCTGAAATCGCAAGCGAGTACGCGGGCGCCTTGCCGCGCCAGGGCGCGCGCAAGCAGACCGTTGCCACATGCCAGGTCGACCACGTCCTCGCCCGTGTGGAGGTCGAGCAATCGCTCGACCGCCGGTGCGATCAGGCGGTTGTGCCAGTCATTGCCTTCCTTCATTCGCGCGTCCCACCAACGCGCGTTCTGGTTCCAGATCTCTTGGCTCGCGCGCGCCAGTTCCGGGAAGTCGACTCCGGGAAAGTTCGTCTCCATGTTTCTTCTCCTGGTTCTCCAGTT
Organism: Terriglobia bacterium; assembly: GCA_963815855.1. Classification (GTDB taxonomy): domain Bacteria; phylum Acidobacteriota; class Terriglobia; order Bryobacterales; family Bryobacteraceae; genus DATGMB01. The sequence goes on along the minus strand of CAWFIJ010000005.1, from coordinate 239,485 downwards.
TCCTGGCAAAGGCGTTTTCGCGGGGCAAAATGTTGCACGAATCGAACCGCGGCGCCACGGCGGCTATTTATTCTTGACGAAGTGTTGAAGGAGATCCGGGCCGGTGGAAATCGCTCGTGAGAATTTGATGAAGCAAGGCGAGTCGGGTGTATACTACTTGAAACCTGGGTTCCACGCCCGAACTCGATCGGCGTTTGCCTCGTTGCTTCAGAGACGAATTGTTGAGGATCGGGAGTGCTGTCAGCCCATGAAACCACTCATTTCCGTTTGCAACCTGGTGAAAACCTACCAGGTGGGAGACATTGCCGTGCGGGCCTTGCGCGGCATTTCGCTGGACATCGATGCCGGCGAGTTTGTAACCATTGTCGGCCCGTCCGGTTCGGGTAAGTCCACTCTCATGCACATCCTGGGATGCCTGGACCAACCGAGCGCGGGCGATTACTTTCTGGACGGCAAGAATGTTTCGCGATTGAATGACGACGAACTGTCGCGCATCCGGAACCGGCAGATCGGATTCGTGTTTCAGGGCTTCAACCTGCTGCCGCGAACATCGGCGCTCGAGAATGTAGAGCTGCCGCTGCTGTACGGAGCCGAAGACGTTTCGGCGGCGGAGCGCAGGCGCCGCGCCAGGGAGGCGCTGGCGGCAGTCGGCCTGGCGGACCGGGCCGAACATCACCCCAACCAGCTTTCCGGCGGCCAGCAGCAGCGCGTGGCGATCGCACGGGCCCTGCTCAACTCGCCGTCGATTCTTCTGGCGGACGAGCCGACCGGCAATCTGGATAGCCGGACCAGCATCGAAGTGATGGAGATTTTTCAATCGCTCAAAGACAAGCAGGGCATTACGATCGTGCTCATCACGCACGAGCCGGAAGTGGCGGCCTTCGGTTCCCGCACCATCACCATCAAGGACGGCCTGATCGGTTCCGACTGCGCCAACTCGGACCGGCGTCTGGCGCGGTTTGAGCTGATGGAAGCGCCGCTGGAGGAAGAGGAGAAGTTGGGATGACGCTCGAATCCAGTTTTCGCGTTGCGGCTCCAGGCGCTGGCCAAGAACAAGCTGCAGTCGGCTCTGACCACGGTGGGAATGACCGATTGGGGTGGCGACGGTGCTGACGATGATCGCGCTCGGTACCGGGGCGGAATCGGCGATTCAGGGCCAGGTGCGGGCGGCGGGGATGAACCTGATTTTCATCACGGCGGGCAATTACAAGGTCAAGACCGACGACGCCGGCGAAGCCATCGAGGAGAACGGACTGCTGCGCATGCCGGGGTCCGACGATTCCTCGCTGGAGAGCGCCGTATGGAAGCCGGGCGTGCCGTTCGAGATCCTGCGGACTCACGCGGAGGATGACCCGATGGCCAAACACGATCACCCGACCGCGGCGCAGCGGCTGGGCGATAGTGAGGCTGGCCTGGGCTCGGCGGCCACGCTTCTCTCCAGCGACGCGGAGGCGATTCGCAAGCTGAAAGGCGTGCAGTATGTCTCGGAAGGCGTGCACGAGAACGCGCATGTCGCCCTCGGCTCGAAGCGCTGGTTTACGCGGCTGCACGGAGACGATGTTTCCTTGATGGAGATCCGCCGGGCATGGCGATTCGACGCATGGCCGGTTTTATAACCGGCGCGAAGAAAAGAATACGGACCAGGTGATCGTTCTGGGATCGGTGGTGAGCGAAAAACTCTTCGGCACGCCGGGATCCCGGTGGGCAAGACAGTCACGATTTGGAAGCAGCCGTTTCAAGTGGTGGGCGTGGTCACCAGCGGAAGCTGGCTGACGCCGCCGGCACCCGGCGACGACCAGTTCGACGCCGTCTATGTTCCGTTTACGACGATTCACCGGCTGCTGAACCTGACCAAGCTCAACGATATTACGGTGACCGCCGCGTCCGCCGGCGACGTGTCGCGGCTGGCGAAAGCAGTCACGGAGCTGCTGCGAAAGCGGCACAACATCACGGCCAACAAGGCGGACGATTTTACCGTGACACGCAGGCCCGGCAGGCGTTGATGCGCGGCGGGATGAGGCCGGAGATGGCGCGCTCGGTGGTGGGCAACGTGGCGGGGCTGGAGAAGGTCACGCTGGAGCAACTGGGGAAGACGCTCGATCGCGCAAGCCGGACGATGACGGCGCTGCTGGCCAGCATCGCGGCGGTATCGCTGCTGGTCGGTGGGATCGGAATTATGAATATCATGCTGCTCTCGGTGACCGAGCGGACCAAGGAGATCGGACTGCGGCGCGCGGTGGGAGCGCGGTCGAAGGACGTGCTGCTCCAGTTCCTGTTGGAGGCCTCGACTTTGAGCCTGGCGGGCGGGCTGGTCGGGATGATTCATCGGCGTCCTGGTTTCTGCCGCCATTTCGGAGTGGGCGGGCTGGTCGGCCAGCATTTCGGTGCTGGCGGTGGTGATTTCGTTCGGCGTGGCGGCGGGAGTGGGCATCTTCTTCGGCTACTACCCGGCGAGGCAGGCATCGGAAGTGCCTCCCATCGAATCGCTCAGGTACGAATAATGCTGCTCACCAGTTTTCGCATCGCCATCAAAGCGCTGGGCCGCCACAAACTCAGGACCGCGCTCACCATGCTGGGCATGACCATCGGAGTGGCGGCCGTGATCGCGATGGTGGCGCTGGGCACGGGCGCGCGCGAGACCGTTTCGGCCGACCTGGAAACGGCGGGCACCGCGCTCATCAACGTGAACGCCGGCAATTATACCCGCGGCGGCTCGGAATCGAATATCGGCAGCGGGCTTGGATCGGCCACCACCCTGAGCGCGGAGGATGCCCGCGCCATCTCGCAGCATCGCGGGCGTGAAGTATTGCTCGGCTATCGTGCGCCTGCGGGGCTGGGCCGCCGCCGGAGCGGAGCGCACCTACACCCAGGTTTTCGGCACGGACGCATCCTATCCGCAGACTCAGGGCTGGGCGCTCCTCCGGGGAAAGTATTTCAAGCCGTCCGACGTGGAATCGGCAGCGGCGGTGGCGGTGCTGGGGAAGGTGGCGCGCGACCGGCTGTTCGGAGAGGACGCGAATCCGGTGGGAGCGCAGATCGTGATCCACAATCAGCGCTTCCGCGTGATCGGCGTCTCCGGCACCAATGACGATGCGCAGATCGAGGGCATCTTCGTCCCGTTCACCACGCTGCAACGGCTGCTCGACTTCCGCTACATTCACGCGGTGGCGGTGTTCGCCGCGCACGCCGGCGAAGCCACGCCGATCGCGGGCGAGATTCGCACGCTGCTCCGCAAGACGCCATCATCTGGATACCGCCGATGCCATGGAGCGCGTCCGGCGCACCGGCCTGCCCGGCAACCAGATGCCCGGCGGACCGGGCAGTTACATGGTTCCCGACGACTTCACGGTGAAGACCCAGGCGGCCGAAGCGCTCACCAAGGGCCTGTACACGTCGGTAGCCGCGTTTATTCTGGCCAACATGCCCAAGGTCGACCAGATCAACATGCAGGAAATGGCGGGCACGCTGAATCGCGCCGGGGCCACCATGACGGCACTGCTGGCGGCCATCGCGACCATCTCGCTGGTGGTGGGCGGCATCGGAATCATGAACATCATGTTCGTGTCGGTCACGGAGCGCACGCGCGAAATCGGTATCCGCCGGGCAGTGGGGGCGCGCTCCCGCGACATCCTGCTCCAGTTCCTGGTGGAGGCCGCCACCCTCGGCTTTTGCGGCGGAGTGGCGGGAATCACCCTCGGATTCCTGGCGGCGTTGGCGATTACGGAACTGCTGGAGTGGCCCGCCACGGTGTCGCTCGGCTCCGTGGCGCTGGCGTTTGGAATCGCCGGGGCGGTGGGCGTATTCTTCGGCTTTTACCCGGCGCGCAAGGCGGCGCGCCTCCATCCCATCAACGCGCTTCGTTACGAGTGACTTATGCCAGGTTGGAACGATTGCCGCTTCCTGCTCCTCACGGCCGCGCTGCTGGCGGGCCAGCGTGCGCATTCCCAGCAGGACCCCAACGCGCAGTTCGGAGGCGTGGTCCTGTTCTTCGGCGATCACCACGTGGAGGCGGTGATGCAGCCGGAGGGCCGCTACAGCCTTTACTTCAGCGATGCCTTCGACCAGGCCATGCCGGCCTCCGCGGCGCGCCAGGCCAGCCTGACGATTCTGCGCCCGCGCCAGAAGCCCGAGGCCGTGGCCCTACGGATCGGCGATTCCGGCGACGACTGGACCGGCAGCGGCGCCCCGGTTTCCGACCGCAATACCACCGTACGCATCGCTTACGTGCTCGAGGGCAAGCCGCACTCGAGCGAGATCCTGTTCTTCCCTTCGTCCACCAACCCTTTGTTTCACGCGGCCGTGCGCACGGTTCCGGCACAGGTCCGGGCGGGAAGCCCGGCCCGGCTGTCGTTCGCCATCCACGGACCCGACGGCAAGAGCGTGACCGCGCTCGAAGTGGTGCACGAAAAGCCGATGCACTTACTGATCGTCTCTCACGACCTGGCCGAGTTCTATCATATTCACCCGCAACTAACGCCGGCCGGAACGTTCGATGTTATGCACGTGTTTCCGAACGGCGGCAGTTATCGCATGTTTGTGGACTACACTCCGCGCGACGGCGGAGGCGTGGTGGATTGGCACGACCTGCGGGTCGAAGGACCGGCTCGCCCCACGGTCCGGCTGGTGGCGGACGCGCGGCCGGTGAAGATCGCCGGCCCGTTTCGCGTGACGTTCTCGTCGGATCAGCCGCTGGTGGCGGGAAAGGACCTGAGACTGCGGTTCCGCATCGAGGAGGCTAAGACGGGCGCGCCGGTGAACAACCTGCAGCGGTATCTGGGTGCATGGGCACATATCATGCTGGTGAGCGAAGACCTGAAGGATTTCATTCACGCTCACCCCATGGAATTTGGAACACCCGATGGTCCGAGCCCGCCGGTGATCGAGGTCGCGACCGGCTTCCGCCACCCGGGATTGTACAAGCTCTGGATCCAGATCCAGCGGAATTCGGTGGTGACGCCGGTTCCGTTTGTATTCCTCGTCGCCGGCCAGGCACAGGCGCCGCCCGCTCCTGAAGCGCCGCGCGATTCCATCCTGGTTACGGTCAGCAGCGCGGGTTACTCCCCGGCTCGAATCGACGCCAGGGTGGGGCAACCGCTGAAGCTGGCGTTCTATCGTCCCGACGCCCAGAATTGCGGAGGCGTGGTGAATTTTCCCGATTTGCATCTGAGCCGGGAGCTTCCGCCCGGCAAAACGACCGTGTTCACGATCGTGCCTCGGAAGACCGGGCCGCTTTCCTTCGCGTGCAAAATGGGGATGCTGAAGGGTCAATTGATCGTCAAATAAATCTCACAGGAGGGGTATCTATGCGCTTGGCATTAGCATCGTTCGCGGTTTGTGGGATCTGGATCGCCGCAACCGGGTGTTCCAAAAGCAGCACGACATCGGCGGCGGGAACGGTCCCGTCCGCCACGGCTGGCCACAAGTATCGTCCCGATGGCGATACAAAGGTTCAGATCGATATGTCGAAGATCAAGAGCGAGGAGCTCAAAAAGGTCTACGCCTATATCGACGAGCATTTCGATGAGCACGTGGAACGCCTGCAAAAATGGATCCGCCAGCCCAGCATCTCCAACAGCGGCGAAGGCATTCCGGAAACGGCCGAAATGGTGAAGGGCTTCTTCGACGAGCTGGGCTGCCAGCAGTCCCGCGTGTACGATACCGGCGTTACCGAGTGGGGCCTGCCGGGCAATCCGGTGGTGTATGCCAAGTGCGACGAAGGCGCGCCCAAGACGGTGGTCATCTACTGGCAGTACGACACCATGCCGGTGACCCAGCCCGATGCCTGGAAGGTGCCGCCGTTCGACGCGGCCATCGTGCCGCAGGGTGAGTTCAAGAAGGTGCTGGTCGCCCGCGGCGCGACCAACTCCAAGGGTCCCGAAATGTCCGAATACAACGCGCTGATGTCGATTCGCAAGGTGCGCGGAAAGCTGCCGGTCAACGTGATCTTCGTGGCGGAAGGCGACGAGGAGCGCATGGACATCGGCCTGCGCAACTTCGTGCGCGACCATCCGGACCTGTTCAAGGGCGCCGACACCATGCTGGGGCCCGGCGAGCTCCGAAGGCTGCGTCTACATCCAGTTGACCACCAGCGGCAAGAGCTGGGGCCGCGGGCCGGTGGAATCCGATATCCACGGCTCCAACAAGCGCTCGGTGGACAGCCCGGCGTGGCGCCACATCAAGATGCTGGCGTCGCTGGTTTCCGACGACGGCAACACGCCGCTCATCAAGGGCTGGAACGAAAATAAGATTCGCGCCGACCAGCGAGCAACTGGACCGGCTGCAGAAAGCGCACGGAGAACGCGGACCTCAAGACCATGGAAGAGAATCTCGGCGTGGCCCGCTACATCGCCGACAATCCGTTCGACGTGCATGCGCATGCAGAGCTTCGAAACCTCTTTCAACCTGGACGGCATCTGGGGCGGCAACATGTACGCCGACGCGGCCGGCGCCATTCTGCCCAACAAGATCACCTCCAAGCACAACATCCGCTACGTGCCGAACATGAACGGCATGGACCTGGTGAAGAAGATCCGCGCGCAACTGGATCGCAACGGCTACAAGGACGTGGAGATGAAGGTGATCGGCGACGTGCCCTGGTCCGTGGTCGATCAGCGACAACGACATCAATCACGCCGGCCGGGAAGATGTATGACGCGTTCGGCGTGACTTCGCGCCGGATGCTGGCGGACGAATCACGTTCCCGACCCCGACGAGACGGGCGGCTACTGGCCTTCCTATCTCTTCAACAACGGCAAAGTCGGACAGCGGGTGGCGCCGCGTCGGCATGCCGATCGGCGGCGGCGCCGTGGGCAGAGGCGGGCGCGCGCACGCAGCCAACGAATTCTACGTCATCGAGGGCGCCGGCGATACCTATGGGATGGCCGGCGCGGAGAAGTCGGTCGCGACCGTGTTGTACAACTTACGCCGGCTTGAACTGAGCGTTCGCGGGCCGCCGGGAGGAGGGGACGGGTGTCGAAATTCGCATGGTGCCGCGGTGGGCGCGCTGGCTGTTTTGCCTTGTGCAGGCGCTCGCCGTCTCCCTCCTCCTGGCCCGGGCTCACGGATGGAGCGCGCGCCAGCAGCCCGCGCGTCTCGAAACATGGATCGCGCGCCGTGCCCGCGATGCCGCGCTGCCGGCGCGAGCCGCAAGCGAGGTCAATCCCGTGCCGAACACGCCGGAGGTGCTTGCCGAGGCGCGCGCCCACTGGGCCGACCACTGCGCCTCCTGCCACGCCAACGATGGCAGCGGCGATACCCTCATGGGCAAGCGGTTGTATCCGCCTGCTCCTGACATGCGCCGGCCTCTTACTCAGAACCTGAGTGACGGCGAGTTGTTCTTCGTCATCCAGAATGGAGTCCGCCTCACCGGCATGCCGGCGTGGGGCGGCTCCGATCGCGACTCCGAGGACTCCTGGAAGCTGGTCCGTTTCATCCGCCATCTGCCTGCGCTCACGCTGGCGGAGCGCCGGGAGATGGAGAAACTCAACCCGAAAGGCCCCGACGATCGCAAAGAAGAAGAGGAAGAGGATAAGTTCCTCAAAGGAGAAGATACCGATGTCCCAGCGGAGCACCACCACCATCATTAAGCGCCTCGCCATCTGCGTGGCGCTCTGTCTCAGCCTGATCTCGCCCGGGTTGACCACCCGGCTCGTCGCCCACGGCGGATTCGATCATGTGATCGGCGTTGTGGTAAAAGTCGAAAACAACATCCTGACCGTAAAAACAGCCAAAGGCAACGTAGATGTGCGGCTGAACGAAAAAACCGAAATTACCCGCAATGACCAGCCGCTGCCCGTTGCCGACCTCAGGCCGGGCGCCCGCGTGGTAGTGGACATACCCGAGGGCAGCAAGGACAAAATCGCGCACTCGGTGAAGGTGGGGGTATCGGGCGCGGCACATTCCCACTAGAACGCCCGAAGGTATCGTGGTGCGGCTCCGTGCGGTTCTGATCTGCGTATGGCTTTGCGGCGCCTGCGGAAGCCATCGCCAGGCCGCGGCGGATCGGTTGGTCCGTCAGTATGTGCGCCTGGTCGTAGCTCTGGGCGAACACGACCCCGATTGGCTCGACTATTATTACGGCCCATCCGAATGGGTCGCCGATGTGCGCCGGCGTCCGCCTTCTCTCAGGGAGATCCAAGACGCGGCGGGCGTGCTGATGGCTCGATTGCAGTCGAATGACCAGCATCTGCCCGCATCTCGCGCAAATTTCCTCGTCAGACAATTGAAGGCTCTCCAGACTAGAGCGGAGCTGCTATCCGGAATCCGGCACAACTTCGACCAGGAAGGGGAAGCGTTCTTCGGAATCGAGGTCCCGCCGTTTCACGATGACGACAGGCTCGCAGCCGTCCGCGCGGAGCTTGCACGGTTGCTGCCCGGCTCCGCGCCCCTTTCCCGGCGCTACGCAAGCTTTGACGAAAGGTTCACCATTGCTCCAGGCCGGCTCCGGGCCGTGATCGATCGGGCGATCGACGGCTGCCGCACACAGACGCTTCGCGAACTGCCTCTGCCCCTGGGCGAACAAGTCAAGATCGAGTATGTGTCCGATAAGCCGTGGAGCGCCTACAGTTACTATCAAGGCCGGTTTCGCAGCCTGATTCAGATTAATGCGGACTTCCCTTTAACCGTCGACCGGGCCCTCGAGCTCGCCTGTCACGAAGCATACCCTGGGCATCACACTTATAATGCCTTGCAAGAGGTCCGGCTGGTGCGGGACCGGGGAATGCCGGAATTCACGGTACAACCGGCTTTCAGCCCCCAATCGTTCGCCTCGGAGGCTATGGCTACTGTCGCCGCCGAAGTGGCTTTCCCTCCGTCTGAGCGGCTCGCGTTCGAACGCGACCAGCTATTCCCGCTGGCCGGCCTGGACGCCAGCAAGGCGGAACGGTATCTGCGAATTGAGCGGCTGGTCGATGAAGTGCAACTCGCGCAAGTGCCGATCGCGCGCCTGTATCTGGATGGCAAACTGGATTTCGTGCGAGCCGCGCAGGCGTTGGAAGAGCAAGCCCTGATGGTGCACAGCGAAGCCACGCTGAAATATCTGAACGAATATCGTACTTACATGCTGTGCTACACCCTTGGGCGGTACTGGCTGGAGAGATGTATCCGCGGCCCGTCGCACCAACAGAATATCGATCGGGACCTTTGGAATCGCTATCGGGATCTGATCGTCGTACAACCCTCTCCGGTGAAACCGGGTCCACTCCCCTATTCCGGCGCGAATCGATAGTTCCATCCAAACCATTGCCGTCGCTGTTATCCTTCGAACAGCCGCGAATTCACTGCATGCCGTAAGTTTGCGGTTCCTCACATTCGGCGTTGCGGAGAGACGTGCGCTGCAGGCTACTTGATTTATAGTAGATTCGTCCCTGAGTTTGGGGCGAGGTCAGAAGGTGCAACTAAGGTACAATTCCGTAATTTGGGGCGCGTTGGTGGGGCTGATTGTAACTGCTCCCCTGGTTGCGATCTTCTACGCCGGTTACGCACTCGCCGGATTATCGTTTGTCCCCTTCAGCGTCTTTGATTGGACAACGCGAGTGTTGCCCGGCCGGGTTGTCACCTTCGGCGTTGAGACCATGGTGCGCATCATCCGGGGACTGAATTTGGGAGCGACCGCGACTGCCGCCAAAACGGCCGAACAGGCCATGGCGATCACCGGTTTTCTCGCCGCCGGAATCGTGTTCGGCGCCATTCTCTTTGCCATCCTGCGCAGCCTCCAACGAAAACTGGTGGTGCCCATCGGCCTGCTTGCAGGTGCCCTCCTTGGCGTCGCGGCGCTGTTCATCGGCCGCAACGCCGGTTTCTCGACCGTGAATCCGGTCGCGAACGCAGTGTGGATCTTCGGCCTGTTTGTCGCCTGGGGCGCGGCTCTTGGCTGGGCCTATTGCCGCTTGATTACGGGGGAAAGCGCGGCAACGGGCCCCGCAGGGCCGGCCGCCGCCACCGTCGGGATGCTGAACCGCCGGCGGTTCGCCATACGGTTCGCGAGCGTAGCCGCCGTCGTTACGGTGGCGGGTGCGGCTTTGGGTAATGCCGTGCGCCGCCGGGAACGGACCGCAATCGCCGAAGGGGAATTCTGGTCGGCCACTCATCCGCTGCCGAATGCGGACGCTCTGGTAAAGCCCGCTCCCGGCACCCGCCCCGAATTGACTCCCGTTCCCGATCATTACCGCATCGATATCAACACGGAGCCGCCGGTAGTGCCGGAAGGACCCTGGCGATTGAAAATCGGAGGCCTGGTTGAGCAACCGTCGGCGTTCGCACTCGCCGAGCTTCGCAGCTACCAGCCGTCGCACCAGTTCATTACCTTGTCCTGCATCTCCAACCTGGTCGGCGGCGACCTGATCGGAACCACCCGCTGGACAGGTGTCAGCCTCAAGCGTCTGCTGCCTCAATTCAGACTGCTGCCGAATGCGACGCATCTGCGAGTCCGTTCCGCGGACGGCTTTTTCGAAGTGGTCGCGCTCGAGACCATCAACGCCGACGACCGCGTGATGCTGGCCTACGCATGGGACGGGGTTCCGCTGACCGCCAAACATGGGTTTCCGCTCCGGCTTTACGCTCCCGACCGCTACGGCATGAAACAGCCAAAGTGGATTGAATCCATCGACGCGATCGATCATTGGGAGCCCGGCTACTGGGTGGTTCGCGGTTGGGACAGGGAAGCGCGCATGAAGGCCACCTCGGTGATCGACACCATTGCCGCGAACATGATGATCGGGCAAGCCGGCCCAGGCATGCGCGTGCCTATTGGCGGGATCGCGCATGCCGGAGTGCGCGGCATATCGAGAGTCGAAGTTCGCGTGGACGGCGGAGAATGGCAACCCGCGCAGTTACGCACGCCGTTATCGGGCCAGACCTGGGTCATCTGGCGCTACGACTGGCCCTTGCAAAAGGGCAAACACGTTTTCGCGGTGCGCTGCTTCGATGGCCTTGGCGCGCCCCAGATCGTCGCCGAGGCGCCCCCGTACCCCAGCGGCGCCACCGGCCTGAACGAACGGTCCGCGATGTTCTGATCCCACCACGTCACTCGTCTCTTCACCGGGGCGGTTCGATGCCTTTGCCTTCGATGAGGGTGATGTAGCGGTCGAGGGGCGGATTGGTGAAGCGCTCGGCGCGGCCGCTGGGATGGGGCCAGCGGACTTCCAGCCAATCGATTTTATCGGCGGTGCCGATACCCAGAACCTCGCGCGGATCGTGCGCGGAAAGGTAGCTGCCGCCGCCGTTTTTGAAGCGCGACCGGGTCACGCCGGCGGCGGACCAGGTGAGGCGGGCGCCCACGGCATCGCGATTGCACTGGACGCCTTCGAGCTTGACACCGAGCCAATGGTTGCCCTCGCCGGCGTGATTGCGGAGCAGGACGGGGGCGCCGCCATTATTGCCGATGAGGACGTCCACGCGGCCGTTGTTGTCGTAGTCGCCGATGGCCATGCCGCGGGCGGGAAATGCCTTCGTGAAGATGGGCCCGGCATCCGCGCTGACGTTGCGCAAGCGGCCGTTTTCATTGTGGAACAGCAGCAGCGGCTCCTTGTACTTCACCTGCTGCGAGTAGTTGTCGATCATATCGTCGGGGTGGCCATTGGCGAGGAAGAGGTCGAGGAGCCCGTCGTTGTCGTAGTCGAAGAAGCGAAGGCCCCAGCCGCTCAGGAGGCGGGTCGCTTGCGCCACCTGGTTCTGGAAGGCAACGTCGCGGAACGTTTCGTCCTTCATGTTCCTGTATAGGGAGAACATTTCCTGATCGACGTTGGCGACGAACAGGTCCTCCCAGCCGTCGCCGTCGAAATCGGCGGCGTCCACGCCCATGCCGGAGCGGGCTCGCCCATCGGAGCTGAAGCCGACCTCGGCGGCGAGCGCAATCTCCTCCCATTTGGTCTTGCCTGTGGCGTCGGCGCCGCGATTCATAAACAGAAAATTCTGCACCGTGTCGTTGGCCACGAACAGGTCCATGCGGCCGTCGTTGTTCACGTCGGCGGCCACCACACCCAAGCCTTTGCCCAGCGCCTTTTCGATGTCGGTGCCGCGGCCGGCTTCGGTGAACGTGCCATCCCCGTTGTTGTGGAAGAGCAGGCTGGCGGTGCCGCGAAACACGCGCGGGATGCAATAGAAATGCTTGCCGAGCTTGTTGTCGCCGCAGGAGAAATGGCTGGTGCGGCCGTAATCCACGAAGCTGCAGACGAAAAGATCGAGCCTTCCGTCATTGTCGAAATCGAACCAGACGGCGCTGGTGGTCCAGTGATTCTCGAAAACCTTGGCGCCCAGCCCGGCGTACTCGCTTACGTCCGCGAAAGTGCCGTCGCCGTTGTTGCGGTAGAGGATGGGGCGGCCGTAAGCAGTGACGAACAGGTCGGGAAAGCCGTCGTTATCGTAATCGCCCACGGCCACGCCCATGCCGAAAGTGCCGCCGCAGACGCCGGCTTTTTCGGTGACATCGGTAAAGGTGCCGTCGCGATTGTTCCGGTAGAGCGCGTTGGAGAGGGGGCGCGAGGGCTTGAAGAAATCGCACGGGCCGCTGTTCACCAGAAAGATGTCCATCCAGCCGTCGTTGTCGTAATCGAGAAAGGCGCAGCCGGGCCCCATGGTTTCGGGCAGGTAATGTTCCTCCGAGGCCGCGTTGTCGTGCACCCAGCGGATGCCGCTGGCTTCCGGAGGGATCTCCTCGAACAGTGGCCGGGAGCCGGTGCGGCCGTAGCGCGGCAGCGCGAGCGCGGCTACCGCGCTCCACAGAAACTGCCGGCGGGGGATGCGGAAAGGTCGTGACATGGTTTTAATTCGGGTAGGGATCGCCGGCCCGGACGATGCGGATCTGGTGATCGGTGAAGCGCGCGTGCGCGCCCGGCAGTTCTATCTTGGGCATGTGGCAGCCGGCGCAGTTGGCTTTGGCGACCGGGCAAAGCCTGCCGTGCCGCGCCGCCGAGTGGCAGGCGGTGCACTTGGCGTCGTAGCCGGCCAGGTTGGTATCGAGCACCCCGTGGGGATCGTGGCAGGCGGTGCAGCGGATGCGGCGGTCGGAGGCGTCGTAGCACTTGCTGTTGAGCAGACGGTACGGCTGGAAGCGGACGTTGTTGACGCCGCGCGGGCCGTTGAGGGCGATTTGCGACCAGGTGCGATGGCAACGGCCGCACAGTTCGGCGGTCTCTTCGGCGGAAAGGGAGGCGAGTCGCGCCAGTTGCGCGCCTGCCACGTCGCCCGCGCGCACCGCCTCCGCATGCTTTTCCACCGCGCCGTGACAGGAACCGCAGCCCACGCCGGGGGCGATCGCTTCCAGGTGCAGCCTGCCGCCGGAGACGGCATCATGCGAATGGCAGGCGAAGCAGTCGCGGGCGCCCAGGGCGTCCATGCGGCGCCCGGCGGCTTCGGCCAGGCTTTGCGGCTTACGGGCCGCCGCGCCAATGGTCAGATCGAGCGCGCCCGTGCCGTTGTAGAAGCTGACGCGGCTCTCGTACATGGCGCCCTGATATTCGAAAACGTAGGTCTGCCCGGCCTGCCCGCGGCCGAAGGCCCAAAGCAAAGGAACTTCGAGCGTTTCGGCGCCATCGGTGACGGTCAGGATGCTCGAATGGTCGCGGCGCGCAATGGAATAGTGGTAGGGGCCATCCTGGAATGTGAGGTTGGGATGGCCGGCGAGGATGGCGCAGGTTTCGACGCGGTCGAGCGCTTGCGCCATGGGCGTGGCGCGATGGCGCGCGGATTCGGACGCGTGGCAGGCGGCGCAGAGGGCATCGTTTTCGGCGGCGGAGAGTGAAAGGGCGAAGAAGAAAGTGAGAGTGAGCGCTTTCAACCCGCCGCCAGTCGCCAGCCTGCCCCACATCAGCGACCTCACCTGGCTTGCGCTCCCGGCTCTGCGGCCTGCTTTTCGGCATTCAGGCGGAGGACGATGGCGCGCTCCTTGTCGCCGTCCTGCTTCCGCTTCTCGCGGTAATACACCGTGGCCAGCGATACGTGAGCCTCCACGAATTGCGGAATCTCCCGCGTCAACTTCTCAAGCGCGGTGCGCGCAGCTTCGGTGTTCCCATCCTGCAGGTCGAGAGCGGCCACCTGGTAGCGCGCGGCGGCGTCGCCGGGACGCACGGCCAGGGCATGCTGAAAGCGCTCCCGTGCTTCGGCGTGCTTGTCTTCCTGCGTAAGCAGAATGCCCAATTGAATGTTGGAGGTGTATTCGTTTGGGTTCGTTTCCAATTCTTTGCGGAAGGCCCCTTCGGCGTTTGGCGTGTCGCCGGTGGCGGCCAGCGCCATGCCGTAATAGGCGTAGAGATCCGGAAGCGCGGGGTTGAGCTCGACCGCGCGCTTGAAATCGGCGAGCGCGCCGGCAAAGTCCTGCACGGAGAGCTTGGTCGCTCCCATGAGCAGGCGGGCCTCGGCCGAATCTCCGTCGCGAAGAATGCGGTCGATGAGCACCTGCCCGCGGTCCGGCTGGTTGTCGCGGATCAGGGCCGTGCCCAACATGTAAATGAGCGCCTTGTCGTCCGGTGATTCGCGCTCGAGCGGCGACAGAAGTTCGATCACCTTCTTGTTTTCGCCGAGGCGGAGATCGCAATCGGCCAGCAGAAGAATCGCCTGGCGATTGCCGGGCTCCCCCGCGGCCACCCGTTCCAGTTCCCGAGCGGCTTCCGGAATTTTCGCGGCCTTGTAATAAGCGAGGGCCAGGTTCAGGCGGACCGGCGCATTGCCCGGCTGCGCTTCGAGCGCCTTGTTGTATTCGACGATGGCCTCTTCGTACAGGCCGGCGCGGGCCAGCGCGGCGCCCAGGTTCGACCGGGCCATCACGTTGCCGGGCACGCGGGTCAGGTAGGCGCGGTATTCGGGGATGGCGGCGGCGATGTCGCCCTTCTGGTGCAATTCGATGGCGCGGCGAAGCACATCCTCAGCCCCGGGAGGCTTCTGGCACCAGGCGGTGAGCGCCACCAGCAGCGGCGCCAGTCGGGCCGCGCCACGGAAGCTATTTCGTGCCCAGCATCGCATGGATGGCGCGCTCCAGGTCATCGGCATGGAAATCCAGCTCGCCCAGCCGGGTTTGGTAGACCACTTTGCCGTCGCGGCCCACCAGGTAAAGGCGGCTCGGCCAGGCGTTGTAGGCGCGCTCCGCGGCCGCGTCCATCCCGTCCACGGCTAGGGCGAAGGGAAGTTGCAGTTTGCGCAGGCAGAGGGCCGCGTGCTCCTGTTTTTCGGCCAGGTTCCGCGCGGCGGGCAGGTCGATGCCTTCTCTGCTATTGATGGTGCTCTGCCACGGCGCACCGGGGCCGCCGCCGGCATGGGCCTCGCTGATATAGACCAGGCGGAAGTCAATCTGCCCGTGATATCTCACGGCGGCCCGCTGCAGGTCCGGCGCCGCGGTGCGCAGCTTGGGGCAGGTGTAGCTGCCGAAGACGAGGGCGACGGGCCGGGCGAGGGCGGAAAAAGTGAGCTGTCCGATGGGCGGGGCGGGAGCGCCGGCCGGGATGCCGGGATCGTCCGAGGCGGCGCGCTGGAGCCGGAAGCCCGAGGCCAGGGCTGCGCGCGCTTCCGCCGAATCAGGGCGGACCTGAAGGGCACGATCGAGAAGTTCCCGCGCCTCCTGCTGGCGCCCGCGCCGCGCCAGGATGGAGGCGAGCTGAAAATTGGCGTCGAAATCGTTGGGGTCGGCGGCCAGTTCCTTGCGGAAAGCGGCAACGGCTCCATCGGCGTCGCCGGTGAAGAGGAGGGCTCGGCCAAGATAAGACTGCAGGGAGGGGAGATCGGCATTCAGGGCCGCGGCGCGATTGAGTTCCTTCACCGCGCCGGGGTAGTCTCCGGCGCCGAACAGTGCCGAACCCAAAAGGAAATGGCCCTCGGCGGAATCGCCGCGGCGCAGAATCCGGTCCACCCGGACCTGGCCTTCCGCGATGCGGCCGGAACGGATCAAAGCCATGCCCAAGACATAGTCCAGCGCGGCATCGTCCTGGTGGGCTGATTCTAACGGGGCAGCGACGTCGATGGCCTTCTGAAATTCGCCCATGCGAAGGTGGCAATCGGCCAGCAGCAATACAAGATTGAGGTCTCCGGGTTGGGCCGCGTGCAACGGTTCCAATTCCGCGGCGGCGGCAGGGAGTTGCGACGACTTATAGTACGCCAAGGCGAGATTCAGGCGCAGTTTCGGAGCCAATTCCGGCGGCGCCATCCGCAGTGCTTCGCGGTACTGGGCGATGGCGTCCCCGAAGCGGCCCATGCGAACGTAGACGGCGCCCAGATTGGAGCGGACGTCGATGCGCGCGGGTTGGGTGGCGATACAGTCTTGGTATGCGGCCGCGGCTTCGGCAAGTTGGCCGGCCTGCTGCCTTTCGAGACCCTCCTCGAAATCGCAGCCACCAGACTGAGCCCGAGCATACCCACCTATCGCCAAAATCGCGACAATCCTCCATCCGTACCCCAACGGATGCCCCCCTCCGGAAGCAAATTCTATCACGACCAGGGCGGAAAATCGTTCGGGAAAAATCGGCCCACTGTTAACCCATTCCGTTAACATGCTGATTCTATGGCTTTTGCAATCGTTAACATGAGATCTTCCAAAAACGGGAACGATGGAATGCGGTCTGAATGTGCCGGATTTCCCGGCTTGACGACAGCCGGCACCCGGCATCCACCCTAGGCGGGCAGTAGCATTCTGCTTCTCGGGTGCGCTGTTAACCCCATTTATCACCTAGTAACCTATTCGGGCAAAAGTAATGCTTTTATACTACCTCGTAGCCCAAGAAGGTCCACTTAGTCCGCAAAATTCTGGCCTTCTGGGAAAAAGGGGTGCAAATGAAGAGGGGTAGACAGTTCCAAATCGTCGGGATACTGGCAGGCGTCGCGCTGGCGGGCATGCTGGCGTCGAACCTTGCGGCGCAAGGCATTTACGCAACCCTGACGGGATTGGTGACCGACCCGTCTCAGGCCGTTGTCGTAAACGGGAAGGTCACTTTACGGGATATGCAATCGGGTTCGCAGCGCGGCACCGTCACCAATAGCGACGGATATTTTACCTTCGCGTCGGTGCCGGTGGGAACCTATGAGCTTACGATCGAAGCCACGGGGTTTGCCGCATTTAAGGCGGATGGTATCTCCCTGAATGGCGGCGATAAACGCAACGTCAACGCCCAACTCACGGTGGGAGCGACGGTCCAGGCGGTGGAGGTAGCCGGAACGGTCGACTCGGTTGCGCCGGTGGATTCGGCGGAGAAGACCAACATCGTCACCACCAAGGAGCTGCAGAATTTCGTCGCGGTGGGAAGCAACGCGGCCGAGTTCATTAAAATAATGCCGGGGTTCGGCGTACAGAACGGGTCGTCGAACAAGGCGAACTACTCCGGGGAGACCATCGGCATCAACGCCAACGGCGATGCCGGCAGCCAGAGCCCGCTCAACAACGCCTATTCGTACAACGGGCTGCCCAGCAACTCTCTGGATATCACGGCGGATGGCGCGCACGTTTCGGATCCGGGTTGCAACTGCGATACGCCGGTGAATCCGAACTCGGACATGATCTCGGAGTTGCAGGTAAAGATGTCGAACTTCAGCGCCGAGAACCAGAAAGGTCCGGCGGTGATCACGTCGGTGGCGAAATCGGGCGGCAAGGACTTTCACGGTTCCGCGTTTTTCTACGCCCGCAATTACGCCCTGAACGCGAACGACGCGCTTTTCAATGCCAGCGGCCAACCGCGGCCGGAAAACAAGTATTACTATCCCGGCGGAACCATCGGCGGCCCGGTGCTGATTCCGGGCACGCATTTCAATAAGGACCGGAACAAACTTTTCTTCTTCACCGGGTATGAATACTTTTACCAGGTGCTGGATACGGGGCTTTTGCGCGCCACCGTGCCGACCGCGGGCGAACTGACCGGCAATTTCTCTCCGGCGGAGGTAGCTAAGGAAGGCAACATCACGGCGAACGGCGGCCCTCCCGGGCAGATGAACGCCGCGGCCTTGGCGATGTTTCCCGGTGGCATCATTCCGGCGGGTCAGATCGACCCGAACATGCAGGCGCTCATGAAGCTGTATCCGGCGCCGAACGCCGACCCCAACGCCACCGGCGGCTTCAATTACGTGCAGGCGGAGACCTTCAACCAGAACAACATGCAGTGGATGTCGCGCGTGGATTACAGCATCAGCGACAACACCAAGCTGTTTGTCCGCTACAACCTGCAGCGGGAGACGCAGCAGTTCCCCGTGGGCCTGTGGTGGCGGCAGAATAACCAGGTGCCGTATCCGACGCCCGTGGAGGGGAAAAACAGCTCCGACAGCGTGACGGCATCGCTGACCCACGTTTTCAATTCGACTATGACCAACGAGTTCGTGTTCGCCTACACGTACATCGGCTTCCCCAACGTCTTCGAAGATCCTTCGAAGGTCAACCGGAAGACCGTCGGCTTTAACTATAACGGTCTCTTCAACAACGGAGTGGCGCAGATTCCTTCGTTCGGCGGCACGGGATGGCAGAACCAGGAAGCGGCGCTGGTGTTCAATCCGGGCGGCTTCGAGGATGGCGGCAATTCCGCCGGGCTGTATGCCGATAAGTGGATGCCGAGCTTCAGCGACACCATCACCAAAGTGGCCGGCAGGCACACGTTAAAGGCCGGCTTCTTCTACGAGTGGATCCGCAACGCGCAGCCAGCCAACAACAATACCAACGGCGATTTCCAGGTGTGGAACGGCAACTCCAACACGTTCGGCAACGAGTACGCGGACCTGTTATATGGGAACCTTTACCAATACCAGGAAACGTCCTTCAACCGGGTCAACGACATTTCGTACAACACGTACGAAGGATTCCTGCAGGATTCGTGGAAGGTGACGCCGCGCCTCACGCTCGAAATGGGAATCCGCTTCACGCATTTCCAGCCGTGGATCGACCGCTTGGGTTACGGCTACTCGATTTTCGACTACGCGGATTACAACACGTCGTGCCAGCCCACGCAGTACTGTGGCTTCCAATGGCACAAGCGCGATTCCTCGGTGCCGCTGGGCGGCTTCCCGACGCGGGCGATGTTCTTCCAGCCGCGCATAGGTGGGGCCTACGATCTGCGCCAGGGAAAGACGGTGCTGCGCGGCGGATGGGGACGCTACTATTACCACTCCGGCCAGTTCACCAGCGGCCTGGATGTCGCCGCGGGCGTGCAGACGTACACCCTGCCGAACAACATCAACGGGGTGCCTCTGCTGACGCGCAACCTGAGCAGCATACCGCTATCCGCGCAGGCGCTCTCTCCGGCGGCAGTGGACAGCTCGGACAATAATCAGCCGTACACGGACAGCTACAACATCACGTTGTCACAGCGAACGCCGTGGTCGGGAATGCTGGAGGCCGCCTACGTGGGCAACCGCAGCCGCGATTTGCCGATCAGCACCGGCGCCGGATCTGATATAAACCTGGTTCCGGTGGGCGCTATGCTGGCGAGCAAAAACGGCGGTGTGGATCCGAACAGCCTCACGGCAAACAACTTCCGGCCGCTGCTCGGCTTCTCCGACGTGAACCTGGCCACCAACAAGGCGTGGGCGAACTACAACGCCCTGCAGGTCACCTGGATCCGAACCAAAGGGCGTTACACCATCAACGCGAACTACACCTTTAGCAAGGCGATGGGGATCGTCAACCCCGCGCTCGACAGCTTCAACCTGAATAACGACTACGGCGTGCAGGAGACCAATCGAACGCATATTTTCAACCTGGCGTATTCGGTGGAGCTGGGCAGCCCGCTCAAGGGCAACAAGGTGGCGGGCGGGCTGGTGAACGGTTGGCAGCTTTCCGGAATCCTGCAGTGGGAGAGCGGACCGAACCTCACCGGCTTCCAAGGCGAGAACTTCGGGCTGAACCTGAACGGGGCGCTGGTGCCGGGGACCAATGACATCATCAGCAACACGTCATTGCTGGGCACGCCAAACATTCAGCTGAATCCGGTGCTGACGTGCAACCCGGCTGCGAACCTGAAGGCGAACCAGTACATCAACTCGAGCTGCTTCGCCATGCCGACGGCGATCGGCGAGAATCCCGGGGCCGTGCTGCCGGCGATTTACGGGCCGGCCTTCTTCAACGCCGACATGGGGTTGTTCAAAAACTTCACCATCAAGGAATCGAAGAAGCTGCAGTTCCGCTTCAACGCTTATAACTTCCTGAACCACCCGTTGTGGTCGTTCAACGGCAGCAACTTGAACCTGGGATTCAATCCCAACGGCACGGTGAGCACTCCGCTGTTCGGGATCACCACGGAGAAGCAGGGACGCCGGGTGGTACAGGCGGCGGTGAAGTTTTACTTCTGACGGCGCGCAGTTGCAGTCGGAAAACGAAGGCGGCTCCCCACCCCCTCGGGGAGCCGCTTTTTGTTTTGGCGGCCCGGCCGGACGCAGGCGGGGGTAAGATGAACCAGATGCGATTCCAGGCCGGGGCGATGTTCATGGGTATCTTGTTGTACGGGAACGGCGCTGCGGCGCAGAACGCGGGTTCCAGCTTCGCAGACCTGGCGCGGCAGGCGCAGACGGCGCGCGACGGGCGCCAACTGGAAAAGGCAATCGGCCTGTATAAGAGAGCCCTGGAACTGAAGCCAGGGTGGGAAGAAGGGCTGTGGAGCCTGGGCTCGATCGATTACGATCTGGACCGCTACCGCGAGTGTGCCGAGGTATTTCAAAGGCTCACGAAAGCCAAGCCGGACGCGGCGCCGGGCTGGACCATGTCGGGGCTCTGCGAGTACCGGCTGCGCGACTACGGTGCGGCGCTGGAGAGCCTGGCGCATGTGGAGCAGTTGGGATTTCAGGAGAACCGGGAACTGGCCCGCGCCGCGCGCCTGCATTACGCGCTGCTCCTGACCAAAGGCGGCAGTTTCGAGAAAGCCCTCGCGGTGCTCACGGATTTGACGAAAATCGACAGGAAGACGCCGGAGATCAGCGCCGCGGCGGGGATCGCCGGGCTGCAGCAGAAGTGGCTGCCGGCGGAGGTTCCGGAGGCGCGGCGCGACCTGGTGTTCCGCCTCGGAGACGCCATGGCGACGGCAATGGAGCGGGATTACAAGGGAGCCAGACAGAAGTTCGACGAATTGCTGGCAGCCTATCCCAATGAGCCGGACGTCCATTTTCGCTATGGTGCCCTCCTGTATCTCGACGACGCCGACCGCGGCATCGTGGAAATGAAAAAGGCGCTGCAGTTGGAGCCGGAGCATGTAACGGCGCTGGTGAGCCTGAGCGCCGTTTTGTTGAAACGCGAGGACAAACAGGGAGCGCTCGAGTACGGGGAGCGGGCGGTGAAGGCCGGCCCCAGCGATTTTTCCGCGCACATCGTGCTGGGGCGCGCGCTGCTCGATTCGGGCGATGCGGCGCGGGCTGCGCGTGAACTGGAGACCGCGCTGAAACTGGCGCCGGAGGAGCCGGAGGCCCATTTCAGCCTGGCGACGGCGTACAGCCGGCTCGGCAGAAAAGAAGATGCCCGGCGCGAGCAGGAAGAATTCAAACGCCTGGAGCACCTGGGAGGGAAGTCGGCCCCATGAGGATTCTGATTGCAGCAGTTCTGGCCGCCGGCACCGCCGCGCCTGTTCTTTGCCAGCCGCAGGCCACGTTGAAGACAAATGTCGAAGAGGTCCTGCTGGACCTGGTGGTTCGGGATAAGAAGGGCAAGCCGGTGACCGATCTCAAACCCGAGGACCTCACCGTAACCGACAATGGGGCGAAGCAGGCGATTCTCAGCTTCCGGCTGGTGCGGGGTGCGGAGGCGCTCAGTGCGAGCGGCGCCACCACGCCGCTCGACCCGCTGCGGCAAATTCGCCTGGTGACGCTGGCATTCGAGCCGTTGCCGTTGGCCGCGCCGGACCAGCGGCGGATGGCCCGCTCCGCGGCGCTGGACCTGATCAAAGGCGACCAGGGTACGAACGTGTTCTACTCCGTGGTGGTGATCGATACACGGCTGCTGGTGCTGCAGCATTTCACCAAGGACCGGGACGCGCTGGCGAAGGCCATCGAGCGGGCCACCCAGGGAGCGGGCGCGCCGCGCCTGACATCCGAATCGGATGCGATCATGGCGGAATTAAAGCGCAATCTGGCCGGGCAGATGGCCAACGGCTCCGCGCAGGATTCCGATCTGGCGACTGCGGCCGTGAACGCGGCGGCCCAGCCGGTGACGAACGGCGACAGTGCCCTCCAGGCAAAGCTGGCTTCCGTGATGCTGGCGATGCTGCGCATGGACGCGGCGGTGCAATCGCAGGGGACGCGGCTTTCCGTGGATGCGCTGAAGGCGCTGGTGAACGGGTTGCGGCAGATGCCGGGACGCAAGAGCATCTTGTACTTCACCTCCGGCATGTATCTCACGCCGGAGCTCGACGTGCCGTTCCGTAACCTGATCAGCACAGCCAACCGCGATAACGTGACGTTCTACAGCGTGGATGTGCGCGGGGTGATGACAACCTCGCAGAACGCCGCCGCGATGGGGCAGTTGAACGCCGGCGCGCGGGCCAGCAACATGTCCACGGTGGGGAACAATCCGGTGACCGAAGATCAAATGAAGGCGTCGGATACCTACGAGGTGGCGGCCCGCGCCAACCTGGATCTGGCCCTGCGCGACCTGGCGGAATCCACCGGCGGTTTTCTGATCGGCGACAGCAACGACCTGAGCCAGCCGCTGCGCCACGTCAACGAAGAAATCAGCAGCTATTACGAGCTTTCCTATAATCCCGGCATCGCGAATTATGACGGCAGTTTCCGCAAGCTTGCCGTTACGGCAAACCGCAAGGATCTGGTGATTCACTCGCGCAACGGATACTTCGCGCTGCCCGCGGAGGCGATTGCGGCCGGATTGGCGCCGTTCGAGATGCCCCTGCTGAAGGCTCTCTCCGACGGCAAGCTTTCCGAAGACGTAAAATACCGCGCCGGCGCCGCGTTGCTGCAGCCGCACAAGGGCGCGCCCGGCGCGATGGACGTGGCGGTGCTGCTGGAGGTGCCGCTGCGCGAATTGCAGGCGAAGGGCGATGGCGGCGTGGGAATTCCTGGCGGCGCCATGGACGTGCACTGCTCGATGGCGGCTCTCATCAAGGACGCCAAGGGCGAGGTGGTGCGGAAGATCACGCGCGACCGCTCCTTCCGGGTAACCGCGGATCAGCATAACTTGGGAAATTTTCTGGATAAGTCAGCCATCGAGCTGGCCCCGGGAAAATACGTATTGGAATCGGCGGTGGAAGACCGCGAGAGCGGGAAGACCGGGGTGCAGCGGCTGGAATTCACGGTTCCGGCCGGCGCCAGCGGCGTGGCGATTTCCAGCCTGCTGCCCATGCGATCGTACACGCCGAACGCCCGGGACCTGGAACCGGGCGAGCCTTTCCAGTTTCAGGGCGGTAGCGTCACGCCCACCCTGGACACGTTGATCCGGAAGGCGCCGAATTCCGCGCTGCGCCTGTTTTTCACGGTCTATCCGGACCCGGCAGCGGGCGGCAAACCGGCGGTGGAAATCGAATTTCTCTCCGATGGGCGAGTGCTGACCAAAGTTCCCATGGAACTGCCGGCGGCCGACGCACAGGGGCGGATTCCATATTTGATGACTATTCCGGCGGAAGCCATTCCGGCGGGAACCTACGAAATCCGCGCCACAGCCCGGCAGGGCAGCACTTCGGCGGTTGCGAGCACGTCCATCCGGTTCGAGTGAGCACAGGATAGTATCCTGACGCACTAAACTTAGGGTTGTCCAGAACGGATGTATCGATCCTCACATCCGGTTAAGGACTTGAACATCCCCGCCCGACGCATGTATACTGCCATACCAGTCCCGGTGTGACATGACCCAAACTCCCCCCGAATACGCGGAGGAAAGGAACGAGTTGCAAGCGGTGCTGGATTCGGGGATCTTCAATCGAGCCCCGAACCTGGCCCATCTTCTGACCTACGTCTGCGCCCGATACTTCGAGGGGGAAGGCGAGCAGATCAAGGAATACAACATCGCGGTCGAGGCGCTGGGGCGGCAGCCGGGTTTCGACCCCAAGCGGGATTCCATCGTCCGCGTGGAAGCGCACAGGTTGCGCAAGCGCCTGCGCGATTATTACGAAGCCGAAGGCACCGACCACAGCGTCCGCATCGAGATTCCGGCCGGGCAATACGCTCCGCAATTCTTGCGCAACGTCCCCCGGCAACCCAGTCTGGCGGACCAGGCGGTAGTGGCGCCGGACCGCCGGACCGCGCTCGAAGTGGCCGCTCCGGTTGCCGTCCAGGAACCGGTGCAACTGCAGCGCGCGGTGCCGCTCCTGGCGCCGCCCGCCCCGCCGCTGCTGCCGGCGCCGCGGCCGCGCCGCCTGTTCTGGGCCGGGGCTGCCCTGGTATTGGTGGCTTTGTCCGGCGCTCTCGCCTGGAAGCTCGCCTGGACCCGGCCCAGGGCGGCCGGCGCCGGCGCCATCGCGGCCGTGCCGCCCGGGCCCGAAGTCCGCATTCTTGCCGGACTCGAGGGCGGAACTTACACGGATCGTTTCGGACATACCTGGCTGTGCGACCGCTATTCTCAAGGCGGGACCGTTTTCGACGCCGCCGATCATCCCATCATTGGAGCGCGCGACCCGCGCCTGTTCCGCAGCCGCCGCGAGGGCGCGTTCTCCTATAATATTCCCCTGCAGCCGGGAGTTTACGAAATGCGCCTCTACTTCGCGGAGACGCTCTACGGCGAAAATAACGTGGCCGGGGGTGGCGAATCCAGCCGGATTTTCAAGGTCTCGGCCAACAACACCGACCTTCTGGACGATTTCGACGTGACGTCGGATGCGGGAGCGAGCGCGGCCGATGTGCGCGCTTTCAAGAATATTTCGCCCGCGCCGGATGGAAAGCTCCACCTCAGGTTTGTTCCCAAAACCGGGCTGGCCATGGTGAGCGGGATCGAAATCACTCCCGGAATTGCGGGCAGGCTGCGGCCAATCCGCATGGTCTCACGCGACCACCCTTACACGGACAAACAGGGCCGCACCTGGGAGCCCGATTTTTATTCCCGCGGCGGCCAGTTGGTGATGCGCCCGGCCGTGGTGACCAACATCGAAGACCCCGACCTGCTGAAAGGCGAGCGATTCGGCAATTTGAGCTACATCGTTTCGGTGCCGCCGGGGCGTTACGGCGTGACACTTTATTTTGTGGAGACATGGTTCGGGCCAGGCAACTTCGCGGGCGGCGGCCCGGGCAGCCGGGTATTCGATATTCTGTGCAATGGCGTGGCCCTGCGCCGCGGCTTCGATATCTTCAAGGAAGCCGGCGGCAGCGGCCGCGCGCTGGCGCTTCCGGTTCACGGGCTGGAGCCGAATCCGCAGGGCAAGCTCGACATTAAGTTGACGCCGGTGCGCAACTACGCTTCGTTGAACGCGCTCGAAGTGGTGGACGAATCCAGGTAGGAGCGGCCCCGGATACGCGCCCCGCACCACTACGGCGCTCGTTGTGATACTTTCGGGAATCGGGCCACAGATGCGGATATTCTCGTTTATTCTTATCGCCGTTGTTTCCCCCGCGGCTGCTATCGCCTTCGGACAGACGCTGGTGTATGGCTGCGCCCGCGCTTCGTAAGAAGGCCCGCCGCCGAAAGGGTCCCGCGCGCGGCAACCCGTCTGAAAGAGTGCGGCTGATAGGGGCAATGCTGCTCGTCACCGTGTTTGCGTCTGCCGCGGCCGGTGTAATGCTGGATCGCTACACCTTCAGCCTGCAGTGGCCGGTGCGGATTCACTTCCAGTGGCCCCTGGTGATCAGCGCCCGTTCGCCGGGCGAAGAAGAGGCCGCATTACAGGCCGACCAGTCCGGCCGGCGGCTTACGGCTTACCAGGAGTATGCGTGCCGGAAATTCGGTCCCGCCTGCCGGGTGGCGTTGGCCATCCAGCGGGCGGAGAATCCCAAAGGGGCCTGCGAGATCTACCATTACAATTCCGATGGAACGCTCGATTGGGGATATTTTCAAATCAATACCGTCCACCTCCAGCGCCCCGGTCTCAACCTGCGGGATCTGCTCGATTGCAAAGCCAACATCGATTTTGCGTTCATGCTCTATCAGGAACGCGGGTTCACGCCATGGACGACTTATAATAGCGGCGCATATCTGAAGTTTCTGCGCGAGAACCGTTAGCCGCGTGCGGTGAAGCGCGGGCGCTTTGTGGGAACGCTGTGGCTATAGGCCGCGCACCGTTTCCGACAGGAACCAGGTTCTACGTTCGGTTTCATCAATCCAGGTCTCTATCAGGCTGGTAGTTGCCACGTCGTTGTGCTGCTCACATATCTTGTGCTTTTCGCGCATGGAGCGTGTCAAGGTCTGGTTATCGGCGCAAAGCTCCGTCAGCATGTCCATTGGACTTACGAACTCGGCGTCACTGTCTTTCAGAGTTTGATGCCGCGCGATGTCCCCAATAGAATGGATCGTCGTCCCCCCGATCTTCCGCGCTCGCTCTGCGATCGCGTCGGTCATGGCGAAGATCTGGTCACCGTGCTCATCCAACAGCAGGTGGTAGTCCCGAAAGTGGCTCCCACTCATATGCCAGTGGAAATTCTTGGTCTTCACATACAGTGCGAATACGTCGGCAAGCAATTCCCGTAACGCTTTGGAGACTGCCTCAACGGCGCTCCGGCTAAGATCGGTTGGTGTTTTGAGATCGGTCGGTGTTTCCCGGCCGTCAGTTTCTGCGACCCTTGAATGAGTCGTTTCGCTGGTTTTCATCATTTTCCTCCCGTGTGAGAATCGCCGCCCTCCGAGTTATGCCACCTTTATTGTATTCGGGCGGGAAACCGGCCGCTTCAATATCTGTTCGGGGGAAGTTTCGAATCGTTTACAACCTCACCATGGGTCCGTTCCGCTTCGACTTCCGGTGCGTAGGATCTTCGGAGAGAGTTTTCCCGTACGAAAAGACAAGACTTCCTCGGCAAAAGCACGGCGTTGCTTCCCGCACCAGGCGCTTCTATAATTCCGCCAACGCACGATGCACCAAATGAATGCTGATCGCCCCTTCCCCGACCGCCGACGCCACCCGCTTCACATTCCCTGCCCGCACGTCGCCCACGGCAAACACGCCCGGCAGGCTGGTCTCCAGCATTTGCGGAGCCCGACCGAGCCGCCACGGGGGATTCTCGCCGCTGCCCGCCGCGTCCAGGTCGCGGCCGGTCAGGATGAAGCCCTTCTCGTCCAGCGCCAGGCAACCGCGCAGCCACTCGGTTCGCGGCGACGCGCCTGTCATGATGAACACATGCCGGATCTCGTGCGTAGACTCCTCCTCCTTCCTCCGGTCCCGCCAGGTCACGCGCTCCAGGTGCCCGTCACCCTCGAGCGCGGTGATCTCCGTTTGGTAATGCATGTTTACCCCGGGGTTCTCCTCCAGCCGCTGGACCAGGTAACGGGACATCGTGCTCGATAGTTCACCCGATCGCACCAGCATGTGCACCTTGCCGGCGGTCTGCGAGAGAAACACCGCGGCCTGCCCGGCTGAGTTGCCCCCGCCCACCACCGCGGATTCCAGCCCTTCGCAGAGCTGCGACTCCATGTAAGTGGCGCCGTAATAGATCCCTTCGCCTTCGAACCGCTCCAGGTTCGGCAGGCGCGGCTTATTGTATTGCGCGCCGGTGGCGATCACAATCGTGCGCGCCGTCAGTTCCTCCTCCCCGTCGAGTACGACGCCGTATGCGCGGCCCTGACATTCGAGCCGCACCACGCGTGCGCGCAATCATCATGTTGGCGCCGAACTTCTGCGCCTGGGTGACCGCGCGCGCCGCCAATTCCTGCCCCGAGACCCCGGTCGGAAAGCCCAGGTAGTTTTCGATTTTCGAGCTCGACCCCGCCTGCCCGCCCGGGGCCTGCATCTCGATCACCAGCACGTCCAGCCCTTCCGACGCCGCGTAAACCGCCGCCGCCAGTCCCGCCGGCCCCGCGCCCACCACGATCACGTCGCGCAACTGCTTGCCGCCGGTGCTCAGGTTGAATCCCAGGCACTCCGCCAGCTTCTGAATCGACGGGCTGCGCAGGAGCTTCTGGCCCTGGCAGATCACCACCGGGACATCCGACGGCTTCACCTCGAACCGATCCAGCAGCTCCTGCGACGTGCGGTCGCGGTCCAGATCGATATACGTGTAGGGATGGCCGTTGCGCATCAGAAAGCCGCGCAGCTCCAGCGTCTTGGCCGAGTGCTGCGAGCCCATCACGACAATCGTTCCCCAACCGCGGCGGATCAATTCCAGCCGCCGCAGAATAAACGCGCGCATGAGGATTTCACTCAGCTCGGCGTCCCTGCCGATCAGCGACCTCAGCCCATCCCCGCTCAGTTCGAGAAAGTCGCCGGCCTCCGTCACGCGCCCGCGCACCAGGCACCGCTGCCCGGAGATCATCGTAATCTCGCCGGTGAACTCTCCCGGCCCGTGGGTCGCCACCGGCCGCTCGCCCTCCAGGCTCGGCTGCACGATTTCCATGCTTCCCGACAGCAGCACGAAAAACGGAACGCCGGTGTCGCCCGGCTCGAAAAGGATCTCGCCGCTCTGGACCGGGCGAGCGCGCCCCAGCGGACGAATCCGAGCGATCTGCGCACCGGTCAGAACCGGAAATGCCTGAGTGCGCGCATCCAGCGCACTGGGGGGAAAGAGCATGATTTATTTATTGTGCACCATCCGCTCTGCCGGCAAAGCTAACAAGCAAACTGAGCAAGCCTGCTGGCCGCTGTTCGGATTGAAACTCACACCGGCGGAACAGGATAAGCTAGCCGGGCCACACTCTGTCCGCCGTTTAGTGCCTTCCAGCGAACAATTCGCCGTGCTGGTTATGTTTTGAGGAGTGAACGATTGTCGGGATTTTTATTTCATTTAATCTCAGTTACTTCCGGCCGCCACGCCTGCCGGACCCGCGCCTCGCGTGCTAGCCTTCCTATCGAAAAGAGCTGCTCGCTGGGCAAGTTGCAGCCGATCGGAGCGACGTCCGATGCCACTCCTGCAGGGGGCAAACTAAGTTCGGACCCAACGTCGCGCAACGTTCATGGCCTGTTTGACTGAATCTCTTCCTGCGTTTCCGAACTGACCGGTAGGTAGTCGGGCGCCAGGGAAAGAGAGGGAGCTCCCATCCAGTCCGGCTCGAACCACACCGCTATCCATCGTGCGGCGGGAGTAGGCTACAACAGTTTCGTAACGCCGGGCACCAACACCGGGTAGATGCCGTCGGGCCCCGGTTTCACCGGCGGCTCCGTCTCCGCGGTCACGTCCTCGGGCAGCGGCGGATAGTAGAATTGCGAATTCTCGAATTGTTCCCAGGTGACCTCTTTGCCGGTATAGCACGAGAACTGTCCGAGCAAGCCGATTTGCGTGCTGCGCACCATATAGTCGCCGCTGTTCACGGGCCTGCCGGTGCGGATGCCGTTGAAACAGCGCCACGTGCTCCAGGTCATAGGCGCTGGCTCTTGGATTTGGCCGCGTCCGATTGCCAGTTGGTCTCGCCGGTGATGCGCAGATTGAGCAGGTCGCAGCGGCCCTTGCTGCCGAGAATCAGGCTGGAGTTTTCGTTGTAGCAGTTGTCGATGGTGCGGCAGAAGGCGTAGACGCGCACGCCGTTCGGGAAATCGTAGACCACCGCGTGATGGTCGAAGACGTCGCCGTAGATCTCGCCGTGGAGCGTGGAACGGCCGCCCATGCCGTAGCAGCGGATGGGCGCGGCGTTGCGCAGCGCCCAACTGGAGCGGTCCAGGTTGTGAATCAATGTCTGCGGCACGTCGTCGCCCGAGAGCCAGTGGAAATGGTACTGGTTGCTGGCCTGGTATTCCACTTCCTTCATCCCCGGGCGGCGCGGGTAGAGCACGTAGGGCGGCCGCAGCCACGTCTCCTGAATGGCGACGATGTCGCCGATGGCGCCGTCGTGTACGCGCTCCATCGTTTCGATGTAGCCGGGGTGATAGCGGCTCTGCAGCCCGGAGAGGATCGAGAGGCCTTTGGCTTTCGCCAGCTCGCAGGCGGCGCGGAGGGTCCTGGATGCCCACCGGGTCGATGGCGTGCGGCTTTTCGACGAACACGTGGCGGCCGGCCTCGAGCGCCGTCTTGGCGTGCAAGGAATGAAACTTGGCGGCGTTGGCGATGATGACCACGTCGGAAGCTTCGATGACGTGCTTGTAGGCGTCGAAGCCGGCGAAGCAATGCGCGTCGGGAACGGTCACCTGGTCCGGGTATTTCGCGCTGCAGCGACGCGCGCTTCTCCTGGACGCGGTCGGCAGCATATCGCCCATGGCGACGATGTGCACGTCCTTGCCGGCATTCATGGCGTTCATGGCGGCGGCCTCGCCGCGGCCGCCGCAGCCGATCACGCCGACGCGGATCACATCGCTGCCCGCCGCATGCACCGGGGGCAGCGCCAAGCTGCCCAGAATGACGGCCGGCGCCGCGGCCTTCAGAAAATCGCGGCGTGACGCCGCCTCGGGACTCTGCTGCTGTTTCATCTGATCTCCCTTCTTGCCGGACTCAACTCAGCCGGTTTCAATTCAGCCGTCCCGCCGCCCACAAGATGGCATTGTGCACCAGTTTGCGGTAGGCCGGGTAGCGCATGGTGGAATCGCTGTGGCCCAACTGGATGTAAACCACGCGGGCGCCGGCATGCGGGCCCACGCACACCACCGGCCTGTCGTTCAGCGGAAAAGCCGTTTCCATCAGAACCTGAATGCCCGGGCGAATGCCACATCGCCGCGGTAGGCCTCGTCATTGACCACCAGCGGCCCAATATCCCGGGTGATCGGGTGGGTGCGGCCCAGATCGCGTCGCCGTCGACCACCATGTCCACCCCCTCCCGGTACGCCGACGCGGGATGGCCGGGCTGCTCGCCTGGATGAAGAATTCGCCGCCCGTCACCTCCTGCCACCACCAGGGCCACGCAGTGTAGTCCACAATGGCATGGTGCAGGGAAACCACGCCCTTGCCCGCTGCAACGAAGGCGCGCAGATGCTCGCGCGCGTCCGGTTCCAGGTCCTGCCAGCATATCGTGCAGCACGACCACGTCGTAGCGGCTGCGCCATGTCCGCCGGGAATGCCTCGCGCGGCGACGTGGCGTGCGCCCACGCGATGTCGTCCTGTCCCTCGAACAGGGTGTAGAAGGAAACCGGGTAAGGATGGCCGCCGGTGACGGCCAGCACGCGGACGGCATCCATTTGCCGGGCGAAGAGCGGGATCGCCGCCGGCAACGTGACGTGTTCCGTAGCGGCCCATTCGGCCGCCGCGCGCGAAAGCCGCCACGAACCCGGGCTGCGACATTGCCGAGAGGTCATGGCCCAAGGTGAGGTGGACGGTACGGCCCTTGCCGAAAGCCGTGGTCCAGATCGATCGGCTCGTCTTTGCCCGTTCCGCCGATGGCCGGATCGTCGTAAGCGGTGGCCAGCACCTGTCGTGCCCGGCAGCAAATCCAGCCGATGGTACAGCTCGTCATTGGCCAGGAACGCCGGAGCCAGGCCGCGCGCGATACGGTGGTGCCGGCGCCGTCCACTTCACCGTGAAAACGTGCCGCTTCGGCCATGGCCGATTTTGGCCGGCTTCCAGCTCGCGCCCATGAGAGACGCGTAGTCCGGCCAGCCCTCATCCGGCCCGGCCTTCCAGCTTCCGGCTCGCGGCCTCGAAAATCCATGCCGAAAAGCGGACCGTAGGTTACGCCGTGAAACGAGAGCATGCCTTTGCCGCCGCGCACGAACTCCTCCACCGCCGCCTCGCTGGCCGCGCCCCAGCGCGGACCCGTGTAGTTGAGCACGATCAGGTCGAACGGCCGAGGGTATCCGCGGTGATGCCCGCCGGCTGCTCCTCCACCTTTACCTCGAAGCGCCCCGTGCGCTCCAGCAGATTGCGCAGGAAAGGCGTGGACACACGCCAATCGTGGTACTGCGTGTCGCTCTCCCCGGTCAGGATGAGCGCGCGCACGCGGCCCGCCGGCGCCTGCGCGTGGAGCATCGCAACCAGCAGCGCCGCAACGCCGCGCCTTTCATGCCTTCGCCCCTTGCGGCGCCGCCACCCCGGCCACCACCCCGCGCAGCCATTCCAGGCTCTGCTCGATCATGGGTCCACCCTGGCCTTCGCACTCGATGCTCAGCACGCCGTCGTAGCCCGCCGCCCACCAGCATCTCCATGCAGCGGACGATGTTGGCCGCGTTGACGCCCTCGCCCAGCGCGCAGTGGCTCACCGCGATGCCGGTGAGCTCGCCGCGGGCGGCCGCCGCCAGGCTCTGGCTGACGTCCTTGATATGCACATGGCTGACCTCTGTGCAGAAACGAGCCCAAAAAAGCGACCGGATCCTGCCCGGCAATGAACGTGTTGCCCGTATCCATGTTCATTCGCAGCAAGGGCGAGTCGACGAAGTCGAGCATTTCGGCCATGAACTCGGGACGGGTGGTGAAATAGCCGTGCGGCTCGATATTGATAGTGATCTGGTATTGCTCGGCCACCGGCACTATGCGGCGGTAGATGCCGCGCATCATATCCAGGGCCTCGCGCTCGGTCATCCCCTGGGGCGGAAGACGGTCGTCGGTGGTATCCACGCGCGGGCAGCCGGCCAGTTTGGCCCAGCGGATGGTATGCAGAATGTATTCCAGGCCGACGCTGGCCCCTTCCGGCGTCGAGAGCGGGAAAGCGGCATCGATCTGGGAGAAGGCAATCCCCAGGGCATCCATCTTGTGGCGCAGCAGCAGCGGGTCCTGCCAGAACGCCACGTGCGGATGGTAGCCGAGCCCGTGAATCCAGCTGACGCCGTCAATGGCGCCGCACTCGATGTAAGGCAGGTGCTGGCGGTGCGCCCATTCCAGGCACTGGTCGAAGCTCCAGTAAGCGGAGTTGAAGGCGTCGGTATGAAATCCGATGGAGAGCATATTGGCGGCGGACGCGGCGGCCGGCGATCGTTTTCAGCCCTCGCGACCCTGGCCTACATTATATGCGGAATCATATTGCGTGACCTTATTGTCTGCTTCCGCCAGACCAGCCGTGTTTGGCCGGCCAGGCGGATTATTTCGGGAAGTTGCGGACGAACATGTCGCGCGGCAGACCTTTTGCCCAGGCTTCCTTGCGCAGGCGCTCCGCTTCCGGGAGCGTCATACGGCCGCCCAGCGCAACGAAATACGGACGCTGGTTGGCCTGCGGCGTGAAGATCTCGGCGCGCAATGCGGGGTGCTTCGCGTTGAGACGGCGGATTTCCCTTTCGGCTGCCGGTCGCGTGGCGTATTCATAGGCCACCACGCGCCAGGTGGCGGATGGGTCGGGGTGGGATTGCCTCGGGGCAGTTGGTGCCGCTTCGGAAACAAGGCGTTCGGGTGCCGGGGCCGTAGAGTGCGTCGCGGCGGGAGCCGTCGCAACCGCCGGCCGCGCCGCCGGCTGCTCTGGGTGCCGCCGCAGCACCATGCTCAGCAGCACGGCCGCGACCAGTCCCACGGCGGGCACCCATTTCAAGGGCAAGCCGCGTCGCGAAAGGGCGGGCAAGGGCACAGCCACCGGTTGCGGCGCCTCCGGCGGGAGGGCTACCGCGGGTTTGACCTCCGGCGCTGGCGTAGGCAACGGCGCGGGCGTAACTTGCGGCGCCGGCGCATGCAGGTAAGCGTCGATATCTTCTATAGACCACCGTTCCGCCGGCTCGCGCCTGCAGGCATGCTGCACGATGGTCGCGAAAGGCTCGGGGATTTCGGGGATCTCGCCGCCGGAAACAGGGCGTTCACGAGTGAGCATCTCGACCACCGTGGCGCCCAGCGCCCACACATCGGCTGCGGGAGTGGCCGCTTCGCCGCTGGCCTCGTATGGCCCCCACTCAGCCGGTACGGCGGCGCCGCCGCCACGGATGGTGTCGGACGTGAGCTTGATTTGATCGCGGACCGAGACAATGTGCGCCGGGTCAACCGAGCCATGGATGAGTCCCCTGGCGTGAAGGAATGCCAACCCCGACACGCACGCGGACAGAACTTCGCTGCATTCGGCACTGGAGAGGCAGCGCTCGGCGATGGCCGAGTCCAGCAAGTCGTCCGGATACTCGCAAACCACGTAGGCCAGGTCGGCCCCTTGCGCTTGCGCGCGTCCGGCGTCGAGCGCCAGGATGATGTGCGGATGCTCCAACTTCACGGTTTCGCGCCAGATCTCCAATTGCCGGGGAGCATGCGGCAAATCCGCGCGCATTACATGGATGGTGGCGTCCCTGGACGCATCGAAGCGGGTGAGATACCAGGCGTCACTCGGAGTCGAGCGGAGGCACTGTTTTAGCCAGTAGCGTCCGGACAGAGTGGCCCCTTCCAGTTCGTTCCAGTCGTGGGTCATGATCCTTTAGCAATGATAATGCCAGATCGTCGGCCCTGGGGCGTCCCGAACACCTGCCCGGCGCGGCTCTCCGCTATAAGCTGTTTCGAGGCCGCCCAGAGCCGGTAAAACTTACCCGCGCGGTGTGCAATCCATACATACTCACCCAAAAATGTTTTCGCTTCTTCGTCCGCGGGCGATCCTGGCGTTAGGGCATCGCCGGCCATCTGAGCTAGTCTTAGAGCAAGCTACCTTGCAGCAAGAGGAGGAAGCCGGCATGACGGTACCCGTTCAAATCCAACCTGCGACTCACGGCCTTTCGCTGGACTCTGACGCGCTCCGCCGCGAGTTGGAAAGCCGGATCGAAGGCGAGGTTCGCTTCGACACAATCACGCGCGCGCTCTACTCCACCGATGCCAGCGTCTATCAGATCGAGCCGGCTGGGCGTTGTGATTCCCAGGCACCGCCGAGGACATTCTGCGCGCGCTCGAGATTTGCCGCGACACCGCTGCCCCATCACCATGCGCGGCGGCGGCACCTCGCAGTGCGGCCAATCGATCGGCCCCGGAATCCAGATCGACATCTCGAAATATTACAACCGCGTGCTGGAAGTCAACGCCGGAGGAGCGCTGGGTGCGCGTCGAGCCGGGCATCGTGCTGGATGAATTGAACGCGCAGCTTGCTCCGCTCGGCCTGCGTTTTGCGCCCGACATTTCCACCGCCAGCCGCGCCACCATCGGCGGCATGATGGCCAACAACGCCGCCGGCGCGCGCAGCGTGTGGTACGGCAAGACCATCGATCACGTTCTGGAAATGGTAGTCGCGCTGTCCGACGGCACGCGTTGCCGCATTTCCGCGAGATCCCGCGCAGCCAGGCGCCGGCCGGCGATACGCTGGAAGCCGCCTGTTATCGCACGGTGCTGGGCCTGGCGCAGCGAGCACGCCGGCGAAATCGACCGCCGCTACCCGAAAATCCTGCGCCGCGTGGGCGGCTACAACCTCGACGAATTCACCGACCCGGCAAAGCCCGTCAATCTCGCGAAAATCATGGTCGGTTCCGAAGGCACGCTGGGCATCGTCCTCGAAGCCAAGCTGCGGCTGGTGCCGCTGCCCAAGGCCAAGGCCGTCATGGTCGATCATGTTCGGCGACCTGCTGGAATCGCTCGCCGCCAGCCCGGTCATCCTGCGGCATCAGCCATCGGCGGTCGAAGTGATGGACAAATCCATTCTCGATTACACCCGCCAGAATGCCGACGCTCGACCGCATTCGCAACACCGTTCATCGAAGGCGACCCGGCCGCCACCTTGTGCGTCGAGTTCTATGCCGATCGCAAGGAGGACCTGCCGCCGCGCCTGCAGCGCGCTGGAGGACGATCTGCGCGCGCAGCATCTCGGCTATGCCTATCGATGCGAAACCGATCCGGCCGCAGCAGGCCAGAATCTGGAGCCTGCGCGGAAGCTTCGCTGGGCCTCTCGATGGCCATGAAGGGCGACGCCAAGTCCATCTCCTTCGTCGAAGACACCGCGGTCGCGCCGGAAAAGCTGCGCGATTTTATCGAACGCTTCCTCGAGATCCTCGAAAGCCACGGAACCACGGCCGGCATCTATGCGCATGCCTCCGTCGGATGCCTGCACGTTCGCCCCGTCATCAATCTGAAGACGGAGGATGGCGTCCGGAAATTCGAAGCCATTGCGCAGCGAGGTCGCCGACCTCGTGCTGGAATTCGGCGGCGCGCTTTCCGCCGAGCACGGCGACGGCCTGGCGCGCAGCCCGTTCAACCGCCAGATGTTCGGCCCGGTGTTCTACGAGGCGTTTCGCGCAAATCAAGCGCACCTTCGATCCCGCTCGGCATTTTCAATCCCGGCAAAATCGTCGATGCGCCGCCGCATCACCTCGAACCTGCGCTTCGGCGCGGGTTATCGCACGCCCGATCCGCACACCTGGTTCGACTACTCGGAATTCGGCGGCATGGGCGGCGCGGTCGAAATGTGCAGCGGCGTCGGCGCCTGCCGTAAGAAGCTGGCCGGCACCATGTGCCCCTCCTACATGGCCACGCTGCGACGAAACGCATTCCACGCGCGGCCGCGCCAACGCGCTGCGCCTGGCCATGGCGGGCCGCCTGGGCGAAGCCGGACTGGCGGACGAAGGGCGTGTACGAAGTGCTCGATCTGTGCCTGGAATGCCGCGCCTGCAAAGCCGAATGCCCGGTCGGCGTGGACATGGCACGCTTCAAGAGCGAGT
Source organism: Terriglobia bacterium (assembly GCA_963815855.1). GTDB lineage: Bacteria > Acidobacteriota > Terriglobia > Bryobacterales > Bryobacteraceae > DATGMB01. The sequence continues at coordinate 203,081 of CAWFIJ010000005.1, read as the reverse complement.
TTCTGGCCGGATTACTGGCTCCGCCACGGGACGCCTCTGCGCGCCCGCGCGCTGGGAAATATTGACCGGCTTTCGGTTTGGGGCAGCCGGTTTGCGCCGCTGGCGAACTGGCTGGCTGCCAGCCGCGCCCGTGCGCGGTTGATGGAAGCGAGCTGCTGGGCATCGATCGACGGCGCACCCTGCCGGCCTGGAAACGCGAGACCTTCGAGCGATGGCTCGCGGCCAATCCGCCGCGGGGCAAGGGCGGCGCTTCCGTGGCGCTGTTCAACGACACGTTCCTGAATCATTACGATCCGGAAATCGGCATCGCGATGCTCGCTATTCTGGAGCGGGGCGGCTGCCGCGTGGACGTGGTGCGGCCCGGCTGCTGCGGCCGTCCGTTGATTTCCCAAGGCCTGTTGGCGGAAGCGCAGAACCACGCGGCGCAGGTCGTCCAAGGCCTGTTTCCAATTGCCGAGCGCGGTCGAGAAAATCCTGTTCTGCGAACCCAGTTGCCTTTCGGCGGTGAAAGAGGATGCGCCCTCGCTTTTACGCGGAGACCTGCAGCGGAAGGCGCGCGTGGTCGCGGACGCCTGCCTGTTTTTCGACGATTTCGCCGCGCAGCTCGATCTTCCCCTGGCCGCGGGTCCGAAACGCATTCTCGTGCACGGCCACTGTCATCAGAAGTCGATGGGCTTGCTGCCCGCCACGCTCTCGCTGCTGGGGCGAATTCCCGGCGCCACCGTCGTGGATCTCGACGCCGGCTGTTGCGGCATGGCGGGGTCGTTCGGGTATCAAAAGGAGCACTTCGAGGTTTCACGGGCCATCGCCAACCGCCGCCTGCTGCCGGCGGTGCAGGCCATGGGAATGGGTGACGTGCTGGTCGCCCCCGGCACTTCCTGCCGGCGGCAGGTAGCCGAGCTGAGCGGCGTGAACGCCTTGCATCCGGCGATCCTGATTGACAAACTACTACCAGGCGGGCGCAAGGTTGAGGGAATATAGCGCGCGCGGCGCCGGGCGGCCGGCTGCTCCCTAAATCTCCAGCTTCCCTTGAAAGGTCATCTGCGTCAGATCGAACGGCTGCACGATCACGATCCGCCCGATGTGGGCCTCGAACGTAACTTCCTTGTCTTTGAGCGAGATTTCCGCCGCCGCCGGAAACAGGTAAGCCACCGCCCACCCATCCGTCTCCGCGAAGGCCTCCACCAGCGAGGGCTTTACATCCGGTTTCCCCGCCCGCTTCAGAACAGCTCCATCCTTCAGCGGCTTCGCCATTTTCTTGGGATCGCCGCTCAGATTAGTGCCGGGGATCCTGTAAACGGCAATGCGATAGCCATCGCCCTCCGACGTGGGCAGGCCCATCTCTCCAGCCTTCAGCTCCGCCAGTCGGATCGGCAGCGCGCTCTCCCAACGAAGCCTCACCGTCATGCTCTGGATGGCGGACCGGGCGCTATGGCTGTCGGCCCCAGTGAAGATGGCCGCCAGGTCCGTCGGCATCTTGACCCCGCTGCCCTTAGCATCAACGCCGTCATAGCCGATTCCGCGGGGCTGGCCCATCTGTCCGCCTTCCCGGAGTTCATCCTCGCTCTGCCGCCGGGCAACCCCGGCGGCGATTTCCCTGGCCCAGGGAGACGATGTCAGCAACTGCCGGGCATCGTCGACGGCCCACTCGGAGGGCCGTTTGATTCGCCAGGCCGGGTCGGCTGCCGCCAGGACGGCCGCCGCAAAACACAATAGCCCGACCACTCGGGCCCGGTGAGTGCGCATACGTTCTCCCGTCGAGGACGCCTTGTCCGCTCTACTTTCCCACTGCCGGATGGGCGGCACGGATCCTCGATTCAGTAAGTTCCTTGCGGTCCAGTTCCCCGCTTTTGTCCTTATCGAGCCTGTCGAATTCCGCTTCCATGAAGGTCATGAATTCCAGCTTGGAAATCTTGCCGTTCTTGTTGGTGTCCATCAGGAGCAGCAGTTCCTTGACTTCGTCTTCCCCAAGCGCAAGGGTGCGCTGCCATTTAGGCATGCTCTTATCGACCTTTTGGGCAGTCGCCATCTGCAGCGCCGCTGCAGCCGCAAATAAAGCCAGGAAGGCACCGAAAATTATCGCCATTTTCCGCATCGTGAACATGTCCGGTCTTTCCGCCTGCCAGTTATAGCTTAACCATGATAGACAGGCTCAGGAGTGCCTGTCCGCGCCGAAGGTCGGGGAACCAGACGCTGCCGGGTCCGCCACAGGCCGTATAGGCAGCGCTCAGGTCGGCGGTGCCGGCGGTGGCTCCGCTGTTGCAGACATAATCCTGCGGAGCCCCATTGTTTCCGCCCGGCGGCGTGATGCCTCCGCGACCCGACCAATAGGGCACATTCACGTGGCGATAACCAAATTCCCAACGGAACGTCACGAACTGGCTGGGCATCCAGTCCAAAGTCGCCGTGCCGTCGTAGGCCTTGAATGGCGCCCCCGGATAGGCCGGGAAGTACGGCGTTCCGGAGATGGCCGTCGCTCCGTTCACTGGGAGCACCAGTGCCAGATAGCGCCCGGGATTGTTGATCTGGCCGCCGCCGAGCGTAAAGGCCAACACGTCCTTATGCCACCACCATCGGTTGTAAGCCATGTACCCCAGAAATGACTGCTTCGGCCCGCCTTTTCCCGTGATCGGATCATAGGGATGGTTACCGGCACAGCTCACGCCCTGGCCGGTTTCGCATCCCATGTCGCCGGTGAACGTCAAGGCCATCCGTCGATTCCATTGCCCTTCTGCGGACGGTCGTAATATTTGACCTCGACGCTGTCATCGGTGTGATAGCGGGTGCGTTTGGGAAGACCCACGTTATCTTCGCCGAAGCCGTACTGGTTGGCGATCACGTTCAACCATGGATTCGGCGTCCATTTCAGCTGTCCTCCCAGGCCCGGGTGGCCATTGTACTTGTTGTAAGATTGCCATCCGTTGATGAACCAGGGCTCGATCTTCAGATGATTGGTGGGGAACCATTGGATGCGGACGCCGTTGAAGAACCACGGCGTGTTCGAGGACACATAGGACGGCTGATAGGCCCAGTTATCGAAATTGTGATAACTGAATAGACCCGACATATGACACGAAGATTCCGGCGTCGATATTGAGCCCGTGCTGGACATTGAAGTGGTAGCCGCCGTAAGCCTCCGATATATAGCTGTACGCGGAGTCCGACGTCCCATTGGCCCACGGACGGGCTGGCGTCGTTGCGCAGCGTGGTGGCGGAAAACATGCCGAACAAGGCGAGCACCCTGCCACGCATATGCCCGGCGTGAAAGTCGCCGCCGAAGGACAGGTCTTCCAACTGCACTTCGTCGCTGCGGAAGACTTCGCTCGATCCGCCCATGGAATGATCGATCGGCTGGTTGAAATCCTCCCCATAGAACGTATCCGCCCGGAACTCTCCGCTGAAATACTTGGTGTCGAGTGGCGAATCGTGTTGGCGGGAGTTGCCGTTCAACCAGGTCCAGTCAGAGTCGGCGAAGGGCGTTTTGGTGTCGACCGTCGCGTCGGCGGCGGGCGGGGCCGGCGCGTCACCGAAGTCCGGGGGAAGGACGGCCTGCACCGGCGCCGCAGGCTGCAACTGCGCCAGTTGCACGTTGGCGTTCGAGGTCCGGTTCCGCACAATTTCCACGATCACCGGAGCCGTCGTGCCAAAGCCTGGTTTGCTGGCGGTGATCTGATACGAGCCCGGGGGCAGGTCTTTTACCGCAAACACGCCGTCCGAATCGCTGGCCAGCTTTCGCTCCGAAGTTCCCGCCAGGTTGCGGATCGCCAGGTCCACCGCCGCCAGAGAGAACCCTCCCGGGGCTGAAGTCACACCCCTGAGCGATCCGAATGCGCCCTGCGTAAACTGCACGTTCGCATTTGTAATCCTGCCTTGCGCGATGTCCACCAGGGTGGCTGACGGGCACGTGAATCCGTCTTTGGTTCCCGTGATCTCGTAAGTGCCCGGTTGCAGGCCGTCCAAACGAAAGATACCGTCCGGATCGCTGACGACGCGCCGCTCAACGGAGCCGGTCGCGTTGTGAACCAGGACATTCACGGCAGCCAGGGAGAACCCGCCCGGAGCGATGGTTACACCGCGCAGCGATCCCGACGTAAGTTGCCGGTTCGCTGCCCCGCCGGCGGCATAGGTGGCGACTTTGTTTTCCGGCTGGCTATCTGTCCCTTGCGCGTTGACCGCCTGTGGCGCGACGGCAACCGCGGCCCCGGCCAATAGCAGAGCCGGTATGCTCCAGGCACGAACGTTCATTTATCCTCGCAATCTGCAAAATCTCTCGAGCGCGTTGCCGCCCCGCGTTGGTTTTTCAAAGCCGTCGCTTTGGATTGGTTGGCGCTGCACCCGATTCCGGTAGTATGCGCGCCGGGCCGTGAAAAATGCATGAAATTGGGAATCAGATTTCTGATGGAGCCGATAGATTCATTCCGCTCCATTCCTTATGATTTCTTTATAGGTTGTTCACGGTTCGTTCACGCGGGCCCTGAGCGCTGGAATCCCTTTGCCGGGCCCGGCGATCACCGGGTGTGCCGGCAAGCACCCGGCGGGCGCGGAACGTAGATTAAACTGCTTAACAAGGAGGCGTAATATGCCCCGGCAGGAAGGCCGCGATGGTCACCCCGACGCGGCGCCTGGGCAGCCCCGTAAGCTGCGGCTGTCCCGCCCCGAACTGTTTTGGAAGGTTCTTACCGGGCTGATTCTCTGCCTGGCAACCGCGGGTTCGCGGGCCCAGGACGACCCCAGACAACTGCTCCTGAAGGTGCGCGAACGCGTGATGGACACGGAACGGCGCCTTCCCCGATATGCGTGCACCGAAACCGTCGACCGCACCCGATACGACGCCTTCGACGCCAGCGCCGGCGTTCGCCAGACACGTTCGTGCGATGATACCGTCGCCAGGTCCCGCCGCGACGGCCGGAGCCCGATGCCGTCATCCGCCGATCGTCTGCGCCTGGATGTGGCGGTAAGCTTCGATGGGCCGGCCATGGAGAACGAAATGTACTCCTGGGCGGGCGAGAACCACTTCAGCGATCGCGACGTGTTCGAATTTGTACACGACGGGGCGATGTCCACCGGAAGCTTTGCCTCCCTGCTCGCCTCCATCTTCGGCAACGACGCGGCCAGGTTCTCCTATGCCGGCGACACTTCCGCCAAAGACGGTTCTCTCGCCGAGTTCACCTTTCACGTCGCGCGGGAGAGGAGCCAATATCTGTATGTTTACGGGGATCGCCGGCAGAACCAGTTACGGGTGGCGTTCGATGGCAGTATCTTTGCCGACCCCGGCAGCTCGGATCTGGTGCGCCTCCGCCTGCGGACGGAACAGTTGCCCGCCGAAACCGGAATCTGCGAGCTCACGCGCGATGTGGATTATGGCCGGGTCCGTCTGAATGGATCGGAATTCCTGCTGCCCATGGAAGTCCGCGTCGTGGCGATTCATACGGACGGCACCGTGGCGGAAAACCGCGTACACTATTCCGGGTGCCGCGAATTCCGCGGCGACTCCACCGTGCGGTTCGAAACGCCGGGCGAATCGGAGGAGGCGCTTCCCCCGCCGGACGCGCCGGCTGCTCGCCTCAGGCTGCCACCCGGCATCGCTTTCAAGGTGGTCTTCACCGACCGCATCGACCCCACCCAGGCCGCCGCTGGAGACCCGATCCGAGGCAGGCTCAAGACCGCGATACGGGATGCCTCCAATCGTATCCTCGTTGCCGAAGGCACTCCCGTAACCGGCCGCATCATGAGAATCCGGCGGTTCTACAGGCAGCGCTGGCTGGCGCCCAAAGAGCGGAGCCGCGTCGATGCCGGCCCCTCCCTCTCCATCGCCATCCGCCTGGAAACTATTGACGTCGGCGGGGTGCGCCAGCCGCTCAACGCGGCATTTGACTCCGGTGCGCGGCGCTTCGTTCAACAAACCGGGCCATTTTCCGTGCGCGTCGATATTGGCTCGCTCGATGACTTGCATAACCCGGCGGAGGTTTCCGATACCGGCACATTCGAGTTCTGGCAGAACGATCCGGACCAGATCGTCAAGAGCAGCCTCGAATCCAACTGGATCACGGCCCGGCCCTGACCCCGCCGATCCGCCCCGGGTTCCGATGTTACAACTCTCCCATAAGGGCGATAACTGGCCGCAGATGAACGCCGATAAACGCCGATAAGTCTGTTGCTTTGAATCGGCGTTCATATGCGGCCAGCCATTTGGAAGGGTTGTCACTTCCCCCGAAAGATGGGAATGAGCTCGATGATCAGGATCACGATCACCAGCAACTCCAGGATGAAGCCGCGCGCTTCGCGGAATTCGTTGACCATGAACTCGTAGAGATCGCCGGCGGTGCGCAGTTTCTGGTCGACCAGGCTGCGGTAGTCGCCGGCGCCGACTTTGCCGGCGGCCAGGCGATAAGCGCGCGCATAAAACATGTCGCTCAGGAACTTGATGGCGTTGTCGGCGCGTTCCGTCAGCTCGGTGACGTCGAGGCGGAGGCGGTTCAAATGCTCGGCGTCGCGAGCCAGGCGCCAGCGGGAGAAGAGTCCGCCGCGGCTTTTCGAGCGCGGCATAGGCGTCCTTCAACAGGGCTGTCAGGATCTCGTCGTAGCGGCGGTATTCGAGGAGCTGCGTGTTGGCGTACTCCAGCAACTGGATGAGCGGAGCGGCGCCTTCGGGAGTGTCGTAAACCAGGGCCGCCAGCCAGCCGACCACCAGCAGGTCGGTCGGATAGTAGGAGAGGCTGGAGGCGAGAACCTCCTTCTGTTCGACTTCCGAAAGAGCCTGGGTCTCGCCGCGGATCACCTGGCTGATCTCGCGGCCGTACTGGGCAATCAACTGGGATCCGTCAACTGTTGCGCCGGCTTCCTCCAGGACCTCGCGCAGATCGATGACGTAGTAGGCCTCGTCCAGCCACTCCGCGTAAGGCTTGCGCAACGCGCGGGCTGCAGGCGGGTCAGGCGGTCGCGCACCCTCTTCGAGCCCGCGCCGCTCCACCTCGCCGGCTTCGATCCAGCGGTTGGAGAGCGCGATCAGCCCCGGCCAGTCGGTCTCGAATGGCATCTCGATTTCGAGACTGACCACGCCGTACTCGAAGTAGCGGAGGCTGGCGTTGGCGGATTCGCCGGTGGCCAGATGGATCGGCTCGCACAATTCGAGCACCGGAGGGCGCTCGAAGCGGACATAGCCGGGCGCCGGCAGTTTGAAGCCCGGCGAGCGCGCGGGAGGCTCCGCGCCCAGCAGCCTGCGCAGCTCGTCCAGGTCGAACTCTTCCGCGATGTCGTAGAGCAGCAGGGCGCGAAGCGATCCGCGGCAAATGGGCACGGTACCAGTGTAGGCAAACCGGAAGACGATTAGAGTGGCCAACCGCCCGCGCGCGCCTCTCCCGCCCGCTGCCGGCGCGGCATTCCCGATTGTCTGCTACACTTTCTCGATACTTTCCCATGTCTGTCGGTAAAAGTTCCGGACAGTTGCGCCGCGCCCTGCGGTTACCCGACCTGGTTCTGCTCAACATCACCGCTGTCGTAGGGGTCAGGTGGCTGGCAGTGGCGGCGCACACCGGTCCGGGCTCGATCACGTTGTGGGTCTCGGCGGGATTGCTGTTTTTCATTCCCTCGGCCCTGGTGGTGGCAGGACTTTCCAAGCGATATCCGGACGAAGGCGGCTTGTATGTCTGGACCAGGGAGGCTTTCGGACCGTGGCACGGGTTCCTGTGCGGAGGCTGCTATTTCGTGAGCAACCTGTTTTATCTGCCCTCCGCGCTTCTGTACGGACTGTCCATAGCGGCGGTGGCGTTTGGCTTCTCGCAGGACAAAGCGCTCATGGTCGGGCTGGCCCTGGCCATCCTGTGGTCGGTGGCAATCCTCAACCTGTTGGGCGCGGAACTGGGCAAATGGAGCAGCGATATCGGCGGGCTGGCCACCATCCTGGTGGGCGCGCTGCTTATGGCGGCGGGGTGGTTCGCCTGGACGCATGGAGGTTCGGTGACGCCCCTCCACAATTTCGTGCCGCGGATGGACTGGGAAAAGCTGAACTTCTGGTCGCAGATCGCCCTGGCATTCACCGGCCTGGAACTGGGAGCCATCATGGCCGGGGAGATTCGCGACCCGGCGCGAACCATTCCGCGCGCCGCCTGGATCTCGGGCCTGGCGGTCTGCGCTTTTTACGTGGGCGGAACGCTGGCGGTGCTGGCCCTGATGTCTTCCGGCCAGGTGGACATTATCTCGGGCGTAATGCAGGCGGCCCGGGCGGCGGGGATACGGTTGGGCTGGTTTGGCTTCCCCATGCTGATCGCGCTTCTCATTCTGGTCGTCTTCCGCCGGCGCGTTCGGTTCCTGGCTGAGCGGCTGCGCCCGCCTCCCGTTTGTCATCGGGATCGATCGGTACCTGCCGCCCGCATTTGCGCGCCTGCATCCGCGGTGGGGCACGCCGCACCTCGCGCTTCTGTCGGAAGCCGCCTTCAGCAGCGTCGCCATCCTGATGTTGACGGCGGGAGAGAGCCTCCGCGGCGGGTATCAGCTTCTGGTGGACTTCACAACCGTCACCACCCTGTTCCCCTTCGTGTACATCTTCGCCGCCGGATGGAAATGCGGCTGGCGCGTGAGCGCGGGATGTGGGCTGAGCGTCACGGTGCTGGCGCTGGTTATGGCCTTCATCCCGCCGGAAGGCGCTTCCTGGCTCTACGAGATCAAGATGATCGGAGGGTGCGCGGCGGTGCTGGCGGCGGCCCGAATGAATTTTCAGTACGCCTTGCGGCAACGCAAATGAGCCGCGGTCTTACTTACTGGGGGTAGGAACCGGCGATCTTTTTCACCCACCCGTGCATTCGGTGATACCATGCGCCACCCGGCAGGAACATGAATGGACACTCCCCCGGAATTACGGCGATGCCCTTCGATTCGCAGAATCCGACCGCCTCGCGGCTGACCGCTCCGGTTCCTCCCGCCCGGTACATCCACACCCGCTCGACCCCCGCGTCGGCGCAATCGCGCACCACCGTCTCAGTCACCGCCGGAGAGGTCATCAACAGCACGGTCGAGACCGGCGGCCGGATTTCCCGCACGCTGGCGTAGCATGGCTTTCCCTCGATGTCCCGAATGGCGGGATTGACCGGCACGACATCGTAACCGCGTTTTTGAAATTCACGGAACAGCGTCCGCGAAAAGTCTGCCGGATGCTGCGACACCCCGACTATGGCCAGGCGCTCCTGGCCCAGGAATTCCCGTATCTGCTCCATTGCGGACATAAGATCCGAATCTCCTCAGCCGATTATGGCACCGATGCCGCGCCGGGCCGTAAATCCCCGTTTGCGGACCCGGGAGCCCGTTTTTTCACCGGCGGGCCGCCGCTCAAGTCAGTTCGGGCTGAAGCTGATGTTCTAACTAACTAACTAAGGCGAGGCGGTCATGAACCGCCCCCGCTGGAATTCGGAGGAAGGCAGGCCGCGCCGCACCACTGCGCGGCCTTACTTTTGCAGGCGGACGCGGCAGGGAGCCGCATGGGCGGACCGTTCATTCCGCCGCGCGTCCCAGATGGGGGTTTCGCGGCCGTCGGCGCACACGGCTACGGCATCGTGCGAGGCTTGGCGGATGTGCAGAAGAGCTCCGCTGCTATCGCCGATTTCGCGGCTCATTCCCGTGTCGATGAGGAATAATTCACCCCGCCAGTTGAACATCTCTCCCGTTCGGCGCACCGCGCCATCGGGGAAACGGGCGGCGGCATGGTGGTGTCCCTCCACGATGTGGCGGGCGCCGAGCGCGGCGGCATACGCGGCGAGCAGCCGTTCGGCGCTCAGGCGCGAACCGCCGGCTTCGAACCAGGAATGCCCGTTCGGACCTCTTTCGCCAATGCGCGCTTCGAGGATGGAGTTGGCGCCGCTGAGCTGCGCGGCCGAGAAGCCGTCCCGATCCACGGCAGTCATCAGATCGGACGAAAGGCGCGAGAGAGTTCGGCCGTCGGTATTGCCGGCGTGGGAAAAAAACCAGTCGTTCACGCGGGCGGCGAAGGGGAGCGAGCAAAGGAAAATGCCGGCTTCCCCGCCGCAAGAGGCAACGGCTTGAGGCCGGAGTCCCGCGGCGGAGAGTTCGGCGGCGAAGCCCTCACCCTTGGCGGAGCCCGGGTTGGCCAGGAATTCGGCCTCGTGATTCCCCATGAGGACCACCACGCGACCGCCGGCAGCGGCCGCGGCCTCCCGCAGGGCGCGGACAAAAGCCAGAACGGCCAGCCCGTTTGGACCTTTGTCGATGAGATCACCGGTAAAAACCAGGACCGACCGGCCGGCATTCCAGGCGGGCCGCTCCGGTGCCGGCGGGACAGCGGCAATCACGCCGGCGCCGGCGAGCAGGGCGGCCAGGCGATCGTAATCGGCATGCACATCGCCCATGGCGAAAATGTCCGCCGCGGTATCGATCTCGACCAGCGCCGGAGAGCTTTTCCAGTCGCGGGGAGCACCGGCTCCCGCCGGATGGCTAACTGTGCCGGTCTGGGCAAATGCCGCGGCACAAGAAAGCGAGCAACCGATGACGCCACGGAGAAGGAGATGCAGGAAGGTCATTGCGAACCTCCCATTATCCAGCCGGAGGATTACAATTCAATGACGCCAATTACAGCGTGATCACACACAGATACCGTACTCCGGGGAGCTTCGCGCAGGCCGGTGAGGACCAGCGCGTCGAGGCTGTCAGGGGTGGGCGCGTCAGCCGTGGCGCGCCCTTTAAGGGGGTCAGTTGTTCGTATTATTGCGCCGCAATGTGACCATGGCATGAGAACCGTCGATCAATACTGTTAATACATCAACGCCGGCAGTACCCCAATGCACCGGAGGCGCGACGGTTTAAAACATTCCCTAACTCAAATGTTTTCTCAAAATACCACGCGTTCGCCACCGATCTGTAACGCGCCGCGGACCACACTGGAATCAGCCGCAGACCTGGCGGCGTGGAGCGCCCATGAAAAACGCAAGCGTATCGGTCTTCTGGCGGCAGCCCGAAATCCTGGCGCGGTTCCGGACGGCGGTCTGCCTGCATGGTCACACCATGTACTCCGAGGAGTGCCTGTCGTTTTTGCCGCGGTATCTCGATTACGTTCCGGGAGTCTCGCAGATCGCACGGTCTTACCAACGCGGCCCCAAGCCCGCGGTCGACTTCTCGCGTGCTTACTGGACGCCCCCTCTGACTCCCGCCTCCGCGCTGCGCCTGGAGCGGGAGCAAATCGCGAAACTCGGCCTGCGCCCGATGGTTTCGCTCACCGATCACGACAACATTGAGGCCGGCATGGCGCTCCAGGTGGCTTCCGAGCCCCGGCACACGCCCGTTTCGGTGGAATGGACGGTGCCCTACCGCCGGTCCATCTTCCATCTTGGCGTCCACAACCTGCCGCCCGAAGCCGCGCGGTCCTGGATGTCGGCGATGTCGATGTTGACGCTCTCCGGCGAGGAGGACCTGCTGCCTGGAATTCTCAGCGAACTGGCCGCGATTCCGGAAGTGCTGATCGTCCTCAACCATCCCTTCTGGCTGGAGGAAGGGGTCGAAGAAGCGGACCATCGGCCGGCGCTCGAGTGCATTCTGCGGAAGTGTAACCCATGGCTTCATGCCTTCGAATTGAACGGCACCCGCCGCTGGCACGAGAACCGGGAGGTCATCGACCTGGCGCGGGAATGGTCTTGTCCGGTAATTTCCGGCGGCGACCGGCACGGCTGCGAACCGTCCGCGTGCCTGAACCTGACCGGCGCCGGATCGTTTGCGGAATTCGCGGCCGAGGTCAGGAACGGCCACAGCTCGGTTATGTTTATGCCGCACTACCGCGAGCCAATGCCGCTGCGGATAATGGAAGCCAGTCGGGACATCGTTCGGCCCTACCCGGAGTACCCCGGCCGGGAGCATTGGACCGACCGCATCTTCTACCGGAGCGACGATGGACGCGCCCGGCCCGTGTCCGAAATCTGGGCCGGCCGCGTGCCGTTGGTGATCCGGCCGGTGACCGGGATGCTGCAGTTCTTCACGCGGCCCGGCCTTCGCGTGGCGCTGCGGTACCTGCTTTCCCGCCAGGATGAGGTTCACCCGTGAGGGCAATCGCCCGACGCCTGGCGGCTCTTACAAAGGGACTGGCGGCTGAAAAAATCGCGCTCATCATAGCCCTGGGGTTCGTGCTCGGCACCTTTCCGGTGCTTGGATGCGCAACGGCCCTCTGCGCCGCTGCCGCGCTGGCGTTTCGCCTGAACCTGCCGGCCCTTCAGGTGATGAACCAGATTGCCACCCCCGCGCAGTACCTCCTGCTGTTGCCGTTCGCGCGGCTGGGAGCGCGCCTGATCGGTTCCCGCCCGGGCCTCCCCGGCGCTGTCCTGCACGCCGTAACCGGCTGGTTCTGCATCTCCGCTCCGCTCGGCGTCGTGCTCTACTTCACCCTGGTCTACCTGATGCGGGGACGGCTTCGCCATCGTTTGAACGCGCTCGAAACCGTCGCCTGAGTGCCCGATATTTCCATGCCATTGAGCTAATGGGTGAGAACCGGATCGCTGTGTGCCCGGCCCGCGAGAATGCTCTCCATCAGGACGGGGATTTCGTATGCGGCGCGATTCCGCATGGAGGCCGCCCGTTCGCGGAAGCGGTGGTAGTTTTCCGGCGCGAGCAGCCGCGCCACTGCATTGTGAATTTCGTCCGCAAAGCTGTGGACGGCGATGCCGACACCCATCTCCTCGATCCACCGGGTGTTGTAGCGTTCGTGCGCCATCGTCCAGGCGTTCCGCTCCACGATGATCGGCAGCCGCTTGGCGAGAGCTTCGCTGATGCTGCCCGGCCCCGGCTTCCCGATAAAGAAATCGGCCAGCTCCATGTAGACGGGAACTTCGCGCGTGAAGCCCGCGACGAACATCGGAATCCGCCGTTCCATGGCCCGCAATTCCCGCGCTGCTACCTCGTTCCTGCCGCACAGCAGAATCAACTGGACGGATGAATCGGCCGTGTTCAGGGCCCGCGCCACTTTCACCATCTCGGTGGAGCCCTCGCCGCCGAAGAGCACCAGCCCGGTCGGCCGGTCCGGCTCGAGCCCCAGGCTCTCGCGCCCGGCGCGGCGGTTGAGATTCAATGGCTGGTAGAACTTCGGGTGCAGAATCATGCCCGATGTCCGCAGAATCCGATCCTCCATAATCCCCAGTTCCGCCGCCTGCTGCGCCGCGCGCTCGGAGCCGCAGATCACGTACTGGTCCATGCGCTCGATCCAGAAGTGCGGCGGATAATCGGCGATGTCGGTAAGCAGCGTCAGGTATGGCGTGCCCGGCAAGGCGCGGTCCAGGGCCTCCTTCAGGGCGCGGTTGTAGTGCGGAATCATCGATACCACGAGGTCCGGCTGTAGTTCCGCCCAATGTTTTTCGAGCACCGCCACCTCGGAATCGTGGAAGAGCCGGATCAGCATGTGCATCAACGGAATGGTTTGCTCCGTGCCGGCCGTCCAGCCGCGCCGCAGCATGATGTTGTACACGTCCTGAAAAGGGATGCCCGTGTACTTGCGGATGAAGTCGATGGGATTCAGCAGATCCTGAATGGACACCATGCGGACGTCCCACGGGCGCTGCTGCTCCCGGATCACCCCGCTGAGAGCTTCCGCCGCGGCCCGGTGACCGCCGCCGGAGTCGATGTAGATCAGAACGATCTTCGGCCTCATCGGGCAGCCCTTTCGCCAGGAATTGCGTGATGACTGCCCGGCCTGCGCCGCGCCTGGTCGAGGCGGTTCAGCTCGCGCGTGGCGTCGGCCGTCGACGGCCGGTTTCCCTCGGGCTCCTGTGCCAGGTAGGCGCGCAGATAGCGCTCGGCGCGCTCCAGGTTGTGCCCGCCCGCAATCAGCCGCTCGGCAGCCCGATAGCACGGATAGAGGTCTTCGGGCGCCTGACGCGCGGCCTCCGCCAAGGTCGCGTCCAGTTCGTCCCACGAGCCGCGATCGGCATACACGTCCGCCAGAACCGCGTAGGCATCGGTTCGGCCGGGGTCGAGCCCGAGGGCGGAGCGGGCGGCGGCCTCGGCGGCGGCCAGGTTGGGGTGCTCCGGCGCCAGGTAGAACTCCGCCACCGCGATCTGCGCCCGATAACCCGGCGGCCGCACCTCCGCCGCCTGTTGGAGCAAGGCTCCAGCCTTCGCGGTCCGCCCGTCGAAGGCGGCAAGGCGTGCCTTGGCGAGGAATCCCTCGGCGGGATCGAGCGCGGCGATCCGTTCCGCCACCACCGCGGCCTGGCGCCGGCTTCCTCCGAGAAGGCCGGGCGCCAACAGGTAGAATTCGAGCAGATCGCGGTTCGCCTGCACGTCGCGTGGATCGAGCGCGAGGGCGGCGTCGATCTCCATGCGGAACCTCCGCGCTAAAGATAACTGCTGAAACACATTCGAATGTTGCGCTACCACCCCGAGCACTTCGGCGATCTGGCGGTGATATTTTGCCGTGCGCCCGTCCAGTGCGGCCGCTTTTTCCGCAAGCGGCAGCGGAGTGGAGCGGTCGCCGAATGCGCCGCGAATTTGGGAGAGCAGAAAATTGGCGAGCGGATCGTTCGGCGCGGCATGAATCCGTGCCTCTACATCCGTTCGCGCCCGCTTCCAGTGGCCTGCTTCGATCCACGCCTCGGCAGGGGTCTGGCGGCCGAAACACAGGGTGACGGTTCCGCAGAAGAAGAATAGGCCGTAAGCGAAGGCTCTTGCGGTCTTGAGTTCCGCCACACCTCAGGATCGCGCCGCGGTTGTTTCAGAAGCATAACAGGCCGATGAATTTTGTGCGGCAGCCCGTTCGGATTGTGCGGCGCGGTTACGGTGGGGCGCCCAAACTGTGGAACGCCGGTTGAAACCTCTCCGGCTACGGCTTGATGGCAGCGGCCTTTTGGCGGGCCTTTTTCTCGCGCCTCGGCAGGCGGGATTTGTTCTTCTTGGCTAACTTCGGTATCTTCGTAGACTTCACCGGGGGCGCGACTTGGGGCGCCGGTTCGCCCGCGGGTTCCGGAGCCACGGCCTTTTTCCCGGCTCCCTTATCAGCTGCTTTTTTTCCGCTCGCGGCGCCGCCTTCGGTACCTTTTTTCTTCTCTGCCATAGCGTCCTCTCGTCCGGTGAAATTCCGGAGATCCGTATACGAGAGTAGCATCCCGGCCCGGTCCGATGGACCTATAATAAACACGAGAAAATTCAGGTGAGGCGCCGAGGGGAGGGCATCGCCGTGAAGAACAAAATTGCGTTTACATTACTGATAGGCGCCACCGCGGTGGCGATCGGATGGGCGCAGAATACGCCGACGCCGCGCGCAGGCCTGCTGGTGCTTTCGAAGGGCAACCGTACGCTCGCGATCGTGGACCCCGCGACGCTCAAGGTTGTGGCCACCATGCCCTCGGGCGAAGATCCCCATGAGGTGATCTGCGACGACCATGGCAGTGTGGCGTACATCACGAATTACGGCACGGGCCGCGGCGGATACAACACGCTGACCGTGGCCGACCTGGCCGCGCAGAAATCGCTGCCGGCCGTTGACCTGGGTCCGCTGCGCGGTCCACACGGGATCTGGTTCGCGGCGGGCAAGGTGTATTTCACCGCCGAAATCAATAAGGCGATCGGACGCTACGATCCCGCAACCCGGAAGGTGGATTGGGTGATGGGCACGGGCCAGAACATCACTCACATGATCAAGGTCACGCCGGACGGGAAGCGCATCTTTACATCCAACATACTCTCGGGGTCGGTATCGGTGCTGGAGAGTTTCACGCAGGAGGGAATGAGGGCGACGCGCTTCTCGCCCGGCGCGAACGACTGGCGGGTGACGTCGCTCATAGTGGGCGAGCCCACCGAGGAGTATGAAGGCTTCGATGTGTCCCCGGACTGGAGCGAGCTGTGGACCGCAAGCCCGCGCGGCAATGTGGCGGTGGTGGATACGTTGACGAAGAAGGTGGTTCAGGTGCTGGATGCCAAGGTGATCGGCGCCAATCGCGTGAAGTTCACGCCGGATGGCAAGTACGTGCTGGTGTCTAGCCTGGCGAACCAGGCGGGCGGGAACATCGTCGTGTTCGACGCCTCAACCCGGAGGGAAGTGAAGCGGATCGCGGCCGGGACGGGAGCGGGCGGAATTGTCATGCAGCCCGACGGGTCCAGAGCCTACGCCTCGTGCAGCCGTGACGGGTATGTGGCGGTAATCGATTTAAAGACGCTGTCGACCGTGGGGAAGATCGACGCCGGGCCCACGCCGGACGGTCTGGCGTGGATGGTCAGACGGTAGGCAGCCGTTCATCGGGCGTGATACTTGCTAGCATCTACCTGGAGGCATGATGCCGGGCAGAATTATGGCCATTGCGGCCCATCCCGGCGACGGGCTCTTCACCATGGGAGCTACCGTCGCTCGGCAGATCGAACGTGGAGGGGCGGGGACGTTCCTGAGCCTTTCCCTCGGCGAAAGGGGCGCCCCGAAGAACATCCCGATCCGCCAGTACGGCGAAATGCAGCGCGCCGCCACCGAAAAGGCCTCCCGCCTGCTCGGCGCCGGCTCGATCATTCTCCCTTACCCGGATGCCGAGATCCCATTCAACGACGAGAGCACAATGCGCGTTTGCGACGCCATCCGCGAGCACAAACCGGACGTCATCGTGACTCATTGGAACGGCAGTTGGCACAAGGACCACCAGAACTGCCACCTGGTGGTGCACGACGCCATCTTCTACGCCGCGCTGGATACCCTGGAACGCAAGCTGCCGGCGCATTCGGTAGCCAGGACATATTACGCCGAGAACTGGGAGGATGCCACGAATTTCCAGCCCGATACGTATCTGGAGACTTCTACCCGATGTGGCGCGGGCAGACCGGTTTTTTCCGGTATAACGATTACTATGCCAGCCTGGCGGTCATGCGAGGATGCCTTTCCGGTTTTCAACACGCGGTCGCGCTTATGGCGGACGCCGGTCAGCGGACACAGAAGCTGGAGTCGTTGTAAGCGGGCGCCGCCGCTCTTCCTCGCCGGCTAACGGGCGTCGGGCTCGCGCTTTCGAATTCCCTCGCCGATCGGCCCTTCATGATGTAGCGTGGCATTCAGCCACGCCACCATTTCCCGCTCCCAATCGGGTACATTGGACAGTTTGTGCCAGCCGCCGGTGCCGTGCATTCCGTTGGGAATGCGGATAACTTCACACCTTACTCCCACATGCCGCAACGCTGACTGAAGGTTAATCGCTTCCGTAAATGGAATATACTCGTCTTTGTCTCCCAGGATCTGCAGAAACGGAGGGGCGTCCCGGGTCACATAAGTGATGGGAGACGCCTCGCGAAGGGCCGCGGCCTCGCCCTTCTGTTGAATCAGGGGGTCGAGCAGCGCATGGACGTCGCGGTTCAGCGGAACTGTGGCGAAGCTGCTTTGCGCGAATAGCGTGACCACGGCCTGCACCTTGGCGCTTTCGCGATCCACCGGGTCATGCGCCCGCGGATCGCCGGGGCCGCCGCGCAGGCCCGCCATATTGCTCAGAAATCCGCCCGCCGAGCCGCCGACCAGGGCGATTCTGCCCGGGTCCGCGTTCCATTTCGCCGCGTTGTGACGCAGGTAGCGAACCGAGCGCTCTACGTCGTAGACCATGTAGGGGTATGGGTATTTGGGCGCCAAACGGTAGTTGATCGAAAACACGGCATATCCGGCCGGCGCCAGAAAATCCGCGCAGTAGGCTTCGCTGCCGCTCTTGCTGTCGCCCCGCTGATAGCCCCCGCCATGGATGATGATGGCGATCGGATGGACGCCCGGCCCTTTGGGCGCGTAGTAATCCATGGTGAGCCGCACACCGCCGGCTTCGCCATACACCAGGCCGTCCTCGGTCGGCGTGCGGATTTCCGCCGCCGAAGCCAACGATGCCGCCACCATCGCGAGCAGCGCGAGTTGCCATTTGATGCGGAAGAGAAACATACAAGGAGTATAGCGGCCAGCGCCGTTGCGGAACCGGCTCGCGCTTGCCGTTGCTGGAACGCCCGAATGCGGCGCGCTCCTCCAGACCGTCAGAAGCCGGTCCTGGTAGCGAGCGGGTCAAAGGCATCGCCTTTTGCATCGACCCACGTACGCGCATTCATGGGTTGCGTTCCGACCCGAAACGTCAGCTTGCCGACGCGTCGCTGGTTGCGGAGGAACGATCCCATCATTCTGTCGGCCACACGCGTATGATTGTGCAGCCATGATTTCAAGTATTCCACCAGTTCAATGCCGGCAGTGCCGTCTTGCTCCTCGATCCGCAGCGCGAATTGCTCCACCTTCTTTCGCGCAGCGTCATGTTGCTGCTTGTGCCAACGGAGTGAAGGATAGCGGGCCGCACGCATGAGCCGTTCTTCGTGAGCAAAGTGACCGGCTACGGAGGTGGTCAGGTCTTCGATCAGTTTGCGCCTGTCTGCCCCCGGCCCGGCGCCGGATAAGAGCTTCTGAAGGTTGGCGACAGCCGCGAAGATTTCCTTATGATCATCGTCGATTTCGGTGACCCACACGGCATCGGATAAGCTCCACTGCAAGGAACGCATGATCGCAATTTCTCCTTATTTAAGGAGCTTAGCCTCTTGAATGCCGACTCTTCAAGGCTGACCGTTTTGGTCCCGGCGGTATGCTAAAAGCCCTCGTTCACTGCCAGGCGAACACGTCGGGCCGGATGACGGCCCTCTTGTAAAGGCCGCGCGCATCGGATAGAGTGTCCAGAGAACAGGAGAAGCTTCCTCTATGAATTCAACCCGAAGACAGTTCCTCGGCCGAAGCGCGTTGGCGGTGGCGGGCGCGGCAACCCTGTCGCCCAGCAACCTGATGGAGGCCAGCCCCCTCAACCAGCCCCTCGGATTTCAGTGTTGGGAGATCATCCCATATCTGACCAAGGACTGGACGGGCACCTGGCGGAAAATGGCCGGATTCGGATACAACTTCGTCGACCTGGTGACCTTCCCGCCCCGCTCTCCCGACCTCGGCAAGCTGACTCCCAAGGAAATCCGCCAGGCCATCCAAACCGCCGGACTCGGCGTCACCAATTGCCACTTCTCGTACGACGCCCTCACGCAACACTTCGACGAAACCATGACCGCCGCGCATGACCTTGGCCTGAAAACCATGATCTGCCAGCCCGCTTCACGGAGAAAGACCGCCGACGACTGGAAATGGATGGGCGACCAGTTGAACACGATCGGGGCGAAGACGCAGCGCGAAGGTTACCTGCTGGGCTATCACAACCACGAAATCGAGTTCGTGCCCGTCGATGGGCAGGTCCCCTACGACATCCTGATGGCCTCCACCGATCCGAAGCTGGTCAGTTTCCAGATCGATGTCGGCAATCTGACGTTTGGCGGCGCCGACGCGATTGCTTATCTGACGAAGTATGGCGACCGCTGCTTCTCCCTGCATGCCAAGGATTTCGTGAAGGGAAGGGCCAGCGTGCCGGTGGGAGCGGGCACGCTCGATTGGCACAGGATCTTTGCGCTTGCCGCCAAGGCCGGCATCAAGAGCTACGTCGCCGAGGTAGGCGCCTATGGCGTGGCAACGCTCAGCGGCGAGCCGCTCGAACCCAGCCCGATCGATGTGCTGGAGTCATTCCGCCGCAGCTACGTTTTCCTGCACGATTTCCAATCGTAATTGCCGCTGCCCCGGCCGGCGGCGGTGTCCCGGCGGATCGCCGGCGGCTGGCGATCGCAACGAAACTGAGCCGGCGGCGCCATGGGAGCTGCCGCGCATCTCGACTATGCTAACCTGAGGCCGAAATGCGATTTTTACCTGTATTTAGAATTGGCGTCCTGGTCGCCGCCGTCTGCCTGTGCGGGGAAGGGCAGACTCCGCCGGCCAAGGAAGCTCCGTTCGAAGCCAAGGGCATGGCGCCCAGAGCGACTCCGGCCGATTATCAGTCCCACGCTCAGGCAGGCACACTGACCATTGCCGCCGAGTTCGCGGGACACTCGGTGCCCACCGAGCAAGGGCCCCTTTCCACGGAAGACTTTGTCGTGATCGAAATGGGTCTGTTCGGACCGCCCGGTGCGCGGACGCAGATTTCCGCCGACGATTTTACGCTCCGCATCAACGGTAAGAAGACGCCGTTGCCCAGCCGGCCATACGGATTGGTGTTCTCGTCCCTCAAGGATCCCGAGTGGGTGCCGCCGGACTCGGGCGAGGGTAAATCATCGAAGTCCGGCATCAGCACCGGCGGTCAGAGCGATCCCTCCGCGCCGCCGCCCACGCCGGCGAAGATGCCGTTTCCGCTGCGACGCGCCATGGAGCTGCGCGTACAAAAGGCCGCGCTTCCGGAGGGTGACCGGCCGCTTCCCGTGGCGGGACTGGTTTTCTTCCAATACCGGGGCCAAGCCAAGGGTATCCATTCCGTCGAGCTGATTTACTCCGGCCCGGCGGGAAAAGCCACCCTGGCGCTCCAGCCATAGGAAACCGGGTCCGCCGGTTACTAGTGGCGGATCGTCAGCACCTTGATATTGCGGAACTCCACTTTGCCGCCGCCGGTGTTGTATTGCAGGCCGAGCACGCCGGAAGCATGCTTCGAGTCATGGCCATCCAGCACCTTCTGCCCGTTCAGCGCCACGATGAAGTGATCGCCCTGGGCGGTTACATCGTAATGGTTCCACTGGTCGGCGAGGATCTTCGTGGGCTGGGCCTCGATCGCATTCACCAGCGCGCCGGTCTTATAGGTGGGGCGGAAATCCCAGATCTGCAGTTCATAGCCGGTCTCCGCGGGATTGAGGCCGGTCTTCGAGGCGCGCAGGAAGACGCCGCTGTTGGTGCGCGCGCCAACCCGGAAATCGAGCAGCAGGTGGAAATCGGTGTAGGAGTCCTCCGTGCCCAGCCATCCGCGCGTCTTGTCTTCGCAGATAATAGCGCCGTCGGCGACGCTCCAGTGAGCGGCCGGCACGTTCTCGGCGGCCTGGTGTTCTTCCCAGCCTTTCAGCGTGGAGCCGTCGAACAGGAGTTTCCACCCGGCGGCCTTTTCCTGCCTGGTGAGGGTGTTGGGAGCCTGGGCGCTCAATATTCCAAGCGATACGACAGTGATTGCGATCAGGCTGGCGATGCTGGCGAGTTTCTTCATAATGGTAACCTCGAAAGCTGAATTTTAACTTACGTAAGAGCCGCCGGATGATAGGTCAGCCAGTGTTGCAGAACGGGGGCCGGCAAAGTAACCGGCCCCTGGCGAATTGTACCAGTTTCGCGGACAGGTTGTGCCCGCGCCCCGCTCCCGCTTTTTGCGCCCCGGCGCGGACAACAGACCGTTCGCGATCCGGAGGGTGATGTTGTATATTAAGTTCGATTCTCGGGCGGAACAGGGGGATATCGGCCAACGGCTGAGCATCCGCGAGAAGCGCGAACTGAAAGGAGCATGTTATGACACGCCGGGACTTCATAAGCCGTACAGGGGCCGCGACCGGCCTCGCTACCGTGGCCCGGGGATGGGCGCGTCCCGCGGAAGACAGGCTGTCTCGTATCGCGATCATGGCGTATGGCCTGGATCGCATCGTGAAGAATAACAGGCCGGCCACTCCGGAGCGGACACTCGACATCATGGACATCGGACCGTTGTGCGCGGACCGCTTTAAGGTCCATAATGTCGAGCTGCAAAGCAATTACTTTCCGTCCACCGAGATGTCCTGGCTGAAGGACTTTCGAACCCGGCTCAACCAGACGAAGACACGAATCGTGCAAATCAATCTGGAGTTCGAGGCGGGGATGCAGCTGACCGCTGGCGAGTTCCTTGTTGGTCTCGGCCGGAGCGCCCTGGTTGACCATCCCGGCGGCGGCCGGCTCGTGATAATCTGATTGCAGCCGGAAGCTGCATGCGATACCGTTCGGCATTGTTGCTGGTCGCCGCCGCATTGGGCATCCTGGGGGTTTTACGCGCGCAGCGGCCCTTCAAACAATACGATGCCGCCGAGTACGACGATTTTCCGCTTCCTCCCGACTGGAATCAGCAAAACACGAGTGGACCCGCGCGCGGCTGCGCTACCCGAGCGTCTACGCGCGCTATCCGGCCGGCGAGGATCTGAACTGGACCATCGATTATCCGCGCTCGGACCGTCATCTGCTCCAGGGCGTGCGCCGGCTGACGCGAATCGATACGCGATCGGTGGAGCAGATCGTCGATCTCGACGGCACCGACGACGTTTACAACTGGCCGATGATGTACGCGGTCGAGGTCGGGCACTGGGTGCTGCCGGACGACCAGGCGGCCCAGTTGCGCGAGTTTCTGCTGCGCGGCGGATTCCTGATGGTCGACGATTTCCACGGCGACGAACCGTACCACAACGTCTCCAGCGAATGGCAGGTGTTTCTCGCCAGCATGACCAAAGGTTTTCCCGGACCGCCCCATCGAGGACCTGGAAGACTCCAACCCGATCTTTCACACGATTTACGATTTGGACGAGCGCTTCCAGGTCCCCGGCTGGCAGTGGTATCGCAGCGGCCGGACGTATGAAGCCGGCGAGACGGGGAAGACTCCGCACTGGCGGGCGATCTTCGACGATAAAGGCCGCGTGATGGTCGCGATCTGCCACAACATGGATCTGGGCGACGCGTGGGAGTGGTCGGACGATCCGCGGTATCCGGAGAAGTGGGCGTCGCTGGCGTATCGGATCGCGATGAATTATTTCATTTACGATCTGACGCACTGATCCATCTTGCTGCCAGCCCCGCCTTGGGGGCGAAGAAATAGCCCGCCCCGCCGGCACCGCCCGGCGGATTCGAGGCCGATTCGATGATCGCGATCCCGTTCACTTTCGCGGTTCGAAGCGCACTTCAACCTCGGTTTCCACTTTGACAGGGTGGCCGCCCTGGACCGGGGGCTGATAACGAAACTGAGACCACGGCACGGCCTCGCAGAGTTGCATGCCGGTTTCCAGTTCGGAGATTTTCCCATCCGGGCCGATGACCACTTTGCAATCGACCGTTCCCCCCGCGGGTTCCCAAAGGGGCGCGGGTTGAACCGGTCGGACCCTCAATCAGAAAAGCGCGTTGTTTTTCCGCCGCAACAGTGACTTCGGGAATTTTCTTCTCCTCGGCCGCGGCGTCTTTCTTCGGTTCCGCGGAGCCGGCGCCGCTCCCCGCGGATGTCACGGGCCGTATCCGCGTAACCAGAAATACGGGCCTGGCGGGATACCGTTTCACCCTGGCGCGCCAATACCTGAGGCATGCAGCGTCGACGGCATCGAAGGCCAGGCCGCTCCAGGCCATCCTGACGACACGCTCGCAGCTGGATTGGAGCGGATAGCCGTTCTTGCCCTGGTCGGGATCGCCAATCTCGTCAATGACCTTTTGCGCGTAGACGCCCTCGGCAACGTACTCGTTCCCGTGGACTACCTCGACGGGCGTCCGCAGGAACAGGCGGTAGCGGCGGTCGCCTTCCCATAAGGTACACAGAAGGTCCACCCGCGTTCAGAGCGGCATCGCGTCGCCCCGCCCGGCTCCACCAGAACCTGGGCCTTTCCCTGGATTTTGTCCAGCGCAGCCGCGGCTTTCTTGGATTCTTTGGCTGCCGGCTTGCTGGAGCAACCGCCCAATGCGGCAAGCGTAAGTACGAGAAAACAGAAAATGCGTGTGTTGCGGTTCATCCGTCGTGCCCTCGCTTTCGAGACGTTTTCGTCCGAATCTGAAGGTATCACGGGGCGTGATTTCAAGAAACGGGGGCTGGCCGGCGCTCGGCACCAGCGGTTCATTTCCCCGGCGGACTGGTCGGCGCGCTGTCTCCCGAGATTAAGCTCGTCACGCTGTCCGATAACGCCTTGTTATCGAGCACGTAAAATAAGCCGCCGCGGCCGTTCTGGCTGCTGTCGCAGTTAGGACCGGATAACGTGCCTTGCTGGTTCATGTCCCCGAAGATCACGTAATGCTGGGCGCCGGAAGTGGAAACGCCCACTTTCGCGTGATTGAAATCCGGACCGTCCCCACCCGTCAGGCCGATCACTTGTCCCGCCCATCGCCCGGTCGTCGCTATCTCCACCGGACCGGGCTTTCCCAGCGTGTTGCTCCAGCAGCCGATCGTCGTGCCGGCAGTCGTTGAGTAAATCTCCGGTTCCGCCCACCAGGTTGCCGCCCGCAACGCAACTCCGCCGAGGAACGATGAGACCATTTGCCACGGGGGAACATTCAGTGCCGACGGTTTGGAGATCAGCTCCACACCCGTCGAGAGTTCCTGCTGCACCGCGGTTTTGGCTTTCGATTTCACGCCCAGGCTCTTCACCAGCTTCTGAACATCCGCGGGGCCACCGTTCTTCACGATTTGAAGATTTTTCGGATCCGTGACCACGCTCGCGTTTTGCAGCGCATTCAGAACCTTCACCAGGTCAGCTTCCGTCAGCTTGAGCGCGAAGAAGTGCTGGCTGACCTCGACATCGTTATCGGTAACGCAGCCGAGCGTATTTCCGTCGGTCTTGCGGGGCGCTTCCGGCTTCCTGCGGCCGGCCATGAAGGCGTCGAGACCTGTAGGACGAACCCCGCGCCGGTGTCGTCCCACGCCAGCATCCCCTTGGAATGCCCCCAGGGCGACCCGCATTCCTTGGTCGCAACCGTTGATCTTGGGATCGTCGTAGAACTGATCGTTCCAGATCAGGTAATTGTACGCGCCGTTGTAGACCTGGTCAAAGCTTGCGCCCAGCGGATCCGTGGTCGCGTCGCCCACGCAACCGGGACCCTGCTGCAACGTTCCGCTCTCGCTGCTCGCGAAAACGAACTGCTGTCCGAAGGCTTTGTAATTTTGCACCGTCCCCCCGAACGTGCAGGCTCTGGTTGCGCCCGCCACCGCATGCGGGAAACGTCTGGGCATTCAATTTGAAAACGAACCACCAGTCCACCGGATGTCCGGATTTCAGCAGGGGCGCCGGAGAATCCGCCGGCAGGCTGGCTGGCGCAGAACGCCAAGACTAATGGCAAGGGTCGCCACGATCATAATTCGACGCGTCATAAGGAATGCCCTCCGTTAGGTCACGTTCATTGTACACGCCCAGGTAGGCCACCGCATTCAGCGCCTGCGTCTTCTTTCTAAGAGATGATTCGACGCGGCGTCCGCGGCGCGTTATAACAGCCTGCCCTCCGCCAGGAAACTTTAGTGGCACTCATTATGTGCTCTGTCTGCACGCCCCGTGCGATTTCCCGGCCGGCGTCAGGTATTTTTCCCTGTAAATTCCGTAAACGCTCCGATAGTGAAAGTAAATTGCCGGATGCATCCTGAAACTGGAGGCAATCCGATGTGCTCACAATCTTACGGGACCTGGCCCCAGAACCCGCATCGGGGCCGCGTGGCAAGACGATTAAAGGACCTGTATCGGCGGCGTGCGGCAGTGGCTGCCCTCATCCGGTCCCTGGAGATGTACCAGCGGCTCGCCCCAGGCGGCCGGAATAGCGCCGTGGAGGCGGGCCGATGACACGCATCGCCTTGTTTTCCGAGCAGCCGTTCCTGATTGCCGGTTTCGAAGCCGCTCTCGAAGCCTCCCAAACGCTTTCCCTGGCCGGCGCGTACCAGACCATCGAAGCTCTCCAGGCCCAGGCAGGCCCGCGCGAGCCGAATGTGGTTCTCGCGGAGTTGACGGATTCGATAACCCTGGCGCGAGTGGCTGAACTGGCGTGCTGTTTTGCGCGGAGCGCGGTTGTGCTCTGGGTGAGCGAAGTGTTGCCCGAGTTCGCGACCCAGGCAGTCGCGGCGGGCATTCGCGGGATCCTGCGCAGAAACCTGCCCATCGGCGCGCAACTGGACTGCCTGGAGAGGGTTGCCGCGGGAGAGCTCTGGGTGGAAAAGGACCTCTGCGACGAAATGCTGACGACGCGGCGCGTGTCCCTGACCAGGCGGGAGCGGCAACTGGTGACGCTGCTGGCCCAAGGTCTCAAAAACAAAGAGCTCGCGTACGAACTGGGGATCACGGAAGGGACGGTAAAGGTATACCTGTCGCGGCTCTTCCAGAAGGTTGGCGCCAAGGACCGCTTCGAGCTTGCGATTTTCGCTCTGAAGAATTTCTACGCCGGCCAAACCGGCGAGCGGGCGGCGAAGGGATCTAAAGACGCGAGTGGCGGCCCGAAGCCCGTCGGTCCGGCTTTTGGCTTAAATACCCTGGTGACTCCGCGCCCCGGCGTGGACGTCGTCGCGGCTCTCAACGATGATCGGGTCCACATCGACGCGCAGGCGTTGGCGCTGTGCAATCTGGCGCTGAGCGGGATAGTGCCGGCAATGCGCCACTAACTGCGCCGTCGGCGGCGGATTCGGACGGGCACACCGGGAAGGTGCGTGGTGACGGTGCAGCCGCTCGGGCGCCTGCGTAGAGCAGGAGCCGGGCGGCGGCACCGGGACTGCGGAGGCTTCCGTTCGGAGGAGCGGTTCGCCGCTCCCAAGGCAGGGCATCTCCCCTCCCATGCAACGATTAGTTGATGACAGTGGTCGATTCACAGTTGTCGAGCCATGTCCGCCCGCGGATGGACTTGAATCTGGCTTGCGTCGTTTGCAGCCCCACCATCAGCTTTCCGCGGGATTCGAAGACGCGCACCACCTTGGTCGCGAACTGCAAAGCCCGTTGGCCAAAGGCCGGGTGCGAGGGAAGCTGCAGCTCCACGGTGTAGCGGTCCCCCGTTCGTGGCGGCTTGGTTTCCGATTCGCCGCGGCTCCAGACCAGCAGCATGCCCGCTCCACTGATGTTCTCGATGGTCTTCCAGGAGGTTCGCCGGGCGTTGGCCGCGGGAGCAATGCGGCAGAACGCCGTCATGTTCAATCGATCTCTATTTCGTCTTTCCATGGTTCCTCATCTGCAAAATTCCGAATGCTGCTATTCCAGGTCCTCCGCGTCCGCTTCCCCGGGCGGCTCTTTCAGCGCCGAGAGCCCGTATAGCGCCAACTCGTACCGGTCGCCGGCGGCGAGCCGGCCGGCCACATCCGCCATCAGCTTGCGGATGCTGGCCTCATCGGAGCATGTGGCCGCCGCAATCTCCCGGCTGTCCATTCCGTAGCCGGCCATGGCCACCACCTTGCGCTCGCGCGAATTGCACACCAGGCGCACGGCTTCGGCCGGCGTGCACCGGGCCTGGCCGAAGACACCGACCAGGTTGACCGTGTCCACCAGTTCCGCCGGCGATAAGGTGGCCGGCAAGACGCCCGCGGCGCCATAACTCAAAGCCGCATTCACCTGCTCCTGGGACCACGTGCCGTGGGACCAGAGGAGAAAGCGGCACTGCGGGGCCGTCCGGTGCAGGTCGCGAATCAGCTCCGGTGCGGGCAGCGCTTCGAGATCGAGAATCGCAACTTCGGCATCGGCATCGGGAAGGGCTTGCAGGAGTGCAAACAGGTCCCCGCACACGGCGGCAATTTCGAGCCCGGCCGACGCCAGGACGTTCACCATGCCTTCCGCCAGCACTGGTTCACGGATTGCGATCAGAACGCGAGTCATGCGACGCTCCAACTTTCCTGTTGGGATGAAGGGATTGCGCCGGCCGTTTCTCCCAGGCGGAAGCGCGCCACCGGGATGGCAGCCATCAGGCTGCGCGTGCAGGGATGGCGCGGGGCTTGGAATATGGCGCCGGTTTCCTCGAATTCCACAATCCGCCCCTCGTGCAGAATGGCTACGCGGCCGCAAAATCCGGCGATGGAAGCCAGATCGTGCGAGATGTAAAGGATCGCCATTTCGAGCTCCCGGTTGAGCCGGACGAGCAGGCGTTGAATGCCGGCCTGCGAAATCACGTCGAGCGAGCTGGTGGGCTCATCGGCGATCAGCAGCCGCGGACGGTTCAGAATCGCCATCGCGATCAGCACGCGCTGCGCCTGGCCGACGCTCACTTCACCCGGATACCTTCGCAGGAAACCCGCATCGCCGGGAAGCCCCACCGCCGTGATGGCGCTTTGGACGGACCGCTCCATCTCCGCGCGCGAGCCCCGGTTATGCGCATTCCATGCTTCAAACATCTGGCCGGCGATCCGGACAGCGGGATTCAGCGCCGCCACCGGGCTCTGCGGCACAAATGCAATTTCTCCGCCGCGGACCGAGCGCATTTCCCGCTCGCTGGCCTGCATCAGGTCGCCGCCCCGGAAGCGGATGGCGCCGCGAACCCGCCCTCCCTTGAGGTCCAGGAGCCGGAGGATCGCGAGCGCGAGACTGCTCTTCCCCGATCCGCTCAAACCGACGAGCCCGACGATCTCGCCCGGCTGAATATCGAGTTCCACGCCATCCAGCACCCGCGGCCTGGACGGGTAATCGATGGAAAGCCTGAGATGGAGCAGGGGGGCGGTACTCATCATTGCCGCCTCTTCACAAGCTCCGCCGAAAGCGAGAGCGTTTCGATGTTCCAAAAAACCTGGGGCCGCATCACCACCGGGTCGGCATTGCCCAATGCCGGGGAAACGGCAATCAGCGCATGCTTGGTGACCAGGTAAAGGAACGGGGCCTTTGCGGAGACGATCTCCTGCACCTGGTCGAAATAAGCTTTCCGCCGGGCGGGGTTCATGGTGGAGCTCTGCGCCCGCATGAGACGGTCGATTTCCGCTTCCCATGCAGTGGCCGGCGAACTCTGGTTTGGATTCCATTGATGATTGCTCGCCGAGCTCAGCCAGACATTCATCTGCGCGTCAGGATCGAGATCCACGTTGGTGAGGCCGAGCAGGCACGATTCATAATCCAGGCTCTGGCTGATGCGGTCTATGATCGTGGAGTAGTCCAGGGTCACGATATTGAGCCGGATGCCGATCGCCTTCAGGTCCTGCTGAATCATCTGGGCCAGTTTCTCGCGCGCCTGGTTCCCCGCGTTGGTGATGACGGAGAACTCCACCGCATGCGACCGGGCATCGTAGAGGGTGCCGTTGCGGAGCTGAAAGCCCGCCCTGGTGAGCCCTTGGAGAGCTTCGCCGGGATCGTACCGGTGGGGCTTCAGGGCGGCGTTGAACCAGAACCGGTTGGCGGGCGAAATCGGTCCCTCGGCGGGACGGGCGTGGCCGCGATACACCAGGCGGCAGAGATCCTCGCGATTGATCGCAGCCGAGAGAGCGCGGCGGAACTCCGCGGATTGAAACCACAGCTTCTTGTACGCTGCGATCGGCGCTTTGGGCGATTGATTGAACCAGAGCATCTCCGATTCGAGCGAGGGGCCCAGGTCGCGCACGGCCGCCGGCATGCGCGCTTGCAGCCGATCGAAGGTTTCCGGCGAAACGCTGGAAATCAGGTCCAGCTCGCCGCGCTCGAATCGGATCAGCTCCATATCCCGGTTCTGTTGAATGTAGAGGCGCACGGAATCGACGCGCGGCAACGGGCGCCCAGCCGCGTCGCGCTTCCAGTAGTGGGGATTGCGTGCCAGCAGCACCTCGCTGCCCGGCTTGTATGCGGCCACGTGGAACGGGCCGAGCGTGGCCATTTCCTTTTCGGGAGATACCCGCGAGAGGATGCCCACCTGGTCGAAGAGCCGGTCGAGTCCCGCCACGGCCGTGGGGAAGGTCAGCTTAATCCGGTCGGGGGCGGCGATCTCGATCCGCAGGTCTTTGGCGGCCGTGTGGAAGGCATCCGCCGTCGGTGCTTGCAAGGCCGGATCGAGCAGCGCGCGCATGGTGTAGGCTACGTCCCCGGCGGAAAATGGCGTGCCGTCGGAAAACTGAACGCCCTGCCGAAGTTTGAAGCTGATGGCGCGCCCATCCGGCGCCACCTGCCACGATACGGCCAGTTCGGGCTGCAGTTGTTGGGTCTGCCGGTTCAAGCGGATCAGAACGCCCGCGGTCATATAGCGGATGGCTTCCGAGGAAGTGTCAGCGACCAGCAGAGGATGGAACGTCTTCGGCTCGGAGTACAGGCAGAAGCGGAGCTCCCCACCCGCGGCGACACCCGCGTTCACGGCCAGCGCCGCGTGGGAGAGCAGCAGGAACAGCCCGAGCCCGCGTCTCATCGCACTACCACTTCAGACGATTGCGTGAGGTAAAAGCAACCGACTACGAGTACCATCAGGACCAGCGGCGCGTAGGCGGCGGCATCGGCTGCGAAGCCGGTTTCGAGAGGGCGAAGCAGGTTCCCCCACGAGGGCACGGGATCCGCCACCCCAAGCCCGAGAAGGCCCAGATTAGCCTCGGCCAGAATGTAAACGGGAATGGATGCCCGGAATTGCGCGGCCAGAATCGGCCGGACATTGGGGACGATGTGCTTGCGCAGAATCCGCCCGCGGCTGAGGCCGCACGCGCGCGCCTGAACCACCAGATCGGATTGGCGCAGCGCGCGGCAGCCGGCCCGCACCACGCGCGCGGCGGAAGCCCAGCCCAGGATGCCTACCAGTCCGAACGTCACCGGAATCGTGACGGACGGCGGAACGTTCAGCGGCAACAGCGCCCGCGCGATGATGAGGAGAAAAAGCCAGGGCAGGGACAACATCAGGTCCATGAGGACCACCGCCGCGCGGTCGCACCAGCCGCCCAGGAAACCGGCCAGGCCTCCGACGATAGCTGCCATGATGGTGGAGATTAACGCCGCCGCCAGCCCCGTTGCCAGCGAGATGCGGGTGCCGTACAACAGGCGGGAAAAGCGGTCCCGCCCCAGGTCGTCGGTTCCCAGGGGAAACTGCCGCGATACCGGGGCGTTTGCCGCTTCGCGGAACTGGCGGTCATACGGCACGCGGGTCAGGAGTCCCGGCCAGAGCGACAACAGCAGGACCGCTACCAGCATCCCCTTCGCCAGAGTCCGCATCGCGCGGCTCATGCGTCCTCCCGCGCCCGTACCAGGGCGGCGTCCGCCAGAAGGTTGGCGGATTGCGTGACCAGCGCAATGATCACGGTCAGGACGATGAGCACCGGCAGGTCGCGGGCCAGGGCCGCCTTCCATGCCAGTTGTCCCAGCCCGGGCAGGTCGCAAATGGCCTCCACCGCAACGGCGGCTCCAAAGGCCATGTTTACGGATACGGCGGCCAGGGACAGCAACTCGCCGCCGGCCGGCAGCAGGACGTGGCGCAGCAGAATCCTGTACCGGGGCAGACCTTTCGCCCTGGCGAAGAGCACATGCGGGGCCGCGTAGCTCCGGGCGAGAAGGTTGCGCAGAAATTGATAAAGCCTGGGGAATAGAATCAGCGCGATCATGTATGGGGCCGGGAGGCCCATCCGAAACAGGAGCAGCGCGATGCCGGCGGCGGGCAGCGAGGCCGGCACGCCGCTGACCCCGTTGCAAAGCGTTCCCACCAGGGGAAGGCGCCACGCCAGAGGCGGCACGGCGAGCACGGCTGCCAGCAGCCAGGCGGCCGCGATACCGGAAAGCATCAGGCCGATGGTGGCCGGCGCCCGCTCCGCCACTATTTCCGCTATCGGCCGGTTCAGGGATTGCGAAACACCCAGATCGCCATGGAGACAGCGCTTCAAATAAGTGAAGTAGAACGGTACGGCACCGGTTCCGCCCGGCTGGGAGCGGCGGATGGCCTGCTGCCGCTCGCCGCTCAGGCGGGGATCGAGCTGCCGTTCGTCCATTCCGAATCCCGGACTGAGCCGGACCATGGCGGCGCACAGCAAGCCGCCGGCCAGCGCGGTGCCGGCCACTTTCAGCAGAGCCGGCCAAACGCACCGCAGGCGCGAGGTGTGGCGGACGCCGCTCATTGGATGCTCGCCGCCTCCACGTTGTGCTGTTCCAGGTCGGCCGCCAGCGAGGCCCACATTTGCTTGCGCGCCTGCTTGGCTTTGTACATCCGGCGGTCGGCTTCGGCCAAAATCTGGTCGGCGTCGGAGCCATCCGACGGATAAGAGGCCGCTCCCACGCTCAGGGAAACACCCTCCTGGAAGCCCTCGGCGGATCCGACGCCCCATGCGAGCCTGCCGGATCTCCTCGATCCGGTTCGCCATCTGGTCCACGCTTCCGGGCAGCAGCAGCACGAATTCGTCCCCGCCCATGCGGGCGACGTAGTCGTACTCGCGGCACTGGCTGCGCAGGGCTTCGGCCACTTCGCGCAGCACGCGGTTTCCTTCCAGGTGGCCGTAGCGGTCGTTGATCTGCTTGAATCCGTTGAGATCGCAGACCAGCACGGTAAGCACGCCGTGCTCCCGCTTCGGCAGCGCGCCAGTTCCCCTTCCAGGCGCAGGAACAACGACCGCGCATTGGGCAGGTTGGTCAGGTAGTCGGTGGTGGCGGAACCCTCGGCCTGGCGGAACCGCAGCGCGTTTTCGATGGACAGCGACACCTTGGAGGAAATCGCCAGCAGGATGCGCAGGTTGTCCTTGGAAAACGCGTCTCTTTCCAGGCGGTAGAGCGTGAGCACGCCAACGATGCCGTTCAGCCCTTCGAGCGGTACGGCCAGCGCGGAGCGCAGAATGCTGAACTTTTCCGGATCGTTCAGGTATCCGCACTCGACCGACGGGTTGCCATTGAGAATGGTCTTCCCGATGCTCGGCCACCCATCCCGACAGCCCTACTCCTATTGGCGATCTGCAACGATGAGAACAGCCGGAAATCCTCGCCGTTGACGAACTGCGGCACCAGGTAGCCATCCTGGATGAGGTAAACCACGATCGCTTCATACGGAATCATGCGCTTCAGGCGCACCGCAACCATGGACAGTGTTTCATCGACGCTCAAGGAGCTGCCCAGTTCCTGTGTCAGCTCAAACAGCATGCGGACTTCCTCGCGGGCGGCGGCGATGGAGCTCAGAAAGTACCGTGGATAGCTCCGTTCCGAAATGGAATCCAGATCGGAAACCTCGAATCCCGACGCCGGCGCCGCCCCGCGCTCGATTTTGATGCCTTTGGAAAGGCGGACCCTTTCCACCGGCTTCGACTGGCTGATCCGTTCCAGGTCCTGGTAGCGCCGCTTCAGCACTTCCACCACTTGTGGATCGAAGCTGGTTCCGGAGAGCGACTCCACATCCTGCATGGCCTGGTCCAGCAGGCACGGCGCGCCGGTACTGGCGGTCCGACGCCAGCGCATCCAGAGTGTCCACGGCCGCCAGGATGCGGGCTCCCAGCGGGATTTCCTCCCCCTTCAGGCCGAACGGATAGCCGCTGCCATCCCATTTTTCGTGGTGCGCCCTGACGATTGGCACCACCGGGTACGGGAAGCCGACGCATTCCAGAATTTCGGCGCCCACCACGGGGTGGATTTTCATCTTTTCGAATTCCTCGGCGGTCATTTTGCCGGGTTTGGAAATGATGTGCTCGGGAACCGCCAGTTTGCCGACGTCGTGCAGCAGCGCGGCGGCGCGGAGGGCCTCCAATTCCAGCTCCGGCATCTGCATTTCCTTGCCCAGTTCCTCCACGTACGTGCTCACCCGCCGCAGGTGCTCGTGGGTGGTCTGGTCCTTGGCCTCGATCGCCAGCGCCAGTGCCTCGATGGTGCGCAGGTGCAGCGCCGCCACCTCCTCGGCGTGTCGCTTTTCGTCTTCCAGGCGGCCCAGGTACATACGGTAGAAGTGGTTCAGGAAGAAGAGAATCGGCAGCAGCACCAGGGAGCCCGTCCAATGGAAGTTCCGGCTCACGATCGAAAGCACCCAGGCGATCGATGCTCCCAGCAGATACAACGGGAACGACCAGAAATAGCAGTCCCGCCAGGTTTGCGCCAGCGGTCTTTTCTCGGTCAGGGCGATTACCCCGGCAATCGGCGCGGTGTTCAGGAAAAAGAACAACACCGCGGCCGCCATCAGGAGAACCGCGCTGTTGCGCGTGGGCAGGAAGCCGCAGAACGTATAAGAACAACTGACCGCCATCGCCATGCTGGCCATGCTGAACGCCAGGCGAACCGCTTTCACGCTCTTCCTGGGCTTCCACAAACACTGCACCAGCGTTCCCAGGCATGCCATTGACACCGCCTCGCTCAGCGTCATCTGGCTTACCGCGTACAGGATGAACAGAAAGTTCAGCGACATGGTGCCTTTGATCCCGGGCAGGTTTACTTTAAGTCCCGAAACCAGAAGGCACACTGCCAGCATCGATACGAACCGCAGAAGGTCGTCGGAATGCCATTGCCACAGGGCGCGGAATACCGCCCATGCGCCGCACGCGATCACCGCGGCGATGTAAACCCTGGTGCGCAGATTCATTTCGCCGTTCATAATTCCCTCAACTGCAGCGGGGAGCCGCCGCCGCATGCAGGCGTGCATGACTGACGCCGTACGTCTTCAGCCGCCGGATTAAAGTCCGCCGCGAGATGCCCAGCAGTTCCGCCGCGTGGCTGCGCCGGCCCTCTGCCTGGTCGAGAGCGTGGAGGATCACCTCGCGCTCGATCCGGTCCAGGCTGCACGTCTCCGGAGCTTCGTCGGCCACGGCCCGGTATTCGGATGGCAGGTCTTCGGGGCGGATTTCGGTTCCATCGCCCATTACCGCCAGCCGCGCCACCAGGTTTCGCAGCTCGCGGACATTGCCGGGCCAGGGCTGGCCTTCCAGCACCGCGATCGCCTCCTCGGAAATCGTCGCATCCGCATCCGCCTGCTGCAGGAAAAACCTGAGCAGCGGGCCCACGTCCTCGGGCCGCTCCCGCAAGGGCGGCACCGCTACCCGCATCTGGTTCAACCGGTGAAACAGGTCGGCGCGGAACCTCCCGGCGCGGACGCCTTCCTCCAGGTCCATGTTGGTGGCGGCGATGATCCTGACATTCACGTCGATTTTCCGCGTTCCGCCGAGCCGGTAGTGCGGATATCCGTCGAGTACGCGGAGAAGCTTGCTCTGGCTCTTCAGGCTGAGTTCGCCGATCTCGTCCAAAAACAGGGTCCCCTGATTGGCCAGTTCGAACATGCCCTGCTTGGTGGCATCGGCGCCGCTGAACGCGCCCCTCTCATACCCGAACAGTTCGCTTTCCACCAGGTGATCGGGCAGCGCGGCGCAGTTGACGTCCACCCAGGCTCTGCCGGCGCGGGGCGAGTACTCGTGCAGTGCGCGTGCCACCAGCTCTTTGCCCGTTCCGCTCTCCCCGTCAATCAAAACCGCGGCACTGCTCTTCGCCAGTTTTTCCACAAGAAGCATGACGCGCTGCATGGAGACGCTGCAAATCACCGCGGTCATGCCCAGAAACGTGAACCTGGATTGGTCCGGTTCCAGGCGGACTGCCGCCGTGCATGACCCGTTTACCGCGATCTTGGACAGATTCATCTCCATGCTGCTTACGAAGCCTCCGGTTTCAAACTCGTATATCCGGAGTGTGGTCTCTCAAGGGGCGTCAAAACAAGGGCTGATACTATAAATTGAGAGTAATAGACGGTACTCTGGATATGGACCGGATATCAGTAACAACCCTAGTCGACCCTAGGGCATACCCTCGTGAACAGCCCTAACATCTTCGCTGGATGGTTTAGGGCTATTGATGAGGGCCGGATCTGTCTGGCGGGACGGTCCGATCTGCAGGAGACGCTGCAGCATGACGTTCTTGGGGCTGTGCTCTTCCACAAAATCCACCCCCGCGGCCGTAACCGCGAAATCGGAGCAGTCCGTCCGGACGATATAGCCCTTGTCCTTCAGGTACCACAAGGTGAATTCGAGATATTCCCGCGGGTAAGCCATCAGCGCCTCCAGGTCCAGAAGCGAGAGACAGGGGCTGTCGGAAGCCCTGCGCCGCTGTCCGTAGAGAAGGCAGAGCACGCCCAGGCGGCGATTAGCCTCCCCGTCCTTGTCGTCCACAAAAGCCCGGTCCTGGAATAACGGCAGTGGACGGGGTTTCTCCTCCACCCGGAATTCGTCGTATTGCGCCCGCTGCCCGGGGTCGCTGAGAACGGCGTAGGCTTCCGACAGGAGAAGAAACTTCTCCGGATCGCCGCTCTCGGCATTGTCCGGATGGAAGCGCGCCGCCATGATCCGGTACACCCGGTGAATGGTGTCCATGTCGGCGCGAGGGCTCAACTGCAGCACTTCGTAATAATCGCCGGTCCACTTCGCCCCCGGCAGGGAGCACGGTGATTCGGCGCAGAACTCCAACCCGAGGGAGACGCCGGCCGGGTTCGGAGCACAGAAGCGCACCACCGCGTCGATCGGCACGGTGTTGTTCGGAGACTGGATCTGCACCTGCGTGCCGGGCCCGACGAGCGCCGTCCCTTCCAGCCGAATACCCCAGTCGGAAAGATCCATGGCCCGGAATTCGGCTGAGCAGGTTTCGCCCCGGACCGAGAGCCACTGGAGTTTTACTTTGAAACTGGCCGGCCTGCGCTGATGTTGCCGTTTAGCCTTGTTCATACGAATCCTGTCGTCCAGCCATTAGTGCAGGAGGAACGGCCTCCATGGCTGCTGCCGCATCGAAGGCCGGAACAGAGGTTGGCTCGACGGTTCCAGAACCAGCGACCGCAGGCGCACGCTGGCCATGACCGGCCGGTTCGGCTCGTCGCCCCCCAGTTGGCCGGTGCTGAGGTTCTTCAGCCCCAGAAGAGCGAGCTCGAACCGGTCCTTGACGCCGAGTTTGTGAAAGAGGCGCGACAGGTAAACCTTCACCGTTCCCTCCGTGATCATCAGGGCCGTCGCGAGTTCCTTATTCTTTAACCCTTGCGACAGCAGCGTCACCAATTCTCCTTCGCGCGGGGTCAGGGAGACGCGGCGCGCCTGAATCATGTTGTTGCTGAGGTCCTTTTCCAGCCACAACTCGCCTGCCGATACCTGAGACAGGCAGCGCACGTAATCTTCCGCCGGCAGGCTCTTGCGCAGAATGCCGCGGATTCCGAGCCCGATGGCCTGGTAGGCCAGTTCCGTCGAAATGGCATTGACCCAGAGGATGACCTTGCAGCTGGCCAGGGCTTTGCGCATTTCGATCAGGGCGGCAAAGGTCAGGTCCGGAGTTAAGTCCAGGACGGCAATTTCGGGTCTCTCAACGGTGAGTTGCTCCATGGCCGCCGCTAACGTATGGCACGGCGCCAGCAGTTCGAAACCATCCACGTTGCCCAATACCGAAGCCAGGCCTTGTGCCAGGATCGGCGCATCGCTATAAAGGAGAATCCGCGTCATGAATAACCTCTCTTCGTGAAAATCCGTCGTGGATCTTTGCAGTCCGACCGCCATCTGTCGAAAGGCATAACTCTAATTGTGTCAATTGGTATATAACTCCCGGTACGTGACAAATTGTCACCACGCGCGCAATTGAACTGTGACTCTCTGGCACAACGCGCCGCCAAGGCGGTGAGCGATCGCGGCAGCCGGGCGGCCGCGCTCGTAAGGCCGGAGCCGGATTAACCGCGGTTATCAGCCTGCGCCGCGGAAAGTGACGTTTTGGCACTCATCTGCGCGCAAAGTGTGACGATCTGGCGCGTACTCTCAGTTCCGCCGCAGTTACAGGACTATTGAAAAATCGGGGCTTCCGCCCGAATGCGAGTGGCCGCCTGCCTGCATATTCCGGAGCGGCTCTGTCCTCGTGAGTCAGGGCCGGTTCGTTGAAGGAAGGTACTTGACGTGAGACGCTACCTATTATTGATCGCGCTGCTTGCCGCAGCCCAGATTGCTTTTGCCGGCTCCAACATGGCGCCCGACCTGCCCTCGCCGTCGTCGAATGCCATGGTGGAAGTGATCATCCAGTTCAATCACCTGCCAAACCAGGGCGACGTGAACCAGATGAGCTTGTTCGGCGCGCAATTAAAAAGGATTCTGACCAACATCAAGGCTCTGCACATCGTCGTGCCGGCACGGTGGATTCCTCTGGATTGCCAAGCTCCCCGGTATCACTTATATCTCCCCGAATCGCCCGCTGCAGCGCTCTTTGGACATCACCACCCAGACCGTAGGCGCAAATCTGGCCTGGAGCCTGGGCTGGGACGGCACGGGCGTGGGTGTGGCCGTAGTGGATAGCGGCATCGCCTCCCGCCAGGACCTGACGAACCAGACCGGGCTCAGTTCGCGAGTGGTCTACCACCAGAGCTTCGTTACCAGCCAGACGGCGGCCGGACGACTATGGGCACGGGACGCATGTAGCCGGTATCATCGGCTCCAACGGCGATGCCTCCACGGGCACCCAGTTCTCACGCACATACAAGGGCGTGGCGCCCAACGTCAATCTGGTTGACCTGCGAGTGCTGGACCAGAACGGCATCCGGCACCGATAGCAACGTGATCGCAGCCATTCAGACCGCCATCAGCCTCAAGAACACCTACAACATTCGTGTGCTGAACCTGTCGCTCGGGCGCCCCGTCTTCGAAAGCTACACGCTCGATCCCCTCTGCCAGGCGGTCGAAGCTGCCTGGCAGGCCGGTATTGTAGTGGTTACCGCTGCCGGCAATTATGGGCGGGCCAACCAGTATACAATCGGCGGATATGGAACCATTGCCGCGCCGGGAAACGATCCTTATGTAATCACGGTAGGCGCAACCAACACCCACGGCACGGCGTATACCTGGGACGACAGCATGGCCAGCTACAGCTCCAAGGGGCCGACGCCGATTGACCACCTGGTCAAGCCCGACCTGGTCGCGCCCGGCAACGGCGTGGTCTCGCTGCTGGCCAGCACGACATGCACGCTCTATACGGAATACCCCACATTGGAGGTGGCGAACGCCACATACCAGCCCGGGGCGTCGGGATACTCCACCAACTACCTCCAGCTCAGCGGAACCAGCATGGCCACGCCCGTGGTGAGCGGCGCCGCAGCCCTGCTGATTCAGAAGACGCCTTCCCTTACCCCCGACCAGGTGAAGGCGCGCTTGATGAAGACGGCTTCCAAGAGCCTGCTGCCGGCTAACATGCAGGCGTTCTCCATGCTCACGGGCGCCCAATTCCTGATGCAGTCCGACATCTTCACGGTTGGTGCCGGGTACTTGAACGTTAACGCGGCCCTGGCCAGCACGGATCTGGTCACGTTACCGGCTCTTTCTCCGCAGGCGGTGTATAACAGCGGGAGCAAGCTTGTCACGATCGTCCGCAATTTCTCCGTGGTCTGGGGCGATTCGGTGGTGTGGGGCGATTCGGTGGTGTGGGGCGACTCTGTCTTTACCGGCCAGTTCCTGTCCGGCGCTTCGGTCGTATGGGGCGACTCGGTCGTATGGGGCGACTCGACCAACTCCGGATTCAGTGTTGTCTGGGGCGATAGCGCGATTCTCGCCGGTACTATTAGCGCAACAGCCGCCGACGACGGCGACCAGTAGAAAGCGCCCGCAAGGATGGAGGCTGACATAGATGTCCAGGCGAGCGCAAGTATTCATCTCCGCGACCATTGCGTGCGGCATACTTCTGATTGCCATCTCCGCGGGCGGACTGCGGGACGCCCTTCGCTCTCCCGCTTACGGCCCTTTCTTTCTGTTCGCATTGCTCGGCTCCACGCTGAAGATCCGGATTCCCCGGCTTACCGGGACCATTTCCGTGAACTTCCTGTTCGTGCTCATCGCCGCCTCGGTGTTTACGTTCGCCGAAACGGTGCTCATGGCATCGGCTGCAGGCACGGTTCAGTGCTGCTGGAAGCCGAAGAGCCGGCCGCGGCTGATTCAAGTCTGTTTCAACGTAGCGGCGCTGGCCATCAGCAGCGCGGTGGCGTACAGGTCTTCACACCTGCTCACCATGCCCGAAGGTGGCAGCTTCGCCGTGCTCCTGATCACCGGCGGTTGTATGTATTTCGCAATCAACACGTTTCTGGTGTCCGGCGTCCTTTGCCTGATTGAGCGCAAATCTCTCTTCGACATATGGCGCCAGTGTTACCTGTGGTCTTTCCCTTACTATCTCCTGGGGACGGGAATAGCGGCCCTGGTGGTTTTGACCGGCCGCTCGTACGGATGGACGGCATCCTTTGCAATTCTGCCGTCCATGTATCTCATCTATGTCTTCTACCACCTCTGCGTGGAGAGGTTGGCGGGAGGCATGGGCCTGGCAAGTACACGGACCGCCACGACAGAATAGGACTCTCACAATGAAACCCCTTCGATACTGCTTACTGACGCTTCCCCTGGTGGCGGCGCTGATGACATACCTCTTCCGCTCGTCAAATGCGAGCGCGGCCGACACGGCAGTGAACGACAACACCGCGGAGGCCGCGCCCGATTCCATCGACACCGTGCGCAATGGAGTGTTGCCCGGCTACAACATCACCACCATCGGAAGGGCGCTCGAAGGCACTTTTCAGGATTCGCAATGGACGTCCTATGTCAGCCCGAAGGGCGTGACGGTAGTGCAATTCGACGGAAGCATATCGGCGAGTGCACTCAGGAGGGGCGGGCTCAATCCTCCATCGGTCGGTGTGCAAGTGGCGGGGAGCTTCCCGCTGCCACCGACCTGAGCGGGTTGCGGAGCTGTTGGAATCGGCTGGCAGGCGTAAATAAGGCCTGGTCGGACGGAACGCACCCCAGCGATGACGAGCTCCGGGCGCATTATATGCCGCGCATTTCAGCGGCGATTCGCTATAGCGATTTCGAGCAGGTAAAGCGGTGCCTGGTGACGGAATATCAACGGCTGGCCGACGCCGCCTTGATCCCCGTCCACTTCCAGTTCGTCCTTTCTCTCGATAAGAAAGCCTTTCAACTCGGATACGTAGACGAACTGTTCGGCACGCGTGAAAACGCCCTGACTTTCATTTACCAGTAGGCCGTTCGCGGGCGCCTGCCCGGCGTGAACGGGAAAAAACCTGGCGGCCCGGGTTTGGGGCCGCGAGGGCCCCCAGGCCGCCAGGGGTCAGAGAACTGATCGGATATGCGGGGCGGGTATGGCCGGCCCGCTGCGCTCGTTGCCCGAAGGACGGCTGGTCGAAGGTCACCCCGTAGCGCAAGCTTCCAGCTCGCCATGCCGGCATCTTGCCGGCATACGCCGCTCCAGCACGAATGCCGGCTTGGAAGCCGGCAAGGCCGCCTGGAAGCCGACGCTACGCTGGGGCTGCTCCCTGACGCTCGCGGGCCTCCAGGCGGCCGCTCTATGCCGGGTAAGTGGCTAAGTCAAGTTATCGGTGGTTACTGCCCCCAATTGCGCCATTAGTTGCCTCCGCCCGGCGGCATCGGTCCGGGGCCGCCGGGACCTCCCGGACCGCCCGGGCCGCCGTGCGGCATCGAATTATAAATCGCCTGCTGCGAGCTGGTCAGGAGGATGTAAAAGGAGGCGTCGGCCTTGCCGTTGATCGCCATAAGTTGCCCGACGATCGTTCCCAGCGTGGTGGACGCCTGCTCTATGGTTGCCGTGTCATTCGCCTTAATCGCGGTGGTGATGGACTGGCGGGCGCTCTGCGCATTCGTCTGCAGCGATTGGCCCGAAGTGAAGGCTGCCGTATAGATCGTGAGCGCGCTGGCCTTCTGCGCGTCCGTCAGGCTTAATTGCGAGGAAAGCATGTTGACCCGCATCTGCGCCTCGGTGGCCGGATCGGGCGGCGTCGGCGCGGTCTGTGCAAACACGAGGGTTGCACCGATCAAAGTCAAAGCAATTCTATGAAGCATCGTCTATGGAAACTCCTTCCTGTTGGTTAGAAGCGGATTCCGGCGGAAGAGTTGCCTGGGGCCGTGTTAAGGATTGTCAAATGTGGGCGTCGGGGAGGGATGCGCGCGCCCGGCGGCGGCCTGCTTACGGCGAGAACCGGTATCCCACGCCGCGCACCGTGTGAATGTGCTTCGGGTATTGCGGGTTATCTTCGAGCTTCTGGCGCAGCCACGCGACGTGCACGTCGAGGGTCCGCGACGAAACTCCCGGCTGATATTCCCAGACGCGCTCCAGCAGTTCCTCGCGCGGGACCACGTTGCCGCGACGATGAATCAGGTATCGCAGCAACTCCAGCTCCTTCGACGCCAGAATTACCGGAGCTCCCTGTTTGCGGGCGCTCGCCTGATCGAAATCGATTTCGACGTCGCCGAAACGGTAGCGGCTTACCGGAGCCAGGTTGTCGCCCTTGACCCGCCGCAACAGGGCCTCGATGCGCGCCAGCAGTTCCGGGGGTTCGAAGGGCTTGGTGACGTAGTCGTCCGCACCCGTCTTCAAGCCGGCGACCCGGTCGGTGAGCTGCGTTTTGGCGGTCAGCATCAGAATCGCCACGTCTTTTCCGTGGCGCCGGAGATCGCGGCAGACCTCGAGGCCGCTCATGCCCGGCAGCATGACATCGAGCATGATGAGGTCCCAGCCCCCGGCGGCGGCGCGCGCCAGGCCGGTCGGGCCGTCGCTCGCGGTTTCCACCTCGTACCCCTCCCCGGCCAGCAGGTCGGAGAGCGTCAGCGCCAGGCTCGGCTCGTCCTCCACCAGCAGAATCCGCGTGCTCATCCCAACGCCTCCTGCTGCCGGACGGGAATTCGCAGGATGAACTCGGCGCCTTCCACCCGGCCGCGGTTCAGCCGGATCGTGCCGCCGTGCGCTTCCACGATCTTCTTCACCAGGTTCAGCCCCAGCCCGGTGCCGTGCACCTGTTGTTGAAGCGCGCGGCGGCCGCGGAAGAAGGGATCGAAGATGCGCTCGCGCTCCGAATCGGGAATACCCGGCCCGTGATCGCCGACACGAATCTCCACCGCCAGGTGTCCGCCTTCGCCGGTCCGGCGCGCCGAAATTCCGATCCGGTTATTTCCATTGCGGCCATGCTTAACCGCGTTGCTGAGCAGGTTTTCGAGCGCATGCTTGAGGGCCACGAAATCGCCCGTGACCGGCGGCAGGCCGGGCTCGATGGATTTTTCGATGGTGCAGTGGCCAGCCTGAATCGCGGATGCGCTCGCTTGCAGGCTCTCTTCAATCACGCGCTCCAGGGACACCTCCGCCTCGGCGCGAATCGCGTGCCCGGCGCGGCTGCCGGCAAAGCTCAATACCTGCTCCACCAGCTCCTTGAGCCGGCCGCTTTCCTGCTGGATCAGTTCGCCATAGCGCTCCACCTGGGCCGGGTTCCGCGCCACCGGCCCGCGCAGGTTGTAGGCGGCTGTGTGGATGGCGGTGAGCGGCGTGCGCAGCTCGTGGGAGACACCGGCGACGAAATTCATTTGCAACTGCGCCAGTTTCTGGGCACGGCCGGTGAAGCGGACCAGCGCGCCCACCGTGACCGCAAGCAGCACCAGGATCCCGCCCGTGACCGCCAGGTTGCGCCACCGCGTCTGCCTGACCACCGCTTCCAGGGACCCGGCCCGATGCCGCACCAGCATCTGCCAGCGCCCCGAGTTGGGATTCGGATTGGGAGGAGGCTGCGCTTCGCGCATGCCGGGCGGTCCGTGGCCGTGACCGTGCGGAGGGCCGTTTCCCGGACCGAAGAAGAAATCGGAATCGAGGTCGAGCAGCCCCACCGACGCGTCCGGATTTTGGCCGATTCCGGCGGCCGCGGGTTCGGAAACCCAGATGGACGCGGGCGGCACGGTTCGGGTCTGAACCGAAACCAGGTAGTCCAGGCTGCCGCCCGATTCCAGGTGCCGGCGGAGCAATTCCGGCAGCAGGACCTCGCGGAGATACGGCAAATCCAGCTCCAGGATCACCCATCCGATCTCGCGCGGGAACCGGCGGGCTCCGGGCGGACCGGGCTGGTCCGGGCCGAAGACGGGAACCTGCACCAGCGTCGAATCCCCCGCCTCCATCGGCGTTCCCTGAGGCCCGGCCCCGCCGCCGGGGCCGGGCGAGATCCGCGCTTCCATCCGGTGCTTCAGCGCCATCCAGTTCGCCGGCCACGCGGCCGTTTCGAAGCCGCCCCGTTCGGCATTCAGGATGCGCAAAACCACGGAGCCGCCGAACTGTTCCCCGTCAGGCTCCGCAATGGCGACACGCCGGAAGGGGACCGCGCCCTGTGCCGCTGACTTCGTGCGTTCGTAACGTGCGGCGATCTGCCGCTCCAGGTGCGGGCCGCTTTCGTCACGATCGGTGGGCAGCAGTTCGCGGATGCGGGCGTTCATTTCGGAGTTGAATTCCCCGCTCAGCAGCCCCAGGTTCGCCTGCAGCCCGGCCCGCAGGCGGTCGCGCGCCGCCTCGGTAACCTCGCCGATCCACCGGTATTGCAGCACTCCAAGAACGCCGCACAGGACGACGAGGGCTCCCACGAACAGCCAGGAAAGCATGGCCTGGCGCCGATCCGTCTCGAGGTTCATAAGCGTGCGGAGGCCCCGGCCGCCTTTCCGCGCCAACGCCCCGCATATAGTAAGACCGGGCGCCGGCTCCGCGAGTTACGTTAAGAACGTTAAGGCTCGTCTGCCGCAAACGCCCTTTGCGTAAGCCTCATTATAGCGGAGCACCGGCGCGCACCCGGGGCCGCGCGCGCCGCGCCCGCCGTGATAGAAATGTACATGGCATCCCGGCGCAGCGACGAACTCATCCGATACATCAACCTGAAACTCGTAGCCCTTGGGCAGCCTTCGAGCCGCGCCACGGCCGATCCCGCTTTCCTTGAGATCGCCGGCCCGCTGCTGCGCAATTACCACCAGAAAGACCAGTTGCTGGGCAACCGCCTCTGCCCGGCCGACGCGCGCATTCAGCACTTCCTCGACGAGTACCTGAAGGACGTTTGCCCGGCGGGAGCGCCCCAGCTGCCCGCCAACGCGTTCGTGCTCGACCGCCCGGGGATGGCGCGCGAGATGTCGCTCCCGCCGGGTGCGGACAGCTTCGTCTCGCATTACGTGCACTCCTACCGCACCGCGCAGGGGGTTCTGCACAATCCCCGCAGCGACCGCCGCACCACGGAAGGCATTTTCCACATCGTGGAGGGCGGCCTCTCCGTGCCCGCCGACAAGCTCGCCGCTCCCAAACAGGCCATGGCGCGGTTCCTGGCGGCGGCCCTGCAGCCTCCCGCGGAAATGATGCGCCTGCCCTTCACCGCCGACCAGCCGGAAGAGGCTCACCTGTTCGTCTCGCTCCTCCTGCGCCCGCTGGTGTGCCCGGCCACGGCCACCGATCCGGCGCGGACCATGGAGATTCGTTTCTTCGCGCCGGCCAGCCTGGTCAGCAACCTGGATTTCGTCGGAGACCATCTTCGGCAACGGCGGCGACCCGTACCTTCCCGAAAACGACGCCGCGCTCGACGTGCTCCACTGGACCGGACACTCGGGCTGCGTGATCCTGGCGCCGCACCTGGTG
Organism: Terriglobia bacterium; assembly: GCA_963815855.1. GTDB lineage: Bacteria > Acidobacteriota > Terriglobia > Bryobacterales > Bryobacteraceae > DATGMB01. Next base: position 158,327 of record CAWFIJ010000005.1, on the reverse strand, counting down.
GGCATGCGCAAGACGGATCTCGGCCTGCCGCATTTCGACCAGGCCACGGAGCGCCAGCGCCGCGACGGCATGTGCTGGCAGGACGAAAACGAGCTTTACAACGCCGGCCGCGCCTTCAAGATGGCCTGCCGCGACCGGCACGGCGTCGTCGTCACCATCATCGCGGATAACTATTACGGCTATTGCAAGAAGGAAGTGAAAAGCCAGATCAGCTACGCCGCCAACCTCTATCGGCCTGTGCGAGGAGGAGCACGCCGGCGGCGCCGTGGCGTTTCCTCGCTTACGTGCTGGGCCAGGATTTCCTGCGCGGAGCGCCCGCAGTCCATCAAGAAAGTGGCCTTCGAAGACGCCATGCGCCTGCTCGACGGACGCGTGGAGCGCCGGCCCGAAGGCTACGCGGTGGATCGCAACTTTCCCGAAATCTTCTACGTCCCGGAGAACGCGGACTTCAACGTCCGCGAGGGGTGGGTGCGCTGGCCGCACGAAGGCTGCCGACGCCGAAATCACCCTGCTTCCCGAGCGCATCTACGTGCTGCCTTCCGGCTACAAGGTCCGGCTGGAGAAGCAGTCGGGCGGCACGGCGTGGCGGCTGGTCGGCTCGGTGGCGCACGGGACGCTCTGCCATAAGCCCTGCACCGTCTCCGGCGGCGGCAAGTCGGAGATCTCCAAATCGATTGCCAGCGTGCATCCTGCACGGCCCGGTGTTTCGTGCGGGATTACGCTCACGACCTGGACGAAGTGGCCCGCATCCTGGCGAAAGACTTCTCCGCCATCTACAAGCAGCCGGAGGAACGCTCCCGCCGGCCCATTCTGAGCCACGAGCGCTCGCTCGGCTCCGTCATCAAGCTGCTCACCGCTTCGGCGGAATACACCGACGAGTACAACGAATGGCTCCGCAACCTGCCGCAGACCATCCGCCAGCTCGTCTTCACGCTGAAGCGCTACTACCGGCCGGAATGGGGCGACAACTGGCGGGAGCATTTCACCGTGGACCGCATCAACGGCTTCCTGGGACATGAGCTGAAGTACGATAACCAGAAACTGGTGGGCAATTATCTGCGGGTGGGCTTCGATCCGCAGGGCTCCTGGCGCATCTACAAGCTGCGGCCGGATTTCCATCCCGCCGAAAAGGTGCAGGTGGAAGACGACATCACCGCTTCCGTGGTGGTGCCCCGGCACAGCCTGCGCGATTTCGATGCGAAGTACCCGAACCGCAGCGTCAAGCTGGTGGAGAACTGCGAGGCCTTCCTGTTCCAGCGCCCGGACGACGCCATTCATCGCGGCTTCGATACGCAGGCCGAATCGGATATCGCGACGCCCGGCACATTTCTCTCCAACTTCGAGCCGCTGACCGTGGAGCAGGCGCGGGGCATCGTGGATCACGTGGTCGGTTTCGATCAGTACACGGAGCCGATGAAGCGGCTGCTCACGGATTTTGTTCGCGCCGGGGAAGGCTACGTCGTCTCCTCCGCGCACCCGCGCCTGGTGGACGGGAGCCCGTCGAAGAACCCGCGCTATCTGCAGCGGCGGCCCGACCTCGTCGATCCGCTGGGGCCGTACCTGGCGGAAGTGTGCGCGCGGCTCGACCGCGGCATCCCGCCGGAGCAGCCGGTGCACTTTCCCGTGCATGCGGTGCTGGCCGGGCGGCGCGGCAATCCGGCCGATCCGAAGCTCGGCATTCCGCCTTTGGCCGTCTACAATCCGATTCACTACCAGGAGCTGCCCGAGCTGTTCATGGATTTCGTTTGCAGCCTGACGGGCAAGTCGCCCTCCACCACGGGCTTCGGCAGCGAGGGCGCGCTCACCAAGGGGCCGTTCAATTCCGTGTCGCCGGTGGTCGATCTGAACAACGCGCTGGTGGCGGCCATCCTGACGGAATATGCCGGCTTCACCACCGCGTCCGGCTACGTAGGACCGCGCTACCGCGTGGATCACGACATCAGCATGCTGGCGCCGGAAGTCTGGTGCCGGATCCGCGTGCACGAACGCGACCCGCAGTCGTTGATCGCCGGCGGCTTCCTGGAGAAGCTCAACGATTTCGAATGGAACGGCCGCACCGTGCGCGCCAGCCGCCTGGGCTATCGCATCACGCCTTTATTCAGGGAGCGTTTTCTGGGCCGCATCTTCGAGACGCCGGACGCGGTCTTTCCCGACGAAATGCTGCGGCCGGAGCTGCAGGACATGGCGTCTTTCGCGGCCGGCATGGATGCGATTGTGGAGGCGCAGGAGCGCGTGGCCCGGAACTATTTCTACGATGGCAGTGTGGAGGCGGCGTGCCCGCCCTTGCGGGCGCTGCTGCACATCATGGCGCACGGCCAGTGGCAGGGCAAAACCGTCGAGGCCCCGGAAGTGCGCGCCATGTTCACGCGCGAGTCGCTGCTTTCGAGCGCCTGGTACCAGGAGCGGCTGCACGTCAAGCAGGAGCGCGACATCGCGCTCTGGACCAGGCACATCCGGGCGCTGCGGAGGTTCGGCGCCCGTTCGGAATCGCCGCAGTTGGACATTGCGGCGCGTCTGGCCGAAGCGCAGAGGCAACTGGCTCGCGTCAGCGCGGTAACTTATCTGACCGAGCTGGTCGGAACCATCGGAGCAGATCCGCTCGAAACCGCGCGCGCTTGATTGATCGCTTCCCTACAGCGCCCACGGATTCGCCACCGTCGACAAATCTCCCAGCGGTTCTCCCATATATTTCTGCCGCAGCAGCCGGCGCACGATCTTCCCGCTCTGTGTTTTCGGCAGCTCCGCCACCACGCGCACTTCCCGCGGCCGGAACATCGGCCCCAGCGTTTCGGCCACGGTGGCGCACACCGCGGCGGCATCCACCGCCGCTCCCGGCCTGGCCACCGCGAAGCCCACGATGCCTTCGCCCTTCCATTCATCCGGCACGCCGATCACCGCCGCTTCCGCCACTCCGGGATGCTGCAGCATGGCCTGTTCCACTTCCGCCGGCCCCACCTTCCGTCCCGCCACGTTCATGGATTCGTCGGCGCGGCCATGCAGGAACCAGTGGCCGTCCGCATCCACGCTGGCCCAGTCGCCGTGATACCACATGCCCGGAAACCGCGACCAGTAGGCCTCCAGGTAGCGCTCCGGAGCCTGCCACAGCCCGCGCGTCATGGAAGGCGAGGGCCGCGTGCACACCAGGTATCCCATCCGCCCGCGCACCGGCGCGCCGTTCTCATCCACCACTTCCGTGGCCATCCCCGGCGCCGGCCCGCCCAGCGAGCACGGTTTCAGCGCCTGGATCGGCAGCGGAAACAGAAACGAACCGATGATCTCCGTGCCGCCCGAGATGTTGATGATGGGGCACCGCCGCCGGCCCACGCGCTCGAAAAACCATGTCCATGAGGCCTCGTCCCAAGGCTCGCCGGTCGAGCCCAGCAGGCGCAGAGACCGCATCTCCGGCAGCTTCGGGCCTTCGGAAAGCTGCTTGGCGACGATGCGCACGGCCGTGGGCGAAATGCCGAACGTGGTGATGCCGTGCCGCTCGATCATCTCGAATAGCCGCATCGGCGTGGGATAATCCGGGCGCGCCATCGTACAGGAAAATCGTCCCGCCGAACAGGTGGTTCCCCAGAATCGTCCACGGCCCCATCATCCAGCCGATATCGGAAAGCCAGAAGAAGCGGTCTTCGGGGTGATGGTCGAATCCCAGCAAGATTTCCTTGCCGGTCTGGGCCAGCGCGCCGGCATGGGTGTGCACCGCGCCTTTCGGCTGGCCGGTGGTGCCTGAGGTGTAGAGAATAAACGCGCGCTCTTCGGAATCGAGCGGCAGCGTTTCGAACGCCTCGGATTCGCCGGCGAAGAGCGGCTCGCGGCCCACCACAATCGTGTGCTCCGCAATGGGCGGAATTTTTTCGAGCAGCGGCAGCCGCTTGCCGCGCCGCTCCAGGTGATCGGCGGTGAACACCACGCGCGCGCCCGAATCCTCCAGCCGCGTGGCAATCGCGCCGGCGCCGAATCCCGCGAAGATCGGCACCACCGTCAGCCCCGCCTTCAGGCAGCCGTACAGAATGGGCAGGACCTGCGGCGCCATCGGCAGGCACAGCGCCACCCGGTCGCCCGGCGCCAGCCCCATCCTGCGCAGCCCGTTGGCCACGCGATTGGCATCCGCGCGCAGTTCCGCGAAGGTGACTTCCCCGTGCTCCCCGTTTTCCGCTTCCCAGATGCAGGCCGTCCGACAGGGGTCGGGCGACCAGCGGTCCAGGCAGTTGTGCGCGATATTCAGCCTGCCGCCGGTGAACCAGCGCGTCCACTCCACGCCGCGGCTTGCGTCCATCACCTGCCGGTACGGCGTGAACCACTCCACGTGCATCTCGCGCAGCAGCTCATCCCAAAACCGCTCCGGCTCCTCGCGGCTGAAGCGCAGGAAGCCCTCCCGATCTTCGAATCCCAGCCGCCGCATGAAGCGCCAGACGTTGGTTTGTTGGATGAACTCTCGCGTCGGTTCCCAGATCATGCAACCAGTTGGCGGCAGCCGGCCTTCCCCCCCTACCGTCAGCTTACCTCTCCCGCCCCGGCGGCCGGATCGTCTGGTGAACCGCCGGGCTACTGCGCCGCCGTAAGCTTGCCGTTGGTGAAGGTGAACTTCATGCCGTCATAGACGTAGATCTTCTTGGCGCCCAAGTCCACTATGTCCTTGGGCTGGCCCCAAGCCGTGACCACCTCGTCCGTGGACATCCCCATGCTGATTTTCGTGGCCGGCTTCGGTGCAGCCGGCGCCGGCGCCGGCACGGCCGCGGCTGTAGCCTCCGGGCCGTTCGGACCGGACGCCGCCTCCGCCAGCACGTCCTTCTCGGCCCGGTCGGCCTCCTGCGTCTGCGCGCTCAATTCCGACTGCACATTCGGATCGGGCGGTGGCGCAATCGCCGCGAAGGCGGTTTGTTGCGGGGGCGCGGCCGCTGCGGCCGGCGCGGCTGGAATGCCGTTCTGCCCCTGCTTCTTCTGCAAATCGGCCAGACCCTGATCGATGGTCTCCCGCATGTGGTTCTGCATGTCCTGCAGGTCGGAAACCTGAACCTGCACCGCGCTTCCCCGCGGGCAATCCTGGCCTTTGCTGGCCAATACGGCCACGTTAGCGGCCTGTCCCGGAGGAACCGGTCCCGTCAGTTGGAGCACGTCGCCCTCGGTCACGAAGCACTCGCCGGCGTTGGAAGTGACATCGAGGCCGCTGGAGACCACGAATACGCCGTGGCCCTCGGCCATCATGCGGGCAATGCCGCTCGACGCGGGGTCGGGCGTCGCCTGCGCGCCCGCGGCCGCTTCGGAATTCTCCAGCGCCAGTTGGCGCTTCACTTCATCGGCCACCAGGTTCTTGACGTCCGGCGTCAGCGGCTGGGTGAAGGACGCCTGCGCGGCGGCGGCCGCCTCCGCCTGCGCCTGGTAGGCCGCCATCAGCGTCTGCGCCACCACGTAATCGGTCAGCCAGAAGGCCGGCGCGGCATAAGTGGGATAGGGAGTGAACCAGGCGCTGTAATACCCATACCACGGCACGGACGGCCCCCAGCCCCATCCATATGCCACCGGCGCCGCCCACGGGTTGTAAGCCCACCCATAGAAGGCCGGAGCATAGTAGAACCCGGGCGAATAGACGTTGATCGGAACGCCTCCCCATACATACGGCCGGTAAAATCGCGCGTAAGCTACGCCGTTCACATAGTAAGTGCGATGGACATACTCGATGCCCCGATACCGGTAAGGATGTTGGATATACCCGTAGCCGCGGTGATCGCTCACCACCCGTACGCCACCCGGCCTTTCCCGGACTACCATGCGGCGGCCGCCGGGGCCATGATGAATATCCATTCCGTTTGCGTGCACATCCCGTGGGTGGCCCGCGCGGTCGAACGTGGCCCGGCTTCCATTGCGCCCCTCGAAGCCTCGTCCTCCCGGCGGCGTGTGCATGCCACCCGCGGTCCGCACCGCTCCCCCGCCGCGCGCCCCCGCGGCACCGCGTCCTGCCGCAACCGATCCCCGTCCGGCGGCGCCGCCTCGCGCCGCCCCTGGAGCGCCCCGCCCCGCCGTAGTTGCCCCTCGCGCCCCCGGAGCGCCGCGCCCGGCCGGGGCCTTCACCGCAGGTTTGGCGGGGGGTTTCGGCTTATCGGCCGCCGACCCCGCGGCACACAATACAAACAGTGCGGCCATCGCTCCCGGTAATGCGCTGCAAAAACTCTTCCTGGCTTCGGGCATACTCACGCTCCCCACACCCATCTCTGGTAAGTCGCTGGAACTCGAAGGCGGCCGAAGTTATAGGACGTCCACGTCAGAAACTTTGCCGTCTTGGAACGTAATCTTCAGGTCCTTGTAAACGTAAATCACCTTGCCGCCAAGGTCGACCACATTGGCAGGCTCGCCATAACTGCTCTTGACCTGGTCGATCGTCATTCCTAACGCCACTTTCCGCGGCGCCGCGGGCGGCGCTGGAGGCGCGGCGATCGGCGCAAACTGCTGTTGTGCCTGCTCAGCCGGGGCCGCGGCCGGCTGCGCGGATCCGCCTGTTCCCGCGGGGGCCGCGGCCCCCTGCCCGGACCCGCCCGCCGCCGCGTCGCCCGTGGCCGTGCCCGTGTCGGACGCGGCATCCGGGAACTTGAAGACCTGGTCGATCGTCTGCTGCACGTGCTTCATGTCCGTGCTGCCCAGCGCGCCTTTCAGAAACTTGAATGTTACCCTGGCCCGGTACGGCTGGTGCGCGGGATCCATAGCCTTCGGGTCGCAATCGCCGCAGGATTGCACCGTCAAAGCGATGCTGTCCGCGTTCAGTTCCGTTTTCAGCAGATAGACCTTTTCTCCTACCGTCAACGCCCGCTCCGCGGAAGACGCCTTGATCCTGGAGAGCGGGTTCTTGAGCAACCCCCTGGCGGCGTCGGCCTTGACCTGGCCGTCCTCGAAAGAATTGGGGTAAGGCGCCGCCTTGTTCTTGTTCGGGTTCGCCATGACCCCTTCCATCTGCACCACCAGAATAGACCCTGGCTTACTCACCTTCAGCCCGCTCGGGTCCATCATGGTTTCGATGTAAGTGGAATGTAACTGTTGTGCAAGATCCTCGGCTTGCAGGAAAGCGCCGGTATATGCCGGCAGACAGATCATGGCCGAGAGTAAAGTTAGCCTGGGCCTGCCCATTTACAGCGTCCCTCCCCGGGTGCTCTGAGTGGACCTTAGTATACGATCTTCCTCTCGCACCTGCAATGTGCCCGGAGGCAATGATGTATCCGTGGATACCGGTTCCGCGGGCCGGTCGGGGAGTGAACAGAAAGCGGCGAGGGCTCCGGAGTTTACCGGATCTTCTCGTCGCGTTCCACTTTGCCGTCGCGGATGTGAGATCACGCGGTGGGCGTGCAGGGCGATGTCGTGCTCGTGGGTCACCAGCACGATGGTGTTGCCCTGCTGGTACAGCCGCTCGAACAGCGCCATGATTTCGTTGCCGGTGGCGGTATCCAGGTTGCCGGTGGGCTCGTCCGCCAGCAGGATCGAAGGATTGTTCACCAGCGCGCGGGCCACGGCCACGCGCTGCCGCTGGCCGCCGGAAAGCTCGTTCGGCTTGTGGTACATGCGCTTTTCCAGGTCCACCTGCTGCATGGCGCGTCTTGGCCATTTCGATGCGCTGGTCCGACGAGATGCCGGCATAAATCAGCGGCAGCTCCACGTTGTGCAGCGAGGTGGCGCGCGGCAGCAGGTTGAACGTCTGGAAGACGAACCCGATTTCCTTGTTGCGGATGCGCGCCAGCTCGTCGTCGGTCATCTCGCTGACCAGGTGGCCGTTGATGTAATACTGCCCGCTGGTGGGCGTATCCAGGCAGCCGATCAGGTTCATCAGCGTGGACTTGCCCGAGCCCGACGGCCCCATGATGGCCACGTATTCGCCGCGCTTGATCTCGATATCCACGCCCGAAACCGCGTGAATCTCCTGGTCGCCCATCACATAGGTCTTCCAGAGATCGTAGGTGCGGATGACGATGCCGTCCCGCTTGAGCTGCTCGCCGCGCTCGGACCAGTTCCCGTTCTGCTGTCGCTGCTGCCATCGGATGAGTCTCGTTTCCTAGCTGGTCGTCGTCTGCGCCGGCGGCTTGTTGTCCACCTTCACCGTGGCGTCGTTCTTGATGGTGCGGATCACCTGGTAGGTGCCGGTGACGATCTGGTCGCCTTCCTTCAGCCCGCTCAGCACTTCGATATCGGTGGCGCCCGTGATGCCGGTCTCCACCTTGCGGAACTCGGCCTTCTCGCCGTTGATCACGAACACGCCCTGAATCTCTTCCTTCTTGGCCTTTTCCGCCGCCGGATCGGGCTTGGCGGCGGCCTGCGCCGCTCCGGAGCTCGCCGGCTTCGGCGGCTCCAGATCGCCCTTCTGGCGCACGGTCAGCGCCTGAATCGGAATGGTCAGCGCGTTCTGGCGCGTGGCGGTGGTGATCTTGGCGGTGCAGGACAGGCCCGGACGGATTTCCTCGGGCGGGTTGTCCAGCGCGACCACCACTTTGAAATCCTTGGCTTCCTGGCTGGAAATGGCGCTCTGCGAAGCCGCCACGCCGGTGGACCGCAGAATCGCCGTGTTGCCGATTTCCGTCACGTGGCCCTTGAAAATCTTGTTGGGAATGGCGTCGATGGTGATATCGGCCGTCTGGCCCAGCTTGACACGTTCACGATGTCGGTCTCATCCACCTTCACTTCGGCGGTGATCAGCGACATGTCGGCGATGGTCATGATGATGGTGCCGGTCTGGTTCTGCAGGCCCGGAACCACCGATTCGCCCTGCCGCACGGGCAGGTTGGTGACCACCCCATCGAGCGGGGCGAAGGAGTTGTGCTTCTGCAGAATGTCGTCGAAGCGCACCAGGTTGGCGCGCGCCACGGCGATGCGCCGCTGCGCCGAGGCCAGCTGCGCGGCGGTCTGCTCGCGCTGCGCCCTGGCCTGCACCAGCCGCGTTTCCGATTCCTTCACCGCCGCCACCTGCGCCTCGTAGGTGAATTTCTTCAGCTCGAAATCCTGCCGCGCCATGAGTTGCTCTTTGAATAAGGCTTCGGCGCGGTCCAGATCGGCCTTCATGCGGGCCAGATCGGCCTTGTCGTGGTCGATCTGCGCCTGCATGGTGTTCGATGTTCTCATCGGCGGCCTTCAGGCCGGCTTCGGCGGCGCTGGAATCGGCTTCGGCGGAGGCCAGGCTGGCCTTTTGCGCCTGCACGTCGGCTTCCGGCTGGATATCCTCGATCTTCGCCAGCAACTGGCCCTTGCGGACGTGGTCGCCTTCCTTCACCAGCAGTTCGGTGATGTCGCCCATGGCGTTGGCGCCGATGTTGATGTAATTCTTGGGCTTGATTTCGCCGGACGCGGTCACCAGGCTGGTCAGATCCTGGCGCACCACCCTGCCGGTCTGCACCGTGACCACGCCGCGTTTGCTGTAGACCGTGCTGGCATAGACCCCGGCCCCGGCCACCAAGATGGCCGCAATGGTGATGAAAATCTTCGACTTGCGCTTCACGACAGAATTTCTCCCTTCGCTCTGTCAACCCTAGTAGACGCCGAAATCGAGGCGGGAGTTCACTATTCATTCTACACGGTTGTGTCCTTTTAATAGGACGTAGGGGGACGCCGGGCCTTAGCTGTGTAGGACGGCGCTTCGGCGCCGTCGCGGCGGGCTTCCGCCCACCGCATGCCGGGCGGAAGCCCGGCATGACAGCCCAAATGGCTGTCCTACAAAGTCTGTTACGCGAAGAAATTCCCCATGCGCCGGAACTTGGCGTAGCGGTGGTCCACCAGTTCGGTCGGAGTGAGACGCGCAAGCTCCTGCAGCCGGCAGCGAAGAGCCTCGCGCAGGTTTTCGGCCGCCGCCGCCGGATCCTCGTGCGCGCCGCCGGCCGGTTCGGGGACGATGCCGTCGATCAATCCCAACCCCTCCAGATCCTCCGCCGTCAGCCGCAGAGCCGCCGCGGCCTGCTCGGCTTTGCCGGAATCGCGGTAAATGATGGCCGCGCAGCTCTCCGGGGAAATCACGCTATACACCGCGTTTTCCAGCATCAGCACCGTGTTGCCCACGCCCAGCGCCAGCGCTCCGCCGCTGCCGCCCTCGCCGATGCAAACCACGATAATCGGTACCGTCAGCCGCGCCATTTCGCGGAGGTTGCGGGCGATGGCCTCGGCCTGCCCGCGCTCTTCGGCGTCGATGCCCGGGTAGGCGCCGGGCGTATCCAGCAGCGTGATAATCGGCCGGCCGAACTTGCCCGCCATCTGCATGGCGCGCAGGGCTTTGCGGTAGCCCTCCGGCTTGGGCATGCCGAAATTGCGGTAGAGCTTCTGCTTGGTGTCGCGCCCTTTCTGCTCCGCCACCACCATCACCGGCCGGCCTTCGAACTGCCCCATCCCGGCCACGATGGCGGGATCGTCTCCGAACGAACGGTCGCCGTGGATTTCCTGAAAGCCGGTGACCAGGCGCTCGATGTAATCCAGGGAGTGCGGCCGCTTGGGATGGCGCGCCAGTTGCACCCGCAACCAGGCGGGGTGAGCAGGCTCGGCTACCGGGGCCGGCGCGGCAATAGGCTCAGGTTCCACCATGACATCTTAGCAGGGTACCCGTAGCGCAAGCTTCCAGTTTGCGCTACGGCCGGCCCCGCCCGCCCATGTGCATCCGGGCCATCGGGAACACATTGCCCAGAATCCCCCCCAGGTCCCCGGAGAGCAGGCTGTCTTCGCCGGGGCCGAGCGGCAGGTCCTTGCCGGTGGCGGCCACGGTCACCTGGTCCTGGCCGGCATAGGCGGCCACGAAGAACGGTTTCACGTTGCCCAATCCCTCCGCCAGGTGGCCGCGCGCCTGCTCGCGGCGCGAATGCTCCCAGCAGTCCGGCCAGCGGCGCCAGCGTGGTGCCCAGGTTCTCGTACAGCACCGCGGAATAATTCGCAAACTGGTCGCTCGGCTCGAAAGCCATGAACTGCGCGGAGCGGGTAATGGATGTGCCGGCTGTCTTGATGTCGAGCGCCTTCGCGACCAGCGCGCGGGTGGGGCCGGCAATCAGGTAGCCGCCGGCAAAGGTGTAATGGGCTTCCGTCAGCGGGTTGGGATCGGCGGCCGCGATCATGTAATACACGCGGCCGGCCACGGTCTCCTCCGCCGTGCGCAGCGGCTTCCTCCCCGCCGCGGCGGCGCCCCGGTCATACGAATCCACGATTTGCCGGATGGCGGCCTGGGCCCGGGCCGGCTCGTACACTTCCGCCACGAGCTTCCACGACGGAGGAAAAATCGGACCGTCGAAGGAGAGCGAAAATTCTCCGCCCAGCGCGGCCGCCAGTTCGGTGCGCAGCGCGGCGGCATCGGGCGGTGCCGCGGCATGGCCGGCAAAGCGCCCGCCCAGGGCCGTCACCTGGTCCACAATCGCGCCCGGGTCGCGCACCACGAAGGCCGCCGCCAGAGAGGCTTCGGACGAAACGTAATCGAGCGAGCCCATCGGCCCCGGGGCGGCCAGCCAGGCGGCGATGCCCGGCTTCTCCCCGCCGAATCCGAAGGTGGCGCGCGTCTCCATACGGTCGCGGATCTGCTTGCGCCCGGCCACAATATACCGCAGGCCCGCATGGGCGGATTCCGGAGCCTGCGAAAAATCGACGCACAGCAGCAGCCCCGCGCCTTGCTGGTAAGCGCCGGCGATGCGGTGGTAGAACGGCGAGGCCTGGAACTGGGCGGCGGTGGAATCGAGCGCGCCTGCCAGGGCTTCCACCGAGGCCGCATCGGGACCGAACGCCACCAGCCCCGGCCGCTCCGCCACGGTCATCGCCGGCAGCGCCTGCTTCACAAAATCGCGGAAACCCGGCCGCCGCGTTTCGGCCAGGAAAACCGGGGTTCCGATCCGGCCGTCCGGATTGGCCAGCCCGACTACCGCGACCTCCTCGCCCAGATAGCCGCCGGCTGTCTTCAGCTTTTCCAGCATCGCACCGGAGCCGGCAGACCGTCCCGCCCACCACGCGCGCAGCTCCGGGCTCTCCTCCAGGTTTTTGGCCAGCACCGCCTGCGCATCCGCCAGGTACTGCCCGTAGTTGGGAATGCTCGCGAACACCGCCGTATTGGCGGGCAGGCGGCCCAGCAGGCGGCTGCTGTAGCGCAGCGCGGGAAGCTGGATCTGCCGGATTTCGATGCGCAGCTTGCGCAGCCGCTCCAGCAGGCGGTCGCGATTCTGGCTCCAGCCGATATCGTCGCCGAGCGGCCGCGGCTCCAGGCTGGCGGCGGTGGACATCTGGTCGCCTGGGTGGAGCACATGGTCGCGGTTGTCCTGGGAAACGTGCACTTCTCCCTCCACTACCGAAACGCGCGAGCCCTTCACGCCGGAAATCACGCTGAACAGAGTTCCCGTCACGGCCACCCGGCAATCGGCCGTGGCTACATACAAATGCCCTTTGCGCCGGTGCGCCGCCTGCACGATCACGTCGCCGCGGTCCAGGCGCAGGGTCAGGTCCCCGGCGGCGGAGGAAGTGGAAACGGCGGCGCGCTCGCGCATCTCCACCAGCGAGCCATCGCCCAGCCGCAGCATGGCGCGGGAATCCCTGGCGGTGTGGATTTCGGTTCCATCGGGCAGGTCCTGCCCGGCGGCCAGCGGGCGCAGCGTGCCGTCCGCCCCCAGCGCGAACAGCGTGCCGTTCACGGATTGCACCACGGCCCGGTCGGAACCGCCGCCGTACTCCTGCAGGACGAACCACACCGCCCCGCCGGCCGCCAGGACGACGGCCGCGGCCATTGCCCATCGGATTACCGGAGCGGCGCGCCGCACCGGCCGCCGCGCCGCCGGCATGCTCGCTATCCTGCCTTCGTAAACCTTGCGGCAGGCGACGCATTCGTGCAGATGATCCTGAAGCAGCGCGGCGCGGGCTTCATTCAGCCGGCCGGCGCGGTATGCGGGAATCAGCGCCTGAAAATCGGCGCAGGAGCGCAGGTGTTCCGGGATCGCGAGGCGCGCCCACACGCGGGCGGCCGCCGCTTCCACGGCGTCGGCGCCGGGCTCGGCAGCGCGGATTTCTTGGAGGGCTTGCTCCAGGCGAGGGTCCATGGGTGAAAATTCAGCGGGGTTCATGCCACTCCTCCCAGTTCGGATCGGAACTCCTTTTGCAGCCGGTCGCGCGTGCGCGAAAGCGTCACCGCCACGGTGCCGGGCGTGGTGTTCAGCAGGCGCGCGATTTCCGGGTTGTCCTTGCCTTCGAAAAACCGCAGGGTGAACATCTCCGCGATGCGCGGATTCAGCCGCGCCAGCGCCGTGCGCAGCCATTCGCGGATTTCCGACGAAGATTGCGCGCGCTCCGGCCCGCGGTGCGCGGATTCGGCCAGCACCGGCTCCAGCTCGTCCAGCGGAATGTTGCGGATGTTCCGGCGCGTGCGCAGCAGGTCCACCGCGGCGTTGACCGCGGCGCGATGCAGAAAGCTGGCCATATTGCCTACCGGCTCGGCCCCGGTATCGCGTTTGAGCAGGCGCAGGAATACGGTTTGCAGCACGTCCTCCGCGTCCGTGGCATTACCGGTGACGCGGAAGGCGGCGCGAAACACCAGGCCGTGGTGTTCCTGAAAAATTCGCTCCAGTTCCGGGGTCGAAGGGGTGGCCGATTCCGCCGTGGCAGCCATAAGCTGTTTCATCCTAGCAGGCTTTCCATCCACCACAAGGGACGGCCGGAAGGCGGCGGAATTAGCGGATGCAGTGGGGCAGGCGGTTTCGCCCGCCCACCGACGCGCCGCCCTGCCATCCGCTCCCCCATCCGCTCTTTGCAGTCCCGCGCTTCCATGCGAGTACCATAAAGTTAGTCATGAACGCGCAAGCTCCCCCCAGGAACGCGCGGCGGCTGGCGCTGCGGACCGTCATCGTGGACGACGAGCCCATCGCCCGCCAGGTCTTACGCGAAGAGCTCGGCAGCGTGGCCGATATCGAAATCGTGGCCGAAGCCGCCAGCGGCGCCGAGGCCCTCGACCGCATCGCCGCCGTGCATCCCGACCTGATCCTGCTCGATCTGCAGATGCCCGGACTCACCGGCTTCGACGTCATCCAGCGCCTGCCTCCCGGCCCTCTGCCCGCCATCATTATCGTCACCGCCTACGACCAGCACGCCATCCGCGCGTTCGAATCCGGCGCGCTCGACTACCTCCTCAAACCCGTCAGCCGCGATCGCCTGGAAAAGGCCGTCGAGCGCGCCCGCGCCCTCCGCGCCAACACCGCCGAGCTGGCCGATTCGCTGGTCCGCCTCAACGAAGCCGGCAAATCCCGCAAAATCGTCGGCCGCCTCGGCGAAGAGTATTACCTGCTCAACCTTGAAGACGTGCTCGCCTTCCAGTCCGAACGCGAGATCGTCTGGATCGTCACCGCCCGCCAGCGTTACCTGGCCACGCAGAGCCTGCGCCTGATCGAAACCCGCCTGCGCGGCGGCCCGTTCCACCGCGTCCACCGCAATGCCCTGGTGAACGTCAACCATGTGCGCAAGCTGGCGCCGCTCAGCAGCCAGCGCTGGCTCCTCACCCTCAGCAGCGGCCAGGAGCTGATCGTCAGCAAACGCCTGGCCGGGCAGATCCGCCAGATCCTGTTGTGACCACTCCATGCTCGGCTTCGATCAATCGCTGCTGATCAACCTCCTCGGCCACACCGCCGGCGCGTTGATCTTTGCCATCTTCCTGGTGCTCCTGTTCAGCCGCCGCGGATGGTCGGGCGCGCGCGGCCGTTATTTGAGCGGGCTCGCCGCCGCCCTCTCGCTGGCCTGGAACCTCGGCTCGCTCCTCATCCTGGTGTGGCCGGCCATGCCCGCCGCCGGCGCGCGCTGGGTGGTGGCTTTCAGCTTCTCCGCCCTCAGCCTGATTCCCGCCGTGTTGTTGCACGTTTCGCTCGGCCAGAGCCGGCGCGTGCTGGTCGTCGCCGGCTACCTGCTCAGCGCGGTGGCGGCGGCAATGCATTTCCGCGAGGTCCAGAACGGCGCCAGCCTGCACCAGGCGGCTCTGGCCGTCATCACCATCGGCTTCCTGGTGCTCACCGCGGCGGCGGTGGCCGACCACGTCTTCCTCCGCGGCGGCCCGCGGGTGGGCGCGCGCATCGCGGCCTCCATGTGCCTGGCCCTGTTCGCCATGTCCTTCGTCCACTTCGGCGCCGGCCACGCCAGCCAGGCCTGGTCCGCGGAGCTGTTCGTCCATCACGCCGGCATTCCCCTGGCCCTCTTTCTGCTCCTCCAGGATTACCGCTTCGTGCTCCTGGACGCCTTCGTCCGTTTCCTGGCCAACGCCCTGCTTGCCGCCGTGCTCACCTGGCTGGTGATCCGCGCCGCCTTCCGCTTCACCCTGGTGGAGCGCGTGGCCACAGACCCGCTGCACGAGGCCGAACTCCTGGTCAGCATCTGCCTTCTGCTGGTGGTCTTCGCCTGGCTGCGCAACCGCATCCAATTGTGGCTGGCGCACGCACTTTTCCGCCACGGCGGGCTGGCCGATCTGCCCCGCCGCGTGCAGAACGGCCCGCAGTTTTCGGGCGAAGAAGAATACCTGGCGTGGGCCGCCGGCGAAATCGCCGCCGCCGTCCACACCGCCCAGTTCGCGCTCGATTCCGGCGGCGAAAACGCCGCCGTCCGCCCGCCGGACTGGGCCGAAGCCACCGTCGCCGTCCGCCTGGGACCCGGCCGCGACCGCCGCATCCTGCTGGGACGCCGCCGCGGCGGCCGCCGCTACCTGGGCGAAGACCTCAACGCCCTGGCGCGCGCCGCCGCCCAAATCGAAGAGAAGCTCCTGGCCCTGCGCCGCCGCGAGATGGACCGCCTGGTCAACCAGGCCGAATTGCGCGCTCTGCAATCGCAGATCAATCCGCACTTCCTTTTCAACGCCCTCAACGCCCTTTACGGCACCATCCCCCGCACCGCCGCCGACGCCCGCCGCCTGGTGCTGAACCTGGCCGATATTTTCCGCTACTTCCTGCAAACCGAGCGCAGCTTCGTCACCCTGGCCGAAGAGGTCGAGATCGTGCGCGCTTATCTCGAAGTGGAGACGCTGCGCCTGGGCAGCCGCCTGCAGGTGGAAATCGATGTCGAGGAGCCGGCGCTGGCCCTGCGCATCCCCGTGCTTTCGGTGCAGCCGCTGGTGGAAAACGCCATCAAACACGGCATCGCCCTGCGCACCGGCCCCGGCTACGTCCGCTTCAAGGGCGAATGCCGCGAGGGCGAACTGCGCATCTCCATCGCCAACACGCGGCCGGAAGCGCCGGTCGAGCGCGAGCAGGCCGGCGCCGGTGTCGGCCTGCAAAACGTGCGCCGCCGCCTGGAAATCTGCTACGGCCCCGCCGCCTCGCTCGAGCTCACCACCGAAGGCGCCGAAGCCCTGGCCGTCCTGCGCGTGCCCGCTTCCGCCACCGCCGCCGCCGCCCAGCCGCTGGCCCGTTAGCCTATTGACGCAGAGACGCGGAGACGCGGAGAAAAAACGGAAAGAATTCTCTGCGCCTCTGCGTCTCTGCGTCAAAAAATATGAACGCCTCCGCGGCCTCTGCCGCTCAGTGCGTCATCGCGTAGACCAGGTAATTGATCCCGTAGCGGTAGGCGAGCGCCGTCATCGCCTCGGGGTAATATGGCGAATCCGCCCACTCCCAGGCGTCGCCCACGTCGGTGTTGTAATTGACCGCCACCACCAGGCGGCCGCGGTCGTCGTCCAGCGCGCGCCATGCCGGCGCCGTGCCGAAAGGCTGCTGCACCACCATCCCTCCGCCCGGTCCGCGCCGCAGGTGCCGCGTGCCGGGAATCCAGGTCAGGTCCCTGGCCTGAATATCGTAGAGCACGTGCATCACCTGGTCGCCCAGCCCGATGTCGGTAATGGCATGTCCGGGCAGCACGCGCTCCATGGTCTCGCGGAAAACCTCCCACTGCTCCGCTCCCCAGAAATCGTCCACCACCAGGAAGCCGCCGCGCTCCAGGTATTCGCGCAAGGCAAGAACCTCGCGATTGTCCAACCCCCACCAGCCGGTCTGGGTGGCGTAAATCCAGGGGTGGTCGAAGAGCCGCGGATCGGTCAGCCGCAGGTGGCGCGGCTCACCCGCGTCGATGCGCGTCAACCGCTCCACCCCGAGCGTGAAGTGGTCGTCCGCATCCGGCCAGTCCACAATCCACCAGCCGTCGCCTTCCGCGCGCCGCGAGGCGAAACGAAACGAGCGGTGGTATTGCGGCAGGTCGGTGTACTCGACGCGAATGAAGTGGAATTCTCCCTCCGCGGGAAACGACGGCCGCGGCGCTTCCTGGTCGTCTCGGAACATGCCCCCGAAGTGCTGCGCCAGCGCCGCCAGGGCGCACACCAGAAACAGGCCGATGAGCACGCCGCGGCGCATGGCTCATATTACCGTAACGGGCCGGAAGTTAGGAATGGGCGCCACTGCACCCGGGCGTGGAGCCGCCTTTCCGGGCGGCCATGCCGGCATTCGTGCCTGCATTCCCGCTGTCTCCGGTATGCCGGCTCGAAAGCCGGCATGGCAAGCCGGAAGCTTGCGCTACGGAGTGCGCTCGATGCCGACGATTACGCTGCCCCGCAGGTAAACCGTCACCGTCTTTGCCGGGTCCTCCGCCTGGATGTGCGCGACCAGGTACCGGGCCCGTACGTTCGGAACTTCGAAGCTGTCGGCGCCGGCGATCGGCGTCCGCCGGCCCGAGGTGTTGTCGAACACCGACCACTCCACCGCATACCGCCGCGGCGTGTGGAATCCGTACTCGGTCGCCAGGTCGTCGAACACCAGCCGGCCGTCGCGCACGGCGAAATGGTCGAGCGGCAGCACGTCGGCGAAGAACGCGCGGCCGATGCGGTTGCGCCGCTCGATCAGGCAGCGCGCAATCCAGTCGGCCGCGCGCGGGTCGCGGAACCGGCCCGTCGCCACCACCGCGCGAATGGCGTCGTCGTGGAACGCCATTACCTTTTTCGCCGCCCAATACTTGTCCCCGGGCGTGCGCAGCTCGAAAGCCGGATTCGGATAGTTGCCGGTCCAGCGCTCGGGATCGAAATCCTCGTATTGGAAGTGGCCGGCTTCGGGCAGGTCCGGATAGTGCACCCGCATCCATGGCTTCACGTCGAAGCCGAGCGTGAGAAATTGCGCCGCCGAAGGCTTCCACGCAAACAGGTACACATTGCCGGCGCGCGGGCTCTTCGGCTCGAACGTATCGCTGCCCAGGATGGCGCCGAAATCGATCAGATAGTGGCGGATATAGGGTGTGCCGTCCTCCTTGTCAATCGTATCCAGGGTGTTGATCGATTTC
This sequence comes from Terriglobia bacterium, assembly GCA_963815855.1. Classification (GTDB taxonomy): domain Bacteria; phylum Acidobacteriota; class Terriglobia; order Bryobacterales; family Bryobacteraceae; genus DATGMB01. Next base: position 140,126 of record CAWFIJ010000005.1, on the reverse strand, counting down.
GAATCGGTGTGGTTCAGCCAGGCGGCGAACACGTACAGGCCGCGCAAATCCCGCCGGTTCTGGTGCCGCACAATGTCGTTGGGATCGTCCTTGCGGGTGCTGTAGTAGCGGAAGGGCCCGATCAATTCTCCACCAATGTCGCGGCTGGCCATGCCGCGGTAGCGGCCCTGGGAATCGCGCGGCACCTTCGCCAGGACATCCGCGATATCGCGTTCCGTCATCTGCCGTTCGCGCCCGTTCTCCCCGCGATACCTGGATTGCGGCGTGAGCCGCAGCCGGCTCCGGTCGAAGGTGACGATGTAGTTCTGCGGCGTGTTGTAGCCGAGATCGTAAAAGAATTTGGCGCCGATCACATCGGCGGCGGTGGCCATGTCCGGGTAGGACTTGGGGTCGAACTTCATGAAGTACCGCTGGCGCCGCGAGTCGCGAATGATGAGACCGGGCTGCACGCCTTCGTTCTTGCCCGAAACCACCGTCCAGGGCCCGTCCGCCGGCGCATCGTCGGTGCCCGGCCCGCGCACCAGCTCTTCGATCGACATCGGCCGCGAGCCGATGCGATTGGTGAACCACGCGCTGTCCGGCACTTCGCCCAGCGTGTTGATGGCCGCCGATGGCGCCGGATCGTGGTGCTTCAGCACCTTGCGATCCGGCGAATAAAACGTGTTCTGAAAAAAGTCGTAGTAATCGTTGATTGGCCGCGCCAGCGCTTTCTTCACCGCGAGCGGCCGCGGCTCACGTGCGATCGGGTCGTCCGGATAGAACTTCTGCGCCAGCAAAGTGGGGCAGGCGGTTCCGCCTGCCAATAGCGCCAGCAACAAGGCTAGAACACGTTGTTGAATTTCAGCCAAACGTAAGCCCCCTCGCCGCTGAACCCGGCATCGATACGCATGAACACGCTGTTCCGTACGTTGAAGCGGAAGCCGAAGCCGGCGTCCGTTTGCAGATGCCGGAAGCCGATCTGGTGCCAATCGTCGTACACGCGGCCGGCGTCCACAAACAGCGCCATATCCAGGCCGCTGAACACTTCCCAGCGGTATTCGGCGTTGTTGACAAACGAAGCGTTGCCGTAAAACCGGAAGGCGGGGAAGCCGCGCAGGTCGTCCGGGCCGCCCAGCGTGGGCTGCTCGTAAAAGGGCACCTGGTTGCCGCTGTAAGCCTGCGTCGCCTGGATGCGGCTGCGCAGCGCGATCACGCGCCGGTGGTTGAAAAAGGGGATGTACTGCTGCGCCTCCAGATCCACGCGGTCGAACGAATAATGCCCGCGCAGGACATCCGCGAACGTCGCGTATTGCGCGAAATAGTTGCCGCCCTGCCGCGGGCCGCCCGGATTGTCGCGCCAGTCGTATTGCACCCATCCTCCGGCCTGCAGATAATCGGTGGGATTGAAAAGGCCGGGGGTGGTCTGCTCCGTGAAAACGTCCTGCGTCGGCGCGAAGCGGGGGGCTTCGGTGGTGGTTCCGATGTTGGTCAGCAGGTACCGCCCCAGCGCGCCGATGCGCAGGTGCTCGAAGGGGCGGATGCCGGGCGCGGCCTGAAACGCGCTCTGCTCCAGCAGATAGGCGGTGCGCCCCGATTTCTGCGAATCCGGGCCGGGGCCGTAGTAGTCCACGCGCGGATAATAAAGGTGGTCGGCATACAGGTCCAGAAACGCGAAACCGCCGTCCAGCCGCGGCATGTTCACTTCCGCGTCGGCGCGATAGAATTCGTGCACGGAACCGACAAACGAGGTGCGGAAAGTGGCATTGCCGCCCAGCAGATTGTGATTGCTATATTCCGGGCCGAGCGCGAAGCCCGAATAGGTGATGAGATTCCCGAAGCGCACGCACAGGCCGGTGACCTGGCAGGTAAGCCGCTCCACGATCTCCTTGTTCTGGATTCTGTTCAGAACTCTCTCGATGTGGTTGGGCTTGTCCGGCTTGAGCCTGGCGGCCTTCTGCTGCCGCTCGGATTCGATCTGGCCCGCGCGCGTCGCCGGTGCGGCGGGAGCCGCGCGGTTGGCGTCCGCCGGCTGATCCTGCGCAAACACACAGGACGCGAAACAAGCGATAACTAACAGTAGAAATGGCGCCCGATTTCCCACTGCGCTGAACATTGCACGGCGCATTCCACAACTGCCGCCCATGCGTGCGATAGCGGGCATTGGTCCGGTTCGTGCGATATCGCAAAGAGGGAGTAACAGTCACATGAATGCAGACATTATGGAAGGCCAGTGGAAACAGCTGAAAGGCAAGATGAAGGAGAAGTGGGGCAAGCTGACCGATAGCGATTGGGACCAGATCGGCGGCCACCGCGACCAACTGCTGGGCAAGCTGCAGGAACGCTACGGGCTTTCCCGCGAGCAGGCCGAGCGCGACCTCACCGAACTGGAGATGGCGCACCGCGGGGAAACGCCGGTCCGGTAGCTTCAGGTATTGCGGAACACGGGCGCCATACGCCACAATGAGCGGACATGACGCCCGTGTCCACCGTCCTCGAATTCCCGCGCCGCGTCACGAAGCAGGCTGCCGGCCCAGGCTCACCAGGTCGCTGAACACTCCGTAGGCCGTCTGCTCCACCATCGGGTCGATCGAAATCACGCCGAAGGTCCCCATCAAATCCGTTTCCCAGAGAATCGTATTGGAAGTCCCGGGCGTGCAGGCCAGAATGTCGGTGCGCTGCAGCACTTCGGCCCGCACCCGCAGGGTGATGCCGGAGGCGGTGCGCTTGCCGCGGCTGATCAGGCGCACCGTCTTTCCCTGGCGCGCGATGGCCTGAACCCGCTGGGGAGTAAGCCGGGCTATGCCGCGCGTCGAAACCTGCTGCGGCGTGGTGCGCGCATCCATCAGCACATTGGCGAGCGCCGCCGCCTTGGCCGCCGAATCCCATCCTTCCACGTCGAACCACCCGTCGCCTTCGGTAATGCCGAGCGCGCGGGCGCGTGCCAGTCCGTCCTCGAACGAGCCGCCTCCCTCCATGGTTTCGATGACCACCTTGGAAGTGGAATTGAGCGCGCCGGCGAAGCCGAGCAGCCGGACCGCCGGCATGGTGTGACGCCACAGGTTGAAAATGGGCGCCCCGTCCATCACCGCCGATTCGAAGCGGAACTCCACGCCCGCTCGCGCCGCCTCCTCGCGCAGTTCCGCGTACGCGTGCGCCACCGGTCCCTTGTTGGCGGTGACCACGTGCATGCCGCGGGCGAATGCCGCGCGGACATGCGCAATGGCCGGCTCGCCGGTGGAGGGATTGAGCGTGGTCAGCTCCACCGCCGCCTGCGCGCCGGCGGCATCGAGAAACGCGCCGGCGGAAGCGGCGGGCGGCCCGAACGCGGGCTCCAAAGCCAGGCCGCCGCAGTCGATGGCCGTTCCGTGCCGCGTGTGAATTCCGGTAATGAGGAAAGGAAAGGACCGCCGCCGGCGCCGCAGAAGCGCGGCCAGCGCACGGCCTACGTGGCCATAACCGATGAGCGCGAGTTTCAAAGGGAGTTCGGGACGGAGTGTCCGGGACGTTCGCGCATCCGCTCCCTCACGGTCGCGGCTCTGTCCGGAGCCGCGCGCGTCAGCCGGCGGTTTTGCGCCAACAATGACGTCGCCATGTTTGCCCACGGGCGGGCGATTCCGGCTCACTCCCCCATCACCTTGAGGATCACGCGCTTCGCCCGCTGGCCGTCGAATTCGGCGTAATAGACCTGCTGCCACGGCCCGAAATCCAGCCGCCCGGCGGTTACCGGGACGATCACCTCATGGTGCACCAGCAGGCTCTTCAGGTGGGAGTCGCCGTTGGTTTCCCCGGTGCGGTGATGGCGGTAGTCCGCGCGGAACGGAGCCAGTTTTTCCAGCCATTCGTCGATATCCGCCAGCAGCCCGTCCTCCGCGTCGTTGACCCACACGCCGGCCGTGATGTGCATGGCGGAGACAAGGATCATGCCGTCCCGAATCCCGCTTTTTCGCAATGCGCTTTCCACTTCGGGCGTGATATTGATATACTCGCGGTGCTTCTTCGTCTGGAACGTAAGGTATTCCGTGTAGAATCGCATATAGAGCGATCATAACCGCACTTATGGAGGCTCGGCAGGCAGGTATCCTGATTGTGGACGATGAGCCGGTGCTGCTCACCATGATCGGTCTGTATCTCAGGCGCCTGGGTTACGAGGTGCGGACGGAGCGCAGCAGCCAGCAGGTGTGGGACAATGCCGAGCGCGAAACGCCCAGCCTGGCCGCCGTCGTGTTGGACGCCAGCATGCCCGGGCCGGGCTCGGAAGCGCTGACGCAAAGGCTGCTCCAGGCCAATCCGTCGCTCTCGGTGATTCTGGCCAGCGGTTATCCTGTGGATATGGCCGAGCTGGAGAAGGCGAATCCGGGGCGGGTGGCGTTTCTGCAAAAGCCATTCACGCCGGAGATGCTCGCCGCGGCTTTGCGGAGGATGATTGCCGCGCAAGAAAAAGACGTTTGAGATCACCAAAGAGATCAAAGCTATCGCGCGCGAGCGGGTAGGCACGGTTCCGGCGTCCAAACCCATGGAGCCGAAATCCAGACGCAGGAAACCCAAGCACAAGAAGCCGCCGGAGGAAACGCAATGAGGAGCGGCGCGGATTGTTCCCGCCGCGAGTTCTTAGCCTACGCTTCCCTCTTCGGCTGGATTCCCTTTCTCCGGCGCCATCAGGTCAGTCTCGCCGGGGCGCATTTCCGCATCGTCTATAACGGCCGCTCCAACCGGCATTACCTGCTGATTCACGGCGACGAGGAATCGGCGCGCAAGGTGCTGCTGTACCACATCCAGGCCCACCAGGGCGTCGCCTTCGTCGTCCAGGGCCACACGCGCGACGTTGCGGTGGCGGGCGGCAAAATCGATCCCAACCGCATGTTTACGGGCGTGGGAGCGGCCGCCAGCCTGCACAACCTCAACCCTGAGTGGGGCCAGGATCAGATCGATGAGGCCCTGCGCGTGCTGGACACCGGCCGCGAGAAGCTGCTCAAGGCATTTTTCCCGCGGCCCGGCGGCATCCTCATGGCGCTGCACAACAACTCCGCCGGGTATTCGGTGGCGGACGAGCAACCCCTCAGCGACGCCGCCTCCATCCGCGAACCCGCCAACCCGCACGCGTTCTTCCTCTGCACCGACGAGAACGACTTCCGCATTCTCTCCACTTCGCCGTACAACGTGGTGCTGCAGAGCAAGCCCAAGCGGGACGATGGCTCGCTTTCCGTGGTGGCCGCGAATCGCCACGTCCGCTACCTGAACCTGGAAGTCGGGCTCGGCCAACCCGACCGCCAGGACGAAATGCTGATGTGGGCGGAGTGGAATTTGCCGTAGGGGGCAGGCGCTATCCTGGAACCATGCAACCACTCCAACCCGACCAGGCGAAATTTCTGCTGGATGCCGTCTATCTTCCCGCGCTCGAAAACGAGCACCGCGTCACCCGGGCTGTCATCGCGGCGATTCCCGCCGACAAAGGCGATTACCGTCCGGATGAGGTCTCGAAAAGCGCGCTCGATCTGGCCTGGCACATCGTCACCGCGGAATTGCGCTTTCTGGAGGGCGTGGCGGCCGGAGCGTTCGAAATGAACCCGGCCCCGCGCCCCGAATCCATCCGCAATTCGGCCGATCTGGCCGCGTGGTACGCCGAAAATTTCGCGCCGCGCGCGGCGAAGCTGACGCAGCTTTCCGGTGAGCAGCTCGCCCGAATCCTGGATTTCCGCGGCCGCTACCAGTGGCCGGCTGTCGCATTCCTCGGCCGCGCCCTGCACCACACCGTGCACCATCGCGGCCAGCTATCCGCCTACCTGCGCCCCATGGGAGCCAAGGTCCCCGCCATCTACGGCCAGAGCCACGATTCCGCCGCCGCGCAGCAGAGCGCGTAGGACGGCGCTTCGGCGCCGTCGCGGCGGGCTTCCGCCCGCCGCATGCCGGGCGGAAGCCCGGCATGACAGCCCATAAGGGCTGTCCCTGGCCTTTGGCGCTCCGGTGGTCAGTTGGCCGCATAAAGTACGGCAGATGGTAGGTGCGGCAGGAATTTCTCGGGGTTCGTGGTGGGGGCGGGTTGCGCCACGAAGCCGGAGAAATTCGTGAGGCCCAGGGCCTTGCCCCACAGCTCGGCGCGCAGTTGCTGGATCGCGCGTACGGTGGAGAAGCGCGACTGGGCGGCGTGGGCATTCCATTTCGGGACAGGGAGCAAGTCGGCTTTGCGATCGCCGCCGCCGCGGACGGCCCGCAAACTGGCGAGCAGAAGCATGGCGTAGGAAAGCACCTGAAGTGCGGGCACGGCCTCGACCGAGTGACCGTTTCGCACCTGCGCTTGTCCCACCCCCAACAGCGTCTTTTCTTCCCGAAAGTTCGTTTCGATGTCCCAGCGCTGGACGTACGCCTGGACCAGCAGCCGCGCATCCATCTCGGCGTCGGTGCAGATCAGAAACGCGGGACGACGATACAGCAGCTTGGAGTGCTTGCGCAGACGATAGCGCAGCGGCGCGATCACGACCAGTTGCAGAACCTGCCCCAGTCCGGCCGTGCGCCACAGAACCGGCCCCAGGCGTTTGATGCGCATCGAATGCGGTGCGCCGCTGACGGATATGTCGATCGTGCTCCAAGCGCGGGCTTCCTCGGTGCGGATTTGCTCGGGAGTCGGCGCCGGGGCGCCATAGTGTCGCGGGCGGCCGCGATGCGGGGACGCGGGCGCGGAGGAGGATTCCGGCGGAAAGTAAAGTTGGGCGTCCTTGCGAATGCGGCCGATCAGGACGGTGCGGTCGGGCAACTTCTTCAGGACGGTGGCATTGGTGTAGCCGCCATCGACGACGATGTGGAGGGGGCGTAGGGAGCCGCCGGGCTGGGCATCCAGAGCTTGACGCAGGGCGGCGATCTGTTGGGCGGCGACGAGGGGCAGGCGCGTCAGGCGGGCGGTTTTTCGGTATTGCTGCACCGCCTCGGCGGGGGCTTGGTGCGGCGGCTTGGGGGGAGTGGGGGCGTGGCGAAAAGCGATCGGGACCATGCGGAAGGCTCCGTCGGAGAGGGGAATGGAGGCGGACAACTGCAGGAAGCGTTGCGCGCGTACGAAGTTGGTTTGGAAGGGAGGACCGAGCGGATCGCGGCGCCAGGCGACGCCGGGAATGGGGAGGCCGGATTTGCGGAGCAAGGAATCGTCGACGGCGACGGTCAGGGGCGCGTGTGGGGGCAGTTCGGCGAGGACGGCGCGGCGGACGACGGCGAACAGGTCTTGGGCGGGGAGGCGGTTCTGACTGAAGATCCGGTAGGCGGCGGACCAGTCCTGAAACTCGCCCCCGGAGGTGGTCAACAGTCCGGTGAGGGTATGGCGGCCGAGACAAAGCAGCGAGCTTAGGGAGAGGGCTTGGGTACGGTCGGCGACGCGCTGTTGGGCGAACGCGGGGGCGCCTTCTCGCCAGAGCGTTTGGAGGGAGGAGAGGATGCCGGCAGAGTTTTTTTTAGAGCGGAGGGAGGGGGGTTGAGGCGGCGGAGGGCAAGCAAGCTGTTGTCCTCGATGGACCACTCGACGGTTTCGCCGCGAGCGAAATCCATGGCTTGGGCGAGAGCAGAGGGGAAGTTGATGTACCACTGCTCGCTGGATTTGCGTTTGATGAGTTGGACCATGGTGGGGAATCCCATCGGGCACCCTCTATCTAGTCAATCAACTAGATACAACAAAACAGCACAGATTACAACAGGAATTACCGAAATTGTTTTTTATCTAGTCAAACGCCAAAGGCCAGATGCCGGCTTTCCAGCCGGCATCCGGCTCGGAACGCGTATGCCGGCAAGGACGCCCGCATGGCAAGCTGGAAGCTTGCTCCACGGAGATTCCTCCGGCGGAGCGATAATCCGGCAACCTGCAACTAGAGAGGATCACCGATGCAATTCAAGATCATGGCGTCCCGCCATTCCGCCTTCTACACGCCCCTGCTCACCACCGTTCAGTTTCTGCGCGGCGAGGGCCACGAGGTCTCCTACTCCGTTCTGGCCCGCGGCCAGCGCACCTACGCACTGCTGCGCGACGGCGCCGTCGACGTCATGCAATCCGCCGTCTCTTCCAATTGGACTCCGCGCGAGCAGGGCATCTCCCCGCTGCCCGTCCACTTCGCGCTGATCAACCGCCGCGATGGTTTCTTCATCGCCGGCCGCCGCCCCGAACAGCCCTTCGCCTGGAAAAACCTGGAGGGCAAGGCGCTCGTCGCCGACCACGGCCTGCAGCCGCTGGTCATGCTGAAATACGCCCTGCAATCGAACGGCGTGGAGTGGAACCGCATCCAGGCCATCGACGCCGGCACGCCGGCCCAGATGGAAGCCGCCTTCCGCTCCGGCACCGGCGATTACGTTCACCTGCAGGCGCCCATTACGAGCGGCCAGGTTCTGGCCTCCGTGGGAGCCGCCATGCCGCCCGTCGCCTTCAGCACGGTGTGCTGCACGCGCGGCTACCAGCAAACCGCCGCTTACGGCGTCTTTGTCCAGGCCTTCGCGCGCGCCAAAGAATGGAGCCGCACCGCTCCCACCGCCGAAGTGGCCGCGCAGGAGGCCGCGTTCTTCGAAGGCCTTCCCGCCGCCGCGCTTACCGAAGCCGTGGCGCGCTACCAGGCCCTCGGCAACTGGGACGGCGGCATCGCAATTACCCGCGATCTTTACGAGCAGGCCCTCAACGTCTTCGCCGCCGCCGGTGTCATCTCCAGCCGCCCTCCCTACGAAGAAGTGGTCGGCTGACCTTGCCCGCCCTGGCAGCCTGCCATTATAGTGGAGTGCTGCACCATCGAGGAGCTGACATCATGAAACGCGCTCATTCCTGTTTCGCCTGCCTGGCCCTCCTGTTCGCGGCATCCATAGCCGCCCAGGCACAGAACGTCTGCAAGGGCGACCCCAACCACTGGCAATCCATCTTCAACGGCAAGGACCTCACCGGCTGGAAGCACGTGGGTCCCGGCAACATGACCGTCGAGAACGGCCTTATCCACACCCACGGCGGCATGGGCCTGCTCTATTGGACCGGCGGCCCCGTCGCCGATTGCACCGTCCGCGTGGTCTACCGCATGCGCGACGAAAACGATAATTCCGGCGTCTTCGTCCGCATCCCGCTCAAGCCCCGCGAGCAGTGGATGCCCGTCCACTACGGCTACGAGGTCCAGATCGACAACCATCCTGAGCGCGCCAAGGATCCCGAAGACGAATACCATTCCACCGGGATGCTCTATTCCCTCACCAAGCCGCTCGCCAAGGCATGGAAGCCCGGCCCGCAGTGGAACACCATGGAGATCACGCTCGACGGTCCGCGCACGATCGTGGTTTTGAACGGTATCAAGGTAACCGATTACCGCGAAGGCGAGCCCGTCCCCGCGCGCAAGTTCGATTACGAGCCGCAACGCGGCCCCCGCCCCAGCGTGGGCTGGATCGGCCTGCAGAACCACAGCGACAACGACATTGTCTTCTTCCGCGAGGCTGCTATCAAGCCGCTGAAGAAGTAAGTGGCTTACGCCGGCCGCAGCCGGTAATCGCTATACTCGATGTCCAGCCGCGCCCGCCCCAGGAACCGCACGCTGGCATCGTTCCGGATGGAAGCCACCAGCCAGTACCGCCCCACCCGCTGGTACGACTGCACCATGTGGAAGCTGCGCACCCAAAACGAGCCCGACGCCACCTCGCCCTCGATGCGCGTCACCGCTGCGTCTTCCATATCCACCCAGGCTTGCCCATCCACCAGCAGCCGCCGTTTGCACTTCGGCTTCATGCGCATGACGTATGCCGCCCGCCCCGCCATCTCCCCAGTGCCCAGCACCTGGAAATCGTAATTGCACGGCAGAACGCGCACCCCGTCCCGATCATCGGCCTGAATCTCCCCATTCATGACCTGGTGAAAAATCCGGTCTTCCAGGTACCCGGAATTGGTCTTCGAAATCACCTCGAACGTCTTGCCTTTCGGGTACGTGTATTCCACCTTCACCCGCATTTCTGCGCATCTTTCGGAACTACCCAGCGTCAGGCAGTAGCGCCGCTCCACCGAGTAGCCGAGCAGCGTCTCGGTCCGCCATTTGTCTTGCGCCACCATCCGCTGGCACACGGACCGCAGGTCGACCCGCCCGCCCGGTTCCCCGGTCGCAGCCCGCAGCGCCACAGCGCCCAGCGCCATGGCGGCAAACTCGCGCCGGGAAAAACTTCCAGCCGAAGCCATCGCTTTTCGGGTCGCACGCGCCATGCCAGCGTGCTCCATCCGACATATGGCCGCCGGCCGCATCGCGCGGCGCTAGAATGATGCTCGAATGCGCATTCGCTCGTTGTCTTCCGCCGCGCTGGCTCTGGTTGGCCTCGCCGCGTGCGCCTGGGCGCAATCGGCCCAGGAAGTCGCCGTCTGGCACATTGGCACCTTCGACCACACCGCCGCCGAGTTTTCCGGCCGCGCCGGCGATCAGCCGGTCGTGGTGGACGCCGATTCGCCCGATGCCGCCCGCCGCTGGCCCGCTTCCCAATCCGGCTCGCTCAATGCCGAATCGTCGCCCCAGTCGCACACGCGCGTGGTGCGCTTCCGCATGCCAAATCCTCCCAACGGCACCTACGTGCTCGATTTCGCCATCCTCGCCGGAAACCCGCGCGTCCCCCGCCTGGATCTGGACCTCAACGGCACGCCGGGATCGGCTTATCTCGACCGCACCCTCAGCTACCACGCCGAAGGCCGCGCCGATTCCCCCATCAATGCCGAATCGCGCACCACCATCCTGGTCCCCGGCGCTGCCCTTCGCCAGGGTCCCAATGAGCTGCGCATCACGGCTGTCGACGACGCGCCCGATGAGAACGGCGATTCCTCCATCACCTGGGACGCGCTGGCTCTGCGCCACCTCCCTGCCCCGGCCGTCGCTCCCGCCGTAAGCTACGAATCCACGTATTTCTTCTCCACGGAAAACGGCGTCACTCATGAACTGGTCACCGCCACGGTCGTGACGCACGAGATCGTTTCCGCCGGCAAACTGACGTTCTCCCTCGCCGGCGCCGAATACCACGCCGACCTCGCCCCCGCCCGCTTCGGCCAGCAGCGCTTCGAATTCCAGGTGCCGGAGTTCGCTGCCCGAGCCGAAATCGGCCAGGCGGTCGATCTCAACGGCAAAACCTACCGCGCCGGCACCCGCCTCTCCCCCAAGCGCAAGCTCACCGTCTACATCGTCCCCCACACCCACCTCGACATCGGCTTCACCGATTACCAGCCGAAAATCGAGGAGCTGCAAAACCGCAATCTCGACCGCCTGCTCGAAGAGATGCGTCGGGATTCCGACATGCGCTTCTCCCTCGACGGCACCTGGCTCGCGGAGCAGTTCCTGCGCACCCGCACGCCGGCCTCCCAGCGCGAATTCATGGACCTGGTCCGCGCCGGCCGCATCTCCATCCCCGCACAGTACGCCAACCTCATGGCCGGCGGCGCCGGTCTCGAAACCCTCATCCGCTCCACCTACGCCGGCCGCGCCCTCAACGCCCAGGTCGGCCGTGCCGCCGATTACGCCAACATCACCGACGTCCCCGCCGTTCCATGGGCCTACGCCAGCGTGCTGAGCGCCGCCGGGGTGAAGTATTTCGCCGAGGGCGCCAATGACGACCGCGGCCCGCAGCCCTTAATCGGCCGCTGGCAGACCCGCTCGCCCTTCTGGTGGCAAGGCCCGGACGGATCCAAAATCCTGATGGCCTACACCCGCCAGTATTCCAATCTCTGGTTCATCTGCGGCCTGCCCCCGCACGAAGCCGGTTGCCGAGAGAGCCTCCCGGTCTTCTTCCAGACCTTCGAATCCCCCGGCTATCATCCCGACACCGTCCTCATGTTCGGCAGCCAGCTGGAAAACACCGACCTCATCCCCGGCGAGGGCGAATTCGTCCGCCGCTGGAACGAAAAGTACGCCTTCCCGCATCTCCAGCTCGCCACCTTCCGCGATTATTTCGAGCACATCGAAAAAACCGACGGCCCCCAGCTCGCGACCGTCCGCGGCGATTTCGGCCCCTATTGGGAAGACGGCATCGGCACCGACTCTCAATATGCCGCCCTCTACCGCCATACCGAAGCCCGCGCCCCCGCCGTGGAAACGCTCGCCTCCCTCGCCGCGCTCGCCCATCCCGAATGGGCGCCGCCGCTCGACCGCCTCCACCGCCTCTGGACGGACCTGGTCCTCTACGCCGAACACACCTACACCTCTTCCGGCGGCTACTCCCGCCCGCAAAGCGACGAAAGCATCGGCCAGATCCGCACCAAGCACTTCGACGTGGATGATGCCCGCGAAACCGCCCACTGGATCGCCCAGGAATCCATGAGCCGGCTGATGGATTCCATCCGCATCTCGCCGCCCGCGATGGTGGTTTTCAATTCGCTCGGCCACGAGCGCAGCGCGCCGGTCGAGACCGATCTCGATAACAGCATGAGGCTGGTGGATGCGGCGGATAAGCCGGTCCCGGTGGAAACGGTCCTCAGCGGTGAAGGCTACCGCCACGTCCGCTTCCTGGCCGAGCACGTCCCAGCCATGGGATACCGCGTCTACAAGCTGGAACGGCTGCAAGGGGTCCCCATAGCCATAAGCTCTGCCAAGCCGGGCAACACCATCGAAAACGCCTTCTACCGGGTCACCCTCGATCCCGCCCGCGGCGCCATCTCCAGCATCTTCGACAAGCAGCTCAACCGCGAGTTAGTCGATCTCCACAGCCCCTACCTGCTCGATCAGTATCTCTACGTCTCCGGCGGCGATAACGCGCGCCTCATCCACATCACCGAGCACCTGCCCACGGCCAAACTTACGGTGACGCCTTCCGGCGCCGCCTCCGCCGCCAGCGTCGCACGCACTCCGTGGGGCTCGGTGCTGACTTACCGCACCGCCGGCCCGCACGCACCCGCCATCAACGTGGAAATCCGCCTCTTCGACTCCGAAAAGAAGATCGAGATCGTCAACCGCTTCGACAAGCAGCCCGTGAACGAAAAGGAAGCCATCTATTTCGCCTTCCCCTTCGCCGCTCCCGATCCCCAGTTCGAATACGAAGGCCAGACCGGCACCGTCAATCCCGCCCGTGATGAACTGGCGGGCGGCAATCGGGAGTGGTACACCGGCGGCCATTGGTCCCGTGTCTCGGGCGGCGGAATCAGCGCCGCCGTCCTCCCGCTCGATTCGCCCCTCGTCACTTTCGGCGATATCAACCGCGGCCTCTGGCCCGAAAAGTTCGCGCCGAAGTCATCGACGATTTTTTCGTACGCGCTGAACAACTACTGGCACACCAATTTCCCGCGCGTGCAGAGCGGCGAATTCCGCTTCGCCTATGTCCTGACCAGCGGCGCCGACCTCAGCCCCGCCGCCCTCAGCCGCCTCGGCCGCGATTCCCTCACCCCGCTCGAATTGGGCGAACTGGATCGCAACGACAAAGTCGGCCTGCGCGGCTCGCTGCCCGCCACCGAAGGGTCGCTGCTCAGCCTGACGGGCGAGGGCGTCGAGTTGGAAACGCTCAAGCCCGCCGAAGACGGCAACGGCTACATCGCCCGCCTGCTCGAAACCGCGGGCCGCTCCGCCACCGCCCGCCTCTCATCCGGCCTGCTTGCTATCAGCCGCGCATGGCTCTGCACCGCAGTCGAAGAAAACCAGCGCGAGATCACGCCGCAGTCCGGCGCCGTCGAAGTCGCCCTGGGACCTTACTCCATCGCCACCGTCCGCCTGCTCCTGCACCCATCGCTACCGTAGTCTTCCCGCGCTCCACAAAATCGCCCGGTGCACCAGCTCCTGGTAATCCGGGTTCTCATGCGCGAACCGCCCATGCCCGAGCTGTATATACACCACCCGCGACTTGTCGTACGGCCCGATCCACGCCACTGGCCCGTCGCTCAACGGGTGCGCCGTCCGCAGCAGCACGTTCGCCCGCGGCGAGATCCACATGCCTTTGTAAACCTCGTCGCTGAAGTGCAGCGGCGCCAGCCCGCGCGTAATGGGATGATCCCCGGTCGCCTGCACCCACAAATCCTGATCGTGCTTGTAGGTGGAACCCGGCATTCCGTTCTCCGGCTGCAGCAGATACTTCCCGCCCACCACCTCCTCGCACCACCACGGCCACGAATTGAAATCGGCGATGGCATGGTGCAGCAGCACCAGCCCGCGCCCCGCTTCCAGAAACGCGCGCAGGTTGGCCTTCCGGTCGTCGCTCATTTCCGAAACCAGGTCATAGAGCACCAGCACGTCGAACTCCTGCCGGAAATCGTGGGCGTAAGGCTCGGGATGGCCGGTTACGGTCACATCCAGGTCCGGCCGGTTGACGAACAGCTCGTAGAACTGCGGGTCGAAGGTGTGCCCGCCCGTCACCACCTCGATGCGCAGCGGCCGGGGCGCGCGCGCCTCGGGGAACTTCGCCGGCAGCGTCACCTCTCCGGTGGCCGCCCATTCCGCGCCGCGCACGAACGTGATGGCAAATCCGGCCTCCTGCATGCCTGGTTTTTCGTGCCCCAGCGCGGTGTAAAACACGCGCCCGCGCCCGTAGTTCACGGTCACCAGCAGCGGCTCGTTCTTTCCCGTTCCGCCGATTGCCGGGTCGTCGTATGCCGTCGCAACGGCATGCGCCTCCGGCAGGAATCGCATCCCGTGGTAGAGTTCGTCGAGCGTGTCGAACCCGGCGCCCATGCCGCGTACGATGGGATTGTCGGCATCCGTAAATTTCACCGTGAACCGGTGCCGCGGCGCATGGAAAGATGCCGGCGGATTCCCCGCCCACGTCCCGCCCACCATCCGCGCCCATTCCGGCCACGGCGCTTCGGTGCGCCCGGTCTTGACGTGGCCGGGCCCCAGAATATCGAGACCGCTGAACCCGTAGCTCGCGCCGTGCACCACCGCCATCCCCTTGCCGGACTTCACGAAATCCTCCACCGCCCGTTCCGCCGCCGGTCCCCACCGCGGCCCCTGGTAATCCACCACCAGCAGGTCGTAGTGGGCCAGCGTGGCCGCCGTCAATCCCGCCGGCTCTTCTTCCACCCGCACCTCGAACCGGCCGGAATCCGTCAGCAATTGCCGCAGGTACGGCGTGGTGGAGCGCCAGTTGTGGTTGTTCTGGCCGGAGAGAATCAGGGTGCGCACAGGCGCTGCCCACGCCGTGGCCGCCATCGCGAATACCGCCCATTTAAGCATGCGCCGCCTCCGCTTCCGCCATCACCGCTCGCAAATGTCGCAGGCTGCGCGCCGCCTGTTCCGACGTTCCGCATTCGCAGCTCAGCACTCCGCTCCAGCCGGCGTTCCGCAGGATTCCGATCACCCGCGCCCAGTCGATGACTCCGTCGCCGCAGGCGCAGCCCACCGGCGTGCCCGTCACCTTGCCGCGCTCCGCCTCCGCGTGCACCAGCGCGATATCTTTGGCGTGCACGTGCACCAGCCGCGGCAGCACCGCCGCCAGCCCCGCATACGGATCTTCGCCCGCCAGGTACGCGTTGCCGGTATCGTAGTTGAAGCGCAGCCACGGCGAATCCACCAGCCCGCCGATCCGGCACAGCCCCTCCGTGGTCCGCGAAATGCTCTGGTGCGGCTCGATCCCGATGGCCACGCCGTACCGCTCCGCCGTGCGCAGCGCCGCCGTCAGCGTGTAGCGCATCACCGGCCAGATGTCCTCATCCGCCAGCCACGCCGGCCGGATGCCCTCGTCGGTATTCACCACCGGCGCGCCGATGGCCGCCGCGAACCGGACGGCCTTCTGCAGATACGGCACGCTGATTTCCGGCCGCATCAGCGGGCAGTGCGCGCTCAGTCCCGAAGCCCGCACCCCGTTCCGCGCCAACACGTCCGCCACTTCGAGCGGCTCGTCATCGAGCGAGACGGAATGGAAATACCCGGCCTCGCTCAACAGCTCGCGCCCGTTGTGCACCATCGGCTCCACCCACCGGAATCCGATCTGCGCCGCCCGCTCCACCCCTGCCGCGAATGCCTTGTCTTCGTGGCGGATGAATTCCATGTTCACGCCGATCTCGATTGCCATGGCTCCTCCCTACACGTCCCACTCGCGCTGCCAGAACGCGCGCCCGCCTTCCCGGTACGCCTGGTTCATCAAGTGGCAGGAGAGCGCCGAATAGTGGCTCGAAACCACGTCCGCATTGGGCTGTTTGCGTGTGCGCACGCATTCCAGGAAATTGCCCATGTGCGCTTCCTCGGGCGATCCGCCGCCGGTAACCTCCGGCGCGCCCTTCTCCGCCGGAATAAAGCGGTACCCCGAGCGGAAAATGGAAAGCCGCCCGCCCGTGCCGTGGAAGCAGATGTCCACCGATTCCTTTTCCAGCATGTCCGTCAGCGTGGCTTCGAACGTCACCACCAGGTTGTCCGGATACTCCACAATCCCGTTGATGTTGTCCGCCGTGTCTCTTCCGTCGTTATACAGATAAATTCCGCCCAGCGCCACCGCCGACCGCGCCCGCGTCAGCCCCAGGTACCAGTGCACGACATCCACCAGGTGCACGAACAACCCGCCCGTCTGCCCGCCGGTGGAAAAATCCCAGTAGGCGAAGCGGTTGAAATACCGCTTCGGGTCCCACGGAATCTTGGGCAGCCATCCCAGCGCCGTGTCCCAGTCCAGGCCGTCCGGTTTCGTCTCCATTCCCGCCGGCGGCTTTTCCAGGTAGCCGGTATTGGCGTTCCAATACGTCCGCACCATGTTGACCTTGCCCAGCGCGCCGCTATCCACGAACTTCCGCTTCGCCTCGATGAAGTGCGCCATCGACCGCTGCTGCACCCCCACCTCGACAATCCGGTGCGTCTCCCGCACCGCGTTCACCACGTCCACGCCCTGCATGGGCAGCGACGTCATCGGCTTCTCCACGAATGCGTCTTTGCCCGCCCGGCAGGCGTCGCACAAAATGCGCGAGTGCATGTGGTCCCACGTGGCCACGATCACCGCATCGATGTCATTCTGCTCGAGCAGCGCCCGGTAGTCCCCGTACTTCTTCACCGTTCCGCCCATCCGCGCCGCCGTCTCGTCGCGCCGCACGTTCCAGGCGTCGCACACCGCCGCCCATTCCAACCCGCCGTTGGCGTTCGCCATCCGGACCAGGTGGTTGCCGCGCCCGCCCGCGCCGATCAGGCCGAGGCGAATCCGGTTATTAGCGCCGGCCGCCCGGGCCGCCGCCGCCGCGCTCATCGCGCCCATTAGAAAAGTGCGTCTGGACTGCATAACCAAAGCTCCTTAGCTCCGGCTCAACCCGCCAAAGCTGATTCAGGATATCAGGATTTCGATATCGAATTTTTGGCTGTTTTGATGCTACCCTTACATCGTAATGTGGCGATTGCCCACAATTCGCCGCAGCGCTGTTGCGAACGCCGCCATAATGGCATGGATCTTCGCCTGCGGCGCCGCCGCGCAAACGGCGGATCAGGCCCAACCGCCGGATGCCTCCCCGGCAATCGACGCCGGCACCCCCGCCTCGTGGCCCTACCCGGTCGAGGTGCTCGATGCCCAATTGCCTTCCTGGCTTCAACTCTCCGGCCAATACCGCGCCCGCGCCGAGCGCCCGGTCGGCATCAAGTACACCACCACCCGTGACGCTTACGTCCTCAGCCAATTACGCCTCGACCTGGAAATCCACCCCACCGACTGGCTCATCCTCTTCACCGAAGGCCAGGATTCCCGCGTGGCGTTCAATCACCACATCGCCAACGCCATGCCCTATCAGGACACCTGGGACATTCGCCAGGCTTATGTGCGGATCGGCGCGGAGAAGGAAGGCTGGGTGGATTTCATCGCCGGCCGCCAGGTGTTGTCATTCGGCGATGAGCGCGTCGTCGGCCCGTCGGACTGGCTCAACGAGGGCCGCACGTTCGACGCCCTCCGTCTCGATCTCCGCCACGACCGCTACAAGCTGAGCCTCTTCACCTCCTCCGTGGTGGTCGGCCGCGACGGCGTCATCGATCACCACATTGAAGGGAACGACCTCTACGGCGCTTATGGCGCCATGCAGAACCTCATTCCCGGCGCCACCCTGGAGCCCTATGTTTTCTGGCGCCTCGCCCCCGCCACCATCCCACTGGCCGAGACCGCCCATCGCGGCCACCTCAGCGAAGTGACTCCGGGCGTGCACCTGGCCGGCGCACTCCGCGCCGGCTTCGACTACGACCTGGAAATGGACCTGCAGCGCGGCACCCTGGGCGTCGATTCCATCCGGTCCTGGGCCGGATACTGGAACCTTGGCCGCACCTTTGCGCACGTGCCGTCGGCGCCGCACCTGTACGCCGAGTGCAACTACGCCACCGGCAACAACAATCCCTCCGGCACCACCTGGAGCACCTTCGACCAGATCTATCCCTCCAGTCACAACAAGCTGGATTTCGCCGATCAGGTGGGAAGAAAGAACGTGGAGCAGATTCGCGCCGGCGCGCGCGAAAAAATCGTCCGAAAATTGAAGTTGAACGAAACCTGGGAAGACATCTGGCTGGCCACCATACACGACGCGCTCTATGCCTCGAGCGGCGCAATCTCCGTGGCCGCCGACCCCGCCGCCCCCAGCCGCCGCGTCGGCCAGGAACTCGATTTCTGGGCGGAAGCGGAACTGAACCGCGGCCTCAGCGGCGGCGTAGGTTACGGCCGCCTCTTCGCCGGCCGGTTCCTCAAAACCGCCTCCGCCGGCAAAGACTACAACTACCCCTTCCTCTTCCTTACCTATCGCTTCCGCCCGTAGCGCCGCCTTTCAGGCGGCCATGCCGGCGTCCGCGCCGGCATACCCGCTGGCTCTGGTATGCCGGCATGGCAAGCTGGAAGCTTGCGCTACGGCGGAATTTCGCGACTGCCTCAGGGGTCAAGTCCAGGATCGGGGAACCAGCCGAAGCCGATTCCCCGCCCCGGTTCCCGACCCCTCCCCCGAGTCCTTAGTAAGTGTTAGTCAGGGCCGAACCCGACAGCAGCACAAACGCCCCGAACTGCGGCGCCGTGTGCGAGGGCGGATACGGCACCGATCCCACCGGCTGCGCCACCTGGAGTCCGCTCATCGGAATGCTCACCGGAGATCCGTTGTAAGTCCCGCTAACCACCGGTCCGTTGTACCAGTTCTCCGCATCCCGAATCTGGAACGACTGGCCGACGCTCATGCCGCTGCCGCTCAGATCCACCGCGACCGACGGGCTCAGGTTCCAGTTATAAACGACGATGTTCGCCCGCCCCGGCTCGTACTGGTTGGGCCGCACGAAGCTCCAGACGCCCGTGGGCGCGCTCGTATTGAACGTGCTGCCCCGGTCGACTCCCATACCCTGCCATTGCGAGGAAGTTTCCACGTTATAGCTGGGGCACGGCCAGGTGTTGCAGGAGGGGAACATCCAGAACTGCTCGTTGCCGTAATACGTGTTGCTGCTGTCGCTGTAACCGGCGGGGTTCTGGCCGGGGGCGACAATCATCCAGGACTCCTGCGAACCGGGGGCCACGTACATGGTGTTGTTCTCGAACGTCAGGTTGGTCCAACGCTCCAGATTCACCGCCTGCGCACCGCCGATGAAGTAGTTATTGGTGACCACGGCGGTGCCTTCGGCCGGGTCCCAGAGATAGCCGAGTTCATTCTGGCCGAGATTGCGGCTGGGCGTGTCGTAGGTGTAGTTGCTGTTGAGGGTGATGTTGGTGACGCCGTTGGCGTCGCCGCCGCCGATGGTGAAGTTATCCACCAGGTTCCCGTAGAGCAGGCCGGCATTAAAGAAGATGTTTCCGGTGAAAGTCATGTTCTGCACGAAGGCGCTGCTGCTGCCATACGCCTGCACGCCTTCGTCGAAGTTATTGAAGCCGATGTTATCGGTGACGGTAAGAACGGATGGGGCATTGTTTTGCAGATATAAGTCGTGCCCATGCCCGCGGTCGGTGCCGTAGCCGCCCACGTTGTAAATGATGTTGCCGTTCAGCTCGGAGTTATTCGTGTCCCAGACGGAAATGCCGCCCGCGGTATCGTGGAAAATGCAGTTGATGAACTTGGTGCCGTCGCCCCAGGTATCGGCGCCGTCGTGGTTGGACATGGCCGCCCATTCCGGCGGGCCGCTGGTGCCGCTGGCGCGGTTGGTATTATAACTGGCGAATTCCAGGCCCCAGAACCAGGTGTAGGAACCGTTGGCGGGATTGGTCGCGCCGTCGCAGCAGCCCACCTGCAGCCAGTTGTTGATAGTGGCGCGCTGGCCGGGATAGGCGCGGACGATGATGGGCGAAGTGGGGGTGCCGACCAGCTTGCTGTAAATTACCGTGCCGACCGTGCCGTCGCCGTAAGTGCCGCCCATGATCCAGATGGTGTCACCGGGTTTGACGGAAGCCGGCCCGGCAAGCGCCGTATTGATATCCCACGGCTTGGACTGGCTGCCGTCGCCGCTGGGGCTGCCTGTGGTGGATACGTACCAGCTATTGCCGCTCGTAGAAGGCAGTGTAGGAGCGCTGCCGCTGCTGCTGGAGGTGCCGCTGCCGGAGGTGCCGCTGCCGGAGGTACCGCTGCCGGAGCTGCTGCCCGAACTGCTCGTTCCGGTGCCCGTGCTGCTGGGCGGATTGGAAGCAGGCGCCCCCAGTGCCACCTGAATCGCGTTCACCAGCCCCCGGTTCACTACTCCGGTGAAGGCGATCTGCAGGCTCCCGTTGGTCACGTTCGCCGGAAACTGCTGCACCACCGGCGTGAACGGCGCGGCCTTCGCCAGAATGTCGAAATTGTTCAGCACCGTGGTGCCATTGATGGCCACGTTGAACACGCGCTGTCCGGCCGCCGAATATTGGATTTCCGCAAACCGCAGCGTAACCGTGTAGGAGCCGTTGGGCACGGGAATCGAGTAACTGAAATCGCTGTACAACCCGGCCCGGCCGCTGCGATAGAGGTAATAGTCTTGTGTCTTGCTGCTGGCGATGCTCGATCCGCTATAGACTACTTCTCCGTTGGTGTAATCCTCGTCGGCGGACCACTGTGTTCCGTCCGACGTGGTCATGGCCACCCCGCCGCAATTGATGTTAACAGTCTGAGCCTTGCTGCCCGCTGCCATACCCGTCATCAGCAGCGCGGCCAATAGGTAGGTTTTTTTCATAGGTTTTTCCACGCGGAAGAAAGCCGCTTCGAGAGACAACTACCGCTTCGAGAGACAACTGCCGCTTCGAGAGACAACTGCCGCTTCGAGAGACAACTGTCCTCCGTTCGTCTGAGTTTTGTCTTTTGTGCGTTTACCAGGGAGCGCGAGAGCGGGTTCCGGGTGAGCTTCCCTGTTCCGGGTCGTGTGCAGGAACGTCTGTTTAGGAACAACAGTCGACTCGGACTAACAAAACTAGCACGCCGCAATGTACGAGGCAATAACTTCGCCCAAAATGTGAGCTTGCGAACCTTCAGTACCGAACGAGGCTAGGGGGGACCAGTCCGGCGCGTCGCGCGCCGCGCCCCGGCGGCATCGTCTCCGTAGCGCAAGCCTCCGGCTTGCCATGTCGGCGTCTTCGCCGGCACACTCCGTTCCAGCGGTATGCCGGCCTGGGAGCCTGCAAGGGCCGCATGGGAAGGCGGCGCTACGGGCGGCAATGCTACAAAGGACGTAGTGCCGCTCGCCCAAACCGTCACCGTCGCGATGCTTCTCGCTGCCGTCCTGGCTCTGTTCGTTTCCGGTCTGCAGCAGCGCCTTCGGGCGCTCTTCCACCGCTCGCCGCGCGCGGTCTGGGCGATTCCGTTCCTGCTCGCGGCCTACTTCGCCGCTGCCGCGGCCCTGGCCGCGGCCTTCAGCCTGCCGCTCATTTTTCTGGTTCTCGCCTATCTATGCGCGCCGGTCCTGTGCGTGTGGCTGCGCGGCCCCGCCGCCAAGCAGCCCGGCATCGCCGATTTCGCCGCCATCCTGCTGCTCTGGCTGCCGCTCGAGTTCGCCGCCGGTGCGCCGCTCGTTCCGCTGCGCGCGCAGGGTTTCCTTCACAGCGTCGCCTATGGCATCGCCATCCTGCTCGGCCTGGCGCTGTTCCTGTGCTTCCGCGCCTTCGAGGGGATGAAGTACACCCCGCCCCGCCATGCCCGCGACTGGTGGCTGCCTCTGGCCGGATACGCGGCCGTTGCGCCCGTCCTCGTCGCCGTGGGCATCGCCATCGGCTTCATCCCGCCGCCGCATCTCCCCCATCGCACCGCCGGAACCATGGCCGCCGCCGTAGGCCTCATCTTCGCCGGCACCGCTCTCCCGGAGGAAATTCTGTTCCGCGCCCTTATCCAGAATCTGCTCACTCTTCGCTACGGCGCGGGCTGGCGCACACTCCTGGCCGCCGCCGTCATTTTCGGCGCCGCCCACCTCGACAATGGCCCCCAGCCCCTGCCCAACTGGCGCTACATGATCGAAGCCACCATCGCCGGCGTAGCCTACGGCCAGGTGTTCCGCAAAGCCTCCAGCGTCACCTCGTCCGCCATGCTCCACATGCTGGTCGATTGGACCAAGCACTTCTTCTTCTAGTGCGGCAGATTATTTTCCGGCAGGATGCTGACCAAACCTCTCTCGGGAACTAACCTTTTCCGGCTTTCGTAGTACCTGTTTACATGGAACCTCTTCCGGCCGTGCTGGCCAGCGTTGTGCATGACTTCCGCTACGCGTGTCGAAGCCTGCGGAGAGAGGCCGGCTTCACCACCTTTGCGATTGCCATCCTGGGGCTGGGCATCGGCGCCAGCGCCACCGTTTTCAATGTGCTGAATGCGCTCCTCGTGCGGCCGCTGCCCTTCCGCGATCCGCAGCAGCTCATGTGGATCACCAATCACGATACGAGCGGCCTCTCCGGCCAGACCACCCAGGTGGATTACCTGCTCGACCTGCGCCGGCAAAACCGCTCGTTTTCGGACCTGGCGGCCTATTTCGCTTTCTACGGCGTGGGCGATAGCCTCCTCACCGGGCAGGGCGAGCCGGAGCGGCTCAACGGAGTGCCGGTCTCCGACAATTTCTTTCAGGTGCTCGGCGTCCAGCCGCTGCTCGGCCGCCTGTTCACTGCCGGGGAATGCCAATGGCACGGGCCCCCAGGCGCGTTCCGGCCCGCGGCCGTGTTGCTGGGATACGGCATCTGGACGCGGCGCTTCGGCTCCGACCCCGGTATCGTGGGCCGCGCGCTTGTGATCAACGATGAGCCGGTCACGGTGGCCGGCGTGCTGCCGCCTTCTTTCGATTTCGCCTCGGTGTTCGCGCCCGGCAGCCACATCGACCTGTACTTCCCGTTTCCGCTCAGTCCGGAGACCAACCGCTGGGGCAACACCATGGCAATCATCGGGCGCTTGAAGCCGGGTGCCTCCATCGGCCCCAGCCCGCGCCGAGCTGCAGCATCCTGGCGCGGCGGATGCGGAAGGCGCATCCCGAGCGCAACGAATTCGAAGGCTTCATCGCTCCGCTGGCGGAACACGTGAACGGGCGCCTGCGCATGGCGCTGTTCGTGCTGGCGGGCGCGGTCGGGCTGGTCATGTTGATCGTCTGCGCCAATCTTTCCAATCTGCTGCTGGCGCGGGCCGCGGTGCGGCAGAAGGAAATCGCCATCCGCGCGGCCCTGGGCGCCGGGCGCGGCCGGCTGGTGCGCCAGATGCTCACCGAAAGCCTGACGCTGGCTGGGGCCGGAGCGGCGCTCGGCGCCATCCTCGGCGCCGCCGGAACCCGCGCGCTCTCCCGGCTGGACGTCAGCATCCCGCTGCTCCGCAATGCGCGCACGGATATGCCGGCGCTGGGCTTCATCCTGCTGGCCGCCGTGCTCGCCGGCGTGGTCTTCGGCCTGGCGCCCGCGCTGCAGACGCCCGCCGCCGCGCTGCATGAGGCGCTGAAGGATACCGCCCGCGGCTCCACGCGGGGCCGCAGCGGACTGCGCGGCGCGCTGGTGGTGGCGGAAGTGGCCTTCGCCTGCGTGCTGCTGGTGGCCGCCGGGCTGCTGGTGCGCAGCTTTCTGCGCGTGCTGGAAGTAAACCTCGGTTTCCGGCCCGCGCGCGCCGCCGCGTTGCGCGTGGACCCCGACCCGCACATGGCCAATCGCGACATCCCCGCCTATTTCGCCGACGTCCTGCGGCGCGCCCGCGCCGTCCCCGGCGTAGAGGCGGCCGGCTTGAGCGACGCTCTCCCGCTCGGCCGCAACCGCAGCTGGGGCGCGGGCGTCAAGGGCCAGGTCTATCCCCCGGGCAAATATCCGGACGCCTTCGTGCGCGTGGTGAGCGATGGCTACATCGGCGCCATGGGCATCCCGCTGCGCGACGGCCGCGACCTTTCCACCCACGACGGGCCGGACTCCGCGCCCGTCATCCTGATCAATGAGACCATGGCGCGCACCCTGTTCCCCGGCCAAAGCCCGTTGGGCCGGATCATGCTGGCCTGCGGCGAGCGGCAGGTGGTGGGGGTGGTGGGCGACGTGCGCCACCTCGCCCTGGAGCAGGGCTCCGGCATGGAGATGTATCTGCCCATCCGCCAGTGCCGCGATTTCGCTTCCGTGGACCTGGTGGTGCGCACCCGCGTCGAGCCCGCGCAATTGGCCCCGGCCGTTCGCGCCGCCCTCCAGCCCATCGCGCCGGACCTGCCGGGCAAGGATTTCCGCCTCCTGCAGGATTTGGTGGATAAGGCCGTTTCGCCGCGGCGCTTCGTGGTGCTGCTGCTCGGCGGCTTCGCCCTGTTCGCGCTGGTTCTGTCCTCGCTCGGCATTTATGCCGTGGTGTCGTATTCGGTGAACCAGCGCACCCAGGAAATCGGCATCCGCATGGCGCTGGGCGCATCCGCCGCCCAACTGCAGGGGAATATCGTGAGCACTTCGCTGCGCCTCGCGGCCCTCGGCATCGCTCTGGGCGCCGCCGCATCCTGGCTGCTGGCGCACGCCTTGGCCGGCCTGCTCTACGGCATCACGCCGGGCGATCCGCTGACCTTCCTGGCAATGGCGCTGGTGTTGGCCGCCGTCGCCGCCATCGCCGGCTATCTCCCCGCCCGCCGCGCCTCCCGCATCGATCCCGCCGCGGCCTTGCGGGCGAACTGAAGCGGCTGTGTCTCAGCGCGAAGGCGCGGTCACTCTCTCCGCTTCCCCGAAGACGGCCGGGTAAACAATGCCTGCAAGCGCGGCGCCGGCGATCGGCGCCACCCAGAACAGCCAGAGCTGCTGCAATGCCCAGCCGCCCACGAATAGCGCCGGGCCCGTGCTGCGCGCCGGATTGACGGACGCGTTCGTGATCGGAATGTCGATCAGGTGAATCAGCGTCAGGCAGAGGCCGATGGCGATTGGCGCGAAGCCCTGGGGCGCGCGCCGGTCGGTGGCGCCCAGGATGACCATGAGGAACATGAACGTCAGCACGATCTCGGCAACCAGGCAGGACAGCAGCGGGTATCCGCCGGGTGAGTGCGCGGCGTAACCGTTGGCGGCGAATCCGCCGGCGAGATCGAATCCGGCCTTGCCGCTCGCGATGACGTAAAGGACGGCCATGGCAACAATTGCGGCTGCCACCTGCGCGATGACATAGGCCCACAACTCCGAAACGGGAAGACGCCTGGCGACGGCCATGCCGACGGAAACCGCCGGATTTATATGGCATCCGGAAATGTGGCCGATGGTAAACGCCATGGTGAGAAGCGTCAGGCCGAAGGCGAAAGCCACGCCCAGGAAGCCGACGCCAAGGTTGGGGAATGCGGCAGAGATCACAACCGTGCCACAGCCACCGAACACGAGCCAAAACGTACCGATGAACTCAGCGATCGCTCTCCTGCTCAAAGGCATACACAATCTCCTTCTATCGCTACCGCCCCAGGGTGCCGAAAAGGAAGCCGAATCTCGCGCATGATCCGCTCCCGGCGGCGGCAAGCAGAGCGCGAAACGCAGCCATTGCGCCATTATAGTGGGGCCGCAGGGCACAACGCTCCGCCTGGCTCCTATGTTCTGTCTGCTATCTCGCAGATCCCGCGCAGTTGCCGCCCTCGCTCAGTACGCCCACTTCCACAAACTCGCGCCCACGGTGTATCCCGCCCCCACCGCCGCGAACAGCACGATATCTCCCTTTCTCAGCTTTCCCTGCTGGATGGCATCGCGCGTCGCCAGCGGAATGGTTCCCGCGGTGGTGTTGCCGTACCGTTCGATGTTGATCAGCACCTTCTCCGGCGGTATGCCCAGCCGGTCCGCCGTGGCCGAAATGATGCGCCGGTTGGCCTGGTGGGGAATCATCACCGCGATGTCGTCTACGGTGAGCCCGTTGCGCGCCAGCAGGTCGCGTGACACCTCGTACATCTTCCGTACCGCGTATTTGAAAACCTGCGCGCCGTCCTGCTTGACGTAGTGCAGCCGCTGCTCCACCGTCTCGTGCGACGCCGGCATCCGGCTTCCGCCCGCCGGCATCTTCAAAAACTCGCCGCCCGAGCCGTCCACTTCGCCCAGAAAATCGATGAAGCCGAAATCCTCGCCGTCCGCCGCCGGCTCCAGCAGCATGGCCCCGGCGCCGTCGCCGAACAGCACGCAGGTGGAGCGGTCGGTGTAATCGATGATCCGGCTCATCGTGTCCGCGCCGATCACCAGCACCTTCTTGTGCGTCCCCGCCGCCACCAGGTGCGCGCCGGTGGTCAGCCCGAAGACGAAGCTGGAGCAGGCTGCGATCAGGTCGAACCCCCACGCGCCCCGCGCTCCCAGCCGGTTCTGCACCAGGCACGCGGTGGAGGGGAAAAACATGTCCGGCGTCACCGTGCACACGATGATGGTGTTCAGCTCGGCCGCATCCACGCCGCGCTGCAGCAGCGCGCACCGCGCCGCCTCCACCGCCATGTCGGAGGTTGCCATCTCCGGCCCGGCAATATGCCGCTCGCGGATCCCCACCCGCTCCATGATCCACTGGTCGTTCGTCTCCACCAGTTTTTCCAGATCCTGGTTGGTGAGAACGCGGGGAGGGGTGTAGCAGCCGAGCGCGGTGATCTTGACCTTGGGCAAAGTTGTGTTTTTCCTTTAAGACAACAGGGTATCGCATCTGCCGCGCATGCGCCGCCCCGAAGCCGTCTTGCATCTCAGCGCGGGCGGTTAATTTCAGCCCGCGGCCGCACCAGCACGAACACCAGCGCCGTCGCCGCCAGCGGCACCAGGCTTGCGCCCACCAGGATCGGCGCGAACGAATACCGGTCCGAAATCCGCCCGATCAGAAAGGTGGACAGAATCGTGCCCACTCCCGCGCCCGTCCCGCTCAACCCGCTCACCGTGGCCACCGACCCGCTCGGATACAAATCCGACGGCAGCGCCAGCCCCATGGTGGACCACGCCGCATAGCAGAAGGTCGAAATCGCAAACAGCGCGATCAGCAGCGGGAACGACGAAACCCACACCGCCGGGATCAGCAGCGTCATCCCCAGCCCGCAAATCAGGATCACGAATTTGCGCGATCGCAGCACCGGCCAGCCGCGCCGGATCAGGTAGCTCGAAAGCCCGCCGCCGAAGAAATTTCCCAGGTCCGCCGCGATGAACGGCACCCAGAATCCCAGCAGCGTGTTCTCCAGCTTGTATCCCTTGGACACCAGGTAAATCGCGAACCAGTCGGTAATGAAAAACCACACCGGGTCGGTCAGCGCCTTGCCCAGCACGATGCCCCAGGTTTCCTTCAGCCCCAGCAGTTGCCGCCACGAAGCCGGCCGCGACCCTTCGCCGGCGATCGCGTGCACCTGCGCCCGCTCCTCCTCCTGGCGCGATTGCAGAATGCGGTCGCGCTCCGCCGCGCCCAGGTTGGGGTGCTCCTCCGGCGGCCGGTACAGCGCCTTCCAGGCCAGCACCCACAGCACGCCCAGCGAGGCCGGCAGCAGGAAGACCGGGCGCCAGCTTCCCGCCAGCCGGTACATCCATACCACCATAAAAACCGCAATCGCCCCGCCCACCGCCGACCCGCTGTCGAACAGCGCCACCGCCAGCCCGCGCTCCGATTTCGGAAACCATTCCGAAACCGTTTTGGTGGCTCCCGGCCAGTTGGCGGCTTCGCCCGTCCCCACCAGGAACCAGATGAAGATGAAGCTCTTCAGCCCCGTTGCCGTGGCCATGGCCGCCGCCGCCACCGAATACCAGCTCACCGTCAGCAGCAGCCCGCGCCGCGTTCCCAGCCGGTCCAGCACCCGTCCGGCCACCGTCTGCCCGAGCGCGTACGCCACCCGGAACGCGATCACGATCAGCGCCCAATCCTCGTTGTTCCAGGAGAATTCGGTTTTCAGGCGCGGCGCCAGCACGCTCAGCGTCTGCCGGTCGATGTAGTTGATCACGGTGGAGGCGAACAGCAGTCCGCCGATCCACCAGCGCAGATTCGGAATGATCCGTTTGGCCGCGGTTGGGGACAAGGCATCAGCATACCATCGGCGCGAACCTGGAATCACAGTAGAAGTCGGAGGTCCCCTCAACGCAGAGCCGCGGAGAACGCTGAGAACCCGCGGAGGAACCTCGGTTGCTTTCTCCGCGTTTCCTCTGCGTCCTCCGCGGCTCCGCGTTGAGCTGAACCTTCAGAAGCCGCATGCGCATACAATGATTCACATGCCCGAAGCCAACACCCGCGCCGCCTCGCCATTCCTTCTCCTGATTCCAGTCTCCTGTCTTCTTCTGATGGCCGCGGCCGCCGGCGCCCAGAGCCGCCCGCAAGACCTCGCCCCCATTCTTTCCCGGCCGCTCGAAACCCCCGGCCTGGTCACCTTCCAATTGCGCCAGTATCTCTTCCGCCGCATCCCCAAGCTGCCGGCACCCGCCAGCGCCGCTGAATGGACGGCCGAAACCGAGCGCCTGCGCCGCCACCTTCTGGACGACGTCGTCTTTCACGGCTGGCCGCGCGCCTGGGTGGAGGCGCCCCCGCGCTTCGAGGATCTCGGCGTGGTCGAAACCGGCCATGGCTATCGCATGCGCAAGCTGCGCTACGAAATCGTGCCCGGTTTCGACTCCACCGCCATCCTCTACGAGCCCGAGCACGTCACCGGCAAAGCCCCCGGCGTGCTCAACCTCAACGGCCACGAGTACGAAACCGGCAAAGCCGCCGAGTACAAGCAGAAGCGCGCCATCAACCAGGCGCTCCACGGCATGTACGCGCTCAACCCGGAATGGATCGGCTGCGGCGAACTCGGTCCGCCCGAAAACCGCCACCAGTTCGGCGGCCACGTGGACCTCGCCGGCGCCAACGTGGCCGGCCTCTTCTACCTGGCCATGCGCCGAGGCCTGGACTACCTGGCCGCTTATCCCGGCGTCGATCCCCAGCGCCTCGCCGTCACCGGCCTTTCCGGCGGCGGCTGGCAGACCATCGTGCTCAGCGCGCTCGACGAGCGCGTGATGGTCTCGGTCCCAGTGGCCGGCTACTCCGCCATCGTTTCCAACCTCGAGCACGACGACGACCTCGGCGACAACGAGCAGGCCCCCGCCGATTTCCTGGACGGCTTCGATTACTCCACCCTCACCGCCATGCGCGCCCCGCGCCCCACTCTCCTCATCCACAACGCCGAGGACGATTGCTGTTTCCGCGCGGACCTGGTGAAGCCCTATACTTACGACCGGATCCGCCCGTTCTTCCGCCTGTTCGGCAAGGAAGACGTCTTCGCCTGGCACGAGAACACCGATCCAGGCACCCACAACTACCAGCTCGATAACCGCCTGCAGGCCTACCGCTTCCTCAGCCAACACCTCGGCCTGCCGGCCATCGAGACCGAAATTCCGGTGGACGACCAGGTGAAAAGTTATGACGAGCTCGCCGTCGGCCTGCCCAAAGACAATCTCACGCTGGTGACGCTCGCCCGCCGCATGGCCGCGCAAATCCAGCGCGGGGCCGCCAGTCGCGGCCGGCTCAAAACCACGGTGCGCTACCAGCCCGCCGCCGTGGAGCACGCCTGGGCGCTGGCCAATTCAAAGGCCCGCGGCGTGGAGACGTTTTCCTGGCAATTCCAGTTCGACAATCAGTTGAGCGCCACCGCGGTTTGGGCGCGCGCCATTGCCGCCGCCGGGCGCGCTCCCATTACAATCCTCCTGGATGACGCCGGCAAGAAAGCCGCGGCCGCGCGCGTCTCAGACCGCGT
This sequence comes from Terriglobia bacterium, assembly GCA_963815855.1. Classification (GTDB taxonomy): domain Bacteria; phylum Acidobacteriota; class Terriglobia; order Bryobacterales; family Bryobacteraceae; genus DATGMB01. Next base: position 110,247 of record CAWFIJ010000005.1, on the reverse strand, counting down.
CAATCGCGGTGAGCAGGTGGTCGCGCTCGATCTCGTTTTCCACGGCGACGCCGCCCCGCCCGCTCGCGAGTTCGAGCTGTATCCGCTCCTCATTTCCAGCATGGGCCAGCGTGCGCTCGGCCTGGAAGCCGCGCAATTGATCGCCGTCGCCCGCTGGATGCGCGAGCGCTCCGCCGGCGCCCCGGTTCGCCTGGACGTCACCGGCAAGCGCAGCCAGGTAACCGCGCTGGTCGCCGCCGCTTTGGAGCCGGACCTGTTTGCCGGAATCGCCGTTCGCGACGGCATGCCCAGCCTGCAATATCTGCTGGACACGCCCGTCCGCTTCGAGGACGCGCCCGACCTGTTCTGCCTCGATCTCTACCGCTGGTTCGACATCGCCACCCTGGCCGAGCTCGCCGCCCCCGCGAAAGTCAGCCAGACCTATCTGGCCGCCTCCGCGGCCCGGTGACACCGGATTGCCTGAGGCGCGAAGGCGGCTGCGGCCAGGCGTTGCTCCCGGATGAACGCGGTCACGAGCGTCCCAGAACTGGGCTACCATGGGCGAAGTAGTCTGTGGTGACCAGCTTGGCTCGGGCGTTCGGGTTCCAGATCTCCGTTCCATGAAACGCTTGCCTTTCGACATTTGGGTGCTGCGCTTAGCCGCGGTCTTCGCCCTGGCATGGTCTGTTTTCCGCGCCGTTCACCAGTCCATCACGCTCGACGAAGCCGATTCGTACCTTTTGTTCGCAAGCCGGGACGCGAAATTCATCTGGTATCCGTTCCCCAACAATCACCTGCTCAACACGCTGCTGATGTGGCTCGGCACCCACGCCTTCGGAGTTTCCGCGCTGACGGTCCGGCTTCCCGCACTGCTCGGCGCGGCCCTCTACATCGCAGTCGCTTATTTCCTCTGCCGGGCCGTGAGCGGCCGCTTTACCCTGCAACTCGCCACGTTGATTTGCCTGGTGTACAACCCTTTCGTCCTGGACTACTTTGCCGCGGCGCGCGGCTACAGCCTGGCCAATGCATTTCTCCTGGCGGCGCTGGCCATTCCCGTGTGGCATACCCGGACCGGCCGCAAGTCCGTGGCCAGCTCCGCGGCGCTCGCCTCAGCCGCCATCGGCCTGTCCTTCGCTTCCAATTTCCCGTTTGCTTTTATGGATGCCGCGGCGCTCCTGGCGATTGCGATCTGGGCCATCCGGCAGCGCGGAGCCGCTTCCGTGCTCCGCATCGTCGGCTGCTGCGCATTGCCTGCCCTGGCGATCGCGCTCGGCCTGTGCGGCTACCCCATCGCCCACTTCCCGCGCAAAGCCCTCTGGTACGGCGCGCGCTCCCTGGGAGAGATGACGAGCGGCCTGGTGAACGCATCGCTCTATCGCCTGAGGGGCCCGCTCCAGGATTCCCAGGCCATCCGGTCCGTGGAGTCGTATCTGCTTCTCGCGCTGGCGGTTCTTTGCGCTTTGCGATTGATTCCGGGAAGCCTGGACTGGGAGTTTCGCCGCAGCGCGCGTGCGCGAGCTGTGGCAGGCGTGGCCGGCATCCTGATGCTGACGCTGGCCGCCCATTACGCTGCCTTCCGGTTTGCCGGTCTGCCGCTGCCGATGTCGCGGACGGGAATCTTCTTTCTGCCGCTGTGCACGCTGCTCATCGCCATGGTGGCCGCGTCGCCCGCCAAATCGCCGCCCTCGCGCTGGCTGGGTCACGCCATCGCCGGGCTTTTTCTATGCCTGGCGGCAAATTGCCTGCTCAGCCTGCGATACACCTATTTTCTGGAATACGAGTGGGACGCGGATCTGAAGCAGGTCTATGGCGTGGTCGAACGGCTCAATCGTACATACGGCGTTCGCGACTTCACCGCCGACGGGTTGTACCGGTCGCCGCTGAATTTCTATCGCGCCGCCTCCGCGGCCGGCGGCTTTCCACCCCTGGCCGCGTACGTCGGGAAGGTCCCTCCAGGCAAGCCGGTCTACGTCCTGCACGAGATCTATTACGGTCCGTTCATCAAGAACGCAAGCTGGCGGTGGTATATCGCGGGGAAATGACGCCGGCCTGCGTGGCCGTTTCGCCGGACGGTCCGGTTCCGCCGGCGCCGGTCACGCCGTAACGTCCCTTACAGCCTCACCCCGCACATTTCCGCGAAACGTATTTCCGTGGCCTTCACCCGCCCCGCCACCACCGCCAGCGTGCGCCGCAGAATCTCGGTCCCCAGCTCCGGATCCTTCCGGCACAGCGCCTTCAGCCGCTGTCCGTCGATGCGCAGCGCCATGGTCCGCTCGCGCGCCCGCACCTGAAACAGCGTGTCCTGCTCATCCAGCAGCGCCGACCATCCGAACACGTCCCCCGGCCCCAGCTCCTGCACGCAGACCGCGTAGTTGGCCGTGCGCAGCTCGATGGCCGCGCTGCCCGAAACCAGCAGGTAAAAGGCCGCCGAGCGTTCTCCTTCCACCAGCACAATCTCGTTTTCCTCAAATCGCACCGGCGTCACCTGCGCGGCCAGGCTCTCCACCTGCTTTGGAAGCAGCCCGCGCACAAAAGCGTGTTCGTTCAGCGCCGAAAGAGTCAATTGGCCCTCCTAGCGCCATAACACCCACTGCATGACTTAGAAGTTGTTGAAAATAACGACATTGGCGGTGTTGCTTGCAATCACCGTGCCAGCCGCATATCCCGTCCGCGCGGAGCGCTGTAGGACAGCCCTTCGGGCTGTCATGCCGGGCTTCCGCCCGGCATCTGGCCTTTGGCGTTTGACTAGATAAAAAACAATTTCGGTAATTCCTGTTGTAATCTGTGCTGTTTGGTGGTATCTAGTTGATTGACTAGATAGGAGGTGCCCGATGGGATTCCCCACCAAGGTCCAACTCATCAAACGCAAATCCAGCGTCCAGTGGTACATCAACTTCCCCTCTGCTCTCGCCCAAGCCATGGATTTCGCTCGCGGCGAAACCGTCGAGTGGTCCATCGAGGACAACAGCTTGCTTGCCCTCCGCCGCCTCAACCCCCCTCCCTCCGCTCTAAAAAAAAACTCTGCCGGCATCCTCTCCTCCCTCCAAACGCTCTGGCGAGAAGGCGCCCCCGCGTTCGCCCAACAGCGCGTCGCCGACCGTACCCAAGCCCTCTCCCTAAGCTCGCTGCTTTGTCTCGGCCGCCATACCCTCACCGGACTGTTGACCACCTCCGGGGGCGAGTTTCAGGACTGGTCCGCCGCCTACCGGATCTTCAGTCAGAACCGCCTCCCCGCCCAAGACCTGTTCGCCGTCGTCCGCCGCGCCGTCCTCGCCGAACTGCCCCCACACGCGCCCCTGACCGTCGCCGTCGACGATTCCTTGCTCCGCAAATCCGGCCTCCCCATTCCCGGCGTCGCCTGGCGCCGCGATCCGCTCGGTCCTCCCTTCCAAACCAACTTCGTACGCGCGCAACGCTTCCTGCAGTTGTCCGCCTCCATTCCCCTCTCCGACGGAGCCTTCCGCATGGTCCCGATCGCTTTTCGCCACGCCCCCACTCCCCCCAAGCCGCCGCACCAAGCCCCCGCCGAGGCGGTGCAGCAATACCGAAAAACCGCCCGCCTGACGCGCCTGCCCCTCGTCGCCGCCCAACAGATCGCCGCCCTGCGTCAAGCTCTGGATGCCCAGCCCGGCGGCTCCCTACGCCCCCTCCACATCGTCGTCGATGGCGGCTACACCAATGCCACCGTCCTGAAGAAGTTGCCCGACCGCACCGTCCTGATCGGCCGCATTCGCAAGGACGCCCAACTTTACTTTCCGCCGGAATCCTCCTCCGCGCCCGCGTCCCCGCATCGCGGCCGCCCGCGACACTATGGCGCCCCGGCGCCGACTCCCGAGCAAATCCGCACCGAGGAAGCCCGCGCTTGGAGCACGATCGACATATCCGTCAGCGGCGCACCGCATTCGATGCGCATCAAACGCCTGGGGCCGGTTCTGTGGCGCACGGCCGGACTGGGGCAGGTTCTGCAACTGGTCGTGATCGCGCCGCTGCGCTATCGTCTGCGCAAGCACTCCAAGCTGCTGTATCGTCGTCCCGCGTTTCTGATCTGCACCGACGCCGAGATGGATGCGCGGCTGCTGGTCCAGGCGTACGTCCAGCGCTGGGACATCGAAACGAACTTTCGGGAAGAAAAGACGCTGTTGGGGGTGGGACAAGCGCAGGTGCGAAACGGTCACTCGGTCGAGGCCGTGCCCGCACTTCAGGTGCTTTCCTACGCCATGCTTCTGCTCGCCAGTTTGCGGGCCGTCCGCGGCGGCGGCGATCGCAAAGCCGACTTGCTCCCTGTCCCGAAATGGAATGCCCACGCCGCCCAGTCGCGCTTCTCCACCGTACGCGCGATCCAGCAACTGCGCGCCGAGCTGTGGGGCAAGGCCCTGGGCCTCACGAATTTCTCCGGCTTCGTGGCGCAACCCGCCCCCACCACGAACCCCGAGAAATTCCTGCCGCACCTACCATCTGCCGTACTTTATGCGGCCAACTGACCACCGGAGCGCCAAAGGCCAGATGCCGGGCTTCCGCCCGGCATGCCGCGGGCGGGCGGAAGCCCGCCGCGGGCAGGCGAAACCGCCTGCCCCACATTAAGGCAACTCGGAAATCGATCTCCGAGCCCTAGCTGTGCTTCATCGGCTTGGCGCAGGCTTCCGCCTGCTGCAGGTGCTTCTCGGCCACGGGAATCATCTTGGCGGCGTAGGCTTTCACGTCGGGATCCTGGCCGTGCTCGGCTTCGCGCTTGTACATGGCGAGCCGGGCGCGATGCACCGCGATGGCATCGTGGGTGAAGTCGCGGTCGAAAGCCGCTCCCTTGGCGTGCGTCAACTGCACCACGGCGGGGATTTTGGCCGTGTTAATTCCCTTGGGGATATCGACGCCGGTTTTGGCTGCCAGCATGGTGAGCTGCGCGTAGGAATCGGTGTGGTCCTGCGCCAGGGATTTGGCCAGCGACTTCACGTCCTCGCGGTTGGCCTGGTTTTCGGCCATCTGCGCCTCGTGGGCCTGCGTCATGTCGGTGGTAGCGGCGGTAACCAGAAACTGACGGTCGGCCTTGCTCAAATTGGCGGCGTGCACGAGACCGGAAGCGGCCAGGGCGAAGCCGCAAACGCTGGTCAGAATAATACGAATCTGCATGCGGAATTTCTCCTTCCGGCTTCCAGTTTGAGACGGACCAAGGGCGGGACGAATCCTGTCCGGGCAGGAGAAATTCGGGCCGTGCGTGAAACCAAACACATGAGCGACGCAGTGGCCCCCGGTAGAGCAAGCTTTCAGCTTGCCATGCCGGCATTCCTGCCGGCATACCCGCTGGAACGGAGAAATGCCGGGCCATTCATCGGCGGCCGAAAATTCCGCGTGAACGCGGTATGCCGGCACGAACGCCGGCATGGCCGCCAGGAAAGGCGGCTCTACGATCCGGCGCTATTCGGTTAGTATGGCCACGCCCCACGGCCGGTCGCCGGCTTTGATCTTCTTGATCACTTTTTGGGTGGCCAGATCAACCACCGAGACATCATTAGACGGGCCGTTGGCGGTGTAGAGCAGTTTCTCGTCGGGCGAAAGGGCGATTCCCCAGGGCCGCTGCCCCACTTCGAAGGAGGCGGTGATTTTCTCCGTCTTGGGGTCGATAATGACGACCGTTTTGCCGCGCCCGGTGCTGACGTAGAGCTTGGAGCCGTCCTTGTTCATGACCTCGCCCATCGGCTTCATGCCCTCGCCCACCGGAATGGTGCTCACCACTTCCAGCTTGCCCACGTCGATCACGCTGACGGTGGCGTCGTTCTCGTTGGTGATATAGGCGCGCGAGCTGTCCGGCAGGAAAGCGATGCCGCGCGGCCGCCGGCCGACCTTGATGGTCTTGAGCGCGGTTTCCGACGCCCGGTCCACCACCGTGATGGTGCCGCCCTCTTCGGAAGTGGCGAAGATCAGCTTGCCGTCCGGACTGAGGAGCACGCCCTCCGGCTCCGGGCCGGTGGGAATGGTTTTGAGTACCTGGCCGCTGACCGGATCGACAAACGCCAGCCCGGAGGCGTCCTCGTTGGAGACGTAGAGCAGTTTGCCGTCGGGCGAGACCGCGAACTGCTCGGGGTCGCTTCCGCCCGGCACCTTGCGGAGGAACTTGCGCTGCGCGATATCGTAGACGCCGATGCCGTCCTGGCTCTTGTCCGGCGGCGGCAGCGTGCTCTCATCCACGCCCGGAGGCGCGAAGGGGGAGCCGCTGAGCGCGATGAAGATCAGCTTGCCGTCGGCGCTGGGATGGATGCCGCGCGCGCGCTTGCCGATGGCCACTGTGGTGCCCTCCATGGTGGCGGGGTCGATGATGGTGAGGTCGCCGGAGGCCTCATTGCTGACGTAAACGGTGTAGCCGACCTTCCTAGCGCAGCCGGCGAGCATCACGGCCGCCGCGGCCAGGGCGAGGAGTGCGGGTTGGTGTTTCATCGGTAAATGAAGTCTACATCAGCCGTCTGCGACGCCGCCACATGCACCTGTTTGGTTTGCGGGCCCAGCTTTTCCTGCCACACCCCGATGGTGTAATCGCCCGGCGGCACGTTGCGCAGTTCGAAGCTGCCGTCGGGCTCGGTGACCGCGAAATACGGGTTCTCCATGATGCCGATATAGGCGTGCATCCAGGCGTGCACGTTGCACTTCACCGGCACCATGATTTCGGTGCGCGCGAATTTGTGGGTCACGTCGGGCGTGCCCGGCGACTGCTGCTCGTTCCACTCCCGGTTGTTCTGCGGCATGGGATGGATGTTGTGGGAAACGGCGTCGCTGTTCTTCACCTCGAACGGCTGGGCGGCGCGCACGCCGATGACGCGCGGCACGAACATGCACCCGTGCTGATCGAGCACCACCGGGTCTGTGACGGGCTCGAATTTCTTCCCTTCCAGGCCGGCCTGAATGTAGACGAAGGCGTTCCCTAAACCGTCCTTCTTCCCCACGACCAGCGATTCGTCGTAAGCCGGATGGCCGGCGTGCGCCTTTTGGCAGGCGGCGTCGGAGCTCATATCGATGGCCACCCGCGCCGGCTTCCCGCCTTTGAATTCGACCCTGCCGCGAATGGCGCCGGCGGTGGCGGCATCCACGTGGAAGTACTCCACCGGTTTCGATTCCGGCGCCGCCGCTTTCTCCGCCGGCTTCGGCTGCTGGCCGCATCCCACGGCGAAAACCACCGCGGCCAAAACGAGTGCTGCTTTCATAGACTATTCGATCCCCAGTTTCTTTTGCATGGCTTCGAGCGTGATGCCCTTGGTCTCCGGATACGTCATCAGGACCACCACGAACCCCACCACCGTCATGACCGCGAAAAATACGAATGGGGCGGCGCCGGAGCGCGCGGCAATCACCGGAAACACGGCCGCGATCATGGCGTTCATGATCCAGTGAGTGAAGCTGCCCAGGCTTTGTCCCTTGGCCCGCACCAGGTTCGGAAACACCTCGCTCAGATAAACCCAGATTACCGCGCCCTGGGAGAAGCCGAAAAATCCGATGAAGCCGACCAGGAACCACAGCAGCAGATTTTCGTGCTGATGGATGGCGAAGATGGTGGCCACGCCGGTCAGGCAGACGGCCGTGCCGGCGGCGCCGATGAGCAGCAGGCGCTTGCGCCCCAGCCGGTCGATCATGGACATGGCCAGGATAGTGAACACCAGGTTGGTGAAGCCGATGGCTACCGCCTGCACGTCGCTCGACAGGCTGCTGAAGCCGGCGCGCTCGAAGATGTCGTTCAGGTAATAGAGGATGGCGTTGATGCCGGATAGCTGGTTGAACATGCCGATGGTGATGGCCAGAAAAATCGGCTTGGCATATTTGCGCTGGAAGAGCGCTTCGGTGGGGCGGCCGCGCTCGGCGTGCAGGCTGGCTGTGATGTCGCGCATTTCCTGCTCCGGGTTGGGATCGCCGGTGGCCTTGAGAACGGCGAGGGCTTCGCCCGCCTGGCCCTGGCGCGCCAACCAGCGCGGGCTTTCGGGAATGCCGTAGAGCGAGGCCAGAAAGACGGCCGCGGGAATGGCCGCGATGCCGAGTTTCCAGCGCCATTCAATGCCGCCGAAGCCCTGCAGGCTGATCAGGTAATTGGAGAGGTAAGCGACCAGGATGCCGCTCACGATATTGAACTGGAACAGGCCGACCATGCGCCCGCGCTTATCCGCCGGGGCGATCTCCGCGATGTACATGGGGCCCACCACGGAGGACGCGCCGATGGCCAGTCCGCCGAGCGCGCGCGCCAGCACCACCGCGTACCAGTTGAAGGCGAAGGCGCAGCCGAGGGCGGAAAGCACATAGAGAAGAGCGAGAACTTTCAGACAGGCGCGGCGGCCATAACGATCGGCCGGCGGCCCGGCGAAGATCGCTCCCAGCACGGTTCCCCACAAGGCGGCGGAAACCGTAAACCCGAGCAGCGCGGGGGTAAGGTGATACTGACTGGTGAGCGCGTGGGTAGTGCCGGCGATCACGGCGGTATCGAACCCGAACAGCAAACCGCCGAGCGCCGCTACCAGGGCGCTCAGCACAAGATACCGGTTGAACCTGGTCACCAGACGATTGTACGGCAAATGCGACCCGGGACAACGGCGGGAGTCGGCATTCTGTTCAACGCGGAGCCGCGAAGGACGCGGAGGGCGCGCGGAGAAAATAAAACTCCGCGATAACTCCGCGTTCTTAGCGTCTCCGCGTTGGAGAGACTGGTTCGGTAATTGCGTAGGCCCGTTTTTCGCTACCCCGCGGCCTGCGATTTGCGGCCGGGGACGACGTCGATCTGCAACTGCGGGTCGGCGGCGGGGACGTAGGTTTCGGGGAGGCCGAGTTCGCGGCGGACGATGTTGCAGCCTTGCGCGATGGCGCTCGATTTGTAGAACGCGATTTCGCGGTTGCAGCCCTGGCGGCCGAAGCCGCAGTCGCTCGATACGATCAGGCGGTCGGCGGGAATGTACTTCAGCGCTTTGCGGATCTCGCCGGCCACGTCTTCCGGCCGGTCGGCCTGCAGCACGCGATGGCTGACGGCGCCGATGGCGATCTTCTTCTTCAGATCGTGCTTGAACGGCTCGAACAGCTCCAGGTCCTTCTGGTTGCGGTCCTTCATTTCGAGCGTCCACACGTCGCCGCGGCAGCGCTCCAGGTAGATCTCGATGGAGTTGGCGTAGCTGGTGTCCTCCATCACGCGCTGCATGTTGGGGTTGCCCCAGCAGGTGTGGATCCAGATTTCGACGTCGTCCAGGCCCTGCACCTCGCGGTTGAAGGCATCCACCATGAACTTGCACTTCGGCGTGATCCTTGCCGAAGGTGTTGGCCATGAAGTGGAAGGTGGGCTCCTCGATCTGGATGCAGCGGCAGCCGGCGTCGCGCAGCGCCAGCAGCTCCTTGTTCATGGCCTCGGCCATGTCCCAGATCACCTGGCGCTTGTCCTTGTACTTGGGGGTGTGGATGTCGAGGAAGAGGGCCATCACCTGGGAGCAGCAGGTGCCGAACTTCACCGGCTTGCGCGTTTTGCCCTGCGCCATGCGCCAGAGCTTGGGATAATCGAGCGGGCGATGCTCGATCTTGTCGACCACGTGCGGCCAGCGCCAGCCGGTGTAGATTTCGTTCAGCAGCGTGCCGGGCGGGTAGTGCAGCCAGGGCGCGGTGGTTTCTTCGGGCTGGAGATGATCGCCTTCGAAGCCGGCCCAGCGCTGCAGGGGATAGTGGTGCCAGGCGCGGCCGGCCAGGTCTTCGTCCACGTGGAGATCGCCGTGGGTGAGGACGTCCAGCCCGGCGCGTTCCTGGTCCGCGATCACCACGGCCATGGCATCCTGGAATTTTTCGCGGAAGCGGACGTCGAGCATGCAGGTATCGAGCGGCTTGCCCCACATGCTGACGTCGAACCAGCGCGGCCGCGGGAACGACCCGGTGGTGGTGGAGGGCAGAATCAAATCTCGAGTGGCGGTGAACATGGGTCTATTCTACATGGGGGCCGGGGGCCGGGGGCCGGGGGCCAGGGAGGCGAACGTTGGGGGTCGGGCTCATCCGCGGCTACGCCGCCAGGGAAACCGGGCGGTCCCCCTGAACCGCGCGCGTCCCTGGCCCCCGGCCCCCGACCCCCGGCCCCATAATGGTTGTGGTGGCCACCATTCTCCAAGTCAGCATTTCGCCGGGCGGGCTGCCGAAGCGCGCTATTCCGGAAGGGTTCATCGGGGCTCTGGGGGTGGAGGGCGACCGGCACCGGAAGGCGCAGATCCATGGCGGGCCGCGCAAGGCGGTGCTGCTGGCTTCCGCGGAAATGATCGACGAACTGGCGGCGCGGGGCTTCCCCGTATTCTATGGCGCGCTGGGGGAAAATTTGACCACGCGCGGGCTGGATTTTCGCGAGCTGCGCATCGGCGACCGGCTGCGGGCGGGCGGCGCCATGCTGGAGATTACCGCCCCGCGCATCCCCTGCGCCACGCTCGACATGTACGGGCCGGCCATCAAGGAAGCGATTTTCGACGGCCAGGTGAAAGACCTGGACCCGCACTCGCCGCGCTGGGGGAGGAGCGGGCTGCACACGGCGGTGCTGGCGCCCGGACCGGTGGCGCCGGGCGACCCGGTCGAAGTTCTGGCCAAAACTGGCATGAAGCCATGCAGGTGAGCGGACCGGCAGCGGAACTGGTGGAACGGCTGCTTGCGCCGGCGCCGGACCCCGACCAGGCGGCGCGGTATCTGGCGCGGCTGCGGCAGGAAGCGCCGGAAGGCTTCGAGCGCATCGTCGGCTTCGCCCATGGCCCTGCGCGCGGCCATCGCGGTGTTCTCGTGCAGTAACTTTCTGGCGGAGGCGGTGCTGCGGGAGCCGGAGCGGATTTTCGAGGCGCTGGAGCGCGGCCCAGTTTCGGCCGCATGCTTTCCAAGGAGGAATTCCAGGAGCGGCTGGCGGCGCTGTCGGAGCGGCCGGCGGCCATCGACCTGGCGCGCTTCCGGCGGCGCGAGATGCTGCGCATCGTGCTGCGGGACATGCTGGGCGTGGCCACGCTGTCCGAGGTGACGCACGAGCTTTCCCACCTGGCGGACGCGATTCTGGAGGCGGCCTACCAGCGCCTGCGCGGGGAATTTGTGGAGCGGCACGGCGAGCCGCGGCTGGCGGACGGGTCGGCCGTGCGGCTTCTCCATCATCGCGCTGGGCAAGCTGGGCGGCGAGGAGCTGAACTACAGCTCCGATATCGACCTGATGTTCGTGTACCAGGGCAACGGCCACACCGACGGGCCGCTGCGCCTGAGCAACAAGGAGTTTTACAAGAAAGTCGCCAACGAGTACACGGCGCTGCTTTCGGCCTACACGGCGGAAGGGCAATGCTACCGGGTGGACCTGCGGCTGCGCCCCGACGGCACGCTGGGGGAGATCTGCATTTCCGCCGCGGGCGCGCGCGCAATACTACATCGGAGCGGGCGCGCGACTGGGAAAAGCAGATGCTGATCAAGGCGCGGGTGGCGGCGGGCGAACCGGCGGCGGGGGCGGAGCTGCTGGAATTTGTGGAGCCGCTGATCTACCAGAGCTCGCTCGATTTCCGCGCGGTGGAAGCGGTTTCGGAAACGCGCCAGCGGATCAGCGAAAAGATGGCGGCGCGGCGCGAACGGGGGCGCGCTGGACATCAAGCTGATGCCGGGCGGCATCCGCGATATCGAGTTCCTGGTGCAGTGCCTGCAGCGGCTGCACGGCGGGCGCGAGCCGTGGGTGCGGCACGGCGGCACCATGCTGGCGCTGGTGCGGCTGCGCGATAAAGAGCTGCTCTCCGACGGCGAATACGCGCGGCTGGCCAACGCCTACCAGTTTCTGCGCAACCTGGAGCACCGGCTGCAGATGGAGGAAGACCGGCAGACGCACACGCTGCCCGCCGACCCCATCCGCCTGGAGACGCTGGCGCGCAAGATGCCGCCGGAGGCCACCGGCGCGTCCTTGACCGGCGAGATGCTGGCGGAGCGCTTGCAGGCCCACCTGGCGGCGGTGCGGGAAATCTATGAGCGGGTGGTGCACGGCGCGGCAGCCGAAGCGGCGACGGCCTAGGCCGAATCCACGCCGGAGGCGGTTGGCGGGCGAAACCGCCTGCTCGCACATCGGGCTCGCCGCGCGGGCGCGAGCGGCTGGACCGCTTCCGCGAAGATCACCGGCGCCGAGCCCTCGCCGGAAGCCACGGAGATTTTCGAGCTGAGCACGCTATTTCGGCGATGAACTGCTGCGGGAGCCGGAGCTCGAAGCGGAAATCGGCCGGGAGTTCTCGCTGCGAGGGCGGGCAGACTGCGGACGCTGGGGCAGTTGCGGCGCTTCTACCGGCGGCAGATGCTGCGCATTGAGAGCGAGAGCATTCTGCGGCGGGCCGCCGATTTTCGAGACGCTGGCGAAGACCTCGGCGCTGGCGGATTTCGTGATCGGGCAGGCGTACCGACGAGAGCGCGCGCCGGCGAGAAAGCGGCGAGATGATGGTGGTGGCGCTGGGGCGGCTGGGGATGCGGGAATTCGACCTGGGCTCGGACGCCGACCTGGTGTTCGTCATCCCCGACGGCGCGGACCGCGCGCGCTGGACGGCGGTGGCGGAGCGCATGATCCGCGCCATCAGCTCCTACACGGGCGAAGGCAAGATGTTCGTGGTGGATACGCGCCTGCGGCCCAACGGGCGCGCCGGCGACCTGGTGCTGACCGAAGCCGCCTACAAGGATTATTTCGCCAGCATCACGCCGAAGCGTGGGAAGGGATCACGTATATGAAGTCGCGCGGCGTGGCGGGCAACCTGGAGCGGGCCACGCGCTTCCTGCACGAGCTGCAGGAGGTGGACTGGCGGCGCTACGGCCAGAGCATGCGCTCGCGCGAGGAGCTGGCGGCCATGCGGGCGCGCCTGGAAAGGGAGCAGGGGCCGCGCAATCCGCTGAAAGCCGCGGCGGGCGGATACTACGATATCGATTTCGCGCTGATGTACCTGCGGCTGCGCGGGGCGGGCATTTTCTACAAGGTGCTGAATACGCCGGAGCGCATCGACGTGATCGAGAAGATGGGCCACCTGGACCGCGAGGACGCGCGAGTTCCTGCGCGAGGCGGCCACGTTTTACCGCGCCATCGACCACGGGCAGCGGTGCTCCACCGGCCACGCCGAGGGCAGCCTGCCGGCTTCGCAGGCGCAACTGGAAATGCTGGCCAACCTGGTGCGGCGCTGGACGCCCGAGCATCTGCACGGGCAGCCGCTCGACGCGACGCTGGCGCAAATCCGGCGGCGCACGCGGCGGTATTTCCAGCGCCTGTTCGGTGCGGCATGAGGGCGTGGCGGCTGGCGGGCGCGGCCGCTGATCGTGGCGCGCGGTGCATCGCGGTGTACCACCTGGCGGCTGGCGGTGAACCCCACCACCGTGGCGCTGACGCTGCTGCTGGCGGTGCTGGGCATTTCGGCGTTCTGGGGTCTGGCGGAAGCGCTGGTGGCTTCCGTGGTGGCGGTGCTGGGCTTCAATTTCTTTTTCCTGCCGCCGGTGGGCACGCTCACCATTCAGGACCCGCAGAACTGGGTGGCGCTGGCGGCGTTCCTGGTGACGGCCGTGACCGCCAGCCAGCTTTCGGCGCACGCGCGGCGGCGGGCGGCGGAAGCCGAAGCGCGGCGGCGTGGAAATCGAGCGGCTCTACGCGCTGGTGCAGGCCATGATGCCGGGCGGCAGCGCGCGCAAGACCATCCGCGAGTTCGTGCAACAAGGTGGTGCAGGTGTTCGGCTGCGCGGGCGCGGCGTTCTATTACCGGCCGGCCGACGAGATTGTGCGCTCGGGGCCGGAGAGCCAAGCCGGTTACCGATCACGACCTGCGCGCGGCGGCCGAAGTGGAAGACGTGTCGCTGGATGCGAGCGCGTGCGCTGGCCGCTGGCGCCGGTGCGGCTTGGGCGGGCGCCCGCTGGGGAGCCTGGCGCTGATGGGCTCGCCGCCTTCCGAGCAGACTCCTGCGCGCCATCGCCAACCTGGCGGCCATCACCATCGAAAAGGCGCGCGCGCTGGAAGAGGCCAGCCACGCGGAGGCGGCGCGGCAGAGCGAGGTGCTGAAATCGGCGCTGCTCGATTCGCTGGCGCACGATATCAAGACGCCGCTGACCTCCATCAAGGCCGCGGTCACCAGCCTGCTGGGCACGCGCCGGCCCGGCGCAGCGCGAACTGCTCACCATCATCAACGAAGAGGCCGACCGGCTGAACCGGCTGGCGGCGGAAGTGATCGAGATGGCGCGCATCGAGGCCGGCAAGCTGCACCTGGAGAAACGAGCCGGTGGAGGCCGCGGAGCTGATTGCGGAGGCGCTGGCCGGAGTTCGCGGCGCCGCTCAAGGAGCGGCCGGTGACGGTGGACGTCGCCCGACGGCCTGCCGCCGGCCGAGGCCGACCGCGAATTCGTGGGCAGGTGGTGAAGCAGTTCGTCGAGAACGCGCTCAAATATTCGCCGGCGGGCTCGCCGCTGCGCGATCAGCGCGCAGTCGAAAGGTGGGAAAATTGTGATCGGCGTGGCCGATCGCGGCCCGGGCATCGAAGAGAACGAGCGGCCGCGGATCTTCGACAAGTTCTTCCGCGGGCGGCGCCACCGTTTCGAGACTGAAGGGCACGGGCATGGGACTGGCGATCGCGAAGGGAATCGTGGAAGCGCACGGCGAGCGGATCTGGGTGGAAAGCGAGCCGGGCCAGGGCGTCGGTATTTTATTTCTCGCTGCCGCAGCCGGGAGGCGCGGACGATGAGCGCGGGCAAGATCCTGGTGGTGGACGACGATCCGCAGATCCGCCGGGTGATGAAGGCCACGCTGGTGGGCCACAACTACGAAGTGGTGGAGGCGCGCACCGGCGAAGAGGCGCTGGAGACGTGCCGCGGGAGATGCCCAACCTGGTGCTGCTCGATATGAACATGCCGGGCATGGGCGGCCTGGAAACGTGCCGCGCCATCCGCGCCGGCTCGGACATGCCGGTGATCATCCTTTCGGTGCGCAACACGGAGAAGGACAAGGTGGCGGCGCTCGATGCCGGCGCCGACGATTACGTCACCAAGCCGTTCGGCATCGAAGAGCTGCTGGCGCGGATTCGCGCGGCGCTGCGGCGCTCGCCGGCGTCGCCGGAGGGCGGCCCGCGCAGCTTCTCGGCGCCGGGCCTGGAGATCGATTTCGAAACGCGCCGGTGCGGGCGCGCGGCAAGGACGTGCGCCTGACGCCCAAGGAGTTCGAGCTGCTGCGCTACCTGGTGGCGCACGCCGGCAAGCCGGTGACGCATCGCGAGCTGCTGCAGGCGGTGTGGGGACCGGATTACGGCGACGAGCCGGAATACCTGCGGGTGTTCGTCAACCAGGTGCGCAAGAAGATCGAAGCCAACCCGGCGAGGCCGAAGTACATCGTGACGGAGCCCTGGGTGGGGTACAGGTTCGTGGAATGATTATGGCGCGGCGCTGGCGGGCGCGGTCGGCGGGATTGGCCTGGGCGGCAGGCCTGCTCATCTGCGCCGCCGCTCGGGCGCAGCCGGCAGATTCGGAACCGGCGGCGGTGGTGGAGCTTGGCGGAGCACCCGGCTGGGGCCTGCGGGGCGGAGGAGCGAACATGGGGCCCACCGCGGCCGTCGAGGTCACCCCTATTGAAGACCGGCTGGAGTTGGAAGCGGGGGTGACGCCGGCGTTCTCCCGCCATGGCACCGAGTGGGACACCGACCTGCTCTTCAAGAAACCCTGGACGCTTTCGCAGAAGGTGGAGTTCATGCTGGGCGCCGGCCCGGAGTGGGTGCATGCCCGGGAAGCGGGGGTGGTCACAAATTCATTGGCCGCGGAGATCGCGCTGGACTTTATGTTCTGGCCCCATGGGCACCGGTTCGGCTGGTATCTGGAACCGGCCTACGATTACGGTTTCGGCCGGGACCACGAGCAATCGATCGGCGTAAGCGTGGGGCTGCTGATCGCGATCCCGCGCTCCGGGCGGCGGAATTCAACCGCGCGCGCCAATAGCCGGTGATCCGCCGGGCATGGCTCTGTCGAAAGTCATCCGTAGCGCAAGCTTCCAGCTTGCCATGCCGGCGTCCTCGCCGGCATACCCGGTTTCAGGCGGCGCTACGCAGAGCCGCGAGCGTGAGCGAGCGGTTTCGGACTGCAGCCGAATCCGGTACCTAATCCCCGTACACTTCGCCGGGGACGCGGCGGCGGACTCTGCCGGTAAGGCGGCCGCAGAAGAGGCGGAAGCGATCCAGATACAGGTAGACCACCGGGGTGGTGTAGAGGGTCAGCAACTGGCTGAGGGCCAGGCCGCCGACGATGGCGATGCCGAGCGGCCGGCGCATCTCCGAACCCGACGCCGGTGCCGAGCGCCAGCGGCAGGCCGCCCAGCAGCGCGGCCATGGTGGTCATGGTGATGGGGCGGAAACGCAGCTTGGCAGGCCGGAAGATGGATTCCAGGGGCGACAAGCCGTCGCGCCGGCGCTCGCATCCACCGCGAAATCGATCATCATGATGGCGTTCTTCTTCACGATGCCGATCAGCAGGATGATTCCGATCAACGCGATCACGCTCAGGTCCGTCCTGGTCAGGAGAAGCGCCAGCAGCGCGCCCACGCCCGCGGAGGGCAGGGTGGAGAGGATGGTCATGGGGTGGATCAGGCTCTCATACAGCATGCCGAGCACGATGTAGACGGCGATCAGGGCGGCGGCCATCAGCACCGGCTCATTGGCCAGCGAATCCTGGAACGCCTGGGCGGTGCCGGAGAAACTGGCCGTGAACGCTGGCGGGCAGGCCGAGATTGCGCTGGATCTCCAGGATCTCCTCCACCGCCGTGCCCAGCGGCTTGCCGGGCGCGAGGTTGAAGGAGATGGTGACGGAGGGGAACTGGCCGGAGTGGTTCACCTGCAGTGGCTGGTATTGGTCTGGTAATGGGTGAAGGCGCTGAGCGGGACTTCGCCCTTGGTCCCCTTGAGGTAGAGATAGCGCAGGCCGTCGGGGTTCTGCCAGAATTCGGGCGCGGCTTCCATCACCACGTGATACTGGTTGAGCTGCGTGTACATGGTGGAGACCTGGCGCTGGCCGAAGGCGTCGTAGAAGGTATTGTCGATAGCGGCGGCGGAGATGCCCATGCGGGCGGCGGTAGGCCGGTCGATCACCAGGTTGGCGGCGAGGCCCTTGTCCTGCTGGTCGCTGTTCAGGTCCACCACGCCGCTGATGCTGCGCATGGCCCGCACCATGCGCGGCGCCCAGAGGGCGAGATCGGCGAGATTGTCGCCGTGGAGGGTGTACTGGTATTGGGCAGCGCTGCCGCGGGCGCCGATGCGTAAGTCCTGGACGGATTGCAGGTAGAGGGTGGCGCCGGGGATGTGGGAGGCCGGGCCTCGGCGGATGCGAGCGATGATCTCGTCGGCGGTGGCCTTGCGGCCCTCCTCGCGGAGGGTGATGAACATGCGCCCCTGGTTGGTGCCGCCGCTGCCGCCGCCGGTGCCGCCGGTCGACGCCAGCAGGATGGTGACGTCGGGATCTTCGCGCACGGCAGCGACGAATTGGTGGAGCAGCTTTTCCATGGATTGGAACGAGGTCTGCTGATCGGCGTAGATGGTGCCGCTGAGGCGGCCGGTATCCTGCTGCGGGAAGAAGCCTTTGGGCACGATTACATAGAGGTACACGGTGAGGGCGATGGTGCCCAGGGTGACGCCCAGGGTGAGCGGCTGGTGGCGCAGCACCCAGGAGAGCGTGCGCGTATAGAAGCTCAGGACCGCGTCGAAGCCGCGCTCGCTCAGCCGGTAGATCCAGTCGTGGCGCTGCTCGCCGTGCGGCTTGAGCAGGCGGGAGCACATCATGGGCGTGGCCGTCAGCGACATCAGCATGGAAATCAGGATGGCCACGGAAAGGGTGATGGCGAATTCACGGAACAGGCGGCCCACGATGCCGGTCATGAGGAGAATGGGGATGAACACGGCGACCAGCGACGTGCTCATGGTGACCACCGTGGAGCCGATTTCCTGCGCGCCGAGAAGAGCGGCCTGCATGGGCGCCATGCCCGCCTCCAGGTGGCGGGTGATGTTTTCGATCACCACGATGGCATCGTCCACCACGAAGCCGGTGGCGATGGTGAGCGCCATCAGGGAAAGGTTATCGATGCTGTAGCCGAGCAGGTACATCACGCCGAAGGTGCCGATTAAGGAGACGGGGACGGCCACGGCGGGGATGAAAGTGGTGCGCGGGCTGCGCAGGAAAACGAACACCACCAGGATGACCAGCGAGATGGAGATCATCATGGTGAACTCGATGTCCTTGATGGAGGCGCGGATGGTGGTGGTGCGGTCCATGCCGATGTTGATCTTCATGGCCGCGGGAATCTCCGCCTGGAGCACGGGAAGCTGGGCCAGGACGCGGTCGCGGGTCTCCACCATGTTGGCGCCGGGCTGGCGGAACACCCAGAGCATGATCGCGGGCTGGTCGTTCAGCATGCCGGCGTTGCGCAAATCCTCGACCGAATCGGTGACCTCGGCCACGTCGCTGAGCAGGACGGCACCGCCGGTGGGGCGGTAATTCACCACCAGCTGCTTATACTGGTCGGCCTTGAGGAGTTGGTCGGTGACGGCGATGGTTTGGGAGTGGCGGGAATCGGCGAGAGCGCCTTTGGGGGAATTGACGTTGGCGTTGGCCACGGTTTTGCGGACATCTTCGAGATCGACGCCGTAATTGTTGAGCAGGGTGGGATTGACCTCGATGCGCACGCCGGGCAGAGCACCGCCG
The DNA here is from genome assembly GCA_963815855.1 of Terriglobia bacterium. Lineage (GTDB taxonomy): Bacteria > Acidobacteriota > Terriglobia > Bryobacterales > Bryobacteraceae > DATGMB01. The sequence continues at coordinate 91,604 of CAWFIJ010000005.1, read as the reverse complement.
AACAAGCCCACCTGGCCCACGCCCTGAATCTGCGAGAGCTTCTGCTGAATGATGGAGGAGGCGGCATCGTACATTTGCGCGCTGCTGTAGGCCTTCGAGGTCAGTGCCAGCATCAGCACGGGCGCATCGGCGGGGTTGATCTTGCGCCAGGTAGGATTGCTGGGGAGGTTGGGAGGAAGCTGGCTGCGGGCGGCGTTGATGGCGGCCTGCACGTCGCGCGCGGCGGCGTCGATGTTGCGGCTGAGGTCGAACTGGAGGGTGATCGAGGTGGAGCCGAGGAAGCTGGTGGAAGTCATCTCGTTGACGCCGGCGATGCGGCCGAACTGGCGTTCGAGAGGCGTGGCCACGGAGGAGGCCATGGTTTCCGGGCTGGCGCCGGGCATCGCCGCACCGACGGAGATGGTCGGGAATTCGACCTCCGGCAGCGGCGACATGGGCAGAAAATTGAACGCCACCGCGCCGGCCAAGGCGACGGCGACGGTCAGCAGGGTAGTGCCGGCGGGACGTTGGATGAATGGCGTGGAGAGGCTCATCGGCGGAGACCTCGGGCTCGAATTTCAACGCGGAGACGCGGAGGACGCCGGGATAACGCAGAGGACATGCTCCGCGAGAACTTCCGCGTCCTCCGCGTCTCCGCGTCAGAGGATCGGCTTCGCTCATACGTGGCTGGGCTCCGTAGCGGGCGGCTGCGTGCGGGCGCGCGCGAACTTCCTGGCCAGGCTGGCGAAGCCGAGATAGATGACCGGCGTGGTGTAGAGAGTCAGGAGCTGGCTGAAAATCAGCCCGCCGACGATGGTGATGCCGAGCGGGCGCCGCAGTTCCTGGCCCACGCCCGAACCGAGCGCCAGCGGCACGCCGCCCAGCAGCGCCGCCATGGTGGTCATGATGATGGGGCGGAAGCGGAGCAGGCAGGCCTGGTAGATGGCATCGAGGGGCTCCGCGCCTTCCTTCCGTTCCGTTTCCAGGGCGAAATCGATCATCATGATGGCGTTCTTCTCCACGATGCCGATCAGCAGCACGATGCCGATTAGTCCGATGACGCTCAGCTCGGTCTTGCAGAGCATGAGCGCCAGCAGCGCGCCGACGGCGGCGGAGGGCAGGGTGGAGAGAATGGTGATGGGATGAATGTAGCTCTCGTAAAGCACGCCGAGAACGATGTAGACGGTGACCACGGCGGCGAGGATCAGAATCGGCTCGTTGGCGAGCGAGGTGATGAAGGCTTTGGCGGTGCCCTGAAAATCGGCCTGCACGCTGCGGGGGATGCCGAGATCGTCGGTGGCGGTGTTGATTTCGCTGACGGCGTCGCCCAGGGAGGCGTCGCGGCGCCAGGTTGAAGGAAAGGGTGGTGACCGGGAACTGGCCCTGGTGGTTGACCACCAGCGGGCGAGGTCGACTGCTCCCAGCGGGTGATGGCGTCCAGAGGGACTTCGCCGCCGGTCGAGGAGCGCAGGAAGATGTCGTGCAGGTCCGCCGGCCCCAATCTGAAAATCCGGCTTGATTTCGAGCACCACGCGGTACTGATTCAACTGGGTGAACATGATGGAGACCTGGCGCTGGCCGAAGGCGTCGTAGAGGGTGTCGTCGATATTCTGCGGGGTGATGCCGAGGCGGGAGGCGGTGGCGCGGTCGATCACCAGGCGCGTCTGCAGGCCGGTGTTCTGCTGGTCGCTGGCCACGTCGCGCAGGCGGGTGGAACCCTGCAGCTTGGCGACCAACCGGGGGGCCCAGATGCTGAGCTCGTTGGCGTCGGGATCTTCCAGGCTGTACTGGTATTGGGTGCGGCTGACGCGGTCTTCCACGGTGAGGTCCTGCACCGGCTGCATGTACAGCGTGATGCCTTCGACCGCCGCCAACTGCGGCTGCAGGCGGCGGATGACGTCGCTGGCGCTGATCTTGCGGTCTTCGAGCGGCTTGAGATTGATCTGGATGCGGCCGCTGTTGAGGGTGGTGTTGGTGCCGTCGACGCCGATGAAGGAGGACAGGCTCTCCACCGCGGGATCCTTCAGGATGACGTCGGCGAAAGCGCCTGCTGGCGCTCCGCCATGGCAGGGAAACGAAACCGTCTGCGGGGCTTCGGAAATGCCCAGGATCACGCCCGTATCCTGCACCGGGAAGAAGCCCTTGGGGATGATCATGTAGAGATAGCCGGTGAGCCCGAGGGTGCCGAGAGCCACGCAGATGGTGAGGAAGCGATGGCGCAGGACGACCGTCAGGGTGCGGCCGTAAAACGCGATGATGGCCTCGAAAACGGCTTCCGAAGCTCGGTAGATCCGTCCCTGCTGGCTGGCGGACTGGTGGCGCAGCAGGCGCGCGCACATCATGGGCGTGAGGGTGAGGGAGACGAACGCCGAAACCAGGATGGTCACGCTGAGGGTGATGGCGAATTCGCGGAACAGGCGGCCCACGATATCGCCCATGAACAGCAGCGGGATCAGCACCGCGATCAGCGAAACGGTCAGCGACAGAATGGTGAAGCCGATCTGCTCGGAGCCCTTGCAGCGCGGCTTCCAGCGGCGCCTCGCCCTCCTCGATGTAGCGCACGATGTTTTCGATCATGACGATGGCGTCGTCCACCACGAAGCCGGTGGAAATGGTCAGCGCCATCAGGGTGAGGTTGTTGAGGCTGTAGCCGAGCAGGTACATGACGCCGAAGGTGCCGACGAGGGAGAGCGGCACGGCGACGCTGGGAATGATGGTGGCGGCGAGGTTGCGCAGGAACAGGAAAATCACCATCACCACCAGGGCCGATGGCACAGCATCAGCTCGAATTCCACGTCCTGCGACGGAGGCGCGGATGGTGGTGGTGCGGTCGGTGAGAATGGAAACGTCCACCGAGCTGGGCAGGGACGTGCGCAGGACCGGCAGCAGGCTGCTTGATGCGGTCCACCACCTCGATGATGTTGGCGCCGGGCTGGCGCTGGATGTTGACGATGACCGCGGGAACGTCGTTCATCCAGGCCGCCAGCTTGACGTTTTCGGCGTCGTCCACCACGCTGGCCACGTCGCAGAGCACCACCGGGGCGCCGTTGCGGTAGGCCACCACCAGCGGCTTGTAATCGGCGCTGGTAAGAAGCTGGTCGTTGGCGCCGATGGTGAAAGACTGGCGCGAGCCGTCGAAGCTGCCCTTGGCCTGGTTGACGTTGGAACTGGCGAGCGCGGTGCGCAGATCCTCCAGGTTCAGGCCGTAGGAGGAAAGCGCGGTGGGATTGGCCTGCACGCGCACGGCGGGTTTCTGGCCGCCGCTGATGCTGACCAGCCCGACGCCGGGAAGCTGCGAGATTTTCTGCGCCAGGCGCGTGTCGGCCAAGTCTTCCACCTTGGAAAGCGGCAGCATGGAAGAAGTCAGGCCAGCGTGAGGATGGGGGCGTCGGCGGGGTTGGTCTTGCTGTAGATCGGCGGATTGGGCAGGTTGGCGGGAAGGAAGGTGGCGGCGGCGTTGATGGCCGCCTGCACCTGCTGCTCGGCCACGTCGATATTCAGGTCGAGGACGAACTGCAGGGTGATGACGGAGCCGCCCTGGGAGCTGGTCGAGGTCATCTGGTTCAGGCCGGGAACCTGCCCGAACTGCCGCTCCAGCGGCGCCGTGACGGAGGAAGCCATCACGTCCGGAGCTGGCGCCGGGATAGAACGTGACCACCTGGATGGTGGGATAGTCCACCTGCGGCAGCGCCGAAACCGGAAGCTGCTTGAAGGCCACGCCGCCGACCAGCAGAACACCGCCATCAACAGCGACGTGGCCACCGGCCGGAGAATGAAAGGGCGGGAAGGGCTCATTTGGTTTCGGGGCCGCGCCCGCCGGACGGGCGCGGCTGGTTCTTGCCGTTGGCCGGGCCGGCCATGCGCACTTCCACGCGGGTTCCCTGCTGGAGCTTGTCGACGCCGTCGATGACCACCACCTCGCCGGCCTTCAGACCGTCCTCGATGAGGGCGTCGTCGCCTTGCACCGGGCCGGGGGTGACGGTGCGCATTTCCACCGTCTTATCTTCCTTCACCACGTAGACGAAGCTGGCGGTAGGGCTGTGCTGCACGGCGGCCGAGGGCGCGATGACCACGCCGCGGCGGGTCTCGATGAGCAGGCGGGCATTCACGAACTGGTTGGGGAAGAGCGAATTGTCGAGGTTGGCGAATTCGGCCTTGAGGCGCGCCGTGCCGGTGCCGGGATCGATGGCGTTATCCACGGTAAGGAGCTTGCCGACGGCGATGCGCTGCTTCAGATCGCGGTCCCAGGCTTCCACCGGGAGGGTGACGCCGGCGCGCCATTTCTGCATGATCTCGGGCAGGTAATCCTGCGCCAAATTGAAGATGACGGCGATGGGCTGGAGCTGGGTGATGGTAGCCATGCCGTTGGCGTCGGCGGCATGGACGATGTTGCCCTGGTCCACCAGGCGCAGCCCGATACGCCCGGTGAGGGGCGAAAGGATGCGGCAATAGACCAGGTTCACCTTGATATTGTCGATGGCGCCCTGATCGGCCCTAATGGCGCCTTCATACTGGTGCACCATGGAGATCTGCGTGTCCGATTGCTGCCGCGCGATGACGCCCTGGGAAGCCAGGCTTTGGTACCGGATCTGGTCGACGCGGGCGTTTTCGAGCAGGGCCTGGTCGCGCGCAAGCTGGCCTTCGGCCTGCACCAATTGGGCCTCAAACGGGCGGGAATCGATTTCCGCCAGCAGGTCGCCCTTCTGCACAAGCTGGCCCTCGGTGAAGGCCACGTGCATCAATTCGCCGTCTACGCGGCTGTGAATGGTGACGGTGTTATAAGCGGTGGCTGAGCCCAGGCCGGTGAGATAGATGGAGAAATCGCCGCGGCGCGCCGGCGCCGCCACTACCGGGAAGGCCGTCGCGCCCTTCCTGGAAGGAGCCTTTTCCGCCTGGCCCGCGGCGTTGGCCTTGGGCTGCGCCTGCACATAATAACGATACCCGGCAGCACCGGCGACGAGCAGAACCAGAAACCAGAGCCAGCCGTGGCTCTTGTGCGGCCGGGGGGCATGGCCGGGTTGCGAAGGGACTGCTGAAGGCGCTTGGGGAGCCGGAGCGAAATTGGTTCCCATGGCGAGGTAGTATAACACCACAGGGGATGGTACCGTAAGTCGGCAGTACGGCTAAACCCTTTTGCGTCAGAAGCCTAGCCCGAAAGGGCTAACGTAAATTTCAATTACAGTCGGTAACTTCCAGTGTTACGTGCGCGCCTTACAGACAATCCCCGTTACGACAGCGGGCGCACTCACCCCTATCACCCAAATGCGCCCGCTTTACCTTCCAATCTGAATTGCGCGCACGAGAACAGGGTTGCGTTATCGCGTCCCGGGTCGCATCTAGGCGTGCCCGGCCCTAAGCAGCTCTGGCTGGCATTCCCGATGGTCGGTCCAGTATGCCGGCTCGGTAGCCGGCAGGCAAGCCGGCAGCTTGTGTTACGGGCTGAGCCGCTCCATTTTCGTCTAATAGCAGAGGGTGCCGGAGCGCGGCTGCTCTTCGGGGCTGGGAAGATACAGGGTCTTGCAGTGCTCGCAGCGGTAGATTTCCGCCGCGAGGCCGAACTTTTTCTTCACTTCGTCGCCGAAGAAATACCAGCGCTTCAAATGGCCGGCGCAAAGCTTGCCTTTCTCGTCGTGCTCGTTGCAGGCGCGCATGCGGGGGAAGCGGCGCTTGACCTTGGTGCCGTCGGCCAGCGTATCCACCAGTTCGGCCACGGGCACGGGCTTATCGGACTCGGCATATTTCGGATTGGCCATACGAAGAACGATGAGTATAGCAGGCGGCGGCGGTGCGGCAGAGGCCGCACGGGGGCGCCCGGTTATCCACCCTCGCGGGTTTCTTGCCGGCGGTCAGCGGGCTTTCAGTTGCTCAGGGAGGACGGCGTAGCCTTCGGGGGGCGGGAAAATCGAGATCAGCAGTTCCAGGCGGCGGCGCAGGTATCGGCTGGGCATCTGGCGCGGGCCGGTTTCCACGTCGATATCGCAGCAGGTGCCGTGCAAGTAAAGGGTGAGCGTATCCTCGAACGCTTGGCGGGCATATTCGCGGAACAGCTTGGTTTCCTTGCGCACGTTGGTCTGGCGGCGAAGCAGCGCCTGTTTCAGGTGCCAGCTCTTTTCGTCGACTTCGCCGTGGACCTCCGCGCTCAGCTCTTCGCGAATGGTGCGGTAGAAGCGCTCCTGGATTTCGCTGGGCCAGTGCAGGGCAATCACCGCGGAAAGGGCGTTGTAAAACTGGTAATGATAATCCGCCACCTCCATATCCTTGGTGGCCAGGGCCAGCACGGTCATGTCGGCGAGCTCGACGCGGGAGACGGCGATCTGGCGGGCTTCGGCGGGACGCTCGAAACTGACGGAATCGATCTCCTTGCCATTGCCCTTCTCCAGATAGGGCACCAGCAGAATTCCCACGTGCGACAGCAGGCCGGTGGCGCCGGGCGAGATGGCGGCGATGGGGTCGTTGAGATACTGCCGCAAATCCTCCTCGGCCATGGGCAGAGTGGAGAAATAGGAGAATTTGCTGGTGACGGGGATCATCTCGCCGCGAAATCGGTTGGCGAGATCCTCCACTGTCATGCGCGTTCGGCTGGCGTCGGTAGACATTACCGGTTCGATTGTAGCAGGGCGTGGCCGGGCGGCGGATGGGTTCGGGCTAAACTTGAGAAAGATGGCGTTAAACGTGCTTGTTTCCGCCGGCGAGGCGTCGGGGGATTTGTATGCCTCGATGTTGGTGGAGGAGCTGCGGCGGCTCCGGCCGGAGGCGCGCTTTTTCGGCTGCACGGGGCCGAACCTGCGGGCGGCCGGGGTGGAAACGGTGGTGGACGCCGGCAGCCTGGCGGTGGTGGGCCTGGCGGAGGTGGTGGCGCACATTCCGCGGATCTGGCGGGAATACCGCAAGCTGGTGGCGGCGGCGCGGGAGCGGCGGCCGGGCGTGGCCATCCTTACCGATTCGCCGGATTTCCACCTGCGGGTGGCGCGGCGGCTGGCGGCGGCGGGAATTCCGGTGGTGTACCTGGTGGCGCCGCAGGCCTGGGCGTGGCGCAGAGGCAGGGTAAAGGAGATGCGCCGCACCATTGCGCGCTTGCTGTGCATCTTCCCTTTTGAAGAAGAATTCTTTCGGAATGAGGGAGTTCGGGCGGTATACGTGGGCCATCCGCTGGCCGGCCTGGTGCGCCCGGCGTTGGCGCGGGACGAGTTTTTTCGGAAACACAGGCTGGCCGTGGACCGTCCATTGATAGCAGTGCTTCCCGGAAGCCGCCGCGGGGAAGCAGCGCGCCATCTGCCCGCGCTGCTGGACGCGGTGGACCGGCTATACCGGGAGCGGGCATTGAATGTGGTGCTGCCGGCCTCGGCGCATGCCGGGGCCGAATTTTTCCGGGAGAGAATCGGGAATGTGCCGATTCGGGTGATCGACGGGGAGAGCTGGGATGCCATGGCGCACGCCGACCTGGCGCTGGCCGCGAGCGGCACGGTGACCGTGGAAGCGGCGCTGCTGGGAACCCCGATGGTCACGTTTTACAAGGTGACTCCGCCCAGTTGGGCGGTGGGAAAACTGCTGGTGCGGGTGCCGTATTATTCGATGGTGAACCTGATTGCCGGACGGGCGGTGGTGCCGGAGCTGATGCAGCGGCGGATGACCGGCGCAGCTATCGCCGCGGAAGCGCGGCGGCTGCTGGCGGACGGACCGGCACGGGCGGAAATGAAAAAGGGGCTGGCGGAAGTGGCGCGGAAACTGGGAGCCGGATCGGCGGGCCAGGGGCCTGCGCCGCTCGAGCGCGCCGCCGCGATGGTGCAAGAGGTATTGGAAGGACAAGTCGCACATGTTTCGTGAATACCGCATTCGCACGGCCGGGCCGCTGGCGGCCGGTCTCGTCGTGTTGGCCGGGGCGTTTCTGGCTCCGGCGCAGGAACGCCGTTCCAACTCGCGCATCGATGTGCAAAACGTCGCCATCGAGGCGGAGATTTCTCCGAACCTGGCGACTATTGCCGCCAAAACGACGGTGCAGTTCGTGCCGGTGGACGATGCCGTGACCTCCGCCACCTTCGAGCTGAATAACGCGCTGAACGTTTCGCGCGTGCTGGATGCGGCGGGGAAGCAGATTCCGGCATCGCGCACGCAGCAGGATTTCAGCGTGCGGCTGACGTTCGATCCGCCGCTGACGAAGGGGCAGCCGTCGAGCGCCACCTTCTATTACGACGGCAAGCTGAGCGGGCAGGAGGATTCGCCAGTTTACGGCATCAAGTTCGCCGCCATCCACCCCGATTACGCTTTCCTGCTCTACCCGGCGCGCTGGTTCCCGGTGAGCGGATATACCACCGACCGTTTCGCCGCCGATATAAAGGTCACGGTTCCGGCGGGATACACGGTGCTGGGCAGCGGCCTCGATTCGCACCAGGAAGCGGGCGGCAAGGTGGTGTGGGAGTGGAAGATGGATAAACACTCCTTCCCGGGCAGCATTGCCGTGGTGAAGGACCCGCCGGTGAAGGCGCAGTCGGAAGGGCTGACCACGTCGGTGTATTTCCGCGGGCCGGAGGCGGCGGTGGCGCAGGCATATGGGGAGCACACGGGCACGGTAATGGCGTACTTTACGGGCCTGTACGGCATCCCGCCTTACGCCAACCTGACGGTGGTGGAGACGGAAGACGGCGCGCCCAACGGCTACGCCGCGCCGGGGCTGGTTTTCCTGGCTCCTCGCGCCATCGGCAAACAGCCGAACGACCGGCTGCTGGCCAACGAAGTCACGCGGCAGTGGTGGGAGGAAATGGTTTCCCCGACCACGCGCAACCACCTGTGGCTCGAAAACGGCACCGCCGATTATTCGGAACTGCTGTGGGTGGAGCACACGGCCGGCCCGGGCGCCCTCGATACGGCGCGGCAGAACGAGATGGTGGGCGCGCTGACGGTGGATAACCTTCCGCTCATGCAATCGGCGCGGCTGGAAGACTATTCGCCGGAGCTTTGGGCGCTGACGGGGAACAAGGGCGCGGCGGCGCTGAGCATGCTGCGGTACATCGCCGGCGACCAGAAGTTCTTCGAGATTTTGAAGAACCTTCGCGCAACAGAACGTGTGGAAGTCCGTCGAGCACCGACGATTTCAAGGCGGTGGCGGAGAAGATTACGGGGCAGGACCTGGGGTATTTCTTCATCCAGTGGATCGAATCGAGCGGGGCGCCGGAATTCCGGCTGGACTACACGATTTACCGCACGCAGAAGGGCTTCCGCGTGATGGGCAAGATCTCGCAGGACCTGGACACGTTCCGCATGCCCGTGGACTTGCAGCATCGACACCGAGGGCAACCCGGAGACGCAGCGCGTGGACGTGGCGGGGACGGCGTCGGAATTTTCGGTGGATACGTTCGGCAAGCCGAAGAAGGTGACCATCGATCCGAATAGCATGGTGCTGCGCTACAGCCCGCAGATCCGCGTGGCGGTGGCCATCCGCAAGGGCGAGCAGTTCGCGCAGTTGAGCGAGTTCGGCGAAGCCCTGCAGCAGTACCGCAAGGCGCTGGAGACGCAGCGCAACAGCTCGCTGGCCTATTACCGGATCGCGGAAGTGGAGAAGCTGCAGAACATGTTCCAGCAGGCCGCCAATGATTTCCGCGAATCCCTCAACGGCGACCAGGACCCCAAGTGGACGGTGGTGTGGGCGCACATCAACCTGGGCAACATCTTCGACGTCACCGGCCAGCGCGACCGCGCCGTCAACGAATACAACCAGGCCATCCGCACCCGCGACGACACGCAGGGCGCGCAGGAAGAAGCAGCCAAGTATCTAAAGACGGCGTACCAGAGAGAGAAGCGGGCGGAGCCGTAGGAGCGGCGCGGGCCCCATGCATCCGGCCCTTTCACGCCAGCCCTGACCGCACCAGCAGGGCGTTGGGGTCGGGGTCGCGGCCCATGAAGCCGCGGTAGAGCTCGGCCGGGTCCTCGCTGTCGCCTTTGGAGAGAATGTTCTCGCGGAATTCGGCGCCCACCTCGCGGCTGAAAATGCCGCGGTCGCGGAAGCGCGTGAAGGCGTCGGCGTCCAGCACCTCCGCCCACTTGTAGGAATAGTAGCCGGCGCCGTAGCCGACCGGGCTGGCGAACAGGTGGGTGAAGGCGGCGATCATGGCGTGTTGCGGCGGCAGCGGCGCGGGGCTGAATTCCTGCAGCAGGCGGCGCGTGTAGTCCACCGGGTCGCCATCGCGCTCGGGCGAGTACTCGGTGTGCAGCAGCAGGTCGACGAAGCCGAAGCCGAGCTGCCGCATCTGCGCGTTGGCGGCGCGGAAGGTGCGGGCGCGCTTCATCTTCTGGAACAGATCTTCGGGGACCGGCTCGCCGGTCTCCCAGTGGCGCGCGAACAGATCCAGCGCCGCCCGCTCCCAGCACCAGTTCTCCATGATCTGCGAGGGCAGCTCGACGAAATCCCAGGCCACGCTGGTGCCGGCCAGGCGAGCGGATCTCCACGCGGCTCAGCAGGTGATGCAGCAGGTGGCCGAACTCGTGGAAGATGGTCTCCACTTCGCGATGGGTCAGCAGCGCCGGCTTGCCGCCCACGGGCGGCGTGAGATTGCCGCAGATCAGGCCCAGGTGCGGCTCGAAGCGCGTCGGGCGCGGGGCCGCCGGTGATGAGCGCATCCATCCAGGCGCCGCCGCGCTTGTTTTCGCGCGGAAACCAGTCGGCGTAGAAGCCGCCCAGGAACGCGCCGTTCTCGTCGTGGATGTTGTAGTAGCGCACGTGCGGATCCCAGACGGGCACGCCGGCTTCCTCGGTGACGCGGATGCCGTAGAGCCGCTCGACCAGGTCGAACATTCCGGCCACCACGCTCTCCAGCGGGAAGTAGGGGCGCAGCGCCTCCTCGTCGAAATCGTAGAGCGCGGCGCGCTGCTTTTCGGCGTAGTAGGCGACGTCCCAGGGCTCGAGATCGGGGGCGCCGGAGCCTTCCAGCGACGCGGCGGAACTCCAGCAGCTCCCGGTTCTCCTCGCGGAAGCGGCGCTCGGTCTTGGCGCTTGCAGGTCCTCCAGGAATCCGCAGGGCGCGGGCGCCGGTGTGGGCCATGCGGTCTTCCAGCACGAGGTCGGCGAAATCGCGGAAGCCGAGCAGCCGGGCCTTCTCGCGGCGCAATTCCAGAATGCGGGCGAGCAGCGGGCGGTTGTCGCGCTCGGGCTCGGTGGCGCGGACGCGTAGGCTTCGTAGAGCTGGCGGCGGATGGCGGCGTCGTCCAGGTAGGTCATCACCGCGAAGTAGTCGGGCGCCTGCAAGGTGAAGCGCCAGCCGGCCTTGCCCTTTGCGCTCGGCGCTGTGCGCGGGCCGATTCGAGCGGCGCTGGGCGGCAGGCCGGCCAGGTCGGCTTCGGATCGGTGATCACCAGCTCGAAGGCGTTGGTGGAGTCGAGGACGTTCTCGGAGAACTTGGTGGTGAGGCGGGTCAGCTCGACGTCGATCTCCTCCAGCTGCTTCTTGCCGGCGGGATCGAGATCGGCGCCGTGGCGGCGGAAACGTGTCCATGGTCTTGTGCAGAAAGCGCCGCCGCTCGCCGGCCAGAGATTGCGGCTTCGGCCGTCGCGGCGAACGCCTTGATGGCTTTCCACAGCCCCGCGTGCAGGGGAATGCCGGTGTAGAACGCGCTGACCTCCGGCTGCACGGCGTTGAAGGCGGCGCGCAGTTCGGGGTAGGTGGCCACCGACTCCAGGTGGCGCACCACTGCCATGGCGTAATCGAGCGGCTCGGTGAGCGTATCGAGCGCGCCCATGGTGTTTTCGAAGCTGCGGCCGGCGGTTTCGGCGGCCAGCGATTCCAGGCGCGCGCGGGCATCCCGCAGGAGCTCGAAGATCGCGGGCTCCACGTGCTTCGCGCGGATGCGGTCGAATGGCACTCGGAACCCCAAGGAAAGCAGCGGGTTAGCGGGATCGGAGGAAGACGTCATTTTCTTCAGCGTATCAGTTGCCATGGTTCCATTACGGGGTGCTCGTGCGGAATCCGTCAAAACAGGTACCATAGAAAGAATGGGTGTTGACGCCAATGGGGGCCCGTGCCGCTCCCTTCCGGGTGAGCGGTTGGATGTATTTGCCCTGGTCATTTACGTTCCGGACCCTTTAGGCCGCTTCCTGGACGATCTGCGGCGGGACCTGGTGCCGCTCTGCGATCCCCACGCGCACGTGAGCGTGCTGCCGCCGCGGCAGTTGCCGGCGGATTGGGAAACGGCGGCGGAACAAGCCCGCGCCTTAACCGAAAAATGGGCTCCGTTCGACCTGGAGCTCACTTCCGTGGAGATTTTCCCCGCTACCGGCGTGATCTACATCGAGATCGGGCGAGGCGCGGCGGAACTGAACCGGCTGCACGCCGCCATGAATACGGGGGCGCTGGAGTATCCGGAACCCTACTCCTACCACCCCCACATCACGGTCGCGCAGGGCGTTTCCGGCGAAAACGTGGCCGCGGTGGCGGAAGAGGCGCGCCGCTGCTGGGCGGAGTACCGCGGTCCCCGGGTTTTCCGGGTGGAACGCGCGGTTTTTGTTCGCAATCGCATGGATAACTGCTGGGTGGATTTGGCAGAATATCCGCTGGGAGCGGTCGCCGTTTAGGCGCACAGACGCCGCTCTCTACAGGTGCGAGCTATTCCTTCCGATAGAAGGATTGTGAATACGGTTGCAATCTGTGACACGGAACCGGTCGCGATGGAAGGCCTGCGGACGCTGCTGCAAGCGACGGGCGCCTGGCGGGTGGTCGCGGCCGAAAGACGGCCGGCGGATGTGTTGGCCGCCATTCGGGAGTTGAGCCCGGCGGTGGCGGTTTTCGACCGGGCGTTCGGCCTGGAGCCGCTGCTCGATTCGATCACGGCCCTGCGCGACTTGGCCGCGCCCACGGCCCCGGTGGTCTGGGGCGCTTCGATTTCGGAAGCCGACGCGATGCGCTTTCTGCAAGCCGGCGCCCTGGGTGTCGTTCGCAAAACATGTAAGCTGAGCGCGCTGGTGGAGTGCATGCGCGCGGCCGCGAGCGGCGGCACTTGGGTGGAAGAGGGTCTCATCGCCGCGGACGGGTGCCCTTCCCGCGCCGCCCCGCTCGAATTGACCCGCCGGGAACGGCAGATCATGGAACTGGTGGAGCGCAGCCTGCGCAACCGGGAAATCGCCGCCGCCCTGGGGATCCGGATTGGAACGGTCAAGATTCATCTGCGGCACATCTTCGAAAAAACCGGCGTCCACGGGCGTTACGGCCTGGCGCTGTCGTGTCTGCGAGCCAGGCACCCGGCCGTCAACGTGATGTAGACGGGGCAGGCGGTTTGGCATTGCCAACCGCGCGCGCCCTGGCCGGCGCAGCCGCCCGCGCCACGGAGAGCCCCGCGGTTTCATCGTAAACTGTCTCGTAAGGGGGGATGCGATGTTCCATCCGCGACGGTTTACGGGTGTGCTGCTGTTGCTGTTGGCGCCGGCCATTCGCTTAAGCGCGCAGGGAAGCGCGGCCGGCGGGAAGCGCGCAACGGGCGACGAAGCGGTTACGGCCGCCGCCCTGGCCGCGTCCAAGGTGGATCCGGCCGCTTATCAGCGGGGCGGCGCGCTTTTCCAGTCGAATTGCGCCGGATGCCACGACCCGGCAGCGCGGGGCGGCCCGGGCGCGCCCGATCTGGTGCGCTCGCTGGTGGTGCTGGACGATGAAAAGGGCATCCTGATCGCGCCGGTGCTGCGCAACGGGCGGCCCGACCAGGGAATGCCCAAACCGAACCTCACCGAAGCCCAGATCGCGGACATCGTGGCGTGGCTGCACGTGCAGACGTACGCCGCCGGCCACCGCACCACGTATGCCTTCCAGGATGTTCTGACCGGCGACGCCGGAAAGGGCGAGGCGTATTTCCAGGCGACTTGCGCGGCGTGCCATTCCGCCGCGGGCGACCTGAAGGGAATCGGCTCCCGCTACGACGCCTTTACCTTGCAGGCGCGCTGGCTCCAGCCGGGCGGGGCGCGGATGCGGCGGGACGGGCCCGGCGCCGCACGGCCGGACCGCGGCAGCACGACCGTGACGGTGACGCTCGCATCCGGCGAAACCATTTCCGGCACGCTCGACCACGTGGACGACTTCAATGTTTCGCTGCGCGACCCGGCCGGCGAATACCATTCCTTCACACGGGACGGCGCGGCGCCGAAAGTGGAGATCCACGATCCGCTGAAAACGCATCTCCAGCTACTCGAACGATACACCGACGCCGATATCCATAACGTAACCGCTTATCTGGTGACACTCAAATGAGACAGCCAATCCTGTTTGCCGTGTTACTCGCCGCGATGCCGGTTATGGGGACGCGCAAGGACTTACTCCAAGCCGGGTTACTGAAGCCGAAAGCCGATTCCTGGCCGACTTACAACGGGGATTACTCCGGCCGGCGCTTCAGCCCGCTGGCGCAGATCGACACCTCCAACGTGCACACGCTCGCACTGGCCTGGGCAGCGCGCTTCGGCGCGGCGGCGCGGGCGGCCGGGGGTGCAGATCAAAGTCGACTCCCCTGCTGGTGAACGGCATTCTCTATTTCACCGCGCCCAATCACGCCTGGGCGGCCGACGCCCGCACCGGCCGCGAGCTCTGGCACTATCAATATCCGCCCAACACGGGCAGCACCATCGGCAACCGCGGCATGGGCATGTACGGCAACTGGCTGTTTTTCGAAACGCCGGACAGCAACCTGGTGAGCCTGGACGCGCGCACCGGCGCGGTAGCGCTGGAAAGTGGCGATCGCCGATCCGAAGCTGGATTACACCTCCACTGTCGCGCCGGTGGTGGTCGGCAATCACGTCATCGCCGGCATCGGCGGCGACCATCTGGATAACCCCGGCTTCCTCCAATCGCGCGATCCCGAAACCGGCGCGCTGCAATGGAAGTGGTGGACCACGCCGCGCAAGGGCGAGCCGGGCATGGAGACCTGGCCGGACGAATATTCCGCCGCGCACGGCACCGGGCAGGCCTGGATGCCGGGGACTTACGATCCGGAGCTGAACCTCTACATCGTGGGCACGGGCAATCCCGAACCCGGTGATGGCGGAGAAGAGCCGCAAGGGCGACAACCTCTATACGTGCTCCATCGTGGCGTTGAATCCGCGACACCGGCAAGATGGTCTGGTATTTCCAGGCGTCGCCGCACGACGTACACGATTGGGACGCGGTGGAAACGCCCGTGCTGTTGGACGGAACGATCGACGGGCAGCCGCGCAAGCTGGTGGCGCAGGCCAGCCGCAACGGATACTTCTTCGTGCTCGACCGCGCCACCGGCAAGCGCATTCTGGGGACGCCGCTGCATCGAGACGCTGAACTGGGCGAAAGGGTTCGACGCCAAGGGCCAGCCGATCGGCGATCCCAAGAAGTTTCCCACCACCGACGGCGTGCTGGTTTCGCCGGCGTCGAGCGGCGCCACCAACTGGCAGGCGCCGAGTTTCAGCCCGCAGACCGGGCTGTTCTACGTGGGCACCAGCCGCTCCTTCAGCATGTACTACCTGACCGACACCGACGACCATCCCGAAGGTTGGGGAGGCCTGGACAGCGGCGTCGGCAACGAAGGCAACGCGCTGCTGGCCATCGATTACCACACGGGCAAGGTGGTCTGGCGGCACGACTGGCCAAGCGGCAACGGAGTGGTGAACCAATCTGTCCACGGCCGGCAACCTGCTGTTCACCAGCAACGGACAGAACCTCATCGCCTTCGACGCAGCCAACGGAAAAATCCTCTGGCACGCGGGTTTGATGGCGGCGCCCAGCGCGGGCCCGATCACTTACATGCTGGACGGCAGGCAGTATGTGCTGGTGGCGGCCGGAGACGGCTTGTACGCCTTCACCGTCAACCGCCGGGCGGAGTAGCCGGCGGTGGTTTTCGCTTTGTGATTTCGAATACTAATCGGCGCTATTTTTTGGTAACTATACATGCCGGCCGGAGAGGAATCGGCCGCCGCTCAAGCCCCGCCAGCGCGGTCCCGATAAGTTAAGGATCATTGGTTGACAATAGTTTTGGGGACTGCGCAGACCTCCCTGGGCCTAAACGTTCATTACGCGACTTTAGCGGCTCCTTCACCAATTGACATTCAACTTAGGTCAAATAAGAATGGAACTTAGCTGACGGGACGCCCCCCCGGGCAGCCGGATGGGACGCCCGTTGCGGTAGCTGCATCGCGCTACCCCGGCCTTGCGTTCCCGCGCGGGCTTTCCACTTGCCCTGCATCTGAATTGCCGACGGCGCAGTCCGCCGGCAGAGGCTTTCCGCGCTCGGGGTAAATGCCTCCGGAGCGCGCCGCGCGGACCGACGCATCGGGAGAATTCGACAGAGCTGCAAAGGTGGCTTATGAACATTACCAGCGAACGCACGCACGCGGCAGTTTCTGTGGATTTTTTGGCGCGCGGATATCCCGAGAGCTGCTTGCCGCGCCTGTTTGAGGCGCAGGCGAAGGCGCGACCGAACGCCTGCGCGGTTGCGATGGGCGGGGTCCGGATGAGTTATGGGGAACTCAACCGGCAGGCCAATCGGGTGGCGCACACCCTGATGGGGCTGGGTGCGACCGTGGAGAGCTGCGTGGGCCTGATGCTGCCGCGATCGGTGGAAGCGATCGTGGCGATGCTCGGGATTTTGAAATCCGGGGGCGCCTACGTGCCGCTCCATCCCCGCTATCCCGCCGAACGGCTGAACCTGCTCGCTTCCGACTGCGGGATGCGGTGGGTGGTGACGGACCGGGAGCACGCGTCGCAAGTCCCGCCGGCGGTCACGCCGGTGTGGGTGGACCAGCCCGAGAGCGACGATGATTCCGATCCCTGCGTGGAGATCAGCCCGGACAACCTGGCTTGCGTGCTCTACACCTCCGGCTCCACGGGCACGCCCAAGGGCGTACAGGTGCTGCACCGCGGCATTGTGCGCCTGCTGTTCGGCGTGGATTACGCGCAGCTTGGCCCAGGCGAAGTGGTATTGCACACGGCGGCGCTCACGTTTGACGCGGCCAGCTTCGAGATCTGGGGCGCGTTGCTGCACGGCGGCCGTTTGGCGATCTATCCGGAAGGCGCGTTTTCGCCGCAGGAACTCGGCGCGGTGGTGCGCGCGCACGGCGTCACCACCGTCCTGCTGACCACGCCGGTGTTCAACCTGGTGATCGATGAAGCCCCCGAGTCGTTTTCCACGGTGCGGCAGTTGCTGGTGGGCGGAGAAACGCTCTCGGTAGCCCACGTGCGCCGCGCGCTGGAGCATTTGCCCGCCACGGCGCTCGTGAACGTGTACGGCCCCACCGAGAGCACGACTTTCACGTGCTGCTACCGGATCCCCCGGGAATTGCCGGACGGCATGCCGGCGATTCCTATCGGGCCGCCGATCGCCAATACCGAGGTGTATGTCCTGGACCCCGACGGAAACGAGGTGGCGCCGGGAACGGCCGGCGAGCTGTTCATCGGCGGGGACGGGGTGGCGCGGGGTTACGTAAATCGCGAAGAGCTAACCCGCGAACGGTTCCTCCCCAATCGTTTCACCGGGCTGGGCAGGGTTTACCGCAGCGGAGACCTGGTGCGAGCGCGGCCGGACGGCGTTCTGGACTTTCTGGGGCGGCTGGATAACCAGGTCAAAATTCGCGGGTATCGCATTGAGCCGGGTGAAGTGGAGGCCGCCATCATGGCCCACCCAGGGGTGCGCGCAGCGGCGGTGATGGCGGGCGAGACGGGCCGGGGCGACCGATGCCTGGTGGCGTACGTGGCCGTGGGTCCGGGCGGGACGCCCGCGGACCTGCGCGAACTTCTGCAGGCGCGTTTGCCGGCGTACATGATTCCGGCGCGGATTGTGCCTGTGGACCGTATCCCGCTCCAGCCGAATGGCAAGCTGGACCGTTCGGTTTTGCCGGCCATGGCCCCGGCCGCCGTGCCACCGGGCCGGCGCGCGCCGGCAGATCAGGTGGAGCGCAAAGTGGCCGCCATCTGGAAGGAACTGCTGGAATGCGAATGCCGCGATGTGGAAGCGGACTTCTTCGAGATGGGTGGAGACTCGCTGATGGTGGTGCGCGTGGCCGACCGGATGGAGAAGGCCTTCGGCCGCAAGCTTCCCATCGCCGCGCTGGTGCAAGCCGCGACGATTCGGGGGATGGCCGGCCTGGTGCGCGACGGCTCGGCAACGGAAGCCGAGGGGCCGCTGGTGCCGATTCAGACAGCGGGATCGAAGCCGCCTCTCTTCGGCGTGCACGATGTGCGCGGGCACGTGCTGCTGTTCGCTGCGCTCTCCACGCGTTTCGGTCCGGATCAGCCTGTGTACGGGTTGCAGCCGCGCGACCTGCGCCCGGGGCGGCACGCGTTCGCCACCATAGAAGAGATGGCGGAGAGGTATTTGCGGGAGGTGCGCGCCATCCAGCCCGCCGGGCCGTATCGGCTGGCCGGCGCCTGTTTCGGCGGCGTGGTGGCGTTTGAGATGGCCCGGCAACTGGAAGCGGCGGGCGAGCGGGTGGAGCTGCTGGCGCTCCTGGACGCGTTCGCTCCCGGGTCGGAAAAAGCGCTGCCGCGCGTGCACGGCCTCGGCGCCAAATCGCAATACCTGGTCCAATATTTCTGGTGGCATGCGCGCGCACTGGCAGGCATGGGATCCGCGGAATTGTGGGATTACGTGCTGGGGCACGCGGGGACGCTGAAGCGCCGGGTGCTGAACCGGTTCTGGATTGTCGGGAACATGCTGCGAAGGGGATTCGGCGGCGCCACCGTGCTGGAGCCGGAGACCTTCGAGCACGCCGGTTACTGTGCTCACAGGAGCTATGTGCCCAAGCCGTACGGCGGCAGCGCCGTGCTCTTCCGCGCGCGGGAGCGCTCGCCTTTAGAGCCGGACCTGAAAGCCGGATGGGGAAAATTTATTAAGGGCGAGATCGAAGTCTGCGAAACTCCCGGCGATCACCTGACCATGCTCAGTCACCCCAACCGATCCATCGTGGCGGAGGAGTTGGCACGCAGGCTCGACCCGACCGGGGGCGAAGCCGCCGCGCCGGGGGGATCGCGGGCCCTGGCGCGGGCGGCCGCGCGGGATGGCGCCGGCGCGTAAGGGCCGCACCGCACCGGAGCCGGCTGGGACTGCACTGGCAATCGGCGCAGCATGGCGGCAGACGGGCGGCAGTTTGCCGGAAAGCGCGGCAAAAACGCCGGCCTATTCGCCCTTATGCAGTTTGAAGGTGTAGCGAAGCATGAGGATATGGCTGGGGGAAGTCACGCCGTAATCGGTGGTGAACAGATACTGGGCGAAAAGGCCGGGCGAGAACCGCCAGCCTATGCCAAAATCCGAGAAATGGGAAGCGATCTGATACGCGCTCGGCACCAGGGGGAAAAATGAGTCCTGTACCAGGCTCGTGTTGCCTGACTGGTCGGGAAACAGGTTAACACTCAAGTGTTGAGCGTGCCAGACATTCAGGTAAGACACGCTCGTAAACAGCCGGCGCGAAAGGTTGAACTGCACGGCTGCGTGGGTAGAGAAGAAGTGCCCGTCGGCGGTTCCGTTTTGCAGCAGATTCCCGGTAGCATCTTCCGTACGGAATGCCGCCAGGCGGGATGTGCCGCCGGCGGTGTCCAGCGTGAGCACCACCCGCCGCGACAAAACGTAGCCCAGCCCGAATCCCAGCGAGGCCAGCGCGGCGTGATCCCGTTCACTTGAGTTCACGACGCCGGTTCTTACCAGAGCGTCGCTCAGCGAATCCACCACCCACGCCCCGGTGAAGCCATAGAACAACCGCGGCTGGATGGCGCCGCGCAATCGAAAGCCGATTTCCGCGGAGTGTCCCCCGGTGGCCGTGGAGTTCAGGGTAACCGGGACGTTGTTCACGGTATTGCTGAGGTCGTGATCGTTGGCCGAAATGAAACCGTAGTTATAGAAGATCCCGAGTTTTGCCTGGCGGCCGAAATCGTGCGAGATGCCGGCGGTGAGCCTGGTTTGTGAGATGCGGGAGGCGGCGGCGATCTGTTCCACGGCAGGCTGGGCGTCCGTATCGGTGGTTGTGCTGGCGAGCGAGCCGCTGCCGTGCAGCCTCTCCAGTTCGACGCCGATGCTGGTTCGGCCGATGCGGCGGGCCAGCACCAGCGAACCGGAATAGAAATTGCTACTGGAACTGCCGGAGGTGTGCGTGGAATTCTGGCTTTGCCCGGAAGTACCGGCGCTTTCGTCGGGCGAAAACGTGGCCGACCCATCGCTCAGCATCGAACTCGAGACGCTGGCTCCGACGAAGAAATTGGAGTGGCCCACCGGGCTGAAGACGGAAATTTCGGGCGAGACGCTGTAAGTGCCCGGCAAGGTTCCGGCGGGACCGAAGGTTCCCTGGTGATCGTCCAGGTCGGGGCCGCCGCCGAAGGTGGGCAGCACGAATACGCGGGCCTCGGCCGCTTCAAATTGCGTGGCGTAAGCCGGGTTTTCCAGGCTGTCGAGATGGGCTTCGGGGTAGGCGTTGAAGCGGAACAGGAACGGCATCTGCGAGATGTCGGAGAGGCTGGCGATATAGCTGTCGTACGCGCTGGCGGTGGCGCGCGGCGTCACGGCGTCGCGGTCGCCGCGGGAGGAACCGGTGGCATTCCCGCCGCCGGAATTCGCGGCCGCCACCGGCACCGGATTCGCGGGCGGATCCCCTCCATTGCCTGGCGATTCGCCGGCCGGACGTCCGGGGGCGGGATTAGCGGCGGCGCCTAGAAGGTGAAAATCCTGTCCGGACCCCACCAGGACGCCGCGTCCCGCTTCCACCAGTACGCTCCGGCTGGGATCGGACAGGCTGGTCACCTGCACGGCGCCTTCATAAACCGTCACCGTGGTTTCGCCGCCCGGCCCGACCTGGATGCTGAACTCGGTGCCGCGCACAGCAATCGAGGCCGTCGGGCTGTTCATGCGATATGGATTGGGCCGTCCGCCGAAGTGGTTAATTTTGACACGCACAGTTCCCAGCAGAATTTCAAACAGCTCGCGCAGCGATTCGGCCTGGCGGTAATCCTTGAGCACGATGACCGATTGGGGTTGCACCACCACCATGCTGCCGTCGCTCAAATCGATGACCACGCGCCCGCCGCCGCGCGTATCCACGCGGTCGCCGGGGTTCAGCCAGAAGCCGCTCGAAAGGGCCACGGAAGCTGCGGAATCGCCGGTTGAGACCAGGGCGGAGCCAGTCACGCTGGCGGCACGCGCCACCAGAGGCCCGGGCTGGGCGGAGAGCGGTCCGGCCGCGGCAAACGCCAGCGCCAGCACCACCGCGGCGCGAAACAAAATGTCCGGTACCGTTCCGTGTGCCGCCGGTCTCACTGGCTAATCCAACGGCCTTTCCAGAGAGTCGTTCGCCGCTTCCAGATCCGCGTCTTCCTCGGGGTCTGGCGCGCCTTGAAACTGGTAGCGGGCGATCAGACGCTGGATGGTCCGGCGGTCGAGGTTAAGGACGGTTGCCACCCGCCGGCGGTTCCAGCCGTTTTCCTCCAGCGTGAACAGCAGATAACGCCGCTGCAGCTCATCCATGGTGGGCCGGTCCGCGATGAGGCGGCTCTCCCCGCCGGGAACAGCCGCCTCGACCTGGCGGCGCCCGGCGATTTCCGGCGGCAGGCAGTCGATGGTAATGGGCCCGCCGGAAGCCAGCGCCAGGGCCCGGCGGAGCGCATTTTCCAGCTCACGGACATTGCCCGGAAAATCGTGGGCCGCGAGCGCCTCCGCCGCTTCCCGCGTCAGGCGCGGCGGCGTGCCGGCCGGGTGCAAGCGCCGCAGGAGGTGGGCCGTCAGCAGTTCCACGTCTCCGGCGCGCTCGCGTAAGGGCGGCAACTCGATGCTGAGCACGCTGAGGCGGTAATACAGGTCGGCGCGGAAACTGCCCGCGGCCACCAGCTTCTGCAAAGGAACGTTGCTGGCGCCGATGACGCGGACGTTGACCCGGCGGGTCTGGGTGGAACCGACGCGCCGCAATTCGCCGCTCTGCAGCACGCGGAGCAGGCTGGCCTGAAAGGCCGGGCTGGTGGAGGCCAGCTCATCCAGGAAGAGCGTGCCGCCGTCGGCCGCCTCGAACAGGCCGGAGCGGTCGCGGTCGGCGCCGGTGAACGCGCCCCGCGTATGCCCGAACAGCTCGGATTCGAGCAGCGTATCGGTGAGACCGGAACAATTGACCGAGAGAAAAGGCCGGTTCCGCCGTTGGCTGAAATCGTGAATGGCATGCGCCACCAGCTCTTTCCCCGTGCCGGATTCGCCCAGCACCAGCACCGGGGCATCGGTGCGGGCCGCCTGCGCGATGAGCTTGTACACCTGCGCCATAGCCGTGCTCCGGCCCACCAGGCCCGACTGCGAAAAGTCCTGTTCCGGCTCGTTCGGGAGTCTCGTCCGTATCCGCTTCGCGGCGCGCCTCTATGTAGCGGCGCAGCAGGCCGACCACCGCCGCGATGTCGAATGGCTTGCCGATGAAATCGCTAGCCCCGCGCGCCACGGCTTCGACCGCCACCTGTACGGACGCCCTGCGCGGTCATCAGCACGATCGGAATCTTAGGGTCGGCCGCGCGCAGCGCATCCACCAACTCCAGGCCGCCGCCGTCGGGCATATAAACATCGCTCAACACAGCGTCGTACTTGGCGCTGGTCGCCGCCTCGATGGCTTCGCGCCCCGTCCGCACGCTGGTCACCCGAAACCCGTTCAGGGTCAGGCCGGTTTCGAGCATGAGGCGGATGGAGCGTTCATCGTCCGCGACCAGGATTTTTGGTTGGTATGGCATGACGGCGAGTCCGGTTCGCGAACCGCGAACGAGGGGTGCCCACCCAGACGGCGTGTGCGGGCCCGTGAATTATCTCCCCAGTGTACTATCCGATTGGTTTGCGTTCTCCAGCGGAATTCTGAGCGTAAAGGTCGATCCTGCGTTGACTCTGCTGGTAACCGTCGCAGTCCCTCCGTGCAACTCCGCAATTTCGCGCACCAGCGCCAGGCCCAAACCCGTGCCGGGCACATCGGCGTCCTCCACGCGAGGCACGCGGTAGAATTTTTCAAAAACGCGCGCCAGGTCGGCCTCGGGAATTCCATAGCCCTGGTCGGCTACCGAAATGGCGATCGCATCCCGGTCCCGCGCCGCGCTAAGGGTGATTTCGGTGCCGTCCGGGCTGTACTTGATGGCATTGGAGACCAGATTTTCGACGGCCCGGCTCAGCAGGTCGGCGTCCGCCACCAGCGCCGGGAGCGGAGCATCCAGCTTGAGATTCAGCCGGATGTTCCGCCGCGCGGCCACTGGCCCCACCAGGAGTACAAGCCGTTGCAAGATTCCTTCCACTTTCACCGGGGCCTTGCGGACCAGCGTGGCGCCGGATTCCAGCCGCGTAATGTCGAGGTACTCGGTGATCATGCCGGTCAGGCGCTTCACCTCGTCATTGATGGCGGCGCTGATTTCCTTGCGGCGCTCCGGGTCCATATCGTAGTGGGCCAGCAGCTCCGTCATTCCCTGGATAGCGGTGAGCGGGGTGCGCATTTCGTGGGAAACCAGCGCGATTACGTCGTTCTTGGTCTGCTGCAGCTCGTGCTGGCGGGTGACGTCGGAAAGCGACGCCACGATTCCGTACACGGGCTCGCCGGGATCCTCGCCGGAAACCACCGCGGCCATGCGCAGCTTGTATCGCCTGGCGCGGCTGTCGCCCAGCTCGATTTCGCGCTCCACGCTGGCCCGGTCCTGCACCAGGCGGTGCGGCAATTCGCCGCCGGGCAAGCCCAGGCGCTCGAACAGATTCTGACCGGCCAGCTTGCGCGGGGCGGCGTGGAGAATCGCTCCGGCGCTGCGGTTGGCGAAGGTGATCGCGCCCTCCGGTGTCGCGATGATGAGGCCGTCCTCCACGCTGCGCAGGGCCAGGTCCACAAAACCGGCGCGCTCCACCAGGCGCGCGTTCAGTTCCCGGATCCTTCGCGCCTTCCATTCCAGCCCATGCGGAAGCCAGCCCGGCTTGGCTGAGTCCGGCTCGTCCGGCGGCACCGCCAGAATGGTGCTGGAGTGCGACAGAACCTCGATGCCGACATCGAGCTCCGAACTGGCCGCAAGCGATCGCCACAGCAGACCCATTACGGCCGCGGAAACCAGTGCAACCAAGGCCGGAACCAGCGGCGGGAAGATCAGCAGCCGGGTGAACTCCAGATACGCAGCCAGCAGGACCGCCGGCAAGCAAGAGCAGGAGCGCCCCTGCCTGGCGCGCCGCTTCCAGCTTGCCCTGGGTGCGTTCCAGAGCGGCCAGAGTGGCGGCGGCTGACCAGCGCGGCCCAGAAGAATGCGCCCAAAGTCGCCGGTAGCGGAGTAGAAGCGCGACAGCAGGATGGTGTTCGACGGCGTTGGCCAGCACCTCCACGCCGGGCATCAGCGCGCCGTGCTCATCCGCGTGGCCATCGGTCTGATGGACGAACGGCGAGGCCACGCGATCGCCCTGGCCGGCGGCGGTCGCCCCGATCAGCACGTATTTGCCGCGGAAGCGCGCGGCGGGCACGGCCCCGCTCAGGACGTCCGCCAGCGCTGTAGGTGACGGGATCGAACGATCCCGCCGGCCCGATGTAGTCGATGGTCATGCGGCCGGTCGGCAACCTTGTGGGCGCTGGCAGCCCGGTGTGGCCGATGAGGACCGGCGTCGGAGCCCCCTCCAGCGGAATCGTGCGCCGGCCGAGAACCAGCGACTGGCCGGTGAAAGAGACGCTCCTGCTCGGGTGTTCCGTCGGCCACGCGGACGGCCTCCACCGCCAGGGCGCGGAGCGTGCGGCCCGCATCGTCGGCCGCCTGCACCGCGATCTGCCGCGCGGCGCCCTCCAGTTCCACCTCGACATTGACATGGCCCACGCCTGCCGCCGCATTGGCGAGCGCGGGCATGGGCATCAGCCACGCCGCCTGCCCTCCATTACCGGAGGAATCGATCAACTGCGCCGCCAGCACCACATTGCCGGCACGGCCGATCGACCGGGCCAGCGCCTCGTCGTCTTCCTGGTGTGGTGGGATCGGGAAACAGCACATCCACGGCGATCACTTTGGCGTCGGCAGCGCTCAGGGCGTCGATGGCTCTGGCCAGGACCTGGCGCGGCCAGGGGAAACGGCCGAAAGCGCCGATGCTCTTCTCGTCGATGGCCACGATGGCGATGTCCGAGGGAACCGGCAGCGGGCCGCGCTCGCGCATGAGCCAGTCGCGGGCATAGCGGCTGATGCCCGGCGCGCGCCAATCCACCAGCACGCCCAGGGACGCGGAGAGCAGAACGATGGCCGCTCCCGCCGCCAGCCGCCGCCGTGTTCGCCTTGCCTGCATCATGGACACTTTCAGCTTAATCAGAAGATCACGTCAAAGTCGGCCCGGAAACCGGCGCGGATAGGTGCCGAAGAAGGTGCCGAACATCGGGTCGGCCATGTTGGCATGCACCGCCAGGGCATTGAAGTGGTTGGTCAGGTTGTTGCCGGTGACCGAAAAGCGCAGCGTGTACTTGGGGCTGACCTTGATATCCTTCATCACCCGCGCATCCGCCGAAAAGAAATTGGGAAACCGCGTGGTGTTGGGCACGCCGGCATAGTTACCCAGCACGTCGTACTGCGACGTAGGGCAGTCCGTTGCGGTATTCGACGATCGGGCAGAATCTGCATGCTGCCACGGCAGCCGGACGGTGCCCCATGCCAGAAAGCGGTTGGGCAGGTCGGCGGAGAGATTCGAGAACACGTTCGGGCGGATCAGCGGCAGACGGGTAATTGCCCAGAAAGCCGCTGAAGTCGTTCAGGTCGCCCTGGCTGCGGCTGCGGGTATACGCCAGAAACCACTGGCCGCGCTTCCAGGCCAGCCGCGCGGTGATTTCCGCCGCCCGGTAACGCGCGTGGCCGCTGCCGTTCAGCATCAGCGCGTTGACTCCCTGGAGCCGCCCCGGGTTCGAGCAGAATCAGGCCGGACGACTGGCTGTCCGTGTATCCGGCGCGAACCCGCAGGCTGGAGGAGAACCGTGTGCTCCACATGGACGTTCCAGGTTCCGCTGTGCGGGGCGAAATTGCCGGGCTGGTTTTCGGTGTGAATCAGCAGCGAATTCGGCGTGGCCGCATAGCCCGTGAGATTCAGATAGGTGACCGGCGGCCCGAGCAGGCTGCCGTCCGGCGCGTAGTTCGTCACCACGCGCTGCGGGAAACGGTCGAAGGCGTAAACCCCCAGCGGCACGCGATCGTAGAAGATGCCATAGCCCGCCTGCACCACGCGTGCGCTCCCCGCCGAATGGCGACCACGACAGGCCCGCCCGGGGCGCGATCCGGAAGGCCTCCGAAATGCTCTGCCGCTCCAGGCGCGTGCCGAGATCGAGCGCCAGACCGCGCGCCAGCGTCCAGTGATCCTGCGAAAAGAATCGCCGTCTCCACATCGTAGTGGCTGTATGGGCCGCCGCCCGTGAAATCGATGCTCTGCAGCAATTGCGCCGGCGGTGTTCTCGATGTTGATGGGCCTGGCCGGTGAACGGCCCGGTATCCGAAGTATGCGTCGCCAGCGGCGCCGAATTTCAGTTCGTGCGTGCCCAGGTCGTGAATCGCCGCGGGCGACCAGGTTTCGCTCAACTCGATCCGCCCGGCCTCGCGGCTCCTGGGTGGCGAAGTAGTTGCCCGTGTTCCCTTGCGGCAGCATAAACATGGCGCCTGCGCCCTGCGCGCCTACGGCCGCATCGAACCGCTGGATGGAAACCGCGCTATCCAGCATGCCCTGGCCCAGCGCCAGGTGGTCGGTGATGGTTCCCAGGTAATTCTGCTGCCGGTAACTGGGCGTCACCGGCTCGGGATTGAAGAAATCGGGATTCACGAAATTGATGTGCTGCGGCGCCAGGTGCAGCGTGGCCGTCAGGTACTGCTTCGGAGGAGAGGATATAATCGAGCTGCGTGAACGAATTGACGCGCTCCTGCTTCGAAGTGTTGTCGGGAAACGGCAGCGTCCGGTTGGGAGTCTTCTGCACGTCGTATAGCACCGTCTCGCGCGAAATAGAGCCGGCCTTCGATCAGCGGCCCGCCCAGCACCAGGCGCGGCGAAGCGTCCTGCAGTCCGCGCAGTTGCCAACTGCGAAAGCGGAAATCCGGGAAGCGGATCGTTGAGATCGAAATGCCACTTGTCGCCGCCGCGCCTCGTCTCCACCGCCACCACGCCGGAGCTGAAGCGTCCGTACTGCGCCAGAAACGGCGTGCGGAACACGTTCATCACCTGGACGCTGTCCACCGGCACGCTGGCGCCGAAGCCTCCGGTCGCCGGGATCCGTGACGTCCGCCTGGTTCACCAGCATGGCGCTGCGCTGTTCGCCCGAACCGTTGATCTGCAGGCCTCCGTTGGGCAAGCGCACGATTCCCGGCAGCAGCGGCAGCGCGTCGTTGACCGTGGCCGGACGCGAGGGCAGATCCTTCACATCCGCCGGTTTGACCGTAGTCGCCGGTGAGGAGGATGCGCGGGCGCTTCCGGGGCGGTATCGTGCACTTCCACGCTGTCATGCCGGACCGGCGGCGTGTCCGTGGTTTGGGCAGCGGCAAGAGCCGGGAGCAGCAGCAGCCAGGAGAACGTCAGGTGGTGCATTCGCATTGTGCCGATCAGCGCAGGGCACGGGCCGTGCCAATCCCGATATCATGTAATCGCCTGAAAATAAGTGCAGGCATTTTGCGCCGGGCTGTTGCACGGGTGGCAAGTTGCCGCACGACCGCATCCTCAAAGTCGCCCGCACCATCGCCGATCTCGACGACTCGCCCTCGGTTTCCTCCAAGCACGTGGCCGAAGGGTGCAGTATCGCAGCCTGGACCGCAATTACTGGAACTGAGCGCCGGCGCTATTTGCCCAATTGGCGAACGTATGCTACCAGGCCTTGGATCTCCCCGCCGCTGAGTTTCGTGCCGAAGGCGGGCATCTTGCCCTTGCCGTTCCGAATCACCTCCGCCAGCGCCTCGCCGCTCTGTTGCTGCACGGCCGCGGATGTCAAATCGGTGGCATGCACCATCTTGCCGGTGAACCCCCGTGCCTTGCCATCAGCGCCGTGGCATCGGGAGCAGCGGTGACGATAAATCGATGCCGCATCTTCCTGCTTATGATCCGGCTTGCCCTGCTGCGAAAACGCGGCCGAGGCGGCAACTATCAGCAGGATTCCGAGCTTCATAAACGGAATTGTCGCGCACTTCCGCCCTTGACCGCTATCGAGTCCCGCTCGCTCGGCATGGCACTCGGGGAGCGCGGCACGTTTCGGTACAGTGGTGCGAAGCGGCGGTGGAACGCTGCCGTCCGCGCTATAAGTCCGCCAGCGCGCGATGGACCATGTGAATACTGATCGCTCCTTCCCCTCCGCCGAGGCCACCCGTTTCAGGTTCCCGGCGCGCACGTCGCCGACCGCGAACACGCCGGGCAGGCTGGTCTCCAGCATCTGCGGAGCGCGTTGGAGCGGCGTCGATCGCTGCAAGATCAAGTCGCCGCGTCCTACGGATGCTGGACGGAGGCGGCATTCACGGCCGGATGGGCGACGGTCTGGATTTCGATATCCACTTTATCCGAGACGTGCAGGAAAAGCGTGCTGGGATTTTTCATGCCCCATTGGACGTAGGGAACCGTGAAGTGCCCGGAAGCGGTGTAAATGCCGTCCTTCACTTCCACCTGCATCGGCATCACGATCTCGTGTTCGGCGCCGTGGATGGCAAACATTCCATGCATCTCGATCTGCGATGCGCCCTGCGATGCCACTTTCCCCTGCACGCGATCGGGACGGAAGACGATCTCGGGATAGCGTGCGCTTTCGAGGATGCTTTGGTTCATGCGGCGGTCGCGCATGCTGTTGCCGCTATTGCCGCTGGCCGCATCCACCACCAGTTCGCCCGAAACCTTGCCGGTGAGGGGGTCGAAGCGAATCGAGCCGCGCTTGAGGGCGAAACTGCCGTGGACGGTATGCAGAGAGGCCGGCAGCGTGAATCCAACCTTGGTCTGCGCGGGATCCATTTCGAGCGCGACGTCCGGCGTGGGAATGGAAGCAGCCGCCAGCATCGCGGCGCAAGCGAGTTGTGGGAGAAGTAAACGTGCCAGTTTCATGAGTTCACCATTTGCCAGCCTAGGGCCAGGCCGTTTCTGAGAAAATCGAACGTCGAAAGCTCGCCCACGTGCATGGCGAGCATGCGGGCGAACAGCCGCGGGCGAGCCGCCATAGCCCGGAAGGCGCGCGCACGAAGACGGTCGCGGCCGTCGAGCAGCAGCATCCAATCCGCCATGAATTCGGGACGGCGTCCGATGGCGCGATGCGCGGCGGCGTAGCGCGCAAGGTCGCCGGCTTCCACGGCATCGGCGAGGGCCAGGGCGTGCTGAAACAGAAGGCAGAGTCCCTCGCCGCTAATGGCATCGACCGAGCCGGAGGCATCGCCCACCAGCGCCACATTGCCCCGGCACACCCCTTTCAATCGGCGCATGGCCGTGATTCCGCCCCGCTCCGGCGTGAGCGCGGCTTGGGAGTGCAGGCGCCCGGCCAGCTCCGGAAATCGCGGTAGCGCCTGTTCCAGACGCAGGCGCGGATCACGGGAGATCAGGACCGCGCAGACCTCGCCCGCGCCCACCGGCGTCAGATAAAGCTGGCATTCGCGCGCCCAGTGAATTTCCATGAACCGGCTTTGCGGGTCGACGCGGTAGTGGCGGCGAAAGCCGTAGCGGCGCGTGTCCCGGCGGCAGGCGTCCAAACCGGCCCAGCGGCGCACGCGGGACTGGCTGCCATCGGCGCCCACGATCCAGCCCGCGCGAACCTCTTTCAGACTCCTGATCGCGGTGCCCCAGCGGAAGCGGACGCCGAGTGACGCCGCGCGGTCCAGCATGATCTGGTGCAGCACGGTGCGGCGCACGCCCACACCGGTGCCGCGAGGGAAATCGGCCTCCACGCTACGCCCGCCGCTCACAAAGCGGATTCCGTGGAAGGGTTGACCGGCAGGCTCCAGATCCAGGCCCAGCGCGCGGGCAGTCGCGAGGCCATCCGGCATGATCCCTTCCCCGCAGGCTTTATCGATGGGCGGAACCGCGCTATCCGCCACCACCACGTCCAAGCCGCGCTGACGGGCGGCGATGGCGGCGGCCAGACCGGCGGGACCCCCGCCGACCACAAACATGTCGGTCAACGGGCCACGCTCCCTGCCCCCGCTTTCGTGCGCGGCGGGTTGAGCGAGTGAACCCGGTTGAGACTGAAAGAGCGTCGGGCGATAGTTGTCGTGTGGCAACAGAATGGAAGTGGCTTGCATCTATCTGAGTGTCTACAGTTACAGACGGATGCAACTGCAGGCCCGTTCCTCCGCGGCCCTTAAGTCCTTGCAAACAGGGCACGGCCTTTTCGAGGGGGCGGCGGAATGCCGCGTCCCCGGGTGGCGCGCTTGCCCGGTTCGCTCGGTGCACCGCGGGCAAGCGGCAGTCCTGGCTCGCAAAAAAAGCAGTCCGCTCTCGACTTTTCCAGTGGTATTGGGCCAGAATGGAAAATTCGCAGTGCAGACACGTCGGAATACGCAGGGGAGGGGACACGTGGGGAATAAAGTGAGCATGATTGGGCTTGCCGCGATGAGCTTGGCCTTGGGCGGCGGCGCTCTTTGCGCGCAGGATGCAGTAGTGACGCGTGGAAAATATCTCGTGGAAGAAGTCGCCAAATGCCAGGACTGCCACACTGCAAAGACGGCCGCCGGTGAACCGGATAAGGCCCACTGGCTTAAGGGCGCAGCGCTCGGTTTCAAACCGCTCGCCGAAGTCCCCAGGTGGCATGCCACTACGCCGGACATTACGTCAACCAGCGCTCTGTGGCAGCGATGGGGAATGGATGGGCTGATAAAATTCCTCGAAACGGGTAAGAATCCGAGGGGGAACGCTGCCGGTGCGCCCATGCCCGCTTATCAACTGCAGCACGATGACGCAATCGCCATTGCGACGTATCTGAAGTCGCTACCGTAGGCTCGCGTTCCAGGACGATCCCCTGGCTGGAGCACCGTTGTGCATAACAAGTGTATCCTCAGCTTTACGTCCGGAACATGGTTCTACGAAAGGCCAGAATGTCAGAGCCGACGCCAATCCTGAATGACCCCGCCGCCCGTACGCAGGGCGAAGTTTCACTGGCCGGCACAGGGCAATCCCCAACAAGCCGCACGCGCCGGAATCCCATTCGAAGAGCTCTCATTCCTTCGCTTGCATTGATGGCGGTAGCGCTGGCAGTAGATTCCGAAAGCGGCCTTCGCGCAAACCGACGAGATCCAGGTCTACGACGCCGAGATTGAGGAGCAGGGTAAGTTCAATCTCATGGTGCACAGCAACTTTACGCCCATCGGGCGGAAGACTCCTGATTTTCCCGGCGGGATCATTCCCAACCACTCGGTCAACGGCGCGGCCGAATGGGCCTACGGCGTCGCCGACTGGTTTGAGCAGGGCCTTTATTTCCCGGTGTACACGGCTTACTCCGAGGGGCGCGGCGGGTCCCTGAACGGCTTCAAAATGCGCGAACTGTTCGTGCGGCCGCACGCCCACGACCACACGTTTTTCTACGGCGTCAATTTCGAGTTCAGCGTCAATTACAAGTATTGGGAATCCAGGCACATTACCTCCGAGGTTCGGCCCATCGTGGGACTGCACCTGCATCCGGTGGACATCATCTTCAATCCGATTGTGGATACCGACTACACCGGCGGTTTTGGAAACCTCGAATTCGTTCCGGCCACGCGAGTCGCCTATAACTTGAATGACAAATGGGCCGTCGCCGTCGAGGAATATTCCGATCTACGGGCCCCTGCGCCACTTCGACCCGCTGAACGACCAGTTCCACGAGGTCTGGGCCGTCATGGATCACTCCAGCAAGATCCTGAATATCGAAACCGGCGTGGGGTTTGGCGTGACCGCCGGGGCCGACAAATTGACGTTCAAGCTGATGCTGTCGCGCGATCTCAACTGAGCAGTCGCCCAAAGTAGATCAAACCAGGCGATAGAACCGATTGGCCACTCCGAACCTGCCTACCCCGCTACGGGAACGCGGCTGTCTTCCTTCCGGTATGCGGCGTAGTAGGCGGCGGGAACCAGGATCACCGTCATCGCCAGGGAAACGCTCATGCCGCCCAGCTACTCGACGCCAAAAGCGATGATGTTAGGCCCCGACGCGATGGCGACGTACTGCTGCCCGTCCAGGTATGTCATGGGCGAGGCCTTCCAGAGCTGGTTCGTCGGGAAACTCCAGAGACGGCTCGCCGGTGGCGGCATCGGCGGCCATCAGCGAGCCGCCTTCTTCGCCGAAGATCACCAGGCCGGTCGCGGTGGTGAGCGTGCCGCCCCAGGATTCCGCCGGCCCGGGCTGCGGCAGTTCCCAGGCGATTTTGCCGGTCGCTGAATGTCGATGGCCTTCAGGATTCGCTGCGGCTTCGGATCGGGCGCCCCGCGCTGCGATCCGCCCAGGTATTCCTTGCCGGCCTGCCAGGCGCCCGGAGTCGCGTCTTGGTGTAGACGCTGCACTTCTCGAATGTCTGCACATAGTACAGGCCGGTGGCGGGATTGAAGGAAGGCGAGAACCAGTTGGTGGCGCCGTCCTGCGAGGGGCAGACGCGCGTGCCGCCGGCGCTCGGTTCCTGGTTGGGAGTTCCTGATCGGGCGGCCATCGGCGCCGATCCCGCTGGCCCAGGTGAGCTTGTCGACGAACGGTTTGGCGAGCAGCAGCTTGCCGTCGGTCCGGTCGAAGACGTAGAAGAAGCCGTTGCGGTTGGCCTGAAGCAGCAGCTTGCGCGGCTGCGCCCTGCCATGGTGCGTCCACCACCACGGGCGTTTCGGTGGCATCCCAATCCCAGAGGTCGTGCGGCGTGGTCTGGTAGTGCCACTTGAGCTTGCCGGTCTTGGCGTCGAGCGCCAGGATGCAGTCGGAATAGAGGTTGTCGCCGCAGGCGATCGTCGCCATAGTATTCGGCGCTCGGGATTGCCGGTGGGCCAGAAGACCGTGCCGGTTTCGCGGTCGTAGGTGCCGGTGAACCAGGTGGGCGCGCCGCCGTGCGCGATGCCCTTGCCCTGCCAGGTTTCCGATCCGGGCTCGCCGGGCAGGGGCACGGTCCAGAAGCGCCAGGCTTCCTTGCCGGTGGCCTGGTCGAAGGCGGCGACGAAACCCCGGGCGCCGTGCTCGCCGCCGCCGGTGCCGGCCACCACCAGGTCGCCCACCGCCAGCGGCGCGGACGTGGCGAAGTAGCTCAGATGCCAGTCGGCCATCTCGGTATCCCAGACCAACTTCGCCGGTGAAGCGGTTCAGGGCGATCATGTGGGCGTTGTCGGTCTCCATGAAGACGCGGTCGCCGGCTGCCGCCACTCCGCGATTGGTGCCGCCCGGTCGCCCCGCGCGTGCGCGGCCGGCGGTAATGCCAGATCGGGCGGCCGGTGCCGGCGTC
This sequence comes from Terriglobia bacterium, assembly GCA_963815855.1. Taxonomy (GTDB): domain Bacteria; phylum Acidobacteriota; class Terriglobia; order Bryobacterales; family Bryobacteraceae; genus DATGMB01. The sequence continues at coordinate 58,339 of CAWFIJ010000005.1, read as the reverse complement.
CAGCGCGTAGCATTCGTTGGCGGCCGAGACGTACATGATGCCGCCCACCACCACGGGCGTGCACCTGCAGCACGCCAGTGTTGGGCAGGGTGAAGATCCACTTGGGCGCCAGGCGCGAGACGTTGGCCTTGGTGATCTGGGTAGAGCGTGGTGTAGCGATTGCCGCCGGGGTCGCCGTTGTAGCCGGGCCAATCGACGCCGGGCCGGCTTCGCGGAAAGCGGTCGCCGGCGCGGCGCAACAGGTGCACGCGGCCATCGGCGGTGCGCAATCTGCAGATCGTCGAAGCCCTGGTTGAGAAACTCGCCGTTCAGAACCTTACCGTCCACCGTTCGAGCGGTAATTCGCTCGACCGGCCGCCGGCGCTGCTCCAGGGAGCGGAGAAAGCGGGTGAGGGCCGGGATTTCCGAATCGGTGACCGGTATGGGCGGCATAGCGCCGGAACCGTCGTGAAAAAGCTTCGCCAGTTGGGCATCGCTGTTGGATGCGAGGCGATAGCGGATGTTCGGCCCCATGTCGCCGCCGGCGGCATCGGCGCCATGGCAGCGGGCGCAGCGCGACTCAAATGTGAGCCGGCCCGTATCCGCATCCTGGGCGGGCAAGAGGGCGGCCGATAGTGCTGCACCAATCACGAAGATGAGTATTCGCATAGAAGGCTGATTTCATCCTACCTTTTGGAATCGGAATCTGGTCGAATCCGCGCCGGCCGGGGAACGGTAAGCGCCGCAACTATAACTGCCCACCGCCGGAGTTGTCAATCCGATCGGAGCCGAGGCCGTAAGGGAGCGGCGCCTCCGTAAGCCGAACGAATCCAGTGGTCGGGAGACCGGCGTTTCGGGCAATCCGCGTTTCAACCGGCGCTACAATTTAGCCATGCCCGGCCGGCTCTACATCGTGGCGACGCCCATCGGCAACCTGGAAGACATCACCTATCGCGCGGTGCGGCTGCTGCGCGAGGCCGACCTGATCGCCTGCGAGGACACCCGGCAGACGCGCAAGCTGCTGGACCATTACGGCATCCAGAAGCCGACCGTCAGCTATCACGAGCACAACGAAGCGAGCGCGCCGCGGAACTGGCCGCGCGCATGCTCGGCGGGCGCGACGGTCGCGCTGGTTTCCGACGCCGGCATGCCGCTGATTTCCGACCCCGGCTACCGGCTGGTGCGGGCGGCGGTCGAAAACGGCATCGCGGTGATCCCGCTGCCCGGGCCCTTCGGCGGCATTCTGGCCGCGCTGGCGGCTTCCGGCCTGCCCACCGACGCCTTCCATTTCGCCGGCTTTCTTCCGCCCAAGCCGGCGCAGCGGCCAAAGCTGCTGGAAGCGCTGCGCGGAAGAACACGGCGACGCTGATTTTTTATGAAGCGCCGCACCGCGTTCTGGAGGCGCTGGAAGCCATCGAGCAGGTGCTGGGCGCCGCGGCCGGTGGTGGTGGCGCGGGAACTGACCAAGATGCACGAGGAGTTTCTGCGCGGCACGGCGGCCGAAATCCGGGCCGCGCTCGCAGCGCGCGATGCGGTCAAGGGCGAGATCACGTTGCTGGTCGGGCAAAGCGGCCGGCCCGGCGCCGGACGACACGGCCGGTGGAAGAAGCGGTGGAGGAGCTGATGCGCGAAGGCGTGCCGCGCATGGACGCCATCAAGCAGGTGGCGCGGCGGCGGGGTCTGCCGAAACGCGAAGTATACGAGCGTCTGCTGGAGAAGTAGCCGCGGCGCCGGCGTTTCAAAGTGCTTCCAGGGCGGCGCGGCAGGCGCGGAGAATGGCCACCGAGCCGGGGGTGTCGCCATGTACGCAGATGGTCTCGGCCTGGCCCGCCACGCGCCAGGCGAACGGCCTGCGGCGGCGGCCTCCTCCGGGTCGGTGATCAGGGCGTCCGGGAACTTGCGGTTGCGCAGCGAGCCATCGGGCTCGTAGCGGCGGTCGGCGAAGCCCTCGGCCACGGCGCGCAGCCCCATGGCGCGCCAGATGTCGAGCATGGGCGATCCGGCCAGGCCGAACAGCGGTCGCGTCCGCATTCCAGCGCTCACGCCCGCGCCGATGGCGCGCGCCACGGCGGCATCGCGCGCGGCCACGTTGTAGAGCGCGCCGTGAGGTTTGACGTGCACGATCTTGCCCGCCCACGGCGCTGACCACGGCCTCCAGCCGGCGAATCTGCGCGTACACGGTTTCGGCGATTTCGGCTTCGCTCAGGGGCATTTCCAGACGGCCGAAATGGGCGGGGTCGGGATAGCCGGGGTGCGCGCCGATGCGCACGCCGCGCTCGAGGGCCAGCCGCGCGGTGCGCTCCATGGTGGCTTCGTCGCCGGCATGGCCGCCGCACGCAATATTGGCGGAAGTGATGTGCTCCATGAGCGCGGCTTCGTGCGCCGCGTCCGCCAGTTCGCCCATGTCGCAATTGAGGTCGATTGGCACGGCGGTCAGTAAATCCGGCGCAGGTAGGCGGATAGGGCCACGATGATCAGGCCGGAGATTACGGTTCCGGTCATCAGCCGGGTGCGGCGCGGGTTGCGGGGCCGCGTGACCAGCAGGGCGGCGGCGAAGACGTGCAGCGCCAGCAGCAGCTTGATGCCCAGCAGGGTATGGTAAAGAACCGAATGGCCGGGATTGGTGAGCACGTTATAAATACCGGACAGGAGCAGGCCGATGATGGCGGTGATGACCAGGGGCCGGTAACAGGCGGCGGCGCGGCTGTCGAACTGCCTCGCGCGAATCCGGGGCCAGCTTGCTCTCCGACGCGGCCATCACGGCGCGGCCGAACAGCATGCCGCCCACCAGCGTGGCCATGGAAGTGAGATGAAGCCAACGCATGAAAACGAAGAGCGCGTCCGCCATATAGGTTGAGTATACAATTGGCTCATAAGGGCCGTTGCGATCCGCTTCCCTGGCATGCGCCGCCGCTCCGATCGGAGCCGCGACCGTAAGCGAGCGGTATCCACCGTCCGCGGGGCATCGCTCCCTCACGGTCGCGGCTCTGTTATGGGGGTGGTAGAGAACTTATGATTCACGAGATATTGCCGGTGGGCATGCTGCAATGCAACTGCTCGATATTCGGAGACGAAGAGACGCGGCAGGCGCTGGTGGTGGACCCCGGAGACGAGATCGAAGAGATCCTGGAGGTGGTGCGCCGGCACGGCCTGACGGTGAAGGCCATCGTGATCACGCACGCGCACATCGACCACATCGGCGGGGCGCAGAAGCTGAAGCAGGCCACCGGCGCGCCGGTCTACATGAACGGCAACGACCGAAGCGCTGCAGGCCATGCTGGACGTGCAGGCCGGGCTGGCTGGGGATGCGCCCGCCCGCGCCGGTGGAAATCGACGCGCCGGCGCGCGAGGGCGACCATGCTGACGCTCGGAGCGGCCGAATTCCACGTGCTGGAAACGCCCGGCCACACGCCGGGGAGCATCAGCCTGTGGATTCCGGCGGCGGGCAAGCTGGTGGCGGGCGACACGCTATTCCGCGACAGCATCGGGCGCACCGATCTGCCGGGCGGCGACGGGCGGCTGATTCTGCGCTCCATCCACGATAAGCTGCTGCCGCTGCCGGAAGAAACGGTGGTGATTCCCGGCCACGGCCCCAACACCACCATCGGCCGGGAGAAGCGCTTCAATCCGTTCCTGCAGGGCATGGCGTGACCCGCATGGCCTGGGCGGCGCGGCGGCTGCGCCGCGGGCGCCTGACCGACCTTAATGCGCGATATCGGTCAGGTCGATAGTTTCGCCCTCGGGGTCCAGAACTTCGACGCGCAGCTTCTTGCCGTCGACTTTGAAGATCATGAAATTTTCCGTGCTCACCACCTTCTTGCGTGATGCCCGCGGGAGGCCGTATTGACGTCGTATAGGGGAGCGCCGCCGCCGCCGCTGATGAAGTAATGGATGCCGTTGCGCAGGTAATGCTGGTAGTTATGGTCGTGGCCGAACAGTCCGGCCGTTACCTTGTACTTTTCAAACAGCGGCATCAGCGCCGTCATGTGCGGGTTGTCCTCCTTGCCGGCGTGCAACGGCCGTGAGCGGCGGATGGTGGGCCACGACGAAGCGGAACTCGGCCTTCTGGCTATCTGCCAGGTCGTCTTCCAGCCAGCGGGTTTCGGCAGTCCAGAAGGCATCGCGCGCGGAGCGTCCGGCGCGACGTTGGGCAGGTCGCTGTCCATCACCGCGAAATGGGCGTTGCCCCAGTTGAACGAATAGTAGGCGCGCGGGCTGAAGAACTCGTAGAAATAGGAATCGTTGCGCTCGTGGTTGCCGAGGGCGGGGAAGTAGGAGGCCTTGCGGAGCAGCGGGCTTTCGATGTAGAAGAACGTGGGCCAGAGGCTGGAATCGGAGCCGTCCGCCACCATGTCGCCGCTCTGCACGATGAAATCGGGCGACGGCGTATTTCATAATCGCCGCCACTACCTTGCGATGGACGTCGTCGCGCGTGCGCGTGTCGCCATAGACCACGAACTGGAAAGGCGCGCCGGGCGCGGGCGGAGTCTTGAAGGAGCCGCTGGCTTCGGCATGGCCGGGCACTTCGTAGTTGTACGTCGTGCCCGGTTTCAGGCCGGTGAAGTTGGTCTGCTCCACCCGCAGCGCTGGGCTGGATTTCACCGCCTGGCCGGCCGCGGTCGTGAGCACGGCGCTCCCGTCCTCCACCACCCAGGCGACGGTGGCCGAGTGCTGCGTGACGTTGAGAACGTAGGGACCGCCGGCAAGTTTCTCCTCCGCTCCGGAACTGCTCGCGGCGAGCAAGCACGGCAATGGACAGACAGGCAAAGGACGTTTTCATGGGTGCACGACTCCAGCGTTCGATTATGTCATGGCAAATGAATCCCCGGTTACGGCGAATCCTCGCATTGAGGCGCCGATGGGCGGGGGTTTATGCTTACCCTATGCGCCTTCTGACTGCTCTCTTGTTGGCCGCGGTCCTCCAATCCGCCTTCGCGCAGCCTTACGACATCGTCATCCGCAACGGCCACATCGTGGACGGCGGCGGCTCGCCCTGGTATGCCGGCGACCTCGGCATCCGCGCCGGGAAAATCGCCGCCATCGGCAACCTGGCGGGAGCGCCGGCGCGGCGCACCATCGACGCGCGCGGCATGGTGGTGGCGCCCGGCTTCATCGACATGCTGGGGCAATCGGAGCTGACCATCCTGGTCAATCCGCACCTGCCCTCCAAGATCTACCAGGGCATCACCACGGAAATCACCGGCGAAGGCTCATCCGCGGCGCCGCTCAACGACGCCCTTGTGCGCGCCGACCGCGTGACCTACGACCACTACGGCATCCAGCCCGACTGGCGCACGTTCCGCGAATATTTTGCGCGCCTGGCCGAGCAGGGCATGGGGATCAACCTGGCGAGCTATGTGGGCGCCACCCAGGTGCGGCGCATGGTGCTGGGCGACGCCGACCGCGCCCCCACGCCGGCCGAGCTCGACCGCATGCGCGCGCTGGTGCGGGACGCCATGCGCGACGGCGCGGTCGGCCTTTCCACCTCCCTGCAATACGCTCCGGCGCCCTACGCCAAAACCGAGGAGCTGATCGCGCTGGCCGCCGAGGCCGCCAAATCCGGCGGCATTTACGCTTCCCACATCCGCGACGAGGGCAACGGCATCCTGCCTGCGCTGGACGAGGCTTTCCGCATCGGCCGCGAGGCCCACATTCCGGTCGAAATCTGGCATTTGAAAGCGGCCGGCAAGAGCAACTGGGGGCGCATGCCGGAGATTGTGGCGCGCATCGAGCAGGCGCGCCGGTCCGGCGTCGACGTCGGTGCCAACACCTACGCCTACACCGCCTGGTTCAACACCTTTTCCGCCGTGATTCCGCCGTGGGCGCACGATGGCGGCGACGCTAAACTGATCGAGCGGCTCAAGGACCCGGCCACCCGCGCGCGCATCCGCAAGGAAATGGAATCGCCGGCCGGAGATTGGAACAACGAGTGGCAGGAGGTGCCGGGGCCGGAATCCATCCTGCTCTGCGCCGTGCAGAATCCCAAGCTGGTGCCGCTCCAAGGCAAGAACATCGCCGAAATCGCCAGGCTCTGGGGCAAGGACCCCATCGACACCGTTTTCGATCTGCTCATCGAGGACCAGGCGTTCACCGAAGTGGCCATGTCCGCCATGTCGGAGCCGGATGTCACGCTGGCGCTCCAGCAGCCGTGGGTTTCCATCTGCAACGATTCCCAAGGCACCGCGCCCGACGGTCTGCTGGGCAAGGAACATCCACATCCGCGGGCTTACGGCACCTTCCCCCGTATTCTGGCGCAAGTATGTGCGCGAGGAGAAGAAGCTGACGCTCGAAGACGCCATCCGCAAGTTCACCGGTCTGCCCGGCGGCCCGCATGCGCCTGGCTGACCGCGGCGTGCTCAAAGCCGGCATGTGGGCCGACGTGGTGGTGTTCGACCCCGGGACCATCCGCGACCGCGCCACCTTCGAGCAGCCCAACCAGCTCAGCGAAGGCATGCGCTTCGTGCTGGTGAACGGTGTCCCCGTTGATCGACGAAGGCAAGATGACCAATGCGCTGCCGGGTAAAGTGCTGCGCCACTGATCCGGAACGGCCGGCTCAATTCAAGTGCACGGGTTGGGTGAACGCGCCGTTGCCGGCGGAATCCCAGACCGCGAAGCGGACCCATTTCTTGCCGGCGGCATCGAACGGCACGCGGAATTTGCGGCTGCCGAAGGGCGGCTGATCGGTCATGTCGATTACCTGGCGGTCCACCGTTTTGCCGTCGCTCCAGACCAGCTCCGCGAAATCCGGCGGGAAGGTCCATTCGGCATCCGCGGTGTAAGTGCGCTTCGCACCCACCCCTTCGACGGCCGCGTTTTTGAACAGCACTTCCCCGCTGGTGACGAAGAAATCTCCGGCGCGCAGGGCTTTCAATACCGGCGCCCAGCCGTCGCCGAACTTAGGCACGCGGTCGAGCTTCACATAATTCACCACTAACTGCGGGTAGGTTTCATCATCCGGGTACTTCATGTAAGTATCACCCTCGGCCAGAAGATATCGCGGCCCGGTCCAATTGTTCATGTCGTCCATCAGGCCCAGGCAGCGCTCCTCGCACAGACGCTTCTGGGAGAGATCGACCGGGAGGGATTGGAACGACGCCCCCAGATAATGGTTGTCCTGGAAAAAGTCGCGATCCCGGACGGCGTCGGGATAACCCGTGGACCCCTTGGTGCGCGGGTGCGTCTGCCAGACCAGGCCATCCTCCTGCCGCAGCAGGTCCAGTTCGGTAGCCACGCTGGAGGTGTGGTAGACCGTGCCGAACGGATCGATTTGTTCGCGGAACGGCTGGCCGGCGCCGGCGGGCGCCTTGACGTGGGTGTAGTACACCGGGCGCGGAAACACGAAATAGTAATGGCCGCCGAAATTGGCATCCGGCTCTTCCCCGGGGATGAGGAGCAGGTCGCGGTCGGAGAAGCGCTCGCATCCTTCGAAATACACCTTCTGTTCCTGAAGGCGGATCTTGCCGGTGTCGGTGGGATGGGAGTCGCCGTGAAAGTCGGCGAGGATGGCGATATTGACCCCGAGCGCGCGGAAGACGTCGAGCCAGGTTGGGTCGAAGTCCAGGGTGCCGGCGTCGGTAAGCTGCTCGTTCAGGTGGAAATGAAAATGGCTGACCAGCACCTTGTAGCCGGGAACGGGTTTGTAGACATCGTCGTGCGTGAAGGCCATGACCGCCGCCTGCGTGGCGCGGCTGTCCTCGGGGCTCAGATAGAAATAGACGGCCATGCGCTGCTCGGTGCCGGGCGGGGCATTGTAGAGGGCGAAGTTGTTGAGCTCGCCGCGCGATTCGCCCACGCGCCGGTTCCACACCGCGTCGGAAACGCCGAACGGCTTATAGCCCACTTCGCTGTCGGGTTGGCGCACGCCGATGGCGAAAGTGGACTGGCTGTCCTTGCGGTAGTAGACATAGCCCAGATTGGTCTCGATTTCGCGCGAGAAGAAGAACTTGTGCGAGGGCGGCAGATAGGCCAGCGATCCGCCGTTGGTCTCCAGGATGGCGAGCCGGTTGCGCGCGCGCAAGCCCACCGCCTGTTGATTTACCGCGCCGCCGAAGGCATAGTGCTGCCATGCGCGGGCGGTGTCGCGCCACACCACGCGGCTGTCGGCGGCGATGGCGAAGCCCTTCAGTCCGCCCGCATACTTATATGCAACCGAGGGTTGGTTGGTGCGGGCGATGGCTTCCTGGCGCACCAGGTTAGTGCCGCGGTAGATGGTGTATTGGAGCGACCCGGAAAAAATGCCCGCTTCGAGGCCGGGGAAGACCACTTCGAGGCGCGCTCCCTCGCTCTTCACCCGGCACGAGGCCGAATGATAGGCGGCCCACGCCTTGCGGATCTCTTCGGGCTTGCGCGGCAGGCCGAGATTGGTGCCGGGACGGCCGGGGACCATCAAGGGGGCGTCCCAGAAAGCATTCCACTTTTCGCGCTCGATCACTTCCGGAGTAAGCCGAACGTGCAGTTCGTTCACCAGCGGATCGATCTGCTGTTGGGAAAGGCGGCGGACGCCGCTGGTGATTTCGAATTCCGGCGAGAGGTTCCGGCCCAGCACGATCCAGTTGCCGGCGCTCTTGCGCGCGGCCAGTTCGCTCACCATGGGCTGCCCGTCCCGGATGGTGAAGGCGGCGCGCAATTTCTCTCCGCGTTCGCCGTCCCATGTGACCGCGAGGACTCCGGCGCGGGCCGCGGCCGTAAGCCCCTCCTGCGGTTTGTAAGCGCTCAGATCGCAATCCTGGGCCCGCGCGGCGCCGGTGCACAGGGCGGCGCAGGCAAGAATACCATGGAGCTTCATGTTCCCCTCCCGACTCTTGATTGTAGTGGGCGGCGCCGGGATTGCAAGCGCACTTCACCCGCCGGCTTTAGCGCTTCGGCTTGCTTCAACGCTTCGCTTTGGCGATGTCCCGGTGGTTGATCTTGGCCTGGAACCCGGCCTCTTCCAGTTGCTGGCGGATTTCCGCCGCGATCATCACCGAGCGGTGCTGGCCGCCGGTGCACCCGAAGGCAATGGTGAGATAACTCTTGCCCTCGCGGATGTAATGCGGCAGCAGGTAAGTGAGTAAGTCGGAAATCCGCTGGATAAATTCCACCGTTTGCGGGAACGACCGGATATACTCGGCCACGCCCGGATTGATGCCGGTCAGGTTCTTGAATTTCGGAATGTAGTTGGGGTTGGGAAGGAAGCGCACGTCGAAGACCAGGTCGCTTTCGGGCGGGAGCCCGTTGCGGTACCCGAAGCTGGTCACATAGATCATGATCTTCGATTGGTCGCGCTCCACGTGGAAGCGCTCCTCGATGAACTTGCGCAGCTCATGCACCGTGAACTGCGAGGTATTGATGGTCAGATCGGCCATCTCGCGGATGGGCGCGAGCTTGGCCCGCTCCGAGCGGATGCTGCGGGCGATGGACTTTCCCGTCCCCAGCGGATGCGGGCGGCGGGTTTCGCTGAAGCGGCGCACGATGGTGTCGTCGTCGGCTTCGAGAAAGACCAAGTGCGATTTGAATGACTGCCGCAGCTTCGTATATAATTCCGGGAACCGTTCCAGCGCTTCGCCCTCGCGTATATCCACCACCAGCGCGGCGCCCGGAATTTCGTGGCGCTCGCGCGTCAGCTCGGCAAATTTCTCAATGAGATCGACGGGAAGATTGTCGACGGCGTAAAAGCCGATATCCTCGAGCGCCTTAAGAACCGAGCCTTTCCCCGAACCGCTCAGCCCCGTGATGACGACCAGCTCGTGGTCCGGCCCCGTCCTCGCTTTCGCCATTCGCCGGGCTCAGCCCTCCACCAGGTCGAAGCTGCCGTCGCGGCGGCGCACCAGCACCGAAACGCGGTCGGTCTCGGCATCGCGGTAGACCACGTAATCGCGTTTCTTGTCCATCTCCAGCATCGCCTCCTCCAGTGTCATCGGCTTGCGGCGCTGGTGGTTGATGTGGCGGACCTGCGGTTGGGACGCGGCCTCCGGCTCCTCGGCGGCGGCTTCGGCAGCGGCGGCCGGCTGCTCGGCTTCGGCTTCCGACGTGGCCTTGTGCGGCGCGCGCTTGGTGTCGCGCCACTTGGTGCGGGCTTTGACGGCCTGCTTCTCCAGTTTCTCCGCCGCGGAATTGATAGCGGTAAACAGATCTGTGCTGGAGCCCAGCCCGACCAGCTGATGTCCGAAGTAATTGACAGTGACTTCGGCGTGGTGCAGGTGCCGTTCGAGAGAGAGTATCACGTGGGCTTCGGTCTCGCGCTTGCCGTCGAGTAACTTCCCGATCTTGGCAAAGCGCGCTTCCAGCTTCTTGAGCTGGGCCGGCGCCAGTTCCACCTGCCTGCCTGTGTACGCGATCTTCATGGGTTCGCTCCCTTGGAGCCGCCAGCTAGCAGTCTGTCGGCTCGCAGCTACCCACTAGTTTCGCACGCGCCGCTGGTGTGTGGAGGGGATCTTCATATCCTCGCGGTATTTGGCTACCGTCCGGCGCGTGACGTTGATGCCTTCGGCTTCGAGCAGCGTGGTGATCTGCTCGTCGGTGAGGGGCCGGGTGCGGTCTTCCTCCTCGATCATCCTTTTCACCTTGCGCTTGAGCAGCAGCAGCGGCGTGCCGCCGCCGGACGGCCCTTGCACCGCCTCCGAGAAGAAATAGCGCAGCTCGAAAACGCCCTGCGGCGTGTGCACGTACTTGCTGGCCACCGCCCGGCTCACCGTGGAAGGATGCACCCCCACCTCTTCGGCCACCTCTTTGATCATCATCGGCTTGAGCTGCTCCAGGCCGTGGGCCAGAAACTCGGTCTGGCGCCGGACAATGGCCTGGCAGACCTTGAGGATGGTCTGCTTGCGCTGCTCGATGTTCTTCATCAGCTGGATGGCCGAGGTGTAGCGCTCGCGCACGTAATCCCGCACTTCCTTGGTGGCGCCGTTATCCCGGTCCAGCATCTTGTGGTACTGCTTGTTGAGGCGCAGCTGCGGCACATCCTCGTCGTTCATCTGGATGATGTAGTCGTCGCCATCCTTGATGAAGTACACGTCCGGCTCCACCACGCGCGCGCCCGCGCCGGAATAGCGCAGGCCGGGGCGCGGATTCAGGTGCTGGATCATGCGCACCGCCGTCTCGATGTGCTCCATGGGCCGGCCCAGAGCCTTGGCGATTTCCTTATACTGGCGCGTCTCCAGCAGCCGCAGCTGGTTGGAAACGATCTGCCACGCCACTCCGCCGCGTCCGTTCAGGCTCTCGATCTGCAGCAGCAGGCACTCGCGCAGGTTGCGCGCGCCCACCCCGGCGGGATCGAGCGACTGCACGATGCGCAACGCATCCCCGATCTGTTCGGTCGTGTGGCCGCCGGCCGCCATCAGTTCGTCCAGCGAGCATTCCAGGTAGCCGTCTTCGGTGAGGTTGCCGATGATCGATTCCGCCGCGTTGCGCACCTCATCGGAGATCAGGCTGACGCTCAATTGCGAGCGCAGATAATCGCCCAGGGTAACGGGAGCGGAAAGGAAGGTTTCGAAGGATGGCTTTTCGACCGATTCCGCGGCGGGTGTCTTATAACCGGGATCCAGGTAATCGTCGAAGAAGCGGTCGAAATCGATTTCGTCGAAGGGGTCGGTGGCTGCCGGAGCTTCGGCCAGGGAATCCGTGGGCGCCGCTTCCTTGTCGGCGGCGGCGGTGGCCACTTCCTCGGCATCCGGAAACAGAATGCCGTTGATCGCCACATCTCCGGACACTCCATCCAACGGAGTGGAGCCGTTCAGCCCGGCGGCATCCAGAAGTTCCTGATCCGCGGCGTTTACAACCGGCTCGGCTTCCAGCAAAGGAAGCAGTTCGTCGGCCGTAATTTCCTCGCCCGCGTCTTCGGTGGATTCCTCCAAAGCTGGATTTTCGACAATATGTTGGTTGATCATCTCCTTCAGCTCGAGCCTGTTGAGCTGAAGCACGGTGACCATCTGCACCAAGCCGGGCGTCAGAATCTGTTTCTGCGTCAGCTTGACCGATTGCGTGAGCCTAGGGCCTATCAAACTCATCCGCTTTCATAATATCACCGGCGGAACGCATTCCGGCTGCCAAACCCGCGCTTCCTTTGCACGTTTAGTACCAATCGTAACGTGGAGTTAACTAAACGTACACCCGGCGCACCCGCGCGCTGATGCTGCACAAAATGTTGTATGATATCGTGCCCGCAACTCGTGCGATTTGTTGCGCATCCAGGCACGCCTCGCCTTCCTGCCCCAGTAGGGTGACATCGTCGCCGGGACGGAGCGCTTCGGTGTGGCTGAGATCGATGGTGGTCAGGTCCATCGAGATCGTGCCCAGAATGGGCGTGATCTGCCCGGCGGCGATGACCTTGCCGCGATTGGAGAGCCGGTGGAACATCCCGTCGGCGTACCCCGCGCCCAGGATTCCGATGCGCATCCGTCGCGGAGCGCGGAAGGTGCCACCGTAACCCACCAGCGCGCCTTCCGGAATCTCCTTGACGGTAAGAATCTTCGCCTTCCAGGTGAGCACGGGCTTCACCTCGAGCCGCTGCGGCGGGGCGTCGCCGCGGGCGGGCGAGACGTAGCCATACAGCGCATGTCCGGCGCGCACCAGGTCGTGCCAGCCGTCGGTGCGGCCGTAGCCGATGGCGTTGGTGCTGGAGGTGTGCAGATGCAGGGGACGGATGCCGGCGCGCGCCAGTTCGGAGGCGATGGAGTGGTAGTAGGCCAACTGCACGGCGGTCTGGTCGGTGGAGTAATCGGCGGCGGAAGCGAAGTGCGTCATCAGGCCTTCGAGCACCGCCGCGCGGGTTTCGGCCAGCGCCGCCAGAATCTCCGCCGCTGGCGCGCGCGTGCCCAGGCGTCCCATTCCGGAATCGATCTTCAGATGGTACCGGACGGGCTTGCCGGAGACGCGTGCCAACTCCTCCACCAGCCGCATCTCGGCCAGCGAATGCACCGCCGGGGTCAGGTTGTACTCCACCAGCGCCGCGGCCTCATACAGCAGAAACCCGCCCATAACCAGGATGCGCGGCTGCTCGATACCCCCGCAGCGCAGGTTGACGCCCTCATCCACGGAGCTGACCGCCAGCCAGCGCGCGCCCTCCGCCACCAGCACCTTGGAAACTTCGAGCGCGCCGTGGCCATAGGCATCGGCTTTGACCACCCCCGCCACTTCTACGCCGGCGCCGACTACCGCCTGCACATTATGGAAATTACGGGCAATCTGCTCGCGCGAGACGAGCACGTAGGAGCGAAACGGAGCGGACACTGAATTCATTGTAGCGAGGCGCACGCCTCGCTCCGCAGCTCGACGGGTTGCCGCGGCGGAGGCTCGGCCAGCAAAGTGAAAACCGAATCGCCGCTCTCCCGCCACCAGCCGTGAAACGCGCAGCCGTGACCGTGGCGGGCGGTCAGACCGCAGCCAGGCGCCGGCTTCGCAAACCGGGCCCAGCTCGGGGATGGCGGCCACCGATCGGGTGTCGGCGCGCAACCCGCATTCCAGGGCCTTCAGCGCGCTCTCTTTCCCGCTCCAGAGCAAGGTCGAAAGCCTGGGGCGGTCCGGGGCGGGCGCCCGCAGGACGAATTCCTGCTCCGCGCCGGTGAAGAAATCGCCCAGGAACGCCGGGCTGCGCGCCTCCACGAGTTCCACATCGCAGCCCAGTTCCGCCGGGGCCGCGGCCAGGGCGCAGAACCCGACGCCGTGGCTGTGGCTGAGAGACATGACCAGCGCGGCTGGCTCGCCCTGAACGAACGCCACCGGAGCGCCGGAGAGCGCCGGCCGCACTTCAATGGCGGCCAGCGTCTCCGCGCGCGGCGCGAGCTCGCGGTGGGCCGCGATGGCAAGTTTCGCGGTCCAGCGGCCCAGGCGCCAATCCGCCCGCCGCTTGGGGATGCGCAGGCCGGCCAGCACGCTCCGTTCGCGCCCGCTCAGCCAGGCATCGTCCGGCGGCACGCCGCTTGCATTCCGTGCCAGCCAGTAAACCTCCACGGTCAGACCATAACTGCTTCTGCCGGAGCCAGGAGGCCGGGGTCGATGTTCTCCCGGAACACCACGGTGCGGTAGCCGGTGAGGCGCAGGAAGCGCGTGCCCGCGCTATCCACCACCAGGGCGTCGAAGCTTTCCCCAGTCGCATCCGGCGTGACCAGGGCATAGAGCGGGCCGGCCGCCGGTTCGGGCTGGCGATACAGCGTCACGGAGGCCACCGAGCGCGGCAGCCCCATCCGCCTGCACATCGCCATTTCCCAGATGCCGGCTGTCTGGAAGCACAGCTCGATCAGCCGCGGAGCAATCGCCAGCGGCTGGGCGGCGGGTACGTGATGATCCGGCAGAGCGGAATTCATTTCGCCGATCGCACCCTCCCGGGTCCACCACGCCCTTTCGAGCACCCGGTAGGCCGGACCGTGGAAGTAGACGCGATAAATCTCCTCATGCGAAACCACGGTGCCGTGCGGAGCGCCCGGAGCGGGCCCGCTAGCGGGCGCGGCGGGCTCCCGGGCCAGCAACACCCGGCCGGTGAAATGGGTGGTCACTTGCGGTTCGGCCTGGCCCGGCAGGATGCGCCGGCCGGCCAGGCGGCAATGGGCGATCATGCCGGCGCCGTGCGCCTCGAATTGCGCTTCGACGATGAGCGGGCGCGGCTCGCCGCGATAGAACTTGAACGGCGCCAGGAAATCCACGCCTTCCACCGCTTCGATCCGCCACCCCGGAGCCATCGCCAGCGCCGCTTCGGCGAAGGCTTCCATCCCCATCACGCCGGGCAGCACCGGCGTGCCGTCGATGGCGTGATCGTAGAGGAACGGCTGCACCGCCGGATCGAGCGACGGCTCGACGGTCAGGCGGCCGGCCAGGTCGAGTTTCGCGGTCTTCGCCGAGCATCGGCATTTCCGGCAGCGCCGCGGAATCCAGGCCGCCCGAGGCATCCCATTCCTTCCCCAGCACGCCCAGTTCGCCCGCGACCACCACCTCGCCGCTGGTCCCGGCCGCGGTCAACTCGCGCCGGATCCAGGGAATGCCGGCCTCCGGAGGCAGCATCGAAATGCCGGCCATCTCCATAATCTTCGGAATCGAGCCGCGCGTGGCCATGCCGATGCCGCCCCACGCCGTCCAGTCGATGGCGATGGCGCGGGTGGCGGGCCGGGTGCGGCGGAAGCTGGAAGCGATCTTGCACAACAGGTCGTTGGCGGCGCTGTAATCGGTCTGGCCGCTGTTGCCGAAGCGCCCGGCCACCGAGCTGAACATCACCACCGCGCCCAGCGGCATGTCGCCGATGGCGTGGAGCAGATGGAACAGCCCTTCGGTCTTGATGTCGAAGACCAGGTTGAATTCGCGCTCGTCCTTGTCGGACAGCGCATGGCTGCGTTCTACCCCTCCGGCGTGCAGCAGCACGTCGATCCGGCCGCTGCGCCGGCGGACTTCGGCGACCGCCTTCGCCACGGCGTCTCGCATCCGTGAGGTTGACGCTGTAATAGTGCGCCGTGCCGCCGGCCGCGCGCACGGCCTCAATGGCGCTGAGCGCCGCGTGCGCGCGTTCGAGCGCGGCCATCTCCTTTTCCACCAGCGCGGGAGTGGCGCGCTCGCCGCGCGCCTGAATGCGGGCGAAGAGGTCGCGCCTGAGGCCGTCCTTATCGGAGACGAACCGGCGCAGATCGGGGTTGGCGGGGTCGGGCTCGGGCACGACGTCCAGCAGGTGGAAGGTGCCGCCGGAGGCCGCCGCCAGGTCGGCCGTGATGGCGGAAACGATGCTGCCCGCCGCGCCGGTGATGAGGAAGCTGGTCTCGCGGCCCAGCGTCATGCCGGGTTCCGGCGGATACGGCCTGCTCTTCCAGCCCGACCGTCCAGCGGTGGCCGTCCGCGTATCCGATTTCCACCGCGCCGGGATCGCGCAGCGCCTCCGTCGATCAGCAGATCGGCAATCTCCGCCGCGGCGGCGCCGGCGCCGAAATCCACCGCCTTTACCAGCGCTTCCGGCCGCTCGCGTTTGTAGGCCTTGGCGAAGCCGGTAACGCCGCCGCCGAGCGGATCGAGGGCGCCGGCTTCGTCGTATCCGTGGCGCCCGCCCAGGCGCGTGGCGGTGATGAGGAACGTGCCGGGCGTGGCGATGCGGTCATAGAGCGGCCGCATGGTGCGATAGAGCGCTTTCACGCGAAGATCCAGCGCCTCGCGCCAGCCGGCGAGCGTCATCTGTTGCAGATCGCCTTCCTGGTCGAGAGCGGGCAGCCAGAAGACGCCGTCGAGTCGCGCCCGGCGCATCGGCGCTGCCCGTCACTTCTACGCCCAGCCCGCGCAGCTTTTCGGCCAGCGCTTCACCCGCGCCCGCCGCGGTCCGGCACGACCAGCACGCGCTTGCCGGGTCCGAGTGCGACGCCGGTCGGCTTGCAGAGTTCGAGCGGGGGCCGCAGCGCGGCGACCGGAACGCGCCGCGGAATGCGGGCGGCCGCTTCGAACGATGCCGGCTGCGGCCGGGGGCTTTCCACTTCCGCCGGCGGCGCGGCGCCGGCCGCGCGCTCGCGGGCAAAGCGAATCACGTGCGCCAGCGTCGGGAAATCGCGCAGCTTCAGCGACTTGGTCGCGCGGGATGCCGAACGCCTGCCGGACCGCGGCGAACATTTCCGCCTGCTTCACGGTGTCCACGCCGAGGTCCGCTTCCAGGTCGAGATCGGGATCGAGCATTTCCTTCGGATACCCGGTCTTCTCCACCACGATGGCGAGGACCTTGTCGCGAATCGCATCCACCGCCGGAGCCGCGGGTTCCGGCAGCCTGGAGACGACCGGCGTGCCGCCAGCCTCCCGGAAGCCTCGTATCGAGGCACGGGCGATGCCCGGCCCGCTCTTCAGCCACGTCCGCCACGGCCGCCGCCGGTTGCAGATCCGGCCGGCGGTCGTGCACGAACTGGATCACCCGCGCCAGGGTCGGCAAATCGCGCAGCTTCAGATTGGGTCGCGCGGAATGTCGTACGTCTCCCGGATGGCCGCGAAAATCTCGGCCTGCTTCACGGTGTCCACGCCGAGATCCGCTTCCAGGTCGAGGTCCAGGTCCAGCATTTCGCATCGGATAGCCGGTCTTCTCCACCACCACTTCCAGCACCTTCTCGCGAATCGTCTTCCGGCGGATCGGCGCGGCCGGCTACCGGGGCGCAGGTTCGGAGCCAGGCATCGGCGTTGGCCCCGGGCATGTCCGGCCGGCTACTCGCACCGTGTCCGCCAGCTGCCGCCGCACTTGCAAATCCGGCCGGCTGGTCGCGCACGAACTGGATCACCCGCGCCATCGTCGGCAAATCGCGCAGCTTCAGATTGGGATCGCGCGCAATCCCGTATTTTTCGCGGATGGCCGCGAAGATCTCCGCCTGCTTCACGGTGTCCACGCCGAGATCGGCTTCCAGATCCAGATCGAAATCCAGCATTTCGCGCGGATAGCCGGTCTTCTCCACAAACAGGGCGAGCACCTCGTCCGCAACCGGATCCGCGGCCCGGTGTCGGGCGGGCGGCGTCGCCTGCCGGTCCGGTACCGGAGCAGACGCCGGCGTCCGGGCCACCGGCGCGGCGGGCGGTTCGGGTTCTGGCGCTGGCGCCGGCTTTAGTTCGGCCTGCGCCGGAGCTAGCGGGAGGAAGCGGTTGAGGCGCGGGCGGCTGCGCGATTTGGCGGGCGCAACCGTCTGCCCTGCATGCGCGCGCCATCGGCTGCGCGCGATGCTCGCCGTTATCCCGCACGCGCAGCGTGCGATGCACCACCTCCAACTCCGCCCCCGGTGCCGCGATGCGGGCCAGCCATTCCTGCCAGGCCGCCGGATCGGCGATGCGATAGGCGTAGCCCAGCGCGTTGGGCGCGGGCCGCGGCCCGGCGCACGCGAATCCGCCGCGTGAGCGTCATGCTGATCTGCGAGCCGAAGCCGGCGCCCAGCCGCAGCGCGTATTCCACGTTCATGCGCGCCGCCGCTGCGAGAGGTTCAGCGGCCCCAGCTCGGGATCGACCTCTTTGAAATTGGCCACCGGCGGCACAATGCCGGTTTCGAGCGCCTTCACCGCCACCACGTCCTCAATGCCCGCGCCCATGGCGTGGCCGGTGAAGCCCTTGGTGTTGGCGATGACGATGCGGTCCGCCGCTCGCCCGAACACCTGGCGCAGGGCATGGATTTCGGCCGACGCGCTGCCGCCGCGCGCGGGCGTGTACGTCTCGTGCGAAACGAAAACCATCGACCGCGGCGATCTCCTCGCGGTGGATGCCGGCGCGCGTCTCGGCCTTCCGGACCAGCTCCTCCATCACCTTGCCGATGTGCTCGATGTCCAGCCGCGTTCCGTGGAAGGCGCTGTTGGCCGTGACCGCGCTCAGCACTTCGCAAATCGGGCGCAAGCCCGCGTTCGGCGGCGGCTTCGGCGCTTTCGATGACCAGCGCCGCCGCGCCCATTCCGATGATCATGCCGTTGCGACGCCGGTCGAAGGGAATCGCGGTTTCCTCGATCACGTCGCCGGTGGCCGCCGCGCCGCTGGCCAGAAATCCCGCGCCGAACCATCCGATCAGGCGGTCCGACGTGATGTCGTCGGCGGAAACCACCACCACGCGGCGGCAGCGGCCGGTGCGGATCCAGTCTTCCGCCACGGCCACTGCCTGCGTGGTGCTGGCGCACGCAGCATTCAGCTGCGTGTTGGGGCCGCGCGCTCCGATCAGCTCCGCGAATTGCGAATGCCCCATGGAAAGCACGCGGAACAGGAAGCGGCGGTCCAGGTGATACGCCGATTTGTCGATGCCCTCGCGCAGGGCGGCGATGCGCCGGTCCAGTTCGGCCGCCAGCGCGCCGATCGTGGCCGTTGCGCGCGCGCAGATCTTCCAGCGTGGCCAATTGCTCGCGCAGGCTGCGGTCCGTGTAATAGCGCTCGGCTTCGTCGGCAAAGGCGTCGTAGCCGGGAAAGACGGAAGCGAAGATGACCCCGGTGGAATCGCGCAGTTCGTCCGGCAGGCCCCAGCGCTCGGGCAAACGCGTGCCCTTGCTGGTGCTCTTGTAGCGCATGGTCAGCGGGATGCCGGCATCGCGCAGCGCGTCCAGGCCCGCGGCGATGGCCAGCCTGGTGCAGCGGTCGAGCGCAGCGATGCGGTCGGCGGGAATGCCGAATTCGGCTTCCAGGTCGAAAGCTGCCGCCCCGGCCGGCCAGCTTGATGACGTCGGCGGGATGGCGGATCTCCTCGAACACCGGCGCCGCCGTTGTCGCTCTTCACCAGCCGGGTGATGTGCTTGTCCAGCATGGCGCGGCGGAAGCGCGTGGGGATGACGTCGATGAACTGCTCGCCGTTCAGGATGCGGGCGGCGTTCTCGTCGTCGAAGATGCGCCCCGGCCCGGGCAGGCCGAGCGCGGCTCCCGTGATCACCACCGGCTCGGCCGCCGGCGCGCGCCCGCGTCTCCGGTTGCGCGCCGGATTCCGATCTCCATCGCCGGCCGTCCCGCGCCCAATCCGGCGGCGTACAGCCCGCACAACGCCTGGTTGAACGCCAGAGTGTCTTCGTACTTGGGATGGTTGGTGAACAGCGCCAGCACTTCGCCCGACGCGCCCGAGCGCCTCCTCCGCGAAGCCGTGCAGCGCCTTCTTCGGCCCCACTTCCACGAACACGCGCGCGCCCGCTTCGTAGAGCGTCCGCAGCCCGCGCACGAACTGCACCGGCGAGGCGACCTGCCGCGCCAGGATGTCCAGCATGGCGTTCCTCGCGTCCGGCCCGGTGGGGTAGAAGCGGCCATCCACGTTGGCCACCACCGGCAGCTTGGGCGGCGTCAGCCGCAGCCGCTCCAGCGTGCGGCGCATCGGCTCGCTGGCCGGCGCCACGATGGACGTATGGAAGGCGTGGCTGACGTGCAGCGGTACCACGTTGTAGCCCGCGTTCTGCAGGGCTTCCGACGCCTGCTCCACGGCCCTGCTGGCGCCCCCGATCACCGCCTGCTTGTCGCTGTTGAAATTGGCGATGACGACGTAACCCTCAATCGTGCCCAGGATCCGCTCGATTTCCGCCAGCGGCGCGAACACCGCCGCCATCTTGCCGTTATCCGCCATGGCCACGCGCGTCATCTCGCGTCCACGCGCGGCCACCGCCTCGAGCGCGTCCTCGAACGGCAGGGCGCCGGCCGCCACCAGCGCGCCGTATTCGCCCAGGCTGTGCCCCATCGTCATATCGGGCCGGATGCCATAGGCTTCCAGCAGCCGCGTCAGCGCCAGGTCGCTGGCCAGCACGGCCGGCTGCGTGATGGCGGTTTGCGTGAGGCCGTCTTCGGCGCGCGCCACGGCCGCGGTATCGGCCGGTGTCCACGTAGATGAAATCGGTCAGCGGCTTGCCGAGGATCGGCGTCATGACGCGGTCGGCTTCCTCGAAGGTGCGCGCCACAATCGGGTCGGCCGCGCGCAGGCCGCGCAGCATGTTGACGTATTGCGAGCCCTGCCCGGGGTACAGGAACGCCACTTTCGGCGCCGGGCCATGGCCGCGGAATATGCCTTGCGCGCGCAACGCCTTCCACGCCCCGGGCTGCTCGGCCTCGAGCGCCTGCAGCGCCTTCCCGCATTTTTCGGCCAGCTCGGCGGCGTTGCCGAAATCGATGGCGATCCGCTCCGCGGCGCGCAGGTCGGCTTCCGCCGGCGCCGCCGCCACTGGTGTCCGGCCCGCCTGGGCGGTGTTCTGGACGGCGCGCAGTCGCTCGACCAGTCCGACCGCGGAGGCGGCGCCGGCCACCAGGGCTCCGCGCAGAGGCGCCTTGAGGGATGCGGGGCGGACGGCGTTTCCGCCGCGCACCTCGCTCGGCGCTTCCGGCGCGGAAGGCTCGCGCCCGGCAGTCGGGTTCCCCCCTTCGGTTACCGCCACCGAGCGCTTGCCGTTTCCGGTCAGGCGATGGGGAATGTACTCCTCCATCACCACGTGAAAATTGGTGCCGCCGAAGCCGAAGGCGCTGACGCCGGCGCGGCGCACGCCGTCGGCCGTTTCGGTCCACGGCCGCAGCGCCGTGTTGACCTGCGAGCGGCGAGTGGGCGAAATCGATATTCGGATTGGGATGCTCGCAGCGTACGCTGGGCGGCAGCACGCGGTCGCGCAATGCCAGCGCCACCTTCAAAACGCTGGCCGCGCCGGCCGCGCCCTTCAGGTGCCCGATGTTCGATTTCACCGAGCCCAGCGCGATCTTGTGGCCATTCGCTGCCATGCTCCGCGAGCACCGCGGCGATGCTCTCCACTTCCACCACGTCCCCCACGCTGGTGGAGGTGCCGTGGCCCTCGAACAGCGTAGCGGTCGCCGGCGAGAGCCCCGGCGTTCGCCCCAGGCGCGCTCGATGGCGATCTTCTGGCCCGACGGGATTGGGCGCGGTGATGCCCTTGCCTTTGCCGTCGCTCGAAGCCGCCGATGGCCGCGAATCACGGCGTAGATCCTGTCCCCGTCGCGCTCGGCGTCTTCCAGGCGCTTCAGCAGGAAGACGGCGCGCGCCTTCGCCCATCACGAAGCCGTCGGCGCCTTCCGCGTAGGGGCGCGAACCGGTGGCGGAAAGCGCGCCGATTTTGCAGAACTTGATGAACGTGGAGGCGCCCATGTTGCGGTCCATGCCGCCGCTCACCGCCACGTCGAAATCGTGCGTCGACCAGGCCTTCGGCCGCGGCTGCGTACGGCCGCCATGGCGGAGGCGCAGGCCGCGTCGCAGGTGAAGTTCGGGCCGCGGAAGTTAAAGAGGTTGGCGATGCGCCCGGCCAGGCAGTTGGCCAGCTCGCCCGGCATGCTGTCCTCGGTGATGGGCGGGAGCCGGTCGCCCATTCGCGCGTGCCATTCGCGCGTTGATCTCGCGGCGCACGGCATCCGGCAGCGCGGCAAAGCTGGCGCATCTCCTCCAGTTCGCGCTCGTATTCCGGGAAGTAGGCGCGCAGGGAAGTAAGATAGTGCTGCTCGCCGGCCAGGGCGTTGCCGAGGATGACGGCGGTGCGCTCGGTGTTCAGCGGCCGCTCCGGGTAGCCGTAATCCGCCAGCGCTTCGCGGGTGGAGGCGATGCCCCAGCGCTGCGCGCCGTCCATGGCATCGGCCACGCGCGGCGGAATCGCCATCCGCCACTGGAACGGGTCCCACGGGTATTCCCGCACCCAGCCGCCGATCTTCGAATACGTCTTGTCGGGCGCGTTGTGGTCGGGGTCGTAATACAGCGCCGGATCCCAGCGTTCCGGCGGGACCTCCGTGATGCTGTAGCGCCCGCTTTGAATGTTGTTCCAAAACGCGGGCACGTTGGGCGCATCGGGCAGAATCGCCCCGGCTCCTACGATCGCAACCGCGCGATAACCGTTGTCCTGCATGAAAGTTCTCCCTTGCCATTTCGTCCGCGGCGTTCAGCCGCGGCAATCCACACTCGCGGCGCCGGCTTGCCAACCGGCATCCGCGATCCCGTTCGCTCCGCTCGCGCTCCCAGCCGGTCTACGCCACGCGCGCCGCTGCCTTGGCGGCGCGGCCGTACAGCGCGTCGGCGACGAAATCCATATCCGAAACCAGCCCCGCCTGGGCGCGGTGAATGCCGGGCAAATCGAGCGCCGGCGTTTCACCCCCGGCCCCGATGGTCCATTTCAGGCCTTCCCCGGCCACGCGCATGGCAGCCTCGCGCGCGAAGATGCGGCTGATGGCCGCCAGCCCGGCTGCGTCGAAGCGGCGGCTGGCTTTCTCGCTCAGCTTGCCGTCCGCCATTCGCGCCGCGCGCCGCGCCAGCGTAGCCGCGCTCTCCGCGTAGGCGATCCATTCGCCCAGCCGCAGCAGAATATGCTGGAAGCGCGTCAGCCGGGCGATGCGCGCGCGCTCCATCACTTCCGCCAGCGCGTGCAATGCCATCGCCGCCGTTCCCGCGCCCAGGTTCGGGCGCCGCTCTTCCAGCGCTTCCATTTCGCGGGCGCGGTCATGGTAATGCTGGCCGCGCGTCTTCAGGTGCAGTTGCCAGCGGTCGCGCGCGATCGTCATCTCCATGATTTCGGAAGTGCCTTCGTAGATGCAGGTGATGCGCACGTCCCGGCTGATCTTCTCCACCATGTACTCGTGCGTATAGCCGTAGCCGCCCAGCGCCTGAATGCTGGCCTCGGCGGCGGCGTTGCCCGCCTCCGTGGACATGTACTTGGCGATCGCGCCCTCGGTGTTGAGGCTGCCTTCGCCGGCGTCGATGCGCTCGGCCGTCTCCTCGATATAAGCGCGGCCCGCCTCCAGGCGCACCGCGTTGGGCACGATCAGCTTGTGCGTGTAGCCCTGCTTTTCGGAAAGCGGCGCGCCCGCCTGGATGCGCTTGGCGGAATACGGAATGGCGCGGTCCAGCGCGGACCATCCCGCGCCCAGCCCGAACGCCGCCACCATCAGGCGGGTATAGCCGAACACCGCCTGCGCCTGCAGCAGGCCCTGCCCTTCCACTCCGCCCACCAGCCGGTCCGCACCCACGGCACGTCGCTGAACGAAAGCGCCGCCGTGTTGCTCAGCCGGATGCCGTGCTTGTTTTCCGGCTTGCCCTGGCTGAAGCCCGGCGGCGCCGCGCTCCACAATGAACCAGGCTCGGCCCGCCGGGCGTATTCGCCAGCACCGTGTACGCATCGGCGATGCCGCCGTTGCTGATCCACTGCTTGCTGCCGTTGATGCGATAGCCGGTGATCCGCCCGTCTTCCACCACCCGGTCCGCCGTGGTTTGCAACGCGCCCAGGTCGCTGCCCGCATCGGGCTCGGTGGCGCCGTAAGCAAACAGCAGCCCTTCGTCGGCAATGCGCGAAAGCCAGATCTTCTTCTGCTCCGGCGTGGCTCCCACCGTGATCGGGTCGCTGCCCAGGAAAGTGGCCAGCACCGCCGTCGCCACCCCCAGGTCGATGCGCGCCATCTCCTCGCACACGCAGTAGACGTCGAACGCGCCGCCGCCGAATCCGCCGAACTCCTCGGGGATGAACAGCAGCTGGATGCCCAGCTTGTCCGGGCTGCACATGTGCCGCACGATGTCGAGCGGGCACTCGTCGCGCTCGTCGAGCGCGATCAGCTCCTCGTCCGTCAGCCGCTTTTTGGCAAACTCGCGCAGCGATTTCACGCTGAGCTTGAGCGTTTTCGCGGTAATCATCGGGCGGTACCTCGCTTCAGTCCGGCTCCGCGCTTCCTCGCGGACGCGGTCCGCCAGCGCGGGCATGAACTCCAGAATGTCGTCCACGATGCCGACGTCCGCCACGCGGAAGATCGGCGCCTTCGGGTTCTTGTTGATCGCCACCAGGAAGGGGTTGCCTTTCAGCCCCGCCAGGTGCTGGAACGAGCCGCTGATCCCGCAGGCCATGTAAACCTTGGGCCGCACCGTCTTGCCCGAGGACCCCACCTGCCGCGATTTCTCCATCCATTTCGCGTCCACCACCGGCCGCGAGCAGCTCACGGCCGCGCCCATCGCCTCGGCCAGGTCCTCGGCGATCGCGATGTTCTCCTGCTCGCCGATGCCGCGGCCGATCGAGACCAGCACGGCTTCGCGCGTGATATCCACATCTCCCACTTCCGCCGCGATCGTTTCCAGGTACCGCCGGCGCGAAGTGAGCGTGCCCACTTCCGCCGAATGATCCACGATGTGCCCGCCCGCGGGAGCGCTTTCCATGGGCCGGAACGATCCCGGCCGGATATTCAGCACCGCGCCCGTCGAAATGTCGCAGCGCATGCGCGCCGAGATCAGCCCGCCGAACTCCTGCCGCACCGCCTTCAGCCAGCGGCCCTCCACGCCTTCCACGTCCACCACATCGGGCAGGTAGGCCGCGTCCAGCTTGATGGCGAGCCCCGGCGAGAGGTCCACCCCGAAATGCGCGTGCGGAACCAGCACGATGCTTCCGGCCGGCACCACGCTCGCCAGCGCCTGCCGCACCAGCTCGGCGTTGGGGTACGCCAGCGGCTCCCGGGCGATCTTCCAGATCTCCGTGTAAGTCGCGCGCAGGCTTTCGCATACCTGGTCCAGCTCGGCGCCCCAGCCGGTCACGATGGCAGTCACGGCGCCTGCGCCGGGTCGATCTTCCGCGCCGCCGACGGCAGCTCGGCCGCCGTATCGTCGGGTATTCCGCTCTTGTGCACGATGTAAGCGAAGATACGGGGCATTAGTTCAACCCTCCTTTGGCTTTCAATAAGTCGAGTAACTGCTCGATTACTTCGTCGCGGCCCCCCTGCAGCATCTCCGC
This sequence comes from Terriglobia bacterium, assembly GCA_963815855.1. GTDB lineage: Bacteria > Acidobacteriota > Terriglobia > Bryobacterales > Bryobacteraceae > DATGMB01. Next base: position 33,273 of record CAWFIJ010000005.1, on the reverse strand, counting down.
CTCCTTGCCCGCCGGCGGCACGAAGTATTCCGCGCGCTGCACCTTGGCGTTGGCTTTGCCGGCCATCGGCAGCGCCAGCGCCAGGTCCGGCGCGCCCAGCTTCGGGATGGGAATCGGACGCCACCTGCCGGATGCCCCGCATGCCCACGTAGCGCGGCTCGTTGATGCCGGTCTGGATCGACAGCACGCAGGGCAGGTCGATGGCGTGAATCTCCTTGCTGCCGCCCTCCACCTCCCGCGCGATTTTGAGCTTGCCGCCCTCGGCCACCTCGATCGAAGTCACCAGCGAGGCGAACGGGTAATCCAGCATGGCGGCCAGCATGCCGCCCACCTGCGCGCAGCCGTCGTCGGCCTGCACGCCGGTCAGGATCAGGTCGTACCGGCCCGTCTCCACGAATGCCTTCAGAATGGCCGCGATCCCGCGGCCGTCCGAGTCGCGAAAGGCTTCGTCGCAGAGCAGGACGCCGCCGCTCGCGCCCATGGCCATTTCGCGGCGGAGAATCTCCTCGTCCTCCTCCCCGCCCACCGTCACCACGGTCACTTTTCCGCCGGTCCGGGCGGCAATCTGCAACGCCTCTTCCACCGCGTAATTATCAGCTTCGTTTACCGAATACACGAGGTCGTCGCGTTCAATGTCGGTGCCGTCGTCCTTGAGCTGGATCTCGTTTTCCGAGGTGTCCGGCACCCGCTTTGCGCAAACCAGGATATCCATGATTCCGCTTCTCCTGTAATAATCGTTCGGGGCCGCAGATACACGGCGGCCGGTCCTTGTTATATAGTCCGACTTACAACTTCCTTCTCCTGTACTTCCGCCCGGGTTTCCATCTGCCGGTCGGCCAGTTCGGCGATGTCGATCGCCGTCATCCGCCCTTCGAGGCCCGCTACCTTTATGGCGTCTTCGATGTTGGCCATGCAGAACGGGCATGCCGTCACCATCACGTTCGCTCCCGCGTCCGCCGCCATGCGCACGCGCCGCACCCCCATGCGCTCTTTCTCCTTGGGTTCGTAAAACAGCGCCAGCCCGCCGCCGCCGCAGCAGAAGGAACGGTCGCGGGAACGCGCCATTTCCACGCGGCGCAGGCCCGGAATTGCGTCCAGCACCCGCCGCGGTTCCTCGTACAGGCCGTTGTGCCTCCCCAGGTAGCAGGGGTCGTGATACGTGTAGACGGCGCTATCCGCGGGCAGGAAGCGAACCGCTCCGTTTTCCACCGCGCGCGCCAGAACCTGGCTGATATGCTCCACCGGCGGCACATCCCGATAATCGTGCCGCAGTGCGTTGAAGGCGTGCGGGTCTGCCGTCACGATGCGGCGCGCGCCGGATGCCCGGATCGCTTCCGTGTTGTGGTCGCGCAGCGCCTGGAAGAGTGTCTCCTCGCCGAAGCGCCGCACGTCGTGGCCGCTGTCCCGCTCCCCGGCGCCGAGGATTCCGAAATCCTCCCCCAGGCGGCCGAGTATGCGCGCCGCCGCGCGCGCGATGGATTGCATGCGGTCGTCGTAGGAGCTGATGCTGTCGGCGAAGTACAGCGTCGCCAATGTTCCCGCTCCGTTCGCCGCCGGCGCCAACCCGCGCGCCCATTCCCCACGTTTCTTTTCCAGTTTGCCGAACGGGTTGCCGCGGCTTTCCAGCGCCTTCAGCGGCTTGTGCAGCGATTGCGGCGTTTTCCCGTCATCCACCAGTCCCCGGCGCAGATCGACGATTTTGTCGATGTATTCGATGAACAGCGGGCATTCGGCCTCGCAAGAGCCGCACGTGGTGCACGACCAGATTTCGTCCTCCTCCAAAATGCCGCCCACCAGCGGTTGCCCGTCGCGGGCGCGCCCGAACACGGGATACCGGCGGAAGACGGCGTCCCGCGCCTTGACGGTCAGCGCCCGCGGGGCCAGCGGCCGCCCCACAGCGTGTGCCGGGCAGAGCTCGGCGCAGCGGCCGCAATCGGCACAGGAGTAAAAATCCAGGATGTGCTTCCAGGTGAAGTCCTCGAATCGCTTGACGCCGAATGACTTCAGCGTATCGAGTTCGCTGTCCGCGACGTCCCATCTTACCGGCTTCACCGTGCCGCGGTCTAACTTCGAGAAGTAAATGGAAAACAGCGACGTTTCCACATGAAATTGGATACCGAACGGCCGGTAACATAACAGGCCGAAAAAGGTAAATTCATGAACGAAGTACGCCCCCTGGTGAAGATCCCGCAATACCGGGAAGGCCGCGTGCGCGGCCGCTAATCCGACGAGCCACGGCAGCGAAAGTACCGCCATCTCGCGGTGGTGAAACACAGCCTCGCTGCCCTCGAACACGCCGTCCGCCACCATTAGCAGGGCGATCAATCCCAGCAGGAAGATCGCGTCGGCTGAGCGCGGATAACGGGCCGGTTTCCAAATCAGGCGGCGCGCGGCGGCGGCCACCATGCAAAGCAGAACCGCGGTCGCGGCGTAGGCGTGGACCACTTCGTACCAGCCGCCGGGTGCGCCCGCGAAGCGGTCCGAGACCCCCAGCGCCAGGAGCGCGAAGGCACGGCTGGCGAGAGTCACGAACCCGATAAAAATGAGGATGTGCAGGATTCCGGCGTAGCGGAAGCGCGGATGGCGCCACTGCCCCAGCCAGTATTGGAACACGCGCTCCAGGCGCAGCCAGGGCCGGTCGAAGCGGGGATCGCTCCGCGCCGCCAGCAGGGGCCGCAGCCGGCGCGCGACGATATAGCCAAACAGCGCCAGGCCGAGCAGATGCAAGAAGAGAAACAGGCTGCTTCCGCGAATGGTCCAGTAAGTGGCTTGCGCGATCGAATCCATGCTTTCTCTCCCGCGGCCCCAGGCCGCCTCGCCCGGCCGCGCGCTTCTAGGTGCCGGATGCCCGGCCCGCCCGGACTTACAGTGTTCCGATCAGGCTTTCCACGCTCAGGCGCTCGTTCAAAATCAGGCGCCGCAGCATGCGCAAATCGTTCAAAGTTCTGCGGCTCTTGTGCACGTAGCAGCCCAGCATCTTCAACTTGTAGATGGCCAGGCTGATCGCCTCGGCCTTGCGCGGCTCGCCCCCCCGCAGGGCCACATCCTGGTCGCGCCGGAGTTCGCCCATGGTTTCCAGGACCGTTTCCGCCAGCACATTCATGTATTCCTGTGCGCTTTCTATGGAGTCGAATGGTCCTTCGATTTCTTCCGCGGACACACATACCTCCGCTGCCCGGACGCTAGACGCGTCCCGCTACCGTTTCGATTCTGTCACTTGCCGCGCCACTTACTGCGAGCGGTGCGGTAACAAATAGGAGTTAGAGATCCGAATACCTATTCTGCGGAGCGGGAATTTCGGAGTCAACGGTTAAAATACCTATTTCAGGTGGGAGCCGCGGCCGAACGTGAAACCGCTCACTGTTCCGGCTAGCGCGAGTCAGGCGCAGCTGCGGTTGCGAACGGTCTGGGTTTCATGGGCGGCGGCCAGGCGGCGCGCCAGAACCTCGTAAACCGCGGGATTGAACGCCAGTCCGAAGTGCGTCGCCGATACCTCGACGTCGATTTCGGGGTCGCCGGTCCGGCATACCTGCCAATCCACCATGCCGTCGGACCTGGTGTAGATTGCCGTCTCCCGCACCGACGCCGGAATGGCTCCCTCGATGGATTGCAGAAAGGCGCAACTGCAGGCGCCGGTGTAACACTCGGGTAACACTCCGTCGCCGTGCCGCTGATGAATCCTCTCCCGCACCCAGTCCGCCACGCGCAGCACCGAAGGGTGGGCTGCCACGCCGCGAAATGGTGAACCCATTGTGGTTACCGACGCCACCGACTCCGGCATCTGCGCCGCCACCGCGCGGGCCAGCAACCCGCCCAGGCTATGGCCCACCAGGTGAACCCGGCGCTTCGTCTGCTTGCTGGCTTTCGTGATCGTGTCCGTAAGCCGCTGGCGGATGAGCAGGTTCGGGCATTCCGCATTCAACCCGATCCCCGACTGGTAGGAGCGATAACCGATCCGCGTCAGCCACGCGCGCAACTCCGCCAGGTACAAATCCGTCGCCATCAGGCCGGGAATCACGATCACCGCGGAATGGTCACCCGGCGGAATGCCGTACCCCCAGTACACCGGCGAAACGCGCAGGCCCACCATTTCGATGCCCACCAGCAGTTCCTGCCAGATCGGCGTCTGCACCGCGCGCGCATCCTTTTCAACGCGTTTCCGCTGCGTCCCCATTTCAGCTAGCTATAGTGTAGTAAACAGTGGCCGTTTTAGCCACTTCGTTTTGGTGAACACAGCCTGCCGGCCGGACCGGTATGCGATTTCTCAGGCCGTCTGCCGCCGGACGGCCAGGGCCAGTTGGTTTAAACCGTCAATGTACGCTTTAGCACTGGCTTCAATCACATCCGTGGAAGCCCCGCGTCCCATCACCCGCCGGCCTCCCTCCGCCAGGTGCACCGTGGCTTCGCCCATGGCCTCCGTGCCGCGGGTAACGGCGCGAATCTCATAACGTTCCAGGCAGGCCGCGGCGCCGGTGACTTGCGCGATGGCGCGGCACAACGCATCCACCGGACCGTCCCCGGTGGCCGCGCCTTCGCGCGTTTCTTCGCCCGCCCGTATGCGCACCGTGGCCGTCGGGATGGCGGAAGTGCCGCTATAAATATGTAGATATTCGAGCGCGTAAGTTCCGGGCAGATGGATCTCGTCATGCACGATGGCGAGTAAGTCCTCGTCGAAGACCTCGCGCTTCTTGTCCGCCACGGTCAGGAATTGCCGGTATGCCTGATCCAGCTCCGCCTCCGAAAGCGCGTAGCCCAACCTGGCCAGCCGGTCGCGCAGCCCGTGCCGTCCGGTGCGGGCCGTCAACACCACCCGGCTCTCCGCCATGCCCACGTCCTCGGGCCGCATGATCTCGTACGTGTCCCGCTGTTTCAAAACCCCATCCACGTGAATGCCGGAACTGTGCGAGAACGCGTTTGCAGCCCACCACCGCCTTGTTGGGCGGCGCCGCAATGCCGAGCAGCTCGGCCACCAGCCGGCTGGTTTTGTAAAGCTCGCGCGTCTCGATGCCGGTATCCACGCCGAAGTAATCCGCCCGCGTGCGCAGCGCCATGATCACTTCCTCCAGCGCCGCGTTTCCGGCCCGCTCCCCCACCCCGTTGATGGTCCCTTCCACCTGCCGCGCGCCGTGGCGGATTCCCGCCAGCGTGTTCGCCACCGCCAGGCCCAAATCGTCGTGGCAGTGCACGCTCACCACGGCGCGCCCACCCACCACGCCGCAAACCGCGCCAATCAGTTCGCCGTAAGGTTCCGGCATGGCGTAGCCGGTGGTATCGGGAATATTGATGACGGTTGCCCCTGCATCCACCACCGCGCCGATCATTTCCAGCAGGAAATCACGCTGCGCGCGCCCGGCGTCTTCGGCGTAAAATTCCACATCCGCCGCCGCTTCCCGCGCCAGCCGCACCGCGTCCACCGCCATCTGCAGAATCGTCGCCCGTTTTTCGGCCAGATCCCTGCCGTATTTCTCATCGCGAAATTTTCCCAGGATGTGAATATCCGACGCGCCGATGCCCGTGTGGATGCGCGGCCGCGCACACCCCGCCAGCGCCCGCGCGCACGCCTCGATATCCGCCGGCACGGCCCGGCTCAGCGCACAGATCGTCGGACCGGCGATCTCCCGCCCGATCGTCTGCACCGCCTCGAAATCCTCCGGCGAGGAATTCGGATAACCCGCCTCGATCACGTCCACGCGCAGCTCGGCAAGCTGGCGCGCGATCACGAGCTTCTCCCGCCGCCCCAGCCGCGTGCCGGCGGCCTGCTCGCCATCCCGCAAAGTAGTATCGAAAACCGCAACTTTCTCAGACATCTTGTTCTTCAGTGTACCCGGACGCGGAACCCACATTGCTTCCGCCCTCGCGCTCCTCCCCGCCGCCCTCGCCCGCATTCACCCCCGCGGCGCGCAGAATCCGCCGCACCTTCTTGGGAGAAATGGAAAGCCTCTCCGCCACCCGCGACACCTTGCGCCCCTCCCGTTCCCATACGCGCGGGATCACGATGCGCGCAAACTGCTCCGTCATCTGCTGGAAAGACTGGCCCTCCACGATGCCCGCGCTCCACGCCCGCAGCCTCGCCTCCACCGATTGCGTGTGCAGGAGGCGGGATTTCAACGTCTCCAGGTCCTCCCATACGTATTGCCGCTCCATGCCTTCGGGCTGGAGCAGCGCCAGCGCCTGCTCGCAGCACCGCCGCGCCGCTTCCGGATCCGCCGGCTCCAGGGCGAACGTGAGCCCCTGCCACACCAGCGCGCGCGCCAGCAGGCGCCGGTTCTCGGTCTGGCCGGCGAACTCCACGGCTTCGCGGGCGAAGCCCTCGGCTGCCTCCCGATGCTGGACCGTATCGCCCAACTGCTCCTCCATGGCGGCGTGCTCGATGATGCATTCCAGGGTTCGTGCGCGCGCCATCACTATATAATCCGATGTGCCGCTCGCCTGGGCGAACGCTTCGGCCGCATCGGCCGCCGCGCGCTCCAGGTCGCCCGCGTCCAGCCGCAGAAAACCCTCCGTGATGCGCACCGCCGCGATGCCGCGGTGGTTGCGGTGGGGCTGTAAATGGCACCGGCTTCGGCCAGCGACTGGCGCGCCGATTCGCGGATCTGCTCGATGCGCTGCCGCTGCTCCCGCGCCGGGTCGGCCGGCACGCCCGGCTTGCCGCGGCGTACCGCGGCCATGTAGTCCAGTTCCTGCTGCGCCCGCACCGCCAGCAGCCGCTCGACGAACGCCAGGTTCACCAGCGTGCGCGCCAGTTGCATGGAACCCCGCGAGCCGCGCCGAAACTCCGCGATGGCGCGCCCGAAGCGCTCCACCGCCAGCTCGTATTTCCCCTGCCGCCGCGCGATGCGCCCATAAGCGGATTGAATGTTGCCGCGGCTGACGAAGTCGTCCGTGGGGTTCAGCGCCTCCTCGGCGCCGCGCAGAATCTGGTTGGCCTCGTGCAGCTTGCCCCTTTGGAATGCCAGCCAGCTCAGCGTCACCTGGCTGATCGCCGCCATTCCGGAGTAACCCAGCGCCAGCGCCAGGCGCTCCCCGCGCGCGGTGTATGCCAGCGCTTCGTCGTAGCGCCCGCGTTTGCGGAACGTGCGCCCAAGCCAGAAACTGGCGATGGCGAACATCTCCCCGTCGTCCACCTCTTCCTCGAACCGGAGCACCGCCTGCAAGTGCTCCGTCGCGCGCGCCGAAGTCTTCGCGGAACATGGCCGCCACCGCTTCCGCCATGCGCAGGTGCAGATAATCGACGAGCGGCAGCGCGGCGCGCGCGGGCTTGGAGAAGCCGGCCAGCAGCCGGTCCAGAAGCGCGGGCTCGTCAAATCCCGCGTCCACCCATTGCGCTGCCAGTCCCACCAGCACGCCCGCGCCCGGTCCCGGCTGCAGCGATTCGAATTGCGGACGCAGCCGCTCCAAAATCGCGAGCCCCTCGCCCATGCGGCGGTGCCCCAGGGCATCCCGCAGTTGGGCGACGAAGTTCGCGGCCTCCAACTCCGGCCCCATGACGGCAGTATGCGTCTTTCGGGAACCGGCCGCGCTACTTAGTAAGCCGCCACTGTAAGTTCAACTTACACTTTCGATCTGTCTGCTACCACCTATCCGCTAATCCAGGCACTCGTATGCGCGCACCGTCAGAAAATCCGCGAAATCGGCGCCCGAGATCATCTCTTCGTAGAGATTTGCAGCAGTGAGAAGCCGCTCCTCCGGGATCTGCCCGCGCAATCTTTCCACGTGCTCATCCAGGATGCTGCCTGCCAGCGCCGGGGTAACGGCGCGGCCATCGTCCAGTTTGGCGCCGTGCCGCGCCCATTGCCACACCTGGGCGCGGCAAATTTCGGCCGTGGCGGCGTCCTCCATCAGGTTGTAGATCGGCACGCATCCGTTCCCGTCCAGCCACGCCGCCAGGTATTGCAGCGCCACGTCCAGGTTGCGGTCGAGCCCCGCTTCCGTGATCGGTCCCGCCGGCGGGCAGAGCAGATCGGCCGCCGAGGCAGGGCGACGACTTCACGCGCCCGATCTGGTTCGGGCCCGGCATATAAGTATCGAAAGCCGCCTGCGCCACCCCCACCAGCCCCGGGTGCGCCACCCACGTGCCGTCGTGCCCGGCCCAGACCTCGCGCAGTTTGTCTTCCCGCACGCTGGCCAGCGCCGCCGCGTTCGCCGCCGCGTCGTTCTTGATCGGGATCTGCGCGGCCATCCCGCCCATGGCGTGCGCTCCGCGCCGGTGGCACGCCGCAATCAGCAGGTCCACGTACGAAGCCAGAAAGTGGCTGCGCATGGTCACCTGCGCGCGGTCCGGCAGCACCCACCCGTCGCGATTGCGGAACTTCTTGATGAAGCTGAAGATGTAATCCCACCGCCCGCAGTTCAGCCCGGCCGAGTGGTCGCGCAGTTCCCACAGGATCTCCTCCATTTCGAACGCCGCCAGAATGGTTTCGATCAGCACGGTGGCGCGAATGGTCCCGCGTGCCACGCCCAGCGCATCCTGCGCCGCCACAAACACATCGTTCCACAGCCGCGCCTCGTGCCGGCTCTCCAGCTTGGGCAAGTAGAAGTACGGCCCGCTGCCTTCGCCGATGAGCGCCTTGGCGTTATGGAAGAAGAACAGCCCGAAATCGAACAGCGAGGCGGAGATAGGCTGGCCCCGGACCAGAAAGTGCTTCTCCACTAAGTGCCAGCCGCGCGGGCGCACCATCAGCGTGGCCCGCTCTTCGCGCAGCTCGTAGTGTTTGCCTTCCGGGCTGGTGTAAGTGATGGTTCCATTGACGGCGTCGCAAAGATTGGCCTGACCCTCGATCACGTTCTCCCACGTGGGCGAATTCGAATCCTCGAAATCCGCCATAAACACTTTGGCGCCGGAGTTCAAGCGCGTTGATGATCATCTTGCGGTCGGCCGGTCCGGTGATCTCGACGCGCCGGTCCTGCAGGTCGGCGGGCGGCTCCGCCACCTTCCACGGCGCCTTGCGGATCTCCGCCGTTTCCTGGGGAAAATCGGGCAGTTCGCCGGCATCCAGGCGCTCCTGCCGGGCACGCCGCGAGTCCAGCAATCGGCGCCGCCGCGGCTCGAAAGCGGCCGATAACTTCGTCAGAAAACGCACTGCTTCGGGGGTAAGAATACGTTGCTGCGCTCCGGCGGCCGGCCCCTCGATCCGTACCGGAGCGGTTTCCATTGCAATCACGATATACCTTCCTGCCGCCAGAGTAGCGTAGGCGCCGCGCGCCGCGCCTCCCCGCTCGTCCGCTTCGGACCACTCGCCCGCCGCGCCCGCCGCGCTTTGCGCCCGCGCCATTTACGCGTTTTACTGGGAGCAGCGGAAGGGAAATTACGATGCAACAGTCAAGATGGCATGGAATCGAGCGGCCTTACGGGCCGGAAGCGGTGGAGCGCCTGCGGTCCTCCGTTCGGATTGAATATACGCTCGCCAAACTGGGCGCCGAGCGCCTTTGGAACTTAATAAGTGGACGCGACTTCGTGCGTGCCCTGGGTGCGTTGACCGGTAACCAGGCGGTGCAGCAGGTGCAAGCCGGACTTGAGGCCATTTACCTCAGCGGCTGGCAGGTGGCCGGCGACGCCAACCTGGCCGGGCAGATGTATCCCGACCAGAGCCTGTATCCGGCCAACAGCGTGCCCGCGGTGGTGCGCGCCATCAACAATTCGCTGCTTCGCGCCGACCAGGTCAGCCGTCTGGAAGGCCGCAACGGCGTCCACTGGATGGCCCCCATCGTGGCCGACGCCGAAGCCGGCTTCGGCGGCATCCTGAACGCATTCGAGCTGATGAAGGCCCTGATTGAAGCCGGCGCCGCGGGCGTCCATTTCGAAGACCAGCTCTCCTCCGCCAAAAAGTGCGGCCACCTCGGCGGCAAGGTGCTGGTGCCCATGCGCGAGTTCATTCAAAAGCTGATCGCCGCCCGCCTCGCCGCCGACGTTCTCGACGTTCCCACCGTCCTCATCGCCCGCACCGATGCCGACGCCGCGAACCTCCTTTTGAGCGATATCGACGAGCGCGACCAGCCCTTCCTCACCGGCGGCCGCACCGAGGAGGGATTCTTCCATTATCGCGGCGGGGTCGAAGCTTCCATCGCGCGCGGCTTGGCGTACGCCCCCTATGCCGATGTCCTGTGGTGCGAAACCTCCAAGCCCGATCTGGAGCAGGCGCGGCGATTCGCCCGGGCCATCCACGAGGAATTTCCGGGCAAGCCCCTGGCCTATAACTGCTCGCCCTCCTTCCACTGGCGCAAGTTTCTGACCGAGCGCCAGATCGCGCAGTTCCAGAACGAGCTGGGAGAGACTGGGCTACAAATTCCAGTTCGTGACCCTGGCGGGCTTCCATGCCCTGAACGCTTCCATGTTTGAGCTGGCCCGCGAATACTCCACTCACGGCATGGCGGCGTACGCCCGCCTGCAGGAGCACGAATTCGCGCTGGCGGAAACCGGCGGCTTTAGCGCCATACGCCATCAGACTTTTGTCGGCACCGGCTATTTCGACGCCGTCCAGGCCGCGGTCACCGGCGGCCATGGCTCTACCCTGGCGCTGGCCGGATCCACCGAGAAGGCACAATTCACGCTGACGGCCCAGCCGGCTTAACGGGCCCTGCGGCGGGTTGCCGCCCCGCCGCGCGGTTCCCGACCGGACCGCACCCGCTTACCACCGTCGGGCAGCAGCGTATCCGTGGAGCCGTTGGGGTGACGGCTCCACGGATGAATTCGTCAGCCGCACCGTCTGGCACCGCGCTTGCATATAAGCGACTGTGTTTTTCGGTGCATTACTCATTCTAACCTCCGTATCCGTCCCCGGCACGCAGCTCGCAGTGAACCTCCAGTCACAGGTGGGCCAGGAATACGACTCCCAGAAGGTCGCCAAGGATGTGCATTACCTGTGGGACCTCGGCGCCTTCGACGACGTGCGCGTCGAGCAGCCGCTGCCCGACGTCCTCATCTACCACGTCACCCCCAGGCCGCATCTCATCCTGCATGAAATCTGGCTCGAACCGAACACTTTCGGCATTGAATTGAAGGCGCCCGAAGGCACCGTGATCGACGTCTTCCGCGCCCATCTGCTGGCCAAGCAGGCCGCCCAGCAGCTCGAAAAGCGCGGCTACCCCAATCCCGTCATCCGGGAGGAGATCGTCCCCAAAGGCAACGGCATGGCCGATCTCCATCTCCACGTCACCCCGGGCAAGGACCTCAAGGTGAAAGCCGTCGAGTTCGAGGGTCCCGACCTCTTTCACGATCAATTGCACGCCCTCAGCGCCCGCACCCTGCTGCCCCAGGTGTGGATGTTTCCGGGCTGGCACTGGCTGGCCGGCTACAGCCAGGAAGCCGTCGATTCCGACGCCGGCCGCATTCAATCGGCCTGGCTGCAGCGCGGATTCCTGGACGCCGTGGTGCGCCCCGGCGATATCAAGGTGGATGGCGACAACGTGCGCGTGGGCATCATCGTCAACCCCGGCAAGCCGTCGCCGCTTTCGCCCGATCTTTGCCGCGCGCTGCTGCTCGAGCGCCGCCAGGCCCAGAAGCAGGGCGTGCTCGATTTCCACGCGCGCTACGATACCGAAACCGGTTTGTCGGTGGCCCGCGGGCCGTCCTATCGCGTCGGCCGCATCGAATTCTCCGGCAACTTCCATTACGGCGATTCCACCCTGCGCCGCAACATGCTGCTCGACGAGGGCGACGTATTCGACGAGCAGCTTCTGCGCCGCAGCGTGGCGCGCATTAACCGCACCGGCTGGCTCGATCCCATCGACGAAAAGCACGTCATCGTCCGCCCCAATCCCGAAACCGGCTACGCCGACGTGGAGATTCGCGTCACCGAAAAGAAGCGCGGAAGGTGGAACCTGTCCGGCCCGGTTGGGCCCATGAGCATCGCCGGCCCCATTGAGGCTTCCATCCAATCGCGCCTGCCGGTCTGGGCGACGTACACGATTGCGATCGGCATCTTCGCCTTCCCCAAACCGATCATCCCCATCCCCAATCCGCTGCCCCGCTTTATGCCGGTATTGTCTCTGCAGCGGGTGTTCACGCCGGGCCAGGGATGGCTCAGCGGATTCACCATAGCGCCGCAATTGGGCTGGGAGGAAAACCTGGCCAGCTACGGCATCGCCCAGATTCAGGGGCGCACCCTGCCGCTGCTCTCGGGCGAGCGCACTGCCCAGCCGGTGCTGCCGGTAATCGTCAGCCGTCCCGAAGGGGAAGCCACTATGTTCTGCGAACCGCCCAAGCCGCGCTTCACCGCCTTCCGCGTCGGCGCCGGCCTGGCCATCCACTTCCTCGGCGTCGTACCCATGATGTAGGACGGGGATTAGCTCAGTCTGTCTGCTTTCGGTGGCGAGTTGTCGCACAATAGAGGCATGCTCACCCTGGAAAACCTGAGAGCATACCGGCGAGAGGACATTCTGCGGCTGGCGCGCCACCGCGGCGCGCACAGCATCCGGGTATTCGGCTCCGTCGCGCGCGGTGAAGCCAACCAGAGCAGTGACCTGGATCTGCTGGTGGAGTGGGAGCCCGGGCGCAGCCTGCTGGACCACGCCGGGCTGGTGCAGGACCTGCAGGAGCTTCTGGGGACCAAGGTGCACATCGGCACCGAAAAATCCCTGCACTGGTACGTGCGCGAACGGATTCTTCGCGAGGCCACGCCCCTGTGAAGGATGACGCGCTGTACCTGCATCACATGCTGGAGCGGTGCCGGCGCATTGCCCGGTTCATCGCGCCCGGCCGGGAAGCGTTCGCAGCGTCCGAGGAATTACAGGATGCGGTGATCCGAAACATCGAAGTGATCGGGGAAGCGGCCAAGCACGTTTCCGCCAATGCCCGAGGCCGCCTCGCCGCGCTCGATTGGAAGGCTATTTGCGGTATGCGCGACGTGCTGATTCACGATTACATCGGGGTTGACCTGGATGAGGTTTGGAACGTGGCATCCGACCGCATACCCGAGCTGCAGGCAGCTCTGGAACAGGATCTGGCCGGCCAGAGCGCCGGCTCCAATCAGCCTTCTTGAGTGCGCATCGGCTTCACCCTATTCCCCCAGCAGTTTCTTCTGCACCTTCCCCATCGCATTCCGCGGCAGCTTCTCCACGAAGTGAAACGCCCGCGGCACCTTGAACGAGGCCAGGCGCGCCCGGCAGCGCTCTTCCAGTTCCGCCGCTTCCACCGGCGCTCTGCGCACCACGTACGCCACCGGCACTTCGCCGCGCCGCGCATCGGCCGCGCCCACAATCGCCGCCTCGGCAATTTCCTCCTGCTCCTGCAGAAATTCTTCGATCTCCCGCGGGTAGATGTTGAAGCCGCCGGAAATAATCAGGTCGCTCTGGCGCCCGCGCAGGGTGTAATAGCCGTCCGCCGAAACTTCGGCCACGTCGCCGGTGCGGAACCAGCCATCGCAAAACGCCGCCCGCGTGGCTTCCTCCCGCCGCCAGTAACCGGCGAAGACGTTTGGCCCTTTCAGCCGGATTTCGCCGTCCACCAGCTTCACCTGCACCCCCGGCAGCGGCAGCCCCACCGTGCCCGGCCGCCGCTCGCCGATATATGGGTTGCTGATGTTCATGAGCGTTTCGCTCATGCCGTAGCGCTCCAGGATGGCGTGGCCGAATTTGCGCTGGAACTCTTCGAACACCTGCGGCGCAAGCGGCGCCGAGCCGGAAACAAACAGCCGCATCGCAGCTCCGATGGCGCGCGCCTGCTCCTCCGGGATTTCCAGCAGCCGCACATAAATCGTCGGCACGCCGAAAAACAGCGTGGGCCGGAAATCCAGAAACTCGGCCGCGGCCTTCTGGTGATCGAAGCGCGCCAGCAGGCGCATCCGGCAGCCCGAAATCAGCCAGCAATGCAGCCCGTTGCCCAGCCCGTGCACGTGAAACAGCGGCAGCGCCAGCAGCAGCCGGTCCGCCGCCGCAATCTGCCAGCACGCCAGCAGGTTGATGGCGTTGGCCGCGAAATTGTCGTGCGAGAGCACGGCGCCCTTCGATGCCCCGGTGGTGCCGGACGTATAAATGATGCCGGCGGGCGTCGGGCCGTCGAGCGCCGTTTCCGGCCGCTCCGCAGGAAACTCGCTCGCGTCGGGCGGCGCATCCACAAACAGCGCCGGCTCCGCATCGCGCAGGATGGGGCCGATCTCGCGCTCGCGGTACAGAATGTTGACCGGCACGAAAATCACGCCCAGCTTGACGCACGCCAGGTACAGGTCGATGATCTCCACCGAGTTCGGCAGGTAGACGGCCAGGCGGTCGCCGGTCTTGAGCCCGCGCGCCAGCAGCCATTGCGCCATGCGGTTGCTGCGTGCGTCGATTTCGCCGAACGTGTACACGCGGCCATCGAATTCGAGCGCCTCCTGCTCCCGCCGGCCGCGCAGCGATAGATCGAAAAGCTGGACCAGGTTCATTCCGGCAACTCCTCGCCGCGCGTCTCCCGCGCCAGCGGCAGCAGCGCCAGGCCCGCCAGGAACGCCACCGAAGTTAGAGCCACCGGCGTGCCGATGGTGTGCATTCGCGCCACCCCCGCGCCCACCAGAAACGTTACCCCGGCCGCCACAAATCGCCCGAACGACGTGGCGAAGGCGAAGGCGCTGCCGCGGCATTCGGTGCGGTACTGCTCCGGCAGCCACAGCGTGTACACCGCGAAATTCGCTCCGCCCACTCCCAGCAGGAACAGGCACCCCATGAACCACGGCAGCGCCCCGTGCCGCAAATAGAAAACCCGGCCGAAGCCCACCGCGATGCAAACGAACATCAGCCCGAAGTACAGCGCCAGCGCGCCCCGCCGGCCGAACCGCCGCGCCAGCGCCGGCAGCATCAGACACCCCGCAATCGTGCCCACCGATAAAATCATAGTCCCGTACGACGCCATGCGCGATCCGTCCGCCCCCGCCAGAGCCCGCACCGAGGACGGCACATACACCGAACCCGCCCACAACCCCACCATGGAAATGAAGAGCAGCGCCGAATTTATGACCGTCCGCCGCCGGTATTCCGGCGAGAACAGCTCCGCAAACGCATCCCACGCCCGCTTTCCCGCCGCTTGCCCGCTCTCCGCCCGCGCCCGCGCCGCCTCCCACCGCTTCGGCTCCTTCACCCCGTACCGGATGAACGCCACCAGCAGCGCCGGCGCCCCGCCCACCGCAAACACCGCCCGCCATCCGTACCGCGTCCCCAACCCGTAATTCACTATGGCCGCCAGGAAAATGCCGAAGTAGTATCCCGTGTGCATCCACGCCGCGCCTTGCGCGCGCCGCTCCTCCGGCCATTCCTCCGCCACAAACACCCCGCCCAGCGTCCATTCCCCGCCGATTCCCGCGCCCGCCAGCAGCCGGAACGCCGCCAGCGTCCACACTCCCGCCGCCAGCGATCCCATGAACGTGAAAACCGAATAGCAAAGGATGGTGAGCATCAGGGTGCGCACGCGCCCGAAGCGGTCCGCCAGCGGCCCCCACAGAAACGCGCAGCCCCATCCCACCAGAAAAATCGCGAACAGCAGCCCGCCGTAGAAGCCGATATTGGCCGCGCTGGCCGGAATCCCCGAGCGCGGCAGCAATTCGCGCAGCGCCGGGTCCAGCACCAGCGCATAGATGAACGAATCCATCCCGTCGAGCGCCCACCCCGCCCACGCCGCCCAGAACCCGCGCACCTGGTTGCGCGTCAGCCGTGTATCGGTCGAGTCATGAAGCAAGGTTCACGTCCCCCGGTGATGAGCACGTCATATCGCGGCCCCTGCGCCAACGGCAGCGGCGCCGCGCAGAGGGTCAGAAAGCATCTTGCCGCGCGCATTCCGGTCATTGTATCGCGGCCTGTCCCATATGCCCGCCCCCGCACAGGACCGTGCGCCCGATCCTCCTCCCGTGCCTCCGCGCACACCCCGCCTCCCCCGCGCCCGCTACCATGAGGGCATGTGGCACCGAAAACGGCAATCCGTCGGCAAGGGAATCGTGGCCGGCCTGGTCGGCGGCCTGGCGGCATCCTGGGTCATGAACCGGTTTCAGGCGGGGCTGGCCCGGGTGAATGCGCACCATCCGGAACCCCAGCCGGCCGAGTCGGCGGAGGAGCCGCAGTCCTCGTCCTCGCAGCCCGAGCCCGCCACTACCCAGGTAGCCGTAGCCGTTATCCGCCAGGTTCTACGCCGCAACCTGTCGGATAAAGAGAAGGACACCGCCGGCGAAATCGTTCATTACGCCTTCGGCGCCGCCAGCGGCGCCCTCTATGGCGCCCTGGCCGAAACCTGGCCCGATGCGCGCTTGGGATTCGGCGCCGCTTTCGGAGCCGCCCTGTGGTTCGCCGCCGACGAAATCGGTGTGCCCGCCTTGCGCCTTTCCGGTCCGCCCACCCAATACCCCGTCTCCGCGCACGCCTCCGCGCTCGCCGCCCACACCGTTTACGGCGTCACCACCGAACTCCTCCGCCGCTCCCTCCGCCAAGGCTGGCTGGCCGGAGGCAGGGATTAGGGATTAGGGATTGGGGATCAGGGCGGCGAATCCGCCCGCTACAGAGGAGCTGTGCGCGCGGTCCGGATCGCAGCCGCACGCTATCCGGACCGCGCGCGAACCCGCATCCCGCCGCACGCCCCCCGCCCCAATCCCCAATCCCTCACCCCCAATCCCCATGTTAAAATTACCTTTCTCCCCGATATGAAAATCGCCATTGGCGCCGATCACGCCGGCTTTGCCCTCAAGGAGAAGCTGCGGCTGCGGCTGGCGGAAGAGGGCCACGAAGTCGTGGATTTCGGCACCAGTAGCGCCGAATCCTGCGACTATCCCGATTTCGCCCAGCCGGTGGCGCGCGAGGTGGCGCAGGGCCGCTGCGACCGCGGCCTGCTCGTCTGTAGCACGGGCATCGGCATGGCCATCGCCGCCAACAAAGTCGAAGGCGTGCGCGCCGCGCCCGCCGAATCCGAGGACGAGGTCCGCCTCACGCGCTCGCACAACGACGCCAACGTCCTCACCCTCGGCGCCCGCTATGTGGACGAATCGCGGGCCGCCACCCTCGTCGATATCTTCCTCGAAACCGGGTTCACCGGCGGGCGGCATGCGCGCCGGGTGGCCAAAATCGCCAGGATGGAGCACGGAGCCTAAACGTTATGACCCCAGCAGAACGGATGCAGCGGCCTCTCGCGGAAGTCGATCCGGAAATCCACCATGCGATCCAGTGCGAGGTGGAGCGCCAGCACGGCCAGCTCGAGCTGATCGCCAGCGAGAATTTCACCTCCGACGCCGTGCTCGAAGCCACCGCCAGCGTCTTCACCAACAAGTACGCCGAAGGCTACCCCGGCAAGCGCTATTACGGCGGCTGCGAATTCACCGATATCGTCGAGAACCTCGCCCGCGAGCGTGGCAAGAAGCTGTTCGGCGCGGAATACATCAACGTCCAGCCGCACTCCGGATCCCAGGCCAACCAGGCCGCCTACACCGCCGTCCTCCAGCCCGGCGACACCATCATGGGCCTGAACCTGGCCCACGGCGGCCACCTCACCCACGGCCACCAGCTTAATTTTTCGGGCAAAACGTATCACGTGGTGGCCTATAACGTGCGCCGCGAGGACGAGCTCATCGATTTCGACGAGCTCGAGCGCCTGGCCCGGGAGCACAAGCCGAAGATGATCATCGCCGGCGCCAGCGCCTATCCGCGCATCCTCGATTTCGCCCGTTTCCGCGCCATCGCCGATGCCGTGGGCGCCATCTTCCTCGTCGACATGGCGCACATCTCCGGCCTGGTCGCCGCCGGCCTGCATCCCAACCCATGCCAGTGGGCCGATATCGTCACCTCTACGACCCACAAGACCCTGCGCGGGCCGCGCGCCGGCATCATCCTGGCCAAAGAGAAATACGCCAAGGACATAGACCGCACCGTGTTCCCCGGCATTCAGGGCGGCCCGCTGGTGCACGTGATGGCCGCCAAAGCCGTCTGCTTCCAGGAAGCCATGCAGCCCGAATTCGTGGATTACCAGAAGCAGGTGGTGGCCAACGCGCGCGCGCTGGCCGAAAGCCTGAAGGACGAAGGCTTCCGCGCTCGTCTCCGGCGGCACCGATACGCACCTGATGCTGCTCGACGTGTTCTCCAAAGGCGTGCGCGGCCGCGAGGCCGAGCAGGCCCTCGACCGCGCCCGCATCACCGTCAACAAGAACGCCATTCCCTTCGACGTCAATCCGCCCATGAACCCGAGCGGCATCCGCCTGGGCTCGCCGGCCGTCACCACGCGCGGCTTCCGCGAGCCTGAAATGCGCCAGGTGGGCGCGCTGGTCGCCGAAGTCCTGCACCATCCCACCGACGACCACGCCCTGGCCGCCGTGCGCCAGAAGGTCGCCGAAATGACCGCGCGCTTCCCCCTCTACCAGTGGAAGCTCGATCCGGTGCGCGCCTAACGCCGCCCCGGCCGCCACGATGCCGCTGCACATTGTGATCGACGCCCGGCGGGTGCGGGATTTCGGCATCGGCACCTACATCCGCAGCCTGGTCCACGCCCTCAGCTCCGTGGACAGCGAGAACCAGTACACCCTGGTGAGCGGCCCCGGCGACGTCCGCACCATGGCCGGCCTGCCCGCCAACTTCCGCACCGCCGGCCTACGCGCGCACCGACGAGAGCAGTCTCGACCACGTCGCCTTCCCGCTCTTCCTGCACCACCTGGCGCCCGACCTGATCCACATCCCCCTCAACCGCGTGCCCCTTTTCATGCCCCGGCCCTACGTGGTAACCATCCACGATCTGGCCAACCTGTATTTTGAGGAGAAGCGTTCGAAATTCTGGATGCACCTGCGCCGCTACCGCTTTAACCGCGGCCTCGTCCGCGCCAGCCGCGTGATCGCGGTTTCCGACGCCACCCTCCGCGACGTGGAAATCCGCATGGGCGTCTCCCCCGACCGCATGCGCCGCGTCTACAACGCCCCTGACCCCGGCTTCAGCGCGGCCGAGCCCTGCGAGCCCGGCGAGCGCGAGCGCATCATGGAGCGCTACCAGATCAACTACCCGTTCCTGCTCTACGCCGGCAACATCCGCCGCCACAAGAACGTGCCGCGCCTGGTGGAGGCCTTCGCCGTGGTGCGCGAGCAACTGGCCGGCCACCCCGTCTACAAGGACCTCCGCCTGGTCATCATCGGCGACGTCATCTCCCAGCACCCGGCCGTGCGCCAGACCGTGATCCGCAGCCGCGTCGAGCACGTGGTGCGCTTCCTCGGCTTCGTTCCCTTCGAAACCCTGCGCTGCTTCTATGAAACCGCCGCGGCTTTCGTCTTTCCCTCCCGCCATGAGGGTTTCGGCCTGCCCCCGCTCGAAGCCATGACGTGCGGCACCCCGGTGGTCGTCTCCAACGTCAGCTCGCTGCCGGAGGTGGTGGGCGACGCCGCTATCCTGGTGAATCCGGAGAATGTCTTCGACATCGCGCGCGGCATCCGCGACGTGCTTCTGAATGACGAGCTGCGCGCCGGGCTGATCGAACGCGGCCGCAAGCAGGCCGCTCGCTTCAGTTGGGAGCGCACCGCCAGACAAGTGCTGGAGATCTATAAGGAAGCCGCCCAAGAGCGGAAGTAACTCAGGCCAGCAGTTCGACTAAGCCCTCCACGATTTGCGCCAGGTGCTCTTCCCCGATCGACCCTAATTTCCGTCCCAGGCGCTCGACCGAGATGGTGCGCACCTGCGAGATCTTCACCCAGGAGGATTTCGGCAGGGTTCCCTCGGTCAGCCGGAAGGTGAACGGATATCCCGCCTTCTGTTCCTGGCTGGTAATGGCCATCGCGATCGCCGTCCCGGAATGGCTGTTGAACTGGTCGTTGCTAAGGATCAGTACCGGACGGAGGCCGGCCTGCTCGTGACCCCGGACGGGGTTCAGGTCCGCCCAGTAGATTTCACCTCTTAGAATGGCGGCCAAGATTCGTCTCCAAGACCCTCTTCCGCCATCCGCTGCTCCTCCCTGCGATCCAGCTTCGCAAGCTCGCGGCTGAATCTCGCCCGCTTCTCGCGTTCCGATAACAGGTCCAAAGCAGCTTGCAGCGCACGGCTCCGGTTGGGGTATCTGCCTTCGCGGACCCAGCGGTCGAGTTGTTCCACCGAGGTTCCGTCGAGGGTTATGGCCAATTTCCGCACCATAACTCCAGTATGACGTTTCATACCCCTGGCGGCAAGCGCGCCCGCCGGGCCGGCCGTCTACGCTGACGCCATTTCCTTCGCCGTCTGCCGGATGGCTTGTTGAATCGAGGTCACTTCGCCGATGCCGGCGCCTTCGATGACGGCGTCATCCGTGGCCTGATAAAGCTGTACGTCCTCGCACGGCAGCACGTTCACCATGCGGGCTTCGTATTCGGCGATGAAGGTTTCTAGAAGGTTGAGGGCGGAGCGTACTTGCGCCAGGCCTTGTTTGATTTGCTGTAGGTCGCGGGTCATAGGGTCTCCTGAAGAATGTGTGGGTACTCACATTATTATCCTTCGGAATCCTTTGTACCCGCAAGCAACGGTGGAAATTATCCGCGCTTTTCCGTCAGCGTCACCGGCGCGCGCAGGCGGAAGGTGACGCGCGTTTCGGTGGGCAGCCTGGCGGGCTTGCGCGTCAGCATCACATCCCCCGCGCCCACGCCCGCTCCGGCCCCGGCGCCGATGGCCGCGCCCTTGCCGCCGCCCGCAAGGCCGCCAATCACCGCGCCGATGATCGCTCCGCCGCCCACTTTGACGGCATCCGTTCCGTGATCGGTCGCGGCATGGCGTTCGAAGCTGTCGGTCTGAATCGCCACCGTCTGGCCATCCGACGTGCGCAGGCTCGTCAGTTCCACGGCCAATGAGGCATTGCCTCTGGTCTTGGTGCCCGGCTCCGCCGCCACCACCCGGCCCTCCAACCGCGCGCCCCGTTCGGCAATCACCCATCCGTCCACCACCAGCTCTTTATCGAGCGTGGCCGTGAACGTGTCGCCCTTCTGGTTGCGATCCGAAGAAAGGCCGTCCACCAGGCGCACCGGAATCATCATTCCGGCGTTCAGCGTCACCGTGTGAGACGGCTCGGGAGCGGGGGCGGCAACCGGCGGCGCAGCGGCTTGCGCCGGCTCCGCTGCGGGCGCGGGTGGAGGGACCATGCCGGCCGCCGGCTCCGGCTCCATCTGCGGCTGCGGTGGCTGCGGCTGCGGTGATGCTTGCGCCACCGGGGACGGCGGAATCGCCTCGCCCAGCTCCAGCGGTCGTGGATGGGCCGGCGGCGGCGTCCGGCGCACATGCCGCACCGGTTGCGGCGCCGTTTCTTCCCGCTGGACGCGTCGGGGCGAAGGCTTGGATTCTGCCGCCGGCGCGGCCACCGGTTCGGGATTCCCGGCCGGAGCGGCGGCGGCCTTCGCCGCGCCTGCGTCCGGCGCCGCCGTGGCAGTTGCAGGCGTCACCGGCGCGGGTTGTTCCACGCGCGCCACCGCCGGCGGCGGGGCAAAGGCCCGGTATCCCTGCCACACTTTGGTGACCACCGCGCCTCCCAGCGCGCCCGCCACCACCAACAGCACGATGTGAAGCGGCCTCATCGTCTCATTCTCCAGACGCGGGCCAGCCTTCCGCTGTCCGCGTCATCCCATAGCCCAAGGGACGCCGATGCCCACGGTTCCGTTTCATACCGGCGCCTGCGCACGTCGACGGCTCACCTCGCGGCCCGGGTTCCGGTTAAGATTGAATCATAGAGCCTGTGCACCCGTTTCCCAGCCAATTTTCCATCGGTCCCCTGTCCATCTCCCCCGCCACGGTTCTGGCGCCCATGGCCGGCGTCACCGATACCGTGTTCCGCCGCTTCATCCGCGGCCTGGGCGGCTGCGGGCTCATTATGACCGAGTTCACCAGCTCCCATGGCGTCAGCGCCGCCGCCGGAGCGCGCAAGCCCACCAAAACGCTCAAGTACCTCGCCTTCGAGCCCGACGAGCACCCCATCTCCGCCCAGCTCTTCGGCGCCGATCCCGCCGTAATGGCCGAAGCCGCCCGCGTCTGCCAGGACCTCGGCTTCGATGTCCTCGACATCAACTTCGGCTGCCCGGTCGCAAAGTCGTCCAATGCAACGGCGGTTCCGGTCTGCTCCGCGATCTGCCCCTGGTCGGGCGCATTCTGCGCCAAGTGCGCGCCGCCATCTCCATCCCCTTCACCATGAAATACCGCGCCGGCTGGAACGACGAGGAGCTGGTCGCGGTGAAGATGGCCCAAATGGCGGAGGATTGCGGCTTGCAGGCCCTGGCCCTTCACCCGCGCACGCGCGAGCAGGGCTACAGCGGCAAGGCCGATTGGACCCGCATCGCCGAAGTGAAGGCCGCCGTCAAGATCCCGGTGATCGGCAACGGCGACGTGGTCACGCCCGAAGATGCCGCGCGCATGGTGCGCGAAACCGGCTGCGATGCCGTCATGGTCGGCCGCGCCGCCAGCTCCAATCCCTGGATCTTCCGCCAGATCCGGCAGTACATCGCCGCCGGCTCCTACGCCGAAGCCACGCAGCATGACCGCTATCTGATGATGCGCGAATATTACTCCATGCTGATGGAGCGCAATGAACGCGACACCGTCGGCAAGATGAAACAGTTCGCCACTTACTTCACTCACGGCGTGCGCCATGGCTCCACCCTGCGCGCCTCCATCTACCACGCCCACGAACCGGCCGCCATTCTCGACCTCGTCGACGCCTTCTTCGCCGATCCGAGCCGCGACCGTGAGGGAGCGGTTGCCGTTTCGTGAAAAAAGTCCAACTAATCACCGACGGCGCCTGCCTCGGCAATCCCGGTCCCGGAGGCTGGGCCGCCATCCTGCGCTACAACGACCACAAGAAGGAGATGTGGGGCTGCGAGCAACACACCACCAACAACCGCATGGAGCTGCGCGCCGCCATCGAAGGCCTGCGCGCGCTCAAGGAGGCCTGCGAGGTCGAAGTGGTCACCGATTCCGAATATCTGAAAAACGGCATCACTACCTGGATCCACGGCTGGAAACGCAACGGCTGGACGACCACAGCCAAAAAGCCCGTCCTCAACCAGGACCTCTGGCAGGCGCTCGACGAGCAGGTGAACCGCCACAAAGTCGCCTGGACCTGGACCAAAGGCCACGCCAGCCACGACGACAACAACCGCTGCGACGAACTCGCCACCCAGGCCGCGCGCGACCAGAGCTGCGGCGGGTAACGGTCCGCCGGGAGTCGGACGCTCCCGGTGTGAGCGGGGCGAATATGAGCTACATCACCAATGCGCGGCACGATTTGTGAACTGTAATAAACAGATCTTCAAATCCCAAAATTCCGGCTGTATCTTGGTCTTTACCAACGGTTCTCTTTGGGAGGTGAATGATGACGCCGGGTTTCACGGAGCAAGGCGTACCTGCCGTGTTGGAGGACTTCGACCATCTGGAAACGCTGTTTCCAGCTGAGGCGCATGCGGAAAAGGACCTTGCACTTTGTTTCATGTGCCTCAGGTGGACGACCGGGGATGAGGGTTGCCGCCGGGGAGATCCCTGTGAATTAGAGGCTGCGCTGTAGCGCAAGGGGATCGCGCGTAAGCAGGCCGGGCCGCACGTGTGCGGCCCTAACGGTTCCGCTGGCTCACCCCTGCAGAGACTTGGCATGCCCCGCGGTGCGTCCAACACGCACTTCCGCCCCTTGCCGCGGACCGCCGCAAACCGTCCGCTAAAAAGAAAATGGTTCCAAGTGACCCGATTCCCAGCCCTGCTCTCCGCCGGCATGCATCGGCACCGAGCATCGTCAGCCTGATCGGCCGGGCGCTTCGCCTCTCCGCTCCCCGATTACCGTTTTCCCCGGCAACCGGATCAACGCGTCCTGGCGCGCCGCAACCTGAACCAAGCCTGAACCGGAAACTTGCAACGGCCTTTCGCTCGCCCGCAACGGCTGCCCGATCTCCAGGCCTCCATTCCGGGGTCAATGCTCCCAGCCTGCCGCTTCGTTCCCCTGCCGGCTGCTTCCACCGCCCGTTCGGCTGCTCAGCTCCACAACCTCACCGGGGTTGCTCCCGATGAGCCTGCTTCATCGCCTCCTGCCCGTTGCGGCTTCCACTGCCCGCATGGCCTGCCGCTCCTCCGGCTTCCACTCCCCTTCAGGAGTTTTACCTCCCTCCGGATCAAAGCGTTCTGCCGGATTCGCTGCCTGCCGGCCCGCCTTCCGATTCCGCCCGATCTCCGTTCGCTCCCCGCCGCCGTTTTCTATCGCTAGGTTTTTCGGCGACGGATCATCGTTCCCGGTCCGCTACGTTTTCGGAGGCTTGCTGTTCCTCAAACCTCTTGGAACCATCCTCACTATGCGCCTGCCGCCCCAAATCGTCAATCGATTTTGTGCGCAAACAGGCCTTTTTCCTCAGAATATTTCTAGCCTGTTTCCAATAGGTTACATTCGCATGACGGTGAAAAGGCTGTGGATAAAACGGGCGATCCCGGGCCTGTTCTACTGCAATTCGAGGATCATGCCCTGGTCCGTGGCCATCCAGAGGTGGTCCGCGCCTGCCGCCGAGAAAAACACGCGATTGGCAACCGCCCGGTAATCCACCGGCATCTCCGTCCACGCACCCAGGTCCGGCCCCTGGCTCTTGAGCACCATGATCTTACCCGGCACCACGTTGCGGATCTTGCCCAGCGCTTGCGCGCCCCCCAGGTAGGCCGTGCCGTCCGGCGTAAGCCAGATATCGGAAATGGCCAGCTGCGGATCGCGGTAAACCGATTCGCTTTTCCCGGTTTTCAGGTTGATCTTGTACACCTCGGCGGGATACCGGAACGCATTCGAGAATTCCAGCAGGCTCAAGCCCGTTCCGTTCGGTTGCAGGCGCACCCGCGTGATCTCGCCGAAAGTGGAGGCCGAGTTGGTTGTCCACGTCTTGCCCCCGTTGTCGGTCCCCAGCGAATAGGAAAGGTGGGGGAAATCGCGCCGCTTGGTCGCCGCTTCCGGGTCCACCCAATCGGGCAGGCGCGCCTCGCGCTGCGGCGGCATGTTCCAGCCGGTCACGATTCCGAACTGCGGGTTGACGAAGGCAATCCACGTGTACGCGCTGTGCTCGGGGTCGCCGGGAAGCTCCGCGGCGGCCGGTACGGGCTCCCAATGCTGGCCGCCATCCGAGGTCTGGAAAACCTTCTTCTTGATCCCGGCCGCGAAACCGGTCTTCTCGTCCGTGAAGTACACGCGGAATATCTCTTCCGGCAGGCGGCCGACCTTACGCCAGGTCTTGCCGGCCTCCGTGGTTTGCCAGAGCCCCTTGCTGGTGACCATCCAGCCTAAGCCCTCGTTCAGGAAGAACAGCGAAACCGGCGCCTCCTCCAGGTGCTGCACCTGCCAGTGCGCGCCGCCGTCGGAGGTCACCACCTCCGCCGGTCTCTCGTGATTCCCCTCCACAATCTCGCCCACCGCCAGGCCCCGCTGCGCGGAGGGAAACTGCAGGTCCACGAACTCGAAGTATGATTTCTCCTGGTCGTAGAAATAGCGCATCTGCCATTTGGGAGAGGCATCGGCAGCCGGCGCCGCCACTGCCGCGGCCAGGCACCACGCAGCCGCGCGCCAAAATGTAAATCCCATAAGTCGTCCTATAGTTTCATCGGAATCGGTCCCGAGGAAAGCACCAGCTCGGCGTGGCTCACGGATTCCAGCGCGTCGGGCGACATCCGTGCCAGCACCAGCACGCATCCCACCTGCTCGCCCACCGTGGTCAGCACCTCCATTTCGCCGCCCGTATGCTGATGGGGCGCGCGGTGCTGCACATTGATCACGCCCACCACCCGGTTGCGCGCAATCACCGGGGCGGAAAGAAACGCCTCGTACGTGTCTTCTTCCAGCTCGCCGAAATTCTTGAAGCGCGGGTCCCGGTAGGCCTCGCGCGAGATGGCCAGCAGGCGCCGCTCGCGCGCCACCCAGCCGGTCAGGCCTTCGTTCGATCTCATACGCAGCTTGCCGATGGTGGAAGGGTGCGGCTTGTTGGAGGCGCACAGCACCAGGTCCTCGCCGTCCAACAGGTAGACCAGGCAGGCGTCGCAGGCGGTGAATTCCACCACCAGGGAAACCACGCCTTTGAGCACCTCCTGCAGGCTCATGTCGCGCACCATGAAACGGCTGATCTTCTGGAAGAGCCGCAACTGCTGCTCGGTATTCTCCAACCGCTGCTCCAGGTCCTTGGTCTTCGGCACGAATCTATTATATGCGCGCTCCACCCGCGCGCCGCTGCCGCGCATTCCCTTACAATTGTAAGTTGTTATCCGGAACCCCCATGCCAGCTTCCGCCGATAGCCCGCTCGTTCCATGGAATGCGCCCGAATGCCCGTTCGCGGTCTCCTATCTTCCGCGCGTGGTGGACGATATCCGGCTGGCGGTAGTGGACGCGTTCTTTTCCCTGCCGCGCGGCGGCGCCGAAATCGGCGGCCTTTTGCTCGGCCGCCACGAAGGCAACCGGGTCGCCATCACCGGCTGGCAGCCGCTCGATTGCGAGCACGCCCTCGGCCCCTCCTTCGCCCTTTCCGACACCGACCGCCGCCGCTTGGCCGCCATGATCGCCGCCGCGGAAAAAAACCCGAACGCGCGTCCCGTGGGCTGGTACCACTCGCACACCCGCAGCGAAATCTTTCTCTCCGACGCCGACGGGGAGATCCACCAGCAGTTTTTCCCGGAGCCCTGGCAGGTGGCGCTGGTATTGCGCCCCCACACCTTCAACCCCACCCGCGGCGGTTTCTTTTTCCGCGGCCAGGATGGCGCCATCCGCTCCGAATCCAGCTGCCTGGAATTCGTGCTCAATCCCCTGCCCGCCCGGCCGCTGCCCTCCCGCGAACCGGCGCCGCCGGAGCCGCTGGCGGAACAGCGCCGTGTCCCGTCCGCCGCCGCCGGTACGGTAATCGACGTACAGGAAGTAGACGTCACGGAAATAAAGGAGGAGCCGCCGGCCGAGGTTGCGCAGCCCGCGCCGCCGCCGCCCGTGGAACCGCCGCCGCCCGGTTTCCTGACCGCGCCGCAGCCGGTGCGGCGGGCGGCCTGGCTGCTTGCCGCCGGCGTTCTGCTGGGCGTGGCCGCGGGCGCGGGCGTATACCAGACGCGGGAGCAATGGCTGCCCCCTATGGCCGCCTGGTTTCACCCCGCCGGCCCCGTCGCCCGGACCTCCGTCGGCCTGCGCGCCGTCGATCGCGATGGACAGTTGCAGATCCTCTGGGATGGCGATTCGGCCGATGTGCGCAGCGGCCGCGCCGGCATCCTCCTCATCACCGACGGCCGCCAGGCGCGCAGCCTCCCGCTCGATGCCGCCCACCTGCGCAACGGCTCGCTCACCTACGCCCGGCAGTCGGAGCGCGTGGACGTGACGCTCTCGCTCGACCAGCCCAACGGACAGAAGCTGATCGAGGCGGCCACATTCCTGGGCAAAGCTCCCCCGCAGCCCCCCGTCGCAGCCGCGGCTCCCGCCGATGCGGGCCGGCAGGACCTGCAGAAAGAGCGCGACTCCCTGGCGCAGGAAAACGCGCAGCTCAAAGTGCAGGTCGCCGGCCAGGCCGAGCGCATCAAGCGCCTCGAAAAATCGCTGGATTCCGCCCGCCGCCTCCTGGAACTGCACAGCCGCATGCGAAACCAGGCCACCGGCGGGAAGTAGCGAACCGGCCTATGGCCTGACCGCCTTCGCCATCTCCCGGAACTCCACCTTGTCGTACACCTCGGCCGCGGAAAGTTCGCAGCCGATGGAAGCCAGCGGGATGGTCTGGTCAAGGCCTTCGTAATATACGAACTCCCACCGCTTCTCCTCCTGCCGCGTGGAAATCTCGATGAGCGGCTCTTCCTGCGCCACCGTCACATACTGCCGCACCGAGGGTAGAATCCGGTAGCGCTGAAACTTCTTGCCCCGGTCGAAATCTCCGGTGCTGGGCGAAAGCACTTCAATGATCAGGGCCGGGTTGAGGAGTGTGTCCTTGGCCTTGTCTCCAAACTGCTCCTGGCCGCAAACCACCATCAGGTCGGGGTAGGTGATGTCGTCGGTGGAAAGAATCCGGAGCAGCGCCCCGGTGAAAACCCGGTATGGCTTCTTCTTCAGATAGAGGCGCAGTTCGCCGGCGAGGTTCGTCACAATCAGCCCGTGCGCCGGGCTGGTGTCTTCCATCGGAAAGATCTCGCCGCCGTAGTATTCGCTGCGATGGTCGGCGTGGCGCTCCATCTCCAGGAACTCTTCCGGCGTTAGATGACTCAGAGGCTGCGACGCCATAGCGCCTTTATCTTAGCGCCGCCCGCCCCCGCCCAGGCGCTCATCCCGTAGGGGCCGGGCATGCCCGGCCCGCTGTGCCGGAACTCACCGCCTAACGCCCGGAAACACCCGCCCTTACACGCCCCAGCAGTAATCTTCCACCGCGCGCGCGATCGACGTGTCCTGTTCGGTCAGCCGCATCAGCTCCAGCCGCAGCGCATCCACCAGCGCCAGCCAGCTTGCCTCGATCACGTTATCCGAAACCCCCACCGTCGACCAGCTCCGCCGGTGATCGGACCACTCGATCAGCACGCGCACGTTGGCCGCCGTGCCCTTGCGCGAATCGAGCACGCGCACTTTGTAATCCGTCAGGCGGACATCCGAGATCTGCGGATACAGCTTGGAGAGGCACTTGCGCAGGCACATGTGCAGCGCATGGAAGGGGCCGTGCCCGGCGCCGGTGGCCGAATGCACGCCATCCTGCGCGCGCAGCGTCACCGTCGCCGTGGAAACCGGCCCGGACGGCCCGGCCGAGCGCGTCGCCACCTCGTAGCTGTCCACCTCGAAGAAGTGCAGTCCCGGATGCAGGGCTTCGCGCACCAGCAGCTCGAACGTGCCCTCGGCGGCTTCGAGCTCGTAGCCTTCGTACTCCATCTGTTTGATGCGCTCCAGCAGCTCGCGCCGGGCATCTTCGGAGAGCCTGTCGGCCAGGCCGTGCTGCTTGAGCTTATATAAGATGTTGCCCCGCCCCGAAAGATCGCTCACCAGCACGCGCTGCCGGTTGCCCACCGTTTCCGGATGGATGTGCTCGTAAGTGGCGGAATCCTTCAGCACCGCGCTCACGTGCACGCCGCCCTTGTGCGCGAACGCGCTCTTGCCCACGAACGGCTGGTCGTTGCGCAGCGGCAGGTTGGCAATTTCGGCGATGAAGCGGCAGGCCGAGCTCAGATTGGCCAGCTTTTCCGGCCCCACCGTGGTGTGGCCGAGCTTCAGCTCCAGGTTGGCGATGATGGAGCCCAGGTTGGCGTTGCCGCAGCGCTCGCCGTAGCCGTTCAGGCAGCCCTGCACGTGGGTGGCGCCGGCTTCCACCGCCGCTATGCTGTTGGCCACCGCGGAATCGGAATCGTTGTGGGTGTGGATGCCGATCACGCCGTCGAACCGCTTGCGCACCTCCGCCACCATCTCCACCAGCCTGCCGGTCAGCGTGCCGCCGTTGGTATCGCACAGGCAGAGCACGTCGGCGCCGGCGCGCGCCGCGGCTTCCAACGTTTCCAGGGCGTAAGCAGGGTTAGTCAGGTAACCGTCGAAAAAGTGCTCGGCGTCGTACACCACTTCCTTGCCGTGCTGCTTCAGATACGCCACCGTTTCCGAAATCAGCTTCAGGTTTTCGGCTTCGGTGATGCCCAGCGCCCGCTTGACGTGCAGGTCCCACGTCTTTCCGAAAATGGAGACCACGGGCGTGCCGGCCTCGATGAGCGCGCGCACGTTGCGGTCCTCTTCCACCGGGTTCTTGGAAAAACGCGTGGAGCCGAAGGCGGTGAGCTTGGCATGCTCCAGCGCCAGCTCGCCGCCGCGGGCGAAGAACTCCTTGTCCTTGGGATTGGAGCCGGGCCAGCCGCCTTCGATGTAGTCGATGCCCAGCTCGTCCAGCTTCCGCGCAATGATGAGCTTGTCCTCCACGGAGAAGGAGACGGATTCCCCCTGCGTCCCGTCGCGAAGAGTGGTATCGAAGGTGAAGATCTTCATAAAGGCTCCAAACAAAAATTAGCAGCGGCCGATAAACGCAGGTGAACGCAGATCAAAAACCTTTATCGGCGTTCATCTGCGTTCATCTGCGTTCATCGGCGGCTAATTCGGTTTTCTACGGTACGCCCGCTTCTTTCCGCTTCTTCAAGAACGTCATCATTTCGCGCAGCTCGCGGCCCACCGTTTCGATCGGCTGGTTGGTAGCCGCTTCGCGCATGGCCAGAAAGTTCTTGCGGCCGGCTTTGTTCTCCCCGATCCACTGCCGCGCGAATTCGCCGGACTGGATCTCGGACAGGATCTTCTTCATTTCCGCGCGCGTCTGCTCGTTGACAATCCGCGGACCGCGCGTGTAATCGCCGTACTCGGCGGTGTCGGAAACCGAATAGCGCATGTAGCCGAGGCCGCCTTCCTGAATCAAATCGACGATCAGCTTCAGCTCGTGCAGGCACTCGAAGTACGCGATTTCCGGCGCATAGCCCGCCTCCACCAGGGTTTCGAAACCGGCGCGAATCAGCTCGCTCACGCCGCCGCACAGGACGGTCTGCTCGCCGAACAGGTCGCTCTCGGTTTCCTCCCGGAAAGTGGTCTCGATCACGCCGGCCTTCAGGCAGCCCAGCGCCAGCGCATAAGCCAAAGCGCGCGTCCAGCGCTTCGCCCGGTGGCGTCCTGCGAATCGCCACCAGCGCCGGCACGCCCACGCCCTCCGTGTACAGCTCGCGCACGCGGTGGCCCGGCGCCTTGGGCGCCACCATGCTGACATCCACGCCCGGCGGCGGGGCGATCTGCCCGAAGTGGATGTTGAATCCGTGGGCAAACATCAGCGTCTTGCCCGGCATCATGTGCGGCGCGATTTCGCGGTTGTAAAGATCGCCCTGAATGTGGTCGGCCACCAGGATCATGACCATGTTGGCGGCCTTGGCCGCTTCGGCGGTCGTGAGCACGCTCAGGCCGGCGGCTTCGGCCTTGGCCCAGGACTTGCTTCCGGGGTAAAGCCCGACCACCACGTCCACGCCGGAATCGCGCAGATTCAGTGCGTGGGCGTGGCCCTGGCTGCCGTAGCCGATGATAGCCACCGTGCGGCCGCTCAAATATTCCAGGTTTCCGTCTTTCTCGTAGTAACGTTTCGCCATTTATGCTCCATTGCCCCTCTCCAGCGCTGCGGCCTATCAGAGCCGCGATCGTAAGGGAGCTGTACAGCTATCTCACCGAACCTTCTCTTCCACCTTCCCGTTTTTCGTCGGGACCGGCGGCTGCAACTTCAACTCGCTTGGCGTCCAGCGCAATCGCCAGCGAGCCGGAGCGCGTCACGTCGATCTCGCCGTAGCTCCGCATCACGTCGATGAACTCGTTCAGCTTTTCCGGATCGCCGGTCACTTCGATGGCGAATCCCTCGGTCGAGGAATCCACCACCCGCCCGCCGAAGATCTCCGCCTCCTTCAACACCGCCGTCCGCGTCTCCTGGGTGGTGCGCACGCGCACCAGCACCAGCTCGCGCACCACCGCCGGCGCCGTCGGTCAGGTCCGTGGCCTGCAGCACGTTGATCAGCTTGTTCATCTGCTTGATCACCTGCGCGCGCTGCGGGTCTTCCACCTCCACCGCGATGGTCATGCGGGAAAGCTCGGGATCGAGCGTGCGGGCGACTGTCAGGCTTTCGATGTTGTAGCCGCGCTGGCTCAGCAGTCCGGTCACGCGCATCAGCGCGCCGGGCTTGTTTTCAAGAAGAAGAGAGATGACTTGCAGCATGGCTTCACTCGCTCACTTGGCCGGCACGGCCGCGGCCTGCGGCGGGCCGAGGACCATTTCGTTGATGGCGCCGCCGGCCGGCACCATCGGGTACACGCTTTCAAACGGAGTCACTTTGACATTCAGCAGATACGGGCCGGGCTCGCGCACCGCCTCTTCCAGCGCCGGGCCCAGGTCCCACGGTTTGTCGATGGTGCGGCCGCTGAAGCCGTACGCGCCCGCCAGTTTTTCCGCGTCCGGGAAGCAATCCAGCTCCACCGCGCTCAGCCGGTTGTTGTAGAACAGCGTCTGCCACTGCCGCACCATGCCCAGGTAGCCGTTGTTCATCACGATGATCTTGATGGGCAGGCCGTAGCTGGCCACGGTGGCCAGTTCCGGAATGGACATTTGGAATCCGCCGTCGCCGACAATCGCGAACACCAGCTTATCCGGGCGGGCGAACTGCGCGCCCACCGCCGCCGGCAGCCCGAATCCCATCGAGCCCAGGCCGCCCGAATTGAGCCACAGCCGCGGCTCGCTGAAGCGGATGAGCTGCGCCGCCCACATCTGGTGCTGGCCCACGTCGGAGGTGACGATGGCCTGCCCGCCGGAGAGGCGGTCGATTTCGCCCATCAGGTGCTGCGGCTTGATTTCGGTATCGGACTTCACCACTTCGAGCGGATGCTCCTGCTTCCACCCGCGGATGCTGGTGCCACCAGGCGCGGCGGGCGGCGGAAAGTCCTTCGTTGGCCGGCGCCGGATTCTCCGCCAGCAGCTTGTTGAGCCTGGCCAGCACGCGCTTCACGTCGCCCACGATGGGCACGTCCGGCGCGCGGTTCTTGCCGATTTCCGCCGGGTCGATATCCACGTGGATCACCTTGGCGTGCGGCGCGAAGGCGGCCAGCCGGCCGGTGACGCGGTCGTCAAAGCGCACCCCGAGCGCGATCAGCAGGTCGGAATTCGTGATCGCCATGTTGGCCGCGTAGCTGCCGTGCATGCCCGGCATGCTGATGAAATTGGGATGGTCGGAAGCCAGGGCGCCCAAGCCCATCAGGGTGGTCACGGCGGGCGCATCGGCCAGTTCCACGAACTCGCGCAAGTCCGGCGCGGCCCCGGCCGCGATGATGCCCCCGCCCGCATACACCAGCGGACGCTCGGCTTCCTGAATCAATTGCGCCGCGCGGCGGATCTGCCCGGTGTGGCCTTCCGTAAAAACCTTGTAGCCGGGCAGGTGGATGGAGCTGACGGGCTGGTAGTGCCCCTGCCCCTGGAACACGTCCTTCGTAATATCCACCAGCACCGGCCCGGGCCGTCCGCTGGCGGCCACATAGAAGGCTTCGTGGACAATCTGCGCCAGTTCGTCCAGCCGCTTTACCAGGTAGTTGTGCTTGGTGCAGGAACGGGTGATGCCGAAAGTGTCGGCTTCCTGGAAGGCGTCGCTCCCGATCAGCTTGGTGGGCACCTGTCCGGTGATGGCCACGATGGGAATGGAATCCATCATGGCGTCCACCAGCCCGGTGGTCAGGTT
This sequence comes from Terriglobia bacterium, assembly GCA_963815855.1. Taxonomy (GTDB): domain Bacteria; phylum Acidobacteriota; class Terriglobia; order Bryobacterales; family Bryobacteraceae; genus DATGMB01. The sequence goes on along the minus strand of CAWFIJ010000005.1, from coordinate 193 downwards.
GGTGGCGCCGGGGCCGGAAGTGGCGCAGCAGACCCCCACCTTACCCGTGGCGCGGGCGTAACCCTCCGCCGCGAAGGCCGCGTTCTCCTCGTGCCGGACCAGGACGTGGCGGATGTGGTGTTCGTAAAGGACGTCGTAAAGAGGAAGGGTAACGCCGCCCGGATAGCCGAAAATGCAATCCACGCCTTCGCGT
>CAWFIJ010000004.1:0-853879 GCA_963815855.1 Terriglobia bacterium | reverse complement strand
GCATTTCTCACCAAGACTCACTGTGCAAGTGAGTTGCGGGGAGAGACGGAGTTTTCAAGATCGCGTTTGACCGCCAAAGTTCGCATTGGCGTGTAGGGTGCCTCGCAGCTCGCTGGAGGGGCCCGGCGCGGCCCTTAGGCGTGGCGCGAAGACATTTTCGGCCGGATTCGTTTGATAGCAGCCCTGTGCAGCCTGGAATCGAGGCCGGAAAAGTGATGCTTGAAGTTTGCCCGTCGAGTCGATAGATCTCAGCAACGTTGCGGAAGCTCGCCCATCAGCCGCTGATGAGCCGCCGCAAACACGGCTGCGGCGGGGTGGCCGGCAGCCATCGAGATCCAGATTTTGCGCGCCGTAATGCGCACCTGTGCTCCGATCTTCAGCAGCCGTAGGCGGATCGTCCCGCACTGCGCTTGGGCCATGTCGGTGCTCGCCAGAGCGAGCCGGCGCAGAGCCACCAGCACGCTGTAGGCAATGGAAGAGAGGTACAGACGAATCTGGTTGGAGTGCAACGCATGGGTGGAGGTCCGATCAGCGAACAGATCCAACTGCTGTTCTTTGATGCGGTTCTCCAGGTCGCCGCGGGCGCAATAGAAATCCTCGTACAAGCTGCGGGCCGCCATCTCCTCGGTGCCCAGCGAGGTGACCACGAAACGCGGGTTTGCGCCTTTGTCCAGGTATTCGGCTTTGCCCACTACCCGCCGCCCGCGCTTCCAGGATTTGCGTGCGATACCGGAAATCCAGAAAACGTCGGGCCGCTTTACCGGTCTTCTTCCACTGCTCCTGCGCTTCTTTCATCAACTTTTTCAGCTTCTTGGCCAGCCGCTCGTTTTTGGCTAGGCCGAAAACATACCCGACCCGGTTCTTCTCGCACCAGCACATGCGCTCGTCGCGGCAGAAGCCCGAATCGGCGCGCAGGATGATTTCCACCTCCGGCCAGGCCAAGCGCAGCCTCCTGACGATACGCTGGACCTCTTCCAGGGACCCGGCCGCGGCGTCGATATTCGACGGCCGCAACCGCGCGCAGACCAGGTGCTCGTCGATGAAAATGTACAACGGCAGATAGCAATAACAGCCGTAGTAGCCATGGAAAAACCGTCCTTCCTGCTCTCCGTGCACGGGATCGTCGGTAGCATCCAGATCCATCACGATGCGCTTGGGTTGGCGCGTCTGGGCCTGGATGTAGAGATCCACCAGCAGACCATCCACGGCTTCTTCGTCCATCACGATCTTCTTGTAGCGGGCGTCGGACTTGGCATCCGCTGGCGTCAGCTCCAGCCGGTTCAAACTGCTCTTGCCCGCTCCGGCTTTGCCCCGGTCCTGCTCGCGCCGCCGGTGCTCACCCTCCACGTCTCGCTTGCCAGACAGCAACGCCAACAAGGGATCTTGCCGCAACCGATCATGGTCGTTCAGATCTTCGTAGCCCAAGGCGATGCCGTACACACGCTGCCGCACCAACTCGCTGACGCTGTGCTCCACCAGATCCGCCCGCCGGTAGTCGCGAAAACAAGCGGCGAACTGGCGTAGGATACCCGTACGCTGTTCCACCGGGCGCAACCGCAACGCCCCGGCCTCCGTGGTGATCTGTCCGCCATCGAACCGGGCCACCACGTCACGCGAAAAATGAGGTGCAAATGGGAAGCAAGATTGGGTACACTCTCTTCCGAAAATATCCCTACGCTTCCGCCGCCTGGCCGGTTGGGGTGAGGGTGACCTTTAGCCCCATCTTCTCCAGCTTTCGGACGTAGTATCGTTGCGCCTGACTGCCTTTGAGCCGGTCGAAGTAATCCGCGCCGAGCTCGCGATATGGGTTGCGATGTTTGCCGATATGCCAGACGATAGTAAGAATCGTGTTGGCAACCGCAAGCAGCGCTCGCTTCTTGCCGCGTTTGACCAGCAGGCGGCGGTACTGCTGGGAAAGATAAGTATCCTTAGGTGTGAGCTGCTGCCCACGCAATCTGCGTCATCAGACCGCGCAGCCATGGGTTCGCTTTGCGCGTCCTGCTGCTCTTGCGTTTGCCGGCGCTCTCATTGTTTCCAGGACACAAACCTGCCCAACTGACCAGGTGACGCGCGGAGGGAAACTGTTCCATGTTCGCTCCAACCTCAGCGAGCAGGCTCCAGGCGGCAACATGGTCAATCCCGGGGATGGTCATCCAGAGTCTCAGTAGTTCCTCAAAAGGAACCGCCATCTTGGCGATTTCGCCCTCCAGAGTGCGAACCTCTCCTTCCAGGTCCTCCGCTTGTTGAAGATGCCGTTTCAGCAGAAAGCGATGATGTGAGGTGAGCGTACCGGCTAGTGCCAACCTCAACTTCTCCCGCTTCTTCCGCATCGGGCCGCGAGCCAAATCCGCCAACAGAACGGGGTCGGTATTGCCCGCGATCAATTCTCGAATCATTGATCGTCCGGAGACACCCATCACGTCAGTAGCCACCGAGCCCAGCTTGATATTGGCGTCCTCCAACAGTTTTTGGAGGCGGTTTACAACTGCCGTTTTCTGCCTCGTCAAGCTCGTACGGGTCCGGCATAGGTCACGCAACTCGCGAATTCGGCGTTCGGGAATAAAGCTGGGCCGCAGCAACCCGTGGCGAAGCAGCCGGCCGATCCATTGACAATCAGCCTTGTCAGTCTTCCGACCGGGAACGTTCTTGATGTGCTGGGCATTGGCGAGAATGATCGTGAAATGCGGTTCCAGCACGTTCCATACCGGCTTCCAGTACACGCCCGTGGACTCCATGGCAACGTGGGTCACGCCGACTTGCTTCAGCCATTCCCGCAATTCCATGAGCTCACGGGTAAAAGTGCCGAACGAACGCAGCTCAACGGCAGGTTCCTCGGCAGCCTCCGGACTAGGTGTCAACGCACAAACAGAAAGGCTGTTCTGATGAACATCGATTCCGGCGCAATGTGTATACAGCAACTCCATTTCGGACCTTCCTTTCCCGACTGCGCCGGGGGCACCAGGGAGGGTTGAATCTCTTCCTCGGGCTCGCCGCCTCACGGCGGTGGCACCACTTCGTTGTTCCAGACGGCGCCCGGACCAGACTGTCATACGGGCTTGGACAGCCTCAATGAGTGATAACGGTCTCTTCCGGCTGCAGACGCCATTACACTACCGCCATTTTCATTCCTCGTTGTGAAGCCGCGGCTTCATGCGGGACTGTCATAGCAAAAGCCGCTCTTTCGTTGGCCTAAACTGCTGTGTGGAAACTCAGTTATGCCACGAAAAGCGGCTTTTTGCCATAGTACGGTGAGAAATCCGGGCTAGGCGTGTGCTGCTCCTTCTCGTCCGTGTGCTTCAAGATCCCCAGTATTTCCCGTGCCGGCAGATGGTACTCCTCAGCTGCACTACCAGCATCAACTACGCGGAAATGGTGGGATTGCGATGGAAACGGGTCAACTTGACGGATCGGCCGGGTATCGCCGACGGCAAGAACCTTCCCCCATTTTCCGTCTCCGTCTTCGAGAACTACTATCGGAAGGAATTCGGGACACCCAAGACCGGCGCTAGGAAGCGCATCCAACCCCTAACGCCCGAAATCGTCGAGATTTTGAAGGCGCAGACCCAATTCAACGGTCCGGAGGATCTGATCTTCTGCGACGACCGGGGAAAGGCGCCGGACGAGGATGTAATGCGCCGGAGGCTTGCAAAGGCGGGGGAAGCGGCCGGAATACCATGGCGGGTGACCTGGCATTGCTTCCGCCGATACTTCGCGACGGCATCCGACAGATTGGGGATGACCACGGAAGACCGCAAGCGGGCGCTCGGGCATTCCAGCGACGAAATGACTAGCCATTACACGACTGTCGATATCGAACGGCGCCGGCCGATTTTGTGCCAGATCACCCGCGGACTATTGCAGACCCCGTCGAAGCCGACAGCAAGCACCAAGCTGTTACCAAGTGCGGAAAAAAGCAGTGCGTAAGACCAGCGCCGGACGGGCATCTTATTGATTTTTAAGGAACGTCCGGGATGGGCACCCCAAGCAAGCGCGCTAGCCAGGCTGCGCCACGGCCCGATCCGGAATTATTTTTTCCATTCTATCACAACAGATTACGGACAAGACCGCATTCCCCGGTCTGCCGCCGAAGGGTCCCCGAGCAGAAGCCGTTACCAGAGCGTTACCAGCGCCAGGTAAACCTGTTCAAAATACAGAGGCAAACCACACAGCGCGCATCGCGACGGCCTGGCCGTTACCGACCGATACCCAAACGATAAACGGGTTCTGATAGGGCCCTCGGCATTGGACAAACATGCCTGTGTGGCGCATCATCGGAACAATCGTGGCTGCTGCCCGCCGTGGGATGGACGGCACTTTGGGACCGCTCGAAGCCCGGAGGTGACTCGACCCGCCGGCAGTATCTCGCGGAACCTGGTGCTCTTAAAAGCGGTCGAGACGGCCTTCGCGGCATGCGCAAGAGAGATTGATATATGGGTACAGGGTTTAATTCCTCAACGGGGGCGCCGAGCTTGGCGGGTGCATGCATCCATAGGCTGTTCTACGACATCCGCCGGATTGCGCCAGAGATCATATCCGACCTGAAGGCGGAAACCGGCGCGGCGGAATCAGCCGAGGACCTGGCGAAGGCAATAGCCAACTGGGCCGAAACACGACACTTGCGCCCAGACTTGCTCCTCAGTCTCTACAAGTTCGAAATCCAGAAATCCTGCACCAAACAAGCTCTGCCAGTACCTGTCCATATCAACATCCGGAACTGCTTGATGTGGCCGAGGACCGGTGACCCCACGGCGCGCACGTTCCGAAAATGGGTTCGCACCCTCGTAGAGGCTGAACTGGATCGGCAGATCGATGCCGTTGTCCGCCCCTTCATCCGGAATTACCCGCCGGTTCCGGAGTCGAAGATCGCGCGCGGGGCCGTATGGTACCTCCGCTACCACATTCTGGGGGACGCCTCGTTTTCGGAGATAAGCCGCACCAGCAAGAAGTTCCTTGAAAACGAGCCGGGCGACCACCCCACAACCTGCAATCGCACAACTGTCGTCCGGACCATCAAATGGTTCTCGAACCAATTGGGCGCAGGCCTGCGCGTTCCGGACCACGGAGGGCGACCCGCTGGGCGGAAAGACAGTGTGCTTTCGGCAAAGATGCGTTAGCTCAGTTGGGAAGTTCCTTTCGGGGTACCGTCGGTTCTATTTCGTCATTTGTTCGGCTCCGGGGAATATCGTAGACTGCCGAACTGTTATGTATGCAGCGGTTGTCGTGGGATCGGTGGTCCGGGGCACCACCATCTTGGACAGGCGGGGGCGGCGCGTCGCCATCGTCTCCGCCTGGTGCACTGCGGCGGACCCCGCGAGGGTCGGCGCACTGAGGTCTGTCGCCAAGCCATCCACGGAGTTGCCAGGATGGTTAGAGAGGGTTAAGGCTGTGGATTGGTTATCTATGGAATCGAGCGTGTTGGCTGCGGTGGCGTATCGCCGTGATCGACGGCAGCTCTATTTGAGGTTCCATAGCGGAGATGTTTACCGCTACTTCGAATTCCCGCCGCACCAGTATGATGAGTTGCTTGCGGCCGAATCTAAGGGTAGATATTTTGCCCATAGCATTCGTGACAAATTCCTCTATGAACAGGTTTACGAATCGCCGTTATATGGTACATCGACCTATTCCTCCGGGAAATAGGTCAGCCCAAAATCCGGCGCACGGAGGTCCGGCCGATCTGCAACCGTCGGGCGATTTCGGATTTGCTGGCCCCGGCGCGATGCAGTTTCCGGATTTCTGCAGCGTGGACGGCTGCGGTTGCCGGCCGGCCCAATCGCTTGCCGTTCGCGCGCGCATGCGCCAGACCGGCCCGGGTCCTTTCCCGCAGAACCTCCCTTTCGAACTCCGCGAAGATGGCCAGCAGTCCGGCCATGGCTCGACCCGCTGGCGTGGTCAGGTCCAGTGCCTCGGTCAGGGAAACAAACCCGACACCCAGATGCTCCAGTTCCTGGAGCATCGCCAGCAGGTCCGTGACTGACCGTCCCCAGCGATCCAGCCGCCACACCAGCACCAGATCGATCTCTCGCCGGCGGGCGGCTTCCAGCAGTGTCTCGCGGGCTTCCCGTCGTGCCGCCCCGGAGTTCACCTCGCGAACTTGCAAGGCGATCGTCCAGCCGCGCCGCGCTGCATACCCCCGCATCGCACGATTCTGCATTGCCAGCGTCTGCTGATCGTTGGTCGAAACCCGGGCATATAGGCCCGCCCGCAACATTTTCGCCGGTCTGCGTGCCTGGCCAAAAACGTGTCCGGATTTTACCTTCGGAAGTGCCCGTTTTCCGGCCATTTCGGAATGTCACCCCACCATGGCCGCAGTCGATCCTTTTCGGCCAGGCAGAAGCCATCATATTATGCGGCCGAGGACGTGGCGAGCCGGGCCAGTGTTTCGCGGTAGTTCCAGGGCATCCACTCCGATGGGCTTCGCTTCAACTCCTCGGCATGCCGCTGCAACTCTGTTAGGTAATCGAACGGGTTGGCACCGTTGAGTTCGCAGGTGTGGATCAGGCTCATGAACAGATCGCCCACATGGGCGCCATTCATCGTCTTATAGAACAGCGAGTTTTTGCGGTGCAGAATCGCCCTTTTGAGTGCCCTTTCCACGATGTTGTTATCCAGGGGTGCGCCCGGCTCCCGCAGGAAAAGAGTCAGGGGCTCCCAATGGCGAAGCATATACTGGATGGCCTTTCCCAAACCGGAGTTCGGCTCGGTTTTGTGCTCCGCCAGTTGCGCCTGCATCCACTCTTTTAAGGTTTTCATCAGCGGCCCGCTGTGTTCCTGGTGGAAACGCAACCGCCCCTCCGGTGTCAGGTTCTGCTGGCGGGCCAGCGCATCGTGATGCCACACGCTGCCCAACGTCTCCAGCACAAAGCGGCATTCCTCCGGGAAGTTCTCCGCCACTTCCACAAACTGGCGCCGGCCGTGCGAGAGGCAGTTGGCCAGTAGACGTTGCCAACCTTCCGACAACCCCGCGGTGTTCCAGGACAGGGCATCGCACATGTGGATCAGCGGCGCCAGTCCCGGCGCGCGCCGCTTCAGCACCTCGGCCAGATTCTCTCCCGCATGCTTGGAGCCGCTGCAGTACAGCGCGATTTTCCAGCCGGGACCGATCGAGACGATGCCGCTGGTGAAGATCCCGGTACGCTGGTCGGCAGGCTCCCGCGCCAAGCGCAGAATCCGCCTGCCGGTGTCGTCGTTGTGTACGATTTCGCCTTGCGCCGCCTGCCGGATCAGCTCGTCATACGCAGGCCAGATCCGCTGTGTGGCTTTCTCGGCCACGCCCCATTGCGTGGCGGCCGGCAGCGGAATGCCGAGACTTCCTTCCAGCCGTTGCAGCCGTTGCAGCCGCTGAAACGGCATGCCGCTGCCGTAGCGGAGCTGGGCAATCATGGCCGCCGCCGTGGCATCGTACTTTTCCGGCCCCACCCCTTTCGGCTGCTCCGCCGTGAAGACCTCCCCACAACCGTTACAACGCAACCGCTCCATCTCGTACCGGGTCGCTTCCAACGGCGGCCGCCCCACGATCCGCACCAGCGTTTTCGGTAGTTTCTGCCGGTAGACTTTGCCCTCGCCGCAACTCGGACAGGGATCGCCCGGCTGGAGAGTTTTGTGCCGAATCGTAACGCGGTCGGCGCCGGTAAACCGGGCGGCGCCGTTGCGCCCATGTCCCGGCGGCTCCCGGTCGCTCTCCGGCGATGTCTGCCCGGAAGCAGTTTCCGCACCCGTCGGCGGCGGCAGCACGGCGCGGGTCTTCTCGGTCGTGCGCCACCGCGGCCGCACCCGTTCGGCCAACGCATGGACCAGGGTTTTCAGCTTCTGTCCATCCGATGGGCTCAGCGGTGCGCGCATGCCGTTTTCGATAATCTGGTCTACTTCCTCCAGATTCACATCGATCGACACGCGGCCGGAGGTCGTTTTCATGACTCGCTGAGGTACTGCCGGAACCGCCGCGTCAAGGGCAAGCCGAGGACCTCCTTGATCGGGCGGTTCGGCTTGTTGGTGTGGTCGTTCTTGCCGCGCCCCGTAGTGAGCCCGAGCAGTTGCCAGTTGGCTGCGCGGTAGCAGGTGCCGCGAAAACGTTCGGGATCGATGAAGGTTTCCGCGAAGTAAACGGGATGGCCGTACACTCGTTCCCAGTCGTCGGACAGCGCGCGGGTCACCTTTCCGAGAATGTGCGACGCCAGATGCGGCACGCGGACCCAGGGCAGGATCAGAAAGCGCGTGTTATAGGCGATGAAACGGATGTTCCGCCGCCGTGCTTCCGCGTTCCAGCCGATGTAGCGGTCGCGGCTGCCCAGATGACGCGGCGCCGAACTCCACGCCAGACAGGCGATCGGACGCCCTTGCGCCCAGACCAGATATTTCAAGTGCTCCCCAACTGGTTGTTCGTACTTTAAGTAATGATGCTGCTCCATCAGACTGTTGAACAGCGGCTCATCGGCGGTGCGCCGCACGGGTTGCATCTCAATCGGGCCGAGTTCTTGCAGCGGCATCTCTAGCGGGCTGGTGTCGATCAGCAGTGCCTGTGGCCGGGGGCGCCCCGTTCGGCACTGACCTCGGATCTGGCGGCGTACCGGCGGCAACTGGATCTCTCCGGCCCGCTCCAGCATCAGCAGCAGACCGCGGCAAACCATGTCGCGCAGGGCCCCGTTGGCCTGCTTCCACCCCAGGGCTTCGCATAATTGCCGGGACAGCTTCCAGCGGCTGCTGGTGGGGTGCGCTCGAATGAACTCCCGCAGGAAGGCAAGCTGCTCGCTGCCGATCTCTTGTCCGCGGTAGCGCCACGTGGCCGCCATAACTGCAGCATGCCAGAGATAAAACCAGAACGTAAGGGTTTTGTTGCGGGGTTTTCAACTCACTCTGCGCCACACCGGGGCGGCCGCAGTCTCCGGGTTGCCCGCCGCCAACAGCAACTGTGCCTGGTGGGCTTCGAGCCGCCGGGCGGGCTCGTTTCCACTCGGCCACCACACGAACTTCCCCTGCGAAAGCCGCTTCTGGGCCAGCCAAAATCCTTGACCGTCGTAGACCAAGATGCGGATCGACGTGCCGCGCCGGCTGCGAAACACGAACAGGCAGCCGGAGAAAGGATCGGCCTGGAGTTTCTCCTGGCACAGCCGGGCCAGCGAGTCGATGCCTTTCCTTCCGTCCACCGCCTCGATCGCTACCAGGATGCGCATCTGCGGCGTGATCTGGATCACGCCGATTCCCACAAGACCCGGCTGAGGGCGGCCAGGTCAGGCGCCGTGGACCCTTTCCACTGGATGCGCAGCTTGCCGCGTGGCCCTTCCACCTCGATGAGACATTCCGCCGTAGCGGTCGGCGGGGCTACCAATTCCATAAACGTTGCCGCCGCCGGAGCACGTCGACGCCGGAGGGACGCAGGGACCGCTTTCCCGTCCGTCAACTGCTTGAGCTTTTTGTACTCCAATCGCAGCACCTGCGCCGTCTGGCAAACTCCGTGCGACCGAGCCAGTTGCACGGCTGCAGTCCACAGCGGCTCCGGAATCGGAGATTTCCCCGGACGTGTCCGACGCCAGTGTTCAAAACGTACCCTCAGTTCTTGCAGGTCACTCCGTATGACAGGGCTTGGTTGAGCCATCGTCAGTCCTTCCTCAGTGCAAGACTGACGTTACCAATTACCCAGGGTGGAGTCACGCAAGCTTGCCGAAGGCTCACGTTGCTCCGGCCCAAACTCGCCGAGATCATGCCCGCCGCTCCGCCGCCGATTCCATCCCCACTCCGCGCCGCGTTCGACCGGCTGGAATCGGAAATCGGCGCCTGCTGCGAGAAGGAGCGGCTTGTTGCCTAAACTTGACGCATTCGAATTACAATTTCTTAGACAAGGACTCTAGCGATGACTGCTTCGATTCTGGCGTTGGCCGGCTGCGGACACAGCCACGTATCACGAGCGGATCGGCATCCTCTCACAACGCCCCGAGTTCTGCGGGTTCTTATTCAACTTGGCAGGAACAACCGATCACTTTTCTACCTCGGCGAATGTCTCGTCGGAATACAGTTCGTGGCGTTTACTATTTACGACGGTGATCAAGGGGAAGTCAGCTTCCTTCTGCTCTTCGGAAGAATGCCAGCGCCAAGTGTCAAAATCCAAACTGTAAGGAAGGACCCGGCCTTCCACGTCAATCCGGACGGTGATACTCGAGGTCTCGATCTGTTTTTCGTTCATTTGGGATTGCTCCATTTCCAGTTCCGAACTTCCGGCATGTCAAAGCCATGTTCAGAGGTCGCTCTTCTGCTGCAAGCAGAATTGGCTTGGCGGGCCGAGGGCTTCGTCAAATTGCCAGCGAGCACTTATCCGCGCCAACGAGAATATCCCCACCCTCCGCCACCCAAGAGAAACAACACTAGGAGAACAATCAAGACAGTCGTCATTTGTTGCACCTCTTCTCGGTCCACTACAGTGCAGGTTGCGGACCAAAGCCGAAAACATGCTAACCCGAGGTAGAAACCCGACGGTCCGCCAGTGTTAGGTGCAGGTTTTGCCGTTCGCTAGGCAAGAAGCGGCGAAAGTGCTGAATTTCAGACGTGTGAGCTCCATTAGTTGGTCTTCGGCGGGAATCCTGCTGCGACCATACCCGCCGCCGTTGCGCGTCTGGGCGCCCCGTGTCGCGCCGCCGGGCTGTGGCTTGGCCTTGTCGTCCACCCGTTCCACCGCGCGCCGTGCCGTCCTTGACCGGCTGGCCAGTTTGACCGCCCGTGTTTGCGCCTAGACTTAACTGGGCGACACCGACTTCGGCTCACCAAGTCGGAGGAAAAGAATTGCTCGGTGGTGTGGCCCTTGCGATGGTATACAACGCGCGGCTTGCCGCCAGGGCTCGATGATCTTGAAACTCTGGCCGCGATGGCCGAGCGGATCGAGCTATTCCACTCCGTGAAATCGCCGGTGCGCCATCTTCAGCGCAGGCCACTTCTTTGGTGAAGGATGTTTGGCGCACCAAGCGCCGCGCATGTCGACCGCGACCTCTATGGAGTTCAGGCGAGTGGCATCCAAGCTGCCATGGACGGGTGAAGGTCAGTTGACGTTTTTTTCGAAGGAGAAGTGAAATGCTCGGCTTGGGATTAGTCGGAACCATCATTGTGGTTGTGTTAATCGTTTGGCTTATCCGCAGGGTGTGAACGATCCAGTCGGATGGCGTCCTGCACAGCCGCCGGTTGACATGAATGGAGTCCACCGCCATGCCCTCCTTCCACTTCCGCAGACGGGGATCGTGGTGGACTTGGAGAGCAGCTTGGGAAGCAAGCTCTGATGTCCGGGATCGCGATGCTGCACGAGGACTAACGCCAGGCCCTTGCGCGAAGGCGAAGCCTTGACGAACGCCTCGAAGCCTCCTGCCGACGCCCCGATATCCACAATAGGGTACCGGGGTTTGTGCCCTTGTTGCCGGACCGCAATGCCGAGAAGATGCAGAATTTGCCGTTGCGCATGCAGAATACGCAATCGGGAGGCCCGCAGTCAGAGCGCAAGCGGCTCTTTCAACTCCATGAGAGATTGGTGCACCTCGTGCACAGTGAGAGGAAGAGCTCAACCACCACCCCACAGGAGGAAACAGATGCACGAGTCGCACAGAAGAGCCGCCGAGCAGCACGAACTTGCGGCAAACGCCCATCGTACGGCCGCGGAACACAACGAAAAAGGGGATCCCGAAGTGGCAGTCTGGCATTCGGAACGGGCCCTGGAGTACTCGGATCACGCTTACAAGCTCGCGAAGGAAGCCCACACCAAGTCCGGAAAGATAGGAACTGTTTAATGTCTACACGCTATAGCCACGGATCGCATTACGAGAATCATCAACGTGCTGCTGAGTTGCACGACAATGCCGCCCACGCTCATCTTAGTGCCGCGGAAGCCCACGAGAAGCAAGATCACCAAACCGGGCACGAGCTCTCCAGGCAAGCTCTGGAACACTCCCAAGAGGCTTTTGAGCAGACCGGGCAGGTCCATCGGAGTGTCGTGAATGAACACGGCATCGCGATCTTTGGGCACGAGGATATCGCGACACTGGCCTATACGCTGTGGCAAGGTAGAGGCGGTCCGGACGGATCACCGGAGGAAGACTGGTTCCATGCCGCACAAGAATTGCGGGCCCGCAGCGAAGTTCTCCAGAAGTGAATGCACGGCCGACTGAATCGGAATCCATGAACGCTCCTATTTCTCGTTCTTCCCGATGCGGGCGGTGTTCTGCGCCGCCCATCTGCTTGCAGCGGAGGGTACCATCTGTGCCAAACTACCGGCGCAAGAAACTCGCTGTGCGCAAACGCGTCACTACTGACACTGGATCGCTTGGACCTTCAGTTGCTCTTGTCATGGCGCGAGTTTCGGCTACTTCCCTCTGTCTAGCGGGCCGAATGTCGGTCCACGAACTTAAGTGAAGGAATTGCGAGCGCGGCCTCTAATGACGGTTGGCGACGGACCGGAATCGAAGATAGAAGCTATTGAAAGGGAATCGAGAAAAACCATGATGACAGCTGAATTAGTGAAACAAAAAGGCGATGAACAAGAGCATGAAGCTGCTAATGCGCCGATCGATCGGATTCGAGTTGCGCCCAATACCGTGGCGTATGTCGAGAATCACAAGCTCGTAGTGGAGTTTGCCATCCCGGGCGCTCCAACCGAGACCATCGATGTGAAGATGCTGGAAGACAGCGTCTACCTGACAGCGCCGGCAAGAGAAATCGAATATGCCGCGGCGCTGGCTTTAGGCTGGCCGGTTAAACCTGGCAAAGCCGAAGCAACCTATGAGCACGGACTGCTCCGAATCGAGGTGCCCCTCAAAGATCCAATGGAGGGCGCGGTGAAGGTCGTCATCAAATCAGGTGGCGGGCAAACGGTCATCGACTCTGCGAAGGACAAAACGCCTAAGCCATAAGACCGTGGCAGAGGGGATCGTTGTTTGTGAGCGCGTCCGCTGCAGTCGACTACTCCCCAGTCGACTGACCGGACGCGGCCAGATGGCGCCGCAAGGGCGCTCCGCACACGGAGCCGTGACCGCCGTTCAGTGTCCGAAGGCAAAGCTGACGAACGCCTCGAAGCCTCCCATCGACGCCCCGATACCTACAATAGGGCAGGCTTTTCCCTCGATTGATGGCAAAGCGTGACGAGTGTCTCCAGTCCGATCTTCCGGTCGGACTTCCAAATCAAAGAGGCCCATCGATGGCGCCGGCCTCGTTCTGGCGCTCGGCGTGCACAGAAAGCACCGAGGCCGGGCAGCCGCGCCTCGCAGTTGATCGGCGTTCGGGCATCTTGACATCTTCCGCGCAATGGTGAAATCCGCCATATACACAGAAGAGAGAAGCGTTGACGAAAGGACCTGACATGGCAAAGATCGAGTTGTACTCGGTGGTCGTTCCCAACAAGCCGGGCAAAGGGGCGCAGTTGCTGAGCTCCTTCAAAGAAGCCGGTGTAAATTTCGTCGGAATTTGGGGTTATCCGGTTGGCAAGAGCAAGTCCAGGATCGATATGGTTGCGGAAGACGCTGCGCTCTTCAAGAAGGCCGCAAAGCAACTCAAGATCGAGCTCGGAAAGAAGCAGATAGCATTCCACATCACTGGTGAAGACCACCCGGGTGCAGTCGCTGAAGTTTTGGCCAAAGTGGCGGCAAAGGAGATCAACGTCTACGCTGTCCAGGCCCTCTGCGCCGGCAACGGCCGCTTTGGCGCGCTTATTCAGGTGGACCAGGAGGCCGTCAAGAAGGCTGCAAAGGTTCTAGCGTAAATTGGGCGCGCGGACGATGGCAAGGTTTTGGAGGCATCGTCCCGAGTCGCCCGTGAGCATGCTGAGGCAGGGTTCCACGCGGCGCATAAGGCCGCGGGATTCTACCCCCTCGGCACGTCATGTTTCAGATGAATCTGGTCCTTGCGATGAAGCGCGGTTAATCCTCGGATGGTTCGGAATCGGACTGTCCGTCGTGCGGTTTGCTCCCACCGCTTCCGGCGATTCTCATTTCCCTGCGCCATTCGTACAATTTCTTGAGCGATACCCTCGCAGGAGACCAGTCCCTTAGCCTGCGCCCGCGCATGAAGCGAGTCAGTCCGTCCCATCCTGAGCGAAGGAAGCCGGAAGCACGTTGATGGCGGCGTTGCGGCTGAGCCTTGGTATCGTCCGGAACCTAATCCTCGTCTGTATGGCCCGCGGAGTGCTCATGCTGTGCCATGTCCTCCACGATCACAGAGCCACTTGCCACCATTATGGAAGAGCCTCTCGCACGGCTCGTGGCTTTCGAGCCCACCACGTTGCCGGTGTTGAGCGTCTACCTGAACACTCAGCCGGATCAGCATGGACGCACACCCGACGCGGGGCCATTTCTTCATCGCGAATTCAAAGCTCTGGCCAGGACCTGGGCGCCGGGTTCCACCGAGCGTCAGAGTTTCGATCGAGACGTGGAGCGAATCGTTTCTTATGTCGCTGACAAAATCGACCCAGCGGCAAACGGGGTCGCCCTATTCGCGTGTTGGGGCGCGCAAGAATTCTTTGAGGCAATCCAGTTAACCACCCCTGTCAGCGATAACCGCGTCTATGCCACCAACCAGCCTCATCTGTATCACCTGGCGCATCTCGATGGACAATATCCGCGGTACGCCGCGGTGCTTACGGACATGAACACGGCTCGTATCTTCGTCTTCGGGCTTGACCACGTCATCGCCGCGGAGGCGGTGAATGGCAAGAAAGTTCATCGAGTCAAGGTGGGTGGATGGTCGCAGGCCCGCTACCAGCGGCGTGTGGGGAACGCGCACCTGGAGCACGCCAAAGACGTTATCGAACGCCTGGCTCAGATTGTCCACAAAGACAAAAGGCTCGTCCGGGGAATCTGTGGGTAGCTGGCTGGCTCAGGGGTGGGGTTGAGTGAGGAAACGGTAGAACTTCCGGCACGTGGAGTCGAAGGTGCGCTGCTCGTCTTCCCAGCCGTTATGGATCAGCGGCCCGCCGTCCTTGTGGACTACAGCGCGGACGAGTTCTTCAGCCGCCACCTTTCTCAGAGAAGGGTTTTCATTCACGTCTCGGATGATCTCTCCGCCGAGCAGCCACAGATTGTCGACATGGTTTTGGATGGTCCTTTTCGACAGGCCGGACCCGGCGAGGTGAAGGAGGAAAGGCATGAAGTATTCCACAAGTTTTCGGCCGGGAGGAAGATCCTTTTCCTCGCCCATCCAACGCTCCGGCCACTCCGAAAGATCGCGGCAATCGCGGCAGTAGGGCAATAGCACGGCGGGTGTCAATGGGAGAGAATCAGGATTCGTCTTCATCTTCCTATCGATCCAGTCAATTCATGCGCCTTCCCAGAATTCTAAACCAGTGCCATCCCATTCCGGGATTTGTTTACGGGCGAGCCAGCTTTGCCGAAGACGCGCAAACCGTCCTCATCCCGGTCCGGCCGCGGAAACGATCCACGGCTATTTGCTCGGGCTGTCATCAACCCGCGGCCGGCTACGACCAGTCTCCCACGCCGCGACGGTTTGAATTCATCGGCTTCTGGGGCTACCTGGTTTTTCTGGTCTATTGCATGCGACGGGTCAACTGCAAGCAATGCGGGGTGCTGGTCGAAGAAGTGCCGTGGGGTATGGGGAAACACACCTCGACCAAGGTTCACATGCATTTCCTGGGTCATTGGGCGCGCAAACTTTCCTGGAAGGAAACGGCCGAAGAATTCCGCACTTCCTGGGATAAGGTCCACGACGCGGTGGCGTATCTGGTCACCTGGGGGCTGGAGCATCGCGTCCTGGGAGCGATTCGCGCCATTGGCGTGGATGAGATTCAGCGCGGTAAGGGGCACAAATATCTGACCTTGGTGTATCAGATCGACCTGGGCTGTACCCGACTGCTGTGGATTGGCAAGGAACGGACCGTGAAAACCTTCCAGGAATTCTTTGCCATGATCGGCCCGGAGGTGTCGGCGAAGATCGAGTTCGTCTGCTCGGACATGTGGAAACCGTATTTGGGGGTGATCCGCGAGAAGTGTTCCCAGGCCCTCAATATTCTCGACCGGTTCCACATCGTGGCCAAGGTGAACCAGGCGCTCGACGACATCCGCTCCGCCGAGGCCCGGCGCATGAAGGGGGACGGGTACGAACCGGTCCTGACCAAGTCCCGGTGGTGCCTTCTGAAGCGGCCGGCGAACCTCACGGCCAACCAGAAAGTGAAACTGAAAGATCTGGTGCGCTACAACCTCCAGAGCGTACGCGCCTATCTGCTCAAGGAAGACTTCCAGCAACTCTGGAATTACGAGTCCACCGCCTGGGCAGCCAAGTTCCTCGACCAATGGTGTCGCCAAGTGATGCGCTCCCGGATCGAGCCGATGAAGAAAGTTGCCAGGACTTTACGCGCCCACCGCGAACTGATCCTCAACTATTTTCGCGCCCGGAAAGAGTTTTCCAGCGGCGTAATCGAGGGTCTGAACAACAAAGCCAAAGTCACTATGAGAAAATCCTACGGATTCCGAACCTTCCGAGTCACCGAACTGGCTCTCTATCATTCACTTGGCAAACTGCCCGAGCCACAACTCACCCACAGATGTTTCTGACGAATCAGACAAAATAACCCACATCATCCTCGCCGGAGATTCGGTTGTGATTCCGCTCCTGGAAGAGCAACTGCCTCGGGATTTGGTTTCCATGGTGCAAGTAATCAAACTCGATATTCACGCTTCCGAACAGGACGTCCTGACCGCCACACTCGCAAAGCTAAAGGGGCAGGAAGCTAGGACTGGCGCGGAAAAGGTGGAGCGACTGATGCAGCTATACCGCGGTCGCGGATTAGCCGTAGCCGGGCCGCAGGAGACGCTTGAAGCGCTGGCCAAGGGACAAGTCGAAGAACTGCTTATCAGCGGCGGGCTTGAGAATGGCCCTCCCCAGCGGGAGGAAGTGCAAGACATCCTCGCGCCGGAGATTCCCGATTCAGAGGGAAGAACACAGAGCGAAGATCCGTGGCATTCGTCCGTTCCCGATCTACTGGTGACGAAAGCCAAGCAAACCGGCGCAACCGTGACGTTTATTGAAGACGGGGCTTTACTCGAATCCATCGGCGGAGTCGGTGGGTTCCTGCGGTGGCGCGAGTAAATCGGCCGTTGGTCTGCTTATCGAGAAGCATGTCCAAGGCTGATAACCATGTCGCCGGAGCCAACCGCCGTTGGCGCTTTCCATTCCACTGTCGCGGTTCACGTCGCCGGTCGGCGGTGGCTCAGCTACGTTAGCCCGCACGCGATGCGCTTAGTCATGTTTGACATCGACGGCACGCTTACAGACACCGTAAACGTTGATAAGGAGTGCTATGTGCGTTCATTGGCTGAGGCGTGCGGGTTTGTTGATATTGAGACTGATTGGTCGCGCTACGAGCACGCGACGGATGCTAGAGTCCTTGTCTAAGAAATTGTAATTCGAATGCGTCAAGTTTAGGCAACAAGCCGCTCCTTCTCGCAGCAGGCGCCGATTTCCGATTCCAGCCGGTCGAACGCGGCGCGGAGTGGGGATGGAATCGGCGGCGGAGCGGCGGGCATGATCTCGGCGAGTTTGGGCCGGAGCAACCGGGCGTAGGTCCTGGAAAAGAATAGTGCAATGCGGAGTCCATCCGATGTGAGTTGGTAACGATGGCTGTGCGGAATCCGCTCGATGATGCCGTGGAGCCGGAGGCGGCGAAGGTCGTACGTCAGTTTTCCGACGGGATAATTAGCTGGATCGAAGCCCAGCAGTTGCGCCAGCAAAACGCGCATTTCTGAGTTGGTAAATCCCCGAAGTTGAAAACTGAAGACGGCCAGCACAGTGAACAAAGCCTGGACGCGTTTGTCGCCGAACCGCAAGGCCGAAGCTCTTCGACCATTGACCTCGGCAGGACGCACGACGCGATCGAAGGCGTCCTCACCAATCGAGCAATCGTGGGATATCTTCTGGACGTCGAGTAGACGCCGGTTGGCTTGAAAGCCGATCTGCCGCAGTGCCGGCAGGTTCTTGAGTAGCTTGCCAATACCGAAGTCGCGCGTGTTGTTGATGGTGGTTTCCGTGCGAAGTGCGCGCCCTTCCTTGTGATACTGCTTGATTCGAGTGCTTTTGTAATCAACATGGAGGGAAGGGATCACTCCTTCCGTAATGACTCGGGTGCGAAAACGGCCGGGCGTGGTCTTGTTCACGCGGCGGTCGAAGATCAACTGCACCTGACTGGGTCTGCCGATATCCAGATTTTCGCGGATCACCTCTTCAAAGAACACCCGGCCGGTTACAGGGCGGTCCAGCACCTGGGTAAGCGAGAATTCCGCCTGAAGAATGGAAATTTGGTACCGATAGCCGGCCTTGCGATCTCTGACCTCATATGGATGCGGCAGCAATCGTAGCCACTTCCGCAATAAGGCGTCGATTTTCTCCGCGCTCAGTCCATCGCAAATGGCTTGCAGCCGCTTGGGATTGTCACAACTCAAGACCCCATTGTCGAGAGCTTCAAACCTGATACCCTTCTGGACCAGTTGCCGTTTGGCATACTCATGCCCGTTGATACACAGCTTGGCGTTGTAGGGAAAATGATTCGTCAGAAACATCTGTGGGTGAGTTGTGGCTCGGGCAGTTTGCCAAGTGAATGATAGAGAGCCAGTTCGGTGACTCGGAAGGTTCGGAATCCGTAGGATTTTCTCATAGTGACTTTGGCTTTGTTGTTCAGACCCTCGATTACGCCGCTGGAAAACTCTTTCCGGGCGCGAAAATAGTTGAGGATCAGTTCGCGGTGGGCGCGTAAAGTCCTGGCAACTTTCTTCATCGGCTCGATCCGGGAGCGCATCACTTGGCGACACCATTGGTCGAGGAACTTGGCTGCCCTGGCGGTGGACTCGTAATTCCAGAGTTGCTGGAAGTCTTCCTTGAGCAGATAGGCGCGTACGCTCTGGAGGTTGTAGCGCACCAGATCTTTCAGTTTCACTTTCTGGTTGGCCGTGAGGTTCGCCGGCCGCTTCAGAAGGCACCACCGGGACTTGGTCAGGACCGGTTCGTACCCGTCCCCCTTCATGCGCCGGGCCTCGGCGGAGCGGATGTCGTCGAGCGCCTGGTTCACCTTGGCCACGATGTGGAACCGGTCGAGAATATTGAGGGCCTGGGAACACTTCTCGCGGATCACCCCCAAATACGGTTTCCACATGTCCGAGCAGACGAACTCGATCTTCGCCGACACCTCCGGGCCGATCATGGCAAAGAATTCCTGGAAGGTTTTCACGGTCCGTTCCTTGCCAATCCACAGCAGTCGGGTACAGCCCAGGTCGATCTGATACACCAAGGTCAGATATTTGTGCCCCTTACCGCGCTGAATCTCATCCACGCCAATGGCGCGAATCGCTCCCAGGACGCGATGCTCCAGCCCCCAGGTGACCAGATACGCCACCGCGTCGTGGACCTTATCCCAGGAAGTGCGGAATTCTTCGGCCGTTTCCTTCCAGGAAAGTTTGCGCGCCCAATGACCCAGGAAATGCATGTGAACCTTGGTCGAGGTGTGTTTCCCCATACCCCACGGCACTTCTTCGACCAGCACCCCGCATTGCTTGCAGTTGACCCGTCGCATGCAATAGACCAGAAAAACCAGGTAGCCCCAGAAGCCGATGAATTCAAACCGTCGCGGCGTGGGAGACTGGTCGTAGCCGGCCGCGGGTTGATGACAGCCCGAGCAAATAGCCGTGGATCGTTTCCGCGGCCGGACCGGGATGAGGACGGTTTGCGCGTCTTCGGCAAAGCTGGCTCGCCCGTAAACAAATCCCGGAATGGGATGGCACTGGTTTAGAATTCTGGGAAGGCGCATGAATTGACTGGATCGATAGGAAGATGAAGACGAATCCTGATTCTCTCCCATTGACACCCGCCGTGCTATTGCCCTACTGCCGCGATTGCCGCGATCTTTCGGAGTGGCCGGAGCGTTGGATGGGCGAGGAAAAGGATCTTCCTCCCGGCCGAAAACTTGTGGAATACTTCATGCCTTTCCTCCTTCACCTCGCCGGGTCCGGCCTGTCGAAAAGGACCATCCAAAACCATGTCGACAATCTGTGGCTGCTCGGCGGAGAGATCATCCGAGACGTGAATGAAAACCCTTCTCTGAGAAAGGTGGCGGCTGAAGAACTCGTCCGCGCTGTAGTCCACAAGGACGGCGGGCCGCTGATCCATAACGGCTGGGAAGACGAGCAGCGCACCTTCGACTCCACGTGCCGGAAGTTCTACCGTTTCCTCACTCAACCCCACCCCTGAGCCAGCCAGCTACCCACAGATTCCCCGGACGAGCCGAACTGGCTGGTGATGAATTGCATCATGCAGGGAATGCAGATGGAGGTCTTAAGGATTTGCGCCGCTTCTCTGTCGAGGTGGAGGTGGCCCAGAATCTCCGTCAGGGTTTCCCGGCCGGTGCAAGCTGACATTGGTTTCTTCACGAAGTCGCCCGGCCTGTACGACATGCAGACCGTAGCCCCAGAAGACTTCTATGTCCTCGGGCTGTCCAATGAAGTGCGGTTGATGAGGCAACACGATCGAGCCCAACCACGCCGAATCTGCGAACGTGATCAGTCCGCCTTCGCGGGGTACGTTGCCGATAAAGTCGCGGAGGAGGCTTAAAAAATCCGGTTCTGCGCAAGAATCTGACAGACTCCGAGCCGGTGGTGATTTCGTGAGCCTGGCCATTTTCGGTAAACTCGCGGTTTGCGAGACAACGATCTAACCAAACTGCTGGGATGGCCGGGCTACCGGGTGTATCGGCATGAGATTGACGAAGAGGCGAAGACGCTGAAGCTGTGGGTGCGCCGCAAGCGGGGCCATCAGAAGCTGGTGTGTTCCGGATGCGGACGCGAGTTGGAAAAGGCGCACGACACCAGTGAGCGCGCAGTGCGTGACCGTGCGCATGATCCCGTGCAGTTGGTTGAAACCGGCGACCATGTGCGTAAATCGCAACAGATATCGCTTGAATTCCACCGCGCTGTGCCAGGGCTGGAATGCAAAGGTGGTGCACCACATCAACCAGAAATTCGTCTCAAAGAAAGAGGGGCGGAACTGACCTGCAATGCTGCTGTTGCCAAGCATCGCTTCCGGTTCCACTGCGACGCGCTCCAGGCCTTGGATGTGCTCTTCACTCAGCCGGTATTCGGGAGCGTCGATTCCACGTCCCCCGCGTATCAAGCGGCACTTCGACGTGGTCTGCATGATGTTATTCCAGTCGAAGATCTCCCGGGTGACGGTCTTCCTGCCGTCCAGTGTCGGGATCGACGAGAAGAGATCATACGTACAGACGTATTTGCCCTCGATCATCCTTCCGCCGCAGAGGACATAACCATCCTCGGCCGATCCGGCGCCATCGAGGCTGCCACCCAACCGGTCCAGTTGCTCCAGAATGACAATATTCCGGCCCGGAATTTCACCATCTCGGATGAGGAAGGCAGCTGCGGCCAACGATGCGATCCCTCCGCCGATCAGATAGACCTTCGTATCGTCTTGCCGGGCGGTTTGATCGTTATGCATAGGGAATCCTCTCGATTGTGCACTCCAGAGTGCAGAATTTGCTTCTCCTGTCTTGCGCCTCTGCGGCGTTTCAATGCGCGCTCTCGGGCGCAGAATGGGCCGACCTTACGGTTGGCGGCTCCGGGAAGTTGTGCGAGTCCGCCGCCTCTTGCCATTGCACGCCCAGCGCCACAGCCAATTGGGCGAATTCGCCGGTTGACCCCTTAGGGGCCGTAGTAAAGACGGCCGCGAGCCGAGAACAACGACATCTGGCACGCGACGACCCGCGATCAGGCCAACGGTATGATTCGGGCCGTCTCTCATGGTCTTCGTACTCCGTGATCACGTCCGGGAACTGGCCCCAAGGGCACATCGCTGGCCCCCGAAGTGCCTCTATAACGGACACGAGAGTTCCGCCGTGCGAAATACGATTACGCTGATGCGGACTTACATGCGCTTGGAGTCTGCGCACACCGGCGGTGCGGGCGTGACAGTGGCTGCCATGTGAGTCACGTGGTAACAGCAGGTGTCGCGGCGCTCCTCGGAAAAGCCGCATGAGCCGGATCCGCCCGAATTTTGCTTTGTGGTGATTAAGGAAAACACATTCAAGATGAACACACGCACTCGTTGGCCCGCGCTGCTGGCGACGGTTGTCGTCGGAATACTGGCAGGTTGTTCGCAAACGATAAACTCGACCGATCCACGCGGCGGAGTTGCATCCAATCCAAAGGGCTCTTCCGGCGCTCCCCTCAGCGCCGAAGGTGAAGCCTTGCTTCACGCGACCATAAGCAGTGGCAACTCAGATTTGCGCTGGCCCGATTTCAGCGATTACAGCGAGCACGTAAAGAAATTCTACGACTCGAACGGGGGCTCTTTGTGGTGGGTCAAGGATTTGGAGCCGACCACACAAGCGCGACAGGTGATCGCACTGATCCTCCAGGCCAGCCAAAAGGGGCTCTCCGCAGACGACTATGACGGACCCAGATGGAGCGATCGCCTGGCAGGACTAAAGCCTGCGACGCGGCAGCCGTCGGAGGCGAACGCCGTGAAATTCGATCTCGCGCTTACGGTTTGTGTTATGAGGTATATCTCCGACCTCCACATCGGTAAGGTGAATCCGGAGCATTTGGACTTCGCTTTCAACCAGGAGTCCAAGAAATACGACCTGGCGGACTTTCTCAAAGATCGTGTTGTCGGCGCGGCCGACGTCGCCGGCGTCCTGGCACAAGTGGAGCCGCCATACCCCGGCTACCGCCGTATCATGCAAGCTCTTCAAACCTACGCGGAACTGGCGAAGAACGATGACGGAGAGCTACTCCCACCGCTAACGAAGGCGATTGTCCCCGGCGCCGCCTACCCCGGGGTCCCACGGCTCACGCGACTGTTGCGGCTGGTTGGCGACCTGCCGGCTGACGCCGATGTTTCCGCCGATGGGACCATTTACGACGCTGCTCTTGTAGACGCTGTCAAGAACTTTCAGCGCCGACATGGCCGGGACCCGAACGGGCGAATTGGCGCGCAAACCCTGGCAGACTTAAACGTTCCATTGAGCCGCCGAGTGCAACAAATGCAGTTGGCCCTGGAAAGATGGCGGTGGATGCCGGAGGCCTACCAAAGGGAGTCAATCATTGTGAATATCCCCGAATTCCGTCTTCGCGCCTACGACAAGGATTTCAACGTCGCGGTGACGATGAACGTCGTAGTGGGCAATTCCTTCGCCCACGATACACCTGTGTTTGCCGACGCGATGGCGCAGGTGGTTTTTAGGCCGTACTGGGCGGTTCCGCTCTCCATCGTTCGATCGGAACTGATTCCACACATCCTGAAGGACCCCAACTACTTGACGAAGAAGGGCTTCGAAATAGTGGACAGCCGTCAAAAAGTGGTTGGTTCGGGGATTGTGGCCCGCGACTCAGTGAACCAACTCCGAGCCGGCAAGCTCTTCATCCGGCAAATTCCGGGCCCCAAAAACTCGCTCGGCCTCGTGCTGTTCCGCTTTCCTAACAGCTATAGCGTATACATGCACGATACTCCTGCTCCCGAGTTGTTCGAGAAGTCGCGGCGCGATTTCAGTCACGGCTGTATCCGGCTAGAAAAGCCCGCCGAACTCGCCGCATGGGTGCTGCGCGACAATCCCGGGTGGAACCCGGAGCGCATTCACGAGGCCATGAACGGTAGTGCGACCCAGCAGGTAAATCTCGCCCACCCGATTCCGGTCCTGATCGTTTACCTCACGGTTGTTGTGCTGGAAGACGGGCTGGTCCACTTCTTTGACGATATCTACGGACACGACACAGCCCTGCAGCAGGCTCTCGCCAAGGGGTACCCCTATCCTGACTGAAAAACTGAAGGTAAGTTACCAGTGGCGTATGGGTCCCACGTCCACATAAACGAAATTGGAATCCCGATAGTAGCCAACGCCCCCGCGCCGCAGGTGCAGAGCGGCATCCCTCACTCTCGCGGCGGCAATTCCCGGCAGCGGATGTCAATGGCTTCTGCCTGCATGTGGAGGCTATGGAGGGCAACGCCCGTGTTCGTGGCGCGCGTACGCAGGAATTCGTTGCTCGCTGGCGTGCGGTATCCACAGACGACATCGATCTCGCCGCCGTCATCGTTAACGGACGATGTCAGGTCGTAGAGCAGGTCGAACAGGTGGGGATCGAAATGGTGCACATCTCCCGTGCGGCTGTCGCGGAGGTAGTGGTCGAGTTTGGCCAAGGATTCCGGCAAGTAACTCTCGCCGCGCCGGTAGACAATATCGAGTCGCTCGTTGGTATGGGTGTGGTAGAAGCGAAGGCGGTATTCGCGCGGGGCGAAGGTCGCGGATCTTAATGTTTGCCCCAGCGGTGGGACAAGCAATAAGACAATGGGCCACAAAACGGTGCGGCTAATTCCCGATGTGATATACATTGATCGTAACACCTATCGTGGATTGGGCGTCTAGCTACTTTCCGGCGCAAAAATGAGCTGTTAAAGCGTTTCGATCCAGCGGCTGCCTCGGCCGGGCGCTGCAAGAACGCACCAAAAGTCCCGCCGAAACATTTTTGACGGTTAATGTCATTTTTCTCTTGACGGCCATTTGAGACAAGTGTATCTTAATATTAAACGATGCTTAAGAAACAACGGCTCATCAAACGACTCCTGCACGCCACTGAGGTCATGGTCCAAGGAGGCCTTTCCGAGACCTCCCGCCGCTGCGGCAATCCCAGCTGCATCTGCAACCGTGATCCCCAGCGCCTTCATGGGCCGCATCTGTACATTACCTATCGAGAAGATGGAAAGAGCCACTCTTTGTATGTGCCCCCGGAGCACGCCGAAACCGCACGCCAGGCGCAACAGGCGTGGGCTGCCTTTTGGGAGATCGGCTGCTCGCTGGCCCAGTTAAACCGCGACCAACTACGAAAGCAATGGCAGGAGGAGAAGCAGTCACGCACGCCCGGCCGCGGGTCGGAGCAACGCTCATGATTGAGGCGCGCCGACAGCAACTCCACTTCGGAGAAGGTCTCATCGCCGAAGAGGTGAGCGACCTTCGGGAGGACTGGATGAAGCATGCCGACCAAGTGCTGGAGGACGAGCAACTGGTGGCCACCGTGTATGAGGCGCTGGCGCGACGGAGTCCGAAGAGCCGCACGCGCGGGCGCCGAGGGACGCCGGCGGAAGTGGTGATGCGGCTACTCCTGCTGAAGCATATCCGCAATTGGAGCTACGCGGTATTGGAGCGCGAAGTCCGGGCCAACTTGGTGTATCGCGATTTCACGCGCGTGGGAGCCGCCAAAGCGCCCGATGCCAAAACCATGGGCCGCTGGGGATTGGCGCTGGGGCCGGAGGGGGTCGAGAAAATTCATGAGCGAGTAGTGAAGATCGCCCAGGAGAAGCAGGTGGTGAAAGGGCGCAAGATGCGCCTGGACACCACGGTGGTGGAGACGAACATCCACTATCCAACCGACAGCAATCTGCTGGGTGATGGCGTGCGCGTCCTGATCCGCGCGATGAAGAGGATCGGAGAGATCGCTGGGCAGCAGGGCACCAAACTCCGCGATCGGAGCCGGAGTGTGAAGTTCCGCATTTTGGAAATTGGGCGCGTGGTGCGCACCAAGGGCGGACCAAACCGGGAGCGTTTGCAGCAGGGATACGAAAAGCTGTTGTCTGCAGTCGGGCGCGTGGTGGGACAGGCCAAGCGATTTTCCGGCGAAATTGTCCAAGGAGTGAAACGGTCTGCGGACGTGATGCAGCAGGCAGCCCTCGAAGGACTGCGGAAAGAGCTGGACCTCTTTGTACCCAGAGTGCAGCAGGTGATGCGGCAAGCCAAACAGCGAATCTTCGGAGGCGACACCCATGTTGCTGAGAAGTTGGTGAGCATCTTCGAGACCACCACCGAAATCATTCGCAAGGGCAAGGCGAGTAAGCCCACCGAGTTTGGCAAGATCGTCAAAATCCAGGAGAGCGAGAATCAGATCATCACCGACTACGACGTGTATGAAAAGCGGCCCAGTGACTCAGAACTGGTGATCCCCGCCATCGATGCGCATGAACGCAAGTTGGGCTGCACGCCCCATCTGGTGGCCGGCGATGCTGGATTCTTCTCAGCCCATAACGAAGCTGCCGCGCACGAAAGAGGTGTCAAGCGCGTGTGCATCCCGAGCCGCAACACAAAAAGCGCGGAGCGAAAGCGCCAGCAGAAGAAGCGGTGGTTTAAACAAGGACAGAAATGGCGGACCGGTTGCGAGGGGCGTATCAGCGTCCTGAAGCGCCGGCATGGTCTTCGCCGGTGCATCTACCGGGGCGATGACGGAATGAAGCGATGGGTGGGCCTCGGTGTCATCGCCGACAATCTCCACCACCTAGGGACGGTGTTAGCCGAACGCAAAAAGTGAAATTTCGAAGGGGCTCTCAATCAATCACTTGACTGCCCGGCGGGTTGACCGCCGGGCATTTTGCCGTCTGTTGACACCGCGCGTCGGTGGTCAGTTTACGAATTTTGCGCCGGAAAGTAGCTAGGCCGAGCGCGCCGACGAGGCGTCAATGAACGGAATGACAGAACGGGCCGGCCCGCCTAGCGAGAGATCCTTTTGTGATCTTGTGCCGGATGGATAGTGTTGTCTACTAGGCGACTGCCGAGTAGACGTAGGGCGCCAACGATACGAGGATTATAAGAGGGGACGGGCTGTCTGCGTTGAGGGGATCTCCGGTTACCTGGAGGGATGCATGCACAAGATCGGTGTATTCGACGCGCGTGCTGCCGATGCCGCGGTCGGGCTGCAATCGCGGGCCTGGAAGGACACAGTTGGTCGCCTGCGGATCCTGCCTGGTCTTCCACCGTTGGTTGAGACGTCCAGTCAGGCCGTTCAATTCCACCAGGCAGGCCCGATCAGTGATGAGCGCGATGCAGCGTTCCGTCGCACAATCTTTCCGAATATTGCCGAAGGAGAATAGTCAAATGTCACGACGTTTGCATAAGGCCTTCCCTGAAAAGACATCGCCCAACGGGGCGGTTCGTCCGATGATGGTTTACATATGCGAATGCAGTACGAAGTGGACGAACTCTATGAATCCAACCTGGGAATGTGAATGTGGCCGGCAGTTGGAGAAGAGAAACGGGATTATCCACGCGGCTATTGTGCAAACGTCGGAGCAGATGGCGCGAGGCCCCCGCGTGTTCCGCATTGCCACTGGGTAAAGCTATTGCTGTCCGTGACGGATACTCATAAGGGAGGCGTGATTCTGTGACCATTTAAATCGTTTTGCAGGCGACGCCCATTTGAAGAGTGATTGCTTGAATGAAAGGTGGCCAAAGTGGTTGGACTCTACCGCAGCGCGCGAGACTTGCAAGATCGGTTCGTGCGTATTCCTGGGACCGGCTGGGTGCGATTTCCGGCAAAGGTCAACGGCTGGGCCGAACACCGGATGGTCGCCACGCTCAGCCAGCGGGACCTCAATCGGGTGCCACTTTGGCTTGCATTCAATACGGGTCTGTTGGAGTGGATCGAAAAGCTCGATCTGGAACGTGCCGCATAAGCGGGCACTGCTTTCGCAAACCCGTACTCCTCATGGATAGAGTGTTCCACTTATCGTTCACTCGCGCAAGGAGTAATCGGAGCGAACCGGATATGCTGCCACGTGAGGGCGAGCGATTGCCCGCCTGACGCCAAGCTGCAAGGGCCATCAGAAATCGGCCTTGAAATATCGCCTGATCATAGCCAAGTCCGTTTCCGGACCGGCGGACACGCGCACCGGCGTTTCCTGGAACAATATCAGAAAGAAACGCTCGCCGAGATCGCTCTTGATCGGGACAACCTCCAGGCAGACGTCCCAGAGATGGCCCTCGCGCTGCACGCGGATACTTCCTTGCGAACGGCGATCTCCTGTTTCTTTGCATGGTGAAGGGCTGTGCGCAGTTCCACGGCTAATTCCGAGCGCACCATGCGGAGCAAGCCCAGGCTCGCCTGGCCCGGCGGAGGAGAAAGGTAGGGACTGCATTGCCCGCGGAAATGGAGAATGTGCAGGTTCTCATCGACGACGAGGCCGGCCGGGGCGTATTGGCTGAGGACGATCCGGTCCGCTTCCTTCTGCACGTCGAACCGCGATTGCGCTTCCGGCTTTCCAGCGGCCGCTCCCAGGGCTCTCTCGTAACCAGCGGCGAGGGACAGATCGAAAACACGGCTGGGTTCGCCAGGCCTTTTCGAACAGATCTTGTGCTCCCGGTCGACCACCGTGAAGAGGTCCGCGAAGCCGCCGATCGATTCCGACTTGCCCAGCATCAGGAATCCGGTAGGCTTAAGAGCGTAGTGGAAGATGCCTATGACCTTCTTCTGGAGCACCGGTCCCATGTAGATGAGCACGTTGCGGCAACTGATGAGGTCCAGTCGCGAGAACGGAGGGTCCTGGCCGAGGTCCTGCCGCGCGAAGACGCACATCTCGCGCAACGATTTCACGATCTGGAAGCCACTCTCCACTTTGACGAAGAAGCGCCGCAAGCGTCCCTGGGAGACTTCGCCGAGGCTGCTCTCGCTGTACACGCCCGCCCGCGCTTTCTCGATCGACACTGCGCTGATATCGGTGCCGAAGATCTGGATGGGCACGCTGCTAACCCGGTCGCCCAGGCATTCCAGCAGGACCATGGCGACGGAGTACGTCTCTTCTCCGGTGGAACAGCCAGGAACCCAGACGCGAATCGACTCGCCTGGCGGCTTGCTGTCGAGAATCTTGGGGAAGACCCGGTCCGCCAGCGCCTGAAACGCCTCCGGCTCCCGGAAGAAGCCCGTCACGTGAATGAGGATATCTTCGCATAAGGCCGCCGGCTCGGCAGGGTTGTCGTGAAGGAATTGCAGGTACTGTTTTAAGCTCTCCAGTTTGTGCAGCAGCATCCGGCGGGCAATCCGCCGCTTGATGGTGCTGTACTTGTAATAGGTGAAATCCACTCCAGTCGCCCGATGGAGGACGACGAAGATCTTGCGCAGTTCGTCGTCACGATCATCGGCCGGCTCCTCGGCATGCGCCGGAGGCTCTATTCCCAGGTAGGGATGCCGGCCGATGCGCGCCAGTTCGCTGGCGATGCCCTCCGGCGGCAGGACGAAGTCCACGCACCCGGCGGCGATGGCGCTGCGCGGCATGCCGTCGTATTTCGCGCTTTTGATGTCCTGGGCGAAGGTGATGCCACCTTCGCTCTTGATGGCCTTCAGCCCCATGGTGCCGTCGGAGGCGGTTCCGGAGAGAATCACGCCGATCGCCTGATTACCCCGGTCCGCGGCCAGCGAAGTGAGAAAGTAATCGATGGGCAGGTGTTTCGCCATCGGCTCCCCGCGGGCCATCAGGTGGAGCGTCCCGTTCGCGATCCCCATGGTCTTGTTCGGGGGGATGACGTAGACATGATTCGGTTCCACCGTCATGCCCTCTTCCACCTCCGCGACGGGCATCGCGGTGGCCTTGGAGAGCAACTTGGCCAGCAGGCTCTCATGTCCGGGATCGAGATGCTGCACCAGTACCAAGCCAGACCCGTATCCGAAGGTAAAGCCTTGAGGAGTTCCCGGAACGCCTCGAAACCTCCCGCCGACGCCCCCACGCCTACGATTGGGTGAGGTTCTTTTGGGATGGATGGCTCAATCGGTTGGGGGGTGGCCTCCGGTTCGACCTTCCGGCCAGGCTTCCGCCGAGGCGCAACCCTGGATGATTTCTTCGCCTGCGGCCGAGTATTCTTTCCGGGCTTCGCCGGACTTTTGCGAGCCATAGTCTTCCTCCCTGGGAAGCGAACCCAGTAGTGCAAGGCCGCCGCCCGGCGGGGGCGTGCGACCATATTCTCTCATAACAGTGCAGACAGGGTAATGGTTTCCCTGTAGCGACGCTGTAATAGTTTTACTAGGCACCCTCCTAGTTCCATTTGCCCCAGCGGAGTTCTAGCATCAAAGAAAAAGATACGTACTGAGTACAAGTCGGAGGCGGAGGCAGTGCCTTGCGAATCGCTGGATCGCTGGATCACCGATCTCCCGGGCACTGCCGTATCTGCGCCTGCGGGGCTACCGTTTGAGGCCCACGAGGCAGGGCGTCCGGGAGTGCCGACCGATGCCGCCAATTAGTAGCCACGTTTGCTTCACTTCTTCCTTTTGCCCCCGCTTCACGCGGGGCTTGTGATTCTGATTGGAGGGAACGTGGCCGAAAGCCGATCGCAAACCAAAGGATGGGACGGCATCAGGAAGCCGCCCGGACTGGAGACCGCATTCCACACTGTTCTATCTGTCAGCCCCAACGATGAGGACTGCGCTTCTCTGGAGCGCATCCTCAAATCCGACTGGGCCGTGATCGGGAGCGCCACCGTTGCTTCGGCGCTTTCTGTGTTGCGGGGAATTCCACTTCCAATCGTAATTTGCGATTGCGATATCTCCTCGGGTACGTGGGGGGAGATGTTAAACCACCTCTCGCTTTTCCCGATCCCCCTCTGTTAATCGTGACTTCCCGGCTGGCGGATGAACGGTTATGGGCGGAAGCCCTGAATCTGGGAGCATGGGACGTGCTGGCGAAGCCGTTTGACGCGGACGAAGTGATCCGCATTGTCACTATCGCCTGCCAACATTGGCAGGATCGTCACCGCGTCTATAACAGCCGCACCAAACAAGGAAAGTCCGCCAACGGAAGCGGCCACCTGGCTGCAACCGGAACATAGCCCTTGTGGAGTGAACAAAATGCAAGCGATTTTCTTGACCGATGATGAACTGAAGCGTCTGGAGACACGATTCGGATCGGTTGTGCGGCAAATGGGCACGTGGAATTCCGACGGTGTGTTCGGCTATGCGAGCATTCCGTTAGTCGCCGTGCAGAAGGCGGCTGAAACGCTCGCAAATCCCAATCTGCTGACAGCGCTCCCCCGCCTACGCACGGCAGAGCGGACCAAGACGTTCATCGAATTGTTGGAGGACTCCGGCTCGGTCTTGGTCGAGAGAATCGTTGACGCCTACCGGGAGTTTTCGCTTTGGCCTCATCCATCGGTGTTGACGCATTCCAGGAACACCTCATAGGCTTCGTCATGCCCCGACAATCTGCACTTTCGGGCCGGGTCCTCATCGTCGATGATGACGAACGGCAGCGAAGCGCCCTGGCCGCCATACTTTCCGATTGTGGCTTTGACACTCAGGTAGCGGCCGACGGGCTGGAAGCACTGGAACGGCTCACAGCCTTCCAGGCAGACGTCATCGTTGCGGATTTGGTGATGCCGCGCATGGACGGCTTCGAACTGCTCCGGCACTTGAAGGAACGCGGCGATCTCACGCCGGCGATCGCGCTCACCGGCTTTGGAAGTATGGACAAGGCGCTCTCTGCCGTCCATGACCTCAACGCATTCTGGTTCCTGGAGAAGCCGGTGGAACCGCGCGCCTTTAAAATCCTTCTGGATCGCGCAATTCGCCATAATAGAAGCCTGCAGAAGGCCGACGGACTCACGCACGATTTAAGTCTTCGCGGCGCACTCGGGGACTTGGTAGGAAGCTCCCCGGCGATGCTGCAGACCTTCTCGCTAATCAGACAGGTTGCGCCCACCTCGGCGCCCGTATTGATCCGCGGAGAGAGTGGCACCGGAAAGGAACTGGTTGCCCGGGAAATCCATAAATGCAGCCCCCGAAGCGATGGCCCTTTCGTAGCGATCAATGCAGCCGCCTTACCCGAGACTCTGATTGAAAGCGAATTGTTCGGCCACGAGAAAGGCGCGTTTACGGGCGCAATGGAACGCTCCGCCGGTTGCTTTGAGCAGGCCCACGGGGGCACGTTGTTTCTCGACGAGATCGGCGAGATGCCGCAATCTACTCAGCCAAAGCTGTTGCGCGTGCTCGAGGACTTGCGCGTGCGGCGGCTTGGAGGCAAGCATGAAATCGAAGTAGACGTTCGGTTGCTCGCCGCGACCAGTCAGGAAATCGGATCGCATTTGAGAGAAGAACTTTACTATCGGTTGAGCGTATTCCAGATCGTGATTCCGCCGTTGCGCGAGCGCAAGGAAGATATTCCGCTGATCGCCGATGTCATGCTACAGAATCTGAACAAGAAACACGGCACGCGCGTTACAGGGGTCGATGCCGAAGTGCTGGGCCTTCTATATCGGTATGACTGGCCAGGGAACGTGCGGGAATTGCGCAACGTTCTGGAGCGGGCCGCCATCATGGCGGGCGAGGGTTTGATCCGGCTCACCAATCTTGCTTGCCCCACGGTCGACCTGAGTCCCGGCCCGTATAGCCGGCCGGCATCCGGCTCTGCGGGCACTCGAATGCTCCAGCCGGGCCAATCACTTATGCAGATCGAGGAGAGTTACATTAAGCTCACGCTCGACCACGTGCACGGCAATCGCAAACTGGCCGCTGAAATGCTCGGGATTAGCTTGCGTACGCTGCAGAACCGGATCGCGGTATTGCGCGAAGAGGCCATCGAAGCGGCGGCGTGCGATGGCGCCAACAATGCCCCCTGGTGAACAGCAGCAAAGGACCATCCTCGTCGTTGACGACGATCCAGCTATCCTGAAATTCGTTTCGGGATTCTTGGTTAACGCCGATTATCACGTTCTCACGGCCAGCAGCGGCGCCGCTGCCCTCCAACAATCGAAAGATTACGAAGGCGAGATAGATCTTCTTTTGTCAGATTTCCAAATGCCGGCAATGAGCGGCATCGAGTTAGCCACTCAAATGTGCGTGGAACGACCACGCCTCAAGGTATTGATGATGTCCGGGTTCACCGGGGGAATGCTGGTGTTCAATGAAGGCTGGCATTTTCTGGCTAAGCCGTTCGTCCCCTCACAATTGCGCGCATTGATTCTGGGCCTCGTCTTCCCGGGTGGAGGCTCCAGCTTCACGGCAGCGGCCAGTTGACGCTGCACATTCTGGCACGTGTTCTCTATGATCCTAACTACTTTCCGGCGCAAAAATGAGCTGTTAAAGCGTTTCGATCCAGCGGCTGCCTCGGCCGGGCGCTGCAAGAACGCACCAAAAGTCCCGCCGAAACATTTTTGACGGTTAATGTCATTTTTCTCTTGACGGCCATTTGAGACAAGTGTATCTTAATATTAAACGATGCTTAAGAAACAACGGCTCATCAAACGACTCCTGCACGCCACTGAGGTCATGGTCCAAGGAGGCCTTTCCGAGACCTCCCGCCGCTGCGGCAATCCCAGCTGCATCTGCAACCGTGATCCCCAGCGCCTTCATGGGCCGCATCTGTACATTACCTATCGAGAAGATGGAAAGAGCCACTCTTTGTATGTGCCCCCGGAGCACGCCGAAACCGCACGCCAGGCGCAACAGGCGTGGGCTGCCTTTTGGGAGATCGGCTGCTCGCTGGCCCAGTTAAACCGCGACCAACTACGAAAGCAATGGCAGGAGGAGAAGCAGTCACGCACGCCCGGCCGCGGGTCGGAGCAACGCTCATGATTGAGGCGCGCCGACAGCAACTCCACTTCGGAGAAGGTCTCATCGCCGAAGAGGTGAGCGACCTTCGGGAGGACTGGATGAAGCATGCCGACCAAGTGCTGGAGGACGAGCAACTGGTGGCCACCGTGTATGAGGCGCTGGCGCGACGGAGTCCGAAGAGCCGCACGCGCGGGCGCCGAGGGACGCCGGCGGAAGTGGTGATGCGGCTACTCCTGCTGAAGCATATCCGCAATTGGAGCTACGCGGTATTGGAGCGCGAAGTCCGGGCCAACTTGGTGTATCGCGATTTCACGCGCGTGGGAGCCGCCAAAGCGCCCGATGCCAAAACCATGGGCCGCTGGGGATTGGCGCTGGGGCCGGAGGGGGTCGAGAAAATTCATGAGCGAGTAGTGAAGATCGCCCAGGAGAAGCAGGTGGTGAAAGGGCGCAAGATGCGCCTGGACACCACGGTGGTGGAGACGAACATCCACTATCCAACCGACAGCAATCTGCTGGGTGATGGCGTGCGCGTCCTGATCCGCGCGATGAAGAGGATCGGAGAGATCGCTGGGCAGCAGGGCACCAAACTCCGCGATCGGAGCCGGAGTGTGAAGTTCCGCATTTTGGAAATTGGGCGCGTGGTGCGCACCAAGGGCGGACCAAACCGGGAGCGTTTGCAGCAGGGATACGAAAAGCTGTTGTCTGCAGTCGGGCGCGTGGTGGGACAGGCCAAGCGATTTTCCGGCGAAATTGTCCAAGGAGTGAAACGGTCTGCGGACGTGATGCAGCAGGCAGCCCTCGAAGGACTGCGGAAAGAGCTGGACCTCTTTGTACCCAGAGTGCAGCAGGTGATGCGGCAAGCCAAACAGCGAATCTTCGGAGGCGACACCCATGTTGCTGAGAAGTTGGTGAGCATCTTCGAGACCACCACCGAAATCATTCGCAAGGGCAAGGCGAGTAAGCCCACCGAGTTTGGCAAGATCGTCAAAATCCAGGAGAGCGAGAATCAGATCATCACCGACTACGACGTGTATGAAAAGCGGCCCAGTGACTCAGAACTGGTGATCCCCGCCATCGATGCGCATGAACGCAAGTTGGGCTGCACGCCCCATCTGGTGGCCGGCGATGCTGGATTCTTCTCAGCCCATAACGAAGCTGCCGCGCACGAAAGAGGTGTCAAGCGCGTGTGCATCCCGAGCCGCAACACAAAAAGCGCGGAGCGAAAGCGCCAGCAGAAGAAGCGGTGGTTTAAACAAGGACAGAAATGGCGGACCGGTTGCGAGGGGCGTATCAGCGTCCTGAAGCGCCGGCATGGTCTTCGCCGGTGCATCTACCGGGGCGATGACGGAATGAAGCGATGGGTGGGCCTCGGTGTCATCGCCGACAATCTCCACCACCTAGGGACGGTGTTAGCCGAACGCAAAAAGTGAAATTTCGAAGGGGCTCTCAATCAATCACTTGACTGCCCGGCGGGTTGACCGCCGGGCATTTTGCCGTCTGTTGACACCGCGCGTCGGTGGTCAGTTTACGAATTTTGCGCCGGAAAGTAACTAATTCATGATCAACTTCGTATGCATGCGATCGGCGCGGCAGGCCGTGCGGGGATCGAGCACCCTCTTCGGCACATCGGATCACCGCTGAGGTTTCGGCACTACGGACACGGGGGCCTGCACCGGTTCATTTGAGGTCGTTTTGGATGAAATCCCCGGCTGGGTCTGTTTGTGGGGTGGGATTTCGGTTCCCGCCGGATAGATGAGAATCTGCACGGTACCCCAACCGGCACCCAAAGCGGCGTCCGTCTGCTTCCCCATTCCCAGAGTTTTGAGCTGGCTATCATCGAAGTCAAAGGTCTCGACAAGATAGTCGCGCACAGCCATCGACCGGGCTTCCGTGAGCACCAGGTCTTTTTGGGTATCGCCTTCCATGCCGGCGGATGCCACGACCACCGCAAGCCCGAACTGGTTATTAGACAGGAAGCCCCCGCCGGCGTTCAGAGATTTCTGGTTCTTCAGTTCGGCCGTATCGTGCTTATCGAACAACTGCTTCGCCGCGTAGGTAAATTCCTTCATGGGCGTGCCTTGCGGCAGCCGTTGGATCTCATTCCTTACCAGATCCGCCGAATCTTCGTAGCCGCGGCTCTTGAAGAACCCGCGCAAGAGGAAGTTGTGCTTCAGGGCTTCCATATTCTCCTTGAAGTCGGCGACCCCAGCCTGCGCCTGGAGTACCGTGTCGCGCCCGGCGACGGTCGCCTGTTCGAGGTTGTTATAGAGTTGTTTGTCGTTCACCAGCGCTCCTACGGTTCCCTGGCCGCCATCGATCTTGGCGCTGATGGAAGCCAGACTCGCCGTCGCCCGACTCGCGTTCTGGAGAGCTTCCTGGCCGCTATCCAGAATGTCGCTGGCCTGTTTGAGCAGAGCTGATATTTCCAGTGGGGACTGGCTGGCGATAAAGTCGCCATTCCGCACGTCGGCTGCCCCCGCGGATCCAAACGAGACGGCAAGATACTGGCTGCCCACCATGCCCTCGGTTTCGATTGAGGCTACCGAGTCCTGCTTGACGATCTCGTGCGTCGACCTGCCGAGATCCATGATCACCGTGATCTTATCGCCCGGCTTGTGAGGCAGCACGATATCGCGCACAGTTCCACTGTGAACCCCACCCACCCGCACGTCGGCCCCGGCAGCCAGGCCCGCCACATTTTTGAATCGCGTCTTCAAGTGGTACGTGGAGGTGAAAAGGTACTGCTTACTTCCGACTATGAAGACACCGGCCACCAAAATGGCCAGCGTCGCAACAATGAACGCTCCTAATCGCGCCGTTCTCGACATAAGTCCTCTTTTTTACGATTGCCTTACAAACGCTTTCACAAACGCGTCTTCACTATGCTGAAGTTCTTCAAAGGTGCCTTCGATAACCACATTTCCCTCGTTTAACAGGATCAGACGGCCCGCAATCGCCTTCGCGCTGTGCAGATCGTGAGTCACCACGATGGATGCCATGCGGTGTTCCTGCTGGAGTTTGAGAACCAGATCGTCAATCTCCCCGGCACTGATGGGATCGAGGCCGGCGGTGGGCTCGTCGAGCAGCAGGATGTCGGGCTCCAATGCCAGTGCACGTGCGAGCCCTACTCGCTTCTGCATGCCGCCGGAGATATCCGAGGGCATCTTCGCAAGGGCGCCTTCCATACCCACTTCCGCCAGTAATTCCCTGGCGCGGGCGTCCTGCTCGGACCTCGACATCTGCTTCCTGTTGTGCTGCAGTGGAAAAGCCACGTTCTGTACAACGGTCAACGAATCGTAAAGCGCGCCTTGCTGGAACAGAAACCCTATTCTCTTTCGGATTTCGCCGATCCGGTCGAGCGTCAGGCCCGCGATGTCTTGACCGTGAATACAAACCGATCCCGAGTCGGGCTTCAGCAGGCCGATGACGAGCTTCAGCAATACGCTCTTACCGGTGCCACTGCGCCCCAACACCGCAACGGTTTGGCTGCGGCTTACGAGCATGCTAATGCCGTTCAAAACCGTCTGCCTTCCGAAGGACATGTGCAGGTCCCTGACGACGACAACTGGCGCGCCGTTGTCGTGCCCTGTTTTTTCTGGTTTCATCGAAATGCAGTCGGTAGTGTCCATACATGTGTGGCGAGCGGTAAGAGCAAGGGTCATGGGAAGCAGATGATAATGAGTTTCACTAGCACGACATCGGCTAGGATCACGAACAGCGAGGACAAGACCACCGAGTTCATGGCCGCCCGGCCCACGCCCTCGGCGCCTCCCCGTGTCCGCATTCCCTGAAAGCAGGCAATCAGCCCAATGATCAGGCCAAACGCGGCAGTCTTGAGGGTGGGCGGCAGTAAATCGTTGAAATCGGCCCCACTAAAGCCGGTACTGATGAACTGGCGCAACGAGAGTGGTTCCACTAGGGTCTGCGCAACCCAGCCCGTCGCCAAGGCGCAGAAGTCGGCGGCGAGAGTCAGCAGGGGCAGCATGAGAGTGCAAGCCAGGATGCGGGTAACCGCCAGCAGCTTATAAGGGTTGACCGCGGACGCCTCGATAGCATCTATCTGCTCGGTCACTTTCATGGACGCCAACTCCGCGCCAATGCCGGCGCCGGCCCGGCCACCCACTACCAGACCGGTGATGATCGGCCCCATCTCCTTAATAACGGAAAAGACGATAGCGGCGGGAAGCAGCGAGTTGGCCCCAAACCGGGCTAGGCTTTGACGAGTTTGCAACGAGAGTACCACCCCGATGGCCGCGCCGGCCGCGGCAACCAGCGGCAGGGATTTCGATCCGATCTCGTCGAGTTGTCGAACCAATTCGTGGAATTCAAATGGCGGCGTCACCGCGGCCCGCATAACTCGCCAGGTGAATATACTCAGATCGCCGAACCACTCGAAAAACTCGTTGATACGACCCTTGGCCAGACTTAACGTGGGGGACATCAGAAGACTCCTCGACCAGCGGCGTTGTTTCTCTTTTCGTAATTTACCAGGCGGTCGAGTTCGTTTCGAAAATCCAGATCCTCCTGGCCGAACGTGAGGTGTTCATTCAGATTCGGAATCTCGATTCCTTCTTGCTCTCTGCCTGTGATTTCGAGAGACATGGCGGTTCACTGTTGGCGAAAGTGCGGCGGCTACTCGAGAGTCACTCGCTCCCAGGATTTATCGGTATTGAACCTGGTCATCTGGCGGGCTTGCAGGGCCGTCCCGGGTCCCAGGTCCTTTTCGTAAACCACTCCGTCGTGATTGATGATCAGAGTCCGGATTCCGGATACGCCATACTCCGCGGGCCAAGCCACTAGCGCAAAGCCGCCAATCATCTTTCCGTTTACGACATAGTCAAAGGCACCGCCGGCAGCGTCGGGACCTTGAGATTTCAACACACGGAAATAGTATCCGTGGTATGGTTCCGCGTTCTTAACCGCGCCAGGCGAGTCCGCGGCTTCGGCCAGGGCGAAAGCCTGCGACACCAGTTCAACGGAAGCACCCTGCGAATACAGCCCGTCGTGTTTGCCCGGTGTGCTGACGATCTTCTGCGCATATTTGAGAACGCGATCTCCGTCACGCGCTTCCGCGGCGTACTCCATCTGCGCCTCTGCGTAGCCGCGGCAGACCTCCATGGCGTCCAATTCGTTCTTGCCAATCCTGCGCGCCAGAATCTCGAGCCGCCCGCTTTCAGGATCCAGTTGCCATCTTCCGTCCTTGCGAATCACGGGTACGGGAAATGGCCACTCCTCGGTTCCCACCGTGAAGTTCACCCGATCGGGCGTAAGAGGGTCTGCGTCAATCTGGAGCTTTTCGTGAGCGGAACGCGCAAACTCGGCGCGAAGGTCCTTGTCCTGGGCAGGATCGCCAGATTCGACGATGTCCTTGCCCGCAGGCCCGAAAAGCTGGAGGAGCGCCGCCGTGTCATTGTGGTCGGCTGCATCGATAGTCGCCTGGACAGCCTCTTGGGGAGTGGCGAAGGTTCGCTGGCCATCCTTCAGAGTGGCGGGTAGAAGAAGCGTCGTGACCAGGAGGCCGGTTGCTACAAGCCGCACGGTCCGCCGCCGAAGAGTGTCTACGTTGAACGAATTCGTTTTCGTCATGATTCTTTTTTCTCCTAACGGTGTCCGCCACCGTGCCCGCCGCCACCACCACCGTGGCTTGCGAAACCTCCTCCCCCGCTGCTGCGGGAGGGCCCGAGGCTCGAATATCCGTGATCGCTCTGCATCCGCGCCGCTCCGCCATCTCGAACACCGCCGAATACATTGCGGCTCGCGGCCGGCGCACTTTTCGTAACAGTTCGATTGCCCATTCGTTCAGTCCCGGCTTGCGTGTTGGCGCCTCGAATCTGTGCCGGTCCGGCGGCGCCACGCGCCTGCAGATTTTGCCGCACGGCGCCTCGATAACGGTTAGCCACGGCGGCGTTTGAATATGGCACACCTTCACGATGTGAGGCATCGTGTGCCCACGCGCTGGTTCCACTCAGGCTGGCGCTGCCTCTCGAATTGAAGTTGTACCGATGGACGAAACTGTTATTGACGATAATGTTGTGGCCGCCCCAGCCTGGCTGCCAGCCCCATCCGCCCCAGCCACCCCAACCACCTCCGAAATATAAGCCCATGGGGATCCCAATACCGAAGCCGTAATAGCCCGGAGGGTAAAACCAACTCGCATATGGATAATACAGAGGTGGCCCCCAGATGTACGCGGGATCGTAATTTGGCAGGTAGATCACCTGCGGATTACTGGGCTCGATCTGGATGACGGGCTGCCCGGAGACGTTGGTGGTGGTCACAGTCTCCTGACTTGTCGAGGACAACTTGCCCGCCTCCTGGGCCTTGATCCGCATTCGCTGTACGGCGTCCATCACGTCAGCCTGTTGACTCAGAAATGCGTTTCCAAGATTTGTCGTCCAGGTGATGTCCTGGTTCAGCCGTTTTACGAGGTCGGGAAAAACCACCAGGGCCTGTATGCTCGGGTCCCAGTTTTGCTGCTGCGCGCCTTGCGTAAGCCCGGCTCCCGCGAGCCCCGGGTTTCGCCCGAGCCACTGAAAGGCTTGGACCAGTTCGAGCGGATAGGTCGACGCCACCAGGATCTGGCTCAGCAATGGATCGGGGTAGAGCGCGATCGGCGCGACCAAATCGTCGAGTTGATTGGACGCCAACGCTTCACTGGGAGGGGGAGGCTGCGGAGGCTGTTGGGCAGGCAACCGGCCACCCTCGGCCACAAGAAGCAGTGCGGCACAGATAACGGCCCGCATGGAGAAGGGCGATAAATAGGAATGCTTCATCTGTTTTGATCCTTTCAACTTCTGTTCACCACCAGAAGTAAACTTGAGCGGGTGCGCAGTTGGTGCGCCGCCTGGAACCAGTCCTCGTCCGGCGATCCTACCGGACAGCCTCGGCCTTGCCAAAGCGAATAGGCCAGTTCGGAGATTTCGCCGTGCCCAAAGATCGCGATGTCGTGTTCATTCACAACGTCCCGGTGCACCTTCTTGGTATGCTCGTAAGCCTGTTGGGAGTGCTCAAGAGTTTGCCGGGAGTGCTCGTGTCCGGTTTGGTGATCTTGTTTGTCGTGCGCGTCCGCGGCGGTGCGATGAGCACGGGCAGGACTCTCGTGCAACTCAGCGGCTCGTTGATGATTCTCGTACTGCGATCCGTTGTTGTAACGCTTAGGCATTTATAGGCTCTCTATCTCCCCCGACTTGGTATGGGCTTCCTTTGCAAGCTTGTAAGCGTGGTTCGAGTGCTCCAGCGCTCGTTCAGAATGCCACTCCGCCGAGGGGCAATCCCCTTTTTCGTTATGTTCGGCGGCGGTACGATGTCCCCGTTCCGCGAGTTCGTGCATTTCGGCGGCTTTCCAATGTGCCTCGTGCATAGTCTTGCCTCCCAGGAAGCGTGATTAGGGCTCCCAATCATATGCACGAAGGAGGCCAGTCTCTTCCGGACTGGAAGACTTCTCTGGGCGCTGCCGAGGACCATTTGAAACCGCGTTGGCACCGAGCCTTTGGATGCTGAGTTCTGCACGTGCACCTGCAGATTCTGCACGTTCCCTTTCTTCAAGAAAGATATCTGCCTTGTCTTCCCGCAAGCTGGCAGGTTAAACCGTCCACATGCCAATGAATGCTCCATCGCGCGGAGCCGCATACGGACCGCTGGAGCAGCGGAGGACCAGCGGAGGAAACCGGCGCGACGGGTGTGGAGGCACTTGGCTCAGAGATATTGAGGTTCTCAGTACGCCGGTGCCGACACGTTGGCCGTGACGGCCTCGTCCGCCGCCTTCCGCCGACCCTCGGCGGTGGGCACGCTCGTGGTGTTTGCCCGGAGTTCTCCCCAGCGCCATGCCGGGCGCGACCGCTGGAGCAGCGGAGGACAACATATGCTGCGTGAGACGAGCCGCAGCCCGGACGGCATGAGAATCCCTCGCCCGAGGGTTAGACGCCCTGCACTTTCGCCATTGGGCAGCGAAAGCGTTGCCGGGGACCGAAAGCCTCGCCGCCAGCTGAGTGCATTGCGGAAATCCGATTCTGGAGACGAAGAAGAGGGGAACCAGCCCAAGTAGCATCAATCGCGCCGACGGCGTGCCAGCGCACCCGAGGTCCTGGAGATCTGGCATAGGTCCGAGGCCGTCAAAATTCATGTTTCTGAGGGGAGGCCGTGGCTCCGTTCATTGCGTCGCGCCTAGCGCGGCCGATTCGGGTCGGCCGTGTGGCGAGCGTCGACGACGCCCGCGACGGCGCCACAACTGGCTTGGGCGCGCAGACCGGACAGCAGCGCGGGCAAAACGAGCCGCGATGGAACATAGGCCGGTGCCTCTTCTCCGACCGCCCGCCGCACATCAAGCAGGCGCTGGTAACGGCCGGGGACT
Source organism: Terriglobia bacterium (assembly GCA_963815855.1). Classification (GTDB taxonomy): domain Bacteria; phylum Acidobacteriota; class Terriglobia; order Bryobacterales; family Bryobacteraceae; genus DATGMB01. The sequence continues at coordinate 812,212 of CAWFIJ010000004.1, read as the reverse complement.
GGATGCATGGATCCATGGGGGTTCAATAGTCCGACCGGCGATTGAACCAATCCCGCGGCTCGACCCAGGGCCGCCGATCAGAGCGGGAATAGTGCGGCGCCGGTTGCCGCGCGTTCTCGTCCCCGCCGGCCTTTTCCTCCATCAGCGCCTCGATGTGCTGTGCCTGGCGGTTCAACCGAAACCGGCCCGCGATCAACGATTGAAGCGTGATTTCGGTATTCTGAAACGGCCCACTTCGGCAGTTTGTTTTGGCCCACCCTCTCAACGACCGGGTACTCTTGATCGGGCATAGACCCCGAGCGGAGGAACTCGTTGGATTGGAGAACAAAGGTGGAGCTGTTTGAAGAGATCCGAAGAGAGTACGAGTTCGGCATCGGCACGATCGCCGGTGTGGCAAAGAAGCTGAAGGTGCATCGCCGGATGGTGCGGGAGGCAATCGGGAGCGCGCTGCCTGCCCCGCGCAAGAAAACGGAACGGCCCCGCTGGAAGTTGGCCGGCGCCGTGGCATTCGTGGACGGGATCCTGGAATTGGATCGAAAAGCGCCGCGGAAACAGCGCCACACCGCCCACCGGATTTGGGAGCGGATGCGGGCAGAGATGCAGGAGTGCTCGGTTTGCGAGCGGACGGTTCGGCAAGTACGTCCAGGAGCGCAAGCGAGCGCTGGGCCTGGTGGTCAACGAAGTGTTTGTGCCGCAGAGCTACGACTGGGGCGTGGAAGCGCAGGTGGATTGGTACGAAGCCGTCGCCGATCTGGCTGGGGAGCGGACCAAACTGCAGGTGTTCTCCATGCGGAGTATGGCCAGTGGCGCAGCGTTCCACTGCGCTTTCCTGCACGCCACGCAGCAGGCGTTCCTGGAAGCGCACGAACTGGGCTTTGCCTTCTTCTGTCGGGGTGTTTCGCAAGCTCCGATACGACAACCTGAAGGCAGCCGTAAAGAAGATCCTGCGGGGTCAGCACTGGGAAGAGACGGCGCGGTTCATCGCCTTCCGGTCGCATTGGCGCTTCGACAGCGAGTTCTGCACACCGGCTGAAGGGCATGAAAAGGGCGGCGTGGAAGGGGAAGCCGGCTATTGCCGCAGGAATCACTGGGTGCCGGTACGCGTCGCGGAAGCTGGATGTGAACGGGACGCGCACATTGGTCCAAAACCTTCTGCACCCGGAAGGGCGATGAACGACTGATGCCAGCGAGTGGAGACAGACCGGAACCAAGAAGGCCGCCTCAGCGATAAGGCGCTATCGTGTGTACTTGCGGAAAATTCCGAGAATCTTTGCCCCGTCCATTGATTTGCGGCGAGAGAGAATGGCGTCGCGGAACGAGTGCAGCGCCTGGGGTTTAGGTCGACCAATGCAAACGCAGCAGGTGTTCACCCGATTTTCGAATAGGACAGGGTTTTCTAAATTGCCGCTCGCGGCTGTTGTTTGGAAGTCCGAGTTGGCGCGAGCGGAATTTGAGAAGCATCCGCCTCCCCCTTTTGCTGACTGCAGGCGCGAAATACCACCTGGAAAAAGCCTGTGATCGGTCCTCAAGTTAAAGGTCTGCCTGACCCCGGGGTTGAATGTGAGAGAAAATGTGCAAGAATTCGGCTTCAGCGCCATCTGCGGTGAGCGGAAGCAGATGCCCTGATTTGATGTGAGCCGCTGAAATTACAGCAAGTCGATGGAGCTGTTGGAAGGCCGTCTCCTGCTTGGGGTGCAAGAGGTCCCGAGTTCAAATCTCGGTGGCCCGACCAAACGTTTTCAAACACTTAGAGCCAAGACATTGATCTCTCAGTGCGTTTTGGCGTCCACTTGGAGTCCAAAACGCCCCCCAAATGGACGCCAAGCGCGGGATCGCGCCGCCAGGCATTTTCTCGCTGGCGCTCTCTAACAGTAGAAAAAACCCGACAAACCGACATTTTGGTTCTAACCTGATGATCTGAAAAGGCGTCCCGATGTCGGGTTTCTAAAAATTACCCGACATTCACCCGACATTCCCCGCCAGAAACCCGACATTTCCCCAATTGCCACTCGGCTACTCACAATCCTCACAATACTCAAAACCCACCCTGGACCAACGGGAGCGCAAGCGCCGATACATGTGTCACGCTAAGATCGAATGCCGGCGTCCCCGTCTCTCGGGCTCTGCTCGTCCTGCCAACATGCACGCCCAATCACCTCCGACCGCGGTTCGAGTTTCGTGCTGTGCGCGCTGTCGAAGGGCAATCCATCGTATCCAAAATATCCGCGCTTGCCGGTGATCGTGTGCGCGGGGTGGACGCCCTGGTCGTCGCCACCTGCAGCCCCGCTGGACAGCCGCTAGGTCCTCACGTGCTACTCAGAATCCTCACAATACTCAAGACGCTCCCTGGACTCCGGCGGTGAGAGCGATAGACGGCGAAGGCACAAGAGCATCTCGCCGCGAAGTAGAAGCGCCGTCCGAGCATCCATACTCTTCTTCCCGGACGACCATACGCGCGGAAAGGGCACGCCAGCAACCGTTCTCCCCGCTGATGAAGTCGGATGGCGATACTGCCGCGTATGCCCCGCCAGAGGACAGAGATTCGCAGCTACGACGTAATGCCCGCCATTCTGGAACTGCTCAAGCAGGAAAAGCCGCTCAAGACGAAAGTCATCACGGAAAGAATGCAATTCGTCGCTAACGCGAAGGGCCTCCCGTTTCGGGGCCGAGCCGTAGGCCGCAGCCTCACGTCCCTGGAGTTCACATTAAACCTGCCATTTGCCGAATGGACCGGGGTGCTGGGCTCGGAACGGCTGACAGGCGCCCTGTTGGACCGGCTGACGCATCACGTTCACATCCTGGAGATGAACGGCGATAGCTACCGCCTGAAGACGAGCAAACAGAAGCGGGCCGCCGAGCGGGCCAAATAGGGCAGACACCGGCGGGAACTCGCCAGCGTTGGGGGCAGCGGCTTGCGCTCCGCCCTAAACGCGAATCCTCCAGCTCCGGAGCGTCGGAAGTGGACCCCTTTTGCTCCGCCCCGGTGGTTTCCTTTTAGTCCGCCCTTGACAGCAGGCCAACTTGGACCCACGGCTTGGCCGGTTGTCGCCTTCCCACGCCGTTCAAATGGAAGTGCGGCCCATCGCGTCCAACCTTCTCATGGGTATGAACCTCCGCGCCGCGAGTATAATAAACGGATCTGAATATGTGGGGAATGGCCCGCGGGCAGCCCGAATAGCAGATAATAAAATCCTGACAGGAGGTGCTCCTTGACTCACCATCGCCAAGCCAGCGGGGTGACGCGCCGCGAGGCTCTGCGCAGAGCCGCGGGCGCATTCATGATCCTGCCGGCCGGACTGGCGCGCGGGTACGCGGCCAATTCCAAACTGGATCTGGGCATTATCGGCCTTTCCGGCATCGGCGCCATCGATGCCAAAACCCTGAACGCTTTGGGCGAGAACGTCCGCGCGCTGTGCGATGTGGATTCCAAGTTCGTGGACCTGCGGGCGCCTCTCTATCCGAAGGCGAAGAAGTACACGGACTTCCGCAAGATGATCGAGAAGGAGAAGCTGGACGGCGTGGTGGTTGCCGTGCCCGACCACATGCACGCCTATATCAGCATCTGGGCCATGAAGCACGGCCTGCACACTTACTGTCAAAAGCCGCTGTGCAAGACCGTGCACGAGGCGCGGGTCATGGCGAAGGTGGCGGCCGAAACCAAGGTCATCACGCAGATGGGCACGCAGAGCAGCGCCGAGCCCCGCAACCTGCGCGCCATCGAAATGATTCAATCGGGCGTGCTGGGCGAAATCACGGAGGTCCACCTGGCCACGGACCGGCCCATCTGGCCGCAGGGCTTCGACCGGACGGAGGGAGAAGACCCGGTGCCCTCGAACCTGGATTGGGACCTGTGGCTGGGCGTGGCGTCCACGCGCCCTTACCGCAGCATGTACCCGCAGGGCCACCCGGTTTACACGCCGCCGCCGGAGAAGAAGCACCAGTTGGATTTTGCCGCGGCCGGCCTCAGCCCGGTGCCGCCGGTGGGGGTGGTGTACCATCCGTTCGTGTGGCGCGGCTTCACCGATTTCGGCAGCGGCGCCCTGGGCGACATCGCGCCGCATCGGCGAACGTGATCTTCTCCGGCCCTCGACCTGGGCGCGCCCGCCGCGGTGGAGGTGGTGGATACCTCCGGCATGAAGAAAGAAATGTACCCGGATTGGAGCGTGATTCGCTTCGATTACGCCGCCCGCGGCGTGCATCCGCCGCTGAGCATTTACTGGTACGACGGCGGCAAGCACCCGCCCGAGAGCATCGCCGGCAAGGGTCGGGAACCGGGCCGCACGGATAGCGGCGGCGTCATCTGGATCGGCACCAAGGGCAGCCTTCCCGAGGGCCGCGGACCGTTCTTTGGCAAGCAGACGGAGCAGTATCCGAAGCCGCCGGAGCGAAATTGGGGCCGCGAAGAGGTCCACAAGGATTGGGCGACGGCGGTGAAGGCCGGCAAGCAGGCGCCCTGCAATTTCGCGTATGCCGGTCCGTTCACCGAGGCCTACCAGCTCGGCAATATCGCCCTGCGGATCGGCCATCGCATCGAATGGGACCCGCTGGCCTTCCGCATTACCAACTGCCGCGAGGCTAACCAGTACCTGTCCCGGGAATACCGGCGCGGCTGGGAGCTTCGCGACATCGCCGGGCGCGAGGCGTACGAAGTGGGCGGGCGAAGCACATTTGAGGCCTTATGAACACCACACGACGTCAGATCATGCGAGCCGCCGCCGGTTCCGGCCTGGCCGCTTTGGGCAGCGCCGGTCTTGCCCAGAACCCAGAGCTCCAGACAGAAGCGCGTTCTGGCCGTATTGGGCGATGCGTACCACTGCGTGGCGCCGCTCGACGCCGCGCTGGTAGACCCGCTCCGCAAGCAGGGCTACCAGGCCGTCATCATCATGGATTACGCCGTGCCGTGGGATTCTTTCCACGACTACGACCTGATCATTCTGAGCCGCGAAGGGCACGAGTACGTGAAGTTCTTCCGCGACCGGGATGTGAATCCCGCAGCCGCCGCCCCCGACCGGCCGCTGTGGATCACGCCCGCCCAGGAGCTGAAGTTCGAAGAGTACGTGAACAACGGCGGCCGGCTGCTGCTCTACCACGACGGATTCGGGTTCTATCCCAAGGGCGGCGGCATCTCGCGCCTGGCCAAGTCTTTCTTCATCCGCCATCCCGCCAGGGTGGACATCGAAGTCTCCCCGACGGGCAAAATGCCGGAGCTGACGCGCGGCGTCACTCCGTTTCATGTAGTGGATGAGGAATACTACGTGGAGATGGACGAATCGCAAACCTCCGTCTTCATGGAGAGCCGCTCGCCCGAGCACGGCCGGCACGCACAGGGATGGGCGCACGCCTACGGCCGCGGCAAGGTGGCCGTCCTGATTCCCGGTCACAGCGAGCCGGCGAGTTCCCATCCCATGGTCCGGCTTTGCGTGCAGAACATCCTGGGGTGGCTGCAGGCGTAAATCCGACCTTGCCGTAGGACGGCCCTTTCGGGCCGTCATGCCGGGCTTCCGCCCGGTATGCGGCGGGCGGAAGCCCGCCGCGACGGCGCGAAGCGCCGTCCTACCAGTGGGTGAGCGAGCCGTCGGGGCGGCTGAAGATCGGGTCGCGCTTGATCGGCTCCGTCACTTCGCCGATCTGCGTGAGCGGCTTGATGTCCAGGGTGACGCCCAGGCCCGGCCGCTCGTTGGGGTACAGCTTGCCCGCTTTGAAATCCGTGTACTCCGGAAGATACGGGATCTTGCGCTCGCCGTAGTTGTATTCGAACATCACCGAGCCCGGATAGGTGGCCAGGCACTGCACCAGCGCGGCCGTGGCAACGGGGCCGGTGAAGTGCGGCACCATGCCCACCGCGTGGGTCTCGCACAGGGCCAGGATCTTCAGGTATTCGGTGATGCCGCCGACGTTGGGCAGGGTGCAGCGGTTGTAGTCGATGTCGTGGTTCTCCACCAGGAGGTTGAAATCCCACCGCCAGCCCCATTCCTCGCCCGCCGCCAGCGGCACCGTGGTCATCCGCCGGAGCTTGGGAATGTCCTGCAGGAAATGCTCGTCGCGCACCGGGTCTTCCACCAGGAAGGGCGCGTATTCCTCGATCAGTTTGCAGCCGCGCAGCGCGTCGTCGTACTCGAACCGCTGGTGGAAGTCGACGCTCCAATCCCCGCTCGATCCCAGCGCTTCGCGGATCTCCTTGGCGTCGCCGGCAAGCTGGAGCAGCCGCTTGCGCACATCCCACGGCCCGTTTCCCGGATCGGCCGCGCCGATGCGGTAGAGCTTATAGCCGGCTTCGAGCGTAGCCTGCACGCGGTCCTTCATGGTGGGCCGCGCTCCACCCGGCCCGGGCGGCACGCGCACGTTGCCGGTGTTGTAGGTTTCGCAGTAATTGCGCACCGCGCCGCCCAGGATTTCGTGGATCGGCAGCCCCAGCGCCTTGCCCTTGATATCCCACAGGGCGAGGTCCAGCGCGCCCATGGCGTCCTGCTTCTCCCTGCCCGGCGGGTAGAACCACGCCAGGTATTCTTCCTGCCAGATGGCTTCGATTTTGAACGGGTCCTTGCCGATCAGCGAGCCGGCGCACTGCTCCAGCATGTCCTTGGCGCCGCCCTCGCCGATCCCGGTAATCCCGGCATCCGTCTCCACCGTCACCAGCATGTTGCTCTGGTTAAAAAGTTGGTTGAAATCCGGCGGCCGGTAAATGCGGACCCGCGTGATTTTCGTCTTCGGCAGCGCCGCCACAGCCAGCCGCGGAAGCGCCAGGCAAGCGGCGGGCGCCAGCGTTTTCAGGAACGACCTTCGATTCATGATGCCTTCCTTCTCCGCCGCCTGTCTCGGGACCCGCAGCGGGAAAAACCAGTCTATCGCTTCACTTCATCTCCGAGCGCAGAACCTCGATGGCTTTCTCGATCTGCCGGTCGTGACCGGCAGCGAAATCGGCCGGGCTGTTGTCCACTTAGACATCCGGCGGCACGCCGTAATTCTCCATGTTCCGGCCGTCCGGCGGTGAAGACGCCCGAGCCCGGGGTGCGAATCTGCGATCCATCGAGCAGGCCGAAAGCGCCGGTGCCGATCACCGCGCCCATGGTCGGCACGCCGACCACCTTGCCCAGCCCGAGCGCGCGGAAGCCGTCCGGAAACATTTCGGCGTCGCGAGGCGGAGCGCTCGTTCTGCATCACCACCATGGGGCCGAAGAACGCCTCCACCGGGCGCGGCACATCGACGGTGGCATCGCGGCCGCGCGTGTATTGGTACTCCTTGCGCTGGTTGAGGATTTCCAGCAGCTCCTGGTCGATGCCGCCGCCGCCGTTGAAGCGCTCGTCGATGATGAGCGCTTTCTTGCCGCGGTTATCGATCAGGTCCTCCTGGAATTTGACGAGCGATGGCGCATCCATGGCCTTGATGTGCAGGTAGCCGATTTCGCCGTTGGTCAGCCTCTCCACCATGGCCTTGCGGTTCTCCACCCACAGGTCGTATTCCAGGTTGGCCTCCGCCGGCGCCGCCAGCGGCTCGATGGCCACGGTCCAGGCGCCGTCGGCGGCGGGCTTCGCGTTCACCAGGAACTCGAACTTCCGCCCGGAGAGCATGTTGAACAGCCGCCAGTAATTGTCGTTAGTCTTGAGCTCCTGCCCGTTCACCGCCAGGATGAAGTTGCCGGGGGCGAGCTTGACGTATTCGTGGTCGGCCGGCCCGTGGTGGAGGATGCGCGAGACTTTGTAGTAACCGGAGGAGTCGGCGGCGAGCTCGAAGCCGGGAAAGCGGGTTTGGATGCGCTCGGGCTGCGGCTCACCGGGCAGCGCGCCGCCGCCGGAAATGCCGGTGTGCGAGGCGTTCAGCTCGCCGATCATCTCCATGACCACGTTGTGCAGTTCTTCGGTATCGGCGATGTTGGGCAGCAGGGATTCGTAGCGATCCTTGGCGGCGGCCCAGTTGACGCCGTGCATTTTGGCGTCGTAGAAACGGTTCTTCATCACGCGCCAGGCTTCTTCGAAGACCTGCCGGCGCTCGGCGGGGCGGTCGATCACCATGCGGACGGTGAAGGGGATGCGGCGCGGCGCGGCTCCGGCTTCGCCGCCCGCGGCCGGTGCGGCGGAGGATGCGCCGCCGCGTGCCTCCACGCCCGCCCCGCCCGGCCGCCGATGGCGCTTCCGCAGCGCCATCGGCGGGCGGACGCGCGGGAACGGAGATGGAATAAATGCCGCCGCCCAGCAGCATGTAGATGCTGCGGCCGTCGCGCGACCACTGCGGCTCGTTGCCGCCGCCGAATCCGCCGAACGCCGCCGCCGCGGCCGCCGCGTCCGCCACGCCCGGCATCGGGCACGGTGGTATTCAGCCGCTGCGATCCGGCTGCCGTCGTCGCCGATGATGTAGAGGCCGGGACCGCCGCCCGCGCCCGCTTCGGCGCCCGCCGCCGAAACCGCCGGCCATGAACGCGTAGGTGCGGCTGTCCGGCGCCGGCACCACGCTCATCACCGGGCCGGTGGAGCTGGTGAGCTTCTGCATGCGGCGCTCCATGCCGTCCCATTCGATCTTCACTTGCACGTTGCGCGGGCGCGGCGGCGCCGCGCCCGCCGCGTCCGCCGGCCGGCGCTTCGTCCAACTGCTGCCAGCGCCTGCTCCTCGGTATTGATGTCGCGATCGGTCGGGGTCCTTCTCCACGCGGGTCAGCGAAATGGCATAGAGCTGGGTGGGGGTGCCGCGGAAGCCCTGGGACGCCATGGCAGGCAGGCTCACGCCGCCGATGAGCAGCAGCTTCTTGCCGTCCGGCGTCCATTTGGCGCCCTGCGAGATCTGGAACTGGTCGGAGGCGATCATGTGCTCCTGCCCGGTCGCCAGTTCTTTCAGCCAGACGTGCGTGCGCGCCAGCTTGTCCTGCTTGGAGTAGGAGATCCATTTGCCGTCGGGCGAGAACTGCGGCGTCATCGACCTCGCCCGTCAGCGCGGTCGACACCACGTCTTCCTTCCCGCTTTCGATTTCCACGCGGCGCAGCTTGTGGTCGGAGCCGGTCCACAGCAGCGATTTGGAATCGGGCGCCCAGGCGAGGACGGTCTTGTCGCAATCGGCGTCGCTCAGCTTTTTGGCGTTCTTGCCGAGCTCGTCGGAAATCCAGACCTCCTGCCGGCCGGTGCGGTCGGAGACGAACGCGATCCATTTCCCGTCCGGCGACCAGCGCGCGTCCTGCTCGCGCCACGGCGTTTCCGTCACGCGCTGCGGCTCGCCGCGTGCCGGTGGCGATGGTGAAGATCTCGCCGTGCGCCACGATGGCCGCGCGCCGGTTGGAGGGCGAGAGGTGGAAGGCTTCGGCCTCGCTGAGGGTGACCAGCTGGGTGTCGTTCTCCTTGCTGTCGGACTTGATATCGATGCGATTTCGCTGCTCTTGCCGGTGGCGGTGTCGAGCTTCCACAGGCCGAAATTATCCTCGTAGACGATGGTCTTGCCGTCGGCGGAGATGCTGGGGAAGTAGAGGTTGCCGTCGGCGTGGTGGGTCACCTGGACGGGCGCGCCGCCCTTTTCGGAGACCTTCCAGATGTTGTTGACGCTCTTCATCACCTCCGGGCCGCCGAACTGATGCCCTTTTCGTGCGCGGTGCGGTCGGAGACGAAGTAGATGGCTGCCGTTGCCGTACATGGGCCAGAGCCAGTTGCCCTTGTAGTCGTCCTGGCCGCTGATTTTGCTGTACGCGTGGGTGGGAATGTCGAGCACCCAGAGGTCGGCGGCATAGGCGCCGCGGTAGTGCTTGCGGGACCAGACCGAGGGATGGCGCATGAAGGCCAGCTTCCTGCCATCCGGCGGAGTAGCTGGCGGAGGAGCCCCAGTCGGTGGGGACGGGCTGCTCGACGCCGCCTTCCAGCGAGACTTCCAAAAGGGTGGCCACGGTGGGGAAGGCGCCGTTGCCGCGGACGGAGCTGAAGAGGACCTTCTGGCTGTCCGGCGTCCAGCCGACCACGTTGTCGTCGGCGGTGTGGAAGGTGAGCTGGCGCGGCTTGCCGCCGGTGGCCGGCACCACGAACACGTCGTAGTTGCCGTCGCGGTTGGAGGAGAAGGCGATCCAGTTGCCGTCAGGCGAGAAGCGCGGATAGACTTCGCGCGCCTGGTTGTCGGTGAGGCGCTGCGGGTTGGAGCCGTTCTCGTTGGCGATCCAGATGTCGCCCAGGTAGCTGAAGGCCACCTTCCCTTTGGAATAGGTGGGGTGGCGCAGGATCTTCACCTGGGCCGGCGCCAGCGCGGGCAACAGGAACACGGCGGCAACCAGCAGAGCATTTCGGAGCATGAGTTAACCTCGCAAACGGATAGAAGAATCTTAATCGCTGGCGGGGACAAAGGCAACCGCGGGGCCTTCGGCGGCGCGCCGCGGGCTTCGCCCGCATGCTGGCCGGAAGCCCGGCATGACAGCCCGAAAGGGCTGTCCTACGGCATCACCACCGTGCCGTCGATGCCGCGGTCCGTCCCGTACGCGCCACCGTTCCGGGGTTCGCCGATCGGATATTTGGCGGCCATCTCTTCATTGATGTCGATGCCCAAACCGGGACGGCCGCTACCGTACATGTAGCCGTGGCGAATCTCCGCGGTTCCCGGCATCATTTCGTGCACTTGCGGCGGAAAATGGTTCTCCTCCTGAATCCCGAATGCCGTGCTCGAAATGTCCACGTGGTAGGCGGCCAGCTGGTTGACGGGGTCGTTCTCGCCGCCTTCCTGAAAGGCGGTCTTGACGCCGAACACCTCGCACAGATGGGCGATCTTTTTGGCTTGGGTGATGCCCCCGATGGCCGTCACCCGCGTGCGAATGAAATCCACCAGGTGTTCGGCGATCAGCGGATAATATTCCGCCGGGTTGCTGAAGACTTCGCCGACCGCCTGCGGGGTGGCGCAGGCCTGGCGCACTTCCCGATACCACGCAAGCCGCTCCGGCGCCAGCAGGTCCTCCACGTAATACATGTGGATGGGCTCCATCTTCTTGGAAAACAGAATGGCGTTGGAGGCGCTCAGGTGCGAATGCACGTCGTGGATCAGCTTGGGCGCGAAGCCCACCTTGGCGCGGACGTACTCAAACACCGGCGGAATGGTTTCGACGTACAGATCCTCGTCGAACGCGCGCCCCTGGTAGCCGCCCTCGGCGCGGCTGCCCTGGTTGGGCGCGATGAAGCCGCCGCCGCCGTAGCCCTCGCCGTATTGCAGGCGGATGTGGCGGAACCCGGACTCCATGGATTTGGCCACCGCCTCCGCCGCTTCTTCCCTGGTCCGGCCGCCGACGTGGTCGTAGCAGGCGACCGCATCGTGCGCCCGGCCGCCGAGCATCTCGTACACCGGCATGCCGGCGCGCTTGCCCTTGATGTCCCACAGCGCTTCGTCCATGGCGCCCACCACCTTATTGTTGACGGGGCCGCCGCGCCAGTACGTCCGCAGATTGGCGCTCTGCCAAAGGTCTTCGATGCGGTCCGGGTCCTTGCCGATCAGCCACGGCTTGAGGTGCTTTTCGAGGGCCGCGACCACGGCTGAGGTCTGGTAGTTGTCGTTGGCCGACCCGATGCCGTAGAGGCCGGGCTCGCTGGTGATGATCTTCAGGAACACCCACCGGTAGTTGCGGCCGCCGCTGGTGGTGATCACCTTCACGTCTTTGATGGTCAACGGCGGCAGCCCCTTCAGGCGGTCGTTCGACTGCTGGGCCTGGGCGGCCGGCATGGCCGCCGCGCCCAGTCCCGTTAAAAAGCTTCTGCGTTCCATATTCTCCTCCACGCTTCCGTCGGTTCAGAGCCGCGACCGTGAGGGAGCGGTACCCCGGGTGGCCCTGCACCGCTCCCTCACGGTCGCGGCTCTATTTCGGCGTCCCGTTTCCTACGGCTCCACTTTGGCCTCGATGATCTCCAGGCGGCGCTTCGGCGTTTCGCCGTCCACCTCTTCCTTCTCGAACGCGGCCAGCACGTCCTCGCCTTCCACGATGCGGCCGAATGCGGTGTACTGCCCGTCCAGGTGCGGCGCGGCGCCGAGCATGAGGAAGAAGCTGGTGGTGGCGGAATCGGGGTCGTCGCCGCGCGCCATGCTGACGATGCCGCGCACGTGCTGCACATCCTTGCGGAACTCGCCCTTGAGCGGGTGAACCCAGCGGTCCGCCCAGTGCGCGGCGCCGTTCGGCCGCGTGTTCCCCATCCCGCCCTGCACCACGAAACCCCTGGCGATGCGGTGGAACGCGGTGCCGTTGTACCAGCCGGTGGTCACCAGCATCAGAAAATTGCGCACGTGGTTCGGCGCCCAGTCGGGCTCCATTTTGATTTTGATGGCGCCGAGCGTGGTCTTCAGGATCACGTTCTTCCGTAGTTCGTCGACGGGCGCATTCAGGAAGGGCTGGACCCTTTTCTTCTCGATCGCGACCTTCAAAATCCGTACCGGCTTTTCCACCATCCCGTCGGCGGCGTTCGGCGCCTGCGAAATCTTCTCCACCACGTCCATCCCCTCGGTGACGCGGCCGAAGGCTGAGAACTTGCCATCGAGCGCCGGTTGCGGAGCGACGCACACAAAAAACTGCGCCCCATCGCTGTCCGGCTTATTGGGAATGCTGATGGTGGAGACCACGCCCCGTTCGTGCTTGAAATCGCTGAGTTCCGCCGGCAACTGGTTGAGACCGCCGCTGCCCCAGAGGTTGCGAGGCGTTTTGGGATCCTTCAGCAGCGGGTCGCCGCCCTGGATGATTCCATAGGACACCACGCGGAAGAAGGCGCTGCCGTCGTAATAGCCCTGGCGGGCCAGCGCCAGGAAATGCTCCACGTGCTTAGGCGCTTTCTCCGCCGCGAATTCGAAGCGGAACGTGCCGAGATCGGTGCTGACCACGGCCTCCAGGTCGGCCGCCGGCTGGGCCATGGCGCACGGAATCAGGAAAAGGGCGAAAGCCAGAAGCGGGCGCATCGGAAGCGACTATGTTATCCCGATACGGGGGCCGCCGGCAGGCTCACCGGCCGCCCTTGGCCACCACGCCGCCTTTCATCACAAACGTCACGTGTTCGAGCGTGGAGATGTCGGTGAGAGGATCGCCGGGAACCGCGATGATGTCGGCGTAGGCGCCTGGGCTAAGTTCGCCCACTTTGCCCACCCAGCCGAGCAGCTCGGCCGCATTCACGGTGGCGGCCTGAATGGCCTGCATAGGCGTCATGCCCGTTTTCACCATGAGCGCGAACTGGCGCGCGTTCCAGCCATGCGGGTATACGCCGGCATCGGTGCCGAACGCCATTTTGACGCCGGCGCTCACCGCTTTTTGAAAATTCTCGCGCTGCCGCCGCCCTACCTGCCGCTCCTTGTCGATGATTTTTTCCGGATACCCCATGCGCGCGTACTCGCCCAGAATGTAGCCGTCGTTGTAGGTGTCCATCACCAGGAAGGTGCCGTGTTCTTTGGCCAGCCGGATGCCTTCGTCGTCGATCAGGCTGGCGTGCTCCACCGACGCCACGCCCGCCCTGATGGCGCGCTTGATCGGCTCCGCTCCGTGCGCATGTGCGGCCACTTTTCTGCCCCACATTCCGGCTTCCGCCACCAGCGCGTTGAGCTCCTCCTGCGAGAACTGCGGGCCGCCCACGCTCTCCTCCTCCGACAGCACGCCACCGCCCGCCAGAACTTTGATGACGCCGGCGCCGTACTTCACGTTCTGGCGCACCAGTTTGCGGACCTCGTCGATGCCGTCGGCAACCGAGGAGAGATTCCTGATCTGCACATACGGCGAAAATCCGACCAGGTCGCCGTGCCCGCCGGTGCTGGTGATGGCCAGCCCGGCGGCGATCATGCGCGGCCCCGGCACGTCGCCCCGCTCGATAGCGCGTTGGAGCGCCAGGTCGATGTACTCGGCCGCGCCCAGGTCCCGTATGGTGGTGAACCCGGCCTCAAGCGTGCGCCGCGCGTAGATGGGGGCGATGATGGCGTAGTCGATCGGACTGCGGCGGAAAATGTCCTCGTAGTAATTGGAGGGCTGCATGGTGATGTGGGTGTGGCAATCGATCAGCCCGGGAAGCAGCGTAGCGTTCCCCAGGTCGATCACCCGCGCGCCGGCGGGAATCGCGAGGTTCGGCCCCGCGGCCTTCACCCGGTCGCCCTCAATCACGATGACGGGGTTGGCTATGGTGGTGGCGGATTTTGGATCCACCATCCGTGCCGCCCGCACCGCGACCGTCTGCGGCGCACTTCCCGGGGCCGTCCCTTGCGCGCCCAGCGCGGCCACGCAAAGCGCGGCCAGCGAAACCTCTCGCATCATTCGCATCACGATGTTTCGAACCTCCTGAAGATGGTAGCGCGCATGGATTCCCGCGGCAGCCGGCCGGGGCGCTTTGCAGAATAATCATGCAGCGGCGTGGATAAAACAGGTTATAATACCGTTTTAACTTTTTCAAGTTGTAACATGCCGTTGCGCCCGGGCCCCGTTTGCCCCGAGCCCGGCGGATGCCCCGTTGGCTGTACATCTCACTCGGGCCGCCGGCTGTCAACAGAGGCGCCGGCATGCCCGTTTCCAGGGTTCAGGAATAATCTCCGGGAGGAACTATGAGCGCTACCGGTGTTCGTGTCAGAACCGAATGGTTCTTGGTCCTTTTCCTTTTCTTGACCGCCGGCCTTCGGGCCCAGGACGCAACGGGGAAAATCGCGGGCAACGTGATCGACCCGACCGGCGCGGTAATTGCCGGGGCAAAAGTGACGGTCACCAATGTCGCCACGCAGATTTCCAAGCAGACGGCCACCGACAAGGACGGCTTCTACCAGGTTTCGGAACTGCCGATCGGAATCTACGCGGTGGCGGCCGAGGCGCCGGGCTTCGCGCGCGTGGTGGTGCAGGCGAAGAACCCCCTCGAAATCAACCAGACCCTGCGCGTCGACCTGAAACTGGAAGTCGGCAACGTCAAAGACACCATCACCATCGAAGCCGCCGCCAGTGCCGTCGAGACCGAGAATTCCACCATGGGCGCCACCGTGGACGGCAATATGGTCTACGAATTGCCGCTCAACGGGCGCAATACGCTCGACCTGCTCTCCACCGAGGCGGGGGCAACGGCCAAGAACAGCGACGCTTCCCGCCAGGCGGGCTCTTATTCCATCGGCGGCATGCGCTCCGATTCCGTCACCTACCTGCTGGACGGCGGCAACAACAATCACCTCATCAACAACGACGTCGTGATCAACCCCAACCCGGATGCGGTGGCGGAGTTCCGCGTGCTGGAAAGCAACTACTCGGCCGAATACGGGCGCAACGGCGGCGGCGTGGTCAGCGTGGTCACCAAGAGCGGCACCAATTCGCTGCACGGCACCGCGTTCGATTATCTCCGCAATGAGGACCTGGACGCCAACACGTTCTTCAACAACGAGCAGGGCATCGCGCGCCAGATCCTGAAGCGGAACCAGTACGGCGGCACCATCGGCGGGCCCGTCTACGTCCCCCACGTGGTGGACGGGCGCAACAAGCTGTTTTTCTTCTTTTCCTACGAGGGCCAGAAGCAGAACGCCAACGCCGCTTCGGGCAAGGTGACCACGTTCACGCCGCTCGAGGAGCAGGGCAATTTCTCGCAATCCTCAAACGGCGCTCCGGACCCGTCGGTGGTGGCGTTTCTCGAAGGCAATCCCTATTTTCAGGGCAACCCGGCGCTGGCTGCCCAGGGCATCATCGACCCGACGCGAATCAGCCAGGTGGCTCAGAATTATTTCAAGAACGGTCTCATTCCGGTTTCCTCCACCGGCTACGTCTTCCCCGAAGCCTCGGCGCAGACCAATCACAACGAGTACCTGGGCAAGCTCGACTGGACTTTGGGCACGCGCGACACCTTCAGCGCCACCATAGCCGCCCAGGATTCGCCCAGCACCGTGCCCTACTCCGGCGCGGCCGGCGCCACCACGGTGAGCGGTTACCCCGTGTCCGACGATGCCGAAGCCTACTTTGCCAACCTCACCTATACCCACACTTTCACCCCCACCCTGCTCGACGTGGCGCGCCTGACCGGCCAGCGCAACAACAACTTCCAGAATTTCCCGGTCGGCACCAAGCCGGGCCCCGCGCAACTGGGCATCAACATCACGCCGGACCTGGTGGATGGTCCCACCAATATCGACCTGCTGGGCTCCGGCATGTTCGCCGGCTACAACCCGTTCGGCCCGGCCAACATCGTGGACGACACCGTAACCTTTACCAATGACCTGTCCTGGACGCGCGGCAAGCACTCCTTCAAGGCCGGCATCTACTTCTCGGATTATCGCGACGCCATGGTGTACGGGTATTATCTGAACGGCGAATACGATTTTTACGGGCCGGGCACGGGAATCGGCTCCGGCAACGACCGCGCCGATTTCCTGATGGGCCTGCCGGACGATTTCCAGGAATACCCGAACGCCCCCACCAATATTCGTTCCTACTCCATGGCGGGTTATGTGCAGGATGCCGTAAAGCTCACCCGCAATCTGACCGTCAACTACGGCCTGCGCTACGAATACAACCAGCCCAAGTACGATACGCATGACCGTTCGTTCTCGTTTATTCCGGGCCTGCAATCCACTGTCTTTCCCGGTGCGCCGCTGGGCCTGGTTTTCCCCGGCGACAAGGGCGCGCCCAACGGCGCCAACTTCCCCGACAAGAAGAATTTCGCCCCGCGCGCCGGCTTCGCCTGGGACGTGTTCGGCAATGCCAAGACCAGCGTGCGCGGCGGCTTCGGCATGTTCTATGACATTCTGAAGGCCGAGGACAACTTGCAATTTAACGGGCAATCGCCGTTCTTCGCGTCGGCGTTCCTCAGTTTCTCCGCCCCGGACGGCGGCTTCACGTCCGACCCGGGAATTCTCAGCAATCCGTTTGCGGCCGCCGGCGCGGTCAATCCGTTTCCCTCCAAGCCGGTGAACCACAACGTGAACTTCGCCGACGCGGGTGACCTGCCCATCGGCGGCGGCAACCCCTTCTTCGTCGATCCGCACATCAAGACGCCGTACATCTACCAGTACAATCTCAGCTTGCAGCAGCAGTTGGCGAATAGCATGACGCTGCAGATCGGTTACGTGGGCTACCAGGCCCACGGGCTCACCGGTTTGACCGATATCGACCCGTTCGTGCCCGGGACCTCGACCCGCGTGCTCGACCTCAACCCCACGTTCGCCGGCGACTACAACTTCATGAACGAGTTCCAGAACGTCGGCCGCGCCGGGTACAACGGCCTGCAGTTCGACCTGACCAAGCGGATGTCGAATTCCAAGGTGGGCAATACGTTCTTCAAGCTGGCCTACACCTGGTCGCATGAGCTCGACAACGAATCCGGTTACCGACAGCGCAACAACTTCGTGCCCTTCGACAACCATTACCAGTTCTGGTCATCCGGCGATTTCGACATCCGCCAGACCGTCTCGCTTTCGGGCGGTTGGGAATTGCCGTTCGACAAGCTTTGGGAAAAAGGCCCGTCGACCCTGATCAAAGGCTGGACGCTCTACCCGATCGTCAGTTACCGCAGCGGCTTCCCGCTGGACGTGGATGCGTTCCCCGGCGTGGAGCCCTCGCAGACATCGCCCGGCCCATCCGGCGCCGGCGACCCGCAGGTGGTGCGCGCCGACGTGGTGTCGCCGATCACCTATTACAGCGCCGGCAATTACCAGACCATCAACAATGTGAACGCCGGCGGCAACCAGAGCGGCAATTACTGGTTCAATCCGAACAGCTTCTCCAACGCGCGGGAGGTGGCGCTCAACCAGGCCCTGCTTAACGGCGCCGATCCGTCCACCCTGCTGAAGCAGTTCACCTACGGCACCCTGGGCCGCAACGTGCTGCGCGGCCCCGGCGCGTTCAACGTGAACCTCACGCTCTCCAAACACTTCGCGATCCAGGAAAAATACGATATGGAGTTCCGCGTGGACGCCTTCAACCTGTTCAATACGGCGCAGTTCTCCAATCCCGATACCAACATCGGCGATCCCAGCTTCGGGCAGATTTCGAATACCGCCGATCCGCGCATTCTGCAGGTAGCGTTGCACTTCAAGTTCTGAGAGGGCGTCATTTCAACGCAGAGACGCGGAGGACGCGGAGAATTCGCGGAGGAATCTTGGTGTTTTCTCCGCGTTTGCTTCGCGTTCTCTGCGTTGAAGAGCATCTGCGCGCTTTGTGACGGCCTGCATTTTGGCGGAACCGCCGGCGCGGCGATAATAGGTGGATGGCCGGAATCGCATCAGGTCCCGCTCAACTGCAGCTCCGCCGCGCCGCGCCCGGCATTCTGGCGGCGGTGTGCCTTTCGCACCTCGCCAACGATATCCTGCAGTCGCTGATCCCGGCCGTTTATCCGATTCTCAAAGCGAGCTACCGGCTCGATTTCAGCCAGATCGGCATCATCACGCTGGTGGGCCAACTCACGGCCTCGCTGTTGCAGCCGCTGGTGGGGCTGTATACCGACCGGCGTCCGGTGCATTTCGCCCTGCCCGCCGGCATGGCCTTCAGCATGGCCGGCCTGATCCTGCTTTCCATGGCGCCGCACTTCGGCGCCATCCTGGCCGCGGTAGGGCTCATAGGCATCGGCTCGGCGGTTTTCCATCCGGAAGCCGCGCGCATTGCCCGCATGGCATCGGGCGGCCATCACGGGCTGGCGCAATCGCTGTTCTCGCTGGGCGGCAGCGGCGGATCGTCGCTCGGCCCGCTGCTGGCTGCGTTCATCGTGCTGCCGCAGGGGCAGCGCAGCATCGCCTGGTTCTCCAGTGGAGCGCTCTTCGCCATGCTGCTGCTGTCTCGCGTGAGTTTCTGGTACAGGACGCATAAGCCGGTTCGCCCGGCGCGCAGTGCCCCGCTCGAATCCGGCCCCGCCGCCTCCGGCCGGCGGGTGGGCTGGGCCATGGCGGTGCTGATGGCGCTGACGTTTTCCAAGTTCTTCTACCTGGCCAGCCTCACCAACTATTACACGTTCTTCCTGATCGGCAAATTCCACGTCTCGGTGGAAAGCTCGCAAATCCACCTCTTCGTTTTTCTCGCGGCGGTGGCCACCGGCGGGCTCGCGGGCGGGCCCTTGGGAGACCGCATCGGGCGCAAGTACATTATCTGGGGCTCCATCCTGGGCGTGCTGCCGTTCACGCTGATTCTGCCCTACGCCAACCTTTTCTGGACCGGTGTGCTGAGCGTGGTGATCGGCCTGGTGCTGGCTTCGGCCTTCTCCGCCATTCTGGTTTACGCACAGGATCTGGTGCCCGGCAAGGTCGGCGCCATCTCCGGCTTATTTTTCGGCCTGGCGTTCGGCATGGGCGGCATTGGCGCGGCCGTGCTGGGCACGGTAGCCGATCTGACCAGCATCGAATTTGTCTACCGCGTCTGCGCTTTCCTGCCAGCCATCGGCCTGCTGGCCGTGTTTCTGCCCGAGATCAGCCCCGCCGAAGCGCGGGCACGAGGATAGTATGAACCGAGCCGAGATGTACGGGCGTCTCCGCCATCATCCGGGGCGCTGGGACATGATCGTCGTGGGCGGAGGCGCCACCGGCGTGGGCGTGGCCATTGACGCCGCCACCCGCGGCTACGACGTGCTTCTGCTGGAGCAGAGCGATTTCGGCAAGGGAACTTCGAGCCGCAGCACCAAGCTGGTCCATGGCGGCGTCCGCTACCTGGAGCAGGGCAACGTGTCGCTGGTCATGGAGGCCCTCCAGGAGCGCGGACTGCTGCTGCAGAATGCGCCGCACCTGGTGAGCAACCTGGGCTTCGTGGTGCCGAGCTACGACTGGTGGGAGGCGCCGTTCTATGGCATCGGGCTGAAGCTCTACAACCTGCTGGCCGGCAAGTACGGCTTCGGCGCTTCGCGGATTCTCTCCCGCGAAGAAACCTTGCAGCGCCTGCCCACCATCCGGACCGAAGGCCTTAAGGGCGGCGTCATCTACTTCGACGGCCAGTTCGACGACGCCCGGCTGCTCATCCACCTGGCGGACGACCGCATTCGAACAAGGCGCCACCCTGCTCAATTACGCGCGGGTGACGGAGCTGACCAAGGATGCCGAGGGCTTCGTGGACGGCGTCCGCTTTGTGGACGGCGAAACCGGAGACGAATTTCAGACGCGAGGCAAAGTGGTGATCAATGCCACCGGCCCGTTCGCGGACACCCTGCGGCGCAGCGCCGACCCCGCGGCAGCGCCGATCGATCGCCGCCAGCCAGGGCATCCACCTGGTGTTCGACGCGTCATTCCTGGCGGGCAAGAGCGCCATCATGGTGCCGCATACCAGCGACGGCCGGGTGATGTTCGCGATCCCGTGGCACGGCCACACGCTGGTGGGAACCACCGATACGCCGGTGGCGGAACCCGCCCTGGAGCCGGTCGCGCTCGAACAGGAGATCGACTTCATCCTCCAGACCGCATCCCTCTACCTGGCGAAAATGCCCACGCGCGCCGATGTTCTCAGCGTATTCGCCGGAATTCGCCCCCTGGTGCGCTCCGGCGAAGCCGGCAATACCGCGGCGCTTTCGCGGGACCACACCATCCGCATCGAAAATTCGGGCATGATCACCATCTGCGGGGGCAAGTGGACCACTTACCGCCACATGGCGGAAGATTGCGTCGACCAGGCGGCCACGCTCGCCCGCCTGCCCGAGAAGCCGTGCGTCACCCGTCACCTGAATGTCCACGGTTTCCATTCGGCTGCCTGGAAATTCGGACACCTGTCGGTGTACGGCGCGGACGCCCCGCTGGTCCGGCAACTGCAGGAAAGCGATCCCGCATGGGCAGAGCCGCTCGATGCCGCGCTCCCCTACACCGGAGCGGAAGTCGTGTGGGCGGTCCGCCAGGAAATGGCCCGCACCCTGGAGGATGTCCTGGCACGGCGCACGCGGGCGTTATTCCTGGACGCCGCGGCGGCCATGCGCATGGCGCCGCGGGCGGCACAGCTCATGGCCCGGGAACTGCGCCTCGATCCGGATTGGGAAGCCGCGCAGCTGCGGAGTTTCCTGCAGACCGCGCGAAACTACCAGGTGGCGAACCGGCCGCCGGCCAGCGAACTCAATGCGACAAGCCGCTAATCCGCTTGCGGATGCGCCGGAGCCTTCTGGAACAGCCGTGACGCCGTTTCCACCAGGCACTGGCGCCACACCGGCCAGACGTGCGCTCCTTCCGTCTCCCAGTAGATGTGCCGGATCTGGTGCGCGGTCAAAAGGGCGTTGAACTGCTTCACCCTCCCGTACCCTGGGTCGGTCTTTCCCACCCCGACGAACAACAGCTTGAGCCGTTCGTTGGCGGCTTTCGGATCGTCCAGCAAGGCCTTGTATCGCGTCTCGAAGCCTTGTGCCTGGCCCGAGCTGAAGATGCCCACCCACGCAAACAGGTCCAGGTGGCCGAGGCCGATCTGCGTGGCCTGGCCGCCGCCCATGGATAACCCGGCGATGGCCCGGTTGGCGCGCCCCGGCGCCACGCGATAATTGGCTTCCACCATGGGGACAACCTCCCGCAGCAGATACTGTTCGAACAACTGGTTATTCTTCCCCGGCTCCGTCGCCGGAGTTCCAAAGGGGACGGCGTGGCCGTTGGTCATGACCACGATCATCGGCACCGCCTTCTTCCCGGCAATAAGGTTGTCCAGAATGAAATTCGCGCTGCCCGTCAGCGTCCACCCGGCGGCCACGTCCTGGCTGCCGTGGAGCAGGTACAAAACGGGGTATCTCGCGCCCGCGCTCTTGCCATAGCCGGGCGGGGTGTAGATGAAAACCTGGCGCATGGCGCCATCGAGCACCGCCGACTTGTGCCAGACGATGTCGACCGTTCCATGCGGCACATCCGTAAATTCCCACGGCTGCCCGCCGGGAACCAGAACCAGGCTGGCCGAAGTGCGCGCGCGCAGCTTGATGGTGGGATTGATGGGGTCGGCAATCTCAATGCCGTCCACGTTGAAGCTGTACAGGTAGACGTTGGGAGTGAGCGGCCCGACGGTCACGCTCCACACTCCTTCGCCGTCTTTCGTCAGCGGCGTCTTGCTGGACGGATAGTCCAGCATCCACTCGCCCGTCACCTTCACTTCCGATGCTTTGGGAGCGCGCAGCCGGAAGGTGACGGTGCGGTCCGGGTGCACTTCGGGCGAGAGCAAAGTGTCCACCTGGGGAGCGGCACCGCCTCGTCCGGCGGGTGCCTGGGCCATGACGGCGGCACTCCAACCGAGCAATATCACCAGACTGGCCGATAGCTTCATTGACATCCTCCTTCGCGAATTCTCAAGCCGTCCCGTGACAGGGATTCTAGCGCGCTTCGGGCGAACGCCCGGGTCAACCCAGCCGGCCCAGCAGACCGGCGGCGAACAACCGCTCGTCCACCCGGCCCAGGGTCGAAACCAGCCGCGGCGGCACCAGCGGCAGGTGGGGAATGGCGCAGAGGTGTTCCGGAATGGCCCACACGTCCTCCTCGGCGGTCATCCAGCCCATGCGGTCGAAGCGCTTCAGATTCACCGGCCGCGAGTAGCGCCGCAGCGTCTTCTCTTTGCGGAGATTGTAGTAGTGCTCGAAGTACGACATGGCCAGCTCGCGCAGGGTGCGGTAGACCGGCTCGCGAGAGCGCAACCCGGAATAGTTCGATTTGGCGACGGCGCCCCACAGCCCGCGCAGGCGATAGATGGCGAGTACGTGGTCGTCGTCGCGCTCGGCTTCGAGATCCAGCAGCAGCGGCGGATGGCCCAGCATCCGCAGCGCGGCGGCGCCGAACAGCGCTCCTTCCATGCACTGCGCCGTGCGGTCGCGCAGCACGCGCCGGGGCGAGCGGCAGGTGGCGCCGCCCGCTTCCTTGTTGTACACCACCTCGCGATCCAGGAAGAGCTGGATCCTGTCGGGACTGGAAAGCCGGCGAAATACCGCTCGCTCCGCCGTGTCGAACGAGTGATGCATGGGGAACAGGGTAACAGATGGCGGCCGGCCTCTATTGCCGGCCGGCCGCCCTGACACACGTGGCTCAAACGGCCTGGGGGCCGTGCTGCGGCGTGGTCCAGCCGAGGTTGAACGGCAGTTCCGTCATGGGGCCCTGCCACTGCAGTTCGCGGTCGATATCCGGATGCAGACGGTATTGCTTTTTGACGTCCGCCACTTTGGCGCCGATCACGTCGATCCTGCCGGCATCGAACTGGCCCAGCAGGAGATCGCCGCAATATTTCACGTAGCCCAGCCACTCCGGGTTGATGCCCATGCATTCCGCGCCGATGCGGTCGGCCGCCACGAAGTCCGTGGAAGCGATGGCCAGCCGCGAGGGTACCGGCGTTCCCGAATTGGGACCGTTGCCCTCCATGCCCTCGTAGCCATCGATCACCGAAGCGCCCCAGCTGGACGCCAGGCGCTGCGCCGTAACCAGCATGTTGTAGTGGGTCTGGCGCAGGCCGACGTGGAACTTGCGCTTGTCGTTCCAGCGGGCGCTCTCCCCCGGCGCACTGTGCAGCGGCGCCCCCAACACCATGTTCTTGATGGACAGCGAAGCGATCACCGTGTTGTGAGTCTTCAGCATGGCCGAGGAGATCACGAACGCTTCGGGATCGAGCAACCGCGCCGCCAGACGCACCGGCACCAGGTGCAGGTCCTTGTCGAGCAACGCTACGCGCTCGAATTTGGCTTCCGCATTCAGATCGATCAGTTGGACCTGCTTCTTCTTGTACTCCGCGGGCAAAGCCGTGTATTTGAAGTTTTCGTAGCCCTGCCGGGTGTCGCCCGCCGACGCTTCGGCGATGACCACCGGCCCACGGAAGCGCTCGGACAGGTAGTCCAGGATCCCGCGCACGCCGTCCGCATGGCTGGCCGCCAGCTGGTTTACGGTGTTTACGAAGTTCGGCTTGATGACCACGTACTTGCGCGCCTTCAATTTCGGCTGCAGGTCCTTGTCGATGGCCATCAGAGCGTTGTACACGTTCTTGCGGCGGTCGTCTCCCTGGATCAACGCCACCGTGGACTTGCGCTCCAGGCCGGGGAACGGCTCCGGATTGCCGGTGATCATGCCCCGTCCGCCTCTGCCGCCGGCCGGCCGGCCCTGGGGCGGCTGCGCAGGCGGTTGTTCGGCCGAAGCCACGCGGCCACGTAACAGCGCCGCCATTCCGGCCAATTGAAACAGGCTTCTGCGCGGAAATCCGTTTTCCATGTGTTACCTCCTGACTATGTACCTGGTTCCGACGATCTTTTCAGAGTTTATCACCTGTTAACCTGGAATTCACCGCTGCCCGATGCCGGCATGCGCAGGATGGACAATTGCCTGAAAATCAGCTACGGTTTGACCGGGGGTGCCGGGCGGGCGCCGCGCGGCACGAAAGGATAATGAATGCCGAAGCATGTGGTGGCAGGCTGCCTGCTCCTCTCCGGGCTGATCGCAGCGCAGGTAGTTAACGGGGGAGGAGGGCGCACCGCCATGAAATTGACGAACGATAAGATCGAGCTGACCGTGAACCTGACCGGTGCGGCGCTGGCGAATCTCGTGCTTCGCGACGATACCACCCGGCTCAGCCCCCTGTGGAAGACCATGGGGCATTTTCTGTGCCTGGACGGATTCGGCGCTCCGTCCACGGAAGAAGCCGCCGCGGGATATCCCTTCCACGGCGAGGCGAACCACCAGACTTTCGAAGCCGTCGCATCCGGGAAGAGCGGCCCGGTGTCCTCGCTCAAACTGGCGGCGCGGCTGCCGCTGGCCCAGGAAGCGGTGTCGCGCACCCTGGAGATGGTGGACGGTGAAAATGTCCTTTACATCGAGACCGAGGTGGAAAGCCTGGTGAGCTTCGACCGGCCGGTGTCGTGGGCGGAACACGCCACCCTGGGGCCGCCCTATCTCGAACCGGGGAAGGTGGCCGTGGACATGCCGGCGAAGCATTGCCGCGTCCGCCCCTATAAGCCTGGGGATATGCCCCCGCGCCTGGTCTATGACCAGGATTTCGAGTGGCCCATGGCGCCGCTGCGCAACGGCGGGACGGTCAGTCTGCTCACCGTGCCGGTTGGGCAGAAAGCGCTGGACCTGGCCACCTGCCAGATCGACCCCGCCCGCACCTATGGCTATGTGACCGCATTGCAGAGCGACAAGCGGTTGCTCTTCGGTTATGTTTTCCGGCGCGAGGAGTACCCATGGCTGATGAGCTGGATGAATTACTCGGACGACGCGCGCGCATCGCGCGGCATCGAGTTCTCCACCCAGCCGTTCGATATATCGCGCCGGGAGACCGTGGACGCGCACCAGATGTTCGGCGCGCCGACTTACCGCTGGTTACCCGCCAAATCCAAGCTGCGTTCGCGGTTCCTTGCTTTCTATACGCGCGTTCCCGATGACTTTACGGCAGTGGCCGACGTGACGCTCGATGCGGGCGCGGTCGTCATCAGGGACCAGGCCGGAAAGATTCTCAAACTGAACGCAAGCCGGTCCTTTTAAGGGGAAACAAGCCTACCCGACAGCCGCCGACACAGCCTGGCACAGGCTGTAGATTGCCGAGATATTGGAGACGATGCCGGAGCCCTCGCTGAAGATGGTGGACGTGTCGAGGGCCTTGAGCTTTTCGATAATGGTGCGGTCGTCGCACTTGAGGCCCAGGCCCTGCATGGCCACGGCCATGGCTTCGAGGAATTCGACGGCCTGGTCCAGGGCGCCGGCCAGCACCCGCACCTTACCTTTCACCTGCATGCACTCGGCGCCGATTTTCACACCCTCTTTCAGGTTGGGCGCCTTCTTCATGGCCGCGAACAGCTTGTCGGCCTGGGTGGAAACATCGTCCACCTTGTGCCGCATTTTGGTGCTGTGGTTGCGGTACATCTGGCGCGCGGTTTCGACGTCCTTGAACTGATTCGCCACGCCCTTGCAGGTAAAATCGAAAATGTCCTTGGCAATCTGCCCTTTGTCTTTGCCCTTGGTGACCTGGCTGCCGGTCTTGACCACCGCATCGGCGACAAAAGTGAAAACCTGCGGGAAGCCGGGTAAGTTGCTGGTGTTGGCGAGCCCGTTGGCTCTGGCCGCCTCCATCACCTTGGTAGTCCGCAGCGCGATGTAGGCGTCAAGGCCATCGCGCAGATCCTGGCGCAGCTTGGGCTCGTCCTTGAGCTGCTGTTTCAGTTCCAGCCCCAGTTGGACAAGCGTCTTGGCAATCGAGAAGTACGCGGTCACGTCGGCGCCGGAGGTGGCCGCCAGCTTGGCTGCCTGGGTAGCCAGGCTGACGCCGGCGAAGGTGACTTTGACGCCGGTTTTGACGCGCGCCTCGGTGAGAAGCTTGTCGCCCTGCGATTCCTTCTTCTTAGCGCCCTCCACCGCCTTCTGGGCGGCCCCCTCGGCGCTCGCCAGGGCGTTCTTCACCAGGGTATTGACCGTGGCAGCCACGGACAGCGCTTCCTTCAGATTGCCTTCATCGAGCAGTTCCTCAATCTTCTTGTTGAACTTCGCGCACTCCTGGGTGATGATCTTTTCGTACTCTTCCAGCTTGTCTTGCGCAGCATCCTGCATCCGCTTGACCTTGGCGGAGGGCGCCGGAGCGGGCGTGGTGAGCAGACCGGTGGTGGTGACTTCGAACTCCACCACCACGCGGACGGCGGGGACGTTGAGCAGAGGAAAGAGTTTACGGTCGCGGATCAGGTCGACGATGTCTACCTTTCCTTTGACGGTGGTCGTTTTGGCCATGGATTCTCCTGGGAGCCGCAGTGAGTCGAGATTTAGATTATATTTGAGGCGCCCGTGCGCCGGCGAACTATTTCGTGACGGTCCGGGCGACGTTCTGCGTGGTTCCGGGGTCGGCCAGCGAGGACGATTTCAGGGCGTTGGGCGATGGCAGGGTGGAAGCGTTCCAACCGCCGCCGAGCGCTTTCACCAGATCGACAGCGGCACTCATGCGCCTCTGCAGGATGGTTACGGCGGCTTGCTCGTCGCCCAGGGCGATGATCTGGGTGGTGATGACGTTCAGGTAGGAATCCGTCCCCGCGCGATACCGCTGCACTTCCAGGTTCAGCGCCTCGCGGGCGGCGACGACGGCGTCCTGCTGCTGCACGGCTTCTTCCGAAAGGTAACGCAGGCTGGCCAGATCGTCCTCCACTTCCTGAAACGCGGATAGAACCGTCTGCCGGTAGGAGGCGACGGTGGCATCGTAGGCGGCCTGCGCGTTCTGTAACACGGCTCCGCGCCGGCCAAAATCGAACAATGTGGAGTTGAGCCCGGGTCCGGCGGACCAATAGCGGCTGGCCATGTTGAACAGCGATGTGAAACCCGAAGCCAGAAATCCGGGGCTTGCGGAAAGCGTCAGGGAGGGGTAGTAAGCGGCCTGGGCAATCCCGATATTGGCGTTGGCGGCAGCCACCTGCCGCTCGCTGGCCGCGATGTCCGGACGCCGCTGGAGAAGCAGCGAGGGAACACCCATCGGAATGGCCGGCGGCGGGGCGGCGATCTTGGTGGGGCCGATTGAAAGCGAAGACGGGTCCTGCCCGGTCAGCACGGCGATGGCGTGTTCATCCTGCGCCCGCGCGACGCGTAGATCGGTGTACTGTGCCTTGGCTCCCGCGAGTTGCGTCTGCGCCAGGGTAATATCGGACCGGGATGCGATACCGCCGGCGTGGCGGTTAATGGTGAGCTGCAGGTTCTTCTCGTAACTTTCAATCGTCCCCCGCAAGACCTCCATCTGCATATCCTGCGCCGCCAGCAGGAAGTAATCGGTGGCGAGCAGGGCTTGCTGGCTGAGACGCAGATTTTCCAGGTCGGCGGCGCTTACCTGCGCGTTGCTCACGGCATTTTCCACCGACAACCGCACCCGGCCCCACAGATCGGGCTCCCAGGACGCGGCCGCCGGCAGAGAAAAGCTCTCGTTGGTCCCCCGGCTCTGGTAGTTCCGGCTCTGCGTGATGCCCGGGTTGGAGCCGATGGTGGGATAGTAATTGGCGTGACTGGATAAGACCGTCGCTTGCGCCTCGCGGAACTGCGCTTCCGCCAGCTTCACGTTGAAGTTATTGACGCTGACCAGTTCCTCCAACCGGTTCAACTGCGGGTCGCCGAAGATCTCCCACCACTTGCCTTTCATCAAATCGTCGCTGGGCGCGGCCATCTTCCAAATGTCGTTGCCGGCCATTTCCTTGAGGGCCGGCGGCGCCTGCACCACGGGCCGCTGGTAACGCGGGCCGACGGCGCAGCCCGAAGACAGAAGACAGGTTAAGACTGCAATTTTCCTAAGACTGGTCATTAATCCGCACTCTCCGCGATCCCGCCGGGAATCAGGAAACCAGGGCGGTTCCGGTACTCCGGCTGGCGCCGGGTGAAGCGCTTGCGCAATTTATCGAAATAAAGGTAAATCACGGGCGTGGTAAACAGGGTCAGCATCTGGCTGACCACCAAGCCGCCGACGATGGCGATTCCGAGCGGCTTGCGCAACTCGGCGCCGGCGCCCCAGCCGAGCGCCATCGGCAGGCCACCGAGCAGCGCGCAACAGGTGGTCATCATGATGGGGCGGAAGCGGAGCAGGCAGGCCTGATAGATGGCGTCGCGCGAGTTCATGCCTTCGTTCCGCTCCGCCGCCAGGGCGAAATCGATCATCATGATGGCGTTCTTCTTGACGATGCCGATGAGGAGGATGATGCCGATCATGCCCACGATATCCAGGTCGCTCTTGAACAGCACCATGGCCACAAGCGCGCCCACGCCGGCCGAGGGCAGCGTGGAGATGATGGTGAGCGGATGAATCAGGCTCTCGTACAAAATGCCGAGCACGATGTAGACGGCGATGAGGGCCGTAAGGATCAGGACGGGCTGGTTCTTCAGCGCGTCCTGGTAGGCGCTGCGCGGTGCCGGAGAACGCTCCGGTGATGTTGGCCGGCAGGCCCATCTCCACCTCCGCCTTTTTGATGGCAGTGACCGCATCGCTCAGGGAGACGCCTTCGGCCAGGTTGAAGGAGATGGTGGTGGCCGGGAACTGCCCCTGGTGCGGCATGGAAATAGGCGTCAGACCCTGGCCGAAATGGGCGAAAGTCGAGAGCGGAACGTCGGTGCCGCGCGGCGTCTGCACGTAAATCGTCTTGAGGTAGTCCGGGTTGTCCCACCATTGCTGCTGGAGGGCCAGCACCACGTGGTATTGATTGATCGACTTGTACATCACCGAGACCTGGCGCTGGCCGAAGGCGTCATACAGCGCCGAATCCACCGCTTGCGCCGTCAGGCCCAGGCGCGATGCTGTGTCGCGGTCGATGACCACGTTGGAGGACAGTCCGGAATTCTGCTGGTCACTACTGACGTCGGCGATCTCCGGCACGGTGGAGAGCTTATCCAGAAGTTTCGGGCCCCAGTTGGCGAGGGAATCGAAGTCCGGCCCCTGGATCGTGTATTGGTACTGCGCATTGCTTTGCCGTCCGCCCACACGCACGTCCTGGGAGTTTTGCAGGAACAGCATCGCGCCCGGCACCCCCGAGGTCTCGCGCCGCAGGCGGGCGTTCACCTCGTCGGAGGACGATTTGCGGTCCGGCTTCAGCTCAATGTTGAACTGGGCCATGTTGGCGCCGCCGAATCCGCCGCCGCTGGACCCGACCACCATGGTCACCGTCTCCACGTCCGGATCTTTCCGGATCTTCTCCTCGAACCACATCGACTTCTCCATCAGCGAGTGGTAGGAAATGTGCTGCTCGCCCATCACGGCGCCATTCAGTCGTCCGGTATCCTGCTGCGGGAAGAAGCCTTTCGGAATCCTGTCGTACAGGTAGACGTTGATGCCGATTGTGATCAGCAGGGTGACCAGGACGGAAGCCGGATGGTTCAGCACGGCGTCCAGCGCGGAGCCGTAGGTGGAAATGATCCAGCGATAAATCTTCTCCGTCTGGTTGTAGAACCACCCGTGCTCCTGGTTCTCCTTGAGCAGGTGGGCGCACATGCTGGGCACCAGGGTCAATGAAACCACCATCGAGATCGTGATGGCCGCCGCCAGAATCACGGCGAATTCGCGGAACAACCGCCCCACAATGCCGCTCATCATCAGAATCGGGATGAACACCGCGATCAGCGAGATGCTCATCGAGAGCACCGTGAAACCGATCTCCTCCGCGCCTTTGAGCGCCGCCTGCATCGGCTTCATGCCGTCTTCCAGGTGACGGGTGATGTTCTCGATCACCACGATGGCGTCGTCCACTACGAAGCCCGTGGCGATGGTGAGCGCCATGCAGGAGAGATTGTCGAGGGTGTACCCCAGCAGGTACATGGCGCCGAAGGTCGCGATAATCGAAACCGGCACCGAGATGCTGGGAATGAACGTGGACCAGGCGCTCCGCAGGAAGAGAAAGACCACCAGCACCACCAGTCCGATGGAGACGATGACGTTGCGCTGCGCGTCGTGCAGGGAGGCCTGCGTGGTGACGGTGCGGTCCTGGGCGATTTTAAGCTGGACGGAGGGCGGAAGCTGGGCGCGGAACTGCGGCAGAAGCGCCTTGATGCGCGCCACGGTTTCGACGATGTTGGCGCCCGGCTGGCGGCTGACCATGATCTCCACCATGGGGTCGCCGTTGATCACGCCGAAGTTGCGCACGTCCTCGTTGGCGTCGATGACGCGCCCCAAATCGGAAAGCCGGACCGGCGCGCCGTTGCGGTACATCACCACCAGGTTCTTGTACTCGTCCGCCTTGAAAAGCTGGTCGGTGGCGTAGATGGGAAGCTGCGTGTTGCCGTTCGTCAGCGCGCCTTTGGCCCGATTGGCATTGGCATTTTGCAGGAAGGTCCCGACCTGGTCCAGGCCCACGTTATAGTCGGAGAGCGGCTGCGGATTCACTTCCACGCGCACCGCCGGCAGCGAGCTTCCGCCCACGTTGACCTGGCCCACGCCGCTCACCTGCGCCAGTTTCTGTGCGAACACCGAGGAGGCGATGTCGTAGAGCTGCGGCCGCGGCACGACGGGCGATTCCAGCGTCAGCAGCAGGATCGGCTGGTCCGCCGGGTTGATCTTGCGATACCTGGGGAGTTGAGGAAGGCTGGCGGGAAGGAGGCCGGCGGCCGAGTTGATGGCCGCCTGTACTTCGCGCGCGGCCCCGTTGATATCCCGGGTCAAATCGAACTGGAGCGTGATCCTGGCGCTGCCCACCGAGCTCGATGAGGTCATCTCCGTTACGCCGGCGATGTGCGTGAACTGCTTTTCCAGCGGCGTGGCCACCGAGGCCGCCATCACCTCCGGGCTTCCGCCCGGCAGGCTGGCCATGACCATGATTGTCGGGAAATCCACTTCCGGCAGCGCGGCCACGGGCAGCAGCGTGTAGGAAATGCCGCCGGCCAGCGTCAGCGCGACCATGAACAGCGTGGTCGCCACCGGCCGGTGAATGAATGGCGTCGAAATACTGCTCATAGGCGCCTCCCTCTAACCCAGCTCGGCCTCGGGACGAAGCTCCCGGGTCTTGCCGCTGCGCCGGCCTACCCAGGCCGCGGCGCGGTCGAAATACAGGTAGATCACCGGAGTGGTGAACAGGGTCAACACCTGGCTCACCAGCAGTCCGCCAATGATGCAGATGCCCAGCGGCTTGCGCAGCTCGGAACCCACGCCGCTGCCGAACGCCAGCGGCACGGCGCCCAGCAGCGCCGCCATGGTGGTCATCATGATGGGCCGGAAGCGCAGCAGGCAGGCCTGGTAAATGGCCTCCTCCGGCGTCTTCCCCTCTTTGCGCTCCGCCTCCAGGGCGAAGTCGATCATCATGATGGCGTTCTTCTTGACGATGCCGATCAGCAGGATCAGGCCGATCAGCGCGATCACGTCCAGGTCCTTGTGGAACACGATCAGCGCCAGCAGCGCGCCCACGCCGGCCGAGGGCAGCGTGGAAAGAATCGTGATGGGGTGGATGAAGCTCTCGTAGAGCATGCCCAGGATCAGGTACACCGTGACCGTGGCCGCCAGGATCAGGATCAACTCGTTCGAGAGCGACGATTCAAACGCGTGCGCCGTCCCCTGGAACGTCGGCTCGATGCTGGCCGGCATGTGCAGGTCCTTGGTCGCCTGCTTGATATGCTCCACCGCCGCGCCCAGCGACGCGCCCGACGCCAGGTTGAACGAAACCGTGACCACCGGAAACTGCGCCTGGTGGTCGATGGTGATGGGAGCGGGAACCAGCGTAGCCCGCGTGATGGCGTTGAAAGGCGTCGGCGCCAGCGCCGCCGCGCCGGTCAGCGCGGTGTTGGTTCCGGCCAGCGCGATGGTGCTGGCCAGGTTGGACGAGGCCGCGTTGATGGGCACGTACAGATCCTGCAGCGACCGCGTGTCCGACTGGTACTGCGGCGCCACCTCCAGGATCACGCGGAACTGGTTGGTCTGCGTGTATATGGTCGAGACCTGCCGCTGGCCGAAGGCGTCGTAGAGCGCGTCGTCGATGTTCTGCGGCGTGATACCCATGCGGCCGGCCGTGTCGCGGTCGATATTCACCAGCAGCCCGACGCCTTTGTTCTGCTGGTCGCTGGCCACGTCGCGCAGCTCCGGAATCTGCTTCATGCGGTCGAGCAGGCGCGGAACCCAGGTGTCCAGCAGCGCCATGTCGGGCGCGTCCAGCGCGTATTGATATTGCGTGCGGCTGATGCGGTCTTCCACCGTGAGGTCCTGAATCGGCTGCAGGTAGAGCTCGATCCCGGGGACCTGCGCCACCTTCGGCTCCAGACGGCGAATCACGTCCGTGGCCGACACTCCGTGCCGCTGCTCGAGCGGCTTCAGCGTGATCTGAATGCGGCCACTGTTCATGGTCGTGTTCACGCCGTCGGCGCCGATGAAGGAAACCAGGTTCTCCACCGCCGGGTCCTGCCGGATCACCTTGGCCAGCTCCCGTTGCAGCCGCGACATGGCCGGGAACGAGACTGTTTCCGGCGCCTGCGAGATGCCCAGGATGGCGCCGGTATCCTGCACCGGGAAGAATCCCTTGGGCACCACGTTATACAAATAAACGGTGAGGCCAAGGGTGCCGATGGCCACAAATAGCGTCAGCGGCTGGTGGCGCAGCACCACGCGAACCATCCGGCCGTACCCTTCGATGGTCTTGACGAAACACCACTCCGACCACCGGTAGAACCTGCCCTGCTGGCCTTCCGGATGGTGCCGCAGGATGCGGGCCGACATCATCGGCGTCAGCGTCAGGGAGACGAACGCAGAGAAAACAATCGTCACCGCCAGCGTCACGGCAAATTCGCGGAACAGGCGGCCCACGATGTCCGCCATGAACAGCAGCGGAATCAGCACGGCGATCAGCGAAACCGTCAGCGAAACGATGGTGAAGCCGATCTCCGCCGATCCCTTCAGCGCCGCCTGCATGGCCGAATCGCCCTGCTCGATGTAGCGGGAGATATTCTCGATCATCACGATGGCGTCATCCACCACAAATCCGGTGGAAATGGTGAGCGCCATCAGCGAGAGGTTGTCCAGGCTGTACCCCAGCAGGTACATCACGCCGAAGGTGCCCACCAGCGAAAGCGGAACGGCGATGCCGGGGATGATGGTGGCCGAAGCGCTGCGCAGGAAGATGAAGATCACCGCCACCACCAGGATGGTGGTGAGCATGAGTTCGAATTCCACGTCCTCCACCGACGCCCGGATGGTGGTGGTGCGGTCGCTGATGGTCTGGACGTTGACGCCTTGCGGCAGCGAGGCCTCGATCTGCGGCAGGAGCGCCTGCACGGTGTTCACCACGTTGATGATGTTGGTCCCCGGCTGGCGCTGGATATTGAGCACGAGGGCGGGCGTGTCGTTCACCCACGCCGCCAGCCTGGTGTTTTCCGCTCCGTCCGTCACCTTGGCCACGTCCCTGACCCGGACCGGGGCGCCGTTGCGGTAGGCGATGATGATCGGCTCGTAATCCTTGCCTTTGCTCAGCTGGTCGTTGTCGTTGATGGTCCAGGCTTGGTCTTGCCCGTCAAAGTTACCCTTGGCCTGGTTCGTGTTGGCGCTGGCCAGGGCGGTCCGCAGCGCCTCCAGGCTCAAGTCATAGGACGCCAGCGCGGTGGGATTCGCCTGCACCCGCACCGCCGGCCGCTGCCCGCCGCTGATGCTCACCAGTCCGACGCCGGCAAGTTGCGAAATGCGCTGCGCCATGCGCGTTTCCGCCAGCTCTTCGACTTTCGGCAGCGGGACGTTGTTAGAGGTAATGGCCAGCGTGAGAATCGGCGCGTCGGCCGGGTTGGTCTTGCTGTAGATGGGCGGAAACGGCAGGTAGGCGTTCGGCAGAAAACTGGAGGCCGCGTTGATAGCTGCCTGCACCTCCTGCTCGGCGATATCGATGTTGAGGTCGAGCGAGAACTGGAGCGTGATCAGCGAGCTGCCGAAGGAACTGATCGAGGTCATCTGGCTCAGCCCGGGTACCTGCCCGAACTGCTTTTCCAGCGGAGCCGTAATCGAAGACGTCACCACGTCCGGGCTGGCGCCCGGGTAAAACGTCTGCACCTGGATGGTCGGGTAATCCACCTGCGGCAGCGCCGAGACCGGCAACTGCCGGAAGGCCGTGAACCCCACGAGGACCACGCCGGCCATCATCAGCGAGGTCGCGACCGGCCGGAGGATGAATATTCTGGAGGGACTCACTGCGGGTTGCCCTTATTGCCCTTCTTGCCCCGGCCGCCGCGGCCGCGCCCGCCGCCGCCCTGCGTCGGATTGTAGCCCGGAGGATTGTCCATTTCGCCCGGCTTGCGCACCCGCACCACTGCGCCTTCGACCAGCCGGTCGGTGCCGTCCACGACCACGCGGTCCTCGTCCGTGATCCCGGCGAGGATCTGGGAGTCGGTGGCGGTCACAACTCCCACCTGGACCGTCTTCATGTGCACCCGGGACTGGTCATCCACCACGTACACGAACGACCCCTGCTGCCCGTTCTGCACCGCCACGTTGGGCACCACGAGCTGGTTGGTCAGCGTGTCCACATGCAGCCGGATATTCACGAACTGCTGCGGGAACAGCGTGTTTTCCTTGTTCTCGAAAATTGCTTTCAACTTGGACGTGCCGGTGGTGGGGTCAATCTGGTTGTCCAGCGTAAGCACCGTACCCGAGGCCAGCATTTTGGTCATGTCGCGGTTGTAGGCATCCACGGGCAGATGGTTGCCCTGGCGGATCTTCTGCACCACCGAGGGCAGGTAGTCTTCTGGAATGGTGAAGAGCACGGCAATGGGCTGGAGCTGCGCGATCGTGATCATGCCGTTGGCGTCGGAGGCATGGACGATGTTGCCCGGATCGACCAGGCGGAGGCCGAGAACCCCCGTGATCGGGGCGGTGATATGGCAGTACACCAGGTTCAGCTTGGCGTTGTCGATGTTGGCCTGGTCCTGCTTGAGTGTCGCTTCATACTGGGCGACCAATGCGACCTGGGTATCCAATTGTTGCGACGGGATGGCATCCGTCTTCACCAGCATCTGGTAGCGCGCCAGGTCGACCTTGGCGTTGGCCAGCAGCGCCTGGTCGTGCGCGAGCGTGGCTTCCCCCATCTCCTCCTGCACCTGATAGGGCCGCGGATCGATGTCGATCAGGTTCTGGCCTTCGCGGACGAAATCGCCTTCGTTGAAGTAGATCTTCATCAACTGGCCGTCGACGCGCGATTTTATCGTGTCGATGTAGTAAGGCGTGACGTTGCCCAAGCCATCCAGCTGCACCGGGATACTGGAGCGCCCGACGTGCTTCACCACCACCGGCACCGGTCCGAGTCCGGCGCCGCGGCCTCCGCCGAATCCGCGCCCGCCGCCTCCGCCTTGAGGCCGCGGCGCACTCCCCGCATCGCCGGCGTGGTAGACCGCGTAAGCGGCGACGCCCGCCACGGCCGCCAGGAACACGACCCAGATCAGTCCGCGCTTCTTGCCTTTTGCGGATTTAGACCGTACTGGTCCATGTTGGCCGGGGATCTGCATGTCCGGCAGCGATTCGGGAGTTCTTTGGGTTGTGCTCATACCATCAGATCAGACTATTTTGCCCTAAATTTTAAACGCCTTCGCCCCTCAATGGGGCTATAATCGATCCCGTCAGCCGGGACGGGCTGGAACCTGGGCTCAAAATATATGACTGCGCCAAAAGCCCCAAGGTAACCCCGGTTCCATTTTTTTGTTTAAACCCGCCGCCCTGGCGCCGCGGTTGCGGCCGCTTTTCCGCCTGGAACCCCTGCCAGTCTCGGTGTGCCGGGAGCCCGGCGCCATCCGCGCCCGGCATAATGGAAGGCGGTCAACGGGCCTTGCCGACATCGGAACCGCGGCACAGGTCGCTTTTGATAAAGATATCCCGCATGGAGCTGCGGGTGAGCCGGACCTGTTTATGTTCCGATCGGCTCACGACTCCCACCAGATGCGTCCAGAAGTTGCGCTTGGCCTGCGCCTCGTCCACCCGGCTGACCCAGATGTGCTTATCGGTATACCGGATGGGCAGCGTCTCGCCGGGAGCGTTCCAGGTCTCCCAGCGCGGGTTGACGACGGTCAGGTAATTCCTGGTGTTGTCCTCCCAGTTCAGAACCCGGGTCCGTTGGTAGCCCACCAGGATCTGCTTGTCCACCTCAAAGCAGTAGTAGTACCGGCTGGCTCCGAAGAAGCAATTCGTGCAGGGAAACTTTGCCTCGTCGAGCAACTGCGCCTGGGCCTGCTGCGGGGCGGCTTCCGCTCCGAACGAGAGTGGCGCGGCCAGCGCGGCGGCCACGCAAGCCGAGGTCCGGATCACAGCGCGGACGTGCGAGAACGAGATCATCGCCCAATCTTAACTTGTTGCCGTCCGCCCGGCAACACCGGGGCGGGGCCGCCCTCCGCGGCCTGGGCGCACCGTCCCCGCTGCTTCGCCGGCGCAGCCGGGCGGTCCTCCCCGCAAAGTTGGGTGGGGTATTCCCCCAAAGGTTTGCTATCAATGCCGCACTGGCTTGCGATACTCTCAGCCCAGACGCAAGGTTAAACCCGAGCGTTACGGGGAGGCGACGATGTCCCAAACCAGTACTTCATCCACGGCAAAACCCGGCACCGGCAGGGGGAAACTCACGTGCGCCACGTGCGCCCTGAAACACTGTGTGGGGCGATGCCAGTGGAAGTTCGTGGACGCCCCGAAGCGGCCACGCGCCGCCTGAGGGGGTCTCGCAGGCAGGAGATCTACGCGGAGAGGGCCGGATGTGAGCCGCTCTTTTCCGGGCCGCGAACTTTGGCCATGGCACGGCTCAGGATGTGCGCCGGATTCAGGGCGACAGCGCCGGCCAGGATCAGGGCGCTGCGGCAGTAGCGGCCTTCGCCGTAATGGCGGGAAGCTTTCTTGAAGGCCTGGAGGGCGCCGAACTCCATCAGCTCGCGGAGACGGGCTGGAAGGGGACGATTGTGCTTCCACGCGCGAAATTCCTCCAGCGAATACTCCGGCAGGCCCTTGAGCCGGCGAATCACGTTGCAATCGACGAATGCGCAGAGCTCGTGCTGCATCGACGCCCTGCGCATCGTGAGGGAGCCGCCGTGCAGGCGATATTCCGCCAGGAACTCGGGCTGGCAGGCGAACGCGCGGCCGGCGGTGGCAAAACGGCCCCAGAGGTCGCGGTCGTCAGCAAAGGCGAGCTCGCGGTAACCGCCCACGGCAAAGAAGGCCGCCTTGCGGAAGATGGTGGTGGAAGTGGTCAGTTCCACGAAGAGGGAGGGCCGCAGTTCGCGCTTGCCGCGCTCCAAATCGACGGCCCGCGCGGAAGTTCCGACCCGCTTGCCGACGACATTGATGAAATAGCTGTAGCTGCAGGCGAGGTCGAGCTCGGGGTGCCCGCGCAGGAACGCCAACTGGCGCTCCAGTCGATTGGGCAGCATGCGGTCATCGGCGTCGCTGCGGGCGATCAGATCGAATTTGGCCGCGGCGACTCCGGCGCGGAATGCCTGGGCAACGCCTCCATGGCTCCGATGCACGATACGCAGCCGTAGATCGCGAGCGGCGAAATCGCGCAGGATCGCGGGCGAGGAGTCGGTCGAGCCGTCGTCCACGACGATCAGTTCCAGGTCCCGTATGGTCTGGCCCAACACGCTTTCCACTGCTTCGGCCAGAAAGCGTTCGCCGTTGTAGACCGTCATGACAACCGATATAGCAGGCATGGTGATTTTATCGACCTTCCTTGGGATTGCGTTTTAGCCCGGATTTACCTCGACGCCGCGCGTTTGGTCCTCAGCAGGCGGTTCGCACAAATGGCCATCGCCGAAACGTGCTAACGAGGTTGGGTCGCAGAGGCTGATGGTCAATTACGGCAACTTCAGTTCGGGCCTGAGCTACAACGCCCGCCAGCCCCGATCAATAAAGCGTTGTGACACCGATGAGTCCAGCGTCGCCAGGTAGTTCGGAGTGACTGCATAGGGCCGGCTGTCGGGGACGACGTCCGGCGGAAGAAGAACGGGGGATCGGAAACTCCGATGCAGGCGGTACAGAGAATAGCCATTTTCCGCCAGAAACCGGCGGACTGGAGAAGGATAGGATATGTGGTCCTCAAACAGAATGTTGACAATCTTGTGTGCGGCAATGAGAGCCCCTGCCCCTCTCAGCACGGAAAGTTCGTGTTGCTCAACGTCAATCTTGGCGAGCTTGATTAGTCCCGTGTTTTGCAGAAAGCTGTCGAGTCGAATCGTGTTGACGGAATGTTGCGCTTTGGCGTTAGTGCAGTTCGAAAGCGTAGCAGTCCCCTCGTTTCCGCCAAAGTCTTCGGGGATATATAGGAATGCGCGCCCATCTTCCTCGGAACAAGCTGCGCGGTAGATACGGATCTTCGCCATATCCCGCCATTTCGATACGTTCTCTTCCAGCGCCCGAAAAATCGCCGGATGAGGCTCGAAGGACATCACAGTCCCGCTCGGGCCGACCGCTTTGACCATCGCGGCCGTCATGAAACCGATATTTGCTCCTACATCAACCGCCGTGTCTCCAGCGGACAAGAGCCGAAATACGGCTTCAACGGCCGGCAAATCATGGGTCCCGGTAATGTAGATCGAGCGCCCCACTCCTTCCTGGGGATTGACAGTCAGGTCCATACCCCACGGCAATGTCACGGTTTGCCTGGTCCGCTTGAAGCCCACCGCAAATCTCTTAAGGACTTGGCCGGGATGATAGAAATAAGGAGGCCGGTCAAAATAACGGCCGAGTCTTACAGTGAGGTCCGCCGAGGATGTTTCAGCGCTCGTCATTCTCCATACTCCCTCTACCGATCCGGCCTTGCACGGTGCTCGGCACGACGCATTCCGCAGCGCCGCATCAGTTTTACTCCACAAGAAGTGGATTGTTGCCGGCAAATGGCAAGGCTTTTGCCGGACGTGCACCTATTTAAACCGCGCCTCCCGTGAAGACAAGCGTTCATCGGTGAGCCCGACTATTCAGGGACGGCGCCGGAGAGTAATTCGTAATCAGGCCTGACACCCGGTGCCGTGTCAGATGCACATTGCGGGAACAGAGGCCTGTGTTCCCGGGAAAAAAGCTCTTGATCTGCTTGTAGGCCAGCCTTGCGTGGGACTCAATCGGGAGCCTGCCGATCGTCCGCTTCAGGAGTCGCACGTACGATTGAAACGGTGCTGATTGCGATGCCAACATTCCTTCTTGCCATACATGCACATAGTCGGACTGCTGAATCGATCTGTGGCAAAAACGTGAAGCTATGGTTGTACGGACAAGAACGTATAGCTTGGAGCGGGAGACCACTTCGGCCCGGCGGCCCCCGGACGGCTTCGTTACTCTATACCAACAATCCTCATTTGACAGATCGGCCAGAAACACCTCGGTCTCCCGGTACCCATTGGCGTCGGAGTACAGCGAGAAGAAGAGCTCCGGTGAAAATTGCCAGAAGCCGTGACCGCATTGATTATTGGCCGGAAGCATGTGCAGGATTTGTCCGCCAGGCAGGCACATCTGCGAGATATTTCTTAGGGCTTGAGGAACTTTGTAGATGTGTTCGAGCGTCCCAAGGTCCAATACGGTGTCATACTGTGCGTCCATTGAGACAGGCTCGTTCATATCCACGATGTGAGTCGCCTGCTCGTAGTCGGAATTGTCAAATGAATCCACGGACGTGGAACCGAAGTGGGTTTTGAGCAGCGGCTCACAATAACGTCCGTAGTCGGTTTCCTCCGGGAGGCGGAGAAGTTTTCGAAGCTTCTCTATTGGAAGATGCACCCCCTGGCGTCCCATTGTTGCGGTGCGGCCGAAGGATTTCCTGGCCGCAGCGTAGCGCAACAAATTCAAGCCGTGCACGTCGATTCCCATTTCCGTGTCCGTTCCTTCATAGGCTCAGCTAAATTTATTCCCGCGCGAACATAGCCGCCCTAGGCGGCCGCCTTGCGCGCCAACTGGCTTTCGATCCACTGGTAGGTGCGTCGCAGGCCCTCTTCGAGCGGGATCGACGGCTCCCAGTGCAGCACGCGGCGGAGCAGGGTATTGTCGCTGTTGCGGCCGCGCACGCCTTGCGGCGCCGCCAGGTCGTGGCGCCGCCCGATGCGCTTGCCGGCGATGGCGGCCACCATGGAGACCAGCTCGTTGATGGAGACCATGCGATCCTGGCCCAGGTTCAGCGGGTCGGCAAAATCGCTTTGCATCAGCCGGTAGATGCCTTCCACGCAATCGTCGATGTAGCAGTACGAGCGGGTCTGCCGGCCGTCTCCCCAGACGTCGATTTCGCCGCCGTCGGACGCCAGGGCGATTTTGCGGCAGATCGCGGCCGGGCTCTTTTCCCGTCCGCCGTCATAGGTCCCCAGCGGCCCGTAGATATTGTGGAAGCGGACGATGCGCGTGTCCAGGCCGAAGTCCTCGCGGTAGTGGCGGCAGGCGCGCTCGATGTAGAGCTTCTCCCAGCCGTAGCCGTCTTCGGCGTCGGCGGGATAGGCATCCGCCTCTTTGAGCGGCACGACATCGGCCGATTTCTGGAGGTAGCCGGGATACACGCAGGCGCTCGAAGTAAACAGCAGGCGCTCGGCTCCGTTGCGGCGCGCGGCCTCCAGCGTGTGCAGGTTGATGAGCGTGTTGTCGCGCACGATCACCGCCTTATTGCTTTCGATGAAGCCGATCCCTCCCATATTGGCGGCCAGCGCATAGACGTATTCCACGCCGCGCGTGGCCGCCAGGCAGTTCTCCCATTTGGTCAGGTCCAGCAGCTCGAACTGATGGGCCGGGCTATGTTCGTATTCCGGATGCTTGATATCCACGCCGCGGACCCAGTAGCCGCGGGCGGTCAGGTATTTTGCAAGGTGGTGGCCGATGAATCCGCCCGCACCGGTAATCAGTACTTTCTTCATGAGACTCCCTCCAATGAATCGAACCGAAGCGTTCCGGCGGCCGCGGAGGTGTGGGGCGCGCGGTTGCGCCCGCCTATGGTTGGCAGTCGAAACCGCCTGCCCGGCGGTGGCGCGCCCGTGCTCAGCGCGCGGCCGTTGGCAAACCCCAGGGCGAACCAGAACCAGATGCCGAGCACCGGCCCCTCCATCAGCACGCCCAGCGAGCTGTTGACCACCGTGGCGATCAGCATCAGCACCCAGAACGCCAACTCGTCATGCCGGCCGGGAGTATAGGGCTGGCCCCGCGCCGTGCCGCGCCAGGCACGATGGAACAGGCCGCCGATTCCCAGCACCAGCACCGCCGCCCACAGCGCCAGGCCCGCAAAACCCATGCGCGCCAGAACCGTGACGTTGAAATTGTGCGGCGAGCGCACGATGAAATCGCCTTGCAGGTTTTGCAACAAGGGATGGTAGACGTGCAGGCTCTCGCCGAATCCGAGCCCGAAGGCCGGGTCGGTCCGGACGACGGCATCGTACAGGCTTTCCCACCAGATCATGCGCCAGTTGGCGGTGCCGACGGGGTCGGCGGGATCGGCATCCTCGAAACGGTCGAGGTGGGCGATGCCCACGAACTTGTCCGCATACACGGCGCCTGCCAGCGCCAGGATTGGGATACCGGCAGCGGCCAGCACGCCCAGCCGGATGTGGAAGCGCGGCTTGCGCCGGGCCAGGCCCAGCAGCATGACGGCGGCCACGCCGGAGGCGATTCCCACGCGCATGCCGCGCCCCTGCGAAATCGCGAAGGCCCCCAGGCCGACGAGCGCGACAGGAACCAGCGCCGCCCGCCACAGAGGCTTGCCGTGCAAGGTAGTGGTGCACAGCACCAGCAGGGCGCCCAGCGCCAGGTGCTCGCCGGTTTCGTGAACCGAGTTGAAGAACAGCGGCACGCCGCGCCAGGGGATGATCGGGCCCCAGTGCGAGAGGCGGCGTTGGGTGAGCAGGTCCGCCGTATTCCAGACCAGCGAGGCCATCCAGAAGACCCGCAGCCACCGCCAGGCGCGATCCGCCATTCCCTGCCGCGCGGCCAACCCCAGCCCTACGAAAAAGAACAGGCCGTAATACCACATGGCCGCATCGCGCAGCGCATCCAGGCGCCAGCGCGGGAAGGAAATCGGCGGTGAGGACCGCCCCCAGCGCCATAAAGCCGCCCACGGCCAGCACCAGCCCGCGGCTGCGCGCCACATAGCCGGCGTGGACGCCCCATGGAGCGATCAGCAGGAGCGAAAGCGCCATCACGATTTCCCCCCAGTAGAACGGGGGAAAGCCCAGGTACGTGGGACCCTTGCCGAAAATGGTGATGGCCGCCAGATAGGCCAGCAGAAATTTGACCCACCAGGGAAGGCGGACGGTGTGGTTCTGAAAACCCTCCCAGGCGCCGGGAACGTAGGGGCCGAATACATCCGGCCGGCCCGGAGCCGCCGAAGGCCGCGGCGCGCTCATACGTTTTCCCCCCGTTGCGAGCCGATGGCTTCACGCAGAACGGCGTCGTATTCGGAGATCATCCGGGCTTCCTCCCAGCGGCTGTCGCGCTCGCGCCGGGGACGCGCGGCCCCGCCGCAACGTCTCGGCGATCGCCTGGGCAAACCGGTCCAGGTCGAAAGGCGGCGGCACCAGGGTGGCGCGGCCGGCCAGCACTTCGCCGGATGCAGCCCGCGTCCCAGGCCACGATCAGGCGGTTGGCCGCCAGCGCTTCCAGCAGCACCATCCCCAGTCCCTCCTGTTCGCCGCGCGCCAGGAAACAGAGCAGATCCATCTGCGCCAGCGCCATCCTCCGGCCGTTTCCACCAGCCCGTGCACCACCACCGAATGGTCCCGCGCGCGCCGCGGCTTCCCGCCGCATATCCGGCAGCAGGACGCCGTCGCCGAACACCCGCCACACGTGGGCAACGCCCATGCGGTTCAGGCGCACGCTCAGCTCGAAGACATCGAGCGGCCGTTTGGGCGGGATCAGGCGGCCCAGAAAACCGATCTGCACACGGCGGCAGCCAACCGCGGTGGCGGCAGCGCATCCGAGCG
This sequence comes from Terriglobia bacterium, assembly GCA_963815855.1. GTDB lineage: Bacteria > Acidobacteriota > Terriglobia > Bryobacterales > Bryobacteraceae > DATGMB01. The sequence goes on along the minus strand of CAWFIJ010000004.1, from coordinate 769,100 downwards.
CCGCGGCATTGGGCAGACCGTTGTAGATCACGCGCACCGCCTGGCGCGGAAGGTTCAGCTTCCGGCAGATCTCGCGCTGCACGTGGTGCGACACCGTAACCAGCCGCCAGCGGCCCCTGACGCAAGCGCTCCCGCACCCGCCGCCAGGCATAGTCCGCGCAGCCCGCGCAGCATCTCCGCGCCGGCGTAGCGCACGTCATGTTCGGTCCAGACCACGGGTACGCCGCTCGCCAGCAGCGGAAAAACCGAGCCGTGGGCGGAAACCACTTGCACGCCGTAGTTCCTCCACCGTCCGCCTGAGAAAGCGCATCGCGTCGAGCAATGCCGCGGCCGAGCGGCCCGCGTCGTAATTCGACGAATTCCACTTCCGGCCGGATGGCGCGGCGCAGAAATGCGATGCGCCCGAAGGGGCCGGCTAGCACCATGCGCCAGCCCTTCGCCGCCAGCCCGTTGGCCAGGTTCAGCGCGATCCGCTCCATGCCTCCCGCCGGATGGACGCTGCTGCACCACACCAGGGCAGTCGGCGCTTTGCCGCGCGGCGTCGGGGAAGCCATTAGCAGGCGCCCTCCGCCGGGGCCTCCGGCCGAGCATCCGCCATCCCGACGCAAAGGCTGATCGCCCTGCCACACAGCCCGCAGCTTGCGGGCCAGCAGGATCGCCGTGAGGCTGCTGAACGCGGAAACGCCGAGGGCCGCCCCGAGCAGGCCGAACCGCCAGGTAAGCGCCGTGTTCACCGGAATCATCACCAGCCACCAGCAGCAGCTTGATGGGGAAGGAGGCGTGCGGCGCCTGGATGGAGTTGAACCCGATATCGCACGCCGCGATCCCGCCGCAGGCCACCAGGTGAACGCCCATCAGCGGGACCAGCCACGCGTAGGCCATAAACCGCTCGCCATACAGGTGGTGAAAAATGGTGCCGCGCAGCGCCGAGATGGCCAGCGCGTAGGCGGCGGTGAGCGTGACCAGCACGAAGGCTACGCGGATGACGGGCCGCCTGGTCGCACCCGCGCCGTGAAGGGTATAGATCTGCGCGATCCGCGGAAGCGCCAGCCGGGCGGCCGAGTTCAACACCTGCAGCATGGGCAGCAGCAGAGCCACCAGCGCATTCAATCCGCCCACGTCCCGCAGGCCGAGCAGCGATCCGCTGATAAACGAAATGCTGTTGGTCTGCGCCCACGACAGCCCCACCGTGCCCAGGCCCCACCGGCCGAAATTCCAGTGCCGCGCCCAGACCTGGCCCGTGCCTGGTTCGCCGGCATCGGCGTGGCCCCACGGCAGGCGCGTAACCAGCAGCCGCAGGCTGGCCGCCAACGAAGCCGCCGCCACACAGCAATATCCCGATTCCGGCGTCAAGCCGCGTAGCCGGGCCACTCCCAGAATGCTCACCAGTAGCACGCCTCCATACACCGCCGAGCCGCGCACGGCCGCCGCCGGGGCGAATTCCAGATAGGCGAAAGCGCGCGCCAGCCAGAACAGGAGCACGCAGGGTACAGCAATCACCATGCCCGAGAGAGCGTTGACCAGCAGTGTTTTCATTCCCAGGCGCGGGGCCAGCCACAGCGCGGCGCCGCCCAAGGCCAGAAACGCGGCGGTAAAGACGCCGTGCAGGCGCAGGACCACCCGCAGATAACGGTCGTTGCGGCCTGGAAACAAAGAGAAGGCCAGCACGTTGGCGGGCTCCAGCAGCAGCGCCTGGTGCGCGTTGGCAATCAGCAGAAAGGCCGCGAACAGGAGCATGTAGGCTCCGTACGTCTCCGGTCCCGCCCGGCGCGCCAGAAAGATGCCGGTCATGAAATTGGCCCCTGAGATCAGCCCCTGGTCGAGCAGCGCCAGCAGGCCGCGAGGCGCCCACTGGCGCAGCCTGGCAAGCGCCGGCGTGCCTCCGGCGTGCGCGGTTCGGTCACGGCGTCGAACATTCAGTAGCGATAGGCGGCGTCACTGTATTCGTATCCCGATTCCCTGGCGTTCCAGTCGTTCAGGATGGTGCCGGCGATGGGCAGCCCGTCCTCCATCAGCCGGGCCTTGGCGGCGAGCGCCAGGTTGCGGCTGGTGTGCCCGGAGCGCACCACCAGGATCAGAGCATCGGCAAGCCTGCCGAACAGGCGGGCGTCGGCGAACGGCAGCACCGGCGGCGTGTCGATCAGGATCAGGTCGAACACGGCTCGAAGCTGGTCCATGATTTCCGCCATTCTTGCCGAGTGCAGCAGGGGCAGCAGCGGACCGCTCGACCGGCCCTCCCGGCAGCAGAGACAGGCCGTTCCAGGTCGGTGGCGCACGCCATCTCGAGCGCCTGCCCCGGAGCCAGCGGCTGAGCCTGCAGAAGCAGGCTGGCCAGCCCCTCCGGCTGTTCCGGCAGCGAGTATGCGCGGTGCAGCCGCGGATTGCGCAAATCGCCATCCACCAGCAGCACGCGCTTGCCCGCCTGCGCGGCCATCAGCCCCATGTTCCCCACTACCGTGCTCTTCCCTTCATGCGCCGCGGCGCTGGTGACCACCACCACCTGGGGCGGCTGCGCATACCGCCCCGGCATAAAGATCGAGGTCACCGCCGAGTGGAACGCATCCGCCACCGGCGCAGCTTTCCTCGGCGGGCCGCGTCCGGATGCGGCCTGCCCGCGCCGCGCAGTCGGCAGCAGGTGCGGCCTGGCTGAGGGGATCACTCCCAGCTCCGGAACATTCAGGTAGCAACTGGTGGTGCCCGGGCCCCTGAGCCGCCGGTCCGTCGCGTCCCGCACCAGGATGAACGCCGCCCCGGCCATCAGCCCCGAAAGCAGGCCGATGGCCGCGTTGCGCACCGGGATGGGCCGGTAGGGCGCGTCGGGCGGAGTGGCGGCATCCACCACGCGCGCGTTCTGAACCCGTGCCGCCGCATTCACGCCGGCCTCCTTCATACCGCCCAGCAGGGCATCGTAAAGATCGCGGTTGGTCTCCACCTCGCGTTTGAGGACGTTGTAGTGAATGGCCTTGGCCGCCTGGTCGCTCACCAGCGACGCCTGCTTCCGGTAGGCGGATTCGACGAGCGATTCGTGCTGCTGTTCCGTCTGGAATTCCTCCCGCAACTGTCCGACCCAGCGCGCGTGTTCCCTTTTCTCGCTGGCTTCGAGCGACGCGATCTCCGCGTTCACCTGCTGGAGCTTGTAATATTCCGGGGTGAACTGGCTGGCCAACGAAGCGCGCTCGCGGTTCAAATCGAGCAGCCGGCCCTGAATGGCGCGCAAGGTGTCGCTGGCATCCGCGCCCACCGGCGCGTCCGCGGGATGCGCCGCCGCCATGTCATAGCGGGCCTGGAGCGTGGCCAGCTTGGCCTGGGAATCGGCCAGCTCCTGGGCGATGAACTGGAGTTTCACTTCGGCCTCTTCCCCGGCGTTGCCTTTGGGCGAGGTGTAAAGCAGGCCCGAAGAATTGGCGTAGCCCTGCAGGCGCGCTTCGGAGGACTCCAGTTTGGCCTTGATGCCTTCCAGTTCCCGCCCCAGCCAGGCGCGCGTCTGTTCGGCATTCCCGGCGCGGGCCTCCATGTCGCTGCGGATATATTCGGAGGTCAGGGCGTTGACGAAATGCGCGGCGAAAGCCGGATCGGGATCCGCGTACGTGACCCCGATCAGGCTGGTGCCGCGGATCGGCCACACGTCCAGGTTGCTGCGCATCGTCCCCAGCGCCGCTTCAGCGGCTTTCGGCAGCACGGCGGCGGAGCCGTCCTGGGCCAGCCGCCGCCGCACCACTTCGAGCAGCGAGTCGCTGCGCATCTTGGCGACCTGTGTTTCCACGTAGACATCGCCGCCGAACATGCGGTTATCGCTCGAAAGGTTGCGCACGTTGAGGGTGCGGCCGGGCTCCAGCAGCTCCACCGTGCTGCGCGCCTGGTAGATTTTCCGCTCGTGCAGCGCCAGAAACCATCCGCCCGCCGCGGGCAGGATGGCGGCCAGGATCAGCAGCGCCAGGTGCGACCGGAGCGTGCGCCAGTAGGAGAGCAGTCCCGCCGGCGGCGGCGGCGCATCGAACGCGGCCATCAGGCCGTTCACTTTGGATTCCAACCGGGAAAGTTCCCGGCTGTCCGTCACGGAATCCGGCGGTGTCAGCCACGAACCGGGAGAAGGTTGCATCAATAGATTCCTTCCGTAAGAAATTTATGCGGACCCAAGATCGATATGGATCAAAGCCGCGCCCGCGCCGTCATGACAGCCCACTGTTGCCCGGGCCGGCGGAATTCGCTCACCCAGCGGTCTTCCTGGAGCGACAACTCGGCCAGCTCCGGATAATCGGAAGCGCGGCGGGCGCGCGCGCTAACGATCTCGATTTCATGCGTGCGGCCGAAGCGCTCGCACATGAGCTGCGCGGTGTGAACGCCCGGCACGTCGTGCAGCTCCACGATCAGGTCCGAATGCCGCAGTGCATCGGCCACCGCCGGGGTGAACAATGCCGCTTCATAGCCTTCGCAGTCGCACAGAATCAGGGAGCGGTCCGGACACACCCGCGGCAGCGTGGCGGGCGAGCACCAGCCATGCACCCGCACGCGCGTATCGACGCCGTTGGCCTGCGCCATCAGGCGCGTGCGGCGCCTCTCCCACGGCTCTACCTCGAAGGCATGCACCGGCCAGCCGGCGGCCAGGGCGAATCCCACCGTGTAATAACCCTCCGCGGAGCCGATGTCCACGAACCGCCGGTAGCCCGCGCCGCCCAGGCATCGGCCGATCGCCGGATGCAGCTTCTGCTCGAAGCAGCCGAGCAGGCGCGGGATGGAGTGGCGCGAATACGCGCATTCCGGCGGATAAAGCATGCCCCGGAACGGGCCTCTCCTCACTTGCAGTCCGAACCTGGTTTCGATGGCGCGGACGGCCGCCGGCGCATCCGACCTTTTGTAACGCCGGTATTGGGAATAGCGGTCGATCATGGCCAGTGGCACCGAGGCCGCGCGGGCGGGCAATATGCGGGGCAGAATCGCCTCCGCGGTTCGTCTCAACGGGTGCATATGGATTGCGCTCGCTCCTTCCCTCCGTCGCGGTTGCGGCGGCCGATGGCATGGCGCCACGCCGCGGCCATGGAAGCGCTGAGCAGGCGGGCGGGGCGAAACAGATAGTAGAGGAAGGACAGGCGCGCCGGCAGCGTCACCACTTCCCGGGAAGATGGATGCGGCATGCGCACGGAAGAGAAGCACACAATCCGGGCGCGGTCACGCCAGCGCTCGCGCGAGCGCAACAGGTGGAAGTACCACTTGCCGCGAGCGCGGCTCCGGCCTCTCCGGCTCGAACAGACGCTCCCCGGTCTCCGCGGCCAGCCTCCGGGCGGCGCGGTCGCGGCCGATTGCCGCACCGGTTTCCGCGGGCGCCTCCAACCCCAAAACCTCCTGGGCCAGCATCAGGCCCAGGTGCAACAGGCGCCCGGTGCCCGAGTCGCGGGCCCGCCGGCGAATGGCGTCCCAATCCAGGCGCGGGCAGGCCGCCGCCAGCCAGGCCACCGAGCACAGCCACTCCAGCCGTTCCCATTCGTGTTTGCCGCCGTGGATGCAAAGGTAGAGAAGCAGGTCTTCCGGCGCGAATGCCGGCACCATCCTCCCCGCCAGCGGCACCGGCGCCAGCCGCTCCCACAATGCTCCACCGGCAGGTGGACGGAAAGATAGCGCTCCGTGAGCCGCCAGTGCAGCTCCAGCACCACGTCGCGGCCGGCGTGGCGAAACTGCAGCGCGCACTCGGCCTTGCGGAACGCGCGCTCCCCGGCGGCGCTGAACGCGAACTCGGGAAGGTAGCCCCGCTTCACCAGTGCCGCGCGCGCCCGCGCCATGTCCCTTTCCCGCACCAGAACGTCCAGGTCGCCGAACGGGCGCAGCGCCAGGTCTCCATATGCCAGCGCCGCCAGCACCGGCCCCTTGAATGGAACCGCGGCAATGCCCGCATCTTCGAGCGCCGCCAGGATGCGCAGCAGCTCCGCCGTCAGCGCCAGGTTGCGCCGCTGCGTGAGCCGGCACGCCGCGCGCAGCAATTCCCGCACCGGCGCCGGCGGCCGCGTCCCGTCATGGAGGCGCAAACCGCGGTCGAGCAGCGGCAGCACCGAATGCCGGCGCGCCTCACGCAGCAGAAATTCCCAATCCAGACCCGCCCGGCAAAGGCGGCTCATCTCGGCCGGATGCCTCCGGCGTAATCTTCGGCCGCACCGCCGCCAGTAATAACTCGATTTCCGGCCGGTCCGGAATTGTAACCTGGTCTCTCACTGTGGCTCCATGGCAGTTACATAAGAAGTGCCCGGCTTACTTTGCGCCCGCAACACCGAATCGTAAATCGACATAAGCTGGCCGTAATTCCGTTCGGCGGTATACAGGTCTTCGTACTGCGCCCGGGCGTGCGCGCGCATCAGGCCCAGCTGGAGGGGATGATCGATCGCCCACCGCACTTTCGCCATCAGGTCGTCGGCATCGCCGGGACGGAACAGCAGCCCCGTGACTCCCACCTGAATCAGTTCCGCCAGCGCGCCGAGTTCGCTGGCTATCACCGGAAGCCCGGTAGCGAACGCCTCCACGATGATCAGCCCGAAGCTTTCGTACCAGGTCGAGGGGCACACCAGAAAGCGCGCGTGGCGCATCTGCGCCAGCACCTGGTCGCGGCCGATCTCCCCCAGCCACTGGATCTGCGGATTGCGGGCCGCCGCGCCTTTCACCGCCCAGGCAAGCGGACCATCGCCGGCAATCCGCAGCGGCAGACAATCGGGATTGCGCTGCCACGCGTCCAGCAGGGTCAGAATGCCCTTCTCCGGCGCCAGCCGGCCCACGAAAAGGGCATAGCCGCCGTGCCCATTGCCGCAGCCGGGGTCGGGGTCGACGAAATTGCCTTTGATCGCCACTTTAGAAGCGGGAAGTCCACCCTCGATGAATTTCGCGCGGGCAAATTCAGTTAGCGCAATATACCGGTCCACCGAGCGCCCCCAGGTTCCGAGTAAGTGGTGCACGCTGATCACCATGCTGGAAACGGCGCTGGCCGTATAACTATCGCGATAACATTTGCGCACCGCTCCCGGCCATACCACGCTTCGCCCCACGCAATCCTCGCAGATCCCGCCGTTGCGCATGAGCAGGGCGTTGGCGCACAGGATGCGGTAGTTATGCAAGGTCTGGACCACCGGCACGCCCATGCGCCGCGCCGCATAATAGGCGGAGGGCGAAATCAGCGGGAAGGTGTTATGGAAGTGGCACAGCTCGATGCGGTTTTCGCGGATGGTCTGCGTCAGCCTGCGATACGCGTGGCGGCTCCATACCGCCCCGGCCGCCGTCCCGATCTTGCTCAGCCCGCCGATCCGCTCGTTGTCGTCCGTGTAGCGGAAGACCGCGTGCCCGTGCTGGCTGAGCATGGCGGCTTCGGCCTCCACCACCCGGTCTTCCCCGCCCGCCTGCCGGTACAGATTGTGGACCAGCAGAATGCGCCTGCTCATTGGACCTCCGCGCAACCCCGGAAACTTTGCGAGACCTTCTGGCATGCCCATAACGGCAGAAAGCGGGGCGTCACCAGCAGGTAGCGGTGCCACAGGCGGCGCGGCTCCATCGACAGCCGGAACAGCCATTCCAGGCCGTGGCGCTGCACCCACGGCGGCGCCTGGCGCACTTCCCCGGCGTGAAAATCGAACGCGGCGCCCACCCCGATCATCACCACCCCCGGAAACGCGCCGCGGTGCGCGAACATCCAGCGCTCCTGCTTGGGCGTGCTGATGCCGACGAAGACGATGTCGGCGCCCGACACGCGGATTCGCCGCTGCACCAGTTCCTCTTCCGCGGCCGTGAGTTCGCGAAAGGGAGGCGAGTAAGCGCCGGCGATGGCCAGGCCGGGAAACTTCGCCTGCAGCCGCTCGCGCAATTGCAGCAAGCTTCGCTCCCGGCCGCCGTAAAGGAAGATGCGGTGGCCGCGTCGCGCCGCGTCGTCGCATACGCGCAGCATCAGCTCCGGCCCGTAAACCCGCTGCTGGCGCCGGGCTCCGAAGGACCGCAGCGCCCACACCAGGGGCATACCGTCCGGCGTGGCGATGTCCGCGGCATTCAGGATCGTCCGCGTCTCTTCGTCGTCGCGCGCGGTAATCACTCCGTGCACCGAAGTAACGCAGATGAAGCGCGCCGTCTCCGTCGCGTCCCGGCGCTTCCGGCGCCCCACCCAATGGCGGCAATAATCCACCACTTCCGCGTAACTCGTGGTGCTGATCCCCACTCCCAGCACATTCAACTTGCGAGGCCGGTCTGCGGCACCGGGCATTACGAGATCTCCTAATAAGCGCCGCGGCCCTTCAGGACCGCCCAGGGCGTTTGCATCAGAATCGAAAGGTCGAATGCGATCGACCGCCTCCGTACATACTCAATATCCAGCTCCACCATGCGGTCGAACGGCAGTTCGCTCCGGCCGTTGATCTGCCACAATCCGGTAATCCCCGGCCGCACCATGGCCCGCTGTTCCGCCCACATGGCGAAGGACCCGCTCATCCCGTCCTGGTCCAGATCTTCGGCCGGAAGCGGCCGCGGACCCACCAGGCTCATGTCTCCGGCGAGCACGTTGAACAATTGCGGCAGCTCATCCAGGCTCAGCCGGCGCATCAGGCGGCCGAGTGGAGTTACCCTGGGGTCGCGGCGAATCTTGAACAGGTGACCGGAGTTTTCGTTGCATTTCGCCAGCTCGCGGCGGTCCGGCCCGGCAGTGTACATGGAGCGAAACTTCCAGAAGGCAAAATGCCGGCCGCCCTTTCCCACGCGTTGCGACTTATAAAGCACCGGCCCGGCGGAAGTGATCCGCACCAGGCAGGCCAGCAGGGCGAAGAGCGGAAGCAGGAACGTAATCAGCGCCAGCGAAACGGCCGCGTCCATTCCCCGCTTGAGCGCTTCCTCCCAATGCGAAAAAGGGCGAACCTCGACATCGATGAGGTGCAGCCCGTATTCGCGCTGGCACGTGACCGTTACACCGTTGCCCGTGGCGCCGAGCGGGCGGCTCACCGTCACGCCCATGCGCCGGCTGACCGAGCCGCAATGCTCGAACTCCGGCTCGCTGAGCGAATCGCTGGCCACGATGATGCGGTCCAGGCATTCGCGGTTGATCAACTCCGCCAGTTCCCGCGTGGTCCCCAGCACCGTCAACTCGCACCCGCCGCCGGGCGCGCCCGAGGCCTCCGCACCGACCGCGCACCGCGCCGCCTGCTCCGGCAGGATGAGGCCCCGGAAGGCGACCTCATCGCCGGCAGCGCCGCGGATGGCCGCAATCACTTCCCCGGCCTCTTCCGCCGAGCCGAGCACGGCCACCCGCTTCAGCGCCGGCCAGCGGCGCTGGATGCCTCGCGCCGCCATCACCGCCGCGGCCAGCGAAGCCACCAGGCACAGGAACGTGACCGGCGCCAGAATCAGCACGAACGACCGCGACAAATCGGCACCGAAGTGGCGGAAGAAGAACGTAAACAGAATCGCCAGCGTGCAGAAGACAACGGTCGACTCCGCCACCCGGAACAGTTCCGCCGCCAGCGACCGATCCTGGCGGTCGCGATAGGTTCTCAGCCAGGCGGAAGCCACCACCCACAGGCCGAGCAGGACGAGAGGCCGGGGCGCCACGTCGTGAATGGCGCCGCGCGGAATGGCCGCGGTCATGTAAGCGTTGAGAAAGAGCCGCAACTCCGCCGTAATCTCCCAAGCCGCGCTGAGGGCAGCCAGGTCGCAGGCGAGATGAAGCAGATGAAAGCTGGGGCCGCGCGGTGCCACACCGGTAGTTCGCATGGCGTAATCTCCGTCGAAAATGCCGCTCCGGTCTGCCGGAGCGCTACAAGCCCCGCCAGATGATGACGCCGGAGATGGTGTTCATGGCCGCCTCCAGAGTTCGCGTGGTGACGCGCCGCGTAGTGTTGTCCGGGACGTACAGAATGTCGCCGGCCTGGAGCTGGACGTCCTTGACTTTGCCGGCCAGGATCTTGTTGAGGTTGACGGGGATCTGCTCCCGGCCCGCCCCCTGCTTGCGCAGAATGCGGGCGCTCTTCGGCGAGGCATTGGGAGCGAAGCCTTCGGCCATCGAAAGCGCCTCCACGGTGGACAACGAAGCGCCTTGGGACAGCGTAAAGCCGCCCGCCTTTTTCACATCGCCGATCACATAGACTATCTGCGCGCGCGGCACCGATATCTCGTCGTGCGGCCGCACCACGATGTTAGTCTTCGGATCGGACAGGCTGACTAAGTCATGCAGGCTTACGGCGGCCGTCAGGCGTCCGCTGGACGGGTCCTCGTAAGTGTCGGGCAGGTCCAGCGGGCCTTCGCTCTTCTGCCGGGTGATGGTCACCTCGCTGCCGGCATCCGCCTTGACGCCGCCTGCCGCCGCCAGCACGTCGAACAGCGTCTTCCGCCCCTGCACCTGCTGCGTCCCCGGATTGTTAACCGCCCCTATCACCGAGACCGGGGCGGCGCGCCGCTCGGCCAGGCTTGTGACCACGTGCGGCTGGAGCACCTGCTTTTTCAGCTCCGTCACCACTTGCTGCTCGAACTCCGCCAGCGTGAGACCTGCGGCGCGAACCCTGCCCACCAGCGGCAGGCCTACGGTTCCATCCGCGTCCACCGGGTAGGGCCGCGAGCCGAATTCGGGCAGACCCACAACCTGCACCGAAACGGCATCGCCGGGGCCGAGCACATAGCGCTCCGGCGGATCGGCGGCAGGCAAAGAAAGAACGGTAAGCATGAGTAAGATACATACTTTTGACATAGGGAAGTACGTCCTTAAAATTAAGTTACTTCTTAAATCGGTTCCTGGCCGGCGTGGGTGGCGCGGGAAAGCGGGGCAGTTTGGAGATCGGGGGGACCGATCCAGTTCCGGTCCAATTCCACCGAGACCGCCCGCTGCAGGAGCGAAACCGCGACGACCAGGCGCTCGTGCCCCAACCCGACGACAATTCCTCCGGCGCCGGCCAGGGGACCTCGTGCGATGCGGATCGATTGCCCCACCGCTAACGCCGGTTCCGGCGCCACCGGCAGGCCTGCCTGCACCACGATGCGCAAAGATTCCAGCTCGTCTTCATCCACCGGAACGGGTGTCCGCCCCAGTCCGACGATGTGGACAACGCCCGGCAGGCTCACGATCGGTAGGCGATTGTGAACGTCAAACCGGCAAAACAGGTAACCCGGAAACAGGGGCGTTTCCGTCCGGCTGCCGTCGCGCCGGAATTCCGGCAGGAAAACCTCGTACCCTTTGCCGTGCAAGGCGGCGGACGTAACGCGCTCCCGGTTGCTCTTCACTCTCAGTGCAAACCAGGCGATCGATGGCGAATGGCTCATAAGAAACTGGGTCCTTCGGATCGAATAGTTGCCAACAATAGCGCATACTGGGCGCACGATCAGCGCTCGCGGGCGGCCACGGGGCGCGCCTGCGGGCCTGGGGGATAACCGGCTTCCGCCGCGGCGGGCGCGGCGATTCCGATGGCGTTAATAAGTCCGGTACCTTCCGGCGAGCGGCGGCGGTTTCTTGTCGCCGCCGCTCGTCCAGAAAGCCGCCATCGCTTAACCGCTGATGCCCTGGTTGTTGAAGATGAAACCGTCGCTGGTGCCGTAGTTCTTAGTCTTAGGCGTCAACGTCAGCGTCTCCACATCGCCCAGAACCTTCAACTCGGGCCGAGTCCACTGCTTTTTGGTTTGCTCCGTCATTGGCATTTCCTCCTTTCCCCGGCCGGCCGGGTGGTACTCCGGCCGGCGGCAGTCTTACCCCGCCTCGAAACCAGGGCGGCCGGCTGCGTGCGCGGCTACGAAGCGAATCCCCTGGAGCGCAGCCAGAGCGCCAGGTTCACGGCGGCGAAAAGCTGAATCGATTCGCCACGGCTGCGGGCATGATGATTGCGGGCATGATGCTTTTGGTACTCGTGATAGACGGCTCGCATGGCGGCGGGGTCGAGATACCGCGCCAGTTCGTGTGAATCGCCCTGGACCACTTGTTCCAGGGTGGCGCGCTCGAAATCCAGCAGGCGGCGATGAAAATTCGGGCCCAGGTTCCCTTTCTTCGGCCTCCACTGGACCGACTCCGGCAGGATTCCCGCCATGGCGCGGCGCAGGATCCAGCGGTTCCACCCCTGTCCCAGCTTCTGTTCCGCCGGAAGCGCCAGGCAGAACTCCAGCACTCTCCGGTCGAAAAACGGGTAACGCGCCTCCACCCCGAAAGCGGCGCTGGCCTTGTCGGCGATCTCCAGGGTGGACGCGTAAAGCGCCTGCGTGACGCTGCCCTTGTGCGATTCGCGGGCGGAGCGGCGCAGCGACCAGCCGTACTGCGCCTTAAGCATGGCGCGCGCCCGCCGCTCAATTCCGGTTTGCCGTTTCAGCTCCGCGCCGATGAGCAGGTTCTCCGCCAGCGCCTCCCTTCGCCGGCCGCGCAGCCAGTGCCAGATGAGATAAGCCCACCGCGGCGTGAGCGGCTTGAGGCAGTACTCCCGGGCGATGCGCGCGGGGCGGATGCCGGCCAGGTGGTGTTGCGAAAGCAGCGTCAGCTCGCGCCACAGCGTGGGCCAGCGCAGGTTTTGCGCCAGTTCCGTGAGCCGCTCGAACCCGTGGGAGACGGCGCTGTCGCCATCGAAGCCGTCCAGAAACACGCGCACCCCGTTTTGCCGCGCGCAGTCGTACATCGCCCAGTGCAGGTACAGGTTGGGGGCGCAGTTGGCGTGGTCCAGATGATAATGCATGCGGTCCACCTGCCCCATCGGACTCAGTCGATCGGCTTGAATGAAATGGGGCTCGAAGCCTCCGGTCTCTAGCACCGCCTGCATGTGCGGGCGCTCGTCGATCAGGCGGCGATCCTCCGCCGGCAGGCTCGGGAAGATCAACGAAAAGGTGTGCAGCGGCCCCGTGCCGGCGGGCTTTGCCGCCCGCGCCACGCAGGCCACCGAAGAGGAATCCAACCCTCCGCTCAACGAACTGCCCACTGGAAACGCGCTGCGCGTGCGGCAGCGGACGGCTTCCGTAAAGACCTCGCGAAACGCTTCCACGTACTCGGCATCGGAGCCGAGCCGCAGCTCGCGGCGGGCGTCCAGTTCCCAATACCGCCACAGGCGCGCCCGTTCCGGACTTACGGTCAGGCAGTGCGCGCCCGGCAGGCGCAGAATATCGCGATAGAAAGTGCCCGCGCGGTCCTCCAGCAGGGTGACCAGGTATTCGGCCACGCGGAGTTCGTTCAACCGGCACGGAACCCCGGGCGCCGCCAGCACCGCCTTGATTTCGGAGGCGAACGCGAATGAGGCCGGAGCCAGGTGGTAGTAGAGGCTCTTGACGCCCATCGGATCGCAGGCGCAAAACACCTGCCGCCGCGCCGCGTCCCACACGGCAAAGGCGAAATCGCCCTGCAGCCGTTCCGGACAGGCCTCGCCCCATTTCCGGTAAGCGGCCAGGATCAGCGCGGAATCGCTCGCGTCCGGGTGAACATCCGGTTTCAGCGCGGCCAGCAGCTCCGCCCGGTTGTCGATCCGGGCGTCGGCCGTGATCGCGTATCGGTCCCCCTCGGTCGATTGCGGCAGCGTCTCCTCCAGAGATTCCGGCGTGGTGCAGAGCATCGCGTGTCCAAGCCCCACTGCGCCGCCTGCCCAGGTGGACTGGCGATCCGGACCGCGGTGGCGGAGCTGACCCAGCATGGACTTCAGCCACGTCCCCGCTACCGCTTCGCCATCCCGGCGAAAGATACCGCACATCCCGCTCATGCTTCGTGATCCCGTCTTGGAAATCAGCCCGTTTCGGCGGGAGCGCAAGCTACCGCCCTTTTCGGGGGAGCCCGTCTTCTTTGAATTCCCGCCGCGGCGCCACTCCCGCCGCCGGCAAACCTCGGTCCGGACGGCATCGCCGTCAGGCAAAGTTACTAACTTACAGGTTGCCTTCTGGCGCCCCGGGTGTCAACGGCCGCAGTGCCCGATCCGCCCATCCGGTGCGCCCTTCCGAACACTGCGGGGCGCGGCTTCGGATGCTCCCCGACGCTGCACTTATCAATCGGATCCGATCAGCGGCGGATGTCATCTGAATGTTATTACGCTCCATATGTTTCATCTAAGTATCGGTTATCTAACTTAGCGCGAATGCCGCCCTCAACAGCGGCGTAAGACGCATTCGCTTTGGATCGGGCCGTCCTTCGAATTTTAGCTGGTAGTCACGCCCGAAGCGTGTTGGAAAGGGAACCCTGGGGAACGGGAGGGGTGGGCCCTTCACATGGCCGGCGCATGTGGCGGGCCGCACCTCTCCGGTATTTGTAAGATGCGTCGTGCGGGAACTTTGTCCGGTTTCGATCCCCGGCGCGCCGTATTACTGCTGTAACCCGTTCACCACGTTGAAGAACGCGGATTCGCCTCCGGGAGGAGGCAGCAGGTTGTCGATGGTGCCGTGCCGTTCCTGACCCAACTGCTGGAAGCCGCTCCAGGTGAAGCCCTGGCCCCACGCCCACTGATACTGACTTACATCGCTCACGTGATAGGCGTTGTAATCGAACTGGTTATTACCGTTGGAAAGCTCGTTCTGAACGTCCCAGTCCGCCACCAGTCCGGTGGCGCCTTGCGGGCTTTGGCGCGTGATAATGATGTTGTTGTGGACGGTATTATTCGTCGCCACACGCGGTCCGTACGGACCCGACCCGCGGTTCTGGTGGATGATTCCGATCGCATTCCCCTGCGTCGGCAAAACATCCACCGTGTTGCCGTAAACCTGGTCGCTGCCGGAATTCTGGATCAGAATCTGCGCTCCCCACATCCACCAGCCGCCGTTCGGCACGTAGTTATAGCGCACCGTGTTATAGCGGATAATCCCCTGGTAGCTGATCTCATACTGAATCCCCCCGCCGCCGTAATTACTGGTTACGGTATTGGACTCGATCAGCACGTTCATGGAATCGATATCTACCCACAGGCCAGGCCCGTTGTTATCGTGAACGTTGTTGGCGCGCACCACCAGCCCGGCGACAGCGGAGAATTTCGCCCCGCCCGCTTCCCAGCAGATATCGAAACCCGCGTAGTTGTTGTAGGCGATCTCGTTGCCGATCGCCGCTTGGTTGCTGCCCACCGCGCCGATTCCCTTCTGCCCGTTGTTGTGAACGTAATTCTGGATTGCCTGGCTGCCGTTGCCCAGCGTGATTCCTGTCCCATGATTCCAGCGGACCTCGTTATTGGTGATGGTCCAGTTAGAGCCGGGGTTTTGGTCGCCGATCGCCCCAAACTGGGCGGGAATGGCGTATTTTTCGATCACCAGGCCCTGAATGGTGACGTTGGTGGCCGACCCCGAAAAAGCGTTGCGCGTGGTGGACGTTTCCACCGTGTGCCCGGTCGGGTTATCGGCAAAATAAATCGTTTGATTGGGGTAATCGAAATACCACATCCCGCTCGCCACCGCGCTCAGGCTGGTGACGCGCAGCAGCGGACGATTGTCGAAAAACAGGTCCTCCGGATAGATGCAGGCGGGGTGGGCGGCATCGCACATGCCATTGGTCTGCCCCTGCTGCGTCTGCCCCGTTACCGCCCACAGGTTGCCCACGGGTATAAACGAGGTGAGCAGTTGGGCGCCGCTCAGAATCGCGCCCGGCTGGCCGATGAACGTGTCCCCGTTCTGGGGCTGAATGGACTGCAGCCGATAAACGCCAGGCTGCAGAACGAACGTCGTATTCTCCGGATGAGAGTTGACGATGGCCTGAAGATTGTTCCCGGGAGACATCGTGACTTGAGCCTGGGCCACGACGGGCAAGGCAAAGACAAGGGCGGCGCAGGCGCGAAGAACGTCGCGCTCGCAAAACCAGGGGTTCGGAATGTTCAAGGGTCGGGTATCCTTTCGTCCTCCCATAACTTCGCGGAGGCCTCAGTACTCCTGTACGTTTTAGCACCCAAATACTACTCGCTTGTAGCACGTAGATACTATTCGTTTCAAACCCAACCAGTCCTGTCTTCTATGGTTATGGTACCCGCGGCGATTGATAGGAAGGTCACTTATTTTCAGTGGCTTGGCTGGTAGTCTGAAATTCTGGAGTCTACATGCCAGAGACCCTGAGCCAGTACTTTCTGTCACCCAGCCCCGAGGCCATTTCCTGTGAATTGGGCGGCGAGACGGTGATTCTCGATATGCCCTCCGGCCGCTACTTCGCCCTGGACGCCATCGGAAGCCGCATCTGGACGTGGCTGGAGACGCCCGGCACCTTGGAGAGCGTTTGCCAACGCGTGTTGGAGGAATACGACGTGGACCCCGGCACGTGCCGAGCGGATGTCTCTAAGCTGTTGAATCAATTGATTGAGCACGGATTATTGCGGTGCCGGGATGGGAGCTGAGGCCCGCGCGCGCCGCGCCCGCACTCTGCGGGAATATCGGCTGCTCGGACAGGCGCTGGCCGCCACCTCCATCGCTCGCCTCGGCCTGCTCATCCTCCCGCTCGCCACGGTGCGCCGCGCTGTACGATGGCTGGCCGCGAGTTCCCATCCGCTGGCGCCCGCCTGCCGCTGTTCGCCGGAGCAGGTGATCCGCGCGTCGGTTTCCGCGGGTCTTCATTCGCCCCTCGGTACCACCTGCCTGGCCACCGCGCTGGTGGCCCAAGCCATGCTTCACCGCCATGGCCACCATGCCCGCTTGCGAGTGGGTGTGCGCCGTGACGCAAACGGCGCCTTCCGCGCCCACGCCTGGCTGGAGCGCGAAGGGCGGGTGGTAGTGGGCGGTCCACCGGCGGTGGTCGGTTCGTACACCCCCCTGCCGAAATTGGAGCACCTGATCCGATGAACGCGTTGCCCGTCACCGGCGCCCCATTCCATTACGCCGCCTACCACCTGGCCAT
The DNA here is from genome assembly GCA_963815855.1 of Terriglobia bacterium. GTDB lineage: Bacteria > Acidobacteriota > Terriglobia > Bryobacterales > Bryobacteraceae > DATGMB01. Next base: position 752,359 of record CAWFIJ010000004.1, on the reverse strand, counting down.
CCGGTCGGAAATCGCCCTGCCGGAGTTGGCCGAATCGTCGCACGGCGGAGATTTCGAGATCCGCCTGGCGCCCTCCGCGGAGCCCGTCGAGCGCCGCGCCATCGATTGGCGGGAGGAGCCGGCCGAAGCCCGCTTCGATTATCCCGGGCTGGCTCGGTTCACCCTCCGCGCCGGCCGCGAAATGCTCATCGCGCCCGACCCTCGCGGCGATGCCACGCTACTTCACCTCTATGTGGAAGGCATGATGCTGGCCGCCGCCCTGTACCAGCGCGGCCGTTTCGTCCTGCATGCCAGCGTGGTCGATCTGGGCGGACGGGCCATCGCGTTCATGGGGCTGGTGGGCGCGGGTAAGTCCACCCTCGCCGCCGCATTCCACTCCAAAGGTTATCGCATTCTGGCGGATGACAACGCCGTCCTCGATCTGGATGCCGGGCCTCCCCGCGTTCTGCCCGCCTTTCCCAGCCTCAAGATTTATCCCGCCGTGGCCCGCTCGCTGGGCATGGATGCCGGTTCGCTCCGCCCCATGCACGCGTCACAGGTGAAACAGGCGCACCGCCTGGCGGCGGGCTTCTCCGCCGCGCCGCTGCCGCTCGCCGCCGTTTATGTGCTCGACCGCGCCGCCCAGCGGCCGCCGCAGCGCATGTCCCCCGTCGCCGGTCTCACCGAAATCATCCGCCATTCGGTGCCCACTCGCTGGGCCGTCGCGGGCAATGCCCGCCACCTGCGCCTGTGCGCCCGCCTCGCCGGAATGGTGCCGATCTTCCACACCCGCACCTTCCGGGAGTTGGACCAGATTCCAGAGATTGTCGCGGGAGGTGGAAGAGCATGCGGCTCGGCAGGCTGATCCTCGGTCTGATCCCGCTCGCGCTGGCGTTTGACGCGCCGCCGGCCCTCCATCTGTTCCCGGTGGACCCGGCCGGCCCCTGCGCCGCGCCCGCTCTCGCTCTCAACATCAATACCGCCGCGGTGAGCCGGTGCGTGGACGGCGCCTGGACCGCGGCAGCGCCCGGCACAGGCGTGCCCATCGTCTCTGCCCTGCCGCCCGCCTGCGCGCCGGCCGCCATTCCACCCCTGGTGCTGCTGGCGGCGCCCGATCCCGCCCTCTACGCCTGCACCGCGCGCGATACCTGGACTCCCGCCGGCCCCTCCTGCTCACCGTGCCGATGCCTTCCCGTCCCTGGCCGAAGCGGTCGCGGCCGCCGGCGACAACTCCGTAATCCTGTTGCCGGACGGGTACCCGGCCGCGCTCCATTCCCCGCTTGCTGCTGCGCGGCAGTGGCATTACCCTCCGCTGCGCGCCCGCTGCGCGAGTGGTCAAACAATTCAGCGGTGACGCCATCCGCATCACCGGCCGGAACATCGCCATCGACGGCTGCCGTCTGGAAGGGCAAAGCGCGACTTACTCCGGCGGCATGGCCGTGGTCGAGGGAGCGCGCGGCGTTCTGCTCCGCAACTCCACTTTCTCGGATGCCGCCGGCCTTGCCCTGGCGATCTACACCTCCAGCAACGTCACCGTTTCCGGCAGCACGTTCCAAAGCAATCTCGGCAGCCCCATCTTCGCGCAGGACCGGCTCGACCGCCTCTACATTCTTCTCCAACATCATCGATTCCGCCGTCCCCAACCTGTGGCCCGGAATCGGCACCATCGGCATCCACACCTAGCAGCCCCGCGGAACCGCCGCCAACATCCGCATCGTCGCCAACCGCATCGTCCACGGCGGCCAGAATTTCGCCATCGAAGTAGGAGCGTTCGGCGCCCAAGCCGTCGCCCCAACCAATGTCACGGTGGAGGACAATACCATCACGCTGGCGCGGGACTCGAACGGCGCCGTCTCTTATTCCACCCTCGACCGCGGCTCTGTAACCGGCAACCGCATCGATGTCGCCGGCCACGCCATTTACATAAACGCCGTGGAGCTTGTCTCCACAACCGATGTGGCCGTGGCCGGAAACACCCTGTCCCACACCGCGCCTTCCGCAACTTACACTATCTCCATCAACGGCGGCAGCCGCAATGTCATCCGCGATAACACCTTCCCCGGCGGCATTTATGTGGGCACCAGCCGGCCCGAAGCGCCGCGCGTGGAGGAAAACATCATCGAGGGCAACCGCCTTTCCGCCGTCTCCCCTTTGCCGCGCGGCCTCATCTGGTTCCAGTGCAACACATTTCACGGCTTCGTCAGCCGCAACGCGGTGCGCCGGAATATCCTGCGCGGCAACGGCTCGGGCGCGGGCGTCGGTTTCGAGAACGATTATTGGGAACGCGGCGCCATCGTCGATTCCAACCAGGTGAGCGGCAACCAGATGACCGAAATGACGTCCCCGGTCGCCATCGGCCCGCACGTCACCGGCACAAAGGAAGACCGGTGAGTTACATCCCACTTACGCAAGTCTTCTTCAGATCGTCGCGGTAAAAGCGCCAGTACCCCGCCAACCGGCGCACGGCCCAGTAATGTTTCATAACGGCCGGCCGGTCCAGGCAGGTGTTATGGATATAGCGGTCGCCGTCGAGATACCGCGCCCGGGCCGCATCCCGCGCCCTGCGGTCCTGAATCAGCACGGCGATGGCCGCCTGCCCGGTCCACCAATCCGCTTCCGCCGGCAATGCCCGCAGGATCTGCTCGGCGCGGTCCAGCTCCACTAACTCGCGGTCATAACACATCAGGCCGATGTTGATATTCGGAAAGTAACTCAGGGAAGTCTCGGCCAGCCGCCAGTCCTGTTCGCTCTGCCATCCCTTTTCGTGTCCCACCAGCACCACCGGCGCCGCCTCCGCCGCCCATTCCAGCACCTCCGCCGGCCGCTCCAGGAAAAGGATATCGGCATCCAGCGAAATCAGCTTTCGCGTGCGCGCCAGAAGCGTGAAATCCAGCAATTGTCTTCCGTTCGATATTGAATTTCGATATCGTGCCAACGCGGGATAACCTTGCAGCAGAGGCCGCACCAGGGTGTCGCCTTCGGCCCGGCTGACGATCCGAATGCCCGGAAGATGAGCGCGGAGAATCCCGGCATCGGCATGCGACAGGCTGCCGTCGTCGTGAACCACCACCGAGAAATCGTCGTGGTAGAACAGCAGGCTTTTTATGGCATGCAGGTACGCGAGAACGTCCCGCCGGCAGAGCAGCGTGTGGATTTCCACTCCTGCCAGCGGATTGGTGGCACGCGCCGGATGTGACAATGCGGACCGGAAGCGCCGCCGGTACAGTTCCGATTGCACTACCCGCATCCGGCTCTTGAGCGAAGGCGGAATTCGTCGAAAAACGGCCGGGCGCAACCACCGCATTGCGGAATACCCCAGACCCAAGTTAACCCGCCGGCCGGCCTTCCCGGAAGCTTCCGCCCTCCGCGGCGGTTAGCAATCGCGCACTCAAGCCGTCATATTGGCCCTTTGCGCCCGTTCCGCGCGCGCCAGGTATTCGTCCAGCGGCACCAGCCCGAATTCGGACTTCAACTGCGCCACCGTCAGCCCCGGTTCCACCGCTTCCAGCAGGAACCAGTTCTCCAGGTGCAGCCATTTCACGCGCACGCCGCGGCCGTATTTCGCTTCCAGCTTGCGCGCTTTCTCCATCTGAAAGTCCAGGTGGAAAAGGCCCTTCTCCAGGTTCACCGGCGCGCACAGCCACGGTTCCCACTGGCCGCTCGATGCGATCACATCGCCCGCCGGATCGATCACTTCCGCCGAGCCCGGCTTGTACCACGGCACGGAGACGATATGAAAAATATTGCGCCATGCCTGCGGGTAGAGTGCGCGCCCTCCCGGGTATGCCGAGGGCCAGAACACCATTTCCGCGCCTGCCTGCTTCAGCGCCGTCCAGCCATCCGGCCAGTTCACGTCGAAGCAGATCTGGACTCCGATCTTGCCGAAATCGGTTTCGATGGCCGCCGGCGGCGTACGCCCGCAGGAAGCCCCCGCCTCCATCTCGTTTTCCACCACGTGGACCTTGCGATACGTCGCGGCTACCTGGCCTTTCCGGTCCAGCACCACCGCCGTGTTATAGATCTTGCCGCCTTGCCGTTCGTGAATCGGACAAATCACGTAGGAGTTGTGGGCTCGCGCCCATTCCGCCATGCGGCTGGTGGTGGGTCCGGGAATCGGCTCGGCCAGTTGATCGTAGCTGGCGCGGGGATGAATCGCCGCCAGTTGAAAGGTTTCGGTCAGGCATACGATATCGGGCTTCCTCGATGCCATCTGGTCCATGCGCGCCACCGTCAGCTCGACGGCTTCCTCTTTCGTTCGCGGTGCCAGGTCGTCCATCGTCACCGCGCCCACCCACACCTCGCGCCGCCGCGCCGGTTGGACTGCGCCGGATTGCGCCATCAGCGCGGCCGCGCCGGCCGAAACCGCCGCACCGCCCACAAACCGCCGCCGTGAAGTTGACTGGCTCATTTCAGCCTCCCCCAAGATTCTACATCTCCGCCCAATGCGGCGGAGCCGCCCTCGTACGCCGCTTCCCAGCCGGCATACGCGCGCACACGCCTGCCCGCCCGCTGATATCATACCCCTCGGAAACGCTTATGCATGCCAATCGAAGGACTTTCTTGCTCGCTGCCGGTAGCGCCATGGCGGCCCACGCCGCATCGCCCGCCAACGAAATCGTGCTCGGCGTAATCGGCAGCGGCGGCCGCGGCACCCTGGTCATGACCACCTTCCAGAAGGATCCCGCCGTCCGTGTGGGAGCCATTTGCGACGTCTACGAGCCCAATCTGGAGAAGGCGCTTTCCGTCGCATCCCAGTCCGCCGCAACACCGCCCAAAGCGTACCGCAATTACAAGGAGCTGCTGGCCGATAAAGATATCCAGGCCGTCCTCATCGCCACCCCCGAACACTGGCACGCGCAAATGGTTTTGGACGCGCTCGCCGCCGGCAAGGATATCTACGTGGAAAAGCCCCTCTGCCACACGCCCGAAGAGGGCGTGCGACTGGTGGAGGCCGAAAAGAAAACCCGCAGCATCGTCCAGGTGGGAATGCAGCGCCGCAGCTACGATCTCTTCCAGCAGGGGCGCGACCAGGTGGCCCGCCACACCCTGGGCAGCGTGCGCATGGTGCGCTCCTGGTGGCTCAACAATTACCTGGCCGGCGCACCCGCCACCAAACTCGACGGCCCGCTCGATTGGGAACAGTGGCAGGGCCCGGCGCCGCGACGCCCGCTAGATCCCAACCGCTTCCGCCAATGGCGCTTCTATTCGGACTACGGCGGCGGCATCCTCGCCGACCAGGGCGCGCATGTCTTCGATGGCATTCACATGCTCATGGGCGCCGGCTTCCCCCTGGCCGTGAACGCCTCCGCCGGCAAGCCGCACAAGCCCGGCGTGGACCAGCCCGAATCCGTGGTCGCGATTGCCGAGTACGCCGAAGACTTCATCGGCGTCTTCTCCATCAATTACGCCGCCATGCAATACAAAACCCGCAACGACCAGCTCAACCAGCTCGATGGCGACCTGGCCCGCATGGATATCGGCCGCGAAGAATTGAAGATCTTTTCCAGGGGAGCCGAAGAGCAGCCATCCTTTACCGCCAAATCTCCGCGCGGCTTCGCCTACGCCACCGACCTGCACGTCCAGAACTTTCTCGATTGCGTCCGCACCCGCCGCCAGCCCGCCGCCCCCATCCACCTGGCATTTCAAGCCGCGCTGGTGGTGCAGATGGCCAACCTGTCCCTTAAGCAGGGCCGCCGCCTGCGTTGGAACGCCACCGCCGGACGGGTGGAGGGATCGGGATCGGGGATTGGGGGTTAGGGATTGGGGGTTAGGGACGCGCGGTCGCCCGTTCTGCGGCGGGACCCGGTGCCCCTGATGGTCGCAGAGCGACCCAAACCAGCAGGGACACCGGGCCTCCGCCTCGGCGCAAGAACCCGCGCGTTCCCCGGCCCCTGGCCCCCGGCCCCCGGCCCCCCGTTCGTGGTATACCCGAATGAATGCATGACTCCCGCATCTCCCGCCGCTCCCTTCTCGCCGCCTCCGCATCCCTGCTGGCCCGCCCCGCCGCGGCCCGGACCAAACTGAAGGTCGCGATCTTCTCCAAGCATCTGCAATTTCTCCAGGGGGAGGAGATGGCGCAAGCCGCCGCCGATCTCGGCTTCGATGCCGTCGATATCACCGTCCGCAAGGGCGGCCATGTCGCCCCGGAACGCGTCGCCCGCGAACTGCCGCCGCTGGTCGCCGCCATCCGCCGCCGTGGCCTCGAAGTGCCCATGATCACCACCGATATCGTGGATGCGGAAACCCCCTTCGCCGAGGACGTTCTGCGCACCGCCGCCGGCCTGGGCATTCGTCATTACCGCTTCGGCGGCTTCCGCTATACCGCGGACCAGCCCTACACAGCGCAGCTCGAAGCCTTTCGCCCGCGGCTCGCCAAACTGGCCGCCCTGAATGACCGATACCAGACCTGCGCCATGTACCACACCCATTCCGGCGCGGGCCTGGTGGGCGCGTCCATCTGGGACCTGTACCTGATCATGCGCGATCTCGATCCCGCCCGCATCGGCGTCAATTTCGATGTCGCCCACGCCACCATCGAAGGCGGCCTCGGCGGCTGGATCAACAGTTTCCGCATCACCGGCCCGCACCTACGCGGCATCGCCGTCAAGGATTTCGTGTGGGGGAAGAACGCCAAGGGCCAATGGGACGCGCTCTGGGTGCCGCTCGGCCAGGGCATGGTGCGCTGGCCGCAATTCTGGGAAATGGTGGCCCAGTCCGGCTTCGACGGCCCGCTGCAAGTCCATTTCGAATATGAGCTGGGCTCGCGCGAAGCCACCTATGCCGCCATGAAGCGCGATCTGGCAACCCTCCGCGCCCAACTCGCCAGGGCCGCGCTGTGAGCGCCACGCGCCGCCAGATTCTGGCCATGCCCGCGCTCCTGGCCGCCGGCCCTTCCACCGATGCCCGCATCGAAGAGGTTCGCATCGGCTTCGAAGATTACCTCTATCGCGCGCCCTACAAGTTCGGCGGCCAGGAAGTGGACCGCGTCACGCTGCTCAACGTCCATTGCCGCCTGCGCTCCCGCCTGGGCAAGACGGCCGAAGGTTTCGCCGCCATGTCGCTGGGCAACGTGTGGTCCTTCCCCGCGCCCGACATTCCGTACCAGGCCACGCTCGCCGCCATGAAGACCCTGGCCGGCAAAATCGCGCGCATCACAACCGGCTTCACCGCCTGGGCCCATCCGCTCGACGTCAATCATGAGCTGGAGCCCGAGTATCTGAAAGCCGCCGCCGAAACCGCGCGCGAGCTCTCCCTGCCACGCCCCATTCCCAAGCTGTGCACCCTGGTCACCGCCAGCCCCGTGGATGCAGCCCTGCACGACGCCTTCGGCCGCCTGCATGGCCGCAACAGTTTCCTGGTGTGCGGCCGCGAATTCGTCCGCTACGATCTGGCCCATTACCTGGCCCCCGATTTTCGCGGCGAATTCCTCGATTCTTATATCCTGCCCAAGCCCACCCCGCGCATTCGCATGTACCATTCCGTGGGCGCGTCCGACGCCCTCACCGCCGCCGAAGTCAAGCGCCCCATCGGCGACGGCCTGCCCGAAACCCTCGCCGCCTGGATCCCCTACAACGGCGTCACCGCCATCAAAATCAAGCTCAACGGCGACGATCTCGCCTGGGATGTGGACCGCGTCGCCTCCATCCACAGCGTCGCCACACAGGAGCAGGCGCGGCTCCGCGTGCGCGACTGGCTCTATTCGCTCGATTTCAACGAGCGCTGCCCCAATGTCGAATACCTGCTCGAGTTCGAGCGCCGCCTGAAGACCCGCGCGCCCAACGCCTTCGACCGCGTGCAGTACATCGAGCAGCCCACCGCGCGCGACCTCGCCCTCTATCCCCACAACACCATGTTCGAAGCCGCCAAACTGCGCCCCGTGGTCATCGATGAATCGCTCACGGGCCTCGACGCCCTGCTCCAGGCCCGCGCCATGGGCTACACCGGCGCCGCCCTCAAAGCCTGCAAAGGGCAATCGCAGACGCTGCTGCATGGCCGCCGCCACGCAAAAATACGAGCATGTTCCGCTGCGTCCAGGACCTCACCTGTCCCGGCGCCGCGCTGGTGCATTCCGTCGGCATCGCCTGCCATGTGCCCGGCGTCTCCGCCATTGAGGCCAACGCCCGCGAATACGTTCCCGCCGCCAATCGCGGCTGGGAGACCCGCTTCCCCGGCATCTTCCTGGTCAAAGACGGCTGGATGCGAACCACCGGCCTTGACGCCCCCGGCCTATGCACCAGTTAGTAAGCGATTAGCCACCCATGAACACGGATGAACACAGATTGGAAGTACAGGAGTTATCCGTGTTCATCTGTGTTTATCTGTGGCCCAAATGGAATTCCCCAATATCCTGTCCGAGGTGAATCGTGCGCTTCCTTGCCCTCTTATTTGTCCTTTACCTGCCCCTGCTCCCCCAGCAGCCTTTCGCCACCCGCTGCGCCCCCTGCCACGGCGAGGACGCGCGCGGCACGGCCAAGGCTCCCGGCCTCGCCCTCAACCCGCGCGTCGCGGAGCAATCCGTCGATCAGCTTCGCGCCTATCTCCAGCACGGCAATCCCGGCGCCGGCATGCCTTCCTTCTCCGACCTCCCCGCGGCCGACCTCGCGACGCTTGTCACTTACCTGCGCCGCATCAATGTCAACACCATCCTGCTGTCCTCGGCGCCGCCGTACTCCGCGCGCAAGCTCACCTGGGGCCCTCCGCAACCCGGCGACTGGCTCACGTACAACGGCAATCTCTCCGCCAACCGTTACAGCCCGCTCGACCAGATTCGCGTCTCCAACGTCTCGGCCCTCAAGCTCCAATGGGTTTTCCCTCTTCCCTATTTCGGCCTGGAAACCACGCCCCTCGCCGCGGACGGCGTCCTCTACGTCACCGGCCCGAATCAGGTCTACGCCCTCGATGCCGCCGCCGGCAATCCGCTCTGGCACTATTCGCGTCCGCCCAGCCCGGGCATGCTCGGCGACGCCGCCCTCGGCACCAACCGCGGCGTCGCCATTCTGCGCGACAGGGTCTTCTTCGTCACCGACAATGCGCATCTCCTGGCCCTCGACCGCGCCACCGGAGCGCTGCTTTGGGAGAAGCCCCTGGCGCCCGCCATGCCTGCCGGCGAACAGCATCACTTCGCCGGCACCGTCGCCCCGCTCATCGTGGACGATATGGTGATCGCCGGAGTCACCGGCGCCGACCACGGCATTCGCGGCTTCGTCGCCGCCTTCCAGGCCGCCACCGGCGAGCCCGTCTGGCGCCGCTGGACCGTTCCGCGCCGCGGCGAGCCCGGCATCGAAACCTGGCGCGGCAGCGAGCCCATCACCGGAGGCGGTTCCACCTGGTTGACCGGCTCTTACGACCCGTCCCTCCACACGCTTTACTGGGCCACCGGCAATCCCTGGCCCGACGGCGACGACCGCGACCGTCCCGGCGACAACCTCTACACCAACTGCGTTCTCGCGCTCGACCCCCGCACCGGCGCTCTGAAATGGCACTATCAGTTCACGCCCCACGACCTGAAGGATCGCGATGCCACCGAACCCAACGTCCTGGTCGACACCGTCTACCGCGGCAAGCCATCCAAACTGCTGCTCCACGCCGATCGCAATGGCTTCTTCTACGTGCTGGACCGGACCGATGGCCGCCTGCTCCTTGCCAAACCCTTCCTGCGCCGCGTGGATTGGGCCACCGCCATCGGCGCGGACGGCCGGCCGGTTGTGACCGACCCCCGCGGTTGTCCCAGCGACGCCGCCAATTGGGATGCCACCGCGTTTTCCCCGGCCACCGGCCTGTACTACCTGATGGCCTTGGAAGAGTGTACCGGCAAACCGACCGGCTACCCCGATCAGACCGGCCAGCGCTTCCTGCGCGCCCTCAACATCGAGACCGGTGAAATCGTCTGGGAAATTCCGCAGCCCGGACCCGCGCGCGCCAAGACCTGGTCGGGCGTCCTCGCCACCGCCGGAGGCCTGGTTTTCTACGGCCAGCCGAACGGCGGTTTCGCCGCCGTGGACCAGCGCAACGGCCGCACCCTCTGGCAATTCCCGACCAACGCCCGCATGAAAGCCTCGCCCATGACGTTCACCGCCGGCGGCCGCCAGTACGTCGCCGTAGCCGCCGGCCCGAACATCCTCTGCTTCGGTCTCTGAGCTTCCCGTAGCGCCGCCCTCCAGGGCGGCCATGCCGGCTTTCGAGCCGGCATATCAGGGGAGCACTATGCGCCAGACCCTTTTACCAATCCACGCCGCCGGCTCCGATCCTGGCCCTACGCTCCGCTCACCGCGTGCCACAGCAGGAACGTCAACCACGCGATCAGCGCCGACATCGGGATGGTCAGCACCCATGCGCCCACGATGTTGGTGGCGATTCCCCAGCGCACCGCCTTCAGCCGATTGATGCTGCCCACGCCCACGATCGCGCCCGCGATGGCGTGGGTCGTCGATACCGGCAGTCCCAGATGCGTGGCCAGCAGCACGGCGCCGGCCGCGCCCGGTCTCGGCGCAGAATCCGCTGCGCGGCTTCAGCCGCGTGAGCCGCGCGCCCATCGTCCGGACGATGCGCCACCCGCCGCTCAAAGTGCCCAGCGCGATGGCGCGTGTAGGAGGCCAGAACAGCACCCACTTGGGAACTTCGAATGCCGGCATCAGGCGGGAAGTGAACAGCACCCCGGTAATCAGCCCGGCCGTCTTCTGCGCGTCGTTCGATCCGTGCGACAGGCTGAACGCGGCGGCGGAGAGCAACTGCAGCTTGCGGAAGTAGCTGTCCATCTTCGCGGGCTGGCGTTGCGGAAAAGCCAGTAGACCGCGATCATCAGCACGTAGGCCGAGACCATGCCGATCAGCGGCGCCAGGAAAATGAAGGCGATGGTGAGCGGCCATTCGCTGCCGCCCGGGAACGCGCAGCGCGTCGAAGCTGTGGCCCACGCCGCGCAGCATTCCGGCGCGCGCGATGGCCGCGCCGGCGTAGCCGCCGATCAGCGCGTGCGACGAACTGGTGGGAAGCCCCAGCCACCACGTCAGCAGGTCCCAGACGATGGCGCCCGCGAGCCCGCACAGAATCACCTGCGGCGTCACCAGGCTGAGATCGACGAAACCCTTTGCCGACGGTCTTCGCCACCGCCGTTCCGAAAATGAAGGCCGCGGCGAAGTTGAAGAACGCCGCCCAGAGCACCGCCTGCAAGGGCGTCAGCACGCGCGTCGCCACGACCGTCGCGATCGAATTCGCGGCATCATGGAAGCCGTTGATGTAATCGAACACCAGCGCGATCGCGATGATGAATGCCGCCAGCCCGAAGACCGACATGCGCTAACTGTTCTTGACCACGACGTTTTGCAGCACGTCGGCGACGTCCTCGAACCGGTCGATGGTGTTCTCGAAAAATTCGTAAACTTCTTTGAGCTTGATCAGCGTGATCGGGTCCTTTTGCTTGCGGAACAGGTCGGCGACGGCGCTGCGGCTGATCAGGTCGGCTTCGTTCTCCAGGCGGTTGATCTCGATGCAGTGCTCCAGGATCGGACCCTTCTGCTGCCAGCGCTTCGAACGCGCTTCTTCGCCGAGACGGCGCAGGCATTCACGATGGCCGCCAGTTCCACCATGTCGCGCGGAATCGGGTCGATTTCGTACGACACCAGGCGGTGCGCCGTGTCTTCGATGCCGTCCAGCACGTTGTCCAGCGCGCTCGAGATGTTGTGGATGTCCTCGGGGTCGAGCGGCGTGATGAAGGTCTGGTTGAGGCGGCGTGAAAATGCTGTGGATCACCTCGTCGCCGCGGTTCTCCAGCACGCTGATTTCGGTGGCGGCTCCGGCCAGGCGGGAATTGCCGATGCGCACTCCTTCCAGCAGCACGCGGGCCGCCTGGGAAATGATCTCCACCTGTTTCAGGAAGAACGCATAGAACTTCTCGTCGCGGGGAAGCAGATTCATACGGTTTCAGGGACGTTTGCGACGGAAAGCACTCCATCGTAATCGGTTTGTAACATTTCGGCAACGTCGACCGAGCGCGGCTCACGCTGCGCCGGGAAATACCAGCGTAAAAACCGACCTTTGCCCAACTGGCTCTCCACCGTGACCGTGCCGCCCATCCGCTCCACATTGTGCTTCACGATGGAAAGCCCCAGTCCCGTTCCGCCGGTTTGCCGCGAACGCGCCTTATCCACGCGGTAGAAGCGCTCGAAGATGCGCGGGAATCTCGTCGGCGGGGATGCCGATCCCGTTGTCGCTCACGGAAATCCGCACGTTGCCGTCCGCGCGCCCGCACGTCCACGCGCACTTCGCCGCCCGGATGGTTGTAGTTGATGCCGTTCAACAGCAGATTCAGCAGGGTCTGCTCCAGCCGGAACGCCTGGCCCGCGATATACAGGTTCTCGCACCGGCCCAGAAACGCCCGCACATTGCCGGCTCCTCGGCTTCGGCTTCCACCGTGCTGCAGCGCGCTTTCCGCCGTTCCACAACCGCCATCCTCTCCGCCGGAAGCGGAGTCCGGTCGCCCTCGATTTCCGAGAGCGTCAGAAGATCGGAGGCGAGGTTGGTCAGCCGGTCGGTGTGCGCCGCCACGATTCCCAGGAATTTGCGGTTGTTCTCGGGATCTTCGAGCGCGCCGTCGAGCAGCGTTTCGGTGTATCCGCTGGATGGCGGCCAGCGGCGTGCGCAATTCGTGCGATATGTTCGCCACGAAATCTTTGCGCACCCGTTCCAGCCGTTCCAGCTCCGTGATGTCGTGCAGCGTGGCGATGGCCCCGCCGGTGCCGGACTCGGGCAGGGGCACGGCCTGCACTTCGAACGTGCTGCCATGTGCGCTGAGCAGGTTCATGCGCTCGCGCGAGGGTTCCCCGCTCGCGATCACGCGGGACAGCAACTGCCGCAGCGCCGGATCGCGGACCAGGTGCACCAGCGAGAGGTTGCCGGAAGCGGCGTGCGGGCGTGAACCGCGCGGGCGAACGCATCGTTGCAGAAAATGACGCGCAGATTGCGGTCCACCGCCAGCACGCCCTCCACCATGCTGCTCAGAATCGTCTCGCGCCGCGACGATTCCACCGAGAGGCGCTGCAGCATGGCCCGAAACTGCTCGGCCATGGCGCGCAGCGAGCGCGCCACGGAACCGAGTTCGTCGTCCGCCTCCGCCGCCAGGGTCCCCGAATAATCCGCATTCACCAGTTCGTTGGCATAGGCCTCAATGCGGTGAATCCGCCGGGTGAGGGACGCGCGCGATGAAATACGCGATCAGGAGCGCGATCAACATCGCAAACGCCGAAGCGCGCAGAATCAGGCCGCGCACGGCGGCAATCGACGCCCCCACCCGCTCCAGCGGAACGGCCAGCCGCAGCACCGCAGCCGCGCCGCCAGGAACCGCCGAGCGGCTGCGCGAAATAGGAAAAGTCGATATCCAGCGTGGCGCTCCGCCGCACGTCGGCCCGGTGCGGCCCCCAAGCGCCGCTGCAACTTCCGGCCGCCGCGCGTGGTTCTCCATGGTTTCGGGATCGTGCCGGGAGTCGGCCAGCACCACCCCGCGGCTATCGATCATGGTGACCCGGTAGCCCGTCTCCCGGTCCGCCGCCTCCGCCCATGGCTGCAGAGTTTGCGCTCCGCCGGCCGGCAGGGTCGGGGCAAGCATGGCCGCTGTCCGCGCCATCTCCTGCCTTACCGACAGGCGCTCCCGCGCGGCGATGTAACCGGGTGAGCAGGAAGTCGGCGCTTCCCAGTGCCACGGCGATCAGCAAAGCCGAGGCCAGCAGGAGCTTGTGAAAAATAGAGCTTCGCAGCGTCAAAGCTCCAGTGTAAACGCCAAGCGCGCCCGCCCGCTTGACATGGAAGGGGTAAAAGCGGGATATCAGAGTCATGAAATCGGTAATATGCGTGTTCCTGGCGGTTGGACTGTTCGCCGGCGTGGCATCCGCGGCCTCGAACGAGTATGACAACTATGGCGGCTGGGTCAAGCTCAAAGGCAGCCAGACCGGCTTCTTCCACACCCAACAGATCGGCGGCCGCTGGTGGCTGGTCACGCCCGAGGGCAACGTCTTCTTCTCCAAGGGCGTCGATAATGTGGGTTACTCGCCCGAAGCGGATTCGTCGCCCCAGCCTCCGGCCGATAAGGCCGCGTGGGCGAAGATGGCCGCCGCGCAGCTGCGCGGCTGGAATTTCAATACCGCGGGCGCATGGTCGGCGCATGAATTGTACACAGCCGGAATCGTCTACGCGCCCGTGATCGACCTGGCCGCCTCCGTCCAGCGCGACCTCTGGTTGAAGGGCGGCGTGGTGGACTATTTCAGCCCGCAGTTTCACGATGCCGCCGATCGCGTTGCCGCGCGCCTGTGCGCTCCCCACGCCTCCGACCCCTGGCTGCTCGGCTACTTCACCGACAACGAGCTGCGCTGGGGCAGCGACTGGCGCTCCAAAGACAGCCTGCTTGAAGCCTATCTCAAAATGCCGCCCTCCTCGCCCGGCCACGCCAAGGCTTCCGCATTGCTGAAACAGCTTGGACACGACCCCGCCAGTCTCACCGATGCCGACAAGAACGCCTTTCTGGAGCTGGTAGCCGCCGAATACGGCCGTGTCACCAGCTCCGCCATCCGCCACGCCGACCCCCATCACATGGTCCTGGGCTGCCGTTTCGCCGGCTATGCCGGAGACTCGGTGATGCGCGGCGTCGGCCCCTGGTTCGATGTGATCTCGTTTCACAGCTACAGCCCCGGCGCTCCCCTCGACCGCCTGAAACGCATTCATGAGCTCACCGGCAAACCCACCATGATCACGGAATTCAGTTTCAAAGCCATGGATAGCGGCCTGCCGAACACCAAAGGCGCCGCCAAACCGGTCGCCACCCAGGCCGACCGCGCCGCCGGCTTTACCTCGTACGTGGAAGCGTTGGCCGCGCTCCCGGGCTGCGTCGGTTTCCACTGGTTCGAATATCGCGACGAACCGAAGGAGGGCCGCCGGCTCGACGGTGAAAACAGCAATTACGGCGTGGTCAGGATCGACTTCAGCCCGTGGGAGGTGCTGACAAAGCAAATGACGCGGGTCAACGCCGGCATCGAAGCCCTCCATGCGCGCTCGGAAACGCGGTAAGCATGCTAGCATCGTCCGGTAATCGCTCAACCGATCCATGCGCTCCAACCGACGACAATTTCTGGCCTCGGCCGCGGCCGCTCCGCTGGCCATGGCCCAGCCGCCCGATCCGATTCGGAATCTGCGGCCGATGCTGTCCGGCATCCAGCCCATCACCGACGGCGAGCGGCAGGCGCGCATGGAAAAAGCGCGCCGGCTCATGCGCGAATCCAAAATCGGCGCCATCTTTCTGGAAGGCGGTTCGAGCCTCTACTACTTCACCGGACCCGCTGGGGCCTGAGCGAGCGAACTTTCGGCATGGTGCTTCCCGTCCAGGGCGAGCCCGCCTGGGTGGTCCCCGCGTTCGAAGCAGGCGCGCGCGCATGAGGTGATCCGCTTCGGCACCGACATCCGCACGTGGGAGGAGGACGAAAGCCCCTACCGCGCACATCGCCCAGATTCTGCACGATCGCGGCGTGGCATCCGCGCGCATCGGCATGGAGGAGCGCGTCCGCTTCTTCGTGTTTGACGGAATCCGTAAGGAACTGGCAAGCGCCGAATTCGTCAGCGCCGACCCGGTCACCGCCGGCTGCCGGATGATCAAGTCTCCGGCCGAAATCGCACTGATGCAGCGCGCCAATGACATCACCATCCAGGCTTACCGCGCCGGCCTGGCCACGCTGCACGAAGGCATGACCAACGCGGACCTGCGCAACAATATCACCGCCGCCTACGCCGCCCTGGGGGTGCGCGGCGAAGTGTCGGTGAGCTTCGGAAAATTCACCGCGTTCCCGCACGGCAGCATTCAGCCGCAGCTGCTTCGCCCCGGAGATGTGGTGATGATCGATGACGGCTGCGCCGTGGAAGGCTACCAGTCCGATATCACCCGCACCGTGGTGTTCGGCACGCCCACCGCTCGCCAGCGGGAAATCTGGAACCTGGAACAGAAGGCGCAGGCGGCCGCCCTGGCGGCGGCCAGGCCGGGCGCCACCTGCGAATCCGTGGACGCAGCCGCCCGTAAAGTGATTACCGATGCCGGCTTTGGTCCGGGATACAAAGTCCCCGGTCTGCCGCATCGCACCGGCCACGGCATCGGTCTGGACGGTCACGAGTGGCCGTACATCGTGGCGGGAAACAAAATGCGCCTGCAGCCGGGGATGTGCTGCAGCGACGAGCCGACCATCGCCATTTACGGTGAATTCGGCATTCGCCTGGAAGATTGCCTCTACATCACCGAAGACGGCGCGCGCCCGTTCAGCCGGCCCAGCCCCGCCATCGATCAGCCGTTCGCCTGAGCCAGCACACGGTTAGGGCACGCCCGGCCCGCCCCGTGATGCTGAGCGCGGCCGTTATGTCCGCCCGTGGCCCAAATGGGTTTGCCGGCAGCCTGCCGGCTACCGCGCCGGCTCCGAAATCCGCAGCAGCTCCACCAGGTACTGCTTCCACACCACCGCGCGGGTATGCGTGCCGTGGCCGCGCGTTTCGTCGCTGGTCGGGATCAGGATGTATCGCCCGTGTGCCACTTTCCGGATCTCCCGTTCGAGAATGCCCAGTTCCGGCGGATTGACCTCGTCGTCCGCCGAATTCACCGCGAACAGCGGCGCGCGAATCTCGCCCAGCCGCGGCGAAGGGTTGTAATCGGTGGAGGCGCCCACCTGGTAGAGCATGTCGTTGGCGTCCACCGTGAGCGCGCGCCGGCGCAGCGCCTCCACCGCCTGGTCCGCCTTCTCGTGCGTGGGATTAGCTTTGTGCAGCTGCAGCGCGCTGCTGGTCATCATCCAGAGCGCATACTCCGCTGCCATCAGACCGTTGGCGGGCGGGCTGGTGTACTCGCCGTCTTTCCACTCCGGGTCTCCCTCGATGGCTTGGAGGATCATGGCGCGGAACATGCGGTTGCGGCCCGCAATCTCCACCGGCGCGCTGGCCAGCGGCATCAGCGCATCCATGAAATCGGGGTAGAGATAGCCCCACATCCACGTATGCATGCCGCCCATGGAGGTGCCCATCGCCAGCCGCAGGTGGTCCACGCCTAGGCCGTCGCGCAGCAGTGCGTAATCGGCCTTCACCATGTCTTCGTAGTCGTAGTGCGGAAAACGCATGTGGAGGCCGTCGCTGGGCTTGCTCGAATGTCCGTGCCCGATGCCGTCCGGCAGCACGATATAGAATTTGGCCGCGTCCAGCGGCTGTCCCGGGCCGAACAGCTCGCCCGCGAATTGCGCGCTCAGGAAATTGCGCCCGCTCCCGCCGGTTCCGTGCATGATGAGGACCGCGTTGCGCACATGCCCCGCCGCGTCGCGCGCGGGCGCGCCCAGGGTGGTGTAGTGCATTCGCAGCTCCGCCATTTTGTCCCCGGTATGAAAGGTGAAATCGCGGATCGCGAAATCGCCTTCGCGGTTCGCCGACGGCGGCTGCGTCTGCGCCTGGCTGGCGCACACCAGCAAAAGAAGCCCGAGGCCTCGAAGCATAGCGATGAGATTAGCATCCCGCGCGTTCCTTGCGGCGCCTGCTCCGCTCCCCCGGAAGCGATAGAATCGGCAGAGCGCGCATGCGTCTTTCACCAACCTGCCGGCTTCTGCTTCCGCTCCCGATCCTCTTCGCCGCTTGCAGCCGGGCGCCGGATCCGGCCGCCGATCCGGACCTCCTGGCCCGGATCCAAACCATCCGCGCCATCGACAACCACGCGCATCCGGTCCGCTACACCGCGCCGGGAGAGCTGGCGGACCGCGGTTACGATGCTCTTCCCGTAGAAAACCTGGAAGCGTCTTCCGACCCCTTGATTTTCCGCCCCGGCGCCCCGGCCGTCGCGGCAGCGCACCGCGCGCTTTACGGCTCCGCCGCCAGGCCGGATGTCATGGCGCAACAGCGCGCCCAATACCCCGCCTGGGTGCTGGACCAGATGGGCATCGAAATCATGCTGGCCAACCGCGTGGAAATGGGGCCGGGCATGCAGCCGCCGCGCTTCCGCTGGGTGGGCTATGTGGACGCCCTGCTGTTTCCTCTGCACAATGCGGCGCTCGCCGCGCGCAATCCGGACCGCGCCGCGTTCTTCGCGCTGGAAGACAAACTCCGCGCTGATTATTGGCGCCAGGCCGGAGTGGACCGGGCGCCTTCCACGCTTTCCGAATATCTGGCGCGCGTCGTCACGCCCACACTCGAACGGCACCGGCAGCAGGGCGCGGTGGCCGAAAAATTCGAAGCCGCGTACCTGCGCTCCCTGGCCTTCCTCCCGGTGGATGCCGCCACCGCCGGCCGCATTTACACACAGCTCCGCGGCGACCCCGCGCCCGCCGAGGCCGCGTACAAGCCGCTTCAGGACTTCCTGTTCCGCTACATCGCCGCGGAGTGCGGCCGTTTGGGCATGGCGGTTCACATCCACACCCAGGCCGGCGGCGGCAGCTATTTCGATGTCGCGGGCGCCAACCCGCTGCTGCTCGAATCGGCGCTCAACGATCCCCAACTGCGGGGAACCAGGTTCGTCATGCTCCACGGCGGCTGGCCCTTCACCCGCGAGATCACCGCGCTCATGACCAAGCCCAACGCCTGGCTCGATTTTTCCAACCAGGACCTGGTGCTCACGCCCGCCACCCTGGCCGGCACGCTCCGCGAGTGGCTGGAGTGGGTACCGGAGAAGATCCTGTTCGCCACCGATGCGTATCCGTACTCAAATGAGATGGGCTGGGAGGAAGCCGGCTGGATTGCGTCGCGCACCGCCCGGCAGGCGCTCGCCATTGCGCTCACCGGGATGATGCGCGACGGCGAGATCACCCGCGCCCGCGCCGTGGATCTGGCCCGCATGGTACTGCGCGACAACGCCCGCAAGCTCTACGGATTCCCGTAGAGCAAGCCTCCGGCTTGCCATGCCGGCATGCGTGCCGGCATTCTCGCTCTCGTGAACGCACCCGCAACTTTATTGCGCCCATTTTCCAATCGCTTACGCTGGTCTCCTCCGCCCCTGCGTGGAATCCTCCCGTTACCCAAGCTCCTTCATTTCGAGCACCCGTGACGGGGCTGATTGCTTCCGCCGGGTTTCACCCTCGCCCGGTCGATTTCCGTATTCCAGCCCCGCGCCGGAAGTTTACACGGGTTCACCGGCGGGGCGCCGGCCGGACGGGTAAAAGTTACTCCGTCCGGTGTGCAATGAATACATCCTAATCCTGTAATGTTTCGGCTTTTTCAAGTGGCCCCAGGAGTGCAAGCAGAGGAGCCCGATCCAAAATATTCATGGAGACCAGCATGTGGAATAAACGCGAAGAGAGTAGTGCACCGGGAACGCCGGACAACGCCCCCCGGACCATAGTATCGACGCCGCCCCCGGCAACGCCGTCGTCGTCGCGCAACATGGCCATCATCGGAGCATCGATGCGCATAAAGGGCGAAATCCGCAGCCGCGAGGAACTGCTGGTGGAAGGCGATGTCGAGGGGGTCATCGAGTCGGCCAGTTCCATTACGGTCGGGCCGAATGGTTCCGTTAAGGCCAACATCAAGGCCCGGCAACTGGCGATCTACGGTTCGGTAAACGGGAATGTGGAAGTTACGGAGAAGATTGCCATTCGAGAGAAAGGCAGCCTGATCGGCGACATCAAAACGGCCGGAATCAGCATCGACGACGGAGCTTATTTCAAGGGCAGCATCGATATCGTGCGGCCCGAACCGGTGCGGCAGGCGAAGGGAACGGTCGTGACCGAGGCCGTGGGCGCGGCTCAATAGCGCGGGCTGTCCAGCCGGCTCCCGTCCGTGATGCGGGTGCCTGCGGAGCCAGAGTTGCGTTTCGGGCGTCGCGCCAGTCGCGCTCAGAACCGCTTCATGCGGCCGTCAGCGCCCGGCCGCCTCGCGCTCGATCACCATCAGGGTGAAGGTTCCGGGAAGCACCGGTGCACGACCCCTGCCGCCGGCCGGCGCGGGACCGAACTTCGCGGAGACGATGAAGACGCGGTGATTGGCGGGGTCGAGCCCCATATTGCGCGAGCCCTGCGGTGTCTGCAAGGTTTGCGCGACGTGATACTGGTCCGGGGAATCCTCATGAATCACGGTGAGGGTGCCGTCCGCATTCGATGCAAACGCGTCGCCGGAGGCCGGATCAAATCCGGTGCCGTCGACGCCGGTGCCGATCGGGATGGTTGTAACCAGCTTGCCGGCACCGTAGTCGGACACCGCCATCACGCCGCTGCGGCACCCGCTGAACAGGCGATGGTGGGCCGTGTCGAGGGCCATGGAAACCGGCTGCTTGCAACCCGGGGTGGGCCAGCGCCGCGTCACCGTCGCCGTCCTGGCATCGATCTCCACCACCTCGCTGACATCGGTCAGGTTGGCATACACCTTACCGTCGCCGGCCGCCGCAGCGTACTCCGGCTTGCCGCCGAGCGGAATGTTGGTGATCAGCTTCCCGGCCACCGGGTCTATGACAGTCGAGGAGTGTGCGTCGCCGTTCGAGGTGAACACGCGATTCGATACGGGGTCGTAGACGATTGCGTCGGCATCCTCGGCCGCCGGGATTACCTCGAGCACCTGAAAGGTCTTCAGATCGAACATGCGAACGGTTCCGTCGTTGCCGGAAGTGGCGAATCCATGCCCCGCGGAATTCACCGGCGCGGTTCCATGCGCACCTTCGATGCCGTTCACGGCGCCGAGCAGCTTTCCGGTGTCTTCATCCACCACCATCACGCGATTCTGCCGGGCGATAAACAGGCGGTGGTTCGGGGGATCGGGCACGATGTAGTCCCACCGGCCCTCCCCGCCTAAGAGGTAGGTGTGCGTGATCCGGTAAGGCGCGGACGGCTGCGCCAGGACCGGCGTCGCAGCTGTAAGCGCGACGACGAGCGCGATGTTGCGCATGGCGAACTCCCTTCCGCCTGAGTATAATCCGGTAAAGCCGCGCTCGTGCTGATGAGCCGCCGCTCGCTCACGCTCACGGCTCTGACCGGAGCCTCGACCGTAAGGGAGCGGTGGCTTCGGCGCTAGCGGTAGACGAACACCATGGCGTAGACGATCAGGCCGATCAGGATCAGGCCGATGGTAGAGCGCCGTGAAGCCCAGGCGGCGCCAGAAGCGGATGTCGCGGGCGGCGGGCGCGGGCATCAGGCGTCTCGGCCAGCTTGCCGCTCTCCACCAATTGGCGGTATTCGCGCGGGCGGTCGCGCTGGAATTCCTCGAGCGGCATGCCCTCGGTGAAGATCACCGTGTCCATGGGGAATTTCTCCGGGCGGAAGTGCGTGTTGAAGAAGTGCACCACGAAGATGAAGCTGACCGCCAGCAGCGCTTCATCGCTGTGGATGGTGGTGGCCACATTCACCGCCCAGCCCGGGCATGAAGCGCGTGAAGAACTCCGGGAACCACAGCAGCAGGCCGGTGCCGCCGATGATGGCCACGCCCCAGAACACCGCGAAATAATCGAATTTCTCCCAATAGGTCCAACGGCCGTATTCGGGGCGCGGCCCGCGCTTGAAGAACCACTTGCAGCGATCCCTTCAGCTCCCGCCAGTCGCGGCGATTGAACAGCATGCTCTCTTCGCCGGCGATGAACTGCGCGCCACGTCTTGCCGCTGGCGCGCCGCTGCTTCACCAGGTCGTAGAGGTGCAGTCCGAAATAGGTGAAGGTCAGGGCGGCGCAGAAGCGGTGGATCAGCCCGGCGGCTTCGAATCCGCCCAGCAGGCGCGCCAGCACCCTGGCCCAGGCGCGCATAGGAGAACTTCAGGATCATGCCAGTCAGAGCCAGGCCCAGAAAACTGGAGACCACCATCAGGTGCAGGTTGCGATGGAAGCGCCGGAAGCGGCGCACGTAGGTGCCGCTCTCCGCGCTGTCCGTTCTTCGCCTGCTTGCGGTACTCGAACGAGCGCGGCAGCCACATCACGGTGTGCGCGCCGGACACCACCAGCGTGCCGATCAGCAGCGACGTCATGCCCCAGAAGGTGACGAACAGGAACGGATACTTCTTCGGATCGTGGTGGGTGGCGTGGGTCAGATACCCGGCGAACTGGCGGTGCGAGCCGGTGTGGCACTTGCCGCAGGTGGCGACGATGTTGTTGCGGCTGAGGTGCGAGCGCGGATCGGTGACCGGCAGAATGTCGTGCGAGCCGTGGCAGTCGTAGCACTTGGCGGTCTTCAGATAACCCAGTTTGGAGACCTTGCCGTGGAAGGTCTCGAAGTAGGCTGCGGTGATCTGCTGGTGGCAGCGGCCGCACTGGTCCATGATGTTGAGCCGGAAATCGGATAGATCGGTGCGCTCGATGCTGTGGGCGGAGTGGCAATCGGCGCACACCGGCAGCGGCTTGCCGGTGTGCGTCACCTTGGGGCTGTGGACGCTGGCGGTGAACAGCTCGTAGATGCCGCGATGGCACTGGGCGCAGGTTTCCGCGATGTTGGCGCGGTTGACGCTGGAGCGCGGGTCGGCGGCCGGCAGCTCGTGGTGCGGGGTGTGGCAGTCGGCGCAATTGGCGGTGACGGTCAGCCCGCTCTTCGAGCAGCCCCTTGCCGTGGATGCTCTCGCGGTATCGCTCCACGATGTGGTCCTGCTTGCCGGTGTAGCGGACGGCGGCCTTCTGCCCCGCCTGGTGGCACTTGGCGCACAGCGCCGGAATGTTGCGCGAAAACGTGGGCGAGGCGGAATCGAGCTTGCCCTGGGTGCCGTGCGGGCTGTGGCAATCCGGCGCAGACCGGCGCGTCGGGGCTGCCCTGCGCGGCCAGCGTGCCGTGCGTGCTCTCGCGGTACTGGGCCACCACCTGTTCGTGGCAGATGGAGCAATCCACCTTGTCCTTGATGGTGACGCAGGCGCGCACGTTGGACGGCGTCCCGCCGGTATGGCACTGCACGCAGGCGATGCGCGAATGGCGCGAGCCGGCCAGTTCGGCGGCATTCACGTACAGCGAGCCGGTCCGGCCCGCGGTGAGGGGCTTGAGCGCGGGGTTGCCGTGGCAGCTCAGGCAATCGCCGTTGGCCATGCCCTCGGTGTAGAAGACCTTGCGGATCTTGTGCGGCTCGTGGCAATCCACGCAGGCCGGAATCAGGTGCGGCTGCTTCTCCCACAACTCGCCGCGGATCACCTGGCGGTGCACCGCTTCGATCTGCGCATGGCATTTGGTGCAGGTCTTGGCGATGTTCTGCTTGGCGATGGAGGAGCGCGGGTCGGTGTGGGGCAGGACGTTGTGCGCGGTATGGCAACTGGTGCAGACCGCGGTGACGGTGAGGCCCTGCTGGAACAGGCCGACGCCGTGGATGCTGTCCTTGTAATTCTCCAGGATGTTGGTCTGCGGGATGTTGCGCGTCTTGCTAGACTTCGGCGTCCTCGCGGTGGCAGGTGCCGCACAGGCGCGGAACATTGATGGTGGAGACGTTCGATTTCAGGTTGGACGGCGGCAGAATGTCGTGGGTGCCGTGGCAGAGCTTGCAATTGGGAGCGTAGGGATCGTTTTGGGCGGCCTTCCTGCCATGGACGCTGCCGCTGTACTGCGCCTGCTCGTCGGGGTGGCAGGATCCGCAGTCCACGGGCGCCAGCTTTTCCGGGTGCGGCACTTCCTTGATGTCGGCGTGGCAGTCGACGCATTCGAGCGAGGCATGCGGAGATGCTTTCAGGGCGGCGGCATTGAACGGCGGCGGCACGCCGGGCTGCCGTTTGCCGGTGCGCGGGCCGGTATCATGGCAGCCGGCGCAGTCCTCGGCCTTGGGTGCGGCGCTCTGCTGGCCCGGAAGGGCGGCGGCGAGGAAGATCGCGATGGCGGCGATCCGGACTACGGTTCGGGCTGCCATTTGCCGTATTTTTCAACAACTGATAAGCAGTAATTCAGACCTCATTATCGTATATCGTGTAGAAATCCACGTCAAGCCGTGAAAAAAGACTGTTCAGAAATTCGATTTCGATGTACGCTCCGATCATGGTGCAGTGTTTTCGGAATGCGCTTGTAATGGTGGCGGCGACCTGGATGTTGGCCGCCTGCCACGCGGCTTCGCAGCAAGCCGCGGCGCCCACGCCGGAATCCGAACAGGTGATCAGCGACGCGGTGAAGCAGTTCTACATGGACGTGAGCACGGCGCCTCCGCAGTCGGCCGCGCAACAGAAGTTGATCCTGCGCATGGCGGAGAAGGCTTCGAACGGGAAGGAGCTGCTGCTGGTGGTGCGGGCGGCGGAGGGAGTATTTCCGGAGGCGGGCTCGCCGGAGGACGTAGCCGGACAGGTTCGCTCGACGGTGACGAACAAGATGATCCGCTTCGCCACGCTCGAACAGTTGATCAATTACGCGGCCGGATATACGCCGGCGGCCGGCGACACGCGGCGCCTGGTGGAGCGGATGTTCGAGCTGGGGAAGACAAATTCGGATCCGCGGGTTTGGTACCGGATTCGTGCGGCGGCTTTCCATCTGCGTCTGAAGGATTTGGGACAGCAGGCGCAGGCGAGGGGCGACGCACTGGCGACGCGGTAAGTTTCAGAGCGCGCGCGTCAGCCGGGGCTGACGTCGCCGCCCTGCCGGGTGCGGCCCTGAACGGCGTCAGGGCCGCACCCGTGATGAGCCGTTGTAAACTATTGTGCCCGCGAAGCGGTACCCTGGCCGAGCAGTTCGCTGAGTAGCGCGTCGGCGTGGTAGATCTTGCGCAGGGCTTCGGTCATGGCGGCGGTGTGCACGGCGACGGCTGCGGTTGGTCTCGGTGTCGTAGACGAAATCGCCCACCAGGGATTCGATATTGCCGTCGAAGATCAGGCCGACGAGGTCGCCGTCGCGATTGATGACGGGCGAGCCGGAGTTGCCGCCGATGATGTCGTTGGTGGTGACGAAATCGAGCGGCGTGGCCAGCGTCAGCTCGTGCTGGGCCTGGGCGTAGCGCGCGGGCAGGTTGAAGGGCGGCTTGCGGTCGAAGCTGTCGGCGCGGTCGTACAGGCCGTAAAAGGTGGTCTTGGGCGGCGCGATGGTGCCGTTCATGGGATAGCCGAGCACCTGTCCGTAGGAGAGGCGCAGGGTGAAGGTGGCGTCGGGATAAGTGCTCTTGCCGTAGACGGCGAAGCGGGCCCGGCCGAGCTGCTCGCCGGCGCGCTGCTCCACGCTTTCGACGTTGTCCTGCATCCACTTGATCTGCTCGCGGCGCATGGGGTCGAGCGCGCGGGCCAGCACGATCATGGGATCGGTGGAGGCGGCGACCGCGGCTTCGCCGCCTTCGATCAGCTTGGCGGCGCACGGCGGGATCGGCCAGTTTGGTGCCGTTCACCAGCTCGGCGGCGGCCTGGGCGGGGGTGCGGCCCTTCAGGATGGTTTCGAGGAACGGATCGTTGGGGCCGGCGCCGGCCAGGTCGAGCTCGAGCGCGCCGGTGATGCGCGCGATCTCCATGCCGGGATAGATGGGCGCGGGCGAGAAGAGCTGGAAGCGCAGCGATTCGAGCTGGGCGTCATGGAAGCCGGGCAGGCGCTCGCCATCCGGCTTCTTGACCTCCGCCACGTACTCCACGATGTCCGCGGCCAGGCCGGCCGAGCTCGGAATTCATGGCAGTGGTAGAAGATGTCTTTGGTGCGGGTGGCCAGCTTCTGTTCGGCCGCGGCGATCTCGCTCCAGGCGTTGCCGTATTCGGCCTTCCAGGCGGGATTGGCCATGACGCGGTCGCGGAATTCGGTCTCCTCGCGCTGCTTCTTGGCCATGATGTTCTTGTCCATGAGGCCTTCGTACATGCCCTGGTAGGCCTTGAGGCTGTTCTGGAGGACGAAAATCTCCGAGGACGCCTGGAGCGCCTGGTCCGGCCCCTGGGTGGAATATTTTTGGAGCGTGGCGATGCGGTCCTCGAAGAGCTTGATGCGGATCGGGGTCGGCGGTGTCGCGCAGGTATTCGAGCTGCGCCATGGTGTCGAGGCGGGAAGTGGAGCCGGGATTGCCGGAAACGAAGACCAGTTCTTTATCCGCGGCGCCCTGGGGGTTCCACTTCAGGTAGTCGCGGCTGTCGATGGGCTTGCCGTTTTCGTAGACGCGGATACAGGGCCATGTCGAGGTCGTAGCGCGGGTAAGTGAAGTTGTCGGGGTCGCCGCCGAAGAAGGCGATCTGCTGCTCGGGCGCGAAGACCAGGCGGACGTCGGTGTATCGCTTGTAGCGATACAGCCAGTATTCGCCGCCCTGGTAGAGCGTGACCACGTCGGAGCGGAGGCCGGTTTTCTGCTGGCTTTCGCGCTCGATGGCGGCGATGGCGGCGCGGCGGGCGGCGAATTCGGCCTCCGGCGTTTTGGCGCCGGCGACGGCCTGGTTGACGCGCGGCGTCACGTTTTCCATGGACACCAGAACGTTGACTTCCAGGTCCGGCGATTTCATCTCTTCGGCCTCGGTGGCGGCGTAGAAGCCGTCGCGCAGGTAGTCGTGCTGCGGGAGTGGAATTCTTTTGCAGTTGCCCGCGGGCCACGTGATGGTTGGTGAGGAGCAGGCCGTGCGGGCTGACGAAGGAACCCGAGCCGCCGTCGTTCAGGCGCACGCGAAGAGAGGCGCACGTGGTCGAGCCACGGCTGGGTGGGCGCGAAGCCGTATTTGCTCGTGGAGCAGTTTGAGGGGCGGATTGTCGAACGTCCACATGCCTTCATCCGCGTAGCCATGGATGGAGAAGAAAAGAGCGCCGCTGATGGCGAGGGCGGCGGCCAGGTGGGAGAGCTTCATAGACATCCTAACCGCATGGTACAACGGCGCTTGGCCGAGGCCGCGCGGAAGCGTGGGCTATCGAACCGATGCCGGGCGCTCAATGAGCCGGCGGCTGCGTAGAAATGGCGTTCAGAGCCGCGACCGTGAGGGAGCGGTTGCTTCCGCGCGACCACAACCCGGCGCTACGGATGGCCGGCGCCGAAAGCTTTGGCGGCGCGCTCCCGCTGCTCTTCGGGCGTCAGGTCCTCTTTGCGGGTGGCGACCGCCCAATAGAAGCCGAAGGGGTCTTCCAGGTGGCCGTAGCGGTCGCCCCAGAACTGATCGGCCAGCGGCATTTTGACCTTGCAGCCGGCGGCCACGGCTTGTGCGAAGGTGGCGTCGGCGTCGGGAACGTAGAGGTGAAGATGCACGGGCAGATTGCCGCGCACCACCGGCGGCATGTGAAATTCGGCGCTGAAGTCGTCGGAGAACATCAGCATGGAATCGCCAATTTTCATGGTGGCGTGCATCAGTTTGCCGCCGGGGCCGGGGGAGCGGTCGATTTCGACGGCGTTGAAAGCGTTCTTCAGAAATTCGGCGAACGCGGCGGCGCCATTCACGTTCAGGTGAAGCGTGAGCGAATGGAAACCGGCGGGAATGGGGCTGGCAGCTTTGGACATGAGGACACTATACCAGCGGCGGGGCGGGCGGAGATGTGAGAATTCTGTTACGGATTTGTGGGGGTGCGCGGGCTCACAGCGGCGGCTGTCCTACACGGATTGACGCGACTCTTCGAAGAGGCGGGCGCGCAGGGCGGATTCCAGCTCGGTGGGGTGGCGGATCTCCAGGACGGCAAAGCCGGCGGCGCGGCCGGAGGCGGCTCCGGCGGCGGAATCCTCGATGACCAGCGGGGCGCGCGCCTGCAGCCGTTCGGCGGCCAGCAGGTAGGGCTCGGGGGCTGGCTTGTGGCGGGTGACGCTGTCGCCGCCTACGATGGTGGCGAAATATTGGCGAAGGCCGGCGCGCTCCACCAGCGGCTCGATTTCGGAACTGGAGCTGGAGCTGACGATGGCGAGCCGGTAGGCGGCGCCCAGGTCTTCGAGCAGCGCGGCAAGACCGTCCGGAAACGCAGGCGCGGCCAGCATGCGCGAGCAGAAGAGCTCTTTTTTGGCCGGATATTGCGCCCACAGCTCGCGCCAGTCGCGGGCCTCGCCGGCCAGGCTCTGGAGCATCAGCTTGTCGTCGATTCCGACACAGTGACCGAGATAATAATCCCACTCGAGCGAGACCCCGAGCGGCAACAGCACCTCCCGCCAGCAGGCGAAATGGACGGGCTCGCTATCCATGAGGACGCCGTCGAAGTCGAACAGGATGGAGTCGAAGGAAGGCATGGATAAAGACAAAGACAATGGCAGGACATGTCCTGCCGAGTATCTTCAGCGTATCACGAGCCCCGAGGTGTGGTATGACTGGAACGAATACCCATGCCAACACAAGAAGAACTACAAGCGGAACTGGAAAAGCTTCGCGCGGAAAACGAAGCTCTGAAGCGGCCCCGCGGCTCGACCTCGCTGCGGGTAAGCGAAAAAGGCGCCCTGTCGGTGTACGGGCTGGGACGATTCCCCGTCACGCTGTACCGGGAACAATGGGAAAAGCTGCTGGATATGGAGGCGGAAATACGCACCTTCATCGTGGAGCACGACAGCGAATTGAAGAAGAAGGTTTAGGCTTCCCCCACTGACGGCGGCGCTATGGAAGAACCGTTCCAGGCGGCGGGTGTGCGCGGAGTGCTCCACCGGCCGGAGCAGGAGAGCGGCGACGCCGTCGTGCTGGCGCACGGGGCGGGGTCGGACGCGAATGCTCCGCTGCTGGTGAAGCTGGCGCGGGAGTTCGCGGAGAATGGCCACCTGGCGCTGCGCTACGACCTGCCGTTTCGCGTGGCGCGGCCCAAGGGACCGCCGTTTCCCGCGGGCGCGGCGCGCGACCGCGAAGGCGTGGCGGCGGCGATTGAGGCGGTGCGGAGACTGGCGCCCGGACGGGTGATTGCCGGCGGGCATTCGTACGGCGGGCGGCAGACCGCCATGCTGGCGGCGGCGCGGCCCGGCTTGGCCGACACCCTGCTGCTGCTTTCCTATCCGCTGCATCCGCCGCGGCAGCCGCAACGGCCGCGCAGCGCGTTCTTTCCGGACCTGCGGACGCCGGCGCTGTTCGTGCACGGCACCGCCGATCCGTTCGCCTCTATCGAGGAATTGCGCGCCGCCATGTCCCTGATTCCGGCACGCACGGATCTGCTGCCGGTGGACGGAGCGGGGCACGACCTGAGACGCGCGGCCGACCTGGTTTCCGACATTCTCTCCCGTCTGTACGCGCTCGGATCATAAAACGCACCAACCGCCACCCCACGCGTCCTATCCCCCTGCTATAATAAATACTTGAACCACCATGCCGAAACGCACCTTTCAGCCGAATAATCGCCACCGCGCCAAGACCCACGGTTTCCGCTCCCGCATGGAGACGAAGAACGGTCGCGCCGTGCTGGCCCGCCGCCGTGCGCGCGGACGCAAAAAGTTGACCGTCAGCTCGGAGAGGTAATTTTACATACCTGGTTTTCCGAAAAGTGTCCGCCTGCTGCGATCCCAAGATTTCCGGAGGGTTTATGACGGAGGGTCGAAATACACCTGCCCGCTGTTCGCCGCCTTCCTGGTGCGGGAGGAGCAGCCCGACGGTCCGCATATCGGTTTCACGGTTCCCCGGGCGCTCGGCAAGGCGGTGGTTCGCAACCGGATCCGGCGCCGCGTGCGCGAGGCCGTTCGGTTGCACTTAGACGGGTTGAATCCGCAGTGGTCCATCGTCATCAATCCACGCCGCAAAGCCCTGGATGCGCCCATGCCGGAGTTGCACCGGGAAATCCAGCGGCTCTTTCACCGTTGCAATGGATCATAACGCGCGTTTTGGGCATCTACAAGATGTGGGTGTCCCCGCTGCTCCCTGCCGCGTGCCGCTTTTATCCCACTTGTTCGGATTATATGCGCCAGGCTGTTGAACGATATGGCGCGGCTCGTGGTGTCTGGATGGGGCTGCGCCGGCTGGCGCGCTGCCATCCGTTCCAACCCGGCGGTTTCGACCCCGTCCGGTAACCCATCTTTGACACGGAATTTTTGAATGGCCGAAACGGTAAACGGCGGAAACAGCAGTAACCCGCCCAAAGAAATGTCGATGGAAGTGCGCCTGCTGCTCGCCTTCCTGCTCATGGGTGCGGTGATGTTCGTCACCCCCTATCTCTTCAAAAACCTGGCTCCCCCGCCGCCCGCCACGGTGACGCAGACCGCCGTGCCGCCCAAAGCGGCGGCGCCCGCCGCCGGAACGGCCGCCGGACCCTCCGCCGAGGCCGCGAGCCAGAAGGCTGTCCCCCTGGTGACATCCGCCAAGCCCTCCGCGCCCGTGACCGCGGCGCAAACGCTGCCGCCCCTGGTGATCGACACCGATCTCTTCCGGGTTGCCTTCAGCAACCAGGGTGCGAACGTGCGCAGCTGGCAGCTCAAACATTTCAAGGGCAATGATGAAAAGCCCCTGGAGCTGGTGAACACTGCTTCCGGCCTGAATTATCCGTTCTCCCTCTATTTCCCGGGCCAGAAACCCGCCACCGACGTCAACTGGGCGTGGTACAAGGCAGACGGCGGACCCGGATGGGCTGGGCGTCACCTACCAGTACTCCGACGGCCACACGGAAGTCCGCAAGTCCTTTCGTTTCCAGAAGGACAGCTATCTGTCGACCGTTTCGACCTCGGTCACGGTGGATGGGCAGCCGGTCCCGAACATGATCCAATGGTCGGGCGGCTTCGGCGACCTGACCGTCGCGAACCCCGCCGCCAACAACCAGACCGTTCTGTATTTCGACGTCGCCCAGAACAAGCTGATTGAGAACAGCGCCCGCACCGCCAAGAGCGGCCCGGTGACCGCCCAAGGCGATTTCTCTTTTGCCGGCCTGGCCGACAAGTATTTCGCCGCGGTCTTCCTTCCCCAGGGCAGCACCACGGTCACGCAGGTGACCACGAGCGACACGGTGCGCACGGCGCTCGAAGCCAAGCCCGCCGCGTTCCCCGGCGTAGCCGTTTCCGACGGCGCGCACAACCGCTTCCAGTTGTTCATCGGCCCCAAGGACCTCAATCTTCTCACCCGCATCAATCCCAAGCTGGCGCAGGTGGTGAATTTCGGCTGGCTCTCGATTCTGGCCAAGCCGCTGTTTCTGGCGGTCAACTGGTTCAACTACGCGTTCGTGCACAATTTCGGCTGGGCCATCGTGCTGGTGACCATCGCCATCAACATGGTCCTGTTCCCGATCAAGATCTCGAACATGAAGTCGATGCGGAAGATGCAGGCGCTCAAGCCGCAGATCGACGCCATCAACGCCAAGTACAAAAACCTCAAGATGACGGATCCGAAAAAGCAGGAGCAGCAACAGGAGACCATGGAGCTGTACAAGAAGTACGGCGTCAACCCCATGGGCGGCTGCATCCCCATGCTGATCCAGATTCCGTTCTTCTTCGCCTTCTATAAGGTGTGCACGGTCGTCGGTGGAGATGCGCGGCGCCCACTGGCTGTGGGTGAGCGATCTTTCGCAGCCGGAAACGCTGGCCATCCACATTCTGCCGGTGATCATGATCGTGCAGCCAGTTCGTGATGCAGAAGATGACGCCGCAGGCGACGGGCGGCGACCCCAACCAGCAAAAAATGATGATGATCATGCCGCTCATCTTCGGCTTCATGTTCTACAACCTGTCGAGCGGGCTGGTATTATACTACTTGACCAGCAACCTGGTGGGCATTGCGCAGCAATGGTTCTTTAACCACACCGAACTGGCGCAGGAAGCGGCACGGTCGGTGGAGCCGCCCAAAAAGAAAAAGAACGGCAGGAAATAACCCGTGAATGATCGCAAGTATTCGGTTTCCTCGATTGGTTCCCGCCTCGACGCCTTTCTGAAGCAGATCCTGCGCGGACGCAGGCTTCCACCTGCACTACGAAATTCAGGACGTGGACACGCCCGCGGACGAATTCGAAACGCCGGACGTCTCGGTGCGGTTCTCCGGTCCCGATGTGGATCTGCTGCTCGGCAACAAGGCGGAACTACTGCTGGCGCTGGAGCACGTGGCCATGGAGACGCTGCGTGTGGGGTCCGAGGACCATTCGCGCATTTCCTTCGACGCCAACGATTACCGCCTGCTGCGGATCGAGGAACTGCGGCTCAGCGCCATGACGGCGGCGGAGAAGGTCAAGCGCACCGGGCCAGCCCTTCCGTTTCAATCCCATGAACAGCCGCGAGCGGCGCGTCATCCACCTGGCGCTGCGCGGCGAAACGGCGGTGCGGAGCGAGAGCATCGGCTCCGGCCCCGGCGCGGCAGGTGGTGGTGTATCCGGCGGGCATGGCCAGCCTGCCCGAGCCGCCGCGCGATTTCGCCCCGCGTCCCCCCAGCGGCGGCCGCGGTGGACACGGCGGGCCGCGCGACCGGGGCCGTGCGGCGCGCAGATAAGCCCCGCACGCCGAGTTCGGGCCTCCCAGGTTTCGCATTGCGGCCCAGCTGTCACGGTGTTACATTCCGTACCGTGGAACAATGGCGGCAAGAGAAGATCGCGGCCAACGAAAGGCGGATGGCCGAGGTACAACAGCAGCTAACCGCTGCCAACGAGAGACTCATAGCGGGGATAGAGCAGCAGCTCGAGCGGCCGAGCCAAGGGACGGTCGCGGTTGGGGACGGGCGCATCGCCGAGTTGGAGCGGCACCTGGCCGTGGCCAACGGGCGCGTTGCCGAGCTGGAGCAGCGGTTGATCGCGACGAATGAGAGGCTCATCGCCGAGCTAGAGCAGCGGCTTGAATCAAAGGGGCTGCGGCTCACTGAACCCGCGAACGTCGCGAACTGGCGTCGCCGCATAGTGAAGGTGGTCTCGCGGCTGGAGGCCTCCCGTGGGCGCCCTCGGGAGGAGGTGAGCCCCTGCGGTAAGGGTCCGGCCGCCCGGATAGGCCGCCTCTCAGAGGAGGGTGTTATCCCGCGCCGTGTCGCCGCGCTTATGCGGACAGTTTTGGAGATGCGCAACGCCCTTGAGTACGAGTCCGAGATGCTCTCCTACCACGAGCACTTGGCTGCGTGGGGCGCCTGGCTGGCGATCCAGGAGTGGGCGGGCAAGAACGAGCTACAGATCTGAGCGCTGTCTGTCCGGGGGGTTGCCAGCGCTAGTAGATGTATCCAGCGCGCTCCCCCAGAGTCACGTGCTTCGCCGGATGGAAGGGGAGCCTAAACACTCGCTTCCCCCACTCGTACTCCTTCGCGTCGATTATATTGCCGAAGACCAAGCCCGGATTTCTGCAGCCCTTTTTACCGCAGTGAATTTCCGGATTCAGCCCTCCAGCCGGTTCTGCGCGGAAGCAGTACTCGCGTGCGGGGAGGCCGTGCTTTGAACAACGAACGACAAGAGCCATAGAACACCTCGAAAGTACGATAGGCTTATGGAAAGTACGATAGGCTTATGATGGGCACGGCGTCAAGGTAAACCCATTGCTGTCTTGGACCTGCACTGGTCCGCGCCCGAAACGTATACGGCCAGGGGACGTGTTGCGTTGGATATGCTGGGGAGTAGGGACGCGTCGCGTAAACACGCCACGCCGCACGCGCATGAACCTTCACGACACCATCGCCGCCATTTCCACGCCGCCGGGCCGCGCGGGGCTGGGGATCATCCGCATATCCGGCGGCGATGCCCGGCGCATCGCGCAATCCATTCTCGAACTTTCGTCTCCCCTGGAATCCTGGCACGCGCATATGGCCGCCCTGGTCGACCGCGACCGCCACCCGATCGACCAGGTGATAGCCACGTACTTCGCCGCGCCCCGTTCCTATACCGCCGAGGACGTGGTCGAAATCTGCTGCCACGGCTCGCCCGTGATTCTGGGGCATGCCCTGCAGTCGCGCCGTGGAAGCCGGCGCCCGCCCGGCCGAACCCGGCGAATTCACCCTGCGCGCCTTCCTCAACGGCCGCATTGACCTGCCCCAGGCGGAAGCCGTCCGCGACCTGATCGACTCCACCACCCTCTACCAGGCGCGCGTCGCCGCACAACAAGCCGGTGGCTCCGTTTCGCGCCGCATCGCTCCGCTCAAGGAGCAACTGCTGGAGCTGATCGCCCTGCTCGAAGCCGGCATCGATTTCGCCGAAGACGACGTCAGCGTAGCCCCGGCCGCCGAAATCCTCCGCCGGACGGAGCCGGTGCTGGCCGGCGTTCGCGCCCTGGCCGCCAGCTTCCAGTTCGGCAGCCTGGTGCGGGAGGGCATCCACCTCGCCATCGTGGGCCGGCCCAACGTCGGCAAGAGCAGCCTTTTCAACGCATTGCTGGAGCAGGACCGGGCCATCGTCACCGCCATCCCCGGCACCACCCGCGACCTCATCTCCGAGAGTTCTTCTATCGGCGGGATCCCGGTAAAGCTTTACGACACGGCCGGCATCCGCCACGGCACCGAGCTGGTGGAAACGCTGGGGATCGAGCGCAGCTACCAGGCCCTCGCGGACGCCGATCTGGCGCTGATCGTTCTGGACGCCTCCGCGCCGCCCGCCCGGGAAGACGATGCGCTCATCGCACGGGCGCACCGGCACTTGCTGGTGGCCAACAAGTCGGACCTGGTTGCGGATGAATGGGCCGGCCGGGAGACCTACCCCGCTGCCCTGCGCGTCTCCGCCCTGACCGGCGCAGGCATTCCCGAGCTGCGCCAGGCCATCCTGGCCGCGGTGACCCCGTGCGGCGGGCTGGAGCAGGAGACCGGTTTCATCACCAGCCTGCGCCACGAGCAGCTTCTGCGGGAATCGGCCGGCTGGCTGGAAAAGGCCGCCGGCGCGGCACAAGCCGGCATCCCCCACGAAATGCTGCTCCTCGACCTGTACGCCGCCCTGCAGCCCATCGACGCCATCACCGGCGCCACCACCGCCGACGACATCCTGAACCGCATTTTTTCCACGTTCTGTATCGGGAAGTAGGGATTGGGGATCAGGGATCAGGGATTGGGGCGGTGGGGCTTAAGGCGCGGCTTCGCCGGGATGAAGAGCGCGCGGTCCTCAAGATTTTTTTGGACCGCACCAATCCACCGCCTAAACGCCGTGCTCCTGTACGCCCCAATCCCTAATCCCTAACCCCTAATCCCTGACCTTCCGCAACCAAACCCTTCTGGCCGCGTCTATTACTTTGATACCTGTAGTGTCCCAACCCACACCAATTCAGATGTGTGAAATGCCCACCCAAAAATTGCTTATGCCCCGTCGCTCCAAACTCGCGTATATTCCGGCCGCCATCGCGCTCTCCGCGCTGCTGGCCTTCGCCCAGACCTTGCCGCAGGGCGTGCAGAAGATCACCTCGGTGGAAGGAATCACCGAATACAGCCTGCCCAACGGCCTGCACGTGCTGCTGTTTCCGGACCAGTCCAAGCCCAAGGTAACGGTCAACATGACCTACCTGGTGGGCTCGCGCTTCGAAGGCTACGGCGAAACCGGCATGGCGCACCTGCTGGAGCACATGATGTTCAAGCGGACCAAGAGCGGCCGGGACGTCAAGAAGGAACTTGCGGACCACGGCGCCGACTACAACGGCACCACCTCCTACGACCGCACCAACTATTTCGAAACCGTGGCCGCCACGCCGACGAAAATCTGCGCTGGGCGCTGGGCCTGGAAGCCGAGCGCATGACCGACATGCGCATCGAGAAGCAATTGCTCGACACCGAAATGACCGTGGTGCGCAACGAATTCGAGATGGGCGAGAACAACCCCGGCCGCGTGCTGGAGCAGCGCGTGCTCGGAGAGGCGTACCTCTGTCCACGCCTATCGACCGGCCCGCCATCGGCAACCGCTCCGATATCGAGAACGTGCCCATCGAGCGGCTGGCGGCTTTCTACCACAAGTATTACCAGCCGGACAACGCCATCCTCACGGTGGCGGGCAAGTTCGATGAGGCGCAGACGCTGGCATTGATCGCGCAGGACTTTCAGCCCGATTCCCCGCCCGGCGCGCAAGCTGGACCAGACCTACACCGCAGGAACCGGTGCAGGACGGCGAGCGCAACGTGATCCTGCGCCGCACGGGCGACAGCCAGGAGCTGCATGGTGGTCTACCACGCCCCCGCCGGCGCGCATCCGGATGCCGCCGCGCTCGACGTGCTGACCGAGCTGATGGGCGAAGCGCCCGGCGGCCGGCTCTACAAGGCGCTGGTGGAAAGCAAGAAAGCGGTCTCGGTGGGGATGGATTTCGAGGAGATGCACGACCCCGGCTTCATCAGCGCCTCCGCCGAGTTGCGCACGGACCAGTCGATCGACGAAGCCCGCGACATCCTGCTCGAAGACCATCGAAGGCGCGGCCGCGCAGCCGCCCACCGAGGAAGAAGTGGAGCGCGCCAAGGCGCGCATCGCGAAGCAGATCGAGCTGGCGCTCACCGATTCCGAGAACGTCGGCCTCAGCCTGAGCGAAGCCGCCGCCGATGGCGACTGGCGCCTGCTGTTCCTCGAGCGCGATCGAAATCCAGAAGGTGACGCCGGACGATGTGGAGCGCGTGGCCAAGGACGTATCTGAAACAATCGAACCGCACGCTGGGCGAGTTCATCCCCACCAAGAACCCGGATCGCACCGAGATTCCGCCCACGCCGGACGTGGAGGCGCTGCTCAAGGATTACAAGGGCGGCCAAGCCATTGCGCAGGGCGAAGCGTTCGACCCGTCGCCCGCCAACATCGAGAGCCGGGTGACGCGCGCTGAAACTGGCGGACGGCACGAGGGTGCTGCTGCTGCCCAAGAAGACGCGCGGCGGCACGGTGATCGCGCAGATGGTGTTCCGCTTCGGCGACGAGAAGACGCTGTTCGGGAAGGCCGAAGTGGGCCAGCTCACGGGCGCCATGCTGATGCGCGGCACCACCACCAAAACGCGCCAGCAGATTCAGGATGAAACCGACCGCCTGAAAGCGCATGTCAACGTCTCCGGCGGCGTGAATTCGGCCAGCGCCGGAATCCAGACCACCGAGGCCAACCTGGCCGGTAGCCTGCGGCTGGCAGCCGAGATCCTGCAGCGATCCTTCCTTCCCCGCCAGCGAGCTCGAGCAGCTTCGCCAGCAGCACATCGCCGGCATCGAGCAGGGCCGCAACGAGCCGCAAACCCTGGCTTTCCTGGAGCTGGACCGGCACCTGGACAGCAATTATCCGCGCGGCGACCTGCGCTACGTCTCCACGCCGGATGAGCAGATCGAAGATTTGAAGAAGGTCAGCCTGGCCGAAATCCAGCAGTTCTACCGGCAGTTCTACGGCGGCGGGCCGGAATCGGAAATCGCCATCGTGGGCCAGTTCGACCCGGCGCAGGTTTCGAAACTGCTCGAAGAGCTGTTCGGAAACTGGAAGACGCCCGCGCCCTACGCGCGCATCCTCAGCCCCTACCGGCAGGTGACGGCCATCGAAAAAACCATCGAGACGCCGGATAAACAGAACGCCATGCTGGCCGCCGGCGAGCTGGCCAGGATCTCCGACGAAGACCCCGATTACCCCGCCATGATCATGGCCGATTACATTCTGGGCGGGCAGACCAGCTCGCGCATGTTCAAACGCATCCGCGAAAAGGAAGGACTGAGCTACGAAGTGCAGACCGCGCTCGAAGTGCCCACGCGGGACGACGGCGGCGAATTCATCGGCGTGGCCATCGCTAATCCGCAAAACGCGCCCAAGGCGGAAGCCAGCTTCAAAGACGAGCTGGCGCTCACACTGAAGAACGGCTTCACCGCCGAAGAAGTGGCCGCGGCCAAGAAATCCTGGCTGGAAGAGCGCCAGGTGAACCGCACCGAAGACGGCGCGCTGGCCGGCCTGCTGATTTCCCGCGAGCGCTACGGCCGCAGCCTGAAATTCGACGAAGCCCTGGAAGCCAGGGTGGCCGCGCTCACGCCCGAGCAGATCACCGAAGCCTTCCGCCGCCACATCGACCCCGCCGCCATGAGCTACGTGAAGGCCGGCGATTTCAAGAAAGCGGCGGATGGCGCCGAACGGGCGGCGGACAAAACGCCGGCGAAAGTCAACGGCACTGTGCACTAGTATTACTGTGTTAAAAACAAACATTTTGTTGTAGAATTGTTTTCGTGGGATCACGCCTCTCTTCGCCAGGCCCACAACAGAGGCGCTTCGCGGCATATATCGAGGGCCTGGCAAACGCCGCGGGGCATGCCGACCGGCATACGCCTCTGAAAAACTACTGCACCGGATTGTTATTGCCTGGCGAGCGTAAGAGTGTCGAGCCGATGGCGGCGCGCTTGGCTCCAGACAATGTTCGTCGCATGCATCAGTCGCTCCATCACTTGGTGGCAGACGCGCCGTGGAACGACGAGGAGATGCTGGCCGAGGTGCGGCGATCCGTGCTGCCAACTATGCAGAAACATGGTGAAGTGGTGGCTTGGATTGTGGACGATACGGGTTTCCCCAAGCAAGGAAAACATTCCGTGGGAGTTGCCAGGCAGTACTGCGGTCAAGTAGGCAAACAGGACAACTGTCAGGTGGCCGTGAGTTTATCGGTGAGTACGTGGAATGCGAGCCTGCCGATCGCTTGGCGGCTCTATTTGCCGGAGGTGTGGTGTCAGGATGACAAACGCTGCCAGCAGGCCGGAGTCCCAGAAGGAGTGGCGTTTCAAACCAAACCAGAGATTGCGTTGCAGCAGATTCGGCAAGCTTTGCAGCAGCAGGTGCCTGTGGGAGTGGTGCTGGCCGATGCAGGTTATGGGCACAACACCCAGTTCCGCACGAGTTTAACCGAGCTTGGGTTGCACTATATAGGAGGTATCGAGACCACCACCAGTGTCTGGGAACCGGGGAAACAACCCTTGCCGGCCCCGCCGCGAAAACCGGGCCGTGGAGCCACCCCTACGCGACTGCAGCGCAACCCCAATCATCAGCCGATTTCAGTGAAGCAGTTGGCTCTGGCTCTGCCGCCGTCGGCTTGGAAGAACATCGGTTGGCGGTCAGGTAGTCAGGGAACCTTGCGATCCCGTTTTGCCGCGGTGCGTGTGCGCCCTTCCCATCGCGATGAAAAGCGCACCGAACCCCGCCCGGAAGAATGGCTTTTGATCGAATGGCCGAAGGAAGCATCGGAACCCACCAAATACTGGCTGTCCAACTTACCCGTCACAACCTCGCTGAAGTCTCTGGCAAAGCTGGCCAAACATCGTTGGGTCATCGAACGCGACTACGAAGAGCTCAAACAGGAATTGGGATTGGGACACTATGAAGGCCGGAGTTGGCGCGGATTTCACCATCACGCCACTTTATGTATCGCTGCGTATGGGTTCCTGATGGCCGAGCGGAACCGTTTTTCCCCCTCCGCCCGCGCCGGCCATGTTGGACTATCAGCCCCGGACCAGCCGCCCGACTTCCGCCCGCGCGGGTCGCCGCGTCCGCCCCGAACGGCATAATCCGCGCTCGATCGCCACCTTGCGGATTGCCCTCTCCCGCCAATTGCTCGGGCAGTTGTCTCACTGTCCCTTCTGCGGTTCCAAAGCTGCCGGTTGATCCTCGGCGTCGATATCCGCATCGATTACACAGGATGCCGGGCGCGAATGGTTGGGTGCCGTACGCCAAACGTCCTGCCCGTAACTGAACGCGGCTGAACTTCTCCAGCACGGTGCAACGCCAGTTGGCAGGGGATCCCGGCGCTTCCAATCCGCTCTCGCTCTCTCCACCGTACTGGTAACACAGCACCCGAACCTCACCCGCTCGATTGCGGCCGAGACGATGGGGGCAAAACAGCCGAGGCAGTCCTTTATAGACCGCCTCGATCGGACGTTTGGTCTCTACAGCCGTCCAGATCAGCTGATAAATGTCCTCTACCGTCTGGATATTCGCTCGAACAATGCCCATCTCTCCTTCCAAGGTAACCGACAGGCCCCCTCCGAGCGACAAGCCCAACAAATCACGTTATTTATAACACAGTAATACTAGGTCCAGGCGCTCGCTTACGCTCGCGGCTCCGCTCGGAGCCGCGGCCGGCCTCAGGGATGCCGGTGCAGGACGTGCGTGGCGATATCCGGCCAGAACTCACGAAACACGTTGGTCAGCGCATCGCGCCCGATCGCGTATCCGAATTTCACCGCCAGCGCGCCCGCGGTGCGGTCCTGGCTGGGATAATAAGAGGCCGAAACTCCCTGCGCAATCCCCCGTCCGAACACCTCGGCCGCGTTGAACGTGTTGCGGCCGTGGTAATTGGGCGTGATGAGCACGCGCGACGCCGCGTATAGCCCGCGCTTCCAGATGGAACCCGACCCCATGGCATAATACCGCTCGTCTTCGTGAAACAAGGTCGGCAGTGCGAAGATCACCAGGTAATTGCCATCGGTTTTGTCCAAAAAGCCGCGCCAGTAGTATTCTCCGTAACCTTCGATTCCGTGCCCCAGCTGCGGGTGCGCATCCGTGCCCTCCGAGAGCAGCGACGTAATCCCCACGAAAATGAAACCCGAATAGTCGAAGCTGTTTTGGGTGGCGATCTTGAACGCTTCCCTGGGCGTGGGCGGCGGCGGAATGGCGCCCGCGCTCACCGCGCGGTAGTTGGGCATCAGGCCGAGAATTCGCTTTGGTTGTTGCTTGGACGCGGGAACAGCGGACGGGCCGGACGGAGGCTTCGCCGAGGGCGCGGGCGTAGTGGTAGGGGCATGCGCCGCCGGCGGCTGTGCCTCCTGCGCCCCGGCGGAAGCCGCAAACAGCCACACCAATCCCAGCAGCAGACAGCCCGACTCCCTCATGACTCCATTCTAAGTCTGCTATCCGGATCCGCCCCCGTTCCCGCGTTATATTGGTCAGA
The DNA here is from genome assembly GCA_963815855.1 of Terriglobia bacterium. Taxonomy (GTDB): domain Bacteria; phylum Acidobacteriota; class Terriglobia; order Bryobacterales; family Bryobacteraceae; genus DATGMB01. The sequence goes on along the minus strand of CAWFIJ010000004.1, from coordinate 711,939 downwards.
CGCATGTCTTCCGACCCCACACCGAAAATCTATATCCCCGATGACGCTCCGGCGGTGCTGCGCCCCAGCGCGGTCTGGCCGGAGCTGGCGGAGCGCGCGGCGCTCGATTACCACGACACGCTACCGGGCTCCGAAGAGCGCCTGATCGAGCGCATCGGCGCGGCCGAGCTGGTGCTGAACATCCGCTCCTCTTCGAAGTTCAGCGAGCGCGTCTTCGCCGCCTGCCCGCGGCTGCGCCTGCGTCTCCCTTTGGGGCACCGGCACCGATCACGTCGACCTCCCAGCCGCCGCCCGCCACCGGGTCATGATCACCAACACGCCCGGCGTTTCCGCCATCTCCATCGCCGAGCATGCGCTGGCGCTGCTGCTGGCGGTGGCGCGGCGCATCCCGCAGACCGACGCCGCCACGCGCGCCGGCGGCTGGCCGCGTGGCCAATCGGTGGAACTGCACGGCAAAACCTGCGGCATCATTGGGCTGGGCGCCATCGGCCGGCAGTTCGCGCGGCTGGCAGCGGCCATCGGGATGCGCGTGATCGCCTGGACCCTGCATCCCAAACCCGGCGATGCGGTGGTCCCGCTGGACGAGCTTTACCGCACGGCGGACGTGGTCAGCCTGCACCTGCGCCTCTCGCCCGAAACCACCGGCTTCCTGGGCGCCGCCCAGTTGGCGCTCATGAAGAAGCGCGCCATCCTGATCAACACCGCGCGCGGGGCCATCGTGGACGAGCCGGCGCTGGTGGAGGCGCTGGCCTCGCGGCGCATTGCCGGCGCGGGGCTGGACGTCTTCACCACCGAGCCGCTGGCCCCCGGCCATCCGCTCACCCGGCTGGATAACGTGGTGATCACGCCGCATTGCGCCGGCATCACGCCGGAGGCGCTGGAAGCCGGGCTGCGCATGTCCGTGGAAAATATCTGGGCGTTCTCTGGAAGGCCGGCCGGAGCACGTGGTGGCCGCGGCGGATTAGCCTGGACCGCCGGGTTTAACCTGCTTTTTGAAGCGACCGCTCCCATGCGGGCGCGGCTCCGGTCAGAGCCGCGAACGTAACGCAAGCGAGCGGCTGTATTCGCCTGGCGGACCGGGGTATGCCGGCATGGATGCCGGCATGGCCGGCTGAAAGCCGGCGCTACGGGGGCCGGGCGGGGGCTTACATTCTGAGCAGGTGGATTCCGCCGTTCGAAGTGCTGAGCTCCACCAGCGGGCCGCCCTTGCCCATCACCGCGTCGAGCCGGTTGTGGTCCATTTCGCCGTGCGTCTGCAGGTCGAAATCGGAAGTAATGTGGGCGTTGCTGGTGTGCGCGGAAATGCGCGCGTTCAGGCCCTCGGGCAGGTGCACGCTAATGCCGCCATTGGAGGTCTCGGCGCGCACGTCATCCTGAAGGCCGGCGGGGAGCCGCAGTTCGATGCTGCCGTTGGAGGTTTCGGCGCGCACGGGCCCGTGAACGGCCGTCAGGTCTGCGTTGATGGTGCCATTGGAGGTGGTGGCTTCCAGGCTGCCGTTGAGGCCGCTGACGCGGATGCCGCCGTTGGAGGTGCGCAGGCGGGCCGGGCCGGCGCCGTCCGCCACGTGGATGGAGCCGTTGGAGGTGGAGAGGAAATCCAGCACCGTGGACCGCGGCACCTGAATGCGGAAGCGCGCGCCCATGCCGCCGCGCGACCCCGAGGGCCGCTGCACGCGGATGGAAATGGAGCCGGAGGCGTGGTCCACGCTCATGAGCAGGTCGTCCGCCGCCTGCTGCGTCGGCCCATACTTGGCGCCGTCGATTTCGACCGTCTTCTGGTCCCAGCCGGAAATGTCGATCGAGCCGTTGAAGGTCTCGATGGAGAGTTTGCCGCCGGCATCGAGCGGGTAGTCGTAGTGGAAGTCGCGGCTGTACCGGCCGCCGCCCAAGTCCAGATCCATATCGCAAGCCGCCAGAGCCAGCGTCGCGGCGGCTACCAGGGGGATCAGTGCAACGCGCATACCTCCCGTTACGCAGGCGGGCAGGCATTTGTTCCGCACGACATTGGCAGGCCTAAGCCGCACGGTCTCACGGCTCCCGCAGCGCAGGCTCGGGGGCTTTCTGGCGGCGCAGAGCGGGCTCGATGGCGGCGGCGGCGGCGCGGGCATCGAAAGGCGGGCCGAGGAAGCGCGCCAGGCGTTCCGCGGCGGCCGCCGGGTCCGCCAGGGCCGCGGCGTAATCCACCGGCAGAACGGCAATCCGCGGCTGCCGCTGCAACCACGTCTGCACCGCCACCAACTGCTGCGTAAACGTGCTCATCATCCGGGCTTCCGCCAGCTTGCCTCCCTTGCGCCCCAGCCTCTCCAGCATGGCGCGCTGCGAAGCCATCACCTCGCGCAGATCGCGATGCATGAAAATGATGCGGTACTGCTCGCCCGCCGGCAGGAAGGGCAGCAGGTGGGCCACGATTTTCACCACTTTGCCGCGGGCTTCCGGCACCCACGAAGCGTCCCGGTGCAGGCGCGTGGCGCGTTCGTGCTCCAGGTAGCCGCGGGGGTTATCGGCGTCGGGGAGGCGCTGCTCGTCGGTGTAGGGGTCCAGGCCCGCCGCGGCTATCATTTGCATCATCATGGAAGTGCCGGAGCGCGGCAGGCCGGCCACCACCGTGATGACCTGGGAACGATCGGCGGGCGGCGCCACCTGGCTGCGGTCGAACGCGGTCAGGCCCACCGCCGGAGCAGGCTCGGCCGAAGCCGCCGCCTCGGCTGCCGTTTTCCGCTCCGCCGCGCGCTCTTTGGCATGCTTCCGGCCGGCGGTGGCGCGGGCCATGTGCAGCGCGCCTTCCCCCACCCGCTCCCGGTCGCGCGAGACCAGGCGCCCCAGCGCTTCCTGCGCGGCGGGGAATTCCGGCGCCTGCCCGAGCGCCGTGCGGAAGGCCTGTTCGGCCCTGGGTTTGTCGCCCAAACGAGCCAGCGAAACCCCGAGCAGGTAGTGCAGCTCGGGCTGGAAATAGATAAGCGAGAGGGCTCCCACGGCGGCATTCACCGCGTCCTCGTAATGCTTCTGGCAAAAGTGGATGCGCGCCTCCAGGCTCAGCGCGTCAACGCTGTCGCGGTCGGCGCGGCGCACCCGCGCCAGTTGTTCCAGGGCGCGGCCGTATTCCTTCAGCGCGGCGAAACCCTGCGCCAGGAACATCCGCAGCCCCAGCGGCTGCCGGCGCGCCTTGGCCAGCTTTTCGAGCAGCGCCAGCGCCTCCTGCCTGCGCTTCGGCGCGCGCCTCTGGCCGAGCGCCAGGCGACAGTGCAGCAGCATGCGCTCCGTCGCGAAGCCGTTCGCCTTTTCCGCCAGCTTCCGGCGCTCGAAGGCTTCGCGGCGCTCCGCCGGTTTGTCGCGGCCGGCGCTCTCCGGGTCCGGCTTTTCGCCGCGGCGGCGCTTCAGCTCCTGGGCCGCGCGCGGCGCGAATTCGGCGCAGGCCTGGTCGAATTCCTCCAGCAGCCGGCGGACGCCTTCGCCATCGCCCATCTGCAAAAGGCAGGCGGCCAGCGCGGAATAGAAGCGCCCCTCTTCCCGGTCGCGCGCAATCAAATCGCGCAGCAGCGGCACCGCCAGGTCCGGCCGCAGCGCATCCGCGTGGGCCCGCGCCAGGTTGTAGCGCTGCTCGGCCAGGCAGTCCGCCACCGCGTCGCGCGAGTCTTCGCCGGGCGGCGCCACGTATCCCAAATCCACCAGTTGCTGGAGCGCTTCGGCGGCCGCGGCGCCATCGTACTCCTGGCCGGCGGGGTGGCGGCCGTCTTCGCCTTCCACCGCGTCCCAACTGGGGATAGTCTGGAGCGGGCGGCCGTCCGCAAAAGCGTTGAGCAGGACTTTGCCGTCCATGTCCATGCCGGCGGCGAGCCCGAGCACGTGCAGAGCGGTGGGGGTGATATCGAGCACGCTGGCGCCGTACACGTGGCCGCCGGCCTGCACCCCCGGAGCCCGCATGCAGAAGATGCCGAAATGGCGGTGCTCCACCGCCGGCCCGGCGGCTTCCGCCGGAATGTAGTCGGGCAGGAGGCGGTCGGAGTGAAAACCGTGGTCGCTGTTCAGCATCACCGCGCAATCCGGCCCCGCGAGTTCCATCAGCCGGCCCAGCATGAGGTCGTGGTAGCGGTAGGCGTTCTGCACGATGCCGGCGAAAATGGCCGGATCGGGGCTCCCCGCGGGGATGCGCTTGCCGGCGTGGTAGCGCATGAAACGGTGGGAAAAATGGTCGATGCCGGAATAATAAATGCAGGCCAGGTCCCACGGCTCGGTCTCCATCAGCTCGGTGGCCGCGGCATGGGTGCTCATGGTTTCGGCGACGATGGAGGCCAGGTCGTGGACGCTCTTGTCCTTTTCCTGGTCGATTTTCCCCCACTCCGGCGCGAACATTTTCAGGATGGCGCCGCTCACTTCCGTAGGGTGCACGCGCAGCTCGGCGATGCGCCCGGCCATGGCCGCCGGCGAAACCGTTCCCACCGGCATGGGCGCGTTCGCCCTGTGCTCGCCCTTGAGCGGGAACAGGTCGGAGACCATGGCGCCGCGGATGGGCTCGGCGGGATGGGAGGGCCACCAGCCGACCACGATACTGCGCAGGCCGTTGAGGTGGGCGATGTTCCAGATGGCCCTGGTCTTCCGCCCCAGGTTGCTGATGGGGCGGACGCTCACGCCGTCCGGCGTGGGCTCGGTGAAGCCGTAGATGCCGTGCTTGGATGGGCGCTTGCCGGTGGCGATGGAGGTCCACAGCATGGGGCTGAGCGGCGGATATAGGGTGGCGATGTTACCCCGCACGCCCGCCTGGATGAGCCGCGCCAGGTGCGGCATTTCACCCTTGGCCAGCAGGGGATCGATGATCTTCCAGTCGGCGGCGTCCCAACCGACCATGAGCAGGCGGCTCATGCGGCCTGCCCTCCGGCTACCCGCGAGGGCGATTTCAGTGGCGCTCGATTCTCCTCGATCATCGGCAAATAGCGCCCCTGCAGTGTGGGGCCCTCGGTTTCGGCTGTGCGGGCAAGAGCGGCGGTTCAGGCGGTTGGCTTACGCGCCGCGCGCCAGCGGCGCAGGCCTTCGGCTCCCAGAGCCAGCGCGGCCAGCCCGCTCAGGACAAAACTGGAAGGCTCGGGAACGGAAGCCGGGCTATCGTACGCATAGGCATCCAGCGTGACTCCGAGGCCTCCGTCAGACGGCATAGCGCTCAACTCCAGCCAGCCGTCATAAGACTGGCCGGCGTCGTAAAAGCGGAATGCCGCATACATGGGCGTGGTATTGGTGTTGCCACTAACATTGACGTTGGAACTGGTTACGGTTACGCCCGGAATCCAGTGGGTATTAACGGTGCCGCCGACTGTACTCCAGGTCGGGTGGATAGTCGTCGGACCCGACGCCGTACTAGAAGTCAGGTGGGTATTGGTGTGACGGAGAGGGACAGTTGTCCGTGTGGTGTGTCCGCCAGTGGTGGTGGTCCACCGGCTGACGTTCCGGCTGGCAAACAGGGCATTCGTAGCCGATCTGCTGCCGCGATTGCCAAACGTGCTGCCGCCACCCCCCGTTACCATATCGAGGAAGCCGGCCAGCTGCCGGAAGTAAACCGAACCCCTGCCGGCAACCCCTACGGCAGAGTAGCTATTGGAGAAGCCGCCGCTGAACTGGCGAGAGAGCAGGATTCCATTCGAGCCGGGCAGATCCAGCATGAATGTGTTGAGGTGACCGGAGCCGACCGTCTGGGGCCCGCCGGAGGGCGTGATAAACGTGTAGGAGGAGACGGTGCCGGCCTGTGCCGTACCCGCCGCCACTCCCAGCGCTCCAGCGCCCACCGCGGACAACGATGCCAGCCGCGTGACGGTCTTCTTCTTCAATCGCATGGTCAAATCCTCCGAAATCGGACCAACAGAACTTTGATGACTATGATTGTGCGATCGCGCACACCGGGCAAGATTCAGGATAGTACAAAAATTAAGACTAAGAGTACCCTAAAATACTAATTGGTACTAGGCCGTGGAGTACCTCGTTGCAAGCTTCGCCGGCGGGCTCCGATGAGCAATGCAGGGGGCATTTCGCGCCGCTCCCTCATCCTATGCTGGCGCTACTTGGCATCACGCTGGTTTTCGCCGCGGTTCTGGGCGGCTTCATGATGGAGCGGGGCGATCCTTATATCCTCATGCAGCCGGCGGAGCTACTGATCATCTGCGGCTCGGCGGTGGGGATCGTGCTGCTCTCCAATCCGCCGGCGCTGATCGGCAAAATGGCCCGCGGGGTGGCGGCGGCGTTTCGCGGGCCGCGCCACAACCTGGAATCGTTCCTCCGCGACCTGGGCATGCTCTACGAGCTCTTTGTGTACGCGCAGAGGGCCGGCGGCATCATGGAGCTGGAAAACGACGTGGACGACCCGGCGAACAGCCGCATTTTCGCCAACCACCCCGAATTTCTGCGCGACGACTGCGCCCGCGATTTCGTCTGCGATTCGCTGCGCATGCTGGTGATCGGGGTAACCGCGACGCATGAGCTCGACCAGTTGATGGAGCTGGATATCGAGGTGCAGCGGCGGGGCCGCTTCGAGCCGGTCAACGCCCTCAGCGCGATGGCGGAGGCGCTGCCCGGGCTGGGCATTGTGGCGGCGGTGCTGGGGGTGGTAATCACGATGCAAGCGTTGGGCGGGGCGCCGGAGACCATCGGACAGAAGGTGGCGGCGGCGCTGGTGGGCACGTTTCTCGGCATCCTGCTTTGCTATGGGGTAGTGGGGCCGCTGGCGGCGCGCCTGGAAAGTTTGAGCGAGACGCAGGCGCAGTTTCTGCAGGTGCTGCGCACAGCCATCATTGCCTATGCCCGGGGCGCATCCCCGATTCTGGCGCTCGAATATGCGCGGCGGTCCATCCCGCCGGAGATCCGCCCCACTTTTCTGGAGATGGAAACCGTGATCAAGCGCGACGCCGTGATTCCGCCCGTGCCGCATCCCGAACCGGCCGGCGCGGAGATGCCCCATGCGGCTTCCTAGGTCCGGATTGCAGAAGCTCGCCTTCAGACCGGTGCCTGGAAAGTCCACCGCGTGCCCGAAGGCGGAAAGGGAGCGAAGGTGAGGCCGCCCGGGACCGGCACGCAAGAGGCGGCCCTCGCGCCGCTGCCCGCGCCGCGCGTCCGGCGCTCGTTTCGCCGCCGACGCGGCGGCGCCTGGAAAGTGGCCTACGCCGATTTCGTCACCGCCCTCATGGCGCTGTTCATCGTGCTGTGGATGATGAACGCCAGCCCCGACACCCGCCAGGCGATCAGCGGCTACTTCAAAGACCCCAAGGGATACGTGCGCAAAATGGGAGCCGGGCCGGCCGACGCGGGCGGAGGTTTGCCGGCGGCCAAACCGACCATAACCGACCTGCGCAGGCAGGTGGAGCAGGCGCTTCGGCGGATGCCGGACTTCGCCAAAATGGGGGATCACATCCAGGTGAGCGTCACCGGCGAAGGCCTGCGCATCGACCTGCTGGAGACCGAACAAGGCATGTTCTTCGTGAACGGCAGCCCGACGCCGACGCCCGCCGGCGAGCGCCTGCTGGCGGAGTTGGCGGCGGAGCTGGCGCACATAGGCAACCGCATTGTCATCGAAGGCCACACCGATGCCACGCCCTTTCGGAACGCCCTGCCGGCCGCCGGTTACAGCAACTGGGAGCTTTCCGCCGACCGCGCCAATGCCGCCCGCCGCGTGCTGCATGGGCATGGCGTGCCGCCGGACCAGGTGGTGGAAGTGCGTGGCTTCGCCGACCGCCAGCTTATGCGTCCCACCGAGCCCAACAACCCGCGCAACCGCCGGATCTCGATTGTGGTGAAGCTGTGAGGAAGGCGGCCCGCCGTCGGTTTCAAGCCGCCGTTGTCCTGGCCTGTCCTCCCCGCGCGTCCAGCGCCTTCCGCACCCTGGCCGCCAGCGCGCGCATGGTGAAGGGCCGCACCAGGAAGAGCACGCTTTTCTGCGCCGCCACGCGCCGGGACATCCGCTCGTACTCCTCATCGGCCAGGAACAGGGTGCGCATGGCTGGATCCCGCGCGCCCAGCAGCTTGGCCAGCTCGTGGCCGTTGACGCGCGGCATTACGGCTTCGGCCAGCAGCAGGTCGACGCCGCTCGCGCGCTCGTCATAGATTTTTAACGCCTCCATGGCGTTGTGCGCTTCCAGCACCGAATAGCCCAGCCGCGTCAACATGAAGGCGGCCAGCGTTCGCGTCTCCGGGTCCGGTTCCACCAGGAGGATGGTTTCCGTGCCGCGGGGCGTCTCTTCCCCAGTTGGCGGAATCATAGTGCCTGGATTGTATGCCCACCACAAAGTGTTGGCAAGCGTCCCCGGCGGCCCGTTTGTTAAGCTTTAAAGCGGACAAACTTCGTACCCGATACCTGTGTGCGCCCTATCGGGCAAATATCCTTCCGTGACTTTCGGCACCCGGCACGTCCATCTACGGGGTAAATAGTCTATTGTGCGCGGCGGGTGCGGCCTGTAAGCTCAAAAATGAGCGAAAGCGGCGTTTCGCTCTCACACTAAATTCAATCCGAAGCGATGGCTTTACGAACCGAAGGGAGTGTTGTGTCCATGTGTGAAATCAATGATTGCGTGGTGTCCGCCCTGCTGGTTGGCGCCTATGAAACGGACCGTCACGCTGGTGCACGACGTCTTCCGCAGCCGCAACTGGCGCCTGTTCGAAGCCCGCGACCGGCGCCGCGCGCTGGAATGCCTGGAAAAGAACCCGGTGCAGGTGGTGGTGGCGGAAAGCCAGATCGCGGATTGGGACTGGCGCCGCATTCTGGCCGACCTGCGGCGTCTCAATCCCGTGCCGCCGCTGGTGGTTACCTCGCGCATGGCCGACGATTACCTGTGGGCCGAAGTGCTGAACGTGGGCGGCTACGACGTGCTGGCCCAGCCGCTCGACCGCGACGAAGTGGAGCGCGTGATCGCCTCCGCCCGCCGCCATTACGACGCTCCCGCGCGCAAATCCGTCGCGCTCCGCCGGCGCCCCCGCGGCCGCGATTGTGGCATAGGGCCGCCGGCACACGCTTAAACCGGGACCGAAGTCGGAGGGCATTGTATCAGGAGCCGTGCCCAAAATCGCGGCCGGCACAAGCTTAAACCCGGACCGAGGTCGGAGGCTTTGTATCAGGGCACGGCTTCAGCCGTGCCGAAAATCGCGCGCTGCAAAGGGTTTTAGCCCCTGGTCGTCGGCAAGTCGTCAATACCCAGGGGCTGAAGCCCTCTCTCATCTGCTCCTGTCCGGCACGACTTAAGTCATGCCCTGATACAAGGCATTGCTTCACGCTGCACTGCGCGCGTGCAACGCAAGCCACCGGGAGCGGCCGAATTCGGGAAAACTAAGTGGCATTGGGCGCAACCGCCTGCTCCACACGCGTTTCCGCGTGGCATCCGTTCCGCTGTATCCTGAAACTCTGGAGCCGGAAATTTGAATCGCATTCTGCTCGCATTCCGTTGTTTCTTCAACATCTTGTTTCACGGTGAACTGGGGCCGCCGGCGCTCGCCGCGCTGGGCCTTGCGCGCCGCGCCGCCGCGGCGCCCGCGCCGCCGCCGGCGGCCCGGTCCGTACCTGCCGAACGCGCCTCCGACGGCGCTTTGCAAATGCTCGGCATCCTGCAGCGCGATTCGCGCCTGATCGATTTCCTGCAGGAGGACATCGCCGGCTATGCCGACGACCAGGTCGGCGCGGCGGTGCGCGAGCTGCACGACCAGTGCCGCGATTCGCTGGCCCGCTACGTCACGCTGCAGCCGGTGATCGATGGCGTGGAAGGCACGTTCGCCAACGCGCCCTCCGCCGATCCGAACCTGGTGAAGTTCGTGGGCAACGTGCCCGCCGCGCCGCCCAAGGGCGGCACGCTGCGCCACAAAGGCTGGCGCGCCGCCAAGGTGGATCTTCCGGCGCTGGCCGCCCGCCAGGACGCGTCCGTGATCGCGCCGGCGGAAATCGAGATCGAGTAGGGGATCGGGGATCAGGGGATTAGGGGTTGGGGATAGGGGATCACGGGTTCGGCGCCGAAATTCGGCCCCGATCCTAATCCCCAATCCCCAACCCCCGAAATTATGGAACCGCAATACGTCATCGGAATCGATTTGGGCACCACCAATTCGGCGCTGGCTTTTGCCGAGCGCCGGCGCGGAGGCGGACCCGTTTGCTCCCGGCCAACGTGCGCCTGCTGGCCATGCCGCAGCTGGTAAATCCGGGCGAGGTGCGCGAGGAAAACCTGCTGCCCTCGTTCCTCTATGTGCCCGGCGCCTCCGATTTCCCGGCGGGCACCACTTGCCCTGCCCTGGGACGCGGAGCCGCGACTACGTGGTCGGCCGGCTGGCGCAGAAGCGCGGCGTGGAGAACGCCGGGCGGCTGGTGTCCTCCGCCAAATCCTGGCTCTCGCATTCCGGCGTGGACCGCACCGCGCCGCTGCTGCCCTTCCGCGCGCCCGAAGGCGTGGAGAAGCTTTCGCCGGTGGAGGCCAGCCGCCGCTACCTGGAGCATCTGCGCGAGGCCTGGGATTGCCAGATGCCGGACGCGCCGTTCGCCGAGCAGCAGGTGCTGGTGACGGTGCCCGCATCGTTCGACGCCGTGGCGCGCGAGCTGACGCTCGAAGCCGCGCGAACAGGCCGGCTACCAGAACGTCACCCTGCTCGAAGAGCCGCAGGCCGCCTTCTATGCCTGGATCGAGCGGCACCCCGACTGGCGCGAGCGCGTGCAGGTGGGCGATCTGATCCTGGTGGTCGATATCGGCGGCGGCACCACCGATTTCACCCTGATCGCGGTGACCGAAGCGGGGGGCGAGCTGGCGCTCGAACGCGTCGCGGTGGGCGAGCACATCCTGCTGGGCGGCGACAACATCGATCTGGCGCTGGCCGGCACTGGTGGCGCAGCGGCTCGCCGAGAAAGGCACGCGCATCGACAGCCGCCAGCTCCAGGCGCTCTGGAACAATTGCCGCGGCGGCCAAGGAGAAGCTGCTCGATCCCGAATCGAAAGCCGAGGAGCAGCCGGTCACCATTCTCGGCAAAGGCACGCGGCCTGGTGGGCGGCACCATCAAGGCCGTCGCTGCAGCGCGACGATATCGAGCAGGTGCTGGGCGAAGGCTTCCTGCCGGCGGTGGCCAGCACGCGACATGCCGGCGCGCGCAGCGGCGCGTCGGCCTGCAGGAACTCGGCCTGCCCTACGCGGCCGATCCCGCCATCACCCGCCACCTGGCGCGCTTCCTGCGCCAGCAGGCGGCGGCGACGGAGCAGGCGAGCGGTGCGCCGCGGACCGAGCGGCCTCGCCTGCCCCACGCACGTGCTGTTCAACGGCGGCGTGCTGAACGCGGCGCTCGTGCGCGAGCGCATTCTGGCGACGCTCGAATTCCTGGCTGGCGGAGGAAGGCTGCCGGCCGGTCACAGCCGCTGAGCGGCGAAGACCTGATGCACGCGGTGGCGCGCGGCGCGGCGTATTACGGCGCTGGCGCGCCACGGCCACGGCGTGCGCATCCGCGGCGGCGTGCCGCGCACGTATTACGTCGGCATCGAAAGCGCCATGCCCGTCCGTCCCCGGCTTCCCGGCGCCGCTCAAAGCGCTGACGGTGGCGCCGTTCGGCATGGAGGAAGGCACCGAACTGCGCATTCCCGACCGCGAATTCGGGCTGGTCGTCGGCCAGCCGGCCGAGTTCCGCTTCTTCACCTCGGCGGTGCGCAAGAACGACCAGCCCGGCGACCTGATCGAAGACTTCGGCGACGATCTCGAAGAGCTTTCGCCCATGGAAGTGCAGCCTTCCGCAGCCGGGCGAAAGCTGCCGGCCGAAGTGGTGCCGGTGTCGTTCGAAACCGTGGTCACCGAAACCGGCATGCTGCAGCTCTGGTGCGTGGCGCGCGACGGCCGCCGCTGGAAGCTGGAGTTCAACGTGAGGGAGAAAGTGCAGGATCGGCCAGAACCAGCGGGTCCCGGAGCCTGGCCCAGCCGCATGAAAATCGGCATCGACCTCGGCACCACCAATTCCGCCGCTGGCCTACATCGACGAGCGCGAGGCCGAAGACCGCGAGTTTTCCGCCGCTCCACATCTTCGAGACGCCGCAACTGGTGGCGGCCGGGCGCGTGGAGCCGCGCCGCACGCTGCCCTCGTTCCTGTTTCTGGAAGACGGGCAGCCGGTGGGCGCTGTACGCGCGCGAGCAGGGCGCGCTGGTGCCCACGCGGCTGGTGCACTCGGCCAAATCGTGGCTCTCGAATCCGGATGTGGACCGCACCGCCAAGATCCTGCCGTGGGATTCGCAGGAGACCGGGCCGCGTGCTCTCGCCGGTGGAAGTTTCGGCGCGCTTCATCGCCAAGTTCCGCGAGGAGTGGGACCGCGCGCAAGGGCGCGCCGCTGGCCGAGCAGGACATCGTCCTCACGGTTCCGGCGTCGTTCGACGAAGAAGCGCGCGAGCTGACGGTGATGGCGGCGCGCGAGGCCGGCATCGAGCGGCTGACGCTGCTCGAAGAGCCGGCGGCGGCGTTCTATTCCTGGATCGCGCAACAACCTGGCGCAATCGCGCAAGAAGCTGTTCGACGGCCAGATCGGTGCTGGTCTGCGACGTGGGCGGCGGCACCAGCGATTTCAGCCTGATCCGCGTCTCGCGCGAGGGCGACCTGGTCGAATTTCACGCGCACGGCGGTGGGCAAGCACCTGCTGCTGGGCGGCGACAACCTGGATCTCACGCTGGCCTGGCTGGTGGAAACCAAGCTCGGCGCGCCGCTCTCCATCCGCCAGCGCAGCGGCCTGCGCCGGCAATGCTCGGCGGCCAAGGAGAAGGCTGCTCAACGATCCCGAACCTGCAAGAGCGTCGAGATCACCGTGCTGGGCGCGGGCTCGTCGCTGATCGGCAAGTCGCTGAAGACCGAGATCCTGCGCGAGGAAGCGCTGGAGCTGGCGCTCGAAGGCTTCCTGCCGTTCACCGAGCGCGGCGAAGCGCCCAAGGAAGAGAAGCGCAGCCTGTTCCGCGAGCTGGGCCTGCCCTACGTTTCCGACCCCGCCATCACCCGCCACCTGAACGCGTTTCTGGAAGCCGCCGGGCAGGCGCCCGACGCCATCCTGTTCAATGGCGGCTTCTTCATTCCCGAGATCCTGCGCGAGCGCGTGGCCGACGTGGTCGGGCGCTGGTACGGCCGGCGGCCGGAGATCCTCGAGAACACGCGATCTCGACCTGGCGGTGGCGCGCGGCGCGGCCTATTACTCCTACGTGCGCTCCACCGGCAGCGGCGTGCTGGTGCGCGGCGGTCTGCCGCGCACCTATTACATCGGCCTGGGCGAGGCGCGGGACGGCAAGTTCTCGGCGGTGTGCCTGGTGCCGCGCGGCGCCGAAGAAGGCGCGGCCGTCGAAATCGATAACGACGCGCTGCAACTGGTGGCCAACCGGCCGGTGTCGTTCCGGCTGTACAGCTCGCTCACGCGCACCGACGACAAGCTGGGCGACGTGGTGGAATTCGCGGCCGACGATGCCAGACCTGCACATGCACGCGCCGCTGCATGCCGTGATCCGCTTCGGCAAGAAGGCCGAGGAGCGGCTGATTCCGGTGAAGCTGGGCGCGCGGCTGACGGAAATCGGCACGCTCGAAACGCTGGTGCGAATCGAAGATCAGCGACAACCGCTGGCGGCTGCAGTTCGAGCTGCGCAAGCAGGCCGCCGCGCCAGCCCGGCGGAGCGCAAGGCCGCGGCGGTGGTCAGCGAGCAGGCGCTCGAAGCATCGCTGGCGCTGATCGCAGGCGGTGTTCTCGCCGAGCGGCGAAGTCGCCGGTCGCGCCCGAAGAGTTGCCCGCGAAGCTGGAGCAGACCATGGGGCTGGGCAGGAATTCGCTGGCCGCTCGCCGCCATCCGGCAGATGGCCGACGCGTTCCTGGCCGCCGCCGACGGGCGCAAGAAGAGCCCGGCGTTCGAAGCCCGCTGGCTGAACCTGTGCGGCTTCTGCCTGCGCCCCGGCTTCGGCTATCCGGGCGACGATTTCCGCATCGAGCAGGCGCGCCGCGTCTACGTCGGCCGGCATCACCTACGGCAACCAGGTGCAGTGCGAGATCGACTGGTGGATTTTCTGGGGCCGCGTGGCCGGCGGGCTGAACCGCAACCAGCAGGCCGATATGTACCAGCGGCTCTCCGGCTTCCTGCTGCCGCGCGGCAACAAGAAGCCGCAGCGCATCAATCCGGCGCTGCTGCGCGAAATGTGGCGCACGGCGTCCAGCCTGGAACTGCTGCCCATCGGCACCAAGACGGAGCTGGGCGACGCGCTGGTGCAAGCGCGTCAAGACCGGCGATTACAAGGAGAGCGAGCTGTGGTGCCTTTCGCGGCTGGGCGCGCGCCAGCTGTTCTACGGGCCGATCAACCTGGTGGTGCCGCCCGCCACCGCGGCGCGCTGGGTGGAGGCGCTGCTGAAGGCGCCGAACGCCGGCGACGCGCTGGCGGCCATGGCGCGCCGCACCGACGACCCCACGCGCGATCTGCCCGCGCGCCACGCGCGAAGCCGTGCGCGCGCAAGCCTGCAGGCGCTGCCGCACGCCGAGCGCCTGCTCGCCGTGCTCGAAGGCGAAGAGGAAGACGAGCGCGCGCTGGGCCGGATCTTCGGCGAAGAGCTGCCGTCGGGGCTGGTGCTGGCGGAATGAACACGGCCGCCGATCTGGCGTGGCTGGCACTGTGCGCCGTCTGGTTTCTCGGCACCATTTCCAATAAACGCGACGAGCGGCGGCTCTCGTCCCGCAACATCGGCCTCCACATGCTGATTCTCGGTGCTTCCTTCGCCGTCCTCGCGATCCCGGCGCTGCGCCGCGGCCCGCTGGGCTGGCGAGTGGTGCCGTATTCAGGCTGGATTGGCGATCTGGGCGATTGCCTCCAACTGGCGGGCTGCGCTTTTGCCATCTGGGCACGGGTGTATATCGGCCGGAACTGGAGCGGAACGGTAACCCTGAAGGAGGGGCATGCGCTGGTCCTGGACGGCCCTTACCGCATCGTGCGCCACCCCATCTATTCCGGACTCTCGCTGGCGATTCTGGGGCGGGCCATGGAGAACGGCGTCCTGGGCGGATTCGTGGCATTTCTCGCCCTCTTCTTCGAGTGGAAGCGCAAGTCGCTGCTCGAAGAGCGCTGGATGGTGGAGAGGTTCGGGGAGGAATACAGACGCTACCGGGAACGGGTGAAAGGGCTGATTCCGGGAATCTGGTAGCACAGCGGCAGATTATATTAGTGTTTTACACTAAACTTTTATGATTGGTTGATTAAAGCCATTCCGATTCGCTAAACTGAAATTTCCCCCTGAAAGATGTCCCTCTCCGGCAAACTAGCCTTCCAGGTCGATCGCGGCGCCCAATACCGGGGCTCGGAGCTGTTTCAAGGCGGGGCGGTGAAGGTATCGGCGGTCGAGCCGGACCACATCCACGCTACCGTGGCGGGCGGCGCCGATTACGAGGTTTGCATTCAGTTCTTCAACCAGGAGCTGCTGGTCTCCTGCGAATGCCCGTATTTCCGCGACCGCGGTGCGTGCAAGCACATCTGGGCCGTGATTCTGGAAGCCGACCGCCGCGGCGCGCTGCCGGCGGCGGTGGCGCAGCGGCGCCTGGGTTTGCTGGAAACGGCATCGGAACCGGACGGCGACCACCCCGGACTGGTGCAGACGCGCCGCACGGCGCGGCCGCGAAATTTCACGCCGCCCCCGCCTCCGCCGCCGCAGCCGCCGGCCTGGCAAACCGAGCTGACCGCCATCCAGAGCGAACTCGCCCCGGCTTCACCCCGGCCGGCCGGTTGGCCGCCGCAATTCGAGCTGATCTACATGGTGGAGACGGCGGCCTCGCGGGCGAGCGGCGGAATCGTGCTCGAAGTGAAGATGCGGACGCGCAAGAAGACCGGCGAATGGTCCGCGCCGCGGGAATTCAAGCTCTCGGCCGGACAGATTGAACTGGTGCCGGACCCGGAAGACCAGCAGCTCCTGACCATGCTGATCGGCGGCGTGGAGACCTACAGCTACACGTATGCCCAGAACATGGGCTTCGCCCTGCGCAAGGCGCTGCCGGCTCCGCTGGCGCTGCGTCTGCTGCCGCGGATGGCGGCCACGGGGCGCCTGTTTGCCACCGATCAAGCCGGCTTCTCATCCGATTTGCAGCCGCTCGGCTGGGACGACGGCGAACCGTGGCGGCTGTGGCTGGAGGTCCGGCAGGACGAGCGCGACCAGTGGAAGATTACCGGCTCGCTGCGGCGCGGGGAAGAGCGCATGCCGCTCAGCGAACCGGACCTGCTGCTGGCGAGCGGCCTGCTCCTGGCGCACGGCAAGGTGGCCCGTTTCGAGCACGCCGGCGGCTTCGGCTGGGTGAGCCAGCTGCGGCGGCTGAAGGCCATCGCCTTCGCCGACCGCGAGCGCGATGCCGCCCTGGCCAAGCTGCTGGATTCGCCCGTCCTGCCGCCCATGGAGATCGACGAGCCGCTGCGCTTCACCGAGCGCCGCGTTACGCCGCGCCTGGGCCTGCGCATCGCCGAAAAACGCGACTGGAACGGAAGCCATTTCGAAGCCGTGCTGCTGTTCGATTACGGGCGCGGATACGTGGACGAAGAGGCGGCCAGCCGCGGCCTGTGGTCGGCCGAAGAGCGGGTCTACACCGTGCGCGACACGGAGGCGGAAGACCAGGCGCGGAATGCGCTGCTGGCAGCCGGGCTGCGGCCGGAGGGCTTCGGGCTGAGCTGGCGTTTCGTTCCCCGCATGCTGCCCCGCGTGGTGCGCGATCTGGTGCAGGCGGGCTGGCACGTGGAAGCGGACGGAAAGACGTTCCGGCAGCCGGGGAAATCGCGGGTAGAGGTCAGCTCCGGCATCGACTGGTTCGACCTGCACGCGGAAGTGGATTACGGCGGCCTCAGCGCCAGCCTGCCGCAGTTGCTGGGGGCCCTGCGGCGGGGCGACACCATGGTGCGGCTGGGCGACGGTTCCTTCGGCCTGCTGCCCGAGGAATGGCTGGCCCGCTTCGCCCCGCTGGCCGGGCTGGGAACCGGCGAGCATGGCGAAGACCGCCTGCGCTTCCGCACCAACCAGGCCGGATTGCTGGATGCGCTGCTGGCGGCGCAGCCGGAAGTCCGGGTGGACGAAGTCTTCGAGCGCGTGCGCGACCGCCTGCGCAACTTCGGCGGCGTCCGCGTCGCGGACCAGCCGGCGGGCTTCGTGGGCGAGCTGCGCGGCTACCAGCGCGAGGGGCTGGGCTGGATGGAGTTTCTGCGCGAATTCGGTTTCGGCGGCTGCCTGGCCGACGATATGGGCGTGGGCAAGACGGCGCAGGTGCTGGCGCTGCTGGAGGACCGGCGCACCCAGTCCAAGGGGCCGTCGCTGGTGGTGGCGCCGAAATCGCTCATGTTCAACTGGCGCGAGGAGGCCGCCCGCTTCACCCCGCAGCTGCGCGTGCTGGAACACACCGGCGCGGATCGCAACCTGGAGCGTTTCGGAGAATTCGACTTGGTTCTCACCACCTACGGCACGGCCCTGCGGGACGCCGCCCCGCTTTCCGAATTTCAATTCGATTACGTGGTGCTGGATGAGGCGCAGGCCATCAAGAACGCCGCCACCGCTTCCGCCAAGGCCGTGCGCCTGCTGCGCGCCCGGCACCGCCTGGCGCTCAGCGGCACGCCCATCGAAAACCACCTGGGCGAGTTGTGGAGCCTGTTCGAATTTCTCAACCCGGGCATGCTGGGCGAGGCCAAGGTGTTGAAGATGTCGGGCGGGCTGGCGCGCAACCCCGGCGAGGAATCGCGGCACCTCCTGGCCCATGCGCTGCGCCCCTTCATCCTGCGCCGCACCAAGCAGCAGGTGGCGCGGGAGCTGCCGGAAAAAACCGAGCAGACGGTGCTGTGCGAGCTGGAGCCGGACGAGCGCAAGCAATACGAAGACCTGCGCCGGCACTATCGCGACAGCCTGCTGGAGCGGGTGGCGCGGCAGGGCATGGGGCGGGCCAGGATGCACGTGCTGGAGGCGCTGCTGCGGTTGCGCCAGGCGGCCTGCCATCCGGGGCTGCTCGACCCCAGCCTGGCCGAAAAATCCAGCTCCAAGCTGGACGCCCTGCTGGAGCGGCTGGAGGAAGTCCGCGAGGAGGGCCACAAAGCGCTGGTGTTCTCCCAGTTCACCAGCCTGCTGGCGATTGTGCGGCGGCACCTGGACGAAGCCGGCGTGCGTTACGCTTACCTGGACGGCGCCACTCGCGATCGCCAGCAGCGGGTGGAGGAATTTCAAAACGACGACCGCTGCGAGCTGTTCCTGATCAGCCTGAAGGCCGGCGGCCTGGGGTTGAACCTCACCGCCGCCGAGTACGTGTTCCTGCTCGACCCGTGGTGGAACCCGGCGGTGGAGGCGCAAGCCGTGGATCGCGCCCACCGCATCGGCCAGACCAAGCCGGTTTTCGCCTACCGCCTGATTGCCAAGGGCACGGTGGAGGAAAAGGTCCTGGAGCTGCAGAAGAGCAAGCGCGACCTGGCGGACGCCATCGTCGGCCAGGACAACAGCCTCATCCGCGACCTGAAACGGGAAGACCTGGAGCTGCTGCTGTCGTAATCGTCGGCTAGCCCGGCCGCCGTAGCGCAAGCTTCCAGTTTGCCTGCCGGCTTCCGAGCCGGCACAGCGGGAATGCCGGCTTGGAAGCCGGCAGGCCGCCTGGAAGGCGGCGCTACGGAGCGCCTGCTAATCCACTGGAGGGAACTCTGTTACTCTAATCACGTTCGGCCGCTCGGCCGATCACCCGTTTATGAACCGGCTCTACTACGGCGACAACCTGACGGTGCTGCGCGGCTGTATCGCCGACGAATCCGTGGATCTGGTCTATCTGGACCCGCCCTTCAACAGCCAGGCCACCTACAACGTGCTCTTCAAGAGCACCGCCGGCGAAAAGTCGCGCGCGCAGATCGAGGCTTTCGAGGACACCTGGCACTGGGGCGAGGAAGCCGAGCTGGCCTTCGATGGCGTCATTTCCAGCGGCAACACCGATGCCGCCGAAATGCTGCGCGCCATGCGGGCGTTCCTGAAAGAGAACGACATGATGGCCTACCTGGCCATGATGGCCGTGCGCCTGCTGGAGCTGCACCGCGTGCTCAAGCCGAGGGGAGTTTGTATCTGCATTGCGATCCGACGGCGAGCCACTATTTGAAAGTTGTGATGGATGCGATTTTTGGCATCCAGCACTACGTAAACGAGATAATCTGGAAGCGCACAAGTGTGCACGGTAATGCCAGCCGCAAGTTCGCCGCGGTCCATGACACTCTTCTCTTCTATTCAAGGTCGGACCGGGCCGCCTGGAACCCTTTATTCACACCCTACAGCGACGCCTACGTGGCGGAGCACTTTGTGCACACGGACCCCGACGGAAGGCGCTTCCGGCGCGTTGACCTGCGGATTCCGGCATCGACGGCATCATTTATTTCAAGCCGGAGGGGAAGAACACGGAAAAGGCTATCGTCTCCGTGAAGGGCGGCGAGAACGTCAATGTCGCCATGGTGCGGGATCTGGCCCACGTGGTGGACCGGGAAAACGCCCGCATCGGCGTCTTCATCACCCTGGCGGACGCCACCGGTCCCATGCGGACCGAAGCGGTCAAAACAGGCTTCTACGAAACTCTCTACGGCAAGTATCCGAAAATCCAGATCCTGACCATCCGCGAATTATTCGAGGGCCGGCAGCCGCAGATCCCGCTGGTGGATTCCTCCGCCTTCAAGAAAGCGCCGAAGGAATCCCGCGGCGACCAGGACGCGCTTCCCTTTTAACCTGTAGCTTCGCCGAACCTGAATCTTCAGCGGTAAGAATCTGAAGAACGGCCCTGTTGACCGGCCGGGGACATGGCCAGCGGCACGACTCAAGTCGTGCCCTGATACAAACCGCAACACACGATTCGCCGGTTCTCCTTTTCGGAAACTAAGTGGCATTGCGCGGTTTCGCCCGCCCCACAATCGCGCAGCGTCCATCACCCGCTTTCGGCGTCCGGGCGGCGGATGCCGTCACGCGGGCCGATCACGGTTTGGCGCCGCAGCCGCTCCAATTGCCGCCGCGCGATTTCCGCCCATTGCCCGGCGGCGTCCAGCTTCAAATAGCACTTCCAGTGATGCACCGCTTTCATGGTTTCGCCCAGGCGCTCGCACAGCAGCGCCAGGTTGAAATGGGCGTCGGCGTATCGAGGATTCAACTCCAGCGCGCGGCGGTAGTGCTCCATGGCCTCGGCCGCGCGGCCCTGCTCGTCGTACAGGTTGCCCAGGTTGAACTGTGCCAGCGGATACAGGGGATCGGCCGCAATCGCCTTCTGGTAATATTGCTCGGCCTCGGCGAACTTGCGCTGGCGGTAATAAATGGTGCCCAAATTCACCAGCGCGCCGGCGGCGGCGGGATTGAGCTCCTGCGCTTTGCGGTAAGCCGTGATGGCTTCCGAGACGGGCGCGCCTGTTTCCTCCAGTTCGAGTCCTTTCTGAAACCACACTTCCGCTTCGCGCAGGCGGTCGGTGTGGCGCTTGCCCTCGGGGAAGCTTTTCAGGTCGCCCAGTTCGGCGGTGTCGAAATCGAACAGAATCTGGCCGCTGATGGCCTCCATGTTCTGCCCGCCCACGCGCACGGCGATGCGCCTGCCGTCGGAGACGATGCGCAGTTCCGCCAGCGGCTGCTTGACCCAGTCCAGTTTTTCCCGCAGGGCGGAAAGAGCGCGCGCGATCTCGCGCGGCGGTACGTGATTTTCCCGCAATTTGAGCAGCGTCTGGATGGAGATGAGGTCGGAGAACGAGTAATTTTCGCCGCCGGCGATGAAATTCTGCCGCTCCCAGCTCTTGAGTTGGCGCTCGGAGAGTCCAAACTTACGGCGGATGTCCGCGCGCGAATACTCGCCGGTGGCCTCCACGGCCGTATTTTAGCAGGGCCGCGCGGACCACCGGTACTTTGCGGCAAAAAGTACTTGATAAATGTCGAACGGGCGATGTATGCTGGCTGCATGGCGGTTCCCCGTCCGCAGCCGATTGAGATGCAGACCCATGCCATGGACAATCTGCGGTACATCCGGCGCACCATCGAGCGCGCCGGTTCGTTCACGGCCGTGCCCGGCATCGGCGGCATGCTGATGGGCTCGACGGCGCTGGCCGCGGCGTGGGCGGCCTCGCGCCAGCCCGGTCCCGGCCGCTGGCTGGCGGTGTGGGCGGTGGAAGCCCTGGTGGCGCTGCTGATTGGCGCGGCCGGCGCGGCATGGAAGGCGCGGCGCGCGCGGCTGCCGCTGGTCTCCGGCCCCGGCCGCAAGTTTGTGGCGGGCTTCGCTCCCGCCATGCTGGCCGGCGCGGTGCTGACGGCGTTCCTGTTCCGCGCGGGCGCCGTGCACCTGCTTCCCGGAACCTGGATGCTGCTGTACGGCGCGGCGGTGGTTTCGGGCGGCGGCGCTTCGGTGCGCGTGGTGCCGCTGATGGGAGCGTGCTTCATGGCGGCGGGCGTTGTGGCGCTGTGGCTGCCGGGCGGAGATGCGCTGCTGGCTGCCAGCTTCGGCGGCCTGCACCTGGTTTTTGGAACCATTATCGCGGTGAAATATGGCGGCTAAGCAAAATGCGGCCCGCAAGACCGGGCAGACCGCGGCGGAGCCTGCTCTCTCCGCCGGCAAGGCGGGTGGGCCGGCCTCCGCGCCGCGGCTCGACCGCCTCATCCATGAGCGGCTGCGGCTGGGCATCCTGAGCGCCCTGGCGGTAAACGAATCGCTTACCTTCAACGAGCTGAAGAAGCTGCTGGACGCCAGCGACGGCAATCTCAGCATTCACGCCCGCAAGCTGGAGGAGGCGGGCTACATCTCCTGCGCCAAGTCCTTCCAGGGCCGCATGCCGCGCACCGATTACCGCCTCTCGGCGGCCGGGCGGCGCGCGCTGGAGCGCTACCTCGACCACATGGAGGCCCTGATTCAGGCCATGCGCAAGTAGGGCGGACCATCGTTTTTTGTGGTCTGCCAGGTTTTGGACTATTACTTTATGACAGAAAGTACTCTGCACTGTGGAATCATCATGGACGGCAACGGGCGTTGGGCGCTGGCGCGGGGGCTGCCGCGCACGGCCGGACACGCGGCCGGAATCGAAGCCGTCCGCCGCGTGGTGGACGCCGCTCCCGGCGCCGGCATCTCGGTGCTGACGCTGTTCGCGTTTTCGGCCGACAACTGGCGCCGGCCGCAGGAGGAAGTCGGCGCGCTGATGCGCCTGTTGGCGGAGTACCTGGAGCGGGAGACGGAGCGGGCGGCCGCCAACGGCGTGCGCGTAGAGGTGATCGGGCGCCGCGACCGGCTGGATGCCGCGGTGCGCTCGGCCATCGGCCGCGCCGAGCGGGCCACCGCGGCAGGCGGCCGGCTGCGCCTGCGGGTGGCGGTGGATTACTCCGCCCGCGACGCCATCCTGGCCGCGGCCCGGGGGATGCGCGAATTATCGCGGGAATCCTTCGGCGAAGCCCTCGGGCCCGCCGTGGACCTGCTGATCCGCACCGGAGGCGAGCGGCGGCTGAGCGATTTTCTGCTCTGGGAATGCGCCTACGCGGAGCTGGTTTTCACCCGCACCATGTGGCCGGATTTCGGCGCCGCGGACCTGGCCTCCGCGCTGCGCGACTTCCGCTCCCGCGACCGCCGCTTCGGCGCCGTTCCCCCGCCTGCCCGCCGCCGCGAAGCCTGGCTGGACTGAGCGTTCTGCCCCTGGCCGCGCCGAGTATATAATCTCCTTACCATGAAGCTGCGTCTGATCCCGCTTGTCGCCTTTACCGCGATCCTTCTGCCGGCACAGGACCATTGGGTGGCCACCTGGACCACCGCGCAGCTTCTGGCCCATCTGCCCGCGCCGGGCGGAGGGCGGGGACGGGGCGGCGCGCCCAGGAGCGACGACCCGGCGCAGGCCATCAACGCGCGCGGCTTCCATCAGCAGACCGTCCGCATGATCGCCCACACCAGCATCGCGGGCCGGCGCCTGCGCATCAAACTGGAAAACGCTTTTGGCGGCGCGCCGGTGGTGGTGGGAGCGGCGCACGTGGCGCTGCGCGAAAAGGATTCCGCCATCGTCACCGCCAGCGACCGGGCGCTCGCGTTCAGCGGCAAGCCCGGCGTGACCATCCCGCCGGGCGCGGCGATCCTCAGCGATGCGCTCGATTTTCAGGTGCCCGCGCGCACCGACCTCGCCGTCAGCCTGTACTTTCCCGGCGAAACCGGCGCGCCCACTTCGCACCTCAACGCGCTGCACAACACCTACATTTCGAAAGAGGGCGACACCACCGGCGCGGCGTCCATGGCGGATGCCATCGTGACGCAGTCCTCTTACTTTCTGGCGGCCATCGACGTGGCCGCGCCGCCCAACGCGTTCCTGCTGGTGGCCTTCGGCGATTCCATCACGGACGGTCATTTCGCCACCAACGAAGCCAACGCCAGCTGGCCGGACGTGCTGGCCGCGCGTCTGGCCGCCCATAAGCAGACGGCCAACATCGCGGTGGCCAACCAGGGGATCAACGGCAACCGCGTGCTGCGCGACGGCACCGGCGTGAACGCGCTGGCGCGCTTCGATTTCGACGTGCTCGGACAGGCCGGCGTGAAGTGGATGACGCTGCTCGAAGGCGTCAACGACATCGGCCGCGGCAGGAACCGCCCCGCCGACGCCGTCACCGCCGGCGATCTGATCGCCGGTTACAAGCAAATCATCGAACGCGCCCACACCCACGGCATCAAGGTGATCGGCTGCACCCTCACGCCGGATGAAGGCTACGCCATGTACTGGACCGACGAAGGCGAGAAGGTGCGGGAAGCCGTGAACCGGTGGATTCTCACCGGCGGCGCATTCGATGCCGTGGTGGATTTCGATAAGGCTACCCGCGATTCTACCGATCCCAAGCGCCTCGCCCCCAGCTTCGATTCCGGCGACCACCTGCACCCCAGCGACGCCGGATACAAGGCCATGGCCGACGCCATCGATCTCGGCATTTTCACGCGGCGGAAATAGCGCGGGCAGGCCCTGGTTCGAAGCGCAACCGCTCCCTTACGGTCGCGGCTCTGAAACCAATCGGAGCCGCGACCGTAAGGGAGCGGGCCCCCCTATTTCTTTGGGATCGGCCCGGCTCAGTAGCCCAGGCCCTTTTCCACCACGTTGAGCAGCGGCTCGCCTTTGATGAAGCGGTCAAACTGGACGATGAAAAATTCCATCGCCCGCTCCAGCCAGTCCGGCGTGTGGTCGGCGGCGTGCGGCGAGAGCAGCACGTTCTGCAGCCCGTACAGCGGATGTCCGGCCGGCAGCGGCTCCCGGTCGAAGACATCGAGCGCGGCGCCTTTGATACGGCCCGAAGCCAGCGCCTCCACCATGGCCGCTTCGTCGATCACCGGCCCGCGCCCCAGGTTCATGATCACCGCATCCCGCTTCATGGCGCCGAATGCCGCCGCGCCGATCATACCGCGCGTCTCCTCCGTCAGCGGCGCCGTCACCACCACGTAATCGCACTGCGGCAGAAATGCCATCAGCTCACCGGGACCGTATATGCGCGCGACCAGCGGGTCCACATGGTAGAGCGGCGGGCCCGACCGTTTCAGTCCCAGCACGCGCATTCCCAGCGGCTTCACCCGCTGCGCCACCGCCCGCCCGATATTGCCATACCCCACGATCCCCACCGTCCGGCCGGCGATCTCGGTGATGTCGAACGGCTCCCACACTCCCGCTTCCTGGTTGCGCACCATGCGCCGCAGGTCCTTGGCGAAAAAAAGGACGGCCGCCAGCGCGAACTCCCCCAGCGGCTCGCTGAACACGCCGCTGCCGTTGGTGAGCGGCACCGGGCTGGTCACCAGCTCCGGAAAAAGCACGCTGTCCAGCCCCGCCGACCGCGTGTGCACCCAGCGCACGTGCGGGCACATGCGAAACACCTCGCGCAGCAGACCGTTCATCGACCAGTTGAAGATCACATCCGCTTGCGGAGCCGCTCTGCGAAACGCTTCCACCGAACTCCCCACCGCGATATTGGTTTCGGGCGGCAGTTTCTCCAGCATCGCCAGTTGCGGCTCCCTCGGGTCAGCCAGCACCAGCACCGTCATATCGTCCATGTGGAGAAAGCCTACCACACATGTTCGACCGTTCCCTTGAAATGCTTGCGCGTAGTGGAAGATGCCGCGATTGCATCTGCCCGCACCGTAGTGGACGGGCATGCCCGGCTTCTACGGACGCTCGCTACCGCATCGGCTGCACGTGTTCCTTGATGTACTGCTCCACGCGCGGGTCGCGGTCGGCGCCGGCGGCGCCGGGCGGAATGTAGTGGAAGACCTCGGCGTATTCCATGCCGTAGCGCTGCCCCACTTCCCGGCTGCGCCGCATGACGAATTCGCGGATGTAGTTGCGGTCGGCGGTGGCGTCGTCATCGCCCAACAGCGGCAGCTTCTGGTGGTGCGCGGCCAGCTCCGCGCGCAATCGCGAGCCGTGGTGCCCGGCCGGGCCCTTGGCCACGTTGGCGCGGTTGACTTCGATCTTCGTATTGATCTGCTTGCTGATATCCACCACGCGCGTGATCTCCGGCCGCCGCGCGAAATAGTATTTGTCCTGCACCTCTTTGGGCTTGAGGCCGGCGGCGAATTGCTCGGTGTAATCGTGGTCGCGGCCGGCCATCCAGCACGCCGCTTCCACCGCCTTGGCGAGCGTGTAATGGTCGGGGTTCTCTTCGTCGTGCGCCCAGGGGTCCCAGCAGACCACGGTATCCGCCCGCACCAGGCGAATGATCAGGATCAGGCGGCTGATCAGCTCGTTGAGCGAAACGTCGGCCATGCGGTGGTTGCTGTAGTTCAGATCGAAGTGGCCTTTGCAGCCGAGGATGCGGGCGATGTTGTCGTTGTCGCGCTCGTTGCCGAGCGCGTTTTCGGCGATCGTGCCCGGCGTGCCCAGGCCCGGGGAATCGCCCATATCGTCATTGGTGGCGCGCACCAGGTAGCCGGTGTAGCCTTCTTCGATCAGCTTGGCCACGGTGCCCGCGGCCGAAAGCGGAATATCGTCCGAATGCGCCTGCAGCGCCAGCAGCACTTTTCCCTGGTGAGGCCGGCCCTCGGCCGCGCGCTCCAGGACTGGTCCGCCTGCCGCGGTTTGCTGCTGGGCGCGCGCCCATTGAGCCATGGCCGCGCCCGCCATCATGCCGCCTAGAAATTTGCGACGCAACATGCGTCCGATTATACTCTCACAAGGCCTGAGCAGATGAAAATCACGGAAATTCGAGCGGCCGGATTGCGCCACGGCACGCCGGAAGGCGGATGGTCGAACGAGATCCAGCCGGAGGATTGCGTGCACACGCTGATCGCGGTGCGCACCGACGAAGGCATCACCGGCTGGGGATCCAGCTTCACCAACGACGCGCTGGTGCGCGGGGCGCTGCGCCGTGCTGGAGCCGCTGTACCGCGACGAGAACCCGCTGGAACCGGAGCGCGTCAGCGAGAAGCTGCACGCCAACACCTTCTGGATGGGGCGCGGCGGCTCCATCACCCACACCATCAGCGGCATCGACATCGCGCTGTGGGACATCCTCGGCCAGGCCACCGGGCAGCCGGTGGGACGGCTGCTCGGCGGGCGCTACCGCGAGCGCGTGCCGCCCGTACGCCTCGCTGCTGATGCGCGAGCCGGCGCGAGATGGCGGAGCCGCTGGCTGCCGTGCGCGCGCAGGGGTTTCGCGCCTTCAAGATCGGCTGGGGACCGTTCGGGCGCCGCGGTTTTGACGTGGACGAAGCCATCGTGCGGGCGGCGCGGGAAGCGGTGGGCAAGGAGTCGCTGCTGATGGTGGATGCCGGGCGCCAGCGACGCTTTCTGGCCGCAGGATTATAAGTGGGCCGCGCGCACCGCGCGCATGCTGGCCGATTACGATGTCTACTGGTTCGAGGAGCCGCTGCCGCCGGACAACCTGCACGATTACGTGCTGCTGCGCAACAGCGCGCCGCTGCCCATCGCCGGCGGCGAAGTGCTGACGCGGCGGCAGTCGTTCGCTCCGTGGCTCGAGCAGCGCGCGTTCGACATCGTGCAGCCGGACGTGACCAAGTGCGGCGGCATCAGCGAGGAGCGCCGCATCGCGTGGATGGCGGAAGAGCACGGCGTGCGCTTCATCCCGCACGGCTGGAACACGGCGCTGGGCCTGGCCGCCGATCTGCAGCTGGCCTCCGCCTTCGCTCGCACCGACCTAGTGGAGTATCTCACCGGCTCGCCATTTATCGACGACTTAGTGGAGATCCCCGTGGAAGCTGGACGGGCAGGGCATGCTGGCCATACCGCAGGGGCCCGGGGCTGGGAGTTTCCATCAACCTGGATGCGGTGGAGAAGTATACCGGCCAGCGCCTGGGCCGCGGCGCGGGTGCGCGCTGAGCGTGCCGGCGGCGGTGGAGAGCAAGCGCGATCTGCCGCGCCTGCTGGGGATGTGGGACGCGGCGGCGGTGGTGGTGGGGATCGTCATCGGCTCCGGCATTTTCGTGCTCCCCAACCTGATCGCGCAGGCCCTGCCCTCGCAGCCCGCCATTCTGGCGGCGTGGGTGATTGCCGGGATTCTTTCCTTTTTCGGCGCGCTGGCCTACGCCGAGCTGGGCGCGATGATGCCGCAGACCGGCGGCCAATACGTGTATCTGCGCGAGGCTTACGGGCCGATGTGGGCCTTTGTCTGCGGCTGGACGTTCATGCTGGCGGTTCTGGCCGGCGGCAGCGCCTGGCTGGCAGTTACTTTCTCCATTTATGCCGGTTACTTTGTGCCGCTCACTCCGGTAGCCGGCAAGTTACTGTCGATTGCCCTGATCGCGTTCTTTTCCGCGGTGAATTACCTGGGGGTGCGGGAGGGCGCGCGGGTGCAGCTGGCGCTGACCACGCTCAAGGTGGCGGGGCTGGCGGTGCTGATCGGCGCGGCGTTGGTGGGCCCGCACGCCACCCGCGCGGCCGCGGTTCCGGACCAGCCGGTTTCGCTCGCCAGTTTCGGCGTGGCCATGACCGCGTGCCTGATGGCCTACAACGGCTGGAGCTACGTCAGCTTCGTGGCCGGGGAAGTTTCCAACCCGCAGCGCAACCTGCTGCGCTCGCTGGTCTTCGGCATGACCGGCGTGGCCGCGCTCTACATTTTCGCGAATGTGGCGTATTTGCGCGTGATGACGATTCCGGAACTTGCCGCCACCGAGCGCGCAGGCGCCGACCTGGCCACCCGCACCATGGGCTCGATGGGCGGCTCGTTCGTCGCCCTGACGGTTCTGCTTTCCATTGCCGGCGCGGTGAACGGCTGCGTGCTGACGGCGGCCCGGCTGCCGTTCGCGCAGGCGCGGGACGGGCTGTTCTTCGCGCGCTTCGGCGAAGTCCATCCCCGCTTTCAGACGCCGGGCGCGGCCATCCTGTGGGGCGGCGTGTGGACGGCGATTCTGATTCTTACCGGCTCCTATGAGACGCTCTATTCGTACTCGATCCTGGCGGCGTGGGTGTTCTACACCATGACCGTGGCTGCCGTGTTCGTGCTGCGGCGCAAGCTGCCGGACGCGGCGCGGCCGTACCGGATGTGGGGGTACCCGTACAGCCTCTGGCTGTTTGTCGCGGTGTCGGTGTGGTTCATCGGGAACTCGTTTGTGACGCAGCCGCAGCCTTCGCTGATGGCGCTGGCGATTATCGCGGCAGGGGCAGTGGCGTACCGGGTATGGCAGGCGCGGCAAACATAACAACGTATCGCTCCGTCCGCACCAAGCCGTAGCGCAAGCTTCCAGCTTGCCTGCCGGCTTCCAAGCCGGCATTCCGGACCCAGCGGGAATGCCCGACCCAGCGGGAATGCCGGCAGGGCAAGCTGGAAGCTTGCGCTACGGAAGGGCACGGGGCGCGTCTTACACCCGAAGAGTTTATTTGCGGAGTTGATCGAGGAGGGCGCGGGCGGGAGCGAAATCGGGGCGGATGCGGAGCGCGGTTTCGAGCTCGGCGACGGCCTCGGATGTTTTCCCGGTTCGCGCCAGCGCCAGCGCCAGGTTGCAGTGCGCTTCTACCAGCCGCGGATTGTCGCGCAGGGCGGCGCGGTTTTCGGCGATGGCTTCCGGCAGGCGCCCCGGCAGATCGGCCAGCACGCCGGCCAGGTTCAGGTGCGCTTCGGCGTAACCGGGCTGGAGGCGGAGGGCGGCGCGGCCGGGCATTTCGGAGAGCACGTTGCCCAGGTTGTAGTGCGCGCCGGCGTCGTCGGGGCGCAGGCGGACGGCCGCCTGCAGGTGCGCCACCAGCGGCACGAAAATGCCGATGGCGGCGAGGTATTGGAAATGATCGGCCACGTAGGAATACAGAAACGGAAAGACGTGGAAGAAGCCGAGCGCGGGAAAGAGCGTGCCGGCGAAGTACAGGAACGCGGCCAGCGGTCCGCGCCGGCGGCGGGCCAGCACGATGAGCCCGACGGCCACGGCGAGAACGGCGGCGGGGAACAGCCATTGCCACCAGGCCGAAGGATCCACCGTCCAGCGCGGATAGATGAACACGAGGTGGGCCGGCCACAGCAGGCTGGCGGCGTAGAAGCAGAGGTCGCGTGCGGCCAGCAGAACGTGGCCGGCCGGCGGCAGCGCGAAATCCGCGCCGGCCGCGCCGATGTAGCGGCGCTCCACCCAGGCGGTGAGCAGGCCGGCGGCGGCGCCCACGGCGAACCACGGCGCCAGCGGGCGCGCGTCCTTGCGCCAGCTTAAGCTTCCACGCTGCCACCAGAAGACCAGCAGGAGAGCGGCGGGAAGCGTGGCGGTGACGGTCTTGGTGGCGAGCGCGCACAGGAAGAGAGCGAGCGCCAGCACGTAGCGGGAGCGGCTTCGGCTACGGTCGAAATCCAGATAGACCAGCGCCGCGGCCAGGTAGAAGACGGCCGAAAGCGTGCTCTTCTGCTCGGAGATCCAGGCCACGGCTTCCACTTGCACCGGGTGCAGCGCGAACAGAAGCGCGGCGATCCATGCGGCGCCGAAGCCGAGGCGGCGGAGGATGGCGGCGAGCAGGCAGGCGGCCAGCGCGTGCCAGAAAATATTGACCAGGTGATAGCCGAGAACAGCGTCGCCCCAGAGACGGTGCTCGATCCAGAAGACCGTGTGGAGCAGCGGATAATACTGCTGCGTGGCGCCCAGCTCAAAGCAGATGCGGCGGAGGCCGTCGAGGGATTGGAGCGCGGGGGCGGTGACGTGGGCGGCTTCGTCCCACAGCAGGCCGCCGTCGAGCGCCGGCCAGTAAACGGCCAGGGTGGCGCAGAACAGCAGCGCGGCAGGGGCGGCGCGGTGCAGCGCAGCGGACATTCCCCTGGAATTTGAAGCTCCCCGCATGGTCTCCATACGATGACATGGCGGGAAGTGCGGGAGCCGGCGGAGGCATCCCTTGGGGCGGTCCGACCGGCTGTTCACGAGCGCACAATACGCGACGGCCTACCACATTTGGCTGATGGCGGCTGGGCGGGTCCCGATGTAAACTAGCCCATCGTTTTGTAACGAGGAGGGAGAGATGAAGCGTTCTCTGGGTATGTTCGCCTGTTTCGCGCTTGCGGGCGGGTTTGCCGCGGCGCAGGAAAAGTCAGTGGAGGCCCAGATTGCCGAAGCAGTCTCGCCGCTTCCCGTGTCCGCGCGCGCGGAGGCGACGATAATCGCGTTTGATGCACAAGGGCACGGGAACGTCCTGCGGCAGGGCAGCAACGGAATTACGTGCGTGCCGAACCGCCCCATGCCTTCGGCCGAGGGAGAGATCAACATCCAGTGCTTTGGAAAGGGCATGGCGGCTCAGCACGAGATGATGGTGAAGCTGCTGGCGGAAGGCAAGAGTCATGAGGAGGCGGCCGCTGCCGTGCGCGCGGCGCTGGTTTCCGGCAAGCTGCCGCCGCCGCTGGCGGGAACCGTGGGCTATTTCAAGACTGGGAAGACCAAGGCCGACGCACGGATTATGTGGATCCTGTATCTGCCGAACGCGACGGCCGAATCGCTGGGCTTGCCGACGACGCGGAGCCAAGGCTCGCCGTGGATGATGTTCTCAGGCACGCCGCTAGCGCACGTAATGCTGCCGCAGACGGAGGCTGGGCTGGCGGCGGCTCCGCCGAGGAAGACGAACTGAGGAAGGGACATTCGTGCCCGGGGCGGGAATGCCGGCAAGGATGCCGGCAGGTCGGCTGGAAGCCGGCGCTACGGGTGGAGCGAGCGGTGAACGGCGCGGCGCGCAGCTTATCAAGCGGCCCCACGCCTGGGTTGGCGGACGGCGGCGATTTTGGCGCCTAGCTGCGCGGCGGTGAAGGGCTTCTGAATGAAGCCGGCGATGCCGGCGCCGAAGCGCGACTTGGCCTCGCTTTCATCGAAGCCGCTCATCGCCAGCACCAGGATGCCGGGGTTGATCTCGAGCAGCCGCCGGAGCATCTCTTCACCGCCCATCACCGGCATGGTCATATCCAGCAGCACGGCATCCACCGCGCCGTCCGCTTCCCGGTAGAGGCGCAGCCCTTCCCGGCCGTTGACGGCGGTGAGGACGCTGTACCCCAACCTCTTCAGCGCGGTCTTCGCCATGCGGCGCACCACTTCCTCGTCGTCCACCACCAGGACGGTTCCCTCGCCGGGAGCGCCGGCAGGAACGGCGGGCTGTGGCTGAATACGCTGTTCCGCGATGGGGAAAAAGACGCGGAACGTGGTGCCCGCGCCCGGCTGGCTGTCTACCGTCAACAGCGCCTTATGCCCGCGCACAATGCCCAGCACGGAGGAAAGGCCTAAGCCGCGGCCGGTGAACTTGGTGGTGAAGAAGGGGTCGAAGATCCGCGCGCGCGTAGCCTCATCCATGCCGCTGCCGGTGTCCGCCACGGTCAGCACCACGTAGCGGCCGGGAGCCGCGGCCTGGCGGGTGACGTTGGCGCTCAGCTCCTCCTCCCCCACCTGCTGCACTCCGGTCTTCAGCTCCACCGTGCCGGCGGCGCCGCCCACCGCCTCCGCCCCATTGATCACCAGGTTCATGATGATCTGCTGCAACTGGCTGATATCGGCATCGATGAGCGGCAGGTCCTCCGCCAGCGCCAGGCGGAGCTGCACGTTTTTGGGGACGGAGGCCTGGACCAGGCTGGTGATCTGCAGCACCTGGTCGGAGAGGTGCACGGACTCGATGACGAAATGGCCGCGCCCGGAATAGGCCAGCATTTGCGAGGTGAGGCGTGCCATGCGCTGCGCCGCCTCCATCAGGCCGGCGGCGATGGCCGCCTGCGGCGCGTGCGGCGGGAATTCGTCCGCGAGCAGGCTGGCGTTGCCGATCACGCCGGTCAGCAGATTATTGAAATCGTGCGCGATGCCCCCGGCCAGCAGCCCGAGGCTTTCCAGTTTTTGGGTTTCGCGGAAGGACTCCCCGGCGCGCTTCTCGTCGGTGATATCGCGGACGGTGCCCACCAGGCGGATGGAGTGCCCGTCGGCTTCGCCGCCATGCGCCACAATCGCCCGGCCGTTGGCGGCAAGCCACTTGACGGTGCCGTCCGGCCAGAGCACGCGGTAGTCCCAGTGGTATTCGCGCTCGCGGTCGTCGTGGAGAAGGCGTTCGATTTCCTCGAACA
The DNA here is from genome assembly GCA_963815855.1 of Terriglobia bacterium. GTDB lineage: Bacteria > Acidobacteriota > Terriglobia > Bryobacterales > Bryobacteraceae > DATGMB01. The sequence goes on along the minus strand of CAWFIJ010000004.1, from coordinate 679,515 downwards.
TGCGGTCGCGGTCCTCGGGATGGATCCGTTCGAGCGCCATCGAGAGCGTCACGTCGGCATCCGGAGGGAAACCGAACATCTCCTTGTGGCGCGCGTCCCAGGTGAGGGTTTCGCTTTTCGGGTCGAGAATCCAGGTGCCGAGATTGGAAGCTTCGAGCGCCAGCCGCAGGCGCTCCTCGGCCGCGCGGATGTTGAGTTCGGCGGCGCGGCGCGTGCGCGCCATGGCGATTTGGGAACGGACCTTGGCGGTCAGCTCGCGGGCGCTGAACGGCTTGACCAGGTAATCGTCGGCGCCGGCATGCAGCCCTTCCACGCGCGCTTCTTCCCCGGCGCGGGCGGAAAGCACGACGACCGGCAGGGTGCGGGTGCGCGGGTTGCGGCGCAGGTGCGCCAGCAGCTCGAAACCATCCACCAGCGGCATCATCACGTCGGTCAGCACCAGGTCGGGAAGCGGCGTACGCTCCAGGGCGGCCAGAACCTCCGCGCCGTTCGAAACCACTTCCACCTGGTACTGGGGCGCCAGCAGCCGGCGCAGGTAGTCGCGCATGTCGGCGTTGTCGTCCGCCACCAGCACTCGTGCCGGGCCCGACTCCGCGTCCGTTTCGGATTCGGGAACCGGACGCACCTCCTCGGCCGCCCAGGATTCGGCCTCCTCCAGAAAAATATCCGGCCGCGACGCAATGGCGCTCTCGCCGGCGCCGGCCTCCACCTGGTGCGCCGGCAGGTGGCTGCTGCCCATCGGGATGGAAACCGTGAACGCGCTGCCGAATCCGGGAGCGCTGGCCACGCGGATGGAGCCGCCGTGCAGCCGCACCAGTTCATGCACCAGCGCCAGTCCGATGCCGGTGCCCTCGTGGCTGCGGGCGCGCGTTCCGGCAACCCGGTGGAACCGTTCGAACACGCGCTCCAGCTCGTCCTCCGGTATGCCCACGCCCGTGTCCTCCACCACCAGCTCCACGCTCGAGCCGGCGGCGCGCAGGCGCACGGCGATGGAACCTTCCAGCGTAAACTTGAACGCATTGGAGAGGAGATTGAGCACGATCTTCTCCCACATCTCCTTGTCCACGTACACCGGCGTGTCCAGCGAAGGGCAGTCCACTTCGAAGCTGAGGCCTGCCTTTTGGATGGCCGAGCGGAAAACGCTGGCCAGCTCAGTGGTGAGGCGGCCCACGTCCAGTTCGCGGTACACGGGCTGAATGCGGCCGGCTTCGATGCGCGAAAAATCAAGCAGGTTGTTCACCAGCTTGAGCAGCCGTAGCCCGTTGCGATGGATCACTTCGATCTGCTCGCGCGGCGCTTCAATGGCGCTCCCCGCCTGTTGCAGGAGATCTTCGAGCGGCCCCAGCATCAGCGTCAGCGGGGTGCGGAACTCGTGGCTGACGTTGCTGAAAAACGTGGACTTGGCGCAGTCCAGTTCGGCCAGCGCCTCGGCCCGCCGCCGCTCGCTTTCATACGCCAGCGCGTTGGAAATTCCGGTGGCCATGTGCCCGGCGGCCAGTTCCAGAAACGACCGGTAGGCATCGCCCAGGTAAAGGTAAGGGCTGAGGCCGATGACCGCCGCGCCGCCGGGGCGGCTTTGGCCGGCGAAGGTGAGCGGAAGCACCAGCACCTCATTGGCGGATGCCGGCCAGCGCCCGCCCGGCAGGTTCCCGAAGCGCGCGGCCAGGTCCGTCAGATGCGCGGCGGCGCCGGAGGCGATCACCTCGAGAACCGGCCAGGGCGAGGCGGCGGGATCGAGCAACTCCGGCGCCAGGCGGCCGCCGCGCTCCAGTCGGATGCACTCCATCAGCCGCGCGGTGCGGTTGTCGGAATCGAGCAGGTAGAGCAGGGCAAACGCGAGATCGGCGTCGTTATCGCCGAGGGCTTTGGCCGCGCCGCGGCAGGCCTCCGCCACCGTGCGCGCCTCCGCCGCCCGCGCGCTCAGGCTGCGCAGCATCTCCAGGCGGCGCTCGCTCAATACACGGTCGGTGGTCTCGCTGACGGCGGTGAAGATGCCGCCCACGCTGCCGTCATCCTCCAGGATGGCGCTGTAGGACCAGGTGAAATAGCCTTCCTCGATCTCCACGTACTCGCTGCGGTGCATGGCCAGCAACTGATCGTCCGACCACGTTGCCTGGCCGGTTTCGAGCACCGTGCGAATCAGCGGCTCCAGCGTATCCCAAACTTCGGCGAAGATGTCCCCGGCGCGGCTGCCCAAAGCCGCGGGATGCTTGGTGCCGACGATGATCCGCCAGGCGTCGTTATACACGATGGTCAGGTCGCGGCCCCAGAACATCACCATGGGGAAGCGCGAATGCAGACAGATATCGACGGCCGTGCGGAGGTGCCGCGGCCAGGTTTCCATGGGCCCCAACGACGTGGAACCCCAATCGAAACGGCGCACGCGCTCGATCATTTCGGGCCGGGTGGGGGAGCCTTCCAATGCTATACCCTGCCCGGAAGTGGCGCCAGATTCGTGAAGCTGAAATGGGTGCATGGGCTGCGGACAAGCCTCTTCTCTTTCCATTTTAGGCGCGGAACTATACCAACATAGTCCGGATTCGGCCCGGCCCGCGACTCAAGGCAGGGATGGCTGGTGAGATCGTAAACAGATTTCGCAGATGGATGGCGGGAGACAATCTCACCGCGGGACGGCGTTGGTGAGGAGGAATTTGCCGCCGGCCGATTTCACGGTGACGAACGAATTGCCCAACAGGCGCGCGATTCGGGGAAGGCGCGGCGCTTCGGCCACCAGGTAATAGCGGTCCGGGCCGGCCCACAGGCGCGGCAGGTCGCGGTCGGTGATGAAGACGCCGCGCGGCGCGTCGGGGGCATAGCTGCCGTATTCCAGGTTGTTGACGCGGCCATTGAGCAGCAGCGCGCGGCGGTTGCTGTAGAAAAAGACGGAGGAGAAGGTGTAGTACTGATCGTCGACGATCAGCTTTCCCGGCGGCGCCGCGTTCAGCGCCTCGGCCAGCGGGCGGGACGAGAGGTAGGGGTCGAAGACCACCAGCGCCAGGCGCGCGGCGTGGAAGAACAGCGCCATCATTACGGTGAGCGATGCCAGGGCGAGGCCAACCCCAGCCGGCCAACCGCGGGCCGGCCGACGACCCCGTCGGCGGTAAGACCAGTCGACCGGTTTGCCACTTTGGCGCTGGGCGCGCCATGCGCCCACCGCGCCGATCAGAAACGCCGTGCCGGCCAGCGCCAGGGGAGCGCGCAGATAAGCGAAGGCGCGCAGGGTGAGGTCGGTCAAATGGCCGAGGGACAGCGTGTAGATCTCGGGATTCTGAGTCAGGGCCACGGAGATATCGCCCGGCGCGGGAATGCCGCGCACCATCCAGAGAATGGCGGCGATGACCAGTGCCGCGGCCCCGGCAACGACCGCCGCGATGCGCGTGCCCCACCGCACCCAGCCGCCGCCCTCCGCCAGCGCCGAGCCCACCAGCAGCGCCAGCGCGGGATAGCACGGCATGGAGTAATACTCCTGGGTGGTGGAGAAGGTGAAGAACCCGAGCACGGCGGCGCACCAGCACAGGGCCAGCAGGCGCACCCGCGCGGCGCGGTCCTTCCGCCGGTAACTCAGTTTCAGAGCGGCCGGAAAATATACGCTCCAGGGAAACAGCCAGAGCAGGTGAAACAGCCAGAAATAGAGCCGCGGCACGGTGTTGTAATCGCGCGGATAGCGCAGATTCAGAAAGCGCAGCAGTTGCTCGTTGATGAAGTAGAACCAGAAGAAGCCGTGGTAGGAGCCGGCCTCGCTGTGCAGCGTGAAATCGAAGTACGGCGGATTGTGCAGCGTGGCCAGCACGTGCCAGGGAGCCGCGATGGCGAGCGCCAGCACCGCGCCCGAAAACGGGCGGAGGCTGCGCCAGGTTTGGCGGTTGAAGCCGCCGGTGAAGCCCAGGTACAGCGCGGCCGCAACCAGCGGCAGCACCAGCGCCACCAGCCCCTTGAGCAGCAGTCCGGCTCCCACCGCCGCCCACATGAGCATGGCCCAGGCGCCGGGGCGAGACTCCTCCGGATCGAGCGCGCGCATCAGCGACCACAGGGCGGTGGTGATGGCGAGCGTCAGCATGACGTCCGGAATCAGAACGCGCGTGAACAGGAACAGGCCCACGCCGGTCGCCAGCGCCAGACCGGCGGCCAGCCCGGCGCGCCAGCCGAACGCCCAGGCGGCGAACCGGGCCACCACCCAGCACAGCAGGATGGAGGCGAGCGCAAGGGGAAGGCGCGCCGCCCAATCGTGCACGCCGAAGACGCGGTACGAGAGGGCCATGGTCCAATACTTCAGGGGAGATTTTTCGAGGTAGGCCACGCCGTCCAGCCGCGCCGTGACCCAATCGCCGGATTGCAGCATGTTGCGGGCGATCTGCGCCTGCACGGCGTCCACGTCGTCCATCAACGCGGGCGGGCTCCCGATGCAGCCCAGGAAAATGAGGGCGGCAGCGGCGAGGACGATCAGCTGGCTGCGAACACCCGCGCGGACGCCGCCGCCGGCACGTTCGGCGGAACCGGGATTTCCACCTTCCATCTCTTCATCCACAGGAACAGAGTTACCAAACCCCATAGGTGATATCCCACATTGATCCGCCGTTCCAGATGGTCCCGAACGAAGGACTCGAGCACGGGCCAATCGAAAATTCCGGTGGCCTCTACCGTCTCGCGCCGCAGCGTCTCCATGAGCAGGGGGCGCAGCGAGCCGCGGAACCAGTCATGGGCGGGAATATCGAACCCGGTCTTCTTGCGCTGGAGAACCGAGTCGGGCAGCTTGCCCCGCATCAATTCCCGCAGGATGTATTTCTGGCGGAAACCGCGGATCTTGAAGCGCGCGGGCAGGGACGCGGCGAAATCGACGATACGCGAATCGAGAAAAGGCGGGCGGACCTCGATGGAATGAGCCATGCTCATGCGGTCCGTCTTATATAAGATGTCGTCGGGAAGATAGTAATTCTGGTCGACGGTAAGATAGCGTTCAATTACCCGCCGCGGGCAGGTTTCCAGTTCGCCGACTAAGTTCCGCAGCCCGGCGGCGTCACCGCGGCCGTAGGTCAGCAGGCGGCCGAGCTGCGCCGGAGAGAAGGTCCCGTTCCAGTAGAAATGCGCCTCGTCGGGATGGAGCGCGCTGCCCTCGATCCAGCGTTTCAGCCTGTATTCCAGGCTGATCTTATCGTCGGAGACAGGCAGGTAGCGGTCTAGCGCGGCCAGCATCAGCCGGCGCGCCGGCGCCGGAACCAGGCGAAAGGGGCGGAGCAGGCGGTCGGCCTGGTAAGTGACATATCCACCGAATAACTCGTCGGCGCCTTCACCACTAAGTGCCACCGTAACATGGCGGCGGGTCATGCGCGAAAGGTACCAGACGGGCAGGGCGCCGGCGTCCGCGCTCGGCTCGTCCGAGTAATACGCGAAATCCTCGATGGCCTCGCGCAGGTCGATGTCCGGGTTGAGATCGAACTCGTAGTGATCGGTGCCGTAGACGCGGGCGATCTCGCGAAACCAGGCGCTCTCGTCGAAGGCGCGGCCGGCGAAGGAAACCGAAAACGTCTTCAGCCGGCCGGAGACGGCGCCGGCGGCGTAATGCAGGATGGTGGAGGAATCGAGGCCGCCGGAGGCCCATACGCCCAGCGGCACGTCCGAAACCAGGTGCTCGCGCACGGATTCCCGCAGCAGCGAATCCAGTTCCTCCTTGGCGGAGGCCAGGGAGCGATGGCGCGGGCCGGCGGAACCGGCCGCCCCGCTTTTGTGCCACGCTTCCACGCGCACCGCGCCGTCCTTCCATTCCAGCCAGTGGCCGGGCGGCAGCTTGCGGATGCCCTCGATGAGGGTGCGCGGACCGGGGATGTAATTGACGGAGAGAAACGCGTGGAGCGCTTCCAGGTCGAGCACGCGCGGGACATCGGGATGGGCAAGGATGGCTTTCAGCTCGGAGCCGAAATAAACGTCCGCGCCGCGGCGGTAGTAATACAGCGGCTTGATGCCCATGCGGTCGCGAGCCAGCACCAGGCGGCGCCGCGATTCGCTCCAGAAAGCAACCCCGAACATGCCGCGCAGGCGGGCGAAACAGCCGGTATCCCATTCGAGGAAGGCGTGCAGCAGCGTCTCGGTATCGCAGTGGGAATGGAAGCGGTGGCCGCGCGATTCCAGCTCGGCGCGGATTTCGCGGTGATTGTAGATTTCGCCGTTAAACGCTATGGTGGTGTCGCCGTCATCGGACACCATGGGCTGGTCGCCGCCGGCAAGATCGATAATTTTCAGGCGAACGGCGCAGAGAGTGGCAAGGCCGGCATCGCGCACGCCCTGCTGATCCGGCCCGCGATGGATTAGTTCGTGCGTGATCCGCTGCGCCACGCCCAGGCCCGCCGTGCCATCCAGCCGTGTAAATCCCGCAATGCCGCACATGAACAGTAATATCCCTTGTTACGACGGGGGTTCTCTCATTCCATTCTGCGATGGATGTGTTGAATATAACATAAAAGGGAATTGTTAGTCATTGGCCGCGGGTGGCAGCGGGGCAGAAATGGAGGTATGCTGATTTCGGAGTCCAACCTCCGGATTCCAGGAGAACGACGATGATCTGGCTCTTGCTTTTGATGGCGGCGCAGTCCGCCACGCCGACGCAGATTGAGCGCGGCGAAGCACTCTTTTTCGACTCCACCCACGCCTGCGGCAACTGCCACGCGCTGAAGGGGAAAGGAACGGCTGCCGGAGCCGACCTGAAGGAGATTGCGCCGCTCAGCCCCCAGGCGGTAGCCATGGGGATCCGCTCGACCGTGACGCAATACGTGGTGATTGTGAAGCTGAAGTCGGGCCGCTCGTTCCCCGCCATGCCGCCGAAAGCCGATCCGGTCTACGACCTTTCCAAGATGCCCCCGGAGGCGGTCAGCACGGCCGCGGACGGCGTGGCCTCCACCGCTCCCAATGCCGAGTGGAAGCATCCCCCCAGCCAGCAGAAGCTGAGCCCGCAGGAACTGGCGGACCTGGTGGCCTACGTGCGGTACGCCGGCGCCAACGTCCGGCAAAAGGTCGATCCCGACGATATGCCGCAGTAGCCTGCGTCTGTAGGGCGGCGCTTCGGCGCCGCAGCGGCGGGCTTTCTCGCCCGCCGCATGCCGGGCGGAAGCCCGGCATGACGGCCCAAAAGGGCGGTCCTACGAACACGGCCTCCCGGCCCGCTGCTGGTGGAACGCCGCCCGCGGATTGCGCGCGGACGCGCTGCCGATGTAATGCACGGCCAGGCGCAGGCAGAGCGAGCCGGCGGCTCCCAGCACGCCGGCGGCAATTGCCTTCTTGCGCGATTTTCCGGAAGCCAGGGAGAGCGCCAGGCTGGCGGCGGTGGAGAGCGTCGCGGCCTTCCACAGCAGCGCCGGCCCACCGCGGCGAAACGGTTCGCCCACCTGGGGAACGGCGGAGGCTTGGTGCTCCACCATGCGCGCCGCGGCGATCTCCGCCGCCCTACCCACCGTTCCCAGGATGCGGGCGGCGCGACGGGTGGCAGCGCCGCCGGACAGGATATCCAGCACCGAAGCCGACGAGGCCGCGCTCGAAGCCATGAACATGACCGGTACCCAGCGCCGCGACGCCTGCCAGACGGGAATGGCGGTGACGGAAACGAGCACCCCCGTGTAGCCCGCCAGGGCCGCGCCGAAGACGCCGGAGAGATAGCCGCACAGCTCGCCGATGACGCCCGGCCAGCCGCGCCGGTTGATCAGCAGGCCGGTGGCGATAGCGGTGGGCGCGGCGCCGGAGAGAATCCACACGCCCATGTTCATGGGGGACGTGGGCCGGAACACCCGCAGCATATAGAGGAAGCGCGCGGGGCGGCCGAGATCGTGGACCAGAAACGCGGCGCCGGTAGTGGAGCCGACGATGCCGATCCAGTGGCACAGCGCGGCCAGCCGGCGCTGCTCGCCCCGCTCCACCGGGCATACGAATTGCAGCGACGCGCCCAGAGCCAGCGACGCGCCCGCCGCTCCGCCCAGGAAATAATACAGCGGGATGTCGACGCTCCAGACGGAAGGCTTGAGCATCGGGAGGTCGTAATAGGTGGGATCGGCGCCGGCGATTGCGGGAATGCGGTCCCACGGCGCGGGCGCGACGCGTTCCAGCCGCCGGTCGTCGTGCGCGATGGTCTGCTGCGCCGCCTCGCCGGCCAGCCCGGCCAGGGAACGGTCCACATCGCGGCCGTCGGTGGCCACGGGATCCACGCTCTCGGGGTAGCGGATGCGTTCTTCGGTTTTAGCTGTCATGAGTTGCGATCTCCACGGGCCACCCATGCCGGCACGAATGCCGGCATGGCAAGCTGAAAGCTTGCTCCACGGAATGACGGCACTTACTTAGCCCCTCGGCCTTGCCGCGGCCAGGGCGCCGGCCAGGGCGACGCCGACTAAGCCCAGGGCGGCGAAGGCGAAGGATTTCCAGGCTTCCTTCGCGCACTTCGCCGGCGCCACCGGTTCGGGCGGCAGATTGTAGACTTCCGGCCGGTCGACCAGCAGGAAGAATGCGTTCAGGCCTTCCGTGCCCGGCTGCTGGCGGCATCCGCGCCGTAAAGATACGCCTCCTTCAGGCCGCTGCTCGTGCAACTGGCTCGACGCGGCGCGCGGGCGGTTTCGCGCAAGCTCGTCGAGATCGCCGAATTTAATGGAATCGGTGGGGCAGGCTTTGGCGCAGGCCGGCTCCATGCCCTCCTTCAGGCGGTCGTAGCAGAGGGTGCATTTCCAGGCGCGGCCATCGCCCTCGCGCCGGTCGATCACGCCGAACGGGCAGCTCGACCACGCAGTAGCCGCAGCCGTTGCAGATGTCGGGCTGGACGTAGACGGAATCGAATTCGGTGCGCATGATGGCCCCGGTGGGGCAGCTTCCAGGCATCCGGCGCGCGCGCAGTGCTTGCAGACGTCGGAGGAAAACGAGCCAGGAGAAGGCGCCGGCATCCTGGTCCGGGAGCGCCACCGGCCGCTCGATGAAGGCCACGTGCCGCCACGTGGAAGCGCCCAGCGCCACGGTGTTGTCGTAGGACATGCCGGTGAAGATCGAAGCCATCGTCCGGCAAGCTGGTTCCACTGCTTGCAGGCCACCTCGCAGGCCTTGCAGCCGATGCAGAGCGTGGTGTCGGTGAAGAAGCCTTTGCGCGGCGTGCGGTTGGGCGTGTCGTCACGGGCGGCGCGGTTTTCGAGGGCGTGCGCTTCGGCGGCGGTGAGCACGGCTTCCATTCAGGTGTGGCCTTCCTTGGTCTGCCCGGTCTTGTGGCCGTGGCCGGTTTCGGGGCGATGGCGGGCCGCCGGCAGGTCGCGCTCCGCCTCCCGCGCACGGCAGCTCGGGGGACGAGCGGGCCGCTGGTGACGTAGCGCCGCTCGCGCGATGCGCCGGCCGGCCTCGATCATCACCGAGATGCGCTTTGGTCTCCATGATGGAAGACGTTCGGATCGGCCACGAACGGAAACAGCTCGTTGGGGGAATCGCCGCGCACCAGGCCCTTGCTCGACCAGTGATACGGCATGCCGATCTGGTGCACCACGCGGCCGTTCAGCTGCAGCGGGCGCATGCGGTCGGTCACCAGCACGCGCGCTTCGATCTCGGCGCGCGCGCTGCGTGATGCGTCGCCCATCCGCCGTTGCGTCAGCCCCACGTCCGCGGCCAGCTCCGGCGAGACTTCGCAGAACGTCTCCGGCTGCAATTCCGCAAGCCACGGTCAGCCAGCGCGACATGCCGCCGGCGGTGTGATGCTCGGTGACGCGGTAGGTGGTGAGCACGTAGGGGAAGCGCGGGTCGCGCGTACGGCTGGTGGTACGGATTGTCCCGCGGCCGCAGCCATTCCATGCGCGCGGGATTGCACTGCTGGCCGTACAGCGGGTTGCGGATGACCGACTCCTGCGGCTCGTAATGCGTGGGCAGCGGACCGTCCAGCAGGCCGCTGGGCGCGAAGATCCAGCCTTTGCCGTCCGACTGCATGATGAACGGATCCACGCCGGAAATGGTTTCCTTGCCGCGCGCATCCGGGCCGGGACGATATGAGGGCGGCTTCTCGACGAAATCCGGCTCGTCGTGGCCGGTCCATTTCTGGCGCGCTTCGTCCCACCAGACGTACGCCTTGCGCTCCGACCACGGGCTTGCCCTTCGGGATCGGCGGAGGCGCGGTTGTATAGGATGCGGCGATTGTGCGGCCACGCCCACGCCCACTCCGGCGCCACCCAGTTCTGCTCCCAGTGCGGCTTGCGCCGCGCGGTCTGGTTCACGCCGTCCCGGTAGCAGCCGGAATAGATCCAGCAGCCGCACGCGGTGGAGCCGTCGTCCTTCAGCGCGGTGAATCCGCTCCACCGGTTTGCCGTCGGCCACCGTGTAGCCGTTGATTTCCCGCAGCACGGCTTCGGCGTCGGGCTCGTTGAGCGGCCTTTGGTGGGATAATCCCAGGTGAGATCGTGGATGGGCTGGTCCTTGGGCTGGCGCGAAGACGGCGTATAGGTTCTTCAGCCGCCGGCCCAGCTTGAAGACGAAATCCAGTTCGCTGCGGCAATCGCCGGGCGGCTCGATGGCCTTGTGATGCCACTGCAGCAGGCGCTGCGTGTTGGTGAAGCTGCCGTCCTTTTCGGTGTGCGTCGGCGGCGGGGAAGAAAAAGACCTCGGTGGCGATGTCCTGCGGACGGATTTCGCCGCGGTGGATCTCCGGCGCGTCGCGCCAGAATTCGGCGGTTTCGGTGAGCTGGAAATCGCGGACCACCAGCCAGTCGAGCGCGCGCAGCCCTTCGCGATGCAGCGCGCCGTTCACCGTTCCCACCACCGGGTTTTCGCCCATCACGAAATAGCCCTTGACCTTGCCATCGGCCATAGCGGCGACCGTGTTCATGTGGGAGTGGTCGCCGGTGATGCGCGGGCAGATAATCGAAGCAGAAATCGTTTTCGCGCGTGGCGGCATCGCCGAACCATGCCTTCAGCAGCGAAACGGAATATTTGCGGAAACTCGCCCCACCATCCCGAAGGCGACTTCGTTCAAGTTGTTGTAAGTCTCGAAATCCTTGTCGTGCTTCGCGCGCGGCATGGGCAGATAGCCCGGCAGCAGGTTGTAGAGCGTGGGAATATCGGTCGAGCCCTGAATGGAAGCGTGGCCGCGCAGCGCCAGAATGCCGCCGCCCGGGCGCCCCATATTGCCCAGCAGCAACTGGATGATGCAGGCGGTGCGGATGTATTGCACGCCGACGGTGTGCTGCGTCCAGCCCACGGCATAACAGAAAGCCGAGGTGCGCTCGCGGCCGGAATTGCGGCACAGCGCTTCGGCCACGCGCAGTGAGCAGGCGCTCCGGAATGCCGCAGGTCTGCTCCACCATCTCCGGCGTGTAGCGCGCGAAGTGGCGCTTCAGCGACCTGGAAAACGCAGCGCGGATGCTGGAGCGTGGGATCGGTCTTGCTCGGCCTGGATGGGCCGCTTCTGCTCGCTCGCCCGATCCCCGGCTCGCTCTCGCGCGCGCCCGCCGCCGCTTCCGGCTCCACGCCTTCGTACGCCCACGTTCTGTGGTCGTATTCGCCCTTCCCGGCGTCCCAGCCGCTGAAGAGGCCATCGTGGTCCTCGGTGTCCTGAAACTCATCCGATCAGGATGGCGGCGGCGTTGGTGTAGTTGACCACGTACTCCTTGAAATAGCGCTCGTTCTCCAGGATGTAGCGGATGATGCCGCCGAGGAACGCGATGTCGCTGCCGGCGCGAATGGGCACGTGGATGTCCGCCACCGCGCTGGTGCGCGTGAAGCGCGGGTCCACGTGAATCATGGTGGCGCCGCGCTCCTTGGCCTTCATGACCCAGCGGAACCCCACCGGGTGGCACTCCGCCATGTTGGAGCCTTGAATGACGATGCAGTCCGCGTTCTGCAGATCCTGCTGGAACGTGGTGGCGCCGCCGCGGCCGAACGATGTCCCCAAACTGGGGACGGTGGAGGAGTGTCAAATACGGGCCTGGTTTTCGATCTGCACGATGCCGAGCGAGGTGAACAGCTTCTTGATGAGGTAGTTCTCTTCGTTGTCGAGCGTGGCGCCGCCCAGGTGCGCGATGGCCATGGTGCGGTGCACCTCGTCGCGGTCCGTCGGTGGTCCGCTCCCAGTAGCGTCGCGCGTCTGCTGTGACGCGCTCGGCCACCATGTCCATGGCCTGCTCCAGCGGAATCCGCTCCCACTCGGTCGCGTGCGGCCGGCGATAGAGCACGTGGTGCTCGCGGTGCGAGCCGGTGACCAGTTGAAACGTGGCCGCGCCTTTCGGGCACAGGCAGCCGTTCGAAATGGGCGAGCGCGGGTCGCCTTCGATGTCGATGATCTTCTCGTCCTTCACGTACACCAGTTGCCCGCAGCCCACGGCGCAATAAGGGCAGACGGAGGAAACCACGCGGTCGGCCCGCAGGGTGCGGGCGGAGAGGTCCCGGCTGCGCGGCGAGTATGCGTTTTCGCCCAGACCCTCCAGGTCGCCGCTCTCCAACTGCCGCCAAAGAGGCCACTCGCCCAGACCATCCCCAAGGTTCGCCATGCTTCGCATGGTAGCGCCAGCCCTTTCGCCCGGTCTGTGATCCGCCGCCCGCGCGCTGCCTGATGTGTGCGTTAGAAGGCGTTACCTGCCCCCGCCGCGCTACAATCGGTTGCTCGTGCATTCGGTCTCACCCATCCGCGCCTGGGCCGTCGCGGCCCTGCTGTTCGCCGCGGGGTTCATCAACTACTTCGACCGTGCCATCGTCTCCATCGCCCTGCCGGTCATCGGGGCCGATCTCCACCTGGACGCCGCCGCCAAGGGCGTCCTGCTTTCGGCCTTCTTCTGGTCGTACGCGCTCATGCAATTGCCCACCGGATGGGCGGCGGACCGCGTCAACCTGCGCTGGCTGTATGCCGGGGCGCTGGCCCTCTGGTCCCTGGCCTGCGGCTTTACCGGCTTCGCCGCCAGCCTGGGCGTGTTGCTGGTTATGCGCGCCGCTTTGGGCATCGGCCAATCCATTTACGTGCCCGGCGGGATGAAAATCGTCAGCCTGCTCTTCGGCCCCAAGGAGCGCGGCCTCGCTTCCGGCGTCATGAACTGCGGCACGCGCGCCGGCCTGGCCATCGGCGCGCCCGTCACCGCATTTCTGGTCCGCGCCTTCGGCTGGCACAATACGTTTTTCATTCTCGGTTTCGGCGGACTTCTCTGGCTCATTCCCTGGCTGGCTGTCTATCCGCGCGGCGCCAATCCCGACCGCAGCCGGCCTTCCCCCGGCCTTCGCCAGACGTGGCGCACGCTCGACCGCAACCTGCTCGGTATGTGCCTCGGCCACATCGCCTATAGTTATTACTGGTACTTACTGGTCACCTGGCTGCCCGATTACCTGGTGGAATCGCGCCACATGACGCTCCAGCGCGCCGCCGCCTACACCGCCATTCCCTTCCTTGTCTTCAGCGCCAGCGAACCCCTCGGGGGATGGATTGCCGACCGCCTGGTCGCCCTCGGCTACGACGAGCGCCGCAGCCGCAAGGCCGTGATCACTGTCGCGTTCCTCTTCAGCTTCATGCTGCTGGCCGCCGGACGCATGGGCAGCGATCGGGCGGCCGTGCTGGCCATCGGCGCCGCCGCGCTGGTCGGCCTGGGCACCGGCAACATCTACACGCTGCTCACCGCGGTCGCGCCTGAGCAGGCCGTGGGCATGTGGATGGGGATCGTCAATTTCGCCGGCAACATTTCCGGCGTGGCCGCTCCGCTTGTCACCGGCTTGCTGATCCAGCGCACCGGGTCGTACTATCCGGGTTTCGTGGTGGCGGTGATCGTGTTGAACCTCGGCCTGCCGGCGTATTGGTGGATGGTGGGCGAACGGAAGACGGCGGCGAGCGCGGCGTAATCCGAGGCGCGACCGTGAGGGAGCGGTAACGCAGCACCCCTGCGACCGCTCCCTTACGGTCGCGGCTCCGTTTGGGGCAAGCGCGCGCGCCCGTTCACTCCATCCGGATGGCCCGCGCGCCCAGCAAACCCTGCAGCGCCGGCGTCTCCGGATACGCATGGCCGCGGTACGCGCGGAATCCCTCGCCGTACTCCACGCCCGCCAGCGCGCCGCGCTCGCGCGTCCACCGTTCCATGGCCAGCAGATACTCGTCCACGCCGTGATGCAGGCGCAGCCACTCGCGCTGGCTGGCGTGCTCGGCCAGCATTTCCCGTTTGCGTTTGAACCCGGCCGCCACGTCCACGACGAAATCCGGACGCACCACCCGCCACTCGCGGTCGCGCCCGCCCAGCGGGTCGATGAAATAAAGGTGAGGAATGGTGCCCAGAGGCGCGCTGCCGGTGCGGTAGTTGGGAATGGGCGCGCCGAAACACGCATCCCGCACCAGCGTGCTGGCCATTTCGTGATCGCACAGGTAATCCACCGGCGCCGGCGCCAGCACGATGTGCGGCCGCGCCTGCCGCAGCGCCTCCACCACGCGCCGCCGCGAAGGGTCGTCGTTGAAAATGGCCAGGTCGCGCATCTCCAGGCACACATACCGGGCGCCGATGTGCGCCGCCGCCCGCGCCGCCTCGGCGCGCCGCACGGCCGCGATCTCCTCCGGCCCCAGGTCGTGCGAGCCGCAATCGCCGGGCGTGAAGGTGGCGATGGTGAGTTCGCATCCGGCATCCGCCAGCAGCGCCATGGTGCCTCCCGCCAGGAATTCCACATCGTCCGGATGAGCGTGAATAGCCAGAACGCGAGCCATGGTCTCCATTGTGAGGCAAACCAGGGGATTAGGGGTTGGGGGTTAGGGATTGGGGAGGGAGCTTTCGTCGCCACCGGCACGCCCCGGTACTCCTGTTGGGATGCCACCCGACCGTGCCGAAGACCCTCTCTCCCCAACCCCCAACCTCCAATCCCTAATCCCCAACCCCCTCCCCTGCTACCATGAAAACGTGCCGCACTCCCTCGATGGCATCGTGCCCGCCCTGGTGACCCCCTTCCGCCGGGACGCGCGCATCGATTATGGAGCCTGGCAGGCGATGATCGACGGCCAGATCGCGGCCGGGGTGAACGGCCTTTTTGCCGGCGGCTCCTCGGGCGAATTCTACGCGCTCGATTTCGAGGAGCGCCAGATTCTGCTGCGCTTCGCCCGGCAGGCAGTGGCCGGCCGCGTGCCGCTTTACGGCAACGTCGGCGCCATTTCCACGCGCGAGACCGTCCGCCTGGCGCAGGCCGCGGAAGCCGATGGCGTGGACGTGCTGGTGGTGGTCACGCCCTATTACATCCAACCCTCCCAGGACGAACTGGCAGAGCACTATATCGAGATCTGCCAGTCCGTTCGCCTTCCCGTGCTGGCCTACAATTTCCCCATGCACGGCGGCGTGGAGCTCGCCGCGGATACGGTGGCGCGCATTGCGGCGCGCGCTGAAAATCTGGCCGGCGTCAAGGATTCGAGCGGACGCCTGGAGCAGACGCTGGCCTACGCGGCCTGCTTTCCCGCCCGGCCGCTGGCCGTGTTTGCCGCCTCCGAGGCCACTATTCTGGACGCGCTCCGCGGCGGCTGCGCCGGCTCCGTCACCGCCTGCGCCAACATCGCGCCGCGCCTGTTCGTGGATTTGTATGCCGCCTTCCGGGCCGGCCGGCAGGCCGAAGCGGAGCGACTGCAGGCATTGGCCAACGCGCTCCACGCCACGGTGGGGCTGCACACGTTCCCCAGCACCATAAAGCAAGCCATGCGGCTGGCGGGGCTGCCCGCCGGCATCTGCCGCCGTCCTGTTGGCCCCGTGCCGCCCCCGGCCGGCCGCCAGATCGCCGAGGCCATAGCAAAACTCCAAACTGAAGGGTATATCGATGAACCGCCTGGCCGGCCAAAAGAGCCCGTACCTTCTCCAGCACGCGCACAATCCGGTGGACTGGTACCCGTGGGGCGAGGAGGCGTTCGAAAAGGCGCGCTCCGAAAACAAGCCCATCTTCCTTTCCATCGGCTACTCCACCTGCCACTGGTGCCACGTGATGGAGCGCGAGTCGTTCGAGAACCAGCGCATCGCCGAGCTGCTCAACCGCGACTTCGTCCCCATCAAAGTGGATCGCGAAGAGCGCCCCGACGTGGACCGCATCTACATGACGTTCGTGCAGGCCACCACCGGCAGCGGCGGATGGCCCATGTCGGTCTGGCTCACGCCCGACCTGCAGCCGTTCTTCGGCGGCACTTATTTCCCGCCCGAGAACCGCTGCGGCCAGCCCGGCTTCGCTTCGATTCTCGGCCAGATCGCCGACGCCTGGCGCCAGAGCCGCGACCAGATCGAGGAATCCGCGCGCGACGTGGTCGAGCAGCTCCGCAGCGCACGCCGCGGTCGAGCCCGGCCGCACCGTCACGGTCGACCGCGGCCTGCTCGACAGCGGCTTCTACGTGTTCCGCCGCACCTTCGATCCGCAGCTGGGCGGCTTCGGCGGCGCGCCCAAATTTCCGCGCGCCTCCGTCTTCAACTTTCTGCTGCGCTACTACGCCCGCACCGGCAACCGCGAAGCGCTCGACATGGTGCTGCTGACCCTGCGCGAGATGGCCAAGGGCGGCATGCACGACCAGCTCGGCGGCGGCTTCCATCGCTACTCGGTGGACGAGCGCTGGTTCGTTCCGCATTTCGAAAAGATGCTCTACGACCAGGCGCAGCTTGCCATCTCCTACCTGGAAGCGTTTCAGATCACCGGCGACGCGCAGTACGCCGAGACCGCCCGCGGCATTTTCGATTACGTGCTGCGCGACATGACCGACTCCCGAGGGCGGCTTCTATTCCGCCGAGGATGCCGACAGCGTCATCGACCCGGCCGAGCCGGACGTCAAGGGCGAAGGCGCGTTCTACATCTGGACCGCCGAAGAGATCCGCGCAACTGGTGCCGCAGCCCGACGGCCGATTGGTTCTGCTACCGCTACGGCGTGGCCGAAGGCGGCAACGTGGCCAACGATCCGCACGAGGAGTTCGCCGGCCGCAACATCCTCTACCGCGCCGCTCACCGTGGAAGACACCGCACCGAGTTCCGCCAGATCGAGGAGGTGGTGGCGGAGGCTCTGGACAAAGCCCGGCGCATCCTGCTGGAAGCCCGCGCCAATCGCGTCCCCGCCCGCACCTGGACGACAAGATTCTCACCTCCTGGAACGGGCTCATGATTTCGGCCTTCGCGCTGGGCGGCGCGGTGCTGGACGAGCCGCGCTATGCCGAAGCCGCGCGCCGGGCGGCGGAGTTCATTCTCGAGCGTCTGTACGATGCCGGGACGGGCGTGCTGCTGCGCCGCTACCGCCAGGGCGATGCGGCCATCCCCGGCTTCCTCGACGATTACGCCCTGTTCGCGCAGGCGCTGCTCGATCTCTACGAAGCGCAGTTCGACCTCCGCCACCTGGAAGCCGCCATCCGCCTCACCGAAAAGCAGAGCGAGCTGTTCGAAGACCCCGAGCACGGCGGTTTCTTCAGCTCCGCGGCGGGCGATGCCAGACCTGGTGATGCGCGTGAAGGACGATTACGACGGCGCCGAGCCCTCCGGCAATTCGGTGGCGCTTTCGAACCTGCTGCGCCTGGCCCAGATTCACCAACCGCGCGGATTTCCGCGAATCGGCCGAGCGCCTGCTGGCCGGCCTTCGCGCCGCGCCTGGGCGCCGCTCCGGTGGCCCTGCCGCAGATGCTGGCGGCGTGCGAATTCTTTCTGGCCGAGCCGCGCCAGATCGTCCTGGCCGGCGAGCGCGGCCGCGCCGATACCGAAGCCCTGGTGCGCGCGTTCTATGCGCGCTTTCTGCCGCATCGCATCGTGCTGCTGGTGGATTCGCCGGACACGCGCCGCGGCTGGCCGCAGTGGATTCCGGAAATCGCAGTCCATGCACGAGACCGACGGCCGTGCCGCGGCGTACGTCTGCCGCAATTACGCCTGCCAGTTCCCGGTTCAGGACGTGGAATCGTTCGCCGAATTGCTACAATAAGCGTTCAGCCTTCAGCTATCAGCACCGCTTCCTTACGGTCGCGGCTCTGAAGAATCGGAGCCGCGACCGTGAGGGAGCGGTGGATCACTCACGACACGGCGGTACGCTGAAAGCTTTTATTGGAGGAGTTAATGGAAAGACCAGGCGCAACCACTATGAGAGGCAATCCCTTGACGCTGATCGGGCCGGAACTGAAGCCCGGCGACGACGCCCCCGATTTCAACGTGGTCGATACCGGCCTGAAAGCCGTCACCCTGAAGGACACCGGCAGCGACGTGCGCATCATCAGCGTGGTGCCCTCGCTCGATACGCCGGTCTGCGACGCGCAGACCAAGCGCTTCAACGAGGAAGCCGCCAAGCTGAAGGACGTCGACATCCTCACCGTCAGCATGGATCTGCCGTTCGCCCAGAAGCGCTGGTGCGGCGCCTTCGGCGTGGACAAGGTCAAGATGCTTTCCGACCACAAGGACGGCTCGTTCGGCTCGCATTACGGCACGCTGATCAAGGAGCTGCGCATCGAAAGCCGCGCCATTTTCGTGATCGACGCCAACAACAAGATCCGCCACGCCGAGTACGTCAAGGAAGTGGCCGATCTCCCCGATTACGAAGCCGCGCTGGCGGCCGCGCGCAACGCCGCCGCGGTCACCGCGTAAGGCTCCCAAATGTTCACCGCGGAGACGCAGAGATGCGCGGAGAAAACGTGGAGAAGCTTTCTCGCGCGTTCTCCGTGTTCGTCTCCGCGGTGAATCGCAGTTAGAGGTTTTTTCTGAGTTCCCCGTCCCAGCTTTCCGCATCCCGCGCGGAGCACTCGCTCACGCGCGCGGTGGATCATCCGCTGGTCCGCGGCGGTCTCACGCTGGTGGCCGGAGTCCTCACCGGCAACTGCTGGGCTTCATGCGCGTGGCGGTGACCGCCTATTTCCTGGGCACCCACAGCCGCGCCGATTCGCTGGCCGTGGCCATGGGCCCGGTGGATACCCTGAACTCGGTCCTGATCAACAGCATGGTGTTTGCCTTCGTCCCCATGCTCACGGGCTGCAACGGCGCGGCCCGGCGCCCTGTTCCGCCGTTTGAGCCGGGCTATTTCTGGTTATCGGCCGCCCTGCAGCGGCCTGGTGATCGCCGCCGCCCCGTGGCTGATGCGCGCGCTGGCGCCCGGGCTTGGACGGCCGCTATTTCGAAACCGCGGTCACGAACCTGCGCCTGCTCTCGCTTTCCTCGGTGGCCGCCGGCACCGGCGCGGTGCAGTGCGCGCTGCTCTACACCGACCGCCGCTTCGCTCCCACCGCTTTCTACCAGGCCGCGCTGAATGTTTTCACCAGCATCGCCGCGCTGGCCCTGTGGAAATTCCTCGGGGTCTACGCCTTCGCCCTGGGCTATACCCCGGGCGCCTGGGTGCAACTGGCGATCGTGTGGTTCGCCGCGCGGCCGCACCGGGCTTGGACGCCCGCCGTCGCCGCGGAGAGCGAGCCCATCCACTGGCGCGACATCCTGGCCAGGCCGGCGTTTTTTGTCATCTACGCCGCCGGCCTGGGCCTCAACATCACCTTCACCCGCGCCTAGGCCACCCACGCCGGACCGGGCATGGCGGCCGCGCTCGATTACTGCATGCGCGGCGTGGGCGTGCCGCTGGCCATCCTGGTCAACCCCATTTCCAATTCCCTGCTGCCGGAAATCGCGCGCCTGCGCAGCCTGTGCCGCCTGCGCGACGCCCTCCGCCTGATCGATCGGACCATCTTCGTTCACGGCGCTGGCTCGCGGTGGCCGGCTGCGCCTTCGCGCTGCTGTTCCGCGAGCCCGCCATCCGCCTGTTTTTCCAGCGCGGCAGTTCACCGCCGAATCCACGCGCATGGTTTCGGCCGTTTTCCTGGGCCTGGCGCCCAGCCTGGTGGGCTGGAGCCTCATCGAGATCGCCTCGCGCTCGCTGTTCGCGCTGGATCGGCCCTGGCCGCCGGTCATCGCCGTAGCCGTTCCCATCGCCTGCAACGTGGCGTTCACTTTCTGGATGCATTCGAGCGAGCCGCAATGGCTGGGCGGCGGCGCCTCTATCGGCCTATTGCTGGGCTTCGTGGTGCTGTTCACAATGCTGCATGCCGGGCGCAAGCGCTGGGTTTAAGACGGCGCTACCCTGAAGCCATGCCCACCCCAAAACCCTCGCCCGTTCGGCCGAAGATGCCGCCCTGCGCGAGCAACTCGTCGAATTGCTCGCCAGCGGCCACGCCCATGCCACTTTCGACCAGGCCGTGCGCGGATTTCCCGTGGAGCGCGCCGGCATCCGCCCCAACGGCTCGCCCCATTCCGCCTGGGAACTGCTGGAGCATCTGCGCATCTCCCAGAACGATATCCTGCTCTTCAGCCAGTCTTCCGATTACGTTTCTCCGGGCTGGCCGGAGGGATACTGGCCCGCCCATCCCGCGCCCGCCAAATCCGAGGATTGGTCGGAATCGGTGCGTGCTTTCCGTGACGACCGCGCCACGTTCGAGTCTCTCGTGCGCGACCCCAATCGGGACCTTTCCGAGCGCATCCCCTGGGGCGACGGCCAGACCCTCCTCCGCGAGGTCCTGGTGCTGGCCGACCACAATGCCTACCACCTGGGCCAACTGGTTCTGGTCCGCAAACTCCTCGGCGTCTGGAAGGAATAGGCCGTAGGGCGGACCATCGCCTTTTGTGGTCTGCCAAGCCGCCGCCCTTACCGGATCTCCTGCGCACGCTGGCACCTGGAATGCCTTTCACTCCACGGATGCCGGATCTCCTCGCCGCGCCCCGTCCGGGCACGTTTCAGACCCGCATTGCCGCCGGGATGCAGCGCCCCGTCCTCTGGTCGGAATGGGTGGTCCTGCTCTTCCTGCTCTATGCCGCCGTGCTGGCGTGGTGGCTACCCGCCGCGCCGCCGGTCCGCCACCGCCTCCTTCTGCTCAATCCGGCCATTGTCCTCGGCTACTCCTTTGTCATCCGTCTGCATTCCACCCGTCCCTGCCTCAGCCTCGGCATACTCCGCGACTGGGCGCCCCTCGCCCTGGTGGTGCTGGCTTTCCGGGAAATGGGGTGGTTCGCCCTGCCGCACCACCTTCCCGCGCTGGAATTGCGCTGGGTGGTTTGGGACCGCGTGATTCTGCGCGGCGGCGCGAAAGCCGCCATCGAATCCCTGGGGCCGCTCCTGCCCTCCGTGCTCGAAATCTCTTACGCGCTGGTCTACGCGCTGGCGCCCGCCTCCCTGGCCGTCCTGTATTTCTATCGCCGCCGCGACCGTGCCGACCGCTTTCTTTTCGTCTTCTGTCTGGCCGTGCTGCTCTGTTACGCGCAGTTCCCTTTCTGGCCCTCCGAGCCGCCGCGCGCCCTCTTCTTCGGCCAGGACTTTCCGGCGTACGACACCGTCTTCCGCCGTTTCAACTGGTGGATGCTCGGCCGCTACGGCATCCATACCAGCGTCTTCCCCAGCGCCCATGTGGCCGGCGCGTTTGCCTCCGCCTTCGGCATGCGCCAGGCGCTGCCCTCGCGCCCGTGGGTGAGCCGCCTTCTGCTCTGCCTGGCGCTTCTGATCGCCATCGCCACCGTCTACGGCCGCTACCATTACCTGGCGGATGCAGTCGCGGGCGTGGCCGTTTCTCTCACCGCTTTCACCGCCGGCCTTCTGCGCGACCGGGTACCGCGCCGCACAACCGCGATACAATGGCACCCGCGGAACTCCCGCCATGCCGGAACTCACCATCGTGGTGCCGACCCTCGAAGAACGTGAGAACCTCGCCCCGTTTCTGGCCGCCCTGGAATCGGCGCTGGCGGCGATCGATTACGAAGTGATCTTCGTGGACGACGATTCGCCCGACGGCACGGCCGACCTGGCGCGGCGCCTGGCCCAGCGCGACCGCCGCGTCCGCATCCTCCAGCGCATCGGCCGCCGCGGCCTCAGCTCCGCCGTGCTGGAAGGCATGCTGGCCAGCAGCGCCCCGTACCTGGCGGTGATGGATTCGGACCTGCAGCACGACGAGACCATCCTCCCCGCCATGCTCGAAAAGCTGCGCAACGGGCACCTGGACCTGGTGGTCGCCACCCGCCTTTGCCCGGGCGGCAGCATGGGGGAGATGCCGGCTTACCGCCGCCGGCTGAGCGAATGGGGCCGCTCGCTGAGCGCGCTGATCTGCCGCACCCGCCTCTCCGACCCCATGAGCGGCTACTTCGTGGTCACCCGCGAATACGTCGCGGAGGCCGCGCCCCGGCTGAGCGGCACCGGCTTCAAAGTGCTGCTCGACCTGGTGGTCTCCGCCCGGCGCCCGCTGCGCTTCGCCGAAATCCCCTACCGCTTCCGCCCGCGCCGCCACGGCCGAAGCAAGCTCGATATCGTGGTCGCGGTGGAATATCTGGAGCTGCTGGCGGATAAGCTGGTGGGCGATTTCGTACCCGCCAGTTACGTGGTGTTCGGCTGCGCCGGCGCTATCGGCGTGGTGGTGCACCTGGCCGCCGTGCGCCTGCTGCGGCGCGTTCCCGGTTTAACCCTGGACCAGGCGCAGTTTGTTTCGAGCGCGGCCGTCATCGGTCTCAATTTCCTGCTCAACAACCGCTGGACGTTCCGTTCCGCCCGTTTGCGCGGCCGGCGCCTGGTGGCCGGGATGGCGCTGTTTTATGCCGCCTGCTCCGTCGGCCTGTTCCTGAACCTGCGCGTGCTCAACCACCTCACCGGGCTTTCCGTCCCCTGGTACGCGGCCGCGGCGGCGGGGCTGGCGGTGGGATCCGTCTGGAACTATTGGATGAGCGCCATGTTCGTGTGGCAGGTGCGCCGCCGCGCCGGCCGCGCTCCAAAAGCTGCCGCCGCCGGGATGTAGGGGCCGGATGCACCCGCCTGCGGCCGCCGGCAATGTTACATACCCTGTAACCGCATAAAATTTCAGGCTATCGCCTACCTACGCTATCCTGAAATTTGGCTCGCATCTACTCCTTTCAACCCCTGCGCTACACGGCCGCGGCCGGCTCCCTGGAATGCCTGGTCACGCAGCCGTACGACAAGATTTCCGCGCCCATGCAGGCCCGCTACCTGGCGGCCAGCCCGTATAACCTGGTGCGCATGATTCTGGGCGAGCGCCGCCCGGGCGATTCGGACGCCGACAACGTCTATACCCGCGCCGCGCGCTACCTGAACGATTGGACCGCCGCCGGCATTCTGGCGCGCGACCCGGAGCCCGGCGTCTTCCCCTATTTCCAGGAATTCACCGTCCCCGACACCGGCGAGAACCTGGTGCGCAAAGGCTTCATCGCGCTGGGAGCGGTGGAGGACTATTCCGCCGGCGTGGTTCACCGCCACGAGCAGACCCTCGCCGGCCCCAAGAAGGACCGCCTCGAGCTGCTGCGCCACACCCACGCCCACTTCGGCCAGATCTTCATGCTCTATCCCGACCCCGCCGGCGCCGTGGACGCCCTGCTCGATGAAGCCGCCGGGGCGGCGCCGCTGGCCGAGGTGGCCGACGAGTACGGCGCCGTACACCGCATGTGGAAGATTGCCGGCGGCGAGCGCATCCGCGAGCTGATGGCGGACAAGAAGCTGCTCATCGCCGACGGCCACCACCGCTACGAAACCGCGCTGGCATTCCGCAAGGAAAACCCCGATCTCCCCGGCGCCGGGCGCGTCATGATGACCTTCGTCAACATGCACTCCCCCGGCCTGCGCATCCTGGCCACGCACCGGCTGGTCAACGGCGTGGATGCCGCCGCCTTCCTGCCGCGGGCCGCGGCCGATTTCGAAATCACCGCGATCGATTCGCTCGAACCGCTGCAGCGGGCCTGGCACGAAGCCGGCGCGCGCACCATTATCGGCGCCGCCATCGGCAACCGCCTCTACCTGCTGGAATACCGCGGCGCGGCCGGCGAACTCGACGTGCGCGTGCTCCACGAACGCCTGCTCGGCGAAAGCCCTGGGCATTACCGAGGAAGCCGTGCGCGACGAACGCCACCTGCGCTATATCCGCGGCCTGGATGCCGCCGTCGAAGAGGCGCGCCGGGGCGCGGCGCAGATCGCGTTCCTGCTCAAGCCCACGTCCATCCAGCAGGTGGCCGAAACTTCTTTCGGAGGCGGAGTCATGCCACAGAAATCCACCGACTTCTATCCCAAGCTGCTCTCCGGCCTCACCATTTACAAGCTGGGTTAGCGCCGTGCCCTTCCGCCGGCTCGATCTCGGTCCGTTCCTTCTCCGCGTTCTTCTCTGCGCGCTCTGCGTCTCCGGGGGGAATCGCCTGGCCGCCCAGGACACCACCACCCCGGCTCCCGCCACCCCCGCTCCCGCCGCTCCGGATCCCGACCCGGAGCGCTGGAATCTCTATTGGCAGGCCACTTCCATTGGCCAGACCCACCCTGCTTTTTATTCCCCCTACCAGGGCCCGCTCAGCCTGCAGCCGCATCCCGAAGCCGAAGCCTCCCTCACCACCACCCTGTTCTTCGGCCTCCGCCTCTTCCAGAACACGCAGCTCTATTTCGACCCCGAAATCGCCGGCGGACGCGGTTTCAGCAACACCAACGGCGTGGCCAACTTTCCCAACGGCGAGATGCCGCGCGTGGAAACGGCCACTCCCAAGCCCTACCTGGCGCGCCTCTACATCACCCAGGACATCGGCTTCGGCGACCAGCGCGAGATGGTGGAGAGCGATGCCAACCAGCTTGCCGGCAGCCGCCCCATGGTCCGTTACTCCATCACCGTGGGCCGCTTCAGCCTGGAAGATTTTTTCGACGACAACCGCTACTCCCACGACCCGCGCACGCAGTTCGAAGGCTGGGCCACCATGTACAACGGCGCCTGGGATTACCCCGCCGATACGCGCGGCTACACCTGGGGCTGGGTGCACGAGTTCCACACCAGGCGCTGGTCTTTTCGTTACGGAAGCGCAGCCATGCCGCTGGTGGCCAACGGCTCGCAATTCGACCGCCGCATTCTGCGCGACCGCGGCGACGTCTGGGAAGGCGAGCGCCGCTTCCTGCCGAATGGCCACCCCGGCGCCGTGCGCGTGCTCGGCTACCGCAACACTTACGACGGCGGACGCTACGCCACGGCGCTGCTAATGGCGCATCCGGATGTCGCCGCCGTAGCCCATCCCGGCACCCCCAAGTACGGCTTCGGCGTCAACGCCGACCAGGAGATCGCCAAGGGCATCGGCCTTTGGGGCCGCCTCGGATGGAACGACGGCAAGACCGAAAGCTTCGTTTTCACCGCCATGGACCGCCTCGCCAGCGGCGGCGTTTCCGTCAGCGGCATCCGCTGGCGCCGCCCCGACGACGTGGCCGCCAGCGCGCTCACGGTGGGCGGCATTTCCGGCGTGCACGCGCTCTACCTGCAGCGCGGCGGCCTGGATTTCCTGATCGGCGACGGCACCCTGCACTACGGCCCGGAAACCGCCTGGGAAAGCTACTACATGGCACACGTCTGGAAAGGCCTTTTCACCACCCTCGACGTGCAGCACATCGTTAACCCCGCCTACAACCGCGATCGCGGCCCCGTCTGGGTTGCCGCCCTCCGCATCCACGTCGAAGCGGGCAAGAAATAAGTGCCGCAGGCCGGGCCGCCCCTACTGCGCGTCCACCACGCAGCGGAAGCCCAGCGTTCCGGCGCGGTCCTTCGAGGGCGCCATCAGCAGATATTTGCCGTGCTCGGTCAGCTTCTGCGCCTGCGGGAAGTACCAGATCGAGCCCTGCGGGCGGTAGTAGCTGCCGCCGCGCACGATCGCGGCGCGCGTGTGCTCGTCGGTGTATTCGTCGGTCCACTGCCAGACGGTGGCGGTGGTGTCGAGCACGCCGAACGGGCTGGCGCCTTTGGGATGCGCGCCCAGTTCGGGCGGCGGCGGTAGCTCGCGGCTGTTCTCCGGCGGCGGCACGGCGGCGTTGTCCCACGCGTTGCCCCAAGGATACGAGCGCCCGTCGGTCCCCTGCGCCGCGTACTGCCACTCCCATTCGTGCGGCAGTCGCTTGCCCGCCCAGCGGGCGTAGGCGCGCGCATCTTCGAGCGAAACCCACGTCACCGGCTTGTTGGCCCAGCCCGCCGGGTAAGCGCCGTTCTTCCAGTCCTTCAGGAAATTGTGATCGTCGGCGGGGCGGTAGCTGCGTGGCGTCCAGAAATTTCTTGAACTCGGCGTTGGTCACCGGCTAGCGGTCGATGTAAAAGCGCTTGATGGAAACGGTGTGCGCATGGTGCCGGCGCGGCGAGGGCTCCCAGGGATACTGCACGTCCAGCCCTTCCCAATTGGAGCCTTCGATCTCGACGCCCGAAACCTGGAAATTGAACTCGCCGGCGGGAATTTCCGCCATGCCCTCCGGCGCGCGGGCGGCGGGTTTGGTGGCCGCGATTTCCACCATCTGCTGCGGCAGGAAATGCCATTCGTGCGAATAGGCAGCGAGCGGCCTGCCGCTCCACTGGCGTGCCTCGCGCCAGCGCCGCTTCGAGTTGCGACACCGAGGCGCCCGGCTCGACCGCGAGCACCGCGCCGAAGCCGTGACCTTCGATGGCGAAGCTGCAGCACGGCCGCAGCGCCCGGCGACGCCTGGCTGCAGTTCCACGCCGTGCCACAGGTCGTAATAGTGGCTGCCCAGCGCTGATCGGGATCGCGATCTGGCTGCCCGTCCACCGCGTATTCGTTGCGGTTGACGATGGTCCAGACGGTGCTCTGCGCCAACGGAAATTTCGAGGCGAACACGCCGTATCGGACGGTCGGCGTGTGCGGCTCCCAGCCGGCGCTCACCAGGTGGGCGGCGAAGCGGCGCTCGATGGCTGCGACCCGCCGCAGCGCCTCGGCGTCGCGCGGCGTGATCTGGTTCCAGATGCCCCAGATATTTTCCCAGCTCACGTAGCCGATGCCGTTGAAGAAAGCGAATTGCAGGTCGTCGGTTTTGTCGCGCGCCCAGCGGTCGCTGATGTTGATCATGTGGCGCGGCTCGAGCCATTTCTGTTTGGGCACCGCCGGCGCGAAGGTGAAGCGGAAATTGCTCCAGTTCATGTTGTTCCACATGAGGCCTTCATCCGCTTCGGGCGCCCCTTCGGGCTCGAAGGCCACGGGATGGCCGGTCTCGTCGGACGCGGTGCGATAGGCGCGGGGCACGCCGGCGAAGGTGTCGCCGTTGACGCCGTCGGCGCCGATTTCGGCCATCAGCCGCGCGGTGGCGGTCCAGTGGGGCACGCCTGGGTCGCGCGTGCCGGTGTCCCAGGGCATGGCAGGAAACAGCACGCGCACGCCGCGGCGGTGGAAGTCCTCCACCATCTTGCGCAGCGCGGGCACGCCGCCCGGCATGTCGCGATGCAGGTCCCACTGGTTGCGGTTGTCGATGCCGATATTGGGATAGACCGGCCAGAGCAGCACGCTATCGATGCCGCCATAGCGGCGTGTCGAGATCGTCGAGGAAGCGGTCCACCGTGTAGACGCGGCGCGCGGGATCGTAGAAATAGCGGTCCTCCACCATGGCCTGCGGGGATACGAAATTTTTCTGCGTCCACAGCAGTTCCGGGCGGCGGTATTCGGCGTCGTTGTATCCCATGCGGATCAGGCGCTCGTGCCGCCACTGCTTCAGGTCGTCCAGCCAATTGAGATAGCTGGACGGGCTGGTGGCGCGGAATTGCAGCAGGTCGGTGACCCATTGCGGCTGCGGCGGCATCTGGCCCGGGCCGGGAATCTGGTTGCCCTCCGGCGGGTAATGGGTGTCCTGCGCCGCCGCGGGCGCGACAAGCAGAAGAGCGAAGATCAGAGAGCGAGGGATCACGGGCGCTCCTTTATATATGCGAGATTCCCACACATATAGCACGGGGCAGCGCTGCGTGGGGCAGACGATCGCTTTTTGTCGTCTGCCAACGCGCGGGGCCTGGCGTTGGCAGACCACAAAAAACGATGGTCTGCCCTACGTGAAGCGGGTTCGCTTCCAGAGCAGAATGCCGCAGCCGATCAGGAAGGCGAGGGAGGCGATGAGCAGGGCGGCCATCCAGGGGAGATTCACGGCGATGGGCTGGCGTGTGGCGCCCAGGCCCAGCCAGATGAAGAGCACCAACGCGGCGGCTATGATCAACAGTTCCCACCACCGCCGCCTGAACGGCTCCGCGTCCGGCAATTCGCGGCCTTCCACCGCCGCGGCCACGCGCTCGCGGTCCAGACCGTAGCGGCGGCACTCCCGATCCATGGCGGTGCGCCAGGAGCGCTGCTCGGATTCGGCGGCGCCGGCCAAGCTGATGGAGACCACGCCCGCAATCATGGTGAGCGATCCCGTGATCAGCAGCGCCTCGGCGCGCGCGCTCTGGCCGGCGAATTCGCTGAACACCAGCGCTCCCCATGCCAGGCCCCAAAGCTGATTGGTATTGGAGAGCGGAATGCCGCGGCTGATGCCGATGTACTTGGCGGCGTATTGCTGGAACAGGTCGCCCAGCACCCAGCAGAAGCCGCCCAGAAACAGCCAGAACAGAGCCGGGCGCGCGCGCACCACGGACACGGCCAGGCTGCTCCAGCCGCCGTCGAACGCCGCCGCCAGCGCTGCGGCCGTGCCCAGTTCGCCAAAGGTGAAAACGGTGACGAAGGAGAGCGGATTCATGCCGCTGATATACGCCTTGCGGTAGGGGACGTACATGGTTCCCCACAGCACTCCGGCGCCCAACGCCGCCAGAATGCCGAGCACGGCGGCGCCATGCGCGGCGGCGCCGGAATCGCGCGAAGCCGTGGCGTAGGCCACGATGGTGGCGCCGGTCACGATGGCGCCGGCTCCGCCCAGCACCTTGGCGCGTTCGATGCGCGTGGCCCCGCGCAGTTCATTGAACAGGAGCCAGCCCCAGAACAGGCCTACGAGACTGTTCGTATTCCATAGCGGAAAGGCGGTCGCGAGCCCCACGTTGCGGATGGCGAAAACGGTCAGGGTGTTGGCGACGGCCCACAGCATGCCGGCGAGAACGGCCCACACCATGAGGTGCGGCTTCCGGCGCAGATCGGCCCAGATGTAGCCGGTGCCTTTCAGCGCCATGGGCACGGTCCAGCGGCCCACGAAGACGCCCAGCACCATGCCGAGCGAAACCAGAAAGGGCGACAGGCCGGCGGTGACCAGCTTGGTGGGCGCTTCCGCCGCGCCCAGCCACGCGCCCGCGGCCAGTCCGCAGGCCACGCCGAGGACGTGCAGGGAATGGGCGGATGTTTTGGCGGTGGTGGTGGAGGTGGTCATTTGAGCAGCGCCAGTAAAACCACGCCGAAAATCAGGCTGCCGATGGGCGCCCACAATTGCGGGTCGGTCAGAATCGCCCGCGCTAAGGATTGCCTGGAGTCTTGCATATTCTCCTAACCCGCGGCGGTGGGCCGCGCCGAATCCACTTCGCTCAGAATGCCTGGCACGCGGGCTCCTCCTCGATTTCCGCCAACGTCACCGGGCGGTTCTCGCGCGCGGATTTGCCGGCGGCGAGCGCGATTCGGGCGGCCTTCAGGCCGTCCTCGCCCCCCACCGGAACCGGCGTGGCATTGCGGATGGCTTCCACGAACGCGCGCATTTCGCGCTGATAGGATTCGCTGTAGCGTTCCAGGAAAAAGTGCAGGGGCAGGGAGGAGTGGACGCCGTGGCGGTCGCAGAGGACGTGGGAATCGGGCAGGTTGTTGGCGATGGCCACCATGCCCGCGGAGCCGAACACCTCCGCGCGCTGATCGTAGCCATAGGCGGCCTGGCGGCAATTGTCGATCACGGCGAAGGCGCCGTTCTCGAAGGTAAGGGTGGTCACCGCCGTATCCCAATCGCCGGCCTTGCGGAACACCGGGTCCACCATCACCGCGGCGCGAGTATAGACCTCCGTAACTTCGCTGGCCATCAGGTACCGGGCCATATCGAAATCATGGATGACCATGTCGAGGAAGATGCCGCCGGAGGCGCGGATGTAGGCTTCCGGCGGCGGGCCGGGGTCGCGGCTGGTGATGCGCAGGATTTGCGGCTGGCCGATGGCACCGGCGGCCACGCTCTCGCGGATCTTCAGAAAATCGGGATCGAAGCGCCGGTTGAAGCCGACCATCATCTGGACGCCCCGGCGCGCCACTTCGGCGATGGCGGCGCGCACCTTTTCGAGCGAAAGGTCGATGGGCTTCTCGCAGAAGATCTGCTTGCCGCGGGCAGCGGCCTCCACGATCATTCCGTAATGCCGATCGGTGGGGCTGCAGATCACCACTGCATCCAGTTCCGGCAGATCCAGCAACTCGCGATAGTCCGCAAAAGTTTTGGCGATGCCGAAGCGGGCGGCGATGGCCTCGCGCTCCGCGGTGGAGACTTCCGAAACCGCCGCCACCGCCGCGCCGGGAACGCGCGTGGCCAGATTTTCGATATGGATTTTGCCGATCCGTCCGGCGCCGATGACGCCGAGCTGAAGAGGTTGGTTCATAGTGTTCCCCGCGCCGCCGCCATGCCGCGCTCGAGGGAGCGCAGATATTCGCGATTCCGCCGCGCGCTCTCTTTGGGCGTGCCCATGCCGGGCAGCACATCCTGTTCCACCAGCACGTACCCATCGTAACCGGCGGCTTCGAGCCAGCGCAGCACCGCCGGAAAATCGACCATGCCTTTGCCGAGCTCGCAGAATACGCCGTGGCGCAGCGCCTCGAAATAGTCCCACGCTTGCGCGCGGGCCTGGCGCGCCACTTCCGCCTGGCAATCCTTCAGGTGGATGTACCAGATGCGGTCGCGGAAGCGGTCGAGGGCCGCGGTGATGGCGGCGGAGCCGGAGCCATAGGCGTAATGGCCGGTATCGAAGACCAGGCCGAGGCACTCGGGGTCGGTCAAATCGAGAAAGCGGGCGATCTCTTCCGGCGTTTCCACGTAGCCGGCGCAGTGATGGTGAAACACGGTGCGCAGGCCGGTTTCGGCGCGCACGGCGCGGGCGAGGCGGTTCGCGCCTTGGGCGAATACGTCCCACCCGGCGGCGCTCAGGCCCATGGCGGGCGTGATCCGCCCGGCGTTGCGTGTGCGTTCCGCGACCGTGCCGTTGTCGTCGGCCAGCACCAGGTAGGGTTTCGGATCGGCCGCCACCGCGGCCAGCAGGCGCGCCACGCGGAGCGCGTTTTCGATGCCGGGTACGTGCGCCTCACGATTGGCCAGGGCGACGGGCACGAAGGCACCGAGCATCGCCAGGCCGCGCCGCGCCAGCTCCGCACGGAGCAGGGCGGGATCGGTGGGCATGTAACCCCAATCGCCCAGTTCGGTCGCGGTGTAGCCGGTTTCGGCCAGCTCATCCAGCATGCGGGAGTAGCCCACGGGCTCGGCCGCAAGACCCTGGAATTCGAGCGTCCCCCAGGAGCACGGCGCGTTGCCAACTTTCAGTCCGGGCATGTTAGTCGATTCGGCAAAAGTCAATTAGCCACGGATGAACACAGATGAACACAGATAAAACCTGATTCTTCCGTCTGTGTTCATCTGTGTTCATCTGTGGCCACAATCCTTTCCCTCAAGCTTAGTAATAGAATCGCTGCTGCTTGCGCCCGGCCTCGTATTCGGCGCGCAGTTGGGTGGTGACGGGGTCGGCGGTGGCTTCGGCGGCGGCCACGTCCCACCAGACGCCGGAGCCGGGGAGGTAGCGGTGCTTTTCGGTTTCGGCCACGATCACGCAGGAGCGCGCTTCCGAGCGGGCCTCGCGCAGGGCGCGGCAAAGCTCGTCGGGGGTAGCTACCTGCCACGTGCGCGCGCCAAAGCTGGCGGCGTTGGCGGCGAAGTCGATGGGGAGATACTCGCCCTCGAGCGCGTTGGCCTGATCTCGCGCGCGGAACTCGTTGCCGAAGCTGCGCCCGGCGCGCGCCATCTGGAGCTGGCGGATCACCTGGAAGCCATGGTTATCGGCGATCACCACCGTTATCTTGAGTTCCTCCTGCATGGCAGTTACTAACTCGGTGGGATTCATGAGGTAAGTGCCGTCGCCGATGAGGACGTAGATCTCGCCCTGCGGCTGGGCCAGGCGGACGCCCAGGCTGGCGGGCAATTCGTAGCCCATGCAGGAGTAGCCGAACTCGATGTGGCAGTTGGCGCCACGGGTGGCGTCCCACAGTTTGTGGAGATCTCCCGGCGGGCCGCCGGCCGCGGCCACGATGGTATCGCCGGGCTGGGCGGAATCGTTGAGCACGCCGATGATCTGCCCCTGGCTCATGGCTTCGCCGGGCGCCTGCGCGTAAACCTCTTCGCGCACCTGGCGCAGCCACGCCTCGCGCGCGGCGGCAATCTCTTCCAGGTACGCCGCATCCGGCTGGAGACCGGCTTCGGCGGCCGCCTGCGCGAGGGCGGTAAGGGCTTCGCGCGCATCGGCGACCACCGGCAGTCCGCCCAGTTTGTACGCGTCGTGCCCGCACACGTTGATGCCGATAAATTTGACGTCCGGATTCTGAAACGCGGAGTGCGAGCCGGTGGTGAAATCGGCCAGGCGGGTGCCGATGGCGATGACCAGGTCCGCGCTGGCAGCGATCTTCGCGGCGGCCGGATTGCCGGTGACGCCGACGCCGCCCAGCCCGACCGCGGAGGGCCGCCGCACGGCGCCTTTGCCGGCGAAGGTTTCGCCCACCGGAATGCCGGCGGCCTCCGCGAACGCCGCCAATTCTTCCCAGGCTCCCGAGTAATGCACGCCGCCGCCGGCGATGATGAGCGGGCGTTGCGCCTGGCGCAGAAGCGCCATCACCTGCGCGATGCGCTCGCGGGCGGCGGGGCGGCGCTCGATGGTCCAGGTGCGCGGTTCGAAGAAATGCGCCGGGTAATCGTAGGCGTGAGCCTGCACGTCCTGCGGCAGGGCGACGGTGACGGCGCCGGTTTCGGCCGGGTCGGTGAGCACGCGCATGGCTTCGGGCAGAGCGGTGAGCAGCTGCTCCGGCCGGTTGATGCGGTCGAAGAAGCGGCTGACCGGGCGGAAGCAATCGTTCACGCTGAGATCGGCGGAGACGGGGTGTTCGAGCTGCTGCAGCACGGGGCCCTGGTGGCGGGTGGCGTAATAATCGGAGGGCAGCAGCAAGACCGGGAGGCGATTGATGGTGGCAGTGGCGGCGCCGGTGATCATGTTGGTGGCGCCGGGGCCGATGGAAGAGGCGCAGGCGAGTGTGGCCGCGCGGCGGTTTGTTTTGGCGAAGCCGAGCGCGATGTGCACCATGGATTGTTCGTTGCGCGGCTGGCGATAGGGAAGGTCCTGGCCGTATTCATAGAGCGCCTGGCCTAGTCCGGCGACGTTGCCGTGGCCGAAGATGCCGAAGAGGGAGGGGATGAGGCGGCGGCGGATGCCGTCGAACTCGCTGTATTGTACCTGCAGGTAGCGCACCAGCGCCTGGGCGGTGGTTAAGCGCGCGGTCGTCTGACTCATCGCGGAGTTCTCCTTACCCGATGCATTCGTTATGAAGACAGGCCGTGGAAATTATATACTGCCCGCCGGGGGCTGTCGAGAGGCGGCCGCGCGCCGTCTTCCGCGAACGGGCAAGCTGTAAGATAATAGGGCGATTTCGTCCGCGCCGGGGTAGAGGAGGGAAGGTCATGACCGTGAAATTCATTTGCTCGCTGGGCCTGCTGGCCGCTGGCGCCGCCGCCCAGGCGCCGTATTACGAATCGATTCAGCCGGCCGTCAACCAGCAGGAAATTTCGGTGAATCGCGGCGCCGCGGCTCTTTGGCAAAGCCTGAAAAAGCTGCACACGCGCGCCAGCGTGGTGTGGCTGGCGGCGCATCCGGACGACGAAGACGGCAGCGTGCTGGCGTACGAATCGCGCGGCCTGGGCGTGCGCGTGGTGCTGAGCCAGAGCAACCGCGGCGAAGGCGGCGCCAACGAGATGTCGGACGATTACTTCGACGCGCTCGGCCTGGTGCGCACCATGGAACTGCTCAAGGCGGACGAGTATTACGGCGTGGAGCAGCGCTGGTCCATGGTGGTGGACTACGGCTTCTCCAAAACCATGGACGAGACCTTCAAGAACTGGACGCACGACCGGTACTTCCGGGACATCGTGCGCATCGTCCGCATGGAGCGGCCGCTGGTTGTCATTACCTCGCATCCCAACAGCCCGGCGGCGGGGCACGGCAATCATCAGGCCACCGGCCGGGTGGCGGTTGAAGTGGTAAAAGCGGCGGGCGATCCCAACGTGTTTCCGGACCAGATCCAGGCCGGCCTGCGGCCGTGGACGCCGCTCAAGGGCTACGTACGCGGAGGGCGCGGGGGGCGTGGCGGGCAGGCCCAAGCGGCGAACGTGGAAGTGCCGGTGGGCACGTACGATCCGCTGCTGGGCGCGAACTACGCGCAGATTGCGCGCGAGGGGCTGGGCTTCCAGAAGACGCAGAATGGCGGGCCTTCCATTCCCAAAGCAGGGCAGATGATGGCGGCGTATCACCGCTTCGCTTCGGTGGTGCCCGCCGCCGATAAAGAGGAGACTTTTTTCGATGGCGTGGATGTTTCGCTGGGCGGGATTGCGCAACTGGCCAGGGGCGGGGACGCGGCCTCTCTGCGCGACGGCCTGGGCAAAATGAACGCGGACGTGGAAGAGGCGATTTCCAAATTCTCCGCCACCGCGCCAGACCGCACCGCGCCGGCGCTGGCGGCTGGATTGCGCGAAACGATACAACTGCTGGATGCGCTCGCGAAGAGCAGCCTGTCCGCCGATTCCAGGTACGATATCCGGCACGAGCTCGAAATCAAGCGCGCCCAGTTCAACAATGCGCTGGCCGAAGCGCTGGGGCTTTCCGTCAGCGCGGCGGTGGCGCCGGCGCGCGAGCCGGACGCGCGCATGGCCCTGTTCATGGGCGACCCGGAAACCAGCCGCACCGCGATTCCGGGCCAGACCTTGAACGTGAGCGTGCAGGCGGTGAACCAGAGTTCCGCCGCGGTGCGGCTGGAGAAGGTAAGCCTGGAAGCCGAAGGACAGAAATCGCCCTGGGATATCAGCGGAGCCGCACCCGCCGGGGACCTGGCCGGCAACAAACCCGTGCAGGCGCGCTTCGTAGTGAAGGTTCCGGACGATGCCACTTACACGCGTCCGTATTTCAGCCGGCCGAACATCGAGCAGTCCTGGTATGACGTGCTCGATCCGCGCTACCGCAACCAGTCCTGGGTGCCGTATGCGCTGACGGCATGGCTGGATGTGAGTTACGACGGCGTGCCGGTGCGCATCGGCCAATATGTGCAGACGACTAAGCGCGTGAGCGGCATGGGCGCGGTGTATGAGCCGCTGGTGGTGGCGCCGGCGCTCAGCGTGGCGATTGCGCCGCGGCACAGCGTAGTGCCGCTGGGCTCGAGATCGTTCTCCGTGACTGCCCGCGTGCGCAGCAACGTGAAAGGGCCGGCCAGCGGCAGCATCAGGCTGGAATTGCCCGCCGGCTGGCAATCTTCGCCCGCTGCGGCGCCGTTCTCGATTGCCGCGGATGACCAGGAGCAGTCCGCCACGTTTGTGGTCACGCCCGCCGGCCTGAGCGAACAGGAGTACAAGCTAACGGCGGTAGCGGAATACGGCGGCAAGACTTATCGCGAAGGTTACACGGTGACGGGATATCCCGGCGTGCGGCCGTACTTTCTGTACCGCGGATCGGAGCTGGAGACCACCGGGGTGGACGTGAAGGTCGCGCCGAGGTTGAAGGTGGGGTATATCACGGGCACCGGAGACGACGTGCCGGCGGCGCTGGAGCCGCTGGGCGTGAAGGTAACCTTTCTTTCTCCGGAGGACATAGCCGGCGCCGACTTATCCGCGTTCGACGTCATCCTTCTCGGCGTACGCACGTATGCGGCGCGCGAGGACCTGCGAACCCACAATAACCGGCTGATGGATTACGTGAAGAAACGGCGGCGTGGTGATTGTGCAGTACAACACGCCGGAATTCGACCATAACTACGGGCCGTATCCGTATGTGATGGGCCGTAACCCGGAGGAAGTAACCGACGAGGCATCCAAAGTTACCATTCTTAAGCCCGACAATCCCGTGTTTAACTGGCCGAACCGGATTACGGAAAAGGATTTTACCGGCTGGGTGGAAGAGCGCGGGTCGAAGTGGATGCAGTCCTGGGACCCGCACTATGAAGCGCTGCTCGAAACCCACGATGAAGGGCAGGCGCCGCAATCGGGCGGCCTGCTGTATGCGAAATTCGGCAAGGGCATTTACGTTTACAACGCCTACGCCTTTTATCGCGAGCTGCCGGAAGGCGTGCCGGGGGCGTACCGGATTTTCGCCAACATGCTCAGCCTGGCACGGAACCCGCAGCGTTAAAGATGGCCCGCAAAA
This sequence comes from Terriglobia bacterium, assembly GCA_963815855.1. Taxonomy (GTDB): domain Bacteria; phylum Acidobacteriota; class Terriglobia; order Bryobacterales; family Bryobacteraceae; genus DATGMB01. The sequence goes on along the minus strand of CAWFIJ010000004.1, from coordinate 643,480 downwards.
TCGCCATCATCGGGGGCGGCGGCGTGCGCACGCCGCTGCTCATCCACGGCCTGGCGCAGGCGCAGGCGCGGCTCGACATCGGGGAATTCGCCCTCTTCGATTGCGACCGCGGACGCACGGAGGTGATTGCCAACATCGGGCGCGAAATCGTGCGGCGCGCGGGCGCGGATTTCCGTATCGAAACCTATGCCGGGCTGGAGGAGGCCGCCCGCGGCGCGGAATTCATTTTTCACAGCATCCGGGTGGGCGGAATCGCGGCGCGGGCGCGGGATGAGCGAATGGCCATCGAGTGCGGCCTGGCCGGGCAGGAGACCACCGGGCCGGGCGGCGCCGCCATGGCGCTGCGTACGGTTCCGGTAGTGCTGGAGCAGGCGCGCGTCATCGAAAAGCGTGGCGCCGGGAGCGTGGTTTATCAGTTTCACCAACCCGGCCGGCCTGATTACGCAGGCGCTTTCGCTCCATACGCGGCTGCGCGCCGTGGGCATCTGCGATACGCCCATCGAGCTGTTTCACCGCATCGCGGAAGTGCTGGGCGAGCCTTACGGGGACGTGGCGTTCGATTACGCCGGGCTGAACCACCTGGGCTGGGTGCGGCGCGTGCGGGTGCGCGGGGAGGACGTGACGGAGCGCCTGCTGGACAACCGCGAAGCGCTGCGGCGGCTGCACCCGGCGGCGCTCATCGACGCCGAACTGATCCGCACGCTGCGCCTGATCCCTTCCGAATACCTCTTCTTCTATTACAGCCAGCGCCGCGCTTACGAAAACCAATTGCGCAGCGGGTCGAGCCGGGGCGAGGAACTGGTGCGGATGAACCGGGATCTGTTCGCGGAACTGGGAGGGCAGACGCCGGCCGGGGCGCTGCGGATTTACCGCCGCTACCTGCTGCGGCGCAACGCATCCTATATGAAGCTGGAGGCGGAGGCGACGTCGGCCTTCGCGGTGGCGGAGGAGGAGTACGATCCGTTCGAAACGGCCACCGGGTATCACCGCATCGGCGTGGACGTGATCAGCGGGCTGCTCAGCGAGCGCGCGCGGCAGGTGGTGGTGAACGTGGCGAACCGCGGCGCCATCGAGGATCTGGAAGCGGACGATGTGGTGGAAGTACCGTGCGATCTGGATGCGCGCGGGCCGGTGCCGCGCGCGTGCGGGCGGCTGCCGGAAGCGGTGCGCGGCCTGGTGCTGGCGGTGAAAGCGTATGAACGCGCCACTATTCGCGCGGCGGTGGAGAAATCGGGCGCGCTGGCGGAATTGGCGATGCTCGAGTATCCGATCATCGGCCAGTGGGAACTGGCGCAGCGGCTGCGCGCGGCCATGGTGGAAGGGGATCCGGAGCACCTGGGATATCTCGGGTGAAGGGGGATGCCAGGAGCGGGCCGGCCCTTACAGGTAGCCGCGCAGGCGCTCCAGCGACGGGAATCCCTCGATGCCGCCGGCGGCCTGGGTGGAGAGGGCGCCGCAGATATTGCCGGCGCGCAGGCATTTTTCCAAGGCCATGCCGTTGAGGACGCCGTACAGAAATCCGGCATCGAAACAATCGCCGGCGCCGGTGGTGTCGAGCGGCGTAACCGGAATGGAAGGGACGATGCGGCATTCCCCGCCGCGCGTGGCCGCCGATCCGTTGGAGCCGAGTTTCAGCGCCACGCCGGCCGCGCAGCGGTCGCGGAACCAGGCCAGCATGCGCTCGGGATCGGATTCGCCGGTCATGCGTTCGGCCTCGTGTTCGTTGGGAAAAAACCAGTCCATGTGGCGCAGGGCTTCCAGGCTGGCGGGATCGAACAGCCAGCCTTCCTGCCAACCCACGTCGATGGAGGTGCTGGTGCCGTGCTCGCGCAGGGATTGCGCCAGTTCGGCCAGCAGGGCCGGCGCCACCGGAAAAGCGAAGTGCACGTGGCGTGCGGCGGCCAGCGTTTCACGCGTTTCCGGGCGCGCGAATATCGCGGGCAGGAGGGTATTGGGGCCGTAGTAGGTGTAGAAAATGCGGTCGTAGGGTGTGGAAACCGCCACCGTGATCGCGGTCGGATCGGTGGGGTGCACCTGCAGCATGGAGGTGTCCACGCCGCGCGCGTCCAAGCGCTCGCGGAACCACTCGATTTCATCCATGCCGGCAATCCCCAGCAGGGCGGTGCGCATGCCCAGCGCCGCCAGACCGCACGACGTGTTGGAGACGCCGCCGCCGGTTTCCCGGCCGCACGCGGCGGCAAAGCCTTCCTCCCCCAAACCGGGGAGCGCGGGAAATCCGGTCATGACGAGGTCGATGAACAGATCGCCGGCAACGATGACGTCCCACTTTTTGTCGGGCTTCATGCGTTTGCGAAAGGCCACTCCGCGTTCTTCCGCGCCAGCAGAAGATACGCCGCCACGCCGAAGACCAGGATGCCCGTGCCCAGCCCGATGAATTCCCAGCCGCTCGAAAAGAGAATCCACACCCATCCCAGAAACGCCAGGAAGCTGGGCAGCGGATAGAGCCACATGCGGAAGGGCCGCCGGATATCGGGCCGGTGGCGGCGGATCATGGTCACGGCGATCACCTGCGGAATGAATTGAGTCACGATTTGGATCACCATGAGCGCGCTGATCAGCGATTCCAGCGGATACAGGCAGGCTACCGCGGCGGTAGAGCCGATGAACAGCAGGGAGAAGGTCGGAAAATGCTTGGTGGGGTGGACGCGCGCGAAGGGTTTGAAAAAGCGGCCATCCACCGCCGCCGCGTAGGGCACGCGCGAATAGCCCAGCATGATGGCGAAGACGCTGGCCATGCTGGTCCAGAGAATCAGGCCGGTCATGACGTTGGCCGCCCAGTGGCCGTACACGCGCTCGATGAAATCGGAGACCACCGAGGTGGTTTTCATGGCCTCGCGCCAAGGGACTACGCCGACGATGGTCACGCTCATGATGATGTAGACCAGGCCGACGCCGAAAATGGCGTAGAGGATCGACCAGGGAATGGTGCGCTCCGGCCGCTTGACCTCGCCGCCGAACAGGCAGACGTTGAAATACCCGCCGTAACTGTAGATAGAGATCAGCGACGCCGCTCCCAGCCCCATGAACCATTTGGGCGACAGATCGAACGCGCCGGGCGGGAAATCGAGCACGCGGCTCATGCGGAAGTTGGCCAGGCCGGTGACCACCACCCACAGCACCGTGGCCATCACCACCACCCACATCACCACGGAAAGCCGGCCGACATCGCGAATGTCGCGATAGAGCAGCACCATGCACAGGAGGCACACCAGCATGGCGATGAACTTGCCTTCCCACGGCGCCATGGCGGGCCACCAGAATTTGACGTACCAGGACAGGCCGACCGCGCCCGAAGCCAGGGAAATGGGCGCGATGGCGGTGGTCTCCCAGAGAAACAGAAAGCTCATCAGGCGGCCCATCGATTTCGGGCCGAACGCTTCCTTTAAATAATGGTACGGCCCGCCCGCGCCCGGCATGGCGGCTCCCAGTTCCGCCCACACCAGGCCGTCGCAAACCGCCAGCAGGCCGGCCAGGAACCACCCCAGCAGCGCCTGCGGTCCGTTCATTTTCGCCAGCAGAATGGGGATGGTAATGAACGGGCCGATGCCGATCATTTCCAGCATGTTGGTGGAAGTGGCCTGAAACAGGCCGATTCCGCGCTTCAGACCTGCCTGTGTTTGGGACATAAATCCACCTTTGGTATCGGAGCGCGGCACGCATGGGCCGAGCGCCGCCCGCAAAAGCTCACAGCATATCACAGGCTCCGTGGGGCGCGCCGTGTCCTGCGGGATTATAATCTGGATATGCGGAATCGGAGCAGGCTGTTTTGCGTTTTCGCGGTGATGGCGGTGCTGGCGGCGTCGGCAGCGGCGCAGGATGAAGAGCAAGGGCCGCCCATGACCAAACTGAACGTCGTGGTGACCACGCAGGGCGGGCATCCCGTCGACCGCGCCAGCGTGGTGGTGCGTTTCGTGGAGGGCCATTCCGTGGTCAAACTGGGCCGGGCGGTGCACGAAACCTATGAGCTGCGGACGAACGAAGAGGGCTTGGTCAAGGTTCCGGCCATCCGTCAGGGCAAAATCCGCATCCAGGTGATCGCCAAAGGCTACCAGACCTTCGGCCAGATCTTCGATATCACGCAGGACGAAAAGACCGTCGCCATCAAGCTGAACCCGCCGCAGCAGCAGTATTCGGCGCACCAGTAGGTACCGGTAAGGTCTCGGCTTCCTGCCCTAAATACGGGCCCCGCTGGACGCGGTACACTGGCACAATGTTACGCTTCATCCTGTTTCTGTGCCTTGCGTGTGCGCTCCAGGCCGACCAGGTGGTGCTGAAAAACGGCGACACCATCACCGGCGCCATTATCAAAAAAGACGGCGCCAAGCTGACCATCAAGAGCGAATTTCTGGGCCTGGTCACCATGCCGTGGACGGCCGTGAAGAGCATCCGCGCGGATGAGCCTCTCACGGCGGAATTGCCCAACGGGCAGCGGGTGAAGGGAACGGTCACCACCAAGGGTGACGTTTTGGAAGTGGCCACGACATCGGGCGGGCAACCGGTGCCCATGACGACAGTGGGCGCGCTGCGCGATCCCGCGGAGGAGTTGAGCTGGGAGCGGCTCCAGCATCCCGGCATTCTCCAGCTATGGACGGGCACCTACGATGCCGGACTGGCGCTGGCGCGCGGCAACGCCGAAACCGACACCCTCACCAACACGATCAACGCCTCGCGCGTTACCCGCGACGATAAGATCACCGCCAACTTCAGCCAGATCTACGGAACGGCACGCCTGGATGGAGTAGCGAGCGAGGTGGCCAGCGCCATCCACGGCGACTGGGAATACAACCGCAACGTCTCGCCGCGATTTTTCGTGGCCAGCCTGAACAGCTACGACCACAACCAGTTTCAGGATCTCGACCTGCGCTTCGTGGCCGGCGGCGGGTTCGGCTGGAACTCCATCAAGAGCGACCGGGCCAATCTCACCCTCACCGGCGGTGGCGATTACGACCGCGAGGCTTTCAATGGCGCTCCCACGCGGAATTCGGGCGAAGCCTATTTCGGAAACGATCTCCTCTACAAGTTTTCCGGCGTGACCAGCATCACGGAGTCCTTCCGCGTATTCCCCAATCTGACCGAGACCGGGCAGTATCGCTTCAACGTCGGCATCACCGCCGTTACCGCCATCAGCAAATGGCTGGGTTGGCACGTGACCGCCACCGACAATTTTCTGAGCAACCCGGTGCTCGGCCGCGAGCGCAACGATCTGCTGCTCTCGACGGGGTTGAGAGTGACGTTCGCGACGAAGTGAGCATTCAACGCGGAGGCGCGGAGGGCACAGAGGAAACGCGGAGAGTTCTTATGCCTCCGCGAGTTCTCCGCGTCCTCCGCGCCTCCGCGTTGAAAATTATGCCAGGTCGAACTTTTCCTGGTGGAGCTGGATGTCGCTCTTGACGATCACGGTGCGGCCGAGAATCTCTTCGAGCTCCTGCAGATAGCTGTTCTGGTTGGACTTGAGCAGCTTGGCCACTTCGGGCGCCACGCGCAGCATGACGTCCTTGCCCTCCACGGCTTTCGCGATCTTCTGCGCTTCCTGCAGAATCTCGCCCACCACGGTCTGCGGGCTCTTCACGTAGCCGGCGCCTTCGCAATACGGGCACGGCGTGCACAGCGTCCGCTCCAGGCTCTGCTTGACGCGCTTGCGGGTGATGGCCACCAGGCCGAAATCGTTGAACTGGAGAATCTTGTACGGCGCGCGGTCGGCGCGCATGGCCTCTTCGAGCGCCTGCATCACCTTCTGGCGGTTCTTGCGCTCGTCCATGTCGATGAAGTCGACCACGATGATGCCGCCCAGATCGCGCAGGCGGATCTGCCGCACGATCTCCTTGATGGCGTCGGTGTTGGTCTTGACGATGGTGTCTTCCAGGCGGTTCGACTTGCCGACGTACTTGCCGGTGTTGACGTCGATGGCCACCAGCGCCTCGGTCTGGTTGATGACGATGTAGCCGCCGGATTTCAGCCAGACCTTGGGCCGCAGCGCCTTCTCCAGCTCCGCCGTGATGCCGAACTCGTCGAAGATGGGGTTGGAGCGCGTGTACAGCTTGACGCGGCTGACCAGCGCCGGCTGGAAGCGCTGCACGAAGCGCAGCACGCTTTCGTAGCTCTCCTCGTTATCCACCCAGATGCTCTTGAACGCGGAGGTGAGCTGGTCGCGCAGGACGCGCTCCACCACGTTCGAGATCGTGATGGATCAGCGCGGGCGCCGGCGCTGCGCTCGGCCTTCTGGCGCATGATCCAGCCAGAGGTTGTAGAGGAACATCATGTCGGCGCGCAGTTCTTCTTCGCGTGCGGCCCTCGCCCGCGGTGCGCACGATGAAGCCGCCCGGGATGCCGGTGCGGTTGGTCTGCAGAATGCGCTTCAGGCGCAGGCGCTCTTCGTCGCTGGGAATCTTGCGCGAGACGCCGATGTGGTCGACGGTCGGCATGTAGACCAGGAAGCGGCCGGGCAGCGCGATGTGCGAAGTGATGCGCGCGCCCTTCTGGCCCAGCGGCTCCTTGGCGATCTGGACGATGATCTCCTGCCCTTCCTTGAGCAGGTCGCTGATGGACGGATTGGCGCCCTTTTCGCGGTCGCGGAGCGCTCGGGACGCGCGACGGCGGCGGTGCGCTGTTCGGCGCGCTCCTGCGGGCGCGGCGATTCCACCGGCGCGGGCGCGCCCTGCGGGCGAGCGCCTTCGGGCCGTCCGCCTTCGGGCATGGGTCCGCGGCCCTCGCGGCCGCCTCCTTCGCGGCCTCCTTCGCGGCCTTCCCGGCCGCCGCGGCGGCGCATGCGGCGGGAGACGCGGTGCTGAAGATAGCGCGGCCCCTGCCCTGCTCGCGCAAAGTAGCGGTGAGGCTGGTGGGAATGCGGGCCGGCTCGGGGCCTTCCTCCTCGACCATTTCCGGAGCCGCCTTCGGCCGATTCCGCCGCCGGCGGCGTTCTCCGGCTTCGGCGGACTCGCGCCGAGTCCTCCAGGTTTCCTCCGCCGCGGACGGCCGGCCGTCGCCGGCCGGTTCTTCCGGCTTCGGCCGCATCGTCGGGCTCTGGCTCTAGCGTCTTCGGCGGTCTCCACTTCCGCTTCGGCGGCCGGCGCGGGCTCCTGCGCCGCTACCGTCTCCTCCGCGACCGGCGGCGCCGGTTCACCGGCCATTTCTTCCACCAGCTCGATCGGCCACCTCGGCCAACTCCGGCTGCGGCTCCGCGGCGGGTTCGGCGGCGATCTCGCTCACGGTCTCCTGTTCCAGGGCGTCGGCGCGCCAATCCGCATTCGTCTCAGTACCGGTTTCCGCCCCGGCGGCGTCCGGCTTCGGAATTCTCCGCTTCCGCGCCGCGATACTTGGCCAGCGATTCGCCGGGCAGAACCAGAAAATCCTCGGCTTGGGCAGCCGTGACCGTCAGCGCAGCCGCGGAGCCGGCTCCGGCAGGCTTCCGCCAGGCGTTCCGGCTCGGGCGCGTGCCCGCCCGGCGAGTAGAATTTCGATTCCGGCAAGCCGCGGCGGTCCTCGGCCGCCCCGGCGGCGCGTCCGCGGCGTCCGCGGCGGTCGTCGTCACGGCGGCGGTCGTCGTCGCGGCGGCCTCCCGGCTGCACCGGCGGTTCGGCGGCCAGGGGCGGCGCTACGGGCCGATGGCGGCCGCGTCAGTGCTTCCTCAACCGGTGCCGCTTCGGCCACGGCGAGCGGTTTCGGCCGGCGGGCGCCGCTTCGGCAACCGCCGGCGCCGCGGCCGGATGGCCGCGCCCGCGGGTGCTCGGTCCAGCTTGAGGACTTTCTCCTCGACGCTGGTCACGATCTTGTCGTATTCCTCGTTGTCTTCGAAGAAATCCGAGACGTACAGGAATGCGTCGCGATCCAGGCCGATATCCACGAATGCCGATTGCATTCCCGGCAGCACGCGCGTCACGCTGCCTTTGTGGATGCTGCCGGCCAGCGAGTATTCGTTCTCCCGCTGGTGGTAAACTTCGACTACCTGATCGTCTTCGAGAATCGCCACACGCGTTTCGTGGCGATTCGCCGAGATCACTAACTCCTTTGACATGCACACCTCCCAAAGGAGCGTGGAGAGAGGACAACCGAGGCAGGCGCCCTGCGTGGACCGCGACCCGGCTCGTCCCGGACGGACGGCGGGAGAAGCGGCGCGACAAACTGCGAACTCACGCTGGCCGGAGGTGGACGCTTAGCAGGACTGCCATGCACCCGTAGCACAGCATCCTGCTCCCGAAACCGCGGCCACGGTCGATCCGCACCGCCGGCAGGGTAACCTCAACACCATCGCGGCCGGGAACCGACTCGCTCCGCCGATAGCGGATCTCTAACAGGCTCCCGAAAAATTCAATTCAATCTTCCGTCCGGCCACCTGGACCGGGCTAATTCACAAATCTTCTGAGGCGGACGTTATTCACCAGCCCCAAAGCCAAAAAACTCGACCAGACACTGGAACCGCCGGCGCTCATGAAGGGCAGCGGGATGCCGGTTACCGGCATCGTCCCACCACCATCCCCACATTCACCAGCATGTGGAACAGCAACAGGCCCGCCACCCCCATGCAGATGTACATGCCGGCCCGATCGGGCGCCGTCTGCGCATTCTGGACTATGCGCATGATCATCACAAAATACAACGCCAACACTACTACTACGCCCACAAACCCGTGCTCCTCGGCAAAGGCCGAGAAGATGAAATCCTTGTGCGGCACCGGCAGGAAGCGAAGCTGCGTCTGCGTCCCCTTGGTGACCCCCTTGCCGAACATCCCGCCGTTCCCACCGCGATCTGCGACTGGATCAACTGATATCCAGTCCCCTGCGGGTCCCGGTCCGGGTCCAGAAAACTCACCAGCCGCGCCTTCTGATAATCCTTCAGGAAATGGAACCCGACCGGAAGCACCAGCACCGCGACGACCGCGATGACGGCCACATACTTCCATCGCAACCCCGCCAGGAATGCACCCGTAACCAGAATCGCGATATAGGTAAGCGACGTACCCAGATCCGGCTGCATCAGAACCAGACCCGCGGGAACCGCTACCAGGCCGGCCAACTTCGCCATCTCCCGAATCTCCAACTCGTCCGTCTTCAGATCGGTCAGATATCGGGCTACTAACAATATTATCACCAGCTTGACGAATTCCGATACCTGCAAATGAACGCCGCCCGGCAGCGGAATCCAGCGCTGCGAGCCCAACGCCGCGTTGCCGATCAGCGCACGTCCCCAGCAACGCCACCACGCTGGTGATGTACAGGATGGTTACGTAATGCAGCATGGAGTGGTAATCCACGCCCAGGATCAGCCACATCAGCACCAGGCCGCAGAAGACAAAGACGATCTGCTTCCACCAGGCGCTGTGGAACTGGTGTCCAGGGTGGCGCTGTAAATCTGCAGAACGCCGACGGCGCAGATGATCAAGCACGATGATCAGCAGCGGGATGTCGAGGTCGCGGAGGGAGAGATGGCGGGCCATGATTATTGGGGTCAGGGGCCAGGGGCCGGGGGCCGGGGGGCTGACCGCTCTTTCGGGGCTGCCGGTGCGCGGTGCGTCGCCTGAAAGTAGGCAGCTTCCACGATTCTAGGCGCAGGACTGGCGGCCGGTGCCGCCGGAACGCCAGCGGCCGAATTCCTAGGCCGTCCAGGAAGGCCGCCCGGTGCTCGAACGCGTGCTTCTGCTGTTCGCAGCGCCGCCAGCCGCGTCTTCTTGTCGAAATAGGCCTTGATGACGTCGCGCACGATGGGCGCGGCGAACTGGCCGTGCTCGCCGTGCTCGAACAGCGCCACCACCACGATTTCCGGGGCGCCGCGGGGCGCAAAGCCTACGAACCAGGCGTTGTCCTTCATGTTCTTGCGTGGCCGGCGGCGGTTCCTTCAGGAAGTCGTTGGAGGCCAGCTGCGCCGTGCCGGTCTTGCCGCACACTTCGATGTCCGGCAGCCTGGCGCGGATGCCCGTGCCCGCCCTCGTTCACCACGCCGTACATGCCGTCGATGATGTCCTTCACGTTCTGCGGGTTGAGCGCCCAGTGCACGGGCTGGTCCGGCTTCTCCAGGCCCGGCTGATCGGTCAGGTGCGGGCGGTGCCACATGCCGCCGATGGCCAGGCCGCCGATCGCCCGCGCCAGTTGCAGCGGCGTTACCGTCAGCGCCCCCTGCCCGATGGCCACCGAAGGCGTTTCGCCGGCCCACCACTTCTCCCGGTAATTGCGCAGCTTCCATTCGGGCGAGGGCATGATGCCCTCTTTCTCGTCCGGCAGGTCGATTCCCGTCGGGTGCCCGAAGCCCACCAGGTCGCCGTAGAACGCCAGATTCTCGATCCCCGCCCGCGCGCCCACGGTGTAGAAATACACGTCGCAGGAATGCACGATGCCGTTGTGCAGCGAAAGCGTCCCGTGGCCCCTCGTATTCCAGCATTTCTGGAAGCGGCCGTAGAGCGCCACGCCGCCGGGGCAGTGACGGTGGTCTTGTCGTCGATGGCGCCCGATTCCAGCGCCGCCAGCGCGGTGAACGGCTTGAACGTGGAGCCCGGCGCCTGCACCGCCTGAATGGCCTTGTTCAACATGGGGTGGTCGGGATCGTCGGCGATTTCCTTCCAATCCTTGCTCTTGATGCGCACGGCGAACTTGTTGGGATCGAAGGTCGGGCCGGCTGACCATGGCCAGCACTTCGCCGGTGCGCGGATCGAGCGCCACCACGGCGCCGTTCTTGTGGTCGTAATTGATCCCTTCCTCGTGAAATGGCCCGTCCATCGCCAGTTCCGCCACCGCCTGCAGATCCAGGTCGATGGTCAGCTTCAAATCCTTGCCCGGCACGGAGGGTTTGGTGCCCAGCACCTGTTTCACCTGCCCGCGGTTGTCCACCACCTCCTGGCGCTCGCCGTCCACGCCCGTCAGCCAGTCGTTGTACTCGCGCTCGATGCCGAATTTGCCGATGATCTGGCCGGGATTGTACTTGGTGAACTCCGGCTGGTCCAGTTCGTCCTCGCTGATCTCCCCGGTATAACCGATGACGTGCGCCAGCATGCCGTTCTGCGGGTAGAGCCGCCGCTGCGCCTGGATGAGCTCCATCTCGGGGAAGAAATCGCGGTGCGACTCCACGAAAGCCAGGTCCGCCGGCGTCAGTTCCTCCTTCACCACGATGGGGACATACTTGGGCTGAAAGCGGAAGCGCCCCACCTGCGTCATCAGGTCGTTGTAATCCAGGTCCAGCCCTTGCGCGATGGCCGCCAGGTGCTCTTCCTTCAGGGTCTCCCGCGCCAGCATCAGGCTGAAAGACGAATGGTTATCCACAATCACGCGGCCGTCGCGGTCCAGAATGCGGCCGCGCGGCGCCAGAATGGGGATGGATTTGATGCTGTTGGCCAGCGCCCGCTCGTCGTAGAACCGGTTGTCCTGAATTTCGAGGCTCCAAAAGCCGGTGATCAGAAAAATGAAAATGGCGACCGCAACGTATTGAAAAATCGCGATCTTGCCCGCCGCGAAGTTAATGTCCTCATGCAGCGGCCGGGGTGTGGTACTGGGTTGGTCGAGATGTGGATCGGCCGGCGGGAAGATCACAACAGAGCGTGGTCAAGCGCTCAACCATCATTGTACCGTACGGCTTAGCGGGGCGCCCCGGCTGGGGCGTGCCTGATATGTGTTTCCGCCCCGATCAGCGCTGCACGGGAGGGGGATCGGCGGCCGGTGCGGGCTCGGCGCCCAGGCCTCCCAGTTGCGACACCCGCCGCCCGGCTTCCGGCAAACCGAGCGCCCCGAGCGCCGCCGTGTGCGTCTCCACCTGTTGCTTTTGCCGCTCGAGCGCCGCCATGCGAACTTTCTTGTCGAAATACGCCTTCATGATGTCGCGCACGATGGGCGCGGCATACTGCCCGTGGCCGGGGAAGCGCTCGAACAGCGCCACCACCACAATTTCCGGATTGGTGCAGGGCGCGAAGGCTTCGAACCAGGCGTTGTCCGCGTCATGGCCGGTAGCCCTGGCGTAATCCTCGGAGGTGAGCTGGGCGGTTCCCGTCTTGCCGCACACCGCAACGTCCGGAAGCTTGGCGCGGACGCCCGTGCCGCCGCCCTCGTTGACCACGCCGAACATGCCGTCCACCACAGATTTGACGTTGTCGGGATTGAGTTTCCACTCCACCACTTTGTCCGGCCTCGGAGGTTACCAGGCGCGGACGGTGCCATACCCCACCCATGGCCAGCCCGCCCAGCGCGCGCGCCAATTGCAGCGGTGTCACCGTGACGGCCCCCTGCCCGATGGCCACCGAAGGCGTTTCACCGGCATACCATTTCTGGCGGTAATTGCGCAGCTTCCACTGCGGCGAAGGCATGACGCCCTCTTTTTCGTTGGGCAGGTCGATTCCGGTAGGATGGCCGAAGCCCACCAGGTCGCCATAGAACGAAAGGTTGTCGATCCCCATCTTGGCGCCGATGGTGTAGAAATAAACGTCGCAGGAATCCACGATGCCGCGGTGCAGGGAGATCCGGCCATGCCCCCTGGGGAACACCCAGCACTTCTGGTATCGGCCATACAGGGCCACGCCGCCGCGGCAATCCACCGAAAACTGATCGTCGATGGAGCCGCTTTCCAGGCCGGCCAGCGCCACGAAGGGCTTGAAGGTCGAGCCCGGCGGCTGTTGCGCCTGGATGACCTTGTTCATCAGCGGATGTTCGGGATTGTCGGCAATTTCCTTCCAATCGCGGCTCTTGATGCGGACGGCGAATTTATTGGGGTCGAAGGTCGGCCGGCTGACCGTGGCCAGCACCTCGCCGGTGCGCGGATCGAGCGCCACCACCGCGCCGTTGGTGTGCTCCACGTGCACTTCCGTTTGCGGCGCGTCCATGCCCAGCTCCGCCACCACCTGGAGATCCAGATCGATGGTCAGCTTCAAATCCTTGCCCGGCACATAGGGCTTGGTGGCGAGCACCTGCTTCACTTGGCCGCGGTTATCCACCACCACCTGCCGATCGCCGTCCACGCCGGTCATCCAGTCGTTGTATTCGCGCTCGATGCCGAATTTGCCGATGATCTGCCCGGGGCTGTACTTGGCGAACTCCGGATCGTCCAGCTCCTCTTCGCTGATCTGGCCGGTATAGCCGATGACGTGGGCCAGCATTCCGTTCTGCGGATACAGCCGCCGCTGCGCCTGGATCAGGACCATCTCAGGGAAGAAATCGCGGTGCGATTCCACGAAAGCCAGGTCGGCCGGCGTAAGCTCTTCTTTCACCACGATGGGAACGTACTTGGGCTGGGAACGGAAGCGGGCCACCTGCGTCCGCAGGTCGTTGAAATCCAGGTCGAGCCCCTGCGCGATGGCGGAGAGGTGCTCCTCCTTCAAGGTTTCGCGCGCCAGAATCAGGGAAAAGGAGGAGTGGCTGTCCACGATCACGCGGCCGTCGCGGTCCAGAATGCGGCCGCGCGGCGCCAGAATCGGAATCGACTTGATGCTATTGGCCTGCGCCCGCGAGTCGTAGAGCTGATTATTCTGGACTTGCAGGCCCCAGAAGCCCGAAATCAGAAATATGAAAATGGCCACCGCGGCGTACTGAAAAACCGCAATTTTGGTGACGGCAAAATTCGGGGCTTCGCGCAGCGGGGGCTGCTGGAAGGAGGATGCTCGATTTGGGGATCGGCGGGCTGCACAAACGGGAGAGGCTTGCGCCCTGGTCCCAATTGTAGCGCAGACCGGGTGATTTTTCGCTATTCCCGTTCCAGTGCGTGACGGTCCCATTGCGCCAGCCGGGCGGCCGCCTCGTACGTGCTCTGACAGAAATCGAGAACGGCATCCCGGGGCGAACTGGCGGTGCGAACGTCGTCATAGGGCAGCAGAAACTCGCGCATTCGGGTGTCCCAGTAGCCCGGCCGCACCGCTTCGGTTTCCAGGCCGGCGGGGGCGGGGCTGGCGTAGGCGTAGAAAGCGGGCTGGGGAAAGCGGCGGTCGCCGGGCCAGAAGCCGCAGCTGATCACCTCATGGGAATAAGCCTCGCGCGTGACCGGGTCGGCATCGGGCGCCACCGGCGCGCGGCGGCCGGAAAACCGGGTGACCGCCAGGTCGAACGATCCCCAGAAGAAATGCACCGGGCTCGACTTGCCGATGAAACGCGCGCGGAATTTCTTGAGCACGCGGTCCGCATCTCCCAGGACCTGGCGGAAGCGCTCGACGGCGTCGCGGTCATAGGCGGCATGATGGCGGTCCTGGTCGTACGGTGTCGGGTCGTCAAATTCCGCGGGGGTGAGATCGAAACGGACCTCGACGCCCATCGAGTGGAGCGCTGCCATGTACTCGGCATAGAAATCCGCCACCGCGCGCGGGAACAGGCCGATGTGGCGCTCCTCGCCGCCGCTGTGGCGCAGGAGCAGGCGGTGGGCGAGAAAATCGAACTCGGCGTCGAAGCTGCCATGGGGGCAGGGAATGGCGGAAGTGGTGAGCCCGCGCGGCGTGACATAAAGCGCGACATTCCACCAGTGGTTCTCGCGCGGCGACAGCTCCATTCGGGTTTTGCCCACGATCTGCGTCCACATGTGGACGGTGTCGCAGGTCTGCTCCCATTCGCGGAAGGGGAGCGGCGGCCATTCAGTCGAGCGCAAGCTCCACCTCGTCCACGTAGCACCAGCCCCAGTTCTCCCCCGGTTCCTGCGACCTCATCACGGGATGCTGGGTGCGATGAAAATGCTTGGTGGCGTGCTTGTTTTTGGACGAATCGCAGCAGCCGACGTGGCCGCAGACCAGGCACATGCGCAGGTGCACCCAGGTATCGCCGGTTTTCAGGCACTCCTCGCAGCCGTGGGTGCGCGGCTCCACGTTGCGGATCAGATCGATATGCGTACACTCCATGATTTCCCCCTCACCAGATTCCCGGCAGCAGCCGGAAGCGCGTTTGCGCGGCATATTCCTGGTAGCCGGCCAGCTCCCGGCGCAGCGTCCCATCTTCCATCGCCGTGCGCCAGATGAACAGGGCCAGCACGGCGGCCGACATGGCGGCGACCCAACGCGAGCCCCAGACCATGGGCAGCCCGATATACAGCAGGAGCGCGCCCACGTACATGGGATGCCGCACGAAGCGATACGGTCCGCTCGTAATCACCTTGTGCCCGCGATCGGTTTGAATGCGTACGGTGGTTTCGGCGAATGGATTCACCGCTACCACCCAGGCGAACATGGCCGACGCCAGCGCCACCAGAACCGCGCCCGGATAGAACAGCGCGAAGGGCAGGGCGGTGCAACCCGCGCAGCCCGCGTCCGCTCCTGCCACCGCCGGCTCCAGAAGCGTGAGCGGTAGCATCAACGGGAAGAAGACTTTGTCGAACCACCTGGTGTCCTGGCGCCGGAACCGGGCGCGCGCGGCGAACAGCCCGGGATTGTAGCGCTTCTCCGCCACCGCGATGGCAGCGATGCCTGCGAAGTACAGGGCAACGGCGGCCCATCCGCGCGTCCAGCCGAGCCTGCCCGCGCCCAAAAACGTGCCGCCGACCCAGACCGCTATGGCCACCCCGGCCTGGGCCAATCTCTGCCGCATGCGTTTGGCCTCTTTTGCCAGCATACTCCCGAAGCCGGGTTTTGCCCGCGCTGGGTTACAATCGGACCGTATGGTGCGAGGAATCGAACACACCGCCATCGCCTCCGCCGATCCGGAGAGGCTGGCCAGCTGGTACGCCGACTACCTGGGTTTCATCATTAACTACCGCTCCAAAAACAGCCGCACGCGTTTTGTGAAAGCGCCGGACGGTTCGATGATCGAGATCATCGAATCCAAGGGCAGCCTGGCCGGAGTGCCCGACCAGCGCGAACCCGGCATCCGCCACATGGCGCTGCTGGTAGAGGATTTCGCCGGCGAATGCGCACGCCTGAAAGGCCTGGGCGTGCCGTTCCTGACGGAGCCGCAGACGAGCGGCGGCAACTCCATTGTGTTTTTCGCCGATTGCGACGGCAACATCCTGCACCTTCTGCACCGCGAAAAGCCGCTGCCGTAGGCGGTGGGCGGGCCGGCCATGGCCTTGGCATACCCGGCCCACTCCCGCTGGGGCAGGTTCGAAACCGGCGCGCAGGATAGCCCCACTGCCGGCGCATCAACTACAGATGAATAATGCCGCGCTGTATGGCAGCCGTCGCCGCCTGCGTCCGGTCCTGCACGCCCAGCTTGCTGAGGATGCTCTTGACGTGGTTTTTCACCGTGTGCTCGGCAATCCCCAGCGCATACGCGATCTGCTTATTGGCCAGGCCGTGGACGATCTGCTCCAGCACCTGCACTTCGCGGGCGCTCAGGTCCGGCCGCGGCACCTGCGCCGCCAGCGCCGCCGCCACCGCCGCCGGCAGATACGTCTGCCCGGCGCGCACCGCGCGAATGGCCTTCAGCAGCTCATCGTGCAGCACGTCCTTGGTCAGGTATGCGTGCACGCCCGCCGCCAGCGCGCGCCGGATATCCTCGTCGCCGCCGTAGGTGGTAAGCGCGATCATGCGCGCCTGCGGGAACTCCTTGCGGATGGCCACCGCCGCTTCCACCCCGCTCATCACCGGCATGCGCAGGTCGAGCAGCGCCACATCGGGCTGGTGCTTGCGGTAAAGTTCCACCGCCTGCTGCCCGTTGGAGGCTTCCGCCACCACTTTCATATCGGGCTGCATGTTGACGATGGTGGTGACGCCCACGCGCGCCACCAGGTGATCTTCGGCCACCAGTAATCCGATCGGTTCGCTCATGGCAGGGGAACCCGCACCTCAACCTCCGTTCCTTCTCCGGGATGGCTGGCCAGGCGCAGTTCGCCGCCCAGCCGTTCCGCGCGCTCGCGCATCCCGATCAACCCGAAATGGTCGCCCAGCGTGGTAAACACGCCGCTCCTGGTCGAAACCGCGCCCGTTATCTTTGATGCGCAGGTACAGCTTGCGCGTTTCCATGTGCAGCCGGATCCAGATGCGGTTGGCGCCGGCGTGCTTCATGACGTTGCTGACCGCCTCCTGCGCGATGCGCAGCAGGTGCTGCTCCATCTCTTCGGGAATGCGGCGCGGAGTGCCGTCCACCTCGACCTCGATTTCGACGCCCGAGCCGGCGGCCCACTGGCGCGTTCCGTTTTCGAGCGCTGCCGCCAGGCCCTGATCATCGAGCGCGGTCGAGCGCAGGTCCATCACCGCGCGCCGCGCCTCGGTCAGGCTGTGGCGCGCCATGCGCCGGGCCACGTCCAGATACTTGCGGGCCGGCGATTTTTCCTCCGGCATGCACATCGCCACCGCGTCCAGTTGCGAGGAGATGCCGACGAACCCCTGCGCCAGCGTGTCGTGAATCTCGCGCGCGATGCGCGCCCGCTCTTCGAGCACCAGCGCGAAGCCGGCCCGCATCCGCCGCAGCCGCAGCTGGTAGACGCCCCATCCCATCGCCAGCAGCAGGACGGTGGCCAGCAGCCGGAACCAGGCCGTCTCGTAGAACCGCGGCAGCATTTCGAAGGCGTACGATTGCTCGCTCGCCAGGCCGCCCGGAATTTCCGCCCGCACGTGGAACCGGTACTTGCCGTGAGCGAGGCTATTGTAGTTGATGACGCGGCGCGCATTGGCGCGCACCCAATCGGCGTCGATGCCCTCCAGCCGATAAGAGTATTGCACCCGCTCCGGCGCGCTCAGGTGAATGGCGGTGTAGCGGAATCTGGATGCGCTCGCTCGAGGGATCGAGGCGCGCCGCGCGGCTCAAATCCACGGGGTGGCCGTTGGCCGTCATCTCCGACAATGTGCACGGCCGGCGCCAGCGGCGGGCCGCGCCGGTCGCGCATGCGCCGCCGGCGTGAACACCGCCAGGCCGCGCGTAGTGGTGAACCACAGCCGCCCGTCGATGGTGCGATTGCCGCCGCCGCCGATCGGGTAGGCTGGGCGAGCACTGCGCGCTGCGGAGCCCGTCTTCCATGTCGTAATTCACCGGCTCCAGGTCGCGCCGCGCCTGTGCGCGGCGAAATTCGCGCAACTGCTGCTTGGCGATGCGGCAGATGCCGCGCGTGGTGCTCAGCCACAGCGATTCGGAATCGTCGGAAATGCGCGTGACGTTGTCGCTCAGCAGGCCGTCCTTTTCCGTGAACGCCTGAAATTTTCCGTCGCGAAACGCATCCAGGCCGCCGCCGAAGGTGCCGACCCACAACGTGCCGTCCGGCCCTTCATAGAGGGAGCGGATCTGGTCGCTGGAGAGGCCGTTGGCGCTGGTGAACTGCCGTGTCTCCTCGCCCTTTACCCGCCACAGGCCTTTGCCGTAGGTGCCCGCCCAGAGGGCGCCGTCGCGGGTGGCGCACAGCGTCACCACGGCGTCATTCAGCACGGGCGCGGCCGGAACGATGATGCGCGTCCGTTTGCCCGTGAGCGCCGCCAATCCGCCGCCGGTGGCCAGCCAGATGCGGCCCGTGCCATCCTCGAGCGCGTCGAACACGTTGGTGCGCGCCAGCGGATCGGGTGGGACGAAGGTGGTGAAATGCCCGCCGTGCATGCGCGCCAGGCCGCTGCGGGTGCCGATGAGCAGGTCGCCGTTGGCGGTTTCGCGGATGGAGAAAATATCGTTGTTGGGCAGCCCGTCGCGGGTGGTGAAGACGCGCCGTGATCCGGGCCCGAACCGCATCAGGCCGCGGTCGTGAAACCCCACCCAGATGCGCCCGGTGCGGTCCTGGAAGATGGTGTTGGGCTCGTCGCTGGGCATGCCTTCGGTTTGCCCGTAGACGGTGAAAACCGTGTCGCGATAGCGGGTCAGGCCGCTGTTGGAGCCAACCCACAAATCGCCCTCGCGGTCCTCGAAGAGGCAGCGCACCGGGTCGGCTTCGCGCTCGTCGCCGGCCTCCGCGGCCACGAAGCGCCTGCCGTCGAAGCGCGCGAGGCCGGCGTTGGTCCCGGCCCAGATGTTGCCGTCGCGGTCTTCCCAGAGAGCCCGCACCAGCGGGTCGGGCAGGCCGTCCCGCTCGTCGTAGCGGCGGATGCCGCCGGAAGCCAGCCGCTCCAGAATTCCCTTGCTGCCCCCCAGCCAGGCATTGTCGTTGCGGTCGAACAGCATGCTGGCGATGATATTGCCGTTGAGGGTGGCGGCATCGATCACCGGGACGAATTTTGAGCCGCTCCGCTTCACCACGGCGGTGAAGCCCGCCACCCAGAGCGTATGGGTGCGGTCTTCGCGGATGAGGCGCGCGGTGGTGACCGGCAGATCCTTGCCCGGCGCGAAGGTCGTAAAAAGGCCGTTCTCATAGCGGCTGAGATAAATGCCGGCGACAATCCAGAGCGTGCCGGTGTGGTCCTCCCAAAGCTGGGCGACGGCATCGTCGGGCAGGCCGTCCCTGGTGGTGAAGGTGCGGAACCGGCCGTTGGCGTAGCGTGTCAGGCCGTTGGACGTGCCGATCCAGAGCGCGCCATCCGCGGTGGCATTGAGCGCGATGATGGAATTGGCGGGAAGATCGCCGTTGGTCTTGTTGTAGACGTGAAATTCGTAGCCGTCGAAACGCGCCAGGCCTTCGTCGGTCCCCAGCCAGAGATAGCCGTCGGCTGTCTGCGCGATGGCGCGAATGGTGTCCTGGGGGAGGCCGTGCTCCTGCGTCCAGGCAGTGCGGGCATACTGCGTCAGAGTTTTGTGCGGATCGAGGCCCCATGCGCTCGCCGCCAGCAGAAGGGCGAGCGATCCGAGCCGGAGATACAGCCGGCCCGCGGCCGGCCTGAAAATCACCGAAAGCACTGCATTTAGTATAGATCCGGGTTCGCGCGGGCCCGCGGCGCGGTGACGAAGACAATGCGGACCGCGACCATCCCGATGAGACACAGTGTCTCGATTTGAAACTTCCGCCTGTGTAGAATCAAGGATTTAGGAGCACGCGCGAGACACGTTGTCTCGATCCGCCGGCCTCAGCCCATTACGGCCTTGCCGAAGACCCAAATCCGGTTCGTCCACAAAAACCACAGGATGGCCAGAATTGCCATCCAGGCGAAGGCCATCAGCAGAGGCAGCCACAACTGGTAATTGCCGCCGAAGGTCAGAAAGCGGCCGGCGCCGCCGCCGATCACGTGGGGAACGAGCAGCGATTGACTGGGAATCTGCCGGGACTTCCCCTGGGGCTCCTCGGGGATGGCGAGCGGCCCGTGAAAATGCGCGATCTTCTGCAAAGCCTGAATCGCGTTGTAGGATGCCTGCACCGCCCACATGGAGCCGACCCCGATGACCACGCCCACACACGCCACCACCACCTGAAAGGCGATCAGGTATCCGAACAGGTGGCCGAGCGGCGGCGCGCCCGGCTTAGGCGGCTGCGAAACGAAATCGAGCATCTTGCCCAAAACGAAGCCAAACGTGGCGAACAGGAAGCCCTGCGTGGTGAGCGACCACGTGAGGCGCGCGTTGGTGAGGTCGTCCTCGTGCGCCACGTAAGCGCGGATGCGCTCGTAGTAGGCGAGCACATCGCAGAGCGCCGGCTCGCCCGGGTTGGGCCCCGTGTACACGGCGTACTTCAGTCTTGCCAGCAGTTCATCGGGCGCTTCGACCGCCGGTGCGGGGGCGGGTCCTATTCCCATGCAACACCTCCGTTTTCGTAGAGTTCGGTTGAACGGCACCGAACGGCCAAGAGCATATCACGGGTTGCGCCCGATGCGGTCCGCAAGCGGAGGGCAATGGCGGAAAGCGTACAATCGCGGCGAGTGGCGAGCGGATTGCGCTTTCCAGGGTATGGCCTCCCGCCCCGGTCCACGTTCGCAGGTGGGGATAGCCATCGTGATGGCGGCGTGCGCCGGGTTCGTGGACGTGGCCTGTTTTTTCAGGCTGGCGGGCGTGTTCACCTCGCACATGACGGGGAACACCAGCCACTTGGGTTACGATCTGACCCATTTGGGAGTTCGCAACGCCGCTCGCTATGGCTGGGCCATTTTAAGTTTTCTGATGGGGCTGCTGTTCAGTTCCTCTCTCGAACATATCGAGCGCCGCGGCGGCATCCGCTCCTCGTTCGCGGCCGTGCTAATTTTGGAAGACGTTCTGCTGGCTGTTTATGTCTGGTATAGCGGCGCGCCGGATTCTCCGCTTTGGCTGCTCATCTTTCTCACCTGTTTCGCCATGGGCATGCAGACGGTCACCGTGACGAACGCCGGCGCCGTTCGCGTCTGGACCACGTTTCAAACCGGAAACCTGGCTGAGTTTTCCGAGCATTTCGCAAAGTACCTGTTCTGGTTTTGGGACCGCACGCGCGGGCGCTTCGGGCGGAGGGTGGTGCGGGTGCTGCGGGTCACGCCCCGGCAGAAGCCGGCGCGGCATGCCGGCGCCCACCTGGTGGTCTGGGCGGCCTATCTCACGGGCGCGGTTGCAGGGGGCGGCGGCGAGACGGCCTGGGGCGCGGTCTGCCTTTGGATTCCGATCGGAGCGCTGGCCGGCATTGCCGTGATCGATTGGAATCGTCCCTGTGAGTTGGGCGAGCCGCCGGAGGAAGCGAGGTCCGGGCGGGCAAAAACCCGGCCGCCCTACGGGAGCAGGTCGAGCATACGACGGTAATGGGCGCCTTTCCAGTAGATGCGGCGGCAGCCGGGGCAGCTGCGGAATTCATAGTGGAGGGCGGCGGTGCGCGGCGGCAGCTCAGGCGCGACCTCTTCCCTGGCGGCGTCTTCGAGCGGCGAGTTGCAGCGCATGCAGCGGGTGAAAGGGCGGACCAGGCGGGCCAGGTCGAAGCGGGCGACGATCTCGCGCAACTGGCGGCGGGCGTTGGTTTCGCGCACGTAATAGCCGTGGGTCACGGCGGAGCGCTTGAGCAGGCCGGCATCACGGGTGAGCAGGATGCGGCAGCGGTTGGCAGGCGAAACCGCCTGCCCCACATCGGCCTCTCCCGCGCCTCCGGAGACAGCGGCCAGTTGCTCATCGGTATAGTCGTTGCGATAGAGCGCGTCGAATCCGAGCATGCGCAGGTAGGCGGCCAGGCGGCCGAGGTGGACGTCGAGGACGAAACGCGGCTCGCGCAGCGGCTCCGGCCGCAGCCGCGCCAGGGGAGCGATGTCGAAGGCTTCGAAAACCGGGTAGACGCTGATGCGGTCGCCATCGCGCACGCGATAGGAGAAATCGACCGGTTCGCCATTCACCAGAATCAGGTCCACTTCGGTGTGGGGAACGCCGAAGGATTCGATGAAATCCTTTACGGTCGAAATGTCGAGAAAATCGTGGCGGAATTCCGTGAAGCGGCGCGGCGGCGGAAGGAAATCATTTAGTTCGGCGTAGAACCGGAAAGCCGCCTGGCTCATTCTTCCCAGCGTAGCCGAAGTCCTCGGGCAGCGAGGTGGGGACCTGGAAAACGGGAAAGCCGAAAAACCCCTGCACCACTAGCCCGAACGGGGTTTTGTTGCCATCGGGAATGGCGGCGCCGTCGGCGGCCACGAAGCCGGCCATCTGTGCCTGCGCGGCGAGGCTGATGGAGAGGGCGTCGAATCCGGGGAGCTGGATGGTATTGCCGTTGAGGCTGACGAAGAAAACCAGGTAGGGATGCGGGTCGAGCGGCAGGGTGGGGTCCTCGGCGCGGGTCAGGTCATGGCGGTAGATCCAGGCGCCGGCGGCGCCACCGGCGGCGCGGATGAGGCCGCTCGAAGCGGGATTGGGCATGGTGCGGTCGGCGCGCGCGAACTGAAAGAGAACGGAGCGGGCGGTGGCGGTGGCGAGCGGCGAAACGGAAAGGTGCGGAGCGAACGCCATGGGATCGCCTTCGATGCTCAGCCATTCCAGATTTTCGAAAACGTTTTGGATGGCCATGGCGCCGCGGAAAGTGGTGATGTGGGGCGGCTGCCCGGGCAGCACGTAATCCTCGTCATAGGAGCCGTGCAGGTTGAGCAGCGAAGGCACGCGCAGGTAGAGCATTTCGGTGGCGAGCAGGTGGTAGGCCGGGCTCCAGCGGGCCACGTCGACGGCGCTGGCGCCGCCCACGTTGAGGACGGCGGCGCGGACGGCGGGCTCGACGGCGGTGAAGATGGTGCCGTACATGGCGCCGAGCGATTGGCCGCCGTAATAGATGTGGGAGGCGTCGAGATCGGGCGTGCCGTCGCCATCGAGATCGAGGCCGAGCTGGATGGCGTGGGTGAGCTGCATCAGGTCCACCACGGTCTGGCGGAAGCAATCCCGCGTGCCGTAGGCGATGGGGGCGACCAGAATGCAGCCTTCGTCGGCGCCGATGGCGCCATCGTTGTTGAGATCGACGCCGCGGCCGCCGGAGGGGACGGTGACGCTGTTTTGGGAAGTGTCGGTGAAGGTGACGGTGCCGAGCGGGCCGAAGCCGTGGCCGACGGCGTTGATGGCGATGACGGCGAAGCCGGCCTGCGCGAGGGTGGAAGCGACGGCGGTGGGGCCGCCGAAGCGGCTGTCGCCCAGGCCGTGGCCGAAGATAACGACGGGATAGCCCGCGGCGGGCTTGGTGGTGGAGGGGATGAGGGCGTTGTAGTAGATGGTGTTGGACTGGGCTACGCCGTCAGCGGGGTTGTACAGGGCTAACGGTGGTCCGGCGGGGATGGTCTCGCCGGCTTCCAGAAAATTCGGGGATTGATAGGTGCCGATGACCAGGCGGCCGATGCCGGTGAGGAGGGTTGCGGGGAGCGGGAGAGAGATATCCGTGAACTGCGTGGGGTTGTCGCCGGTCTGCTCGTGAAGGGTGAGGGAGGCGAGGGTCGCGATGGGGAACGCGGATTGCGGCGTGGCGAGGGCGGGCGCGGGCGGCGTGTTCGCGACGATGGAGCGCGCCTGCTCCAGCCAGTAGGTGGCGCTCATGGTGGTGAAGAGCGAGGCGGCGATGACGTGGGCGGGCGCGACGGAAATTTTGGCCAGATCCGCGGCGAGAGCGGTGCAGTAGGCGGTGGAGGATTGGAGGCAGGATTGGAAGGCGGGGTCGGGGGCGACCGGCGATCCGGCCGTGTCCTTCACGGCGTCGGTCACAATCAGCGCATAATGCCGATGCTGATCGAGGGCGGAGTAGGGTTTGCCGTAAACCGTGTTGGTGGCGGGATCGAAGACGACCTGGTCGAGCGGGATCTGCTGGCCGAAGGTGTGGATGCCGGGTTCCTCCTGCGTCAGCTCATCCAGCGCGACGAAGAAGATGCCGGCGGGGATGGTCGAGAAATCTACCGGCGCGGAAAACTGTACGGCGGCGCGCGCGCGGACGCTGAAGCCATCGAGCTGATTGAGAAGCTGCGTTTCCTGGCAGGAGGTGGGCTGCGCGGTGCAATCGGGCAGGGGCAGGTTGACGCGGATGCCGTTTTTCTGGGTGGAATCGGCGACGGTGAGGGCATCGGAAGGGAAGGGGCTGAAGATCGCGGTGGTGGCGGCGGAGGACAGGACGGGGAGGAGAACGAGGGACCAGAGACGGGACATAAGAAGCGATCATACCGCGCAGACCATCCCCATGGCGCCGGCTTTCCGCCCCGGCCATGCGGGCATCCGCCGGGCCCCGGGAATGCGGCTCGAAAGCCGGCATGGCCGCCTGGAAAGGCGCCTCTACGGCGGGCAGAAGGGTTACCCTGAAACTAACATGAGCAATCCGCTTTATACCCAACTGCCGAGCGAAAAGAGCGAGGAGGATGCGCTGAGGGAACTGGCGCTCAACCTCAGGTGGACATGGAACCATAGCGCGGACGAATTGTGGGGACGCCTGGACACGGACCTTTGGGAGCTGACGCAGAATCCATGGCTTGTCCTGCAGACGGTCTCACAGGAGCGGCTGCGGGAATTGTGGGCCGACGTGGCGTTCCGGCAGCGGGTGGAAGAACTCCTGGCGGAGCAGCGGGAAACGGCGGCGCGGCCGCGCTGGTTCCAGAGCGCGCATGGGGACGCGCAATTGCGGCAGGCGGCGTATTTCAGCATGGAGTACATGCTCAGCGAAGCGCTGCCCATTTATTCGGGTGGGCTGGGGAACGTGGCGGGAGATCAACTGAAAGCGGCCAGCGACCTGGGCGTGCCGGTGGTGGGGGTGGGGCTGCTGTATCAGCAGGGATATTTCCGGCAGGAGATCGAACCGGGCGGCGCGCAGGAGGCGCTGTATCCGTTCAACGAGCCGGGGCAGCTGCCGATCCGGCCGGTGCGCCAGGCCAACGGCGAATGGCTGCGGCTGCCGCTGGACACGCCGGGGCTGAAGCTGTGGGTCCGGACGTGGCAGGTGCGGGTGGGGGGAATCACGCTGTATCTGCTGGACACCAACGATCCGGCCAATCCGCCGTTGTTTCGCGGCATCACCAGCGAGCTGTACGGCGGCGGTCCGGATACGCGCATCCGGCAGGAACTGGTGCTGGGAATCGGCGGATGGCGGCTGCTGGTGAAATTGGGGCTGGAGCCGGAGGTTTGCCATCTGAACGAAGGGCACGCGGCGTTCGCGGTGCTGGAACGCGCGCGCAGCTTCATGGAGCGGCACCACGTGCCGTTCGAGGCGGCGCTGGCGGCCACGCGCGCGGGCAACGTGTTCACCACGCACACGGCGGTGGAGGCGGGGTTCGACCGCTTCCCGGCGGAGCTGCTGCGGAAATACCTGGGCCACTACTGCGAAAACGTGATCAAGCTGCCGATGGAAAACCTGCTGGCGATGGGGCGGCGCAACGGTGGAGATGAAGGGGAGCCGTTCAACATGGCGTTCCTGGCGATGCGCGGCTGCGGGGCGGTGAACGGCGTCAGCCGGCTGCACGGGGAGGTGAGCCGGCGGCTTTTCCAGCCGCTGTTTCCGCGCTGGCCGCAACACGAGGTGCCGGTGGGGCACGTCACCAACGGAATTCACACGGCGACGTGGGAATCGGCTAGTGCGAGCCGGTTCTGGAATGGCGCGACCTCCGCCGACCGGTGGCTGGGCGAACTGGAAACGCTGGACCGGGACGTGCGCGCGGTGCCGGACGAGCAGATATGGGCGCTGCGCAGCGGCAGTTGCGAAGAGCTGATCGGGTACGTGCGGAAAAAGCTGGCGCGGCAGCGGGCGGCGCAGGGAGCGCCGCCGGAAGAGATCGCGGCGGCGGAGCAGATGTTCCACTGCGGCGTGCTGACCATCGGGTTCGCGCGGCGCTTTGCGACGTACAAGCGGCCGAACCTGCTGCTGACGGATCCGGCGCGGCTACTGCGCATCCTCACGGACCGGGAACGGCCAGTGCAACTGATCGTGGCCGGCAAGGCGCACCCGCAGGACCGGCCGGGGCAGGAACTGATCCGGCAATGGATCCAGTTCATCCAGCGGCCGGAGGCGGCGGGGCAGGTGGTGTTCCTGAGCGATTACGACATGCTGATGGCGCAGCAACTGGTGCAGGGAGTGGACGTGTGGATTAATACCCCGCGGCGGCCGTGGGAGGCGAGCGGGACGAGCGGAATGAAGATCCTGGTAAACGGCGGATTGAACCTGTCGGAGCTGGATGGGTGGTGGGCGGAAGCGTATGCGCCGGAAGTGGGATGGGCGATCGGCGACGGGCGCGAGCACGACAGCGACCCGGCGTGGGACCGGGCGGAAGCGGAGGAGCTTTACAAAATCCTGGAACAGGAAATCGTGCCCGCGTTTTATTCGCGCGACGAGCGTGGGATTTCGAGAGCGTGGGTAGGCAAGATGCGGGACAGCATGGCGCGTCTGGCGCCGCAGTTTTCGGCCAACCGCACGGTGCGGGAATATACGGAGTCCTACTATTTGCCGGCGGCGGCGGAATATTGCCGGCGCGCGGCGGAGGGCGGCAAGGCGGGCGCGGAGATTGCGGCGTGGCAGAAGAAGTTGGCGGAGGCATGGCCGCGCGTGAGCTTCGGGCCGGTGGAGACGCGGAGTCTGGCCGGCGAATACGAGATCGAGACCTGGCTGTATTTGGACGCTTTGGCTCCGGACGAGGTGCGGGTGGAGGTGTACGCGGATCCGGGTTTCCGGCGCGAGATGAAGCGGGGCGAGGCGTCGGCGGGCGGGTACAAATATTCGGTTCGCGTACCGGCGGACCGTGCGGCGGCCGATTATACGGCTCGGGCGATTCCGGTGCGGGCGGACGCGCGCGTGCCGCTGGAGGCGGCGGAGATTGCGTGGCAGAAGTAACGGGCTTGCGCGGCGCGCCGGCAGGCCCCGGTCAGTGGGCGTGTCTTGGGCTTGGGATTGGCGGCAACAGTTCGCTCGGGCCCGATTGTGAGACGCCCTGGCGGCGCGCCCGCAACGCCAGGTAGAGCATGAACACGGCGCATAAGGCGAAGTACGAACTCATCCAGATCCAAAAGGAGTGCGGCGCCCGGAGCGTGTCCCAGCCGAATCCAACGGCAACGAAGGAGCACGCAAAACCCATGTAAACGGCTCCGGACACTCTCAAAAACCATCGGTCCGCAGCACCGCTCCGCAGCCTTTGCGCGATTCCCAATGCAAGTGAACCGGCGCTGGCGGCCGTCAGCACGAAGAGCAGAGAAATCGGACGAAAGCTGAGGGGGCCTCTGACCAGTGGAGAAACGCCGATCAGCCCGAACGAGCCGAGCGCGAGGCCGTGCAGCGAGAGAAGCCAGGAGTTGCTCCTCCCGGAGTTCCACACGCCCGCGGCGACCGCGCTGGCACCTGCCACGAGCGCGAGCATGCTCATGTCCCAAGACGCGTTCGGCAACGCGAATCGGCGCAAGCTCAGCGATCCGTCCGGGTTCAGCATGGCAAGGTTCAGGGCCGCGCACAAGGCATCCGCGATGCCGCACAAAGCCAGCAGCCACCAGATCTTACTCAGCGCTCGGAACAAGATGCACCTCCCGATCCTCCTCCAGTGCGAGGAGCCACTTGATCATACTCCGTCCCGGCGAATGTGGCGATGCAGTGTTTACTTGCCGATCCGGCCCAGGGCTGCGGGCCGCATGTATGCGGCCCCCACAGGGTGTTCTTCTATAGCGCGTAGCGGCCGGCGTCGATGACGTGGCGGGCGATCTGGCGGCCGAGGGCGATGGTGTCGGGCGGATCGTGTTTGGCGATGCGGCGGACAATCGCCATCTGGGTGCGGAGCATGTCGCCTTCGGCGACGGCGGCTATGACTTTGCGCGCGGCTAACTCGACCTTGTCGAGGGCGCGGGCGGCGTAGTATTGGGTGATGGCGTTGGCCTGGCGATTCGAGCCCAGCTTCTCGGCGCGCAGGATGGAGGACTCGATGGCGTAAACTTCGGCGATGCAATCGGCGAGGGCGGCCATGATTTCCTGCTGGTCGACCAGCGCCTGCATGTATTTTTGCGAAGCGGCGCCGGCGGCGAAGAGGGTGAGCTTCTTGGCGGCGGCGAGGGCGCGGCGGGGGCCTTCGTGCTGGTCGGCGACGGGGCCGGACATC
The DNA here is from genome assembly GCA_963815855.1 of Terriglobia bacterium. Classification (GTDB taxonomy): domain Bacteria; phylum Acidobacteriota; class Terriglobia; order Bryobacterales; family Bryobacteraceae; genus DATGMB01. The sequence continues at coordinate 615,291 of CAWFIJ010000004.1, read as the reverse complement.
ACCTCATCCATGATGCGCTTGATGGCGGGGAGGAGCGGCAACTGGCCGGCCATGGCGCGCTTCATGAGCCAGCCGGTGATGATGAGACGGTTGATCTCGTTGGTGCCTTCGAAGATGCGGTTGATGCGCGAATCGCGATAGGCGCGCTCGGCGGGGTACTCTTCCACGTAGCCGTAACCGGCGAAGATCTGGACCACGTGATCCACCACCATGTCCAGCATCTCGGAGCCCCAGACCTTGGCGATGGAGCATTCGACGGCGTACTCCTCGATGCGCTTCTGGATGTCGCGGGAAGCGCCTTCGGCATTGGCGTCCACGCCGGCGAGGGCGGCGTCGATCATGCCGATGGTGCGGTAGGTGAGGGATTCGCCGGCGAAGACGCCGGCGGCGCACTCGGCCAGCTTTTCCTGGATGAGGCCGAACTCGCAGATGGATTTGCCGAACGCCTTGCGCTCTTTGGCGTATTGGATGGCGTTGCTGCAGGCTGTTGCGCGCGCCGCCGGTGCAGGCCGCGCCGAGCTTGAAGCGGCCGATGTTGAGGATGTTGAAGGCGATGTGGTGGCCCTTGCCGGGCTCGCCCAGCAGATTTTCGACGGGCACCTGGCAATCGGCGAGGATGAGCGGGCAGGTGGAGGAGCCGCGGATGCCGAGCTTGTGCTCCTCCGGGCCGACGGAGAAGCCGGGAGTGCCGCGCTCGATGAGGAAGGCGGAGAATTTTTCGCCGTCGATTTTGGCGAAGACGGTGAAGAGGTCGGCGAAACCGGCGTTGGAGATCCACATCTTCTCGCCGTTCAGGATGTAGTGGCGGCCGTCGGGGGAGAGAACGGCGCGGGTGCGGCAATTCATGGCGTCGCTGGCGGAGGAGGATTCGGAGAGCGCGTAGGCGCCGATCCATTCGCCGGTGGCGAGCTTGGGCAGGTACTTCTCTTTCTGCGCGGGCGTGCCGTACCAGACGATGGGCAGCGTGCCGATGCCGGTGTGGGCGGCGAAGGCGACGGAGAAGCTGGCCAGCTGGCTGATGGATTCGGCGATGACGGCGGAGGTGACCTTATCCATTCCGAGGCCGCCGTAGGCTTCGGGAACATCCACGGCCATGAGGCCGAGATCGCCGGCCTTGCGCAGCAGGGCGCGGGTGACGGCGAAGTTCTTGGCTTCGATTTCCGTCCGCCGCGGGCAGGACCTCGTTGGCGGTGAATTCGATGGCGGTCTTGGCGATTTGCCGGTGCTCTTCGGTGAAATCCTCCGGCGTGAAGACGTCCTCGGGGCGGCGCTCCTCGATGAGGAAGCTGCCGCCGCGGGCAGGCTTAACGGTGAATTGGGCGGTGGTGGTAGCCATGTAAATACCTCGGAAAGTCAGGAGTCTAAGTGAAGGGCGTGGCCAGGCGGCCATGCCGGTACCGCGGACGGCATCCGTGCCTGGGCGGCGGATGCCGGCAGGAATGCCGGCATGGCAAGCTGAGAGCTTGCTCTACAGGGGATGGCCGTCGATGACGCGAAGCTGCGCAACTGGTGTCTCTGTTTCAGTTGAGATTTTCGAAAATGCCGGCGGCGCCCATGCCGCCGCCCACACACATGGTGACCATGCCGTACCTGGCATGGCGGCGCTTCATTTCCTGGAGGAGCAGTGGCGGTGAGCTTGGCGCCGGTGCAGCCGAGCGGATGGCCGAGCGCGATGGCGCCGCCGTTGACATTGACTTTGGCCGGATCGAGGCCGGCGAGCTTGATGACCGCGAGCGATTGCGCGGCGAAAGCTTCGTTGAGCTCGATGACCTCGATCTGGTCGAGCGTGAGGCCGGCGAGTTTGAGCGCTTTGGGAATGGCGTAGACCGGGCCGACGCCCATTTCTTCCGGCTGGCACCCGGCATAGGCGAAGGCCACGAAGCGGGCCAGCGGCTGGAGGCCGAGGGCGGCGGCGCGCTCGGCGGACATGACCACGGATGCGGCGGCGCCGTCCGAAGTCTGCGAGGAATTGCCGGCGGTTACGGTGCCGGCGGCGTGGAAGGCCGGTTTCAGCTTGGCCAGCGCTTCGAGCGAGGTATCGGCGCGCGGCCCTTCATCCACGCGGAACTCGAGGGTGGTCCGGCGCGGCTTGGATTTTTCGTCCGGCGCGGTGAAGGTGACGGGGACCGGAACAATTTCGCAATCGAACCTGCCGGCGGCCTGCGCGGCCAGCGCCTTCTGGTGGCTCGCCAGCGCGAACTGGTCGGCTTCCTGGCGGGTGATGCCGTAGTGGCGGGCCAGGCGCTCGGCGGTGAGGCCCATGGAGAGGTAGGTGCCGGGGAAGCTCTCGACCAGCGTGGGGTTGGCGGAGAATTTGTTGCCGCCCATGGGCACGAAGGACATGGATTCGGTGCCGCCCGCGACCACCACCTCGGCGCCGCCGCCGCGGATGCGCTCGGCGGCCAGGGCGATGGCCTGCAGGCCGGAAGCGCAGAAACGGTTGACGGTCATGGCGGCGGATTCGATGGGCAGACCGGCGCGCAGCGCGCAGATGCGCGCCACGTTCATGCCCTGTTCGGCTTCGGGCATGGCGCAGCCCACGATGACGTCTTCGATTTCGGCGGCGTCGAGATTCGGCACGCGCTCGAGCGCGCCGCGGATGGCGGCGGCGCCGAGATCGTCGGGGCGGGTGGCGCGCAGCGTGCCCTTGGGGGCTTTGCCGACGGCGGTGCGGACGGAACTGACAATGACAGCGTCTCTCATGAAGCTCTCCTTACATTTCGTGGGCGCCGCGCGGCGGGCTTGCGCCCGCATGCCGGGCGGAAGCCTGGCATGACAGCCCGGAAGGGCTGTCCTACGAACGGCACGGATGGACTTCTTGATTCGCACTTAATTCCTCAGCGGCTTGCCGGTCTTCAGCGTGAAGGCGATGCGCTCCTGGGTTTTCTTTTCGCCGCACAGCGAGAGGAAGGCCTCGCGCTCCAGGTCCAGCAGATATTGCTCGCTGACGAGGGTTCCCGGGGTGACGGCGCCGCCGCACATGACGTAGGCGATGCGGTCGGCCACTTTCACATCGTGATCGCTGATGAATTCGCCCTGCCGCATCATGTAGACGCCGAGCTTGAGCGTGGCAAGCGCGTTTTCACCGGGCGCGGGAATATCGGTGCGGGGCAGGGGAGGGGCGTAGCCGGCATCGGCGATGGAGCGCGCGAAGTGCTTGGCATCGAGCAGGAGGCGCTCGCGGTTCATGGTGATGCGGTCGCCCTGACGCAGGAAGCCGAGCTGGCGGGCTTCGACGGCGGAGGTGGAGACCTTGGCCATGGCGACGGTTTCAAAATGGCGGCGCAGATGCTGGTCGCTGGTGGATCGCAGCGTCATTTCCTTGCAGCCGCCGCCGGCGGGCAGCAGCCCGACTCCGGCCTCCACGAGGCCCGGTGTAGAGCTCCGCATGCGCCTGGCGCCGCACCGCCGCCAGCGCGATTTCGGCGCCGCCGCCCAGGCAGAAGCCGAACGGCGCGGCGACCACCGGGCCGCGGGCAGAACTTGATGGCGGAGGTCATGCGCTGGAAGGCGCGCACCATCAGGTCGACTTCGTCCCACTCGCCTTCCTGCACGGCCAGCAGAAGCTGCATCAGGTTGGCGCCCACGGAGAACTGGTCGGCATCGCCGCCGATGACGAACGCTTCGAAGTTGCGCACGGCGTCGCCGTCGGCGCGCAGCGTTTCGGTGATCATGCGGACGATGTCTTCGCCGATTGCGTTCTTCTTGGAATGCAATTCCAGGCAGGCAACGCCATCGCCGAGATCGACCAGCGAAGCGCCGGGATTTTCGCGGACCACGCCGTTGGCGAGCGCGGAACGTGGCCACGCGGGCGACGCCTTCGGGCTCGACGACGGGCTTGTAAGCGGCGGTGGCGAGGTCGAAGCATTCGCGGCCGTGGTTGCGGTACCAGGAAGCGGCGCCGGAGGCGAGCAGGCGCTGGACGTTCGGCGAAGGCGACTCCATCCGCGCCGACCGTTTGGCGCAACGCCGGCGGCATCCCACAATTGGAACGGGCCCATTTCCCAGTTGAAGCCGGAGCGCATGGCGCGGTCGACGCTGGCGGCGTTGTCGGCGATTTCGGGCAGGCATTCGGCGGCGTAGTTCCACAGCGCGCTCAGAAGGCGCCAGTGGAAGCGTGCGGCCTTATCCTTCTTTATGTCGCCGGAAAGCAGTTGCGGCAGGCGGTCGGAGAGGCGCTCGGCGTTCTTCGCCATTTCGAGCGAAGGCAGATTGGGCTTGGCGGCGGGGTGGTATTCGAGGGTCTTCCAGTCGAGCGCCAGGCGGACCTCTTTGCCCGCGGCGTCGCGCTCCTTCTTATAGAAGCCCTGACCGGTTTTGTCGCCCAGCCAGCGGCGTTCGAGCATGGTTTGAATGAACGGCGGCGTGCTCATCTCCGGCTTCCGCGAGCCGGAGCGCAGGCGGGCGAAATTTTTGGCGACGTGCGCCATGACGTCGAGACCGACCAGGTCGGACAGGCGGAAGGTGGCGGTGCGCGGCCAGCCGATGGCGGGTCCGGTGAGAGCGTCCACTTCTTCGATGGTGAGGTCTTCGCTCTGCATCAGGCGAATGGCTTCCAGCATGATGAAGACGCCGATGCGGTTGGCGATGAAATTGGGCGTGTCGCGGGCGAAGACCACGTCCTTGCCGAGACGCTGATCGACGAAATGGGCGAGCGGCCACCGACGGCGTCGGGATCGGCTTCGGGCGTGGCGATGACTTCGACCAGGCGCATGTAGCGCGGCGGGTTGAAAAAGTGCGTGCCGAACCAGCGGCGGCGCAGCGCCTCCGGCAGTTTGGCGCCGACATCGGCGATGGGCAGGCCGCTGGTATTGGTGGTTAGAGATGGCGCCGGACTTGACGTGCGGCGCGACACGGTCCAGCAGCGCCTGCTTGATCTCCAGGTTTTCCGTGACGGCTTCGATGACCCAATCGCAATCGGCCAGGCGCGGCCGAGGTCGTCATCGAAGTTGCCGGGGGCGATGTGGGCGGCCACGGAGGGATCGAAGAACGCCGCGGGCTTGCTTTTCTTCAGACCTTCCAGCGCCTGCGGCGGCGATGGCGCTCGGCGCGGCGCCGGCGGACGGCAGGTCCAGAAGGACGACGTCCACGCCGGCGTTGGCCAGGTGCGCGGCGATGCGCGCGCCCATGGTTCCGGCGCCCAGCACGGCGGCTTTGCGGATCAACAAGGAATGCGGTTTCGGGAGCGGGTTCGGCAGTCATTTTCAGAATCTCCCTTTTCAGTTGGGCGCGGTTTCCACTGCGGCGGCGCCGCGCCGCCAGCCCCTGGGTCAGAGTTCGGGCGAATTCGGCGGCGATCTGCTCCGGCAGTCAGCGGCCCTTCCGGCTCGTACCAGATGCAGATCCAGTTCAGAGCGCCGGCGATGGTGAAGGCGGCGATCTTGGGATCGCAGGGCAGGATCGATCCGTCCGCGATTCCTTCCTGTATGAAAGCGCGCAAACGGCGGTCGATTCTGCGCTTGTAGGCACGAACTTCCGCGAAGGCGGCGAGCGAGAGGTCGCCCTTCGTCCAGGCGCATGACGCAGCGGCCGAAATTGACCGTCATCACGTTGGCGTAGGAGCGGATGAAGGCTTCCACCTTATCGAGGCCGGTGCCGCATTGGGCGGCGATTTCATTCAGGATGTCTTCGATCATCCGGCTGCCCAGCCGGTAGATCTCCACCAGAAGCTCTTCTTTGTTCTGGAAATAGTGGTAGAGGGCGGGCTTGGTGATGTGGAGCCGCTCGGCAACGTCGTTCAGGGAGGTGCGAGTGTAGCTCTTTTCCAGGAACAACTGCGCGGCGGTCTGAGGACCGCTTCACGCTTGGTTTCGGGATCGCGGCGGCGGCTGGCGAATGCCTGCTTATGCGGCGAGGAGGTGAGGGCGTCTCTGGGCATGGGGACGTAGCTGCCGCGCCCGAACGCGGGGGCAACGACTATATCTTACCCGCGGGTAAGTTAAAACGCAAGAGGCAGAGGCAGTGGGGCAGACCATCGTTGTTCGTGGTCTGCCAACCGTTGGCAGACGACGGAAAACGATCGTCCGCCCCACATTGGAGGCAGAGGGGGAAGAGAAGGTCAGAGGGCGCCGGCGGAATCGGGGGGAGTGCCGGAACGGTGTAGGGTGGCATCGTGGCCTATCCCAAAGGCACGGAGGAGCTTACGGCCGGCGAAGCCGGCGATGGCGAAGAAGGCGGCGAAGCTGATGAGGATGGTGGCGAGGCGGCGCCGCGGGGTGATTTGCGCCGGGGCGGCGGCGCGCGGGGCGAAATCCAGCCAGATGGCGAGATGGACGGCGGCCGGGACGCGGGCCTGGTTGTCGATGACGAGGGCGTAATCGCCGGGTTCGCGCAGCAGGTAGTTCAGCCGGTTGCGCGACCCCGGCCGGGTGACGTCGATGACGCTGTGGGGGGCGCCGTCACGAAGGCGTTCGAGGTCTTCCCGGCGCAGCAGGGCGATGCGCACGGGGGTGGAAGCGGAAGCGGTTTCGCATTCAGCCGAGACCAGCGCGGCGCGCTGCTTGAGGCTGAAATCGACGTAGCGCCAATCGTCGGCGGGAACGTGGAACACATCGTCCACCAGTTGCACTCGCGGAGCGGCGAGCAGAAGAAGGAAAGCAAAGGGGAGCATGGAAAACACGACTGGGGCCGCCCCGACGGCTCCGCGCGGGGAGGGAGCGGGGCCACAGCCGGCACGGCGGGCCGCGGGGAGCGGGGAGCGGCGTCCCGAAGCGGGTACAATAGGGCCATGAACGACAGTATGGCACACGCTCATCCGGATATCCGCTGCGAGCCGGCCGTCTGGAAGAGCGCGGCTAACTGGGTTGCCGCGGCGCTGCTAAGCCTGATGTTCCTGAGTTCGGGGTTGTGGAAGATCACCGGCGTGGATGCGTGGGCCATGCGGCTGGCGCAGGCGCGGGTGCCGGAGGCGCTGAGCGTGCCGGGCACGCTGGCGCTGGGAGTAGCGGAAACCATGGCCGGCGTGCTGTTGCTGGTGCCGCGGCTGCGGCGCTGGGGAGCCTGGATCGCACTGGCGCTGCTGGTGGTCTTCATGGCCTATTTCGCGGTGAATTACGACGCGCTGCGCGGGCAGGACTGCAGCTGCTTTCCCTGGCTGAAGCGCGTGGTGGGGCCGGGCTTCTTCGCCGGAGACGGAGCCATGCTGGTGCTGGCGGCGCTGGCCGGAGCATGGGCGCCGCGCGCCGGCGGGCTGCGCACGGCGGCGCTGATTTTCGGCGCGGTGGCGGTGTTCGCGCTGGTGTCCTACGGCGCGGAAACGGCGCGGCAGAGCGGCACCAAAGCGCCGGAGCGGATTACGGTGGACGGGCGGCCCTACCCGCTGGGGCACGGCCAGTTCTTCCTGTTCTTCTTCAATCCGCAGTGTATGCACTGCATGGACGCGGCGCGGCGGATGTCGGCAATGAATTGGGGCCAGACGCGGGTGGTGGCGATTCCGGTGGACCAGCCGCAGTTTTCGCCGCAGTTTCTGGGCGAGAGCGGCCTGCGGGCGGGCGTGTCGACGGATTTCGATTCGCTGAAGCGGGTTTTCGGCTATACGAGTATCCATTCGGCGTGGCGGTGGTGAACGGCCGCGAAAAAGCGCCGGTGACGCAATTCGATGGGGAGGAGCCGGGCGCGACGCTAAGGCGGCTGGGGCTGGTGCGTTGAAGCCGGGCGCTTAATTTTCCGTGAACCTTCTGATACCGAACCTGGGGTCGACTTCGCTGAAGTACCAGATCCTGGAGATGCCGTCCGAGACCCTGCTGGGCAAAGGACGGCTGGAGCGCGTGAGCAGCTATCGCGAGGCCATCCGCAGATTGGGGCTGGGAGGCGTGCCGCCACATCGACGCCATCGCGCTGAAGGCGGTGCACGGGGGCCCGAACTATCGGGGGACGTTCGTGGTGGACGTGGGCGTGGTGGACGCGCTGCGCCAGTTCCTGCCGGCGGCGCCGGCGCACAACGCCATCTACCTGGAGGCCATCGAGTGCTTCCGGGAGGCCATGCCCGAGACCCCGATTGTGGCGGCGTTCGAGCCGGAATTCCACGCCACCATGCCGGAGCATGCGCGCCGCTATGGCGTGCCGGGCGACTGGGTGGAGCAGGGCGTCGCCAAGTACGGATTTCACGGCGCTTCCCACCAGTACGTCAGCGAGCGGGTGGCGCGGCTGCTGGGGCGGGAGACGAAACTGGTGAGCTGCCACCTGGGCGGAAGCTCGTCGATGTGCGCCATTGACCGGGGACGGTCGGTGGATACGACGATGGGCTTTTCGCCGCAATCGGGGCTGGAGAATGCCACCCGGCACGGCGACCTGGACGTATTCGCGGTGCTGTACATGATGGAGCGGAACGGCTGGAGCCCAGAGGAGACGCGGCGCCGGCTGGCGGGCGGCGGGGGGCTGGCCGGGCTATCGGGAGTGAAGGGCGGCGATTTGCGGGACATCGAAGCCGCCGCGGCGGGCGGCAGCGGCGCGGCGGCCCTGGCGCTGGACGTTTTCGCTTACCAGGTGAAGAAGACGATCGGCGCGTATGCGGCGGCGATGGGCGGGCTGGAAGCGGTGGCGTTCACGGGCGGAATCGGGGAGAACTCGGCCCGGCTGCGGTCGGCGTGCGTGAGCGGGTTGGAGTTCCTGGGCGTGAAACTGGACGCGGCGCGGAATGAAACGGAGAGCGGGGACCGGGTGGTCTCCGCGGAGGATTCCGAAGTTTCGGTGCTGGCGCTGGCGACCAACGAGGAAGTGATTGTGGCGCGGCGGGCGTACCGGTGCCTGGCGGGGCAGGGCTTGCGGCGGGCGGCGGTGTAGGAACGGACCGGAAAGAGGGCCCTTAGAACGGAGAAGACCGGGGCATGCCCGGCCTCTACAACGGTTGTTTGCGGGGTGCGGCCCGGTTTCCCGAGCCGCGGAGGGTTTCGACTACTGGTCGGTGCGGCGCTTCAGCGTGGGGCGATCGTCGGAATCGTCGGTGCTGGTGCTGCCGCCGTTGGCATCACCGGTACCGCTGCCGCCGCCGGCGCCCGGAGCGCGGCGCAAACGCGGACGGTTGGGATCTTCGTTATCCACCTTGCGGCGGTTGTGCAGCATGGCGAGGCGGGCCTTAACGTTGTTGAATTCCGAAGTGTTCGACCACGTATTCCGGCTTGGGTTCGAGAATCGTTCTGAATCTCGTGCCTGCGCGGCCTTGATGCGGTCCTCGGTCATGGGATGCGTGGAGAAGACCTTGGAAAGCGCGCCCGGCTTCTTCTTTTCCATCGCCTGGATCTTCTCGAAGAAGTCGACGAAGGCCGTCGGGTCGTATCCGGCTTTATACATGTACTGCAGGCCGTAGAAATCGGCTTCCCGCTCCATCTGCGCGAGAATTGCAGAAAGCCCAGCGGAATCGCCAGCCCGGCGCCCTGCATGGCGGCATAACCGGTCCAGCCCCACGGCACCACCATGCTGCCGACGATCATGCCGATCTGCGCCATTTCGCCCCTGGTGGCCTGCCGCGTGCCGTGGCGGCAGGCCACGTGCGCGATTTCGTGCGCCATCACGCCCGCCAGCTCGGCTTCGGAATCGGCCTTCAGAATCAGGCCGGAATTGACGAAGAAGAAGCCGCCGGGCAGCGCGAAGGCGTTCACTTCCTCGGTGTCCAGCACCTTGATGGTGAAGGGCACCTTGGCGTCGGAGTTCCGGACGATATTCTGGCCGACGCGGTTGACGTATTCGGCGATCACGGGATCGTCGATGACCTTGGCCTGCCGCTCCACTTCCTGCGCCAACTGCTTGCCGAGCGCGATCTCCTTCTCCAGGGAGTAGAAGTTGACACCGTTGCCAACATCGCGGTTGCCGATGGCGTCGGGATCGTTTTCCTTGTTCTCACCGGCGAAGGCGCCCGAAGCCACCAGGCCGAATACGGCCAAAGCCGCCAGAGGCACTACAGATGGACGTCTCATTTCGGAAACTCCTGCTAGCTACACTATACGCCGTTTGCAGACGGCGGTGTCGTTCTACCTATTAAACGGCGCGAGTGCCCGGGGGGTTTCCTCGACGAAGGAGGGATTAGTAAAGTCCTAAGCTGATGACGTTGCCGGCTGCGTCGACGAGTACATCCAGGCGGCGGTCGACGTAAGAGTAGAAAATTCTCCCTTTGTTCGCCTCCGTGGATTGGACTTGCGCGCCCCAGAGGTGGCGGCATTCCTGCCATCGCATTTTCCGGGGATATACGAAGACGGTACGAAGCAGGCCGGTATTTTGCGCGAAATCGAGCTCGATCAGGCGGTAACGGCCGGTGGGGTCGGAGTACGCGAGGATCTGGCCGTTGGCGGTCTGGTCGGCGTCGAAAGCGGGGCGGCGGCGCGGCGGGGAGCCCAGAAGATTGTAGGCGTCGCTGTTCGGTCCAGGCGCTGATCAGCTTCTGGCAGAAAAAAGCGCTATCCTGCTCGAATTCGGCGGGCAGAATAGATTTAGGCGAGGGGTGAAGCATGGAAGGCGAGGCTGCCGGCGGTGGCGCGGACGGAGCGGAGAGCGGCGGCCGAACCGCCGGCACGGAGCCAGGAACCGCCGGCACGGACGCCATGAACCGCGGCGCGGAGCCAGGAACCGCCGGCCGCAGAGCCGCAGAACCGGCGCCAGCCCGGGGACCCGAGGCCGCAGGGCCAGCCCGCAGTTCGACCGGCGGCAGCGTCGCCACCACCGGACCGGCAGCTGACGACCGGATTCTCCGGCTGGTCGGAGGCGGGCGGCAAACCGTCATCCGCATCCCCACCGACCCCGGAAATCCGAATCTGCTGCGCCGGCAATACGGCGCAACTACCCCCAACACCGCGAGGTGCTTCATCGCGAGGTGCTTCATGAGCGCTCCCCGACTCAATCTAGTATGAGGAGCACGCCGACTTGAACGCCGAATTTGGGCAGCATACAATTGCTGCCGAAAGTTAGAACGGGCGTTCCCCGACGGTGAGGGTTCGCTCTTCCGGCTTGGGCCAATTCACGGTTTGCCCGGTCTGGGCCTGCAGGTGTTCGCGCAGTGCGTCGGCGTAGACCTGGATACCCTTTCGGGAATACCGCAGGAAGCCCTTCTGGCGGAGATGGTTCATCTGAAAGGTGACGATCTCGCGCGAGGTGCCGACGTATTCCGAGATCACCTGGTGGGTGAGCGGCGGAATCTTGATGGAGCCGTCCTCCGTGCGGGTGCCCAGCCGATCGGCAAAACGCAGGAGGGAGCGGACAACGCGCTCCGGCGTTTTGTCGAGGGCGAAGCTTTGCAACCGCTCTTCGTAGTCCAGGCCGCGCTTGACCAGCATCTGCATCAAAGCGATGCCGAGGCGGGGCTGCCGCTCGACCTGCTCCTCGATTTCGGAGTTGGTCCAGGACATCAGTGTGAGGTTATCGAGCGCCATGGCGCGCTCGGAATGTTGGTTGGCGCCGAGCAGTGAGCTCTCGCCGAAAAAGTCGTCTGTGGTGAAGATGTCAACCACGGTCTGCGTTCCGTCATCGAGTGGAATGGTGACCTTGACTCTTCCCTGTACGACAAGGTGCAGGCCCTTGGAAGGCTGGTGTTCGTCAAATATGATCTGGCCCTTGCGATAATCGGTGACGCCCTTGCGAGGCAGGTACATGAGGGCGTCCTCCATCTCGCGAGAAGGACTCAGTTTTGCGCCGTTCGGCATTGCATACTCCCTAGAAACGAAGATTGTCGCTAACGGCTGGGCCCGGCAAAGGGCACCTCCCAAAAACGACGGTTGTTATGGCGCGAAGTGTGGAACGTCCGGAACCCAGAACCGGCCGTTCCCGGCATGAACCTGAGGACTTGTGCCGTCAGAATCGGTGCGACCCAACGTTCTATACCATTAGGGTACGCCAAAAGATGGGGATAACGCACGGTTTCAAGTGATGTTTTGGTGCGGGAAGGCACAAAAAATTTGGCGGAAGCCGGCGGGAGTCGCATTGAAAGACCCCTTTGGCGGTTCACTAACCTTATGATTTCACGCGGCTCGGGCGCCGCTGAAGCAGGCCCATTTCCCCGTCCGGGTCACCGCCGCCCCGCGTCACACACCGAAATCCTGATAGGATTTATGGGGGATCGAACCGTCCCGCAAGGCGAGATCGTACCAGCCTCGAATGAGAAGAACTCCAGGCAAGAGTGACCGTTCCGGAAGGCAGGGCGGACGAGGGCCTGGGTGTTCACAAGAGATGGTAGTGCTTTATGAGGACGATGCCGTCCTGGCCCTCGACAAACCCGCCGGCCTTCACGCCGTGCCGGTGAAGGGCTCCCGTGTTCAGTCCGCCTGGTCCCTTCTTTGCGCAGAATTGGAGCTTAAGCGACAGCGCGCGTTTGTCGTACATCGCATCGACCGTTTCACGTCCGGAGTCCTTCTCTTTGCCAAAACCGAGGAGGACCGGGAGGCACTGGTTCGACAGTTTCTCGAGCATACTCCCGTGCGCCAGTACTTCGCGGTCATTCGCGGACACGTCGCCGCCAAAGAAGGGACGCTCGTTCACTACTTTCGACGAGAAGGCATGTTCCAAAAATTGACCGCCGAGAGCGATCCCAGAGGCGCTCGCGCCGAACTTCGCTATGTTGTCGAATGCCCTCTTTCAGCCGCGTCGCTGGTTCACGTTACTCTGGTGACGGGATTGCAGAATCAGATCCGGGTACAGTTCTCGGCAATCGGCCACCCGGTTATCGGCGACCGGAAGTACCATCCGGCGGAGGCGTCGGAGCGACGAATCTCTCGCGTCGCCCTTCATGCAACGCGTCTTCAGTTCACTCATCCGCGCTCGGGAGACAGCGTCTCCGTACATTGCGAACCACCGCCGGATTTTCGATCTCTTGTGCGGGCATTGTCTCCGCCCGGCCACCGGAAAAATCGGGAACGATAAGCCGGCTTCCTACCTTTCGTCTAACCGCCAGGCCGGCGTAGATTCTAGTGCGTGGATTGGAAAGCTGCCGTGATGATGTCCACCACTCTGTCGGGAGCCGTGAGGAGCGGCATGTGATCGACCGCGGCCGACCACGTTGTGGCGCCCATCCGCTCCGCCATGAATCGTTGTGTCCTGGGGTTGATCATGCGGTCCTCTTCCGCGATGAGGAACCAGGACGGCCTCGATTTCCAGGACGGTTTCGGTGCGAGCTCCTGAATGCACTGCAAGGCAATCGGCCTCTGCACTGCGGCTGACAAAGCGATCTCATCCGGTGTGGCGCGAGGGGCAAACGCCTTTGCGAAGCTCTCCTCCGGCATCCATATAAGGCCATCGCCGTCGGGCGCCAACCGGGGAGCCAGGGGATGCGGTTGGTCGCGGTAGAAGACCTGAGCAACCGTTTCACCCTCGTCCGGCGCAAGTGCTGCGATGTACACGAGTGCTTTCACGCGTGGATCATCGGCGCCGGCGATGACGGCCCCGGCGTAGGCATGTCCGGCGAGAATTACAGGGTCGTCGGTACGCGCTATGACGCGCTTCAGCGCGGCTGCATCATCGCTAAGGGAGGTAAGGGGAAGCGGCGCGGCGATGACCCGCAACTCCTTCGCCTCCAGCGGAAGGATCACTTTGTTCCAGCTGCTACCGTCCGCCCACGCCCCGTGGACCACAATGACGGTGGTCTTTTTCTCAGGCAAGTCCATTGTTCGCATCCTTGTTGGCGATCAGAACTCGAAGACCCCGATGGCTTAACGCAGGAAGTCGCGGATGCGCGCGGCAATGAAATCGCAGGAATCTTCCAGGGCAAAGTGACCGGTATCGAGGAGGTGCAACTGGGCATTCGGAATATCCCGTTGATAGGCCTTGGCCCCATCGACGGTGAAGAATGGGTCGTTTTTCCCCCAGACGATCAGCATCCGCGGCTGCTTCGACCGGAAATATTCGTGCCAGCCGTCATAGAGCGCGACGTTCGATTGATAATTGTGCAGAAGGTCGAGCTGGATGGCGTCATGACCGGGACGGTCGAGAAAGAACTGGTCCAAGGTATACGAATCCGGACTAATACTTTCCGGGTCTTTGACGCCGTGCGTGTATTGAAAAATGGTCGTCTCCTTCGTGAGCAGACTGCGCACCGGCTTCTCGGTCTCCGCGCTCCGGTTGGCCCAGAATGGCTTCATGGGATCGAACGCGCCGCCGATGCCCTCAGCGTAAGCGTTGCCGTTCTGAACGACGATACCCTCGATGGCGTCCTGATGCCGCAAGGCGATCCGGTAGCCGACCGGGGCTCCGTAGTCCTGTACGTAAATGGCGAATTTCTTCAGGCCGAGAGTACCGAACAGCAACGTTTCCGTGTAGGCCGCGAGATTGTCGAACGTGTATTCGAATGTGTCCGCAGCCGGCGCGTCACTGTAGCCGAAGCCCGGATAATCCGGAGCGATGACATGGAAGTAATCTGCTAGCCGGGGAATAAGGTCGCGGAACATATGTGAAGAACTGGGAAAGCCATGCAGAAGCACGATGGCGGGTGCGTCCCCGGGTCCTGCTTCCCGATAAAAGAGCTTTTGGCCCCGGACAGTTGCGTGATGATAGGCCGTCATAGCCGATGCCCTCTCTGGATTTGGCGTTTTTTGAAATAATATTCCTCCGGCTTACCCTACACCTCCACCGTTTGCTTCGTTTCCACATCGTCCGGCGCTGGTTGGGGCACGCCTGCAAACAGATACTTCAGGCCCTCCGACATGGTGGGGTGAGCGAAGACAGCATCCCGCAAGATCGAATAGGGCAATCCTCCCAGCATGGCAGCCTGAACAGTGCCCATGAGCTCTCCCGCCTCAGGCCCGAAAGCGGAGAATCCGAGGATGCGATCGCTATGGGCATCGACGATGGCCTTCATAAACCCACGCCTCTCAGAGAGAGTCCGTGACCTCCAGATCGCATCCATTGGCAGGGATGCAACGCGATGGGCGATCTTCTGTCCCCGAGCCTCCGACTCCGTGATGCCAACCCGCGCCAGCGGCGGATCAATGAAAATACAGTAAGGAACCAGGCGGTCGCGGGTGCTGCGGTGGCCGCCATTGAGATTTGCATGAATGATGTTGAAGTCGTCCTCCGACACGTGCGTAAAGTACGGGCTGCCCGCGCATTCTCCGATCGCCCATACATTGGGCGCCGTGGTCTCCAGGCGATCATTCACCCGGATGTGGCCTTTTCCCGTGACCTCAATCCCGGCTTCTTCGAGACCGATTCCGCTTGTGTTGGGCGTCCGCCCAAGCGCGGCGAGAATATCCGTCCCTTCGAGCGTCTTCGCGGCGCGTCCGCTTCGGAGCTGCAGGGCTACGCGCTCTCCCGAACGACCTTCGACGTTCAGAACTTCCGTTCGCAGCAGAACATCGATTCCTTCGTCCCGGAACAGCTGCAAAATCGCCTGTGCAACATCAGCGTCTTCGCGCGACGCAAGCTGCGGGCCGCGCTCGATCAGCGTTACGCGGCTTCCCAGCCGGCGCATCGCCTGGGCCAGTTCGAGCCCGACGTAGCCGCCTCCCACAACGATGAGGTGTTCGGGAAGACGCTGCAAGTCGAGCACCTCGACATGCGTCATCGGCTTCGCTTCCCGAAGCCCAGGTATGTCAGGTACGGTTGCATGGGTTCCGAGGTTCACGAATACCCGATCGGCCGAGAGAGTGCGTTCGCCGCCGTCGCCCAGCGCGACCTGGACCGTGCGCGGGCCAACGAATCTCCCCTGGCCGAGAATTAACTCGTCCCCGGATGCGTGATACCGATCCAGGTGGACCTGCACACTCTCGTCGACCATCTTACGCTTGCGCGCGTAAACTCCGGCCATGTCGATCGTGAACTTTTCAATCTCTATCCCGAATTCCTGATGGCGTCCCACGAGTGAGGCGACCTTAGCTGTATGAATGACGTTTTTGGCGGGCAGGCACGCGATATTCTGGCAGGATCCTCCAATGTATTTTCGTTCGACGACCGCCGTCCGGTTTCCTTCTTTGGCCATCGTCCACCCAACCAATTTGCCGCCAGTCCCGCTGCCAAACACGAGGACGTCATATTTGTCTGCGTTGTTCATGTCCATGACCTCCTTTCGCTAGGGGCATGCGTAATCGGCCAGCCGAGCTGCTCGAGCTGTGGGTGTGCCGCTACTACTCTCACCCGCGTAGGGCAGCACGGGTCGGAAACATGACGCCACCTCTATACTGCCTTAGGAAGCACGACAACGGCCAAACGGCAGTCTGCCCGGTGCCGGCTGTTTAGCAGGATCGCAAACCGGCTTAGCCCGGGAAATGACCTGGGAACTCAGCAGTCGATGTGGTCGGCGAAAAAGCGGTCGATTGCGGCCCGCATTTTCGAGGAGATGCCCGCGGGCAGCGATTCCATCTCCTTTGGCGTGAGTGGCTGAAAGCGCCTGGCCACCGACAGGTTGGCGTCAATGTGCGCCAGTTCAGGCATCCCGACCGTAGCCGCGGCGATGGGAAGGGACATGGCGTATCGCAGCAGGATTTCCGGCGGCGCCTTGCCCCAGGAGTCTCTCCTGAGCAAACACCTTCATGGCCGTCAATCCCATCCTCTTTCTTACCGCGACGGGCATTGCCACAGCCTCAAAGCCTGAGGCACCCGTCATGCCCTCGCCGGGCTTTTCCGACGGCGCAGCGGCGCCAATCCGGGCGATGTTGAGCGCCATCTGCGTGGAATCGAACTCGTGACGCGTCAGCGGCAGCCCGCAGGACCTGCGGATTCTGATGGGATGTGACGCCGATAAACCGCGTCATCTTCTGTTCTTTCGCCCGCTGCATTGCCTTGAGCTGTCCGTTGGGCGCCTCGATGGCGGCGAGGTCGCTCTCGTTGCCCAAGCCGTGGATGTGCATCAGATCGACATGGCTCACGCCCAGATTCTTCAACGAGCGATCGATGATGCGCATGGCATCGTCGTAGGAGCGGTCGCCACCGATTTTGGTCACCAGGAAGAAGTCCTTTCCGGTGGGTCTTCAGAAACTCGCCGATCCATTGTTCGCTCTGTCCATCCCCGTATGACGCGGCAGTATCTACGTAATTGATCCCGCCTTTCAGCGCCCGTTCCAGCGCGGCCAGGCCTTTTTCGCGGTCCTTGTAGGCGAGGAAACGGCTGCCGCCTCCGAAAGCCAGCAAGGAGACTTTCTGTCCAGTCTGACCGAGCATCCGCATGGGCATGCCGGTTTGAGCGTCGATCTCGGTAGCAATGGCGCTCAGGGCGGCAGAGACGAGAAAACTGCGTCGGCTTATCTGCATTCCACACCTCGCGATTACAGAAACATGGTATCGAATCCAGCCGGCGCCCGCCAGAATCCCTTTGAGTGATGCCTCGTGCTCTGGCGTGCTCGCCGGAGGATTTGGGGACCGCAGCGATACGGTCGGAGCTGAGGCGCTTCGAATCGGGTACTCTTCTTCGCGAGCGACCGCAGGATCAACCCCACCATGTCTCGTCTTTAGCCATATGCCGGCGGAGCCAATCCTCGCTAATCTCCAGACCCAGACCGGGACCCTGGGGAAGTTGCATCACGCTGTTGCGGATTAGCGGCTCGTTTCCGGCCGCCATTTTTTCCTTGTAGCCGCGGAACTCGCCGAGCGCGTTTTCGATTCGGAAGAACAAGATGAGCCTGAAAGGGGAAGATCGGGATGCCGCGCGCTACACTTCTCTCTGTGGTGCGGCGGATCCCACTGATCATCTCGATTGCTGGACTGATCTGTCTCACGCCAGGCTGCAGCCGGAAATCGGCGCCCGCTCGACGTCTGATCGTCTTGGGAGTGGACGGGATGGACCCCGGCTTCCTGGAGCGCCACTGGGACGCATTGCCGCACCTGGCGGCGCTCGGTCGGCAGGGCGGCTTCCGCCGCCTGGGTACGACGATTCCGCCCCAGAGCCCGGTGGCCTGGTCCACCTTCATTACGGGCATGGACCCCGGCGGCCACGGCGTCTTCGATTTCGTGCATCGCAATCCCGCCACCATGCAGCCTTTCTCGTCCATGGCCGAAACGGAGCCATCGGCCCACGCCCTTTCTGTCGGACCTTACCTGATACCGCTCTCGGCCGGACGTGTACGGCTGCTGCGCCAGGGAACGGCTTTTTGGCAACTGCTGGACGAGCAGGGCGTGCCCGCCACCATTATTCGCATTCCCAACAACTTTCCGCCCCTGAAGAGCAAGGCGCGCACGCTGGCCGGCATGGGCACGCCCGACCTCCTTGGCACCTTCGGTACGTTTGCGTTTTACACCGATGACCCTTTGGAGCTTACGCACGAGGTTTCCGGCGGCCGGATCGTGAAGGTACGCTGCCATGACGGCCGGGTCGTGGTGCCCATTACCGGCCCGGCGAACCCGCTGCGTAAAGACCGTGCCGCGACCTCCGTCGAGATGGTGGCGGACGTCGATCCGCGACAGCAGGCGGCGCGGTTCCGCCTCGGGGACGATGTATTTGTGCTCAACCAACGCGAATGGTCGGGTTGGATCCGTGCCGAATTTCCCCTGATTCCAGGGCTGAAGTCGGCGCATGGTATGTTCCGGGTTTACGCAAAACAGTTTCACCCGGTTCTTCAGTTATATGTTTCACCGGTGAACCTCGATCCGTCCGCTCCCGAGTTGCCCCTTTCCACGCCGGATTCCTATAGCCGCCAGATCGCCGAGGCGATTGGACCGTTTTACACGCAGGGCATCGCCGAGGACACCGCGGTCTACCGGTCGGGCTATTTCGATCTGCAGGAGTATCTGGCACAGAGCCGGCTGGTAGAAGAGGAGCAGTCCGCCTTGTTGCGGCACACCTTTGGGGAGTTTCAGGGCGGGCTGTTCTTTTTCTATTTTTCCACCGTCGATCAGAATTCCCACATGCTATGGAGCAAGCACGAGGCGGAACTCCTCAGGAGCTACAAGGCGGTGGATCGGGACATAGGTTGGGTTACGGCCCACGCCGGGTCGGCCACCATTCTGGTGATGTCCGACCATGGATTCACGCGGTTCGACCGCGCGCTCCATCTCAATACATGGCTCCGGAGGGAAGGCTTTCTGAGTGTCGATCAACCGTCCGCCACCGTCGGTGAAGGTTTCACGCACGTAGACTGGTCGAAGACCCGGGCGTACGCGATGGGCCTCAACGGGCTCTATGTGAACCTGCGCGGGCGGGAGAAGAACGGCATCGTGGCCGAGAGAGAGCGCGCCGGGTTGTTGCAGCAGATTTCGGAACGGCTGCTGGCCCTGCGCGATCCGCGCGACGGAACCCCGGTGGTCGATGCCGTCTACCAGCCTCGCCAGGTCTTTCGAGGGAACGCCCTTGCATTCGCGCCGGACCTGATTATCGGCTATGCCGCCGGTTTCCGCGGTTCGTGGCAGACCGCATTGGGCGCGGCGCCGGAGGCCATTTTGGAGGACAATCGTGATCCCTGGATTGGCGACCACTGCGTCGATCCGCAGCGCGTCCCTGGTTCTCTGCTCGCCAACCAGTCTATCCGCTTGCAGGATCCCACCCTGGCCGATATCACCGTTACCATCCTCGCGCAGTTCGGGATACGGCCGAATCCGGAAATGCGAGGCCGGCCAATATTTCGTTAAATTCCCATACTTATAATGACCCTATAAGTTGACCTTCTTTGCCATTGCTTCCGCCGGCACATCGTGCTACCGTCTCCGCAATGGGAATTGTGTACCTGCGAGCCGATGAAGTTCGGATTGGTCAGCCGCGTTACTTCCCCCGTGAAGTGCCCGACTCTGATCGAGGGGCCTGCTTCGAAGCTTCGCCCAAGAGGAGGTTATGCGCACTAGACTTTTGTGGCTGACAGCTGCATATATCGTACTTCTGTCGCTGGCGTCTCCGGGCTTCGCTCAAGGCGACCGCGGCGCCATCACAGGGCTGATCACAGACCCGGCGGGCGCTGTGATTCCAAACGTAGAAGTCATAGCTACGCAAATCTCAACCAATGCCACTTTCAAGGGCGTGAGCACCACGGCAGGTGTGTACCGCATCCCGTATTTGCCGCCGGGCAGCTATCGGGTATCCGCCACTCTGGCAGGATTCAAGAAAGCCGTGGTGGAACCGGTCGACGTCGCGACCGCCTCGGTGGTCACCGCCAACCTGAAGCTTGAGGTAGGCGCCGTGTCCGAATCAGTGACCGTGAGCGCCGA
The DNA here is from genome assembly GCA_963815855.1 of Terriglobia bacterium. Lineage (GTDB taxonomy): Bacteria > Acidobacteriota > Terriglobia > Bryobacterales > Bryobacteraceae > DATGMB01. The sequence goes on along the minus strand of CAWFIJ010000004.1, from coordinate 595,254 downwards.
AGCCACCCGGCTGGAGTCATCCAGCTCGGAACTGGGCTACACGGCTTCCGTCGAGGATTACCACGAGTGGCCGATCAACAGCGACGACGACGGCCAGCGGCAGATCTCGGCCTTCATCTACTCCGCCCTGCCCGGCACCACCGGTGGCGCGTACATGGGCAGCATCAACGGTTCCCCCACCCAGTCGCAGGAAGTGTATCTCGAGGGAATCTCCATGGGGCGCATGGATATCGCGGGCGATAGCGACGAGTTCGAGCCCAGCGTGGACGCCATCAGCGAGTTCCGCCTGCAAACCGGCGGCATAAACGCGGCCTACGGCGGCGGCCTCTCAGCGGTCGAAAACTACAGCGTTAAGTCCGGCACCAACCAACTGCATGGCACCGCGTACGACTACGTGATCAACAACGCCTTCAACGCCAACGGCTTCACCAACAACGCCTATGGAGCCACCAAGGCGCCCTACAAGCAAAACAGTTTCGGCACTGCCGTGGGTGGTCCGCTATGGGTGCCGAAGTTGTACAACGGGCGCAACAAATCTTTCTGGTTCTTCAGCTACGAGGGTGACCGCCGGCGCACCGGCCAGTTGTCAGGGTTCCGCAGTCTGCCCGAGCCGAACTTTAAGAACGGGAGACTTTTCCGCGCTGCCGCAGGCGATCTTCGACCCGCGCAGCACTGCCCAACTGGCCAACGGCAGCAATTCCCGGACACCCTTCCCCGGAAACGTCATTCCCGCTTCGGATATCAGCAAGGTTTCGGAGAACATCCTCAAGCTGGCGCCCATTCCCAACCCCATTCTGCCGGGGCTTTACAATAATATGCCGGGCATCTCCAACCAACCCCTGTTCAACCTGAACACTTTCACCGGCAAATTCGATGAGAATCTCACGGATAAGCAGAAGCTGTCATTCTATGCCAGTGTGAACGATCGCTATCGCTATAACGGCGCCGGCCATGGTTACCTGCCGGTGCCCGGCAGCGCCAGCGGAGCTTTCGCGGCACAGGAAATCACCGGCACCATGCTGCGCCTCGGTTACCTGTACTCGATCAGCGCGTCCTTGCTCAATCACCTGGCGCTCGGCTACAACAATTTCAAAGACAGCAACAGCTCCCTCACGCTCAATGGCGACTGGCCGTCCAAGATCGGATTGACGGGGGTCGCCGAGACCACCTTCCCGCTCATCACCTTCACCGGTTCGGCCGCGCAAGGTGGCACGCTCACGCAGCTCGGCCGCAGCAACGCCGGCGTGGAGCCGAACGGCAGCTACATTGTGTCCGATGATCTGACCTGGATCCACGGCAGCCACTCTCTCAAGTTCGGCACCGAAATCCGGGCGTATTATCTACTTTCAGGACTACCGGGGCAACACGTCAGGAACCTTCACTTTCGCTCCGAATCAGACTGCGGACCCGAATAACCTGTCCAATGACCGGCTACTCGCTTCGCCAGCTTCATGCTGGGCGCCGCATATAAGCACCAGTGAGGCCATCGATGCGGCCAATCCCCACACCCGCGAAAACACGCCGGCATTCTATATGGCTGACGATTGGAAGGTAACCGGCGCCTGACGCTGAATCTCGGGCTGCGCTGGGACGTCGTCGGCGCCATGTACGAAGACCACGGCTGGGGCTCCGATCTCGGACCGACCACGCCCAATCCCGGCGCGCCGGCTACCCGGGAGCTCTGGTCTTCCTGGCTAATCTGCATCAAAAGGCGTTCCAAAGTACCTACTTACGGTGAAGTCGGCCCTCGGGTCGGATTTGCGTATGCCCTCAGCAACAAGCTGGTTTTGCGCGGCGGCTACGGAATCAACTACAGCCCGCCGATCTATAATGGCTTTGGTCCGGCAACCATCGACGGCTATTCCGGCAGCAAGAACCTGACCCGCCAAACGCTGAATCCGGTCCTGTACTGGGACAACGGCTATCCTGCGTATACGGCCAAACTGCCGGTGCTCGACCCGACGCTCGACAACGGCTCGTCTATCGCCTATATCTCGCCCAATTCGAGCCGCAGCCCTACGCGCAGAACTTCAGCCTGGGCGTGCAGTACCGTGCTGAACGACAGCACCACCATCATGGCCAACTACGTGGGCATCCGCGGCAAGCGGTTGAACGCGGCAATTTGACCAACATGAACCAGCTCAATCCCAAGTACCTCTCGCTGGGGGATGAGCTGCTGGACGACATCAGCCTGCACCCGAATATCCCGCTGCCCTACGCCGGCTTCACCGGCTCGGTGGCGCAAGCCCTGCTGCCTTACCCGCAGTACGCCGGCGGCGGCGTTTACCAGTGGGCCGCCCACTTCGGGCAGTCCAACTATAACGCCGCGCAGGTCGTGTACACCCGCCGAACCTCGAAGGGCCTCAGCTTCCTGGCGTCCTACGCCTTCCAAAAGACCCTCACCAACACCGACAGCGCTAACATGTACTACGGCGGCTCCGCCCAGGATGTTTACAACCGCGGGCTGGAGAAATCCGTTGCCTCGTTCGACCATACCCAAGTGCTGAAACTGACCTGGACGTACGAACTGCCTGTAGGCAAGGGTAAGGCCTTCCTCAACCGCGGCGGCTTTACGAACCAGGTTCTCGGCGGCTGGCACGTCTCGGCCAACCAGACCTATCAGACCGGTGATGCGCTATCGATCTCTTCGGATATTTCCCAAAACGCCAACTATCTCTTTAACGCCACGGTGCGCCCGGACGTGGTCCTCGGCCAGCCGCTGCGGGTCGCCGAAACCGGTAGCCTGGATGTCGCCGGGGGAGGTGCGGGCATCACGTACATCAATCCCAATGCCTTTGCCGATCCTCCCCAGACCGCAAACGGGGTGGTCACCAGGCTGGGCACGGCGCCACGCTACTTCGGGAATTTACGCGGTCCGTTCCAGCCATCGGAGAACTTCAGTGTATTCAAACGTTTCCCCTTCAGAGGAGAGGGGCGTTATCTGGAGTTCCGCGCCGATGCCTTTAACGTTTTCAACCGGGTCGGATTGGGCGACCCCGACACCACGCTCGGGGACACCTACTTTGGCCAGATCCTGGGCGTGCAACAAGGGCCCAGAGAGGTCCAGTTAGCTCTGCGCCTGACGTTCTGATCCCACGTCCCCTATAGCCAGCGGCGGAACGGGCTCCCCGTTCCGCCGTTTTTACTGGCTGAACTTCTGCGCTTTTTGCACGGGGTTTATTCTGAAGTGATGCGGATCTGTTTTCCCGGTTCCCGGAAGGCGCTGTGCGGATGCCTGTGCGCCGCGGCCGCGGCGATTTCCTGCCAACGCCCCGCCAGCCATGCGCCGCGGGACCTGCGGCCGCTCAATGTCGTCGTCATCACCATCGACACCCTCCGTCCCGACCACCTCGGCTGCTACGGTTACGGCAATATCGAAACCCCTACCCTGGACGGCATCGCGAAAAGCGGCGTGCTGTTCGAGAATGCGGTGACGCAGACACCGCTGACGCCGCCGTCTCATGCCAGCATCTTCACGGGTCTCAATCCGCCCTCCCATAAAGTGCGGGACACGGGAGGATTCGTGCTGGCTCGCTCCACGCCGACGCTGGCCACCCGGCTGCAGGAGCGCGGGTGGGATACGGCCGCCTTCGTCAGTTCGATAGTGCTCAAGAAGCGGAGCGGATTCGACCAGGGTTTCGCGGTTTACGATGACGACATGCCCCGGCCAGGCAAAGCCGGTGAATTTCTGGAGGACGCCGCACGCCGCGCCGGCGACACGGTGGATCGGGCCATCCGCTGGCTGGAGAGCCGGGGCAGCAAACCATTCTTCCTCTGGGTGCATCTGTATGACCCGCACGTCCCTTATAACCTCTCGTCCCCCTTCAGCGAGCGGTATAAGGATCGCCCGTACGACGGCGAAATCGCCTATGCCGACCGGGAACTCGGGCGGCTGATGGAATCCGTGCGGCGCAAGTCGCCGCCTGAAAGGACACTCTTGGCGGTGCTCTCCGACCACGGCGAAAGCCTGGGAGAACACGGCGAATACACGCATGGCGTGTTTATCTACGATTCCACCCTGCGCATTGCGTTCCTGGTTTCCGGCGCGGGAGTTCCTGGCGGCGTCCGGGTGAAACCGCAAGTGCGAACCATCGACCTGCTGCCTACGATTCTGGACCTGCTGGCCGCCGAGGCGCCGGCTGGCCTCGAAGGGCGGAGCCTAGTCCCGCTCTTCACCGGAAAGGATGCCGACACAAATATCTCTTACGCCGAGAGCCTGTATCCGAAAATCAATCTGGGGTGGGCAGAATTGCGCGGCATTCGCACCAATGAATGGAAGTATATCCACGCGCCAAAACCGGAGCTCTACGACCTGATCCGCGATCCCAAGGAGACGCAAAATGTGGTGGCGACCCATCCGGAAGAGGTGCGCAAGCTGGAAGCTTTGCTGGCTGCCGCCAGCCGCTCCGCCGATACGGAAATGGTGGAAACAAGCGCCGATCGACGAGCGCACGCTGGCGCAGTTGAAATCGCTGGGCTACACGTCGGGCGCTCCGGCGCGCTCCTACAGCCTGAATGGCGAGGGCGCCGATCCCAAGGACCGCGTGGCGGTTCTGAAGCTGATGGAGGCGGCCGAGTTGACTGGGAGCGGCCTTTCGGAGCGGCGCCGGATCGAGGCGTTGCAGCAGGCAATCGGGATCGACCCCGGCAACCCGGTGCTCTACCATTTGCTCGGTCCGATGCTGGAGAAATCCGGCCGGTACGGCGAAGCCGTGCAACTGTACCGCGGCGGCCTGGCGCGAGGCATCGTGGACGGGCGGCTGCACTCGCGGCTGGCGGATCTGCTGGTGCGCGCCGGCAGGAAGGCCGAGGCCATCCCCGAATACGAGAAAGGCGCCCGGCTCAATCCCGGAGATGCGGCCAGCCAGGTGAACCTGGCCACGGCGTATATGGAATCGGGGCGCGGCGCCGATGCGGAGCGTGCCTTCCAGGCGGTCGTTGCGATCGATCCCTCCAACGCCGCCGCGCAAAACGGGCTCGGCGTATTGGCAATTCAACGACAGGATGGGACGGCCGCGCGCGGCTACTTCGAAAAGGCCGTGGAACTCGACCCGGACCTGGCCGAAGCGCATCTGAATCTCGGCCTGTTGTACAAACTGGCGGGCGACCGTGAACGCGCGCGCGCCTGCTTCGAGCATTTCCTGGCGAAGGCGTCGCCCCGGCAGTACCGGGATGTAATTCCCAAGGTGCGCGCCGAACTGGCCGCACTGCAGTAGTCGGGCGTGGAAGACAAGCCATGTTTAGCGGAAAGATCAGGTTGAGCAAAGAGCTGAGCGAGCGTGTAGAGCGCTACGCCAAGGCGGCCGGCTACAGCTCGCCGCAGGAATTCGTCCAGCACGTCATCGAGCGCGAACTCGCCAGATTGGGGACGCCCAGAGCGACCAGGACATCGTGAAGAAGCTCAAAGGCTTGGGCTACATCGATTAACCCATGGCTCTGTTGACTTTGGCGGCCTTCAGCGCCGCGGCCGGCGTGCTGATTCTGTTGGTCTTCAAGACATCTTCGAATCAGCGCGCGCTCCAAGCGGCCCGCCGACAAGTCCGCGGGTCATCTGTTCGCGATCCGCCTCTTTGGCAGACGATCCGGTGATCATTCTACGCTCCCAGGGCCGCCTGCTCGCATGGAATGCCCGCTACCTGGCACTGCTGCTACCCGCTTTCCTGGTTATCGCGATCCCGTTGTTTTTTTCATGGGATCACCTGGATGCGGTATGGGGACGCGCTCCGCTGGCGCCCGGCGATACCGCGATCTTGACAGCGCGATTGCGCGAAGGGCGCCGGCCCGCGCCAAACTGACCGTGCCTGCCTGGATGGCGGTGGAGTCGCCCGCCGTACGCATCCGATGGCGGAGCACGAAGTGAGCTGGCGCTTGCGTGTTCTCCACGCGGGCTCCGGCGAGGTGAAGGTGGACGGCGGCGCGAGCGAGCGCTGGACAAGCGGATCGAAGCTCAATCCCGGCCTGCATTATCTGCGCGACCGCGACCGCGCCCGCTGGGATCGATGCTGGGCTGGAAATCCGCTATCCTCGCACCAACGTGACCGTGCTGGGTGTCTCCGCAAACTGGGCCGGTCTGGTTCTTGCGTGATCTCGACACTTACCGCGCTGGCCTTTCGCAGCGCCTGCGCGTCACGCTTTGAGCGCGTAGCCATCCATCCAGCCGGGCCGTGGCCACGCCGAACAAATCCAGCACGGTGGGCGCCACATCTTCGATGCCCGGGTTGTCCGCCGTCAGAGCGCAGGTTCGAGAACAAGACGCCCGGCACCAGCACCGGATCGACGCAATGGTCGCCGCTCCAGGCTTTTGGATTGTCCTCGAGAATCGACCCGGTGACCTTGCCGACCGCCGATTCCCAGGAGACGCGGTACCCGTCGCCGTAGCCCACGATCAGGTCCGGCGCGGCATCCAGGTACGGCCCGCGATAAAGTTCGCGCGGCGGATAGACGTGGGCGACCGGCGCCGCTGCCGTCCAGATCGCGCAAAGACTAGCAAGCCGGCAGCAATCTCCGCGCATAACGCCGTCGCTTCTTCGCCCGGCTGCACGATGCCGCTGCGCCTCCCGCCCGCGAATGTTCAGATACAGGCCCGAAAGCCCCAGCGCATAAGCGCGCGTCCTGGACCAATCCACGTCCACGAAGAATGGCCGCGAAACGCCAGTCTCAGGAAGCGGTTCGCGCAAAACCAGGTAGCCGTTCTGCTGCAGCCAGGAATTGAGGTGTACTGAGCGGCGGAACGAGCGGAACCCATGATCGGATAGCACGAACAACGCGGTCTGCTCATCGACGTACCGCAACGTCTCGCCCACCAGTGCATCCATGCGCCGGTACATGTCTTCAATGACGGTTGCATGCGGATCTGCCGGGCAGCCCATCTGGCGGTGGAACATGTGCTGCAGCGCGGTCGCTGGTATCGAATACGCAGGCCACCACGCCGCGGCGAGCGGTGGCGAGCGCGGACAGAAACATCGAGCGCCGCTCCTCGAAGATATCCCACGCCTGTTTCAGGAAAGCGTCCTCATCGATCACGCGCTCGTTCAGAGCCCAGGTATCCTCGGCCATGCCGGCGGTCGCGAACGGGCCGATCATGCCGGCCAGGTAGGAAGCGTAGCAGGAGGGATGGCTGATCGGCAGGGCGGGGCGTTCCGGGTCGAGCTGAATCGGAGTCATGTACAGCGGAAACGTGGGGGGTGGTTTCGGTGAGCAGGAACCGCACCAGGCCGCAAGCCTTGGGACCCAGCGCGGAACGGAATTGGAGCGGTACCCAGTCCGTGTACTCTCCGGCGCGCAAGAGGCGCCGTTCGCCGTCAATCTCGAGAAGCGCCCGGCCGCCGCCCTCCACCCGCAATCGGAACGGGATCGTCGAGCGGCGCGGCATCTTCCTTGAACGTGTCTTCCGGACCCTCGATCCGCCCTTGTAGCCAATCTCCATGGTGGTGCAACGGGTACCGGCTGCCGCTCTCATAGTGGACCTCTCCACCCGGGTGGTGAACTGCGAAAAGCTGCCCTGTGTCCCACGCAGGTCCGGCACGCACATGGCGGAGAGCAGCCGGCCGCTGAACTGCTCCGGCGGAAACGTGACGGGCACGCGCAGGATGGTGCAGTCCACACCGCGCCCCCCGAGGATACTCCAGAAAGGGCGGCTCCTGCGCCGCAATTCAACTGGTGTTCGACTGATCGGGATGCGGTAGCGGCCCAGCTTGATTACGCGGCGGCGGCTTGCCGACGCGCGCCGATGAAAGCCGGGGCATCGAGGTGCGCAGGTCGCGGTCGAGGAAGTCGAAGATATTGTGCTTGGCCGGGCTGACGCCGGTGGCGAAGGTTGACCAGGCGACAGGTGAAAGCGCCGGAAAAGTGGTGCGGAGGCGCCGGTAGGTGCCGCCCGTCGCGCAGTTTCGCCAGGTTCGGCAGCTTGCCTTCGTCCATGAGGCGCTCCGCCATTCGCGGGTCCAGACCGTCCAAACCGAGCACGATAACTTTGCGCACCTTGGCGCCCGCGTAACTGTTGCGCCCTCGAACCGCGCGCCACAAAACCCGGAAAGGCCAGATCAATACCGACAAAGCGCCCATGAACAGGCCGGTTACCAGCGTCAGGAACGAACCCAGAAACGCGAAGCCGGCGCCCGGCCCGATGTACGCCATTAATGTGGGGACGTGAATCACCGCAGCTTGCCTTCCAGAAACGGAACTTCCAGCACCTTGGGGTGCAGGATGGGACCATGCCCGAAATAGCCGTCCTCGCCGAACAGCTCTCCATGATCGGAAGTGATGGTGACGTAAGTGTCCCGCGGGAGAAGGTCGAACATCTCTTCCACCACCGTGTCCAGATATCGCACGGCACGAACCTGGCGCTGCCGCAGTGCCCTAAGTTGCCGCGTGTCGAAGAACTTGTCTTTCCGCTTCGCTAATTTTCCGCCGACCACCTGATCGTCCAGATGTTTGAACACGCCGTGCACGCCGTGGATTCGGGGCCATTCGTCTTCCGGCTCGTCCGGCAGGGCGTAAGGATAATGCGTCTCACCCACGTTGAGGAGATAGAAAGACGGTTTGTCCTCGTCGAATTTCATGGCGCGCACCATGGCGCGCATGTCGTTGTGCCGCTCCATGAGACGGAACGTGTCGAATCCCTGGTTGAGCGGCGTCTTAGGGTTGAGCACCGGAAGCGAGACCATGGCATGGGTCGCGTAGCCCAGCGTGTCCCGCAGAAAAGGCGGCAGATAAAGCCTTGGAACCAGCGATTTGAACTCGATCCCGGTTGCGCCCAGGCGTTCGTTGAAGCGTCAGAAAATCGCGCTTGTAGTACTCCGAGGCGAACACGTGCGCGGGGCTGGTATGCGGCATCAACCCCATCAGCAGGTTGTAATGGGATGGCGCGGTCCAGGAGGCGTAAGACCAGCGGCGCTCCAGCCGGCCGAGCGTGCGCATCGCCGCAGGGCGGGCCTTGACGAAGGAGTCGTACCGGCAGCTATCGAATACCACCAGTATGTAGTTATGCGGCCGCACCACCTTTCTCATGATCCTCCATGGCCGGCTGGTGCCGGATTAGTTCAGCAGAGCCTGATAGACCACGTTCGGGAACTTCTGTTGGATGTCGGTCGTGTTGGGCATGAGCTGGATCATCAGAACCACCACCATGCGGCTGAGCCGGTCGACCTCGTAAGTGGTGCCGTAGGCGCCTCCCCAACCAAACGCACCCACGCCCGACATCCCCTTGGCCCCGTAGCGGTCCACAGTTTCGAAACCGAAACCGAATCCCAGTCCGGTCGTGGAGTGCAGCGTGCCGCTCTGGTTGGTGGTCATCAATTCCACGGTTCGCGGCGCCAGGATGCGGATGCCGCCGAGCGCGCCGCCGCGGCGGATCATCTCCAGAAAACGAGCATAATCGCGGGCCGTGGAAAGCAGTCCCGCGCCTCCCGCGAAGCTCTTCCGGGGACCATCGATGTAGTGTCCCTGTCCCTTGGAACCTTCCGGCGCGCGCACAAATGTTCCACCTTCCGCGCTGGAGTAGACGGCCGCCAGCCGGTTGCGTTGTTCCGGGGGCAGGAAAAAGTGGGTGTCTTTCATACCCAAGGGGCCGGTGATGCGCGTGCGGATAAACTGGTCGAGTGGCATGCCGGAGGCCTTTTCGACCACGCACCCGAGAATATCGATGTTGTAGCCGTAGACAAAAGCCTCTCCCGGCGGAGCGACAAACGGCAAGGTGCCCAACCGCTCCATCGTCTCGCAGATCGGCTCGTCCTTATCCGCCGTATACCAGCCGTTGCCGGCCGCCGGACCGAGGCCCTTGGCTTCATAGAGCGAGGCCACGGTAGGTTCCGTCCCGTAGGAAATGCCGGCGGTGTGGGTCAGCACATCGCGAATGGTGATGGCACGCCGCGCCGGCACGATGGTGACACCCGCATCGGTCTTCACTGCCACGGTGGTCCTGGCGAAAGTCGGAATGAAATCACTTACGGGCTCATCGATCCCGATTTTGCCTTCCTCCACCAAAGCCAAAACGGCCGTGCTGGTAATGGCCTTGGTCTGCGATGCGATCCGGAAAATGGTATCGGTACTCATCTTGCGCCCAGCTTCCTTGTCGCTCCAGCCGACGGCGCGCTCGTATACCGGCTTGCCGTCGCGCAGCACCAGCGCCACCGCGCCAGCCACCTGATTTTTCTCCACGTAGCCCTGGAGCAGGCTGTCCAATCGTTTCAGCCGCTCCGCGGAGAGTCCGGCAGCGGGCGCTGCGGCGGGCTTACTGGTTTCCGGCGTGCCATTGGCCGGCCGCGCGGGTTGGGCGCCGGCGGAAACGGCAGACCAGGTGAGGCTCGCAGCCAAAGCAGTGAGAAGAATCGATCGCATCGTGTTTCACCTCCGCAAATCCTATTCCGCGAAGCGCTTCGACGAGGAGAGTTGCTATCTCTGCGCTTGACCGAGCCGTAAAGTATAACAGGATTCGGTTGCGCTTGTTCTCCGTAGAGGCGATAATACGAGCGCATGGCAAGCGCCAGCAGAGCCGGACGGCTTATGCGGGCGGTTCGGGTATTCATGCTGCCGGCCTTCGTGCTGGCGGCGGCGAATCCGGGGCCGGCGCCGCGTTTTGATCCCTGGAAGATCATCGGGCCGGGCGGGGGTGGGACGATGATCTCTCCGACCATCAGCCCGCACGATCCCCGCATCGTCGTGGAGCACTGTGATATGACCGGCGCTTACATCACTTTGGATGGCGCGCTGTCATGGCGCATGTTTAACCTACGCGCGGTAGTTAACACATTCGCCTTTGATCCCCGGAATCCGCGGGTGATCTACGCCGGCAACCAGGCCTTGTGGCGCAGCGAGGACACGGGCCGTACCTGGAGCATGGTTTTTCCCGACCCCGGGAAGAACACCGTCGAACACCAGAACGGCGATCATTCGGAGTACTCGCTGACCACGGGGGATGCAAGCTTTCCTGCCGGCCGGGCAATTTCGGATATTGCAGTCGAAGACGGTGGAAGTTCCCGCATATGGATTGCATTCGAAGCGGCAAGGGGCGGCAGCGATGCGTTGCTCTACGTTTCTTCGGACTCCGGCGCGAACTGGACGCGGGAGCGTGACTTTCCCGGCGAGCGGATTCTGGGATTGGAAGCGGGACCGGACGAGCTGACTGTGCTTGGCACCCGCCATGTTCATCTCCTCGCAGCCGGAAAATGGGCTTCGCTTGCGGCCGTGCCGGACGGCATCGCCCGTGCCAGCGCCGGGCGGGCGGACGGACACACCTTCGTCTACGCGACTTCCCGGCGAGGGATGATACACGTTTCCGAAGACGGCGGACGGAGTTGGCGTATCGGGCAGGCACCGTCTTCCGGTCGTTTTGAGGCGATCTCCACATCGGCCCGCAATGCCCACGTGGCTTATGCCGGGTTCCGGGACGTCAAGCTGGGCGACAGCGTTTTCAACGGTATCAGCAAGACCACCGACGGCGGCCGCACCTGGAGCATTGTATTTCAGGAATCGAACCGGCCGGCGGGAAATTTGTTGCCCTCCTGGATCGAGAGTCGCGCACGGGAAGGCGGGTCCGATGTCTTCTTCGACGCGCCCTGGAGTTTGGGCGTGGCGCCCACCAGTGCCGACATCTGTTACGCCACCGATCTGTTCCGTACCTATCGCACCCTTGATGGAGGGAAGACCTGGGAGACGGTGAACTCGGTGACCACAGGCGGCGATTCCTGGACCACGCGCGGCTTGGACGTGACCACGAATTACGGCGTGCATTTCGATCCTTTCGATATCCGCCACATGATCGTCAGCTACACCGATATCGGCGCTTTCCAGAGTTACAATCGCGGTGCCTCCTGGACCTCCGCCACCCGCGGCGTGCCCTCAAGTTGGCGCAACACGACCTACTGGGTGGTCTTCGATCCACAGGTGAAAGGGCGGCTATGGGGTGCGTTCAGCGGAGTCCACGATCTGCCGCGGCCCAAGATGTGGCGGAACCGCGATCCCCGAAGCTTCACAGGCGGCGTGGGCATTTCCGATGATGGCGGCAAGAACTGGCGCCCGTCCAATCAGGGCATGCCTACGGTCTCCGTCACGCATATCGTGCTGGATCCGACAAGCCCGGCGGGCGCTCGGACCTTGTACGCCTGCGGCTTTGGACGCGGCGTGTACAAGTCCACGGATGATGGCAAGACATGGGCTCCGAGGAACAATGGGATAGAAGGTGAGGCGCCCTTTGCCTGGAGGCTCACTCGGGCGAACGACGGAACGCTTTACCTGGTAGTGGCTCGGCGCAGCGAGGGCAACTTCGGTCAAGGAGGCGACGGTGCCCTGTACCGTTCGCGTGACGGAGCAGAGCACTGGCAACGGGTCCCCTTGCCTGCGAACGTGAACGGTCCGATGGGACTTACCCTGGATCGGCACGACAACCGGCGCATGTACCTCGCCGCTTGGGGGCAAGGCGCCACCGGCGTAGATGTGGGCGGAGGCGTGTTCCTGAGCGCGGATGCGGGCGCAAGCTGGAAACCCATCCTGCAGCAGACTCAACACGTCTACGATGTCACGGCAGACCCGAAGAACCCCGGAGTTATCTACGCCTGCGGCTTCGACGCCGGGGCATGGCGTTCCGCGGATGGTGGTGTGAGTTGGAATAGAATCCGCGGCTACAACTTCAAATGGGGTCACCGCGTGGTGGTTGATCCGGTGGACAGGGGGATGATCTACATCACTACCTACGGCGGCAGCGTATGGCATGGGCCGGCTCGGCCAAGCCCCGAAGTATTGGAGGATATCCCGAATCCCGTTCCGGTGGCCCGGTGATGTCGAACGGGAACACCACGGAAAGGAGCCTGTCTTGCATTCATTCCGTACCATTGCATTTCTCTGGCTGGGATTGCTTTGCTGGCACGCCGCCGACGGACAGAGCGGCGCCTGGCGGGTAATCGGGCCAGGAGGAGGCGGCGCGCAGTTCACTCCCACTGTAAGCGCGGTGGACCCCAATCTCGTGCTCGTCAGTTGCGATATGACCGGCACGTATATCAGCCGGGACGGCGGAAATTCCTGGCGGATGTTCAACCTCAGGGGAGTGACCCGCTTCATCGTTCTCGATCCGCTGGACAGCAACACCCTTTACGTTGCGAACACGGCCCTCTACCGGAGTAAGGACAAGGGCCAGACCTGGCAGTTGATCTATCCGCGGCCGGCCGATATCGCCAAAATCGTAATATCCGGCGACCACGCCGATGAGCAAATCGAGTTGCGCGACGGATCGCGGCCCGTGATCCAGGCGCTGGCCGTGGATCCCGTCGACTCCAGCGTCCTGTTCGCCGTCATATCGAAACAGAAGCAGCCGGCGCTCTTTCGGTCCAGGGATGGGGCACGCAGTTGGGAACCTATGGGAGACCTTCCGGCCGGAGGAAGAGCCATCTACGTGGACCCCGCTTCCGCCAGGGACAACCGCACGGTATACGTGGTCGGGACAGCATCCGTGAGCGTACTCGAGAATGGCATGTGGCGCCATGAGAAAGGTCCGGCGGGCGTGAGCCGGTTCCTGGATGTGGCAGCCGGTTTTCCCGGCGGAGGGGAAAAGCCGGTGTTCTACGCGGTTTCAGGCACGGACTGGCGCGGAGGAAGCACGGGAGCGCCGGGTCTCTGGATTTCCACCGACGGCGGCGCGAGCTGGTCTATTGTTCCGACCGGCTTTCTTTCCAGCGCCCCGCACGGGACCGCGAACCTGGAACTACGCGCCATCGGCACAAGCCTGCACCATCCGCAAACCGCATATTTGTCGTTTCGCGATCACACCCGCTCTCTGCCGCCGGCTCAAAGGAACATGGGCGTCGCCAAAACTGTGGACACTGGAAAAACCTGGCAACTGGTCTGGCGCGACACGGACTCGACTCCCGCGGCAAACGTACAGGACCCGTGGATCAACCAGCGCTACGGACCCGGCTGGGGCGAGAATCCCTTTGCCCTCGGCGTTTCCCCGGGCAATCCGGACATCTGCTTCGGCACCGATTTTGGCCGGACCGTGCGCACGCGCGACGGCGGCAAGACGTGGCAAGGCGTGTATGCGCGCCGGCTCGAAGACGGCACTACCACCACCACCGGCCTGAACGTCCTCACCACTTACGGGATTCACTTCGATCCCTTCGACCGCGATCACTGGTTCGTGGGATTTTCCGATCTCGGCCTATTCGAAACCCGCAACAGCGGCCAATCCTGGAAGGAAGCGACCAGCCGGGGCATTCCGCTGGCATGGCAAAACACCTCCTATTGGACCGTGTTCGACCCTTCGGTGCGGGGGCGCGTCTGGGCCGTGGTCAGCGGCGTACACGATCTGCCCCGGCCGAAGATGTGGAGAGGCCGCGATGTGAAGACGTTCCGGGGCGGCGTGGTGGCGAGCGATGACGGCGGCCGGAGTTGGCACGCCAGCATCGAGGGAATGGGAGAGACCGCGGCCACCCATATTCTTCTCGACCCGAAAAGTCCCGCGTCGGCCCGCACGCTTTACGTCTGCGCGTTCGGAAAGGGAGTTTTCAAGTCCAACGATGGCGGGTCTCACTGGGTTCTGAAGAACAACGGCCTGGAAGGAGCCGAACCCTTCGCCTGGCGCTTGATTCCGGATTCCGCGGGCCGGCTATATCTGCTGGTGGCGCGCCGCAGCGAGGACGGCAGCCTGGGAACAAGCCTGGATGGCGCCATGTATCGTTCATCCGACGGCGCGGATCACTGGGAAAAACTGGTTCTGCCCGCGGGCTGCAACGGGCCCAACGGCCTCGCCATCGATCCGCACGATTCCGGCCGTCTGTATCTGGCCGCTTGGGGAAGGCGTGCGCGGGGCGGCGACACGGGCGGCGGAATCTTCCTTTCCACCGACGCCGGCAAGACCTGGAAGAACGTTCTGAGCCGGGACCAGCACACCTTCGACGTCACATTGGATCCCCGAACGCCCGGAATTCTCTACGCGACCGGCTTCGAATCGTCCGTTTGGAAGTCCGTCGACCGTGGCGAACACTGGACGCGCGTCAAAGGCTACAACTTCAAATGGGGACAGCGCGTATTTCCCGACCCGGCGGATCCGAAAAAGATCTACGTTTGCACGTATGGCGGCAGCATCTGGCACGGTCCTGCGGACGGCGATCCCGATGCGGCCGAGGATATTATCTCTCCACTCTAAATCCGACGGTCCCGGCAAGTTACATGGCGTTGAGTTCGTATATGAAATGACTCGCGGCCGCGGAAACCGGACCGCTACTCGGGAATCACGCGCGTACTGACGAACGAAACCTGGGCCCGGGCGCAATTCTCCACGGTCCTGCTCAGGAGAATTTGGAAGTACTTCGGAATCGACTTCCGATCCGGCGAGCGCATTCGCGGCGGGAAGTCGCGGAACGCGAAACGGAATCTCAGCCTTACGGCGCGGGCGGCGGAAATGCTGAAGGCGCGGAAAGCGGCCGGGAAGTCGGAATGGGTGTTCCCTGGTGATTCGCCAGAGGCGCCGATCCTCGGGACGTCTCCGGACCATCAGCACAACAACGTGCGTGATACCCTGAAACTGTCCAAGGAATTCGTTGTGCATTCCCTTCGTCACACCATGCTTACGCGATTGGGTGAGGCACGGGCCCTTAGCTCAGCGGTTAGAGCAGCGGACTCATAATCCGTCGGTCGTAGGTTCAAATCCTACAGGGCCCACCAGAAGCCGCCCGAGTGCCCGCGGCTTACGCCCGCCCGGCTGCACGTGCTACCCTGTCCTTCGGAGTCTCTTGTCTTTTATGTCCCTCACCCGCGAAAAAGCTCAGCTCATGAGCGCTTCCGAGATCGACCGCACGCTGGTCCGCCTGGCGCATGAAATTCTGGAGAAGACCAAGGACCTCGACCAGCTCGCCTTCATCGGCATCCGCCGCCGCGGCGTTCCGCTGGCGCAGCGGCTGGCCGCCGAAGATCGAGGCGCTCGAAAAGCGCAAGATTCCGGTGGGCATTCTGGACATCAACCTCTACCGCGACGACCTCAGCACCGTGGACATCAAGCCGGTGGTCAGCGCCACCGAGATCCCGTTTTCGGTGGAGGGCAAGGACATCATCCTGATGGACGACGTGCTCTACACCGGCCGCACCATCCGCGCCGCGCTCGATGCGCTGTTCGATCACGGCCGGCCGGCGCGCGTGCAGCTGCTGGTGCTGATCGACCGCGGCCATCGCGAGCTGCCCATCGAAGCCAAGTTCATCGGGCGCGTGGTGCAGACCACCGACGTCGAAATCATCGAAGTGAAGTTTCAGGAGATCGACGGCATGGAAAAGGTGCTGCTGGTGGAACGGGCCGCCGCCGAGCGAGGCATAGCGGCCATGCCTGCCGGACTGCTCGGAATCGAAGAGCTGGACCGCGCCGAGATCGAAGCCATCCTGGCGCGCGCCAAGGATTTTCAGCCGCTGCAAAGCCAGTCGCTGAAGAAGCTGGACACGCTGCGCGGGAAGATGATCGTCAACCTCTTTTACGAGGCTTCCACGCGCACGCGCACCAGCTTCGAAATCGCCGCCAAGCGCATGGGCGCGGACGCGGTCTCCATCACCGCTTCCGGCTCCAGCGTCACCAAGGGCGAATCGCTGGTGGATACGCTGAACACGCTGGCGGCCATGCGGCCGGACGCCATCGTGATGCGCCACGCGGCCTCGCGGCGCGCCGCATTTTCTGGCGCGGCACCTGCCCACCCCGATCATCAACGCGGGCGACGGCACGCACGAGCATCCCACGCAGGCGCTGCTCGACGCGCGCACCATTCTGGACCGGCGCGGCACGCTCGAAGGCCTGCGGGTGGCCATCATCGGCGACATCGCGCACAGCCGCGTGGCGCGGTCCAACGTGCACCTGCTCTCGAAGTTCGGCGTGGAGATCGTGCTGTGCGGGCCGGCCTCGCTGCTGCCGGTGGAACTGGCGCAACTGGCGCCGGGCGTGCGCCTCACCACCGACATCCGCGAGGCCATCCGCGACGCCGACGTGATCATGATGCTGCGCGTGCAACTGGAGCGGCAGCACGAAGCCTCCTTCCCGGCCAGCGAATACTTCCGCTTCTACGGCCTGCGGCTGGAGCACCTGGACCTGGCCAAGCCGGACGCCATCGTGATGCATCCGGGGCCCATCAACCGCGGGCGCGAGCTCTCGTCGGAAGTGGCCGATTTCCAGCGCTCGGTGATTCTGAACCAGGTGGAAAACGGCATCGCCGTGCGCATGGCGGTGCTGGAAAGGGTGATCGGATAAGCCATGCCGATCGTCATCAAGAACGGCCGCGTGATCGACCCGGCGTCGCAGCACCGACCGCATCGCCGACGTGCTGATCGTGGACGGCCGCATCGCCGGCGTGGCGCCGAATCTGCTCCGCCGCGGGCGCCGAGGTGTTCGACGCCAGCGGGCATGATCGTGGCGCCCGGCTTCATCGACATGCACGTGCACCTGCGCGAGCCGGGCTTCGAGCACGCCGAGACCATCGAGAGCGGCTCGCGCGCGGCGGCGGCGGGCGGCTTCACCTCGATCTGCTGCATGCCCAACACCAAGCCGGTGAACGACAGCGCCACGGTGACCAGCTACATCGTGGAGCGCGCGCGCCGCATGCGCCGTGGTGAACGTGTTCCCCATCGGCGCCATCACCAAGGGCAGCGCGGGCGAGGAACTGGCGGCCATCGGCGCCATGAAGGCGGCGGGCGCGGTGGCCATTTCCGACGACGGCCGGCCGGTGATGAACGCGCGCGTGATGCGGCGCGCCATGGAGTTCGCGCGCTCCTACGACCTGCCGGTGATCCAGCACTGCGAGGACCTGAACCTGAGCGCCGGCGGCGACATGCACGAAGGCGCGCCCTCCGTGCGCTGGGGACTGCGCGGCATTCCGGCGGCGTCCGAAGACGTGATGGTGGCGCGCGACCTGGTGCTGGCGCAACTGACCGGCGCGCGCTACCACGTGGCCCACATCTCCACGCGCAACGCCGTGGCCATGGTGGATTACGCGCGCAGCAGGCGGCCTGCCGGTCACCTGCGAAGCCACGCCGCACCACTTCGCGCTCACCGACGACGCAGATGGCGGCCTACGACAGCAATTACAAGATGAAGCCGCCGCTGCGCTCGCGCCTGCGACCGCGGGGCGGTGGTCGGAGGGCATCGCGCGCGGCGCCATCAGCGCCATCGCCACCGACCACGCGCCGCACCCCGGCAGCGAGAAGATGCAGGAATTCGAGCGCTGCCCGTTCGGCATCATCGGACTGGAAACGGCCGCTGGCGCTGGCGCTCGAAGAACTGGTGCACCCCGGCAGGATCACGCTGAGCCGCATGGTGGAGCTGTTCACCACGGGACCGGAATCGGTGATGCGGCTGGGCCGCGGCACGCTGGCGCCGGGCGCGCCCGGCGACGTGACCATTTTCAGCACCGAACTGAGCTGGACCTACGACGTGAACCAGTCGCCCTCGCGCAGCCGCAACTCGCCCTTCCACGGCCGCACCTTCCGCGGCGGTCCCGATGGCGACGGTGGTGGCCGGCGAGTTCGTCTGGCGGCGGTAGGGAACTGCACGGCCAAGCTTCGTTGCGGCGGAAGAGGCCGCGGCTCTTCCGCTCGCCCTGTTCGAGCGCGAAGCGCTTCCCCGGGAGGCCGGATTCCTGGCCGGCAAGTGCTTTGTCCAACCCGGATTTCTATATCGGCGCGCACGCCGTCGTGGCACACCTGGGCTGCTGACCCGCGATGCCAAACGCTATCGCAGCTACTTCCCTTCCATCGAACTTTTCGCCCCGTCCCATTGACCGGCCCAGCATTCCTGAGCGCGGCCGCCGCGGTTGTATACTGATACTCGCGAATTCCGCGTGCCGCACGGCGCCGCCCGGCGTAAACCGGGGAGTTCGGAGGAGGAGTAGGAATCCCATGCGAAGCCTCGTTGCGTTGTTGGCGCTGGCCGTTCCGCTGGGCGCGGCGCTCACGGGTCCCGTCCAGGTGGAGGGCGGCCAGTGGCCGGCGTGCCCGGCAAAGACCCCTCCGTTACCGCCTTCAAGGGCATTCCGTTCGCGGCTCCGCCCGTGGGCGGGCTGCGCTGGCAGGCGCCTAAGCCCGTGGTCGCGTGGCAGGGGGTCAAGCAGGCCGCCCGGTTCGGCAACAGCTGCATCCAGACCCTCGCGGCCGAGCGCAAGCCCTGGACCTATGAGTTCATGACGCACAACCAGATCAGCGAGGATTGCCTCTATCTCAACGTCTGGACGCCCGCCAGATCCGCGGGCGAGAAGCATCCCGTGTTCTTCTGGATTCACGGCGGCGGCAACGTGGAGGGCTCCTCCGCCGACCCCGTTTACGACGGCGAGGCCCTGGCCCGCAAGGGGCTGGTGGTGGTCACCATCAATTACCGGCTGGGAATCCTCGGCTTCTTCACCCATCCCGAGTTGACCCGGGAGTCCGACGTCCACGCCTCCGGCAACTACGGCTTGCTCGATCAGCTGGCCGCCCTGCGCTGGGTGCATGACAACATCGCGGGCTTCGGCGGCGATCCCGGCAGCATCACCGTCGCCGGTCAATCGGCCGGCGCTTCCGCCGTCCACAACATCACCGCCTCGCCCCTCGCCAAGGGCCTCTTCCAGCGCGCCATCGCGGAGAGCGGGTCAAGCGTCGCCGGCGGCCCCATGGGTAGCCGCAAGCTGGCCGATCAGGAACAGGACGGCCTCAAATTCGCCGCCGCCAAGGGTGCGCACTCGCTGGCGGATCTGCGCGCCATGCCCTGGCAGCAGATTGTAGCGCCGGTGGCCGCCGCCCCTGCCGCGGGCGGGCGCGGGGCCCCGCCGTTCCGTTTCAGCATCGTGGTGGATGGCTACTCCCTACCGGAATCCGTGGCCGACATCTTCGCCGAGGGCAAGCAGAACGACGTCCCCACCGTCACCGGCTGCAATGCCGGCGAAGGCGGCGCCGTGCCCCATCCGGACATCACCGCGGCGGCATTCGAGAAGCAGGCACGCCAGCGCTACCGGCAGTTGGCGGATGAGTTCCTGAAGCTGTATCCGGCGCTCAATGACGAGCAGGCGCGCCTGGCGCAGAACGAAATCTCCTGGGACCAGGAGCGCGTCTCCATGTATCTCTGGGCCGTCAATCGCGCCAAAACCGCCAAAACCAAGGCCTATACCTATTTCTGGGAACACCCCTGCCCGGCCCGGACGCCGGCCAGTTCGGCGCCTTCCACAGCTCCGAAATCGCCTATGTGCTGAATAACCTCGCCATGTCCGACCGGCCTTTCACCGGCGCCGACCGCAAGATCGCCGGCACGATGTCTGCCTACTGGGTCAACTTCGCCACCACTGGCGACCCCAACGGCAACGGCTTGCCGCAGTGGCCGGCGGTGAGCGAAAAGCCCGGTTTCACCATGGAAGTGGGCGACCGTTTTGCGCCGGTTGCCGTGGCCGGCAGCCCTGCTAAAGATAAACTGTTCGAAGCATATTTCGCCGCCCCACGGCGCCCGTGACGGGCGGGGCGGCCCGCCTCAGTGTTTCCGCAGCACCAGAAACAGCAGCCCGAAAACCACCACCGGGATCAGCGCCATCCCCAGGTAAAACAGGGCGTGCCCCATCCAGGGGCGCGCCGCTTCTTCCAGTTGTGCAGCTCCGCGCGGTCGCGCGACTTCCACTTCGCCCAGGTGCTCCAGGTCCCACGCGAATTCGCGCGCCGTCTGGTAGCGCTCTCGGGGTCGCGCTCGAGCGCGCGATAGATTACTTCCTGCAGTTGCGGCGTGATCTCGGGATTCAGGTCGCGCGGCGGCACCGGATTGTTCACCAGCCGGTCATTCATGACCAGGAACGGGTTGGTCCCCGGAAACGGCGTCGCTCCGGTCACCATTTCGTACAGCATCACGCCCAGCGAGTAAATATCGCTGCGCCAGTCGCCGCGCTTGCCCCGCACCTGCTCCGGAGAAATGTAATCGGGCGTCGCCGCCAGTCTGCGAAAACTTGCCGAACGTCAGCCGCCGCGCGCCGGCCTTCCAGGCCATGCCGAAATCGATCAGCTTGATCCGGTCATCCGCGCCCAGCATGATGTTTTCGGGCTTCAGATCGCGGTGCACCACGCCGTTGCGGTGGATGTAGTCGAGCGCGTCGCAAACAGCCATCGATGATCTGCGCGCGCCCGCTCCAGCGGCAGTTTGTGGTTCTCGGCCAGCACCTCGCGGAGCAACCGGCCCTCCACCCACTCCATCGCCATGTAGACCCGGCCCGGCTCGCCGCCCTCCAGCACCTTCATCACGCCGGGATGGTCCAGTTCGCGGCCGATGTCGATCTCGCGTTTGAAACGGTCGAAAAGCGCCGGGTCGCCCTCCACCTCCGGATGGGGAACCTTGATCGCCACCGTGCGGCCGTTGCGCAGGTCGGTGGCGCGATAGATCGACGCCATGCCGCTGCGGGCAATCGCTTCTTCGATGCGGTAGTGGCCGATCTGGTCGGCGGGACCAAGCGATTTCATGGGGATACGGAGCAGATTGGCCGAAGTTTGGAGCAGATTGGCCGACGTTTATGATACCATCCGTCCGCGGTCCCGCTTCTCACCCGGGGAGCCGGCAAGACGAAACAAATCCATTGAGAGAGCCGACAGAATCAGGCCGAGTGCAATCATCGGGACTACGCCCCCAGCCGCCAGTGCCGCCGCGATCGTGCCAAACCCAAACACGATAGCCGCCAGCGCGAGTCCCCGAACGACTTCCGGTTCCATGCGTAAGGTTTTGAATGCCGGCGGGCCAGGCTTGCCCGGCCCCTACAACCCGATCCGGTGCAGGGGCCGGATGCATCCCGCCCGGCCCCGCCGATTCTTTTTAGATGTCGTAATACAGCGCGAATTCGTAGGGGTGCGGCCGCAGCCGCACCGCCTCGGCTTCATTCTTGCGCTTGTAGTCGATGAAGGTCTCGATCAGCTCTTCGGTGAACACGTCGCCCCGCAGCAGGAACGCGTGGTCGTCTTCCAGGCAGTCCAGCGCTTCGTCGAGCGATCCCGGCATCGAGGGCACGCTCTTCATCTCCTCCGGCGAAAGATCGTAGATGTCCTTGTCCAGCGGCTCGCCCGGATCGATCTTGTTCAGCACGCCGTCCAGGCCCGCCATCAGCATCGCCGCGAACGCCAGGTACGGATTGGCCGCCGGGTCCGGCGGACGGAACTCCACCCGCTTGGCCTTCGGGCTGGCCGAGTACATCGGAATCCGGCACGCCGCCGAGCGGTTGCGCCGCGAATACGCCAGGTTCACCGGCGCTTCGTAGCCCGGCACCAGCCGCTTGTAGCTGTTGGTGGTCGGCGCGATGATCGCCGAAAGCGCGCGCGCGTGCTTCAGCAGTCCGCCGATGTAGTGCAGCCCCATCTGGCTGAACCCGGCATAGCAATCGCCCGCGAACAGACGGCTTGCCGTCGTTCCACAGGCTCTGGTGGGTGTGCATGCCGCTGCCGTTGTCGGCGAACAGCGGCTTGGGCATGAACGTCACGGTCTTGCCGTACTGGTTGGCCACGTTGCGGACGATGTACTTGTACAGCATCATGTTGTCGGCCGATTTCACCAGCGTGTCGAAGCGCTGGTCGATCTCGCACTGCCCGCCGGTGGCGACTTCGTGGTGGTGGCACTCGATGTGCAGCCCGCACTTGATCATGGTCTGCACCATCTCGCTGCGCAGATCCTGATAGTGGTCGGTGGGCGGAACCGGGAAATAGCCTTCCTTGTAGCGCGGGCGGTAGCCGAGGTTGTTCTCCTTGCGGCCGGAATTCCAGCGGCCCTCTTCGGCGTCGATGTAGTAATAACCCGCGTGCTGGTTCTGGTCGAAGCTGACGTTATCGAAGATGAAGAACTCGGCTTCCGCGCCGAAATAGGCGCGTGTCGGCGATGCCGCTGTTCTTCAGGAACAGCTCGGCCTTCTGCGCAATCCAGCGCGGGTCGCGCTCGTAGCGCTGCTTGGTGATGGGGTCCCTCACATCCGCCGACCATCACCAGCGTGGGCGTTTCGGCGAACGGATCCATGATGGCGGTGGCGGGATCGGGGATCAGCAGCATGTCGCTCTCGTGGATGGCGGCCCAGCCGCGGATGCTCGATCCATCCATGCCGAAGCCTTCCTCGAAGCTGCTCAGGTCGAGTTCGCTGATCGGGTAGGAGACGTGGTGCTGCAGGCTCGGGATGTCGGTAAAGCGCAGATCGAGCTGCTTGGCGTCGTTCTTCTTCGCAAATTCTAAAACTTCACTCGGATTCACGGGGTGTCCTTTCGATGTCGGTGGCGGCCGAACGGGGGGCTGTAAAGCCAGGGCCACTCTATCTTCCGGCCACTCACAATTTTAGTTTCGCGCCGGGTCCGGTGCCAATAGAAACAATTGATGGGGGGAATTCGTAAATCCGTTCGGGCCGCCTCAGGCGGGCCCGGAGACGATCAGTCCGCCCAGCACGATGAGCGCGCCCCCCAGCATGACCCTTCCGCCGGGAGGCTGCCCGAAAGCCAGCCACGAAATTGCCTGGGCCACCATGAAAAAGAACACCACGTAGACGCCGATCAGCCGGCCGAAATCCCACGGCGGCGCATTCACCACGCAGCCGTAAACCAACAGCACGGCGCCGCCCGCCAGCAGCAGGGCGATGCGCCCCATGGCCGGCGCGTGCAGGCCCTTGCGCACCAGCGCATCGCCGCCGGCTTCGAGCAGCGCCGCCCCGAACAACATCGCCATCGTGGTGAGTGTCGTCATTCCGCCGCGCAGCCTATTTGAACCTGAAATCTTCTCTTGTGACGAATTCCGGATACGCTTCCGCGCCCAATTCATAAAGGTCCATGCCCTGCCCGTCGCCGTCCTCGGAGACCCGTTGCGGGTAGAATCGGTTCAACAGGCGGTTCAGCCCGTATGCCAGCGGCAGTACCATCACCAGCAATGCCGCCACCCCGATCCACTGTGCCACCCATTGCCGGGCAAAGCCCCCGCCCGCTCCCAAACCGTTGATCGCGTAGTCCGGCGTAAACCGGGCGAAGATTCCAAGCGCCACCAGTCCCCATAATCCGCCTACTCCATGCACGGAAATAGCTCCGGCGGGGTCGTCCACGCTGAACCGCACATCCAGCCACTCCACCGCAAACGTCACCAGCACCCCCGCCGCCGCGCCCGTGAACGCCGCGGCCGTCGGGCTCACAAACGCGCACACCGCGCTGCTGGCCACCAGCCCGCCCGTCCATCCGTTGGCGCACAGCGAAGCGTCCGGCCGGCCGAAGCGGATGCGCGTCAGCGCCGCCGTGATCAGCGAGGCCGCCGCCGCGCACAAGGTGGTGTTGATGGCCACCAGCGGCAGCCGCCCCGCCGCCGCCCCCGCAAACAGAATGCTCCCGCTGCCGTTCAGCCCCAACCATCCCAGCCACAACAGAAAACAGGCGAACAGGGTGAGCAGCAGGTTGTGGCCGGGAAGCGCCGCCGGCATCGCCCCCGAATACTTGCCCCGCCGCGGCCCCAATATCCAGGCGACCGCCAGCGCAGTCATCCCGCCCACCGCCTGAAGCGTCCCGCTGCCCCCGGCATCCAGCACGCCCCATCCCAACCCTGCATTCGCGCCCAGTTGCGCCAGCCAGCCGCCGCCCCAAACCCAGTGCGCAAAAAGAGGATAAAGGAAGCCGGCCAGCAGCGCCGCCGAAGCGCAGCTCGGGCCCAGCCGCCAGCGGCCATTGCCCGCGCCCACCGGAATCAGCGCGATAATCATGGCGCTGAACATCCCCAGCCAGGCGACCAGCGCGCCGCGCGCGCCGCCCGCTCCCACTCCGCCCAGCAGCCAGGGAGCGGCGCCGATCCAGCCCCACGGTTTCCCCGCCACCGTCACCACGCGCTCCGGCCCGCCCGCGAATCCCTGCCACGCGAATCCGCACACCGCATACGCCAGCGCCGCCACCCCCGCCACGCAGAGCGAGCCGAGCAGCGCGTGCGCCGCGCTCCGCGACCGGCCCAGCGCGGCGTTGGTCAGGGCCAATCCTGCCGCCGCCAGCGGCACCAGCAGGATGTTTGCGGCGCAGACCGCCTGCGTCATGTCGGATAGGTCGTAACCCTGCGCCTGTATCATCGTATTTCGGTCGCTTCTTCCCTTTCGGTATCCAGCCTTTAAGTATCGAGCATAGCCCGACGCGCTCGCTACCTGCGCGAACCCATATCCGCAAAATTCAAATTACAGTGATAAAAATTATCTATTTCCCTTTCCACCGCCCTCAGCCTACACTCGTTTAACCGCACTCGAGAGACCCGGCGAGCCAAGTCCGCATCGCCCTTACGCCCACGTGCATCACGGCGTCGGAATATTTGCCCTGTAAGGATACGAAATGCGGAAAAAGACGCTATTGTCATTTATCGCGGGACTTGCTCTCGTCGGAGTTGAGGCATTTGCCCAAACACCAGCCCCGGTCGCTCCTGTAGACGCGGCCGCGCCAACCACACAAGCCGCGCCGACGGCTCAAACCCCGGCCGCCCCGGCCGCCGCCGCTGCCCCTGTGCCGGTGGATCCCGGAATCCTGCACCAGTGGGGCACGGATTTCAGCTTCCTGGTCGACGGATATATCGAAGGCAATTTCGATAGCCCTTCCTCCGGCTTCAACCAGTTGCGCGCTTTTGACGTGCGTTCCGACATGCCGCACCTGAACATGGCGAGCTCACCATCGACCACGCGCCCGCTCCCATCGGCTTCCATCTGGACGTCGGCTTCGGTGAGATGTTCGACATCATTCACGAGGGCAACCGCGATCCCTCCGCCTGGAACTATTTCAAGCAGGCCTATGTCAGCATCAAGCCGAAGTCCTGGCACGGCGTCGAGCTCGATGCCGGTGAGTTCGTAACCTCCGCCGGCGCGGAAGTCATCGAGACCAACCAGAACTACAACTACACCCGCTCCCTGTTGTTCACCTGGGCCATTCCGTACTCCCATACCGGTTTCCGGCTGCAATTTCCCATCGGCCCCCACTTCACCGGAAGCTTTCAGGTGGTCAACGGCTGGAATAACGTGGAGCCGATCAACAGCGGCAAAACCTACGGCTTCACCGGCGCCTACGCCTGGAAGAAAGTTACCTGGAGCAATAACTACTACGTAGGCCCCGAGCATCCCGGAACCACCCTGAACTGGCGCAACCTTTACGACACCAGCGCCGTCGTCACCCAGACGGATAAGTTGAGCTGGTATCTCAACTTCGACTACGGGCGCGATAAGTCCATCGGCCTCAATTCCGGCGTCGGCGTCTGGACCGGCCTCGCCGGCGCGGCCCATTATGCCATCAGCAAGAAATACGCCGTTTCCGGCCGCCTGGAATTTTTCGACGACCGCAACGGCTTCGCCACCGGCACGGCGCAAACCCTCAAGGAATTTACCCTGACCGCCGAATACCAGCTCTCCGGGTGGTTGATGAGCCGCGCCGAGTTCCGCAATGACTGGTCGAATCAGGAGTTTTTTGAAAAGAACAGCAATCCGCATGGCGCCAAGAGCCAGCCCACCGCGCTGTTAGGCTTAATCGCCTACTTCGCGCCCAAGAAATAGAGGAATTGAGGAGAGACTTATGGCAGACAAACCCGAAGTTACCATGAAACCGACGCTGGGCCTGACCGGCCTGACGATGAACGCCATGGCGCTGATCGCGCCCGGCGCCTTTCTTTGGCTGACATTCGTCGCCCAAGGCACGGCCGGCGCCACCGCTCCCGCCATGTGGGCCGGCATCGTCTTCGCCTTGCTGCTCTGCCTGGCCACCGCCGTCTGCTACGCGGAAATGGCCAAGCTCTATCCCGGCACCGGCAGTTCCTATTATTTCGCGGAGCAGTCGTTTCTCAACCACGAGACCGCCTGGCGCTACGCGCGCCTTTCCAAGTTCATCGTCGGCTGGGGCTCGCACCTCTATTACTGGATCTATCCGGGCGTGATGGTCGGCGTGATGGGCGTGCTGGTCGGCTACCTGGCCGGCACCATCTGGCCCAGCTTCATGAGCGCTTCCAATCCCGGGCCGATGTTCATGATGGCGGTGGCCATCGTGCTTCTCCTTCGCCATCGCGTACATCGCCCACCGCGGCGTCAACGGCTCCACGTCGGTCAACGTGGCCATCAACGTGATTCAGATCAGCGCCCTGCTGGTCTTCTCGGTGATGGCGCTCGGCTATCGCATGAATCACCCGCCGGGCAGCGTGGCCTACCAGTTCGATTCCACCTCCGGCGATGCCTACACGTACGAATTCGCCACCACGAAGCAGATGGTCGACGGCCAGTCCACGGATGTGGTCGTGCGCGATGCCGCCGGCGTTCCCAAGCCCAAGCTGGATGCCGCCGGCAAGCCCGTGCCCTTCCACATCGCCTATCCCGAGAAGGACGACAAGGGCAACTTCCTGGCGCACCCCAACGCCGGGTCGGTGGTCGGCATGCACAATTTCGGCTGGATGTTCGTGCAGGCCACCATCGCCATCCTGATCCTGGTGGGATTCGAATCGGTGACGTCCATGGGGGCCGAAGCCAAGAACGCCGAACGCCACATCCCCATTGCGGTGATCACTTCGCTGCTGGTGCAGGGGGCCTTCTGTTACCTGTTCGAGTACTTCGCGGCGAACTACTTCCTCAATAGCGGCTACACCATGCAGAACGCCGTCGGGTCGGCCGCGCCCATCGGCGACATGATGGTCGTCGTGGGCAACGCCATGCTCGGCCCGGGCAACGGCCGGATCTTCATGCTGTTCGAAGCCTTCACCGTGTTCCTGGCGATCATCGGCACCACGCTTTCCTGCATGAACACCGGGGCGCGCGTCACCTTACGCCATGGGCAAAGATCGACGAACTGCCCGATTCCATGGGCATGCTGCACGGCAACAACCTCACCCCGCACCGCGCCATCTGGATGCTGGCCGTGATTTCGGCCGTGGTCGGCTGCCTCACGGTGAGCAACCTGTTCGGCGATGGCGGCGCGCTCACGGACGCCACCGTCAAGGCTCTGCCGCAGGGCTTCTGGTCCAGCTTCGGCTACCTCTCGCACGACACCATGGCGGCGCTGCCGAATTCGCTCCTCACCGTCACGCTGGCTTCCAACTTCGGCACCTTCGTGCTGTACGCGCTGAGCTGCATCATCTGCATCGTGGCGTTCCACAGGCATCCCGTCCTACAGCCCGCTGCGCCATCTCCTGATCCCGATCTTCGGGCTGGTCGCCAACCTGGCGTGCATGGCGTTCTATCTCATCGGTCCGTTCATGGGATACGGCACCAAAATGGAACCGCTGACGGCGCTGGGCATCGCCTTCGTGCTGGGCGATTTACGGCGGGATCTACTTCATGCGCTCCAGCAAAGCCAGGGGCCGGGACACGTTGATTTCGCACGAGACGCGCCTCGGTACCATTGCACAATGAGGACCCATGGAACTTGAATTCATTCAGGTATCCGATTGCGGGCGCGTACGCGACCATAACGAGGACTACCTTGGTTGCGTCCAGCCCGATGCCTCCGACCGCGAGCAGGGCGGAGGCTGGCTGTTTGCCCTGGCCGACGGAGTCGGCGGCCAGGATTTGGGTGAAGTAGCTTCGCGCACCGCGGTGGAGACGCTGCTCTCCGGTTTCCGCGGGGCGGCGCGCGGGGAGCAGCTCCGCGCCCTGCTGCCCCGCCTGGTCCAGAAAGCCAACGCCAAAGTTTTCGAGACCGGCCTGGCCGGCCCGCCGCGGCGGCTCCTCCATGGCCACCACCCTGGTCTGCTTGCGCCCTGCGCTTCGATCGCGCCGTGGTCGCGCATGTGGGCGATTCGCGCTGCTATCTGATTCGCCATGGCTCGGCGCGGTCGCTCACCCGCGATCATTCGCTGGCCGCCGCGCAGGCGCGCACGGGTATCATCACCGGCCACGATGCCGCCGCCGGCGAGAACCGCCACGTCCTTACCCGCTCGCTCGGCAACGGCATGTTCGTCAACGTCGAAACCGGCGAGCATCAGCTCCTCAGCGGCGACATCCTCCTGCTCTGCTGCGACGGTTTGCACGGCGCCGTTTCCACCGCCGAGCTCGGCGAAATCGTTTCCAGCAAGGCCGGCCTGCACGCCGCCGCCGCCGAGTTGATCGAGATCGCCAACCAGCGCGACGGCACCGATAACATCAGCATTCAGCTCATCCGCGTCAAGAGCATCGAGCGCGCCGGCATGTACCGCGGCCGCATGTACAAGCTGGCATAACCGGTTTTAAAGGTCCGTGCCCGTCTGGTTGTTTTCGCTCGCCTGGGGACCGCTCCCTCACGGTCGCGGCTCCGATCGGAGCCACGAGCGTAATCGAGTGGTTTTTCCGCCCTATTTCGCCGCCGCTCCGGCCGCCACAAACTCCGGCTTCCCGCTCCCGTCCGCCAGCGCTTCCACCGACAGAAACACCAGCCGCGCGATTTTCGTCAGCTTGGGATAGTTGATGCGGTCCCACGTGTCCCGGTCGGTGTGGTAATCCGGGTGCAGCCCGGTTTGAAACTCCACCTGCGGAATGTGCAGCGCCGCGAACCAGAAATGATCGCTGCGCGACCACAGCGAATCCGGGTCTACCACGTCCATCTTGAAATCCAGCTTCAGCCCGGCCGCCTGGTTTTCTTCCTCGATCGTCTGCCGCAGCCCCGGATTGTAGCGCGTGCCCAGCACGTTCACCATGTTGACGTTGCCGTCCGCCGGCACCGGCCAGTTGGCGTCGTTTTCGTCGCGTCCGATCATGTCCAGGTTCAGATTCGCCACCGTCCGCTCCAGCGGCATCGCGGGGTGCGTCACGTAGTAATAGGAGCCCAGGAAGATGCGCTCCTCCCCGTCGTATGCCACGAACAGCACGCTCCGTTTCGGCCTTACACCGCCGCGCACGAACGCCCGCGCCACCGCCAGCATTCCGGCCACGCCGGAGGCGTTGTCGTCGGCGCCGTGGTAGATGCGCCCGTTGGCCACGCCCATGTGGTCGTGGTGCGAGGTCACCAGAACCGTCTCCGCTTGTAAATTCGGATCCGAGCCTTCGAGCAGCGCCACTACGTTCCGTCCCTGGTGCGCTTCAAAATTCGTGAATGCTTTCGTCAGGCACGCCGAGCTCCCCGCCACCTCGAGCGTCGCCGGCCGCAGGCTGTGGTCGATCGCCGCCTGCAGCGCATCCGCGGTCTTTCCGGACGGCGCCAGCAGTTCGTCCGCCACATCCCGCGTAATCGTGAACGTCGGGATGTCCCACATCTCGCCCGCCAGCGCAAAATCCGGCTGGCCGGTCGGCCGCGGCGAATTGGCCGCCGTCTGTTTCACCGCCCGCGGCACCCGGTCCTGCACCAGCAGCAATCCCGCCGCGCCGCGCTTCCGCGCTTCCTCCAGCTTCTGCCAGTTGAACGCGTGGTAGGTGTCCCAGGTGCCCATGAACTTCGAATTCGGATCGTCGGCCTGCGGCTCGCGGGCCAGCACCAGCAGCACTTTGCCCTTCACGTCCGTGCCGGCGAAATCGTCGTAGCCGTATTCCGGCGCGCTGATCCCGTATCCCGCGAACGCCACTTCGCCGCACGCCGTGCCCGCGCGCAGGCTCTGCCGCGCCCAGCGGAAATCCGGCCCCATGCGGTAGGTGTGCTCCGCGCCGGCAATTCTGGCGGTGAACGTGGTGTGTTCGCGATCCATCTCCGCCGTGTCGATCTCCATCTTCTGGAAATACGTGCCGGCGTCGCCCGCCGGCTTGAGGCCGAGCCGCATGAATTCGGAGGCTATGAAATCGGCCGCGATGTGGTCTTCCGCGCTGCCCGCGTTGCGCCCGCGCAGGTCGTCGGAAGCCAGAAACGCGATGTCCGCCTGCAGGTCGTCCGGCTGGATCAACCCCGCCGCCTGCCGCGCCTCCTGCGCTCCCAGCGCCGCCGCCAGCAGCGCCGCGCAGCCACCAATCCGCCTGAAGTTTCGCACCGTATCAGCATAACGCCGGGCCGGCTGCGCGTGGGCATTTCCCGCGCCTTATTTGCCCGGCGAACGTTTCATGCCGGCCGCATCGTCCAGAGCTTCGCGGGCATCCGCGAAATCGGGCCGCAGTCGTAACGCGGCCGAGAACTGTGCGATGGCATCGTCCAGCCGCTTCAATTTCATCAGCGCGATACCCAGCATGAAGCGGGCTTCCGCATCGTCCGGCTTCAGCCGCGCAGCCACGCTGAACTCCCGCGCCGCCTCCTCAAACCGGTTGGCCTGCCCGAATGCCGTTCCCAGGTCGTAATGGGCGTCCGCATTCCCGGGCTGGAGCCGCGTCCCCTCGGACAACTCGGCGATGGCATCGCCGGTGCGCCCCAGCGTGCCCAGCACCGTTCCCAGGCGGACGTGCGTGTCGGCGCTGTCGGGCCGCAATTTCGAGGCCGCCTGCAGCTCCCGCAGGGCTTCCCCGGGCTGGCCGAGATTGGCCATCAATTGCCCCAGCTCGGCGTGCGCGAGCGCGTACCCGGGCACGATGCGAACGGCTTCGCGAAGCTCTGCCGCGGCCTCGGCCCGGTCGCCGCGCGGTTCCAGGACGGAGGCCAGGTTCATGTGCGCCACATAATTGTCATCCGTCACCGCAATGGCGTGCCGGTAGAGCGACACGTTATCCCGCCAATAACCAAGCTGAAGCCAGGTCAGCACCACGCAGCTCGCGCACACCGCCCCCGCCAGCGCCATCCGGATCGGCCGCCGTGCCGCCAATGCTTCGGAGATGCCCCAAACCACCGCGATGGACAGTCCGATCATCGGGATATAGGTAAACCGGTCCGCCCGCGCCTGCGCGCCGGCTTGAACCAGGCCGATCACCGGCAGGAGCGTGATGAGGAACCAGAGCCATCCGGTGATCAGATAAGGCTTCGCGGAACGCGTGCGTATGGCGAAAACCGTGATGGCCGCCAACGTCATCGCCGCCAGGATTGCAGGCGCCAGCAGCGGGTCTCGCGGATATGGATAGAACACCGCCAGATTCGTGGGCCACACCATCTTGAACAGGTACATTACATAGGAGACCAGGGCGTTCTCCACGCGGACCGCTGCCGGGATCTGTTCGAAAGAGGGCAGAGCCTGCGCTTGCCAATGGACCACGTAAGTCACCACCGAATCCGCCAGCGAGGCAGCCAGGAACGGAACCTTTTCCGCCAGCTTCCACCCGCGCCCCAGCGGCCATCGATCCAGCAGGATCAGGATTACCGGCAGCGTAACCAGCATCGGTTTTGCCATCAATCCGAGGCAGAACAGAACCAGGGCCGCCATGTACCGCCCGGTCCCCGGCTTCGCGGCATAGGCCGCATACGCCCACAGCGTCAGCATGCAGAACAACGCGCTCAGCACATCCTTGCGCTCGCACACCCACGCCACGCTCTCCACATGCAGAGGATGCAGCCCGAACAGGAAAGCCACCATCGCGCTCTTCGAGCGGGCGCCGGTGATGCGCTTGAGCACCACGAAGAGCAGGACCGTGCTGATGGCATGAATGCAAACGCTCGTGAAGTGGTGCCAGCCGCTGTCCAGCCCGAAGAGACTGCAATCCAGCATGTGGGACAGCCAGGTGAGTGGAAACCAGCTTCCGGCGGCTGGCGTGGTGAAGGCCCAGGCGATTCCGCCCAGGCTCAGCCCGGCCTGCACGTGCGGGTTCTCCGTAACGTATGCGGGATCGTCGAAGGTAACGAAGCCGAAGTGCAGAACGCGGCTATAGATCAACAGGACGGCGCCGGCCAATGCCAGACCGATCCATAGGTCCATCCGGGACCGGAAGAAACCCGCGCGGCTTCCCGGTTCACCAGCATGCAAGGCCCTGGCGCGATCCTGGCGGCTGATTCCGGCGCGTCGCTTTCCCATGGCCTGTTAAGGCAAGTATACATTCGCGAAAACCGCCGACCGCCGGGAACCGCCGCTTACACGCCCGCCAGCGCCGCTTTCACCCGCTCCGGCGTCATCGGCAATTGCAGCACTCGCGCGCCCACCGCATCGAAAATCGCGTTCGCCACCGCCGCGCCCATGCCGATGATGGGCGGCTCCCCGCCTCCCAGCGCCGGCGTCTGCGGATTGTCCACCAGCACGATCTCGATTTTCGGCAGCCAGGAGAACCGCGGAAGCCCGTAGCCGTCGAAGTTGTGCGTCAGCACGTCGCCGCCGCGGAACCGCACTTCCTCGCTCAGCGCCGAGCCCAGCCCCATGATCACCGCGCCCTCCGCCTGCTGCCGCATGCCGTCGGCGTTCACCACCATGCCCACGTCCAGCGCCATCACCACGCGCTTCACCTGCACCGCGCCGGTCGCGCGGTCCACCGCCACTTCCACCATGGTGGCGTTGCACGAGTTGGAATAGATGCCGCACGCCATGCCGCAGCCCCGTCCGCTGGGCGCCCGCCCGGCTTTCCATCCGAACCGCGCCGCGGCCGTCTCCAGCACCCGCCGGATGCGCGCATGCGTCAGGTTGTTCAGCCGGAACTCCAGCGGGTCCATCCCCGCCTTCGCCGCCAGCGCGTCGATGTGCGATTCGCGCGCGAAGGTGGTGCTGTTCACCGAAGGCGCGCGCCACGGGCCCACGTTGAACGGGTGCATGCCCGGAGGATTCCCGCCCTGCCATCCGCCCGCCGACGCCGTGCGCGTGTGCGGAATGTCGTAGAACGGGTGCGCCTCCCGCTCCCCCGGCCCGATCACCTCGCTGTCCCACAGCACGATCTTGCCGCCCGCCACTCCGGCGCGGATCCTCATCACCGCCGCCGGCCGGAAACGGTCGAAGAAGAATTCCTCCGCCCGGCTGTACACCACCTGCACCGGCCGGCCCGTGATCTTCGCCAGCCGCGCCGCCTCCACCGCCTGCTCGGCTTCCGATTTGCCGCCGAACCCGCCGCCCACGTAGCGGGAGATGATGCGCACCTTCGCCGGCCGCCAGCCCCAGCGCCGACGCCACCGCGTTCTTCACCCCGAACGGCGCCTGCGAGCTGGCCCACACCGTCACCTTGCCGTCCTCGAACTGCGCCGTGGCCGAATGCGTTTCCATGGGAGCGTGCGCCACGTAGCTGTTGAGGTAGGTGGCTTCGACGACGCTCGCCGCCAGCCGCTCGCCTTCCGCCAGGCTGCCGCTCTGCCCCACTACGCGCGCTTCCGGCCCCGCCTTCCGCAGGTGCTCGAAAATCGTCCGGTCGTCGGGACCGGCCGGCGCCGGCTCCCATTCGGCTTTCACCTGCTCCAGCGCATCCCGCGCCCGGTCGGGCGCTTCGGCCAGCACCGCGATCATCCCGCCGTCCTTCACCACCCGGATGCCCGCCATCTTCTCCGCCGCCGACGTGTCCGCCGCTCGCAGCTTCGCGCCGTGCGCCGGCGGACGCAAAATGGCCGCGTGCAGCAGCCCGGGCAGCACCATGTCGCCGGCGTATTTCGCCCGTCCGGTCACCTTGTCCAGCCCGTCCTTGCGCCGCGGCGACGTGCCGATCACCTGGAATCCCGCCGCCTTCACAGGCACATTCGCCAGGTGCCGCTCGATGCGCCTGCCCTCCACCAGTTGCGCATAGGTGACCGCGTGCGATGCGTCGCCCGCATCGCGAATCGTCCCCGCCTCCGCGCGCAGCCGCTCCACCGGCACGTGCAACCTCTCCGCCGCCATCGCGAGCAGCACCGCCTTGGCCTCCGCTCCCGCCCGCCGCACCGCCGGCCAGAGCAGCGGCGTGCACATGGATCCGAACGTGCCCATGTCGTACGGGCACAGGTCGGTATCGCCCAGCACCACGTCGATGCTTTCGAGCGGCACGTCCAGTTCCTCGGCCAGCGCCATCGCCAGTTCCGTCATCGCGCCCTGTCCCAGTTCCACCTTGCCGGCCAGGCAGGTCACCCGGCCGTCCGCGCCGATCTTCAGATAGGCGTTCAGGTCCGCCGGCCCGCCCTGCCGCGTCGGCAGCCGCGCCGGCTCCTGCGCCGGCGCCGGGTCCGCGCGGAAGAACACGAACAGCCCGGCGCCCGCGGCCAGAAATTCGCGCCGCTTCATGGTGCCCGCCGCCGGCGCTTCCGCCGTTTCGCCGGTCATCACGCACCCGCCTTCGGCGCGTGCGCGGCCTCCTGGATGGCATCCAGAATGCGCCCATGCGCGCCGCAGCGGCACAGGTTGTCCTCCATGTGCCGCACAATCTGCTCGCGCGTGGGATGCGGGGTGCGCCGCAGCAGCGCGTAAGCGTTCATGATCATTCCCGGCGTGCAGTACCCGCACTGAAACGCGTGGTGCTCCAGAAAGGCCTGCTGGATGGCGTGCAGGCCCGTCCGCCCGATGCCTTCGATGGTCAACACCTGCTTGCCTGCCACCGCCTTGAGCGGCGTCACGCACGACCGCACCGCCTCGTTTTCCACCATCACCGTGCACGCCCCGCACAGCCCTTCGCCGCATCCGAACTTCGCGCCCGTCAGGCCGAGCGCCGCGCAGCACCCACAGCAGCATCCGCTCGTCGTCGGTCGTCACCGCCGCCGGCGCGCCGTTCAGGCTGAATGAAATGGTCCGCTCCATAGTTCGCCTTCCAACGCGACTATAGCAGATATTCGGCCCTCTCAATCCGAATACGCCGTAGCCAGTGGGGCAGGATGGTATCCTGCGCGCCGGTTGATAACCGGCGCCTTGGGCGGGTTTACAACCCGCCGCTGGCCTTTGGCGTTTGACTAGATAAAAAACAATTTCGGTAATTTCTGTTGTAATCTGTGCTGTTTGGTGGTATCTGGTTGATTGACTAGATAGGAGGTGCCCGATGGGATTCCCCACCAAGGTCCAACTCATCAAACGCAAATCCAGCGTCCAGTGGTACATCAACTTCCCCTCTGCTCTCCCCCAAGCCATGGATTTCGCTCGCTGCGAAACCGTCGAGTGGTCCATCGAGGACAACAGCTTGCTTGCCCTCCGCCGCCTCAACCCCCCTCCCTCCGCTCTAAAAAAAACTCTGCCGGCATCCTCTCCTCCCTCCAAACGCTCTGGCGAGAAGGCGCCCCCGCGTTCGCCCAACAGCGCGTCGCCGACCGTACCCAAGCCCTCTCCCTAAGCTCGCTGCTCTGCCTCGGCCGCCATACCCTCACCGGACTGTTGACCACCTCCGGGGGCGAGTTTCAGGACTGGTCCGCCGCCTACCGGATCTTCAGTCAGAACCGCCTCCCCGCCCAAGACCTGTTCGCCGTCGTCCGCCGCGCCGTCCTCGCCGAACTGCCCCCACACGCGCCCCTGACCGTCGCCGTCGACGATTCCTTGCTCCGCAAATCCGGCCTCCCCATTCCCGGCGTCGCCTGGCGCCGCGATCCGCTCGGTCCTCCCTTCCAAACCAACTTCGTACGCGCGCAACGCTTCCTGCAGTTGTCCGCCTCCATTCCCCTCTCCGACGGAGCCTTCCGCATGGTCCCGATCGCTTTTCGCCACGCCCCCACTCCCCCCAAGCCGCCGCACCAAGCCCCCGCCGAGGCGGTGCAGCAATACCGAAAAACCGCCCGCCTGACGCGCCTGCCCCTCGTCGCCGCCCAACAGATCGCCGCCCTGCGTCAAGCTCTGAATGCCGAGCCCGGCGGCTCCCTACGCCCCCTCCACATCGTCGTCGATGGCGGCTACACCAATGCCACCGTCCTGAAGAAGTTGCCCGACCGCACCGTCCTGATCGGCCGCATTCGCAAGGACGCCCAACTTTACTTTCCGCCGGAATCCTCCTCCGCGCCCGCGTCCCCGCATCGCGGCCGCCCGCGACACTATGGCGCCCCGGCGCCGACTCCCGAGCAAATCCGCACCGAGGAAGCCCGCGCTTGGAGCACGATCGACATATCCGTCAGCGGCGCACCGCATTCGATGCGCATCAAACGCCTGGGGCCGGTTCTGTGGCGCACGGCCGGACTGGGGCAGGTTCTGCAACTGGTCGTGATCGCGCCGCTGCGCTATCGTCTGCGCAAGCACTCCAAGCTGCTGTATCGTCGTCCCGCGTTTCTGATCTGCACCGACGCCGAGATGGATGCGCGGCTGCTGGTCCAGGCGTACGTCCAGCGCTGGGACATCGAAACGAACTTTCGGGAAGAAAAGACGCTGTTGGGGGTGGGACAAGCGCAGGTGCGAAACGGTCACTCGGTCGAGGCCGTGCCCGCACTTCAGGTGCTTTCCTACGCCATGCTTCTGCTCGCCAGTTTGCGGGCCGTCCGCGGCGGCGGCGATCGCAAAGCCGACTTGCTCCCTGTCCCGAAATGGAATGCCCACGCCGCCCAGTCGCGCTTCTCCACCGTACGCGCGATCCAGCAACTGCGCGCCGAGCCCTGGGCCTCACGAATTTCTCCGGCTTCGTGGCGCAACCCGCCCCCACCACGAACCCCGAGAAATTCCTGCCGCACCTACCATCTGCCGTACTTTATGCGGCCAACTGACCACCGGAGCGCCAAAGGCCAGGCGGCGGGTTTACAACCCGCCGCAGGTTACCAACCTGCCCCACTATCCCACTTCCTCGTTCGCCCGCCGCAGCATTGTCCGCATGCAGGCAATGCAATACGCCGTCCCGGCGCGCAGCATGCCGCTGTCTCCCGCCAGTTGCGGCACGTGGTCCGGCTCCGCGGCGCCGCTGAACTTCACCTCGCGCAGCGCCTTCATCACCTGGTACATGTCCATGTACCCGTCGTCCGGGAAGGTCTCGACGAAGTGCGGCAGCGGGCCGGTCACGTTGCGGAAATGGACTTCGAAAATCTTGCCGCGCCCGCCGAAATCGCGGATCATCTCGAACACGTTCTTGCCCATCCGGTCGCCGCCTTCCGACCACGTCCCCACGCAGAACGTCAGCCCCCAATTCCGGCTCTTGCCGGCGATCTCCTCCGCCCGCCGGTAGCCGTCGTAATGCGTGAACAGCTTGGCCACCCCGTTCATCACGGCCACCGGCGGATCGTCGGGATGGAGCGCCAGCGTCACCCCCGCTTCCTCCGCCACCGGCAGCACGGCCTTCATGAAATACGTGTAGTTGGCCCACATCTCTTCCGGCGGAATAGTCGCGGTCGAACATGCGCTTTTCCACGCGGCCGCGGAAATCCCCCAGGTCGAATTCGCGCGCCGTGTAACCGCGCCGCTCCACCATCCGGGTGGTATAGGTGTTGCCGGGATGGAAATCGTAGGAAGCCACCGGGATTTCCAGCTTGCCCAGATTGCGCAGGAAACCGGCATACTGCGCGATCAGCTCGTCCCGTCCCGGCTGGCCCAGTTGCACCTTGGGCGACCGGTAGGCATAGTGAACGCCCGAGTAGATCTTCATGCCGAAGCGCGCGAAGCGCTGCTGCTGGGCGCGCAGCTCATCCAGCCCGATGGCGCCCTCGCCGAATTCCAGGCGCACATATTCGAGGCCGATCTGCTGCAAGAAATCGCAGATCGCCGTCGGTGACCGATTGCGCGTTCAGGCGATGGCACAGCTTGATATTGGCGGGGTCGGATTCCTCCATCGCCCGCCGGTTCTGCGCCCATAAGGGTGCGCCCGCCGCCCCTATCGCCGCCTTCAAAAATCCGCGCCGCCGCATACAGCTGACAATATGGCACTCGGCGCGCCGCGTCAAGCCTGCCCGGAGCTATGATGAATCTTCTTATGAAGACTCTGCTGCGTGGCAAGTTTCGCTGGGTGCTGGTCCTGTGGATGTTTCTGATCGCGGCCGTCACCTACCTGGACCGCGTGAACATCTCCATCACCGGCCGCTTCATCGAGCAGGAATTCCACCTCTCGCACGTGCAGTTGGGATGGGTGTTCAGCGCCTTCGTCCTCGGCTACGCCCTGTTCCAGGCGCCCGGCGGGCGGCTGGCCGACAAGTACGGCGCCACCCGCGTGGTGGCCGCCGTCACTCTCTGGTACGCGCTCTTCACTTCCGCCACCGCCTGGACGCCCTCCACCATCCCCTTCGCCCTCGCCCTGCTGCTGGGCGTGCGCTTCCTGCTGGGCAGCGGCGAAGCCTGCTTCTTCCCCTCCTCCAACCGCGTGGTGGCCTCCTGGATTCCGCAGCAGGAGCGCGGCCTCGCCAACGGCATCATCTTCGCCGGCGTGGGCGCGGGCGCGGCCACCGCGCCGCCCCTCATCAGCTACATCATCGAGCGCTTCGGCTGGCACTGGACGTTCTGGATCACCGCCGTCATCGGCATCGCCGCCGGCCTGGTCTGGTACCGCATCGCCAAGGATCGTCCCGAAGACCACCCCTGGGTCACCGCCGAAGAGGCCGCGTACATTCGAGCGGGCGTCTCAAAAGGCGCGGCTGGGGCTTCCAGCGGCGTGCCCTGGGGCGCCATTCTGCGCAGCCGCGACGTGCTCGCCATCAGCGCCAGCTATTTCTGCTACGGCTACGTCGCCTACCTGTTCTTCTCCTGGTTCTTCACCTACCTGCGCGAGGTGCGCGGGCTGGACCTGAAGTCCAGCGCCGTCTACGGCATGCTGCCCTTCATGGCCATGATGACCTGCTCGCCCATCGGCGGCTGGATCAGCGACCGCCTCACCATCCGCTACGGCAAACGCATCGGCCGCTGCGGCATATCGGTGGTCGCGCTCGCCGTTTCCGGCCTGTTCGTCGCCCTCGGCACGCAGGTGACCAGCGCGCCCATGGCCTGTTTCGTGCTGGCCGGCGGCGCCGGCGCGCTATATATTTCGCAGAGCTCCTACTGGTCCGTCACCGCCGGCCTGGCCGGCCGCTCCGCCGGCTCGGTCTCCGGCGTCATGAACATGTTCGGACAGTTCGGCGGCGTGGTCACCTCGTCGCTGACCCCGTGGGTGGCCGTGCACTATGGCTGGACGCCATCGTTCCTATTGGCCGCCGGCCTGGCCCTGTGCGGCTCGCTGGCCTGGCTGGCGGTCGATCCGGAGCGGGAACTGGTGCTGCCGGAAATGGCCGAAGCCAAGGCGCGCTGACCCCGCACATGGAAATCGATTTCCGAGCTTTCAGAACGCCGGCCGCTAGAACTTCACCCGCCCCGTCGTCGCCGTGCCCGCCGAGTTCGTGAACTGCACCTCGAACGCCGCAATCCCAGACGCATTCCCGCTCACCGGAAACACCGCCTCGAGCAGAAAATTGCCGCCCTCCGTCGACGAGGCGAAGTAGGCGGCAAAACCGGCGGTGCTGTCCACCGTCATCGCCGGCTCCACGGCGTTTCCCGCGCTATTGTAAAACGCATACGTCACCAGCCCGGCGGTGCGCGTGTTATCGAAGGCGGCCACGTTCAACTGAATCGACCCCGCCGCGCGCTGGCCGGAAGCCGAGACGATCCCCACCGGCGCCGCCGGAATGATGACGCTTTGCTGGGCGGAGACGCCGCCAATCGTGGCCGTAAAATTCAGCGTGCCCGCGGTGGTTCCGGTCTGGAAATTCACCGATGGCAAGCCGCCGAAATTAGCCTGCGTATCGCCGCCGGCGAAGCTGAAGCCGAGCGAGCCGCCGACCACCCCCAACTGGATCGCCGGGTCGGCCGCCCCTTGGGTCAGCGGCTGAAAGGCAAGTGTCAGCAGGCCCGTGCCCGCGGCTTGCGCGGCGGCCGCGAAGTTCACCGCCACCGTCCCCTGCTGGTTGCTCTGCGCCTGCGCCAGCGTGATGGCGAGCACCGGCGTGGGCTGCGGCAGCGGCGTCCCCGTGCCGGTGAGCGCATAATTGCGGTCGCCGATGATGAGCGTGCCCGCGGCGGCTCCCACCGCCGCCGGTTGGAAAACAATGTCGAAGCCGGCGGTGTCGCCGGGCTCGAAGACCACGCCGGCGGGCGGCGGCTGCGGCATGGAAAACGCGCTGCCCTGGACGGCGATGCCCGGCGCCGCCAGCACCAGCCCGGTGAGGTTCGTTACCGTGAAATGCAGCAGCGCGGAACTGCCCGCCTGCACCGGTCCGAAATCGATGGGCGCGGAGCCCAGCGTCTGCGCGCCCGCCGCCGTGACCACCTGGTAAGTCAGCCGCGGCAGCACCGTCGCGGTGAGCAGCACGGAGGCTCCCTCGGTGTCGAGCGAGGCGCTGTAAGTGCCCGGGGTGCCCGCCTGGAACACTACCGTGAAGTCGATGGATTGCTGCGGATTGAGCCCGTCCGGCAGCGGCGGCGCGCCGCTCAGCGCAAAGCCGGTGCCGTTCACCGCCAGCAGGTTGAGCGGCGCCGCCGCGCTGGACGTGTTGCGAATGCGGAACAGCGCCGCGGCCGATTCGGTGGGATAAACCTGGCCCAGGTCGAGCGACACCGGCGCGGGCTCCTCCACGTTGCCGTTCACCACGTACAACGAAAACTGGGCAAAAGCCGGGGGTGCCAGACAGGCCGCCAGCAGAAGCAGCGCGGGCTTCATGGCTTGGTCACCGTGACCGTCGGGGGTCCGACGGAAATGGAGGAGGATGGCGTGGATGAAGCCGCTGCCGTGGTATTAGCCGACCGGCCCGCGCCGAGGATGCCGGCTGCCGCCGCCGCTCCGGCCAGCGCCACTACGATCAGCCATTTCTTACGGCTGCCGGCGCGCGCGGCCGCGGCCGGATGTGCCGCGCCGCTCCCCGCCTCCGCGATGTACTGGAAAGAAACGATGCCCGCCCGCGCCTGCTCCCGGGAGGCGATCACACGGATCTCGAAGCGGCCGGAAACGCGGTTCAGGATCAGGCCGCTCAGCATCGCCCGTCCGGCCGCATCGGTAGTGGCCACGGCCGTGCGCAGGCCATTGAAAAAGGTGCCCGTGGCCCCGTCCTCGGGCAGGTGGAAGCTGACCGCCGCGTCTTCTACCGGCTTGCCGCTTTCGTCCGTCACTTCCACCGTGAGCGGATGCAAGCACCGGCTGCCGGGGGGATGCACCGCGCCTTCCCCTTCCACCACTCGAATCTGCAGGATGGCGATCTGGGCACTCGCCGCCGCCGCCAGCGCTACGACCAGCGCAGCGAGCCGGAACCATCTTCTGTGCACAATCGCACCGATCTCTAGTAAAGCAGCTTACTAGCCAGCACGCCGCTTGGCAAGCATGTTGTAGGGCGGCAGGCAAATTCGCGTCAATACCGCTCGATTGAAAGTCCTCCGTAGCGCAAGCTTCCAGCTTGCCAATGCCGGCATCTTGCCGGCATGCCGGCCGGCTCCGGAAGGCCTGATAGTTCCGAAATGCCGGCTTGGAAGCCGGCAGGGCCGCCTGGAAGGCGGCGCTACGGGGAATGGCGGCAGGTTTGGCTGCCTAAATTTTTCTCACCAGCACGGCGGTGATGTTGTCCGGACCGCCGGCCTCGCGCGCCGCCTCAATCAGCCGGCGGCAGCTTTCCTCCAGCGCCACGCCGCAGCGCCCGCCCTGCAAAATCCGCTCCAACTGCGGCGCTTCCACCACGCCGTGCAGTCCATCGCTCGAAATCAACAACAGCGCGCCGGGCCGCAGTTCCACGGAATAATAATTCACCGCCAGCGGGGTGGCGGCACCGATCGCCATGGTGAGCACGTGGCGCCAGGGATGGTGGCGTAGGCTCTCTTCGTCGAGCCCCATGGGCCGCCCTACCTCGTTCACCCACGTCTGGTCTTCGGTGATCGTGCGCAGGCCACCCTCGTCCAGCAGGTACGCGCGGCTGTCGCCCACGCTGGCGATGGCCATGTTGCCGTTCACTTCCATGGCGGCCACCAGGGTGGTGCCCATGCCCTCCAGGGCGGATCGCCGTGAGCGGCTTCGAGCACCCGCCGGTTGGCCTCTTCCACTGCCCGCAGCAGCACCTGCGAATCGTGCGCGCCGGCCTCCCGCACCGTCTCCGCCACCGCATCCACCGCCATGCGCGATGCGCATTCGCCGGCCTTGGCCCCGCCCATCCCGTCCGCCAGCACGTACAACCCCAGGCTGGGGTCGGCCACGCAGTAATCCTCGTTATTGGATCGGACGCAGCCTTTGTCCGTCAGCGCACAGGCTTCCAGCATCAAGAGAACTGTATCACGGGTCGGCGCG
Source organism: Terriglobia bacterium (assembly GCA_963815855.1). GTDB lineage: Bacteria > Acidobacteriota > Terriglobia > Bryobacterales > Bryobacteraceae > DATGMB01. The sequence goes on along the minus strand of CAWFIJ010000004.1, from coordinate 552,508 downwards.
GCCCAGGAGCACAACCGAGGAGGATGCCGCGGGTCCGGTAGGGCCGGTCCTTCCAGACCCGGCCGATGCGGTTCCGCGCCGCGGTTTGTGTGTTAGAGTGATGTTTTCTCTGGCTTTTCTGGTTCGATGCCCGAACAGATCCTACTGCAAGGCAAAATCCTCGGCACGGAAGAGTTCCTGCTGAGCGGAGTGGCGTCCGGCCCCGCCGAGGGACGCTCCGCGCGTGGAGCGGGTGGTGCGCCCGGCGAAGATCTGCTGGCCGGCCGCTCGCAATGGATTACTCTGCTGTGCGAAGTGCTGCCGCGCGCGCTGCTGGCGGAACTGGGGCTGGCGCGAATTCTGCTGGGCTCGAGCGGCGGCGGACAATTTCTGCTGGTGCTGCCGGGCGAGAGCCGCGCGGCGGCGGAGATTTTCCTGCAGGCGGCGGCGCGGCAGATCGCGGAGCTGAGCGCACGGCACGTCAAGCTGATCTGGGGCATCACGGATAATCTGGGCGATTGGGCGGTGATCCGGCGCCGCATCAACGAGGATCTGCAGCGGCAGCGCAACGCGCCTCTGGCGGACGCCGGACGCGCGAGGCGTTTCTGCCGCCGGCGCGGCCGACGCTGCCGATGCCGACGCCTACTTTGCGCGCGAGCTGGGGGCGAAGATCCGCGAGGCATCGCAGGTGGGATGGTCGCCGGAGGAGCCGGGCAAAGTGGTGGCCGGCCCCGGCAAACACAGCTGGGCGCTGAGCTCGAACATCTCTCCGGACGGCATCATGCTGGCGCGGCACGCGGCGCCCTCGGACGACGGCAAGCAGGCGGCGCCGGTGCAGACGCTGGCGCGGCGGGCGCAGGGCCGGTCCATCTGGGGCGTGCTGCGCGGCGACGTGGACCATTTCGGGCTGCGGCTGCGGCGGGTGCATTCCATTGAAGAGCATGTGCCGCTTTCGGTGCTCTACAAGCAGTTCTTCGCCGGTGAGCTGGAAGTGCTGTGCTCCCTGCCGGAGTTCTGGCGCAAGGTCAGCATTATCTATACCGGCGGAGACGATTTCGCGGTGTATGGCTCGTGGGACGCGCTGATCGCGCTGGCGCGCGAGGTGCAGCGGCTGTTCCACCGTTTCACGGAAGAGAATCTGAAGGAGTATCCGGGAGCCGAGGGCAAAACCATTTCCATGGCGATTGCGCTGGCCCCGGAAACGTACGCTCCGCTGGCATCGGTGTACGAGGACGCGGGGCGCAACCTGGATTTCGCCAAATCGGCGGACCGGGATTGCATCTACCTGCTGGGCCGGGTGCTCGAATGGCGGCATCTGCACGACGCGGCGGAGCTGAAGGACACCGTGACGCGCCTGGTGCACGATTTCCGCATGTCGCGGCAGTTCCTGTATCAGCTGCGCAGCCTGTACCGGCACGACGCGTACGGCGAGGCCCCCGGGGTGGAACGCACCTGGCGCTTCCAGCGGCGTTTCAACCGTATTCTGAGCGGCACGCGCGACCGGGAGTTTCAGAAGCTGCGGACGCACCTGATCAATGAGCTGGTAGGCCGCAAGACGGCCGAGGTGAAGCTGCGGCCGGCGGGGCTGGTGGCTTTGGAGTGGGCGAGATTGGCGACTGAGGCCTAATTACCGCTCCCTTACGGGCGGGGCCCCCCTCGGAGCCGCGCGCGTCGGCAAGCGGTGTTCGGTCGAAGCAGTGGAGACAACATGGCGGACGAGCAGCAAGTCAAGGAAAAGCGGCCGGGCGGCGGCGGCCGGGCCGGGAGATCGGGGGCCGGGAGACCGGGGGCCGGGAGACCGGGGCCCGCGGGGAGACCGGCCGGGCGGAGATCGCGGACCGCGCGGGGATCGCCCGGGAGGCGACCGCGGCGAACGGCGCGGGCCGGATCGCGGGCGGCTGGAAGGGCCCCCCGAAATCGAGCTCGAAAAACTGATCAGCGACAGCCTGTACCTGGACAACCAGGCGCACGCCATTGTCAGCCGCATGCGCGACATGGATTCCGGAACCAAGAGCCAGTTGCGGCGGCTGTACAGCGCGGTGCGGCGGGCGATGCGGGCGCCGGAAGGCGAGCGGCAGCACGAATTCGTCATGCTGCGCGCGCGCCTGGCCTATACCATCGCGCGGCACGGCCTGCGCAGCCTGGACCAGCTGGAAAAGCTGCTGCTCCAGGTGACGCGCAAGAACGATATCCGCGGGTACGAACGGTTCAAAGACCTTTTTGAAGCCATTGTGGCCTACAACGAGTAAAGCAGATGAGCGCACACACCGCACAAACCGAGTTGAAACTGATCGGCAAGCTGATCCTGGAAGGCGAGATGCGTTGCGAGACCGGCCTGCACGTGGGCGCGGGCAAGGGCTCGCTGGAAATCGGCGGGTCGGATAATCCCGTTGCCAAAGACGCGTTCGGGCGCCCCTACGTGCCGGGCAGCTCGCTGCGGGGCAAAATCCGCGCGCTGCTGGAGCAATCCTCCGGCCTGGTCGGTGCCGGCCGAACTGGTCTATCTTTCGCGGCGCAAAGGGCAGGAGGTGCGGATCCACCAGAGCGACCGGCCGGACGACGAAATCTGCCTGCTGTTCGGGCGCAATCCGGGGCGGATGGAGCGGGTGCAGGGCGAAGTCGCTGGACAGCACGCAGGCCACGCCGGCGCGGCTGGCGGTGTTCGACGCGCCGCTCGATCCGGAGAGCATCACGGCGCAGATGCGCGAGAACCTGGACGACGAGCTGACGGAAGTCAAGAGCGAGAACGCCATCGACCGCATTACCTCGCAGGCCAACCCGCGCACGCTGGAGCGGGTGCCGGCGGGCGCGCGTTTCCGCACGCGCTTCGTCATGGACGTGCTCTGCCAGGAGGATGCACCGCTGTTTCTGCGCGTGCTGGAAGGCCTCCGCCTGCTGGAGGACGATACGCTGGGCGGCGGCGGCTCGCGGGGCAGCGGCCGCGTGAGCTTCGCCAACCTGCGGCTGGCGTGGCGCGGGCGGGACTATTACGCCACCGGCGCGGCGGAAAAAGAAGTGGCCGCGGGGGCGACGCTGGCGGCGATTCAGACGGCGGTCAACGAGTCGGCGTTCGGATTCGCCACCGAGGGAGCATAGAGTGGGGATCGGGGATCTGGGATCAGGGATCGGGGCGGCGCGGTTCGCGCGCGCTCGCCGGTGCGGGCTCGCGCGCGGTCCTCGCGAACAGGAGCAACGGGAGCTTGGGGACCGCGCGGGCGCATACGGCTGTGCTGACAGCGTCGTCGCCCCGGCCCCCGGCCCCTGGCCCCCGGCCCCCAGGTTTTCAGCTATGAATCCCGGACTGGTCGTGAAGCTCCATCCCACCGGACCCTGGCGCATCGGGCCGGATTCCGGCGCGCGTAATCGCGTGGACGTGATTTATCACAGCGATTCGATTTTCGCGGCGGTGACCTCCGCCATGGCGCGCCTGGGGTGCCTGGAAGAGTGGCTCGACGAAACCGCGCGCGCCGCCGCCCCCGCGGTGTGCTTCAGTTCGTGCTTTCCGTTTCTGGACGAGATCGGCTTCGTGGTGCCGCCGCGCAACGCATGGCCGCCGTCGTCGCCGGCGCTGCTGGCGGCGCGGGTGCGGTGGAAGAGCGCGCGGTTCGTCCCGCTGGGGATCGTGCCGGCTATTCTGGCCGGCCAGACGCTGGACGAGAATCAATGGGCTATCGACGGGCCGAGCGCGTGCCTGGTGCCGGCGGGCAGGCCGGGGCCGTTCCGCATGGACGTGCGCTGGAATGCGGCGGTGGACCGGATGACGGGTGCGGCCGAGCGGCATTCCACGGCGTGCATGGAATTCCGGCCGGGCGCGGGGCTGTGGCTGGTGGTTTCATTCGCCGATGAGGCGGCACGCGCGCGATGGGCGGGCCGCGTCGAAGGCGGCGTTCCGCTGGCTGGCCGACAGCGGTTTCGGCGGCGAGCGCTCCCGCGGCTGGGGCCGCGCCGAAGCGCCGGAATTCGTGGAAGGCACGCTGCCGGAAATGGTCCTGGGGGCCGGGGGCCGGGGGCCGGGGGCCGGGGAGGCGAGCGTGGTGGCTTCGGGTCCGGATGTGCTACCGGGACCTCCCGCGGGCGAACCGGACGAACCATCGCCACTGCCGCCTCTGGAAGCACCGCCAGCCGAACCGCCGGCACCGGATCCCGAACCCGAACCGCCCGGTCCCGTGCCGGAGCCATTGCCGGAACCCGCTGGAGCTGAAAGCGAAGCCGAGGTGCCTGAGAGCACGACGGAACTCCCCAGCACCACGGAGACGTCCCCGGCCCCCGGCCCCCGGCCCCTGGCCCCCACGGAAGGCCCCCCGCCCCCGGCGCCCGCGCCCGCGCGGGCGCACTGGCTTCTCTCCCTCTTCTCCCCGGCTGCCACGGACACGATCGACTGGTCGCGCGGGAACTATGCGGCGGTGACCAGGGGCGGACGCGTGGACAGCCCGGCTCGGTCGGGCGAGTTGAAGAAGCAGGTGCAGATGGTGGCGGAAGGTTCGGTGCTGTTTGCGGCGGCGACGCCGCGCGGGTCGGCGCCGGATGTGGCGCCGGAGGGCTTTCCGCATCCGGTGTTTCGCGCCGGCTTCGCCCTGGCGATTCCGCTCCCACCCCCGCAAACCAAAAACCGGTTTGCCGGGGACCCCGGCCTGCCGGGGCCGGAGGGTGCCGCTGTATGACGCGTTACCGGCTCACCTGTCTGACGCCGCTGCTGGTCGGGGATGGCCGCAGGCTCAGCCCCATCGATTACATGGTCTGGAAGGACCACGTGAACGTGCTCGACCAATGGCGGATTTTCCGCCTGCTGGCCAAAGGGCCGCGCCTGGAAGGGTACCTGGCGCAATTGAAGAAGGCGGACAAGCTGGATTTCGCCTCCTGGGGCGGCTTCGCGCAGAATTTCGCCGGGCGGCGCATTCCCTTCGAGAACGCCGCCTATTCGCAATATTGGAACCGCGCCACGGGCGAGAGCCTGCAGATTCCCACGTTCGCGGCGGGGCCTTCCGGGCCGTACCTGCCGGGAGCGGCGTTGAAGGGCGGGCTGCGCACGGGCATGGTGTTCGCCAACTGGCGCGAGGGCATGCTGCAGGACGTGCTGGGGCGTGTGCAGGGAGAGCGGCTGCCGCGGCGGCCGGCCGAAGCGGTGGAAGAGCAGGCGCTCGGTCCGGCGGGCGCCAACCGCATGCGGCTGATCTCGGCGGGCGATTCCGCCCCGGTGCCGGTGGCGCAGTTCAAGGTTTACCTGGTGCGCACATCCACCCTGCAGCCGCGCGGCGCCGGCCTGGTGCTGGGTTGGAAGCAGAGCCCGCGGGGCGCGGTGGAAGGCGGCAAGCCCGAGGACAGCACGCCGGCGTTTGCCGAAATGGCGGTGCCGGGCACGGTGTTCGAGGGCGACTGGAGCGAGAAGCTGTTCTTCCTGCAGCCCGAGGTGCGGCGGATGGTGCGCTGGCCGGAAGGGCTGGACCGCGGCCGGATTTTCGAGTCGGTGAATATCCACGCGGCGGGCCTGATCGCGCTGCAGCGGCAATACGCTTCCTGGGCCGGGCTGGGGCTGCTGGACCAAAGCCTGGCGGCGCTGGAGCAGCGGCTGGCCGAGGCCCGCACCCGGGGGACTTGCCTGGTGTGCCTGGGTTGGGGCGGCGGTCTCACCACCAAAAGCGCCTGGCTGGACACCACCAACGCGGAGTACCGGCAGATTCTGCAGCAGTACACGATTTATAATCGCGCGCTGGCCAGCAACCTGCCGTTCCCGAAGACGCGCAAAATCGTCTTCCTGAACAACCGTCCGGCGACGCTGCCGGGATGGGCGGAACTGGAAGTCGGCTAGGAGAACCCCATGTCCGCCGCGAGCCTCAAACTGCTGGAGGTTCGAAGCCGCCGGGAGTGGCGGGCGTGGCTGGAGCGCCATCATCAATCCGAAGCTGAAATCTGGCTGGTGTTTCACAAAGACAAAAGCGCCCAGGCGCCGTTCACCTATGAAGAGGCCGTCGAGGAGGCGCTGTGCTTCGGCTGGGTGGACAGCCTGGTCAAGCGCCTGGATGACGACCGTTATGCGCGCAAACTGACGCCGCGCAAGGCGGACAGCCGCTGGTCGACCAGCAACCGGAAGCGCTGGGCGGACCTGAAGGCGCGCGGACTGCTGGCGGCGCCGGGACTGGAGCGGGCTCCCACTGCGCGCAGCGGCGACGCGCCACGGCCGCCGCTCACCGCGATTCCGGCATACATAGAGCAGCAATTGCGGGCGGACGGGCGGGCGTGGAACGAATTCGAGCAATTGCCGCCTTCGTGCCGGCGCGAGTACCTGGGCTGGATCGATTCGGCCAAGCGGCAGGAAACCAAAGAGAAGCGGCTGCGGGAAGCCGTTGAAATGCTGAGGGCGGGGAAGCGGCTGGGGCTGAAGTGATGGTAGAATAAAGAAAAAGTGGTTTATTAAAGATGTTGAATATTAAGAATCCGGAGGCGGATGAGCTGGCACGCTCGCTAGCCAAGGTTACGGGCCGGAGCATCACCGATGCGGTCATACACGCTCTTCGGGAACAACTGAGGCGGGAATCCGGCCGCGGTTCCGCTCCCGATATGGTGCAGGTGCTGATGGAGATCGGCCGTCATTGTGCTGCGCTGCCCGACCTGGACAAGCGGAGCGAAGAAGAAATCCTCGGTTACGACGAGCGTGGCGTATGGTCATAGATTCCTCGGCGCTGGTCGCAATATTGCAACAGGAGCCTGAAGCGGGGAATCTGGCCCTCTGCATGGCGGGGGATCCGGTGCGGTTGGTGAGTGCCGTTTCCGCGCTGGAGGCGGCAGTAGTGATGGAGAGCCGAAAGGGGCCGGTTGGCGGGCGGGATCTGGACCTGCTCCTCCATGCGAGCAAGGCAGAAATCGTGGCCTTTACCGATGAGCAGTTCGAAGCCGCGCGGATCGCCTATCGCCGTTTCGGCAAGGGACGTCATCCGGCGGGACTCAATTTGGGCGATTGCTGCAGTTACGCGCTCAGCCAGGTATCCGGCGAGCAACTGCTGGCGAAGGGCCTGGATTTTCCCCAGACGGACGTCCGGTTAGCGTCCTACTCCACCTGAAAGCCGCACTCGGCGATGTTGGCGAAAAGGGTCTCGGATTGGTGGCCGTGCAGTTGGAAGATCTGGCGCACCAGGTCGCAGACGGACTCGTGGCCGCGCTCGAAGAAGACCAGGATGGACGGGCCGGCGCCGCTGAGGGCGCAGCCCAGCAGGCCGGGGGCGCGCAGCTTGAGAATCTCTTCCAGGCCGGGGACCAGCGCGGCGCGATAGGGCTGGTGGAAGCGGTCTTCGAGGGCGGCGGGGAAGGCCCAGGTGGAGCCGGTGGCCAGGGCGGCGATCAGCAGGGCGGCGCGCTGCACGTTGAAGACGGCGTCGGCGCGGCTGTAACCGGAGGGCAGCACGGCGCGGGCTTTGGCGGTGGGCAGGTCGAAATCCGGCACCACGACGGCGAGGCCGAACCGGCGGGGAAAGTCGAGGCGCACGGCGCGGGTGACGCCGCCGGAATCGATGGCGCTGGCGACGATCGAGCCGAGAGTGCAGGGCGCGACGTTATCCGGATGGCCTTCCAGGCGCGCGGCCTCGTCCAGAATGCGCGGCGGCTTCCAGTGGAGATCGAGCAGGTGATCGGCGATGACCACGCCGGCAGTGAGCGCGGCGGCGCTCGACCCCATGCCTTTGCCGAGGGGAATATCGTTCTGAATCTCCAGCTCGATGGGCGGCAGCTTCATGCCGTGGTCGCGCGCCACGGAAAGCGCCGTCTGCCAGATCAGGTTATCGGACCGGGTGGAGATTTGCGCCGCGTCGCGGCCCTCGGCGCGGATGGAGAGCTGTTCGGCGGGCCGGAAGCGGCAGGTGAGATAGACACCGAGCGCCAGGCCGAGGGCGTCGAAGCCGGGCCCCAGATTGGCGCTCGAAGCCGGAACCCGGACCGTGTGCCAGGACATGGCGCGCTATCGCGCGGGGGCCAGGGGCCGGGGGCCGGGGGCCGCGGAAAACCCTCGCGCCCTGATCCCTGATCCCTGATCCCGCGATCCCGTTTCTTCGCAGCCGGATCTTCACCGGATCTCCAGGATTTCCTTTTCCTTGCTCTTGGAGGCCAGGTCGATGCGCTCCATGTGGGCGTCGGTCATCTTCTGGATGCTCATCCAGGGCGCGCTTCTCTTCGTCCTCGGTGATCTTCTTGTCCTTCAGCAGCTTCTTGACGGCCTCGTTGCCGTCGCGGCGGATGTTGCGCACGGCCACGCGGTGGTTCTCGGCGGCGCCGTGCAGCTTCTTGACCAGATCCTTGCGCCGTTCCTCGGTCAACGGCGGGATCGGCAGGCGGATGATCTTGCCGTCGTTGGCGGGGTTGAGGCCGAGGTCGGAGGTGCGGATGGCGCGCTCGATGGGGCCGATCTGGGAGACGTCCCACGGCTGAATGGTGATCAGCGACGGCTCGGGGACGTGCAGATTCGCGAGCTGGTTGAGGGGCGTCGGCGTGCTGTAATAATCCACGCGGATGTGATCCAGAATGCCCAGCGATGCGCGGCCGGTGCGGATGGAGGCCATTTCATGCTGAAGATCCGAAATGGCTTTTTCCATGCGGCTTTTGAGGTGGGAGTCGACCTCCTTGATGGAGGCGAATGTTTGTCCGCTCGGTGGTGCTTGTGGTTCGGTTTTCATCGGCAGTGTCTCAAGTACTGATTATACGTAACCGGCGGCTGCTAGACTGATTTTTGCGCATGAACCGAAAGCTGGCGGCGTGGTTTCTATTTTTTCTGATGGTCACGGCCTGCTGGCAGGCGCTTTATTGCAGCACGACCACCCGCGGCGAGATGACCGGCCTGTTTTTCCAGGGCGCCGGGTTCCGGCTGCCTCCGGAACTGCCGCGGCCGGGCTATGTCTATGCGAACAGCAGCGGCTACGATGGGCAGTTTTATCGCCTGGTGGCACACGACCCGCTTGCACGCAAGGGCTACTGGCAGTACATGGACGACCCGCGGTACCGCGCGCGACGCATCCTGATTCCCGCCCTGGCGGCGATGCTCGGCGCCGGCTCGCCCGCGGCCGTGGATTTCTGGTTCGTGACCGTGGTGGATGTGGCGATGGCCCTGGGAGGCGTCTGCTTCCTCCGCCTGGCCAAGGACGCCTGCCCGCCGCTCGCGGCGGCGGCGTTATACCTGCTGATTCCGGCCGTGGTCGCCAGCACGGATCGCATGCTGACGGATGGTCCTGTGGTGGCCGGCTTCCTGGCCGCGTGGCTATTCGTGCGCGAGCGGCGCGCCGGGCCCCTGCTGGCCATTTTGATGCTTCTCCCGCTGGCGCGCGAGACGGCGATCTGTGTCACCGCGGGGGTGATGCTGGTGTACGGAAGCGAGCGGCGATACCGGATGGCGGTTGGCGCCGCGGCCACCGCGGTTCCGGCGGCGGCCTGGTGGTGGTTCGTGGCGGCCCATACCCAGCCTTCCGCGGCGGCGGGCATGGTGCTGACCGTGCCGTTGTGGCCGCAATTCCTGCGGTTTTTTCAGCCCTTCCCCAGCGCCCTGCCACCTGCTCTGAATTTGCTGCTGGAGGGCCTGGACGAGATCGCCTGCCTTTGCCTGTGGGTGGCCTTTGCATGGCTGGCCAAAACGCTGGTGGGGGAATTCCGGCGCGGGCGGGTGTCGGACGACGTATGGCTGGTGCTGCCTTCCGCCGTGCTGGCAGCCCTGGCGGGCAGCCGTTCCGTAATGGGGCAGGCGTACGCTTTTATGCGGGCCGACAGCCTGCTGATCGCCTGGGCAGCGCTGCGGATGCTGTTTCTCCGGCCCCGGTATGCCGCTTGTTACCTTCCGGCCTCCTCGCTGGCGCTGGCAGTATACAGGGCGGGGCCGCTGCTGCGCCTGCTGGGCCGATCTTAGCGAATGGTGGTGCCCACGCGCTCGCCCATGGCCACCCGCATGATATTGCCGGCGGTGTTCAGATTGAAAACGATAATGGGCAGCCGGTTGTCGCGGCACATGGCGATGGAGGTGGCGTCCATGACGCCCAGGCCCTGTGTCGAGAACTTCCAGGTAGGTGATTTCGTCGTACTTCACGGCATCGGGGAATTTCAGCGGATCGCTGTCGTAGACGCCGTCCACGCGGGTGGCCTTGGCGATCACCTCGGCCTTGATTTCGAGCGCGCGCAGGGTGGCGGCGGTGTCGGTGGAAAAGTAGGGATTGGAGGTGCCGGCGGCGAAAATGACGATGCGGCCCTTTTCCAGGTGGCGGATGGCGCGGCGGCGGATGTACGGCTCGGCCACCTGGTGCATCTCGATGGCGCTCATCACGCGGGTGGGCATGCCCATCTGTTCCAGGGCGTCGGAAAGCGCCAGGGAATTGATGACGGTGGCGAGCATGCCCATGTGGTCGGCGGTGACGCGGTCCATGTTCTGGGCCGCGGCGGCCACGCCGCGGAAGATATTGCCGCCGCCCACCACCACGCCGATCTGCACGCCCGCGGCGGCCACGTCGGCCACTTCCGCGCGCCAGCGCCTTGACCCTGTCGGCGTCGATGCCGAAAGCTGGCGCCGCCGGCCAGCACTTCCCCGCTCAGCTTGAGCAGGATGCGTTTGTAAGCCGGGCATCGGCTCAGGCGACCGGTTCGAGCGCCGCGTTTTCGCCGCCGGCTTCCATCGCCGCCACGTCGCCCACCTTGAAGCGGATGAAGCGCGCGACGGTGATGTTCTCGCCCAGCTTGGCGATCTTGGTTTTGACCAGTTGCTCGATGGTGAGGGTGGCTTCCTTGACGAACGGCTGCTCCAGCAGGCAGACCTCTTCGTAGAACTTGGCCATGCGGCCTTCCACGATGCGGTCCAGGATCTTCTCCGGCTTGCCCTCGTTGCGGGCGCGGTCGCGCGCGATTTCCTTCTCCTTGTCCAGCACGTCGGCCGGCACGTCCTCCTTGCGGAGGTACTTGGGATCGGCGGCCGCGATGTGCATGGCGACATCGTGCACCAGTTCGCTGGAAATCGTCGGTGCGCGCCACGAAATCCGATTCGCAGTTCACTTCCACCATCACGCCGAGTTGGCCGCCGGCGTGAATGTAGCTGCCGATCAGGCCCTGCTTGGTGGCGCGCGCGGCCTTCTTGCCGGCCGACGCGATGCCCTGCTTGCGCAGCACGACTTCGGCTTCGCCGATGTCGCCCTTGGCTGCCACCAGGGCCTTCTTGCACTCCATCATCCCGGCGCCGGTGCGCTCGCGGAGGTCTTTCACAAGTTGCTGCGGTAATTTCCGCCATAAGTCAGCTTTCAGTCTAACTTCAGGAGCTGGACAGCCACGATGGACACAGCTGATCGCGGTCATACCGTGCCTCGATGCCGTCGCTCGCATCTGCGTGCCGTCGACAGCTGAGCTGGCTGATCTATCTAGTGTCCGCTTTCCGTTCACCGCCGGCTCGGCGGCCGGCTCGGCGGTTTCGGAAGCGGGGCCCTTACGCTGCGAGGCCGGAGCCGGTTCTTCTTCCATGCTCAGGCTCTCCGCCATGATCTTTTCGGCATACTTGGGGTCCACGTATTCGGTGTACTCCATCATGCCCTCGCCGGCCGGGGTTTCGTCCTGGACGATCTTGTCGGCCGTGAAATCCTGCTCGGTGGCCAGCGCGCGGCCTTCCACCACGGCGTCGGCGATCTTGCTGGCGAACAGGCGGATGGCGCGCAGCGCGTCGTCGTTGCCGGGAATCACGTAATCCACTTCGTCGGGATCGCAATTGGTGTCCACGATGGCCACCACCGGGATGCCCAGCCGCCGCGCTTCCTTCACCGCGATGGCTTCCTTGTTGGAATCGATCACGAACAGCACGTCCGGCAGCCCCGGCATGTCCTTGATGCCGGCCAGGTTCTGGTCCAGGTGCTTGCGCTCGCGCTCCAGCCGGATGACTTCCTTCTTGGGACGGCCGGCGTAGCCGCCTTCCACCGTCGCCATGCCTTCCAGTTCCTTCAGCCGCTTGATGGACTTCTGCACCGTCAGCATGTTGGTGAGCAGGCCGCCCAGCCAGCGCTGGTTCACGTAGTACATCTGGCAGCGCGTGGCCTCTTCGGCGATGGCTTCCTGCGCCTGGCGCTTGGTGCCGACGAAGAGCACGTTCTTGCCCTGCGCCGCCATTTCGCCCACGAACCGGGCAGCGTCCTTGAACATCTTCAGGGTCTTCTGCAGATCGATAATGTAAATGCCGTTGCGTTCGCCGAAGATGTATTCCTTCATCTTCGGATTCCAGCGCTTGGTCTGGTGCCCGAAGTGAACGCCGGCTTCGAGCAATTCCTTCATCGATATTGCGGGCAAACTACCTCCTAATCAGTTCGAACCAGTCGTCCGCGCACGGCCCAAAGCGAGATTTGTGCGCGAACGGACGAGACCGTGATTGTGACGCGGCCGCACGGCTCCGGTTAAGATTAACGTTTGGAGAACTGGAACCGCTTGCGCGCGCCCTTTTGGCCGTACTTCTTGCGCTCGTGCTGGCGCGGGTCGCGGGTCAGAAAGCCGAGCTTCTTCAGCCGCGACCGCAGTTCCGCATTGAACTCCACCAAAGCCCGGGAAATCCCCAGACGGGCGGCGCCCGCCTGGCCGGCGACACCGCCGCCATCGGCGAGAATCAGCAGGTCGAACTTGTCCACGGTCTCGGTGGCCGCCAGCGGCTGCCGCACCATGGCGCGCGCGCTCTCCGTGGGAAAGTAATTTTCGAACGCGCGGCCGTTGACCTTGATCTCGCCCTTGCCGGGCCGCAAAAACACGCGAGCCACCGACGTCTTGCGGCGGCCCGTACCCAAATATTGAACTATCGTCGCTGCCACTAAACTTGACCTTACGCTATCCGCTCTATTTCACGGCCAACGCGGCGGGCTTCTGCGCCGCGTGCGGATGCTTGTCACCCGCATAGACCTTCAGTTTCCGGTACATCTGCTTGCCGAGCTTGGTCTTGGGAAGCATGCCCTGGATGGCCTCTTCGACGATCCGGGCGGGCCGCTCCGCGCGCACGCGCCGGAAGCTCGTCTCCACCAGTCCGCCGGGATACCCGGTGAAATGGCGATAAACTTTGTTCTCTTCTTTCCGGCCGGTCAGCCGGACTTTCTCGGCGTTGATGACGATCACGTGATCGCCGGTATCCAGGAACGGCGTGTAGGTCGGTTTGGTCTTGCCCATCAGCAGCATGGCGGCCTTGCTGGCCAGCTTGCCCAGAACCACGTCCTGGGCGTCGATCACATGCCACTGGCGGGCGATGCCGTTCTTGGAGGGGAACTCGGTACTCATTGACACACAGTCTCCACTTCGTCGCTTACAAACTATTTAGCGTACCGGGATCGGAGGCCGGTTGTCAATTGCCGTTACAAAGAGCAAGCGGGCCGGCATGCCCGGCCGGGTGGCATGCGCGTACGTCCGGCTCTGCGACCCCCCTTGCCGACCCCCGGTGCCCGCGCTTTGTCGTACAATTTTGATTTGACTATTTCCGTCAAAGGCGAATACGCGTTGCAAGCCATTTTCGACCTGGCGTCACAACGACCCGGCGAGCCGGTGAGGATTGCCGAAATCGCGCGCCGCCAGCAGATTCCGCAAAAGTTTCTGGAATTGATCCTGGCCAGTCTGAAGCAGGGCGGCTTCGTGGAGTCGCGGCGCGGGGCGGAGGGCGGCTACCTGCTGGCGCGACCGCCGGAGAACCTGAGCGTGGGCGAAGTGTTGCGATTCGTGGAAGGGCCGGCGGCGCAGCAAAGGGCGGGGGCGCCGGCAGGGGGAAACGCCGTTCACGGAGATGTGGGACCAGGTGGACCGGGCCGTCTCCGGCATTGTCGACCACACCACCTTCGCCGACCTGCTGCGCGTCTGGGCCGAGAAACAGAACCGTTTCGTACTGAACTGGGAGATCTGAATTGCCCGTTTTCGAAGATGGATCCCTGAGCGTCGGCCGGACGCCATTGGTCCGGCTGAACCGCGTGGGCGGCGGGGCTGCCGCCACCATTCTGGCCAAAATAGAAGGACGCAACCCGGCGTTTTCGGTGAAGGACCGCATCGGCGCGTCCATGGTGTGGGACGCGGAGCGGCGCGGCGTGCTGAAACCCGGCAAGGCGCTGATTGAGCCGACCAGCGGGAACACCGGCATCGCGCTGGCGTTCGTGGCCGCGGCGCGCGGCTATCCCATTACCCTGACCATGCCGGAAACCATGTCGCTCGAGCGGCGCAAGGTGGTGGAGTACCTGGGCGCCAAGCTGGTGCTGACCAGCGGCAGCGAGGGCATGGCCGGATCGATTGCCAAGGCCGAGGAAATCGTGGCTTCGGACCCGGAGCGCTACGTCATGCTGCAGCAGTTCCGCAACCCGGCCAACCCGGAAATTCACGTGCGCACCACCGGTCCCGAGATCTGGGATGACACCGGCGGCGCGGTGGACGTGCTGGTGTCCGGGATCGGGACGGGCGGGACGATCAGCGGAATCTCCCGGTACTTCAAGAAAGTGCGGGGACGGAAAATCCTCTCCGTGGGAGTGGAGCCGTTCGGCGAGTCCGGTGATTACGCAGCGCCTGGCCGGGCAGCCGCTGAGGCCGGGGCCGCACCGCATTCAGGGGATCGGAGCCGGTTTCATCCCGGACACGCTGGACCTGGAAATGTTGGACCGCGTGGAGTTGGTGACCGACGACGAAGCCATGGAAATGGCGCGGCGGCTGCCCCGGGAGGAGGGCATCCTGACCGGCATCTCTTCCGGCGCCGCGGTGGCGGCGGCGGTGCGGCTGGCCCGGCAGCCCGAGTTTTCCGGCAAGACATCGTGGTGATTCTCCCCGACGCCGCCGAGCGCTACCTGAGCACGGCCTTGTTCGAGGGTTAAAAGAGAGTTCTGCCACGGGCGGGCGCCGCAGCGGCGGGCTCCCGCCCGACCGGTGCCGGCGGAAGCACGCTGTTCAGAAAAGTAAAGCGGGCGCAATTTTGGGGTGTATCAGGGTGAGTGCGCCCGCCGTCGTAACGGGGTTTGTCTTTAGAGACGCGTGCGGCCATGGAATCCGTTACGCTGGCTGCGAGTCTCAATCGAGCCATCTGGATCTGGCTCCTTCGGGGCCATGATTTCCCGCCGGCCGCCGATCCGGTCTACAATTTTTTCAGCATGCGGTTCGGCCGAAGGCCATGATCGGGCCGGCCATGCCCGGGCCCCACGGCGGAATCTGCGCCGGAGTAGCCGGCGCGCGGGTATTTTGCTGGCGGCATTGCCGGCGTTCCTGGCCGCGCAGGAACCGGCTCCGGCTCCGCCGCCGGCGACCGCCCGGCCGTGCTGGAATATACGGGCAAGCCGCTGCATGTCGGGTTCGACGTGCACGGCGGAAGACATGCAGGCCGCCGGGCTGACGTGTTCGGAGCAGGAACCGTGCCCGGTGTATCTGGAACTGACGGGAGTGGAATCGATGGGCAGCCGGATTTTCTTGACCGGAAACCTGCACAGCCCGGTGGTCACGCTCGATTCGGAGCTGCTGGGCAGCGCGGATGGCGGCCGCACGTGGCGCGAACTGCACCAGCGCATCGCCTCCGCCAGCCTGGACCGGATCCAGTTTGTGGATGCCCAGACCGGCTGGGCGGCGGGCGAGGTGTTTTCGCCGCTGGCGCAGGATCCGTTTCTGCTGCTCACCACCGACGGCGGCGAGACGTGGCGTCGAGCGGCCGGTATTCGGCGAAGACGCCGAGGATCACATGGGAGCCGTGCAGCAGTTCTGGTTCGCGGACCGCTCGAGCGGCAGCCTGATCGTCGACCGCGGCCAAGGCAGCGGCCACGACGAGTACGAGTTGTACGAATCTCCCAATGGCGGGGAAAGCTGGAACATCAAACAATCCAGCGCCAAACCGCTGCGGCTGCGGACCGCGGCCGGCGAATCCGGCGCATGGCGCCTGCGGGCCGAGAGGACCACCGAATCCTTCCAGGTGGAGCACCGGCAGGGCAGCGAATGGCGGACCGTGGCCTCGTTCCTGGTGAGTGCGGGGGCGTGCAAACCTGAGCAGTAGTACCGTTGTAACCAGAGTGTATACGCAATAACCTAAGGCCCTTGAATTGCTCTGCCGATAAGTGGGTTAGAGGTGCTTATGGCTGTGGCAGCGGGGTTAGCGGCTTTAGTGGTGTTTTGCCTGTTTCTTTCCATGGTGGAGACGCCTCCGGCGGTCGGGCGCTGACACAGGAGCGGGTAGATTTGACACAACGCGCACCGGCGGTGTGGTTTTATCCGACATGCGCAAATCCGTTGACGGCGGGTTTGGCAACGCCGACCAGCTCTTCATCGGCAGCGCCGCCGAAGCTTCGCCTGAGCCCTCCGTAACAGTTCGATTCCCTCAGCGGCCGCTGCGCGGTGCTGGCGAAGAACGGCCTGGAGAGCGGCATGTTCGCGCTCGATGGCGTTCAATTCGCTGGCGAGAGCGTCGGATTTTTGACGCTCGGCGGCCAGTTGCTCGGCAAGCGCCGAATTCCTGGACATCGGCGTCGATGCCGGCCCGGCGCAGGTCGGCGAGTTCGGCTTCCAGTTTTTCCGCGCGGCTGAGGGCCTGCCCGCATTCGGAACTGGCGGTTTCGAGCTGGCGGACGCGCTCCGCCAGGGTTTCGGCCTGGGCGCCGGCTTCCGCTGCCAGGCGTTCCGCTTCGGTGCGGCGGGCAGTTTCCTTCTCGGATTCGACCACCGCCTCCAGCAGCCGTTTCTGCGCGGATTCCAACTCCTGGGCGGCATTGTGCGCGGCCTGTTCGCGCTCACCCAGTTTCTGGCGAAGTTCTTCGACGTCACGGCCGGCGGAGGCGAGGGCCCACTCCGTATTCTGCAACGTTCTGAGGACGGAACCGGCGCCGACGGCGGCTTTGCGGTCCTTGCGCTGCATCATCATGACGGCGGCGACGCCAACGACGGTCCCAATGGCGGTGGAGAGAAATACCAGGAGCAGTTCCATATATGAATATTCTTGGCTTGCGGAGAGCCCAGCGCATCTCTCAAAGGTTAGCCATCTACTAGTAACCGTCGGACTTTGAGTACTGGGGATGGCGCCGGGCTTGCGATACAATCCCAGGCATGGAGAAAGTTCGCTGGGGCGTTCTGGGCGTTGCCCGGATCGCGATGAACCGGGTAATTCCCGCGATGCGGCTGGGGGAGCTTTCCGAAATCGCCGGCATCGCTTCGCGAGACCGCGGCCGGGCGGAAGAGGCGGCGCGGCAGTTCGGCATTCCGAAAGCGTACGGCAGCTACGAAGAGATGCTGGAAGACCGGGAAATCGAGGCGGTATACAACCCGCTGCCGAACCACCTGCACGTGCCTCTCTCGATTCTGGCGGCGCAGGCGGGCAAGCACGTACTGTGCGAAAAGCCGCTGGGGCTGGACGCGGCCGAAGTGCTCAAACTGCAGGCGGCGCGCGACCGTTACGGGGTCACGATCGGCGAGGCATTCATGGTGCAGGTGCACCCGCAGTGGCGGCGCACGGTGGAACTGGTGCGCAGCGGGCGGATCGGGGCTCTGCGGTTCGCCATGGGCGCATTCGGCTATTACAACGACGACCGGAGCAACGTGCGCAACATCCGCGCATACGGCGGCGGCGGGCTGATGGATATCGGCTGCTACCCGATCAAGACTTCGCGCATGGTGTTCGGCGAGGAGCCGGAGCGGGTAGCGGCCACCCTGGTGCGCGACCCGGAGACCGGGGTCGACACGCTGACGTCGGCGATTCTGCAATACCCCTCCGGGCATGCGATTTTCAGCTGCGGGACGCAGGTGGTGGACAACCAGAGCATGCAGTTCTTCGGAACCACCGGGCGGATTGAGATCGCAGTGCCGTTCAACCCGCTCTCCAGCGTCGTGTCGCGGATCCGCATCGACGATGGACGCGACCTGTACGACGCCGGAGCGACGGTGGAAGAGTTTCCGCCGTGCGACCAGTACACGTTGCAGGGCGACGCTTTCTCCCGCGCCATCCGCGAAGGCACGCCCGTGCCGGTTCCGCTGGAAGATTCGGTCAGGAATATGGCGGTGATCGACGCGGTGTTCCGGGCGGCGGAAAGCGGCGGTTGGGAGCGCCCGGGGGTGGGTTCAGCCGCCGAGCAGGGGAGATAGACGGGCGGTCGGCCGTTCTATAATCGGATTTGCCGGCTTCAGTGCCCGATGCGCCTCTGGCGTTCATCCAGGCTTGCATCGACCGGAGGCGTATCCACTGGACATATCATGTACGTATGCGCTCCGACCAGCGCGGCCTCACCACGGATTCGCTGATCATGGCGGTTTCGAATCTTGAAATCATTGAGCGCTATCCTCGCGACAAATACCTGCCGAGCTTCCTGGTTCGGGGTGAGTCGAAGGGCACGGTTTTTCACGCCCACATTGCCACGGATGTGGAGGGCGACAACATTCGAGTGGTCACGATGTACGTACCCGATTCCGCCAGGTGGGACGGGGAATTTCGCGTCAGGAGAATCCGATGAGCTGCCGGGTGTGCGGAGGCGAAATGCAAGCGCGGATCACGGACCTGCCGTTCAAGGTGGCGGATTCGTGCATCGTCATTCTGAAGTCGCTTCCCGTGCTCGAATGCCGGCAGTGCGGTGAAACGGAACTCGAGCACGCGACAATGGTGCGAGTGGAGCAGTTGCTGGCGTCGGTTGACCGGTCGGCGGAGTTGGAAGTGATCCAGTACGCCGCTTGAAGCCGCTACCGCATATAGAACAAGCTCAGGCGCGGCAGTCTCGACCGTTCCAGCAGAAGGCGCTCCAGGTACTGCTTTTCCAGCATGGCGAGCTGGTCGGCGGTCATTTTGCCGCGGTAGGGGCGGAGCTGGCGGTCGAGTTCCTGGCGCGCGGCGAGCGCTTCTTCTTCGCTCTGCCGGGTGCGGGCGGCGGCGATCATCTTCTCTTCCAGAACCGTTAGGCGCTGCTCCAGGGCTTCCAGGTCTTGATAGTGCTGGTCGATTTCGGCGGCCAGTTTGCGCAGGGAAGCGGCGATTTCGAAGTACGCGGGCGGCAGGGCGGCGGCGTTGCGATTCCAGGTACGCGCGGAGATCCTCCGAGCGGGAACGGCGGCGCGGCTTCGCGGCGGGCGAGGCGCCGTGCCGGCCATGATCTGCGCCTCGGTGAGCACGGCCTGGGCGCAGAAGGCCAGCGAATTGACCATCTGCGTTTTGAGCTTGCGGCGCGCGCCATTTTTCGAAAGCGGCGTCGATGCCGCGCAGCACGGCTTCGAGCGGCACGCCGGCATTCTTCCACGATTCCACCAGCGCCCAATCGAGCGGCGACATGCAGAAACAGCGCCGTGCCGCGGGCGCGCTGGAAGTGCTCCTCGATTTCGGTGAAGTAATTGAAGTAATTAACCAAGATCGCGCTCTTAGGAACTTGCCGAACCAGCTGATTTGGGCCACAGATAAACACAGATGAACGCGGGTAAGGCCCTTCTGGAATCTGTGTTCATCCGTGTTTATCCGTGGCTGATAATCTTTGGCATCGTTCTCAGTGGTTCCGCTCCCAGATCATTTGCAGGCCTTCGAGAGTCAGATGCTCGTCCACGGTCTGGATGAAAGCGCGAGCCGCTGACGATCAGGTGGGCCTGGCCGCCGGTGGCCACGGCCTTGGTTTCCGGTCCCATCTTGGCGATGATGCGCTCCAGGATGCCGTCGATCATGCCGATGGCGCCGTAATACAGGCCGGACTGCATGCTGGCCACGGTGTTGGTGCCGACCACGTCTTTGGGCGGGCGGAAATCCACCAGCGGCAGGCGGGCGGTCTTGCTGAACAGAGCTTCGATGGCGATGCCGATGCCCACGGCGATGGCGCCGCCCAGGTATTCGGCGTCGTGCGAGATCACGTCGAAGTTGATGGTGGTGCCGAGATCCACCACCACGCACGGGCCGCCGTATTTGTAGAAGCCGGCCACGCCGTTGACCAGGCGGTCGGCGCCCACTTCGTAGGGGTTGTCGTAGCGGATGGTGATGCCCAGATCGGTGCGCGAGTCGACGAACATGGCGGCGATGTGGAAGTAGCGCTGGGCCATGAAGGCGAGGGTGGAATCGATGGGCGGCACCACGCTCGAAATGATCATGCCGTCCACCGCCGCGATATCCAGGCCGGCGGGCGAGAACAGGTTGTGGAGCAGGATGCCCCACTCGTCGGCGGTCTGCTCGTGGACGGTGCGCAGCCGCCACTGGCTGACCAGCTTGCGGCCGTCGAAGGCGCCGATGGTGATATTGCTATTGCCTGCGTCAAGAGCCAGCAGCACGTACGCCTCCCGCAAGAATCAGGGTATCGGTTCCGTCGTCCTTGCGCACGATCAGGAAGCCGTCCGGGTTCAGACCGGCGGTGGTGCCGTCGATGACGCCCTCGGGCTGCTGCACCGACGACGCGGCGGCCGGCGGCATAGCTGGAGGCGTGGGTGAAGAGGCGGAGGATGTCGTCGGGAGGCAGGGCGGTGTAGGCGTCGGACGGCATCGAAGCAGAGCGATCAAGAATCGGCTCGCGGGCGAAGGTATGGCCGGCGTGCGAGGCGCAGCGAAGTGGCTTCGAGTTCGGCGGGCAGGGCGGTGTGATTGACGTTGATGCCGATGCCGGCGATGGCTTTGCCGTCCACCAGGTTGCACCAGGATGCCGGCGACCTTCCTGCCGCCGAGCATCACGTCGTTGGGCCAGCGCAGGTCGCAGGCGATGCCGGTGACGGGCGATGGCTTCGGCGGCGGCGAGGCCGAGGGCCAGCGTGAGCAGCGGCGTGGGCGGGAGCACGATAGAGCAGTAGATGCCGGCGCCGGCTCGGAGTGCCAGGAGTGGCCGTGGCGCCCCTGGCCGGCGGTCTGCTCTTCGGCCACCACGACGGAGCCGACGGGCAGCGCGGCGGCCGCGTGCATGGTGGAATCGACGGAGGGGTAGTAGTCGACGGGCCGGCCAGGAAGCGACGGTTCGCAGCGGCCCGATCCCCGAGCCCCTTCATAGCAACTCCAGGCGGAAGCTGATGTCCATGGCGCGGGCGGAATGGGTGATGGCGCCGGCGGAGACGAAATCGGCGCCGGTTTCGGCATAGGCGCGGACGGTTTCGAGGGTGATGCCGCCGGAAAGCTCGACCTTGGCGCGGCCGGCGATTTCGCGAATCCAATCGGCGGCTTCGGCGGGGGTGAGGTTGTCGAGCAGCAGGTGGGCGGCGCCGCAGGCCAGGGCTTCGCGCAGTTCGGCGCGGGTGCGGACTTCGATCTCGACGGGCAAGCTTGGCCGAACGCGCCCGCTCGATGGCGTTGCGCACTCCGCCGGCGGCGGCGATGTGGTTGTTCTTGATGAGAATGGCGTCGTAGAGGCCGCAGGCGGTGGTTGGTGACGCCGCCGGCCGCGGCGGCGGCTTTTTCGAGCGCGCGCAGGCCGGGCGTGGTTTTGCGGGTATCGAGGACGCGGCAGCCGGTGCCCGCGACGGCATCGGCGAACTGCCGGGCCGAGCGTAGCCACGCCGCTCAGGCGCTGGAGGAAGTTGAGCGCCACGCGCTCGCGTTGAGCAGCAGTGCGGGCGGGGCCGGCGACTTCGGCGAGGATATCGCCCGCGGCGCACGCGTCGCCATCGCGCTTGTGCACGTAGGGCCGGCTTTCAGCCGGCCATGCCGGCATTCCTGCCGGCATACTCCGCTCCCGTGCCGATGCCGGCTCGAAAGCCGGCATGGCCGCCTGGAAAGGCGGCTCTACGGGTGAGGCAATCGGTCGATAGACCTCTGCCAGAATTTCCAACCCGGCGATGACGAGCGGCTCGCGCGCGATGAACCAGCCGCGGGCGCGGCGGTCCTCCGGCACGCAGGACTCGGTGGTGATATCGCCGGGGCCGATATCTTCTTCCAGGGCCAGGCGCACGATCTCAATCATATTTGCGCAGCTGGGCCTGGTAGTCGGCCAGCTTCTGGCGCATGCCTTCCACTACCGTGCGGCGGCGCTTTGGCGAGGAACTTCTCGTCGGAAAGCTGGCGCTCGCAGGCTCGCGATGTTCTTGCGAAGCTGCTCGCGCTTCTTTGGCAGCCCGCTTGCGCTGCGCTTCCTCCTGGGCAGCGGGAACTTCGAGCACCAGGTCGAATCGGGCGGTGGAGCGGATCGCGGGGCGGTCATGCCCGGCCCTCGGGCGCGGCTTCCGCCGCCTGGAATTCCAGTTTCACGTTGGCCAGTTTCTGGATGGCCGCCGGCGTGGCGCCGGGCCACTTGCGAGTGCTGCGTTGCGCGAATAGAGCGTGCCGGCGAGCTGCTGCTTGGGGTCGAGCTTGGCTTCGGTGCGCAGGGTGCGCGCCATGGTGACCATCTCCTGCAGAAGCTCGATTTCGCGCTCGGCTTCGTAGTCGGTGAGCTCCTGGCGGTACTGCGGATAGGGCGCCACGGCGATGGAAACGGGGCGGATGGCGCGGTCGGTGGCGAGGCGCTGCCACAGCTCTTCGGTGAGGAACGGCATGGCCGGATGGAGCAGGCGCAGGGCGGTTTCGAAGGCGGCCAGGATATTGCGCCAGCCGGGCGTGAGGCCGGAGTTCTCGCGTGAATCGGAGCTTCTTCAGCTCCAGGTACCAGTCGCAGAATTCGTGCCAGAAGAAATGCCAGAGCAACTGCGCGGCTTCGTGGTAGCGGTACTGCTCGATGGCGCGGTTCACCTGCTCGGCGCGTGTTGAGGCGGCTGAAGATCCAGCGGTCCTCGATGGGCACTCCGAGCGTGTCGGGCTCGGCGTGCGGCCGGAACTGCTCCGAGGCTTTCGGGCACCCAGGGCTCGACGCGCGGAGCGCTCCATGTTGAGGAAGAGGAAGCGGGCGGCGTTCCAGATCTTGTTGGCGAAGGCGCGCGAGCTTTCCATGCGCTCTTCGGTGAGGACGATATCGGTGCCGGGCGCGGCGCCCTGCAGCAGCGCCATGCGCACGGCGTCGGTGCCGTATTTTTCGGTGACCACCAGCGGGTCGATGACGTTGCCGCGTGGTCTTCGACATCTTCTGCCGCTCGGCGTCGCGCACCAGGCCGTGGATGTAGACCTGGCGGAAGGGCACGTCGCCCATGAATTCGATGCCCAGCATGGCCATGCGGGCCACCCAGAAGAAGAGGATGTCGAAGCCGGTGATGAGCAGCGAAGTGGGGTAGAAGGTGGCCAGGTCTTCGGTCTGGTCGGGCCAGCCGAGCGTGGAGAACGGCCAGAGGCCGGAGCTGAACCAGGTGTCGAGCACGTCGGGATCCTGCTCCAGGGCGGTGGAGCCGCAGCGCGGGCAGGTGGTGGGCGCTTCGCGCGCCACCACGATTTCGCGGCATTCGCGGCAGTGCCAGGCGGGAATGCGATGGCCCCACCAGAGCTGGCGCGAGATGCACCAGTCGCGGATGTTGTACATCCACTCGTAGTAGGTCTTGGCCCAGTTGTGCGGGAATGAAGCCGATGCGCCCGGATTCGACGGCGGCGATGGCCTTTTCGGCCAGCGGCTTGGTCTTGACGAACCACTGCGTGGAGACGAGCGGCTCGACGACGGTCTTGCAGCGCTGGCATTTGCCGAGGCTGAGCGGGTAGTCTTCGGTTTTGACCAGGTCGCCGCGCGATTCCAGATCGGCGACCACGCGGCTGCGGGCTTCGAAGCGGTCGAGGCCGGCGTAGGGGCCGGCGGCGGCGGTCATGTTGCCGCGGTCGTCGATGACCTGGATCTTGGGCAGGTTGTGGCGGCGGCCGGCTTCGAAATCGTTGGGATCGTGGGCGGGCGTGACTTTGACCACGCCGGTGCCGAATTCGGGGTCGGCGAGATCGTCGAGGATGATGGGGATCTCGCGATCCATCAGCGGCAGCTGCACGGTCTGCCGTGGAGGTCGAGATAGCGCTCGTCTTTGGGATTGATGGCGACGGCGGTATCGCCGAGCATGGTTTCGGGGCGCGTGGTGGCGACGGTGACGAAGCGGCCGGGCTGGCCATTGACGGGATAGCGGATGTGCCAGAGGTGGCCCTGCGACGTCGCTCGTGCGCCACTTCGAGATCGGAGATGGCGGTGTGGCAGCGCGGGCACCAGTTGACCATGTACTCGCCGCGGTAGATG
Organism: Terriglobia bacterium; assembly: GCA_963815855.1. Classification (GTDB taxonomy): domain Bacteria; phylum Acidobacteriota; class Terriglobia; order Bryobacterales; family Bryobacteraceae; genus DATGMB01. Next base: position 528,566 of record CAWFIJ010000004.1, on the reverse strand, counting down.
AGGCCTTTTTCGTAGAGGCGGACGAAGACTTCGCGGACGGCGCGGGAGAGGCCGGGGTCGAGGGTGAAGCGCTCGCGCGACCAGTCGCAGGAGGCGCCCAGGCGGATCATCTGGCGCTTGATGGTGTCGCCGGATTCGGCTTTCCACTCCCAGACGCGCTTTTCGAATTCTTCGCGGCCCAGGTCGCGGTAGTTGATGCCCTCTTCGGCCAGCTGGCGTGCCACCACCATCTGGGTGGCGATGCCGGCGTGATCGGTGCCGGGCAGCCACAGGGTGTTGTCGCCGAGCATGCGATGCCAGCGGATGGTGACGTCGATTTCGGTGTGTTCCAGCATGTGGCCGATGTGCAGCGAGCCGGTGACGTTGGGAGGCGGAATGACCAGCGAAAATACGGGCCCGCCGGCCTTGGCGGAGGCGCGGAAGATGCCGGAATCGATCCACCACTGCGCCCAATGCGGTTCGAACCGCTGCGGCTCGTACACTTTCTCAATTTGCATGGGGAAATTTCATGATAGCAAGGGAAGAGCCTGAAGACTGAGCGGGCGCGAGGGCGATGCCAAGCCAGTTCGAGACCTCATGCGCGATCTGGAAGGTAATCGCGGCGAGCCTTGAGCGAACCGTTTTCTCCATCGAATCGAAACCTGTATAATTCGCAGATGCAAGCAATACGCTGGAGCACAATTGCGCTCGGCACGCTGTTGCTCATCCCGGCCAGCTCAAAAGGAGGACAGGAAGTGCAATCTCCGCAACCTGAAAAGTCGAAGCCGCCCGTCAAAGTGGAGCCGCGCGGGCGCATCCTTGGAATCGGCGGTGTCTTCTTCAAATCCGCTGATCGTGATCAGATGCGCGAATGGTATTCGAAGCATCTTGGACTCGCTGACAAAGGCGGAGGCGCGATGCTTCCGTGGCGCGAACACGACGACCCGCAAAAGGAACACGTTACCGTTTGGACTGTTTTTTCCGCCTCCACTGACTATATCCCGGCCACGCAACCGTTCATGGTCAACTACATCGTGGACGATCTGGATGCTTTGCTCGACCGCTTAAAACAAGAGGGAGTAAAGATTGACGCCAAACGAATGAATGAATCCTACGGTCACTTTGCCTGGATCTATGACCAGGATGGGAATAAGATTGAGCTCTGGCAGCCGTCCGCAAAGCCCTAAGGCCTTCCACTTCACTTACTCAATCGGTTTTTCTTAGCTACGTCGCGCAGGCGTAGAATGGCCGGAAATGCTTCGCTCTCTCTGATTGGCCGGTCCTGGCAGTTATACCGCCAGTGCGGTGAACGCGGCCACGGCGCCCGCGATGCCGGCTACGATGGCCATGATGGGAAACAGGTTTTTGCGGGAAATGAAATAGAGCGAGGTGAGGACGACGCTGATTTCGAAGAAACCTTCCCCGATGTCGTAGCGAAGGGCGCGGTGCTCGTCGGCATCGGCTGTCGCTTCGGAGGCTTGCGCGGTCGCCTGGATCTCGGCGCCCTGGTCCGCGTATTTTTTCTTTTGCCCGGCGTAATCGACCGCCATTTTCCGGGCGGCGGCATTGTTGGCTTCGAGCACCGCCAGCAGATTCTCGCCGAGCTCGAGGTTGTGGTACTTTACCCGCGTAGCCTCGTAGTGCGCCCATTGGTCATTGGCTCTGGATTGGTGGAGGATGGCGGCGGTATGGGCGCGATGGGAGGTGATGCTGGTGATGGCGAGCGCCACGGCCAGCATGGCGGCCAAAATTCCGACCTTCTTACCGGCGGGATCGGCGGTGTGCGCGGCTTCGTGATGCAGTTCCAGTTCAGGCATGAAGGGTAATTTCCGTATTATAGGCCAGCCGTGGATGGACACGGCAATACATTTGTGGCCTTCGGAGGGCATAGCTGGATAGAATACGGGGCTGTACGCTGGGGGAGACCTGCGGGCCGGCCATGCCCGGCCGCTACGAAGGGCAGACGCGTGACAAGAGACGACGAACACTGGATGCGGGAAGCGCTGGAGTTGGCGCGGCAGGGCGAGACCGCGGGCGAGGTGCCGGTGGGCGCGGTGGTCATCGTCGGCGGTGAGATGGCCGGGTGCGGATGGAACGCGCCGGTGGCGCGGCACGATCCCACGGCCCATGCGGAAATGACCGCCCTGCGCCTGGCGGCGGCTCGCGCCGGCAATTACCGGCTGGCCGGGGCCACGCTCTATTGCACGCTGGAGCCGTGTGTGATGTGCGCGGGGGCGCTGGTGGCGGCGCGGGTGGAGCGGCTGGTATTCGGGGCGCGCGACCTGCGATTCGGCGGCGTGCGCAGCAAATTCCGGGTGGCCGATTCCGAATTGCTGAACCATCGCGTGGAGGTGACGGAGGGCGTGCTGGGAGCGGAATGCGTGGAGCTGCTGCAGCGGTTCTTCGGAGCCAGACGTTGAGGCGCGGCATGCTGCGTTTCTGTGCGGAAGCGCTCTATTTTTGAGGCTGGACAGCGGCGGCGAGCCGGTAAGATGGGAATATGGCGACCGCCAGCTCTCAAATTCCCGACATTCTGGAAAAACTGCACATCGAGCCGGCCAATTCCGGCGCCTGCTATGGCGATTGGCTGCCGAACCCTTCCGGGCCGGAGCTGATTTCCTACAATCCCGCCACCGGGGAGCCGCTGGCCAAGATCAGAACCGCCGGGCCGGCGGATTACGAATGCGTGGTGGCGCGGGCGTCGGAAGCTTTCCTCGACTGGCGCATGGTGCCGGCGCCGAAGCGGGGCGAAATCGTGCGCGAAATCGCCAACGAGCTGCGCGCGCACAAGGCGGAGCTGGGCGCGCTGGTCTCGCTCGAAATGGGCAAGATTCTGGCGGAAGGGCTGGGCGAAGTGCAGGAGATGATCGACATCGCCGATTTCGCGGTGGGGCTTTCGCGCCAGCTTTACGGGCTGACCATGCATAGCGAGCGGCCGGGGCATCGCATGTACGAGCAGTGGCACCCGCTGGGGATCGTGGGGGTGATCAGCGCGTTCAATTTTCCGGTAGCGGTGTGGGCGTGGAATGCGATGATCGCGGCGGTGTGCGGCGATTGCGTGCTGTGGCGGCCCTCGTCGGAGACGCCGCTGGCGGCCATCGCGGTGCAGAAGATCTGCAATCGCGTGCTCGACCGGCACGGGCTGAAGGGCGTTTTTTCTCTTGTGATCGGGCCGAGCAAGCCCATCGCCGAGAGTCTGATCAACGACCGGCGCATTCCGCTGGTAAGCTTCACCGGGCTCCACCGAAGTAGGGCGGCACGTGGCCGAGGTGGTGGCGGGGCGGCTGGGGCGGACCATTCTGGAACTGGGCGGGAACAACGGCATCATCGTGATGGACGACGCCAACCCCGACCTGGTGCTGCGCGCGGTGCTGTTCGGCGCGGTGGGAACGGCGGGGCAGCGCTGCACCAGCACGCGCCGGCTGTTTCTGCAGCGCGGAATCGCGGGCAGGCTGACGGAGGGGCTGGTGCAGGCCTACCGGCAGGTGAAGATCGGCGACCCGCTCGAAGGAGGGCACGCTGATGGGGCCGCTGGTGAACCGGCGCGCGGTGGACGACATGCTGGACGGCATCCGGCGCATCCGCGAGCAGGGCGGCGAAATGCTGTACGGCGGCGAGCGCATCATGGGCATGCTTCGTGCAGCCCACGCTGGTGCGGGCGCGCCCGGACATGCCGATTCTGAAGGAAGAAATCTTCGCGCCGATTCTGTACCTGGTGGAGTTCGACGAACTGGACCAGGCGATTCATTGGCACAACGACGTGCCGCAGGGGCTTTCTTCGGCCATTTTCACCGACAACCTGATTGCGGCGGAGACGTTTCTGAGCCACCGCGGCAGCGACTGCGGCATCGCCAACGTGAACATCGGGACGAGCGGCGCGGAGATCGGCGGGGCGTTCGGCGGCGAGAAAGATACCGGCGGCGGCCGGGAATCGGGCAGCGACTGCGTGGAAGGCCTATATGCGGCGGCAGACCAATACCATCAACTGGTCCGCCGCAATTGCCGCTGGCGCAGGGGATCGAATTCGCGGTGTGAGAGCGGCGCAAGGCGGACGCAGAGACGCAGAGACGCGGAGGAAAACCAAAATCAACGCCGTGCGGGCGAGACCTTAATTAATTGTTGGTTGATGGTTTCGGGTTCCCGCGCGAATGCCGACCTTGATTCCCCTATCAGGTTCTCTCTGCGTCTCCGCGTCTCTGCGTCAATTGCCGATCCGCTAGTTTTTCACCGCAACTGCGTCCATGGCGAAGCCGGCATCCATTGAAGGCAGGCTCTCGAACTGCAGCATGGAGCCGGCGGGCGGGTCCGGCGCGGTGAAAAATTCGGAGCGGATCTTGCGCACCTGCGCGGCAATGCCGGGGGAGAGCGGGTAGTAGTGGAGGAAGGCGGCGTCGCGCAGGGAGGCGCCGGATTGTTCCAGAATGTGCTGGAGGCGCTCGAAGGCGAGGCGCGCGTCTTTCTCTTCGTAGCCGAAAGACGCCTGGGTTCCGGTCAGGACCACGCGGGGCGCGCCGATCAAGGCGATTTGCGACTGGCCCGCTTCCGCCGGCGCGGCGTCCGCGCGGATGAGGCGCAAACCGGCGCCGATATCGTGGGTGAGGCGGGAGACGGCTTCGCAAGCGGCCAGCGCGCGGGCAGGCGCGCGCTCGGTCTGGACGAAATCGAGCGCCGCGCCGGAATACGCGGCCTCCACCGCCTGGCGGCTGGCCGCAAGGTTATCGAGCGAGCTGAGAAAACAAGTGACGCGGAGGACATCGGCGGGCGCGGCGTCGGCGGCCTTCAAGGCGCCGGCCAGGGCGATGAGCGATTGCTCGACCAGCGGGGCCACCGGGCTTAGTGGATCGGCGGCGGAGGCCGGCTGCGCGGAGAGGAAGGCCACGCCGTAGGGATCCACGTCCTTGCGCGCTTCGGCGGTGTATTCGAAAACCACCTGCGCGCCTTCGAGCGGCAGCCCGCCGGATTGCACAAGGCTCAGCGCCGGGAGCGGCTGCTTGCGCTCGGTAAAGATTTCGCTGACCATGTCGCGCACCCGGCGGACGTCGCCCGATCCGGCCACGAAAGCCCGCATCTGCAGGATTCTTTCGTCGCCGCCCTCGTGCGTGACCAGTTTCAGGGCGTCGCGGATCTGCTGGGAGAGCAGGCCCCTGGCGGAAAGCGGGGTGACATGGAAGGTGAGGCGGCGGGCGTCACCCGCGACGGCTGCCGGCAGTTCTTTGGGCAACTCCAGCGCCTGCGTGCCGTCGCCTTTTCTCCGCCGCTGGGCCGGCGCGGAGAGCAGGCAAAAGGCGCAGCCCAACACGATCCAGCGGATGGTCACAGCGCCCCTCCGGCGCCCCGGAAACCGCGGCCATAGTACCGGGATGGGATGACGGACCAAAACCTTCGTACAAACGATAGTAGCGAACCGGCGCGCATACAGTCTAAAATCGAAATCTTAGCAAGTCAGAGCGGAATCTGTCCGGAAGTCGAGTCCAGGTTGAGAAATATATATGGCAGCACCGGAGCCGGCGGGGCCCACAGCGCAAACCACCATCATACGCAGGAAAAAGCGGCGCAGAAGGCGGCGGCGGACGCCGTTGTTCCCGTTCGTGGTCCTGATCCTGCTGGCGGCGGGGGTGTTTTTCACGGCGCGATGGGCGGCGGGCCTGCATGTGCGTCCGTCCCCCGACCAGGCGCAGATCGCCGGCGGGTATGTATCCGATGTCTCCGTATTGCGCTCGGAATACAGCCGTTATTACGGTAAGGCGATCGAGGAGGCCAGAATCGAGAACCAGTTCCGGAGCGCCGCCGGCCTGGCCTCCGAACGCAATTACCCCGGCGCGGCCTCGATGCTGGAGATGGTGAGCCACGGCGCGGCGGTGCCGGTGGTCTACAGCAATCTGGGCGTAATCTATTCGATGTTGGGGGATTCGGGGCGGGCGGCGGATGCATTTCGCGAAGCCCTGGCCCGCGAGTTGAACTACGCGCCGGCGCGCCGGTTTCTGCACACGAACCGCATGATCCCGCCGAGCGCGGCGGATCCCTACCTGCGCGAACTGGAGCCGAACAACGAAGCCTCCACCGCGAACCTGATCGGGGTGGGACCCGGGGTGAGCGGGGAAATCCAGGGCGGAGGGGGCGACGTCGATTATTTCCGCGTGATCTCGCCGCCCGCGCCGCGCGACCTGATCGCGGTGGAACTGGCCAACCATTCGATTCAGTTCGTGCCTCACGTGCGGGTGTACGATGCCAACCTGCGCATCCTCGGTTGGGGCGAGAGGACGGGGCAGGCGGGAGAGTCGATCCGGCTGACTGGCGGGCCGGCGCCCAATTCGTCGATTTACATTGCGGTGGCGACGGAGGAATCCAGGGGCGGCCAGTATATTCTCTCGGTAAAGCCGCAGCATGCGTTCGATTCCTACGAGCCCAACGACGATATTATGAGTTCCCACCCGATCGCCGTCGGGCAGGAAATCCACGCCAACATCATGGATGCGGACGACACGGATTTTTATTCGTTCCAGAGCCCGCGCAAGGGCACCGTCACCATCGAAATCCGCAACGAATCGGACACCCTGATTCCCGCCATCACCACCTACAACAACGACCGTCACAACCTGGGCTTCGGACCGGAACTGCGGCAGTCGGGTCTCGGGCTGCACCACACCATGAACGTGGAAAAAGACCTCACTTACTACGTCCAGGTGTGGTCGCAGGCGGGCAGCGCCGGGGCGTACACGCTGCGGGTGGACTGAGGGCGGCAGGGAGCGAGCCAGCCCTACTGGTTCTTGTCTGGGCCGGGCCAATATGGTATGGTATGGCTGGAATGGACTTGCGGGTAAGGCTCAGCCACGATTCCGGTGTTCCGCTTTACCGCCAGGTGTATGAACAGCTTGCGAGCCGCATCCGGGCCGGCGAACTGGCTCGCGGCGAACGGCTGCCAGCCACTCGCGAATTGGCTGGCCTGCTTGGACTGAACCGGGCGACCATCTCCACGGCTTACGAAATGCTGGAAGCCGACCACCTGATTTCCGGCCAGGTGGGCCGCGGCAGCTTCGTTACGCGGGATGGAGAGGCGCTGGAGCAGGGGTTTGCGTGGGAGCGGTTGGAAGGGCCGGAGGGGCGGACGGGTCCGGCGCGAGCCAGCGGCCCGGGCGGACAGGCCGAGATCAGTTTCGCGGTGTCGCGACCCTCGCGCGACCTGTTCCCGCTGGACGATTTCCGGACAAGCTGCGCGGCCGTTCTGGCGCGGCCGGACCTGGCGGACATTCTCCAGCTCGGATGCCCGGGCGGATATGAGCCGCTGCGCCGGCTGCTGCTCGACCAGGCGCGGCGCGAGCAGTTGGCCTCGGGCGGAGACGACCTGCTGATCCTCAACGGATGCCAGCAGGCGCTGGACCTGATCGGGCGGGTGCTGGTGCGGCCGGGCGACACGGTGGCGGTGGAAGACCCGGTTTACCCCGGACTGCACCACCTGCTGACGGGGATGGGAGCGCGGCTGGCCGGCATTCCGATGGGAGCGGACGGGCTGGACCTGGCGGTGCTGGAACGGGTGCTGCGCGCGCCGGGCGGGGCGCGGCCGCGGCTGCTGGTGGTGACTTCGAATTTTCAGAATCCCACCGGCGCCACCTTACCGCTGGCGGCGCGCCGGGCGGTGCTGGAAACGGCGCGCGCGGCAGGCGTGCCGGTGGTGGAGAACGACGCCTACGGGGACCTGCGATACTCCGGCGAGGCGCTGCCGGCGCTGAAGCAGTTGGACGAAGCCGGCGGGACGGTTCTGGTGCGCAGTTTTTCGAAGATCAGCTTTCCCGGGCTGCGCGTGGGTTGGGTGCTGGGGCCGAAGGCTCTGATCGAACGGTTACGGCAGGCGAAAGAAACGGCCGATCTGCACACCGACCAACTGGCGCAGGCGGTGCTGCTGGAATTTATGGAATCGGGGCGGCTGGAGGCGCATCGCGCGCGCGTGCTTCGGGCCGGGGCGGAGCGGCTGGCCGCCACGCTGGAAGGCTGCCGCCGCCATATGCCGGCGGGATCTCGGTTCACCCATCCGGAAGGCGGCATGAACGTGTGGCTGCGCCTGCCGGAGCCGCTGGACGCGGCCGAGCTGCTGCCGCGCGCCCGCAAGGAAGGCGTGGCGTATCTGCCGGGTCCGTATTTTACGATTGCGCGTGCCGATCCGGGAGCGCTGCGTTTGAGTTTTGCCAGCCTGACGCCGGAGCAGATCGGGCGCGGGCTGGAGTTGTTGGGCCGCGTGGCGGCGGCCGAACGGGAGCGGACGGCAACGGAGTTCGAGCCGGCGTCGGCCATGGTGTAGTTTGCTTTGCAACGCGGAGACGCGGAGAACACGGAGCCAGCGCGGAGGATTTTAGGTTTTCTCCGCGCGGCCTCCGCGCTGAAGAGACGGGAGAGAAAGCGAATGTTTCAATTTTCAAGCGAGCAGTTTCGAGTTAAAGTCGGTCTTGCCGAGATGCTGAAGGGCGGCGTGATCATGGACGTCACCAACGCCGACCAGGCGAAGATCGCCGAAGATGCGGGCGCGTCCGCGGTGATGGCGCTCGAGCGCGTGCCCGCCGATATCCGCAAGGAAGGCGGGGTGGCGCGCATGGCCAACATCGGCAAGATCGAGGAGATCATGCGCACCGTCACCATTCCGGTGATGGCGAAGGCGCGCATCGGCCACTTCATGGAAGCGCGGGTGCTGGAAGTGCTGGGCGTGGATTACATCGACGAAAGCGAAGTGCTGACGCCGGCGGACGAAGAGCACCACATCGCCAAGACCGGTTTCAAGGTGCCGTTCGTGTGCGGAGCGCGCAACCTGGGCGAGGCGCTGCGCCGCATCGCCGAAGGGGCGGCCATGATCCGCACCAAGGGCGAGGCCGGGAGCGGCAATATCGTCGAGGCGGTGCGCCACATCCGCACCATCGTCAAAGAGATGAAGCAGCTCACGGTCATGGGCAAGGAGGAGCTGGTGCACCAGGCCAAGGAGCTGGGAGCGCCGCTGGAACTGGTGGAATGGGTGGCGCAGAACGGCAGGCTCCCGGTGCCCAATTTTTCGGCGGGCGGCATCGCCACGCCGGCCGATGCCGCGCTGGTGATGCAACTGGGGGCGGAGGCGGTGTTCGTGGGCTCGGGCATCTTCAAATCCTCCGATCCCGAGGCGCGGGCCAAGGCGATCGTGAAAGCGGCCAAGAATTACAACGACCCCGCCATGCTGCTCGAAGCCAGCCGGGAATTGGGCGAAGCCATGCCCGGCCTGGACATAGCCAAACTGCAGGAATCGGAGCTATTGCAGACCAGGGGCTGGTAGCTTCAGTGGGGGCCGGGGCCAGCGGGCCGGGGGTCGGGGAGGCGCGTTGAAATGTGCAGCCTAGCCGGGCTAACGCGGGCTCCGGTGTTCGCCGATTGATTGTGTCGCCCGACCGGCGAGCTCCGTTCCCCGGCCCCCGACCCCTGGCCCCCGGCCCCAAGAAAGAGATGCCAAAAACGGTTGGAGTTCTCGCACTGCAGGGCGATTTTGCGGCGCACGCGGCGGCGCTGGAGCGCGCCGGCGCGGAAGCGGTTCTGGTGCGCACGGCGGGGCAACTCGAGCACCTGGACGGACTGGTGATCCCGGGCGGTGAAAGCACCACCATGCTCAAGCTGATGCGGTATGAAGGGCTGATGCAGCCGCTGGCCGCCTTCGGCCGGTCGAAACCGATGTTCGGCACCTGTGCCGGCGCCATCCTGATGGCCAGCGAAGTGCGCAGCCCGGAACAGGAAAGCCTGGGCCTGATGGATCTCGAAATCGAGCGCAATGCCTACGGGCGGCAGATCGACAGCCGCATTGTGGAAATCGTGCCCGATCCCGATTTTGTGCGGCGGACGGCGGCGGGCAGGCTGGAAGCGGTGTTTATCCGCGCACCGATCATCAGACGTACTGGTACTGAATCGAAGGTGCTGGCTTGGTACAATAATGATCCGGTCCTGGTAGAAGAAGGCAAGCATCTGGTGGCCACATTTCATCCTGAGCTGAGCGCGGATTTCAGGGTCCACTTGCTGTTTCTGGAGAAGCTGTGAACCGGCCGCTGAAGCGGGTGCTTTTCATCTGCGTGGGCAACGCCTGCCGCAGCCAGATGGCGGAAGGGTTCGCGCGCGCATACGGGACCGACGTGCTGGTTCCGGCCAGCGCCGGCCTGGCGCCGGCGGTCCGCATCCCGCCCGATACCATCGAAGCCATGGGGGAGAAGGGGATCGACGTGCGCGACCAGTTTCCCAAGGCGCTGCGCCACCTGGGCCGCATCCATTTCGACCTGGCCATCAACATGAGCGGCGAGCCGCTGCCCGACAGCATCAAGTGCGAAGTGCGCTCGTGGGACGTGGAAGACCCGGTGAGCCTGCAGTACGAGGATCACTGTGAGGTTCGCGACCAAATCGAAAGACTGGTGATGAACCTGATTCTGGAACTGCGCCAGGAGCAGGTGCAGCCGCGGGTGAAACCGTTCGGTTCCGGCCGGGTGCCGCTGGCGTAGCCCGCATTTTGGCCCGGCGTTTGCACGCTTTCTGCCGGAGCAACCGATGGGCATACATGCGCCGGGCAAATACGCGTCTCTGCTCGCCCTGGTCTTCTTCGCGCCTCCCCTTACCGCCGACAGCCTCACCCTGCGCGACGGCAGCGTGATTCACGGCCATTTCGTCAGCGGCACGCCGCAGAAGATTATTTTCCAGGATCACAATGGCGTTTGGCGGCGGTTTGAAGTGAAGCAGGTTCAGGGCATCGAATTCGGTACGGGTGCGGCGGCTCCGGCTGCCGCAGCACGCGCGGACAGCCAGGGGACGGCGGAACGCGCCGCGAGCTTCATCGCGGTTCGCGCCGAGGAACCCATTGACCCGGATAACGCGGTGGCGGGCCGGACGTTCCTGGCCACGATTGTGGAAGATATCCACGGGGAAAACGGGACGGTCATCATACCGGGCGGTTCACCGGCCCGGATGATGCTGCGGCCGGCGGCGGGCGGCGGAGAGCCGGCTTACGAGGTGGAGCTGGAGTCCGTGGTGATCGACGGAAGCCGTTACGTGGTCTACGGCGATGCCATTGCCGTCGGCCCGCGGCAAACAGAGGAAAACGGGGATGCGCCGGATCAGGATGCGGCGGCGGTCAAGGTGACGGGCGCGCGCATTTCGGTGCCGGCGGGCACGGTATTGGAATTCCGTCTGGAGCGACCGCTGCTGTTGCGGCAGGCGGCGGATTAGCCCGGATTTCTCACCGTACTATGGCAGAAAGCCGCTTTTCGTGGCATAACTGAGTTTCCACACAGCAGTTTAGGCCAACGAAAGAGCGGCTTTTGCTATGACAGTCCCGCATGAAGCCGCGGCTTCACAACGAGGAATGAAAATGGCGGTAGTGTAATGGCGTCTGCAGCCGGAAGAGACCGTTATCACTCATTGAGGCTGTCCAAGCCCGTATGACAGTCTGGTCCGGGCGCCGTCTGGAACAACGAAGTGGTGCCACCGCCGTGAGGCGGCGAGCCCGAGGAAGAGATTCAACCCTCCCTGGTGCCCCCGGCGCAGTCGGGAAAGGAAGGTCCGAAATGGAGTTGCTGTATACACATTGCGCCGGAATCGATGTTCATCAGAACAGCCTTTCTGTTTGTGCGTTGACACCTAGTCCGGAGGCTGCCGAGGAACCTGCCGTTGAGCTGCGTTCGTTCGGCACTTTTACCCGTGAGCTCATGGAATTGCGGGAATGGCTGAAGCAAGTCGGCGTGACCCACGTTGCCATGGAGTCCACGGGCGTGTACTGGAAGCCGGTATGGAACGTGCTGGAACCGCATTTCACGATCATTCTCGCCAATGCCCAGCACATCAAGAACGTTCCCGGTCGGAAGACTGACAAGGCTGATTGTCAATGGATCGGCCGGCTGCTTCGCCACGGGTTGCTGCGGCCCAGCTTTATTCCCGAACGCCGAATTCGCGAGTTGCGTGACCTATGCCGGACCCGTACGAGCTTGACGAGGCAGAAAACGGCAGTTGTAAACCGCCTCCAAAAACTGTTGGAGGACGCCAATATCAAGCTGGGCTCGGTGGCTACTGACGTGATGGGTGTCTCCGGACGATCAATGATTCGAGAATTGATCGCGGGCAATACCGACCCCGTTCTGTTGGCGGATTTGGCTCGCGGCCCGATGCGGAAGAAGCGGGAGAAGTTGAGGTTGGCACTAGCCGGTACGCTCACCTCACATCATCGCTTTCTGCTGAAACGGCATCTTCAACAAGCGGAGGACCTGGAAGGAGAGGTTCGCACTCTGGAGGGCGAAATCGCCAAGATGGCGGTTCCTTTTGAGGAACTACTGAGACTCTGGATGACCATCCCCGGGATTGACCATGTTGCCGCCTGGAGCCTGCTCGCTGAGGTTGGAGCGAACATGGAACAGTTTCCCTCCGCGCGTCACCTGGTCAGTTGGGCAGGTTTGTGTCCTGGAAACAATGAGAGCGCCGGCAAACGCAAGAGCAGCAGGACGCGCAAAGCGAACCCATGGCTGCGCGGTCTGATGACGCAGATTGCGTGGGCAGCAGCTCACACCAAGGATACTTATCTTTCCCAGCAGTACCGCCGCCTGCTGGTCAAACGCGGCAAGAAGCGAGCGCTGCTTGCGGTTGCCAACACGATTCTTACTATCGTCTGGCATATCGGCAAACATCGCAACCCATATCGCGAGCTCGGCGCGGATTACTTCGACCGGCTCAAAGGCAGTCAGGCGCAACGATACTACGTCCGAAAGCTGGAGAAGATGGGGCTAAAGGTCACCCTCACCCCAACCGGCCAGGCGGCGGAAGCGTAGGGATATTTTCGGAAGAGAGTGTACCCAATCTTGCTTCCCATTTGCACCTCATTTTTCGCGTGACGTGGTGGCCCGGTTCGATGGCGGACAGATCACCACGGAGGCCGGGGCGTTGCGGTTGCGCCCGGTGGAACAGCGTACGGGTATCCTACGCCAGTTCGCCGCTTGTTTTCGCGACTACCGGCGGGCGGATCTGGTGGAGCACAGCGTCAGCGAGTTGGTGCGGCAGCGTGTGTACGGCATCGCCTTGGGCTACGAAGATCTGAACGACCATGATCGGTTGCGGCAAGATCCCTTGTTGGCGTTGCTGTCTGGCAAGCGAGACGTGGAGGGTGAGCACCGGCGGCGCGAGCAGGACCGGGGCAAAGCCGGAGCGGGCAAGAGCAGTTTGAACCGGCTGGAGCTGACGCCAGCGGATGCCAAGTCCGACGCCCGCTACAAGAAGATCGTGATGGACGAAGAAGCCGTGGATGGTCTGCTGGTGGATCTCTACATCCAGGCCCGGACGCGCCAACCCAAGCGCATCGTGATGGATCTGGATGCTACCGACGATCCCGTGCACGGAGAGCAGGAAGGACGGTTTTTCCATGGCTACTACGGCTGTTATTGCTATCTGCCGTTGTACATTTTCATCGACGAGCACCTGGTCTGCGCGCGGTTGCGGCCGTCGAATATCGACGCCGCGGCCGGGTCCCTGGAAGAGGTCCAGCGTATCGTCAGGAGGCTGCGCTTGGCCTGGCCGGAGGTGGAAATCATCCTGCGCGCCGATTCGGGCTTCTGCCGCGACGAGCGCATGTGCTGGTGCGAGAAGAACCGGGTCGGGTATGTTTTCGGCCTAGCCAAAAACGAGCGGCTGGCCAAGAAGCTGAAAAAGTTGATGAAAGAAGCGCAGGAGCAGTGGAAGAAGACCGGTAAAGCGGCCCGACGTTTTCTGGATTTCCGGTATCGCACGCAAATCCTGGAAGCGCGGGCGGCGGGTAGTGGGCAAAGCCGAATACCTGGACAAAGGCGCAAACCCGCGTTTCGTGGTCACCTCGCTGGGCACCGAGGAGATGGCGGCCCGCAGCTTGTACGAGGATTTCTATTGCGCCCGCGGCGACCTGGAGAACCGCATCAAAGAACAGCAGTTGGATCTGTTCGCTGATCGGACCTCCACCCATGCGTTGCACTCCAACCAGATTCGTCTGTACCTCTCTTCCATTGCCTACAGCGTGCTGGTGGCTCTGCGCCGGCTCGCTCTGGCGAGCACCGACATGGCCCAGGCGCAGTGCGGGACGATCCGCCTACGGCTGCTGAAGATCGGAGCACAGGTGCGCATTACGGCGCGCAAAATCTGGATCTCGATGGCTGCCGGCCACCCCGCCGCAGCCGTGTTTGCGGCGGCTCATCAGCGGCTGATGGGCGAGCTTCCGCAACGTTGCTGAGATCTATCGACTCGACGGGCAAACTTCAAGCATCACTTTTCCGGCCTCGATTCCAGGCTGCACAGGGCTGCTATCAAACGAATCCGGCCGAAAATGTCTTCGCGCCACGCCTAAGGGCCGCGCCGGGCCCCTCCAGCGAGCTGCGAGGCACCCTACACGCCAATGCGAACTTTGGCGGTCAAACGCGATCTTGAAAACTCCGTCTCTTCCCGCAACTCACTTGCACAGTGAGTCTTGGTGAGAAATGCGGGCTAGGGAGCGAAGTGGGGCAGACGAAACCGCCTGCCCCACATTGGCTGATGCCTAAGCTGATCCTTAGAACTGCAGACGCATGCCCAACTCGACCAGCCGGTTGTTGGCCTGCGTGCCGCCGCCCGGTCCGCCGCCGAACCCGGTGTAGGTCGAGGTGGCCTGTCCGAACAGCGGGGAGCTGACGATTCCCACATATCCGCCCCGGTTGTCGTGGTTCAGAACGTTCGTCACCATCACGGAGACGATCAGGTTAAAGCGGTGCTCGGTCAGGTCGTTGCCGCCCCCGAAGCCGCCGCGTCCGCCGCCCATCGGTCCCATGCGCATCCCGCCGCCACCGCCCGGTCCGCCGCCGCGCGGTCCGCCGCCGCCCGGTCCGCCGCCGCCTGGCCCGCCCTGCCGTCCGCCGCCCTGCTGCATATTGTTGGCGTTGGCGTTGCGCGGAGGACCGAAGCCGAAGGTGCGGCTGACGCGCATGTTGAGGGAGAACATCCAGGGCTGGGGCAGGTAATTGTACGGAACGAACGCGCCGGTCAGCGAAGGATTGGTGTTGAAGTAGCCGTAGGGCGTCGAGATCACGTCCGCTCCAGGCCCGCTGGCCAGGGCCGGACGCGCGTTGGTCATGGTGTCGTCGAACAGGTCGCGGCCCAGAGTGATGTCATAGGGTCGCGCCCGATTGCATCACCACGAACGGGCTGAGGCGGATCCGCTGCGGCGCCAGATACGAGCCCACCACGTTGATGCGGTTGCGGTGTTCGAAGGAACAGCGGCCCCAGTCCGCGCCGAAATTGTAGGGATCGCTCGGTGTGCTTTCCAGGCAGTTGGCGGTGCTGAAGGAATAGTTGCCCTGCAGCGAGAGATTCGCGGTGGCGCGCGTGTTGACGTTGAACATCAGCATGTTCTGCCGCATCAGGCCGCCCGATTCGTATTCGAACAGGTTGCCGCGCGTTGCCATACGGCCGTCTGGTTGCCGTAGTAGGGGTCGGGCGTGTTGATCGGCACCGTCTGCAGCAGGTGCATGCCGCGGGTATTGGTGAAGGTCACGCTCATGCTGGTGTTGTGCGGTAACTGCCGCTCCACGCCGATGGCGCTCTGCAGCATGGAATCCGCGCGCAGGCGCGGATCCACCAGGTAAATGCTGTTGTTTCCTTGGGAAAGCGGAGTGCCGGCGCCGGCAGCGACGGACGCCCATCCGCCGGCCGGCATGCCGGTCTGGAAAAACAGCGGGTTCGCCACGGTGTAGTTGAGCTGGTACGATCCGTTCAACATCAACTGATTGAGGAAGACGCTGCTGTTGACGCGGTCGTAGAAGATGCCGAATCCGCCGCGAATGACGGTTTTCCCGTTGGTGCCCTTACGGGAATCGGGTGACCAGGCAAAGCCGATGCGGGGCGCGATGTCGCGGTGATCGTTCACCCAGTTTTGCCACTCGTAGCGCAGGCCGAGGCTCAAGGTCAAGTTCGGCTTGACGCGCCAATCATCGTTCACCCAGGGCGCGGCGTCCCAGATGGCAACGCTGCCGTAGGGGTTGCCCGACTGCAACAGGAACTGGGAGGGCATGCCGCCCAGCGCCCTGGATCTGCGCCGGCGCCAACCCCATACCCTGGAAGACCAGCGTGCGCTGGTACTGTTGCGTGCTGGTGATCTGGCTGCAAAGGGAAGGATAAGTGGCGCACAGCGAAACCGTCATGGGATCGCCGTTGGGATCGGTCACCGCCTGGTTACTGGACAGCAGATTCGGAGCGATCTCACCATTGAACTTGAACGTTCCGCCGAAGCCCGATTCGGATTCGTTGATGCTGCTGTTGCGGCGCGCCCGCACGCCCCAGCGGATGGTGTGCACGCCGTGGGTGTAGGTGCTGAGGTTTTGCAATTCGTAGTGGTGACTGGTGCTGTAGGTGGTGCCCATATCGTTGCCGCCGGCCGTGAAGGAGCCGGCCACGCCGATCTGCGGCAGCAGGTTCGTACCGGCGTCTTGCGAGTGGTTGCTGGCGAACTGGAAGCGCGTCTCGTTCACCATGTGGGAATTCACGATCTGCGTGTCCGTCAGCATCAGGTTGAACTGGTTCCCGGTCTGGTTGTAGCCCAGGCTGGCATACGGCGACGGCAGGCTGATGCCGGAAATGCCGCGGTTGTCGTATTCGTTCCAGCCGTATTCCATGCGCCCGGTCAGGGTGTTGTTCTTGGAAACCTGGTAATCGATACGCGGGGCGATGGTGGTACGGGTGTTGGGCGTGACCACCGAGGTCTGAATGTTCTGGGTAACGAACGACGTCGGATTCAGGTACACTGCGTCCACGATCGAGTTGTCGTTGATCATGCGGCGGTTGAAGTCGATAAAGTACGACGTCTTATGGTTCAGCGGGCCGCCCACGTTGGCCATGATCATGCGCCGGGAGAAATCGGGCTTGTCGTCCGAAAACGGGTTGCGGGAATTGAAGGCGCTCTCGCTGTCGTTGTAGCCGACGCTGCCGCGGATCTTGTCCGCGCCCGGCTTGGTGAGAATCTCGATGCGCCCGAAGCCGAGGCGGTCGAATTCCGGGGAGAAGGGGTTCGAATTGATGCGGATCTCGCGGATCGATTCCTTGGGCGGAAGCTGGCCGCCGGTGAAGCCGTCGATGTAGATGGAGCCGCCGTTGGGGCCGGCGCCGGGGCCGGCCAAGGCCTGCAGGGCGTCGGACAAGTCGTCGGGATCGTCCGGCAGGGATTCCAGGTCGTCACCCTTCAACACCAGAGCGCTGACGTTGCTGTCCGGATCGACGCTCACCATGGGGCCGGACTCGCTGGCCACCGTGACTTCCTGCTTTTCCGCCACGATGCTGAGCTGGATGGGAACCTGCACGTTGGCGCCGGCGCTGAGGCTCACCGGCCTGTCGACCGTGGCGAAACCGGGGTAAGCCACGTGCACCGTATACTGCCCGGGCGCCAGGCCGCTAACCGTATAGCTGCCGTCGGCCTGCGTTTGCGCGGTGCGCTGGGCGCCGTTGCCGCTTACCGAAATCGAGGCTGCGGGAATCACCGCACCCGAATCGTCCGTCAGAACGCCGCGGAGCGTTCCCGTACGCGGCTGCGCCATGGCGGCCGCAACCAGTAAAACCACAAGCAAAACCTGCCGCAATTTGAGCATGTTCCCTCTCACGCGAGACACCGATCCCCCTAGCTGCCTGTATAGATATAGTGCGCTGTGCTACTGCCCTTCGCCGCCGCCACCGCCGCCGCCCATATTCCACCCGCTCATCAGATCGCGGGTGGCAGTGGGCGCAGCCCGGAGCACGTCTTCCACTCCCGCCAGCAGAAACGTGGCGGTGACCTTCCCCGGATCGCTGCCGACGGTGGTAGTGACCATAATGGCGTCTTTCGGCTTGAGTTCGGCAAGCTGCAGGGCGGGAAGCGCGTCCAGTATGGCATTCACGTCGCCGCGGCGGCCGCCGCCCATGCCGCGGCCGGCCCCACGTCCCTCGCCGCCGCCTTGTCCCTGTTGACCCTGCCCGGGAGCGAAGCCGCTTCCGCCTTGTCCCTGACCCTGCCCGCGAGCATAGCCGCCACCGCCACCGCCGCGGCCTCCGCGCGCGAACTGCCGGGCCAGCATTTGCGCCATCTCCGGCGGCAGTTTCTTCATGGTGGTGTCGTTATTGATGCGAATGAAGAGCGGCTTCTTGGTGTCCAGATCCGTCACTTTCATTTGGTGGGTTGACGGGTCGATGGAAACGATCAGAGCCGGAATCTGGCGAAACGCGCCGGCGTAGACCACTTCGGCGGCGATGGTGCCGCCATCCGCCGTCTTATTCCCCAATACCTTGAGTTGATCTCCCGCCTTCACCTCCGCCAGCGTGCTGGGCTTGGCGTCCGCGGCCGCAGCCGAATCCGGCGAGTAGCGGTGGAACGAAGTCTTTTCGTTGGCCTGGACGGTCACGGTGCGCATGCCGACTTTGATGCCGACGGTGTTGGCGGCCGGATCCACGGCGGTTACGATGCCCGTGGTGCCGCGCTTTTTCCAATCCTCCAGTTGCCTGGCGGCCAATTGGCCCAGATCGGTCTTGGTGCGGATCACCAGGGCGGTAGCGACCAGCGGATTCTGATCGGCCGATCCGCGGAAGTAGGCGACCACTTCATCGCCGGCCACAATGTCGGAAACCGTAATTTTGGACCACTGCCTGGGGTCTGTTACGCCCGGTTCGGCGTGCAGAATCTGGGTTTTCTCGGTGGTGCTGAAATTGAGGGTCTCGCCCTTCTCGGTCTTGACCGAGACTTGACCGGCCTGCGCATTGACCGCGGCCACCGTGCCCGGCACGTGCGTGGAGGGCGGCGCCTGGGCCGCTGCCGCGACTGCGGCGATTACACCTAAGACGATAGCAGGAAACCACTTCATATCAATTCCCGGAACAAAATTTCGATCATCAGTGGGGCGTCCGGCTGGCGGGGAAGGTTACAGGAGCGCGGCTGAATGTAACGGGAAAACGAAGGGCTCCAAAGGGCCGGTTTTGGCTGGAAGAAACAGAAGGGAAGGGCAAACCAGGGGAAGGTGGGGAGATGGCTAAAACTCAACTGGGCTGCTGCGCAGGATCAGCCGCGCGGCAGCCCAGCCATTGTGGAAAGCTTAGCGAGCGAAGTTGGCGAAGCTGGTCTTCTTTTCGGCCTTCTTCTTCTTGCTCTTCTTTTTGGGGGTCTCCTGCTTCGGCTGGTCCTGAGCGAAGCAAACACCAACGGTGCCGGCCAGGAAGGACAGGCCAAGCATCAGCGTCATCAGTTTCTTCATTGCGGCTTTTCTCCTTTGAGGATGCGACGATCTGATTCGTCTGGGGCTATCATAGCGGACTGAACATGAAGCAGCTCTTAAGGGGCAATTAAAATCGTTTCATGTGAGCACCATCACCATCAATTCCGAAATTTGCGAGGCCCTTCACTACTTCTGGAATCAGAGGTTTGGACGCTTTTGGGGGAAATCGGGCGGCGGAATCGAGGCTCCCGCCTGCTAGATTGGAACCGGCATGAAAAAGCCGGATCTTGCAAAACGGATGGCGCGGGCGGCAGGGGTGAGCGAGGCGCAGGCGGCGGACCGCCTGGATGAGGTGGTGCGGCAAATCCTGCAGAGCCTGCGGCAGGGCCGGCCGGCGGCGCTGCCGGGCCTCGGCCTGTTCCGGCGCGGCCCGGACGGCAGACTCGCTTTCGAGCGCGAGGAGGGGAGCGGAACCGGCGCCGCGGAGGAAGCCGGGCCGCCGCCGCGGTCCGGGGAGGGAAGACGGCGTGGTTGAGCGGGCGGCGGAGCAGGTGGCGCAGGCGGTCATCCGCGGGTTGGCCGCGGGCAAAGCCGTGGAGATCGACGGGCTGGGCGTGTTCTACCCCGACGGCGACCATGTCTTCCGTTTCGAGCCGCGCCGGCTTCCCCGCGTCTTCGTGGCATACGTGGAGGAGGACAGGCCGTGCGCGTCGCGCCTGTTCGATGCGCTGGAGGCGGCCGGCTTCGCACCGTGGATGGACGTGCGCAAGCTGCTGCCGGGACAGAACTGGCCGCGCGCCATTGAGGGCGCCATCGAGGCATCGGATTTTTTCGTGGCCTGTTTCTCGGCGAATTCGGTCTCGAAGAAGGGAGGCTTCCAGGCCGAAATCCGCTATGCGCTCGATTGCGCCCGGCAGGTGCCGCT
Source organism: Terriglobia bacterium (assembly GCA_963815855.1). Classification (GTDB taxonomy): domain Bacteria; phylum Acidobacteriota; class Terriglobia; order Bryobacterales; family Bryobacteraceae; genus DATGMB01. Next base: position 508,475 of record CAWFIJ010000004.1, on the reverse strand, counting down.
GGATGAAATTTTCATCGTGCCGGTGCGGCTGGACGGCTGCCGCATTCCGCGCGCCATCCAGCGCGAATATCAGTACGTCGACCTGTTCCCCGATTGGGCGCGCGGCCTGAAGCGGCTGCTGGCGATTCTGCGCAAGGACCGGCGTGGGTTTGCACCGCAACGCGGAGACGCGGAGAACGCGGAGTAATCGCGGAGCCCTTGGCCGGGCGGCATGCCGCCTCCGGCGGACAGGCCCTGTCCAAAGAATCGGCAACCCGGTCATCCCGTGGTGCCGGAGAGTCGGCATACGGATTTCTCCGCGTGGCCTCGGCGTCCTCCGCGGCTCCGCGTTGAAAGCGAATGCCACTATTCCAGTCTGATAATCTGAAATCGGGAGAGGCCGAGATATGGAGCCGTTCCGTTTGCATGTTTTCGTCTGCGATCAACAGAAGCCGGAAGGCGCGCCATGCTGCGCGCGCCGGGGGTCGGGGCAGGTTCTGGAAGCGCTGCGGCGCCAGATTCACGCGCGCGGGCTGGACGATGAGGTGCAGGTGACGGTCTGCGGCTCGCTGGGGTTGTGCGAGCACGGTCCGAACCTGGTGGTGTACCCGGAAGGCACGTGGTATTCGGGCGTGACGCCGGAGGATGTGGCGGAGCTGGTGGAGTCGCACTTCGCCAACGGCGTGCCGGTGGCGCGGCTGGCCCGCACCGATATGGCGGCGGTGCGCGCGGAAGTGGCCGGCAACCGGGACCGCATGCTGGCCGCGCGCCGCGCCCGCGAAGCTTCGGGCGCGCTGCCGGACGACCTGAACGAGCGCATCCGCGGTTTCCAGGAGAGCCGGGCGATTCTGACGGCGCTGGAGCTGGACGTGTTCACGGCGGTGGGCGGCGGCGGGACGGCGGAAGGCGTGGCGGCGAAGCTGGGAACCCATACGCGCGCCACCGAAATGCTGCTGAACGCGCTGGCATCCATGGGGCTCCTGGTCAAGCAGGATGGCTGCTTCCGCAACGCGCCGGCGGCGGCGCGGTGGTTCTGCGCCGGCTCGCCGGATAATGCGCGCCCGGCGCTGCTGCACACGGCGCACCTGTGGCCGCGATGGTCCACGCTGACCGATTGCGTGCGCAGCGGAACCGCGGCGCCGCGTCCGGAGACCGGCGGAGAAGACTGGACGGAATCGTTCATCGCGGCCATGCACCGCAACGCATCGGAGCGCGCGCCGCAGGTGGTGCGGGCGGTGGGCGCGGAGGCGGTGGGGCGCATGCTGGACGTGGGCGGAGGGTCGGGGGCGTACTCCATCGCGTTCGCACAGGCCAACCCGAAGCTGCACTCTGAAATTCTGGATCTGGCCGCCGTGGTGCCAATCGCGCAGCGGCACATTGGCGCGGCGGGCGTGGGCGCGCGGGTGTCGGTGCGGGTGGGGGATCTGCGCGCGGATGCGTTGGGCGAAGGCTACGGCCTGGTTTTCATTTCCGCCATTTGCCACATGCTGGGACCGGAGGAGAACCGGGATCTGCTGCGCCGCGCCCGGGCGGCATTGGCGCCGGGCGGCAGAATCGCCATTCAGGATTTCATCCTGGAGTCCGACAAGACCGCGCCGAAGTGGGGCGCGCTGTTCGCGCTCAACATGCTGGTGGGGACGCGTGCCGGGAGCAGCTATAGCGAGGTCGAATACGCCGGCTGGCTGGACGGCGCCGGCTTCCGCGACATCCGGCACGTGCGCATGCCCGGACCGGCCAGCCTCATGCTTGCCTCGCGGCCATGATGGCGCGGTTGCAATTCGGCCTGGCGGCGGTGGCGCTGGCGGCCGCGGCGGTCACCGCAGGCATTCGCCCGCAGCCGATTGCAATCGATTACCCGCAAGACGGATCCATTTTCCCGCCCGGCATCACGCCGCCCACCTTTTTGTGGCGCGACGGCGCGGGCGCGGCTACCTGGAAGATCGATATCTCATTCGGCGACGGCGCGCCTGCGATTCATGCGGTCTCCAGGGGAGAGCGGCTGCGCATCGGTAGAATCGATCCGGATTGCGTGGCCGACACCAACCAGCCGCCGCGGCTCACGCCGGAGTTGGCCGCGGCGCACACGTGGATCCCGGACCGCGCCACCTGGGCCGCCATCGGGAAGCGCTCGGCGGAGAGCGACGCCACGGTGACGATCTCCGGCGTTCGCGGCGCGAATCAGGGCGCGGCGCTGTCGCGGGGAAGCATCCGTTTTCGCACGTCGCGCGATCCAGTGGGGGCGCCGATTTTCTATCGCGACGTGCCGCTGATGCCCTCGGAAGTGGAGCGCGGCGTGATCAAACCTCTGGCGGCGAGCGCGGTGCCGCTGGTGGCATGGCGGCTGCGCAATGTTTCCGAGCCGGCCAGCCGGACGGTGATGGAAAACCTGCCCGGTGTGCGCCAACTGCCATTCGTTTTCCGCCGACGGCAAGACGATGGGGATGGACCTGGACGGTCTCGAGAACAACCGCGGGTTGTACATTCTGGCGCAGGTGGCGCCGGAAATAGCGGTGCGGAAACAGGACGTGGTGCAGTGGAGCACCGCCCGGGGCGCGCTGAAAGGCAGCGTTCGGGTGGGCTTCTTATCGGCGGTTTCGCCGCATGGCCAATACGTGGTCACCACCATCAATCCGCTGCAGGCGGCGGGCGCGCGCGAGGGGCCGAGCAATTACTACGTCGCCAATTTCAAGGATTACCGCTTCCTGCAGGTGTTCTATCCCACGCGCGGCGTTCTGGCCTGGTACAGCGGGGGAACGGGCACTCTGCAGCCGCTCCCCGGCGCGGACGATCCGCGGTTTGTGCAGATGGGCGCGGTGTGGAGCCCGGACGGCGAGTTACCTGGTGTTCGCGCGCGCCGAAGCTCGCGACCCCAACCCGCCGGGCATCCCGCTGGCGCAGTTTGCCAACGATCCCAATGAACTGCCCATGCGCTATGACCTCTACCGGATTCCGTTTCGCGACGGCAAGGGCGGGCAGGCGGAGCCGATTCGCGGCGCGTCCGCCAACGGCATGAGCAATTCGTTTCCGCGCATCTCGCCGGACGGGCGCTGGATCGTGTTCGTGGAATCGCGCAACGGGCTGCTGATGCGGCCGGACAGCCAGCTCTATATCGTCCCGGCGGCGGGCGGGGAGGCGCGGCGCCTGCGCGCCAACACGGCGCTCATGAATTCCTGGCACAGCTTCTCGCCCAACGGCCGCTGGCTGGTGTTCTCCTCGAAGAGCCGCTCGCCGTATACGCAGATGTACCTCACGCATATCGATGCGGAAGGCAACGACAGCCCGGCGATCCTGATCGACAACGCCACCGCGGCCAATCGCGCGGTGAACCTGCCGGAATTTGTGAATATCGCCGCCGGACGGGCTGCGCGAGATCGGCGGGCCGGTGGTCGAATACTACAAACGCTTTAACAGCGCCATGTACTGGCAGAAGCGCGGCGACCCGGCGCAGGCCGCGGCGCGCTGGCGGCAGGTGCTCGAACTGGAGCCGGACGATGCGCAGGCGCACGGGAACCTGGGTTCCGACCTGCTCCTGCTGGGGCGCCGGGAGGAAGCGGGCGCGCATTTGCAGGCCGCGGCCGAACTCAAGCTGCGCGCGGCGGTGGCGGAGAGCGGGAGCGGCGCGGCTTTCCATGAGCTGGGTCGGATGCTGCTGGAGCGGGGGCGGCTGGCGCTGGCGGTGGAGAATCTGCGCAGGGCGGTGGCGCTCGATGCGGGATCGGCGGCGGCGCACGGCGATCTGGGCGCGGCGCTGCTGCGCATGGGGAAACTGGACGAAGCGCGGGCGGAGATCGCGCGGGCGATTGCGCTCGATTCGCGCTACGCGGCGGGCCACTACCGGCTGGGGCTGCTGCTCGAGCGCGGCGGCGATGCCGATGGAGCGGTGCGGGAATGGCGGCAGGCCCTGGCCCTCGATCCGAACTACGAGGAAGCGCACGACAGCCTGGCGGGCGCGCTCTACGCGCGGGGGAAGAGCGCGGAAGCGCTGGCCGAATGGCGGCTGGGGACGAGGGACGGGCGGCGCTGCGGCAGATGGCGTGGGTGATGGCGACTTCGCCCGATGCGTCCGTGCGCAACGGCGCGGAGGCGACGGCGCTGGCGGTCCAGGCGGTGGAGCGGTCGGGCGCGAAGGACGCGGCGGCGTGGGACACGCTGGCGGCGGCCTACGCGGAGGCGGGAAAGTTCGCCGATGCGGCCGAGACCGCGGCGCGGGCGCTGGCGCTGGCCGAAGAAGCGAAGCAGGCGGAACTGGCGGCGGCCATCCGCAGCCGGATGCTGGTGTACCAATCGCAGAACGCGTTCCGGGACGTGGCGGGGGGCGCGCGGTAGGGGACGCGGTAAAGCGCCAAGCCGAGTGGGGCAGACGATCGCATTTGGTCGTCTGCCAACCCGAATCCCGCGTTGGCAGACCACAAAAAACGATGGTCTGCCCCACAGCCTTCGGTCTTCGCGGGCCGCTAGTGCGCCGGCTTGGGATATCCCACGGTTTGCGACAGCGTGATCCGCTGCTGGGGGCGGAGCTTCAGGATTTTGGCCAGGGCGGGGCGGTCGATCATCGCGCGAACGACTGTGGCCAAGCCCTCCGAGGCGCAAAACAGGTAGACATTCTGGCCGATGAAGCCGGTTTCGGCGCCGGTGTAGAGCAGTTTGTCGTCAGCCGAAGCGGAGGCGAGTTTGGCAGTGTCGGCTACGTAGACCAGGTTCAAAGCGGCTTCGGCGACGAAGGACTGCTGGCCGGCGGCGGCGCGGAAATCGCCGGGCGCGACCAGGCTGAGACGGTGCTCGCGCGCCTGATAAAGGTACACGCCTTCGGGCAGGGTCACGTAGATGTCGACGGTTTGCTCGTTCATAGCGGAGGGAGCGGTGCGGCGGCCATCAGGGCGATTCACGCCGTAAGCGGCCCACAGGAGATTCGAAAGCACCTGGGCTGGGAGCTTTTCCGCGCTGTACTCGCGCGTGCTTTTGCGCTCGGCGAGCGCGCGCATGAGCGGCATGCCTCCGGTGGTGGACGGTTTCGGCAGTGGGAGGAGAGCGGCCACGTCCCCGGCCGGGGCCGTGGCGGCGCACAACAGAGCGAGAATGACAACTTTATGCATAAAGGACCTATACATCCGAAATTATACAGCCGATAAGAGAGGCAGAGGGCTGCCATTAAGCTGTATTGTAAAATACAACACCCTGTGGAAATACAAGAAAACAAAGGGGCAAATGGCTCTCAAAAATGGGCGATATCGCCCATAATGAAGCTTGCGCCGGATAACGGCCCTGCAATAACAGTGACTTGCCGGGATGCGCCTTGCGGCAACAGGTTTGCATCTAAATAATGAGGACACCCAACCACCATGTCGAAAACCATCGATGTAACCGAACTGATATCTGCGCGACGCGCACCAGAGTTTAATGGCCACGCGCATGGCGATGGAAGATATGGTTCCGGCTTGCGCGGATTTGGATCAGGCGGGTTTCTGGTCGATCGAATGTTGGGGCGGCGCGACGTTCGACTCCTGCATCCGCTTTCTGAATGAAGATCCGTGGGAACGGCTGCGCACCTTTCGCAAGCTGATGCCGAACACCCGTCTGCAGATGCTGTTGCGCGGGCAGAACCTGCTCGGCTACCGGCACTACGAAGACACCGTGGTGGACCGGTTCGTGGAGAAAGCGGCGGAAAACGGCATGGATGTGTTTCGGGTGTTCGACGCCCTGAACGACATCCGCAATTTGCGGCGCTCCATCCAGGCGGTGCGGCGCACCGGCAAGCACGCGCAGGGGACGATCTGTTACACTATCAGCCCGCTGCACACCACGGAGGGTTTCGTGGAGATGGCGGAGCGGCTGCTGGAGCTGGGGTGCGATTCCATCTGCATCAAAGACATGGCGGCGCTGCTCAAGCCGCAACCGGCCTACGAGATTGTGAAGGGCATCAAGGAGGCGTGCGGCAGCCGAGACGCGCGTGCACGTGCACGTGCATTCCACCACCGGAGTGACGATGGTGAGCCTCATGAAGGCCATCGAAGCGGGCGCCGATTGCGTGGATACGGCGATCAGCTCGCTCAGCCTGGGACCGGGGCACAATCCGACCGAAAGCCTGGTGGAGATGCTGGAAGGCACGGGATTCGATACGCGGCTGGACAAGGAGCGGCTGGTGCGGATCAAAGACCACTTCGACCAGGTGCGGCCGCGCTACCGGGAATTTCTCTCCAACATCACGGGCGTCGGAAACCGAGTATTTTCGCCAGCCAGATTCCGGGCGGGATGATCTCCAACATGGAGAGCCAGTTGAAGCAGCAGAAGGCGGCCGACCGGCTGAAGGAAGTGCTGGAGGAAGTGCCGCAAGGTGCGGAAAGACGCGGGTTATCCGCCGCTGGTCACGCCCACCAGCCAGATTGTGGGGACGCAGGCCGTGTTCAATGTGATCATGGGGCGTTACAAGGTGCTGACCGGTGAATTTGCCGATCTGATGCTGGGCTACTACGGCGAAACCATCGGGCGGCGCGACCGGCACGTGATCGAATTGGCCAACCAGGCAGACGAACAAGCCGATTATCGATTGCCGTCCGGCCGATCTGCTGAAACCGGAATGGACGGCGCTGCGCGCCGGGGCGCTGGCGCTCAACGGCTGCAACGGTTCGGACGAAGACGTGCTCACCTTCGCCATGTTCCCGCAGGTGGCTCCGAAATTCTTCCACACGCGCGCGGAGGGGCCGAAGAACCTGGGCAAGGATCCCGGCGCCGCTCCGGCGGCCGCGCCGCAAACGGCGGCGCCCACGGGCGCCCGGGCGCCGCTGCGCGGAACCGCAGTGTACGACGTGAAGTGGAACGGGCAGTCACACCGCGTTAGCGTGACGCAGGCGGAATAAGCGGCGGCGAAACAACCGGAAGGCAGGAACGGAAATGCAGACACTCGAATCAGCGGCGATTGCATCCTTCGAGGATAAGATCGAAGACCTGAAAAAGCGGCGCGAGGAGCTGATGCTCGGCGGTGGCGCCGACAAGCTGGAGAAGCACCGGAAGTCGGGCAAGCTCACGGCGCGGGAGCGCGTCGAAGCGCTGGTGGACGCCGGCAGCTTCGACGAAAGCGGCCTCTTCGCCGAGCATCGCGCCACCCTGTTCGGCATGGAAGGGAAGGTCATGCCGGCGGACGGCGTGGTCACGGGCGCGGCCACGGTGGGCGGACGGCTGATCCACCTGGCCAGCCAGGATTTCACCGTGGCGGGCGGCTCGGCGGGCGAGGTGCACTCCATCAAGGTTTCGGACATCATGCAGCAGGCGCTCAAGACCGGATCGCCGTTCGTGTTCATCAACGATTCCGGCGGGGCGCGCGTGCAGGAGGGCATTGATTCGCTTTCCGGCTATGGCAAGGTCTTCTATTCCAACGTGATGCTTTCCGGGGCGGTGCCGCAGATTTCCCTCATCTGCGGGCCGTGCGCGGGCGGAGCGGCCTACAGCCCGGCGCTGACCGACTTCATCATTCAAACGCGGCAGGCGCAGATGTTCATCACCGGCCCGCAGGTGATCAAGCAGGTGACGGGCGAGAGCGTGACGGCCGAGCAGTTGGGCGGGCCGGAAGCCCACATGCTGCGCTCCGGCGTGATCCACTTCGTGGCCGAAGACGACCGCCACGCCGCGGCGATCTGTCAGAAGCTGCTCAGCTTCCTGCCCTCGAACAACCTGGAAGATCCGCCGCAGGCGGAAGGCGACCCCAACGTGGATGCTAACCCGTCGCTGGACGGGATCGTGCCGGTGGATGGCAAGAAGGGCTATGACGTGCGCCAGGTGGTCTTGAACGTCGTGGACTTCGGCGATTTTCTCGAAGTGCAGGCGGACTACGCGGCCAACATCGTGGTGGGGTTCGCGCGCATGAACGGGCGCTCGGTGGGGGTGATCGCCAACCAGCCGGCGGTGCAGGCGGGCGTGCTGGATATCAACGCTTCCAACAAGGCCGCGCGCTTCATCCGCTTCTGCAATGCGTTCAACGTGCCGCTGCTGACGTTCGTGGACGTGCCGGGATTCATGCCCGGCGTGGAGCAGGAGCACGGCGGCATTATCCGCCACGGCGCCAAGATGCTGTTCGCGTATTCGGCGGCGACGGTTCCGAAGATGACGGTGATCCTGCGCAAATGCTACGGCGGCGCGTACCTGGCCATGTGCGGAAAGGACCTGGGCGCGGACCGCGTCTTCGCCTGGCCGACGGCGGAAGTGGCGGTGATGGGCGCGGAAGGCGCGGCGGAAATCGTATTCCGCAAGGAAATTCAGGAAGCCGAAAACAAGGAAGAGAAGCGCAAGGAGTTGGTAGCCCGTTATCGGAACGCGTTTTCGAATCCATACGTGGCGGCGGGGCGGCGGCTGGTGGATGAGGTGATCGAGCCTTCGCTGACACGCCGGCACGTGGCGCGGGCGCTCGAATATCTGCACACCAAGCGCGAATTGCGGCCGCCCAAGAAACACGGGCTGATTCCGCTCTAGGAAGAAAAAGGATGGGCCGCCGGTGAACGGAGATGAACGCAGATCGGACGAAAGTTCCTTATCGGCGTTGATCGGCGTTCATCGGCGGCTGGAATTTTGGGGGTCACGCATGGAAACCGCCACAGATTTGGAAGCGCTCATTCGGGAACTGAGAGACGAACTGCGCGTCATGGGCGAGCGCGTGGCGCGGCTGGAAGGCGAGAGCGCGGGCCCGGTGAAGGCCGCGGCAGAAATCGCGAGGCCGGCCGCGGCGCCCGCTCCGGAGCCAGCGCCGGCGGAAGAAATCACCGAAGAAGAACTGACGGCGATTTCGGCGGCGGTGGCGGCGTACCTGGGGGTGCGCGCGCACATCCGCCAGATTCGACTGGTCAGTTCGAGGGCGTGGGCGCAGGAGGGACGCGTTTCGATCCAAGCGTCGCATCGACTGCACTGAGGAATGCCGTGAAGCTGAAAATCACCATCGATCAAAAGACCTACGAAGTGGACGTGGAGGCGGCGGAACCGGAAACGGCGCCGGGGCCGGTGCGCGGGTACGCCGTGGAGCCGGCGCCGGTGCGGCTGTCGGCCGCGGCGCCGCCGCCGCCGGCCCAGCCGGAAGCGGTCGCAAACGAAGAGAAAGTCTGCCGCAGCCCGATCGCCGGCATTGTGGTGCGGATCGCGGCGCAGCCGGGCCAGCGCATCCAGCCGGGCGATATTCTGATCGTGCTGGAGGCCATGAAAATGGAAACCAACATTACCGCGCCCATGGCCGGAAAGCTGAGCGAAATTAAAGTGAAGCAGGGAGACAGCGTGCAGTCGGGACAGGTGGTAGCGGAGTTCGAGTGATGAATGTGGAACAGGTTCCGGGATTTTTGTTTTTCGATCATGTGGCCGTCTCGGTGAAACCGGGCGAGCTGGACGCGCACATCGACGCGTATCGCGCCATGGGATTCCGCGAGGTGCACCGGGAAGAGGTGCTGGGCGGCGACCAGGTGCGGGAGGTGCTGCTGCAGGTGGGCGACGGGCCGAACCTGGTGCAGTTGCTGGAGCCGCTGACGCCGGAATCGCCGGTGGCGAAGCAGATCGAAAAGAACGGGGGCCGCGGCGGGCTGGCGCACGTGGCGCTGCGCGTGAAAGATATCGGGAAGGCGTTCGACTACATGCGGGAGCAAGGGTTTAAGCTGATCGATAAGGCGCCGCGCAAGGGCTCGCGCGGGACGACGGTGTTTTTCGTGCACCCGAAGACCACCGAGCGGGCGGCGTTCGGGTACCTCATCGAAGTGGTCGAGGAGCCCTTGGCAGGGCGGCATTCCGCCTCCGGCGGAGCGGCCGCGGCGCAAGCGACGGCCGCACGGTCACACGGCGCTACTGAGGAGGGTCAGCATGGCGGATGAGCCTGCCGGCACCGAGATACTGAGTTTGCGCGATTTTCCGGCCGTGGCTACGGCGGAATGGGAAGCGGCCATTCGGACCGATCTGAAGGGCGCGGATTACGAGAAGAAGCTGGTTTGGCGGACCGAGGAGGGCGTGCCGGTCCGGCCGTACTACCGGCGCGAGGATGTGCCGTTCGCCGCGGCTGAGCCGGCGCCGGGCGAGTTCCCTTTCGTGAGAGGGACGGGCAAGGCGTGGGTCTCGGCGCAGGCAATCGTTCTTCCGGAGAGCGCCATTCGCGCGGATGCATGGCACGACGCCGGCGCGCACGCGGTCGAGGAACTGGCGTGGGCGATGGCGGCGGGGATCGAACGGATCGAGCGGCGGCCGGCGGGGCAAACTGTGGATGAGGCGGCGCAGGCCGTCGAGTTCGTGTTTGCGGCGGGGCCGGAATATTTCGTGGAGATCGCCAAGTTCCGCGCGGTTCGTCTGCTGTGGGCGCGGGTGGTGGAGGCGTTCGAGCCGCAGAACCCGCAGGCCGGGCGGATGCAGCTTTACGTGCGCACGGCGCGCCGCAACAAGAGCGTGTACGATCCGTACAGCAACCTGCTGCGCGCCACTACCGAGGCGCTGGCGGCGGTGACCGGCGGCTGCGACGGTTTGCAGGTGGAAGCGTTCGGTTTCGAGCCGCACCTGGCGGACAACGTCCACCACATTCTGCGCGAGGAAGCGCACATGGGCGAGGTGGCGGACCCGGCGGGCGGCTCCTATTACATCGAAGCGCTGACCGATGCGCTGGGGCGGGCCGCGTGGAAGCTGCTGCAGGAGATGGAAGCGGCGGGCGGATACCGGGCGGCGGTGGAATCGGGCGCGCTCGACAAGGCGCTGGCGGAAACGCGGGCGGCGCGGGAAAAGGCGGTGGCGCTGCGGCGGCGGACGCTGGTGGGGGTCAACAATTATCCCGACCTGCACGAGAAAGCCCCGGCGGCGGCGCCCGGGGACGGGCTCCGCGGCTGGCGGTGCCGTTCGAGCGCATCCGCGAGCGCACGGCGCGGCACGCGGCGGCAACGGGCCGACATCCGAAGCTGCTGCTGCTGGAGCGGGGCGACGTGAAGATGCGCGGGGCGCGCGCCAATTTCATGCTCAACTTTTTCGGCTGCGCCGGTTTCGACATCGAACAATCGTCCGAATTCGCCGGGAGCGACGCGGATCTGATCGCGCTGTGCAGCTCCGATCCGGAGTACCTGGCGCTGGCCCGTGAAGTGTGCCCGGCGGTGAACGTGCCGGTGATCGTGGCGGGGAATCCCAAGGAACAGATGGAGGAATTGAAGCAGGCGGGCGTGGCCGGGTTTGTGCACATGGCGAGCGACGCGGTGGCAACGCTGGCCGAATGGCAGAACCGGCTGGGGATGAAGGAATAGAGCGATGAAACCGGATTTCACGAAGATCGAGTATCGCCCGGCTGCGGGCGCTGCGCCGGCCGGGGAAGCGCGGGAGGAATCGCAGAAGTGGATGACGGCGGAACATATTCTGGTGAAGCCGTTTTATTCCCCCGAAGACCTCTATGCCATGGAACACCTGGAGTACGCCGCCGGGATTCCGCCGTTCCTGCGCGGCCCCTACGCCACCATGTACACGCTGCGGCCGTGGACCATCCGGCAGTATGCGGGCTTTTCGACGGCCGAGGAATCGAACGCGTTCTACCGCCGCAACCTGGCGGCGGGGCAGAAGGGGCTTTCGGTGGCGTTCGACCTGCCCACGCACCGCGGCTACGATTCCGACAATGAGCGCGTGGTGGGCGACGTGGGCAAGGCCGGCGTGGCCATTGACTCCGTCGAAGACATGAAAATTCTTTTCGACCAGATCCCGCTCGGCCAGATGTCCGTTTCCATGACCATGAACGGCGCGGTCCTGCCGGTGATGGCGTTCTACATTGTCGCGGCGGAAGAACAGGGCGTGAAGCCGGAGCAGTTGAGCGGCACCATTCAGAACGACATTCTGAAGGAATTCATGGTGCGCAATACGTACATCTATCCGCCGGTGCCGTCCATGCGGATCATCGGCGATATCTTCCGCTATTGCGCGGCGCGAATGCCCAAGTTCAACTGCATTTCGATCAGCGGCTACCACATGCAGGAGGCGGGGGCGACGGCGGATATCGAGCTGGGCTACACGCTGGCGGACGGCCTGGAATATGTGCGCACGGGCATCGCGGCAGGTCTCGACATCGACGATTTCGCGCCGCGGCTGAGCTTCTTCTGGGGCATCGGCATGAACCATTTCATGGAGATTGCCAAGCTGCGGGCGGCGCGGGTGCTGTGGGCGAAGATGATCGGGAAGTTCAACCCCAGAAACCCGAAATCGATGGCGTTGCGCACGCATTCGCAGACCTCGGGCTGGAGCCTCACGGCGCAGGACGTGTTCAACAACGTGACGCGCACGGCGGTGGAGGCGTTGGCGGCGGTGCTGGGGCACACGCAATCGCTGCACACCAACGCGTTCGACGAAGCCATCGCGCTGCCCACCGATTACTCGGCGCGGATCGCGCGCAACACGCAGATCTATTTGCAGGAAGAGACGGGAATCACTCGCGCCATCGACCCGTGGGCGGGCAGCTACTACGTGGAGAGCCTGACCCACGAGCTGATGCACAAAGCGTGGCATCATATTCAGGAGATCGAGAGCCTGGGCGGAATGGCCAGGGCGATCGAGACCGGCGTGCCGAAGATGCGGATCGAGGAAGCGGCGGCGCGGCGGCAGGCGCGCATCGATTCCGGCAAAGAGACGATCGTGGGCGTGAACAAATACCAGCGGGCGCGGGACGCGGCGATCGACACGCTCGAAGTGGATAACGGCGCGGTGCGGGAGAGCCAGGTGCGGCGCCTCCAGGAAGTGCGAGCGCGGCGGCGGCCGGAAGAGGTGCAGCAGGCGCTCGAGACTCTGGCGCGCGCGGCGGAAACCGGAGGGGGCAATCTGCTGGAGCTTGCCATTCAGGCGGCGCGGGCGCGGGCCACGCTGGGGGAGATTTCGGCCGCGATGGAGAAAGTGTTCGGGCGGTACCAGGCCTCCACGCGGACGATTTCCGGCGTATACTCGGCGGAGAGCCAGAGCGATCCGGAGTTCCGCAAGGCGGCGGCAATGGCGGAAGAATTCGCGCGCGAGGAAGGGCGGCGGCCCCGCATCCTGGTGGCGAAGATGGGGCAAGACGGGCACGACCGCGGCGCCAAGGTGATTGCCACGGCGTTTGCCGACCTGGGTTTCGACGTGGACGTGGGTCCGCTGTTTCAGACGCCGCGCGAAGCGGCGCGCATGGCGGCGGAGAACGATGTGCACGTTCTCGGCGTCTCCACGCTGGCGGGCGGACACAAGACACTGGTGCCGGAAGTGGTGCGGGAACTGCGCCGGCTGGGCCGGGAAGACATCCTGGTGTTCGCGGGCGGCGTGATTCCGCCGCGCGATTACGCATTTCTGGAAGAGGCGGGCGTGGCGGGCGTGTTCGGGCCGGGCAGCGTGATTCCGGTTTGCGCCCAGAAAATTCTCGGCGCGCTGCGGGAGAGCATGCGTGCCGCGTAGGCGTTGTAGGACAGCCCTTTCGGGCTGTCATGCCGGGCTTCGGCCCGGCATGCGGTGGGCGAGAGCCCGCCGCCCAATCGTCCCGCATGTTTGTTCCGCCCGTCCGCCTTTCAAGCTCGTGAGCGAAGTTCGTGCCTGACGTCCCCCGCCGCGGGCGGCTGCCGCTCGAGCGCTACATCGAAGGCGTTCTGGCGGGCGACCGCGTGCTGCTGGCGCGCGCCATCACGCTGGTGGAGAGCGACCTGCCGGCGGACGGCGAACTGGCCGCCTGCCTGCTGGACGCCATCCTGCCGCACACCGGGCGCTCGCGCCGCGTGGGCATTACGGGTGTGCCGGGCGTCGGCAAGAGCACGTTCATCGACGCGCTCGGCATGCACCTGGTGGCGCGAACGCGGCGAACGCGTGGCCGTGCTGAGCGTCGATCCTTCGAGCCCCATTTCACAGGGCAGCATCCTCGGCGACAAGACGCGCATGGAGCGGTTGAGCGTGGAGGAAAAGGCGTTCATCCGGCCTTCGGCGGCGCGCGGGCATCTGGGCGGCGTGGCGCGGCGCACCCGCGAAACCATTCTGCTGTGCGAGGCGGCGGGATTCGAGAACGTGCTGGTGGAAACCGTGGGCGTCGGCCAATCGGAGACCGCCGTGCGCTCCATGACCGATTTCTTCCTGCTCCTCATGCTGGCCGGCGCGGGAGACGAGTTGCAAGGGCATGAAGCGCGGCATCATCGAGATGATCGACGCCATGGCGATCAACAAGGCGGATGGCGCCAACCGGCAGCGGGCCGAGCGCGCGCGCGTGGAATTCGCGAGCGCGCTGCACCTGTTCCCGGCGCCGGCCGACGGCTGGCTGCCGCCCGTGGTGACGTGCTCGGCGCTCGACGGAAAGGGGATCGCGGAAATCTGGGAGCTGGTCCTATCGCCACCGCGAGCACATGCAGTCGGGCGGCCACCTGGAGCGGCGCCGCAGCCGCCAGGCGCTCGAATGGATGCGCGAGCTGATCGCGCTGGGCCTGGAGGATTCGTTCCGCCGCCACCCCGGCGTGGCCGCGCGTCTGGCGCCGCTCGAAGAAGCCGTCAAGCTCGGCGAGACCACCCCCTTCGCCGCCAGCCGCGAGCTGCTGGAGCGCTTCCGGGCGCAAAGAGAATTAGCGCAGCTGTGCCTTTGACGCAGAGCCGCAGAGACGCAGAGAACAGCAGTTCATCTGCAGTTCCTCTGCGTCCTCCGCGTCTCTGCGTCAAAAGCAGCGCTGACCAGTCCGCTCAGCCGCTCAGCTTCGCTTCCACGCTGCGCACCTTGTCCTCCATCGCCTGCTCGCCGGTCTGTGCGCGTGCCGAAGCGCATGTTGGTGGAGATGCGCGGCACGCCGGCCGCGTGCAGCGCTTCGTGGCAGCGCTTGACGGCGGCGAAGACGGCGTCCCATTCGCCTTCGATATTGGTGCCGTAGGCGTGCAGCTTCGTCTTCAGGCCGGCTTCCGCCAGGATGCGCTCGCAAATGGCGACCTGGCTCGAAACCGAAACGCCCACGCCCATGGGAACCACGCACAAGTCCGCAATTACTTTCATGTGATCCTCTGTTCCAACGCGCCAGTGTAGCAGGAACACGCAGCGCATCGGCTCGCGGTATCGTAGAGCGCCAAACGGCAAAACCTCCCGCGTGGCCCTTGACACTACGAAGCAGTTCGTAGTAATGTCTTCGTATATGCCGAATCCGCCGCGGCCCACCGAGGCCGAGCTCGAAATTCTCACCGTGCTGTGGAGCCGGGGACCGAGCACCGTGCGCGAGGTCCACGAAGTGATTGCCGCGCGCAAACCGGCGCAGTACACCACCACTCTGAAATTGATGCAGATCATGGCGGAGAAGGGCCTGCTGAACCGCAACCTGGAGCAGCGCGCGCACATTTATCAGCCGGCCCGGCCGCAGGAATGGACCGAGCGCCAGATCGCCGGGGACCTGCTGCAGCGCGCCTTCGGCGGGTCGGCGCGCCGTTTCATGCTGGGCGCGCTCTCCGCCCGCAAGACCAGCCGCAAGGAGCTGGCGGAGCTGCGGCAGTTGCTGGATGAATACGAAAAGGGGGCGAAATGAAATTGCTGGCGCATTGGCTCGGGACGCCGGAGGCGCGCGCGCTCGGCTGGATGCTGTTCCATTTTCTGTGGGAAGGAACCGTCATCGCCGCGGCGCTGGCTTTGGCGCTACCGTGGCTGCGAACGGCGCGCCTGCGTTATGCGGCGGCGTGCCTGGCTCTGGCCGCCATGCCCCTCGCTTGCGCGTTCACTTTTGTCACCGTGCTGCCGGAGCAGGCGCGCTACCGTATGGCCGTGGCAGCCCTGCCGCAGGCGCCGGACGCCTCCGCTTCGCCCGTCCAGCCGCCGCCCGGTTTCGGCGCGGCGGACCTGGCGGGCTGGGCGGTGCCAATCTGGCTGGCGGGAGTGCTGCTGCTCGAGGCGCGCACGCTGGCAGGCTGGCGGGCCGCGCGACACCTGCGCCGCTCCGGCGTCTGCGCGGCGCCGGCGGCGTGGCGCGAGCGCCTGGCCGGCCTCGCGGAGCGCATGCGCGTGGCGCGCCCCGTGGCGCTGATGGAATCCTGCCGCGTGGATGTACCGGTGGTGATCGGCTATTTCCGGCCGGTGATCCTGGCGCCCGTCGCGCTGTTGGCCGGCATGCCGGCGGGGCAGGTGGAAGCCATCTTACTCCACGAGCTGGCGCACATCCGCCGCCGCGACTATCTGGTCAACCTACTGCAGGCGGTTGTGGAGAGCCTGCTGTTTTATCACCCCGCGGTCTGGTGGATCTCGGGGCTGGTGCGCGCGGAGCGCGAAAACTGCTGCGATGACCTGGTGCTCGCCGCCCGGGGCAATGCCGGCGAATATGCCGCCGCGCTGACTGCTTTGGAAGAAGCCCGCTGGGCCGGAGATCCGGCCCTGGCGGCAACCGGAGGAAACCTCATGCAACGCATTCACCGTATTCTGGGACGTTCCGAACCGCCGCACGCCGCCTGGAAGCCAGCGCTTTCCGCGGCGCTCATCACTGTGGCTGCCCTGGTAGCGCTGGCCGCCTCCGTCGGCGCCGGTCACGCCCGGCCGCAGGATGCTGCCAAGCCGGCTGGAAGCCCTTACGAAAAGTGGCTGAAGGAGGACGTAGTCTACATCATCACGGACCGCGAGCGCGCCGCGTTTCAGCAACTCACCACGGACGAGGAGCGCGCCCATTTCATCGAGCAGTTCTGGGACCGCCGCAACCCCACTCCCGGCAGCGCCGACAACCCGTTCAAGCAGGAGCACTACCGCCGCATCGGCTACGCCAACCGCCATTTCGCTGACGCCGCCGCCACGCCCGGCTGGAAGATGGATCGCGGCCGCGTCTACATCGTCTATGGCCCGCCGGACGAAATCTACGCGCGCACCCCGCCCGTCTCGGCTCACGACTATCCGTCTGAGCACTGGCTCTACCGTCACATCGACGGCATCGGCAACAACGTGACCATCGAGTTCGACGACCCCGATGGCTCCGGCGTGTATCGCATGACCGCCGATCCGCACGGATCGCACTGATCCTGGATTTCACCGCCGAGGCGCTGAGGCGCGAGAATTGCAGTCCTTCTCTGTGTCTCCGCGTCTCGGCGGTTAAATTGCTTTTGGTTCGGCCGCCTGCCAGCCGCCGAATTCCCGTTCCAGCCTCAGCGCCAGGGCCAGCGCGATGTCCTCACGCCAGGGCGCGGCGGCGATTTGCACGCCGATGGGCAGGCCTTCCCGGGTCTGGCCGCACCGCACCACGGCGGCGGGCCAGCCGGTCAGGTTGTGGGTCATGGTGTAGCTGAAACCGGGGAAGCGGTCGTCGCGAATGGATTCGCCGTGCGGCAGAGCCGGGAAACGCGGCCACGGGTGAAACCATCGGCGTCGAAATCGCGCAGGAAGGCGTGCATGCCGGCGCGGAATTCATGGAGCTCCGCCCAGCACGCGGCGAAGCCGGCGAGCGAAGTACGAAACGCTTCGTGGTGGTGCAGCCAGCCTTCGAGGAGCGGATGCACGCGCGTGCTGCCGATGGAGCGCAGAAATTCGCGCATGCCGTCGCCGCCATCGGGTGCGAGGTAGCGCATCTCCAATTCGTAAGCGCGCTCGATTCCAGGCGGCCGGGCGGAGCGGGCATGCAACGCGGCCGCGGCTCCGCGCACCACGGCTTCGGTTTCCGCATCCGGCGCCATGATTCCGTTATCCGCGAACCAGGCGATGCGCAGGCCGGCAATGTCAACCTGCGCCGGGTCGGAGTACGGCATCGGCACCACCGTGTGGTCGCGGCCATCAGGGCCGAGCAGCAGCGGCATCATGGCGCACAGGTCCTCCACGTGGCGCGCCATCGGCCCGATCTGCCAAACGGCTTCCACCCAGCCCGAGGCCGGCGGAACGTGGCCGGTGCGCGGCAGGCGGCCGGAGGTCGGCTTGAGGCTTGCAATGCCGCAAAAATGCGCGGGCAGGCGCACGCTGCCGGCAGCGTCGCTGCCCAGGCCGAAGGGCGAGCCGCAGGCCGCGATCAGCGCCGCCTCGCCGCCGCTCGATCCGCCGGACGTCCGCGACGGATCGTAGGGATTGTTGGTGCGGCCGTAGATCAGGTTGTCGCTCTCGAAGGCGAACAGCAGATCCGGGAGGTTGGTGCGGGCCAGACGGGATGGCGCCGGCGGCGCGCAGGCGGGCGACCAGCGTGGCATCGGCCGCTGAAGCGGGCGCATTGCGAAAGCCCAACGTTCCCGCCGAGGCCACCGTGCCCTGGACTTCGATCGAATCCTTGATCGAGAACGGAACCCGTCGAGCGGCCCGCGCCGCCGGCCCTGCGCCCTGCGCTCATCGGCTTGCCGCGCGGCCGCCAGCGCGGTTTCCGCCAACACTTCGATGGCGGCATTGAGCGCCGGATTGACCGCCTCAATGCGCTCCACGTGGGCGCGAATCAGTTCTTCCGATGAGATGGCGCCTTCGGCGATCAAGCCGCCCTGGGCGAGACCGGAAAGAGAGAGGATTTTGTTCATGGCATCAAACGACGAAATGTCATTGCTCGCGAATCGTCAGCCGCTGGTCGGCCTTGACGTTGGCCAGTTTCTGCCGCGTGCCGCTGGGCCATTGGATTTCGATGGCGCCGGCCTGGGTGTCGCGGCCCAGGCCGAAGGTCAGCGCCAGGTCGCTCGCGGAGCAATAGGACGAGCCGCTGTGCACCGTCTGCATCTGCGTTCCGCCGGCGCTGTCACGCGCACTACGGCGCCGATGCCGTCGCGATTGCTGCTGCGTTCCTTCCAGGCGCACCTGCAGCCAGTGGTTGCGATTGCCGCCGTCGTTGCGGTACAGATAGGCGGGGCCGTTGTTGGTGGCGACCAGCACGTCCAGGTCGCCGTCGCGGTCGAAATCGCCATAGGCGGCGCCGCGCGCCACCAGCGGGCGGGTGAAAGCGTTGGCACCGGCTCGAATTTTCCTTGCCCGGTGTTGCGGAACAGCAGCGGCAGCTTCGGCGTACTGGATCTTCGGCTGCACGCGGCCGATCTCCTCTTCGATGTGGCCGTTGGCGGCGAAAATATCGGGGTAGCCGTCCAGGTCGTAATCGAAGAAGAAGAGGCCGAAGGTCAGGCTGAGCAGGCTGGCGCGGCCGATGGGCGAGCGCGGCGCTTCGTCCACGAACAGGCCGTTGCCCTCGTTGTGGTAGAGGCCGAGCATCTGGTTGGAAAAATTGCCCACCACCAGGTGCTGGCGGCCGGAGCGGTCGTAATCGGCGGCATCCACGCCCATGGCGCCGCGGGCCACGCCGTCCTCGCCGAAGGCCACGCCGGCCGTCAGGCCCTCCTCTTTGAAGCGCCCGTTGCCGCAGGTTGCGGTAGAGCTTGTTGGGCTGGGTGTCGTTGGAGACGAACAGGTCGGGCCAGCCGTCGCTGTTGTAATCGAGCACCGCCACGCCCAGCGATTTGCTGGTGGGGTCGGCCAGCCCGGCCTTCTCGGTGACGTCTTCGAACTTGCCGTTGCCCAGGTTGTGATAGAGCCGCGACGACGTGCCCTTGTACGATTCCGGCGTGCAGTAGGATTTGGTCGAGCCGTCGAGCGAGCACCACAAATCGTCCTGTCGCGCTCCACTGCACGTAGTTGGCGACGAACAGGTCGAGCTTGCCGTCGCGGTCGTAATCGAGCCATGCGGCGCTGGCGGCGAAGGCGGCGTTGTGGATGCCGGACTGCTTCGGTCACGTCGCGGAAATGGCCGCCGCCTTCGTTGTGGAACAGGTGGTCGCCGCCGAGCGCGGTGATGTAGACGTCGTCGCGGCCGTCGTTATCGTAATCGGCGATGGCCACGCCCATGCCGTAGATCTCGATGTCCAGGCCGCTCCCGCGCGTGATGTCGGTGAAGGTGCCGTTGTGGTTGTTGCGGTAGAGCGCGGCGGTGGTGCGGCGGCCGTGCGGCACCAGGTCCTTGCCGTTGATCAGCAGGATGTCGAGCCAGCCGTCGCCGTCGGCGTCGAAGAAAGCGCAGCCCGAGCCCATGGTTTCCGGCAGCCACTTCTTGCCGCTGCGCCCGGCGTTGTGGGTGAAGTGGATGCCGGCCGCGGCGGTGACGTCCGTGAATTTGACGGCGGGCTGCGGCAACTCCAGCGCGTGCAAGAGGAAGATCGCGCCGGGAAGTATGATCGTGTATCGGTTGCCTCTCATTGTTATCCTCGGGGCTTGCAAGGCGCGCCTGCGCGGTGAGCGCCTGCGAGGACTCGTCGGCTTTGAAGCGCCGGAATAGCTTCTCCTCGCGCGCGGCCTGCGCCATCTGCCCCAAGCCGCGATAGCAAAGCATCAGGTTGTAGTGCGCCTGCAAGTCTTCGGGATCGACGGCGAGCGTTTCCTGGAACGCCGCACGGCGTCGGCGTACCGGCGCTTCAGGAACAGAATGCGGCCGACCTGGTCGATGACCACGCGGTCGCGCGGATACTGACGGCGCACGTCGTCCAGGTTGTCGCAGCGCGCCGTCGTAATCGCCGCCGGCCTTCTGCACCATCGCCAGGAAAAATTCCGCGCGGGCCAGTTGCGGCGCGAGCGCCAGCGCCTTTTGCCAGGTACGGCCGCGCGGCTTCGGTTTCGCCTTCCTGGATCAGCGCCCGCGCCACGTTCACCCAGCCGTCGGGATAAGCCGGCTCGGCCTCGCGTGACGCGCTGAAAGCGTATTCGGCGCCTTTCAGATCGCCCTGCAGCAGCAGGCCGATGCCCCAGTCGTTCCAGCGCTCGCGATCCTGCAAGCGGATCGCAGGCTGCCAGCGCGGCTCGCCCAGCGGCACGGAGGTGGCGGCGCGGGCGCATGGTGACGATGGGAAGCACCGGACACCGGCGCCGCGCGTTCGCGAAGGAAAAGCGCGTGTAATAATCCGTGAACTTGCGGTAATTCAGCCGCGCTTCGAGGCGCACCGGGCCCCGGGCGTCGCGCGGAATGTCGACCAGGTAATGCACTGTATCGGCCGCGCCCGGCGGAATCAGCCGCACGTAGAACACGCTGCGCGCCTGCCAGGCGTTGCGCTTGTTGATGGGGTTGCCTTCGGCGTCGAGCAGGTAGGAGCGGTAAAAGTGCGCGCCGGGGTCCACCGGGCCGCGGCCCTTGTCCGCCACGCTGCCGCTCCATGCCAGCACGCGGCCGTTGGCGTCCCGCGCCTTGAACTCCAGCCACACGTCGAGCGCGTCCACGGTGCCGCCGGGGAAGAAGTGGCCGATCTTGCGGGTGCGCACCACCGCGTCCACGCGCACGGTGCTGCCGGGCTGAAGGCTACGCCGGGAGCATCGATCGGGCGCGGCAATTTTGCCCACCTCGCGAATCGTCACCGGCCCGCTCTGCTCGGCCTCTTCGCCCACCGCGAAGGTGGAGGCCAGCGCCGGCGGTTCGCCCGCGCGGCGCCGCATTTCAACGGCGCGTGCCTGCCTGGCGGTCGTCCACCGGCGAGGCGGCGAACAGATCCACGGTGATGAAGCCGGATTTCAGGAACGCTTCGGTGGCGCTGCATCTGCGCGTCGTCGTGATTGACCGTATGCCACCGCGGTATTGGCCGCGGCGAAGCGGTGCGAATGCACCTTGCCGTAGCGGTTGCCGGGGTCGCGCGAATCGAGCAGCGGCATGTGGCAATCGGCGCAGCCGGAGGGTTTGGCCGGATAGTAGAACGAGCGCGCGCCCTGGCCGGAAACGCCGCTCGCCTGCCAGTTGTCGTACTCGTTGAAGCCGCGCAGCCAGCGGTAGTGATTCACGGGCTGGTCCAGGTGCACCTTGTGGCACGCCGCGCAGAATTCGGACGTGTCGTCCCGCATGAAGCGCCTTCAGGAACGTGCGGCGGTGCGGCTCGGGGTTGAGATACGTCAGGAAGGCGTCCACCCGGTGCAGCAGCGGATTGTCGCTCGATGCCAGCCGGTGCAGCGGCGGGTATGCGATCTCGAAATCGCCGTTCCCCATGGTGCTGTACACATGTGCAATGGAGTGGCAGGAGACGCAGCCGAGCCCGTTCTGCGCTTCGGGCGTCTCCACCTGCTCCCTGATTGGGCGCTCGAAGCGGCCGTTGAAGAAGACGGCGTGGTCGTGGCAGCCGGCGCACCACTTGCTGCCCCGCGTGCCGCTCTTTTCCTGCATGTCGAGGATGGTGGCCCGGTAGAACGGGTTATTGAACGATGCGAAGTGGTGCATCGAGCTTTTCCACTCCTCGTAAATATCCTTGTGGCATTCGCCGCAGCGCTTGGAATCCATGAAGAAATCGGAAGGGATGAGGCCGCCGGTGTTGGTGCGCGACGAAGACGGCCAGAAGGGCGAGCGCGGCCCTTCGCCCTCCTCCGCCATGGAAACCGGCACGGTTTGGGGGTTGCGGATGCGCTCCGGCGGGCGGCCGAAGCGCAGGGAAAGCGCCAGCGCGAAGGTCACCGCCAGCGGCGCGCTCCAGCGCGGCATCAGGATGGCGAGCCCGGCGGTGGCCAGCAGAATGTGCGCCCAAAGCACGGCGCGGTGATCGAACGTGGCGCCGGCAAAGATGAGATAGAGGCCCGCGAGAGCCGCCGCCGCCAAGGGCAGCGCCCGCGCGCTGCGCCGCCATTTCCACAGCAGCCAGCCCACACCCGCGGCGCCCAGCACGATGTGCAGCAACACGTTGGCGACATAGAAAACGGTGGCTGAAGGCAGCGCGGCCACGTAGGCCGCGTTTGCCGCCATCACAACCAGCACCCAGAACATCACTCTTCTGCCTTGAGAGATCTTATCAGCCGCAGTGCCGGGCGCGTATAGTAGGTTTGTATTACTCGCCGGTGGGCCGCATCGTCCGGAAAGTGTTCGCCCGCCGGGTACGGATAGCTGCTCATGGCATGGAAGGGCAGCGGCGCCACGGTCTGGGAAAACGCCGTGTTGGCATCCCGATCCTTGGCCCACCCGTCCACCTTCAGCAGAAAATCGCGGGTCCAGCCGGGCGGTGGGGGCGGCGCCGAGGCGTCGAATTCCAGGCTCATTTCGTCGCCCGAACCCATCAGCACCATCTCATCGTCCACTCCAGCCAGCAGTTCGCGGATGTCGCCATAGCGGGTGTACATGCCGGGCGTCGGATTCCAGAAGGATGTCGGCGAAACGCGGCTGTAGAAAAAGGTATCGGGCTGCTTGCGCTCGGGATTGATCTTCGCTTCCGAAAACCCCCGGAAATGCAGATCCGCGTGCAGCAAACCAAGCGCGTCCGACAGGGAGTAGCCGCGCGGACCGCTCCCTGACGGTCGCGGCTCGGATAAGGGTTCAGAGCCGCGACCGTCAGGGAGCGGTCGCGGGCTCTCGCTCAAGAAAATCTCGTCCCAATACACGCACAGGTCGGTCACGATGCGCACTTTCCGGCTCGCCGAAATAAAGTGCAGCGGCACGGCGATGGTCTTCGGCTTGCCCGCCGGCATCCCCATGTCCTCGTTCACGGTGACCCAATGGCCGCGCGCATCCTGCATCTGCAGGTACGGCATGGTGAGCCCGCCCTTTCGCTCCTGTGAGAGCGCGCGGAAGGTGCTGCCGTCCGGCCAATCCACCCAGCCGTTCAGCAGCAGCACGGCATCGCCCGCGGGCGCGGCGCCGGTGAAATCCAGCTCCAGCGTGTGCGGCCTGGCCACGCCCAATTCGTTGCGCGCGAACTGGTCCGGATATTTTTGGTCGCGCGCCAGGAGCAGCGCCAGCACGTCGCGCCCCTGGTCATCCCGCGCCGCCTTGGGATAGATCCGCCGCTCCACCGGGTACAGGCGGAACTCCGGGTAGGGCGGGCTCTTGAATTTATCGTTGGTGAAAATTTCCTGGTTCGCCGGATGGTCCACGGCCAGAAGCTGCACCTGGTCGATATAGGAGACCTCGCTCAGCTCTTCGGTGACGCGCACCTCGTAACGGCCGTTCCGCCGGCGCAGCGCCGAAGCCGGGAATCCGCACGTATTCGACATGGTTGGTGGGGAAGTAGCTGCCTTCGCCATCGCTCGCGCCCAGCGGGGCCACGCCCAGCACGTCGGTGATGAACTGAAACTCGTGCCCGTTCCACGTCCAGATCATGGGGCAGGAGCCGGAGAGCCGCTGCGCCTCTTCGTACCGGTAGCTTTTATTGGTTGCCTGTTTGG
The DNA here is from genome assembly GCA_963815855.1 of Terriglobia bacterium. Taxonomy (GTDB): domain Bacteria; phylum Acidobacteriota; class Terriglobia; order Bryobacterales; family Bryobacteraceae; genus DATGMB01. Next base: position 484,525 of record CAWFIJ010000004.1, on the reverse strand, counting down.
TTTCGTTCTGGATCAGCCCGTTGGGCCAGGTGATGCGGACGGTATCCACGGTGGCTTCGCCATCCACGTCGAACAGCAGCGGCAGGCCTTCGTACATCTGTTTGTGGTAGAGCGTGCCGGCCTTGATTTCCACCTGCGCATCCTGCGCCAGTTTCAGGCTCTTAATGCCGGTGAGCTGCACGCGAATCCAGCGGTCGGCGGCGCGGCCACGGTTGAGCAGCACGTGGACTTTGCCATCCGGGCCGAGGCGCGCGCGGTCCATGCGGCCGTCGTTGTTGAAATCCGCTTGCAGGTCGCCGGTGGGCCGCTGCCCGTCGAATTTCGTCGGTGCGTAATGCCCGCCGAGCTGGTCGCGGTAGAGCACGGGCGCGCGTTCGGCGTAGAAGACGGCCAGGTCGAAAGCTTTGCTGTCCGGGTCTACGCGCAGCTTCATGGCATCCACCGGTTTGCCGGTCACGAAGGGGAAGTCGGCGGTTCGATCCACAAATCCGGCGCTGCCCTGGTTGCGCATCAGCGCCGGCTGCTCGCCCAGCAGGATCAGGTCCAGGTCGTAATCGTGATCGTAATCCATCCACACCGCGCGCTCGAAACGGCGCCGCGGCAAGGCGGCGTCGAAGCGCACGAATTTTCCCTTCACGTTCCGGTACAGCGCCGGCCCGTTTTCGGTCAGCACGCACAAATCCATCAGCCCGTCGTTGTCGAAATCGCCGGGGGCGACGAAGATCGCGCCTTGAATTCCCGCCAGTCCCGAATCCGGCACGAACTCCGTCCCATGCCGGTAGAGCTTAACGCCGCGTGACGACCACACCAGCAGATCCGCCTCGCCGGTTCCCGTGCTGTCGATGGCGGCCATGCCGGCCGTCTTCGCGTCCACCCCCGCATCGAGGACCTTGTCTTCGAATTGCGCCGCGGGCGGCATCGCTACCGGCGTTGATTTCCGCGGCGGATCGTAGACTTCCGCATACGTGCACCAGTCCACGTCCTCCGGAGTGGCCGAGCCTTCCGACTGCTGTTTCAGTTTCTGAAAAATGGCGAGTTCGCGCGCGGCGTCCGCAGCGCGCCCGCCTGTGCGGTACAAATTGAAAAGCTGGAAGTGCGGCGCGGCCAGCAGCGGGTTGAGCTCGGCGGCGCGCTGGAACTGCGCCTCGGCATCCTTCGGCCGGTCCGCCGCCCGGTAGAGCGCGCCCAGCTGGTAGTGGCCGATGGCCTCGTTCGGAACCAGCTGGATCATGCGCTCGAACTGCGCGGTGGCCTTGGCCAGTTCGTTGTTCTGCTTGAAATAGATGCCCAGGTTGAACCAGGGGTGCGGCAGCGAAGGGTCGCGGCGCTCGATCTCTTCCAGAATCGGGACCGCCTCCGCGGCACGCCCGGCGCGCAGCAGCGCCAGCGCGTAGTTCAGCCGGTCGGGAATGGAATCCGGCTCCAGGTCGAGCGCCTGCTTGAATTCTGTGATGGCCTCGGCCTGCGTGGTCGGGTTCTCGTAGAACGCCTTGCCCAGATTGCGATGCTGCTGGAGCAGATCCGCCTTCGGCTCCGCCGCGCCCCACAGCAACACCGCGGCCGCCGCCGGCACCCACCACCATCCCCTCACCCCGAATTTCATATGAGCAGATTATGGCACGAGGGCCCGGCCGGCGCCGCTTGCAGAGTCGCGACCATGAGGGAGCGGTCCCCGAAACCCGCCGGAAGCATTGCCGCCGCGGCGGGCATTACCAGCGCGGAGTTCACCGTATCCTGCTCGTCGTCCTGATCGTCGTCCTCGCCGTAGACGTGAACGTAATAGCTGGCCACGCCGCAGCACACCAGCATAATCAGGAGAATGCCGCACCACCGCAGGGTGCCGCCGTTCCAGGCGTTCTTGTGAGAAACCGCCGCCGCCGCCGCCTTCACAACGGCGAAAGCCGCGCCTGTTCCCAGCACCAGTTTCAGATACCAGGGCATCAGGTCCAGATGGCTCTGCCCGCCCACCTGGCTCCAAAGCTCAAAAACCGCTAATAAGGCGATCAGAAACAGCGTGATATACGCAAGACGAAGAATTGGCATGAAAAGCTTGCACCGGCCGCGAAAGGCAGGCCCATAGGGTTATTCTAGCGCCCACAGTGGGGCAGGCTTCAGCCTGCCAATCTGCAAGTCGGGTTGGTAGGCGGAATCGCCTGCCCCACTACGTTATCCTGGAACTTAGATGCCTCAGTCCCCGTCCGCGGGTTCCCGCTCGTGGTATCAGTTCCAAAACGCGTTCGGGCTGGCGATGGATTCCATCCGCTCGCATAAGCTCCGCAGCTTCCTGACGCTGCTGGGCGTAATCATCGGGGTGGCCAGCGTGGTCATGGTCGGCGCGGCCATCTCCGGGCTGGGGGTGTATGCGGAGGAGAGCACGGCCAAGGCCTTCGGCTCGGAATCCTTCCTGGTAGCTCAAATTGCCGCCACCGGCCGCCTGGACCGCCGTGAGCTCTTCGACAAGCTCAAACGCAACAAGCCCATCCGCACCGACGACGCCCGTTACCTCGAATCCGTCAACGGCGATCGCATCCTCTACAGCCCCTACCGCAACCACACCTCCGACGTGAAGCGTGAAAACCAGATTTGCGAGGACACCTCGGTGCTCGGCGTCTCGTCGGACATGGCCACCATTCGCGATATCGGCGTGGTGGACGGGCGGTTCTTCAGCCAGCAGGAAGACCGCTCGCGCGCGTTCGTGGTGGTGATCGGCGAGACCCTGCGCACCACTCTCTTCCCCGGGGATACCTCCCCGCTGAACCAGATCATCCGCATCGAGGGCATCGAGTTCACCGTGGTGGGCGTGCTGGAGCGGCTGGGCTCCGCGTTTGGCCGCGACCAGGACCGCGTGGCCTACATCCCGGTTTCGGCGTTCGACCGCCTGTACGGCCCAGGCGCCACCGGCTTCGCGCTCTTCGGCCGGCCCAAGCCCGGCAGCGGACTGGATCTGAATTCCGCCCTCGATGAAACTCGCATGGCGCTGCGCACCCGCTTCCACGCCCGTCCCGGCCAGCCGGATAATTTCGACACGCTCACGCCGGACGCCATCCGCGGCTTCATCGACCAGGTGCTGGGAATGATCGCCGCCGTGGTGGTGCCGGTCACCTGCATCTCGCTGGTGGTGGGCGGCATCGTCATCATGAATATCATGCTGGTGAGCGTCACCGAGCGCACGCGCGAGATCGGCATCCGCAAGGCGCTTGGCGCGCGCCACGGCGACGTCATGATGCAGATCCTGATCGAAGCCGTGGTGCTGTCGGTGATGGGCGGGGCGATGGGGGTGGGAGCGGGCGCGCTCCTGACTGTGGCGGCGGGGCGCATTTTCGGCCTCACCCTGCACATCACGCTCGCTTATGTGGCGCTGGCCATCGGCGTGTCCAGCGTGGTAGGGATCGTTTCCGGCTGGTACCCCGCCTCCCGCGCCGCGCGGCTCGACCCGGTGGTGGCCCTGCGGGCGGAATAAGCGACCAGATGAATATCAGCGCCGTCGAAAACATCCGCATGGGCCTGCAGGCGGTGTGGACGCACCGCTTCCGCTCGCTGCTCACCATTCTGGGGATCGTCATCGGCATCACCACTGTGGTGACGGTGGCATCGCTTCTCACCGGCCTGCGCCAGGGCGTGGTGGTCTTCTTTCAGGAATTGGGGCCGGACAATATCTTCCTTTTCAAAACCTCGGGCGATCCCAGCATGGAGCCGCCCAAGGAGCAGAAGCGCCGTCCCATGAAGCCCGAATACGCGGACGAAATCCGCCGCTGGTGCGGCTCGGTCCAGGATACCGCCATCGAGCTGTACATTCCGCCGGTGGTGGATGGCAACCCCATCCTGGCGCGCGTGCCCGGCTTTGAAACCGAAAACATCAATGTGGAGGGCGATTCCCCCAACATCGCCGACATCTCCCCGCGCGATTTCGATGCCGGCCGCTTCTTCACCCCGGAGGAGGACCGCCGCGGCGCGCACGTGGTCATGATCGGCGCCAACGTGTCTGCCTCCCTGTTTCCCGATGGCCACGCCGCCGGCCGCACCCTCATGATGGACGGCGCCGAATATACGGTGATTGGTGTTTACTCCAAAGCCAAGGGCGGCTTCTTCGGCGAGAACGGCATGGATAACGCCATCGTCATGCCGCTGGCGACCGCGCGCGAACGCTATCCGCAGGTGACCCGCTTCATGATCATCGCCAAAGCGCTGCCCGGCAAGCGGCAGGACGCCTATGAGGAGGTGGAAGGGGTGATGCGGCGAATCCGCCGCCTGCCCACCGGCGCGGCGGACGATTTCGCCATCTCCACGCCGGACCAGATCATCCAGCAGTTCGACAGCATCACCGGGCTGATCGGACTGGTTGCCATCGCGCTCTCCGCGCTGGGGCTGCTGGTGGGCGGGATCGGCGTCATGAACATCATGTTGGTGAGCGTCACCGAGCGGACGCGCGAGATCGGCGTGCGGAAAGCCGTGGGAGCGCGCCGGCGGGACATCATCGGCCAGTTCCTGATTGAGGCCATGACCCTCACCGGCGCCGGCGGCGTGCTGGGCATCCTGATTGCCGTGCTCATCACGTTACTGGTCGGCGTGCTGGTCCCCTCTCTTCCTTCCCAGGTGCCCGCCTGGGCGCTGATCGCCGGCTTCACCGTTTCCGTAGCCGTAGGCGTCTTCTTCGGCGTCTGGCCCGCCGTCAAAGCCGCCCAGCTCGACCCCGTGGAAGCGCTGCGGTACGAATAACTCATGGCGGTTTTCACCGCCACAACCGCGCATGAAAATGTCTGCGGTCTGGTGTAGGTTGGACTCCAGCCGCTGGGCGAAGAGGCCGATCTATTCTGGCGCGGTCGAGCCCGTGTACGAATATGGTCCGGGGCGCAGAGAGGCACAACCGCATGTAGCCCCCGCCGCAAGGCGGGGAGCACGAGAAGGAATTTCTCTTACTGCAAGCGTCCCTCGCCCGGCGGCAGAGGAGGTTGAAGATGGACGGAGTATATCGCTGCTGCTGCGGACTGGATGTGCACAAGGACAGTGTCGTGGCATGCGTACTCTGGGCCGAGGCGGGGAAGAACCGGCAGGAGAAGCGGAAATTCTCGACGTTCACCCGGCAGTTGCTGGAGTTGTCGGACTGGCTGCGCGAATGCGGGGTGACGCATGTGGTGATGGAATCGACTGGGGTTTACTGGAAACCGGTGTGGCACGTTTTGGAGGGGCATTTCGAGTTGCTGCTGGCCAACGCGCAACATGTGAAGGCCATTCCCGGCAAGAAAACCGACCGGCGCGACGCCGCCTGGTTGGCGGAGTTGTTGCAGCACGGATTGCTGCGTGGCAGCTTCGTTCCGCCGGAGCCAATCCGGGATGTGCGCGACCTGACGCGCTATCGGGTGAATCTGGCGCAGGAAAACAATCGCGTTGCAAACCGGATCCAGAAGGTGTTGGAGGATGCCAATATCAAGCTGGCATCGGTGGCGACCGATCCGCTGGGAGCGTCTGGGCGGGCGATGCTGAAGGCGATGGTAAAAGGCGAACAGGATCAAGAGAAATTGGCAGAAATGTCGCGGGGGCTGCTCCGCCGAAAGATTCCTCAATTGCGTCTGGCCTTGGAGGGCCGGATGACGGAGCACCATCGATTCCTGCTCCAAGAACTGATAGATCACCTGGAATTCGTCGAGTCGAAGATGGCCAAGCTGGAAAAGGAGATTGTCAACCGCCTGGAACCGTTTGCCGATCAGGTGAACCGCCTGTGTGAAGTGCCCGGTTTAGACCGCGTGAGCGCCTGGGGCATCGTTTCGGAGATTGGTCTGGAGATGAAACAATTTCCGGATGCGGACCACCTCGCCAGTTGGGCGGGATTATGTCCAGGCAACTGGGAGAGCGCCGGCAAACGTCAGAGCGGGAGAACCCGAAAAGGGAGCGCTTGGCTCCGGCGCCACCTCTGCCAATCGGCATGGGCAGTCTCCACCAAACAGAAGAACTACCTTTCGGCGCTGTTCCGCCGCCTGGCAGCGCGTCGCGGGGTGAAGCGGGCCACCATCGCCGTCGCGCACGCTCTGTTGGTAATCGCGTATCACATTCTCAAGACTGGAGCACACTACCGCGAACTGGGAGCGGACTACTTCGACAAACTTCATCCTGACCGCCTCAAGCGTAAACTGATCAAGCGGCTGGAGGAATTGGGCCTCGAGGTCACTGTGGCGCCAAGCCGTGAACCGTCGTGAGGCTATTTTCGAAGGAATAACCCCTACCCCCCAGCTGACCAAGCCGTGAGACATCGTGTCTGAACCCGCCTCATAAGTTATTGAAAATAATAAAAGCGGTTCAGACATCGTGTCTGAACCGCTTTGCAAAGCTTGCCGCGCCGCCGCGGCGTCGAATCGCTACATCAGCCGGAAATTCACCTCGATGGTCGCCTGCACGGTGACCGCGACGCCGTTCTTCGTGCCGGGCTGGAATTGCCATTGCGAGACGGCCTCGACGGCCTTTTGATCCAGTCCAGGTGTGAGGCTGCGGGTGACGTACGGATTGCGCGCCTTGCCATCGGGCCCGATTTCGACCAATAGGACAACCGTTCCCGCAATGCCGGCGCTGCGATCCCCATCGTCATACGACGGTTCGACTTTGCCGATCAGCTTGGGCGCCGTCACCCCGTGGCCGACGCGGTAGACGCCGGGCGGAGTGAGCGAGGGGCTCGCTTCAGCAGGCGGCGAGGGCGGTATAGGGCCATTTCCCGTCATGCCCCGAAAGCGCACGTCCCCGGCGGCCGGCGGCGGTACTTGCATCGCGCGCGCCTGCAACTGTTGCGCTTCCTCCGTCCGTCCCTGCTTGCGCAGGTAAAGCGCATAACTTCCCAGGGTCGCCCGCAGTTCGTAGCTGTTCGGAGCTTCCACTGCCATCGCTCTCTGGTACAGCCCCTCGGCCTCGCTCTCCCGCCCCGGTTGCCGCAGCCGAAGGCCCGCCAGCCACGTCAGCGCCGGTCCAGCCTGTGGACCGTTGGGATCGGTGTTCAGCAGGCGCTGGAAAAGGTCGTCTGCCTGGCTCAAATTTCCGGCCGTGTAAGCTTCCAGGCCGAGATAGAGCAGGGCGGGGGAGACCTCGGGCCGGTCGCCCAGCGAAACGGCCTGGGCGTAATATTTCCCTGCTTCCTGCGAGTGTGCGAGCCGCGTGGCGAGACTGCCCAGCTTCACCAGCCCAGCCGCATATTCGGCGCTCCGCTCGCCGCTCACCTGCCCGCGCAGGGCCAGCGAGCTTTCGAGCAGCCGCCGCGCCGTGTCGAACTGGTGCAGCGCTTCGTATTTCGCCGCCGCCTGGTCCAGCATTTTGTAATCCTTCTGCGCGGCCGCCGAGCGTATCAGGATCTCCGCCTCGGCCGGCATGGCCGTGTCCTGCGCCTCGATGGCGGCGAACGGCGCGGCCAGTAAGATGGCCGCCAGGGCTGCGGCCAGCGGCGCCATACGCCCCGCCGGCCGCCGGTTCACGCCGGCATCCAGGATGGCTCGCAGCCGGCCTTCCAGGTGGCTGGGGCGCGCCATCGCCAGCGCCGCCCACGCCGCCGCCGTCCGCGGCTGGAACCCGCGGGCGATCTCGAGCAGTTGCCCGGCATATTCGGACGCGCGTTCGCCGGCGGCCAGCACCAGGTCGTCGGTGGCGCGCTCGCCTTCTTTCACGATTTGCCGCCATGCCCAACCAGGCCAGCGGATTCCACCAGTTCAGGCTGAAGGCGATGCGCGCCAGCAGGTGTGTGGCCACGTCGCCGCGCAGCACGTGCGCCAGTTCGTGCAACAGCACCACCCGCAGGCGCGCCGCACTCCACTGGGAAGCGCCGGCGGGCAGCAGGATGGCGGGACGAAAAATCCCGCACGTCATCGGCATCGCGCCGCGTCCGGTCTCGAGAATCTCTACCGGGTAGCGGATGCCCAGCGATTCGGCCAGAGCCGCGGCCGCGGCGGTCTCCGGAAAAGGCCGGGCGGTACGCCGCATCCGCCAGACCATGAGCCAGGCGGCGAGCAGGCGCGCCATCGCGACGGCCGCGCCGGCAGCCCATAAGACGATCGGCCAGGGCAGCCCGTCCGGCGCCGTTTTTTCGCCGTGCCCCAACCCCCGCCCGTAGGGGCCGGATATAGACGGCCCGCCCGCCGCGGTGTTGGAGGGGTTCGCGGCTTTTCCGACAGCCAGAACCCGGAAAACCGCCGGGCTCCCGCTCGCCACCGGCACCCGCAGCGCCGGAAGAAGCCACGTCAGCAGCGGCAGCGCCAGCAGGGCCGCCGCGGCGGCGGTCCAGACCAGGTGGCGCGACGCGGCCGAGCGCCGGCCGAGCGCCAGCGCCGCCAGCGCGGCGGCAATCAGGATCAGGGTGGATTTCAGCGCGTATGCGAATAACATTTATTTGCCCTCCCGTTTGGCTTTTTCGATCATTTCGGCCATGCGCTCCAGTTCCTCGCGCGTCAGGCGCGTGGCGGAGACGTCCAGCAGCGCCGCCACGGCCTGCTCCGGCGAGCCGCTGAAGAATGTGTCCAACAGATGTTTGACGGCCGAGCGCTTCGCCTTCTCCCGCGCCACCACCGGCGCGTAAACGTACTTCAGCCCCTCCTCCTGGTGGCGCACGTGGCCTTTCTCTTCCAGCACGCGCAGCATGGCGCGCACGGCCGAGTAACCGGGCGCTTCCGGCATCAGCTCGCGCACCTCCGCGGCCGAAGCCTTGCCGCGCTGGTAGAGGATTTCCATGATCTGCCGCTCGCGGCGGCTCAGCCCGGCCAAGGCGCTCATCTCCGCCGCTCCTGCTGGTTTTCTAGCATCATGCTAAAAATCTAGCACTACCGCCGGCGCGCGTCAAGTGGGTCCTGAAAAGTTTCGATATGATGAAACGCAGCCCTCATGACTACCGCCAGCGACGCCAAGAGCGTCCCCTTTCGCTACAACCGTTTCCTCCAGATCCTCTGCGCGTTTTTTCTCGTGGTGTTCGCGATTTCCGCGTATCGTCCCGTGATGGCCGAGGATTGGTGGCTGGAAAACGGGCTGGTTTTCGGATTCGTCGCCCTGCTGATCGCCACGTACCGCTGGATGCCGCTCTCGGACTTATCCTATCTGCTGATCTTTTTCTACCTGAGCCTGCATGAGTGGGGCGCGCATCACATGTACGCCAACGTGCCCATGGGCGAGTGGATGAAGCACCTTTTCCATTGGGGGCGGAACGATTATGATCGCGTGGTGCACTTCGCCTTCGGCCTGCTCATCGGCTATCCGCAGCGCGAAGTGCTGCTGCGCAAGCTGCGCATCAGCCCCGCCTGGGCCGCGTACCTGACTGTCTGGCTGATACTGGGCTACGGCGCCATGTACGAAGAGATCGAAGCCATCGCCGCCGTCACTTTGGCCCCGGATGCCGGCGATGCCTTCCTCAGCCTGCAGGGCGACCCCTGGGATACGCACAAGGATATGTTCATGGGATTTGCCGGAGCGGTCACCGCCATGGCGATCACCGCGTACTTCTCGCGCCGCCGCCGGCTGAACGCGGCGCCCTAACCGCTCCCTGCTCCGATCCGAGCCGCGACCGTCAGGGAGCGGTTTCGGAATGGCCCAGGCAGCCGGCTGCGCGTCAGCTGAACAGCCCTGCCAGCGCGGATTTGCCGAGCACGTAGACAGCCCACGGCACCACCACCGCCGTCAGCGCACCGCCGAATGACATTTTCTTGCCGGCGCCGGCTTTCAGGCCGGTGGCGATCAGGAAGATCATCCAGAACGAGAACAGGTCGATCGACATGGCCAGCGAGTAGACGAATTTGGAAGTTGCCAGCGGATCCAGGAACGCGCCCGCATTAAACGCCAGCGGATTCTGGATATTGAAATCAGCCGGGCTCTTGAGAAACATGACCACGATTCCCAATATCGAGACAATCACGCTGGGCAGGCCGGCGTAACAGACTACCGCGAAAACCTGGCGGAATTTCAGGCCGGCCGACATCATGGCCGTCATGCCCAGAAGGACGGCGGCGATAATCACGTAGCTGATGGGGATGAAGATGGCTGTCAGATAGCCGAACATCGATGCGAACTTCGCGCCTTGGGTGATGGCCACTTCGCGCTGCTCCGGCGTCATCTGGGCGGCGCGCGCGTTGGTGGCGAACTGCTGGCGCATCATCTGTTCCCAACCGACGTGTTGGCCGTAAGTAATGATGAACGCCAGCACGGCGACGATAATGATCGCGAGGGGCAGCAGCCAGGTAGGGCGGAGGCCGATGTCCTCAAATGTCTTTCCCGGCTCGAAGAAGACGCCGGTAATCCGCGCGAATGCGCCCATCCCCGTGGGGGCGGCATCCGGCGTTGGGGCAGGTTCGGGGGTCATATCAGGGAGATTGTACACCCTTGCGAAGTCGGCAGCCATGGGATAACTTCCGCGCGCTCTACCTGCCGATTACCACCCCGACCGCGGCCGGCTGTATGTCCAGTTTCTGAATGTGATGGCCAAGCTCGAACGGGCGGCCCACGGCGGCATCGGGATAGAGTGGCATGAGAAAATTCTGAATCAGAAAATCGAGCGTGGCGCCCTCGATTTCCATGCCCCCGATCTCGACTCTCTGCACCTCTACCGTGGCTTGCCCGTCCGCGGAACGAATGCGGGCCGTAACGCTGACCGGGCGTTCGCCCGCCAGCAGCATGGAGAGCAGGAATCCGGGCGGGTGCCCTTGGGAGCTGCGCAGGCGGGCGAAATCGATGATGGCGGTGCCTTTGGCGGTGCCTGGAACGGGGATGTCCACGTGCGCCTGGCGGACACCCTCAGGCGCTTCGTGCGCCACGTAAGCGTCCAACTCCGCCGGGCTGAGGGTCAGGCGGGTGCCGGGCCGAAGCCGGTCCGAATTGATCAGGTCGAATTTCTGCCGGGCGGAGGAGTAAGCGTCATAGGCGACGCCCCATCCGGCAAAAAGGACGACAAGGATCCACAAACTGCGCAATCTCACCACCAGTTAGACGCCTTTCGGATTGCAGGCGTTGCAATTACAGCGTGAATACACCCAGGTGCGCCAAGGATCGCAGCGCCGGAATGCGTCTTCTGCAACACATCAGTTGATAAGCAAAGACTTACATCTTGGCGCGGATTTTGCTGTACAGAATCGGAGTAGTTTATGCCGGTTCAGGCGATTTGGCTGATTTTGGGTTTGGCAGTGGTCTTACTCGCGGCTGCGGGTTGGCGGCTGGGAAGCGCGTGGCTGCGGAACCGCGGCGCGCGCGCGATCACCTGCCCGGAAAATCAAACACCGGCGGGCGTGCGCGTGGATGAACGCCACGCGGCGCTCAGCGCCCTCAAGGGGACACCCGAACTGCGGCTCGCCGCCTGTTCGCGGTGGCCGGAGCGCGCGGGTTGCGGCCAGCAGTGCCTGGCGCAGATTGCAGCTGCGCCGGACGGCTGCCTGGTTCGCAAAATATTGGCGGACTGGTACGAGGGGAAGGTTTGCGCGTGCTGCGGCCAGCCTTTTCACGAGGTTGAATGGGCCGTGCAAAAGCCCGCCCTCATGTCGGCCGACCGGATTTCAGTGGAATGGAACCAGATCCCCGTCGAACAGTTGCGGGAGAAACTGGCGGCTGCGTTGCCGGTCTGTTTCGCATGTCATATGGCTAATACGCTGGTCAGGGAGCACCCGGACCTGGCAGTCGATCGGGGCGCCCTCGGGGCCCGTCGCCTTTCATCGTGAGAAGACGACTTTCCTCCTAGGAAGCGGGCTTCGTCGCAAAGATCGAGGGCTTTTCATGAAGGTCCTAGCACTGGGCCTGCTGCTGGCCGCCCTACCAGCAGCGGGCGGCAGCCGGGTCTACGAACTGCCGGTCGCCTTATATGCAAGTTTTCAGCAACCCGCCCCGGCCGCGGTGGTGGATGCCATGCACGCCGAATTGGGACTGATTCTGGCGCCTTCCGGGATACGCTTCGAGTGGCGTTCGCTGGATAATGTGAGCGGCAGCGATGTGTCCTCCGAACTGGCCGTACTTACGTTTAAGGGAAAATGCGACGTGGAGGGTCTCACCTCCAGAACCGTATCGGATGGGGCGCTGGGCTGGACCCACATCACGGATGGAGTAATCCTCCCCTTTGCGGACATCGATTGCGACCGCATCCGCTTGTTCCTTCAGCGGGAACTGCTTTTTGTTCCAATGGCAGAGCGGGAGGCCGTCTTCGGGCGCGCCCTGGCGCGGGTGGTGGCTCACGAACTCTACCACATCTTCCTGCGCACCGCCGAGCATGGGTCGGCCGGCATTTGCAAGGCGGCGTTCAGCGTGCAGGACCTGCTGGCCGACGACTTTCTGATCAGGATGCAGGATATGGCCGAATTGAAGCGGCTGCTGACGCGCGGCGAGGCCAGTGAAGCGGGCGGGGGAACCTGGTGAATACCGGGACGGATCGGCGATCTCCCCGAAAGTCGATCGCAAATCCCGGCCACCCGTATCGTTCCAGGACCAAAGCCCGAGAGTGTTTAGCGGGTTGAGGCCATCGAGGTACCTGTAGGTTATACGCCCGTGCTGCGCCGGGCTCCCGAAGCCGGCTGGCCCGGTTTCGTCCTGTACTGTTCTAAGGTGCTCGATTGGGGCATGTTACGGATATTCCGGTGGCGCGGCGAGCATGCCGGATCAGAACCAAACCGGCTATGACCCGCGCGTAAGCTCTGGCGCCCGGGAATGTTGCGCCTCGAACAATTTTTTGGGGTGCTAGGCAATGTGCCCGATGGTACGCCTATTACTACGGTGTTAAGTTGAACCAAATGGGGCAAACCAAAATCCTGATCGTCGACGACGAAGTCGCGATTCGCGGATTGCTCAAGTGCGCGGTTGGCGGGCCGGAAGTGAACTTCTTCGAGGCGGATTCGGCGGAACGGGCGCTCGATTTCGCGCAGCACAACCCGCCCTTCGACCTGGTCATTACCGATGTCTTCATGAAGGGGATGAACGGTATCGATATGGCGCGCCGCCTGCGGGATGGCGGTCATGCGGCGCGGTTCCTGTTCCTTTCCGGATATTGCGATGTGAATCTGCTCGAAGTGGGGGCGGGCGATTTTGAGGCACGCTTCCTAGCCAAGCCCTTCGCGATAGCGGAACTCGTCACCACGGTGCGAATTCTGCTGGAAGCGCAGCACCGGCGGGCGCGGCCGGCGCCGGGCGGGGCCGGGCGGCGCGCCGCGCGCTGAACATCATCCATCGCGCCGGCCACGATTTTCCGGTGGCGTGGGCCAAAACATATGTCAAGGGCCGCGTTTTTACGCCACGCTCGGACACGCCGCCGAAACCTGGGACGACGCCCGCGTGCAGGAAGATGTGCCTGGAAGCTCTCAAATGGGTCCTGGCGCGCCCGTAGAGGTTCCGGGTGGCCGCCGCCCGTTCTTCGTAGCGCCGCCTTCCAGGCGGCCATGCCGGCTTCCCAGCCGGCATACCCCGTGCAGCGACGGGCGTCCGCCAAACCCCCCCACCGAGCGCCCGCGTGCCGCTAGAACAGATTTCCGCTATCGTCGTAGGGCATCTCGCGCGGGGATTCCTGCACCAGAATACCGCCGTCCATTTCTTTGAGGAGCGGCTCGGAAACCCACATTTCCTCCAGGCTGCCGGTGTTGCGGATGCGGCAGACGCGCGCGGGCGACTTGGGCAGCGCGCTCTGTAGAGCCACTTCGACGGCCTCGCGGTCGGAATCGAGCGCCAGCGGCAGCGGCCCTTCATGGGTGGTGGAATCGGGCTCGGTGGCCGTCAGCAGGTTCACGTAAGTGGTGGCGGGGTCATAAGCGTCCATGAAACGGCGGGTGGTGAAATCGGCGAGGCCGATTCCGAGCCCGTTGCCCAGCGACGCCGGCGTGAGCGATAGCGCCACGATGCGCCGAATGTCCGGCTCGCCGCGCTTCTTTTCTCCGGTGGCGCGCTGGTGGCCGATGACATTCAGGTCCATGCCGCTGCCGGAGACGGTTTTGCCAACCTCATCCACGATCAGAAGGTCGATTTTATCGAACGGCAGCTTGGCCAGATTCAGTTTCGCGATTTCGAGCAGCTGCTCGTCGGATTTACGAAACGCCTCGTACTTGGGCTCCACCACGTGGATCACCATGGGCTGCCGGTAGGCGTTCTCCACCACCGCTACGCCGAAGAGAATTTTGGACTTCGCCATGGTAATTTCCGGCACCTGGCGGACGGAATCCCAGAGCTTGTGGCTGTGCGCCTCCTGCGCCCCGCGCTGCTTGCCCAAGCCGATGACGATCATTTTGAGCAGCCCGGAGGCCAGCTTCTCTGCCGATTCGGGGTGGGTCTTCACGCGGCCCAGGACGATGATGCCGTCGGCCTCGCCGGCGAAGCGGTCCAGGTGCGCCACCGCGCCGTTCTTGGCTTCGCCCAGCGCGAACGTGTCCATGGTGGCGCGAATGGGCGCGCCGACGGCGTCCTCTGTGGCGCCCAGCAGGCGCAGAATCTCCGCCTGCCCTTCCGGCACCGCGCCGCCGTGGCTGCCCATGGCGGGAATGAGGAACGGCTGGCCGCCGGCCTCTTTCACCGCATCCACGATGCCCGACAGCAGTTCGAGGAATCCGCCCATGCCGCGGCTGCCGGCGGTGATGGCGATGCGTGCGCCGGGGCGGACCTTGTCGCGCACGCCCAGGTGGAGCAGTTGCTGCCGCACCTCGTGGCGCGGATCGGGCACATGCTGCGCGGGCAGAGTGCGGCGGACGCGGGCCATCGGCGGCAGGGTCATGCGCGGATACGGCATGTGAGGTCTCATTGGACCAGCTCCTCGATGCGGCATTGAAACGGGGTCAGCAGTTCGGCGCCGGTTTCCGTCACCGCCACCATGTCGCAGTGGCGCAGGCCGCCGTAGCCGTCGATGTAGATCGCCGGCTCGACGTTGAACACCATGCCGGTTTCCAGCACGTCGCCGGATTTCTGCCCGACCACCGGATGGGCATTGTGGTTGATGGCGGCGAGGCCCACACCGTGGCCGGTCGGGTGCTTGAATTCGCGGCCGAAGCCGCGGGCGCTCAGCACGTCGCGCGCGGCGCTGTCCACCTCCCGCGCGTGGACGCCGGGGCGAATGGCGCCCAGCGCCGCCCGGCGCGCCTCGAACACGGCTTCGTACATACGGAACTGGCGTTCGCCGGCGGGACCGATGCACCAGGTGCGGGTGATATCGGTCCAGTAGCCGTCGGCGTGCGAGTTGCACTGGATCAGGGCAAACTCGGCGATCTCGATCTCACGCGCGCGGGAGCGCGCATACGCGCCCCAGGCTTGCGCCGAATGGGGTCCGGACATGCACGAGACGAAGCCTTCGGCGCGGCTGACGCCCTCGAAACCGCAGCCGACCGTGACCAGCGGGCCGCGGAACGCTTCGGCGGCCTCGGTTTCCTTGAGACCGGGCGCGATATGGTCCGCACCGAGTTCGAAGGCGCACTGGGCGATCCGGCAGGCGCGGCGGACGCGGTCGATTTCGATGGGCGTCAACACCGCCTTTACCCGCGCCAGCAGTTCGCCCGCGGGCCGCAGAACCGCCCCTTCGAGCAGTTCGGGAACGGCCGTCTGAAACAGGTGCATGGCGGCGTAAGATGCCGGCTCGTAAAGCTCGCCGCATTCGAAGCCGACCACCTTGCCATCCAGAAAACAGGACGAGCAGATCTGCCGCCGCAAGGACTGGATGCCCTCGGGATGGTAAAAGAAAGTCCGCTCGCCGCACCGGCACTCGGCCAGGTCTCTTTCGTCCTCCGGTGCGTAAAGGAAGCACTCGCCTTCGCGGGTCACGATAGCGAAAGACGTGCCGACCACGGGAAAGTAACCCGTGCAAAGCAGCACGTTGGTGGGCAGCCCGCAGGCCAGCGCGTCCAGCCCCGCTTCGTGCATGGCATCCTGCAGCCGCTCGATCCGTTCCGCATCCCGACGCATCCTACTTTCACGGTGGCGCGAAGCGGCGGAAAAGCCAAGTGCGGGATGTGGGAAGGGATACGGGGCGAGCGTTGCTATACTCAAATCGGGCCTGCCATGACTGTCACCGTGAAGAGTGGAACCAACCTATCCGTGCCGCCGCGGGTGCAGCGCCGCGCCGGCCTCAAGCCCGGCGATAGGGTTGAGCTCAGGGTGTCCGGGGGGATCATCCAAGTGATTCCGGAACTACCCTCCGCCGCGGACGAGTACACACCCTCCCAGCGGCGGGCCATCGACGCCCGATTATCCTCGGCGCGCAAGGGAGCTTACCACGGCCCGTTCGAAACTGCCGAGGATGCCGTTCGGTTCCTGCGCAAGGAAGTCAGGAAAAGGCGGGCGATTAAGCGAAATTCTAAGAGCGGCGATACCAGGGCGTGAGAGTCGTTCTTGCCGATCGCGCCGTCGATTCACTCGAAGGTGCGCCGCCCGGTGTTCGCCGGGCTTTTGAGAAACAACTGCGATTCCTCTTGAGCAATCTGCTTCATCCCTCGCTTCACGCCAAGAAATATGACGAGTCCCAGGACCTCTGGCAAGCCCGCGTCAACCGGGATTGGCGCCTCTATTTCACGATCGTCGGCGATACTTACCGCATTGAGGACGTAATTCCCCACCCCAAGTAGCGCCGTGCGCTACTGAGGCGTCTTGAGCGACGCCCGCACCTTCGCCCGGTACTCCGCGCGCCTTCTGCAGAATCTCCGCCTCGTTCAGCGTGAGAATCTTCCCGTCCCGCACCACCGGCTTTCCGTTCACCATCACGTCGCGCACGTCGTCGGCCTTGAGCGCGTAGACCATCTGCGAGATGGGGTCGTAGAGCGGCACGGCGTTGGGGCGGTCCAGGCGCACCACGATCATGTCGGCGCGCTTGCCGGCTTCGAGCGAGCCGATTTCCTTCTCCATCCCGAGCGCGCGCGCGCCGCGGATGGTGGCCATTTCGAGCGCGGCGGAAGCGGGCAGCGCCTGCGGATCGAGGGTGGCGACCTTTTGCAGCTTGGCGGCCAGGTCCATCTCCTCGAACATATTGAAATCGTTGTTGCTGCCGGCCGGACCGTCGGGGCCGAGGCCGACCGGCGATATCGAGCGCCAGCATGCGCGACCACCGGCGCGATGCCGCTCGCCAGCTTCATGTTGCTCGAGGGGCAATGCGCCACGCCCACGCCGCGCGCTTTCAGAATCGCCATGTCGGCTTCGTTCACCCACACGCAATGCGCGGCCACGGTGCGGCCGTTGAGCACGCCGAGCGAATCGAGCAGCTTGACCGGGCGTCATGTGGCGCTGCGGCCAGCACGTCGTCGTTCTCCTTTTTGGTTTCGGAGAGGTGGATGAGCAGCGGCGCGTGGTACTTGTTGGCCAGCGCGCGGGAGGCCCGCAGCGTCTCGTCGGAATTGGTGTAGAGCGCGTGCGGCGCCACCGCCGGCACCACCAGCGGATCGTTGCGGAAGCGCGCGAGGTACCGTTCGGTGAAGCGCAGCGCGTCGGCGGGCGTCTTGGCGTCGGCCACCGGGAAGCCGATGATGGTCTCGCCCAGCACGCCGCGCATGCCGGCTTCCTTGGCCGCTTCCGCCACCACGTCCTCGAAGTAATACATGTCGGTGAAGGTGGTGGTGCCGCCGAGCAGCATTTCCAGGCAGCCGAGGCGCGTGCCCCAGCGCACGAAATCGGGCGAGACGTTCTTGGCTTCGGCGGGGAAGATGTATTTTTCGAGCCAGTCCTGCAGCCGCAGGTCGTCGGCGATGCCGCGGAACAGCGACATGGCGGCGTGCGTGTGGGTGTTGATCAGGCCCGGCGCGAGAATCGCGTCGCGGCGGTCGAGGCGCTGCCGCGCCTGGAAGCGCGCGTCGATCTCGGCGCGCGTGCCGACCGCCGACGATGCGCTCGCCGCGGACGGCCACGGCGCCGTTCTCGATCACGCGGTGCTGCGCGTCCTCGGTGATCACGTAGCGCGCGCTCCAGATCCAGTCGGCCGGCTCGGCGGCGAAAAGCGCGAGAAGGCGACGAGAGGAGATCAACGCGGAGGCGCCGAGAGCGAAGAATCGCAGAGAACTGTTTCTGGCGCTCATCCGCGTTCGCGTGAAGAATTGCCGCTACAGATACGAAACATCGAAGGGCTTCGGGAACAGATCCTTCAAACGGTAGGTTTCGGTCTTGCCGCGCGGGTTCACCAGCACGATTTCGACATCGCCGCAGAATTCCCAGAGAATCTGCCGGCAGGCGCCGCAGGGCGGCGTGAGCACGTCGGTATCGGCGGCCACCGCCACGCGCCGGAATTCTGCGGCGCACGCCCTCGGAGATCGCCTTGAAGACGGCCACGCGCTCGGCGCAAACGGTCAGACCGTAAGTGGCGTTCTCCACGTTGCAGCCGGTGTGGATGCGGCCGGCGGCATCCTCGAGCGCGGCGCCCACCTGGAATTTCGAAAACGGCGCGAAGGCGTGCGCGCGCGCCCGAGCGCGGCGGCGATCAGCGGATCGGTCATGCCGCCACCAGCCGCGGCAGCAGCGCCTTCAGGAACCGCACCAGCGTGTCGCGCACCTGCTCGCCGGTTTCCAGCACTTCTTCGTGGTTGATCTTCTGCGGCAGCACGCCGGCGGCCATGTTGGTGACGCAGGAAATCGCCAGCACCTTCATGCCCATGTGGTTGGCCACGATCACTTCCGGCACCGTGGACATGCCCACCAGGTCCGCGCCGATGGTGCGCAGGATAGCGGATCTCGGCCGGCGTTTCGTAGACTCGGCCCAGCATGGCGGCGTAGACGCCCTCGCGCAGCGGAATGCACAGCTCGACGCCGCCACGTCCTGCGCGATCTGCCGCCAGGCACGCGCGAATAAGCTTCGGACATGTCGGGGAAGCGCGGCCCCAGCGAATCGTCGTTCGGCCCAACCAGCGGATTCGAGCCCTGCAGGTTGATGTGGTCGGAGATCAGCACCAGCCCGCCGCGCTCCAGCGCCAGTGTTGATGCCGCCGGCGGCGTTGGTGAACACCATGGACCGCACGCCCAGCGCGTCGCAGCACGCGCACGCCGTAGCGTCACCTGCTGCCGGCGTATAGCCTTCGTAGAGATGCGCGCGGCCCGCCATCACCGCCACCTCCACGCCGTCCAGCTTGCCGATGCATCAGCTTGCCCGCGTGGCCCACGGCGGTCGAAGCCGGCCAGCCGGGAATTTCGGAGTACGGCATCTCCAGCCGGTCTTTCAGTTCGTCGGCGAATGCCCCCAGGCCGCTGCCCAGCACCACGCCGATGGCAGGCCGCAGCGTGCGTGCGGCTCTGCGATGTACCGCGCCGGCTTCTTCCGTCACAGCAACATTCCCGCAATGCAGGCCGACATGAAATTCGCCATGGTTCCGGCGGCCACCGCGCGCAGCCCCAGCCGCGCCAGGTCCGATTTGCGGTTGGGCGCCAGCGCGCCGATGCCGCCGATCTGAATCGCGATCGAGCTGAAGTTGGCGAAGCCGCACAGCGCGTAGGTGGCGATGGTGAACGAGCGCGGATCGAGCGCCCGCCTTCATCGGCCCGAGCTTCAGGAACGCCACGAATTCGTTCAGCACCAGGCGCGTGCCCAGCAGGTTGCCGATAGCGCGAGGCGTCCTTCCACGGCACGCCCATCAGCCACGCCACCGGCGCGAAGACCACGCCGAAAATCTTCTCCAGCGAAGCCGGCAGCCAACCCATGAACGGCAGCCCGTGCAGCCCGCCGAGGATGCCGTTGACCATGGCGATCAGCGCCAGAAACGCGATCAGCATGCCGGCGATGTTCAGCGCCAGGTGCAGGCCGTCGCCCGCGCCCTGCGCCGCGGCATCGATCACGTTGACCGCGGTCTTTTCGACCTTCACGTCCACCCTGCCCGCGGTCACCGGCTTTTCCGTTTCGGGAACGAAGATCTTGGCCAGCATGATGGTGGCCGGCGCGGTCATGATCACCGCCGTCAGCAGATGCTGGATCTCCACGCCGGCGATCTTCACGTACGCCGCCATCACCGACCCGGAAACGTGCGCCATGCCGCTGGCCATGATGGTGAACAGCTCGGATTCGGTCAGGCCGGCGAATGAACGGCCGGATGGTGAGCGGCGCTTCGGTCTGGCCCATGAAGATGCTGGCCGCCACGTTGAGCGATTCCGCGCCGCTCGCGCCCATCACCTTCTGCATGCACGACCGCCATGCGCGCACCATCCACTGCATGACGCCCAGGTAATAGAGGATCGAGAAGAACGACGCGATGAAGATGATGATGGGCAGCACCTGGAAGGCGAAGATCACGCCGAAGGGCCCGGTGCTCTTGCCCAGCGGTCGCCGAAGACGAAGGCCGCGCCCGCTTCGGTGTAGCCCAGCATGGCGTTCACGCCCGTCGCCGATGGCCTGAAAGATCTTGCCGAAATCGGTCTTCAGCACCAGCACGGCAAAGGCGAACTGCAGGCCCAGGCCCCAGGCCGATGATGCGCAGCTTGATGGCCCGCTTGTGCGTGGAGCACAGCCAGGCGTCGCCAGAATCGACGACCAGGCCCAGCATCCCGGTGAACCGGCCCATTCAGACTCCCACTACTTCCAGGATCAGTCTCGCGCTCGTCGGGCTTCTGCGCCGGAGATGCGGAAGGCGTCTTCCACCATTTCGGCGGCTTCTTCCACGCGGTCTTCCTTGGTGTAGTAGAGGCGGCAGAGCACCGAGCCGGCATCCACCTTCTCGCCGACCTTGACTTCCAGAATGATGCCCACCGCCGGGTCGATGCGTGTCTTCCTTCTTGTCGCGGCCCGGCGCCGATCATGTTGGACGCGATGCCGATATCTTCGGCGTCGATGGAGCTGACGTAGCCGGCCGCGCGGCGAGGTGATCTCGCGCATGCCGGTGGCATTCGGCAGCAGCTCGAACTTGTCGAGCGCCTGCGCGTTGCCGCCCTGCGCCGCCACCACCTGCTTGAACTTCTTGTAGCCGGAGCCGTCCACCAGGTGCTTCTCGGCCATGCGCCGCGCTTCTTCCAGCGTGGCGGCCTTCTTGCCCAGGTAGATCATGCGCGCCGCCAGCTCGATGCGAAAGCTTGGTGAGATCGGCGGGCCCGGCGTTCTGCAGCGTCTGCGACGCCTCCATCACTTCCAGCGCGTTGCCGACGGCGTAGCCCAGCGGCTGGTTCATGTCGGTGATCAGCGCCTGCACTTTCTTGTCCATGCGGCGGCCGATGCCCACCATGGTCTGCGCCAGGCGGCGCGCATCCACCTGCTTCTTCATGAACGCGCCGCTGCCGACCTTCACGTCCAGCACCAGCGCGTCCACGCCTTCGGCCAGCTTCTTCGACATGATGGAGGAGGAGATCAGCGGGATGGATTCCACCGTCGCGGTGACGTCGCGCAGCGCGTACAGCTTGCGGTCGGCGGGCGCCAGCCGGTCGGTCTGGCCGATGAAGCACAGGCCCAGCTCGCGCGAGCTGCTTTTCGAATTCCTCGGCGGTCAGGTTGGTGCGGAAGCCGGGAATCGATTCCAGCTTGTCGAGCGTGCCGCCGGTATGGCCCAGCGCGCGGCCCGACATCATCGGCACCACCACGCCGGCCGCGGCCGCCAGCGGCGCCACGATCAGGCTGGTCTTGTCGCCCACGCCGCCGGTCGAGTGCTTGTCCACCTTCACGCCCGGGAATCGCCGAAAGGTCCACCGTGTCGCCGGAACGCAGCATGCATTCCGTCAGCCGGCTGACTTCGCGGTCGGTCATGCCGGAGAAGTACACGGCCATCAGAAACGCCGACATCTGGTAGTCGGGAATGTCGCCGCGGGTGTAGCCGTCCACCAGAAACTCGATCTCTTCCGGAGCGAGTTCTTCCCCGTCGCGCTTCCGCTGGATCAAGTCAACTGTACGCATTATGAGACACTTAGGCTATCATCCCGCGGGGTACAAAGTAAAGGAGGACGTGCCGCGGCCGTAATCCCGCACGCCAAATCCCCGCCGGAAGCCGGGTTCCTCAGCGGGAACCGGAAGGGGAATCGGCCGCCGTCTTCGTTTTCACGCGGCGCATGGCCACCAGCGACCGGTGCGGGTCGTTCAAATTGTCAATCCGCACCATCGGCGCGGTGGCGTTGATGAACTTGCCGTCCCCAATGTACATGCCGGTGTGGGTGATGTGCCGGTCGGAACTGCCGAAATACAGCAGGTCGCCCGGTTGCAGGTCTTCCCGCCGCACCGGCTCCATGCCGCTCCAGTCGGCCTGCGGCTGCGCGTCGCGCGGCAGCAAGACGCCGCGCTGCCGCTCCAGCATCTGCATGAAGCCGGAACAGTCGTAGCCGAAACTGGATGTGCCACCCCACGTGTACGGGGCCACGCCAATGAAGCGCTTGGCCAGCGCCAGCATCTCCGGAATGGAGAGCGGTTTCACGTCGAAGGCGATGTCGGCAGCCTGAATCCAACCGGCGCGGTCGTCCGGCAGCCGCACTTCAATCCAGCGCGCGGCCGGAGCCGGCGGCGCCACCGTTTCAAGCCTGGCTTCGAAGGGAACGGTGACAATCGGTGCGTGCTTCGTCAGGCTGGCTTCGCGGTAAACATGGGCGAACAGGTTGACCACTTCCGCCGCCCGCCCGGTAGCATATGCCGGTCCGGAGCGCAGGTCCGCCAGCGGCGTCCAGCCGGTGTAGTCGTCGCCCGTGCGGATGTGCGCCCAGCCGTTGCTCTCTTCGAGCACCGCAACGTTGGCGCCGTAGATGGCCTGCGAAACAACGTCCGCGTCTGCACTCGGCTTCGAGTACATATCGGCTACCGGCCGCAGCACGACGGCGTTGGGCAGAGCGGTGGCAAGCAAAGCAATGGTGGCAAGACCGAGCATTTCTATACCTATTTTACCGTGCCCGGTTCCCGCGCCGCTGGGATTTCGCCTCAGCTCGCCAGCGCCAGGTTCAGGTTTTCGATGGCCTCGTCCACCTCGGCCGTGCTCTTGTACCCGATGGTCACCGCGTCCACCACGCCCAGCCCCATGGCGAACTTCAGCGCCTTCTGCCGGTCCTCGCGCGCGGTGAACTGGCTTTCGCCCGCCAGTTTCATGCTGATCACGCCCATGCCCTGCTTGTGCACCTGCCGCGTGTGCTCCACCACCTCGTTGACATTGCCCAGGCCCGGACCTTCCGCCACTTCGGTGTCCATCCGTACGCCCTTGTGGTTCATCCGGATCATGGCGATTTCCAGCCATTGGTTGCCGGGGAATGTTCGCAGCGTCTGCAGCCCATGCACCGACGCGCCCTTGCCGACGATGACCTTCTTCGCCTGCGCCTGCGAGAACCCGTCCTGCGTGCGCGCATAATCCTTCGCCCAGTTGGGATTGTGCATGTAGTGCAGCAGCAGGATGTCGAAGTATTCGGTTTTCAGGTCGCGCCGGAACTGGTCGATCTTCGCCTGCGGATCCATATCCGGGTGCACCGTCATCTTGGTCATCAGCCGGTAGCTGTCGCGCGGGATTCCCTGCAGCGCGATGCCCAGCATTTCATGCATCCCGTGATACGATTCGGCGGTTTCGAAGAAGCGGATGCCGCGGTCATAGGCGTGCCGCACCACGCGCGTGAACTCGGCCTGCCCCAGGTCGCGCTGCACCTGCCCGGAAAACGTCCCGGTTCCCAGCGCCAGCCGCGTCACCTTCACGCCCGATTTGCCGAGCGTCACCCAATCCGTTGCGCTGCGTTTCGCCGCTCGCGCCGGAACTCCACCCAGCCCGCCCAGTGCGCCGGCGGCCAGCCCCGCCTTCAGGAACCCACGACGTGACAGATGTCCCATTTGCCCTCCTGGGGTACCATGCTATCACCGAAAGGCTACCGACGGGCTCTATAGCCGCGAAACCGGGTTACGGCTGCGCCCAGTACGCCGGATGCCCCACGTATGTCTCGTTCTCCAGGTGCGCCAGAATCGCCCGGCGGATCTCCAGAATATCCGCTTCGCCCTGCTTCTGGTAAATCACTTTCCCGCCCGGCGCAATCACCATCGTGAACGGCACGCCGCCTTCCCACGAGGGCTCGAACGCCGCCTGCATGGCGTAGGTGTCGTCGGAGGCGAACAGCAGGTTGCGGCTGGAGGCGTGCTGCTGCCCGAGCACCTTCAGCACGCCGGCTTTCTCGTCCGGGTAATTCGCCGCCACCGTCACCAGGTCGAAATCGCGCCGCCGGAACATGCGGAACGTCTCTTCAATCGCCGGCATCTCGGTGAGGCACGGCCCGCACCACGTCGCCCAGAAATTGATCAGCAGGATCTTGTCGGTGGGGTTCGTGCGCAGCTTTTTCAGATCGTCCGCCGTTGCCATTTCCACGTTCACCGGCTCCGCTTCGATCTTCCGCATTTCGCGCAGCTGGTTGTCGATCTTCGATTTCCACTTGGTAGAGCAGCCGAACGCCGGCGTGTGCGCCACCGCCACCGGCTTATCCGCCAGCAGCGCGTCCAGCGCGTTGCGTGCGTCCTTCACCTTCACCAGCGATTCCCTCTGCGCGTTGTCGATCCGCCCTTCGTAGCGCAGCTTGCGCTCCTGGTCGAAGATGAAAATGTGCGGCGTGGCCTGCGCCCCATATGCCTGCGCCGCCGCCTGCGTTTCGCCATCGTACAGGTACGGGAAATTGAAGTTGCGGTAGGCGGCGCGGATCTTCATCTCGTCCAGGCTGTCGCTCACATCCGTGTAGCCCAGTTCCGACAGCTCAATCGCCTTCGGGTCGTTGGGCTGGATGGCCACGAACCCTACGCCCTTGCCGCTGTAGTCCGCCACCAGGCTCTTGATGCGCCCTTCGTAAAGCTGCGACGTGGGGCAGTGGTCGCAGATGAACATCACCACCAGCAAACGGCTCGCCTGGTAATCGCTCAGCTTATGGATTTTGCCGTCGATCCCCGGCAGCGCGAAATCGGGCGCCGCGGAGCCGATGGCCAGAATCGGGTGATCGTTGGAAGTATGCGGCGTGAGCCGCGGTTCCTGCGCCATTGCCGCGGCGGCCGCCAAAAGCCCCGCCAGAACGAACCGTTTTGCCATGGTGAATCCCCCTTTTTTAGACCGTCAGCGCGGCCTGCATCATGGCCCGCGCGTAGCCCACGTTGAACGCGTACGCCGTGTACGCGCCGCCGCCCGGATACTGCGGATGGAAGCCCTCCCGCTCGCGGTCGTAATCGAGCGCGCGCGGATGCTCGGGGTAGATCAGGCGCGTGTACTTGTTTTTGATGAGTTCGCGCATCACCGCGAACATGTTGTTCTCGCCTTCGTCGATGAACACTTCGCTGTAGCGCTCGTACGGCTTCTGCACCTTCACGTTGCGGAAGTGCACGTGGTTGATGCGGTCGCGCGAAGCGAAATACTGGCACACCGCCACCGGGTCCTGCCCCATTTCCCGCGTCACGCCGCAATCGAACGTGATGCCGTTAGACGGGCTGTTCACAATCGTGATCAGCTTCTTCCACCCCTCCACCGAGCCCATAATCTGCTGCGAGCCGCGGCTGATGGGCGCGGGCGGATCGTTGGGATGCAGCGCCAGTCGCACGCCCGCCTTCTCCGCTTCCGGAATCACGGCCTTCAGAAAATAGGTGATGTTCGTCCACATCTCCTCCAGCGTGTGCGCGCCTTCGTTTTCGAGCGGCGCGAGGCCCTTCATGCGCTCGTAATCGAAGCCCGTCCAGCCCACGCCGGAGCGCCCGGTCTCCTCGAAATATCCTTCCATGGCGCGGTGCGCGTACCAGTTATACTCCACCACCGGCAGCCCCACTTTCCCCGCCGCCTGCACGGACTTGATGACGTTCTCGATATCTTCGTCTTTTCCCGCCCGCGCATAGATGGCCCGGTTGAAGCCGCCGATCATGATGTTGCCCACCTCGAGGCCCCATCCCTTGTAGCGCTCCATCAGTTCCTTTAGCCGCGCTTCGTCCCACGGAATGCGCCCCATGCCGGCAATCACGTGATCGACGCCGATCTGCTTGATGCGCCGCGCCGATTCCTCGGGCGTGCCCGGCCCGCCATCGCCCGCGATCAGGCAGATCTTCGGCGTATTCGCGCCCTCGTATTTCGGCGCCGGCATGGAATCCGCCGCGTGCCCCTGCGGTGCGGCCAGAGCCGCCGCCCCCGCCACCTGCATCAGTTGCCTTCTCGAAACTCGACTCATTTCATACTCCCTGTTCCCGCGACTCCCGCCGTGGAGCAAGCTTTCAGCTTGCCATGCCGGCTTTCGAGCCGGCATACGCCGCCACAGCACGTATGCCGGCAAGGACGCCGGCATGGCCAGGCGGCTCCACGGCGGGATACCGCGCCATTGTCATCCACATCCCCGCCTACGCCCTCGCCTCCGCGTTGGCCCGATTATACAGCGCCTTCATGTACGCGAATCCGTACGCCGTCTGCGCGTCGCTTCCGCCCGTGAGCGCCGGCGTGTGGTCCAGAATCACGATGCCCTCGAAGTTCACGTCGCGCAGCGCCCACATGATTTTGGACATATCGTAGTAGCCGTTGTCCATGAAGGTCTCGATGAAGTGCGGCAGCGGCGCACTCACGTTACGGAAGTGAATCTTCCAGATTTTCGCCGCGCCGAAATAGCGGATCATCTCTTCCGGGTCCTTCTCCGTGATCGCCTTGCCGCCTTCGAGCCACGTGCCGCAGCACAGGCAGATGCCCACGTTGGGGCTACTCGCGATCTCCATCGCCCGGCGGTAGCCGTCGAAGCTGGTGAAGATGCAGCGCGGCACGCCCGCCAGGATGGGCGCCGGCGGATCGTCCGGATGGATGCCGATGCGCACGCCTTCCTGTTCCGCCACCGGCGCCACCTGCTTGATGAAGTACGCGAAGTTATCCCAGATCTCTTCCTTCGTAAATACCCGTCCGTGCGAGAGCGGCTCCTTCCACACCTTCCCGTCCCACACCCCTTGCTTGTTGGGGCTGGCCATATCGAACTCGCGCCCTTCCGCGCCGCGGATGGCCGCCCGCCCGCTCGACCAGATGCCGTTGCCCATGTGCGCGTAGGTGGTGTAGCGGATGCCTGCCGCGCCCAGGTTGCGCAGGTACTGCTTGTATTCCTCGATTTTCCTGTCCCGGTCCGGCAGGTTCAGCGTCACTTCCGGCATATTGTGCACGCTGGTGTTGCCGATGTTCCAGACCGTGATCCCCGCCTCCGCGTAGCGCGCTTTGATTTGTTTGAACCCTTCGGCCGTGCGCAGGTCCGGCGTGGAGCCCACGCTCACGTACGCCGCCCCGATCTGGTTCAGAAACTTCAAATCGCCGTCCGTGGGTTTGGCCGGCGCCTGCGCGCACAGCTTGATTCCCGGCTGCACCGCGTGCACTACCGGCGCGGCTTCGGCGGCCGTCAACGCAGCCGCGCCCGCGAGCGTCATCTTTCCGAATTCCCGCCTGTTAGGCATAACCGTTCACCTCGTAAGGAATACTCTATCCGAAATTGCCCCCGTGTGATATAAATGGTCGCTATGTCGGCCGTTCTTCAGCCGGCTGCGGCCGTGAAGCCTTCCGGGGCGCTTCCGCAGACCGGTGCCCGCAATGTGGCCATCGACACCTACCGCGGCCTGGTCATGCTCCTCATGATGGCCGAGGTGCTCGAACTCGCGCATGTCTCCGCCGCCTTTCCCGGCAACCCGTTCTGGAGCTTTCTGGCCTGGAACCAGACCCACGTCGCCTGGTCCGGCTGCTCCCTCCACGACACTATCCAGCCCGGCTTTTCCTTCCTGGTGGGCGTGGCGCTGCCGTATTCCATCGCCTCCCGCCTGGCCAAGGGCGGAACGTTCGGCCGCATGCTCGGGCATGCCATGTGGCGCTCGCTGCTGCTCATCTCGCTGGGCATTTTTCTGCGCTCCCTGCACACGCCCATCACGTATTTCACTTTTGAGGACACACTGACGCAGATCGGCCTGGGTTATACGCTGCTGTTTCTGCTCGGTTTCGCCTCCCGCCGCGTCCGTTGGGCCGCGCTCGGCGCCGTCCTGTTCGGATACTGGCTGGCGTGGGCGCTCTATCCCGCGCCCACATGGGCCGCGCACTGGGCCAAGGATGCCAATTTCGGCGTCGCCTTCGACCAGTGGTTCCTCAACCTGTTCCCGCGCACCTCGCCCTTTGTCACCAATTCCGGCGGCTACCTGACCCTCAGCTTCATCCCGACCCTCGGCACCATGATTCTCGGCCTGATCGCTGGTGATTGGCTGCGCTCTGCCGCCTCACCCCAGCCGGCCAACAGCGGGCCGGCCGGGGACCCCGCCGCGCCGCGGATTCCTTTCCGCAAGCTCTTTACCGCCGCCGCCATCTGCCTCGCCGCCAGCCTGCTGCTGCACTTCACCGGCATCTGCCCCATCGTGAAGCGCATCTGGACTCCCGCCTGGACGCTCTTCAGCGGCGGCCTGTGCTTCCTTTATCTCTCGATTTTCTGCTGGCTGACGGAGGTCAAAGGCTATCGGCGCTGGGCTTTCCCGCTCATCGTGATCGGCACGAACTCGATCGCCGCTTACGTGATGGCGGAGACCATGCGCGGCTGGATCATCGGAAGTTTCCGCATCCACCTGGGGCCGCATTTCTTCGGCTTCCTGGGCGCGGGACTGCAGCCGCTAATCCAAGGCATCGCCATTCTGGCGCTCTACTGGTCCGTGCTGCTCTGGATGTACCGGCGCAAGCTGTTCCTGAAGATCTGACCGGTTGAGACATCGTGTCTCAACCGTTTTGTTTGTTTTCAGCAACTTGCAGAGCCAGTTGAGACACGGCTGTCTCAACTTGGACGTCTACGTGTCAGGCCCCAGCTCCAGCACGTAATACTGTGTCCGTCCCTCGCCCGGATTGCGCCATCCGTGGAACTCGTTGGACGCCACGTACGCCACCGAGCCGGGCGTCAGCCGCGTGGTCTTGCCCTCGATCATGACGTCCAGCACGCCGCTCTGCAGCATCACCATCTCCTCGTGCACGTGGCGGTGCGGCGGATGCGGCGCCTGTCCCGGCCCCAGTTCGGTCAAATGCAGCTCCACCGGAATTCCGGAATGGTTGACGCCGTTCAGAACCGCCCGCTGCCGGTTCTGCCCGTTCTGCTTGACCGCCAGGTCCTCATAGACATAAGCCTTCGATGGCAGCGCCTGTGCCTTTTCCTGCGCCACCGCCAGCGCCGGCGCCAGCAGCGCGAACCGCCTGCGTGAAACTTTCATCCGCGTTCCTCCTTCCCGCGAGTGTACAACGTGGAGCAAGCTTTCAGCTTGCCATGCCGGCATTCGTGCCGGCATGCTCCGCCCCAGTACGGATGCCGGCAAGGACGCCGGCATGGCCGCCTGGAAAGGCGGCTCTACGGGCCTTTTCGGCTAACCTTTCCCGCCCGTCTCTATGCTCTCCGCGAGTGTACAACGTGGAGCAAGCCTTTAGCTTGCCATGCCGGCATTCGTGCCGGCATACTCCGCCCCAGTACGGATGCCGGCAAGGATGCCGGCATGGCCGCCTGGAAAGGCGGCTCTACGGGCCTTTTCGGCTAACCTTTGCCGCCGCCCGCAGTATCTAGGTCATGCAGAAGCTGATCCAGGACGCTCTCTATGCTCTCCGCGGCCTGCGCAGGGCGCCGGTGTTCACAGCCGTGGCCGTGCTTTCGCTGGCGCTCGGCATCGGCGCCAACACCGCCATTTTTACCCTGGTCGATCAGCTCATTCTGCGCCTGCTGCCCGTCCAGGACCCGGAGCACGTGGTCCTGCTGCGCGCCCGCGGCCGGCACTATGGCGGCAACAACGGCATGAACGCGCTCTCCTATCCCATGTACCAGGACCTGCGCGACCGCAACCAGGTGTTCAGCGGCATGATGTGCCGCTACCGCATGAGCTTCGCCGTCGCCGCCGGCTCCGAAACCGAAGTCGTGAACGGCGAGCTGGTCTCCGGCAATTACTTTCCGCTGCTCGGCATCCAGCCCGCCGCCGGCCGCCTGTTCACCGCCGCCGACGACCTGCACGCCGGCGCCCACCCCTACGCCGTCCTCAGCTACGCCTAGTGGAAGACGCGCTTCGCCGGCGACCCCCACATCCTCGGCCAGACCATTCGCGTCAATGATTTTCCGCTGACCATCGTGGGCGTCGCCCAGCCCGGCTTCGACGGCGTCGAGCCCGGCCTGCCCGCCTTCGTCTTCGTTCCCATGGCCATGGCCGCCGACGTCCGCCCTGGCTTCACCGACATGTTCGACCGCCGCCAGCGCTGGGTAAACGTTTATGGCCGCCTGAAGCCCGGCGTGAGCCTGGAACGCGCCAAGGCCGGCTTGCAGCCGCTGTTCCACCAGATCATCGATTCCGAAGTGCGTGCATGCCCGCCTTTCGCAACGCCACGCCCTACGACAAGCAGCAGTTCCTGCGCATGTGGCTGGACGTGATGCCGGGCTCGCAGGGCAACACATCCCTGCAGGCGCCAGTACGAAAAGCCGCTCTGGGTGCTGATGGGCGTGGTGGCGCTGGTGCTGCTGATCGCCTGCGCCAACCTGGCCAGCCTGCTGACAGCCCGCGCCGCCGCGCGGCAGAAGGAAATCGCCGTCCGCCTCGCCCTGGGCGCCAGCCGGGGCCGCATGCTCCAGCAGTTTCTCACCGAAAGCGTGCTGCTTTCCGCCGCCGGCGGCGTGGCCGGAATCGCACTTGCCGTCCTCATGGTCAAAGGACTGCTGGCCTTCCTGCCCAACCAGGTCACCGGGTACAACATCTCCAGCTCGCCCGACCCGCGCATGCTGGCGTTCACCTTCGTGCTCGCCCTGGTGACCGGCGTCGGTTTCGGACTGGTGCCCGCGCTGCAATCCACCCGGCCGGATATCGCACCCACCCTCAAGGAGCAGGCCGGCAACGTCATGGGCGGCGGCGCGCAGGTGAGGTTCCGCAAGGTGCTGGTCTCCGCCCAGGTGATGCTCTCGCTGCTGCTGCTGGTGGGCGCGGGACTGTTCGCGCGCAGCCTGGCCAACCTGCACTCGCTCGACCCGGGTTTCAAGACGGCCAACCTGATCCAGTTCCGCATCGAACCCGACGCCATCGGCTACGACGACAAACGCACTTCCGCCTTTTACGACCGGATGGACGATCGCCTTGCCCGCATTCCCGGCGTGACCGGCGTGGGCTATGGCCGCGTGCCGGAGTTGATGGGGTGGGAGTGGGACAACTGGGTGACCATCGACAGTTACCCGCGCCAGGGCGAGCCGCCGGACCCGCACATGGACGGCGTCAGCTCCGGCTACTTCGCCACGCTGGGCATCCCGGTCCTGCAGGGACGCGTCTTCGCGAAGAAGGACTACACCAACCCCCAAAAAGTGGCGGTCGTCAACGCCACCTTCGCCCATAAGTACTTTCGGCAACGGCCTGGCCGTCGGCCATCGCTTCGGCCGCGGTGGCGATCCCGGCACTCCCATGAATATCGAGATTATCGGCGTGGTCGGCGATACCCGCTACGAAAGCCTGCGCGATCCGATTCCCCCCGAGATCTATCTCTGTTCCCCGCAGTGGCCCGACATGGGGCGAGACCGTCTATGTGCGCACCGCCCGCGACCCGGAGAACCTGTTCGGCGCCATCCGCTCCGCCATGCACGAGCTCGAACCCAACCTGCCCATCACCTACATGATGACGCTCGACCGCCAGCTGGACGATTCGCTCGTCACCGAGCGCATGATCGCCGCTCTTTCCGTGGTGTTCGGCCTGCTTGCCACCCTGCTGGCCATCATCGGGCTTTATGGCGTGATGGCCTACGTGGTGGCCCGCCGCGCGCGCGAAATCGGCATCCGCGTGGCCCTGGGCGCGTCACACGGGAGCGTGCTGTGGATGATTCTCGGGGAGGTGCTGCGGCTGGTTTCCTTCGGGGTGGCGGTTGGCCTGCCCGCCGCGCTCGTGCTCAGCCGGATTGTGCGCGCACAACTCTACGGCATCGAGCCGTACGACCCGCTCTCGCTCGCCGCGGCCACGCTGCTGCTGGCCGGCGTGGCCGTGTTCGCCGGCTACATCCCCGCCCGCCGCGCCGCCGCCTACGATCCGGTGACGGTTCTGCGGTACGAATGACGGTGAGTGGGGCAGGCCATCGTTTTTTGTGGCCTGCCAATCCGGTCTCGCGCGGTAACATACCCTCACGCGCACGCGCACTTCCTGGCGGCCAAGCGCTTCCACCCCTTGCAAACGGCCACGATGAGACGGTAAAAGGGAGGGGTGGCTTGGCCAACAGACTTGGGCACATGGGGATTCATCCTGAGCCTTGCAGCGCTCGTGCTGATGTACCCCGTTGGTCTTCTTATTAACGTGACTACTCCGAAGGTCGAAACGTGGTTTGCGAGCTGGTCGCGTGATAGGCTCGCGGCAAGGGTAGAGAGGTTGGAAGAACAGCTTCATCAGCACAAGCTGATAGAGCTCCCGCACCCGGCCCACGCTGCGATTCTCCAAGCTGCTCTGCTGATAGCGGGCCAGATAGGTGTCGCTGTGCATATCTGCCTCGGAACTCTTTACTTCTCCGGGGCTCGCATCTTGCCCGGGAAGGACTTGGCCCTGCTGGTAGGTCTGAACCTCAGTTTTACCATCGGTGTTACAGCGAGAATAAGGCGCTCATTGCGTAGGTACTCCGTGAAATATCGAATGAGGATCGCTGAACAGTTGGTGGACGCCCAGACTCGGCTCAGGCGCCACTACGCGCAATTCGATAAGCAAGGGGCCTAAGCACAGCTTGGCAAGACCCGTATAGCGCCGTACTGGCGCGTGGTTAAAGACGACGGCGCGCTGAATCCGAAATTGCCCGGCGGCACGGCGCGCCAAGCCGAGCGCCTGCGCGCGGAGGATCACCGGGTAATTGCGAATCGCGTACTCCTGGAACAGCCCTCTACTGCTTGATGATCGTGCCGTCCGGCCGCCGGATTTCGCCCCAGCCGCCGTTCAGGTTCGCGCCCGGCCGCGCCGCCCTGGCCGCCGCCGTGTAGGGATACTTCGCCGCCGCCTTCTCATCCACTTCGATTCCCCAGCCCGGCGCTTCGTTCGGCATAGATGTAGCCGTCCTTCATCACCGGGCAGCCGTGGAAGACTTCCTGCATGCGGTCGTTGAACGGCGAGTATTCCTGGATGCCGAAGTTGTAGCAGACCACGTCCAGCGTCACGTTGGCCATGTGGCCGATCGGCGAAACGTCGCCCGGCCCGTGCCACGCCGTCCTCACGCCGAACATCTTCGGCCATGGCTGCGATCTTGCGGCACGGCGTGAACCCGCCCGCCTGCGACACGTGGATGCGGATGTAATCGATCAGCCGCTCGGTGATCAGCGGCGTCCACTCGTGCGGGCTGTTGAACAGCTCGCCCATGGCGAGGGGCGTGGCGCACTGCTGCGGATCTGGCGGAAATAGGCGATGTCCTCCGGCGAGAGCGGATCCTCCATGAAGAACAGCCGGAACGGCTCCGCGGCCTTGGCGAACTGCACGGCCTGGTTGGGCGTGTACGCGCTCGTGCACGTCGTGCAGCAGCTCGACCTCGTCGCCCAGCTGCTTGCGGCACTCTTCGAACAGCTTCAGCGCGCGCGCGGATTGCGCCGCCGGCTCGAACACCGGCCCTTCATGCAGCCCCTGCACCTGCGCCGCGCCGCGGCCGCCCGAGCCGTAGCCGGCCATTCCGGGCACGCCCACCTGCACGCGCACGATTGCGGAAGCCCTGCGCCATCAACTGGCGCGCGCTTTCGATGCACCTGCGGGATTTCCGCGCCCTGCGCGTGCGTGTAAGCCATCGGCCGCTTCCCGGCACTTGCCGCCCACCAGCTGTACACCGGCATGCCGGCCTGCCGGCCCTTGATGTCCCACAGCGCCTGGTCCACGCCGCTGATGGCGTTGTTCAGCACCGGCCCGTTGCGCCAGTAGGAGCTGTTGTAGCAGGCCTGCCAGATATCCTCGATGCGGTCCGCCGGCTTGCCGATCAGGAACGGCTTCAGGTACCGTTCCACCGCCGGCGTTCACCAGGTCGGCGCGCTGCGTGAAGGTGCCGCAGCCGTAGCCGTACAGGCCGTCCTGGTCGGTCAGGATCTTGACCACCGTCAGCCGCGACCCCGCGGGCGCGGTGGCGATCACCTGCACATCTTTAATCTTGGGAATGGACATGCCGCGCAGGGCGTGCACCGCCCCCGCCGCGAACAGCCCAAGCACTTCTCTCCTGCCCAAAGACAATTTGCCAGCCATAGGACCCTTTATACCGCATTTATTGCTAATCTCACAGCATGAAACGCCTTTGCTTTTTCCTTCTGCCCGTGGCAGCGACGGTGTGGTTGATGGCCCAGCCGCCGGCCGGTTCCCTCATCGAAGGCTTCCGCAATGTCGAAGTCGCCTCCGTGGCCGACGCCATGGAGCAGCTTTACGGCCAGCGCGCCTACATGTCGCACGAGATGCGCCCGCTCTCGCCCGCGAAATTCGCCGGTCCGGCGGTCACGGTTCTCATGAAGAAGGAGGAGCATAAGGAAGGCTCGAAGGCCTCGCAGGGCATGCTGGACGCCATCGATGCCGCTCCCGCCGGGTCGATCTACGTCATGGTGCTGGAAGATGGCGCCGATTACGCCGGCATCGGCGGCTTGATGGCCACGGCTATGAAATACCGCGGCCTCACCGCCGCCGTGATGGATGGAGGCGGTCCGCGATACCCCGCAAATCCGCAAGCTCCAGTTTCCCGTTTTCAGCCGCGGCGTGGTTCCCTCCACCACGGTCAACCATTACCGCTTCGCCGGCTCCAACATTCCCGTTACCTGCGCCGGCGTGCGCGTGGCCGCCGGCGACATCATCGCGGCGGATGAGGACGGGGTGGTGGTGGTTCCCCGCGACCGCGCCGCCGACGTCCTGAAAAAGGCCCAGGACCTGGACAACACCGAGCACACCATGATCCCGTTCATCGAGAAATTCAAGTCGATCAAGGAAGCGGTGGCGAAGTTTGGACGGATCTAGGGATCGGGGGGCCGGGGGCCTGGGGCCGGGGAAGTGCCCGTTATGGGGCAGGCGTCCGGCCTTTTGCCTTGGCGCGTCGGGGAATAACGTTCCAGCGCAGCGTACCGTGCTCCTCCCCGGCCCCTGGCCCCCGGCCCCCGGCCCCCATTCTGTGATAAGCTTTCCTCCTTTGGGGGGAATTCTTGTATCTGGAAGCGGAGTTTCGCGAGACGGAATCCGTGGTGGGAGCTATCCGCTCGCTGCGCGGCGCCGGAATCCAGCCGGGCGACATCGAACTGTTTTCAGCCGAGCCCGTGGAGTTGCCGCGCGGAGTGCTGGACCGGCCCAGCCGCATGTCGCTAGTGTCCGTGGCCGGGGCCCTCGGCTTCGGCTCGCTGGCCACCATCTTCATGTATTGGGCGCAGCATAATTACACTGTACTCACCGGCGGCATGCCGGTATTTTCGTTCTGGGCTACCGGCGTCATCAGCTTCGAGATGACGATGCTCGGCGCCATTGTCTCCGCGTTCGCCTGGTTCATTTGGGAAAGCGGCCTGCTGCGCCGGCGGGAAGGTCCGCCGCCGCCCCTGGTCGAACCCGGTTCCATTCGCCTCCGCGTGCGCTACCAGCAGTCCGAAGCGCCCCGGGTCACCGATGCCCTGCGCCGGAGCGGCGGCAAATGGTAATGCGCGCCTGTTTGCTCCTCTGGCTCGTCGCCGGTCCCATGGCCGCCGGCGAACCGCCGTGGGAGAAGCATCATCTCGATCGCGGCAAGATGCTCTACCGCGAAAATTGCGTGGTCTGCCACGACATCGACCACCAGCAATCCAGGAAATTCGGTCCCAGTTTCTACCAGCTTTTTAAGCGCGACAAGATGCCCCTCAGCAGCATGAAGCCGAATCGCGACTACATCAAAATCCGCGTCAAATTCGGTGGGCCGCTCATGCCGGCCTTCGCGAAAACTCTGAGCGACTCCGAAATCGACACGCTTATCGATTACATCGCGTCTAAATAAAGACAATTCGGGTCTTTTAACCCGAAATGGGTGATTCGGCGCAGTCTGATGTCCACTAAGCGTTTGTATTTACAACACTTAAGAAAAGGGCTTCCACATGCATGCATGCTTTTACAACACCCCAAAAGGAGGTTTTTGTGCGGACATGCATTTGGATCCTGTTCCTTTCCGGTTTGGCCTTACAGGCACAAGACAAGGTAATAAAACGAGTTTCCGCTGACCCAACCCCGATCGTCTCGGGCCGCGAAATCTTCCACGCATACTGCGCTACCTGCCACGGCGCCGACGCCAAAGGCGGCGGCCCGGCAGTTGCGGCGCTGAAAACAAAACCAGCTGATTTGACCCAACTCGCGCAGCGCAATAACGGCAAATTCCCCAATGCCGCCGTTACCGAGATGCTCCGCAATGTGGACCAGCCGGCCCACGGCTCAACGGAAATGCCGATCTGGGGACCGGTGCTCCATTCGGTGAGCGACAATCCCCGCGAGCTGGAGCTGCGCATCAACAACATCGTCGCGTATCTCGCCTCCATCCAGGTGAGATAGCGCACGCTGCGCAGTCCTTTGCAGGCAGCCGGACTGTGGGAGACCGCTGCTACACTGAAGGTGGAGCGCGCTCGATCAGTGGCGACATCCATCACCCCGCGGTCCACGGCTTCCGATGAACGCTTTGCCGGCCTGGATGCCGAGGCTCTCATCCAGGCCTTCCGTATTATCCACACCGCCCGCCGCCTGGATGACCGCGAAATCGCCCTCAAGCGCCAGAACCGCATCTTCTTTCAGATCAGCGGGGCCGGCCACGAAGCCGTGCAGGTGGCGGCCGGCATGGTGCTGCGCGCCGGCCACGACTGGTTCTATCCCTATTACCGCGACCGCGCCCTCTGCCTGGCCCTGGGTGTGACGCCGCTACGATATGCTGCGGCAGGCCGTGGGCGCCGCGGCCGATCCCGGCCTCCGGCGGCCGCCAGATGCCCTCGCACTGGGGCAGCCCGGCGCTCCACATCGTCAGCGCGTCCTCCCCCACCGGCACGCAGTTTCTGCAGGCGGTCGGCTGCGCCGGAAGCCGGCCGCTACCGCGAATCCGACGACGCCGAAGTCACGCTGGTCTGCTGCCGGCGATGGCGCCACCAGCGAAGGCGAGTTCTGGGAAGCGCTCAACATCGCCTGCCTCAAGCGCCTGCCGGTGCTCTTCCTGATCGAGGACAACGGCTACGCCATCTCCGTCCCCATCGAATGCCAGACCGCCGGCGCGCAACATTTCCACCCTGGTCGCCGGCTTTCCCGGCCTCTTCCGCGCAGGAAGTGGACGGCACCGATTTCCTGGCGTCCTACCGCGCCCTGGCAGCCGCCGCCGCGTATTGCCGCGCCGGCCGCGGCCCGGCGCTGGTGCACGCCCACGTCATCCGGCCCTATTCGCACTCGCTTTCCGACGACGAGCGCCTCTACAAGACGCCGGCCGAGCGCGCAGCCGAAGCGGAGCGCGACCCGGTCCTCACGCTTTCCCAAATTCCTGATCGACGAGGGCGTCCTCGACCGCCACATGCTGCAGCGCATCACCCACGAAATCGACCAGGAAGTGCACGACGCCACCCAGCAGGCCCTGCGCGACGAGCCGCCGGCGCCCGATTCCGCGCTGCTGCACCTCTATTCCGAAACCGTCGATCCCACTTCCGCCGCGTTCGCAAGCCGAGCCGCAGTTCCGCGGCGAGCCCATGACCATGGTCGACCTGATCAACGCCACCCTGCGCGAGGAGATGCGGCGCAATCCGGACATCCTGGTCTTCGGCGAAGACGTGGCCGATTGCAGCCGCGAAGACAACCTGCGCGAGGTGAAAGGCAAGGGCGGCGTCTTCAAAGCCACCGCCGGACTGCAGACCGAGTTCGGCTCGCGAGCGCGCTTTCAACACGCCGCTGGCCGAAGCCGCCATCGTGGGCCGCGCCATCGGCATGGCCACGCGCGGCCTGAAGCCGGTGGCCGAGATTCAGTTTTTCGATTACATCTGGCCGGCCATGATGCAGATTCGCGACGAGCTGGCCACCATGCGCTGGCGCTCCAACGGCGGCTTTGCCTGCCCCGCCGTGATCCGCGTCCCCATCGGCGGCTATCTGAACGGCGGCGCGATCTACCACAGCCAGTGCGGGCGAAGTGGAGTTCACCCACATCCCCGGCCTGCGCGTGGTCATGCCCTCGAACGCGCTGGATGCCTGCGGCCTGCTGCGCACCGCGCTCCGCTCCGACGACCCGGTTCTGTTCCTGGAGCACAAGCGCCTCTACCGCGAGCCCTACAACCGCTCGCCCCATCCCGGCGCCGATTTCACCATCCCTTTCGGCCGCGCCAGCGTCGTCAAGCCGGGACGAGCGCTCACCGTGGTCACCTATGGCGCGCTGGTGCAGAAGGCGCTGCTGGCGGCCACGCAGATCGAGCGCCGCAGCCCCGGCGCCAGCATCGAAATTCTCGATCTGCGCACGCTCGCGCCCTACGACTGGGACGCCATCCGCGCTTCGGTGGAGAAGACCAGCCGCGTGCTCGTCGCCCACGAAGACTCGCTCTCCTGGGGCTACGGCGCCGAGATCGCCGCCCGCATCGCCGATCGAGCTATTCGACCGGCTGGATGCCCCCGTGCGCCGCGTGGCCGCCCTCGACACCTGGGTGGGCTACCATCCCCGCCTGGAAACCGCCATTCTGCCGCAAACGGAAACCGTCCAGACCGCCATCGAAGAACTGCTGGCGTATTGAGCGGTTCACAAGCCCAGCCCAGCCCAGCTCTTCTGGACGGCGTACGATCATACTCTTTCCCGCAAAAATGGTTACCCTACACGCTTATGCCGGATTTGCCTGAGTTGACACCTGCGTTCCAGTGGGTCATAGTATTGACGCTTGCTGCTGCGCCACAGCGTCAACGGGTGAGTGGTTCACTTATGGGTCTCCGTGGCCGGAGGTTTATCTATTCGGCCACTCCCGGACTCCCCCGGCATCCACGTCTCTCTGATTACTTCCTGCTCGTCCTAAGTGAAATGCCCTAGCAGCCGATAGTTCTATCTAAATACCAAAACCACTGATTCGAAGGGGAATAACCGATGAGGCCCACTCCCAAACTGAATCCGAATATTCGTGTAATAGACCAGAAGGGCAGGAAAGGCCTCTTCGCAGTGGGCGCGATCTCCGCGAGAGAAGTACTGATCGATCTGCGCGGCGAGAAATTGCTGCGGGCGCCCAACCGCGAGTCTTTGCAGGTAGGCGAGCGCAGCCACGTCATCGGCAGAAGGGGGACCGTGGGCCGCCTGAATCACGCGTGCGAGCCGAATGCACGCCTAAGCATCGGCGGGGACTCGATCGTCGCCTTGTGCGACGTCGCCCCGGGAGAGGAGATTACGGTCAATTACCTGGCTACCGAGTACGACATGCACGACAAGTTCCGATGCGATTGCGGGTCGCCGGAGTGTTTTGGCGTAATTCGCGGGTTCCGTTACCTGTCCGATGACGAGCGGTCGAGGCTGCTTCCGGTTCTCGCCCCGCACCTGCGGGACCTGCTCCAGCCTGCGGACGCAGTCGCCTGCGCCGGCGCGGCGTAGGCACGGAGGAGACTATGATCAGCATTGGCGAAAGACTGTACCTTGCCCTTCCGCCCCTCCGCAACCTGGCCGCCACCATCAAGGGAATCTCCGCCAACCGCGAGCGCTACGGCGGAAATTATCGGGCGGCGGTGGAAAGTGTGTGCGCCCGGGAGCGCTGGAGCGCACAGGAGATGGCGGAATATCAGATGGACCGCCTCCGCCACATTCTGGAAATCGCGTTTTGCCGCGTCCCTTATTACCGCAAGCTGTTCCCGCGCCTCGGGCTGACGCCGGACGCGATCCGGCGAGCGGAGGATCTGGCCCGATTGCCGATACTGGAAAAAGATCCGGTGCGGGCCGACCCGCTGCAATTCGTCGACGAGCGCCTGGACCGCCGCAGGCTGCTGAGCGAGACCACCACCGGCACCACCGGAACGCCCATTCGCGTCCTCATGACGCGCCAGGCGCTCCAGGAGCATTATTCATTTTTCGAGGCTCGCTGCCGCCGCGCGGCCGGATTCGTTTACGGCAAAGATCCGTTTGTCACCTTCGGCGTGAGGCGCGTGGTGGCGCGCCAACGCACTAAGCCGCCCTTCTGGTGCTATAACTACGCCGGGCGCCAGTTATATATGTCCGTATATCATCTGGCGCCTCAATATCTCCGCGATTACTGCCGGGAGTTGAGGCGGCGGCCGTATCGCGCGCTGGTGGGCTTCCCCTCGGCCATTACCGCCGTCGCCCAATACCTGCTGGCCGAGGGTATCCGCGACATTCACATACCGATCGCCATTACTTCCGGCGAGACCCTTCAGCGGCATCAGCGCGCGGCGATCGAAGAGGCCTTCGGCGGCCGCGTCTATGACCAGTACGGCTGCTCGGAAATGGCGCTCTTCGCGGCGGAGGGCCCGTGCGGCAGGATGCACATCAGCCCGGACTACGGCCTGGTGGAAATCGTGGACGACGATGGCCGGCCGCTGCCCGCGGGCAGGACGGGCCACGTGGTCTGCACGGGGTTGATCAACGACGCCCAGATTCTGCTCCGCTACCGCGTGGGAGACATCGCCGCGCTTGACCCCAGGCCCTGCGCGTGCGGCAGCGCGGTTCCGGCATTCCAGTCGGTGGACGGCCGCGCCGCCAACGCCATCCTTTTGCCCGACGGCCGCAAACTGTTCCGCATGGCCGCGATCGACGCCGAAATCCCCTGCATCCGCCAGTATCAGATCGTGCAGGAACAGATGGACGTATTTACCCTCTACCTGGTGACGGCGGAGGGATTCACGGATCGGGAGGAGCGCCTGGTCCGGGCCAACCTGGCCGCCAACGTGGGTCCGGCCAGAATCACGGTGCGGCGGGTGGAGAAAATTGCGCAAGGCCCGGGCGGAAAGTACGCGTCCGTGGTATCCAGGCTAAGCTCCGCCGCCCAGCCGGTTGGCCGTTAAGGAGGCTAGTAATTCATGTCCGCGCTCGCCATCAGCCAAGCAAAATTCCGGGAACAATCCGCTCTCGTCGTGCGCGCGATGGAGCTGTTCGCCCGCTATGATTCGCTGCGCCTGCGAACCTATCAGGCCGGCGAAAACCTGGACGGGAAAATCCGCGTAGTAGCCATCGGACCGGCTACCGCCCTGCGCTTCGATGAGGTTGGCTACTTCAATCGCGTCTATGCGCCGGCCGCGGCTGCGCCGGCACACGTGCGGGACTTCGAGGTCTTCTATCGCGGCTGCCCGTTCCCGTGCGAACTGGTGGGCCTGCCACTCGGCCTTTCCGCGCCGCTGGACGCGATGTGCCGCAGCCGCGGCTGGGTGGAGGGAAAGCATTATGCCTGGGTGGGCGGCCCGATTCCGCCGCCGCTGCCGGGTGCGCCTGACTCGTGCGAGTTCACCATACGGTCTCCCGGACCGGAGGAAAGGGCGGCATTTCTCTCCTGCTACCTGCGCGGTTTCGAAGCGGAGCCGGTGCGCTTCCAGGCCGCCATTCGAAACATGCGGCACCTGTTCACCAGGCCCGAGATCTCTTTCCTCATGGCATTGCGAAAGGGCCGGCCGGCCGGCGTCGGCATGCTCTATCGCGAAGGCCGCCTGGCGATTCTATGCGCGGGCGCCACGCTCCCGGAGGAGCGCCGGAGCGGCTGCCACGCGGCGCTGTTGGAGGCGCGCTTCCGCCTTGCCGCCGGATTGGGCTGCGATGAGATCTATTCGTGGGCGCTCCTGGACGGGCAGAGCCACACCAACATGGAAAGAGCCGGCCTTCCAACCCTGGGCGTGACCCGGTCCTGGAGTCTCCCTGCCGGACGGCCTCGCGATTAGTCCCGACCCACTTCCGGGATCTCTGGCTTGAGGGGCGATAATCGGTTCAGGGTCCCTTGTGCAAGGTCAAGCCAGCCTGACGGCGGAATACATGGCGCTGTTTCGTGCCCTCGAATCGTTGCGCCCCGATGGTTCACGCCTCTTTACTGACCTTGACGCACCCAATTTCCTCGGCGGCTGGCGCAAGCGGCTATACCGGCTGGCCCGGCTTCCCCTGGGGCTCAGTTTCGTGGAGCATCTGCTTGATCGGGCGGCTCCAGGAGCCAGGGCAGCGGGCATCGCCCGCACCAGGTGGCTGGATGACGAAGCCACAGCCGCTTTGCGGACCTGCACCCAACTCGTCTTGCTCGGGGCCGGATTCGACGCGCGTGCGTATCGGCTTGGTGCTGCCGCGGGTGCCCGGGTTTTCGAGCTGGACCATCCCCAGACCTCGCTCGCCAAGCAGGAAATTCTCAGAAGGGTGAAGCGATCACCGGAGCACCTCGGGTATGTCGGCATCGATTTCAATCACCAGTCTGTGGCCGAGGTTCTGATTCAGGCCGGCTTCGACAAGACAAGACCCGCATGTTTTATATGGGAGGGCGTCACGAACTACCTGACGGCGGGAGCCGTCGACAGCGTGCTGCGCCAGATCCGGGAAAATGCTGGGGGCATCCTGCTGTTCACCTATATCGATCGCGCCGTTCTGGTCAACCCGGAAAAATTCTACGGCGCTCGGAAGCTGATGGCTAGGCTCCAATCGTATGGCGAGCCGTGGCTCTTCGGGCTGTATCCGGCAGAGATCAGACCGTATCTCGCCGACAGAGGATTCGAGTTGCTCAAAGACGCCAGTGTCGCCGAGGTTTGGCAGGGCGCCGGGCGGCCGGCCCGTGGTACGCGCGGATATGAGTTCTATCGGCTCGCCTCTGCGTGCGTGGGCGGGTGACTGACCGCTAGCCTACTCCGCGCCGCCCTGCTCCAGTAGCGCCGCCGCCAGCTGGTCTTCCTCTTCCCGCAGCACGGTGCGCAAGTCCAGCACCACGCGGTCGTCCTCGATGCGCGCCACGATCGCCGGTTCCCGTCCGCGCAGCTTGCGCTCCGTCTCCACCGCGTCCGCGGAGGCCAGCGCGATCAGCCAGGTGTCCAACTCCTGCTCCGGCGTGGAACCGCCGCCGATCACCGATCTGCCCGGCAGGATGTCGGCTTGAATCGCCGGGAACCGCGCCAGCAGCGCTTCCGCGCGCTGATAGATCTCCGCCGGCGACTGCCGGATCATGGCCAGCGCCGGCACCTGGTCCCACCGTTCCAGCAGCAGGTTGCGCAGCGTCCATTCGAGCGCCTGGTAAGTCATTTTGTCCACCCGCAGCGCGCGAAACAGCGGATTGCGCCGCAGCCGGTCCACGATCTCTCCACGCCCCGCCAGAATCCCCGCCTGCGGTCCGCCCAGCAGTTTGTCGCCGCTGAAAGACACCAGGTCCATGCCCGCGGCGAGGCTGTCCGCCACGCGCGGCTCCTCAATGCCGAACTCGCGCAGGTCCGCCACGCACCCGCTTCCCAGGTCCTCGTAAACCGGTATGCCACGCTCGCGCCCCAGCGCCGCCAGCGCGGCGGGCTCCGGCCGCGCGGTGAACCCCGTCATCCGGAAATTGCTCGGATGCACGCGCAGCAGCAGGCGCGTCCGCTCCGTGATCGCCTCCCGGTAGTCATCGATGTGGGTGCGGTTGGTCGTCCCCACTTCGCGTAGCAGCGCGCCCGAGCGCGCCATGATCTCCGGTATGCGGAACCCGTCGCCGATCTCGATCAGCTCGCCGCGCGAGACCACCACCTCGCCCCCCGCCGCCAGTTCGTGGAGCGCCAGGAACACCGCCGCGGCGTTGTTGTTGACCACAATTCCGCGCGCGCCCACCAGCCGTTCCAGCAAGCCGCTTACGTGCACGTCCCGCTTGCCGCGCCGGCCGCGCTTCAGGTCGTATTCCAGGTTGGAATAGCCCGCCATCGCCGCCGCGTTTCCCAGCGGCGCCCGTCCCAGGTTGGTGTGCAGCACCACGCCGGTGGCGTTGACCACCCGCCGCAGCGCGGGCCGTTCCCAACGTGCCAGCGCCTCCACCACCCGCTTCTCGATGTCCGCGTGCGCGGCCGTCCCACTGCGAATCTCGTCCCGCAGGGATTCCAGCGCCAGCCGCACCTCCGCTACCACCAGCCCGCGCGGATAGCGCGCAAGCGCCGGCAGGATTCGCTGCAACACCTCGTGCACCGCGGGCAAGTCGCTTAGCTCTTTCCATTGCGCC
This sequence comes from Terriglobia bacterium, assembly GCA_963815855.1. Classification (GTDB taxonomy): domain Bacteria; phylum Acidobacteriota; class Terriglobia; order Bryobacterales; family Bryobacteraceae; genus DATGMB01. The sequence continues at coordinate 440,682 of CAWFIJ010000004.1, read as the reverse complement.
ACGCTTCGATGTTACTGCATTCGTATATCTGGATGTTACCGGGCGTACTCCGAAAGTCAAATCCCGCCGTGTGCCTGCGTGCGGTGGAGCATTTCCCGTGCGTTACAGTAAAAAAATGCCGGTTACGGTTGCGCAGGTGGAAGAGGCGAGAAAGAATATCGGCGGCATCGCGCTGCGGACGCCGCTGGTGCCGCTCTACACCGATGACGGCGTCTATCTGAAGCTGGAGAATCTTCAACCCATCGGGTCCTTTAAGTTGCGTGGCGCGGCCAACGTGATGGCCCGCGCGCCGCGCCGCCAGTTGGAACGCGGGGTGATGACGGCCTCCGCCGGCAACATGGCGCAGGGCGTGGCTTACTGCGCCCGGCGCATGGGAATTCCGGCCACCGTGGTGGCGCCGGACACCGCCCCGCAAACCAAGATCCGGGCCGTGGAGCGCCTGGGCGGGCGCGTCATCCAGGCGCCTTTCGACCAGTGGTGGCGCACCTTCGAGACGCGCTCGTATCCGGGCGTGGAGGCCACCTTCATTCACGCCTTCGACGATCCCGACGTCATGGCCGGCAACGGAACCATCGCCCTCGAACTGCTGGAAGACCTGCCCGAAATGGATGCCGTGGTGATTCCCTGGGGCGGCGGCGGGTTGTCATGCGGCATTGCCGCCGTGCTGCGCCAACTGGCGCCGCGCGTGCGTATTTTCGCCGCCGAAATCGAAACCGCCGCGCCGCTGGCCGCTTCGCTGGCCGCCGGCGAGCCGCGCACGGTGGATTATCAACCCTCGTTCGTGGACGGCATCGGCGCCCGCATGGTCTTCCCCAACATGTTCCAGCACGCCCGCAAGCTGCTGGACGGCTCGATCGTCGTCTCCCTTGCGGATGCCGCCGCCGCCATGAAACTGGTGGCCGAGCGGAACCGCGTCATTGCCGAAGGCGCTTCCGCCTGCGCCGTTGCCGCCGCCATCTCCGGCAGGGCAGGGAAGGGAAGAGTAGTGGCGTTGCTCTCCGGCGGAAATGTGGACCTGGCGAAATTCGCGGAGTTGGTGGCGGGCTAGTACCGCGACCACGTGATTTTGCGTCTTGCGAGGACCACTCGCTTACGCTCGTGGCTCCGATCGGAGCCGCGACCGCCAAGGAGCGGTCCCTCGGCTAAGCTAAGGAAAATGTCCAGGTGCTCACGGACCCAGCGGATTTCCAAGCCGCCCGCAGGTCACCCGCCTACCGCACAATCGCCGGTCGGAATTTGAGCCTGTCGGCTACGGCTTGTTCGGCGGTGCGCTCGGCGGTGCGCTCTTGTCGTCCACCACTCCGCCGTAATGAATGGTCGATTGGCCTTCGTACTTCTTGTAATCCTGGTACCGGACCGTCATGCGGATGCGCACGTTTTCGCCGTCCGGGAAGTGCAGCACGTCATCGGCATGGGTGTACGTGGGAAACCAGTATTTGCCGTCGATCTGCTCGCGGTAGGTTTCGAACCTGGGGAACGCCTGGTGCTTGCTGCTGCCATGTTTCAGTTCGCCCACGCCCTTGCCGAACGTCTTGACGATCTGCAGGTCGCGGTCGTCCACCCAGATATCGCCCTCGAAATAGCGGTGGCCGGTGACCAGCTTTTTCGGCTTGACCGTAAATTTATAGGTGCCGATCTCGTCGATCTTCTCCCGGCCCAGGTAGGTGACGGTGTAATCCGGAATTTCGGGCGTGGTCAGGACGAACGGCTGCACGTTGCGCAGGTCCTGCTCGTCTTCCGGCATGAGCTGGATTCTCTCCAGGTTCGGCACCGGCGCGTAGACCACCTTCTCCATGCGCTTGCCTTCGGGGGAGAAGATGATGTCCTCCACCAGTTCCCAGCTGTGACCGGTTGCATTGCCGCTGGCGTCCAGTTCGTCCAGTTTCACGGTCTGGCGGTACGTATAGTTGTTGCGGGCCTCGGAGAACTGCACTTCCTTGGCGGCGAATTTCTGGATGATGTCCTGCGCATCCACGGTGTCGGCCGCCCATACAGGCAGGCCAACCGCGGCCAGCGCGGCGGAGAGAATCAAGTTACGCATCTTCCCCTCTATTGTAGGGTAGGCCTCCCGGCCCGCCCGGCGCAATCCGGTCCCCGAGGCCCGGTTCGACCAATTACGTTGGACGCGCTCACCGCCCCAGCAGTTTCTTGGCGATGGTCAGCAGCTGCATGTTGCTGGTGCCCTTCGTAGATCCGCCCGATTTTGGCGTCGCGGTACAGCTTTTCCACCGGATAATCCTTGGTAATCCCCACGCCGCCGTGGACTTCGATGGCTTTCGACGCCGCCTTCTCGGCAATCTCGGAGCTGTAATATTTCGCCATGGCGGCTTCGGTCAGGAACGGCATCCCGGCGTCGCGCAGGCGCGCCGCGTTGTACACCAGCAGACGCGCGGCCTCGATTTCGGTGGCCATTTTCGCCAGCTCGAACTGCACGCCCTGAAACTCGCCGATGGCCTTGCCGAACTGCTTGCGCTCGCTGCGCATACGCCGCGGCGTGTTCCAGCGCGCCGCGCGCCAGCCCGATCATCTGCGCGCCGATGGCGATGCGCCCTTCGTTCAGCGTCTCGATGGCGATCTTGTACCCCTTGCCCGACTTCGCCCATCACGTTTTCGCGCGGCACGCGGCAATTGTCCAGAATCAGCTCGCAGGTGGAGGAGGCGCGCAGGCCCAGCTTGTCCTCCTTCTTGCCCACCTGGAAACCGGGAAATTCGCGCTCGATCAGGAACGCCGTGATGCCCTTGTACCCGGCTTCCGGCTCGCGCATTGGCGAACAGCAGGAAGAAGCCGGCTTCGGCGGCGTTGGTGATCCACAGCTTGCGGCCGTTGAGCAGGAAATGATCGCCGCGGTCTTCGGCGCGGGTGGCCATGGCGAAGGCGTCGGAGCCGGAGCCGGCTTCGGAAAGCGCGTACGATGCCACCATTTCGGCGGCCAGCCGCGGCAGGTACTTGCGCTTTCTGCTCCGGCGTGGCCCAGCGCAGCAGCGCGTTGTTGCAGATGGTGTTCTGCACGTCCACGATGACGCCGGCCGAGGGATCCACCGCGGAAAGCTCCTCCACCGCCAGCACCGCCTGGAAGAACGTGCCGCCCTGCCCGCCGTATTCCTCGGGGATCTCGATGCCCATCAGGCCCATCTCGAAAAACTGGCGGATGATGTCCTTGCGGAACACGCCGGCTTCGTCCATTTCGCGCACATGCGGCCGGATTTCCTCGCGCGCGAACTGGCGCACCGTGGTCTGGAAAAAGCGCTCCTCCTCGCTCAACGCCGTGAGCGGAAGCGGCGCCACGTCGGTACGTGCACCCGTAGCCATGTACGCAGGTTACTACCTTTTTGGGGGCCGGGGGCCGGGGGCCAGGGGCCGGGGAACGCGGGCGCAGGTGGAGGGGCCGGGTATTCGGGGCCTGCTGGTTTGAATGCCTGGGATCGGCACGCCGGTCGACTTTGTGGCTGCGCGACCCCCCGGCCCCAGTTTGCTATGCCAGCGCCAACTCCCGCCATTGCCGGCCTTGCGATTCCGCCACCCCGCCGTGGGTCACGTACCCGTTATACGTGTTCACGCCTACCCGGAGCGCCGCGTGCCGTTCGCACGCCGCCTCCAAGCCGTGGTTCGCCAGCTCCAGCAGGTAGGGGAAAGTGGCGTTGGTGAGCGCGAAAGTCGAGGTGTGGGGCACCGCCGCGGGCATGTTGGAGACGCAGTAGTGCAGCACGCCGTCCACCAGGTAAACCGGCTCGGTGTGGGTGGTGGCGTGCGAGGTTTCGAAGCACCCGCCCTGATCGATCGCCACATCCACCACCACCGCCCCGCGCCGCATGTTGGCGATCATCTCCCGCCGCACCAGCTTGGGCGCGGAGGCGCCGGGGATCAGCACCGCCCCGATCACCAGGTCCGCCGTCTTGAGGTTTTCGCCGATGGTCCAGGCGTTCGAAGCCAGCGTCACGATCTGGCCGCCGAAAATGTCGTCCAACTCCCGCAGCCGGTTCAGGTTCCGGTCGATGATGGTGACGTGCGCGCCCATTCCGAGCGCGATCTTGGCCGCATTGGTGCCCACAATGCCGCCGCCCAGAATCACCACATTGGCCGGCGCCACGCCGGGCACGCCGCCCAGCAGAATACCCCGGCCGCCGTTGGGCTTCTCCAGGTATTGCGCGCCCACCTGCACCGCCATCCGGCCGGCCACTTCGCTCATGGGCGTCAGCAGCGGCAGCGAGCCGTCGGCTTCCCGGATAGTTTCGTAAGCCACGCCGTTCACCCGCAGCGCCAGCAGGCGGTCGGTCAACTCCGGCAGCGGCGCCAGGTGCAGATAGGTGAACAGAATCAGCCCGGGACGGAAGTACCCGTATTCGGCGGGCTGCGGCTCCTTCACCTTCACCACCAGCTCGGCCTGTTTCCAGACGTAGGCCGCGTCGTTCAGAATCTGCGCGCCCGCCTGCATATACTCGCGGTCGGTAATGGAGCTGCCTTCGCCGGCGCGGGTCTCCACCAGAACTTCATGCCCCGCCTCGCGCAAGGCGGCCACGCCGCTGGGCACCAGCCCAACGCGTGTTTCGTGATCTTTGATTTCGCGCGGAACCCCGATGGTCATTCCAGTTCTCCCGCCACCAGATTAGCACCACGCGCACGTGGAAAGACGCAGGCGTGGCGACACAGCTTTCCGTTGGGAAACCCAGGTGAATATCAACCGCGGAGGCGCGGGGAACGCGGAGAAATCGCGGAGGCCATCTTTTGATCCCAGTTGCCTGGATCTCGACACCTCTTCTCCGCGTAACCTCCGTTGCCTCAGCGCCTCCGCGTTGAGGATTCAACATGAGTGCAAACGGAGCACAGAAGCGTGGAAAAGAGGGTGGGGCTTGGTGGCGGCGGGGCGACTCGAACGCCCGACCTAGGGATTATGAGACCCTCGCTCTAGCCAGCTGAGCTACACCGCCATCAACCGTCAAGTTTAGCAGATGGAGACTGGTGTTTCGAAGCCGCGAAATAAGACCCGGATTTCTCCGAGTGCCACCGAAAGTTCTCCGGGGATCACCCTATATCAAATGTGGAAAACCGGCACACCACCGAGCTTGCGTGTTACCTGCTCTCTCCGGTAAACCACCACCCTTGACCTCCCCGCCATAAATCGCATTGATGCAACTATTTGGGGGAACCTGCTGCCACAAGGTTCAATCCGTATAAGTAGCTTGCGTTACAAAGGCTTCGTGAATGGATTCGGCGGTTTCCCACAGCGTTTTCCACAATTCTGTGGATGCCAGGCAGGGGGCGTTTATGGTAAGAACGCCTTGAGGCGCCGATGGATGGATTCCGGCACCTCGGCTTCCACTTCCACTTCGGCCGTGCCTTCCACCACCCGGCTGTCCAGCACGCGCCCGAATTCATATAACATCGCCAGCGTCGCCCCGTCTCCCGCGGGCACCCGCAACGTGGTCCGCACCATCGGGTCGAGCGGCAGAGCTTCGTCCAACACCGCCAGCAGATCTTCGATCCCGGCGCCGGTCAGCGCCGAAAGCCCCACCGCCGGTGCGGCGCCCTGCTTTGGTCCGCCCTCCGCCGCCCCGCCCAGCAGCCGCCGCGCCAGGCCGGCAATGTCACCCGCCGCTTCGGGCAGGCGGTCCATCTTGTTCAACACCAGCACTTGCGGGATTTCCGCGGCGCCGATTTCCGCCAGCACCTGGCGCACGTGCGCGGTATGCTCCGCCGCCGCCGGCGAAGACGCGTCCACCACGTGCAGAACCAGCGCGGCCTCGGTCACTTCCTCCAGCGTGGCGCGAAACGCCTGCACCAGCGTGGTCGGCAGGTTGCGAATGAATCCGACGGTGTCGCTCACCAGCACGCGGCGGCGCGAGGGCAGCACCAGCGGCCGCACCGTGGGATCGAGCGTGGCGAACATGCGCGCGTCCGCCAGCACGCCGGCGCTGGGTGAGGCGATTGAAGAGCGTGGATTTGCCGGCGTTGGTGTAGCCGGCCAGCGCCAGCGTGGCCAGCGGCACGGCGCTCGCGCCGCTGGCGGTGCAGGGCGCGTCCGGCGCGCACGCCCTCCAGATCGTCCTCGATTTTCTTGATGCGCTTGGCGATTCGCCGGCGGTCGGTCTCAAGCTTGGTCTCGCCCGGACCGCGCGTGCCGATGCCGCCGCCCAGCCGCGACATCTCTTTGCCGTGTCCCGCCAGCCGCGGCAGCAGGTAGTTCAACTGCGCCAGCTCCACTTGCAGCCGGCCTTCGCGGGTGCGCGCGCGCGACGCGAAAATATCCAGGATGAGCTGCGGTGCGGTCGATGATCTTGGCGTCGATGGCGCTTCTCCAGATTGCGCTGCTGGGTGGGAGTGAGGTCGTGATCGAAAATCACCGCGTCGGCGCCGCCAGAGGCCACCGCCGCCGCAAGTTCCTCCACCTTGCCCTGGCCGATCAGGGTGGCGGCTTCCGGCGCGCTGGCGCGCCTGCATGACCCGCTCCACCACTTCGGCGCCCGCGCTCGCGGCCAGTTCGGCCAGCTCATCCAGCGATTCTTCCACGCCGATGCGCCAAAGCCGCCGGGCGGGGCCGTGCGGGTCTTCCACTCCACTCCCACCAGGATCGCCCGTTCCCGGGCGGAATTCGGGTTGCCGGCGTGTCTACGCCTCCGAGGAATCGCTGTGAACCGGCAACTCCGGGCACCGCCCCGCCGCGCCACGCCCTGCGCCGCCGCCTGCGAGCTGGCCCCATAAGAGTGCGACGTCTTCTGCGTCACCACCGTGGAAATGGCGTGCTTGAAGATCAGCTGCTCCTGGTTGTTCGTTTCCAGCACCAGCGAGTACTTATCGAAGCTCTTGATTCGCCCGGATAGCTTTACGCCGCTCATCAGGTAAATCGTGAGGACAATCTTGTCTTTGCGAGCGTTGTTTAAAAAACTGTCTTGAATGTTTTGCGCCGGCTTTTCCATTCCGAGCCCCCAAAACCCCTTTCGGGAAGGTAAAACAATACACGAACGGCGTTAGTATTGTACACTATCGGCTGGTTGGGAGGGGAGCGGCAAAGGCATGAGCAAGAGGTTCGGTTTGTTAGTCTTCCTCGTGTTCGCGGGCGCGGCGGCGGAGCCGTTGGCGGCCATGGATGCCAACTCCTCGCCGCAACACTTTTCGCGGCGCCGGCCGGGGGCAACGGGTCGAAGCAGGAACTCACCGGCGGCTGACAGTTCCTCTTCCAGGTTGAAGCCCGGGCTTGCCGCGCCAACCAGGAACCTGCGCTACTCCCTGCTCGTTGACGATGCACTCCATTCCGTTCTGCAGCCGGAAATGGATTTTCATCCCGCCGCGGATGGAGAGCCGGCGCAGGTCCGCGAGTTTCAACGGCCGGTCTCCTGCAGGTCGTCCACGTACTCGCCGTCGGCAATGCGCGCCGTGATGGCTTCCTGGCAGGCCACGCAATAGCGCGCCCACGGCACCGCGTCCAGCCGCTTGCTGGAAATCGGCTCTTCGCACTCGGCGCAAACGCCGTAGCTGCCGTTGTCGATACCGCAGCAGCGCGTCGGAAATCTCCCGCAGCAGGTTCATATCGATGGTGTTGCGGTTCAAAAAGATCCACTCTTCGTGGTGCTGCTGGCTGAGGTCGCCTTCGTCGGAGGGCACATCCAGACGCGCCACCACCTGCGCCGCCTTCTGCGCCGACATGCTGCGCCGGACTTCCTCCGCCTTATTCTGGAGAATTTTGCGGTACGCCGCCAATTTGGGTCTGGGTCCCGATTTCATTTCAATACTCATTTCCTGTTCTTTCTCCGGCGCCGCGGTTTCAACCCGGTCGCCGGGACCTCGGCACAGGACTCCGCCGCGCGGATACGCCTGCCAAGGGTTGGTCCTAGAACGGTCAGAGGCATAAGACGCAGGCCCTCTGCCAAAAGTTGCAGAATCGGAGAAGATTCTTCGGGGTTGCACCGCCAACACCACATTGCGGTTTCGGCGTGGATATGCAGTATAGCGAGGCGCACGGCTAAAAGTCAATTCAGGCCCGGAATTTACAAAACCTTACGATTTCGCTTTCCGGATGGCCGCCGTCAGCTCCGGCACCACCTGAAAAAGGTCGCCGACGATGCCATAGTCGGCGATCTCGAAAATCGGCGCGTTCGGGTCTTTGTTGATCGCCACCACCGTGCGCGACCCCTTCATCCCCACCAGGTGCTGGATGGCACCGGAAATTCCCACCGCCAGGTACAGCTTCGGCGTCACGGTCTGGCCGGAGCTGCCCACCTGCCGCTCCATCGGCAGCCAGCCGGCGTCGCAGATCGGCCGCGAGGCCGCCAGTTCGGCTCCCAGCGCGTCCGCCAGCCCCTGCACCAGCGGAATATTATCGGCTTCCTTGATGCCGCGTCCCACCGACACGATAATCTCGGCCGCCCCCAGGTCCACCGCCCGCTGCGATTCGCGAAACATTTCGAGCGGCCTGGTGCGGATCTCGCCGGCCGCGAGCTGCGGCGCGAAATTCTCCACACGCGCGGTGCCTTCCGCCACCTGGTCCGCCCGGTACGAGCCGGCCTGCAGGGAAGCGAAATTGGGCGCGCCGGTGGCAAAGCGCACGTCCGCGTTGATCTTGCCCTGGAAAAGCTGCCGCACCAGCACCGGCTGCCCGTTCTCCACGCGATGCCCCACCACGTCGCTCACGGCCACGCGGTCCAGCGCCGTGGCCAGCTTGGGCAGAAAATCGCGCACCTGGTAGGTGTGCGGGAACAGCACCAGGTCCGGCTTTGCCTGCGCCACCAACTGGCGCAGCGCGGCCGTGTAAGCGTCGGGCGTGTACTCCGCCAGCAGCTCGTGCTCCACCGCGTAGACCGTTTCCAGCTGCTTTCGCGCCAGCTCCGCCGCCAGCAACGGGATGCCGCTGCCCAGCACGGCCGCGCTCGCCCCTGTGCCCAGTTGCCGGGCCATCTGCTGCGCCGCGGCCAGCGTCTCCCACGACATCCGGTTCCACTCGCCGCCGCGCTGCTCCAGAACCGCCAGAACGCTCATATCACCCTCGCCTCGAACTTCAGCTTCTCCACCAGCCGCGCCGCCGCGTCCTGCGGGCTGCCGTCGAAAAGCTGGATTTGCTTGGTCCGCTCGGGCGCGTATACCCTCTCCAGCGCGATCCGCGGGTTGGCCGCGCTCACCCCCAGATCGGCCGGGGTGAGCCGCTTCACTTCCTTGGATTTCGCCTTTTTAATTCCCATCAGCGTGGCGTAGCGCAGCTTGCTGATGCCGGATTGAATGGTCAGCAGAGCGGGTAGCGGCATTTCCACATGCTGGAACCAGCCGCTTTCGAGTTCCCGCTTGACGCGGATGGTGCCGTCCCGTTTTTCCACCTGCATGATGATGGTGGCGTGCGGCAGCCCCAGCAGCTCGGCCAGAATCACGCCCGTCTGCCCGTATCCGAGATCGTCGGATTGCAGCCCGGTCAGCACCAGGTCGGGCGCTTCCGCCTGGAGCGCCGCCGTCAGCAGGCGCGCCGCGGCCAGCGGATCATAGGCGCCTATATTTTCTTCTTCCACGTGAATGGCCCGGTCCGCGCCCTTGGCCAGCGCTTCGCGGATGGTCTGCGCCGCCCGTGCCGGGCCCGCGCACAGCGCCACCACTTCGCCGCCGTGCTTCTCTTTCAATTGCAGCGCCTCTTCGAGCGCGTAGGCGTCGGGCTCGTTGATTTCGAAAGACAGATCGGTTTCCTCGATCCACTTGCCCGAAGCGGCCACGCGAAGCTGCGAGTCGCGGGCGGGAACCTGCTTGATGGCAACGATGATTTTCATATGGGGGTTGGGGGCCAGGGGCCGGGGATCCGGCTCGCGTGATGGCCCATCCCTAGTTTCCGGACAGTCCCTAACCCTTCATGCTATTCCGTATATTGCTTAAAGATCAATGACCCGTTTGTGCCGCCGAATCCAAAACTGTTCGACAGCGCGTATTCGATGCGCATCGGCCGTGCCCGGTTGGGCACGTAATCCAGATCGCATTCCGGATCAGGATTGTCATGGTTCATGGTTGGCGGAGCGATCTGGTCGCGAATCGCCATCACCGTGATGCCCGCCTCCAGCCCGCCGGCGCCGCCCAGCAGGTGGCCCGTCATCGACTTCGTCGAGCTCACCGCCACTTTGTACGCATGCGCGCCAAAGGTTCGCTTGATGGCCGCGGTTTCGGCCTTGTCGCCCACCTCGGTGGAAGTGCCATGGGCGTTAATGTAATCGATCCGCTCCGGCTCTATGCCCGCGTCTCGCAGCGAATTCCGCATCACGCGGAACGCACCATTGCCGTCCGGCGACGGCGCCGTTACGTGGAATGCGTCCGCACTCATGCCGTATCCGGCCACCTCCGCCAGAATGCGCGCGCCCCGCCGTTTGGCGAATTCCATTTCCTCCAGCACCAGGATGCCCGCGCCTTCCCCCACCACGAAGCCGTCGCGGTCGCGGTCCCACGGGCGCGAGGCCCGCTCCGGCTCGTCATTCCGCGTGGAAAGGGCGCGCATGGCGGCGAACCCCCCGATCCCCATCGGCGTGATGCACGCTTCCGTGCCGCCGCAAATCATGGCGTCCGCATCCCCCCGCTGGATCAGCCGGAAGGAGTCGCCGATCGAATGCGCGCTGGTGGTGCACGCCGTTGCCGTGGCCGAGTTCGGCCCCTGCGCCCCGCTGCGGATGGATACGTAGCCCGAAGCCAGGTTGATGATGGTGGCGGGAATGAAAAACGGCGAAATGCGCCGCGGCCCATGCTCCAGCAGGGTCTGGTGTTCGCGCTCGATCACCTCGAAGCCGCCGATGCCGCTGCCGATGTAAACGCCCACCTGTTCGGCGATATCCGGCGTCACCTTCAGCCCGGAGTTCGCCAGCGCGCACTCCGCCGCCGCGATGGCGAACTGGATGAAGCGCCCCATCTTCTTGATTTCTTTTTTTTCGATGTATTGAGCGGGATCGAAACCCTTCACCTCGCCGGCGATGCGGCAGGAAAACGCCGCCGCATCGAATTGCGTGATGGGGCCGATGCCGGACCTGCCGGCTCGAATAGCTTCCCAGGACGCCTCCGTCCCGATCCCGAGCGGCGTCAGCAACCCGACGCCAGTGACTGCCACTCTTCGCGTCAAAACGGCTCTCCCCGTGGACAGGCGCGTCTATTTCTTGGCTGTTTTATTTTCGATGTATTCGACTGCGTCTTTCACCGTGCCGATCTTCTCGGCGTCTTCGTCCGGGATCTCCAGCTCGAATGCCTCTTCAAAGGCCATTACCAACTCGACGATGTCCAACGAGTCGGCACCCAGGTCGTCGACAAATGACGCGTTCATGTCCACCTGGCTCTCATCTACGCCGAGTTGCTCGACAATAATCTGCTTCACCTTCTGCTCAACTGCTGCCATGCTTCCTCCTGGGATTTGTTGCGAACGCGTTGATTTTAGCTAGCTTCGCGGAGATTCCGCAAGTCAGCCGGCCGGATTCCGTATTGTGCCACATTTCACGCCCGCAGGAAAGTGGGAAGACCTGAGGGAAGACCTGGGGCCGGGGGCCGGGGCCGGGGAAGTTCGCGTGAATGCTCCGGCCTTTTTCCGCCTGAGCGGCACCGTGAACCCGCCCCAGCGGCGAGAGTCTCCCCGGCCCCCGGCCCCTAAGTTGCCACCCACACCGATTTCACGCTCGTATACTGCTCCAGCGCCTCCGCGCCCAAGTCCCGGCCGAAGCCGCTCTGCTTCACGCCGCCGAACGGCGAGCCCGAATCCAGGCTGTTATATGTGTTGATCCAAACCGTGCCCGCTTTCAAATCCGCCGCCATTTGGTGCGCCAGCCGGATGTCCCGCGTCCATACCGCCGCGGCCAGCCCATACACCGTCCCGTTGGCGATGCGCACGGCCTCCGCGGCGTCGCGGAAACGGATGGCGCAGGCCACCGGCCCGAAAATCTCTTCGCGCGCAATCTTCATCTCCGGACGCACATCGGCGAAAACCGCCGGCTTCACGTAAAAACCTTTGGCCTTGTCCCCTTCGGTGTCGCGCTCGCCGCCGCATAGCAGGCGTGCTCCCTCGGCCTTGCCGCTCTCGATGTAGTCCAGAATTCGCTCGAGCTGCCGGCCGGAAATCTGCGTCCCCATCTGGCTGGCCGGGTCCAGCGGATTGCCCACCCGCAGCTTGCGCGCCCGCGCCGCCAGGTCTTCCACGAATTCGTCGTAGATGGCCTCGTGCACCAGCAGCCGGGAGCCCGCCGTGCACATTTCGCCTTTGTTCCCGAACACCGCCCAGAAGGCGCTCTTGCGCGCCGCCTCCAAATCGGCGTCGGGGAAAATGATGTTGGGCGATTTGCCGCCCAGTTCCAGGCTCAGTCGCTTCAGGTTGGAAACACCCGCGTTTTCGAGCAGCCGCCGCGCGGTCTCCACGCTTCCCGTGAAGCTGATTTTGTCCACGTCCTCATGCAGAGCCAGAGCTTGCCCCGTGGTCTCTCCATATCCCGTGACCACGTTGAGCACGCCTTCGGGCAGCCCCGCCTCCGCCGCGATCTCCGCCAGTTTTAGCGCGTCTAGCGGCGTCAGCTCCGAAGGTTTCAGCACTACCGAGCAGCCGCACGCCAGCGCCGGCGCCACCTTCCACGCCGCCGTCTGCAGCGGAAAATTCCACGGCACGATGGCGCCCACCACCCCCAACGGCTCGCGCAGCGTGTAGTTGAGAAACGGACCGTCCACGGGAATCGTCGCGCCGTAAATTTTCCGCACCCAGCCCGCGTAATAGCGGAAGCAATCCGCCGCCGGCGTTACGTCCCCGCCCGCCGCCTCGCGCAGCGTCTTGCCATTTTCGAGCGCGATCAGCCGCGCCAGTTCCTCGCGACGCTCCTCGATGCGCTCCCCGATCTTCCACAGAATGCGCTCGCGTTCGGACGCTTTCATGCCGCGCCAGGTTTTATTTTCGAAGCTGGCGCGCGCCGCCGCCACCGCCTGGTCCACGCCTTCGGCCGGCGTGTCCGGCACGGTGGCCAGCAGTTCGCCCGTAGCCGGATTGATTACGTCAACCCACCGGTTGCACGCGCATTCCACCCGTCGCCCGTTGATGAAAAGCTTCTCCGCGGCCATTGCCTCTCCCGACTCAGGGCCGATTCTTCTCTGCGTCTCCGCGTCTCCGCGTCAAAAATAGCCTCTCCTATCCTCTCCTATCCTCTCCTATCCTCCCCGCACCAGGATGCCCACGTACGCCAGCGTCAGCCCGATAATCAGCACGATCGACACCCACGCCACCACGTTGAACCAGCGCGGGTTCACCCACTCGCCCATGAGCTCCGGCTGGTTCACGAGCTTGATCATGAAAATCAGGATGAACGGCAGCAGCATCCCGTTCAGCACCTGCGACACAGAATCATCCGGACCAGCGGGAAATGGCGGGATCAGCACCACCCCCGCTCCCACCACGATCAGCAGCGTGTAGAGCGCGTAAAAGATGGGCGCCTCGCGCAGTCGCCGGTTGACGCCCGCCTCGAAGCCCAGGCCCTCGCATACCGTGATACGCGGTGGATAGCGGCAGAATGCAGGCCGCGAAAATCGAAGCGTTAAAGAGGCCCGCGCTGAACAGCATGAACGCGTACTTGCCGAACGGCTTCAGCCCCAGCGCCGCCTCCGCCGCAGTCTCGATATCGCGCGGCCGGATGCTCCAGATGGCTCCCGCGCAGGCCACCACGATGAAGAACGCCACCACGTCCGTCATGATGCAGCCCACCACCACCTCCAGCCGCGACGCCTTGCTACTCCTTGGCGTGTGATCCCCTTTTCCACCACCGCCGATTGCAGATAGAACTGCATCCATGGCGCGATGGTGGTGCCGACCATGCCGATCAGCATGTAGATGTACGAAGGCTCCAGCATCACCACCGGCTTGACGCTGTAGATGGCCGCTTCCTTCCAGTCCGGCCTGCACCAGGAACGCCGGAAACGATGTAGGTGACGTAGAGCAGGCAGGCGAACAGAAAAATTTTCTCGACGCTCTTGTAGTTCCCCTTCACCACCAGGAACCACACCGCCACCGCCGAAAGCGGCACGCGTGATGTACCGGCTGACGCGAAACAGCTCGAGCGAGCTGGCCACGCCCGCGAATTCCGACATCACGTTGGTCAGGTTCACGATCACCAGGAGCGCCATGATCAGAAACGTGACGCGCAGTCCGAACTCCTCGCGGATCAGATCGGACAGGCCCTTGCCCGTGACCACCCCCATGCGCGAGCACATCTCCTGGGTGACGATCGAGCAGCACGGTGATGGGGATCAGCGTCCACAGCGGCAGGTAGCCGTACTTGGCGCCGGCCTGCGAATAGGTGAAGATGCCGCCGGCGTCGTTATCGACGTTGGCGGTGATGAATCCCGGGCCCAGGACCGCGAGGAACAGCGCTATGTGATAGCGGAACCGGCTCAGGATTTTCCGCATCCGTCACTTTTGCCTCAGCACCGAAATGATATCGTCGGCGGTGATCACGCCCGCCAGCTTGCCGTCCTCATCCACCACCGGCAGGGTCAGCAGGTTGTACTTGTCGAAGAGCTCGGTGATCCGGTCCTGCTTCTCGTCCACGGCCACCTGGATCAGCGGTTCCGACGGCCAGCTCCTTCAGCCTGGCGCCGCCCGACGCCACAAACAGCCGCGCCAGCGGAATGGCTCCGGCCAGCCTCTCCTCCGCGTCCACCAGGAAGAGGGTGTTGAGCTGCTCCAGCAGGTCCTCGTTGCCGCGCAGCGCCGCCAGCGCATCCATCACCGTGGCATTCTCGTGCAGCACCACGTACTCCGTGTTCATCATGCCGCCGGCGGTGTCTTCCTCGAATTCCAGCAGCTCGCGCACCTCCGTCTTGGGCTCGGAGTCCATCTCGCCCAGGATCTCCTCCGAGGTCTCCTCCTCCAGCTCCGACAGCACGTCCGCCGCTTCGTCCGGCGCCATTTCCTCGACGATGTCCGCCGCCTTCTCCGGCTCCAGCGCCTCCAGGATGCTGGCCTGCATCTTGGGATCGATCTCCGACAGCGCGTCCGCCGCCACTTCGCTGTCGATGGTTTCGAAAATCGCTTCCGCGCTCCGCCGGGCTCAGCTCCTCCACGATGTCCGCCAGATCGGCCGGGTGCAGCTTCTCCAGCTGTCTGGTAGGAAATGTTCAGCCGCAGCCGCCGCAGCGGGTCGGGCTCCACCACGTTGGCGAAGTCCCAGGGGATGGAGTTGGGCGGAATGCGGCGTTGCAGCCGCCGGATCCAGCGCGGCGGCAGCACTCCCTGGAGCAGGCGCCGGAAAATGCTGCGAATCCCGATGTCCACTTCGAGCACCGACGACCGTGTCCCGCCCGCGGTCGTTGCGGATTTCCATGGTCACGTCGTTGACGCGCACCACCTTGCGCCCGTTCACGTCGATGATCTGCTGGTCCAGCAGATCCCGCGCGATGCGCAGCATGTACTCGTCGTCGTGGTAGGGAACCAGCTGCTCGTCGCTCAGCGAAATGCCCTTGCCGAGCTCGATTTTCCGCACCTGGTCGTAGCGGATTGTGAGTAAGGCGTCGGCCCCGCCTACCAGCAGCCGGTCAATCCGCCGCGAATCGACCAGCGGCACCACGGCCGCGTCCCTGACGCGTCCGATGCGCCGGCCCTTCAGGTCGAAGACCGGCATCGAAACCAGTTCTGTGAAATACAGTAGGTTTTCCGCCATGGGGAATGCTGGCCGGTGGTAGCACCATTCCCACTATGGCCTATCCGGTCGTGACGCCGCAACAAAAACTTCGGGGGCCAGGGGCCGGGGACCAATCGTGAAAAGCTGGGCGTTGCGGCTGCGAATCGGGGCGCGCGAGCGCAAACGCCGCTGAGGAATCGAGGATCGGCCGGCCCGTCCTGACTCTTCCCCGGCCCCTGGCCCCCCTACAGCAGCACGGTGTCGATGCCGGCTTCTCCCTCGCCGGCGGCTGCGGCGGCGGCCTTCGTGTCGGCGCGTCCCAGAAACAGCAACAGTTCGTCCTCAGAACCGCCGAAAAAGCCATCAAGCAGTTCGCGAACCGCCGCGCGGCGCAACTCTTCCTGTGAGGCCAGCGCCTTGTAGACGAACGACCGCCCCACCTTCCGGCGCGACAGCTTGCCCTTGCGCAGCAGCCGTTCCAAGACCGTCATGATGGTGGTGTAGGCCAGGGGGCGGGTCTCGGCTACCACTCCCTGCACCGCCTTCACGTTGGCCTCCTCAAGCTTCCAGAGCGCTTTCAGGCATAGCAACTCCAGGGGCGGGGGAACGTCACGGGCAGTTTTCTTCATCAGTCTTCCTGCCGGGGAGCGGCGCCGGGAGTGCCGCCGGCCTCCTCCAGTGTAACCGGAAGCGGCGCCGCCGGTTTGGCCGCGAAGAGCGGATGCGATGCCATCGCCGGTGAGGCCACCGGAGCCGGCGCCTTCACGCCAGCATCCGGGGAGCCGGCCATTTCCTCGTCGCCCACCGTATCCACGCCATTGGCCGCCGCGGGGGGCACGGCAGGCGACGGCCGCTTCTCCAGAAATCGTTCCTTCTTCAGCGCCACCCGCGCCAGCGCCGCGTTGTAACCGGTGAAGCACCCTTCCACCTGGCGGTCGTTTTCGATCAGCGCGCGCATGCACTCCATTTTGGAATCCATGTCGTCCAGGTAGTGCAGCAGCAGCGCTTCGGGAAATTGCGGCAGCTTGGGCGAGCCGAACTCGAGCTGCCCGTGGTGGCTGAGGATCATGTGATCCACCAGCGCCCGCAGTTCCGGCGGAAAATCCGGCAGCCCGCGCAGCTTCTCCCCCACCATGCGCAGGCCGATCTGGATGTGCCCGATCAACTGCCCTTCGTTCGAATAGGAGAACCCGCGCTCGTAATTCAGCTCGTAAATCTTGCCGATATCGTGCAGCACCACGCCCGTGAGCAGCAGGTCGTAATCCACGATGCCGTAGTGCGCCGGCCGTCAGCCGCGCCAGCGCGCACAGCGAAAGCACGTGCTCCAGCAATCCGCCCAGGTACGCGTGGTGAATCTGCTTGGCGGCGGGCGCCCGCCGCATCCGCCGGGCGATCTCCGGGTCGTCCAGCATCGCCTCCAGCAGGGCCTTCAGGTGCGGATTCTTCATCCCCGCCACGATGGCCCGCAGCTCCGCCCACATCTCCCCGGCGTCGCGCTTCGAGCACGGAAAGTAATCGCCGAAATCGATTTCGCTGGTCTCCATCCGCCGCACCTTGTGAATGGTGAGCTGCGGCCGGTTGTGGAAAACCTGAATCAGCCCTTTGACCTTGACGAAATCGTCGCGGTCGAACGTGCCCATCGCGTCCTGCACGTTGTCCCACATCTTGGCGTCCACTTCGCCGGTGCGGTCCCCCAGCAGCAGGGAGAGGTAAAGCTCGCCGGTCTTCTTCTGCCGGATCTCCTTCGAGTGCACCAGAAAACTGGTCGTGATCACCCGGTTGGTTTCGAGCTCGTTCACATAGGGCGACTTCATTGCTTGATGGGCTGCGCGACGGCCGGGGCCCCGTTCTGCGAAGGCGGAGGAGGTTGCGGGATGTTGTCCGGCGACGTCTCCTTGGCGGACGCCTTTTCCGTGGTGCCCGGAACCGGAATGCCCAGGAACTTCTTGTGGCGGTGCACCCGCGCCGCGACTTCTTCCTTGGTGGTGGTCTGCGGCTTCAGTTGCGCGACGTCGTGCCACCGGGTGTCCTTGCCGGGCGCCGCGCCGCTGTCCACGTAGCCGTCCTTGATTTCCAGGAAGGCTTCCGCCCGGAGCTGCGTCAGAAAGTCGCGGATCTTCGGCTCCATCTTGGGCCGCGTCATGATCTCCTGGACCTGCTCTTTCACGTCGTCGAAGCTGGCCTGGCCCGCCTCATACCGCTCGTCGATGCGCAGAATCACGAACCCCTGCGGCCGCTTGAAGGGATCGGTGACGTAGCCCTTGGGATTCTTGGTGTCGAACACCACGTCTTCCATGTCCTTCGGCATGATGCCGCGCTGGTAGGGCGGCAGCGACCCGCCGTTGCGCGCCGTCTCCATATCGTCGGAGAATTGCCGCGCCAGGTCGCCGAACTTCTCGCCCTTGCGCGCCCGCGCCACGATGTCCTTGGCCTTTTTCTCCGCCGCCGCCGCCTGTTCCGGCGTCTTGCCTTCCGTCGAAAGCACAATCTGGCTCAGGAATACCTGCTCCTTGCGGATAAAGTCGCCTTTATGCTCGTCGTAATATTTGTGCAGCTCGGGCTCGGGAATCGTGATGCGGTATCCCACCTCCTGACCGATCACCCGCTGCGACAGGATCTGCCGCTTCAACCGGTCGCGGTAGTCCTCGAACGTCATCCCGGTTTGTTCCTGGATGTACTGGTGGAACTTGTCGGGGTCGGTGATGCGGTTGCCGTCCTTGTCGCGCGCCTGCACCTGGATGTCGGCAAGCTGGCGCGTCACGTCCGAGTCGACATTGATATTGAGATCTTTGCCCTTCTGCACCAGCAGAAGCTGATCGATCTGGTCGCGCAGGGCGTTGGCCGCCACCTGCTTCACGGCGTCCTGCAGCTTGGCGCCGGTTAAACCCTGCGTGCGCGCCTCGGCTTCGATCTCCTTGCGCGTCTGGTCCAGCTCGCCGCGCGTAATGATGTCGCCGTTCACCTTCGCGGCGATCTCTTCGACCACCCGCACATCCGCCGCCACGGCCAACGGGAGCGTGGCCGCTATGAGTATCACGTGCCTGAAAAGCATAATTCCGCGTCCTCTATTCTACCAACCAAGGCAAGCCCGCGCCTTCGCGAACGCGGGGCTCCCGTCAAAAGGGGCGCCGGCAGGCCTGGCATGCCCGGCCCCTACGGCACTTATGGTTCGATCCCGGCCCCACATCGTACTACCCCGCCAGTAGCCCCAATTTCTCGCGCAGAAAGGTCAACACCTCTCCTGCTCCATTTATGCCGTCTAATGGCATTAGCAAGACGCCTGCCGGAGTGAACTGCGCCCCCCTGGTTTTCGCCACCATTTGCATGAGCCGCGCCGGATCCACGCGCGTCTCCTGGTGGAACTTTATATTCAACAAGTTATGGCGGCGGTCGATCACTTCCACCCCGATCCGCTCGGCCAGGGTCTTCAGTGCCGAATACTCCAGCAGGCTCCGCACCGCCTCCGGCACTGGGCCATATCGATCCTCCAGTTCCTTTTCGGCACGGTCCCGCGCCTCCGAATCCCCGGCGTTGGCGATCTGCCGGTACGCCCGCAGCCGCTGGTTTTCATCCGTGATGTAATCCGGCGGGATGCGCAGGTCCAGGCCCAGGTTCAGCGCGGAATGGATCTCCGGCACGACCTCCTCGCCCTTCAGTTCCCGCACCGTCTCGTCCAGCAGCCGCACATAGGTGTCGAAGCCCACCGCGTTGATGTGCCCGTGCTGCTCCCCGCCCAGCAGGTTGCCGGCGCCGCGCAGTTCCAGATCGAGCGCCGCAATCTTGAACCCGGCGCCCAGGTCGCTGAATTCCTTCAGGGCCGCCAGGCGCTTGCGCGCGATCTCCGTCAGTTCGGTGTCCGGCGGCACCAGCAGGTATGCGTAGGCGCGCCGGTTCGACCGCCCCACCCGTCCGCGCAACTGGTAGAGTTCGGAAAGTCCGTACCGCTCCGCATTTTCTATAATAATCGTATTAGCCAGCGGAATATCCAGACCATTCTCTATGATTGTCGTACACATGAGGATGTCGAACTCATGCCGCATGAACTGCAGCATGGTTCTCTCCAGTTCCGCTTCCGCCATCTGCCCGTGTCCGACGCCGATGCGGGCCTGCGGCACCAGTTGCTGCATGTCCGCTGCCCGCGACCAGATCGAATCCACCCGGTTATGCAGAAAATAGACCTGCCCGCCTCTGCCCAGCTCCAGTTCGAGCGCCGAGCGGATCAGCTCCGGCTGGAATGGCGCCACCACGGTGTGAATCGCCAGCCGGTCCTTGGGCGGCGTCTCGATCACCGACATATCCCGCAGACCTAGTAACGACATGTGTAGTGTTCGCGGGATCGGCGTCGCGCTCATGCTCACGTGATCCACGCTCGTCTTGAGCTGTTTCAGAGCGCTCCTTGTGCTTCACCCCGAACCGCTGCTCCTCGTCGACGATCACCAGCCCCAGATCACGAAATGCTACATCTTTGGAAAGCAGCCGGTGCGTGCCGATCGCGATATCCACCTTGCCTTCCGCCAGATCCGCCGCCGCCGCCTTCAAGTCCTTGGGCGAGCGAAACCGGCTGAACATCTCGATGCGCACCGGAAACGGCTGGAAGCGGCGTTTGAAGGTCTCGAAATGCTGAAATGCTAATACTGTAGTAGGCGCCAGCAGCGCTACCTGCTTGCCGTCCCCCAGGGCTTTGAACGCCGCCCGCATCACCACCTCGGTCTTGCCGAATCCCACGTCGCCGCACAGCAGCCGGTCCATGGGGTGGGGCAGTTCCATGTCCCGCTTGATTTCCTGGATGGCGTTCGCCTGGTCCTTGGTCTCGGTGAAGTCGAATGCGTCCTCGAACTCCCGCTGCCAGTTGCTGTCGCGCGAATACGGGAAGCCGTCGGCCAGCTTGCGCGAGGCATAGAGCCTGAGCAGCTCGTCCGCCATGTCGCGCATTTTGGCTTTGATACGTGTTTTCGTGCGGGTCCAGGTGGCGCCGCCCATGCGGTCCAGCGACGGCTTCGAATCGCCCGCGCCGCGGAACCGCTGGATCAGGTCCATGCGCGTCAACGGAACATACAATTTCGCCCCGGCGGCGTACTCGAGCAGCATGTAGTCGCCTTGCGCCTCGCCCTGCGTGATCTCCCGCAGCCCCAGGTATTGCGCCACCCCGTGCTCGGCATGCACCACGTAGTCGCCCGGCTTCAGGTCCACCAGATCCGCGGAAAAGACCTGCAAAGTGGACTTCGAAGCGGGCGCCCGCGCCACCATCTCGGAAGTCTCGAAGAGATCTTCCGAGCCAAATACTACAAGATCCGAAGTTTGGAACGCGGTGCCGTGACGGATCAGCCCCCGGATCAGGTATATGCTGGCTACTTCCCCGGCCATATACGCCCGCTCCGCCAGGTACGCCGGGGTGGAGTCGAACTGTTCCAGCCCAAGCTGGTAGGGAATGCCGTATTCGTTCAGAATATCGGCCACCCTTTCTACTTCACCTGTAGAAGATGCGAAAAACGCCACCCGCTTTCCGCCTTCCACCAGCGTTCGCGCCTCCGCAATCGCCACCTGCATGTTGCCGTGGAACGCCAGCGAAGGCCGGGTGGGGATGTACAGAGCCGACTCATCCGGCAGCCCGATCTCCAGCTCCTTCAAATCCAGCTGCGGGCAATCTCCGGCGCGCGACTGCAATGCCTCCAGCGAGAAGTAAATCCTACTTGGATCGTAGGCCGGCGAGCGCTCAATCTGCTCCAGCCGTTTCCAGAACCGGTCCGCCGCCGCGCGCACCTGCTCCGGCTCGTCCCACACCACCACCGGCCGGTCCACCAGCGAGAAAACCGACGCCTCCTTCGGCTTCAGCATCGGCGCCACCAGTTCCCAGCCTGGAAAAGGCTCTCCGGGCGGCGGCAAATCGCGCCCGGGAATATCCGCCTCCCGCACCAATTCCGCCAATCGTAGTAGAAACTGACGAGATTTTTGAAATTCCGTCAATGGTAGTAATAAGCATTCCTCAATCTTCAATACCGACCGCTGCGATTCCACGTCGAACCGGCGGATGGACTCTACCAGATCCCCGAACAAATCGATCCGCACCGGCCGCTGCGCTTCCGGCGAAAACACGTCCAGGATGCCGCCGCGCACGGAGTATTCCCCTACCATCTCCACCGGCTCCCGCCGTTCGTAGCCGATGCTTTCGAGGTGCGCCACCACATCCTCGAGCGGCAGTTCTTCTCCCACCTTCAGACGCAGGCCCAGTTGCCGGTAATAATCGCCGCTTTCGATTTTTTGCAGCGCCGCCGCCAGCGGCAAAACCGTCACCGGAACGCGCTCGTTCGCCAGGCGCCACAGCCCGGTGGCCCTTTGCTCCAGAATCTCGGCGTGCGGCGACAGGTTCTGCATGGGCAGCACATCCAGGCCGGGCAGAAGCTGCGGTCCGCCGCGTCCGGAACCGGGAGCGCCGGCTTCGGAGGCCAGCAGTTGAAAGAATGTCTGCACCGCTTCGGAGAGCGCTTCCGCCTGCTTGTTGCCATCCACCACTACCAGAACCGGCCTTCCCGACAGTTGCCAGAGCAGGACCGAATAGAGCGCTTTGGCGGTGGTGGTGAGGCCGGAAATGGACGCGCTTCCGCCCGTGGAAATCCGGCGCAGCGCTTCCTGAAACGCAGGATGCCGGCCCAAATCCAGAAAGAGGTCGCGAACGGCAGGATGAATCAAAGTCGATAGTTCGGGGCAAAAATTCCCGGCACTGCCCAGTGTACCAGCCGGTATACTGAAACTCATGAAACGCATTCTCACGACCGCCGTTTTTGCGGCCATGCTCGTCGCCGCACCGGCTTCACAGCAATTCACCGGCACCATCACCGACGACATGTGCGGCGCCAAAAAACACGACGCCGAATGCGTCACCGATTGCGTCACCCACATGAATGCCAGGTACGCGCTTTACGACGGTCACGAGGTCTACATCCTGAGCGACCAGAAAACTCCCGCCCGCTTCGCCGCCAAAAAAGTCACCGTGACCGGCACGCTCGACGCCGGGACCAAAACCATCAAAGTGGAAAAAATCGAAGCCGCCCGCTAGTGCCCGAAGAAAAGCCAGCCGCTGAATTCTACTGCCCGTCCTGCGCCCGGCCGGTGGCCGATCCGCTGGTCTGCGGCGATTGCCACGCCCTCATCTGCCGCGTCTGCGGCACGCCGCTCGAGCGCATCGACGAGCTGGGGATCGGCTGAAATTTGCCGGGGCCCTCGGCAGGAGCAGAGATCTCTGATCTCTTTTCAACGCGGAGCCGCGGAGGAGCGCGGAGATTACGCGGAGACCATAAAATTGGGCTTCCGCGCTTGCTCCGTTGTCTGCGCGGCTCCGCGTTGAAGAGCAACCCGCCTCACCCGTATGACCGAGCATGCCGAGCCGCCCGCGGTCGACGTCCGTGCTCTATAACCGACTAACAGCCGCGGGTTATCCGATGGGGCGCATCGATGAGCTGGGGACCGGCTGAAATCCTGTGGGGTGGGCCCTTTCGGCCCTCGGACCCGGCTTTCGCCGGGTGCATGCCGGGCGGAAGCCCGGCATGACGGCCCGAAGGGCCGTCCTACCCGCCTACGATCAGGCGCGGGTTATCCGAAAAAACCGCATCTACGCCCAGCTCCCGCAGCCGCGCGTATGCCGCGGGCGTGTTCACAGTCCAGGCGTGCACGCGTAGGCCCTCCGCGTGCGCTGCGCTTACCAGAAACCGCGTGGTGCGCCGATGGTCGGGATGTATGGCGCATGCCCCCATCTCAATGGCGCAGCGCAGGGCCCGGCCGGCCGGCAGGCCAGTGGTCAGGGCAAACCGGATGCGCCGCCCCAGGGCCGCCAGTTCGCTCCATCGGAACGATGACACGATCGCCCGGTCCTCCATGCGGCGGCTGAGGATGATATTCTTCACCTGCGCCGCAATGCCCGGCTGCTTCAGCTCGATATGGAATTCGGTTTCGGGGAACCGCTCGATCACATCGGTCAGCAGCGGAATTCCGAACCAGCCAAGCTCGGCCGCGGTGTAGCGGCTCACCGGCCCGCGCGCCGGTGTTGTACGATTCACAGTGGCATCATGAATGATTACTAATTTTTCATCGCGCGAGCGGCGTACATCGAATTCGATCGAAGGCGGGAAGCCAAGCGCCGCCAGCGCCTCGATGGCGGCGGCGAAAGCGGAAATTGTATTTTCACCCGCCCGTGGAGACCGGGCGGTTGCGCGGCACAGGCCGCGATGGCTGATAATGGCGGGCGGGCGCATCTCCTTCCAGTGTAAAAGGGGAGCCGGCTCCGACCTGAGTGGAGGGGTGGAAAGGAGTGGCGAGTGATTCTGGTGGTGGATGATGAAAGTCAAATTCGCACTTTGGTGCGAGTCCTGGTGGAGCAAGCCGGATACAGCGTGATGGAAGCATCCAACGCGGAGGATGCCTTGCGCATCGTCCAGGAACAATCCGGGCCGCAGCTACTGCTGACGGACATCGTCATGCCCGGCATGAACGGCCTGACATTGGCGGCGCGGGCCCATCACCTTCGCCCCGCTCTGCCGGTGATCTTCATGACCGGATTCGCCAACGAGTACCAGGCGCAGCTCAGTGGCTCGGTCTGCCTGCGCAAACCGTTCAAGCCGGCCGAGCTGATCACCGCCATCCAGGACGTGATCGGCCCGCCGGGGCGAACGCAGTAGAGACGTAGGATTTGATTTCACCGCCGAAGCGCCGAGCCGCCGAGGAAAACCTGTTCCACACCGGAAATCCAAGGTGAGCGCGCCGGGGAACATCAGTTCCCGGCGGTGAAAAATAACTCGGCCGCGCTTACCGCTTGCGCTGGCCCTGCGTCTGGTGCCGGACCTTCTTCTTCAGCGAGCCGCGCGCCACGCCCGCGGCGCGTTTGGCCTTGGGTGCCGCCTTCTTGCGCGCCACGCGCTTCAGCTTTTTGCGTTCGGCGCTTGTCGGTTACTTTCTTCGTGTTCATCAGTTTCTTTTCAATCCTGCGTACTTTTCGATCAGTTTCTTCAGCCCGAAACGGGGGAAGTTAACAGTGATCTTAGCATCTTCGCCCTCGCCTTCGCGGCGCACCACCGTGCCCATGCCGTACTTGGGATGCTCCACCGTCATGCCCGTGCGCGCGCCGCGCCGGGGCGCCGGGGGCGGCTGGGGGCAGCGGCTTGGTGGGGAGCGGCGGATGGGGCAGCCCCGGCGGCGCGCTGCGGCTGGCGCGGACCGTTGAACGGCATTCCCCGCTCGCCGAAAAACTGCGAAATGTTCTCCATGCGAGTTGTAGGTCTTGCCGGTGAACGTATTGCGCCGCGCCGTCTGCCGCACATCGTGGCGCTCCGCGATCAGGTCCACTTCGCCCGGATCGTCGCGCGGCCCCAGGTCGACGATCAGCTCCGCCGGCACTTCGCTCAGGAACCAGGACGGCGTGGAGCGCTCCTGCTCGCCGCCGCCGAAGCGCCGCCGGTATTTCGCCCAGGTCAGCACCAGCCGCTTGCGCGCGCGCGTCATGCCCACGTAGCACAGCCGCCGCTCCTCCTCCAGCGCCGCTTCGGAATTCGATGGAGCGGCTGTGCGGGAACAGGCCCACTTCCATGCCCGGAGAGGAACACCACCGGAAACTCCAGCCCCTTGGCGTTGTGCAGGGTCATCAGCGTCACCGGCGCGCTGCTCGTCGAAGGCGTCGGCGTCCGCCACCAGCGCCGCGTGGTCCAGAAAATCGGCCACGGTCTCGCCGCGCTCCGCCGCCTCGGCCGCGGCGTTGATCAATTCGTCCAGGTTCTCGAGGCGCGTCTTCCGCTTCCGGCGTCTTCTCCTGCTCCAGCATCTTGCGGTAGCCGGTGCGTTCCAGAATGAAGCGCACCAGCTCCGGCAGCGGCCGAGCAGCTGGCCACCAGCGAGAGCTCCTGCATCAGGTTGCGGAACGCCACCAGCGACGATTGCGAGCGCGTGGAGAGCCCCTGCTCGTCGATGATGCGCTCGATGGCGTCCCACAGGCTCAGGCCGTGTTCGCGCGCGTAGCTTCTCGATCTGCTCCACGGTGGTGCGGCCGATGCCGCGCGCCGGCGTGTTGATGACGCGCAGCAGGCTCACCGAATCGTGGTTCGACGCCGCCAGCTTCAGGTACGCCACCATGTCCTTGATTTCCGCGCGCTGGTAGAAACTGAAGCCGCCGACGACGTTGTACTTGCGCCCGTACCGCCGCAGCGCTTCTTCGATCTGCCGCGATTGAAAATTGGTGCGGTAGAGCACCGCCACGTGGTCGCTGCGGGTTGGCGGCCAGGTGCTTCTCGATGCGTGTCGGCGATGAACAGCGCTTCGTTTTCGGCGTCGTACCCGGCGTACAGCCCGAGCATGTCGCCGGCGTCCGCTTCGGTCCACAGCTTCTTGCCCTTGCGCGCCTTGTTGTTCTCCACCACCGCGCCGGCCGCCGCCAGAATGTTCTTCGTCGAGCGGTAATTCTGCTCCAGCCGGATGGTCGTGGCGTTGGGGAAATCGCGCTCGAAATCCAGAATGTTGCGGATGTCGGCGCCGCGCCAGCTATAGATCGACTGGTCTTCGTCGCCCACCACGCAGACGTTGCCGTGCGCCTCGCGTGAGCAGGCGCATCAGCTCGTACTGGCGTGCGGTTGGTGTCCTGGTATTCGTCGACCATGACGTAGCTCAGCCGGCGGTTCCAGGCCTCGCGCGTGGCGTCGTCGTGGCGCAGCAGGCGCACGGTTTCGAGCAGCAGGTCGTCGAAATCGAGCGCGTTGGCCTTGCGCAGCGCCTTTTCGTACTCCTCGAAGACCGCCGCCACGCGTTTCGATCTCCTGGATTGGCCGCGTCGCTTGTAGAGATCCTGCGGGCGTCTGCTTGCGTGTTCTTGGCGTGGCTGATGCGCGAGAGCGCCGCGCGGTACTGCATGAATTCCTTCTCGTCCAGGCCCAGCGCGCGGTATGCGGCCTTGATGATGGCGAGCTGGTCTTCGTCGTCGTAGATGGTGAAGCGGCGCGTGAAGCCGGGGCGGATGCGCGCCAGCGGGTCGCCATCGCGCCGCAGCAGGCGCACGCAGAAGGAGTGAAAGGTGGAGACGTTGCGGCGCGGAATCGAGCGGGACATCCGCCAGCAGCGCGGCCACGCGCTCGCGCATTTCGCCGGCGGCTTTGTTGGTGAAGGTGACCGCCAGGATGGCCGACGGCGGCACGTGCCGCGCAGTGATGATGTGCGCGATGCGGTGCGTGATGACGCGCGTTTTGCCGCTGCCCGCGCCCGCCAGAATCAGCAGCGGGCCCTTCCGTATGGGCTACCGCCTCACGCTGCTGCGGGTTCAGGCCTTGAAGAAAATCCATCAATGGGGACCATCTGAGTGTAGCACCCGGACGGCCGATCCCGTGACCGCCGGATGCGTGTTCGCGGGAAAAGTGGAGATCGCACAACCGCCGCGCTTGCAGATGCTTCGCGGCAAGTGGCCAGCAGGCGCGGGACTAGCGCGAGCCCACCGGCGAGCGCAGCGGCGTTCCCGGCCCGGGTGGGAGCAGCAGGGCCACCAGTACCACGACCAGGAGAATCAACAGAATCACCAGATCCGGATCCGTCATCGCTTCCTCTTTTCGCCCTACACGAGTATTTCGACCCACGAGCGATGGACGGAGCAGTTGGAACCTGTGCAGGCCGCCAGAGGGTTGCTGAGAGTTACTGTAGGAAGTCTCAATTCTAACATAAGCGGGGTCAGGGATCGGGGGTCAGGGATCGGGGCGATGTGCCGCCGGGCATGCAACGGCCTCGCGCGCGGTCCGGGGGATCAGGATCGGTCGAGCCGCTGTCCGGGCCGCACGGGACCCCCTGGATGCTGAGAGCCTCGCCGCCCCGATCCCTGATCGCTGATCCCTGAACCCTGATCCCGGTTCCTCGCCCTACATCGCTCCCACATTGAGCAGCCCGCGTCCTCGCAGCCAGTCGGCCAGGCGCGCCGGCCAACTGGAGAGCGCCTCGTCGGTCTGCGCCAGCCCCACCCCGTGCGGGCCGTTCGCATAGATGTGGATTTCCGCCGGCACGCCCGCCTTGCGCAGCGCCATGTAGAACAACATGCTGTTCTCCGCCGGCACGACGGTATCGGCGTTGGTGTGAAACAGGAAGGTGGGCGGCGTCTGCGCCGTCACCTGCAGTTCGTTGGACAGGCTTTCCACCAGTTTCGGATCGGGATTTTCGCCGAGCAGCGCCCGCATCGACCCGCGGTGCACATAGGGCGTGGTGAAGGAGATCACGGGATAGCAGAGCACGGCAAAATCCGGGCGGCTGCCCAGCCGGTCGATGGGGTCGGCGGCGGCGGCGTTACCCGCGTCGAAGTGCGTGGCGGCGGTGGAGGCCAGGTGGCCTGCCGGCGGAAAACCCCATGATGCCGACGCGGTTCGGCAGCACCCTGTATTGGGCCGCTTTCGCACGCACGGTGCGGATGGCCCGCTGCGCGTCGCCCAGTTCGATGGGGTGGTGGTAGCTGGGGCCGAGCCGGTATTTCAGCACGAACGCCGTCACCCCGACGGAATTCAGCCAGCGCGCGATCTGGCTGCCTTCCAGTTCCATGGAGAGATTGACATAGCCGCCGCCCGGGCACACCACGACCGCCGTCCCCGTCCCGCGCCCGGGCGGCACCAGGTAGGGAGTAATCGTGGGCCGATCGGCGTCGGCGCTGCCGAGCGCACCCGGCGCGCCCTCCGGCCATAGCAGTTCGGGAGGCGGCGGAGCCTGGGCCCAAATCAAGGCGGATGAGATCAGAAGCAGAACCGGCAAACGGCGCATAAACACCACCTTATCACCCGTATAAGACCCTTCCAACACCCCTCCCCGAAGCGCGGAACGCGTTGTATAATGGAGTGGCATTTGGCTCTAGTTTTCCGCTTCGTCACAACAAAGGGGGTGCGCGAGTCCATCCGCACCCCCTTTTTTCGATTTCGCGGCCCGGCCGGAGCGCAGATGCATTTTTGAGTAAGAGAAGGAATATAGGCAGATGAAAGAAAAAGGTACAGTGAAGTGGTTCAACGCAGCCAAGGGCTATGGCTTTATTCAGCGTGAGAACGGAGAGGACGTCTTCGTGCATTTCTCGGCAATTCAATCGCAGGGATATCGAACGCTGGATGAAGGTGCCCGTGTTGAATTTGAGGTGACGAAAGGCCCTAAAGGTCTGCAGGCGACCAACGTCACAGCGGCCTAAAGCGGAAGGCGGGCCGGTTGGCGCTCCCGGCCGGCCCGCCAAAGTAGAAACGTGGAGGCTTATGAGCAAAGAGGACAGCATCGAAGTTACCGGAACGGTACTGGAAAAATTCCCCAGCGGGCTGTTCAGCGTCGAGCTGGACCATAACCGCAAGGTGCTGGCTCACCTGGCCGGCCGGCTGCGCCGCAACCGGATTCGCGTTCTCGCGGGCGACAAGGTCACCCTGGAATTATCTCCGTACGATCTCACCAAGGGCAGAATCACCTTCCGGCACCGCTAGTCTTGCGGGCGCCCTCTATCCCCTCCCCATGCCTGCATCCGAATTGGGTGCAAAAATTCACAGAATTCAAGCCTGCCACGTGATAAAAAGAAAGGTGTACTGTGGGCAGTCGCATCCCCCGGCCGAGCGGCATCTTCGTGCTGGTGTGAGATTGCTTGGGCTAGCGCAAAGGTCACCTGCATGAAAGAGCAACCGTCCCGAGGAGAAGCAGCGTCGCAGCCGCGTCAAGAACCCGGCAGCCGTCATCAAATCGGAGAACGGCGTAGACAAACCCGAGAGACCCGATAGACCGGAGAAGCCGGAGAGAGCGAAGAACTCGCAGGCGCGCTCGCGCAAACAGGCGCCTTCGGACCTGGTGGCGGATCTGACCGCGGTTCTGTCCCAGAAGGTGGTGGGCCAACCGGCGGCCACGCGCGTGATCGTCCCCTACATTCAGATGTTTCAGGCCGGACTGGCGCCGGAGGGACGCCCGGTCGGCGTGTTCCTGCTGCTCGGGCCCACCGGCACCGGCAAAACCAAAACCGTGGAAGCGCTGGCCGAAGTGCTGCACGGCAGCTGAAAAGAACGTGCTCAAGGTCGATTGCGGCGAGTTCCAGATGGAGCACGAGGTCGCCAAGCTGATTGGCGCGCCTCCCGGCTACCTGGGCCATCGCGAAACCCAGCCCATGCTCACGCAGCAGAAGCTGACCGCCGTCACCAGCGAGAAATGCGCCCTCTCGCTGGTGCTGTTCGACGAAATCGAAAAAGCGGCGCCTTCGATGACGCGCCTGCTTCTGGGCGTGCTCGACAAGGGCGTCCTCCGGTTGGGCGATAATTCCATCGTCAATTTCGAAAAAAGCCTGGTATTCCTCACCAGCAATCTGGGCGCGCGCGAGATGATGCGCGAAATCAACCCGGAATTCGGTTTCCAGTCGGCGCGGCCGGCCGAGCGCGCAGACCTCACCCACAAGCTGCAGAACATCGCCCTGGTGGCCGTGCGCAAGCGCTTCTCGCCCGAATTCGTGAACCGCATCGACTGCATCATCACCTACCAGCCGCTGACCGCCGAATCGCTTTCCGCGATCCTGGACAAGCACATCCTGGATCTGCAGAACCACGTCAACACGCGCCTTGGCAACCGGTCCTTCGTGCTCGAAGTTCCGCCCGATGCGCGCCAGTTCCTGATCCGCAAGGGCACCAGCGCCGAATATGGCGCGCGCGAATTGAACCGCACCATCCACCGCTTCCTGACGCAGCCGCTGGCCACGCTGGTGGCGAGCAACCAGGTGAACCCCGGCGCGCGCGTGTGGGTGGAGGTCGCCGGCGACGGCGAGAAACTGGACATTCGCACCGCCGAAGCGCAAGCTGCCGCGATGCAGGCGCCCGCCAATCCGACTGTTCTGCTGGTGGACGACAATCGCGACCTGCTGCACTTCCTGGAGCGCCTGATGGCCAATGACGGCTGGACGCTGCTGACCGCCGAATCCGCCACCGAAGCCAAGCGCCTGGTCGAGCTGCATAAGCCCGACGCCGCGCTGCTCGATTACATGCTGCCCGACGGCAACGGCGTCAACCTCGGCGTGGAGTTCCTGCAAGTGGTGCCGCGCATGCTGGTGATCGTCATGACCGGAACCATTCTGCCGCCGGAGGAAGAAGCGCTCTGCGAGGAGTACGACTTCC
This sequence comes from Terriglobia bacterium, assembly GCA_963815855.1. Lineage (GTDB taxonomy): Bacteria > Acidobacteriota > Terriglobia > Bryobacterales > Bryobacteraceae > DATGMB01. The sequence continues at coordinate 409,996 of CAWFIJ010000004.1, read as the reverse complement.
CGGTGCTGCGCAAGCCCTTCCTGGCTTCCGACGTGATGAACCAGATCCGCAGCCGCCTCTCCCCAGCCGGCGTCTCCCGCGGCGCATAGTTACTACCAGAGCATCATCTCCCAGGCACCCGAAAAGCCGGCCCGTCTATTTCTTGTCGGGCGCGGCCGGAGGCCGGGCGAAATCGGTCGGCAGGCTCAGATCGGGAAGGCCTTCGGAATTGAAGTTGAGCGGCATATCGACCAGGGCCTTATGGGTGCCGGTATCGTCGGCCAGGCGCAGCTTGTAGTGCGCGGGCGGCGCATCGAAGACGATGTTGCCCTCCACGAAATCGGCCGGGTGGGCCGACCGCAGATAGCCCATCCATTGCGGCACGTCGTTGCCCTCGCTCATTTCGTCAAAGCTGTTTCCGTTATCGTCCACGATGCTGAAATTGGGGATGTTGGCGTCGGAGCTGCCGCCGTTGACGGCGCTCATGCGGATCAGCAGGAACCGGTTTTGCGGCACGCGCGCGTCCAGGCCTTCGCCGAGGTGGGTCATCCACTGCGTTTCGAAAACCGTGTAGGTCAGGCGACCCGCCAGGACCTTTTCCCCCATGCCGTAAGTTCTGAGCGGGGTGGAGGCCGGCTCGGAGGAGCAGCCGCTTAGCCATGCGGCGCAGGCGGCCACGGCCACACCGGCCAGAACCGAACACGAAAGACGGGTACCCTGCATCGCGAACCATTGTCCCGGGAATCGCGCAAGGTGTCAACCCGCACAGTACCGGAAGGGCGGTGCCGGTCTACCGCGGCTGCTGCTGCAGCATCTTCTCGAATTTCTGGCGCTGGTTGTCGTTCAGAAGTTGCTCCACGCGCTCCTTGCTGGAGCTGAGCACGACGTGGTAGTACTGCCAGAAATCGTCGAGCACGCTTTGGATCTGCTCGGATTGCGCGGGCGTCAGGTTCAACTCGCGCTGCATGTGCTCCAGGGACAAGGTCTTGGCGGCGGGCGTGTCGAAGGCCGGCTGGCGGAAACGGTTGTGAACGCCGAAATCCATCAGCAGCGCCCCGGAAGCGGCGCCGCACAGGAAAACCAGGGACAAAGCCACGGCACACGCCGCCTTGGGATTCCACCACGCACCTGGCCACGACCGGGTGCCGGTGCGGCCCAGAAGACTAGTGCTGTTCATAGGCGGCCAGAGTCACCAGCATGTTGTCATGCGCCGGAGCGGAGTAGAACGCCGGGGATTCCTGCTGCGCCATGATCGTCTCCGGCGTCGGGCCGACCGGATCCAGGGACTCGCGGGAAACCAGGTACGTGCCCAGCACCGCAAGCGTGAGCAGCGAGGCGAAAACCAGCCGGCGGCCGAAAGCGAAATCCAGCGCAAACAGGCTGGCGAACGAAGGTGCGGGGCGCTCCACCCCGACCTGTTGCATCACTTTGGCATAGAACCCGGCGGAGGGTTCCACGATCTCAGCGGGCCGAAAGGCAAACGAACAGTTGCGAGACATCCTGCGATGCCCCGGAGTTCCTCACGGCACGAACTGCAAGTCTTCAGGTGAGCCTCGATGCTCATTTCCACTTCCGGCTCCAGCGTGCCGGACAGGTAGTCTTCGAGGCTGTCCATCACTACCGCGTGCATATGTTTCTTCCCTGACAAGTGTAAAAACTACGCCCTTCATTACCCTCTGACGGATCTGCGCCCGCCTGGGGTACCAAATCCCAAACCGCAGTGCACTACCCGGCCACCAGGCCGGGAGCACGGTCCAAACGCTGCGCCGCCTTCACCAGTTTCTGCCGGGCGCGAAACAGCTTCACCTTGATGGTATTCTCGTTCATGCCGGTCTTTTCCGCCAGCTCTTCCACCGAGTAGCCCTCTACTTCCTTCATCATCAACAACATACGCTCCTCCTCGGAAACCCGGGTGAGGAGCTTCAGCACGTAATCCCGCTGCGCCAGAGTGGTATCGGCCGGAGTCTGCCGGTCGACGCTCGGCTCGGTGTTCTCCACCCGGCGGACCTCGTCCTCGCTCAGGTCGCTCTCGTAAACCAGCTTGCGCACCTTGCGCTTGCGCAGGTAGTCGAAGCATTCGTTGACGGTGATTTTATAGATCCAGGTGATCAGGGAGCTGCGGAAATCGAAGCTCTTCAAGGACAGGTAAACCTTGGCAAATACTTGCTGCGCAATGTCTTCCACGTCATTGCGCTGGCGGACGATGCCGTGGATGATGGAGAAAACCTTGGATTGATACCGCTCGACGATCTCGCGAGAACGCCGATTCGTCGCCGTTCTGCGCGCGGCGAACCAGGGAACCTTCCTGGGTGTTCTCGTAATCCACTCTCGTTCTAGCCGCAACCTTACTGCCGAACCCCGGGAGGATGAGAGCGCTACTCAGTGTTCCCATACACCGCTTCCGACGCAGCCCGGGAATTTCGGGTTTCAAGCACTTAACGGGTGCAGGCCGCGATTTCCACGCCTCGCGAACGATTTTGCGCGACCCGGCCCGCCCGTGCTACATCTATAATAACGAAGCACGAATCAGGAGTGAAAACGCATGGTGCAATTGACTGAAAAAGCGGTCGGCAAGGTAAAAGAGATCATGGCCTCCCAGGAGCCGGCGCCGGCCGGGCTGCGGATCGCGGTGGTGGGCGGCGGCTGTTCCGGATTCAGCTATTCGATGGCTTTCGAGAACCAGCCGAATATGCTGGACAAGATGTACAGTTACGACGGTCTGAAGGTGTTCGTCGACCAGGCCAGCCTGCTCTACCTTGACGGCGCCGAAGTCGACTACGTGGAGACCCTGGAGGGTGCCGGGTTCAAGTTCAACAACCCGCACGTCAAATCCACCTGCGGCTGCGGCAGCTCGTTCCAGGCCTAAGCGGCGGCTCACGTCTGACTTGTCGAGGCGCTCCCTTACCGGGGAGCGCCTTTTTACATTGAGGTTGAGCTGCGCCCGACTAGCGTACCCGCACATCTCCACCACCGGACACTGGCCGCATGCCGGGCCCGTTTTCCCGGCAAATGGTCTTGCCATGCTGGCGGAGCAGCAGATGCGCACGTGCCAGCCGGGCAGCGCCGGCCGGCAGTTGGCCGGCCATGGCTTCCTGAATGGAGCGGTATTGCGCGCCATAGTTTCTCGGTTGCGGCCGTCCGAATCCGATGCGAAGCAGCACCCGCGAGCCATTCCAGTCCAGCGGCAGTCCATCGCCCGCGCCGCAGTAGAGCAAAATCTTCTCCGCTCCCGGATCTCCGATATTGGGGAACTGCTTGAGCGCCTTCTTGGCCTGGGCGTACGGCTCGCGCAGGATGCGGTCCAGGTTGCCCGCGAACTGGTCCAGGGTGATACGAGCAATCTCCAGCCAACGAAAGACGCGGGTTTCGGGCCGCATGCCGCCCAGCTTTGCCAGTTCCAGCAGCGCGCCGCGATCCGCCTCGAGAATCCGGCGCGGATCGAGACCGGTCAGTTCCCGCAATCGCCCGAAAACTTCGGCGCGGCGGCTGTCCGGAAGCAGGTAGCAGGCGTTCTCCCACAGCACTAATTCCAACGGACCGCGGGCCGGCGGCAGCGTCGGGGCGCCGTAATGACGCTTCAGGCGCTCAATTAGCTGGCGCAGCTCCGGCATGCACGTGAATTATCTCACGGCACGGGTATCATCGAGCTTATGTCTCTCCGGCTCTCCCTTCTCGCCCTGGCCGCGGCGGCGGCGCTTTCCGCCCAGCCGCTGGCCGATGCCGTCCGCAGCCGTATCGGCGATTTTTCGGGCACGGTCTCGCTGTACGCGAAGAACCTTGATACCGGCGCCGCGTTCGGCATTCGCGAAACCCAGCCGGTCCGCACCGCCAGCACCATTAAGGTGGCGATCCTCTGCTCGGTCTTCGACGCCGTGGCCCGCGGGCAGGCCAAATGGACGGAGCCGCTGACGGTCGCCGCGGCGGCGAAGGTGTCGGGCTCCGGCGTCATCGCGAGCGAACTCTCCGACGGCGTGCGGTTGCCGCTCAGCGACGTGGCCCACCTGATGATCGTGCTCAGCGACAACACCGCCACTAACCTGATTCTCGAGCGCTTCACGGCGGATGCGGTGAATGCCTATCTGGACCGCATCGGCATCCCGACCACGCGCTCGCTGCGCAAGATCAGCATGACGGCGCCGGCGCAGTCGGAGGCCGGAAAACTGCCGGAGAATCGCAAGTACGGCATCGGCGTCTCCACCCCGCGCGACATGGTGACCATCCTGGAGCGGCTGGAGCGCGGCGAAATCGTCAGCCCGGATGCATCGAAAGAAATTCTGGCGATTCTGAAACGCTGCCAGGACAACTACCGGCATCCGGCGCCGCGCCGGCGATGCGGCGGTTGCCAACAAGACCGGCGCGCTGGACGCACTGCGCGCCGATTTAGGAATCGTCTATTCCAAGGGAGGGCGGATCGCGATGGCGATTTACGTGGACGGTATGCCCAAGCCGGACTGGTCGCCGGACAACCCGGGGTCGCTGCTGATCGCAGATGTTTCCAAAATTCTGGTGGACGGGTTGGCGACGCACTAGCATGGTGGGGCAGGATGATATCCTGCGCGCCCGTTGGTAACCGGGCATTTCTCGGATGGGCGGATTTCCATCCGCCGCAGGTTACCAACCTGCCCCACCGGCGGGCCGTTTCGGAGCCGCCCTACCGCTCCTCAATCGACGGCCAATGGGCCGGCGCTTCTCGCGAAACGCGGCGATCCCTTCGCGGAAATCGGCGCCGTTGAAAATCTCGTCCCCGCAACTGGCAGGCAATCTCGCCGGCCTGCCGCCAGTTCAACCCGCGGATCTCCCGCACATAGGCCATACCGGTGCGAATGGCGGTGGGGCTGAAGGAAGCGATGGCTTCGGCCAACTCCTGGGCCCGCTCCGCGGCGGCATCGTGAACCTGGTGAACCAGACCCATTTCCTTCGCCTCCGCTGCCGGAAATGTGCGCCCGCTGAGCGATAGCTCGATGGCGCGCCGCTCGCCCAGGGCTGCGCTGACGGCGCGAAACACCAGGAACGGCCACAGGCCCAGCCGGATTTCGGTGAGGCCGAACGTGGCCCGCGGGGAAGCTATCACGATGTGGCAGTTGGCCACCAGCCCGGTGCCGCCGCCCAGCGCGGGACCGGTAACGGCGGCGATGATCGGAATGGAAAGGCGCGCGCCGATGGTGAAAAGCTGTTCGTGCGCGGTGTCGATGGCCCTGGCGCCGACCGCGTCGATTTCGGAAAGGTCCATGCCGGCGCTGAATGCCGGTCCGGCGGCGGTCAACAGAATGGCGCCGGCCGTGCGGCTGTTGTCCGCCCCTTCTATGGCCCGCACCAACTCGCGGCAGAGCTCCACGCTCAAGGCGTTGCGCTTCTCGGGCCGGTTCATGCGAACGTGCAGCACGCGGCCGCGCAGCTCGGATTCCAAAACCCCGCTCATAGATTTTCCGGCAAGTCGATTTCGAGCGAGAGCAGGGCGGCGCCGAATGTCTTGCCCTGCGCGTCCACGCGCAGCGAAACCGTGCCGCCGCCGCCCAGCGCGCCATGCAGCAGGAAATTTAAAGCGCCCAGGTTGGGCAGCTCGAAGCGCTCCACCGGCCCCTTCACCAGGGCGCCGAAATGCGCCCGCACGCGCGCCGGCGTGACCTGCTCCGCCAGCACCGGATAGTAGCGCGGCTCCCAGGCGATGACACCGATATTGCAGGTATCGCCCTTGTCCCCGGAACGGGTGTGCGCGATCTGGCCCAGCGGAACCTTCATCGCCTTATTGTGGCACGCAAGCCGGCCGCCCGGTGCTATGGTGGAAGTTTCCAGCCATGAAACTGCAAGGCATTTTCCCTCCCATTACGACGCCGTTCGATCACGCCGGCAACATCTACGCCGCCAAGGTGCAGCACAACGTGGAGAAGTGGAACCGCACCGCGCTCTCCGGGTACGTGGTCATGGGCTCCACGGGCGAAAGTGTGATGCTCACCACGGAGGAGAAGGTCACCATGTGGGAACTGGTGGCCAGCCACGCCGCCCCGGAGAAGCTGCTGATCGCCGGCACCGGCATGGAGAGCGTGCGCGAGACCGTGTGCCTGACCAACCGCGCCGCCGAGATGGGCTATAAGGCCGCCATGGTGCGCACGCCGCACTATTACAAGAACCTGCTCAACAACGCCGACGCGCAGACGCTGTTCTTCCGCGCGGTGGCGGACCAGGCGAAGATTCCGCTCATCATCTACAACTGGCCGCAGGCCACCGGCATCGATATTCCGGCGGACGCGGTGGCGGCGCTTTCCGAGCACCCCAACATCATCGCGATGAAGGAAAGCTCGGGCAGCCTGGAAAAGGTGATGCAGATGATCCGCGAGGTGAAGCACGGCTTCCAGGTGCTGGTGGGGTCGGCGCCCACGCTGTGGCCGTCGCTGCTGATGGGCGCGTGCGGCGCCATCCTGGCCTATGCCAACGCCGCGCCGTATTCGACCATCGCGATCTGGGAGGCGTACCGCACGCGCGAGGAAGCCGCCGGGCTGGACTGGCAGAACCGCATCGGCCGCGCCTCCGCGCTGGTGACCACGAAGTACGGCATCCCGGGCCTGAAATACGCGATGGATCTGAACGGCTATTATGGCGGCCCGCCGCGCCTGCCCCTGTGCGTGCCCAACGAAGCGGCGAAGCGGGAGATCGAGGACGCGTTCCAGGATCTGAAGGGTTAGCCTTCAACGCGGAGGCGCGGAGAGCGCGGAGATTTCGCGGAGCTGATTGTGATTGCGCTTCTCTCCGGAACATGACGTGACCGTGTTACCCGTTCTTTGAGTAATGCCGCTCCGCCGGAGGCGGTATGCCGCCCTGCCAACGGCTCGGCGAGGAACTCCGCGTCCTCCGCGTCCTCCGCGTTGAATGGAAGCTAGCCGAAACGGATAAACCGCCGCAGCGTGCGCCGGCATTCCTCCACGCCTAGCAGGTAAGTCATCCCGAAATAGACCACTCCGTAGGCGCCCAGAATGGCCACGGCGGAGAGCTTCGGGCCGTGGCCGCGAAATTCGAACTGGACGGCCCAGCCCGCCAGTGCCGCCAGTCCCGCCGAACTCCACAGCCGCGCCACCAGCGAGACGGGCAGCCCGGTGCGCCCGATGCGACGGTTCAAAGCCCGGCGCAGGAGCGTGAATTCCACCCAGCCGGAAATGCCGGCCGAGGCAGTGAGGCCGGCCACGCCCCAACGCGGATCCAGGCCGATCCATCCCGGCAGCCGCAGCGCGCAGACGTAGCCCAGCGCGGTGGTCAGCAGCGACGCGGATCACGGCGAAGCGCAGCGGCGTACGCGTGTCGCGCAGGGCGTAATAGGTGGAGGAGTAGAGCCGGCCGAGCGTTTGCGCCAGCAGCCCCACGGTCGATCCCGCCAGGATGCCCCAGACATATTGCGCGTCGCCGTGGTTGAACAGGCCGCCCTGGAACAGCGCCGCCGCGATGACGCCGCCCAGGGCCAGAAAGCCCATGGCCGAAGGCACGATGAAGAACGCAATCTGGCGCAGGCCATTGTTCAGGCGCCGGTTCAGGTAACCGTGATCGCCCGAGCGCGCTCGACATTTCCGGCAAGCTCCGCGGCCGAGACGGACATGCCGAACAGGCTGACGGGCAGCATGTAGAGGATCTGCGCGCTCACCAGCCCGGCCACCGAGCCCTTGGGCAGGAAACTGGCCAGCCAGACGTCGATGTATCCGCTGATCTGCACCACCCCGCGGCTGACGAACACGGGCGCGAAATTGCGCACCACCTCGCGCACGTTGGCGGTCATGCGGGCGGTGATACGCGGCGCGATGCGCAGCACCACCGGCACCTGCACCAGGAACTGGAGCGATGCTCCGAGCACCGAGCCCCAGGCCAGCGCCACCGCCAGCCGGGACGTATCCATGCTGCGGCCGAACACCAGCATGGTGGCGATCATGGCGATATTCCAGATGACCGGCGCGGTGTAAGACAGGAAGAACTTGCGGTGGCTGTTGAGAATTCCCAGGCACCATGCGGAGAGCACCAGGAAACCGGCGCCGGGGAACAGGATGCGCACCAGCGTGATGGTCAACTCGCGCGTGCGGCCGTGGAAGCCCGCCGCCGACCACGTCGATGAAATACGGCGTGGCCAGAACGCCGAGCAGGACGATGACGGACACGGCCATCGCCAGCAGCGCGGCCACCGCGCCCGCCACGCGTCCGGCCTCCTCCTCGTCTTTTTCCGCCAGCAAACGGGCGTAGACGGGAATGAAGGACGCCGAAAGCACGCCTTCGCCGAACATGTTCTGCAGGAAATTGGGGATGCGGAAGGCGGCGCTGAAGGCGTCCGCGGCATCCGTCTGAATGCCGAAATAATGCGCGAAGACGTGCTGGCGGACCAGGCCGAACGAGCGCGTAATGAAAATGCCCGACGCGACCAGAAAGGCGTGCCGGTTGCCGGACCGGGGCACTAGCGCTGCTTCTCCAAAGTGGGGCAGGCTTCAGCCTGCCAACTCCCGGCCCGTAGTTGGCAGGCGAAACCACCTGCCCCACATCGGCGTAGCGTGTGATCTGCGTTCATCGGCGTTCATCGGCGGCCGCCGTCCTTCCGGGGTGGGCCAGCTTCTCTATGACCGCGCTGGTGACTTCTTCCGTGCTGCTCTTGCCTCCCAGGTCGGGCGTGCGCACGTTGCCCTCGGCCAGCACCGCCGCCACCGCGGCCTCCACCTCGCGCGCGGCATCCTCCATCTCCAGGTGTTCCAGCATCATGCCGGCGCTCAGGATGGTGGCCAGCGGATTGACGATGCCCTTGCCGGCGATATCCGGCGCGGAGCCGTGCACCGGCTCGAACATGGACGGGAACCGCCGCTGCGGGTCCAGGTTGGCGCTGGCCGCGAGGCCCATGCTGCCGATGATGATGGCGGATATATCGCTGAGGATATCGGCAAACAGGTTGGAGCCCACCACCACGTCGAAGCTTTCCGGGCGGCGAATGAAGTTCATGGCGGCGGCGTCCACCAGCAGCGATTCGGTTTCGATATCCGGGAACTGCGCCACCATGTCCGCGAACGCGCGGTCCCACAGCACCATGCTGAAGCCTTGCGCGTTGGACTTGGTGATGGACGTGACGCGCTTCTTCTTGTTGCGTTTCTGGGCCAACTCGAAGGCGAAGCGGACAATGCGGTCGATGCCGCGCCGTGTGAAAACGGAGGTCTGGATGGCGACCTCTTCGGGCTGTTGGTGATAGACGAAGCCGCCCACCTGTGCGTATTCGCCCTCGGTGTTTTCGCGCACTACCACGAAATCGATGTCGTTCTTGTCCGCCAGCGGCGAGCGCACGCCGGGGTAGAGATACGCCGGCCGCACGTTGGCGTATTGGTCGAAAGCGCGGCGGATGGGCAGCAGCAGGCCGTTGAGGGTAGTGTGGTCGGGGATGTCAGGGTGGCCCACCGCGCCCAGCAGAATGGCGTCACAGGGCTGCAGCAGGTCGATGGCGCCGGCGGGCATCATGCGCCCCCAGCGGAAGTAGTGCTCCGCGCCCCACTCGAAATCCTGAAACGCGAAGGTCACATTATGTTTTTGGGCGATGCGGTCAAGCACGCGCCGCGCCGCGGGGACGACCTCGGTTCCCACGCCGTCTCCGGCAATCACGCCGATGGTGAACGTTTTCATAGTGCGCAAGACAATTTTAGCGGGTTAGCGGAGGACGATGCGGAGCCGATTATTCCGGCTCCTCCGCCTCCGCCAGGCTCTCCAGTTCGGGCAGCACCAGCAGGTCCTTGGCGCGGCCGGCGGCGCGTTTGGAGGCGATGAGGCTGGGAAGATCCATGGTGAGGACCTTGCGGCCGAATGCTTCCACCGGGACGGAGCGGGCTTTCACCGCGGCGAAGTCACCCACCCCGGCGACTTCCGCCAGCAAATCGAGGATTCCAGAATCCGTGTTGAGAGTGAAAACTGTTCCGTTGCGCAGTGTGACTTCATCCCAGATGAAGGGCAGGTCCGGCGGAAAATCGCGAAGCCGGGGGTGAAACGGCGCTAGCGCTCTCACCAGCCGCTTCAGGTTTTCGCGGCTTCGCGAATAACAGATGTCGAGGTCTTCCGTCATTCGGGCGCTGCCATGGAGGATCGCCGACCAGCCGCCGATGATGACAAAATCCACCCCGGCGTCCGTCAGCGCTTCCACCAGAGGCGTGAGGTTCATGCGCGTTTACGCCGTGCCGTGCCGCGTACCTGCAACATCAGGTTGCAGGACTCTTCCATCCGTCGCGCCCGTTCCGCCGGCGTCCGCCGCAGCTGCTCGATGAGCAGGCCCAGGTCGATGCCGAATTTCTTCGCAGCTTCAATCCGGCTTCCCGGCGCGGGGTTGCGCAAGCGCGCCTCGGCGCGCGCCAACTCGTCCGGCGTGAGGGCCCGCAGTTCCTTCACAATCCGATTGTAGCGCCGGGGTGGCCTCGGTCTACGCAGGACCGCTCCCTGACGGTCGCGGCTCCGAACGGAGCCACGAGCGTAAGCGAGTGGTCCTCCAGCGGACTCCGGTGTGAGGAAGCATATCAGCCCTATCGCGCGGCCGCGGCGCGGCTGCTCACGATTTCGGCGAAGGCTTCCCCGAGCACGGCCACGCTCTCCTCGAGCGCCGCTTCCGTGATCACCAGCGGCGGCGAAATTTTGATGGTGGCGCCGCCGAAGCCTACCGGAGCGAACATCAGCACGCCCTTTTCCAGGCAGCGCTCCACCACCGCCCAGGCCAGGTCGCCGTCCGGTTCCTTCGTGCCCGGCGCCACGCACGCCACGCCCGCCACCAGCCCTTTGCCGGCCACGCAGCCGAGCTGCGGGAACCGGGCAGCCAGCGCGCGCAGTCGCTCGTGCAGCAGCGCGCCCATGCGGCGCGAATTCCCGGCCAGATCTTCCTGAATCACCAGGTCGATGGACGCCAGCGCGGCGGCGCAGCAGACCGGGTTGCCGGTGTGAGTGGAGGTCATGCTGCCGGGGGGATGCAGGTCCATCACGTCGGCTCGGCCGGCCACCGCCGCGATCGGCAGCGAGCTCGAAATGCCCTTGCCGAAGAGCGCCAGGTCCGGCACGATGCCGTAATGTTCGAAGCCCCACAGCGTGCCCGTGCGGCCGAAGCCGGCCTGCACCTCGTCGCACACCAGCAGCGCCTGGTGGCCGGCTGCACCACTGCGCGCAGCGCCTGCATGTATTCGGGCGGCGCGAACGCGGCGCTGCCGCCCTGGTAGGTCTCCAGAATCACGCCGGCCACCTGGCGCGGCTCCACGTTGTGCTTCCGCAGTTCGGCTTCGAAGCCGGCGAACGTGCTGTCGGCGGTGCGGTAGCCGTCCGGAAACGGGATCTGCACGAAGCCGGGATCGAGGTTGACGATCCATTCCTTCAGCGCCGGGATGCCGCCGGCCTGCTGCGATCCCAGCGTGCGGCCGTGAAACGCCTTTTCGTAGGAGATGATGACGTGCTTCTCGTGCCCGCCGGCCTGCAGGCCGTGGCTGCGGCACAGCTTGATGGCGCACTCCACCGTTTCCGAGCCGGTGGTGAGCAGAAAAATCTTTTTCAGCGGCTCCGGCAGCAGGCCCGCCAGCCGCTCCACCAGCCGCGCGCGGATCTCGCTGGGGAAGCAATAGTTGGTGAGCAGCCGCGCCTCCGCCTGCCGCGCGATGGCGTCCGCGATCTCGCGGCGGCCGTGGCCGGCGTTGGCGATCAGCACGCCGGAGGACCAGTCGATCCAGTGGTTGCCCCAGGCGTCGTACACCTGGAAGCCTTCGGCCCGGTCCCAAACCACCGGCGGCTGGCCGCGCATCGCCACCGGTTCATAGGCGCGCAGCTTTTCGAGAATCGGCAGCGACTGGGGCGCGGGGAAATCGGTCGCGATGCGGCGGAACGCCGTTTCCACGCGGGGAACGCGGCGGGGGGTGAGGTCGTAATCTTTAGCCATGGAAGATTGGTGGCGATCAGCTTTCAGCGTACACCGTTCTCAGTTACGATCGTGCGCGGCGCTGTAGGACAGCCGTTCGGGCTGTCACTGTCCCCGGCCGTACACGCCGCCGCGCCGTCCTACGCCGCCCAAGCTCGTTTTCATTTCTCGCCGAGGGTATACTCTCTTAAAGCACCCAGGCCGGACAGGAGGAGATCGACATGCAATTTCTTTGGAATCGGCGCAAGCTGCTGGCGGCGGTGGGCGGGCCGGCGCTGCTCGAGGCGGTTCTGCCCCGTCATGCGTACGCGCAGTACCTGGCGGCGAGCCACGGCGAAATCTACCGGCAAATCGGAATCCGCCCGTTCATCAACGCGGCCGGAACTTATACGGTCTTGAGCGGGTCGATCATCTCACCGCAGGTGCGCGAAGCCATGGCGGAAGCGTCGCGCTGCTTCGTGCCGCTGGTGCAATTGCAAACGGTGGCCGGCGCGCGCATCGCCAAGATGCTGGGAGTGGAAGCGGCCACGGTTACTTCCGGGGCCGCCTCCGCCATTATGCTGGCCACCGCCGCCTGTGTAACCGGCGCCGATCAGGACAAGATCCGGCGGATTCCCGACCTCAGCGGCATGAAGAATGAAGTGATCATGCCCAAAGCGCAGCGCAACGGATATGACCACGCGGCGCGCAATGTGGGGGTGAAGCTGGTGGAGGTGGAGACGGTCGAGCAGGCGAAATCGGCCATCAACTCCAACACCGCCATGCTCTACTGGACCAACATCATGGAATGGAAGGGCAAAATCGCGCGCCGCGAATTTCTGCAGGCGGGCAAAGCGGCCGGCGTGCCGGTGTTCAACGATGCCGCCGCAGAGCTTCCGCCGGTATCCAACCTCGCCGCCCTGGTGCAGGAGGGCTTCGACCTGGTGGGCTTCTCCGGCGGCAAGGGAATGCGCGGGCCGCAGTCGGCGGGCCTGTTGGTCGGCCGCCGCGATTTGATCGAGGCGGCGCGCCTCAACCTCAACCCCAACGACAACGCCATCGGCCGGGTGTGCAAGACGGGCAAGGAAGAGATCATGGGCATGATGACGGCGGTGGAAGTCTATCTCAAGCGCGACCACGAGGCCGATCAGCGGACGTGGCGCGGGTACGTGGAATCGATCGCCACGGACGTTCGCGATATCGACACGGTCAGCGCGGAAATCTATATTCCCGGCCCCGGACAAGGTCCGGGAGGCGGCCATCCCGTGCCGTACCTCAAGGTGCGGTGGGACCAGTCGAAGCTGAAGCTCACCTATCCGGATTGCGCGCGCCGGCTGCGCGAAGGCGAACCCTCCGTGGAGGTCAACAGCAGCGCGGAGGGTCTGGACCTGGCTTCGTACAACTTGTTTCCGGGCGAGGAGCGGATTGTCGGGCTGCGGCTGCGCGAAGTGCTGCGGGGCACGCGCAAACCGGCCTGATATGATGTGGGGACCTATGCGGCTCATCATTTTGACCGCGCTTCTGGGCGCGGCTTGCGTGGAGGGCGCGCTCGCCCAGCCATACGATCTTCTCCTGCGCGGCGGGCGGGTGGTGGACCCCGCCAACGGGATCGACGGACGGATGGACGTGGCGGTGGCGGGAGGGCGCATCGCGGCGGTGGCGGCGAATATTCCGGCGGCGCAGGCGCGGCGCGTCATCGACGTCTCCGGAAAGATCGTGGTGCCGGGGCTGGTGGACCTTCACGTTCACGTCTTCGGGTATGAGGGCAAGCTGGTTCCCGATGAGACTTCGCTGCCCGCCGGGGCCACCACGGTGGTGGATGCCGGAGGCAGCGGCTGGCGCACCTTCGACGAGTTCCACCGCACCGTCATGGCGCATTCCAAGACCCGCGTGCTGGCGCTGCTCAACATCGTCGGCAAGGGGATGGTCGGCGAGCCGTATGAGAGCGACACCCAGGACATGGACCCGGCCAAAACCGCGGAGATGATTCTGGCCCACCGCGACGTGATCGTCGGCATCAAGACGGCGCATTTCGCCAAGCCGGGGTGGACGGCCATCGATCGCGCCGTCGAAGCCGGCCGCCGCGCCCACGTGCCGGTGATGGTGGACGACAAGATCTTCACCGATTCCGAGCGCACCACCGCGGAAGAGCTGCTGCAGCACCTGCGCCCCGGCGACATCCACACCCACATGTACAACGACCGGCAGATTGAGCTGATCAACCGCTTCACCGGCAAGGTGCAGCCATGGATGATCGCCGCGCGCAAACGGGGCGTGCTGTTCGACGTGGGCCACGGCGGCGGCAGCTTTTTGTGGCCGGTGGCCACGCGCGCGGTGGCGCAGGGCTTCGTGCCGGACACCATCAGCACGGACCTGCATACCGGATCCGTCGCCATCCAGCAATCCACCATGCCCAACGTCATGTCCAAGCTGATGCTGCTGGGCATGAGCTTCGGCGACGTGCTGGTGCGCTCCACCGTGAACCCCGCCAAGGCAATTGGCCGGTTCCCGGAAGTGGGCACGCTGGGCGTCGGCAAAACCGCGGATATCGCGGTGCTGAAGGAACAGACGGGCGTGTTTGCGCTTAAGGATTCGTGGCCGGCCAAACGGCTCGGAACCAGGCAATTGGAGAACGTGATTACCATCCGCGCGGGCGAAGTGGTGTACCAGCGCCCGGCCGATGCCGCGCCGCGGGGCTCGTCGGACACCACCATCTACGACCTGTTGTTCAAGCACGCGCGCCTGGGTAGCGAGGACGTGGATATCGGGGTAATCGGCAATCGCGTGGCCCGCATTGGGCACGGGCTGAAGGCCGCGCACGCGAAAGTGCTGGTGGAAGCGGAAGGCTACCAGGCGGGGCCGGTCGAATTGCGGGAGGGCGCGGCGGCGGACATCCGCCTGCTGGATAGCAACCGCGCGATTCTGACGGTGCGGAACGGCCGCATCGTGACGGACGACCTCGGCCTGAGCATCCCGGACGTGAGCCGCGCGGGACCGTATAGCAACTTCAAGTAACAGCTGGCCGCCGGGCGGGTTGGCGGTCCCCACGCGCGCGGAAGCATGCCGGCGAGGACGCCGGCATGGCAAGCCGGAGGCTTGCGCTACGGTTTGAAGGTGCGGAGGAAGGCGATGCTTTCGCCAAGCTTTTCGATGACGGGGGATCCGGCTTCGATGATGTAGTGGCGCAGGGGCATGTGGCGGGTGGCGGCCAGAATGCGGCTCCAATCGAGATCGCCTTCGCCCACCGCCACCCCCAGCTTGCCGCCGCGCGCGTCCTTGAGGTGAATGGAATAGTAGCGGGCGGCGTACTTTTCGAGATACGCCACCGGGTCCTTGCCGGCGATGGCCACGTTGCCGGTGTCGATCTGAAATTGGATCAGGCCGGGATCGGTCTCCCGCATCAACAGATCGTAGGGCGTCACGCCGTCCACATCGGTGAATTCGAGCGGGTAATTGTGATAGCCGCAGGAGAAGCCGTCGCCCTTCATCCTGGCCGCCAGCGCGTTCAGCTCGCCGGCCTGCCAGCGCCAGTCGTCAGCCGATTTGGCGCGGCTGGCCAGCGCATGGCAAACCACGCTCTCCGCGCCCAAGGCGCGCGCGGTGGCCACACAGCCCTCGTAATCCTCGTGCCACTCGGCCCAGGAGAAATGGCAATTCCGGCACTGCAGGCCGGCGTCATTGAAGATGCGGCGGACGTCCGGGCCGGTGAGGGCGTGGACCGAGGGTGAGACGCCGGGGTTGCGGCCCAGCCAGATGTAATCGATCAACTGGAAGCCGAAAGCCCCGAGCGCGTGGCAGGTGCCCTGAAAATCGCGGCTGAACAGGGCGTTGAAATCGAAGCTTTGCACGCCGATGGGCAAAGCAAGAGGAAGGGCCTCCAAGCGGAGGCCCGTAGCGGAAGTCTCGCTCATAATGGGGTCTATTCGGGCAAGCCGAAAGCGTAGAGCGCGTTATCGGCGCAGATGGCCACGTATTGGCGGCCATTCACTTCGTAGGTGACCGGACCGCTGGCCTCGGTGCCGCCCAGATTCGTGTGCCAGAGCAGTTCGCCGGTGCGGGCATCCAGGGATACGAAAGTGCCGTCGCGGCCGCCGCCGAAGATGAGATCCGACGCCGTGGTGAGCAGGCCGCTTTCGGTGTAGTCCACCATTTTGAAATCCCACTTCTTCTCGCCGGTCAAGGGATCGATGGCGCGGATGGCGCCGTACCCTTCTTCTTCGGTGCGCGTGCCGGCGCTGGCGAAGCCGCGGCGGCCGCCTGCCGCGTCCGCGCCCGGCCGCGCCACGTCCGGGGGCTCCGCGTCCACCGGACGCCGACGGCGCCCTGGCCATTGCCGCTATACTTGCCGCCCGGCTTCCATTCCTGGATATAGCCCTTGGTGGACGGCCCGCCGTAGTTGTCCCAGGCGGAAACGTAGAACAGCCCGGTGCGCGGGCTGAAGGAAGGCGAATACCAGTTGGTGCCGCCCTGCGTGCCGGGCTCGACGTACGGTCCGCCCATCGGCTTCGGAACCAGTGCCGGCGACTTCATGGGCCGGCCGGCTTCGTCGAAACCGATGTTCCAGTTCTGCTTCACGAAGGCTTTGCCGAGCAGAAACTTTCCGGTGCTGCGGTCGAGCACGTAGAAGAAGCCGTTGCGATTGGCCCAGAGAACCACCTTGCGCGGCTGGCCCTGCCAGTTGATTTCGGCCAGCACGGGCACCTGCACCGAATCCCAGTCGAACTCGTCGTGCGGGGTGAACTGATAGTGCCATTTCAGCTTGCCGGTATCGGCATCGAGGGCGATGACGCAATCCGAGTACAGATTGTCGCCGGCGCGGTTGTCGCCGTTCCAGCCGGCGTTGGGATTGCCGGTGCCCCAGAAGGTCAGGTTGGTTTCGGGATCGTAGGAGCCGGTTACCCAGATGGGGCTGCCGCCGTGCTTCCACGATTCGCCGGCCCACGTCTTGGCTTCCGGCTGATCGGCGGAGGTGGGCGCGGTGTAGAAACGCCAGACCTCTTTTCCGGTCCTGGCATCGAAAGCGGCCACCCAGCAGTTGGCGCCCTCTTCATTGGTGGCGGGGCCGAGAATGATTTTGTCTTTCACCACCAGCGGGGCGGTATTGAACTGATATCCCTGGTGCCAGTCGAAAATCGTGTGATTCCAGTTGGCGCGGCCGGTCTTGGCGTCGATCGAGATCAGGTGGCCGTCGTAAGTCGCCCAGAAAACCGAGTTACCGGAGATAGCCAGACCCTTTGACCACCATCAGATACTGATTCGATTCCGGCGGGACGTTGTAATGGAAAGTCCAGTAAATCCTGCCGGTGGCTGCATCCATGGCGACCGCGTCGCTGTTCTGCACCGTGTACAGGACGCCATCCACCACCAGCGGAGTGGCTTCCATCTTTTCGAAATACCGCGGGCGCCAGACCCACTTCAACTTCAGGTCCTTGACGTTGTCGCGGTTCAGCTTAGTGAGCAGGCTGTAGCGATTGCTGGCGTACCCGCCGCCATAAGTGAGCCAGTTCTGCGGTTCGCTGTCGGCGTGGAGGATCCGATCCGACGAGACCTGCGCCGGGAGAAACGCCGCGACCAGAGCGAGAGGCAGAAGCCGGGCGGCCCTCATTAGTCGGATCCTTTCAGGGAGCTGAGGTAGGCGACGATGTCCTTCACCTGAGCGTCCGAAAGCTTGCCTGCAAACGACGGCATCAGACCCTTGGTCTGGATCGTATAGCCGCGCATATCCTTTACCTCGATAGAGCGGAGGTTGCTCCTTGCCATCCATCAGTTGCACGCTGATGGCGTCATGATTCAGCAGACGGCCCCGCACCGTTGTGCCATCCTTCATGGTGACCAGGACGAAGCGGTTCTCGGGAAGCACTTCGTCGTCCGGTTGCAGAATCGAGGTTTCCAGGCGGTCCGGCGTGCGGCGGTCGCCGATATCGGTGAGATTGGGGCCCACGCGCGAGCCGGTGTCGCCGATGCGGTGGCACCGCGTACACCCGTTCGCAGCCACCAGCTCCTTACCCTTGGCGGGATCGCCGCCCTGGGCGAACAATTGAGTTGCGGCGAAGGCGAGCACGCCGGCCATCGCAACCCTCTTCAGCATCCGGGAATTCTTTGCATCATTCATGATTTCGATTTACCAACCTTTCCGGCGATTCCTGCGTCACGCCGAACCCTCGGCCTGCGCTGCGAGACACACTTCTGCAAGGCGCCAAGCCCGGTTTGTCCCCTCTTGAGACCGTGTCTCAGAGAGCATATATCCAGCCGGATGCGCTTGTCAACGTAGGCGGAACCGGCCGCCCAAGCCAACTTGACAACCCCGCCGGGCGAGGATTAAGGTGGCGGTTGTGATGCAGAGAGCGATTTGGGGATGTGTTTTGGGGACGGGCTTACTGGTTTCGGCGCACGCGCAATCCACGGATCTTCCGCCGGGAAAGGGCCGGGCGGAATTCCAGCGGATCTGCAGCGGCTGCCATGGGACGGATGTGGCCGCCAAGGTGCGCATGGCTCCGGACCAATGGGCGGCCACCGTGGACGACATGGTCAACCGCGGAGCCGAAGGCACGGATGACGATTTCGAGCTGATCGTAAAGTACCTGTCCGCCAATTTCAGCGGGACCAAGGCGCAGCCTGCGGCGGCGGAAAAGATCAATGTGAACGCCGCGGACGCCGCCAGGCTCAGCAGTGCCCTCGGGCTTTCCGCCGCCGATGCCGGCGCCATTGTCGCGTACCGCAAGAGCAAAGGGGATTATAAGGACTGGGCGGATCTGCGCAAGGTTTCGGGCATCGATCAGAAGAAACTGGAAGCGCAGAAGGACCGGATCTCATTTTCGGCCGCCGGCTCCAGCGGCGAAAGCCACTAAGTTGGGTCAGTCCGCCTGGTTGGGCCCGATAGCGGAGCCGCGAGCCTTCCCCCGTCGTAACACCTCATATCTTGGACAAACACCTCCTAATAGCCTGATAAGTGTGCAGCTTGACACCCCTCGCCCGTTGGGTATATAGTCCATCCAATCGGAATCGGAGTGTGGGGGGCACTCGCCCCCGCTTCGAATTTGAGGTTAGGTCATAAGCACGAAGGCTCGTTAAGGAGGGTTTTCCAATGCGGAAACGCTTGTCCAAGGGTGAGGGGCGGTGCGCGGGTTTGCTAAGAACTCCGCTTGCCTTGGGAACTGTCGCTGCCCTGATTTTGTCCTTGGCTTTTCTAATTAAACCCGCCGCCGCCCAGGTTTTGTTCGGGTCGGTGGTCGGAAACGTAACCGATTCAAGCGGCGCCGCCGTTGCTGGCGCCACCGTCAAGATCACGGAAATGCAGACGAACGAAACGCGTTCCGTGGTCAGCAACGAAGGCGGGACATACACGATTTCCACGGTGCCTGCCGGCACCTACCAGGTGGAAATCAACCGGACTGGGTTCCGGGCGTTTCTAACGTCCAATGTTCTGGTCAACCAAAACAACGTCGTGCGCGTGGACGCGCAACTGCAAGTCGGCGCACAGGCCGAGAAAATCGAAGTGACTGCCGAGGCCGCCGCGCTGCAGACGGACCGCGCCGATATCCATACGGAAGTCGCTACGCAGGAACTCGAAACCCTACCCCAGCCGACCCGCTCCTACCAGGGACTGCTGGAAACCGTGCCGGGCATGGTGGTGGCGACCGGTCAGTTGGCCGGCGGCACCAACAACCCGTCGAAGGCTATGCAGTTCTCGTTTAACGGAACGGGCACGCAGGCGGCGCAGGTGCGTGTCGAAGGCCTCAGCGTCAACAATCCGTGGCAGTATTACAACACGTCGTATGTGCCTTCGGTGGAAGCCGTGCAGAACGTGAACGTGGCGACCAACGCCACCGACTCCGAGCAGTCCATGTCGGGCGGCGCTTCGGTCAACGTGATGCTGAAGAGCGGCACCAACGAATTCCACGGCGCGCTCTATGGCTACAACATCAACAGCAAGTTCGAAGCGAACAACTTTTTCGCCACCGCCGGCACCAAGGTGCCACCGCTGAATGACAACGATGACGGCGCCGACATCGGCGGCCACATCATTAAGAACAAGCTGTTCTTTTTCGGCAGCTACGAATTCGATGGCGATGTTGGCAGCAATTCCGGCCTCTCGTCGTTCCCGACGCAGACGCAGCTTTCGGGCAACGAATCCGGGTCGAGCACGCCGATTTACAACCCCTTCACCGGCGCCGCCAACGGCACCGGCAGAACGCCGTTTCCGGGCAACATTATTCCCGCCAGCCTGATCAACCCGATCACCGCGAAGATTGCGGCGCTGGTTCCGGCGACGAACCTGCCCGGATTAGTTCAAAACGACATCTACCTGAACGAGCCGTCCCTCTACAACCTGCACAAGATGGACACCAAAATCGACTACAACCCGAACTCGAAGCTGCACCTTTCCGGCGGCTACCGGACGCAGCCCTACAACAGCACGTTCGGGCCGATGTACGGTCCGATTCTGGGCGGCAGCGGCGGCCCCGGCGGTTGCGGCGCCTGCAACTACCAGCAGCACGGCGACACCTACACGTATTCCGTTTCGGCGACCTACGTGGCCAGCCCCAGCATGGTCATTGACACTACCTTCGGCACGATTAACGTCCACCAGTTGCTGTTTCCCACCCAAGCCAACGTGGCTTACGGTTCGCAGGTTCTCGGCATTCCGGGTACCAACACCGGGCCCCTGCCGTGGGCCGGCGGCGTGCCGAACTTCGCCATCTCCAACTACGCCACCATGGGCTATTCGTATCCGGCGCTGGACTACATCCAGCCGTCTTACGAGTACAACGCCAACGTCAGCAAGATCAAGGGTTCGCACACCATCCGCTTCGGCTTCGACATGTTCAAGGATGACATGAACCATATCGAGATTTCGCCCACTGCGTTCACCTTCACCGGCGGTCTCACCACGCTGAACGGCGGCCCGAGCCAGAATCCCTATAACGCAGTGTCCGACTTCCTCCTCGGCTTGCCGCAGAGCGAAGCCAACTACACGCAGGAGGCGCAGCCCTACCTCACGCTGCGGACTTGGGACTTCGCCCTCTATGCCCGCGATAGCTGGCAGTTGAGCAAGAAGATCACCGTCAACTACGGTCTCCGCTGGGAATACTACCCGGTGCCGATGACCTCAACCCGCGGCATTAACCTCTACAATCCGACCACCGACATCATCCAGGAATGCGGCGCGGGCGGCATTTCGAGTACCTGCGGAATCCAGGTCTCCAAGCGCCTGTTCTCGCCCAGCTTCGGCATCGCCTACCGCGCTGCCAAGGACTTTGTGATTCGCGCCGGCTTCGCGTCGAACCCCTTGCAGGACAGCATGGCCCGCGCGGGCATGAAGAGCTTCCCGGAGGAAGTGGGCGCCATCTTCACCGGCGCCAACTCCTATAGCGCTTACAGCAGCATCAGCCAGGGCGTGCCGATCGTGAACGTGCCTGCCGCTAACAACGGCCAGATCCTGGTCCCGGCCGGAACCGGCAGCCTGTTCACCGATCCGCCGATCTTCACCCGCGGCACCGTTTTGTCCTGGAATTTCACGGTGGAGAAGCAACTGGCGAATGACTGGACGATCCAAGCCGGTTATGTGGGCACGCACGCCTACCATGAGTACTCGGGCGTGAACATCAATTACGGACTGCTCGGCGGCGGCGCCGCCAGCCAGCCGCTCAACCAGTTCGGCATCACGGCCAGCACCACCGAAGTCATGCCGTGGGACTCCGACATCTACCATGCATTGCAGGTGCAGGTCAAGAAACAGCTTTCCCGCGGCCTGACGATGCAGATGGCCTACACTTTCTCCAAGGACATCGCGTTCCAGCCCGGTGGTCCGGCAGGTGCGGGCGGGACCAACCCCACCATCCTGATTCCGCAGTACCTGAACTACGACCGCTACGTTTCGCCGCTCGACCGCACCAACACGTTCGTCTGGTCGGCAACCTATGAGCTGCCCTTCGGCAAGAACAAGCCGATGCTGCAGAAGGGTATCGCCGGCGCGGTGATCGGCGGATGGTCTCTGAACGGCCTGTTCACGCATTATTCGGGCGTGCCGTTCTCGGTGACCACTTCCAGCACCGCTTGCAACTGCCCCGGCAACTCCACGCCGGCCAACCTGATTCTGCCGAATGTGTCCCAGGTGGGCAACGGCCTGAACGGCTCGGCTTACTTCAACCCGCTTGCCTATGCGGCGGTCAACAGCGCGGCCATCGGAACGGGCGGCTTCGATCAGCTCCGCGGGCCTGGCCCGACGAACCTGGACATGAACATTTTCCGTGATTTCCGGATCACGGAGCGGTTGCACGTACAGGCGCGGGCGGAGGCTTTCAATATCGCCAACCATCCGCACTTCGCCAACCCTGGCTCTAACGTGTCCAATATGGTGTTGGGTCCCAATGGGACGGTTTCAAGCCTGGGCGGGTTCAGCCAGATCACCAGCACCACACCGCTCGGCCGCCTCATCGACGCGAGATACTTCCGCTTCGGCCTGAAGATCTCGTTCTAAAGGCTGAGAGGAAAGGGAAGTAACCGCCGCTCTCCGGCGCCGGCCTCCGATGCAAATTGGGGAGCGGGCGCCGGAGAGCGGCTTTTGTTTGCGGGCTCAGGTAGTTGGCCGATCCCCGCGAAGCCAGTGCTTTCGGAACAACGCCCATGAAGACCGGGCGGCTATCGGCGTTCATCGGCGGCTGAATTGAATTTGTGCCGCTGCGGGCGAGGTCGGCAGGCGGAAACGCCTGCCCCACATCCCCTGGCGGAGAGTCGGTTATGGCGTGAATTGCGTTTTCATGAGCCGGTTGGAGAGCAGCCGGTTGAGCCGCAACACAGGCTCGAAGGGATGAAACGGCTCGGGCAGCCAGTCGTCCGCACCGGCGGCTTCCGGACGCCCATCCGAGGCCAGCAGCAGCACCTTCACCGGCAGGCCCTCGCCCCGCACCGCCTGCAAAACCTGGTATCCGCTCAATCCCGGCAGGTTGGCGTGGAGTACGGCGGCATCCGGTTTCTCCCGCTTGATCGTGTCCAGCGCGGTTAGCCCATCGGCGGCGGCGAGGCACTCGACCGATTGGCTTTCGAGAATGGCTTTAACCATGGCCAGGCTGTCCGGACATTCGGCCGCCAGCAGCACCCGCGCGGCGGGCCGGACCGGCGCTTCTGAAAAGGGCGCCACTCCCTCGGCGCCGCTCGGATGGGAGAATTCATTTTCGAGTTCTTCCAGCGTGTCGGCCAGTTGACCTACATCCAATGGCCTCTCCCGCAGGATCTGCTCCACCTCGCGCGCCCGCAGGCTGATTTCGGGAAATCCGAGCAGGCCGCCGGCCCCCACCCACTGGTGCGCCGAAGAGCCGGTAGTGAGCGGGTCGAGGTGTTCCGACAGTTCTTCCCGCCACCGGCGGACCTGGCGCAGCCCTTCGGCCAGGAAGCGCCGCCGCAGTTCGCGGATATCTTCTTGCCAGTCCGGCGCCGGCGAGCCGCCGGGAATCCCGTGCGCCTCCGCCTGCCCGCCGGGGCCCATGTACTCGCGTAGCTGTTGCGCAAAATGGCGCGTATCGATGGGCTTGGTGATGTAGCCGTCGCACCCGGCCGCGATGGCTTTTTCTTCGTCGCCCTTCATAGCATACGCGGTAAGCGCGACCACGAGCACATCCCGGTTACGCGGATCGGCCTTGATGCGGCGCGTCATCTCCAGACCGTCGATGCCGGGCAGCTGGATATCCGCCAGCACCAGCCGCGGCCGAAAGCTCTCCAGCACTTCCAAGGCTTCCTCCGCCGAGCCGGTGGTGCGCACCTCGAAGCCCTCGCGCTCCAGAAGCAGGCGGGTAAGCTTCAGGTTTGCCGGCACATCGTCGACAACCAGGATGGGCTCGCCGGTCATGGCCTGGGTACCGGTGGAGGTGCGGCCTTGGGGACGAGCGGGAGGACGGCCGAAAACGTGCTGCCGACCCCCGGCGTGCTTCGCACGGCTACCGTCCCGCCTTGCGCTTCCACAATGTGGCGCGTCAGTGCCAGTCCCAGGCCGGTCCCCTGTTCGCAGTTCTGGCTGGAGAGCTGCTGGAAATCCTGGAAAAGCTTGGAGGTCTGGTCGGGCGCGATGCCGATGCCGGTGTCCTCCACCTCCAGCCGGAAACAGTGCCCGGCCGGCGTCACCCGTACCGCGATAGTGCCGCCGATGGGGGTGAATTTCACCGCGTTCGAAAGATAGTTGTAGAGCACCTGCCTGAACCGGGCGCGGTCCAAGGTGGCCGTGAAGCCCTCCGGTACGTCCGTCGAAAGCCGGATCTGCTTGCGCTCGGCCAGCGGCCGGATCACGTCCTGAACTTCCTGTACCAGCGGATCGAGCGGGCTCGATTCCAGATGAAATTCCATGTGCCCCGCTTCCACTTTGGAAAGGTCCAGGATATCGCTGATGAGCCGAAGCAGGTGCTGTCCGCTGGTAAGAATGTCACCCACGATTTCCCGATGGGCCTGGTCGAGCGGACCGAGCTTGCCGTCGTACAGCAGCTCGGTAAATCCGATGATGGCATTCAGGGGCGTGCGCAATTCGTGGGAGATGCTGGCCAGGAAGCGGCTCTTGGCCTGCGTGGCGGAGCGGGCCGCCTCCAGCGCGTGCGCCAGTTGCTCGTTCTTGCTGCGCAGCTCCATGGCATACTCTGCCACCTTGCGTGCCGCCACCGCCGCCAGCTTGCGCTCCGTGACGTCCAGCAGGGACAGGCACACCCCGGTGACCTCGCCGTCCTCGTTCTTGATCAGGCTTTCCCGCGTCTCCACCACGATCCGCGAGCCGTCCTGCGGCACAACCTCGTATTCGAAGGGCTCTCCCTCCCGGCCGCGGGCGATGCGGTCGAGCAGGGCGGCGCGGAAGCTCTCCCGCTGCTCGGGGGCGACGAAATCCCAGGCCCGGCTGCCGAGGATGCGGTCCGGGCCGCACTTGAGCAGATTGGAGGCCTCGCGGTTCACTTGCCGCACCACACCCTCGCAGTCGGTCTCCTGGTAGGGTACCGGCGCGCCGTGGAACAGGTCGCGGTAGCGGGTTTCGCTGGTCCGCAGTTCCCGCTCCCGCTCCCGCATCCGGTCGGCAGCCGTTTCCAGCTGCCTGGCCAGCACCGCGATCTCGTCGCTTCCCGGCGGAAAGGGCTCGAGAGGCAATTCGTTGGCCAGCCGGAGGGCGTTTTCCTTCACCGCGTGCAAGCGCCGCACCATGTTTTTCGAACCCGCCAGAAATACGATCAGGGTAAACAGAGGCCCGAGAACGCCCCAGGCCAGGATGGCGGGCCTGGACAGGCGGATATCCATCCAATTGAGCCACGACAAGGCCGCGATTACGGCGGCCATGGGGAACCATGCCATCAGGATTCCCTTGAAGCGCAAGGGAAGGCGGTACAGCGCGCTTGCCACGCTTCGACTTGGACGGGCCCGGTCACGGAAACTTACATTCTAGCTACTTCCCAGATCGGCGGTTCTGGTTTCTAACTGCAGGGCACTGAGATTTTTGGCCTACCCTCTGCGCACGCGCCGCGTTCCCGGTCTGCATGCGCGACAATAGTGCTATCACTAAACTGCATGGATCGCATCGGGCGATATAAGATTGTCAGGGAACTCGGGCGCGGAGCCATGGGTGTGGTCTACCACGCCATCGATCCGAATATCGGCCGCCCGGTGGCCATCAAGACCATCCAGCTCGGCGGCGCGCACGCCGGAGGAGCAGGAACGCCTGCGCGAACGGCTCTTCCGCGAGGCGCGCTCGGCCGGCATGCTCTCGCACCCAGGGATTGTGACCGTCTACGACGTCGAGCAGCAAGGCGATCTCGCCTACATCGCCATGGAGTACGTGGACGGCCCCACCCTCGACCAGTTGCTCTCGGACCGCCCGCCCATCGCCGCCGAAAAGCTCTTCAGCGTGCTGGCGCAGACCGCGGCGGCGCTCGATTACGCCCACCAGAAGGGCATCGTGCATCGCGACATCAAGCCCGCCAACATCATGATCGCGCAGGACGGCACGGCCAAAGTCACGGATTTCGGAATCGCCAAAATCACCACATCCGATCAGTTCACCCTCACCGGAACCATCGTCGGCACGCCCCATTACATGTCGCCCGAGCAGGTGCAGGGGCACCCGGTGGAAGGCCGCGCGGACCAGTTTTCGCTGGCCGTAATCGCCTATGAGGCCCTGACCGGCGAGAAGCCCTACACGGGAGAGCATCTAACCACCGTGGTCTACAAGATCGTGACGGAAGAGCCGGCCGCGCCCCACCGGTCTGAACCCCACGCCTCAGCCCCGCCATCGACGCCGTTCTGGCCAAGGCCCTGGCCAAGAAACCGGACGCCCGCTACCGTACCTGCCAGGAGTTCATCGACGCGCTGGAGAAGTCCTGCGCGCCAGACCAAAGGCTGGAAGCTGATGGCGCGCGGCGGCAGCCTCAACGAGCCGACGCTGGCCGAAGCCGGCGCGGGCGCCCACGGTCGGCGACCCCGGCGGCCGGGTGACGCTTGCCGCAGCCCGGTCCGGCCCAGGCGTCTGGGCGACACTACCGTAACCAGCGCGCGCGAGGGCGGGCGCAAGTCGGGCCTGCTCACGTTCCTGCTGGCCACCCTGGTGGCGGGGGGATTGCTGGCGCTGATCGGCTTTCAGGCGGCGCCGTGGCTGGGCGCGCCCGCGCCCGGCAGCCAGACCGCGCGGAGGAATCCCAGCCGGCACAGCCTCCGCCGCGGCGCCGGCATCCGCGCCACCCTCGCAGGCCGCCGCGCCTTCCGCCGGCCATCCTCGGCTCCGCCGCCACACCGCCGCCCAATCCGGCCCCCGTCAGGCGCAGCCGGCCGCTCCGCAGACCGCCGCCCCGTCGTCCCCGCCCGATTCCGGCCGGCGGCGCCATCCCCGGAAGCGGCCCAGCCCGCCCCGAAAAAGGCGCAATCGGCCGCCAGCGATAAGCCCAGTGCCGCTGGCTCCGGCGGCCCGGGATCCCCCACCGCGCGCCCCGGCAGGTGGAAGAAGCAACCGTCCCGTCACCATCATCAGCAGTCCCGCGGGCGCCACCGCCACCTTGGACGGCCGCGCCGACGCCGAGTGCCGCACGCCTTGCACCCTGGACGCCCTGCCCGGCCGCCACTCCATAGCCGTGGTCTTGCCTGGTTACCAGGTGGAGCACCGCGAAGTGGATGTCGGGTCGAGCCCGCTCGAAATGCCGGCCATTGTGCTGCGGGCCCACGGCGGAACGCTCCTGCTCACCAGCGTGCCCTCCGGCGCCGCGGTTCTGGTGGATGGCCAGTCAACGGGGAAGACGACGCCGGCACAGATCGCGCTGGCTCCCGGCAGCTACCGCATCACGGTGGAGCGCGACGGCCGCCAGGCCAGCCAGGTAGTGCGGGTGCAGAGTGGCATCAGCTATCTGAAAATCCCTCTCGGCCCGTAATTTGCGTCTTCCCGCAGGAGGGTGACGGAATCCATTTCCGGTGACGCCGGGCGGTTCTCTTCCTGCGGTCTCAGCACCGGCAGCGAGGGTGCGCGCAGGCGCGGCTCGGCGGTCCAATTCTTCCGTTCGACGATGGTTTGCGGCTCGTAGGTCTGGCCGGCCGCCAGGCGCCGTTCCTCGCGCCGCGCCGACCATAGCAGCACCGGGCCCAGCAGGTGGGCGGCCGCAGCGCTGAGCAGGCCGAATTCGCGCGTCACTTCCAGGCGCAGCTCGCGGATCTTTTCCGCCGCCGCCGGGTTGCTGCTCTGCAGGTGCTTTTCCATGGCCCACAGCGCCGCCGCATAGCCGTCGCTCAGCGAGCGCGCTTCCCAGGCGAAGCGGGCGCGCACGCGCGCGTCCGGGTCGTTCTTGTAGCGCAGCCAGCCTTCCAGGGTGGTGCGGCAGATGCGGTAGATGCTGGGGCCGTTGCGCTCGAAATCGCGGCGGAACGCCCCGTCCAGGAAACGCTTGGAATCCTCGCGCGAAATGGCCGCGTGCTGGAAATTGAACTGGTGCTGGCCGTGGATATCGGCCAGATCGACGCCCTCCAGCATGCGCCCCTGCTGCGACATCTCGGCGTAGAGCGGCGTGCCGGGCACCGGCGTGTAGAGCATGAACTGGTGGAAATCGGTGTCGTGCGCCACGGCGTGCTCGATCTCCTCGTGAATATTCTCCGGCGTGTGGTGCTCCAGCCCGACGATGGTCGAGCCCAGCACCTTGATGCCGTGCCGGCGCAGTTCGCGCGGTCAGCGCGCAGCGTGTCCGCGCCCTCCAGCTTGACGTAGGACGAGCGCGGCGATTCCAGCCCCATCCAGACCCACGAGACGCCCAGCTCCACCAGCTCGCGCATGGAATACTGGCGGATGGCGTTGGCCGAGGAGAACACGTACAGCGCCCAGGCCTTGCGCTTCCCGCCTTCATGCACTCCAGCAGTTCCATGGCGCGGCGTTTGTGCAGCAGGAAGTTCTCGTCCATCATGAAGAACGAGTGCGCGCCCAGCTGCGCTTCCATGTCGCGCCATCACGGCGAACAGCTCCTCGCCGGTGTCGTAGAAATTCAGGTACTTGCCCTTGCCGCCGAAGAACGCCGAAGTGGTGCAGAAGTTGCAGCCCATGGGGCAGCCCACCGAGGGAATGATGGTGGCGGCGGTGCTGCCGCTGGCCTGCGGCAGCTGCATCCCCATGGTGCGCCCGCCGAAGCCGGAGACGATCGCGGGATGGCGGATGGGCGCGCTTTCGTCTTCGCCCAGAAAACGCCGCATCCAGGAGATGCCGTCGCCGCGCACGATGTGGTCGGCGTCGATCATCTCTTCGATGCCCGGAATGGCCGCCACGTGCCCGCCCACCACGATGGCCGAGCGCGGCGACAGGCGCCGCACCATCCGGCACATCTCCCGCACCTTGCCCACGTTCACGATGATGGACGAGATGCCGACGATGTCGTAGTCGTGCGCCGTCAGCTCCGCCTCGAACGCCTCGCGCGTGGGGAAATCGAGCACCGTGGTGGGCGCGGAGATGTTCTCCTGGATCATGAGGATGCCCCACGAGCGGTGGAACATGCGCAGCGAGAACGCGCCCTGCTCGCGCGTCACCTGGTTGTGGTACAGCTCCATCGGATTGATCTTCCGGCTGCCGAACGCATCGTCCTGGGCATAAGGACCGAAAACGGAGCTGAGCAGAATACGGGCGCGCGGGCCCTTTCGGATGTGGAGACATATTGATAAATAAGACTTTAAGTGCCTAAAATCCAAATATAGCACTCGGCCGGAGCGGCCCAATTGTAATTTCTTGGTAATTCCTTTCGGCTACCGGCGGCAGGCCAGGAGGCCTGCCCCGCAAGCTTGTTACACTCAAATCACGCCATGGTGGTTTTAGGCATCGATATCGGCAGCGCGCAGGTTCGCGCCGGAATGGTGGACGAGAATGGCGCGATTCTCGCTTCCCGCGCCGTGCCCACTCCCCACGATCTGGACAATTTGCTTTTCTTTCTACGCGACGCCATCGACTGGCTGAGCGAAGCGGCGGGAGCCCCGGCTGGGGCCGGCGTCGGATCGAAAGGCATCGTCAATCCCGAAACCACGCGCGTCGAAAAGCTGCGCGGCGACCCTGCATTACCTGGAGGGCCTGTGCCTTTCCGAAATCGTCGGTTTGCCTCCCGACGTGCCGGTATTCGCCGATAACGACGCGCGCGTGGCTATGGCCGGCGAGATAGTCTGGGGCGCGGCCCGCGGCCACCGCGACGCGCTGCTGCTGATGTTGGGTAACGGCGTGGGCGGTGCGGCGCTGGTGGAGGGCCGCCTGCTTCGCGGCCACACCGGGGTGGCCGGCCATCTCGGGCATTACACCATCGAGCCAGACGGCGCGGTCTGTGCGTGCGGCAACCGCGGCTGCCTGGAAACGGTCTTTTCCGCGCGCGCCATCGAAGCCGAGGCGTGGGCGGCGGTGCACCGCGGCTGTTCCTCCAGCCTCACCCGCCTCTTCCGCGAGCAGCCGCGGCTGGCCAGCTGCCGCACCGTTTTTCAGGCGGCCAGCGAGGGCGACGAGGTTTCCACCGCGATCGTCGACAAAGCCATTCACAAATTGGCCGCCGCTATCGCCGGCCTGCTGCACATCTTCGATCCCGAGGTGGTGATTCTCGGTGGTCAGGTGGCCGATGCCGGAGAAGCCCTGCTGATCCCCCTGCAGGAAGAGGTCTGGGAGCGGAGCCGCGGCTTGCTGGGCCGCGAAGTCCCGCTGTTAGAGCAGGGTGTGGCCGACAAATCCGGCATCGTCGGCGCCGCCGGCCTGGTCATGGCGCCGCGGGAATAATCCCGCCGCGGCGCCGTCCCTACAATCCCGCGCCCCCCAGTCCGAAATCGCTATGGGTGAGCGACGTTCCGCCATCGCACACGTAGACCGCGCCGGTGATGTAGGCGGCCGCATCCGAACACAGAAACAACGCCAGGTCCGCCAGTTCGTCCTTGCTGCCGAAGCGGCCCAGCGGAATCTTGCGCTCTATTGCCCTGCGCGTCTCATCGGTGGGCGCGAGCCGGCTCATCCCTTCGGTGTCGGCGGTCGGTCCGGGGGTGATGCAGTTGGCGCGAACGCCGGCACGGCCCCATTCGAGCGCCAGCGTCTTGGTCAACAGTTCCACTCCGGCTTTGGCCGCGCACACATGCGCTTGCAGCGCCATCGGGATGGTGGCCTGGTTGGCGGAGATGCTGAGAATCGACGCGCCCGGTTTGCGCAGGTGCGCATACGCGGCGCGGCAGGTGTTGAAAGTTCCGAGCAGGTCGATGTCGATCACGGCCTGGAAACCATGGGAGGACATGCCCGTTGCCGGCGCCGGAAAATTGCCCGCCGCCGCGCACACCAGAATGTCGATCGCGCCGAAACGCTCGTGGCAGCGCTCGAGCGCCGCTGCCAAAGCCTCGTATTCGCGCACGTCGAGCGGCTCGATGGCGGCTTCTCCGCCCGCCGAGCAGATGCCCGCCGCCGCCGTTTCCAGCCGGTCCCGCTTGCGCCCGGCCAGCACAACCCTGGCTCCGTGCGCGGCGAACCGCTCGGCCATCCGCCGCCCGATGCCGCTGCCGCCGCCGGTCACGAATGCGACCCGATCCAAGAGCAAGTGATCGCGGAAGATGCTTTGCATAATCTGAGAGTAGTGCCGAATGGCCCGGCGCGGAACTGTTCAAATTGACACCGCCCCTGGGAACGCGGAATAATCTTCAGATCCGTCTCTCTTTTATGAAGAACCGATTTGCCATGCCCGCGCGCGTGCTGCTGGCCGCCGCCCTGGCCTGCGCGCCCGCCTTTGCGCAGACGAAAAAGAAGCCCGCCGCTGCCCAGCCGTCGACCGCCCCGCCCCAGCCGCAGGACGAGGAGTACACCAGGCTCATCAAGGAATATCTGCAGGATCCGCGCATCACCACCGAGCTGGTGGACCACATGCCGGCCTCCGATACCGTGCCCTCGCCGCTGAAATTCTTCGGCCGCATTCCCGGCACGCCGGGCGAGCTGACCTACGCCAAGGACATCGACCGCTACTACGAAGCGCTGGCCAAAGCCTCGCCGCGCGCGAAATTCTGGAAGATCGGGCAGACCGAAGAAGGCCGCGACCAGGTGATCCTGGCCATCGCCGACGAAGCCACCATCAAGCGACCTCGACAAGTACAAGGACATGCTCGCCCAGCTCGGCGATCCGCGCAAAACCACCGAGGACGCAGGCCCAGCGAGCTGATCCACACCGCCAAGCCGATCTACTGGGCCACCAGCGGCATCCATTCGCCCGAAACCGGCGGTCCGGAAATGCTCATCGAGCTGGCCTACCGGCTGATCGTCGAAGAGACGCCCTTCATCCAGCACGATCCGCAACAACGTCATCACGTTCATCACGCCGGTGATCGAAGTGGACGGCCGCGAGCGCATGGTCGACACCTATTACTACAGCAAGAAGATGCCGGCAAGGCGCCAGCGCCTGCCGCTGATGTACTGGGGCAAGTACGTGCAGCACGACAACAATCGCGACGGCATGGGCCAGTTTCTCAAGCTGCACGCAGAACTTCACCAAGGCCGTGCTCGAGTGGCACCCCACCATCCTGCACGACCTGCACGAAGCGCAGTCCTATCTCTACGTCTCCACCGGCACCGGCCCGTACAACGTCTCGCTCGACCCCATCGCCGATCGACGAATGGTGGCTGCTGGGCGAAACCGAAATCATGGAGATGGCCAAGCGCGGCGTGCCCGGCGTCTGGACCTACGGCTATCTACGACGGCTGGGTGCCCAATTATCTTTTCTGGATCGCCCTCACGCACAATTCCTTCGGCCGCTTCTACGAAGTGCAGAGCTACGGTCCCGACCTGCAGCCCAATCTGCAGCTTGCGCGCCACCGCCACCAGCCGCGAATGGTTCCGCCCCAATCCGCCGCTGCCCTCCATCAAGTGGGGCCCGCGCAACAACACCAACATCCAGGAATCCGCGCTGCTGATCGCCATGCACCAGGTGGCCAAGGACAACGCGAGCTGTATCTGGAGAATTACTAGCTGAAGAACAAGCGCGCCATCGAGAAGGGCAAGAACGGCCCGACCTACGCCTGGGTGATTCCCGCCGGGCAGCGCCGCAAGGCCGATGCCGCCGACATGGTGAACGAGCTGCGCACGCCAGGGCGTGGAAGTCCATCGCGCCAACGCCGGCTTTCAAAGCCGGCAACGTCGATGTTGCCGCGGGCGACTACATCGTCCGCGCCGACCAGCCCTACCGCACCCTGGCCGACATGTACTTCAGCGTGCAGAACTATCCGCCGGCCAATCCGCGCCCCTACGACGATACCGGCTGGACCATGCAGTACATGCGCGACGTGAAGCTGTCCGCCGGTGCACCGACAAAGCGATCCTCGATCAGCCCATGACCCTGCTCACCGCCGATGCCAAGGCGCCCGGCGGCATGGAAGGCAGCGGCTCGACGCTGGTGGTCGAGCACACCACCGACAACAAGCTGATGGCGTTCCGCTTCAAGAATCAGGACGTCAGCATGCTCGCCGCCGAAGACGATTTCGAGCTCGACGGCCGCAAACTTCCGCGCCGGCGCGTTCATCATTCCCAATGCCGACCGCGCCCGCCTGGAGCCGCATGCTCCGCGATCTCGGCCTCTCCGCCTGGGCCGTCTCCGCCGCGCCGGCCGTGAAGACGCACGAGATGACGCTGCCGCGCATCGGCTACGTGCATTCCTGGTCGCGCACGCAGGATGAAGGCTGGGTGCGCGCCGCGCTCGATTATTACGGCATCCCCTACACCTACTTCGCCGATCAGAAACTGCGCGACGGCAACCTGCGCGCCAAGTACGACGTGATCATCTTCCCGCACGTGGGCGGCACGTCGCAGTCGCATGCTCGCCGGGATCCCAAGACCGGCGACCCGCCCGATTCCGTACAAGAAGACCGAGCTCACGCCCAACCTGGGCGGCATCGACGAAAGCGACGATATCCGCGGCGGCATGGGCTTGGAAGGCCTGCAGGAACTGGCCAAGTTCGTGCGAGGAAGGCGGCACGCTGATCACCGAAGGTTCGACCGCGTCGCTGATGGCGGAATACGATCTCGGCGGCGGCGTCACCGTGGAGCATCCCGCAGCAACCTGTTCGCGCGCGGCTCCATTCTGCGCGGCCGCTATCGCCGACCTCAAGAGCCCCATCGCCTACGGCTACGACGGCAAGGATCTGCCGGTCTACTTCAACCAGGACCCGGTGTTCAACGCGGCCGCTGGCGGCGGCGGCTTCGGCGGAGGCTTCGGCTTCGGTGGCGGCGGTGGACGCGGTGCCGCGCCCACCGGCCCGATTAATGGCGGGGCGGGGCAGAACGTCACTCCCATGCGCCGTGCCGATCCACGTCTCGCCGCTCGATCCCACCGATGCTCCCGCTCCGGAGCAGCCCGCGGCCGGTGGACGTGGCGGACGCGGCGGACGCGGTGGTGCCGGCGGCCGTGGCCGCTGCCGCCGCAAGCGAGGATCGCCCCCGCGTCGTCATGCAGTTCCCGCCAACGCCAACGACATGCTGCTCTCCGGCACGCTGGCCGGCGGCGAGGCCCTCGCCAACCGCGCCGCGGCGGTCGACGTGCCGCTCGGCAAAGGCCACATCGTGATGTTCGCGCTGCGCCCGTTCTGGCGCTGGCAGACGCAGGGCACCTACTTCCTCGGCTTCAACGCCATCCTCAACTGGGACCATCTGGACGCCGGCAAATCCGCCGCGCCGCCGGCTGGGCGCGGGCGGGGAAGGGCGGGACAATAGGCGCCCTGGCGGCCTTCCCACACTGCGCCTCACCGGGGTTAGGCCGCAATGCACGTCGCGATCGGGTGTCAGACTACTGAAACGCCAAGGTTGCCACCTCTACTGCGCCCCGGACTTGGCGCTCGGTGAATTTGTCCGGGCCGCACTCTACCTGAACCCGTACCTCGTACCCGAGTGACGAAGCCGAAGTCCACCGCAGCGCATCTATTTGCGTGATGTCCTTGTCACTGGTGGACGCGAGTTTCGGCCTTGCCACGCGGTGTTCCCAAAGGTCTACAATCTCGATCGATGACGAATTGGAGCACATGCCGCCGTGGTAAGAATTCACGTACGCCAGGTACCGGCCAGATCGGGAGACGGTGCCGCTCCCGAGACGTGCAGCCCACGTATTCGTGAACCGGGCGACACGGCGCGTACCCAGGCTGTAGCTGAAAACTGTCCATGAGTTGTTGTGCGAGGAGCCTGTGCTGACCCCGAAATAGAGCCTGTTGTGGCGCACGTCCCATCCGATGATGCTAGAACGACGAGGGCATTCTGGGCAGGGTGCCGATGCGCGACCAGTACAGACGCGCTCGGTTTCGGGGTGGTGCCATGCGCAATCATTGTTCCTAATCAACCGCGACAGGTCCACCCGCCAGATCCTTTCGCCGCGCTTGATAACGATCTCGTCGGAATCATGGCTAAGCACTTCGGCAGGGTTCACCTCTGCCGGAACCCTAGTCTGCTCCGTTGCTGCGCCCACCGCAATCGCAAGGAACACCAGCATCGTTCGCATTGACATGACCCCGCTGGATGATAACTCGCGGCGGCCCAGGGTGAGAAGCATCTCGCGGATGAAAACTCCCTAACCGGAAATCACCTGGCCGCGAAGTCGCCCATGCCGGGCTGCGTGCAAGGCCCCCTCCGGAGCCCGTCCACTGTTGTATTTTTCAGCATCCTGTCCCCACTGACTCGCCTTCGGCTTCCCCCTCTGACTTCGCATTTTCACCCACATTGGTGCGTCGTTTTCCGCTTTTGCCCCAGCGACCGCTCCCCAATCATTCGATAATCAGGCCTTTTGATTGTGGAACTTGGAGTGCTTTGGTCGGGATGCTTTATCCGAAGAGGACAAAAGTCCTCTAATTGTTCCGAGCGGAAATCGATGGAACTCACATGGGTAGCGGTGGGAGCCAGTCTTGCCATGGGCCTGGCTGCGGTCTGCATCTTCATCTATGCCGTAAAGAAGGACTATTTCCGCAACATCGAAGACACCAAGTACCAGGTCTTCTGGAGCGATTTGGAGGAATTGGTGGATTCTCCCAAGGAGCCCTTGGCAGGGCGGCAGGCCGCCTCCAGCGGACCGGCGCCGTTCAAGAATTCAGACACACGGTCACGCCGTGTGGACGGAGAAACAGATCATGCCGATCCCGGTAAGAAATCAAGTTAGCCGGCCGGACGCCGATCCCGGCGCTTGCCGCGCCGGCGGCTGCTCGCCTGGCTTTCCAGCGTGGGGCTGTTCGCCTCGGCCGTGCTGGCCGCGCTTTCCAACCTCATCTTCTTCAAGCCGCGGGTCACCTACGGCCAGCCGGCGCTGTTCCAGATCGGCAAGCCGGACGATTTCCCGCCGGGCACGCGCATCGCGCGCGAAGCCGAGCGCATCTGCATCGTGCGCGAGGGCAACAAACTCGCCGCCATCTCCACCACCTGCACGCACCTGGGCTGCATCGTGGCGATCTCCGACACGGGTTTCGCCTGCCCCTGCCACGGCTCGCGCTACGACCAGGACGGCACCGTCACCGGCGGTCCGGCGCCCAAGCCGCTGCCCTGGTTCAAGGTGACGCCTGGCGCCCAATGGCGAACTCGAAGTCGATAAGAACGCACAGGTCGATCCCGGGACTTATTTCAACCGTATGAGCACCGCCACCAAAGAACCGCGGCGTGTGGAGCGCCCTCCGGGAACTGCCCATCCAACGTCTGGAGTTCCATCTTCCGGAATCCCGCTGCCCTCCACGGACCTGGAGCGCGCGTCGACGAGCTTCACCAATTTCTTCCTGCACATCCACCCGGTCAAGGTCAACCGCAACACGCTGCGGCCGGTCTACACGCTGGGCCTGGGGCTGATCTCGCTGTTCCTGTTCCTGATCCTGGTGGTCACCGGCATCCTGCTGATGTTCTACTACGTGCCCTCCACCACCCAGGCCTACGACCGCATGCTGGACCTGCGCGGCACGGTGGCCTTCGGCATCTTCCTGCGCAACATGCACCGCTGGTCGGCGCACGGCATGGTGGCCATGGTCTTCCTGCACATGTGCCGCGTGTTCCTCACCGGCGCCTACAAGAAGCCGCGCGAGTTCAACTGGGTGATCGGCGTGGTGCTGCTGCTGGTGACGCTGTTCCTGAGCTTCACCGGCTACCTGCTGCCGTGGGACCAACTGGCCTTCTGGGCGATCACGGTGGGCACGTCGATCGCCGGCTACGCGCCGCTCATCGGCAAGCAGATTCAAGTTCGTGCTGCTGGGCGATACCACCGTGGGGCAGGAAGCGCTGCTGCGCTTCTACGTGCTGCACGTGGCGGTGCTGCCGGCGATGCTGACGCTGCTGGTCGCGATCCACTTCTGGCGCATTCGCAAGGATGGCGGCCTGTCGCGGCCGGAAGGCAAGACCTGGCGACGTCCGTCACCGATGCGCCTGGAGCCGCTGAAGCAAGAAAGTCTACGGCCTGCAGGGCTTCGTGCGCGGACCGTTCACCAAGGTCGGCAACGTGCCGGACGATTCGGTCTACAGCTGGCCGAACCTGCTGATGGCCGAGCTGTTCGTCTTCGTGCTGACGGTCTCGGTGATCCTGGTGGTCTCGCTGCTGTTCAACGCGCCGCTCGAACAGCCGGTCAACGTGATGCATCCGCCCAATCCGGCCAAAGCGCCCTGGTACTTCCTGGGCCTGCAGGAGATGGTGAGCTACTCGGCGTTCTGGGGCGGCGTCGGCATCCCGGGCCTGATGGTGGCGCTGCTGTTGCTGGCGCCCTATATCGACCGCAACCCGCAGGGCGTGGGCCGCTGGTTCGCCAAGGAGCGGCTGCTGGCCAACACCATCTTCCTCACGCTGGTGATGCTCAACATCATCTTCATCATCGATCGGCACGTTCTTCCGCGGGCCGAACTGGACTTTCGTTTCCCCATTCTGAGAGGACCGATCCGTATGCGACTGGCACTGGCAATTGCGAGCTTCGTGGTTCTGATCGTGCACGGCGTGGTCTTCTACGATCAGTTCTTCCACCGCTGGGAGCGGCATCAGACCGCTTACTTCGAGCAGGCGCAGTCGCTGCCAAGAACGTCGCGAGCGCGCCGAACTGGAAGCGCGCGCGCCGAGCATCGAGCAGATCATCGTCACCAGTTTCGGCGATACCCACGTGGACCGCTGCACCACCTGCCACATCGCCGCCGACGATCCGCGCTTCGCGCGGCCACGCCGAGCCGCTCAAGACGCATCCCTATTCCGCGGCCATGGGCGACGTGTTCCGCAACGGCCACTGGGAGCGCCGCCACAAGTTCACCGATTTCGGCTGCACCGTCTGCCACGACGGCCAGGGCCGCGGCCTGGAGACCATTCTACAGCCACGGCGAGGACGAATTCTGGCCCGACCCGCTGCTGGGCTACGTGACGCAGGCCAACTGGCGCAAGGATTTCGCGCCGCACCTCAAGGGCAAGGAGTACATGGAGGCCAACTGCGCCCAGTGCCACACCGAGGAGAATTTCGCCGGCACGCCGCACGTGAACCGCGGCCGCAAGCTGTTCTACGCCATGAACTGCTACGGCTGCCACAAGATCGACGGCATGAGCGAAGGCACGCTCGGGCCCGGACCTGACCGAGGCCGGCAAGAAGTTCAAGGTCGATTACCTGTGGGAATCGATCGTCGAGCCGCGCGCCAACCTGGCCACGTCGTTCATGCCCAAGTTCAACCTGAACGACGCCGACGTGGAGGCGCTGGTGATCTTCCTGAAGAGCCGCCGCGGCGTGAACTTCGCCGAAACCTCGCTCGACCGCTACAAGGCGCACGTGGCCAATGTCGCGGTGGTGATTCCGCCCGGCACGGCGGGCGAAAAGGCCGGCGAGCAGCTGCTCGCCGACCGCGCCTGCACCGCCTGCCACAAACTGAAGCGACCGCGATGGCGGCATCGCGCCCGACCTCAGCTACGAAGGCCTGATCCGCGACGAGCGACTGGCTGATGGCGATCACTTCAAGAATCCGCGCTCGCGCGATGCCCGATTCCATCATGCCGTCGTTCCGCTTCCCGGAGGACGATTTCCAGCGGCTCACGGCCTACCTGGCCAGCCTGAAGACGCCGCCGCCGCCTGGCCGCGCGGCAGGAGACGTACCAAGCGCTGTGCGCAGCGCTGCCACGGCGAAAAGGGCGACGGCAACGGCAAGGTGGCCTGGTATCTCGACCCCTCGCCGCGCGATTTCACCAAGGCCGCGCTTCATGAACTCCAAGCCGCGCGACCGCTTCGTCGACTCCATCGAGCAGGGCGTTGCCGGCACCTCCATGCCGCCGTGGGGCAAAGTGCTGAAGGACGAGCAGGTCGAGCGGACGTCTCGACTACGTGCTCGCAGACCTTCACCAAGGAGCCGCGCCGGACGCTCAAGCCGCGCAACCTGCCGGACACGAATCCGGTGGCCATGAGCGCCGAATCGGTCGCCCGCGGCGAGCAGATCTTCCTGCAGCGCTGCACCGGCTGCCACGGCCGCAAGGCGGACGGCAAGGGGCCGAACTCGCTCGACATCCTGCCGCATCCGCGCAACCTGCGCAATACCTAGTTCGTCGAGAGCGTCCCGCGACCGGCGGCTGTTCGAATCGATTCTCTACGGCGTGCAGGGCACCGCCATGCCGGCGTGGATCGATTACGGTCTGACGCAGAAGGACGTCGGCGACATCATCAATTTCATTCGCAGCCTGACCAGTCAACCAGAAATCAGCCGGTAGCCGAGTCAGGATCGCAGCCGGCCAGCTAGCTGTCAATGGGGAGAAACATGCCAGAAGGTAGCGCAGTCAAGTCAGCCGGGGCGGCGCACGTGCCGGCCCGCGATCCATACCGATACCACGGCCAAGTGGTTCCTGGTCAGCTCGATCAGTTACTTCTTCATCGTCGGGATCATCGCCCTGACCATCGCGGCCAAATTCTGCTGGCCGGAGCTGCTGGGCACGGTGCCGTATCTTTCCTACGGCCGCCTGCGCCCGCTGCACGTCAACGGCATGCTGTTCGGCTGGCTGCTGGCCTGCGACATGGGGCTCAGCTACTACATTGTGCCGCGGCTGTGCGGCGTCAAGCTGTGGAGCGAAAAGCTGGGCGTCGCCACGGCCGCGCTCTGGAACGTCATCATCCTGGGCGCGGTGGTCGCGCTGCTCGGCGGCTACAACCAGGGCTTCGAATACGCCGAGCTGCCGCTGCCGCTCGACGTCCTGGTGGTGATCGCCTGGGTGATGTACGGCATCAACATCTTCGGCACCATCGCCACGCGCAAATACGCGCAGATGTACGTCTCCATCTGGTACATCATGGGCACGCATCCTGTGGACGGCGTTCGTCTACATCACCGGCAATTTCGCGGTGGAGTTCACCACCGGCGTCAACCAGGCCAACCTCAACTGGATGTACGTGCACAACGCCGTGGGCCTGATCTTCACGCCCATCGGCCTGGCGTCGCGTATTACTTCATTCCGAAATCGTCCGAACACGCCGCTGTACAGCCACCGGCTCTCCATGATCGGCTTCTGGTCGCTGGCGTTCGTCTACGTGTGGACCGGCGCGCACCACATGCTCCACGGGCCCATTTCGCAGTGGCTGCAGACCATCGCCATCACCTTCTCGGTGATGCTGCTGATTCCGGTGTGGGCGGTGGTGTACAACTTCTTCGCCACCATGAAGGGGCAGTGGCACCAGTTGCGCGAGAACGTGCCGCTGAAGTTCCTGATGTCGGGCGTGGTGTTCTACCTGCTCACCTGCTTCCAGGGCCCCATGCACAGCCTGCGCAGCGTCAACGCCATCGTTTCCAAGACCGACTGGATTCCCGGCCACGCGCACATGGCGCTGCTGGGCTGCTTCTCCTTCTTCGCCATCGCCGGCACTTACTACGTCGTGCCGCGCATGTGGCACACCAAGCTCTACAGCGACGCGCTGGCCAACTGGAGCTTCTGGTTCATGATGATCGGCGGCCTGGGCTTCTTCGTCACCCTGTGGCTGGGCGGCTTCTGGCAGGGCTGGCAGTGGAACAATCCCGGCCATTCCGTTCATCGATACGGTGGTGGCGCTCAAGCCCGTCTGGCTGGTGCGCTTCTTCTCCGGCTCCCTGATCTTCTGCGGCATCGTCAGTTTCGCGTACAACATGATGGCGACGGTCATCGCGGAGGCAGGGAATATGTTCAGTAAGAGCGGATAAGAGCGCCACCTTCGCGGTGGTCGCCGCGCTGGCGCTGTTCTTCATCGGCGGCCTGCTCACCACCGTCGTCCCGCCGCTGGTGGACAAGAGCTGGGTCGCGGCCCGACGTCCCGAAGGGCCTACGGCAAGCTGCGGCCGTACACCGCGCAGGAACTGCAAGGGCCGCGCCATCTACGTGCGCGAAGGCTGCTGGTATTGCCACACGCAGCAGACGCGCACGCTGGTGGCCGACACCAAGCGCAGCGGCTGGCGCGGCGTGGATTCGCCCATCTCGACGCCGGACGAATTCGTCTACGACAGCCCGCACATGTTCGGCACCAAGCGCACCGGCCCGGACCTTTCGCGCGTCGGCGGCAAGTACGACACGCAGTGGCACCGCACGCATTTCCGCAATCCGCGCGACCTGGTGCCCGGCTCGGTGATGCCGCCGTTCCCGTGGATCGCCAATAACGACGAGGAATTCATCGCGCTGGTGGCGTACATTCAGACGCTGGGGCGCGCCAAGGACTGGCGGCCGGACAAGGATTACGAGAAATGAACGATTACACTGGCCGAGCATCTACTTCGCCTACTTCTTTCTTCACCATCTGCCTGGGCGTGGCGATCTTCTTCTGCGTGCGGTCCTGGAAAGACGGCTACTGGGGCAAGGAAGGCGAAGAGATCAAGTACCGGATGTTCGACGAGGAGCACTCGTCCAAGGAACGTGCGGCACGGTCAAGCCGATGTCACCGGAGATTGACATGCAAGCCAAACCCAAGCTGAAAGAGTACGCCGGCGGCTGGATCACCGAGCGCGAGGGCACCGAGGTGCCCGGGTTCCTGAAGCTGGCCTACATCGTGATCGCCGGCGGCGCGCTCACCTATTTCCTCGTCTACATGTACGGCGAAGTGAACCACCCCGACCGCGGCCCGCTGGTGCGCGCGATGAACGCCGCCACCGAGGCCTCGGCCGGCCTGATGTACGCCATCGCGGCGCTGATCGTGGTGTTCGGCATCATCGTGGTGGCGTTCTCGTTCGGCAAGTCCGCACGATTGAGGACGACCGATGCAGAACGGCTTCTACGAGGTTCGCGTGCCGGACGCCACCGACTACTGGATCGAGATGGTCAAGTGCCGGCACGCCTGCCCGGTGCATACCGACGCCTGCGGCTACGTGACCGCCATCGCCGAGGGCCGCTACGAGACGGCCTACCGCATCGCGCGCGCGCACCAATCCGTTCGCTTCCATTTGCGGGCGGGTCTGCGGCGCGCCCTGCGAAGCCAACTGCCGCCGCGGCGACGTGGATGCGCCGGTCGCCATCCGCCCGCTCAAGCGCTTCGTCACCGATCAGTTCGGCCCGGAAACCGGCGATTACGCCCTGCACCGCGAGGCCAACAACGACGCGCATGCTGCCGCCCAACCGCGGCGATTACGAGCGCGTCGCGGTGGTCGGCGCGGGCGTTTCCGGCCTCACCGTGGCGCACGACCTGGTGCAAGATCGGCTACAAGGTCACGGTGTTCGAAGCCGATGCCGAGCCGGGCGGCATGCTCACCGTCGGCGTGCCCGGTCTTCCGCCTGCCGCGCGAGCTGGTGCGGCACGAGATCGACGCCATTCTCTCGCTGGGCGTGGAGCTGAAGTGCAACATGCGGCTGGGCCGCGATTTCACCATCGCCAGCCTGCGCGCGCGACGGCTACAAGGCCATCTTCCTGGGCATCGGCCTGCCCAAGGGCCGCAAGCTGCCGCTGCCCGGCGCGCGACGCCGAAGGCGTCATCGACGGCATGGACTTCCTGCGCGCCTTCAACGCCGGCACGCCGCTGCCGCTGGGCAAGCGCGTCGTGGTGATCGGCGGCGGCAACGTGGCCTACGACGTGGCGCGCTCCGCCGTGCGGCCCGCACGACGAGCACATGGCCTACGACGTGGCCCGTTCGGCGCTGCGCCTGAGCGCCGACAAGGAAGTCCACGTGGTCTGCCTGGAAAGCCGCGAGGAGATGCCCGCCGACGAGATCGAAGTGATGGAAGGCGCCGAGGAAGGCATCCACCTGCACAACCAGCGCGGGCCGCGCGAGATCCTGCACGAAGACGGCAAAGTCACGGCCCTGCGCACGGTGCGCTGCACCGCGGTCTTCGACGCGCAGCGGCCGCTTCAATCCCACGTTCGACGAAAGCCACGTCGAGGACATCCCGGCCGACAGCGTGATCTTCGCCATCGGCCAGACCTCCGACCTTTCGTTCCTCGATCCGGCCGACGGCGTCGAGAGCGAGCGCGGCCTCATCAAGGTGAATCGCGAGACCTACCAGACCACCGCGCCCGATGTCTTCGCCTGCGGCGATATCGCGCACGGCCCGCGCCTGTTCATCGACGCCATCGCCTCGGCGCAGATCGCCGCGCGCTCCATGCACGATTTCCTGCGCGGCACGCCGCACCGACGTGGTGGTGCGCAAGCAGTGGATGCCCGCCGCCTACACCATGGCGGACGGCTGGAACGTGATCGCGCGCGAGAATCCGCCGGTGCTCGAAAGCGACCGCCGCGCGGCGTCGCTCGAGATCGTCGAGCGCAGCTATCGCCGAAGCCGAAGCGCGCCGCCAGGCCTCGCGCTGCCTGCGCTGCAACGTCAACACGGTCTTCGATACCTCCAACTGCGTGGCCTGCAACGGCTGCGTGGACGTGTGCCCGGAGAACCTGATCCGCCTGGTCGGGCTGAGCAAGCTGATCGAAGACGAGGAGTGGATGGACAAGGCCGTCGAGGAGTTCGGCGACATCCGCCAGCTGCCGCCGGAAGAGCTGGACCAGTTGGGCGCGGTGATGATGAAGGACGAAACCACCTGCATCCGCTGCGCCATGTGCGCCTCGCGCTGCCCCACGCATGCCATCCCGATGAAGCAGTTCGATTTCTACCGCGAATGCGTGACGCGTGCCGACGCGCAATCCCAAGGTGGCCTACGCATGACGCCCTGCTGCGAGTTCAGCCTGCGTCTTCGCGCTCGGCCTGGTGAGCAGCCTGCATTGCCTGCAGATGTGCGGGCCCATCGTGCTGTCCTATAGCCTGCCGCTGCGCAAGCGCGGCGCGGCTGGCGCGCGCATCTCTCCTATAACGCCGGCCGCATCCTCACCTACATGTTCCTGGGCGCGCTGGCGGGCGCGGCGGGCGGCGGCCTCGGCGTGCTCGGCCGCATGGCGGGCCTGGCCTCCGGCGCGCGCATTGTCGCCGGCGCGGCCATGATCGTGGCCGGCGTCTGATGATCGGCCTGCTGCCCGTCGAGCGGCCTGGTCAGCATCCGCAAAGCGCGGCATCGCCGGCGCGCTTCTCGCGCGCCGTCGGGCCGCTTGCTGCTCGCCGCCGCGGGAAAATTCGGCCTCGGCCTGATGCTCGGATTTCTGCCGTGCGGCCTGATCTACGCGGCGCTGTTGAAGGCCTGGAATCGGCCGGCGCCGCTCGCCGGCGCGCTCACCATGCTGGCGTTCGGACTGGGCACGGCCGTGGCGCTGCTGCGCCGTGGGCATGCGTCTCCTCGCTGGCCGGCCTGCGCCTGGGCCGCTGGAGCAACCGCCTGGCGGCCGCTTCCGTGATGGCCGTCGCCGGCGCGGTCCTGCTGTGGCGCGGGCTGTGCGGCGCCCTCATCTGCCATGGCTAACGCTCGGCAGCGCTGCCCGCATGGCATCGCCTGCGCAAGCGCATCCACCTGTTCTGCTTCCTGCATCTTCCTGGCGCTGCCGTTCTTCAACGTGGTCCGCTTCGACATCCCCCGCCAGCGCTTCTACTTCGCCGGCTACGAGCTGTGGATCAACGAATTCGCCATCGTCTTCTTCAGCCTGATGTTCCTGATGTTCCTGGTGGTGGTCTCCTCGGTCTTCTACGGCCGCGTCTACTGCGGCTATCTCTGCCCGCAGATGATCTTCAGCGAAGCCTCCATGGCCCTGCGAATCGCGCCTGCGCCGCTGGGTCACCAAACGCTTCATCGCCTGGAAGCCCGGCGCGCGCGACTGTGGCTGCGCCGCGCGCTCTTCTATGCCGCTGTCGGCGTCGCCTCCGTCTTGCTGGCCTTCATCTTCATCTCCTATTTCGTCGAGCCGCGCGATCTGTTCCGCCGCCTGCTCTCGCTTCGATATCCGCACCGCCGGCGGCATCTCCGGCGCGGCCGTCACCGCTGGTCGACCTTCCTCGATTTCACCCTGCTGCGCCTGCGCTTCTGCACCACCGTCTGCCCCTACGGATATCTGCAGGGCATGCTCGGCGACGGGAACACGCTGCTGGTGCACTATCGCGACGAGACGCACGAGTGCATCGAGTGCAAGAAGTGCGTGCGCGTCTGCCCCATGGGCATCGACATCCGCCAGTCGCCCTTCCAGATCGAGTGCATCCACTGCGCCGAGTGCATCGACGCCTGCGACGAGATCCTGGCGCGGCTGAACAAGCCCGGCCTGATCCACTACGCCTGGGGCGAGAAAGGGCCGCTCGCCTCCCAGCAGCGCCAGCCGTGGGACGCCAAGCGC
The DNA here is from genome assembly GCA_963815855.1 of Terriglobia bacterium. Lineage (GTDB taxonomy): Bacteria > Acidobacteriota > Terriglobia > Bryobacterales > Bryobacteraceae > DATGMB01. The sequence goes on along the minus strand of CAWFIJ010000004.1, from coordinate 365,097 downwards.
ATCATCGTGCTGCTGGTGCTGGCTGTTCTACGCCTGCGGCCTGACCGTGGCGCTGGCCATGCGCCGCGCCGTGCTGGTGCACATTCAGCCCGACCGCGCCACGCTCTACCGCCTGGGCGCCGACGGCCGCATCTACAACCAGCTTCCGCTACACCATCGCCAACCGCGGCAGCAAGCCCGGCCGCGGTCGCATTCTCCATCCGCAACTGCCCGGCGCGACGCTCTCGGTCGCAGCCAATCCGGTGCCGGTCGAACCCGGCGAATCCCGCGCAGGGCCAATTCGAAATTTCCGTCGCCCGCCGGCAGCCGCCGCGAAATGGTCACGCATTTCAGCATCGTCGCCACCGCGTCCGGCCAGATCCGCCGACACCATTCCCATGACCTTTCTCGCCCCGGAGAGAGAAATGAAAAAGCCCGTTCCCGCCCTGATTCCGTTTCTGGTTTTCGTCTCCGTGGTCTTCATCGGCATCCTGATCTTACGCCTACGTCGAAACCAAGAAGGCCAACCCGCAGATGATCGAGGTGGGGCAGGGCCCGCACTCGGCTGCACGCCGCCTGTCATGACCTGCACGCTCTGCGGACTCGATTCCGGATCGTCGGCCTTCTGCTGCGCGGGCTGCGACAACGTCTACGCCATCCTCCTCGAGAGCGGCGTGCTCGCCTCCGGCCAGAACTTCCGCGACACCGAACTCTTCCAGCAGAGCCTGCGCTGGGCCTGATCTCCAACCCCGCGCCGCCGCGGAGCCGGCGCCGCATCCCCGCCGGCGCCGAAACCCGCGAAGCCGTCTTCCACATCTCCGGCATGTGGTGCACCTCCTGCGGCTGGCTGATCGAGCACGCCCTCACCGCGCCTGCGCGGCGTGCGTCTCGGCCGAAGTGCTCTTCGCCTCCGACCTGCTCAAGGTCCGCTACTGCCCGCAATACCTGCCGCCCGGCCGCATCGCCGAGCGCGTCGCCTCGCTCGGCTACCGCGCCGCCGAATACACCGGCCGCAGCACGCGCTCCGACGCCGAGCGCAAAGACCTGCTGCTGCGCACGGGCATCGCCGCGTTCCTGTGGATGAACGTGATGATGTTCAGCCTGGTGGTCTACGCCAGCTACTTCGAGCACGATCACCGCCAGCTTCGGCCGCTACATTCCGTTCGTCCTGATGGCGCTGGCCACGCCCGCGGTCTTCTACTGCGCCGCGCCCATCCTGCGCATCGGCTGGACCGGCCTGCGCGCAGCGCGTCCTGCGCATGGAATCGCTGCTCGCCATGGGCATCCTGACGGCCTACGGCTACAGCGTCGCCATGGCCTTCGCCGGCGGCAACCACGTCTACTTCGATACCGCCTGCGCCATCGTCACGCTGGTGCTGGCCGGCAAGACCATCGAGCGCGGCGCCAAGGAGAAGACCGCCCGCGCCGTCACCCTGCTCTACCGCCTGATGCCCAACAAGGCGCGCCTGCTGGTGGAGGGCCGCGAGCGCTTCGTCTCCCTGGAAGCGCTGCAGCCCGGCGCGGTCTTTCGCGTGAAATCCGGCGAGCGCATCCCCGCCGATGGCATGGTGGTGGAGGGCCGCTCGCACGCCGACGAATCGGTGCTCACCGGCGAATCCGCGCCGCGTCCCAAAGCGCCCGGCGACGCCGTGGTCTGCGGCAGCATGAACACCGGCGGCGTGCTGGAGATCCGCGCCACGCGCGTCGGCGCCGACAGCACGCTGGCGCAGCATCGTCCGCACGGTGGAGCAGGCGGCGGCCAACCGCACGCACGTCGAGCGCTCGGTGGACCGCGCCGCCCGCCTCTTCATTCCCGGCGTGCTGGCGCTTGTCGTCGCTCACCTTCGCCGGATGGCTGTGCGCGCACCGGCCGACCCCGCCGAAGCGCTGATGCACGCCATCGCCGTGCTGGTGATCGCCTGCCCCTGCGCGCTCGGCATCGCCACCCCGCTGGCGCTCACCGCCGCCGTGGCCGCCGCCGCCGCGCCGCGGCATCCTGGTGAGCGATACGCGCGTGCTCGAGACCATCCGCGAGGTGGACGTGGTGGTGCTCGACAAGACCGGCACCGCCACCGCCGGCGAGTTCACACTGCTCGAAGCCGCCGGCGACACCAGCCGCATGGCCGAGCTGGCCGCGGTGGAAGCCTGCTCCGAGCACCCCATCGGCAAAGCGCTGGCGGACCGCGCCGGCGGCCTGGCGGCGCCGCGACATCGCCATCCACACCGGGCAGGGAATCAGCGGCGTGGTGGGAGACACGCGCTATTTCCTGGGCAACCGCCAGCTACTGGAGAGCGTATGCCGCCAGCCCGCCCGGACAATCTCCCCGAGCTCGACGGCACCGTCGTTTACTTCGGCTGGGACGGCGCTATCCGCGGCGCGCTGCTCTTCGGCGACCGCATCCGCCCGGAAGCCGCCGGCCTGTGCGCGGCCCTGCGCGCGCGCGGCATCCGCACGGTGCTGCTCTCGGGCGATGCCGCGCTCCGCCACCGCCCGCGCCGCCGCCGCCATCGGCGCCGACGAGTGGATCGCGGAAGCCACGCCCCGAGCAGAAGATCGCGCACATTCGCGCCTGCAAGCAGCGCGGGCGCGCGGTGGCCATGATCGGCGATGGCGTCAACGACGCGCCCAGCCTGGCCCAGGCCGATCTCGGCATCGCCCTCGGCTCCGGCGCCGATATCGCCATGCAGGCCGCCCCGCTGGTGCTCATGGGGAACGGCCTCGGCGCGGTGGTCGAAATGCTCGACCTCGCCCGCCGCACCTTCCGCATCGTCCGCCAGAATCTGTTCTGGGCCTTCGGCTACAACGCGCTCGGAATCACGCTGGCCGTGGCGGGCGTGCTCAACCCGATCCTCGCCGCCGCCGCCATGGTGCTCTCCAGCCTCTCGGTGATCGCCAATTCCCGCCGGTTAGCGACCGCTCGCATCCACCCGTAGAGCCGCCTTTCCAGGCGGCCATGCCGGCTTTCGAGCCGGCATTCCGGCGCACGCGAATATGCCGGAGCGTATGCCGGCACGGCAAGCTGAAAGCTCGCTCCACGCTCACTTCCCACCCACCTCCACCACCGGAATCTCCATCAACTCCCCCAACTTCCGCACCAGCCCCGCCACGTGCCCCACTCCCAGCGCGCAGTGATGGGTCGGGCCTTCCTGGCACCACCGGTTGACGAATTCCCGCGGCCCCAAAGGAAAGCGCAGCCGCGAATTGGTGTTGCCGATCTTCAGAATCGGACCCGCAATCGATTCGCCCTCCGCCGCGATCATCTTCAGCCGCCCCTCCGCCGTCTGCGTGATCCCCACCAGCGTCACGGGCCCGGTCTTCACTTTGAACTCCACCGAAACCCCGCACCCGCGCTTCCCGTGGTACAGCCCCAGCCCGCGTAGCACCGGCCGGCTGTCGGAAATCGCCAGGTGCCCCGGTCCGTCGTGCCCCATCAGCACGAACTGCTCCACGAAATCCATGGCGTAAAATTCCGTGTACGACCCGCCCGCGCCGAAGCGGTCCAGAATCAGCATGGCCAGGCAGGTTTTCAGGTCGCCCTCGCCGGCCGCCGGAATGCCGCGCGCCGTCAGCAGCGAGTTGCCCAGAATCAGCCCGGCTGCGAGGCGTTCGTAATGGTTGCCGTCCATGCCGCGGTAGTAATAGGTCAGCCCGTCCAGCGCAAATTCGGCGGTCAGCCGGTCCAGCCCCGCTGCCACGCGCGCCGCCCATCGCACGTCTTCTTCCGGCGCGTCTTCGAAAACGAAAACCGCCCGCGCCTCTTCGATCTTGCGCTCCACCTCCGCCTCGCCCGCCGCCTCCACGCACTTAGCCAGGTCGCACATCTCCAGCACCTCGATGTGCGCGCCCGTCTCCCCCGTCACCATGGTGAAATCCGAGTACATGTCGAGCATCCCCGGATACGTGTGGCCCAGGAATCCTACGCGGCTGCGGCGCAGCGCCCGCGCCACGCCGGCCGCCTGCAGCCATTCCTGGATTTCCCGTTCCGCAACCGGATCGTCGAACAGCCTGCCCGTCACCACCCGGAAGCGCACGCGCGCGCGGCAGAACGCGTTGGCGATCTCCGGAACGCAGCAGACGGAGCAGTTCGCCAGCCACTCGCCCGTTCCGGTGTTGGCGTAGTCGAGCGCCGCGCTCGGCTGCAAATTCAGCACCAGCACCGGCAACTTCGCCCGCTGCACCACCGGCAGCACCTGGGAAGAGGTGGCATACGTGCCCACGTAACACACCAGCAGGTCCAACCCCGCTTCCGCGAACCGCTGCCCCGCTGCCGCTGCCGCTTGCGGCGTGTCCACCAGGCCCGCGGACACCACGGCTGACCCGCCCGCTCCCAGCCGCTCTTCGATGGCGCGCTGATACCCCGCCAGCCGCTCGCGCAGCCCCGGAAACTGCGGCCAATACGCCGCCAGCCCGATCCCGAATACGCCCACCCGGCACGCCGCCGGCGCGCGCTGTTCGCCGGCCGCTCCCGTCACGCCACCCCCGCCTTCCGCATGATCGCCAGCCCCGTGGTCAATCCCAGGCGCGCGCCTTCTTCGGCGGACATATCTTTCGGAATGCGCCCGATCGGCTCCGGGCTGACGCCACCCTGGTACCCGATTTTCTTGAGCGCCTGGAAGAACCCGATCAGGTCGATCGCGCCTTCGCCGGGCAGCACGCGCTGGTTGTCGCGCACCTGCTCAGGCGGCATCTTCGGGCAATCGGAAAGATGCACGTGCACGATGCGCGCCTTGCCGGCCGCCAGGATGTCGCCCGTGGTCGCGCCCGCGTGGTACCAGTGCCACACGTCCAGCAGCAGCCCGATATTCGGCCCGCACTCTTTGGCGAATGCCAGCGCCTCGTCCATGCGCCAGATGAATTCGTGCGGCTGCGCCGTGCGGAAATGCAGCGGTCCCAAAAATTCCAGGCCCACCCGCACCTTCGATTTCAGCAGCACTTCCGACACCGCAGCCAGCCGGTCCTTCAGCATCGGCCGCAATTCCGCTTTCGGCGTCTGGCTGGCCGGCGGCAGAATTCCCAGCATCCGCGTGCACCCGATGGCCGCCGCGAATTGCGCGGCTTCGTCCAGTCCCGCCAACCCGTGTTTGAACGTCTCTTCGTCGCGCGTGTAGTTCACCGGCAGCCCCGCGTTGGACGCCTTGATTTTGATCTCCGTAAACAGCGCCTTCGTCGCCGGCAGCCCTGCCTTCATGGCCGCGCCCAGGTTCACGTCCACGCCGCCATAGCCCACCCGCGCCGCCAGCCGCGCGAATTCCGGCCACTCGACTTTCCCGCCGGTCAGCGAGCCGTTCAGCGAGAGGTACATGCCGCCTTTCGCCGCCCAACCGCGGCCGCTCACGCCGCCGGCCGCGCCCGCCCACGCCGCCACCCGCACGAAATCCCGCCTGCCCATGCGCCCATTCCGCAATGCCATCGATTCCTCCCGCGCGCCAGTGTACAACATGGCGCGCCGAAGTGGGGCAGGCGGTTTCGCCTGCCAACGGCTCGGCCGCGGTATGTGGAGGCGGCAGGGGAAACCGCCTGCCCCACATGCCCCCGGTTATAATGTGCCGGTGCGACTGGTTCAGCTCCGCGCTCCCCATGGCGAAACCCGCGTCGCCGCCGTCGAAGACGACCGCCTCCGTTTGCTCCACCGGTGCCACTCGGTTTACGGCCTGGTCGAAATGGCGCTCGACCGCCCCGTACCGCTGCGCGACCTTGCCGCCGCCTGCCTCTCAGCCGAAACGCTCGACTACGATCCCATCTACCGCCTCGCGTCCGAATGGCGCCTGCTCGCGCCGCTGACCCATCCCGAACCGGCGCGATGTCTGGTCACCGGAACCGGTCTCACCCACAAAGCCAGCGCCGATAACCGTCAGGCCATGCACCAGAAACCCACGGAAATCAGCGACAGCATGCGCATGTATCTGGCGGGATTAGAGGGCGGGCGGCCCGAGCCGGGCCGGATCGGCGTGTCGCCGGAATGGTTTTTTAAGGGCAACGGCACCATACTGCGCGCGCATGGCGAGCCGCTGGTGGCTCCGCCGTTCGCCTGCGACGGCGGCGAGGAGCCGGAAATCGCCGGCCTGTACGTCGTCGATTCCGCCGGCCGCCCGCGGCGCGTGGGCATGGCTATAGCCAACGAATTCTCCGATCACGTGCTGGAAAAGCAGAATTATCTCTACCTGGCGCACTCCAAGCTGCGCACCTGCTCCATCGGCCCCGAGCTGGTTCTCGATCCCGATTTCAGCGCCGTGGCCGGCACGGTGGCCGTGGAGCGCGACGGCCGGCCGCTCTGGTCGCAGGCGATTGCGAGCGGCGAAGCCAACATGTCGCACTCGCTCGCCAACCTGGAGCATCATCATTTCAAGTACGACGCCCACCGCCGCCCAGGAGACGTGCACGCGCATTTCTTCGGCGCCGTCGCCTTCAGCTTCGGCGCCGGTATCCGCCTGCGCCATGGCGATGTCATGGTGGTCGCCTTCGAGCATTTCGGCCGCCCGCTGCGCAACCCGGTCTGCATCGAGACGGGAGCAGAGACGCCCGTCGAGGTGCTGCCCGTATAGCAGGTTGCCGAAGAACACTTACATCCGCTAGCAGGAATGAACGCGGATTGTCGGACGCAAGGGTATCCGCGCTGTTCCGAGGGATCGCCGGGTCGCTCGACCGTGTTGACCGGCCGGGGACGTGGTTGTATCAGGGCACGGCTTGAGCCGTGCCGTAAGCGCGGGTCCGGACCGGCGACATCGTTTACACTTTAGACCGGCGACATCATTTACACGTTTTGGGCTGGTGAAAGGTTGTTCGAAGCTGGGGTTTACGGGAGGTAGCCGGATGCCCTGGAATGCGAGGACAGCCTTGGAGCAGCGAAGAGCGTTTATCGAAGAGTGGCAACGCGAGCAAGACGGCCTTGCCGAGTTGTGCCGAAAGTACGGGATTTCTCGACCAACGGGGTACAAGTGGGTCCAGCGATTTGAAGCCCAAGGGGTGGCCGGTCTGGAGGAATTGAGCCGCGCTCCGCACAATTCGCCGCAGGCGATCAGTGGGGAGCTGGCGGATCAGGTGATCGCACTGCGGCAGCAGCATCCCCGCTGGGGTCCCCGGAAACTGCGCGTGTATCTGGAGAAGCACCATCCGAGTAGCCGTTGGCCGGCGAACAGCAGCATCGGGGAGTTGCTGCAGCGGGAAGGGTTAGTGCAGGGGCGCCGCCTGCGGCGGCGGACCCCGCGCTACAGCGAACCGTTGGCCCACGCGGCCGGGCCCAACCAGGTGTGGTGCGCGGACTTCAAGGGGTGGTTTCATTGCGGCAACGGCGAGCGTTGCGACCCCTTGACGATCAGCGACGCGTACAGCCGGTATTTGTTGCGCTGCCGAGCCGTGGAAAAGGCAGACGGGGTACACGTGCGGGGAATCTTCGAGGCGGTATTTCGGGAATGTGGATTGCCGGAGGCGATCCGCACGGACAACGGGCCGCCGTTTGTGGGGCCAGCGCCCGCCGGGCTGAGTCGGCTGGGCATGTGGTGGCTGCGCCTGGGGATCCGACACGAGCGCATTGAGCCGGGGTGTCCGGAGCAAAACGGCCGGCACGAGAGGATGCACCAAACCCTCAAGCAAGAGACGGCCACGCCGCCCGCACGGAACCTGCGGCGGCAACAAGAATCGTTTATCCGTTTTCAAACCGAATACAACCCACAGCGACCGCACGAAGCGCTGGGGTATCAGACGCCGGCCTCTTTGTACGTGGTTTCGACGCGGCCGTATCCGGCGCGCCTGCCGCAACCGGAATATCCCGCCAACAGCTACCTGTGCAAGGTCCACCCCAGCGGCCTGGTGAACTGGAGGAGTCGCGAGGCCTTTATCAGCAAAGTGATGGGCTGCGACTATGTCGGGCTAGTGCCGGTCGCAGGAGACTTGTGCGAGGTCTACTACGGACCCCTGCTGTTGGGCTGGTTGGATGAAAAGGAAAGCTACTTCGTGGCCGACGCGGGTGCGGAACCCAAGCGAAAGCGTAAAGCACAACCCCGATGACTTCGGGTCCTGCCCCCTTTCCCTGTCCCTCCATTATGCGGAAGGGGAGCGGACTGTCAAGGGTTCGCTCCGCCGCGCCAAAAACCGGCGCGCCCTTGACAGTCCGCTCCCCTTCCGACAAAAATCAACTGAGATAAGGGAAAGGGGGCAGATGGAACCTCCCTCCGCTTCGCTGCACCAGACTTCCGGGTCTCATAGGTTGTAAACGATGTCGCCGGTCTAAAGTGTCAACCATGTCCCCGGCCGGACACGCGGCCTCTACTGGGCTTTAGCCCCTGCCGGTACTCGGCCACCCAGGGGCTAAAGCCCCGTGAAGTCTGTGGTCTGCGGCACCCTCTGAAGCCGTGCCCTGATACGTCCTGCTGACCTGGCCAAAAAGAAAATGGCTCGTCCGGGGAATCTGTGGGTAGCTGGCTGGCTCAGGGGTGGGGTTGAGTGAGGAAACGGTAGAACTTCCGGCACGTGGAGTCGAAGGTGCGCTGCTCGTCTTCCCAGCCGTTATGGATCAGCGGCCCGCCGTCCTTGTGGACTACAGCGCGGACGAGTTCTTCAGCCGCCACCTTTCTCAGAGAAGGGTTTTCATTCACGTCTCGGATGATCTCTCCGCCGAGCAGCCACAGATTGTCGACATGGTTTTGGATGGTCCTTTTCGACAGGCCGGACCCGGCGAGGTGAAGGAGGAAAGGCATGAAGTATTCCACAAGTTTTCGGCCGGGAGGAAGATCCTTTTCCTCGCCCATCCAACGCTCCGGCCACTCCGAAAGATCGCGGCAATCGCGGCAGTAGGGCAATAGCACGGCGGGTGTCAATGGGAGAGAATCAGGATTCGTCTTCATCTTCCTATCGATCCAGTCAATTCATGCGCCTTCCCAGAATTCTAAACCAGTGCCATCCCATTCCGGGATTTGTTTACGGGCGAGCCAGCTTTGCCGAAGACGCGCAAACCGTCCTCATCCCGGTCCGGCCGCGGAAACGATCCACGGCTATTTGCTCGGGCTGTCATCAACCCGCGGCCGGCTACGACCAGTCTCCCACGCCGCGACGGTTTGAATTCATCGGCTTCTGGGGCTACCTGGTTTTTCTGGTCTATTGCATGCGACGGGTCAACTGCAAGCAATGCGGGGTGCTGGTCGAAGAAGTGCCGTGGGGTATGGGGAAACACACCTCGACCAAGGTTCACATGCATTTCCTGGGTCATTGGGCGCGCAAACTTTCCTGGAAGGAAACGGCCGAAGAATTCCGCACTTCCTGGGATAAGGTCCACGACGCGGTGGCGTATCTGGTCACCTGGGGGCTGGAGCATCGCGTCCTGGGAGCGATTCGCGCCATTGGCGTGGATGAGATTCAGCGCGGTAAGGGGCACAAATATCTGACCTTGGTGTATCAGATCGACCTGGGCTGTACCCGACTGCTGTGGATTGGCAAGGAACGGACCGTGAAAACCTTCCAGGAATTCTTTGCCATGATCGGCCCGGAGGTGTCGGCGAAGATCGAGTTCGTCTGCTCGGACATGTGGAAACCGTATTTGGGGGTGATCCGCGAGAAGTGTTCCCAGGCCCTCAATATTCTCGACCGGTTCCACATCGTGGCCAAGGTGAACCAGGCGCTCGACGACATCCGCTCCGCCGAGGCCCGGCGCATGAAGGGGGACGGGTACGAACCGGTCCTGACCAAGTCCCGGTGGTGCCTTCTGAAGCGGCCGGCGAACCTCACGGCCAACCAGAAAGTGAAACTGAAAGATCTGGTGCGCTACAACCTCCAGAGCGTACGCGCCTATCTGCTCAAGGAAGACTTCCAGCAACTCTGGAATTACGAGTCCACCGCCTGGGCAGCCAAGTTCCTCGACCAATGGTGTCGCCAAGTGATGCGCTCCCGGATCGAGCCGATGAAGAAAGTTGCCAGGACTTTACGCGCCCACCGCGAACTGATCCTCAACTATTTTCGCGCCCGGAAAGAGTTTTCCAGCGGCGTAATCGAGGGTCTGAACAACAAAGCCAAAGTCACTATGAGAAAATCCTACGGATTCCGAACCTTCCGAGTCACCGAACTGGCTCTCTATCATTCACTTGGCAAACTGCCCGAGCCACAACTCACCCACAGATGTTTCTGACGAATCAAGAAAATGGGGCAGGCGAAAACGCCTGCCCCAACAAAAACCGCCTGCTCTACCGGTTACTTGCCGACTACTTCCTGCTGCTCTTTTTCGCTCTCGATCCGCATGCCGTAGAAGCTGCGGTAGACGAAGAACAAAGCGATCAGGAAGAACACGGCGGCCAGCGCGGTGGTTAGCCCGGCGCTCTGCTTGCGCGTCAGGTCAACCGCGAGCGAAACCGCCAGCAGCCCGAACAGGGTGGTGAATTTGATGATCGGGTTCAGCGCCACCGAGCTGGTGTCCTTGAACGGATCGCCCACCGTATCGCCCACCACGCAGGCATCGTGCAGTTCGGTGCCCTTGGCGCGCAGTTCTGTCTCCACCACCTTCTTGGCGTTATCCCACGCGCCGCCCGCATTGGCCATGAAAATAGCCTGATACAAACCGAACAGCGCGATCGAGATCAGGTAGCCGACGAAGAAGAACGGCTCCAGGAAGGCAAACGCCAGGGTTGCGAAGAATACCACCAGGAAGATATTCAGCATGCCCTTCTGCGCGTACTGCGTGCAGATCGCCACCACTTTCTTGGAGTCCGCCACCGACGCCTTTTCCGCGCCCTCCAGCTTGATATGCCGCTTGATGAATTCCACCGCGCGGTAGGCGCCCGTGGTTACCGCCTGCATGCTGGCGCCGGTGAACCAGTAGATCACGGCGCCGCCCGCGATCAACCCCAGCAGGAACGGCGCGTACATGAGCGAAAGCTTGTCCAGGTTGACGGTCAGGCCGTTGGTCAGGTCCACGATGGTGGCGAAGATCATGGTCGTCGCGCCCACCACCGCCGTGCCGATCAGCACCGGCTTGGAGGTGGCTTTGAACGTGTTGCCCGCGCCGTCGTTCTCTTCCAGGTTGTCCTTGGCGCTCTCGAATTCCGGATTGAAGCCGAACGTGCTGCTGGCAATCCTGCGCGAAGCCGGGGATGGTTTCCACCATCGATAGCTCATAGATGGACTGCGCGTTGTCCGTCACCGGACCGTAGCTGTCCACCGCGATGGTTACCGGCCCCATGCCCAGGAAGCCGAACGCCACCAGCCCGAACGCGAACACCGCCGGCGCCACCATCAGGATGCTCAGCCCCATGGTGCTGACGGAATACCCGATGCTCATCAGCCCCAGCATCACAAAGCCCAGCCAGAAGGCGCTGAAGTTGCCGGCCACGAGTCCGGAGAGAATGTTCAGCGAGGCGCCGCCTTCGCGCGAGCTGGTTACGATCTCGCGCACGTGGCGCGAATTGGTCGAGGTGAACACCTTCACGAATTCCGGAATCAGCGCGCCCGCCAGCGTGCCGCAGCTGATGACGGTGGAGAGCTTCCACCACAGCGAAGTGTCGCCCGCCAGCACCGGAATCATGAAGGCGCTGACCAGGTAGGTGAGCCCGATGGAGAGCAGGGAAGTCAGCCAGACCAGGGTGGTGAGCGGCGCCTCGAAATTCATCTTCTCCGCGGCCGCGTAGCGCGCCTTGGCAATCGCGCCGTTCACGAAGTAGCCGATACCGGAGGCCACCACCATCATCACGCGCATGGAGAAGATCCAGACCAGTAGTTGCACCTGCACCACCGGGCTCTTCACCGCCAGCAGAATGAACGTGATCAGCGCCACGCCGGTCACGCCGTAGGTTTCGAAACCGTCCGCCGAGGGTCCCACCGAATCGCCCGCGTTGTCGCCCGTGCAATCGGCGATCACGCCCGGGTTGCGCGCGTCGTCTTCCTTGATCTTGAAGACGATCTTCATCAGGTCCGAGCCGATGTCCGCGATCTTGGTGAAAATGCCGCCCGCCACGCGCAGCGCCGCCGCGCCCAGCGATTCGCCGATGGCGAAGCCGATGAAGCACGCCCCGGCCAGGTCGCCCGGTACGAACAGCAGGATGAACAGCATGATCAGCAGTTCCAGCGAAACCAGCACCATCCCGATGCTCATGCCGGCTTCGAGCGGAATCTGGTAGCAGGGGTAAGCCTTGCCGCGCAGCGCCGCGAACGCCGTGCGCGAGTTGGCGAAGGTGTTCATGCGCATGCCGAACGCCGCCACCGAGAAGCTGCCCGAAATGCCGATCACGCTGAACAGCAGGATGATGCCGACGCGGTACGCCTCGAAGCCCTCGCAGAAATCCGAAATAAAAAACAATGATGACCGCGATGAACAGCTCCAGCAGCATCAGGAATTTGCCCTGCGTCGCCAGGTACGTCTTGCAGGTCTCGTAGATCAGCTCGGAAACCTCGCGCATGGCCGTGTGCACGGGCATGTTTCGCAGGCGGACGAACATCATCAGGCCGAACAGAAGGCCTAGAGCGCTGACCGCCAGCCCGCCCAGCAGCAGGTTGTGTCCGCTGATTCCATTCAGGAAAGGAACGCTGTTAAGGTCCGGCAGCTTGAGAGTTGCCTCACCGCCCGCCTGCTCCTGCGCCAGTGCCGGCGCCGCGAGCCCCACTAAAAATAGAATGGAATGAAAGACCCGTTTGGCGCAAGGCGCGCCCTTTGTGCAGAGCATCACTCAGATCCTCCTAAGATCGGAAATACTCACCGAGGGAAAGACAAACTGAATAAATATTATAAGATGCGGACGTATCGAAATACAATCCGGCGGAAATGCCCCCGGCTAGTTGACGGCGACGGCCGCGGGCGCGGCGGTTGCCGGGGCGGAGGAGGCGGCCTGCATCGGCGCCTTATAGTTCAGCACGTAGTGGTGCATCGCCCGCTGCACCCAGGACATGCCGAACTGCCTGGCTTCGCCCAGCGCCTTGCGGTTGTCCCAATGGTCGTGCGCGATGCGGTAGCATGCCACCACCGTTCCGGTGCGATCCGCTCCGCGCTTGCAGTGCACGAACACCGGCCCGGACGACTCGAACAGCGCCAGCGCCTGCTCGACAGCCCCGTCGGAGGGCGTCTCCATTCCGTGCATGGGGATGTTGATGAAGCGCATACCGGCGGCTTCCACCTGTTGCTTCTCGCCGATCGCGGTGTCGTCCGCGCGCAAATCGATGACCGTTTTCACGCCCATTTTGGCCAGGCTCTGAATGCCTTCGCCGCTGGGCTGGGCCCCGCGGTAGACGTGGTCGTTCACGGCGTGAAAATTAGAGATTCCGGCTGGCGCCTGCCCGAACGCGGCTGCCGCCAAAAGAAAGGCCGGCGCCGCAAGGAATGCGCGCCGGCCCAAAAAGTTGCTAAAAGAAAGGGTCTGGAACATGCTTCTTTAACCATAGATGCGCGCGTGCGTCCATTTGTTACCCTGGAAATTACCTCACATGCCCGAATCCCCTATCACACCGCGCGCGCAGGATTTCGCTACCTGGTATCAGGACGTAGTCCTCCAGGGAGACATGGCGGAGCCCGCCGAAATTGTCAAGGGCTGCATGGTCATCAAGCCCAACGGCTATGCCGTCTGGGAGCGCCTCCAGCAGCGAATTCGACGGCCGCTTCAAGGCCACCGGCCACCAGAACGCCTATTTCCCCCTGCTGATTCCGCAGAGCTTCCTGCGCAAAGAGGCCGAGCATGTGGAGGGTTTCTCGCCCGAGCTGGCGGTGGTGACCATCGCCGGCGGCAAGGAACTGGAAGAGCCGTACGTCATCCGCCCCACTTCGGAGACCATCATCGGCCATTTCTTCGCGCGCTGGATTCACAGCTGGCGCGACCTGCCCCTGCTCATCAACCAGTGGGCCAACGTGGTGCGCTGGGAGCTGCGCACGCGCATGTTCCTGCGCACCACCGAATTCCTCTGGCAGGAAGGCCACACCGCCCACGCCAGCCACGCGGAAGCGCGTGGAAGAAGTGCTGCGCATGCTCGATATCTACGCCGAGGTGGCCGAAAACATCATGGCCATGCCGGTGATCAAGGGCGTGAAAACCCGGGCCGAAAAGTTCGCCGGCGCGCTCGCCAGCTACTCCATGGAGGCCATGATGCAGAATGGCCTGGCGCTGCAGGCCGGCACCAGCCACGACCTGGGCCAGAACTTCGGCCGCGCCTTCGACGTGCAGTTCCAGAACAAGGAAGGGCAGCTCGAATACGTCTGGCAGACCAGCTGGGGCGTCAGCACGCGCCTGATCGGCGGGCTGATCATGACCCATTCCGACGACAAGGGCCTGGTGCTGCCGCCCAGGCTGGCGCCCATCCAATCCGTGCTGGTGCCCATCTACCGCAAGGACCAGGAGCGCGCGCAGGTGCTCGAAGCGGCGGCGCGCATCGCCAAGGACACCGGCTCCAAGGTGGACGACCGCGAAGGCCAGTCGCCCGGCGCCAAGTTCTTCCACTGGGAGCGCCGCGGCGTGCCGGTGGTGCTGGAACTGGGCCCGCGCGACGTGGCCGCCGGCAACATCGTGCTGAAGCGGCGCGATACCGGCGCCAAGCAGGTGGTGCCGCAGGCCGAAATCGCCGCGCGCCTGCCCGCCGCCCTGGCGGAGATGCAGAACAGCCTGTTCACCGCCGCCAAAGGAACGCCTGAAGGCCAACACCGTTCTGGCCAATTCCATCGAGGAGGTGGAGTCCATCCTGCGCGATGCCAGCGCCGAAAAGGGCGGCGGCAAATTCGTCATGGCGCACATCCAGGACGACCCCGCCTGCGACGCCCGCCTGAAGGAATTCAAGGCCACGGTGCGCAACATCCCGCTGGTGGACGAATACGACGGCCCCGGCAAGTGCATCGTCACCGGCAGAGACCGTGGACCGCCGGGCGGTAATCGCGAAAGCCTACTGAAACGGGGGTGGGGGATTGGGGATCGGGGATTGGGGCGGCGGAGCCGATGGCTTGGTTACGTCTACGCGCGGTCCGGAGCGATGCGCCTTCCGGGCCGCGCGTAGCCTCCGTGTGGTGCCGTGCGATCCCGCCGCCCCAATCCCCAATCCCCAATCCCCCACCCCCAATCCCCAATCCCCAATCCCCAATCCCCAATCCCAATCCCCAATCCCCAATCCCCAATCCCCAATCCCCAATCCCCAATCCCCAATCCCCAATCCCCAATCCCCAATCCCCAATCCCCAATCCCCAATCCCCAATCCCTAATCCCTAATCCCCGTATTTCGGGTCCAGCAGCACCGTCAGCGCGTCCGGGACAATGCAGATCTCGGCCGGCAGCCGCCCGGCGAATTCGCCGTCGATCTGCACGTAGACGTGCTGGTCCTCGGGGGCAAACGCCTTCACCGAAGTGGCCGGCGTGATGGTCAGCCCGCGCATCCGGCTGAGCCGGTTGAGCAGCAGGGCGGTGAAATATTTGACGTAGCGGAACGTGGTGCGGCCCTCGAAAAGCACCGCCTCGAAGCGGTCGTCCAGCAGGCTGGCGCCGCGCGCAATCCAGAAATCGCCGCCGTAATTTTTGACCTTGCTCACCAGCGCGAACGAGCAGCGGCCGCGCCGGCCATCCACTTCCACATCGAATTCGGGCAACTGGCGGCCCAGCAAAGTCCATCCCGCCAGCCAATAGGCCAGTTTTCCGGTACGCGCCTTCAGCCGGGCGTCCACGCGGTAGACGATGTGGGCGTCCAGCCCGATTCCCGCCATCAGCAGAAAATGGCGCGAGACGGCGCCGTTGTCGCAGGTTACGTGGCCCACCGAAATGCGGCGCGGTTCCAGGTCCTTCAGCCGGGCGGCGGCGCGCTCCAGCTTCAATGCCATCCGCGTCTCCATCGCCAGCACGTTGGCCGTGCCGGCGGGCAGCACCGCCAGCGGCACCCGGGAATGAACCATTCCCTCCGCCACCTCGTTGATGGTGCCGTCGCCGCCGGCGGCCACGATCAGGTCGGCGCCCTGGGCGATGTGCCTGCGGGCGATGGCCCCGGCGGTGCGCGGGCCCTCCGTCGGCGCCACCGTAACATGGTGGCCGTCGCCCTCCAGCACCTTTACCAGGCGGCCGATCAGCGAGTCCTTGCCGCGTTCGAACTTGCCCGCGCGCGGGTTGAAAATGAGGACAGTGTTCTTGTAGGTGCTAATTTTTATTTCTCCGGGTTGTCGGGGGAAGCTGCCCGCGCTGACCGGCGGCCGAACGCCGCTATCATAAGATTATAGGCCGATGAAAGATTCCACGCGCGAAATTGAGTCGCTTCGGGACGAACTGCGCCGCCACGAGCACCTCTATTACGTCCTCGACCAGCCCGAAATCACCGACGCCGAATACGACGCCCTGATGCGCCGGCTACAGGACCTGGAGGCGGACAACCCCGAACTGGCCAGCCCCGATTCCCCCACCCAGCGCGTCGGCGGCAAGCCGCGCGAGGGCTTCGTCAAAGTGGCGCACAGCTCGCCCATGCTCAGCCTGGACAACGCGCTCAACGAAGCCGAACTGCGCGATTTCGACCGCCGCGTGCGCGATCTTCTGGGCGGCGCCCCATTCCGCTACGTGGCCGAGCTGAAGATGGACGGCCTCTCCATGGCCGCGCATTTCCGCGATGGCGCCTTCGTGCAGGCGGTGACGCGCGGCAACGGCGAAGTGGGCGAGGACGTCACCGAAAACGCCCGCACCATCCGCTCCCTGCCGCTGCGCGTCCGCACCAGCCTGCCGGCCTTCGAGGTGCGCGGCGAAACCGTCATGAACCGCCGCGCCTTCGAGCGCCTGAACGCGGAGCGCGAGGAGCGCGGCCTTTCCCGCTTCGCCAACCCGCGCAACGCCGCCGCCGGCTCGCTGCGCCTGCTGGAGCCGCAGGTTACCGCTGCCCGCCGCCTCGAATATTACACCTACTTTCTGATGGTGGACGGCCGGCCGGCGCTGGACAGCCAGTGGCAGTCGCTGAACCAGCTGGAGAGCATGGGTTTCAAGGTGAACCGGCGGCGCTGCCTGTGCGCCAGCCTGGACGAGGTGCTGGCCTTCTGCGCCGAATGGGAGGCGCGCCGCGACGAGCTGCCCTACGAGATCGACGGCGTGGTCATCAAGGTGGATTCGCTCGCGCAGCAGCAGCAGCTCGGCTTCACCGCCAAGGCGCCGCGCTGGGCCATCGCCTACAAGTACCCGGCGCGGCAGGCCATCACCACGGTGGAGGGCATTGAGGTGCAGGTGGGCCGCACGGGTGCGCTCACGCCGGTCGCCAAGCTGAAGCCGGTGCCCGTGGGCGGCGTCACCGTGGCCCGCGCCACCCTGCACAACGAGGACGAAATCGGGCGGCTCGGCCTGGAAATCGGCGACGAAGTGGTGATCGAGCGCTCCGGCGACGTCATCCCCAAGGTGGTGCGCGTGCACTCCCAGGGCTCGTACCGCCGGCCGTTCCAGATGCCGGCCAAGTGCCCGGTGTGCGGCGGCAAGGTGGTGCGGGAGGAAGGCGAGGCCGCCAGCCGCTGCATCAACACCAACTGCTCGGCCCGGCTGAAGGAATCGATTCTGCACTTCGCCTCGCGCGGCGTCATGAATATCGACGGCATGGGCGACGCCCTGGTGGATCAGTTGGTGGACCGCGGCATCGTCGAGAGCGTGGCCGATATTTACGATCTGACCGTCGAGAAGCTGATGGCGCTGGAGCGCATGGGGCTGAAATCGGCCGGCAACATCATCCGCAACATCGAAAAATCGAAATTGAACCCGCTGCCGCGCGTCCTCACCGCCCTCGGCATCCGCTTCGTGGGCGAGCGCACGGCCGTTTTTCTGGCCGAGGCGTTCGGCGATCTGGACGCCATTTCCCACGCCGGCCTGGACGATTTGCAGCGCGCCGAAGAGGTGGGCCCGCGCGTGGCCGAGAGCATCTTCCAGTTCTTCCGCGAGCCGCGCAACCGCCAGTTGGTGGAGCGGCTGCGCGCCGCCGGGCTGCAGTTCACCTATCAATCGTCGCGGCCCAAAACCGGCCCGCTCTCGGGCATGACGCTGGTCCTGACCGGCGCGCTGCCCAACCTCAGCCGCGACGAAGCCAAGCGCCTCATCGAAGCCGCCGGCGGCAAGGTCAGCGCTGCGGTCAGCAAAAAAACCAGCTACGTGGTGGCCGGTGAAGACGCCGGCTCCAAGCTGGTCAAAGCCCAGGAGCTGGAGATCCCGATTCTGACCGAGGAGAAGCTGCTGGAGCTGGTCAAGGCGAAGTAGGCTTCGATGCACGCATGCCGGCAGGGGCAAGCCGGAGGCTCGCGCTACGGAGTTACGGCTCTATCTCCAGCGCCGCGGCGAGCGTCACGATGCCCTGCCACAGATTGCCCATGCGCAGGTTTTCGTTGTCGCTGTGCTGGTTGTTGTCGAAGTTCGCGATGGGCACGCTGACGGCCGGCACCCCCAGCGCCTGAATGAATGGGGCAATCGGGACCGTGCCTCCCATGGTGCGGATCTGGACCGGCGGCGCGCCCCACATGCGCTTGAGCGCTTCCGTCACTTTCACGGCCGCGGGCGAATCGGGCTCGGTGCGGTAGGCTTCCATCCGGTCGCCGGCTCCCACTTCCAGGCGCACCAGCCTGGCGTAGCGCAGGCGCGCGGCGTCATCGGGTTCGCCCTCCACAATGTGATAGCCCTGTTTTTCGATGTGCGCGCGCAGCAGGTCGAGCATGTGGGCGGAGGGCGTTTCTTTTACCAGGCGGATATCGAGGGCGACCGCGGCATCGGGCGGGATGATGGTGCGCGGCTCCTCCACGTAGCCGCTGCGCATGCCGCGAATGTTCAGGCTGGGGTATTGCAGCGCCTCCTGCAGGCTTTCGCCCACGGCATCGGGACGCGCCACGCCGAAGAGTTTCAACAGCGCCGGTTCGTCGTCGGGGACGGATTTCAGGATGCGGCGCACGGCGGGGGTGAGCGGCGGAATATCGGAGTAGAAGCCGGCGATGGTGGTGCGCCCCTGGTCGTCCTTCATGGAGGCCAGCAACTGCGCCAGGCGGATGGCGGGATTGGGAATCCAGTTGCCGTAATGGCCGCTGTGCAGCGCCATCTTGGGGCCGTAGACGGTCAGCTTCAGCGTCAGCAGCCCGCGCGCGCCGAAGGCCAGGGTGGGGCGGCCGCCGGGATGGATGGGGCCGTCCAGAATCAGCAGCAGATCGGAGCGCAGCTTGTCGCGGTAACGGGCGATGGCGCCGGTCAGGCTGGGCGATCCCATCTCCTCCTCACCATCGATCACCACATGGATATTGGCTTTGGTCTTGCCGCCGAGCGCATCGAGCGCGGCCGGCAGCGCCACGATGGGCGCTTTATCGTCCGAGGCGGCGCGGGCGTAGATCCGCCAGTTGTCCGGGAAACGGTCGAGCGCGGTGAAATTGGCGATGGTCTTCGCGCCTTCTTCCATGCGGCCGTCGCGCATCAGCGGATGGAACGGCCCGCCCTCCTGCTTCCAGCGCGCGGGGTCCACCGGCTGGCCGTCGTAGTGGATGTAAAAAAGAATGGTAGAGCGCGCGCCGGGGACGTTCTTCTCGGCATACACCAGCGGATTGCCGGCGGTTTCGAGCAGCTCCGGCTTCAGCCCGTGGCGCGCCAGCAGCGCCGCCACCGCTTCGGCGTTGCGGCGGATGTTGGGGTGATCGGTGCCCACGTCGGGGATGGCGAGCAGCGCGGCGAATTCGCCCACGATCTGCCGCTGGTGCGCGCCCACCCACCGCTCGATAGAGGCGCGGTCCTGGCCATAGCATAAAGTCGCGGCCAGCAGCAGGCAGAACGCTCGGGAGAAAGGCATTCCATTACGATACTATGGCGCGAATTTGGGTCGCAGCGAGCGGTGACCCTTACGGGCTGATGCAAGGGAGCCGGACAAGATGAGACAATCTGGTTTATGCTAACAGGCGGGAACAGGGAGTAGGGGGCAATGTGGATTGTCCGCATCGCTCTTGAGCGGCCGTACACCTTCATCGTTCTCGCGCTGCTGATCCTGATCCTGAGCCCGGTCGTCATCCTGCGCACGCCCACCGACATCTTTCCGAATATCAATATCCCGGTGATCGCCGCGGCGTTCAACTACACCGGCCTGAACGCCGAGGAGATGGAAGGGCGCATCACCTCGATTTACGAGCGCATGCTCACCACCACCGTGAACGACATCGAGCACATCGAATCGAATTCCATCGACGGCCGCGCCATCATCAAGATCTTCTTCCAGCCCACCGCCAACATCGACACCGCCACCGCGCAGGTGACGGCCATTTCGCAGCCCATGCTGCGCCAGCTGCCGCCGGGCATCACCCCGCCGTTCATGCTGGCGTACAACGCCTCGAGCGTGCCCATTCTGCAGCTCGGCCTGTCCGGGCAGGGGCTCTCCGAGCAGCAGCTCTTCGACTTCGGCGTGAACTTCATCCGCACCCAGCTGGTCACCGTTCCCGGCGCGCCGATCCCGTATCCCTACGGCGGCAAGCAGCGGCAGGTCATGGTGGATCTGAACCCGGCGGCGATGCAATCGAAGGGGCTTTCGCCCACCGACGTGGTGAACGCGATCGACCGCGCAGAACCTGATTCTGCCCGCCGGAACCGCCAAGATCGGGCAATTCGAATACGACGTGGATCTGAACGCCAGCCCGCGCACGGTGGCGGAGTTGAACGATTTCCCGATGAAGGTGGTGAACGGCGCGACCATTTACTGCGCGACGTGGCCCACGTGCGCGACGGCTTCGCGCCGCAGACCAACATCGTGCGCCAGGACGGCAGCCGCGGCGCGCTGCTGACGGTGCTGAAGACCGGCAACGCCTCGACGCTTCGATGTGGTCGAAGGGCGTGCGCAAGCATGCTGCCCGCGCGTGGCCGCCACGCTGCCGCCGGAGCTGAAAATCCAGCCGCTGGCCGATCAATCGATCTTCGTGCGCGCCGCCGATCAGCGGCGTGATCCGCGAAGCCGTGATCGCCGCCTGCCTGACCGGGCTGATGATCCTGATCTTCCTGGGAAGCTGGCGCAGCACGCTGATCATCGCGGTCTCCATTCCGCTTTCGATTCTGACTTCGATCATCGTGCTGAGCTCCCTGGGCGAGACCATCAACATCATGACGCTGGGCGGACTGGCGCTGGCGGTCGGCATCCTGGTGGACGACGCCACGGTCGACATCGAAAACATCGAGCGCTATCTCGAGGAAGGGCACGACCTGCACGCCGCGATTCTGGAAGGCGCGGCGCAGATCGCCGTGCCGGCGTTGGTCTCCACGCTCTGCATCTGCATCGTGTTCCTGCCCATGTTCTTCCTGACCGGCGTGGCGCGCTACCTGTTCGTGCCGCTGGCCGAAGCGGTGGTGTTCGCCATGCTCGCCTCCTACGTCCTTTCGCGCACGCTGGTGCCGACGCTGGCCATGTACCTGCTGCCGCGCTGAAATCGCACGGCCGCACGCTGCAATCCGTTCGTGCTGCTGCAGCGCGGCTTCGAGCGCGGCTTCGAGCGCTGCGCGCCGCTGTACGTCGGCCTGCTGGCCGCACTGCTGCGTCAGCCGCGCTGGTTTTCGTGCCGGCGTTTCTGCTGGTCTGCTGCTCGGCCTTTCTGCTGCTACCCGTGGCTGGGCCAGGATTTCTTCCCCACCATCGATACCGGCCAGTTCAAGCTGCACCTGCGCGCCAGACCGGCACGCGCATCGAGGAGACCGCGCGCCTCTGCGACCTGGTGGAGCAGTCCATCCGCCGCCAGATTCCGCCGGCAGGAACTGGAGAGCATCCTCGACAACATCGGCCTGCCCTACAGCAGCATCAACACTATCTACAGCAACTCCGGGCCGATCGGCCCGGCGGACGCCGACATCCTGGTCTCCCTGAGCCGAAGGCCACCACCCCACCGCGGAGTACGTGCGCGCTCTGCGCAGCGACGCTGCCGCAGCGAATTTCCGGGCATGACGTTTTACTTCCTGCCCGCCGACATCGTCAGCCAGATTCTGAACTTCGGACTGCCGGCGCCGATCGACGTTCAGATCGATGGGCGCCAACGTGGAGGCCAACCGCGACGCTGGCCGACCGCATGCTGACCCAGTTGCGGCGCGTTCCCGGCATCGCCGACCTGCGCATCCAGCAGCCCTTCGACTAGCCCAAGCTGCACATCGTCACGTCGACCGCACCAAGGCCGCGGAGAGCGGCTTCACCCAGCGCGATGTGGCCAGCAGCCTGCTGGTCTCGCTGAGCGGCAGCTTCCAGACGCAGCCGACTTTCTGGCTCAACCCGCAGAACGGCGTCAGCTACAACGTGGCCACGCAGACGCCGCAATACGCGGTCCGAATCGCTCGCAGGACCTGCGGAACATTCCGCTCACCAGCGCACGGCACGAACGCCCCGGAGATCCTGGACGACGTCGCCTCCATCACCCGCGGCAGCGGCATGGCGGCGGTGGACCACTACAACATCCGCCGCGTGGTCGATATCTACGGCGCCGTGCACGGGCGCGACCTGGGCGGCGTGGGCGACGAAGTGACGCGCATCGTCGACGCCAACCGCAAGATCCTGCCGCGCGGCTCGGACCTGGTACGTGCGCGGGCAGTTCGACACCATGCGCATCGTCCTATCGTCGGCCTGCTGGGCGGGCTGGTCTTCGCCATTCGTGCTGGTCTACCTGCTGATCGTGGTGAATTTCCAGTCCTGGCTCGATCCGTTCATCATCATCACGGCGCTTGCCGGCGGCGCTGGCCGGAATCGTGCTGGATCCTGTTCCTCACCCACACCACGCTCAGCGTGCCGGCGCTGATGGGCGCGATCATGTGCATGGGCGTGGCCACCGCCAACAGCATCCTGGTGGTCACCTTCGCCAAGGACGTGCTGGAGAAGACCGGCGACCCGGTGCAGGCGGCGCTGAAGGCGGGCTTCACGCGCTTCCGGCCGGTGCTGATGACGGCGCTGGCCATGATTATCGGCATGGTGCCCATGGCGCTGGGCCTGGGCGAAGGCGGCGAGCAGAACGCGCCGCTCGGCCGCGCCGTCATCGGCGGCCTGCTGTGCGCCACCGTCGCCACGCTGTTTTTCGTGCCGGCCGTGTTCAGCCTGCTGCACCGGCGCCGCCCGGCCGCGTCCGGGCGCCGCGGAATTGTCCCGAGGGGGAGCATGATCGAAGAGGAAACTAAACCGGGGAATCGGGCCGGCCGCAAGACGTCGGCGCGGATGCCGCTGGTCTTTCGCCTGGCTGCTGCTGTTGCTGGTGGCGGTAGGCGCGGCCGCGCTCTATTCGGCCATCCGTTCGGGCATCCGCGCGCGCGTCCAGGCGCAAGCGGCGCTGGCGCAGGAAACGCTCGACCTGGCGGTGCCCACCGTGCAGGGCATCCATCCCCAGCCGAGCTCGGCCGCCGAGGAGCTGGTGCTGCCCGGCAACGCGCAGGCGTTCGTGGCCACGCCGATCTTCGCGCGCGTCAACGGCTATCTGAAGAAGTGGTACTCCGATATCGGCACGCACGTGAAAGCGGGGCAGTTGCTGGCGGAAATCGAGACGCCGGAAATCGACCAGCAGCTCGACCAGGCGCGCGCCGACGTTGCCACCGCGCAGGCCAACTACGCCCTGGCCCTGATCACGGCGGAGCGGTACCAGAACCTGTTCAAGACGCAGTCGGTGGCCAAGCAGGACGTGGACAACAAGGTCGGCGACATGCAGTCGAAGAAGACCGTCGTCGATTCCGCCGCACTCCAACCTGCGGCGCCTGCAGGAGATGCAGCGGTTTCAGAAGGTCTACGCGCCCTTCGAGGGCGTCATCACGGCGCGCAACATCGATATCGGCGCGCTCATCGATGCCGGCGCCAACAGCGCCGGGGAAGGAAATGTTCGACCTGGCCGCCACCAGCCGCCTGCGCGTCTACGTCAACGTGCCGCAATCGAACTCGCGGTCCGCCACCGTCGGCCGGCCCGCGCAGCTCACCCTGGCGGAGATGCCGGGGCGGATCTTCGCCGGCCAGATCGTGCGCACCGCCGAGACCATCGATCCGGCTTCCCGCACGCTGCTCACCGAAGTGGACGTGGATAATCCCACCGGCGAACTGCTGCCCGGCGCTTTCGTTTCCGTGCATTTCCACCTGGGCTCCAGAGCCGGCGCGGTCGATGCTGCCGGCCAACACGCTGATTTTCCGCGCCGAGGGATTGCAGGTGGCGCTCGTGCGGGACGGCAAAGCCGTGCTCGTGCCGGTCACGCTCGGCCGCGATTTCGGCAACACCGTGGAAGTGGCTTCGGGCGTGACCACCGCCGACCTGGTGATTGAAAATCCCTCCGATTCGCTGGTTTCCGGAACGGCGGTGCGGGTGGCTGGCCCGCCGGCCAGGGGCGCGCGGTGAGGCGCGCGATCCGAGTCCGCGGGCGCCATCGCCGCGCTTGGCCCTGGCGGGATGCATGGTGGGCCCGCGCTACACCCGTCCGCCCGCGCTCACCGCGCCCGCCGACCACGGACAGGCGCCCGAACAATACCGCGAAGCCCAAGGCTGGAAGCCGGCCGAGCCCGCCGATTCCACGCTGCGCCCGGACTGGTGGCGCGTCTTCGGCAGCCAGGAGCTGAACGACCTGGAAGCCCAGGTGGACTCTACAACCAGAGCGTGAAAGGCGCGGAAGCCCGCTTCCGCCAGGCGCGCGCGCTGGTGGCGCAGAGCCGCTCGGCCCTGTATCCCGACGATTGCGGCGCCGCCTTCGCTCACCACCAATCGCCCATCCGCCAACGAGCCCAGCCCGCCCGCGGTGGTAGGGGAATACGGCAACCTCATTGCCCCGGTCGATGTCGTCCTATGAGCTGGACGCCTGGGGCCGCGTGCGCCGCGCCATCGCCGCCGCGCGCGAGGAGGCGCAGGCAACCGCCGCCGATCTGGAAACCGTGCGCCTCAGCCTGCACGCCGAAATGGCCCTCGACTATTTCGATCTGCGCAGCCTGGACGCGCAGAAGCAGCTGCTCGACCGCACGCTGGTGGAATATCAGAAAGCGCTCGACCTGACGCAGAACCAGTTCGCGGGCGGGCTGGCCTCGGGCGCGGAAGTGGCGCAGGCGCGGACGCAGCTCGAAACCACGCGGTCGCAGGATGTGGATACGGGCGTCGCGCGGGCGCAATACGAGCACGCCATCGCCGTGCTGGCGGGGCGCACGCCGGCCTCGCTCTCCCTGGCTTTTGCGCCGCTGGCCGCGCCGCCGCCGGAGATTCCGCCGGGCGTGCCTTCGCAACTGCTGGAGCGGCGTCCGGATATCGCCGCGGCGGAGCGGCGCATGGCGGAAGCCAACCAGCAGGTGGGCATCGCGCAGGCGGCCTTCTTCCCGTCACTGCTCCTCACCGTGCAGGGCGGCCTGCAGGGCACGTCGTTCGTGGATTGGTTCGCCTGGCCCAGCCGCTTTTGGGCGATGGGGCCGAGCGCCGTCGAAACCATCTTCGACGCCGGCCGGCGCCGCGCCGCGCAGTCGCAGGCCGAGGCGGGGTACGATTCCGCCGTGGCCGCCTACCGCGAGACGGCCCTGGAGGCCTTTCAGCAGGTGGAGGACAACCTCTCCACGCTGCGTACGCTCGAAGAGGAAGCCGCCACCCAGCGCACCGCCGTGGAGGCGGCCGAACGTTCGCTCCAATTCTCGATGACCCGCTATACCGGCGGCCTGGTCACATACCTGGAAGTGGTGACCGCGCAGAGCATCGCCCTGGCCAACCAGCGCATAGAGGTGGATCTGCTGCGCCGCCGCATGGAAGCCACCGTGCTGCTCATCAAAGCCCTCGGCGGCGGCTGGGACTCCAGCAAACTGCCGCCGGAACATACCTGAGATTCCTGTGGGGCAGACCATCGTTTTTTGTGGTCTGCCAACCGGGGCGGGGCTCGCAGACGACGAAAGACGATCGTCTGCGCTACTGGCCCTTATAATATTTATTCCTTTTATGAGCCGTCTCTTCGATCCGATGCAGTCTCCCGTAGCCGTGATCGCAGGCGTTGCCGCCGCGGCCGCGCTCTGCCTCTGGGGTGCTCTCGAAACCTACGCCTTCGAGACCGCCTACCAGGAGCAGAATCGCGACCCGTACATGATCGCCGCGCAGGTTTCACGCCTCGCCCCTGTGGCCGCCGCCGTTCCGGAAGACGCCGTGATGGGATATTTGACGGACCTGCCGGATGGCAGCGTGGCCGCATCCGCCATGCTCATGGGCGCGCAGTACGTGCTCGCGCCGCGGCTGCTGGCGCGGGGAACGAACGGCGAATGGGTGCTCGGCAATTTCACGCGGCCGGCCGATTTCGCCGCCCTCGGGCGCAGCCGCGGGCTGGCATTGCAGCAGGATTTCGGCAATGGCGCCGTGCTCTTCCGCCGTGAGGCGCGCCGGTGACCGGCCTGCTTTGGGTTGCCGAAGCGGTGCTGCTCGGCTGCCTGCTGGCGTGGCGGTGGATCGGTCTGTCCCAGGTGCAGCCCGCCTGGGCGCGCGTGCTGCTGCGGTTCGGCGCGGGCGCGTCGGGCGGAATGGGGCTGGCTTCCTGCCTGTTTTTCGTCGTCGGCGTGCTGGCGGGCAGCGCCGCGGCAGCCATGGCGGCGGAACTCGCGCTGCTGGCGTGGGCCGCGTACGAGGTTTTCCGCCACCGGCCTCCGGCGCCGGCATCCTCCGCCGGCAACGCTCGCACTCCGCTGCTGCTGGCCCTGGCCGCGCTGCTGGCGGTCGCCATCGCCACCGCCGCCATTGCCGCCGGCTGGCAATTCAATCCGCAGGGCAACTGGGACGCCTGGGCCATCTGGAATCTGCGGGCGCGGTTCCTGGCTTCGGGCGCCGCGCTGGCGCCGCGCGCCTGGTCGCCGCTGCTGGGGTCCGTCACGCATCCGGATTACCCGCTGCTGGTCTCGGCCCTGGTGGCGCGCTCGTGGGCCTTCAGCCACTCCGTTTCCGCGGCTGCGCCGGAGGCCGCGTCCTACGCTTTCTTTCTGGCCCTGGTGGCGCTGGTCGCGGGCGGCGTGGCGGCGCTGCGCGGGCCGGTTTTGGGCGCGCTGGCCGCGTTGGTGCTGGCCGCCAGCCCGGCGGTGGTGCACGAAGTTCCGGCGCAGTACGCGGATGTGCCCCTGGCCTGCTATTTCGCGGGCGCGTTGGTTTTCGTGCTGCTGGACCAGCCGGTCGTCGCCGGAATCCTGGCCGGATGCGCGGCCTGGACCAAGGACGAAGGCGCGCTGTTCCTGGTGTTATTCGGCGCCGCCGTGCTGGTTTTCCGCCGCGGGAGTTTTCTCAGGGCCGCGGCCGGTGCGCTTCCGGCTCTCGCCTTGCTGCTGGTTTTCAAGCTGGGGCTGGCGCGGGGAGACGCTTCGTCTCTGCTGGCCTCCAGCCTGCCCGCCGCGGCGCACCGGTTGGCGGAAGCAGGCCGCTATGGCACCATCCTGGCCGCCTTCGCGCGGGAATTCGCAAACCTGGGCCCGGGGTTGTATCATCCCGTGCTGCCGCTGGCCGCGGCCGCGGTGGTGCTGCGCTTCGACCGCGCGCGTCTGCGGGAAGCCGCCCTTGCCGGCGCCCTTGCCGTGGCGCTGCTGGTGGGCTATTTCGGAGTCTACCTCATTACCCCGAATGCGCTCGAATGGCAGTTGCAAACCTCGCTCGGCCGCCTGCTGGTGCAGGTTTGGCCGCTGCTGCTGCTGGCCGCCTTCGCCTGCCTGCGCGAGCCGCGGCTAGCCGCCGTTCCCGCCCCTCCGCCGAAGAAGCAGCGTAGGGCCCGGCGCTGAAATCGCGGGCGGTCGGGCGCGGAAGCAAATTATCTGTTGGGAGCCGCGAGGATGGTTCCCGAGCTTGGCCCGACGTAAACAGGCTTGAGATGGAGGCTCTCGATGGCCTCGCGGTCGGCGCCCATCAGAATGTAGTAATCGGCGCCGGTGGCGATGGCAGCGCGGGTGATCGGCTGGAGCCACGTCAATTGATACCGGGCGGCGTAGAAGTTCAGCGCCGGCTCCAGTTGCCAGGAGTTCGCCACCCGGACGGAGTTCGCGCGCCTGTCCGGAGCCGCCTTGGCCAATTCCCGCAGGATGGCGGGCGTATCCGCGTCGTAGTCCCAAAGAGCGAATTTCCGTGTGTCGAACTCCAGGAGAAACTGCCCCGCCAGGAGGGCGGAGATCGTCCAGGCGGCGATTCGGATGGGGCCCGCTTCCTCCGCCAGTCCCGCCAATGCCAGCGCCAGCAGCGGCAGGAAGTAGATACCGGTGCGGTCGAGCGGATAGAGCAGGTTCAGCGCCAGGTGCAGGGCGAGCAGCAGAACACCGCAGACCACCGCGACCGCGCAGGGGAGCATGAGCAGAATGTCGCGCCGGCGGATTCCGATGAACAGCCCGAGCGCCAGAATGGCGGGGGCGACTCCGAATGCGATCCCGTCTCGCAAGCCGGGCCGGAGAACCGCCTGGCGAAGCGGGCCGCCGTGCGCCAGCGACACGTCGTAAAGGCTGTGGAGGCTCGCCGCCATGGATCCGGCCCCGGCGTAGAAGTTGCCCGCGGTGGCGTTGGCGATCGGAAAAACCAGGAACAGGACGATGCACCCCGCCAGCGCGGGGACCACCACCCAGCGCCAAAATGACTGGAGGGCGCGGTCCTGGCCGGTCATCGACGGGCGCTTTCTCCGGTTTCGGCGCTTCTTGGGGATGGGCGGCGCTGCGGGTTCGGGCGCCGCCGCCGGCATGGGACTCTTCAGCACCGCCCAGGACACCACCACCAGCGCCGCCGCGGGGATCGCAAATACCAGGTTCGCCATCACCGAGAGGCCCAGGGCCGCCCCGGCCGCCAGCAGGTCCCGTTTGGCATCGGGATCGGGCTTGCGAAGGTAACCGGTCAGGACCGCGAGCGCCCACATCCAGAGGCCCATGGCCATCCCGTAACCCCGCGCGGCCACCATGAAATCGAGTAGGAACGGATTGAGCACCAGCAGCGATGCCGCAGCCAGGGAGACGGCGCAGGTTCGGATCTCGCGGGCGCAGATCCGGTAGACGGCCGCAAAATAGAGAGCGGCGCCCGCCAACGCCGGCAGCCGCATGGACCATTCGGAGGCTCCGAAAAGAGACACCGAAAACTTCATCAGCAGCGTGTTCAAAAAGTGATGATTGGCATCGAAAAGCTGGAAGATTCCGCTGAAAGGCGCGGCGATATAGAGTTGATACGTGAGCGCCTCATCGTGGACAATGCCTTGCGTGATCGCGCGGTATAGGCAGACCAGCCAGACCACGGCAAGGAAAGATTTGAGGGCGGGATCGCGGCGCAGAGGCATTGGGCTGACCCATGGCGGCGCTATTGGCCGGCAGGCCGCTTGCGCCGTTATACCAGTATCGCCTTGGCCCGGTACGAACGTCACCTCCGGCGGCTGCAATTTCCAGATTCGGAATTTCGGAGTATCAATTCCTGCCTGTTCAGAAAAACCACATTAAGGGCTGTTTCACCTTGACAATTCCCCGCGCCGCTAATTAAATTCGTAGTGAAGGAGCGGAGGGATCATGAGCGCGATGGCATTGGGCCGCGCGGCCGCCGATGCGAAGCCAACCACCGCTTCCGAACGTTCCTGGTATGGCCTGGAGCAGGCGGCGGGTTCGCCGCTTTTTCGCCGGCGCAACCGGGCGGTCAAGCGCGTGTTCGATGTGCTGGCCGCGTCCCTGCTGCTGATCTTTGCGCTCCCCCTGGCCGCGGCCATCGCGCTGGCCGTGTTCCTCGAAAGCGGCGGCCCGGTCTTCTTTTTGCACACGCGGGTGGGCCGGTACGGGCGCTTTTTCCGGCTCTGGAAGTTCCGTTCCATGCGGGCGGACGCAGATGCCATCCTGGCCCGCCACCTGGCGCAGCATCCCGAGCTGCGGCGCGAATGGCTGCAAACCCGCAAGCTCAAAAACGACGCCCGCATCACGCGCGTTGGCCGCTGGCTCCGCCGCTCCAGCCTGGACGAGCTTCCGCAACTCTGGAATGTGCTCGGCGGCTCCATGAGCCTGGTGGGGCCGCGTCCCATCGTCTGGGAGGAAACGGCGCAATACGGCTCCGCCCTGGAACGCTACGCGCGCGTCCAGCCCGGCCTCACCGGCCTGTGGCAGGTCTCCGGGCGCACTGAGCTCAGCTACCGGCGCCGCGTCCACCTGGATACTCAATACATCCATCAGTGGAGCTTTATACTGGATTTGAAGATCCTATGCCAGACCGTGCCCGCGGTGTTGCGCCGGCACGGCGCATACTGATGGACGGCACACCCGCACCTGCGCGACCTTTTAGCCGGCCGAAATGCCGGTCATGAAAACTGACGTCTCTCTGCGCTCGAGCTTCGCCTGGACATTCGCGGGAAACGGGGTCTATGCCGCCGGCCAGTGGGCCATTCTCAGCCTGCTGGCCAAGCTCGGCAGCCGCGAGATGCTGGGCCAATATGCGCTGGCCATCGCCATCACCGCGCCCGTGGCCATGCTGGCGCACCTCAACCTGCGCGCCGTGCTGGCTACCGACATGGCGGAGAAGCATCCGTTCGGCGACTACCTGGCGGTGCGGCTGGCGGCCAGCGGGCTGGGGCTGGCGGCCATGGCGGCGCTCGCCTGCGCCATGGGAGGATCGGCGGCCATGGTGACGGTGATCCTGGCCGCCGGCGTGGCGCAGAGCGCCGAAAACGTGAGCGACATCTACTACGGCGCCCTGCAGCGGCGCGACCGCATGGACCGGATCGCGCTTTCCATGATGGCGCGTGCGCTGGTTTCCGTGGCCGCGCTGGGCGCGGTGCTGGCGGCCACGCGCAGCATCGTGCCGGCCCTCATTGCCCTGGCCGGCGCCCGCATGGCGGTGCTCCTGCTCTACGACCGCCGCATCGGCTCGGCGGGCGAGCGCATGGCGCGCTCCGGCCCGCGGGCGCAATTCGCCATCGCGCGCGCTGCGCTTCCGCTCGGACTGGTGCTCATGCTGGTTTCGCTCAACACCAACCTGCCGCGGTATGCCATCGAGCGGCGGCTGGGCACGCCCGCGCTGGGCGCATTTGCCGCCGCGGCGTCTTTCATGACATCCGGCAACACCATCGTCAACGCCCTGGGGCAGGCCGCCACGCCGCGGCTGGCGCGCTACTTTGCGCAATCGAGCCGCGCGGGTTTCCTGCGGCTGGCGAGCCAACTGGTGGCGCTGGCGCTGGCGCTGGGCGCGGCCGGGGTAGCGGCGGCGGCGCTGGTGGGCGCGCCGCTGCTCGGCATCCTCTACCGCGCCGAATACGCGCAGCAGGCGCGGCTGCTGACCGAGGTGATGGCTGCGGCCATACCCGCGTACGCGGCCGGCATGCTCGGTTACGTGGTGACCAGCGCGCGCGCATTCGACGCCCAGCTGCCGCTTTTTTGCGCGGTGGCGGCCAGTTGCGGCGCGGCCGCCTGGCTGCTGGTTCCCCGCTTCGGACTGGCGGGCGCTCCCATGGCGCTGGCCGCGGCCGCCTGTGTGCAGATTTGCGGAGAAGCGGCCATCCTGGCCCGCGCCCTGCGCCGCCTGGAGCGGGCGCGGTGACCCCGGCGCGCGTTTCCGGCCGGCTGGCGTGGCTCCTGCTGGTGCTGTTCGTCTTCACTATCCCGTGGGAGAAGGCCGTTTGGGTGCCCTCCATCGGCAGCATCGCGCACCTGGCGGGCCTCGCGGCCTTCGCGGTGGGGATTGCGGATGCTCTCCTGCGCCGCGACCTGCGCCGCCCCAACGCCGCGCTGCTGCTGGCCGCGGCCTTCGTGCTCTGGTCCGGCCTCACCTACCTGTGGAGCTACGACCGCCCCGCTACCCGCGCCCGCCTGCTGACCTTTGCGGAACTGCTGGCCATGCTGTGGCTCATCTGGGAGCAGTGCCGCGGTCCCGCGCGCCAGGCGCAACTGGTTGCGGCGTACGTCTGCGGCGCCGCGGCCGCGGCCTCGATGGCCTACTGGCGCTACCTGCACCACAGCCAGACCTACTACCGGCGCTACGCCGCGCCGGGCTTCGACCCCAACGATTTCGGACTCGTCCTCGCCATCGCCATTGCGCCGGCGCTTTGGCTGGCGCTCGGCGCGCGCGGGTGGATGCGATGGGCCTGGTTCGCCGCCGTGGCCGTCATCCTGGAGGCAGTGCTGCTGACGGGCTCGCGCACGGGGATGAGCGCCGCCTGGGTGGCGCTGCTATTCGCGCTGTGGACGTGGTGGCGCGCCGACTGGCCGTACCGCGTGGCTACGCTGGCCGTTGCCGCCGGCCTGGCGCTCTCGCTGGTGCGGTTCGGGCCCGCGCCCCAGCGCCAGCGCATCGCCACCATCCCCAACGAAATCGCCACCGGAACCCTGCACGACCGCACCCGCATCTGGAAGGCCGGATTGCGCGCGCTGCGGCGGCGGCCCGTTCGCGGCGTGGGATCGGGCGCGTATCCCAAAGCCGTGGAGCCGTGGCTGGGGAAGCCCACGGTAGCGGGCTTCCAGTACGTGGCGCACAACACGTTCCTCTCCGTCCTGGTGGAATCGGGCGCCATCGGGCTGGCGATCTTCGGGCTGCTGGCGGGCGCGCTGGCGTTCTTCGTCTGGTCCCTGCCGCCCCCGGAGCGCGCGCTGTGGGCGGTGACCGCGGCGGTGTGGGCGGTGGGGGTGTCCACGCTCACCTGGGAGCATTACAAGCCCACCTGGCTGATCATGGCCCTGATCATGACCGCGTGGGCCGCGTTCTCCCTGGCGGCCGCGGAAGCCGGCATGAAGCTCCGGGTGCTGGAGGTGCTGGCGTCCTTACAGCGGGCCGGCGCCGAGCGCGTCGCCGTGTCGCTGGCCTGCGGCCTGGACCGCGCCGGCTTCGAAACCGAAGTGGCCTCGCTCTTCGACGCGTTCCCGCAGGGCTTCGAGCCGGCACTCGAAGCCGCCTCCATCCCCATCCACCATTTGGGGAAGCGGCCGGGCCTCGACTTGCGCATGTTTCCGGCGCTGGCGCGGGTGATGCGTCGCTTCCGGCCGGCCATCGTGCACACGCACTCCTACGTGCTCCGCTATGCGCTGGCGGCGCGCTGGTGGTCGGGAGGCGGTCCGCTCGTCCACACCGTGCACAACCTGGCGCCGCGGGAGGCCGGCCGGCTGGGAATGTGGATTCACCGCCTGGGCATGCGGGCCGGGGTGCGCTCGGTGGCTGTGAGCGATCAGGTGGCGCGGTCCTTCCTGGAATGCTACGGGCGTCCACCCGACGCGGTGATTCCGAACGGCATCGATGCGGCGCGTTTCGGCGCGGCCGGTGCGGGCTGGAAGCGCCGCCACGGTTTTGCAGAGGATGACCGGCTCATAGTATCGGCCGCCCGCCTCGACCCGCAGAAGAACCCCCTGGGCCTGATCCGGGCATTCGCCGGCGCGTTGGCGGGGGAATCCCGCTGGCGCCTGCTGCTGGCCGGCGATGGCAGCCTGCGCGGGCAGGCGGAAGAGTGCGCCGGCGCGCTCGGGATCGGCGGCAGGGTCCACTTCCTGGGGGTGCGGGCGGATCTGGATGCCCTGCTTCCCGAGTGCGACCTTTTCGCCCTTGCCTCCGAGTGGGAGGGAATGCCGATGGCGGTCATCGAGGCTATGGCCGCCGGATTGCCTGTGGTGGCCACCGCGGTAGGGGGCGTACCGCAACTGGTCGGGCACGAAACCACCGGCCTGCTCGTCCCGCCCGGCGACACGGCGGCGCTGGCGGACGCGCTGGCGCGGCTGGCGCGCGACGCCGGTCTGCGGCGGGAACTCGGCTGTGCCGCCCGCCGGCGCGCAGCGGACTTCGGCTCGGACCGCATGATCGAAGCTTATGCCCGGTTGTTTCAGCGGCTGGCCGGAGGCGCGGCGTGAAGCGCGTGGCCATGCTGGTCACCGGCCTCGAGCCGGGCGGCGCCGAAATCCAAACCGTTCACCTGGCCTGTTCGCTGGCCGCGCGCGGTTGGGAGGTGACGGTATTTGCCTTTCGCGCGGGCGCGCTCGAAGCCGGGTTGCGCGCCGGCGGCGTGCCGGTGCGTGTCCTCCATCCCGCGCGCCTGCTCCCGCAACTGGCCCGGCTCCAGCCGGCTATCGTCCACGCGCATCTGTTCCATGCCAACCTGGCCGCCCGGCTGGCGCGCCTGCTCTGCCCGCTTCCAGTCGTGATCTCCACGGTGCACAGCATGGCCGAAAGCTCGCGGCGCTCGGGCTCCATCCGCGCGCGCGATATTCTCTATCGGGCGACGGATGGTCTGGCGGATGCCACGGTGTTCGTTTGTGCGGCGGCGGCGGAGCGTCACCTGCGGGCCGGAGCCGTCTCCAGCGGGCGCGCGCGCGTCATTCCTAACGGCGTCGATACCGGCCGCTTCCGTCCCGATGCGGCGCGGCGCGCGGAGGCCCGCGCCGCGCTTGGGCTGGGCGGCGAGTTCGCCTGGCTGGCCGTGGGGCGCCTGATGTGGAAGAAGAATTATCCGCTGATGCTGGAGGCCATGGCGCGGCAATCGGGCGGCATCCTGTTCATCGCGGGCGCCGGGCCGGAGGAGGCTCAACTGCGGCGGCTGGCCGGGCCGAACGTGCGCTTTCTGGGCGAGCGCCGGGACATTCCCGCCCTGATGAACGCCTGCGACGGGTTCGTGCTCTCCTCGGATGTGGAAGGCCTGCCGATGGTGCTGCTGGAAGCCGCGGCCAGCGGCCTGCCGCAGGTGGCCCGCGGCTGCGGTGGAGTGGCGGAAGCGGTGCTCGAAGAACGCACCGGTTACGTGGTGGCCCCCGCCGATGCCGGCGCGCTGGCCGGCGCCATGGAGCGGCTGGCCGCGCTGGCGCCCGAAACTCGCGCCGCCATGGGGCGGGCGGCGCGTGAGCACGCGCTGGCGCGCTTCCACCTGGCGGCGGTAACCTCGCAATGGGAAGACCTCTACCGGCGGCTCACCGAAGCGGCGCGCGCGGCCGCCAGGGAGCCCGAAGGGCCGGGGAAGTGAGCCGCCGTGGAAGTAACTCATGGATGTGACCAACCGCTTCGTGCTCGATTTCTGCCGCAGCTTCGCGCGCGAGCATGCGGGCGCGCCGATTCTCGATTTCGGCTGCGGCGCGGGCCACCTGGTGGCGGCCGGGCTGGCCGAGGGCCTGCCGATTGCGGGCGCCGACGTCTTTTACGGTGGCTCGCAGGCGCGCGGCCAGGCGGAAGCGCGCGGACTGCTGGGCGGCGCGGTGCGCGAAATCGAGGGTGGCCGCCTGCCGTTCCCCAACGGCTGCTTCGGCCTCATCGTCAATAACCAGGTGATGGAGCACGTGGACGATCTGGAGGCCATGCTGGCCGAACTCGAACGCGTGCTCGCGCCGGGCGGGCTGCTACTGAGCCTTTTCCCGTCGCGCGACGTCTTCCGCGAAGGCCACATCGGCATTCCGTTCGCACACCGGCTGCCGCGGGATTCGCGCCTGCGCTTTTACTATACGTGGGCGCTGCGCAGCCTGGGATTGGGCACGTGGAAAGATCAGGCGCCGACGCCGCGGCAGTGGGCGGCGGACAAACTGCGCTGGATCGACCGCTACACCCGCTACCGCACGCGCGCGGAGATCTTCTCAGCGTACGGCCGCCGCTTCCGCAACCAAAGCCGGGAAATCGATTACATCCGCTACCGCCTGCTGGACCGGCCCGGCCGCGGCTGGATCGCCGCCATGCTGCGGCTGCCCCCGGCCGCTGCGGTGGCGCGGGCGGTCTTCCGCAAGCTGGCTTTTCTGGTGATCCTCTCGCGCAAGGAGCGGAAATGAGGATCGCGTACGTCATCACGCGGGGCGATTCCGTGGGCGGGGCCACCATCCACGTCCGCGACCTTGCCCGCGCCCTGCTCGACCAGGGCCACCAGCCGCTCATCCTGGCCGGCGGCAGCGGACGGGCGGCCGATCAGTTCGCCGCCGCCGGTGTTCCGTTTCACGCGCTCCGCCACCTTCGCCGCGCCGTGAATCCGGCGCGCGACCTGCTCGCGCTGGCGGAGCTGACTGGCGTGCTGCGCGATTTCGCGCCCGACCTGGTGTCCACTCACACCGCCAAAGCCGGATGGATCGGACGCGCCGCCGCCCGGCGGCTGCGGCTACCGGCCATTTACACACCGCACGGATGGCCGGTGGCGGGCCGTTTTTCCCCCGTCCCTGGGCTGCTCTTTACCATGGCCGAGCGCGCCGCCGCGCGCTGGAGCGAAGCCATCGTGTGCGTGTGCGAAGCGGAGAAGCGGGTGGCGCTCGACCGGCGCATCGCTCCGCCGGACCGGCTGTTCGTGGTCCACAACGGCGTGCGCGACATCCCGCCGGATCTCCGCGCCTGCCCGGAGCGGGAACCGGCACGGCTATGCGCGGTGGCGCGCTTCGACCCGCCGAAGGATTTTGCCACGCTCATGAACGCGCTGGCGCGGCTCGATGACCGCGAGTGGACGCTCGACCTGGCCGGCGACGGATCGCTCGAGCCCGAAATCCGGCGCCTGGCTGCGGCGCTGGGCATCGCCGAACGGGTTCGTTTCCTGGGTTACCAGGCCGAGCCGGCGGCGCTGCTGGCGCGGTCGCAGATTTTTCTGCTGGCGTCGCGCTCCGAGGCCTTCCCGCGCACCATCCTGGAGGCTATGCGCGCCGGGCTTCCGGTCATCGCCACGGACGTGGGAGGTGTCGGCGAGGCGGTCCGCCACCGGGAAACCGGTCTGCTGGTGGCGCCGCGGGACCCCGCCGCCCTGGCGTGGGCCATCGCCGAATTGCGGGCCGCCCCCGCCCTGCGCCGCCAGTTCGGCGACCGGGCGCGCGCCGATTTCGAGCGGCGCTTCCGCCTGGAGCATACGGTGAACGGGACGCTCGAGATCTACCGCCAGGTCTTGGCAGGTGAGCCGAACACCCGGCCGAGGCGCAAGTAGCAACCGGCGCGGAGGATATCATCCTGCCCCGCTGCGGCAGCCGGTTTACGGAAAAAGATGGATTGACTCCGGAGTTTGTTTTCAACCATTTGGACCGCCATTGACTATTAATACTTCAGGATGTTAATATCCCGGCAGCGCTGGTTGACAGTTCAGGAGTCGCCGCTGTCCGGTGCGTCTTCCTCCCAGGGGAGCGACTTTAATGTCCGCGAAGGAGGCAAACACCAATGAACAAAGAACTTAAACCCACGACGGGCGAAAACTCCCGGCGTAGCTTTTTGGAGAGAATCGGCGCTCTGGCAGCGGTTTCGAGCGTGGCCGCCAATGCGTCCGCCGATCCGCAGCAGCCGGCGCCCAATGCCGCCGCCCCGGCGCGGCCGCCCAGGAATCAGTGGCCGACGCCCGGCCCCCTCTCCAAGGAGCCGATGCCCACGGTTAAATTCGGCAAATACGATGTTTCGCGGCTGATCATCGGCAGCAACATTGTCGGCGGCCTGTCGCATCTGTCGCAGATGATCGACGTGGAGATCCACGGGTGGAACACGCCCGACCATCTGATGGAGAACTTCAAGCATTGCGAGGAACTGGGCATCAACTGCATGGAGGATGGCGCCCGGCACATCCCTCCGTACAACCAGAAGTACAACGGCAAGATGCTGTTTACCACCCGCAACAGCGCCGGCCTGGACGAATCGATTCGGGCGGGGCGCGGGGCAAAGGAGATCGCCAGGAGCGGCTGCATCGCCATTCACCATGGTGGCGCCGGCGAAACCGGCACCGACGCCTGGTGGAGAAAAGGCAAGCTCGACCGGGTTCGGGAATGGTGCAAATCGGTCCGCGACGCGGGCGTACTGGTGGCCGTCACCAGCCACCGGCCGGAAGTCTTCGATATTATCGAATCGCAGGGCTGGGACGTGGATTACTACATGACCTGCCTGTACAAGTACGGCCGCACCCACGAAGAATGGGAACAGGCCTTCGCATCCAATCCCGGCATGGCTCCGGCTGAGCTCTACCACTCCCGGGAGGGATCGAGCGAACACTATGGCGGAGAGACGGCGTTTGTGCGCGGCGACCCGCCGGAGATGCTCAAAATCGTGCAGCAGACCAGGAAGCCCTGCATGGTTTACAAAATCCTGGCGTCCGGACGCCTGTGCGAGACGGCCCAGTTCGTGGAAGCGGCGTTCAAAGATACGTTCGCGAAGATCAAGGCCACCGACGCGGTGGTGGTGGGGATGTGGGACAAGCACATGGATCAGTACGCCATCAACAAGGAGTACGTGATCAAGTACGGCGGCAGCTCGATCCGAAACGGCGGCAGCGCGGCGCCCAGCGCGGGGTAGCCATCGCTCCCTGACGGTCGCGGCTCCGAGTCGGCGTTTCGGAGCCGCGCGCGTCAGGAGGTATGCCCGCGGCTATGCGAAAACGCGAGGTGGGTGCGATGAAGCGAAGGGAGTTTCTGACGGCCGGCGTCGGCGTGATCGCCTCAGGCGCGGCGTGGGCGCGGCGGATGGACCGGGCCAAACTGGACCGCATCGGAGTGATGAGCCTGTGCTTCGACCCGGTCCTCAAGACCCCGGCGCATCCCAACGACCCCAACCGGAATCTCGAAGTCCTGGATTTCGCCGAGATGGTGGCGAAGCGCTTCGGCATTCACCGGGTGGAATTTCAGCAGACCGACTTTGCTTCCACCGAGCCGGAGTATTTCCGCGAATTCCGGCGCCGCATTGTGAAGGCGAAGTCGCAGGTGAACCAGATCAACCTGGAATTCGCGAATCTGAACGTTTCGGCGCGCGACCCGGTGATCCGGCAGGAGGCCATCGACCTGACCAAAAGCTGGATCGACCATGCGGCGGAGCTTGGCTGTCCCCGCGTGATGGTGAATCAGGGCAACCTCCCTGCCGAGCTGCGGCCGGCCGCCATCCGGACGCTGCAGACGATGAGCGATTACGGACGGACCAAAGGCGTGTCGATCACCATGGAGCCGCGCTGGCGGGCGGACGCGGTCAACGTGCCCTGGGATGTGCTGGTCGACGTGGTCAAAGCTTCCGGCACCCACCTGAATCCGGACTGCGGAAATTTCCCGGACGACGAGACGCGAATGGCCGCTTTGCGGGTCATGTACGGGCTGACCGCCGGCAGCAGCCACGTCAAGCACTTTCCCGGAAAACTGGAAGCGCCGGAAGCCATCCGGCTTTCCCGGGAAGTGGGTTACCAGGGGATCTACACCATCGAAGAGAGAGGCTATAACAGCAGCGATCCCTACGCCGGCGTGCAAACGGTCCTGGACATTATACTGGCCAATATTTGAGGCGATGGAGGTGCAGCGATGAAGCGGCGCGAGTGGGTTCTGGGTTCGGTTGCGGCGATGGCTTCCGGCATGCTCGAGGGGCAATCCGCGGATGCCGCCAAACCGGACCGGATCGCGGTCATGAGCGGCACTTTCGCGCCTCTCCTGAAAGGCATGGCGCGTCCCGGCAACCCGAAAGCGACGATTGACCTGATGGATCTGGCCGGGGTGGTGGCGGAGCGCTTCGGCATTCGTCATGTGGAATTCCAGCAGTCCGATTTTCCATCCACCGAGGCGGCATACCTGCGGCAGTTCCGCGCCCGCCTGGAAGCGGCGCATTCCCAAATCAGCCAGATCGTCCTGGAGTTCGCGAATCTGAACGTGTCGTCGCCGGATGCGGTGATCCGGCTGGAGACCATCGAGCTAACTAAACGCTGGATCGATTACGCGGTGGCGCTGGGTTGTGCACGGGTGATGGTGAACCATGGCGACCCGGCCCCGGCGGTGCGGGAGTCCGCGGTGGCGACGCTCAAAACGCTGAAGCGATATGCGGAGGCGAAACACGTATCCGTCACGCTGCAAAACCGGCCCAAGGATGTGGATTGGCAGGTGCTGGCCGGGGTGGTCCAGGCCGCGGGGATAGCGGCCGATCCGGACTCCGGAAACTTCCCCGACGCGGCGTCGCGATCAGCCGGGTTGGCGGCGCTATACGGGATGACGGCTGGAAGCTGCCATATCCGGCATACACCGGAGAAGTTCGACACGGCCGAAGCTATCCGGATTGCCAGGCAAAAGGGCTTCAACGGAATCTATACGATCGAAACCGTGCCCGCCAACGGGCGCGATCCTTACGCGGCGGTGCGGACGGTCCTGGACGTGGTGCTCGCCACTATCTGACCGCTCGACCTTCGCTTACGCTCGTGGCTCTGATCGGAGCCGCGTCAGCCGGTCAGGAGACTAATGCTTTTCCAGTTGCTGCAGGGTCTGGGTGGCGGCCTGCGCCACCGCGGGATCGCTGCCCTGGGCCGCCTGCCGGAGTTGTTGCACGGCGCCCGGCATATCTCCCTGGGCCGCCAGAACCTGGGCCAGATCCAAGTGAGCGCGGCTGAAATCGGGCTGCAACTCAAGGGCCCGGCGATACTCGTTGGCGGCTTCCGGCAATTGCCGCTTGCGGGCCAGCAGGCCACCCCGCAGGTCGTGGGCCGGCGCCATATCGGGATCGGCGGCGAGAGCCGATTCCACCGCTCCCTGGGCGTCATCGAAACGGTTGGCCCGCACCAGGGCCAGCGCGTAGTCATAGAGATGCGGCGCAAAATTCGGGTGGATCTTCGTGGCGGCTTCGAGATCCTGGAGCGCTTCGGCCATTTCGCCCTTACCCACCAGGGCTCTGCCCATCAGGTTGTAGGTGACCGCGTCGTAGCTTTCGGCGTCCTTGGCGGGCCGGAGTTCCAGCACCCGGCGGAGGTGGACGATGGCCTGGTCGAACTGGTCGGTATCTGCCAGCGCGCTGCCCAGGCGGAAGTGCACTTCGGCGGCGTTGGGCGCCAATTCCAGCGCCTTCTGGTACTGGGCGATGGCCTCCGCCGGTTTTCCCAGGCGGGCGAGCGTGACGCCCAGGTTCATGTAGATGTTAGCTTCGTTGGGGTTGAGTTCGAGCGCCTGCCGCCAGGCGCCGAGGGCGGCCTCGTATTGGCCCTTTTTCGAGAGCTCCCAGGCGATGTTGTAGCGGCGGTAGAATTCGGTAGCCGGAACGTCGATCTTCTGCATCCCGTCCGGAGGGATATTGACGAACTCCGGGATATTCACCGCCCGGTTGGCCGCGGTGGCGTCTTCAATCAGGATCGCCGGGGTGGAGTTGCCTTCCTGGTCCAGATGCGTCAGAAACATCTTGGTGTAAGGGCCGCGGCTTTTGGAGGAGAACACCAGCCAGCGGCCGTTGGGCGAGAAACTGTGCCAGGAGTTCATTAACGGAGTGTTGGCCCGCAGGCGGCGCGCCTCGCCTCCGGCGGCGGGCACGATGTAGAGCTTGCCGTCGGGACGCATCAACTCGCCGTTGCGGCACTCCACGAAGACGATCCAGCGGCCATCCGGCGAAACCTTGGGGAAGCTGTTGCTCATGCCGTTTTGGGAAGCGCCGGCGATGCGCTCGGGCTGCCCGCCTTTGCCGCCATTGAAAGGGATGCGGTAGAGATCGTACTGGATCTGGGTCTCGTTGGGATCGTTGGCGCGCTCGGCGATCTTCGCTCCCGGCGGATAGGCATCCCGCGCTTCCGCCCGGGCGAAGACGATGTACTTTCCGTCGGGAGCCCAGACGGCGTTGGTGTGCACGTAGCGCGGATCGTCGGCGCCGGGCAGCGGCTGCAGTTTACCGGTCTCGCGGCTGTACCACGCCAGGATGCCGCGGGTAGGGTAGAACACCTGCAGGAACCGGTAATCCTTGAAATTGGCCGTGTAGAAATTGTTCAGCGAGCTTTTCTGCGAGCTGCCCGGCCCCTGAATCATGGTGACCACGTACTGGCCGTCGGGAGAGACCTGCGACATGAAACCGACGCGGATTTCGCCGGTCAGTTTGCCCGTGGATGTGCTCCATTCGATCACGTCCCTGGTGTCGATGGTCATTTTCTGCCGTACCGGAACCAGGGCGTACATGCCCTTGTCGTTGGCCGGGCCGTCCAGGTCCATCCCCATAGTCTTGCCGTCGGCGGCGAAGGAGTGGCAATTGGCGCAGGTGTACATGCCGGTGAGGAGCAGGCGGCTGCGCGATTCCCCGATGTTGCGCAGACGCCAGTTGATGAGCGGGAGCTTGCTCTGGTCGAGCGGCTTGATGACGCCTTGTTCGGTGGGAGCGGGCATCAGCGGAACGTCGCGGTAAAAGATCGGCGCGCCCACCGGGTCTTTCGAGGTCTGGAAGGCGACCGAGCCATGCGAGAGCGCCTGCTCGGACTGCTCGCCGGCGAAGCCCCGGATGGTCACGGTAGCAGGATGGCTTACGGAATGGCGCTTGACGGCCGCCCAGGTTTCCGGGTCCGGCTTCCAGGCCCAGGAAGCGGCCTCCCGGGGGGTGAGCCGCGGAGGTTCATTGCTCTCGCCCACGCAGCGCGGATCGATTTCGCCGATGCGCGGCCGCTGCCCTTTCGATACCGCGTGGCTGGCGGCCGAACCGTCCGCGAACGTGACGTCGATGCGCCAGAATCGGGCGCCCGCGGCACTGTCGAACCAAAGAAAGGTCGGCGCCACCATATCCGGCGGAAAGACCGAGCCATTCTCCGGATAGTCGATGGTGACCAGGGCCGCCGGATCTGCCGCCAAAGCCAGAAGAGCCAGCCCGGCGCCAAGTGCGAGGACTTTCGAGCGAAGTCCGTTGCTCCTGCCAACTTTGCGATGGCGGGAACCTTCACGATGGAGCCACGTTTGCCGTGTCAGCACCACCGCCCTCCCACGTAGATAGCGATGCCGCCAGTATAACCCCATTGCAGCTTTCTCGAAGCGCGTGGCGACGGCCCGCTGAAAAAAGTAACCGGGCCGGCAGATGCGAAATCCGCCGGCCCGGCGAGTGGAAGCGATCGGTTAGCGGATCAGAACGTGATACGCCCGCCCAGGCGGAAGTATCTCTGATCGATCAGGCGGCCAAGCGGGTTGGTGGTGGTGATCTGCATGAACCCACCCAGGTTCTTCAGGGAGCCATCGGGGTTCAACTGCATGTTCGAGGCATTCGTGCCCGAGGGGTTGCTGAAGTGCGGCGTGTTGCTGATGTTCATGGCCTCGGCGCGGATCTGGACCTTGAGCCGCTCCGTTATGCTGAAGGTGCGGAAAATGCCCATGTCCAGGTTGGTGTTGCCGGGACCGCGGAGCAAATAAGGCGCCGAGTTCCCGAAAGCAACGTTGGTCACGGGCGCAAAGGCCAGCGGATTGTATAATGCATCCGCCACGCTGTTTGCCGTTACGCCGATGCCTTGGTAGCCGCTGCCGGTCTGAGCCACGCTGCCAAGGATCTGGTTCGCGGTCTGCGAATTGCCCGGGCAATTGCAGGAAGAGGAGCTGGAAGTTACGGTGAACAAGGTCCCGGAATAGTGATTGAAGACCCCGTTCAGGCTCCATCCGCCGAGTAACGCAGCTTCGATGCCATGCGACGCGAATGACTTGCCCTTGCCGAACGGCAATTGATACGCCGCGCTCATGACGAGATGGTGCGTGCGGTCCAACGACGTGGGCGTGTAATCCCGGCCGATGTCCTGGGGAATCAGGAAGGAAGTCTGCATTCCCATGTCCTTGGAATACGTGTAGGCGGCCTGGAAGGTCATGCCTTGGGAGAAGCGTTTGGTGAGCTGCGCCTGGAGCGAATTATACTTATCCGCGCCCCAGGGCAAAGGGCTGGTGATGCCGGTGGAGTAATCGGGAATATACGCCAAAGGCTGGCTGGCGGTGCCGCCGCCCAGTTGGCCATAGTTCAGGTCCACCGAAGTGGTCAGCTTGACGCCGTGCGTGCCGACATAACCCACCGAGCCGAGCATGTTGCCAGGCAGCTCTCTCTGGAGGGTGAAATTGTAACTCTGGTAGTAGCCGCGGTCGAAATACTTCTGGCTGTTGACGGCGGTAACGTTGCCGGTGTTGGGGAGAATCGGGAAGACGCTATTCGTCCCCGGTGCGGCGAGAATGGTCGGCAGACCCGTACTCAAGTTGCCTACATATGAATACGGGTTCTTGGCGACTTCGTCGAGCTCGACCTCGCCAGGATAAGCCTGTATTTGCGGCTGACCCATATTCGCCTGGTACGGAGACACGGCATACCCCGCGCGGATCACGAATTTCTCCGATGGGCGGTAGGCAATGCCGAGGCTGGGCGCGAACAGGCGGTGCGAAACACTGATGCCGCAGTTGGATGGAATGCCGCCCGCGCCGCAGACCGCCACCGTGCCTGCCTGCATATTCAGGAAATACAAGCCGTTGCCGGTGGTGCCCAAACCACCTGGCGCTACCGAGGAGGGCTGGTTCATCACCGCATCGCGGGTGGGAACCGGATAGTACTCCCAGCGCACGCCGTAGTTGACGGTCAGTTTGGAGTTGACGTGCCATTGATCGCGCACGTAAGAGGCGAATTCCCACGTCCTCATGGTCAGATAGGGCTGCAACACCTGGAGCCAGTTCTGGCCTTCGTAGA
The DNA here is from genome assembly GCA_963815855.1 of Terriglobia bacterium. Lineage (GTDB taxonomy): Bacteria > Acidobacteriota > Terriglobia > Bryobacterales > Bryobacteraceae > DATGMB01. Next base: position 321,013 of record CAWFIJ010000004.1, on the reverse strand, counting down.
AGTCGCCCAACAGGAAGTCGCTCAAAGCATTGTAAGCGTTCGCCGAAGGGCCGCCGTTCAGAATGGTGGCGTCGCCGTTGAAGGTGAAGATGTTGTTCCGGTCTTCAATGTGGCGCATGTGCTGGAAGTTCAGGTCGGCGCCGAAGCGGATGGTGTGCGATCCCTTGATTTTGGTCGCGTTGGCCACGTATTCGTACAGTGGCTGGAAGTATTCCAGCGCCGGATACGAGGCGCCCATCGTCACGAAATTGGCGATGGCGAAGTTCGGAACGCCGCCGGTCCAGGGGAGCGGTCCATTGTTGGTGCCCGGAATTCCCAGCACGTCCAGACCATACCTCTCGTTAGTGTTGTTCGGATAGAGGATCTGGTGCGCGCTGGTTTTCCCGTAGCTCGCGTCGATCACGAACGTCGGGCTGATCACGTAGCTTCCGGAGGCGCCCTGCGCCAGCGTAGACCCGTGCTGCAAATAGTTGCCCGCGCCGGCCGTCGAGAACGCGGAGCTGCCGCCCAAAATGTCGCCGTAAATCGGCTGCTGGTAATCGAAATACGGCTGCATGGCGAAGCGGCCTGAAAGACGGAACTTGGAGTTGACGACATAATCGACCTTGTTATCGTATTTGTACAGGTCGTAGATGTTGGCGTCGTTGATGTAGAAGTTGTTGGTAACCGCATTCGGCCCGCCGACGTTGGTGGCCGGAATGTTGGGAATGATCTTCGCCGTCACCGGGTTGATCCGGCTCGCGGGGATGAAGTTACCCGGGAACGGCGTCTTGCCCGTCCCGTCCGCATTGCCCGTGTTGGGATCGTAAATGGGGGTGTTCGAACCGGTCATGTTGCCGGAGAGCTGCGTGGCATTGGGGAGACTGAGAACGCCGGAGTTCGCGGAGTGGTTGATATCGGCTTCGAAGCTGCTGAAATAAAACAGCTTGTTGCGGATGATGTGTCCGCCTATAAAAGCACCGGTATCATTATCCACCAGCAGCGGAGGCTTGGAGATTCCGGAGGCATTGGAGAAGAAGTTGTTGGCCTCGAAGGCGGAATCGGTGTTGTACACGTAGAGGGCGCCGTGCGTCTCGTTACCGCCGCTCTTCAGCATGACGTTGACGGACGCGCCGCCGGCGATGCCCTGTTCCGAGTCGTTGGCGTTGGTGGCGACGTTGACGTTCTGGATGGCCTCGACGGAAGGCACGTAGGACTGGGCGCTCGTGTTCCACAGATTCAGGGCGTTGATGCCCTCGATACGGATGGTGCCTCCCGCGGTTCCCGTGCCGTTGAACGCGAATGTCTCCGACTTGGAAGGATTATTGGTGCCGCCGCTGAGCTGCCCGGCGGGCGGCGCCGTGCCGGGAACCAATTCCAGTAGCCCCTCGTAAGTCCGGTTGGGCTGCGGCAGTTCCAGCAGCGCGGTAGTGGCAATCTCGGCGTGGACGTCGGCGCGGTCCGTCTCGAGTTGCGCAGCAGCCGTCGTGGTGACCTCCACCTTCTGCGCGATGGCACCCACCTGGAGCTGGGCGTTCACGCGGACCACGTTGTTCATATTGACCAGGATGTCCGTGGCGACAAAGGTTGTGAATCCGTCGCGGCTGATCTCAACCCGGTAGGTGCCGGGCGTTACGGTCGAGATTGTGTATTCGCCGGCGGCATTGGTTTGGACACTACGCGTGTCATTGGTTGTGGTTAGCGTGATTTTGACATTTGCGCCGGGAACCGCCCCTCCGGTCGTGTCGCTAACGTTGCCGACCATCGAGCCAAAAGCGACCTGAGCGCGCAGTTTCGGAGGAAGCAGAAGCAGCAGGCAGGCCAACGCCAAGCCGGCGCAAAGAAGAGTATGCAAAGTCAAATAGTTCCGTGCCCGTCCCATCCAAAGCTCCTTTCGGCAAGGAAGCTACTGAAGACCTGCAACGGTCAGCGCCGGGTAACCCGATGATATTACATACACAAAGCCCCGGAACCGCCTGGTCTCTGAGCCCTGAAAGCTTCCTAGCTTTGGATGAGTATATATCAAGGACTTATATTCCAGAAGCTTTTTTTTCAGATTTTTTCGGTAAGTCGGCCTTCCGCCGAATTTTCGGAAAACCGGGTGCGGAGAGCCAATTATTTCCGGCTGGATCCATCCGGCAAACGACCTACTATAGTCTGGGGCTGTGCGCGGGAATTGGATTTCGCGCGGCGCCGGCTGCGGCTGCCCTGCAGTCGCGCGCGGCCGCCTTGACAGGGTCGCCGGTTTGGGGCGATAAAGAGGAGGACATCTTAAGATGCTGCCGTCGATTATTAAGCGAGGCGGCGCTTCGGGAAGAGGAGGTCCTGTGGATATTCCTCGGAAGCAGGTATCGCGTCGCGATCTGCTGCTATCGGCCGGCTCCGCCGGGGCGGCCGCCTTTATAGTTCCTGCCGCGGCAGTGGCTGGGACTCAGGCCAATTCGGCTATTTCCGTCGGCCTGATCGGCGCCGGAAACCGGGGGACGTATGACGCCTCGATCGTCAATGCCGATCCCCGGGCGCGTGTGACGGCGATCTGCGACCTTTTCGACGACCGCATCGAGCCGGCCGTAAAGAAGTTGAAGCTGCAGAATCCCGCCATCCACCATGATTTCGAGAAACTCCTCGGCTCCGACGTCGATGCCGTGGTGATCGCCACGCCGCCGTTCGAGCACCCGCGCATGCTCGGCGCCGCGGTCCAGGCGGGAAAGCACGTCTATTGCGAGAAGCCCGCGGGCGTCGACCTGGAGGGCTGCAAGAAGGTGATGGCGATCGGGCGCCGGGCCAACGCCGCCAAGTGCCTCTTTTTCGGCTTCCAGCAACGCTATGGTCCGGTCTACCTGGAAGCGTACAAGCGGCTGCAGCAGGGCGACATCGGGGAGCTGGTCAATGCGCGCGGCTTCTGGATCGACGCCAACCCCTACCAGCGGGTGGTGTACGCGGATCCGAAGGTGGAGAAGCTCCGCAACTGGTTCTGCTACCGCGATTATTCGGGTGACTTTCTGATCGAGCAGGACTGCCATAACCTGGATGACCTGCATTGGTTCCTGGGCAGCCTCCCCATCCGTGCCGTGGGTTATGGCGGGCGCAAGGTGCGCACCACCATGGAAATCTACGATCACCTGTCGCTCAGCTTCGAGTTTCCGAACGGCATCCACGTGAACTTCGAGGCCAATCAGCTCAGCCCGCCGGGATTCAAGAAGGTGGGCGAGGAGTTCACCGGCACCAAAGGCGTGCTTGAGACCTCCCGGATACGCCTGATCCATCACAAAGCCGATACCAAAATCGAGACCATCCCCTCCAAGCGGGACATCACGGTGGATGCTTTCGAAACTTTCCTGGCGCGCATCCAGGCCGGTGAAGGCGAGAACATGGCGGAGCAGTCTGCCCGCAGCACCATGATCGGACTGCTCGGCAGGGCGGCGATGTACAAGGGGCGCGAAGCTACCTGGAAAGGCGAGTTCGGCTCCGTCTAAAACCGGCATGCGTATGCGGGCGGCGGATGCCGTCGCGGCCAGCTGGAAGCTTGCGCCACGGAGGCGTCGGACTCGGGCTATCGAATGAAGAAATCCATTAACCTGTGGGCGTTTCCGTATCCCAGCCAGTGGACGCTGAGCCAGTGCCTGGAAATCGCCCGGGACGCCGGTTTTGACGCGATTGAGCTGAATCTCGACCTGGAAGGCGAGCTTTCCGTGCAATCGTCTCCCGCCCGGTTCGCGGAGATCCGGTGCCTGGCGGAAAAGGCGCGCCTGGAGATCAGCGGCGTATGCTCCTTTCTGTTCTGGCCTTACTCCATGACCGCCAACGACAGCGGCCGGCGCGCCCGCGGCATCGAGATGGCGGAATCCATGATTCAGGCGGCCGCCGGCCTGGGTACGGAGAATCTGCTGATTGTGCCGGGCGCGGTTTTTGCATCCTGGGTGGAAAACGCCGATCCCGTGCCGCCCGGCATCTGCCGCAGCCGCGCCCGCGAGGCGCTGAACAGATTGCTGCCGAAAGCCGAGGCGGCCGGCGTGTTTCTCAACGTCGAGAACATTTTCATGAACGGCTTCCTGTTCAGCCCCGAGGAAATGAGGGACTTTGTCGATAGCTTCGGCAGCCCGAACGTGAAAGTTCATTTCGACACCGGCAACATTCTGGAGTACCAGTTTCCCGAGCACTGGATCCCGATACTGGGGGAGCGAATCCGGAACGTGCACCTGAAGGAATGGGACAGACGCTCCGGGGGATTCGGCCTGCCCGCGTTCCGCACGCTTCTCGATGGAACCACCAACTGGCCGGTGGTGATGGAGGCGCTCGACCGGATCGGCTACCGGGGATATTTAACCTTCGAGTATTTCCATCCGTTCACGCATTATCCGGAGGCTCTCATTTACCAGACCTCCGACGCTATGGATTGGATCATGGGACGCAAGAAGGCGCGAGGGGAGTAACCACCCGCACGCCTAAGTAAGCGGTACTTCGGGTATTCCCTTGGGCTGCCGCTTAGCCCCACCAGGTTTCGCCTGGCATCAGGTTGGCCTTCAGGTACTCCTGGTTGAGGTCCAGGCCCAGACCGGGAAGCGTGGATACTTTCATCCTGCCGTTGCGGATCACGGGCGCATTGCTCGCCGCCACTTTGGTTTCATCGGCGGTGCGCACGCATTCCATCCAGGGAGAATTGAAATGCGCGGCGGTGAACTGCTGGGAGGCCATGTTGAGGACGTGGCCGCTGACGTTGTGCAGGCAAATGGGGACTCGGTAGTGGTCCGCCACGTCGGCCAGAATCTTGGTGCCGGTAATCCCTCCGGCGTTGATCAGGTCGGGCTGGAGCATGTCCACCACTTCGTTTTGCAGGTAGGGCAGCGCGCCTTCCAGCAGTTCCACGTTTTCGCCGGTCGAAATGGGGACGCGGGTGGAGCGCCGCAGCGCCAGCCAGGATTCGCTGAATTTCTCGGTAAGCGGGTCCTCGAAATACAGGGGCTTGATGGGCTCGATGGCCTCCGCCACCTTCACCGCCGTGGGCGCGTCCAGTTCGCAATGGCAGTGAACGATAATCTCCCACTCCGGGCCGAAAGCTTCGCGGGCATTGGCGTAGGCCTGCTGGACGACGCGGATTTCGCGCGGCCCGAGGCTGGGCACCACCTCCTGCATGTTGCCGCCGTACGCGGTGTGAATATCGATCTTGAACGCCCGGAAACCGCGCGGATCCTGGGTCCAGGAATCGACGATGCGTTTCCAGTTCTCCTTTTTCAGAAACTCGGCGCTGCCGCTGCAGTGCGAGTAGAGCGGGATTTCGTCGCGGAAGTTGCCCCCCAGAAGTTTCGAGACCGGCTTATTGAGGATCTTCCCCGCCAGGTCCCAGAGCGCAATATCGATGCCGCTCAGCACGCGCATCTGCCGGCCGCGCTGGGGGAAGGCATAGAACATGTTGTGGAAGTGCACCTGAATGGCGAGCGGGTCCTTGCCGATCAACCCCAGGTGGGGCAGGCGGCCGTTATGGAGGACGCTGACGACATCGCGCGCCACCGGCCCGCTGGCGCCGCAAGGCCCGATGCCCGAGATGCCGGCGTCGGTCTCGATTTTGATGAGCGTGCCGGGATCCCGCACCTGCATCGCTTTAATGGCGGTGATCTTGATCCGGTCGCGCGCCGGTTGCGCCAGCGCTTCGTAGTAGCCGAGCGAAGCGGCGGCGGGCGCGGCCAGGGCGGTCCGAAGGAAATTGCGTCGCGTAATCATGGCGGAACCTCGATCAGACGGTAGCACCTGGGCCGCGGTGGAGCAAGCTTTCGAATCCGATCACCGTGCGCGCATCGGTCCGCGCGGGCGGCATGGGTTCACGCGTGCGGGAAACGGGTGGCGATCGTTGGAGGTGTTGCCGGCGGCGCCGCTACTCACTCCTTTTATATTGTTCGTCGCTCACCTGTTCCATCCAGTCCACCACCTTGCCGTCGAGCTTTTCCTGAATGGCGATATGGGTCATCGCCGTGCCTGGCCTCGCTCCGTGCCAGTGCTTCTCGCCCGGCGAAAACCAGACCACGTCACCCGGCCGGATCTCCTCCACCGGCCCGCCCCAACGCTGCGCCCAGCCGCAGCCCGCCGTGACGATGAGGGTCTGGCCGAGCGGATGCGTATGCCACGCGGTCCGCGCACCCGGCTCGAACGTGACGCTGGCGCCTTGCACCAGCGCCGGATCGGGCGCCTGAAAAAGCGGATCGATGCGAACCGTGCCGGTGAACCAGTCCGACGGTCCCTTGACGGAAGCCTGCGAGCCAGCTCTTTTAATGTCCATTGCAGAAGTCCTTTCTCAAGCCGGATCAGTATTCCTGCCTGGTCGGTCTGAACAGAATCTCGTTCACGTCCACGTCTTCCGGCTGGCTCATCGCAAATACCACCATGTTGGCGAAGGAATCGGCCGGAATCGCGATCGCATAGACCTGGCGCACTCTTTCCGCGACATCGGGGTCGGTGATGGTGTTGGGGAGCTCGGTCGCCACCGCGCCGGGCGAGATCACGGTCGTCCGGATGTTGTACGGTTTGACCTCCTGCCGCAGCCCCTCCGAGATCACGCGCACCGCGTATTTGGTGGCGGAGTAGACCGTGCCGCCCGGCCCCACCTTGTGGCCGGCAACCGAGGAAACATTGATGATGTGGCCGCTCTTCTGAGCTTTCATGTAAGGCAGCGCGGCGGCGATGCCGTAGAGCACCCCTTTAATATTCACATCGATCATGCGGTCCCATTCGTCCACCTTCAGCTTTTCCAATAGCGACTGCGGCATCAGGCCCGCGTTATTGAGGATCGCGTCGATGCGCCCATGGGACTCGACGGCATGATCCACCAGCCGCTTCACCTGTTCGTAATGGGTCACGTCCGTCTGCAGGACCGCGCTGTTGCCCAGCGACAGTTCCTTTGCGAGCGCCTGAAGCCGTTCCATGCGCCTCGCTCCCAGCACCAGTTTGGCCCCGAGCGCGGCAAGACGACGGGCGGCAGCTTCTCCCAGTCCGCTGCTTGCTCCGGTGATGACCACCACTTTACCCTGAATAGCTTGTGCCATAGCTTGCTCCTAAGACAGATTCCACCTTTCAGCGGCCGGTCATCTTCTCCAGCGCTTCGGGGTAACGAGCGCCTTGCACCGTGATCTGTGAGGCAGCCTGGTCGATTTCACGCAGGTCCTCCGGCGTCAACTCGACCGTGACCGCCCCGATGTTTTCCTCCAGCCGCTCCAGCTTCGTCGTGCCCGGGATCGGCGCAATCCACGGCTTCTGCGCCAGCAGCCATGCCAGTGCAATCTGCGCGGGTGTCGCCTTCTTCCGTTTCCCGATGCGGGCCAGCAGGTCCACCAGCGCCTGGTTCGCCTTGAGCGCTTCCGGCGTAAAGCGCGGCAGGGTGCTGCGGAAATCGGTGCTGTCGAACTTCGCAGTTTCGTCGAACCTGCCCGTGAGGAAGCCCTTGCCCAGCGGGCTGTACGGGACCAGTCCGATTCCCAGTTCCTCCAGCGCCGGAATCACTTCCGCTTCCGGGCGCCGCCACCACAGCGAATATTCGTTCTGCAGAGCCGCCACCGGCTGGACCGCATGTGCCCGGCGGATGGTCTGCACTCCCGCTTCGGATAGGCCGAAGTGCTTGACCTTGCCTTCCCGAATCAGGTCCTTCACCGCTCCCGCCACGTCTTCGATCGGCACATCCGGGTCGACGCGATGCTGATAGTACAGGTCGATGACATCCGTCCTGAGCCGCTTGAGCGAGCCCTCGGCGGCTTGCCTGATGTGCTCCGGCCGGCTGTTCAGGCCCGGCTGACCCTTCATCCCGCGGGGATCGAAATTCGGATTGAGATCGAACCCGAACTTGGTGGCGATCGCCACCTGCTTGCGGAACGGAGCCAGAGCCTCGCCCACCAGCTCTTCGTTCAGGAACGGGCCGTAGACCTCGGCCGTGTCGAAGAATGTGATGCCGCGGTCCACCGCTGCCCGCAGCAGGCTGGTCATCTCCTGCTTGTCCTTGGGCGGACCGTAAGAAAAGCTCATTCCCATACAGCCGAGCCCGAGAGCCGAGACTTCCAGGCCGCTCTTTCCAAGTTTGCGCTTCTGCATTGTTTCTCCTGAAGGATGTTTCTCTCCTCTCCAGGGTAGAGTCGATCGCCGCGCTATCGGTATCCCGATCCTTCCGATTTATTGCCTATTCCTCTTGGATCGTTGCTCCACGCACAGAGCCGGCGGGTATCCTAAGGTGGAGGAGAGCGAAACCGCCGCCATGAAAAACCGTTCCGAAGAGGCGCCTCTGTCCCGAGATCAGGCTCGCGAGCTGCGGGCTGAGCTGGCTCGCAGGATTGCCTTGTTCATGGGCCCGGCAGAGAAACGGGTGACGGACATTCCCGGCCTGATGCTGGTGCGGCGCACCGCCCCCACCGCTCCCTGCTCCATGACCTACGAGCCCAGCGTCACCGTGATCGCCCAGAGCCGAAAACGCGTGGAGCTCGGCCGAAACGTCTTCATCTACGATGCGTCGCGGTTCCTGCTGACGTCCATCGATCTGCCGGTCATCAGCCGGGTCATCGAGGCCAGTGAGCAGGTGCCCTGCCTGGCGTTGTCGCTCAAACTCGAAATGCCCCTGGTCCGGGAGCTTCTCGGCCGGGAAGAGATTCAGGTGGCTGACGCGCCGTTCGACACTCCCGGGATGGCCACCGGTGAGACCACGGTGGAATTCCTTCGCGCATGCTGCCGGCTCCTGGACCTGCTCGACACGCCGCGGGACATTCCCTTTTTGAGCGGCCTGATCCAACGCGAGATCATCTACCGCGTCCTTCGCAGCGCGGAGGGAGCGCGCCTGCGCGCGATTGCCACGCTGGGAGAGCAGAGCCATCGGACGGCCAAAGCCATCGCCTGGATCCGGGCCAACTATGCCAAGCCGCTACGGGTGGAAGATCTCGCGGATATCGCCGGCATGGGCGTGTCCACGCTGCACCATCATTTCCGGGTGCTGACCGCCATGAGTCCTCTTCAGTATCAGAAACAGCTTCGGCTGCAGGCAGCGCGCGGGCGGATGCTCATGGACGGTCTGGACGCCGCCAGCGCGGCCTTTGAGGTCGGCTACGAAAGCGCCAGCCAGTTCAGCCGCGAATACAGCCGCCTCTTCGGCCAGCCGCCTCTGCGCGACATTCGAACTCTGCGCTCGCCCGGCGCTCCCGCGCTGGAGTCCGTCAGTACCCGCCAAAACGCAATCTGATCGCCCCACATCGTCGTAGTCTCGCGCCGCCAGGGGATGCAGTCTATTTCGGCAAGTCGCCTGTCACCAACCCCCGCCATTTGCATCTTGGCTGATGAAGTCCGGTATTGAGACCCGAAAATCATGAGAAAGCTAATCCTTTTGGTCCTCGCTATGCCGTTATTGGCGCAGGATTCGCTCTCGTTGCGCGAGGCGGTGCAGTTGGCGCTGCGGGAAAACAAAGCCATTGCGGCGACTAACGCCGGCATCGAGCGCTTCCAATGTCCCGGATTGACGAGGCCCGGGCCGGGCCGCCTGCCGAAACTGAATTATTCCGAGTCCTTCGCCCGCAGCGACAATCCCGGTCTTTGTTTTCAGCTCGTTGCTGACGCAGCACCAGTTCGGCGCTGAAAATTTCAACATTGGCCCTCTGAACCGGCCGGACTCCATCAATAATTTTCAGTCCGCTACTCTCGGTGGACCAGCCGCTGTACGATGCCGGGCAGACCCGCAACGCCGTGAAATCGGCCGACCTTTCGCGGCAGATGACCGCGGAAGAACAGCGGCGCACCCGGATGCAGGTCATCTCCGGCGTGGCCAGGGCCTATTACGGCGCGGTGCTGGCGGCGGAGAGCCTGAAGACCGCGGAGCAGGCGCTGCGGTCGGCCGAAGCGGATTTGCAGCGGGCCGAATCGGTGCGCGCGGCCGGCATGTCCACCGATGTCGATGTGCTCTCGATCCGCGTGCACCTGGCGGCGGTCACCGAGCAGCGCATCCAGCGGGCGGCGGATCTGGAGGTGGCGAAATCGGCGCTGAACGACGCGCTCGGGCTGCCGCTCGATACGCCGCACACGCTCTGACCAGCGCGCTCAGCCCGCTGGATCTGCCGGAGCTGGAACTGGCGTCGCTCGAACGGGAGGCCTCCGCCGCGCCGTCCGGAGGCGCGCGAAACGCACCTGGCGGCCGACCTGGCGAAGACCCAGTCGGATTCGGCGCGGAGCGCGCTGCTGCCGCAGGTCGGCTTCCACGCCGCCTTCGAGGCGGACCGCCAGCAGTTCATCAATAAGGGCGGCGCCAACTGGCTGGCCTCGATCGGCCTGCGCTGGAACCTCTTCAACGGCAACGGCGGACAAGGCGCGCATCGAGGAATCGAGCCACTGGCTGGAGCGCGCCCATGCCGACGAGCAGCGGGTGGACTCGGCGGTGCGGCTGGAAGTGCGCCGCGCCTGGGCCGATCTGCGGGCCGCCGAACAGCGGATCGAAGTGGCCAAAGCGGCGGTGGCCGAGGCCGAGGAAAGTCTGCGAATCACCCAGAACCGCTACGAGGCCGGCATGAGCAACGTGACGGACCTGCTGCGCAACGAAACGGCGGTGCTGGAAAGCCGCACGCGGTACCTGGCGGCGGTGCACGACCAGCGCATCGCCGCCACCATGCTGGAATTGGCCGCGGGCCGGCTTTCGCCCGATTCGGAGGTATTGAACTAATGCGAATCATTCTTGTCCCCGTTTTGGCTTCGGCTGCCATCCTGAGCGGCTGCGGCGGCAGCGAAACCCACACCAGGGCGGCCACCACCGGCGCCGGCCATTGCGGTCCAGACCGCGACCGTATCCGGTCAGGAGTGGCCGGACGCCTACGAGGCCACCGGAACCGTCCGCGCGCGCACCGCCGCCGTGCTCTCCAGCAAGGTCATGGCGTATGTGCGGCAGGTTGCCGTCCAGGTGGGCGACCGCGTGCGAGAGGGCCAGCTGCTGATCACGCTCGACGCGCAGGATCTGGACGCCAACGTCCGCCGCGCCGAGGCGGCCGAAGCCGAAGTGCGCGAGCGCCTTTCCCGAAGCCGACAACGGCGTGGCCGGCGCCAAAGCCAACCTGGACCTGGCGCAGAGCACCTTCAAGCGCATGGAGGAGCTGGCGTCCAAGAAGTCGATTTCGAACCAGGAGTTCGATGAAGTCGTCGGCGCGCCTGAAATCGGCCCAGGCCGCCTACGACATGGCGCGCGCCAAGCGCAGCCAGCTCGATTCCAAACTGGCGCAGGTGGAGCAGGAGATCCGCGCCGCCACGCATCATGCGCGACTACGCGCGGATCGCCGCGCCGTTTGCGGGGGTGGTGACGGCCAAGTCCGTGGAGCCGGGAAACCTGGCCGCGCCGGGCGCGCCGCTGCTCACCATCGAGCGGGAAGGCGCCTACCGGCTGGAGGCGTCGGTGGATGAATCCAAGCTGCCGTTCGTGAAGACCGGCCAGGCGGTGGATGTCGCCCTGGAAGCGCTGGACCGCCGGCTCACGGCGCGCGTTTCGGAGATCGTGCCGGCGGTGGATGCGGCGTCCCGCGCCTACATCGTGAAGATCGATCTGCCGTCGCTGCCGAATCTGCGGTCCGGCATGTTCGGCCGCGCCTGGTTCCCCATGGGCGCCCGCAAAGTGGTGGCGGTTCCGGCGGCGGCCGTCGTGGAGCGCGGGCAACTGCAATCGGTCTTCGTGATCGAGGACGGCATGGCGCGCAACCGCCTGGTCACCACCGGCAAACGCGGGCCGGACGCGGTGGAAGTGCTCTCCGGGTTGAGCGAAGGCGAGAAGGTGGTGAGCCCGATCGCCGCCGGCCTGGCCGACGGCGCCCGTGTGGAGGTCCGGCAATGAAGCGGCGCCGCGCCGTCTGGGTCCGGCCGGGCGTTTCGCCCAGGCGTGGATCTCCTCCAAGCTGACGCCGCTGATCATCGCCGCCGCGCTGCTCATCGGCGCCTTCGCCGTGTGGAAGCTGCCGCGCGAGGAAGAGCCGCAGATCATCGTGCCGATGATCGACGTCTTCGTCCAGATGCCCGGCGCGTCGGCCCACGAGGTGGAGGAGCGCGTCACCAAGCCCATGGAGAAGCTGCTGTGGGAGATCCCCGGCGTGGAGTACATCTACTCGACTTCCAGCCCCGGCATGTCCCTGGCGATCGTGCGCTTCTACGTGGGCCAGGACGAAGAGAAGAGCATCGTGCGGCTGAATCAGAAGCTGTCCGCCAACTTCGACCTGATTCCGCCGGGCGCCTCGCCGCCGCTGGTGAAGCCGCGGTCCATCGACGATGTGCCGATCCTGGCGCTGACGCTTTCGAGCAAACGCTACGGAGATTTCGAGCTGCGCCGCATCGCGGCCCAGGTGACACGACACCATCAAGCAGGTGCCGGATGTCTCCGCCGTCACCCTGATCGGCGGCCAGCGGCGCGAGATCCGCATCGTGCTCGATGAAGGCAAGCTGGCGGCCTACAACCTTTCGCCGCTCCAGGTGGCCGGCGCGCTCGGGCTTTCCAACCGGCGCCTGCCTTCGGGCCAGTTCGACCGCCGCCAACCGCGAATACCTTCTCGAGACCGGCGAGTTCCTGCGCACCGCCGAGGACGTGCGCAACGTGGTGGCGGGCGTGGCCAACGACAAAGCGGTCTTCGTCCGCGACGTCGCCCAGGTGAGCGATGGCGGAGAAGAGCCGTCGCAGTACGTTCGCATGGCGCGCGCCGGTTCGCGCGAGTTTCTTCCCGCGGTGACCATCGCGGTCGCCAAGCGCAAGGGCACGAATGCGGTCGACTGTGGCGGACAACGTGCTCCAGCGCATCGAGCCGCTCAAGGGCAGCGTGATTCCCGCCGACGTCAAGGTGGACATCACGCGCCACTACGGCGAGACCGCCGCCGAGAAATCGAACGAGCTGCTGTTCCACATGCTGATCGCGGTGGTTTCGGTGAGCCTTCTGATCGCCATCACGCTGGGTTTCCGCGAATCGCTGATCGTGTTCATCGCCATCCCGGTCACTCTGGCCCTGACGCTGGCGGTCTTTTATCTGTACGGCTACACGCTCAACCGCATCACGCTGTTTGCCCTGATCTTCTCCATCGGCATCCTGGTGGACGACGCCATCGTGGTGGTGGAGAATATCGTGCGCCACTGGCGCATGCCGGCCAACCGCAAGCGGCCGCCCTTCGACGTCGCCGTGGAAGCGGTGGATGAAGTCGGCAACCCCACCATTCTGGCCACCCTGACCGTGGTGGCGGCGATTCTGCCGATGGCCTTCGTCGGCGGGCTGATGGGGCCGTACATGCGGCCGATTCCCATCGGCGCCAGCGCGGCCATGGTGTTCTCGCTGCTGGTGGCGTTTATCGTGACGCCCTGGGCCGCGGTGCGCATTCTCAAGCCGGGCCATGCTCGCGGCGCACGGCGAAAAGGAAGACCGTTCTGACGCGAGTCTACCGCCGTGTCATGGGAAGCCTGCTGCACGTCCCGGCGCTGCGCTGGGGCTTTCTGTTCGGGCGTGGTGGCGCTGCTGCTCGGCTCCGTCTCCTTGTTCTATTTCCAGTTCGTCAAAGTGAAAATGCTGCCGTTCGACAACAAGAGCGAGTTCCAGGTGATCGTGGACATGCCCAACGGAACCACTCTCGAAGAGACGGCGCGCGCCGCCAACGCCCTGGCGCGCGCCACGCTCGACCAGCCGGAAGTGGTCAATCTCCAAACCTATGTCGGCGCCGCGTCGCCGTTCAACTTCAACGGCCTGGTGCGGCACTACTATCTGCGCCAGGGATCGAACGTCGCCGATATCCAGGTGAACCTGCAGCCCAAGGGCGACCGCAAGCTGCAAAGCCACGAGATCGCCAAACAAGTCCGGCAGCGGCTCCTTCCGGTGGCCGAACGCTACGGCGCGCGCATCAAGGTGGCCGAGGTGCCGCCCGGACCGCCGGTGCTCGAAACGCTGGTGGCCGAAGTCTACGGGCCGGAGCTGAACGAGCGCATCGGTATCGCGCGGCGCATCCGCGATTTGTGGAAACGCACCGATGGCGTGGTGGATGTCGATTGGTACGTGGAAGACGACCAGCCGAAATACCAGTTGGTGGTGGACAAAGAAAAGGCCGCGCTGAACGGCATTTCCGAAGACGATATCGCGAAGACCGTGGCGCTGGCGTCCTCCGGCTACCAGGCCGGCCTGCTGCACGCGGATTCCTCGAAGGAAGACATCCCGCTCATGCTGCGGCTGGACCGCGCCAGCCGTTCGGACCTGGAAAAGATCCGGACCCTCAAAGTAGCCGGGCGGACCGGCCGCCTGGTGGCTTTGAGTGAGTTAGTGCGCCCCGTGGAAGTTACCGCGGATAAGAGCATTTATCACAAGAACCTGCTTCCGGTTACCTATGTGACGGGCGACGTGGCGGGCGCCATGGAAAGCCCGGTTTACGCCATCCTGAAACTCGGGCCGGAAATGGAGAAGTTCCAGGCGCCGGGCGGTTACGCCATCGAGCAGCACATGGCCTCGCTGCCCACGGACGCCGAGCATTACTCCATGAAGTGGGATGGCGAATGGCACATCACCTATGAAGTGTTCCGCGACCTCGGCATCGCGTTCGCCGCGGTGCTGATCCTGATTTACGGGCTGGTGGTCGGCTGGTTCCAGTCGTTCCTCACGCCGCTGGTCATCATGGCGGCGATTCCGTTCTCGCTGGTCGGCATTCTGCCCGCGCACGGCCTGCTGCACGCCTTCTTCACCGCCACCTCGATGATCGGCTTCATCGCCGGAGCCGGAATCGTGGTGCGCAATTCCATCATCCTGGTGGATTTCATCGAGCTGCGCCTGCGGGAGGGGATGCCGCTCGATGAAGCCGTGATCGATGCCGGGGCGGTCCGCTTCCGGCCCATGCTGCTGACCGCCGCGGCCGTGGTGGTGGGCGCCGGAGTCATCCTCTTCGACCCCATCTTTCAAGGGCTCGCCATCGCGCTGATGGCCGGAGAAGTGGCTTCGCTCGCCCTGTCGCGCATGACCGTGCCGATCGTCTACTTTATTGTCAATCGAAGGAGAAAAGTGGTATGTCCATCGAACGTTACTTACGACTCATCGCCGGTTTCTTCGTAATGCTGAGCGTGGCGCTCGGCTATTGGGTGAACCCGGCGTGGTTTCTGTTCACGGCGTTCGTCGGTCTGAACCTGTTCCAGTCGGCATTCACCAACTGGTGCCCCATGATGACATTTCTGCGGAAAGCGGGAGTCGGCTCTGCGCCGAAAACCTCGTAAACAGCAAATCAGAGAACCAAAATGAACTACCCGGTTTGGGACGTGACATTCGGCGCGGGGCTGCTCATCGCGCTGGTGTCGATTCTGCACGTATTTGTGTCGCACTTTGCCGTCGGCGGCGGGTTGTTTCTCGTGCTGACGGAGCGCAGGGCGCTCAGGCAAGGCGATAGCGGGGTGCTCACCTGGCTGCGGACGCACACCAGGTTCTTCGTCCTGGTGACCGTCGTCTTCGGAGCCATCAGCGGCGTGGGGATCTGGTTCACCATCGCCTTGATTCACCCCTCCGCCACCAGCAGTCTCATACACGCGTATGTCTGGGGCTGGGCGATTGAATGGGTCTTCTTCTTCCTGGAGATTACCGCGGCGCTGTTTTACCTGTACGGGTGGGACAAGCTGGAACCGCGCCTGCACCTGTGGTACGGATGGATCTATTTCATCAACGCCTTCGCCAGCATGGTAATCATCAACGGGATCATTACCTTCATGCTGACCTCCGGGAAATGGGTGGAGACGCATGCGTTCTGGACCGGCTTTTTCAACCCCACTTACTTTCCGTCGCTGGCCGTGCGCACGGCCATCGCCCTGGCGTTGGCCGGAATCTACGCCCTGGTAACCGCCAGCCGGATCCGGGATGCCGCCCTGAAATCGCGGATGGTCAAGTGGAGCGCGGCGTGGATTCTGCCGTCCATGGCGGTGCTTCCGCCGCTGATCTGGTGGTACATCCGGTGCATCCCGCCGGAACTCTGGGCCAGCGCCCGGGGGGCCATGCCCACGGCTTCGCACTATGCTCTCCAGGCCGTGGTTTTGGCGGGGGTCACCTTCCTGCTGGCGGCCGCCGCGTTGATCCGCCCGGTGCGTCTGCCACTGGCCTACAGCCTGGTGGTGATGCTGGCCGCGCTCGGCACCATGGGCTCCTTCGAATTCGTTCGCGAGGCCGTTCGCAAGCCGTTCGTGATCGCCAATTACATGTACGACAACTCCCTCTACGCGAAGCCGTCGGCCGCGGACGGCGGGTTCTCGGTTGAGGCCATCGACAAGGCCGGCGTGCTCAACACCGCCCGCTGGGTGCGGCCTGCGGCCGGCGTCGCGGCCGGCCGCGAGATCTTTCTCGTCGAATGCCGGAGTTGCCACAGCGAGGACGCCTATCGCGGCGTGCGCCGTCTGCTGGCCGCGCGGCACTGGGACGCCGGGCAGCTCAACGCCATGCTGGGCAGCCTCGACATGATGCACAACGGCGTAATGCCGCCGTTTGCCGGCACCGATGCGGAGCGCGATGCCTTGGCCGCGTATCTGGCCACGCTCTACCAGGCACAGACGCCGCCGTCCGATGGCCGGCATCTTTTCGAGCAGAACTGCGCCGTCTGCCATCAATCCGAGCCCACCGACCCCGCCATCACCACCATCCGCTCCATGGACGCGGATTCGGCTTCCGAGTGCCTCAAGAGTCTGCCCGCGCTCTTCGCCCGCATGCCGGATCTGAAGCTCAACGACAAGCAGCGCACGGCCCTGGTGCAATGGATCAAAGCCGCCGAAGCCAGAACACCGGCACAAGGCGCGGCGTTGATAATGCCGAAAGGAGGTAAGTGAACATGCCTGCACACAATCTGATCCCCGCCATCGATCCGATTCCGCTCCCCGCTCCTTACTGGGTCTTTAAGCTGCTGCTGATCGTGACCTTTACTTTGCACATTCTGGCGATGAATTTCATGCTCGGCGGCATGGTTCTGGCGCTGGCAAGCCGGTGGAGCGGCAGCCGCGAACGTGCCGGCCGCCTGTTCGGCGACGTTGCCTCGAAACTGCCGCTTCTGTTGCCGGCAACCGTAACCTTGGGCGTCGCGCCGCTGCTGTTTCTCCAGGTGATCTACGGACAGTTCTTCTATACGTCCTCCGTGTTGATGGCCTGGCCGTGGTTCCTGGCGCTGGTGATGCTGACCGTAGCCTATTACGGGCTCTACTACGTTTCGGCCCGAACGCACCGGCAGCCGGGGTCGGGGCGATGGGTGCTGCTGGCGAGTTTCCTGCTGACCGCCGTTGTCGGGTTTCTGCTCAGCACCAACCTGACCCTCAGCCAGACGCCGGCCGCGTGGAGGGGCAAGTATTTCGCGAACCCCAGCGGCTGGAACCTGAATCTCTCGGAACCTACGCTCGTGCCGCGGTACCTGCATTTCTTCACCGCCGCGGTCGCGGTAGGCGGCCTGTTGCTAATGCTGATCGCCTGGCTCAAGCGAGGCGGCGATGCGCAGTACCGGCGATACATCTTCGGTTTCGGCGGCAAGGCGTTCGAATATGCCACCATGGCGCAATTCGTGGTCGGCTTCTGGTTCCTGCTGAGTCTGCCGCGCGATCTGCGCATCCTCTTCCTCGGCGGCAACGGCCTCGCCACGCTGCTCGTCGCCGCGGGAATCGCGGGTACAATCGCGGCAATCCTGGCGGTCGCCTGGGCGCTGCGGCAGGACGATTATAGCCTGGGCGCTTGTGCCGGCACTGGACTCACCGCGCTCGTGGTGGTGGCTATGGTCATCATGCGCGACATTCTGCGAGACGGTTACCTGAAGCCGTACTTTCACCCGGAGCGCTTCGTGGTGCAGACGCAATGGACCGTCCTGCCCCTGTTCCTGGCGGTCTTCGTGGGCGGCGTCGTCCTGTGGGTGGTGATGTTCCGGCGTTATCCATTCCATGCCGCCATCAAATCCGGGGCGCCGCAAGCGGGAGCCAGATGATCGGGATCTGATTTCTGCCGACGGCCGGCGGGGCATGTAAAATGAGAAGCTATGCCCCAAGAACCCAAGCCGTCGGAACGCCGCCAATTTCTGAAAACCGCGGCCATTGCCGCCGCCGGATTTCCCGCCCTCATCCGCGCGCAAAGCGTCACCAACGCCATCAAGGTCGGCCTGGTGGGATGCGGAGGGCGCGGAACCGGCGCGGCCTCGCAGGCCCTGGCCGCCGACGATTACGCCGAGCTCACCGCCGTCGCCGACATCGACCAGTCGCAGATCGACCACTGCCTGGAATCGCTGAAAAAAATCGGCAAAACCGCGGCCCGCGTCAAGGTCGAAAGCTCGAAACAGTTCCTGGGACTCGACGCGTACCAGAAGGTGATCGACAGCGGCGTCGACGTCGTCATCCTGACCACGCCTCCCGGCTTCCGCCCGCGCCATCTGGCCGCCTGCATCGACGCCGGCAAGCACGTCTTCTGCGAAAAGCCGATTTCGACCGATGCGCCCGGCGTGCGCTCCGTGCTCGAAACCTCGGAGCGGGCCAAGGAGAAGAATCTCTCGCTGGTGGCCGGCTTCTGCTGGCGCTACAGCAATATGATCCAGGACACCTTCGCGCAGATGGAGAGCGGCGCCATCGGCAGGCTGGTGGCCTATTACGCCACCTATTACACGAGCCCGGTGAAGCCCATGCCGCCGGCCAGCGCGCGCCCCGCCGGCATGAGCGATGTCGAGTGGCAGATCCGCAACTGGTACAACTTCGTGTGGCTGTGCGGCGACAGCATCGTGGAGCAGGCGGTGCACAGCGTCGACAAAGTCGCCTGGGCCATGCACGACGAGCCGCCGGTGAGCTGCGTGGGCGTGGGCGGGCGCGCCGTCCCGGCGGAAGGCGGCAACATCTTCGACCATTTCGAGGTCAATTATCTCTACCCCAACGGCGTGCGCGCGTTCGTGGCCTGCCGCCAGATCACCGGCTGCTACAACGAGAACTCCGATTACATTCTGGGCACGGACGGCGCCTGCACCATCGGCGGACCGGCGGGCCCGCGCATCGCCGGCAAGACCAACTGGCGCTTCACCGGCCAGCAATACAACATGTACCAGCGCGAGCACGACCTGCTCTTCGCTTCCATCCGCAAGCGCCAGCCGATCAACGACGGCCAGCGCATGGCCACCAGCACCCTGCTGGCCATGATGGGCCGCATGGCGGCTTACACCGGCGAACAGGTCACCTGGGAACAGGCGCTGAATTCGCAGGAGAAGCTGATCCCCGACACGCTGGACTGGCACGGCACTCTGGAAGTGAAGCCCCGCGCCACCCCCGGCGTGACGAAACTGGTCTAGCCCGGGGCCATGCTGCGCCTGCCTGCGCTATCCCGCAAGATCACCAGTCGTAGGACAGCCCTTTCGGGCTGTCATGCCGGGCTTCCGCCCGGCATGCGACGGGCCGAAGCCCGTCGCGCGGCTACGATCATCGCGTGCTTGACCATTTCCACGCTGCTCCTGGCCCAGCCTTCCGCCAAACAGGCCGCCGCCGAGCGCGCCAACGTGCGCCGCATCGCCGCCCGCATTCATACCCACGCTAAAGACGCGCGCCGGGCGTATCACGTCACCATTCCCAATACCACCGTTGCCTACGACATGGTGCCCATCCCCGCGGGCGAATTCGTGATGGGCTCGGACCGCCAAGAAAGACGAGCAGCCGCCGCACAAAGTCCGCCTCGACGCCTTCTGGATGCAGGCGCATGAAGTCACCTGGGACGAATACCGCCTGTTCATGTTCGCCGCCCAGGCCGGCGAAACCGGCCGCCCCGATGAAACCGTGGATGCCGTCAGCCGCCCCACCCGGCCCTATGTCGAGATGAGCTTCGGCATGGGCATTCACGGCTTTCCCGCCATCAGCATGACGCAGCACGCGGCCAACAAGTACGCGGAGTGGCTGAGCGCCCAGCACCGGCGAATTCTACCGCCTGCCCACCGAAGCCGAATGGGAGTACGCCTGCCGCGCCGAAGCCGATGTGGGGCAGGCGCTTTCGCCTGCCAACCCGGCCCCCGCCAACCTCTCCGATTCCGCCTGGTACGCCGCCAACAGCGACGGCAAATATCATGAAGTGGCCACGAAGCAGCCCAATGCCTGGGGCCTCTACGACATGCTCGGCAACGTCATGGAGTGGACGCTCGACCGCTACGCGCCCTACCCGCCGGGCGATGCCGTCAACCCCTGGGTTCGGGCCGCGGCGCCCTATCCGCACGCCGTGCGCGGCGGTTCCTGGAACGATCCCGCGGCCATGGTGACGTGCACCGCGCGCGTGGCCTCCGACGCCTCCTGGAAGCAGCAGGACCCGCAGTTGCCGAAAAGCATCTGGTACATGACCGACGCGCCCTGGCTCGGCTTCCGCCTGGTGCGGCCGGCCAGGGTTCCGGCTCGCCGAAGAGATGTACCTTTATTGGAACAATGGCGTGGAGCATGATGAGCAGTAACCTGCTGGCGGCGCTCATCGGCTTGGCCGCCGCCGCCGGCGCGGCGCAGCGCTTTGAGGCCGTCGAGCCGCACATGGGCACGCTCGTCCGCATCCAGTTATATGCGGAGACCGAAGCGCAGGCCGCCACGGCGTTTCGCGCCGCCTTCGCGCGCATCGCCCGGCTCGACGCCGTGCTTTCCGATTTCCAACCCGAAAGCGAGCTTAACCGCCTCTGCCGTGCGCCCGCCGGCCGGCCGGCCGCGGTGAGCGCAGATCTGTTCGCGGTGCTCGAAGACGCGCAGCAGTTCGCGGCGCAGAGCGGCGGCGCGTTCGATGTCACGCTCGGCCCGGTCACCCATTTGTGGCGCGAGGCGCGGCGCCTGCACCGGGTGCCCGATGCCGCCGAAGTGCGCGCCGCCCTGGCGCGATGCGGCTACCGCAAGCTCCACCTGGACGCGGCGCGGCGCACCGCCACGTTGGACCAGCCCGGCATGCAACTCGACGTGGGCGGCATCGGCAAGGGCTATGCCGCGGGCGAGGCGTTGGCCGCCATCGGGCAGTTGGGCATCCGCAGCGCGCTGGTCGCGCTCAGCGGCGATCTCGCCATCGGCGACCCTCCGCCGGGCGCGCGCGGCTGGCGCATCGGCGCCGGAGACTCCGGGCGCGTGCGCGTGCTCGCCAACACCGGCGTTTCCACCTCCGGCGATTCCCGGCAGCACCTGGATGCGGGCGGCATCCGCTATTCGCATATCATCGATCCCGCCACCGGCATGGGCCTCGCGGGCGCGCCCATGGTCACCGTGATCGCGCGGCGCGCCGTCGATGCCGATGCCCTGGCCACCGCCATCTGCGTCCTCGGCGAACTCCGCGGCCGGGAGCTAGCCAAGGCCCACCAGGCCACCGCCCTGTTCGAACCCCCCCGCCCGTAGCGCAAGCTTCCAGCTTGCCCATGCCGGCTTCCGAGCCGGCATTCCACGTTCGCGCACGCATGCCGCAACAACGCCGGCATCGCCGCTCGAAGACGGCCGCTAAGGGGTGCCGCATAGCCGCGCGGATTTCCCCCGCCGATCCGTTATGATGATGAGATGACCAGCGTCCTTCCTTCCGCCGTTGACCAGCCCGCGCAACAAATTCAGGAGCTGGAGCGCCAATATCTCCTGCAGAACTACGCCCGTTATCCGCTCGTTCTGGCGCGCGGAAAGGGCTGCTATGTTTACGATCTGGAAGGCCGCCGCTATCTCGATCTCCTCTCCGGCATCGGCGTCAACGCGCTCGGTCACGCTCATCCGCGCATTCTGAAAGTCATTCGCCAGCAGGCCGGCCTGCTGGTTCACTGCTCCAATCTTTACTATCACCAGTACCAGGGACCGCTGGCGCAAGCGCCTGGCGGAGGCCAGCGGCCTGGCGCGCGCGTTTTTCGCCAACACCGGCACGGAAGCCGTGGAGGGCGCGCTCAAAATGGCGCACGCGCACGGCCGCGCCATCCACCCGGAAAAGTTCGAGGTCATCGCGCTCGATAATTCCTTCCACGGCCGCACCATGGGCGCGCTCTCCATCACCGGCCAGCCCAAATACCGGCAGGATTTCGAGCCGCTCGTGCCGGGTGCGCGCTTCGTGCCCGCCAACGACGTGGCCGCTCTGGAAGCCGCGGCGGGAGAGCGCACGGCGGCAATCGTCATCGAAATCGATCCAGGGCGAAGGCGGCATCTACCCGCTCAGCCAGGAGTTCGTGGCCAAGGCGCGCGAGCTGGCGGACCGCCACAACGCCCTGCTGATCATGGATGAAACCCAGTGCGGCGTGGGCCGGCCGGGCACCTATTTCGCCTACCAGCGCCTGGATCCGCAGCGTTCTGCCGGACGTGGCCGTGGCCGCCAAGCCCGTGGCCTGCGGCATCCCCATGGGCTTCATTCTCGCCAACGAACGCGCCGCCGCCAGCATCCGGCCGGGCATGCACGGCACCACCTTCGGCGGCGGACCGCTGGCCTGCCGGGTGGCGCTCGAATTTTTCGAGATCCTGGACGAAATGCTGCCGTCCATCCGCGCGGTCGGCGCCTATTTCCGCCATGGGCTCGAGAAACTGGCGCGCAAGCACGCGGTGGTGAAGGAAGTGCGCGGCTTCGGCCTCATGCTGGGCCTGGAACTGACGGTGCCGGGCAAGCAGGCGGTGCTGGACGCCATGGCGGCGGGACTGCTCATCAATTGCACCCACGACACCGTGCTGCGCTTCCTCCCGCCCTACATCCTCAGCGAAAAGCAGGTCGACCAGTCGATCCGCATTCTAGGTAAAGTGCTGGACAAGATAGGGCCGGATTTGCGGTAAACATCGTATCCGGCAGTATCATTAGTACTTAGTCAAGTTATCCAAAGTTTGTTACCCATCGGCATGGCTCAAAAAAACGATTGGCTGCAGCGCCCCCGCATGCTATTGCTATACACAGGTCCATTCTGAACAGCGGGAGACAAGGATGACGATGCGCATACTCAATTTCTGGAACGATGAGCAGGGGCAAGACCTCATCGAATACACGCTCTTAATGGCATTTGTGGCCCTGGCCTCCGCGGCCCTCTTCGTCGGAGCCGGCGGCAGCATTTCGGGCATCTGGACCACCTCCAACAGCCAGTTGACCGCAGCCAACACCAGCGCCAGCTAGTGTCATGAGTCAGAAATACGTTGATTAAGGAAGCAAGCCGGTGCATACGGTGAGTTTCCGGCAAACGTGCGTGAAATTGACTGACTCAGCCGGATAAGGTCATGGAGTCGCCGGGAGGGCGACTAGCATGAACCATCAGATGGCAGCACCCGTTCCTGGAGGGATGGCGCAACTCCAGCGCCAGTTGGAGCAGTTTCGCAGCAGTCGGCCAGCCCGGACGAAGCTGCCGGAATCGTTGTGGCAGGCGGCGGTCGAATTGGCTCGACAGCACGGCATTAATGCCGTGGCGCATCCGCTACGGTTGGACTATACCCGGCTGAAGCAGCGGCTGAGCGGAACGCCGAGCCAGCCAAGAAAACAAACCAGCGTTTGTTGAACTGATCGGTGCCGGCGCGGCAGTGTTGCCAGAGTGCGTCATCGAGTTTGAATCACCCGGCGGCGGCAAGATGCGTATCCAGTGGAAAGCCGCGGTCCCGCCGGATTGGACCGGTTTGCTGCGCGCCTGGCGTGAGACCCAGGGATGATCCAGATCACGGCGCAGATGCGCGTGCTGGTGGCGATTGAGCCGGTGGACGGCCGCAAGGGCATTGATTCGCTGGCGCGGTTGTGCCAGGAGAAACTCGCCGAAGATCCCTTCTCCGGATGTGTGTTCGTGTTTCGAAGCCGCCGCGGGACCTCGATCCGCCTCCTCACCTATGATGGCCAGGGGTACTGGTTGGCGCAGAAGCGCCTCTCTAAAGGAAGGTTCGTGTGGTGGCCGGAGGCTGAAGGGCCGACCAAGGGGCTGGAAGCCTATGAGGCACAGTTGCTGATGGCGGCCGGAGATGTGTTACGCGTCCGGGCAGCGCCGATGTGGCGGCGGGTCAACCCGCCGAAATAGCTTTTGCCCTTACGTTCCAAGAAGTGTAATGGTCTCAAGAATTTGGACAAAAAATCGGCTTTTCTTAGATGGTGGGCGGCATTGAAAATGAAGGAGAGTCAATGCCCCGAACGCGCAAGAGTCACCCACCCAGCCTGAAGGCCAAAGTTGCCATCGAGGCCATCAAGGGCCACAAAACGGCCGCCCAGATCGCCCAAATGTTCGGCGTCCACCCGACCCAGGTCGGCGGCTGGAAGAAACAGGCGCTGGCCGGCTTGCCGGACGTTTTCGGTAACGGCCGCGAGCAGATCCGCCAGCAGGCCGACGCCGAGAAGGACGAACTCTACAAGCAGATCGGCCAGCTCAAAGTGGAGTTGGACTTTCTCAAAAAAAGAGCTGGCCTCATCGCTTGACGAGCGGCGCCGATGGATCGATCCACAACATCCGCATCTGACCGTGCAGCGGCAATGCCAATTGCTGGAGGTGCCGCGCTCGACCTACTACTACCAGCCGCGGCCCGAGAGCGCGGAGAACTTGTGTCTGCTGCGGAAACTGGACGAGGTGTACCTGGATCGCCCGTTTTTCGGCAGCCGTCGCATGGCCGTCACGCTGGGGGTCGGCCGCACGCGCATCCGGCGGCTGATGCGGATTCTCGGCATCGAGGCTCTGTATCCCAAACCGAATCTGAGCCGTCCGGCAAAGGACCACGAAATCTACCCTTACTTGCTGCGCGGCGTCTCGATCGAACGGCCCAACCAGGTCTGGAGCACCGATATTACGTACCTTCCGATGCAGGGCGGCTTTCTCTACCTGGTGGCCGTCATGGATTGGTTCAGCCGGTTCGTGCTCAGTTGGGAACTCTCCAACACCATGGAGACCAGCTTCTGTCTGGCGGCGCTGGAGACGGCATTCCGTTTCGGCCAGCCCGAAATCTGGAACTCCGACCAGGGCTCGCAGTTCACCGCCGCGGATTTTCTGGCGCCGCTGAAACAGCGCGGCATCTCCATCAGCATGGATGGGCGGGGCCGCGCCCTGGACAACGTTTTCATCGAGCGCCTCTGGCGCAGTCTGAAATACGAGCTGATCTACCCCGGCGACTTCGCCAACGGTGCCGATCTGTTTCAGGCACTGGACCGCTACTTCCATTTCTACAACCACCAGCGCCCGCATCAGGCGCTCGGCTATCGCACGCCGGCCGACCTGTTTCCGCGCCGGTCGATAAGGAAACAGTCGTCGCCATAATGGGGGGCTTTGTAGAGTAGGGCGCAGGCGCGCCGCGATGTCGCACGTTTCCTGCCCCCCTCATCGAACCGGACGTGCGGTTTTCCCGCATCCGGCTCTCCGATCATCTTCTTCCGGCGGCTTGCGCCGTAATCCTTCCAAGTGGCTCACCTTGCCCACCATGCGGTAAAGCCGACATCGGTCATGTAGAAAGTGATACCCCCATCGCTTCTTGGCAGTTCCCCAGGGGCACTGGTACTTGCGCCGGAGCCAGAGTTGCATCTCGCTCCGGACGGCCCAGTCCACCTTATGGAATGTCCGGTTGCTGTTGCCGACCCGGAAATAGGTACACCACCCATTGAGGATCGGGTTCAGTTTCTGGATCACCACGCCGACCTGCCCGTTCGACGGAACTGATCGCGCTGCTTCGCGAGCCCGTTGACGGACGTTGCGGCACGCCTTTTCGCGTGGCCACATCAACAGCATCCGCCCCGGAGCTTTCCGGAACTCGAAGCCGAGGAACGCAAAGCCTTCCGCCAGCGTTGTCAGCCGACTCTTTTCCTGGTTGACTACCAGTCGAAGAGCGGCGAACTGCTCCTGCAGTTGCTCCCACGCCTCCCGTGCCTGTTGTCCCGTCCGCGCCAGCAGAACCATATCGTCCGCATAACGGACCAGCCGAACATCGCCGACCGCGACACCGTCGCTCCGGCACCATTGACGATCTACCTCGTGCAGAAAGATGTTGGACAGCGTTGGCGAGATCACTCCGCCCTGAGGAGAACCCCGGTCCGGGTGAGTCACCTTGCCTTCCTCCATAACTCCCGCTTTCAGCCAAGCTCGGATCAGCCGCAGAACTTGAGTGTCTCCGACCCGGCGTTCCACCAACTCTAAAAGGAGTTCGTGCGAGATCGTGTCGAAGTAGGATTTCAAGTCAACGTCCACCACGAATGAATATCCCTCGTTGACGCTTTGCACAATCGCGCTCAGCGCCATCCGCGGTGTCCTCTTCGGGCGGAATCCAAATGAACAGGGCATGAAATCGGCCTCGAACAATGGTTCGATCACGATCTTCACCGCCATCTGCACCACTCGGTCCTTCACCGTCGGGATGCCCAACGGCCGAGTTTTCCCCGGCTGTCCGGGCTTGGGTATGTGTACCCGCCGCACCAACGCTGTCCGGTACTGCCGGCTCCGGAGTTCCTGTTCAACTTCCCCCAGAAACCGCTCTTCGCCGTAATCCCGGATCGTGCCGATGTCCACTTGGTCCACTCCCGCCGCCCCTTTGTTGGACTTCACCCTCTGCCAGGCTTCGCGCAGGATGTCCTGCCGACAAACCTTATCGTAGAGAAGCGTGAACCTCCTTTCCGGTTGTTGCTTGGCCACTCGGTATAGCGTCCGTTGCAGTTTGCGGGCATTGTCTAATCTTGCGGGCGCTTTGCGCTTCGCTCGATTGGGCCGGGATGGAGCGTTCCCTTGCGGGCGCAGTCCGGCTGCCTTTCCCTGTTTCGTTCGCTTGATGAAAGTAGCGGCCCTTCCCTCCCTTCGGTTCTCCCGAAGTTCTTCGGTACTGTGGCCACCTCCGATTCCCTGCCCGGCGTCGTTGCTGCGCTTTCGGGTTTCGCCCTTATGCGCCTCCCTACCGTGCGGAGACTCCTCCGCCGGACCGAACAGGGTCTCTCCGGTTAACTTGACGGACTTTCTCTGCGTGCCGCCGCCCGATACACCGTCCCGGCGATTCGGTTCCATTCTCGCTGTACTCCGAATCGTGGCAGGCTTCGCCTCGAGGACACAGGCTCGCCCCGGGAAGAGATCCAGTTGAGTCGGCCTACTCACTGGTGGAGTTGACGATGCTGAAACGGCGTTCACTTGTGTTGCGGCCCGCAGATTCGCCTCGCCTTCCTGCCGACACTTGAAGGCTTTGTCATCCCGCTTCTCCGGCGCCGGTTGCCCAACGACGGAGGGGATCAGGCTATCGGGTGAGCGAGTCACGACCCGAGTCGATTCCTTTCAATCAACAAGTTCATCAAGTCCTCTCGGACGCACGCCCCCCATGCCCCCCAGGATTTATCGCTGTTTTCTTCCAGAGTGGATGGCCTTGCTGCGCTGGTCATCCACGACTGCCGTACAATGGAGGGGCTTGATAGGAGGACAGGGCAACGCGGGGACGCGACCCGAGCGCCGATGCAAGCCCGGAGTGGATGGCGGCCTTCGGGCCGCCTCCTGGTCAGCCCGCCGCACCATCTAACAAACGGCGAGATTTTGTCCAAACAACCGGGACCACCTCAGACGAATAGGCGCATACTACGGGACGATGGCGGCGTTCAGGTACCGGGGCCGGGAGATCCAGCAGCAGGACATCCTCTATATACGTGCCTTGATCGAGCGGTATCCGCAGGACAGCCGCCGCAAACTATCGACACGGCTTTGTGAAGCCTGGCAGTGGCGACAGGCCAATGGCACGCTGCGCGATATGGTGTGCCGCAGCCTGCTGCTGATGTTGGAGCGAGCCGGCCAGATCACCTTGCCGCCTGTGAGTTACGTCCGCCATAATCCGTTGGCCACAAGAGTACGGCCGGAGATGGCTCCGATCGATACCACACCGATCGAAGCTCGATTGCGCCACCTGCAGCCATTGCAGTTCGAACCAGTGCGGCGTACCCCCCACGAGCCGTTGTTCAACAGCCTGCTGGAGGCGCATCATTATCTTGGCTACGAGCAGCCAGTGGGAGAACATGTGAAGTATCTGGTTTGGGCGCAGGGACGGCCGGTGGCTTGTCTGGCATTCTCTTCGGCTCCGCGTCACTTGGGCAGCCGGGACCGCTATATCGGTTGGAGCGCGGAAGCGCGGCGCCGCAACATCCATTTCCTCGCCTACAACACACGATTCCTGATTCTGCCGTGGGTGCGGGTGGAACATCTGGCCTCGCATATCCTGGGCCGGATGGCGGCACGGATCTCCGAGGATTGGCAGCGGCTGTACCGGCATCCGATTTACTTTCTGGAGACGTTCATCGATCCGGAGCGCTTCCGCGGCACGTGTTATCGGGCGGCAAACTGGGTGCTGCTGGGCAAGACCACGGGACGAGGGAAGCAATCGAACAGCTATGTGCCGAACCGCTCCATCAAGGAAGTGCTCGGCTATCCACTGACTCCAAAGTTTCGCGACCTACTCGGCCAGTTATGAAAAAGAGGCTCGTCCGGGGAATCTGTGGGTAGCTGGCTGGCTCAGGGGTGGGGTTGAGTGAGGAAACGGTAGAACTTCCGGCACGTGGAGTCGAAGGTGCGCTGCTCGTCTTCCCAGCCGTTATGGATCAGCGGCCCGCCGTCCTTGTGGACTACAGCGCGGACGAGTTCTTCAGCCGCCACCTTTCTCAGAGAAGGGTTTTCATTCACGTCTCGGATGATCTCTCCGCCGAGCAGCCACAGATTGTCGACATGGTTTTGGATGGTCCTTTTCGACAGGCCGGACCCGGCGAGGTGAAGGAGGAAAGGCATGAAGTATTCCACAAGTTTTCGGCCGGGAGGAAGATCCTTTTCCTCGCCCATCCAACGCTCCGGCCACTCCGAAAGATCGCGGCAATCGCGGCAGTAGGGCAATAGCACGGCGGGTGTCAATGGGAGAGAATCAGGATTCGTCTTCATCTTCCTATCGATCCAGTCAATTCATGCGCCTTCCCAGAATTCTAAACCAGTGCCATCCCATTCCGGGATTTGTTTACGGGCGAGCCAGCTTTGCCGAAGACGCGCAAACCGTCCTCATCCCGGTCCGGCCGCGGAAACGATCCACGGCTATTTGCTCGGGCTGTCATCAACCCGCGGCCGGCTACGACCAGTCTCCCACGCCGCGACGGTTTGAATTCATCGGCTTCTGGGGCTACCTGGTTTTTCTGGTCTATTGCATGCGACGGGTCAACTGCAAGCAATGCGGGGTGCTGGTCGAAGAAGTGCCGTGGGGTATGGGGAAACACACCTCGACCAAGGTTCACATGCATTTCCTGGGTCATTGGGCGCGCAAACTTTCCTGGAAGGAAACGGCCGAAGAATTCCGCACTTCCTGGGATAAGGTCCACGACGCGGTGGCGTATCTGGTCACCTGGGGGCTGGAGCATCGCGTCCTGGGAGCGATTCGCGCCATTGGCGTGGATGAGATTCAGCGCGGTAAGGGGCACAAATATCTGACCTTGGTGTATCAGATCGACCTGGGCTGTACCCGACTGCTGTGGATTGGCAAGGAACGGACCGTGAAAACCTTCCAGGAATTCTTTGCCATGATCGGCCCGGAGGTGTCGGCGAAGATCGAGTTCGTCTGCTCGGACATGTGGAAACCGTATTTGGGGGTGATCCGCGAGAAGTGTTCCCAGGCCCTCAATATTCTCGACCGGTTCCACATCGTGGCCAAGGTGAACCAGGCGCTCGACGACATCCGCTCCGCCGAGGCCCGGCGCATGAAGGGGGACGGGTACGAACCGGTCCTGACCAAGTCCCGGTGGTGCCTTCTGAAGCGGCCGGCGAACCTCACGGCCAACCAGAAAGTGAAACTGAAAGATCTGGTGCGCTACAACCTCCAGAGCGTACGCGCCTATCTGCTCAAGGAAGACTTCCAGCAACTCTGGAATTACGAGTCCACCGCCTGGGCAGCCAAGTTCCTCGACCAATGGTGTCGCCAAGTGATGCGCTCCCGGATCGAGCCGATGAAGAAAGTTGCCAGGACTTTACGCGCCCACCGCGAACTGATCCTCAACTATTTTCGCGCCCGGAAAGAGTTTTCCAGCGGCGTAATCGAGGGTCTGAACAACAAAGCCAAAGTCACTATGAGAAAATCCTACGGATTCCGAACCTTCCGAGTCACCGAACTGGCTCTCTATCATTCACTTGGCAAACTGCCCGAGCCACAACTCACCCACAGATGTTTCTGACGAATCGAAAAAGAAAACCCGACGCCGGCGTGTGGATGTGAATGTGGAAGAGCTGGACCGGATCATCGACGACGCCCGGAGCGCGCCGCTGAGCGAAGCCGACAGCCAGAAGTTGAAAACGGCCTTGCACGCGTTGGCCGAGCGATTGCTCCCACAGCCAAAAACAGAGAAGACCAGCGCCGTATTCGGCGATGCGGAGACGCCGTCGGAAGACCTGCAGGCAGAGTCCCAATCGGATTCCGGACACGGGCGCAACGGCGCTGCCGCGTACCGCGGCGCCAAGAAGGTCCCCATCCCCCATGCGAAGTTGTCTCATGGCGATCGCTGTCCGGAGTGCACCCGCGGCAACGTTTATGCGCAGAAGGAGCCGAAGACACGGGTGCGGATCATCGGTCAGGCGCCGCTGGCTGCAACGGTGTATGAGTTGAAACGGCTGCGCTGCAATGCCTGCGGGCAGGTGTTCACGGCCGAGGAACCGGAAGGTGTGGGGCCGGAGAAGTACGACGAGACGGCCTCGGCCATGATCGCACAGCTCAAGTACGGCAGCGGCATTCCTTTTTACCGGCTGGAAAGTCTGGAGGGCCAGTTGGGGATTCCGCTGCCGGCGGCCACCCAGTGGGAGATCGTTGAGGAAGCTGCGGAGGCGATCAAACCGGTGCATGAAGAACTGATCCGTCAGGCGGCGCAGGGCGAAGTGCTGCATAACGACGATACTGGCATGCGCGTGCTGCGTAGGGAACGCGAGCCATCCGGTGAGCGCACGGGCGTATTCACGAGCGGGATCGTATCGACGGGCCAGGGCCGTAACATTGCCTTGTACTTCACCGGCCGTCAGCACGCCGGCGAGAACCTGGCCGACGTGTGGGCGCAGCGCGCGGCCGAGCTGCCCTCTCCGATTCAGATGTGCGATGCGCTGAGCCGGAACGTGCCGAAACTGGGCCCAGGGGTAGAGATTCTGCTGGCTAACTGTATCGCGCACGGCAGAAGGCAGTTTGTGGAAGTAGCCGACAACTTTCCGGATGAGTGTCGCTACGTGCCTATATGCCCGGGTTTCGACCAACGATCAGCAGACGCTGGCAATGCAGAATCGTGCGATGCGGGGGTATGCAGCGCGGCGCGGCTGGACGATCGCCTTGCAAGTTCGCGAGGTGAACTCCGGGGCGGCACGACGGGAAGCCCGCGAGACACTGCTGGAAGCCGCCCGCCGGCGAGAGATCGATCTGGTGCTGGTGTGGCGGCTGGATCGCTGGGGACGGTCAGTCACGGACCTGCTGGCGATGCTCCAGGAGCTGGAGCATCTGGGTGTCGGGTTTGTTTCCCTGACCGAGGCACTGGACCTGACCACGCCAGCGGGTCGAGCCATGGCCGGACTGCTGGCCAT
Source organism: Terriglobia bacterium (assembly GCA_963815855.1). GTDB lineage: Bacteria > Acidobacteriota > Terriglobia > Bryobacterales > Bryobacteraceae > DATGMB01. The sequence goes on along the minus strand of CAWFIJ010000004.1, from coordinate 289,627 downwards.
CTTCGCGGAGTTCGAAAGGGAGGTTCTGCGGGAAAGGACCCGGGCCGGTCTGGCGCATGCGCGCGCGAACGGCAAGCGATTGGGCCGGCCGGCAACCGCAGCCGTCCACGCTGCAGAAATCCGGAAACTGCATCGCGCCGGGGCCAGCAAATCCGAAATCGCCCGACGGTTGCAGATCGGCCGGACCTCCGTGCGCCGGATTTTGGGCTGACCTATTTCCCGGAGGAATAGGTCGATGTACCATATAACGGCGATTCGTAAACCTGTTCATAGAGGAATTTGTCACGAATGCTATGGGCAAAATATCTACCCTTAGATTCGGCCGCAAGCAACTCATCATACTGGTGCGGCGGGAATTCGAAGTAGCGGTAAACATCTCCGCTATGGAACCTCAAATAGAGCTGCCGTCGATCACGGCGATACGCCACCGCAGCCAACACGCTCGATTCCATAGATAACCAATCCACAGCCTTAACCCTCTCTAACCATCCTGGCAACTCCGTGGATGGCTTGGCGACAGACCTCAGTGCGCCGACCCTCGCGGGGTCCGCCGCAGTGCATCAGGCGGAGACGATGGCGACGCGCCGCCCCCGCCTGTCCAAGATGGTGGTGCCCTGGACCACCGATCCCACGACAACCGCTGCATACATAACAGTTCGGCAGTCTACGATATTCCCCGGAGCCGAACAAATGACGAAATAGAACCGACGGTACCCCGAAAGGAACTTCCCAACTGAGCTAACGCATCTTTGCCGAAAGCACACGGGAGCAACGGTTTGCAAGTGGCGGGAGCGCTTTTGGGTGGAGCGTCTGGAGGGTTTACTCGACGAGGCGCGCCCGGGCGCGCCGCGATCCATAACAGACGCACGAGTGGAAGAGGTGATCACGAAAACGCTGGAGTCTATGCCAGCCAACAGCACGCATTGGAGCACCCGGTTAATGGCCAAGAAGACGGGCCTTTCGCAGACCGCGATCGTGCGGATTTGGCGGGCTTTCGGATTGCAGCCGCATCGCGTGGAGAACTTCAAGTTCTCCAAAGACCCGCAGTTCGTCGAGAAGGTGCGGGACATCGTCGGCTTGTACCTGAATCCTCCGGATCGAGCGGTGGTCCTGTGTGTGGACGAAAAGAGCCAGGTGCAGGCACTGAACCGCACCCAGCCAATTCTGCCCCTGGCGCCCGGCGTGCCGGCGCGTCAATCGCATGACTACGAACGGCATGGAGTCACTTCTCTATTTGCGGCCATGGATGTGGCCAGCGGAGTCACGATCAGCAGTTGCTATCGACGCCACCGACACCAGGAGTTTCTGCGGTTCCTCCACGACATTGAGGCGAATCTCCCCGGCGGTCTTGAAGTTCACCTGGTGATGGACAACTACGGAACCCACAAGGTCGACAAGGTGCGAACGTGGTTGGCGCGCCACCCTCGTTACCACGTCCACTTCACGCCCACCAGCGGCAGTTGGTTAAACCTGGTGGAGCGATTGTTTGCCGAAGTGACCGAACGCTGTGTCCGGCGCGGAAGCCACACGGCCGTACGAGCATTGGAGAAGGCGATGCTGGATTACCTGGATGAGCGCAACAAGGACCCCAAGCCCTTCGTGTGGAAGGCCGACGCGGACCTGATCCTGGGCAAGGTCGAACGCCTTTCTAAACGAATCTCTGACTCAGGACACTAGTCCGTGACCGCCTGGACATTTTCGTTAGCCGAGGGACTCTGTTACGGTGGCGGCTCTGATAGGAGCGGTGACCGTAAAGTAGCGGTCGGGCAGCCCAAGAACTGCCTGAACGAGCGCTCAGCTCACGAACTGCGCCAGATACACCCGGCTTTGCAGGAGCGCTGCCTGGCGCCGCTCCAGGCTGCCTTCGAAGGCGCGGTCTTCCACCTCCACGCAAACCGGGCCGGCGTAGCCGATATCGCCGAGGACGGCGAAAAACCTGCCCCACTCCACATCGCCCAGGCCCGGCAGCTTGGGTGTGTGATATTCGTTCGGGTGCGCCAGCAGCCCGACGTCGTTCAAGCGGTCGCGGTCCAGCCGCGCGTCCTTGGCGTGAACGTGGTGCAGGCGGGGCGCGAATTCCCGCAGCACGCGCAGATAGTCCATCTGCTGCCAGATGAAATGGGAAGGATCGAAGTTGAGGCCGAAGTTCGGGCTCGGGATATCGGAGAACATGCGCCGCCAGATCTTGGGCGAAGTGGCCAGGTTCTTGCCGCCGGGCCACTCGTCGCGCGTGAATAGCATCGGGCAGTTCTCGATGCCGATTTTGACGCCGTGGTCGTCGGCAAAGCGGATAAGTGGCTTCCACGTGCTGAGGAAGCGGGGCCAGTTGTCGTCCACGGACCGCGTCCAGTCGCGGCCCACGAATGTATTGACCACGGGCACGCCGAGCAGCCTGGCCGCCTCAATCACTTTGCGGATGTGGCTGACGTACATTTCAGCCTCCGCCGGATCCGGCGTCAGTGGATTGGGGTAGTAGCCGAGACCGCTGATGGAGAGGCCGGATTCGTCTACGCAGCCGCGGAGATCCGCGGCCGCGGATGCATCCAGGTCGGCGACGTCTATGTGCGTGACGCCCGCGTAGCGGCGTTCCGCCTTGCCCGCCGGCCAGCACATCAGCTCCACCGAGGCGTAGCCCGCCGTCTTTCCGCAAGCCAGGACCTCATCCAGCGACAGGTCCGGCAGAATCGCACTTACAAAGCCGAGTTCCATCAGTTATCAGTTTGCCCCCGCCGGCCTGCCCGGTCAATAACCCTTCTGCTTATCCACGACATTTAAGAGGGGTTTGCCGGCCACGAAGCGCTTCAGGTTTTCCTTGATCGTATCCGTCATCCGCTCCCGGTCATGATCGCTGCGGCCGGCCACATGCGGCGTGATGATCACGTTGTCGAACTTCCACAGCGGATGTCCCGGCGGCAGCGGCTCCGGGTCGGTCACGTCCACCCCCGCTCCCGCCAGGCGCCGTTCGTCGAGCGCCTTCACCAGGCCGTCCATGTCGTACAGGCCGCCGCGGCTGACGGCGACGAAGTACGAATTCTTCTTCATCATTTCGAACTGTCGCGACCCCATCATCTTGTGGCTCTGGGCCGTGTGCGGGGCCGAAATGAAAACCACGTCCGCCTGCGGGATGACTTCGTCGAGTTGATCCGGTTTCACGATCTTCTCGACGAAGGGCAGGAACGGCTTGTCTTCCGGATCGACGCCGATGACGCGCATGCCGAACGCCCAGGCGCGCGCGGAAATCTGCGTGCCGATGCCACCCACGCCGATTACCACGGCCGTCTTGCCGCGCAGTTCGATGCCGGAGAAATTCCGGTTCCAGGCTCCGATGTGCCGGTTATCGTAGTACTCGTAAAGGTGGCGGGTGAGGAATAGCAGCATGCCGAACGCGTGGTCGGCGATTTCCGGTCCTTGCACGACCTTGTTGTTCGTCAGAACGATGTTGCTGTCGCGCAGATCGTTGCCGCCGGAGAGGAAAAGGTCGGTCTCCACGCCGGCGCTCATCGACTGAACCCATTTCAGCTTCTTGCCCGCCCGCACTTCGGCGGGTGTGATGCCGCCGACGAACGCGTCGGCGTCGGCGATCTGCTGCATCACGTTGTCCCGCGTGATCGCGACCACTTTCGCCTCCGTGGTTACGGCTTGTAGTTCCTTCGCCAGGTTCGCGTCGCCCATGACGACGATCTTCTTCGTCTGGGCGCTCAGGGCCGCCGCTGCCAGGAGCAGCAGGGAAATGGACCGTCGCATTTTCGCCTCCTCGGTTGCAGGAATGGAAATTCTACCGCATCCCGCCGCGGACGGCACTATAATCGAGTTTCGAAACAGGGCAGGCGGGCCGGTATTGGAGAGGAGGACGAAGATGCACCGACGCAACTTTCTCAAGGCCTTTTCCTCGGGGACGCTGCTGGCGGCCGCGCCGACAGCGCCGCGCCAGAAGATCACCGACGTGCGGATTGTCCCGCTCAAAGTGCTGCGGGAAGTGGGGATGATGGAGGCAGCGTGGAATCCGGGCACGCGGACCATTGAGCGGATCGGCGGCGGGTCCTACCTGGAGATCCATACTGACGAGGGCTTGGTGGGGATTGGGCCGGGCATGGAGAGCGCCGCGCTGGAGGCCGGCAAACAGCAATTGCTGGGCAAGGACCCGTTCGATATCGAGCAGTTGGCAGGCCCGCTCCGATATTATTTGAGCGGCAACGCCCGCGCGGTTGCGGCCCTCGAAATCGCGCTCTGGGATCTTATCGGCAAGTCGGCGCAGCAGCCTGTCTATAAGTTATGGGGCGCGCACAAGGATCGCGTTCCCGCATATGCCAGCATGATCCGGCTTTCCACGCCCGAGGAAAGGGTGCGGATGGCGCTCGCCTTGCAAGCCGAGGGCTGGAAGGCCATCAAGCTTCGCCTGCACTACCAGACCATGCGCGAGGACATCCGCCTGGTGGAGGCCGTGCGCAAAGCGGTGGGCGACGGCATGGACATTATGACGGACGCCAACCAGGCGCAATCCGCCGGCGTCTGGCAGCCGGGAGTGATATGGGATTTCCGCCGCGCCGTGGAGACCGCGCGGGAACTGCAGCGGCTCAACGTGGTGTGGCTGGAAGAGCCGCTGCGCCGCTACGATTGGAACGAGCTTGCCGAACTGAACCGCCTGGTGGAGATTCCGATTGTGGGAGGCGAGAACAACCACGGCGTCCACGAGTTCCGCTGGATGCTGGAAAAGGGCGTCTTCGATATCGTGCAGCCGGATGTGATGGTGGCCGACGGCGTGACCGGGTTCCGCGAGATCGCCGCGCTGGCGGCCGCATCCCACAAGCGCATCATCCCGCATCATGGCGGCGGCAATCTCGGCACCATCATGCAATTGCACGCCATCGCATCCTGGCCGAACGCGCCGTGGATTGAAATCCTGCATGACCCGCCGGTGGCCGCTTATACCAACGGATTTTCCATTATGGAGAATCCGCCGCTGGTGGACAAAGAAGGTTATTTGAATCTGCCCCAGGGACCGGGTTTGGGCGTAAGTATCAATAAGGAGCTTGTCTCGTAACCGATGCGTGCCGCAGCACTGTGGGGGCCGGCATGCCCGGCCCCTGGCCTTTGGCGCTCCGGTGGTCAGTTGGCCGCATAAAGTACGGCAGATGGTAGGTGCGGCAGGAATTTCTCGGGGTTCGTGGTGGGGGCGGGTTGCGCCACGAAGCCGGAGAAATTCGTGAGGCCCAGGGCCTTGCCCCACAGCTCGGCGCGCAGTTGCTGGATCGCGCGTACGGTGGAGAAGCGCGACTGGGCGGCGTGGGCATTCCATTTCGGGACAGGGAGCAAGTCGGCTTTGGGATCGCCGCCGCCGCGGACGGCCCGCAAACTGGCGAGCAGAAGCATGGCGTAGGAAAGCACCTGAAGTGCGGGCACGGCCTCGACCGAGTGACCGTTTCGCACCTGCGCTTGTCCCACCCCCAACAGCGTCTTTTCTTCCCGAAAGTTCGTTTCGATGTCCCAGCGCTGGACGTACGCCTGGACCAGCAGCCGCGCATCCATCTCGGCGTCGGTGCAGATCAGAAACGCGGGACGACGATACAGCAGCTTGGAGTGCTTGCGCAGACGATAGCGCAGCGGCGCGATCACGACCAGTTGCAGAACCTGCCCCAGTCCGGCCGTGCGCCACAGAACCGGCCCCAGGCGTTTGATGCGCATCGAATGCGGTGCGCCGCTGACGGATATGTCGATCGTGCTCCAAGCGCGGGCTTCCTCGGTGCGGATTTGCTCGGGAGTCGGCGCCGGGGCGCCATAGTGTCGCGGGCGGCCGCGATGCGGGGACGCGGGCGCGGAGGAGGATTCCGGCGGAAAGTAAAGTTGGGCGTCCTTGCGAATGCGGCCGATCAGGACGGTGCGGTCGGGCAACTTCTTCAGGACGGTGGCATTGGTGTAGCCGCCATCGACGACGATGTGGAGGGGGCGTAGGGAGCCGCCGGGCTGGGCATCCAGAGCTTGACGCAGGGCGGCGATCTGTTGGGCGGCGACGAGGGGCAGGCGCGTCAGGCGGGCGGTTTTTCGGTATTGCTGCACCGCCTCGGCGGGGGCCTGGTGCGGCGGCTTGGGAGGAGTGGGGGCGTGGCGAAAAGCGATCGGGACCATGCGGAAGGCTCCGTCGGAGAGGGGAATGGAGGCGGACAACTGCAGGAAGCGTTGCGCGCGTACGAAGTTGGTTTGGAAGGGAGGACCGAGCGGATCGCGGCGCCAGGCGACGCCGGGAATGGGGAGGCCGGATTTGCGGAGCAAGGAATCGTCGACGGCGACGGTCAGGGGCGCGTGTGGGGGCAGTTCGGCGAGGACGGCGCGGCGGACGACGGCGAACAGGTTTTGGGCGGGGAGGCGGTTCTGACTGAAGATCCGGTAGGCGGCGGACCAGTCCTGAAACTCGCCCCCGGAGGTGGTCAACAGTCCGGTGAGGGTATGGCGGCCGAGGCAGAGCAGCGAGCTTAGGGAGAGGGCTTGGGTACGGTCGGCGACGCGCTGTTGGGCGAACGCGGGGGCGCCTTCTCGCCAGAGCGTTTGGAGGGAGGAGAGGATGCCGGCAGAGTTTTTTTTAGAGCGGAGGGAGGGGGGTTGAGGCGGCGGAGGGCAAGCAAGCTGTTGTCCTCGATGGACCACTCGACGGTTTCGCAGCGAGCGAAATCCATGGCTTGGGGGAGAGCAGAGGGGAAGTTGATGTACCACTGGACGCTGGATTTGCGTTTGATGAGTTGGACCATGGTGGGGAATCCCATCGGGCACCTCATATCTAGTCAATCAACTAGATACCACCAAACAGCACAGATTACAACAGAAATTACCGAAATTGTTTTTTATCTAGTCAAACGCCAAAGGCCAGGGGCCGGGCATGCCCGGCCCGCGGCCTCGCACAACCGATATCATGAATCTGAGGAGAATACGTGGAATACCGACTGTTTGGCGGTAGCGGACTGGAAGTTTCGGTGCTGAGCTTCGGCACGATGACGCTGGGCGGCGAAGGACGGTTCGCTGCCATGGGCAACGTGCAGGTGGACGAAGCGCGGCGCCAGGTTGAGATCTGTATCGAAGCGGGCGTGAACCTGTTCGATACCGCCGAGGTGTATTCGGCCGGCAAATCGGAGGAGGTGCTGGGCAAGGCGCTGGGCGCGCGGCGCAATGAGGTTGTGCTGGCCACCAAGGTCTTCGCGCGCATCGAGCCCGGCACCAACAAAACCGGCCTTTCGCGCCGCCACATCGTGGAAGCCTGCGAGGGCAGTCTGCGCCGGTTGGGAACCGATTACATCGACCTCTACCAGGCGCACAATTTTGATTCCCTTACCCCGCTCGACGAGACCATGCGCGCCTTCGACGACCTCATCCGCGCCGGCAAGATCCGCTACGCGGGCTGCTCCAACTATGGGGGCTGGCAGCTCATGAAGGCGTTGTCGATTTCCGACCGGCTCGGCATCAACCGCTACGTTTCGCAGCAGATCAATTATTCGCTGCTGGCGCGCGACGCCGAACCTGAGCTCGTATCCCTGGGCCTCGACCAGCGCATCGGGATTATGGCCTGGAGCCCGCTGCAATTCGGCCTGCTTTCCGGCAAATTCCGCCGCGGGCGGGAGAAGCCGGCGGAGTCGCGTCTGAACAGCCTGGAGGCGCCCGGCGCCATCGACGAGGAGCGGCTGTACCGGATCGTCGATGCCCTGGCCGAAATCGCCGGCCGGCGCAACGTTTCCATCGCGCAGGCGGCGCTGAACTGGGTGATGTGCAAGCCCGGCGTGGACACGGTCATCATCGGCGCCCGCAACGAGCAGCAATTGCGCGACAATCTGGCTGCCGCCAACTGGGCTCTCACGGAGGCCGAAGTGGAAACGCTCGATGCGGTCAGCGCGCACCCGGTGCCGTATCCATATTGGCATCAGCAGAAATTCGCCGGCGAGCGCAATCCGCCGCCGCAGCACGTGCGTTAATCAAGCCGCGCGCTCACGTTGAATTCCGGCCATCCGCGCTGCTACACGGACGAGGCGATTCGCGCGCTGGCGAAGCAGGGCGGCGTGATCGGCATCAATTTCATCAGCTTCATGGTGAAAGACCTCGACCACGGCAAGCGCACCTACGACCTGACCGACGGCCTGATCCGCCGCGGCTACACCGACCCGCACATTCGCTTGATACTCGGCGACAACTGGCGCCGCGTGTTGCCCGAGGTTTGGGGCGGGTAGGGCGGCGCGATTATTTCCTAAATTCCGAACACTCCTACCGCAACCGCCGCTGCCGCCATCAATAGCCACTGGTACACGCAACGGTTGGCAGTGCAACAGCCTCTCGCATTCCACGCGGGTCGATTTTGCAGATGATGGGCAACCAGACCGCGAGGCAACTGAAGCAAGCCCTAAAGTTCCGGTGAGCCGGCGTCGATAGATCAGCGTGGGAAGCGCGGATCGAGAAGACGCGAAAGGAACCGTTGACGGGGTGAAAGATGAACTGCCTTACCGGGATGCACGGCAACGTTCGCGAATAATTAGTGGCTTTTCAATGCCGCGGCCGCGACGTTTGCATTGTCTCTTGCAACCCCTATCGAGCCGACAAATTCAAGCACATGAAACTCCAAACAGCTTTGATCTTCGCCTTGGCATTGGCAGCCGGCGCACAACCCAGGCCGTGGCCGGCCGCCGCCGACACTAACGGAAACCTGCCGATCCAAAAGATCGGGCCGAACGACCTGATCGGCGTTACGGTTTACGACGCTCCCGAACTGACTCGCACGGTGCGCGTCACCCCGGATGGGTTCATCCGGCTTCCCATGCTGAAGCAGCGCATCCAGGCGAACGGACTTTTGCCGGACGAACTGGAGACCGCCATCGCGCAATCGCTCGCAAAAGAAGAGCTGCTGGTGCAGCCGTTCGTCACCGTGACAATGGTGGAGTATAGCAGCCGTCCCATCAGCGTGGTGGGAGCGGTGAACAAGCCGGTGACGTTCCAGGCCGCCAGCCCCGTGACGCTGCTCGAGGCTCTGGCGCGCGCCGAAGGACTCGGGGCCGACGCCGGAACGGAGATTCTGGTCAGCCGCAAGGACGCCGCGGGGCAGTCCCTGACCCGGGTCTCGGCCAGGAATCTCATCGATCGCGCCAACAGCGCCGACAATATCGTGCTCAGCGGCGGCGAGGAAGTCCGGGTTCCCGAAGCGGGCAAGATCTACGTGGTGGGAAACGTCAAGAAGCCGGGAGCCTTTACCTGTCGTGACGCCCGCGGCCCCACGATCCTGGAGGCGCTGGCGCTCTCTGAAGGCCTGGCGCCTTATGCGGATAAGCGCGCCTATATCCTGCGGCGGGACGCGGCTCAGGGAGAGCACGAAGTCCCGGTGGAGCTGAGGCTGATCCTGCAGCGCAAATCACCCGATATCGCCCTTCAGGCAGGCGATGTCTTATATGTTCCGGATGCTTCGGCCCGGCGCGTCGGTCTGGCCGCGTTGGAGAAGTTACTCATGTTCGGGGGCGGCGCTGCGACCGCGATGATCTATGCGGGGGTGCGTCCGTGAATCCGAACTACAATCTCGAACGTTCTCCGGCGGTGGATGACGAGTCCCAGCCGCGAGTTACGGCGGTGTATCAGGGTCCTCCGGTTTCGACCTGCGACATCGAGCCCGCGGATCAATCCATTCCGCTCTCGCACTACTTCTGGGTGCTGAGGCGTCATCGCTGGAGGATCGTTCCATTCGTGGTGGCCTGCGCGCTCGCAGCGCTGATCGTCTCCAAGCGCCTGACCCCGATCTTCGAATCGACCGTGACAGTGGATGTGGATCGGCGGATGCCCACCGGAATTGTGGGCGAAGAAGCGAGTCAATCCACGGCGAACGACGCCGACGAGTTTCTGGCGACCCAATTGAAACTGATTCAATCCGACGCGGTGTTGCGGCCGGTGGCGGAGCAGTACCACCTGCGGAACTCCGCAGATGAGTCGGCGCAGGGCGAGGCGCCGGTGGTTCTGAGGAGCCTAAGGGTCTCGCGGCCGCCTAACACCTATCTGCTTGAGATCTCGTATCGCTCCCCTGACCGTGTGCTGGCGGCCAACGTGGCCAACGCCGTGGCGCGGTCGTACATCGTGCACACCTACAACATCCGTTTCCAGTCTTCGGCCAGCCTGGCGTCCTTCATGGAAAAGCAACTGGAGGAGCTGAAGGCGAAAATGGAACGGTCGAGCGGGGCGCTGGCGCAGTTCGAGAAAGAGCTGAACGTCATCAACCCCACGGAAAAGACGAACATACTCTCGGCGCGGCTGCTGCAGCTGAATACCGACTACACCAGCGCGGAGACAGACCGCGTGAAAAAAGAAGCCGCGTACCGCTCGGTCAGCAGCGGCACGCTGGAGTCCGAGCAGGCCTCCACGCAGGGGGAGGCGCTGAAGCATTTCTCCGAGCGGCTGGGGGAGGCCCGCGAGAAATTCGCGGAGGCCCGGAGCCACTATGGCGTCAACCATCCGGAATACCGCAAGGCCGAAACCGAAATGCAGCAGGTTGCGGCGCAGTTCGACGAGGCCAGGAACGGCGTCATCGGGCGCGTGGATGTGGAATACCGCGAGGCGCTCAACCGGGAGCAGATGTTGAAGGCCGCCGTCGCGTCAACCAAAGCCGAGTTCGACGCTTTGAACTCCCGGTCGTTCGAGTACGACTCCCTCAAGCGCGAAGCCGAGGCGGATAAGAAGTTGTACGAGGAGCTCGTCACCAAGATCCAGGAAGCCGGAATCAACTCCGGGTTTCAGAGCAGTGTGGTACGCCTGGCAGACAACGCCCGGCCGGGGTGGAAGCCGGTATTTCCCAACATCCCTCTGAACGTGGCGCTGGCGCTTTTGTTCTCGATCCTGGTCAGCGTGGGAGTGGCGCTGGTCGGCGACACGTTGGACCGGACAGTGCGCGATACCGAACAGGTAGTGCGGCTGGTGAAATCGGAAGTGCTGGGCGGGCTGCCGCAGGTAAAGCAATGGAAAGGCCGCCTGGCGCCGGCAGCGGGCAGCGGGACGAGCGCCCTGATGCGGCGAGGCGACGACGACCGGGCCATGACCAGCTTTGAAGAAGCTGTCCGCACCCTGCGCAACTCGATCCTGCTCTCCAGCTTCGACCGGCGTATCCGCTCGTTGATGGTGACCAGCGCGACGCCCGGAGAGGGGAAGAGCACCGTTGCCTTGCACCTGGCGCTGGCGCACGCCCAGCAGAAGCAGAAGACGCTCCTGATCGATTGCGATCTGCGGCGCCCTAGCATCCACCGCAAACTGGGAATGAAGGCGGAGCTCGGACTGAGTGCCGTCCTCTCGAGCGGGCTCGACTGGCGCGCCGCGGTGCTGTCGGTCGAGGGAACTCCCGAGCTGGATGTCCTGCTGGCGGGCAACGCTTCGCGGCGGGCCGCGGACCTGATCGGCGAGCGGCTGAGCGACATGATCGAAGAGGCCCTGGCCGAGTACGATCTCGTGGTCATCGACGCGCCTCCCGCCCTGGGCTTTCCCGAGCCTTTGCAGATGGCGACCGTCGTGGACGGGGTGGCGCTGATTGCGCTGGCGGGACAAACCGATCGCAAGGCTTTGGCCAGTGTCGTTTCGAGCCTGAAGCGGCTCCGTGCCAACGTGCTCGGAGTGGTGCTGAACGAAGTCACGCGGGACGTGGGCGACAGCTACTATTACCACGGTTATTACGGCAAATACGCCCGGTATTACGGACAGAACGTCCCGGCGGACGCTTAGGCGTTGAATGAAGAGGTCGACGATGGCTACCATGCTTGTTCCGCCGCTTTCCACGCAACCGGCTCGGGCCGGGGTGCGGTTGATGGGGAATTCGGTTTGGACAATGGCAGGCAATGGCATCTATGCCGTTTGCCAGTGGCTGATCGTCATTGCCATCGCCAAACTCGGCAGCGAGCAACTTGTGGGCCGGTTTGCCCTGGGACTGGCGGTAACGGCGCCGCTGTTCCAATTCGCAAATTTGCAACTGCGGGCCGTTCACGTTACCGACGCGCGGGGCGACTATCGTTTCGACCAGTATTTCGGGCTGCGGATCGTTTGTACGGCGGCGGCGCTGGCCGTGGCGGCATTGATCGCCGCCGCTGGAAGCTACAGCCGGGAGACCGCGCTGGTCATTGTGCTGGTTGCCGTCGCCAAGTCGATCGAGTGCCTGAGCGATCTTCTGCAAGGCGTGCTCCAGCGCCAGGAGCGGATGGACCTGGTCTCGCGGTCGCTCATCTACAAGGGCGTCGCTTCGGTTGTCGCGGTCGGGCTGACGCTGGGGCTGGCCCACAGCCTCGTGGCGTCCACAGCGGCGATGATCGGGGCCTGGCTCCTCGTTTTTCTGGTCTTCGACGTCCGGCGCGCCAGGCGCGCGCTGCGCGGACTGCGACAGGTGTTCTTGCCCTCCTTCTCCCTCCGCGTTTTTCGCGGCATCTTCGTTCTCACGGTCCCGCTGGGCGTGGTAATGATGTTGTCGTCGTTGAGCAGCAACATTCCGCGCTACTTCGTCGAACGGCAGGGTAGTGAGCGGGAGCTCGGAATCTTTTCCGCGTTGCTCTACGGCATGGTGGCGGTCAACCTCGTCGTACTGGCCGCCGGGCAATCGGCCTCCCCCCGGCTGGCGAACCATTATGCAGCCGGCGAGATGCGGCTATTCCGCAGACTGCTGTCGCGGCTTCTGCTGCTCGCCGGAGGCGTGGGGGCGGCGGCAATAGCCATTGCGGCCGGAGGTGGCCGGACGCTCCTCAGCTTGCTTTACCGGCCCGGGTACGGCCGCCACGCCGAGGTCTTCGTGCTGTTGATGGTAGCGGCGGCCTTCAACGCCGTTTCCACCCTCCTGGGCGTGGCAATGACCGCGATGCGGGGCTTCACACCTCAGTTCTGGATCCATTTTGCAGGGACAGCCATCTGCAGCGGCGCGTGCGCCGTTCTGATCCCACGGATGGGAATGCTCGGCGCCGCCGCCGCAGTCGATGTCTGGGCAGCCGCCATGATGATCGGCTTCGGCGGGATCGTATGGCGTCGCCTGCGCGCGATCGCTCTCGTGAGAGCCGGAGAAACACGATGACCTGGAACCCTCAGGACGTTTTCCTGGCGTGTGCGCCGGCCCCGGAGTACGGGGGGACGTTGGCCTGGGACGCGCCCGAGTTGCCTGCAATCAAGCGGGCCACCCCCGGGCTGACGGCGGTGCGCCGGCTATTTGAAATTTGCGGGCTGGACGCCGCCCGGTTCGGCTCGAAATCCTGGAACCCGCTGCGCGAGGTGATCGCTCCGGACGCCCGAGTGCTGATCAAGCCGAACTGGGTATTTCACCAGAACTCCACGGGGGCCGGCCTGGAGTGCTTGATCACGCATACCAGCCTGCTCCTGGCGCTGGTCGAGTATGTGGCCCTCGCCCGTCCCGCGGCGCTGATAATTGGGGACGCTCCCTTACAGAGCTGCGACTTCGGCGCGCTCACACAGAACGCCGGGCTGGACGCCCTCCCTAGACGGGGAGCGGAGCTAGGTCTCGATATCGGTATCCGCGATTTCCGTCTGGCCGACCGGCAGCGATCCACCGCCGCCCGCGCCGGCGCGGACTATGTGTTGTTCGACCTGGGCACGCACAGCCACCTCGAGCCGGTCAGTTCCGCGGACCCGAAATTCCGCGTGACCATGTACGATCCGGACATTCTCGCGGCGGCGCATATGCCCGGCCGGCACCAGTATCTGGTTGCCCGGGAAGCCATCGAAGCGGACGTGGTTCTCAGCGTTCCCAAGCTCAAAACCCACAAGAAAGCCGGCGTCACCGGCGCGCTGAAAAACGTCGTCGGCCTTAACGGACATAAGAGCTACCTGCCGCACCACCGCAAGGGCGGTGTTGCGGATGGCGGCGATTGCTACCTGGCCAGCAGCCGTATCCGGCGTCTGGCCGAGGACCTGCTGGACACGGCCAACCGTTCGCAACGCGCAGCGGTTCGCTCGATACTGCTGAATCTCGCGGTAATCGCGGCGCGCGCGGGTCGCGCATGCGCCGGCCCGGGCGGCGTGGAAGGCTCCTGGCACGGCAACGATACGATCTGGCGAACCACCCTGGACCTGCAGCGGATTCTGCTCTGCGGGCGAACCGACGGCACTCTTGCCCGCGCGCCGCAGCGCCGGGTCATACACCTGACGGACGCCATCGTGGCCGGACAAGGGGAGGGGCCGCTGCGGCCCGCCGCCCTGCCGTTGGGGGTGCTCACAATGGGCAGCCGTGCGGCGGCGGTCGAGTGGGTCAACGCGTCGCTTCTCGGTCTCGATCCCGCGCGAGTACCGCTCACCCGCGCCGCATGCCAGGAGCATTGGCCGGCGGCGGGCGTCAGGCCCGAGGAAATTCGCGTTGTGGCTGAAAGGCGTCGTCTGACCGTGCAGGAAGCGGTGGCAAAGTACGGCGCTACCGCGACCACACCCCGTGGATGGCGCGGCCATTGTGAACGAAGCCCCGGTATGGAGGCGGTATGTTGAGCGCGTTATTTTGGGAAACCTACTTTCGCGTCCGGAAGTTCCGGACGGACTGGGAGGATATCGATCGCGCGTTGCGGCTCAGTCCAGCGGCAGCCCGCAGCGATATGGCGTCCCGGCTGCTGCGGCACATCCGCTACTTCGGCGCGCGCGGGGACGCTCTCCCGGAGTGGCGCGAAGCAGCGGCCATACGGGACCCGGAACAACTCTGGAAGATCTGGCCCGAGCTCCCAATCGTCACGCGTCGCGACTTGCAGACGCGTTTTCACGCCCGGGAGATCCGTAGCCGTTTCGCGATCGCCGGGGTGGTTTCGAGCACCGGCGGGTCGACCGGCGAACCCACGCCCTACCTGCACGACGCCGCGATGCTGCGGTCCGCAACCGCCGCGCGGGCATACTGCCGCGGGCGGTTCGGCTGGCGGCCCGGAATGGCGACGATCGCGGTGTGGGGTTCGGAGAGGGACATTGGCCGCGCCTCCTCTGTGCGGGGCCGGCTCTCGGCCCGGCTGCGCAGGGACCGGATCGTCGATGGATACTCCCTCGGACCCGAGACTGTGGAGCGGTTTCACCAAACCCTGCGTGGCTGCCAGCCGGCAGCCGTGTTTGGTTTCACCTCCATGCTGGAGTTCGTCGCCCGCGAAACCCTCCGGCGCGGACTGGAGACGCCCGCCGGATCCGTGACGGCTGCCTGGAACGGAGGCGAAATGCTGTATCCGGAACAGGCGGAGGTGTTTCAAAAGGCATTCGGTTGCCCGTTGCTCAATCTCTACGGCAGCCGGGAGCTTTCGGCGACGGCTTACCAGCCCGGCTTGGGACAGCCGCTCACGATTCTGCGGCCGCTGGTCTTTCTGGAAGTTGTCAACGACCGCAACCGTCCGGCCGCCGAAGGCGAATCTGGTCGATTGATATTGACCAGCACGGTATGCCGGGGTACTCCGTTCCTGCGTTACGAATGCGGCGATCTTGGAAGTTTTTCAAGCAGCGGGGCCGATGAATCGGGAATCCGGCAGTTGCACCAACTCCACGGCCGGACGGCTGGTTTGCTCCGCCTGTCCAACGGCAGGATCATCAACAACATATTCTGGAACCACCTTTTCAAGGAATTCGGTGAGGTCGAGCAGTTTCAGGTGGCGTTGCGCCGCGACCGGCAAGTCGAGCTGCGGCTGAAAGGGCGCGGGCTCCCGCCTGCGGAGGAGGAACGCGTCCGCCAGACAGTGCGCAACGTGCTGAGCGGGATGCCGGTGACGATTCGCTGGGTATCCAGCATCCCCCGAACGGCGCAGGGGAAATTGGAGCAGGTGGTCCGGGAGTCATGAGCATGGACCGCGCGCGGAGAATTCTGCATGTCCTCGGATCGCTGAACCGTGGAGGAGCGGAGATGCGCCTGGTGGAACTCATGCGCAACCTCGACCCCGAGCGATACTGTTTCGAATTCTGTTGCCTTTCCGGAACCGACGGAGAATTGGCAAGCGAGGTTCGGTTGCAAGGCGGCGCGGTGCATCCGCTACGGCTGCGGGCCGGCTTCGGCGCCAGATTCCGGCACCTGCTGCGGACCGAAGGCTTCGACGCGGTCCATTCGCATGTGCATTGGGCGAGCGGCTGGATTCTCCGGCTCGCGGCCAGAGAGCGCGTCGAGCAGAGGATCTGTCATTTCCGCAGCACCTGGGACGGGCGGGAAGAGAAGCTGCTGCGGCGCATGCGCAACTGCGTTCTGAAAAGCTGGATCGACCGGTACGCCACCGATATTGTCGGGGTGAGCGAGGCGGCGCTGAGTTCCAACATCGGCCCCGGCTGGGAGCGGGACGCGCGCTGCCAGGTGATCTATAACGGGATCGACCTGTCGCCTTTCGCCATCCCTGCCGGCCGGGCCGGCGTCCGCGCGGAATTCGGAATCGCGGAGGACGCGACCGTCGTGATCCACGTGGGCCGCATGGACGCTCCGAAGAATCACGAGCGCTTGATGCGCATCTTCGCGCGACTGGCGGCGCTGGCTCCCGGGGTTTGCCTGCTCCTGGTGGGCGCACGCAGAGAGCCGGTTCAATCGCGCGTATTCGCCATTATGCGGGAGAAATCGCTGTCCGGCCGCGTGGTGTTTGCCGGAATCCGGTCCGATGTGCCGCGGCTGCTGCGGGCATCCGACCTGATGATCTTCCCCTCGCATTGGGAAGGGCTCCCGGGCGCCGTCCTGGAGGCCAGCGCGGCGGGGATTTCGGTGTTGGCCACGGACCTTCCGGGAATTCGCGAGATCGAGCGGGAGCTACCGGAAGTGCGAACCATGTCCCTGGCGAGTTCTGATGAGGCTTGGGCGGCGGCGGCCGCGGCGCTCTGCCGCCGCCCGCGCTCAAGCTCCAGCCATTCGTTTCTCGAGAGTTCGTTCACCATGGCGGAATCGGTCGAGAGTCACCGGCGGCTGTATTCCTCCGCAGCCGCGTGGAGGCCGAGCCATGCTTGAAGCCTCGCATTTCCTGTTGGACTGGATTACCTTCTTGTGGGCAACCGCCTGGGCCGTTTGGGCCGCGGTGGAGGTCGCCTCGCGGCAGCGGCGCCGCACGGTGTCCGTTCTCGTAGTGGTCTTCTGGGTTTTTTACGGCCTCCCGCTGGCGTTGGACCTCACGGTTGGACCGCCGTCGTACCACAACTTCCCGGGCTTCCGGATGGCGGCATCGTCGCCAACGGCCGCCATCGTCTACGACCTGTTCGTTTGTATGTGCCCGCCGCTTTGGTGGGCTGTGGCCAAGCCGCGGTTGAAACAGAGAGCGGCTTCTGTTGGCAACCCCGGCAAGCTGGAGCCGCTGCTGTGGTTGCTGGCGGCGAGCCCGCTGGCCGCGGTCCCTTTCGCGCCGAATCCGGCCGTCTATTTCAGCTATGCCGCGGTAATCCGGAAAGCGGTTTCGGGCGACTTTCAGATGGTCATCGGCGCTCTTTCGGGGCTGAGCGTCATGGCTGGGGCCGGACTGCTTCTGGTCAGGAGACACTTCGGCAGGACCATGTGGCTGGTGCTGCCGCTCATGTCGGCTGCCGTCTGGATGCAAGGCAAGCGCTCCATGATCATGCTGGCGCTGGTGCTCATCTGGTCGGCCGCGTCCCTTCGCGGCGTGCTCACGCGGGCGCGGATGATCGCGTTCGGGGTTACTGCCTCGGTCCTTTTCCTGTTCTACACGCAGTGGTACCAGGCCGAATTCCGGCCCACGGCAGTTATGGATTCGGACGTCACCTACCAGAACACCCGGATCGACTGGGGGCGCGATCACGACCTGAAATCCGCGATCTTTTGCGAGCTCTCGAAGGGCGCTTACCACATCCTCGATCACCCGGGACAAACCTTTCTGTTTTACGCCACGATCTATGTTCCGCGCTCCATCTGGCCGGCCAAGCCATTGCCGTACGCTCCGTGCATGACGGCATTCAGCCTGCGGCGCCGGCCGCATGATCTGGGGTGGGGTGTCACCACCAGCTTCCTGGACGAAGCCCTCGCCAACCTCGGGTGGTTGGGACTATTGGCCGGCCCACTCATGTTTGCCGTTCTGTGCCGGCTCGCCGATGGATCCGACGAGTTGGGAAGAATGATGGGCGGAATTATTGTTTTGCTGCTCCTGACCGTCGAGATCACGGCCTTCGCGCCATTGTTCGGCCTCTGGGTCGCATACATCGCCTGGCAGCGCGCACATTCCCGGGGCAGGCGCCGACATCAGGCGCCAAGGTTCGCAGGATTCGTCGCCGCGGCCTCGTGCTTCGCGATCAGCGGGGGCCAGAACCGGTGAAGAGCATGAACGTGATTATTTCCGTCGAGCAGCGATTCCGCCGGACGCCCGACGGGTTCGTCTGGACCGACATCGCTTTCAGTTATGGCTTTTGGCAGCGGTACCTGGAAGTATTCGGCGGCGTGGTTGTGCTCGCGCGCGTCGAGGACGTTCCCGCGAGTCCCGAATCGTGGATACGCGCGGATGGGCCGAATGTCGCGTTCACTCCGATCCCTTACTACGTGGGTCCCTGGCACTACGCCAGGCGGGTGCTGCAGGTCCACTCGACAATCCGCCGGCTGCGATGCGAGAACTCGGCGGTGATTATGCGGGTGCCCTCGTTTCTCGCGGCTCCTCTCGCCCGCAAGCTCGACGCCACGGGCCAGCCGTACGCCGTGGAGGTGGTGGGCGATCCCTTCGAGGTGTTCGCTCCGGGCGTCATTTCGCACCCGCTGCGGCCCTATTTCCGTTGGTCGCTGACGAGCCGGCTGCGACAGCAGTGCCGGTGCGCATGCGCGGCCGCCTACGTGACAGCGTCCACTCTACAGCGCCGCTATCCCCCCGGAGCTTACTCGGTAGGCATTTCCGATGTTCACCTCCCCCCCGAAGCGCTGGTAATTGGAGATCCTCTGACGACGCACTTCTCGAGCGTCGACCTTCAGGGAGACGCTTATGCGAAAGAATCGCGGCGCCAGCGCTTCGGCAACGGCGTCCGTCTGCTGACGGTGGGTTCGCTCGAGCAGCCCTATAAGGGGGTGCAGGTTCTGGTTGTCGCGCTGGCGGCGTGCTTGCGCGACGGGCTGGATGCGTCCTTGACGGTCGCCGGCGACGGGAAATGGCGCCCCGTGGTGGAGCGGCAGGCGGCCGATCTCGGGCTGTCGGACCGGGTCGTTTTTCTGGGTAAAGTGCCGGCAGGGGCCGCCGTGCGCCACCTCATGGACCGCGCCGACCTGTTCGTGCTGGCGTCGCTTTCCGAAGGCCTGCCGCGCGCCATGATCGAGGCGATGGCCCGCGCCCTGCCGTGTATCGGCACGAATATCGGCGGGATTCCGGAGCTGCTGCCGCCCGAAGATCGTGTGCCGCCGGGCGACGCCGGCGCGCTTGCCGCCAAGATACGGGAGGTCGTGTGCCAGCCGGGACGCCTGGCGCAGATGTCCGCAAATAATCTCGTCCGTGCTCGGGAGTATCACGAGCCGGTGTTGCGGGAGCGGCGGATCACTTTTTATCGCCATCTGCGAATGGCGAGCGAGAAATGGATGCACGGCCGCGCGGGCGAGGCGTTTGCCCGTGCCGAGGGAGCGCTCATCGGATGAAAGTTCTGCATATTGTCAAAACGTCCAATGGCGCGAACTGGGCCGCGTGGCAGGCAGCGGAGTTGGTCCGGCTCGGCATGGAGGTCCACGCCGCTGTTCCCTCGCCTGAAGGCCTCATGATGCGGGAATGGCGGCAGTCTGGAACGACGCTGCACTTTGCCGATCTGGATTTTCCGGTCCGGCGTCCCTGGCGGCTGGCCTCGGTCTGCGGCGCGTTGCGAGCGCTTGTCCGCTGCGTGCGCCCCGATCTCATTCACACCCATTTTGTGGGACCCGCGCTGGTGGCGCGTCTGGCGCTGGGGAACAGCGGGCCGGCCCGGTTGTTCCAGGTTCCCGGTCCGCTGCATCTCGAGCACGCGCTCTACCGGGAAGCCGATCTGCGCACGGCTGGCGCGCGCGATTTCTGGATTGGATCGAGCCGCTACATCGCCTCGCTGTACCGACGGGCGGGTGTCGCGCGGGACCGGCTGTTCCTGAGCTATTACGGCACGCGGCCCGAGTTGTCCCAAACGGAGGCTAGCGGATTCTTGCGGCGCAAGCTTCACATCACGGGCGCACGCAAGATTGTGGGGAACATCAATTACATCTATGCGCCGAAGCGGCACGCGGGCCAGTTTGCCGGTCTGAAAGCCCACGAAGATGTGATCGACGCGCTCGCCCTGGTGCTCGAGCGGCGCCACGATGCCGTCGGCGTGCTGGTGGGGTCGGCTTGGGGGCCTGCCGCAAACTATGAGCACAAGCTCCGCGAGAGGGCGCGGATTCGCGGAGCGGGGCGGATCCTCATGCCCGGATACTTCAGTCCGGAAGAAGTGCGGCAGGCATGGCCCGATTTCGATTGCGCGGTCCATGTTCCGCTTTCCGAAAACTGCGGGGGCGTCGTAGAGCCGCTGCTGGCCCGGGTTCCGGTTGTGGCTGGAACGGTGGGCGGACTGCCCGAGGTCGTGATGGATGGAGTCACCGGAACGACGACGCCCATCCGAAACCCGTGCGCCCTTGCGAGCGCGATCCTGCGCGTGCTGGAAGACGAAGCGCATCACCGGAAGCTGGCCGTCGCGGGTCAGCAACTGGCTCGGGAGATGTTCGATGTCCGGCGCACCAGCCGCGAGATCCAGGCGATTTACGAGCACGTGGCCAACGGATCGCCGCGTCCGGAGGTGTTCGACCCGCGCGCATTCGCCCTCGCCCTGAAGGCAGCCCGGGACGCGGAGCGAGAGAACTTGGAGACGGCGAGCCATGTGTAAACGTGTCTTCGATTTCGCGGTCTCAATTGCCGCGCTGCTGCTGCTGGGCCCGCTGATGGCCCTGGTGGCGCTCGCGGTTCGCATCGATTTCGGAGCTCCGGTGATCTTCCGCCAGTGGCGTTCCGGCAGCCGCGGAGAGCTCTTCGAGATTTTGAAGTTCCGCACCATGCGGCATGCGCCCGACGGGCGGCCGCTGCCCGATGGCGATCGGATGACGCGCCTCGGGTCCGCGCTGCGCTCGGCGAGCCTGGACGAGCTGCCGGAACTCTGGAACGTCCTCAAGGGCGAGATGTCGCTGGTCGGGCCGCGGCCGCTGCTCCCCGAGTACCTTCCGCGCTACACCAGCGAGCAACGCCGGCGCCATGAAGTCAAACCCGGCATCACGGGATGGGCGCAGGTGAACGGCAGGAACGCGATCACGTGGGAGGAGCGGTTCAAACTCGACGTCTGGTACGTCGATCACCGGAACCTCCGGCTGGACCTGATGATCCTCTGGATGACCGTGCTGCGGGTGGTCCGGCGCGAGGGGATCACGCAGAAGGGGCACGCCACCATGCCGCGGCTCGGCGCGCCGGAGTGCGAATCATGAGAGGGCAGCTGATCATCTGGGGCGCCGGCGGACACGGCAAGGTGGTTCTCGATGCGGCTCGCGCCGCCGGCTGGGCGAGGGTGGTGTTGCTGGACACCGATCCCGCGAAATCCGGGTCCTTCTTCTGCGGCTGCCTGGTAGCCGGCGGAGCCGAGCAGTTGCCGCGGCTGGCGGGAAGCGCATTCGTCATCGCGGTGGGCGATAACCGCGCCCGCGCGCGGTGCTTTCTCCAGGCATGCGAGCTCGGGCTCGAGCCCGCAGTTCTGATTCATCCGGCGGGTGTTGTGTCCCCCTCTGCACGCCTTGGCTCCGGGTGCGTAATCATGGCCGGCTCGGTAATCAGCGCGGCCGCGGCAATTGGCGAAAACTGCATCGTGAATCACGCCGCGGTGGTCGAACACGATTGCGTTGTGGGCGCTCATGTCCACATCTCGCCGCGCGCCGTGCTCGGAGGCGCCGCCGCGGTTGGAACGCTGGCGCACATCGGGCTCGGCGCGATCGTACTGCCCGGCGCGGTTGTCGGCGAAGCGGCGGTGATCGGCGCCGGGGCTGTAATCCTACGGTCCGCGAAGGCGGGCCTCACTTACGTCGGAGTGCCGGCGAAGCCTCTCGTGAAGATGGAGGCGGAGATTTAAGCGTCACATGAATCGAATTCCACTCTCGGTTCCCCATATGGGAGGATGCGAGCAAGACTACATCCACGAGGCATTCGCCACCAACTGGCTGTCCACCGTCGGGCCGAACATCGACGCCTTCGAGGAGGAATTCGAGCGTGTGGTGGGCGCGCCCTCAGTGGCGCTGGCCAGCGGCACCGCGGCCATCCACCTGGGATTGCGGCTGTTGGGCGTGCGCCCCGGGGACGAGGTGTTCTGTCCCACGCTGACGTTTGCCGCCAGCGCCAATCCCATCCGGTATCTCGGCGCCCGGCCGGTGTTTGTGGACAGCGATCCCGAGACATGGAATCTGGATCCGGCCCGGTTGCGCGAGGCGACCGCCGAGCGGGCGCGCGTCAACCGGCTGCCGCGCGCCATGGTCGTGGTGCACCTCTTCGGCCAGTGCGCCGATATGGACCCCATCCTCGAGATCTGCGGCCGGTACGGGATTCCGGTGCTGGAAGACGCCGCCGAGGCGCTGGGCGCGCTTTATAAGGGCCGGCCGGCGGGCGCGCTGGGCGACGTCGGAGCATTCTCCTTCAACGGCAACAAAATCATCACGACGACGGGCGGCGGAATGCTGTGTGCCCCGCAGCGCGACGCCGTGGAAAAGGCGCGCTTTTGGGCCGCCCAGGCTCGCGACCCCGGGCTGGCGTATGTTCATTCCGAACTCGGGTACAACTACCGCATGAGCAACGTGCTGGCCGGCATCGGCCGCGCGCAGCTCAAGGTGCTGGACCTGCGCGTCGGGCAGCGCAGGACAATCGCCTTCCGGTATCGCGACGAGCTGCAGGATGTGCCCGGCCTTTCGTTTATGCCGCAGGCGCCTTACGGCCTGCACACGAACTGGCTGAGTTGCTTTCGCGTCGATGAAGCGCGTTTCGGCCGTTCGCGCGACGAACTCATTGCCGCCCTCGACCGGGCAGGCGTGGAGTCGCGCCCGGTGTGGAAACCGATGCACCTGCAGAAGCTGTACGCCAGGTGCGCGCGTTACGGCGGCGACGTCGCCGAAGACCTTTTCCGGACGGGCATTTGCCTGCCGAGTTCGAGCAGCCTGTCGTATGAAGAACAATCTTTCGTGATCGTGGCCGTCCGCGGCGCGGCCAAGCGCCGCCTTGCGCCCGGGTTCGCCTCGGGCATTCCTCTTGCTTTCGAGCCGGCCGGTTCGCGGATTCAACCCGGAGGTACACCGTGCGGCAGTTAGATCGTTTGATCAGTTTCGCCGACGGCCTGGCGAGAAGCGGGCGCGCCTATATCTGGACCATTCGCGCGATTCAACTGATTGTGTTCGCGCTGGCCGGGTCGACGGCGTTCATTCTCCGCTTCGACCTGGCCATTCCGCGGCGATACAAGGCCGCCCTCTATTGCAGCATCCTGTTGTGGCTGCTGTGCAAATCAGCGGTGTTCCACGCCTTCGGCCTGGGCCGCGCGGTGTGGCGATATTTCGGTGTTCCAGACCTGTTTAAGCTATGGAAGGCGAACGCCATCGCTTCGCTCGCGGCCGGCCTCGTGATCCTGGCCGCTTCCCCGGCGCCTCTCCCGCGCTCCATTTACCTGATCGATTTCGCCGTGTGCGTCGTTTTCACCACCGGGATTCGCGTTGGGACGCGCCTGCTGTTGGAATTGACGTCACGCCGGGGAAATTCCCGCGACCACCGGGCGTTCATTTACGGCGCCGGGGCGGCCGGGTCGATTCTGCTGGCGGAGGTTCGCGCGAACGCCAGGTTCGGCCGGCTGATTTGCGGATTTATCGACGACGATCGCCGGAAGCGCGGGATGCTGCTCAACGGCATGCCGGTGCGCGGCTGCGGGGCCGAACTGCCCAGCCTCGCCGCGCGCTACACGGTGGACGAGGTGCTGATTGCGATTCCCTCCGCCACGGGCTTGCAGATGTCGCGCATCATCGGCGACTGCCAGGCGGCCGGGCTCGTCTTCCGGACCATGCCGGCGTTGTGCGAAATGCAGGAGGGGCGCGGCGTGTCGTCGCAAATTCGAGACGTGGCCGTGGAGGACATTCTCGGCCGCACGACTGTGGTGCTGAACCATGAACAGATCGCCGAACGGCTCCGCGGCCGCGTGGTGCTGGTCTCGGGCGCCGCCGGATCGATCGGCTTTGAGCTCTGCCGGCAGATCGCGCGCTTCCGGCCGGAGCGACTCGTGGCCTTCGACATTGCGGAAAGCGCTCTATTCGACCTCGAGCAGGAAATGCGCCGCTCCTTCCCCGGGTTGAACTTCTCGGCGGAGATCGGCAGCGTGCAGAACGTGCAAAGGCTGCGCGAGGTGTTCGCCCGTCACCGCCCGGCCGGGGTGTACCACGCGGCGGCCTACAAACACGTGCCGCTGATGGAGCACCACGTCTTCGAAGCCATCGAGAACAACATCGTCGGTACGTTCAACATCGCCTCGGTGGCGGCGGATTACGGCGTGGACGACTTCATCATGATCTCTTCGGACAAGGCGGTCCGTCCTACCAACATTATGGGGGCGACCAAGCGCGTAGCCGAGATCATTATCCGTTCGCTGCAAAACGGCGGACCGAGATACGTCGCCGTCCGGTTCGGCAACGTGCTCGGCAGCAATGGCAGCGTGGTTCCGATTTTCAAGCGGCAGATCGCCTCGGGAGGCCCGGTGACCGTCACCCATCCCGAGATGCGCCGGTACTTCATGACCATTCCGGAGGCGGCACAACTGGTGCTGCAGGCTTCGACCATGGGGAAGGGCGGCGAGATCTTCATCCTGGATATGGGAACTCCGATGAAGATCGTAGACCTGGCGGTCCGGCTGATCCGCCTCTCGGGACTCAAGCCGGAGGACGATATCAAGATTCAGTTCACCGGGATCCGGCCCGGCGAGAAGCTGTACGAAGAGTTAAAC
Source organism: Terriglobia bacterium (assembly GCA_963815855.1). Taxonomy (GTDB): domain Bacteria; phylum Acidobacteriota; class Terriglobia; order Bryobacterales; family Bryobacteraceae; genus DATGMB01. The sequence continues at coordinate 264,763 of CAWFIJ010000004.1, read as the reverse complement.
GTGGACTCGGAAGAGGCGCTCGAGACGCATCACGAGAAGATCAAAATCTTCTCCGGCGGGCGCCTGGAGGCCGGCGATGCGTTGTCGCAACTCGCAATCCTGCGCGCCGCCTGCGAACGGCGCGACCTGGCGGGAGTTGTGCTCGCGCTGAAGAAGCTGGTCCCGGACTACAACCCGGGATGCGAGTTGCTGGAGAACATGATGGCGCCGGACCTCACTCGGCTGGCGGCCGCGGTGACAGAGGCGCCGGGGATTCCGGGCGCCGGGGTGGCCCGGCATGCAACAGGAGTTTTCGCATGAAACCGAATAGAAGCGGAGAAGCCGGGCACTGCTCCCATTGCGGCGCGCGGCGATGCTACCCGTCGCGGTCCCGCACCCGCCTGGAGCGGCTGTTGCGCTTCGCCGGCGCGCGTTTCCGCCGTTGTCACGAATGCGGCTTCCGCAGCGCGCGACTGGGCCCCTGCAGCATAAGCGGAGCGGCGCTCAACCGCCTGGCGCAACGCGTCTCGCTGACGGCAGCGGTGACCATGGCGGTGCTGCTGATTCTGGCGGTGATTCTATGGTACGGGCAGATCGGGGCGGCGCCGCCGCCTTCCGTCCTGCTCTTCGGGCGGTGATCTGTTGACGATGCGGAACAGTCTCGCGGTTCTGCTGTCGGTGGCCGTACTGACGGTGTGGGCACCCGGGCTTTGGGTCCCCGCGGCGGTGGAGATCGGAGCCATGGCCTGCGCGGCAGTGGCGCTGGTCTCGGACGCGGTTGGCCGGCGCGCGGTACGGCCCGGCCGGGCGAGCCTGGTGCTGGCCTGCATCGCCGCCTGGTGCGTGCTCCAGCAGGCCGCGCACTGGTCGTCCGTGAACTCCGCGACCCGTCAGGCAGCGCTCTATTGGACCGCCGCCGCCTGCCTGGCGTTCTTGGGGCGGCGGGTGCGGCTCGGTGAAACCGGCGGGCACTCCTTCCCGGGTATGCTGCTGGCCATCGGCGGCGCGCTCTGTGTCGTCGGCGTCGTGCAGCTATACACGTCGGGCGGACGTATCTTCTGGTATTTTCCTTCCGGTTACGCCGACCGGGTGGCGGGCCCGTTCGTCTCTCCCAATCATTATGCCGCGTTCGTGGAGCTGCTCCTGCCGATCGCGCTCTTCTTCGGAATGCGCCGCCGCAGCCTGCCGTGCCTGGCGATTGCGTCGTTCCTCTTCGCGTCGGTTTTCGCCGTGGCTTCCCGGGCGGGCGTCGGACTGGCGCTGGCCGAAGTGGCGGCGGCCCTGGTGATGGATGCGAAGAGAGCGAACCGAAGCCGCCTCCGCGATGCCGCTGTCTTCCTGGGTTCGAGCGCCGCGTTCGTGTGTCTGGTGGGCTGGCAGGGCGTATGGCAGCGGATTCACGAAACCCAAGACCCGCTCCACTTGCGCAGCGCCTTCCTGCAATCTTCGCTGCAAATGTTTCGCGCGCGTCCGCTGCGGGGTTTCGGACTGGGAACCTGGGCATCGGTGTACCCTCAATTCGCCTCGCTCGACCCCGGTGCGGCGGCCAACCACTCGCATAACGAATGGGCGCAGTGGGCGGCAGAAGGCGGGGCGCCGGTGCTGTTGCTCATGCTGGTCCTGTTCGCGATGACGGCCCGGCCGGCGGTCCGATCGCGTTGGGGGATCGGAGTAATCGCCGTGTTCCTGCATTCGCTGGTCGATTATCCGTTCCTCCGCTTCGGGTTGGCCGCGTGGATCTTCGTGCTTGTCGGCGCGCTCGACGTTGGTAGCGACGAGCGGACCACGCGGGCCTCCTTCGCGGAGGGGAAGTGGCGCGCCGCGTGGATTCCCGTCGGCGCCGCGGCGGTGGCGCTGGCAGTGGCGGCCGTCCAGGCGGGCAGAATCGCCTCGGCAGATGCGCTCTATTGCCGTGGCACGCGGCCATCGCTGACCGAAGCAAGCCGGCTGATGCCGGACGAGGCCGAGTACTCCTTCGCGCTGGCTGCGGTTGACGACGCCCACGCGCGGGGTTGGCTGGAGCGAGCTGTTGCGGCGAACCCCTACTTCACCAAGGCCCGGCTGGCGCTGGCCGGTGAGTTGGAAGACGCCGGCGACTTGGGCGCGGCGGAGGTGCAGTTGCTCGAATGCGCGCGCCGCGACCGGCTGTACGCACCGGCATGGGCTCTCGCCAACTTCTATTTCCGCCGCCAGGATGCGGGCGCTTTCTGGCCCTGGGCCCGACGGTCCGCAGCGGTAGCCTATGGCGACCGCGGGCCTCTGTTCACCCTCTGTTTCCTGGTCGATAGCCGCGTGGCGGCGGTCCGGCGGAGTCTGGGCGGCGGCCGCCCGGTGGACCGCGCCCTGCTGATCTGGCTGACCCGGCAACGCCGGTTCGAGGACGCCCGGCCGCTCGCGCAGGAATTCGGAGCGGACCCCGCCAGCGTTTCGATCCTGCTCGATTACGTCGACGCGGCGCTCGGCGCCGGGTCCCTCTCCGCGGCTGCGGCGGCCTGGGAAGCGGTGGCCCCGTCGTGGCGCCCCGTCGCGCCGGATTTCGCGGGACGAGGGTTCGACTGGCGAGCGGCCTCCGCAGAGTTCACGCTCGAGCGTCGTGGCGAAAGCGAAGTGGCGGTCAGACTCTCAGGCCGGCAACCGGAGGAAACACCGGTGATGAGCCGTTACCTCGTCGTGCCGCCTGGCGGGACCTATCGCTGGCGCTTCGAGTACTTGACAACCGGGCTTCCGGACTCGACGGGCTTGAGTTGGACCACGGAAGGGACGGTGTGCCGGCCGCTCACGGCCGCCGGAATCTGGACGCAAAGTGAATGCGAGTTCCGTGCCCCGCCGCCGGTACGCCTGCTGGTGCTCCGGTATCTGCGAGCCCCTGGTACGGTCCGCGCCGAAGGGTCGATCCGGTTGCGGAATCTGAGGCTGGAACCGGTAATTTCAGCGAGTCGGGCAAATATATCGAGGGCTCTTGTCCGATGAGGAAAGTTAGATAGCGATGGAACCGCTCTTTTTCCAAATAGAAGGCGAAGCGCGCCGCGCGCCTGCGGGCGCGTGGGCTGCGAGCGCCGCCATCCACAGCGGAGCGGTCGTGCTGATATTGCTGCTGGGGGTGACGGACGCGCCGGTGGCGGTTCGCCGGACGGTGGCCACGATCCTGGCGCCGCCGGCTACGGCTCCGGTGAGCAGGCGTGCGGCCCGGGTTCGAGCGCCGCGCCGCGCGCTGCGCGCGTTTACCGTGCCGCCGCTGCCGCGGATTGCCAAACAGCCCGCAGTCGAGTTGCCGCCGGTTGCGGAGGCGCGCCCCAAGGCGGCAATGCCGTCTCCTCAGGCCGTGGAGATCCAGGCGCCCCCGCCGGCCGTGCAAACCGAGGTGTTCGACCGCCCCATGCAGCAGCCCGCCGCGTCCGCGGCTATCCTTCTCAAATCCGCCCCCGCCGGATTCGACGCGAGCGCGGGCGTATCCGGACCTAAGGCGGCCGCAGCCGCGGCGGTTTCAGTCGGGGGCTTCGACGGCGCGGGCGCCGCACGCGCCTCCGCGTCGTCGCGATCCACGGTTGCCTCCGCTGCCTTCGGCGAATTGGCTTCCGCCGCGAGCATTACGGAGTCGCCGCGGCACGCCAGGGCGGCCGGGTTCGCCGGTGCCGAAGCTGCGCGGACGCCCGCACCCGTCCAGCGCGTTTCCGCGGTCCGGCAGTTCGACGCGGTCGCGGGTGCGGCCCCGCCCGTCCGCGCCGTCCGGGAGTCGCGGGAGGTGGCCGAGAGCCTTCTGGAAATCCTGTTCAAGCCGAGACCCGCATATACCGACGAAGCCCGATTGCTGCGTATTCAGGGATCGGTGGAGCTGGAAGCCTGGTTCGGAGCGGCGGGGCAGATCCGGATTGTGCGAGTGGTTCGTGGGTTGGGGCACGGGCTGGACGAGAACGCCATGCGGGCGGCCGCGAGTATCCGCTTCCGTCCCGCCACCCGCCAGGGGCGGCCCGTAGACACTCTGGCTGTGGTCCGAATCGAATTTGAACTGGCGTATTGAGTTATGAAACTGACATTCTTCTCCGCAATCCGGCTGATTTCGGTGCTTTCGCTGAGCGCGGCATGGGGGGCGGCTTCCGCCGCCGACGAGGTGGACCGGCTGCTGGACCGCGTGGCCGCGCAGGAAGATCACTTCATCGCCAATCTGCGCAACCGCACCGCCGTTATCGAGACCTACATTCAGGAGATGCCGGAGGGCGGCGATTCTCAGGCGATCGTGCGCGACCATTACTTTCTCGGGAAACTGGCGTTCGGCGAAAACCTGGTGTACACGCCCATGGCTTCGCGGGGCGAGACGAGCAGGGAACCGCGGCTGCTGGGCATGCTCAGAAGCCGGTCGGTCGCGTTTGTGCCGTCCGGTTTCGCCCAGATGGTCCTGATCGACGCCGCGGGCTTGAGCCGCAAGCTGTACCACCTGGAGTATGTCCGGCGGGAATTCCTGGGAGAGTTGCGCTGCATGCTCTTCGACGTCACGCCGCTGGACGCCAAGGCGCCGGGACGTTTCAAGGGTCGCATCTGGGTGGAGGATCGGAAATTCCAGATTGTCCGCTTCAACGGCACATACACCAACGGCACGCCGTCGCGGGTCTACTTCCATTTCGACAGCTGGCGCTTGAACGTGGCCTCCGGGGACTGGGTGCCGGCCTTTGTTTACGTCGAAGAATCCGGACCGGTCAGGAAGGGCGCGGCGCGGTTCAAAGCGCAGACGCGGCTCTGGGGCTTCAACGTCACGCGGAGCGGCGGCACTGACGAACTATCGTCGATCGCGGTCGAGGCGGAGAAGGGCGTCACGGACCGCGACGAGCGGGCCGATTCCACGCCTCTCGAAAATCAACGGTCCTGGGAGCGGCAGGCCGAAGCCAATATCCTGGAGCGCCTGCAGAAGGCCGGTCTGCTGGCGCCGCCCGGCCCGGTGGACGAGGTCCTCAACACGGTGGTGAACAACCTGGTGGTCACCAACCATCTCGGCGTCGGAGCTAAGTGCCGTGTGTTGTTGACCACGCCGCTCGAAAGCTTCTTCGTGGGGCGGACGATCGTGATCAGCCGGGGGCTGCTCGACGTTCTCCCGGACGAAGCCAGCCTGGCGATGGTGCTGTCGGGCGAATTGGCTCATATCGCGCTGGGACACCAGACCGAAACGCATTTCGCCTTCGCCGACCAGACGATGGTGGGGGAACAGGAACTGCTGGAGCGGCTGCGGCTCACGCGCACGCCGGCGGAGATCCAATCGGCCGGGGAGAAGGCGGTGGAGTTTCTCAAGGCCTCGCCTTACGCGCCCAAACTGGCCAACGCCGGGCTATTTCTGAAGGCGCTGGAGAGCCGGGCGGCGGAGCTGCCAAACCTGGTCCGGGCCAATCTCGGGAACCAGCTGGCGAGCGGCGATTCGCTACTTCGCATGAAGGAGTTGGCGGACCGGGCGCCGTCGCTCGAGCCGGACAAGCTGGAACAGCTTGCGGCGCTCCCGCTGGGGTCGCGTGTGCGCCTGGATCCGTGGACCGACGAGATCTCGCTGGTGAAAACGAAGCCGGTGGCGCTGGTCTCGGCGCGCGACAAACTGCCCTTTGAAATCACTCCGTTCATGATTTTCCTCTCCCGCGCGGACGCGCGGTTGAGAGAGCAGGATCCGGAGGCCGGCGACGGCGCTCCGGTCCAGCATACAGCTGGAAATTCACCAAAAAAGGAACAGTAAATGCAACCCACCATTCGATCGATTCCTGTGCTGCTCATTTGCGCAAGCATAGCGGCGCTCGCTGCCTCCCCTCCGGTTATCGGAGTGGCCCGGTCGCGAGGCTCGCTGCTCATCGACAGTGCTTCCGTGCCAGGCAGCGCCACCATTTTCAACGGCAGTTCCCTGCAAACTCTGGGCTCTCCCTCCGATGTGCGATTGCGGAGCGGGGAAGCTCTTACGCTGGCCCCCTCGTCCGCCGCAACCATCTACGATCAGCGGATCGTCTTGAGGGACGGTTTGGTGGAGGCGAACCATTTGACTCGATCCCCGATTGACGCGGGCGATCTTCTGATCGCGGCTTCGGGCGCCGACGGGCGTTTTCGCGTCGCCATAGACAAGAACCGGCAGGTGAGGGTGTCCGCCCTGAGCGGAACAGCGGAAGTGCGCAACTCCACCGGGATGCTCGTGGCGCGGGTGTTCCCGGGCACGGCGCTGCAGTTACAGGCGGCGCGGGGGGCCGCCGTTGCAAGATGTGTCCTCACCGGCGTTCTGACAACTCGCGCCGGCAGGTTCTTCCTCGATGACGAGACCACCAAAATCGATGTGGAACTTCGCGGGGCGAGTCTCCACAGCCTGGTCGGGAAGAGAGTGCGGGTCACCGGTTCGGTCGATACGGGGCAAAAGCCCTCGCGGCCGGCTTCCGAAGTCGTCGATGTGGCTACGGCCACGGAATCGGCGTCCGGGCCGGCTGGCTCTTCCGGGCCCGCAGCGGGCGCCGCCGTGTCCGCGGGCATTTCGACGAAGGCGATAGCCGCGATCGGCGCGACCGCCCTGGGAGGCGCCTTCGGCGGCATGGCCGCCGCGGGGGTGTTCAGCAGCAGCGAACCTTCCGTCAGCCGCTAGGCGCGGAAGTGTTCGTGAATCGGGCCACGGCTTAGACTGCCCTATGGCCCGGTTCTTCTACGCCGCCAAACGCGGCAGCAGACGCTCTATGATCGACATTCACACCCACATCCTGCCCGGACTCGATGACGGCGCGCCGACGCTGCAAGACGCTGTTGCGATTGTCCGGATGGCCGCCAAAGCCGGAACGACTGAACTGGTGGCGACGCCGCACCATGACATGCGGTTTACGTTCAACGCGGCGCGGGTCGAGGAAAAGCTCCGCGAGTTACGCGCTTCGGTTGGGCCTGTTCCGCGGATACATTCCGGCTGCGAGTTGCATTTCACTCCCGAAGCCATCGATGACGCGCTGCAGCATCCGACGAAATTCACGATTGGGAATGGCCATTACCTGCTGCTGGAGTTTTCCGACGCCTTCATCCCGAAAACGGCCTCCGAGATTTTGGACCTTTTCCTGAAGGCCGGGATGACGCCGATTATCGTCCATCCGGAGCGGAACCCGCTGCTGCGGAAAATGGAAGGGCAGGTATCCGAGTGGTGCCAGATGGGGTGCCTGATCCAGCTCACGGCGGAATCGTTTACCGGCCGCTTCGGCGCCGGAGCGCGGCACGCGGCCGAACGGTTTCTGCTCCGCGGCTCGGCGCACTTCGTGGCCTCCGACGCGCACAACACGGGAGCGCGTGGTCCCGTACTGTCAACCGCGCGGCAGCAAATCGCCGATAAGTTCGGCGCCGACGTGTCCAACTCTCTGTTCTTGACGAATCCCCGTGCCGTAGTCTCAAATCTAATACTCCCAACGGCCGCCGCGCGCTCGCCACTTACGTTTTGGCAGCAGCTTCGCGCGAAGCTGGCCTGACCGATGCTCCTTTTACCGGCGATCACGCGGCGGGCTCGGGCGAGAGAATCACGCCGCGCGCGGCGAGAGTTTCGAGCGATTCCTCGTCCAGCCCAAGCAAATCCCGAAGCACGCACTCCGTGTGCTCGCCCAGCAGTGGTGCCGGCGCGCCCGGGCCGCCGGGAGTCGCGGAAAGCTTCACCGGTGTTCCAGTGACCTGATGCGGTCCGGCGGCAGCGTGAACCAGCGTGGGAAACATCTGCCGCACGGCCGATTGCGGGTGCTCCGCTACTTCGTGGAAATTCCGCACCAGCGAGGCCGGAATGCCGGCGCTTTGCAGCCGTTCGATCCATTCCGCCGCCGTCCGCGTGCCGAACACGGCTTCGAGCATCGGCTCCAGCACCGCGCGGTTGCCAATGCGCGCGGCATTGCTTTCGTAATCGGGATGCTTCTCCCATTCCGGCCGTTCAATCGCCCGGCAGAACGCCGCCCATAATCTCTCGCTGCCTACCGCGATCGCGACCGCGCGGTCGCGCGCGTGGAACACGCGGTAGGGCACTACCGTTGGGAACGCCGTGCCCATGGGTCCCGGCACCACGCCCGATCCGAGATAGCTCATGTAATTCGAGCTCATGGTGGAGATCATGCTGTCGAGCATGGAGACGTCCACGTACTGGCCGCTTCCGGTTGCCTCTCGCGCGCGCAACGCCAGCAGAATGCCGATCACGGCGAACAGGCCTGCGGTCACGTCGGTCACCCCGTATCCGCAGCGCACCGACTCGCCTTCCTCCGTGCCGGTGATGCTGAGCAGCCCGCTGGAGCTTTGCACCACCAGGTCCATGGCAGCCTCATCGCGCGACGGGCCATTCTGCCCGTAGCCCGAAATCGAGCAATACACCAGCCGGGGATTCCGCCGGTGCACGGCCTCGTAGCCGAGTCCGAGCCGGTCCATGGCGCCCGGACGGAAGTTCTCGAGAAGCACGTCCATGCGGTCGATCAGGCGCTGGCAAAGCTCGACTCCTTCAGGCTGTTTCAGGTCGATCGAGATGCCGCGCTTGCCGCGGTTGAGCCCCAGGAAAACGCTGGCAATGCCGCCCGCGAACGGCGGACCCCAGCCGCGGCCCATGTCGCCCGTGCTTGCCTCCAGCTTGATGACTTCCGCGCCATAATCCGCCAGCAGCAGCGTGCAATAGGGGCCGGCCAGGGCGTGCGAAAAATCCAGTATGCGAATGCCGGCCAGAGGCGGCGGATGTCCGAAAGAACCCGGTTCCATATTCTTAGCGTATGATGCCGCCGATTCGGATGCGCGCACCGGCCGCTCCTTCTGCCTGTAACGGGAGTGCGCTAAACTGATCCTCTGGTCCGAATCCAAACGGGGCGCTTTCCAATTTGCGAGTCGCATTTCTTCAGATCAACCCCACGGCCGGCGACATTTCCGGAAACTCCGGTCTGATCGTCGCCGCGGCCCGGCGCGCGCGCGAAATGGGCGCGGACCTGGCGGTCACGCCGGAGCTGGCTTTGATGGGCTATCTGCCCCGCGACCTGCTCATGAATCGCGGGTTCGTGCGCCGGAGCTGCGACGAATTGAGCCGCATCGCGCAGGAATTGCGCGGCGGTCCGCCGCTGCTGGTGGGCATTGCCACGGCCAATCCCGCGGACATCGGCCGGCCGCTGTTCAATAGCGCCGTACTGCTGCGGGACGGCGAAACCGGCCCCACGTTCCACAAGACGCTGCTGCCCACTTACGATGTCTTCGATGAAGATCGCTATTTCGAGCCGGCGCGGGAGCCGGGAATTCTCGAACTGAACGGCTTCAAGCTGGGAATCAGCATCTGCGAGGACGTCTGGAACGACCGCGATTTCTGGCACCGCCGCCGCTATCACCACGACCCCATCGAAACTCTCCGAGCGCGGCGCGCAGGCTATTGTGAATCTTTCGGCGTCGCCATTCACCGTCGGCAAGCAGGAGCATCGCGAGAAGATGCTCGGCCATATGGCGCGCAAGTACGGATTGCCGCTGGTGATTGTCAACCAGGTGGGCGCCAACGACGATCTGATTTTCGACGGCCGCAGCGCCGCCTTCGATGCGCAGGGCCGTCTGTTCGCGCGCGCCAGGGGCTTTGCCGAAGACGTGGTGGTGGCGGACCTGCGAACGCGCGAGGGAACCATCGCCGAAGACGATTTCACGCCCGAAAGCGAAATCTGGCGCGCGCTGGTGCTCGGCGTGCGCGATTATGCCCGCAAGACGGGCTTCCGCAGCGTGCTGCTCGGCCTTTCCGGCGGAGTGGATTCGGCGCTTACGGCGGCGGTGGCGGCCGACGCCATGGGACCGGAGAACGTGCTCGGCGTCCTGATGCCCTCGGTGTATTCGAGTGAAGGCAGCGTTACCGATTCCGAAGAATTGGCCCGCCACCTTGGCATTCGCACGCTCACGCTCCCCATCTCCGGCATCATGCAGTCGTTCGAGGGAACCCTGGCGGATGCGTTCCACGGGCTGCCCCAGGACGTCACCGAAGAAAACATCCAGTCGCGGATTCGCGGCAACCTGCTGATGGCGCTGTCCAATAAATTCGGCAGCCTGCTGCTGACCACCGGCAACAAAAGCGAAATGTCGGTGGGATACTGCACGCTCTACGGGGACATGAACGGCGGCCTCGCGGTGATCGCGGATTTGCCCAAGTTGATGGTCTACCGCGTGGCCCGCTGGCGCAATCGGCGCCGCCCGGACATTCCGGAAGCGATTCTCACCAAGGCGCCCTCGGCCGAGCTGCGGCCGGATCAGACGGACCAGGATTCGCTGCCGCCCTACGAGCTGCTGGACCAGATCCTGGAGCGGCACGTGGAGCAGAGCCAGTCGGCGGAAGAGATCATCGCCGAGGGCTTCGACCCGGCCACCGTGCGCCGCGTGCTGCGCCTGGTGCGCACGGCGGAGTTCAAGCGCAAGCAGGCGGCTCCGGTCTTGAAAGTGACTTCCCGCGCGTTCGGCACCGGCTGGCGAATGCCGATCGTGAGGCAGGAGTAGGAGAGCGCGTGAACGCTAGTGAGCACAGGTGAAAATGGGAACGGCGGAAGAGGAGAAAGTGATTCATGCAAACTCGGGCCGTCTGGTCGGGGAAGCGAGATGGAAGGCCCGTCTAGCAGCACTTTTGAATCGGGTCTATGGCGAATTGGCCCGGCGTCAGAACCCGTATTTCGTTCGGGACGCGTTGCCTCACCAGGTGGCGGTCAAGTCCTACTGGCTGGAGCTCTTGCGGTCCCGGGGGCCGCTGGCATTCGACGACGTAGGCCTTTCGATCTTCTCTCAGAACAATGAGGACGGTATTCTCCTTTACATCTTTTCCCGTGTCGGATTCAAGACCCGACGCAGCGTGGAGATAGGTTGTAATGTCGACAACACCACGATTGGAGTGCCCGAGGGCAATAGCGTCAATTTAATAGTCAACTTCGGCTTCCACGGGCTCATCATCGACAGCGCCGCTGAAAGCATCGCCCCGCTGCGGCACTTCTTTGCGAGCTGCCTCACAACCCGCCACTTTCATCAGGCAGTTGAGGTGAAGAACCCGTATTCGGATACCGGCTTTTACTCTCCCATTCTAGTGTGCGCGGAAGCGGCCGCCGGCAACATCAACGAGCTCGCCCGAGAGCGCGGATTTGAGGGCGAGATCGACCTGCTGAGCATAGATATCGACGGCAATGATGTTCGGCTATTCCAGGCCATTTCCATATTTTCGCCACGAGTTTTTATGATCGAGGTCAACAATCGTTTGCCTTTCGAATCGCGGACCGAGTTTGCAGGCTCGCACCACCCGGCGGACCTGCCCACCATTGCCATCCGGCAGAGTTCAGGCGCCTCTCTGGCCGAGGTAGTGGCGTGCGCGGAGGCGCGCGGCTTTGTCTTTGTGGGCATGAACAACAATCTCATTAACGCCTGCTTCGTCAGGGAGGACGTTTTCGAAGGCAGCGGGCTGCTTCGGGCCGGGGTGGAGGACTACGTAAGTCACGTGCTCCGTCCCCCGGAGTCGTTTGCAAAGCCCTGAGCTAAGACGTATGCCCTGACCAGCGGGGCGCGGACTGCATCAGGCTATACTGGGCTTTCGCTTCTGAGAACGGGCTGACGCGCTCGGGCCCGAGCGAAGCGGAGATCGTTGGGGGGGACCGAAGGGCGTGGATCTGTTGCACGGGAAAGTTCGCCGTCATCAAGCTGTGGCCGGAGCTGAAGACGGCGGAGGACGAATGTATCGAAAGGTTGAAGGTCACCGCCCGCTCGATGGGTCTCGAATGCATCGTGGTCGATTCCTTCGCCCGAACGCTGGAAGCCCCACAGGTGCAACTCACCGACTCGGACATCGACTTTGTTCTGAGCCTTCATTTCGACACTCCCAAGTGCTATGACATTTTCTCGTTTGTGGCTCTGTGGAACCCTTTGCAGTTCTTTCACGAGTGGGGGTACCGCAGGTGCACACGCAATCTGTTGACGCACGACGATTTTCTCAGCTGTTCCTCCCCCTGTGCGGACGACCATGTGCGCCGCGCCGTGGCAAACGATGCCACGCGGGAAGGTCCGGTGCTGAAACTGTATCACAGCCTGTCTGAGCCGATTCTGCCGCCGACGACCGGGGACGGCAAGCTCTTTTATGTGGGAATCAACTGGGAGCGCGTCAGCGGCAAGGCGCATCGCCACGGGCGCCTCCTGAAAATGCTGGACCGCAGTGGAGATCTTCGGATTTACGGTCCCAGGAAATTCCAGGGAGTGGACGTCTGGCGCGGATATAAAAGCTATTCCGGCTCCATACCGTTCGACGGAGTTTCCATCATCCACGAGATTCATAAGTGTGGGGTTGCGCTGGTGTTGTCCTCTGAAGCGCACCGCCAGTCCGAACTGATGTCGAGCCGGTTATTCGAGAGCCTGGCCGCGGGGTCCGTGGTCGTCTGCGACGAGAATCCGTTTGCCAGGCGGTTCTTCGGGGATCGCCTCTTATACATCGATACCACCACTGACGTCGAGAGCACCTGCGAACAGGTCCAGGCGCACCTGAAGTGGGTCCGGTCGGAGCCGGAGCGGGCAATCAAGCTTGCCGCGGAAGCGCAGAGCCTCTTCCTGGGAAAATTCTCTCTGGATCACTGCCTCAAAGAGATTTACCGCGCGCTTCCGCAGCGGAAGGAAGAGCTTGCCCGGCTATACCAGCCGAAGCGGCCACAAGAGAAGATCTCCGCGATTTTTCTGATGCCGGAGTGGCACCCCGGCGTACTGGAGCGGCACGCCCGGAGCCTGCGGGCGCAAAGGGGCGTCTCCGTTCGGCCGGTTTTCGCGATCGACAGCTGCGAATTCGCCCGCTTCGGCGAGCAGATCCAGAAGGCACTCGCCGCTTTGCCCGTCCCGGTCTGCTTGCAGACACTGGAGTTTTTCGACCCGCGGCTGGGGAACAAGGCGAAGGCGCGGCGGCGCACCGGGCGGATCATTCACGCGGCCATCGAGCAATTTGCCGGGGATGACTACTTCTGCATCGTCGCCCCGCACGAAGCGCTCTTTTCGAACCACCTTTGTTCGCTCCTGCACGCGCTTCAGGAATGCCCGGGCGCAGGCGCGGCGTGGGCGGACATGCTGGTCACCGATCGAAAAGAGGGTGAGGATCGGGCCAATGTCGGCGATGAGCCCGATCCCGGTTACCCGCGGTTCGATCGGCCGATCGGTTTTGGCAGGTTCCTTTTTCGGAAGGCCCTTCTCCCGTCGGGGATCGATAGCGTCCTTCCATACCTGGACACCCTGCCGATGGACTTGCTTTTCGGACTGGTCGAAGGGGTGCCAACCAGGCGGTGCACCTGCGTAGCCGACCTTCGGGACCCATCCTATCGGCCTCCGGCGGCGGGCCGCCCCAAACAGGAACGGGAACTCCTGATGGATTATGCGCCGTCGGTATTCCGAAAGCAGCGGAGTGGGGCGGCCGAGTGGGATGCCGACACGCTATCCCCCGAACAGAAAGAAAAGCTGGCGGTCGGGCTGGCTCACAGTGTGCCAATTCCGGCGCCGATTGCGAAAATCGTTTTCGGGGCATATCGGTTCTGGCTAAAACGGCGCAACGCTCGCGTGAGCGAAACTTTGACGGAATAGAAGTGGCACCACAGGAATTCAAGTAGATTGCTATGAAACGGGCTATCATTACAGGTTGCACGGGGCAGGACGGGTCGTACCTGGCGGAATTGTTGCTGGCCAAGGGTTACGAGGTTCACGGCTTCAAGCGGCGGTCTTCCAGCCTGAATACGGAACGGATCGACCATCTCTATCTGGATTTACACGAGCCGCAGACGCGGTTCATTCCGCATTTCGCCGACCTCGCCGACGGCAGTTCGCTGGCTACCCTGCTGCATGATATCCGCCCGGATGAGATCTACAACCTGGCCGCGCAGAGTCACGTCAGGGTCAGTTTCGATATCTCCGAATACACCGCCGATATCGTGGGGACCGGGACCTTGCGCTTACTGGAGGCAATCCGGCGCACCGGAGTGAAGTGCCGCTTTTATCAGGCCTCCTCCAGCGAGATGTTCGGCAGTTCGCCGCCCCCGCAAAACGAAACCACCACCTATCACCCGCGCAGCCCTTACGCCTGCAGCAAGGTTTTCGCCCATCATATTACGGTGAATTACCGGGAGAGCTACGGTTTACACGCCTCGAGCGGCATCCTCTTCAATCACGAATCCCCGCGCCGGGGCGAGACGTTCGTCACACGCAAAATCACGCGGGCCGTAGCTCGCATCAAGCATGGCGTGCAGGCGAAGGTTTACCTGGGAAACCTGGAGGCGCGGCGCGATTGGGGATACGCTCCGGACTACGTGAGGGCCATGTGGCTGATGCTGCAACAGGATTCTCCGGACGATTACGTCGTCGGCACGGGGGAATCGCACAGCGTGCGGGAGTTTGTGGAATCGGCCTTCGAGTGCGCGGGGTTGGATTGGAAGGCGCACGTCGAAATCGATCCCCATTATTTCCGGCCGACGGAGGTCGATTTCCTCCAGGCGGATGCCGCCAAAGCCCGGCGCGTGTTGGGGTGGGAGCCGACCGTGGATTTCCGGGAGTTGGTGCGGATGATGGTGGATGCCGACGACCAGGAGATCGGGCGGCGGGCCGCGGCTGGGCTGGAAGGCTCGGTCGCAAAGGCCCACGCATGATCGACCTGCGGCAGAAACGGGTTTTGCTGACGGGGGGGCATGGGTTCCTGGGCAGCCATCTCCTGGAGCGGTTGCGCCGGTCGGGATGTACGGAGATCCTCGCGCCCTCGCACGCGGACTGCGATCTGACCCGGTCCGGCGCAGCGGATACGTTGGTAGGCGCGTATCGGCCGCAAGTCGTCATACACGCGGCGGCTGCGGTTGGCGGAATCGGAGCGAATTTACAGAACCCCGGCTGGTTTTTTTATGCCAATACCATTATGGGTATCGAGCTGATCGAAGCAGCCCGCCGGCATGGGGCCGAAAAGCTGGTCGTGCTGGGCACGATCTGTTCGTATCCCAGAATCACACCGGTGCCGTTCCGCGAAGAGGATCTATGGAATGGTTACCCCGAAGAAGTGACCGCGCCCTACGGGATGGCGAAAAAAGCTCTGCTGGTCCAGTGCCAAACCTATAGACAGCAGTACGGAACGAACGCCATTTTCCTGTTGCCCGTGAACCTTTACGGACCGCGAGACCACTTCGATCTCGACAATTCGCACGTGGTGCCGGCGATGGTTCGGAAGTTCGTAGAGGCAAAGGAGCACGGCAGCGACGCGGTTGTACTCTGGGGAGACGGTTCCGCCACGCGGGAGTTTCTTTATATCGAGGATGCGGCCGAGGGGATCGTGCGTGCGACTGAGTGTTACGATAAGGCCGAACCCGTGAACCTCGGTACCGGGATAGAGACCTCCATTCGGGAGCTGGCGGAAAAAATCGCCCTGCTGGTCGGGTTTACCGGCAGAATCGAGTGGGACTCAAGCCGGCCCAATGGTCAGCTCGAGGCGCTGTCTGGACGTGTCGCGCGCCGAGCGGGAATTTGGATTTCGGGCGAAGACGAGCCTGGACGAAGGGCTCCGGCGGACAACCGAATGGTACCGTTGCTGCCGCGAAAATACATTGCCCTCCCCAAGCCAGATCTCTCCTGGCCTGTCACGGTCCACTGAAACGATTCGGGTACATGAAATGAACGGCCATTCTATCGCCGGCGGGCCGCCCCCGACGGCAAAAGCTCGCGTGCGCCATGATCGCACTGGTTGGGGTCCTTGTCTTTGCCTGCCAGTTGTGGCGCATTCATGAGTTATGGACACCGGTTGGCTTTATGGACACGTGGCCTGTGTACGACAGGCTGATGCAGTGGCAGCAAGGCCATCTTGACTTTGCCGATTATTTGTTGATGCCGCACGGGCCTCATCCGCACGCCATTATTTATTTTTTGTATCTGGTGGATCTGACGCTCGGAAGCGGGCGGCAGTTGGTGCCGCACTTCGCCACATTGCTGAGCATCTTTGGTGTGGTTGCGGTGTTCGCTTTTCTTTTCCTTCATATTCCATCTGAGTCCGGTTTCACAGTCGGGACCTGTATTTTGCTGTCTGGCTCGCTCATTCTGCTCTCGGGCCCTTCGGAAGCCACCGTGATACCCTTCCAGGCGGTCGTGGTAGTCACCCGGTTTATTTACTTCCTGCTGCTCGCCATCCTCGTCTGGTGCGAATGTTTCCCCAACAAGTGGTTACACTACACGGCCATTGCCGTGTCCTGCATAGCGGTGTCATTTTACGCGGCGGGCGGCCTCTTTGCTTTTGAGATCCTCCTCTTGCATCTGATTTTCTTCCGCAACTGGCGGCCGCTTGTTTTCTCGTGGCTCCCTCTCGCCTCCTATCTCTGTCTTATGGGCCGGATCAAGCCGGCGGCTGAGATGCTGAAGGTGACGTCCCTGGTGCGCGGACTAATCTTGCGACTATTTTGGAGGTCGCCCGGGGAACGGTCGGCTACTATGGCTCCGTGCTCACCGCCGGCTGGGTGATCCCGGTGCACCCGGTTATGGGATTGTCCGAACTGGTCCTCCACACATGCGCTTTGATCGTTTTGATGTGACCTTGGGGTGGGCGCTGTGGTTCCTGGTAATCACAACTGTGCGGGTTTACCGCGGCGACCACCTCGACGCGGGTGACTGCGCCGGCTTGCTCATAGCCTTGCTCTCTCTATTCGTCTTTGCGTCAGCGGTTTCAGCGGCGCTTCTTTGGGTAGCGCGTGCGGCAATCTTTGGCGCGGCGCTGGAAATGCCCGCCCATTTCGCGGTTCTAGCAGCCAACCGTTACGCTGCCTTCGCCGGTGTTGCTTTTGTTGTCCTCTTGTACATAGTGTCGCGTTTGAGGTGGCGACGTGTCTCGATTTTTCTCTCGTTGGTGATTTTCGTCCTCGCAGCCGCAACGGGACTGAATTCTGTTTTTCAGTCGGAGCGGTACATCCAACGCGATCCGATGGAGAAGGCCGCGACCGCCCTGCTGGTGGGCATGTCGCCGGCCAGCGACGAGGCTAGCGCCGTTTGGCCCGGGGTTGCTCGCGACTGGTACTGGCCGTCCGAGTTGCCCAGGACGGCGGCATACCTGCGGGCCGAAGGGCTCTCCTATGCCTACCGCATGCCGGCGCTTGGTCAATCCTTCGCTTGGCCATCGGAGAAGGTTTACGGATATGCCGTTGAGCCGGTTCCTCAGAGCGCCACCCTATGCCGCCTCACGGGGAGCATGACCTCATTGGAGAGGACCAGCCTGCTAGCCCCGCAGAGATTTTTCCCGATCACTACGGCGCGCGGCGAGGTGGTCGGGTTTGCCGTCCGGAAGGGTGCGGCTGTAAACGGCCACTTGAATTGTTCGGCTGCGGCCGATCACGCATCTCTATTCCTATCGGATCCGGACTAGTAGAATGACATCTGCAAAACCGGCAACGGAGCAAAACGGCGCGGCAGCCCATAAGGCGGCGCGAATCCAGTACTGGAATGAGTATGCGGACGGCCCGGCACGGTACGAATCAATCCGCGGCTATTACCGCGGCCGTCTAGGCGAGCTTTACAAAGCTTATATTCCACCAGGGATGCGTGTTCTGGATGTCGGATGCGGGAAGGGAGACCTCCTCGCATGGCTGCGACCCTCCTACGGCGTAGGAGTTGACTTCTCGCCGGCAATGATCGCGGCCGCCAGAGACCGGCATCCTGAGCTTCGATTTGTCAACGCGGACACGCACGAACTCGATTTGCATGAGACCTTCGACTACGTCGTGTGTTCCGATCTGCTCAACGAGCTTTGGGATGTGCAGAAGGTTCTGGAGATGGTGGCGCTACACTGCGCCCCTACAACTCGCCTGCTGCTGAACTTGCACAGTAACCTCTGGCAGGGGCCAAGACGTGTTGCGGCGCACCTGGGGCTGGCGCGTCCCCAAATGATCCAGAACTGGCTCACGCCGGAGGACATTGCCAACCTGCTGTACCTGGCTGGCTTCGAGAGCATTCGCACGTCGAACGAAATTCTCTGGCCGTTTCCCGTTCCGCTACTCTCAGGCTTCGTAAATCGGGTGTTGGTGAAATGCTGGCCCTTTTCATATCTTGGCCTGACAAACATCGTGGTGGCACGGCTCAGGCCGGGAGGCGCTCTGCCCGAACCGGTAGTGTCGGTGGTGGTTCCCGCGCGCAACGAGGCCGGCAATATTGCCGCAATCTTCGATCGTCTCCCCGACATGGGAAGCGCGACTGAGTTGATCTTCGTGGAGGGCGGTTCCACGGACCGTACTTACGAGGCAATTGAACATGAAATAGAGGTCCGCCAGAGGCCGATGACCCGGCTCCTGCGGCAGACCGGCAGGGGCAAGGGCGATGCCGTTCGGCTGGGATTCGCGCACGCCAGTGGCGACCTGCTCATGATTTTGGATGCCGATTTGACCGTTGCACCCGAGGACCTGCCGCGCTTCTATCAGGCTTGGCTTTCCGGCAAGGGGGATTTCATCAACGGCGTTCGCCTGGTCTACCCGATGGAAGAGCAGGCGATGCGGTTCTTCAACCTTGTCGGAAACAAATTCTTCAGCATGGCGTTCAGCTTCCTCTTAGGCCAGAACGTCAAGGACACGGCATGCGGGACCAAGGTCCTGAGCCGGAAACACTACGAGCCGATTCTTGCGAATCGCGCTACTTTTGGCTCCTACGACCACTTCGGCGACTTCGACCTGCTTTTCGGCGCGGCCAAGTTCAACCTGAAGATCGTTGATCTTCCGATTCGCTATCGGGAGCGGGTCTATGGAGAGTCGAAAATGCAGCGGTGGCGCATCGGTTGGCTCCTGCTCCGGATGGTCTTGACGGGTTTGAGACATTTGAAGTTTATCTAACACCCGGGCGCCCGCTGGCGCACTCCGGAGCTAGTGAACCGTCCAGGTTCCCAGTAAGGTCCATCCCGAGGTCGATCCGGCTTGATTGACTACGTTGCCGTATACAACCTTGGCTCCATCGAAGCTTGCCTGGAAACTGAGCGCCACGTTCAAAGTTACGGTGCTGCCGCTGGTCGTCATGCTGGAACTTCCGCCGATGACCGTGCACTGATCGTTCTGAACGTTTCCGGCCGATCCAAGCACGATCGGCCCGAGCCATGCCGTAGCGCCGTCATTCAACAGCCAGAGGTTCTTGTGCACCGGGTCGACGGTCACGTCGCAGGCCGAGACGCCATTGAGCCCGGTGTTGATGAGCGCCAGCAGAGAATTAATATCCGAAATCCCAGCGCTGTCGGAATACACGAATGTAAAGGTTTGGCTGCTGCCCGTGCCCGTCGCGGGCGATACCGAAACCGTTTGCAGGGGTTTGGACGAGCCTCCAATAGTCCAGGTCCCCAGTTGGGTCCACCCCGCGCTGTGCCCCGAGTTGTCGACGGCGTTGCCATACACAATTTTCGCTCCGGCAAATGCGGACTGGAAAGTAACGGCCATGTTGACGGTTACCGTGGTGGCCGTAGTGACCATGCTGGAACCGGACCCATTGACCGTGCACTGGCTGTTTTGAACCGTCCCCGTCGTGCCCAGTGTGATCGGTCCGAGCCAGGCGCTGGCGCCGTCGTTCAGCAGCCAGAGGTAGCTGTGCACCGGATCGACGGTCACGTCACAGGATCCGGGGCCGCTCAGACTGCCGTTGATTAGCGCCAGCAGAGAATTGAAAGCTGAAACCCCGGCGCTGTCCGAGTAGACGAAGCTGAAGGTCTGGCTGGTTCCGCTGCCGGAAGAGGGCGACACGGACACCACCTGGGGCAACTGGCTAACGATGGTGGCGACGGTCCAGGTGCCCAGTTGGGTCCATCCCGCGCTGTGCGCCGAGGTGTCGACGGCGTTGCCGTACACAATTTTCGCTCCGGCAAATGCGGACTGGAAAGTAACGGCCATATTGACGGTTACCGTGGTGGCCGTAGTGGCCACACTGGAACCGGACCCGTTGACCGTGCACTGGCTGTTTTGAACAGTCCCCGCCGTGCCCAGTGTGATCGGACCGAGCCAGGCACTGGCGCCGTCGTTCAGCAGCCATAAGTTGTCGTGCACCGGATCGACGGTCACGTCGCAGGATCCGGGGCCGCTCAGACTGCCGTTAATTAGGGCCAGCAGAGAACTGAGAGCCGAAACCCCGGCGCCGTCCGAATACACGAAGCTGAAGGTCTGGGAGGCACCACTGCCGGATGCCGGCGTCACCGAAACAGCCAGGGGACTTGCGGCCACGAAGTTGATTTTCGTGACAAACGCGCTGTACCCGCCATTCACCGATTGCACTCCGCTTACTACCGGGAAGTTCGGCGAGAGCGTCCATCCGGCAAAGTAGACGTTACCGGAATGATCCAGGGCGATGGCGGATGCCGTGTCTGAGCCGGTATCCACTATGTAGGCGAACGCCGGCAGCCCATTCCCGGCGGAATTCAATTCGGCTACGAAGGCATTATAGGCGCCGGGACTGGCACTCGCAGTCGGGCTCGCGGCCACCAGGTTCATCACGCTGGTGTAACCCGCGATGTACGCGTCGCCGGAGGTGTCTACCGCAATGCCGTTGGCGGTGTCCAAACCGTCGCCCCCCAGGTAGGTGCTGTACACCAGGGCGCCGGCTGAGCTGAACTTGGAAATGAACGCGTCGGACCAGCCCCGCAGCGTGGATTGGTATGGGTTCAGCAGCGGAAAATTGGAGGATGAGGTTGTCCCGGTGACGTAGGCCGAGCCCTGGGAATCCACCGTAATGCCGTTGGCGGTCTCCGGCTGCCCTACGTTGCCGCCGCTGCCGCCCAGATACGTGCTGAACACCAGCGAAGCGCCGCTGGCCGCGATGCGCGCCGCGAAGGCGTCCTGCCCGCCCGCCAATGCGCCCTGATACGCGTTCGCCACGGGGAAATTCGTTGACCAGGTGGAACCCGCAATGAAGGCCGTGCCGGCCGCATCCACCGCGATCCCGGCAGCATGGTCGGTCAGCGAACCGCCGACATAGGTCGAGTAGACGAGCGAACTGCCGGAGGAATTCAGTTTCGCGACAAAGGCATTCTGCGAGCCGCGATTGCTGCGCTGGAAAGCGCCGCTGGTAGCGGGAAAATTGGTCGAGGTGGTGTCGCCGGCGACGTAAATATTTCCGCTCGAATCGAGCGCGATCCCATTGGCAACGTCTAATCCGCTGCCACCCAGGTAGGTACTGAAAACCAGGCTGTTGCCGGCGGGGTTGAGCTTCAGCACAACAGCGTTGCGGCCCCCGGCCAGTCTGGATTGCAGCGCGCTCCGCACCGGGAAATTGGCTGACATGCTGGAACCGGCCACATAGGCCGCGCCGGTGGAATCCACGGCGATGCCGTAGGCCCGGTCGTCCCCGCTGCCCCCAATGTAGGTGGCATACACCAGTGCATTGCCGGCTGGGCTAAGCTTGGCTACGAAAACATCGTTGCTGCCGGAGTTGAAGTTTTGCTCCGGGTTGGCGGTAGGAAAGTTATAGGAAGACGTGAAACCGGCGATGTACGCTGCTCCCGTGGAATCTACCGCCAGGGCCATGCCGGCATTGACGCCGGAGCCGCCCAGCAGCGTGCTGTAAGAGACCGTCGGATCGATGACGAGCGCGGCTGTCCGGTCGTAACTGCCGGCGGCAAAACCCACCGCGTCTCCGAACAGCGCGAACTGAATATCCACTGGAACGCGCGATCCGTTGTGCTCCTGCCAGGCAACCGGCGCCTCTTCGCGGACCTGGCGGCGGCCGACGGGCACAAGCAGCGAACCATCGGGATCGAGTTGCAATTGTCCGGCGCCGGAATAGCGGATGAGGATACGGGAAGGGTCCGCGCCTGGAGCCACCACGAATTGGGACTTCAGCCGGTTGCCGGTACTGCCATAAATCAGGTCGATCCCGGGATAGAGTTCGCGGTAGGCCACGCCGCTGTACAGCGGAAGGCCCGTTTGCCAGTTTTCCTCGGAGCCCTCGAGGACATTGGCTACGCCCGGCAGTTGCTCCAGCGGCTCGATCCGGCCCGCCGGGGAAGCGCCGGAAAATTCCATCTGCACCGCGCCTTCGCGCGTCCGGAAAGCCACCGTCCTGGGGGCGAAGAAGGCCGTCAACCCGGAACCTCTCACCACGAACTGCGCCGGACTGCCCGGCTGGTTGTGGCTGGGCAGGAAGAAGACTGGAGAAGAGGCCGGCGCCGCGGCCGATATGCCGGCAGCCATGACCGCTGCCGCGGCGACTCCGGCAGTACGCATCAGGAACATCACCCATTTCATCGGCTGGGTGGGCCCGAACCTTTAGAGGCACCGCTTTCCGTTCGAATGCCCACCGGTCAGGTTTCATCGGCCGCGGCCTCCTGTGCTAGGCTGCCATTCATGGTCCGCCTGTGTCTCGGTCTGCTGTTCTCTGTAGCCGCCGCCGCGCAGGTTCTGCCCCCGGAACAGCTTGCCGCGCTCGAATGGCGTGGCATCGGCCCGGCGGCCACTGGCGGGCGCATCGCCGACATCGCCGGGGTGCGGGTCCCCGGCGAACCGGCGGAGGTCTATATCGCCGTCTCCACCGGCGGGATTTTCAAGAGCTCGAATGAGGGCGTGTCCTTCACGCCGGTCTTCGATCAGTCCGGCGGCATGCAGTCCATCGGCGCGATTGCCGTGGCGCCCTCCAATCCCTCCATCGTGTGGGCCGGCGGCGGCGAGGCCGACAACCGCCAAAGCTCCTCCTGGGGCGACGGCGTCTATAAGTCTCTCGACGGCGGCGGGCACTGGCAACATATGGGGCTCCCGGAAACGCGGCATATCGGCCGCATCCTCATCGATCCCGCCGATCCGAACGTGGTTTACGTGGCCGCCGTGGGCCACCTGTGGGGATCCAATCCCGAGCGCGGTGTTTTCAAAACCACCGATGGCGGCAAGACCTGGCAAAAAGTGCTCTACAAGGACGACAACACCGGCGCCATCGATCTTGCCATGGACCCGCGCAACCCCCGGCTGCTCTTCGCCGCGCTTTACCAGCGCCAGCGCAAGAACTGGGGCTTCAACGGCGGCGGGCCGGGCAGCGGCATCTACCGCAGCGCCGATGGCGGCGCCACCTGGGCCGAATTGACCAACGGCCTGCCCGCCGGAGACAAGGGGCGCATCGGCCTGGCGGTGTCGGCCGACGGCCGCGCGGTGTATGCCGTGGTGGAGGCTCAAACCGCGGGCGGCGTCTTCCGCAGCCTCGACGGCGGCGACACCTGGGAGCACATGACCACGCTCGACCCGCGGCCCATGTACTTCAGCCGCCTCTACGTCGACCCCCGGAATTCGGACCGCCTGTACATGATGGGTTCCAACCGTGGCTTCTACATCTCGGAAGACGGCGGCCGCAGCTTCCTCGACATTTTCAGCCACGTCCATAGCGAAGACCATGCCATGTGGATCGACCCCGCCAATACCAATCACCTGATCATCGGCGGCGATGGCGGCGTGTCCATTTCCTTCGACCGCGGCCGCACCTGGCTCTTCCGCACCAACCTGCCCATTGGCCAGTTCTATACGGTGGATGCCAACCAGGCCGATCCCTTCCTGGTGTGCGGCGGCTTGCAGGACAACGGTACCTGGTGCACGCCCAGCGCCACCCGCATGGATTACGGCATTTCCTTCAAGGACGCCTTCAATGTAGGCGCCGGCGACGGCATGCAGACGCGCTTCGAAGGCGACGGCCGCACCCTCCTGGTGGAGGCGCAGAACGGCATTCTCGGGCGCGTCGACCTCGGCAGCATGGAGCGGCAGGCGGTCGGCCCGGTCGAACCGGCCCAGCGCGGCGCCTCCGGCTACCGTTGGAACTGGACCACCCCACTGGTCGTCTCCGCCTTCGATCCCAAAACCATCTACACCGGTGCCAACCTGCTGTTCCGCTCCGACGACCGCGGCGTCAGCTGGCGGCCCATCAGCCCCGATCTGACTGCGGCCATCGACCGCGAGACGCTGGAGATGATGGGCGGGCGCGTGCCGCCGCAAGCCCTTTCCCGCCACGATGGCGTGACCTATTTCGGCACCCTCACCGCCATTGCCGAATCGCCGCTCGACCGCAACGTGCTCTATACCGGCGCCGACGACGGCACCGTCCAGCGCACGCGCGACGGCGGCCGCCACTGGACCAACCTCACCGGCAACCTTGCCCGCAGCCGGCCGGGAGTCCCGCCCCACCTGGTCATCAGCGGTATTGCCGCATCCCGCTTCGCCGCCGGCCGTGTTTACGTCACGGTGGACGGCCATTCCAACGACGATTACCACCCCTACATTTTTGTGAGCGAGAACTACGGGGAGACCTGGCGGCCGGTTGTCGAGGGCCTGCCGCAGACTTCCGTGCACCGCCTCCGCGAGCATCCCTCCAAACCCAACGTGCTGGTGGCGGGATTGGAAACGGGCGTGTACGTTTCGTTTGACCGGGGCGCGCACTGGACCACTCTGGGGGCTGAGCTGCCGCTGGTGCCGGTTTATGATCTGGTTTTTGCCGGGCGCGGCAATGCGCTGGTGGCGGGCACGCACGGGCGCAGCGTTTGGGTTCTGGACAACGCCGGCGCGCTGGCGGAAATCGCGCCCGCCGTAGCGGGCGGCACGCCGTACCTTTTTCCGGTCCCGGCCACGCACCGGAAGCTGATCTACGGCGGGCAATACTGGTTCGGGGCAGGGGAGTTCTTCGCCCCCAATCCCCCCAGCGGAGCGGTGCTGACGTATTATTTGCCGAAAGAGGAAGCCCAGGGCGTCCAGATCGCCATTCGCGACAGCGCCGGCGAACTGATCCGAACCCTGCGCGGGCCCGGACATGCCGGCCTGAACCACGCCTGCTGGGATCTGCGCCGTTTCCCGGCCGACTCCGATAGCGCCGTGCCCGCCGCAGCCGCCTGCGCGGCGCCGGCCAATAACAGTCTCGGTTTTTCGCGCGGCCCCAGCGGCCTGGGTCCTGTCGTTGCGCCGGGCGGATACACCGCCGCCCTGCAGTGGCAATCGCAGCCGGCACGCGAACTCGCGATCCTGCCCGACCCCGAGTTCCCGCTCCCGGATGCCGAGCGGTCGGCGCGCGAGACTGCCCTCATGAAGTCCTATAACCTGCAGCGGCAGTTGCGGCCGGCGCGCGAAACCACGCGCCTGCTGGCGGAGCGTATCAGCGTTCTGGCCGAATCGGCGCGCACGGCGGGAGCCGGCGCGCCGGCCGCCCCCAACACATTTGAAAGCCTTTACCTGGATGTGTCCCAGGCACGGAACCAGGCATACAACGCGGTAAACGCCGCCGCGCGCGTGGAGGCGGACATCGACGCCTATGCCGGCCCGCCCACGGCCGCCCAACTGCGCGAACTGGATTGGGCATGGGCGGATGCGCAAGCGGCAGTAGCGGCGCTGAATCGCGTCATCCAGGCCATGCCCGCGCTTGAGAAAGCCGCCGGCAAAGATGGCAGCGGGCCGGAGTGGAAGCCGGTCTCACTCACGCCGTAAACACCGCTTCGGCCCGGGCATGCCAGGCCCGGGCGGCTTCAGGCGCCGGCCCGCTCTCAAATCGGCAGCCCGCTTGCAATACTTGTGATGTAACAGTCCCGGAGGCGGTGTATTTATGTCGGATCTACAACATATCCAAGTGGCCATCATTGCCCTGGATGGCTTTGAAGAGGTGGAGCTCACCGAGCCCAGAAAAGCTCTCGAGAAAGCCGGCGCCAAGGTGGAGGTGATCTCCGCCAAGCCCGGTGAAATTCAGGGTTTCCAGCATCACGATAAAGCGGGCAAAGTGCGGGTGGACCGTACCTTGGACGACGCCAGCCCCAACCGGTATGACGCCGTGGTCCTGCCGGGAGGCGCTTTCAATGCCGACGATGCCCGCGCCAATCCCAAGGTCCGCCAGTTCATCCGCGAAATGGACCGGGCCGAAAAACCGATGGCGGTCATCTGCCATGCGCCGTGGGAGTTGATCTCGGCCGAAGCTGGTCCGCGGCCGCAAATTAACCAGCTGGCCGACCATTCAGGACGACGTCCGCAACGCCGGCGCCGAATGGCTGGACCAGGAAGTGGTGGTCGATCAAAACTGGGTGACCAGCCGCGGACCGCGCGATTTGCCCGCATTCAACCGCGAGATGATCGCGCTGTTTTCACGCATTCCCGTGGAGTCGCACCGCTAGCCGTTCGACCACATGGGAATCGCTCGCTGACGCTCGTGGCTTCCAGTTGGGAGCTGCGGCCGTAAAGCCATGGCCGAACGTGTCACCTTCAAATCGCTCCGCCAGATGTTGGGGCGCGCGTGGTCGGGGTGGAACGAAATCAACGCTCCGCGGCTGGGGGCGGCGCTGGCTTTTTATACTTTGTGGGCTATCGCGCCATTGATCGTGGTCTTCCTGGGCATCGCCGGCTTGGTGATCGGCCGCCAGGCGGCCCGGCACCAGATCGGTGTCCAGTTACAGAATTTCGCCGGCGGAGCGGGAGGCGCGCTGCAGTCCCTGCTGGCCAACGCCGGCCGCCCCTCGCATAATATCGCCGCAGCCGCGGGCGGCTTTGCCATGCTGATCCTGGGCGCGTCCGGCGTTTTCGCCGAATTGAACGACTCGCTGAACCTGGTATGGGGGATCGATAATCCGGAGGGCTGCGGTCTGCTGGGAATCGCGATCACCCGCTTCCGCGGCTTCCTGATGGTTCTGGGCGTCGGGGTGCTGCTGCTGGTTTCGGTGGGGGTGAGCACCACGATTTCAGTGGCCGGCCATTTCTTCTCCGGTTACCTGCCCGTTCCTGGCGGCGTGCTCTACGCCGCTAATGCCGTGGCAACCCTGCTGCTGATGACTCTGCTATTCGCGCTGCTCTTCAAGTTCGTGCCGCAGACGTCCATCGAATGGGGAGACGTGTGGACCGGCGCGATTGTGACGGCAATACTGTTTACCCTGGGCAAGTTTCTGATGGGCCTGTACCTGGGAACTATCGGCGTCAACTCGGCTTATGGCGCGGCCGGCTCCCTGGTCATCTTTATCGTCTGGGTCTACTATTCGGCGCAGATATTTCTTCTGGGTGCGGAATTCACGCGCGCTTTCGCCGAGCGCCACGGCTCGCGAGCCCGGCGCGGGCCGCCGCAGCCGCTCCGGATGGGGCGGCGGCCCCGCACACTGGCATGATGGCAGGACATTCGCGGAGCGCGCTTGGTTTCCCGCAGCACTCTTCGCTGGTGCGCGCCCAAAGCAATCCGGCTTATGTTGAAGACGGGCCGGGGCGAGCGGAAAGGAGACGCATTCATGCAAGTGATCACACATCATAAACATGCCGTGAATATGACTCAGGCGGAGCGTATCGCGAGCGCCGTGGGAGGCGGTCTGCTGGCCGTGGCGGGCATTCAGAGCGGCATCCGGAAGCGGCCGGCGGCCGGAATCGCATTGGCGCTCCTGGGCGGCGATCTGTTGCGCCGCGGCATCACCGGCCACTCCTACGCGTATGAAGCCCTGGGGGTGCGCACCGCTCCCGTCGGCCAGGGTGCGGATATCAGCGTGCCATACGAACTGGGGGTGCGGGCGGACGCGGCCATCACCATCGCCAAGCCGCGGCCGGAGGTTTACCAGTTCTGGCGGTCCCTCTCCAACCTGTCGCGCATTATGGAAAATGTGGAATCGATCATCGAGACCGGCTCGAATCGCTCGCACTGGGTGGTGCGCGCGTTGGCCGGGCGCAGGCTCGAATGGGATGCCGCCATTCACAACGAAATCGAAAACGAGTTGATCGCCTGGCGGTCGCTCGAGGGCGACGTGGAACATGCCGGCTCGGTGTGGTTTAAGGACGCGCCCGGCGACCGCGGCACGGAAGTGCGCGTGGAGATGCAGTACAACCCGCCCGCGGGCGTGGTGGGCGCGGTAATGGCTTCGCTCGTGGGCAAGGAACCCAGCCAGGAACTCCAGAGGGATCTGCATCGCCTCAAGAGCCTGCTCGAGACCGGCGAGGTGATCACCACGGAAGGCCAACCGAGAGGCCACACGCGCCCGCGGCGGGAGGGCGACCGTGAAGTGGAGGAGGCCTCGGAGGCATCGTTCCCCGCCAGCGACGCCCCGGCCTATAACCCTTAGGCAATTTAGAAGCTGCCTGGAAAATCGGGAGGAGTCCTCATGAAAGCTGTTTGCTGGTATGGTACGCATGACGTGCGCGTGGAATCGGTTCCGGAGCCCAGGCTGCTGAACCACCACGACGCGCTGGTCAAAATCACCCTCACTGCCATCTGCGGTTCCGACCTGCACCTGTACGATGGCTACATCCCCACCATGCGCAAGGGCGACATCCTCGGCCATGAATTCATGGGCGAGGTGCTCGAGGTCGGCCGCGACGTCAAGAACCTGAAGAAGGGCGACCGCGTGGTGGTCCCCTTCACCATCTGCTGCGGCAAGTGTTTCTTTTGCCAGAAGGGCCTGTGGTCGCTGTGCGATAACACCAACCCGGACGCCGCCCTCTGCGAGACGCATGTATGGATCGAGCGGCGCCGGCCTGTTCGGCTACTCGCACATTTACGGCGGGTTCGCGGGCGGGCAGGCGCAGTACGCGCGCGTGCCCTTCGCCGATGTAGGCCCCATCAAGATTCCCGAGGGGCTGCGCGACGACCAGGTGCTGTTCCTCTCCGACATCTTCCCCACCGGCTACATGGCCGCCGAGAACTGCGATATCCAGCCCGGCGACGTGGTCGCGGTGTGGGGTTGCGGGCCGGTGGGCCAGTTCGCCATTCGCAGCGCGTACATGCTCGGCGCCGCGCGCGTGATTGCGCTCGACCACATCCCGTCGCGCCTGGAGATGGCCAAAAAGGGAGGCGCCGAAGCCCTCGATTTCACCGACATCGACGTGGTGGAGAAGCTCAAGGAGGTGACCGGCGGCCGCGGCCCCGATAGCTGCATCGACTCCGTCGGCATGGAAGCCCACGGCAAGTCCATCGATGCCCTCTACGACCGCGCCAAGCAGGCCGTGCGCCTCGAAAGCGACCGCCCGCATGCCCTGCGCCAGGCCATTCAGGCTTGCCGCAAAGGCGGGACCGTTTCCATTCCCGGCGTGTACGGCGGCCTCATTGACAAATTCCCCATCGGATCGGCCTTCGCCAAGGGCCTGACCTTGAAGATGGGGCAGACGCACGTGCCGCGGTATCTGAAGACGCTGCTGGAACGTATCCAGTCGGGCGCAATCGATCCCAGTTTCGTCATCACCCACCGCCTCGCGATCGACGATGCCGCCGAAGGCTATCGCACCTTCCGCTATCACCCGGACGATTGCCTCAAGGTGGTCCTGAACCCGAGCTAGTACCGCGACCACGACCACTCGCTTACGCTTGCGGCTCCGACCAGAGCCGCGACCTTCATGGTAGATATTTGTCAAGAGGGGATAGGAGATCCCCGTGACTTCAGGCACGAAGCCTCTGGCCGTCGTTGACGCAACTCGGTGCCGCGCTTTGAATCTGGTCAAGGAGCGATCCGAACCAGGTCGGTCACCAGCCGTTCATGCGCTGGATCGCGCCCGGTGCGGGTGTTTCTCCAGCCCGCCATCAGCCGCTGGTCCATTTGCCCCAACGCCTCGATTCCTCCCTCGATTGTGGAGGAACCGAAGCCCCTCTACCTACGCATTCCAACAGTAAGGCAGCGGTCCCTCGGCTAGGGAAAAACGGCCAGGGGGTCACGGATCTGGTTCAACCCCTGGGTGCGGCCATAACTCCTGGTTAGCTCGGTCCCGCGATCCTATCTCTTCGGGCGTACAATTATCTGAACGCCCCGGGCGTTGTCCCGGATATTTGATTGGAGGTTGGAATGAAGGGCTTCAAAGCGTTTCTCATGCGCGGCAACGTGATCGATCTGGCCGTTGCCGTGGTCATCGGCGTCGCTTTCGGCGCCGTGGTAACGGCGTTAGTCAAAGACCTGCTCACTCCGCTGATTGCCGCCGCCGTCGGCAAGGTGGATTTCTCCGCCATTCAATTCACGGTGAACGGCAGCAAGTTCCTGATCGGCGATTTCGCCAATGCCGTGCTCTCGTTCTTCTTCATCGCGGCCGCTATTTACTTTTTCGTGATTCTGCCCGTGAACAAGGTGATGGAGTTGCGGCGCCGCGGGGAAGCGCCGCCCGACCCCACCACCAAACTCTGTCCCGAATGTCTCAGCACCGTCCCTATCAAGGCCAGGCGGTGCGCTTACTGTACCGCGCCGATCGCCTGAAGCCTAATGCCGGCTTGGTTTTTCGCCCAGCCGCTCGAGCGTGAGCGGATCGGGAACGCCGGCGAAATATTTTTCCAGCGCGTCGAGGAAGATCCGGTTGTCCGCGGCGGTGCGGGCGAACAGGCTCATCGAGGAGCGAAATTTCAGATCGTCGGGGTAGCCGAAGATCTCCTCGACCGGCCGGCCCTCGATAGCGTTCACCAGCCGCGTGCACTCGCGCAGCCGAAGGCCCAGCACCGGGTGTTCCAAATACGCTTCGGCCTCCGCCAGCGAGCCGATGGCGAACCGGCGCGCCGTGGCGCTCTGCCCCAGGCCCGCGATCTGCGGAAAGACGAACCACATCCAGTGGCTCTGTTTTTGCCCCTGCCGCAGCTCCCGCACCACCTGCTCGATTACCCCTTCCTGCGCGCTTACGAAGCGCTCGAGGTCATAATCGCCAGCCATAGCCAACGTCATTATAATTCGCGGCGGGCGCGCTCCGCCCGGCTCCGGCTGTCACAATAGAATCTGGGAAGCCGTTATGATCGACAACATATTGAATCTTCTCTTCCGCTGCCCGCACCAGCGCCTCACGCGCCCCATGGCGCCCATCACCAAAGCCGGCCGGCCGCACAGCCAGAGCTACGTGGTGTGCCTGGACTGCGGCAAGCAATTCGAGTACGACGTCAAGGAAATGCGCATCGGCAAACCCATCGAGCAATCGCACGAAGCCGGCGTAGTGCCGCCCAACCTTCCCACGCCCCGCAAAACCAAGGCCCGCTACGCGTTGCTGGCCGCGCTGCCCGCGGCCGTCCTGCTGGGCGCGGCGCTGACCGGGAAGAAAAAGGCGGCGAAACCCGGGGAGGGCGCCGCCGATGCGGCGAAACCGAAATCCGGACCGGATGCAGTTTAGCGGAGTGTCATCTGCTGCTGGCCGGCGGCGACTTCAACGTCGGCCAGCGAGCCGTCCTGCCGGGCGACGCGAATCCGGCCCGGGGCGGTGGCGTTCACGGTCAGGATGATTTCGCCGCCGGCGTATTCCGCCGCGAAGCTAACCGGCCGGGGCGAAGAAAACAGGACTTGGCCGCCGCGTTTCAAAACCGTCGCGCCTTGCGCCGCCAGAAGCCCGACGGTCTGGCCCGGGACGTCCAGTCGCATCGCATCCAGAGAGCCGCGTCGGTGGACCACGGGCCGCTGGCCGCTTCGCCATGGGATGGCTCCTTGCGGAAGTAGATGCAGTTCCTCCTGACGTATGGTCTGGCGCTCCACCACCAGCCATGCGGGCTCATCGAACGCATGCAGAAGGTTCACCCGCTCGCGCGCCTTCTGTTCCGAACCCGACGTGAAAAGCGCCACCAGAAAGTGCGTGCGCCCGGAAGCCGCATTCGCGCTGAGCTTCAGAATGGCCGGTTGGCGGGGCAGGGAAGCCGGCGCCGCGGGAATGAGAATCGCATACGGCAGGTGCCCGTTCTCCACGTGGAACGCGCCATCAGCAGGGAAGAGCCGACGAATGCCGAGCGCTGCCTTCGAGCCCCGATAAATCACGTCATCCTTCCCGATTTCTAGACCGCCGCGGTCAGGCAGATGCAGAAGCCAGTCGAATTGGGCCGGAGCCTGCGCGGCCGCTAAATTGTCATAAACCAGGATGCCGCCTTCCCAGAACACAATCTGCCGCTCGAACCGCTTCAGCCGGCCGCGATAGACCGTGCTGCAATTCGCTCGCCACCGCGTCGAGCGCGGGGCTGAGCAGAACATCCGTGATTTGTGGGTGACGGTCGAGGGCGCGGAATGTCGCGTTATCCGCAACTTCCTGGCTTTCCGCATCGCCTTCCACCAGCACCGTGTTGTGCCCGATCGCCTGCTTGAAGTAACTGGCGTAGTAAGGGTCCTTGTAATAGTCCGAATAGCCTGCCTCCGTGACGAGGTTTTCGCCGAACGCGCGCAGCAGGAACGAGCCCTGGTCCGCGTGGTTATGGTTGAAATTCGGCCCGGCGCGGTATAGGAGCGTGACTCCGGCTTCTCCTGATCCGCTGCGCAGCACCACGCTGCCCTTATCCGGGAAATAGCGCGAGCTCTCTGCGGGCGGCACCCGGCTCGGAATCGAGAAATCGGCGAACAGAAAATCGGCTAGCGACTGGTGCGGGAAATGGTCGTAATACCAGCGGAAAACCGGATTCCGCGAACGAGCCACCACTGGTGCAATTCCGGAACCCCCGGGCGGGTGCGAGTCGCCCATATCGAGGGTGCCGCTCACCGGTGCGGCCAGCGTCGAAATCGGATACCACAGCGAATCCGCCACGTGCGACCGGCTCCAGTAATCGATCCCGAAAACTCGCTCCACCGCGTTCATCGCCATTGCCGTGGTTTGCAAATCGAATTCCTGGTAGCTGATGCCCTCGCCGTAGCTGCCGTCGGCGAGGTAGCTGGCCGCCAGGTGGTCTTCAAATTTCCGCAGCAGCCCGTTGGTGTAAAGCGCCAGCGGGGGCGCTGGCGCGTCGGCCCAGATCGCCGCCGCCGCCACCAGCGCGCCGCCCACGGTGTGGCCGATCCAGTTGCTGGTGTTCGCCGGAATCCGGTTGTCCTCCACGTATTCGCGGTACGGCCGTGCGATCGCATATTCGGGCAGTGACGTCCGAACCATCTTCCGCTGCTGCTCAGTCAGGCGGTCGTACAGCAGGTCGTAGCCAAACGCCACCTGCACCGCCAGCAATCCGGCCGGATAGTACGTCTGCTGGCCATGCGCTCGAAACCAGGGGGGCGCCCACGAGCTCCACCGTGCCACCGCCATCAGCGCCGATATCGCCAACTGCCGTGCCTCTGCGTTGCCGGTGAGGTATGCTACCTGCGCGTTCAGTTCGATCGCCGGCCCGGCCCGGTTCACGATGTCGAAATACCCGGGCAGCGTCGGCAGCAGAAACACCGGGTCGAGCAGCGCGAAAATCGCCGAACCGGCCTCCAGCCCCGGCCCACGCCGCGCCGCTTCGGCCTTCTCCGCCAGCCCGCGCCAGATGGGCGCATATTGCGGATCCTGGATGCGCGCCACCAGCCGCTGGCGATCCTCCGCGCCGAAGAACAGCCGCGGATGTGGAGCCGCGTGCGGCGCTACCCGCAGCACCCGCAGCCGCGTGGAGATCCCGCGTCCATCGGCGGTGGTTCCCCTCAGCAGCAACGTCTCGATGCCGGGCTCACCGGCCGGCGCCACCTCGCCCGACCAGACGCCGTGCCCATCCTCCTGCAGCGCCCACGTGCCCCGCGTCCGTCCATCCGCGCCCGTGCTAGTGCATTCCGCTTTCGACAGCGCCACCGGAGCCGCGGCTTCCAGCCGAACTACCTGTCCCGCGTCAAAACTCTCCGTGCTGAAAAGCTCCGGCCAATGGGCGATGCGCACCGCGGGCGGCTGGCGAACGTCGAATCCCATTTCGCGCCCGCCTTCGAGCGACAGCCCGCGGATGAGGAACCGGTACGTGATATCGGCGTCCGCGTGCTTCAGGTTCGCCACCAGGTAGAGCGCTTCAATCCCCATGTGCGCCGGCATGGCACGGCCGGTCTGGTCGGTCATCCGCGCCATGGGGACCTGCACCGTTCGCCACCCTCCGGGCTCCGTACCCATCGTCGTCGTGTACCGCTTTCCATCCGCACCCGCAATGCCGATTTCGATCCCGTCTTCGGGCCGGGTGTAATCCATCCGGTAGGAGAAGCTCAGCCGGCCCCCGGCCGCGGACACCATGTCCAGCCGCCGGATGAATCCGAACCGCGCCGGCCCGCTGCGCGACGGCCTCACCTCGCGCAGCAGCGCGCCGCCGGCCGCCGGAGCGATGGTGGGATCGTAGCCCGCATCCTGTGCCGGCGGGTAGCTGGAAAACTGCCCGAGATTGCCGGATTGAAAAGTTTCGGTCCAGGTATAGGGCTGGATGGCGGGGGGCTGCGCGGCGAGCGCGGCGCACGCCAGGAGCGCGGCCCCGCACAGCCGGAGGCGACTCTTAATGCGCACGGCTCTCCGCCTTCCTCGCTGCGGGCCGCAGCACGCGCCGATGCAGCACTTGAAAACCGGCGCCCAACAGCGCCAGCACCGCTCCCGCCGCCACGTTAATGGCGCGGCCGATGCCCGCCGGCTGCACCGCCGCCGCTCCCCACAGCATCAAGCCCGCCGCCGCGGTAATCCAGCCCATCAGGGCAAACGGCGAGAAGGTCTCCAGGCTGGTGGGGGCGTCCGCGCTGGCGAGGTCGATGGGGGTATCGAGCCGCGCGAAAAATCGGGCGATGCGACCGCGCTCTTCGCCGTCCGCCGGGCGCAGCGCGCTCACCGCAATCATCGCGCCCAGTGTGACTCCGAAATTCACCAGGATGCTGATGGCTTCGTAATCGTAGCGCAGCCAGTTGGGGTCGATGCCGGGCCGGTGCGCCAGCGCCAGGTTCTTATACAGGAACAGCCCGAACCCGCTGACGAATCCGGCGACGATTCCCGCCGCCGCTCCGCGCCACGTCACGCGCCGGCTCACCAGCCCCGCCAGCATGGGAATCAGCATCGGCCCGACGAATATGCCGAACAGCGTCACCATCGTCTCGAACAGCCCTTGCGCCGCCGACCCGACCAGGTAAACGCCAATCCCCGCCGCCAACGATCCCACCATTACCGTGGACACCCGTCCCACCGCCATCAGCCGCCCCTCGCCCGCGCCGCGGTCCACAAAGCGGTGATACACGTCTTGTGTCAGCACGCTGGCCATCACGTTGTAATCGGCGCTCAGGGTGGACATGGTGGCGGAGAACATGGCGGCGATCATGAGCCCCATCAACCCGGCGGGCAGAAACCGCAGCGCCAGGGCGGCGTAGGTGTATTGCGGCGAATTCGGCGGCGTCATCAGTTCCGGCATGAGCGTCCGCGCCGCCATCGCCGGCAGGATGAACAGCGGCGGCCCCAGAATTTTCAGCGCCGTGGCCAGCAGTCCGGCCTTGCGCGCCGCCCGCTCGTCCCGCACCGAATAAAATTTCTGCGCGAACGCCCAGTTGCCGTTGTAGCTGAGCAGCACCAGCAGGTAAAACGCCAGCACGTAGAGCGGCGAAAACGGCGCATGGATCGGCGAAAAAAATCCCGCCGGCGCGCCGCGGCCCAAAGCGGAGATCGAACCCAGGCTCGCCATCACCAGCGGAAACAGCGCCGCCACCCCGAGGGTGAGAATGATGAACTGGATGTAATCGGTCACCACTACCGCCCACAGCCCGCCCATGAACGTGTACAGCACCATCACCGCTCCGCTTGCCAGCACGCTCATCTTCAGGTCGTAACCGAGGCCGGCGGAAACGAAGATGCCGGTCGCATAGATCTTCAAACCGTCGTCGATGATCCGCAGCGGCAGCCCCGCCCACGCCATCACCTGGCGGATTTGCGAATTGTAGCGGGCCTCCAGAAACTCCACCGGGCTGAGGATGCGCGCCCGCCGCCAGCGCCCGGCCAGCAGCAAGGTTCCCACGATCATGGCCCCCGCCGAACTCCATACCAGCGTCACCGCCACCAGCCCGTAGCGGTACGCCATTTCGGAGTACGCCACGAAGCTGAACGCGCTGTGCGCCGTCAGGTAGAACGAAACGCCGGCCAGCCACCACGGAATGTTGCGCCCGCCCGCGAAATAATCGCGCGTGTGCCGCACCCGCTTCCAGAAATAAATGCCGATGGTCGCCAGCAGCAGGAAATAGCCGATGATGATGACGTGGTCGGCCGCGTGGAGCGTCTTCGGCATGCGCGCCCGCCCGTCAGTCCGCCGGCGCGATGGCGATCGAGCCGTCCGCTCTCGAGCGACCGCGTGACGGCGTCCAGCACCGCCGTCACCTGCCGCCCGTCGAACGCCGTCACCCGTGGCGGGCAGCGCCCCAGCACGGCGTCCACGAAATCGCCCAGGCACTCCACGAACGCCCCGCGCAGCTTGCCGAACACCTCGTGATTGAGAAATGTTTTCGGATAGCTGAAACGCGCCTCCGTGCTCAGCTCGATGGATTCGCGCTTGCGGTCGAAGTGCAGATGCCCGGCCGAGCCGATCACTTCCACGAAGGAATCCACGATGCTCGGAAAGCTGTTCGGGTACACCCACGCGGATTCGAAAGTGGCGAACGCGCCGCTCGCGAATTTCACCTGCGCCTGAATTACGTCCTAGGTATCGATGCCGCGCGCCGCCAGCACGGTCTTCGCGCCGTAGGCATGCGCCTCCACCGGCTCGCTCGCGAAAAACCAGCGCATCAGGTCGATATCGTGCGCGCCCAGAAAGTGGATCGGCGTGGTCTCGCCGGCCCATGAAATCATCTCGGTGGCCACCCAGATGGTATCGTTCTTGCGCGCGAAACCGGCCAGCGGCTGCCCGATGGAGCCGTTGCGGAGCGCCGTGTAGCCGTGATAATACGCCGGCAGCCAGCGGTGGTTGAAGGCCACTTGCAGCACCTGCTCCGGACGGCTGCGGCTCAGGCGCAGCAGTTCGTCCGCCTCCGCCAGGACGGTCGTGAACGGCTTCTCGCACAGCACGTGCTTGCCGGCTTCGAGCGCCGCCTTCACCGGCGCGAAGTGGCCGAAATCGGGCGTCGCCACGCACACCGCGTCCACCGCCGCTTCCGCCAGCAGGCGCGTGAAATCGGTGTAGCGGCGCGGCACGCCGTACTGGTCCGCGATCTTCCGCAGCCTCTCCGGGTTGCGCGTGGCCACCGCCGTCACCTCCGTCAGGGGATGCGCCTGGTACACGCGTGTGTACTGCTCGCCCATGATGCCCAGCCCGATCACGCCGATGCGCAGTTTGCCGCTCATGTGGATGCCATCAGTTCCCGGCCGAGTTGCAGAATGCCTTCCACCAGCCAGTCCTCCGCCTCCGCCGTGCACTGGGACGAGACCACCTCGTACCCGCCGGCTTCATATGCGCGCCGCGAAGGCAGGTAGCCGACGTACCCGTTAGCCAGCCCGGTGACAAAAATGGGATGCGCCGCCGACCGCTTCACGCGCAGCCCGATTTCCGCGAATACCTCGCCCGGCACCGCCGCGAAAACCGCATCTTGCACCCGGATCGCCTGCACCTCGATCCGCAACACGCGGTCCGCATTTTGCCGCGAATAATAGTCCTCGATCGAGCGATAGAGCAGCTCGGACTTGGCCTGCCGGTACTCCGCCGACGATTCGCTGCCGCCCGCCAATTCCTGCGCCCGCCGCTCCGCTTCGCGCAAAGCGCGCGCTGCTTCCTCCGGCGACAGATATTGCCTCCGCGGCATGTCAACCGTGACGCTCCGTGCGTCCAGCGCGGCCTGATCGCTGGTTTCGATATCTCCCAGCGCCGCCCACACCGCGTCCGCCATCCGGCCGCCCAACTCCGCCGCGCGCTCAAACGTTCGCCCCGGCGCGATCACTCCGATGGCGCTTAGCTCCGACGAATGTCCCACGCTGATATCGCCTTCTGTGCCGTTGAAAAACAGGGCGAAGCCGCCCGCTCCCAGCCGGCTTTCGAGGCGCGCCACCGCCACGCCCGGAAAATCCGCCGTTGCCAGGTGATTATCCGGGCCGAGCACGGTCGGGTGGCAACCGTAGTGGAACAGCACGCCGCGCGCCGCGCCGGTGCCGTCCGCAATCTTCAAAATGCCGATCTCTTCGTCCACCGGCTGCCCGTCCGCCGTCCGCCGGTTCACCCCGAAGCCTTCGATCCGCGCGCGGCCCACGCCGATGCGCGCTTCCGACCGGCTTTCCCATGCGCCTACAGCCGCCGCGGTAATTGCGGCCGCCAGCCGGTCCATCAATGCCGCATCGACGCAGTCTTCCGGATTGAAGAACGCGCGGATGGTCGTCGGCCCGGCGTGGGTGTGGGTGCAGGCAATCAGAATCGCGCCCGGCTCCACGGCCACGCGCCCGGCGATGTCCGCGCGCACCCGCTGCACAAACTCCGCCGGCAGCGCCAGCGCATCCACGCTGATCAGCGCCACCTTCGCTCCCCCGTTATCCAGCACCAGCGCGCGCGCAAACAGATCGTCGTGCGTTCCAGCGCACGCCTCCTTCCGTGCCGCGAATCCCGCCAGCGGCACCCCCGGCGGAGGCGTAATGCAGGCTTGCGCAAATCCGGCGAGAAGCAAGACATTAGATTACCGCATCACGATATTCACCGCCGCGGCGCCGAGGCGCCGAGAAAAACTATTGAGGAATAGGCCACCGTGCCTCGGGTTTCGCGGTTCCGATCAGAGCCGCGAGTCGCAATCCGGGATACTCGTGAGCACCAAATCTGCCCGTGCACCAGTTGCCTGGGTTTTGCCCTTGCTTATAATTCTCGGCGTCTCGGCGCCTCGGCGGTGGAATCTGTGTTGCAATTCCAGGTAAACTGAATCCGATTATGCCGTCACTCGCACTCTTGGGCGGTCCGCCGGTGCGCCGTACGCCTTTCGCCGCGTGGCCGGTCTGCGGCGATGCCGAGCGGCAGGCGGTTCTCGAAGTTCTCGAGAGCGGCGCCTGGGGCGGCTACAGTCCCAAGGTCCCGGAATTCGAGCAGCGCTTCGCCGCCTTCCACCAGGCCAGCTTCGGCATTGCCACCTCGAATGGCACCGTGAGCCTGGAAGCGGCCCTCGCGGCCGCGGGCGTCGTGCCGGGCGACGAGGTCATCGTGCCGCCCATCAGCTTCATCGCCACCGCGGCTGCCGTGCTGCGCGTGGGCGCCGTCCCCGTTTTCGCCGATATCGAACGCGCTAGCTTCAATCTCGATCCGCGCCGTTTCGCCGAGGCCGTCACCCCCAGAACCCGCGCCGTCATTCCGGTACACTTCGCCGGCCATCCGTGCGATCTCGACGCCATTCTCGAAACCGCCGCGCGCCGCCATCTGGTGGTCGTCGAAGACGCCGCCCACGCCCACGGCGCTTCCTGGCGCGGCTGCAAAGCCGGCAGCTTCGGCCACTTCGGCTCCTTCAGTTTTCAGCAATCGAAGAATATGACGGCCGGGGAAGGCGGCATTCTGCTGACCAACGACCAGGAACTGGCCGAAAACGCGCGCTCCCTCTGCAATCACGGCCGCCGCAGCGGCGGCGCCTGGTTCGAGCACGTCCGCCTCGGCAGCAATTGCCGCCTCACGGGATGGCAGGCCGCCATCCTGCTGGCGCAGTTGGATCGCCTGCCCGTTCAGTTGGAGCGCCGCGCGCGCAATGCCGCCATCCTCAACCGCAAGCTCGCCGGGAACGGTTTCCTGATCCCGCCGGCCGTAGACGAGCGCGTCACCGGGCACGCCTGGCATCTCTACACCCTGCGGCTCGACTGCGACCTTGCCGAGCGCGTGCCCAGGCAGCGGATTGTCGAAGCGCTGGCGGCCGAAGGCATTCCCGGCGTTTCCGGTTACCCTTACCCGCTTTACGCCAACCGGCTGTTTGACGATCGCCCCCACCGCCGCCTGGATTGCCCCGAAGCCGAGCGCTTCTGCTGCGAATGCTTCTGGGTTTCGCAGCCCATTCTGCTGGCTGAGGAGGCCGACCTGGAAGATTTCGTCCGCGCCGTGGAAAAGGTTTCGAGCCACGCCGGCGAACTGGAAACGTTCGCGAGTGCCGCATCATGAAGATCAAGCGCAGAACGTTCCTCGGCGCCGCGCCCCTGCTGGCGCAAGCCCCCTCCGCACACTCCGCCCCGGCCGGTTGCGAAACCACGGGCATGCCGGACTTGGCAAAGCTCCGCGCCCAATACCGCTACGATCTTTTCGAAGATTTTCTGCCGTTCCTGGACCGCTATGTGATCGATCGCGAGTATGGCGGCTTCCTCTGCGGTACGGACCGCGACGGCACGCGCGTCAACGACTGGAAGGCCACCTGGTATGAAGGCCGCGGCATCTGGGTATATTCGTTCCTCTACAACCACTTCGGCCGCGACCCGCGCCATCTGGAAACGGCCCGCAAATCGGCCGAATTCATCCTGCGCGCGCGCCCCGCCGGCGCGGACACGCTCTGGCCCGTCACCTTCACCCGTGACGGCCAGCCGCGCACGCCGCCCGCCACCGCCATCTACGGCGACCTGTTCGTCGCCGAGGGCCTCACCGAATTCGCCCGCGCCACCGGCGACCGCCGCCACTGGGATGTCGCTAAAGAACTGGTCCTCAAGTGTGACCGCATCTACAACCGGCCGGATTACGAGCCCGACATCGTCGCCAGCTATAGCGGCCCGCCGCCCATGCCGTTTCCCGGCGCGCGCATTCAGGGCGTTTCCATGGTGCTGCTCCGCGTCTGCGGCCAGATGCTCGACCATCGCGCCGACCCGGAGCTGCAAACCCTGCTCGCCCGTTCCATCGATGCAGTCCTCAACCGCCACCACAACCCCGCCTTCGATCTCAATAACGAGCTTCTGGCGCACGATTACTCGCGGCCGCAGAACCCGCTGGAGCAGTTCGTCTACACCGGCCACTCCATCGAAACCCTCTGGATGATCGGCGCCGAAGCCGTCCGCACCCGCAACAAAGCCCTGTTCGACCGCGCCGCCGCCCGCTTCCGCCGCCACGCGGAGGTGGCCTGGGACCCGGTTTATGGCGGTGTTTTCCGCAGCCTCAACCACGTCGACCGCAACCAGTGGGCGCTGGACAAGGTCCTATGGGAGCAGGGAGAAGTGCTGACCGGCTCGATGCTGGTCTACGAGCACACCGGCGCGCCGTGGGCCGCGGCAATGTTTACCCGGATGAACGATTACGTGCGCGCCAGATATCCGCTGCGCCCGCACGGATTTTCCCTCTGGATTTCGGAAGCGGACCGCCAGGTCACCTTTCAACCCCATACCGCCCGCGTGGAGAACTACCACCATCCCCGCCATCTGATGCTCAACCTGCTGGCGCTCGACCGCTTGATCGCGCGCGGCGGCAGACCGTTGGGGCTGTTCACCGGCTGACGTGGGGCTTTAGATCAGGCTTAACTGCCGCGGGTCCGTTTCCACCGGCATTTTGGCGGGCGCGGGGCGGGCCAGATCGTCGTGATTGGGATCAAATTTCCGGATGAGCTGGTTCAGGTTCAGCGACGCCTGCCAGATCTCGAACAGCAGATTGCAGCGCGAACACCCGCCCTTGATGCCGCCCTGGCCCTCGACGGCGGGATTGTACCGCTTGTGGCGGGCGCAACGGCCCTCGAATTTGCGGGCGCGGATTTTCAGGGCTAGACCTTCTCGATCTCTTTCTGAATTTCCTGGCCTTCCTTCTTCACCGCCTCGCTCTCGCCTTTAAACGCCGCCTTGAAATTGCGGATGCCCTCGCCTAACCCCTTGGCGGCTTCCGGAATTTTCTTGGTTCCGAAGAGTAGAACGAACACGATGCCAATGACCAGGAGTTCCGGCCAACCGATGGTTTCCATGGGTACCTCGTCGCTGATGTTGGACGCTACTATTGTAACCCCCGCCGCACCGGCCCGCGGGCGGTCCATCCCGTTGCTACAATCCGAGTGAATGCCTTCGGCGGAGCGGGTGCAGTGGGCGCGGGTGCGGGTTGTGGCGGTCAGCCTCGTGTCTTTCGTCATCCTCGCCGTCCTGCTCTACCTGCTCACCGGCGGCATGCTGTTCAAAGAGAAAGCGAACCTCTACCTCTACATTCCCGACGCCAGCGGACTCACCCAGGGAGCGCCGGTCGAGGTCGATGGCATCACCGTCGGCAAGGTCACCGGTATCGCCCTCTCCGGTTCGCGCGACCCGCAGCGCACCGTCAGGGTGACGGTTTCGGTGGATCGCGACACGCTGGCCTCCATCCCGCCCGATTCCTGGGCGCAGCTCAGCGTGGAATCGCCGGTCGGGGATAAGTACGTCGATGTAACCAGCGTCGGCTTCGGCCCGCGCCGGGCCAACACCGAGATCATCTACCGCGAACAGCCGGATGTCTTCAAGAGCCTCGACCTGCAGCAGTTCGAGCAGCAGCTTCGCGAAATGGACGCAATTCTGGCGGATATCGAATCGGGGCGCAGCCGTGTAGGCCAGTTCGTACTCGGCACCCAGATGTACGGCGACCTTCGCAAGCGCTTCACCCAGGTGGAGCACGATATCCGCACCGCTGCCCGCACCACCAACGCCGTCGGGCAGGCCTTGTACACCGACGTGCTGTACCGCCAGATCATGGCGCCGCTGGTCAGTCTGGACGCCGCGTTGGCGCGGCTGCAATCGGGCCAGGGCGATGCCGGCCGTTTCCTCCGCGATGCCGCCCAATACCAGGAAGCCCGCGCCCTCATCGCCGATCTGGGCCAAACCGTCAGTGCCATGCGCGCCAGCCCGCTTCTTCAATCCGACGAGCTCTACGACCAGGTGAACCGCGGCTTGGCCTCGGCGATTGACGCGGTAGCGCAAGCCAATCAAATTCCCATGCTCCAGAACTCGCTCACCTACGACAACCTCAATGGCTGGTCCCGCGAGCTCGCCGCCCAGTTGCGGGATTTTCGCGAACATCCCGAGAAATACCTGTTCGTGAAAGTCTTCTAACATCCGCCCCGTTTGTATGGATTTGTAAACCACCGTCAAGTGGTGGAACTATACCTATATCCGCGGCATCCATATGAGTGGATGAAGGAGGGCACAGTAAATCATATGGTTAGCCTCTTGAAAACCACGGCTCGGGCGGGCGCCGGCCTGTTCGCGGCGGTTTGCCTGTCGGCGGCTTACGGCGCGGTGGCACGGCCCGGAACCGTGAACTATACCGAAGGACAAGTCAACCTCAACGGCCAAGCGATCGACTCGCAATCGCCCGGCAGCATCGAAGTTGCTCCCGGCCAGGTGCTCGAAACGCGCGATGGCCGCGCCGAAATGCTGCTTACGCCCGGCGTTTACCTCCGCATCGGCGACAACTCGGCCGTCCGCATGGTGGCGCCATCGATTACCGATACCCAGTTGGAACTGTTGCGCGGCGAAGCCAACCTCGAAGTCGACATGCTGGCCCCGGAAAACCATTTGAGCCTCATCGACAGCGGCGCCGCGATTCGCATTTTGAAAAACGGCATTTACTCAGTGACCGCCAATCCGTCTATGCTGCGGGTCTATGACGGCAAGGCCGAGGTACAGGTCGACGACCGCAGTGCCGAGGTCGGCAAGGGCAGGGAACTGGCGCTCGTCGCCGCGCCCAAACTCGAATCCCAAAAGTTCGACCGCAATCAGACCGACGCGCTCTACTCCTGGAGCAAGCTGCGCTCGCAATACGAAGCGCAGGCCAACGCGTCGGCTGCCCGCATGGTGGTCGTCAACGGCTATCCGGGCTGGTGGGCCGGAACCGGCTGGTATTGGAATCCGTATTACAGCAGCTGGGCTTTCATCCCCGGTACGGGCTATTTGTATAACCCCTGGGGGTTCGGTTTCTATTCGCCCGCGTTCTGGTATTACGGCGCGCCCGGATTCCACGGCGTGTTCCGCGGCCCGGTGGTGCGCGGATTCGCGCCGGCCATGCGAGCGCCCATGATGCGCGGTTTCGCCGGAGGCCGCCGGTAATTTTCCTGCTTGAACCTCCTGCTTGCGCCCGCTCCCTCCAGGGTCAGGGAGCGGGCTTTTTTTGTTCCGGGGCCTCCCTCCCCGCTAAGGGGTCTGCCGGGTTAGCTAACTTTCGGCATCTGTTCAAGCCGCCGGTTTCGCGCCATCATGAGGCAAGCGGATCTATGCTGTATCGCGCCTTCACAATGTTCGGTCTCGGCGCCTTCTTCCTGGTGATCTCGCCGCCCCTCCGCCAGAGCGCGGGCGACCAGATCGCCGCCATGGTGGCTTTTGTGGAGGAGCGCGGTCCGTGGTCCTATTGCGCGCTAGCCGTGGCGGCCCTGGCGGTCAGCATG
Source organism: Terriglobia bacterium (assembly GCA_963815855.1). Taxonomy (GTDB): domain Bacteria; phylum Acidobacteriota; class Terriglobia; order Bryobacterales; family Bryobacteraceae; genus DATGMB01. The sequence goes on along the minus strand of CAWFIJ010000004.1, from coordinate 220,992 downwards.
TTGTGGATCCATCGCGCTTCCCATCCTCGCTAGCCGCCATTTCTCACAGGGGGCTGAGGATGCCCGCTCGCAGGCGAAAAGTGACGGGCTGCGGCCAGGTTTTTCGAAACTGAAATAATAGACGTCAGTTAGGGCCTGTAGTGGGGGATTTCGGAGACCCTGCAGCGTAACCGCGGGGCTTAAAATCGCCGCGCGGATGCACTCCTCCGAGGCGGGTGAGCCCGCCGAAGGTTTGTCTCGTATTCGTCGCCGCGCCGTGCGCGTTTCAGCAGCGCAGGTTCGTCCAGACCTGCTGGAAGAGGGGCTGCCACGGATAGCTCGATGCCATCGAAAGCCAAACCCGCCGCACGCTGACTCGGACCAGAGCGCCGATTTTGAATAGCTTCGTGCGGATCGTGGCAGCCTGCGCCTGGGCCAACTCGGTGGCTTTCAGGCCCAACCGGCGGAGACCGCTCACCAGCACGTACGCCATCGCCGACAGATAGAGCCGGAGTTGATTGGCGCGCATCGTCTCCGTGCTCACGCGGTCGGCGAACAGGTGGAACTGTTCTTTGATGCGGTTCTCCATGTCGCCGCGTGCGCAGTAGAGTTCCTCGTACAGCTTCTGCGCCGGCCATGCTTCCGCCGTCAACGACGTGACGACGAAGCGCGGATTTTCCTTGCCGTCGATGTGTTCGGCTTTGGCCACCACACGCCGGGCTCGCGTCCAGCGACCCGGTCGTGGTGGTATGCAGGAACTCCGTGAACACGCGCGCCGGCTTCTGCGTCCGCGCGTATTCCACCGCGGCTTCGGCCAGCTGCGGCGCGATGAGGCGTCGCAGCCGCTCGTTGCGCGCCATCCCGAAAACGTAGTCCACCTTCGGCTGTTGCTCGCACCAGTCCATCAGCTCATCGCGGCAGAACCCGGAATCCCCGCGCAGGATGATGCGCACTTCGCTCCATCGCGGCGCGAATCTGTCGGACCACGTCGCGCCGGACCTCCTGCCAGACTCCCGGCCGATGCGTCCTGATTGGCTTCCCGCAGGCGCACGCACAGAATGTGCTCGCCGCAGAAGATGTACAGCGGCAGATAGCAGTACTCGTCGTAGTAGCCGTGGAAGAACCGCCCCTCCTGCCCGCCGTGCAGTTCGACGTCGGTGGTGTCCAGATCCAGCACGATCTCCTCGGGCGCCTGCTCGAACGCTTCCAGAAATACATCCACCAACAGGGCATCGATGGCCTCCTTCCAGTAGGTGATCTTCTTGTAGCGGTCGGCTGTGCCGTCGCCCAGTTCCAGCCGATTCAATGTGCTCTTGCCGGCCAGCGGCTCCTCCATCTCCGGCTTGCCAGCCAGCACGTGCAGTAACGGGTCTTGGCGCAGTTGCTCGTGATCGTTCAGGTCTTCATAACCCAGCGCCAGCCCGTAGACCCGCTGCGCCATCATCTCGGCCACCGAGTGTTTTACCAACAGCGGGCTGCGCCGGTCCAGAAAACATTCCGACAGCCGCGACAGCAGATTCAGCCGCCGGTCGGTTTCCCGCAGCAGCAAACCACCGCCGTCGCTCGTCATTGCGCCACCGTCGAAACCAGCCACCACCCGGCGCGAAAAAAACGCTTCAAATTCGAATTCCGATTGGTTACACTCTCTTCCGAAAATATCCCTACGCTTCCGCCGCCTGGCCGGTTGGGGTGAGGGTGACCTTTAGCCCCATCTTCTCCAGCTTTCGGACGTAGTATCGTTGCGCCTGACTGCCTTTGAGCCGGTCGAAGTAATCCGCGCCGAGCTCGCGATATGGGTTGCGATGTTTGCCGATATGCCAGACGATAGTAAGAATCGTGTTGGCAACCGCAAGCAGCGCTCGCTTCTTGCCGCGTTTGACCAGCAGGCGGCGGTACTGCTGGGAAAGATAAGTATCCTTGGTGTGAGCTGCTGCCCACGCAATCTGCGTCATCAGACCGCGCAGCCATGGGTTCGCTTTGCGCGTCCTGCTGCTCTTGCGTTTGCCGGCGCTCTCATTGTTTCCAGGACACAAACCTGCCCAACTGACCAGGTGACGCGCGGAGGGAAACTGTTCCATGTTCGCTCCAACCTCAGCGAGCAGGCTCCAGGCGGCAACATGGTCAATCCCGGGGATGGTCATCCAGAGTCTCAGTAGTTCCTCAAAAGGAACCGCCATCTTGGCGATTTCGCCCTCCAGAGTGCGAACCTCTCCTTCCAGGTCCTCCGCTTGTTGAAGATGCCGTTTCAGCAGAAAGCGATGATGTGAGGTGAGCGTACCGGCTAGTGCCAACCTCAACTTCTCCCGCTTCTTCCGCATCGGGCCGCGAGCCAAATCCGCCAACAGAACGGGGTCGGTATTGCCCGCGATCAATTCTCGAATCATTGATCGTCCGGAGACACCCATCACGTCAGTAGCCACCGAGCCCAGCTTGATATTGGCGTCCTCCAACAGTTTTTGGAGGCGGTTTACAACTGCCGTTTTCTGCCTCGTCAAGCTCGTACGGGTCCGGCATAGGTCACGCAACTCGCGAATTCGGCGTTCGGGAATAAAGCTGGGCCGCAGCAACCCGTGGCGAAGCAGCCGGCCGATCCATTGACAATCAGCCTTGTCAGTCTTCCGACCGGGAACGTTCTTGATGTGCTGGGCATTGGCGAGAATGATCGTGAAATGCGGTTCCAGCACGTTCCATACCGGCTTCCAGTACACGCCCGTGGACTCCATGGCAACGTGGGTCACGCCGACTTGCTTCAGCCATTCCCGCAATTCCATGAGCTCACGGGTAAAAGTGCCGAACGAACGCAGCTCAACGGCAGGTTCCTCGGCAGCCTCCGGACTAGGTGTCAACGCACAAACAGAAAGGCTGTTCTGATGAACATCGATTCCGGCGCAATGTGTATACAGCAACTCCATTTCGGACCTTCCTTTCCCGACTGCGCCGGGGGCACCAGGGAGGGTTGAATCTCTTCCTCGGGCTCGCCGCCTCACGGCGGTGGCACCACTTCGTTGTTCCAGACGGCGCCCGGACCAGACTGTCATACGGGCTTGGACAGCCTCAATGAGTGATAACGGTCTCTTCCGGCTGCAGACGCCATTACACTACCGCCATTTTCATTCCTCGTTGTGAAGCCGCGGCTTCATGCGGGACTGTCATAGCAAAGACCGTTTTTCTTTGGCGCTAACTGTTGTGTGGAAACTCAGTTATGCCATGAAAGACGGCTTTTGCTAGACCCCTGTGAGAAATGGCGGCTAGTACTGCGACCGCATCATTTTCATCTTCTAAGGAGCACTCGCTCACGCTCGCGGCTCCGATCGCGACGGCATGCGGGACAGCACGCCGGACGTTTCCTTACAATGAAGAATACATGCCGCTTCCGGCTACCCTGCGCGCCCTGCGCCATCGCAATTTTCAGCTCTTTTTCGCCGGCCAGTTGATCTCCCTCATCGGCACGTGGATGCAGAACGTCGCCCAAGCCTGGCTTGTCTACCGCCTCACCGGTTCCTCCGTCCTCCTCGGCGCCATCGGCTTTGCCGGCCAGATCCCCGTGTTTCTCCTCTCTCCTCCCGGCGGCATCGTCGCCGACCGTTACAGCCGGCGCAAAGTCGTCATCGGCACTCAAACCGCGTCCATGCTGCTCGCCTTCGCGCTGGCCTGGCTCACCCTCGGCGGCCACGTGCAAATCTGGCAGATCTTCGTGCTCTCCGCCGGCCTCGGCGTGGTCAACGCCTTCGACATTCCCGCGCGCCAGGCATTCATCGTCGATATGGTCGGCAAGCCCGACCTCATGAACGCCATCGCTCTGAACTCCTCCATGTTCAACGCCTCCCGCATCATAGGCCCCGCCGTCGCCGGTATCCTGGTTGCGACCATCGGGGAAGGTTGGTGCTTTTTTGCCAACGGCGCCAGCTATATCGCCGTGATCGCCAGCCTCGCCGCCATGCGCGTCCAGCGCCACGAACCGGTGCCCCAGCCGGGCTCGCCGCTGGCCAAAGTCATCGAAGGCTTCCGCTTCGTTGTGCAGAATCCGCCCATCCATGCCCTGCTGATGCTGCTCGGCATGGTCAGCCTCACAGGCATGCCCTACGCCGTCCTCATGCCCATTTTCGCCGCCCGCATCCTGCATGGCGGACCGGCCGCGCTCGGCTGGCTCCTGGGCGTTTCTGGAATCGGCGCCCTCTGCGGCGCCCTGCTCCTGGCCAGCCGCAGCACCCTGAAGGGGCTCAGCGTCTGGGTCGCGGTTTCGGCCGCGGGATTCGGCGCCGGGCTGATCGCCTTTTCCTTCTCGCGCGTGCTGTGGCTCTCGGCCGCCATTCTGGTTCCCGTCGGCTTCAGCATGATGATCGAGATGGGCTCCTCCAACACCCTTATTCAGAGCATGGTGCCCGACCACCTGCGCGGCCGCGTCATGTCGGTCTACTCCATGATGTTCATGGGCATGGCGCCCATCGGTTCGCTGCTCGCCGGCGCCGCCGCCGATAAATTCGGCGCGCCCTGGACCGTGGCCGCCGCCGGCGCCATCTGCATGGCCGCGGCCGGCTTCTTCTCGATCCATCTGCCGCGCATCCGCCTCCACGGCCGCCGCCTCATTGTGGCCCAGCAGATGGCCGGCGGCGACCCGCCCCAGGAAATGACCGGCGGCAGCCTCGAGATCCCCGCCGACCAGCCTGAAAAGTAGCCGTTTGCGTTCGCCTGCCTGCCGTCTCTTTCAAGCCGATACCCATCGGAAATATCGCGCGCCCGCGCCAAGCTCGCGTTCGATGCGCAGCAGTTCGTTCCATTTCACCATGCGCTCGCCGCGGGCAAACGAGCCAACCTTGATCTGTCCCGCGTTAGTGGCCACTGCCAAGTGGGCGATGAAGGCGTCTTCGGTCTCTCCGGAACGGGCGGAAATCACGGGCTTCCATCCGGCGGCGCGCACCAGCCGGATGGCCTCCAGGGTTTCGGAAACCGTGCCGATCTGGTTGAGCTTGATGAGCACGGCGTTGGCCGCCTGGCGCTCGATGGCTTCGCGGATGCGCGCGGGACTGGTGGTCACCAGATCGTCGGCGATCACCTGTAGCTGTTGCCCGCACGCGCGCCGGAAAGCGCTCCAGCCTTCCCAGTCGGTATCGGCCATCGGGTCTTCAATGGAAAGGATGGGATAGCGGCGGCACCAGCCCGCCAGCAGATCGGCGAATTCGCCGCTGGTGAAGGAGCGCTTTTCCCGCCGCAGCACGTAGCGGCCGGAGGCGGCGTCATAAAGATTGCTGGCGGCGATATCGAGCGCGATCGAGCCATCCTCTCCCGGCCGGTAACCCGCCGCCGGGATCGCCTCCACCAGAAACTCGAGAACGGCTTCCGCGGACTCGAATTCCGGCCAATATCCGCCCTCGTCGGCCACGCCGCGAGCCAGGCCGCGCTCGCGCAGCAGGCGGCCGGCGGCGTGGTACACGTCGTGCGCCATTTCGAGCGCCTCCGTGTAGCCCGGCGCGCCGTGCGGCACGAACAGGAAATCCTGAATATCCAGACGGCCGTGGGCGTGGAGGCCTCCGCCGACGATCTGGACCTGGGGTAGCGGCAGCAGGTCGCCGGGCGGTGAAACCAGGGAAGCATGGAGCGGCAGATGGCGCGCCGCGGCGGCCGCGCGCGCCGCGGCCATCGAAACCGCGAGGATGGCATTGGTGCCCAGGCGGCTCTTGGCGGGCGTGCCGTCGAGTTCGATGAGGCGGCGGTCGAGGCCCTCCTGATCCAGCACATCGCAGCCGCGCATGACGCCCGCGATTTCTCCTTCCACGTTGGCGATGGCGCGGAAAACGGATTTGCCGCCGAATCGCCTCGGGTCGCCGTCGCGCAGTTCCAGCGCTTCGAACCGGCCGGTGGAGGCTCCGGAAGGAACAGCGGCGCGGCCGCGCATGCCGTTTTCGAGCGCCACCTCGGCCTCCAGGGTGGGGCAGCCGCGGGAATCGAATATCTGCCAGGCGGAAAGCGAAGCGATTTTCATATTTGTGAGGGGAAGCCGCGCAGCTCCCGGAACCAGCACGCGGAAAGCGCGGCCAAGGTGGGGCAGGCTTCAGTCTGCCAGGCTCCGGCGGACGCCCCGAGGCGCCCGTAAACGAAATCACGGACGAATTGCCGGCGCGGCTCATCGAGGTATTCGACCGGCGATTTGCCGTCGATTCGCGCCAGCAGCAACATCAGGAGCAGGCGCGGCACGCGGACTTCGATGTCCCGCCCGGAGGCCGCCGTGTACTCGCGCCAGAATTCGGCGATCATTTCCTCCGGGCCGTCGGCGCGCAGATGAAAAAGCGATTTGAGGAACAGGTGATTCAGCAGGAAGCAGACGTCGAAGGCCGGGTCGCCGTAGCAGGCCACTTCGCAATCCAGGATCACCAACCGGCCGGCGCCGATGAGGATGTTCTTGGGGCTGAAATCTCCGTGCACCAGGCATTCGCGCGTGGCCGCCAGGCGCGCCGCTTCGGCGTCGAAAAGCGGCTGCAAATGCGGATGGCGCCGGCCGGTGGTAAGAAGGTAGGGCTCAAGGCGGAGCTGGTAGAAACAGGAACCGCTGTCGAACAGCGCGGCGGCTTCCGCGTCGCCATGGGAGGCGCGATGAATCTGCCCAAGTGCGCGGGCGGCGGCGCAGGCGTGGGCGGGATGGAAATCGCCGGCCAGCAGCATTTCCTTCCAGTTGCGGTACTGCGGCCCGAGATACTCCATGGCGAAATAGCCGCCCGCCGGAGGCGCCGCGCGCACCGCCGGCACAGCTTGCGGCAGCAGCCGCGACACATAGGATAGATAGCGCTGTTCGTACACGTTGCGCGACGTGTCCGCGGTCCACTCGTCGCGCACTTTCAATCTGGCCAGCGCGCGCTTCACCACGAAGATTTCGCCGCCATCTTCCACCCGGCAGATCTCGCTCGATACACCGCCGGCAAGCGGGGTGAGGGTGGCATGGGGCGAGCGGACCACGCCATCCTTCCGCAGTAGCTGCAGCAGATCTTCGGACAAATTGCGATTCTATCAGGAGGTTGGTTCGGTGGGGCGGATTGGTAACCTGCGGCGGGTTGTAGGACAGCCCTTTGGGGCCGCCATGCGGCGGGCCGAAGCCCGTCGCGGCCGCGCTGAAGCGCCGCCCTACATCTTCACCGGGTGATCCACAATCTGCTCGTTCTTGCGGTCCCAATAGATCTTCTTGCCTTCGCGGTAGCTGCGCGTCGCCATCACCACGGCGATGGCGTGGGCGAAGCCGGTGTCGATGTTCCCGTTGGGCGTCGAGCGGCTGCGCATGCAGCGCGAACCAGTTATCGGTGTGTGCCTTCAGGTTGTCGTCCTGGCTCAGCGGCGGCTCCTCGGGATGGCCGGGAATGGTCACCAGCTCCGGCTTCGGCCTGGCCTCATGCAGATTGAACACCACGTTCGACCCCCACAGGCTGCGCGTCTCCGGCAGGAACCACCATTGCGGGCTGCCTTCGCCGCCCGGCGAATAGAGCGTTCCGTGCGTGCCGCGGATGATGGTGTGATCGCCGTAGCCGTTGCCGAACGTGGTGCTGTACGTGTAGAGCACCTGCTTTTCCTGGAAGGTGGAAACGCACTGGAAGGTGTCGGGATTCTCGCGCACGTCGTGCCAGGCGAAGATGCCGCCGTTGGCGACGGTGTCGTCGGGAATGAAAGTATCCAGATAGAAGTGCGCCAGGCCGGAGCCGTGGCTATACCACTGGTCCGTAATTCCGCCCGAGAATTCCTTGAAGATACGGAATTCGAAGTACACGTAGGGGTCGAACGGCCGCGCGGGGCGGCCCAGCAGCCAGCGCTTCCAATCCGTATCCTGCTCGCGGATCGCGGCCACGTCTTCGCTCTTGGGGACGTGCCAGCGCGGGCCGTTGTAATTCCAGCTCTGGTCGATGGAGACGATCTTGCCCAGCTTGCCGCCGCGGACGATCTCGCGCACCCTGCTGCTGGTACGGGCAGCTCAGCCACTGCGAACCCATCTGCACCACCTGCTTGCGCGCCTTTACCGTATCCCGCGCCAGCTTGGCGTCCTCGAGGGTATTGGCCATGGGCTTTTCGCAGTAGCAGTCCTTGCCCGCGCGCACCACTTCGGCCAGAAGCCGGGCGTGCTGGTGGTCGCCGGTGGCGATCATCACCGCGTCCAGGTCCTTGTCGGCCAGCATCTCCTCGGAGTATTGATACATCTTGGGCCGCTTGCCGAAGAGCTGCTGCGATCTCGTCCGCCGCCTTCTCGCGGTTCATCGATCCATAGGTCGCAGACGCTGCGGATATCGAAATTGGGGTCGGTGGCGGCGGACTTCTTGCAGCATCACGCGATGGCCCGCGGAGCGGTGGCCGCAGCCGAGCAGGCCGATCTGAATGCGGTCGTTGGCGCCGACGATGCGCGCATAGGATGCCGCCGGCCAAACCGCGGCCGCTCCCACGAATTTCCGCCGTGAAATCGATTCCATGTCTGTCCCCTTCCAGTCCGCCTGCCGCGCAGCCGGGCGCAGGCTCATGGCAACTATTATCCCCGCTTTAGCCGTCTCTTGAAACTGCCTGTGCGGTGGATGGCCTCGTAGGGCGGCGCTTCTGCGCCGTCGCGGGCATTAATGCAGGGTGGAAGCCCGGCATGACAGCCCGAAAGGGCTGTCCTACGCCGTTTGCACGTGGGCTACGGCTTCCAGCCCGCGCTCGCGGATTTCCTGCTCGCGCATCAGGAACTTCTGCACCTTCTTGCTGACGGTCATGGGGAAGCCGTCCACGAAGCGGATGTACTGCGGAATTTTGAAATACGCGATCTTGCCGCGGCAGAAGTCGCTGAATCTCGGCGGCCGTCGGCGGTCTCGCCGGTCTTCAGTTGAATCCAGGCCAGCACGGTTTCGCCCAGCTTGGCATCCGGCAGCCCGATGATGTGGACATCGGCGATCTTCGGATGCGTGTGCAGAAAATCTTCCACTTCGCGCGGATAGATATTTTCCCCGCCGCGAATGATCGTGTCCTTGGCGCGCCCCTTGAAGCTGATATACCCATCCGGATGCATCACAGCCAGATCGCCGGTGTGCAGCCAGCCGTCCTGGTCGATGACCTTGGCCGTCGCTTCCGGGTCGGCGTCGTAGCCCTGCATCACCAGGTAGCCGCGCGTGCACAGTTCGCCCTGCTCGCCGATGGGCAGCCGCGCGCCGGTCTTCGGGTCCACAATCTGCACCTCGGTATTCGGCCAGCGCCGGGCCGACGGTCGTGACGCGACGTTCGAAGGGAGCGTCGAGGCTGGACATGGTGATGACCGGGCGAGGATTCGGTCTGGCCGTAAGGGATCGTCATCCGCTCCATGTGCATCAGCTTGCCCACGCTGCTTCATGAGTTCGATGGGGCAGGGCGCGCCGGACATCACGCCCTTGCGCAGAGAGCTCATGTCGAAGCGCGCGAAATCCGGGTGCTCCAGCTCCGCGATGTACATGGTGGGCACGCCGTAGAGCGCGGTGGCGCGCTCCGCTGGCCACCGCCTCCAGGGTGGCGCGCGCGTCGAATTGCGCGGAGGGCAGAATCAGCGTGGCCCGCATACACCGCCGAAACCATGCAGCCGATCACCGAGCCGAAGCAGTGGTACAGCGGCACCGGCGCGCAGATGCGGTCCTCGGCTTCGCATTTGAGCGCGCGGCCGATGGCCATGCCGTTGTTGACCAGGTTGCGGTGCGACAGCATCGCGCCCTTGGGCGCGCCGGTGGTGCCGGAGGTGTACTGGATGTTGGCGACGTCGCCGGGCACGGCGGCATCGGGGCAATCGGCGCCGCCCGCGATCATCTCCCGCCACGATTCGGTGCCGATCCAGACCACGTGCTCCAGCGGCAGCGCGCCGCCGTTGCGCGATTCGGCCAGAATGGCGCGGTAATCGGCGCGGGCGTCGCGCTCGGCCAGGAACAGGGCGCGAATGTGCGAGTTCTTCAACACGTAGCGCAGTTCGTGCGAGCGGTAGGCGGGATTGACGTTCACCAGCACCACGCCGGCGCGCGCCGCGCCATACAGCACCAGCACCCATTCCAGGCAGTTGGCGGCCCAGATGCCGGCGCGGTCGCCCGGCCGCAGGCCCAGCCCCGCCAGGCCGCGCGCCGTGCGCGTGGCTTCGGCATCCAGCTCGCGCCAGGTGAGGCGCACGTTCTGGTGCCGCACCACCAGCGCGTCGCGGTCCGGAAACCGGCGCGCGTTTTCCGCCAGCAGTTGCGAGATCGTACTTTCCAAGAGGGGCACGTCCGCCCCGCGGGAGTAGCTCAGGACCGGCGTCCCGGCTTTCTCCGCTACGGCATCCAACATGGAGCCTCCTGTCTGTAGGGCGGCGTTTCGGCGCCGCCGCGGCGGGCTTCCGCCCGTCGCATGCCGGGCGGAAGCCCGGCATGACAGCCCGAAAGGGCTGTCCTACGCCAGCGCGTTGATCGAGCCTACGCGCCGCGCTTCATAGGCCGCGATATCGGCCTCGTGTTGCAGAATGTACCCCAGCTCGTCCACGCCTTCCAGCAGGCAGTGCTTGGAGAACGGATCGACGGGAAACTCCACTTCGCGCCCGCCCGGCGTGGTCAGCGTCTGCCGGGCCAGATCGATCTTCACCGTGGCATCCGGCGGCGCCGCGAACAGCTCCGCAGGCACATCCGCCGGCACCACGATCGGCAGCAGCGAATTCTTCAGCGAGTTCTGCTTGAAGATATCGGCGAACGAAGTGCTGATCACCGCGCGGAATCCGAACTGCGTCAGCGCCCACGGCGCGTGCTCGCGCGAGCTGCCGCAGCCGAAATTGTCGCCGCGCCAGCAGCACCTGCGCGCCCTGCGCCGCGCGGCTGGTTGAGGATGAAATCGGGCTTCGGATTGCCCTGCGCGTCGTAGCGCCAGTCGTTGAAAAGCTGCTTGTCCAGCCCCTGCTTCGAGGTGGTCTTCAGGAAGCGCGCCGGAATGATCTGGTCGGTATCGATGTTGTTGATGGGCAGCGGCACCAGCGCGGCTTTCGAAATTCGTGAATGGCTTCATAGCAGTGTCCTCACATCGGTCACCACGCCGGTGATGGCGCTGGCCGCGGCGGTCAGCGGGCTGGCCAGGAACGTCCGCCCGCCCTTGCCCTGCCGGCCTTCGAAATTGCGGTTGCTGGTGGAGACGCTGTACTGGCCGGGCGCAAGCTGGTCGCCGTTCATGGCGATGCACATGGAGCAGCCCGGCTCGCGCCATTCGCAGCCGGCCGCGCGGAAGATCTCCGGCAGCCCTTCGGCGATCGGCCTGCCGCTTCACCTCCTGCGATCCCGGCACCACCATCACGCGCACCTTCGGACTCACCTTGCGGCCCTTCAGCAGCGCCGGCCGCGGTGCGCAGATCGGAGATGCGCGAATTGGTGCAGCTTCCGATGAACACCACGTCGATGGGATGGCCGAGCAGCGGCTTGCCGCCTTCGAGGCCCATGTAGCGCAGCGCCTTGGCGATCGAATCGCGCTCCATCGGATCGGCCATCTGCGACGGCTCGGGCAGCGGCGCGCGTGATCGGCATGCCCATGCCGGGATTGGTGCCGTAGGTGATCATGGGTTCGAGCGCATCGGCGTCGATGGTGACGCTGCGGTCGTAGGCCGCGCCTTCGTCGGTCGGCAAGCTGCTTCCAGCGCGCCAGCGCGGCGTCCCAATCCGCGCCCTTGGGCGCGTGCGGCCGGCCGGCCAGGTATTGGAACGTGGTGTCGTCGGGCGCGACCAGGCCGGCGCGCGCGCCGCCTTCGATCGACATGTTGCAGACCGTCATGCGCTCTTCCATGGAGAGCGCGCGGATGGCGCTGCCGGTGTATTCGAAGACGCTGCCGGTGCCGCCGCCGATGCCGATTCTGCGCGATCAGCGCCAGAATAATGTCCTTGGCCGACACGCCCGGCTTGCAGCGTGCCATCCACCCGCACCTGAAACGTCTTCGACTTCCGCTGCAGCAGGCACTGGCGTGGCCAGCACGTGCTCCACTTCGCTGGTGCCGATGCCGAACGCCAGCGCGCCGAACGCGCCGTGCGTGGCCGTGTGGCTGTCGCCGCAGACCACCGTCATGCCGGGCTGCGTCAGGCCCAGCTCGGGCCCGATCACGTGCACGATGCCCTGCCGGTCGCTGTGGATGCCCAGGCAGCGGATGCCGAATTCGCGCGCAGTTGGTTTCGAGCTGCGCCAGCTGCTTGCGCGGCGATCTGGTCGACGATGGGCAGCGAGCGGTCGGTGGTGGGAATGCTGTGGTCCGCGGTGGCGATGGTGAGATCGGGCCGCCGCACCTTCAGGCCGCGCTCGCGCAGGCCCTGAAAGGCCTGCGGCGAAGTGACTTCGTGCACCAGGTGCAGGTCGATGTAGAGCAGCGTGGGCGCGCCGGGCTGCTCGTGGACCACGTGGGAGTCCCAGAGTTTTTCGATGATGGTGCTGAGGCATAAGAGTCATAGGATACCAGTGGGTCAGCTCTCAGTGACGGCGGCTTCGTAGGTCCGGCGTCCGTAGCTGCAGCTGACGCATTATGGCTGAGCCCGGGGCCGGTAAGCTCCGCGCTCAGCCGATCGCGGCGCACACCGCTTCGCCCACCTGTTCGGTGGTGGCGGGCGCGCCCGAAGGCCGTAGATCCGCGGTCACACGTGCCGCTTGCGAGCACGGCTTCGATGGCCGCGTCCACCGCGGCGGCTTCTTCCTTCAATCCGAAACTGTACTCCAGCATGGCCGCCACCGAGCCGATGGCGCCCAGCGGATTGGCCTTGTTCTGTCCGGCGATGTCCGGCGCCGAGCCGTGCACCGGCTCGTACAATCCCACCCAGGCGCCCGACGGCCGGCGGTCGCCGATGGAGGCCGAGGGCAGCATGCCGATGGAGCCGGCCAGCACCGCGCCTTCGTCGCTCAGGATGTCGCCGAACATGTTCTCCGTCAGCACCACGTCGAAGCGGCGCGGATTCAGGATCAACTGCATGGCGCAGTTGTCCACCAGCAGGTGATCCAGCGCCACGTCCGGATACTCGTGCGCCGACTTCGATCACCACCCGCCGCCAGAGCTGCGAGTTCTCCAGCACGTTCGACTTATCCACCGACGTGACCTTCTTGCGGCGCGCGCGCGCCAGGTGGAAGGCCATGCGGGCAACGCGCTCGATTTCCGCGCGCGTGTAGGTCATGGTATTGACCGCCCGCGTTTCCGCGCCGTCTTCCGGTAATGCCGCGCGGAGTGCCGTAGTAGATGCCGCCCGTCAGTTCGCGGACGATGATCATGTCGGTGCCTTCCACCAGGTGCGTTCTTCAGCGGCGAAGAATCCAGCTGCGACGCGTAGGCGCGCACCGGCCGCAGGTTGGCGTAAACGCCCAGCGCCTTGCGAATGCCCAGCAGCCCTTTTTCCGGCCGCTTCTCGGGCGGCGCGTTATCGAACTCCGGCAGGCCCACCGCGCCCATCAGGGTGGCGTCCGCCTCCGCCGCCAGCCGCGCGGTCTCCGTCCGGGAACGGCGTGCCGGTCTTGATGAATCGCGATGCCGCCCAGCAGCCCTTCGGTCAGCTTCAGCGTGGTGATGCCACTTCTCGGCCACGTGGCGCAGCACGCGCACCGCTTCGCGCGTGACTTCCGTGCCGATGCCGTCGCCGGGCAGATACCAGAACGTTGCAGATTCATGCCGCCGTTTAAGTCCGCCGCCACGCCTTGCATGGCCTGTCTGGCCTTCGTCGGATCAGCGCCGACGATCTCCTCGTCCATCAGGCCCTTCTTGCGATGGTCGGCCACCGCCGTGAAGCGGTGGTACAGGCCGTCCAGCTCTTCGCTGCGTCAAGCTCGTAGCCCAGGTCCTTGGCGCGCTGGTGCAGCGCGTGGCGCCCGCTGTGCTTGCCCAGCACCAGCCTGCCTTCCGGCACGCCCACCGACCGCGGGTCGATGATCTCGTAAGTGGTCTTCTCCTTCAGATAGCCGTCCTGGTGGATGCCGGCTTCGTGCGCGAAGGCGTTGCGCCCCACAATCGCCTTGTTCGGCTGCGGGCCGAAGGTGATGATCGAGCTCAGCAGCTCGCTGGCGCGAATAGAGTGCTCGGTGTGGATGCCGGTGTGGTACGGATAGCGAATCGGCGCGGGTCTTGAGGATCATGACGATCTCTTCGAGCGAGCAGTTGCCGGCGCGCTCGCCGATGCCGTTGATGGTGCATTCGATCTGCCGCGCGCCGGCTTCGATGGCCGCCAGCGAATTGGCCACCGCCAGGCCCAGGTCGTCGTGGCAATGCACGCTGACGATGGCGCAATCGCCCAGCGCCTGCGCGATGCGGCCGATCAGCGCGCCGTATTCCTGCGGGCGTCGAATAGCCCACCGTGTCCGGAATGTTCACCGTGCGCGCGCCCGCCGCCACCACCGCGCTGCGAGATCTTCTCCAGATAATCGGGATCGGTGCGCGCGCCGTCCTCGGCCGAAAACTCCACGTCGTCCACGTGCCGCCGCGCCAGTTCCACCGCCGCCACCGCCTCGTCCAGCACCTGCTGCTGCGATTTCTTCAGCTTGTACTTCAGGTGGATGTCGCTGGTGGCGATGAAGGTGTGGATGCGCGGCCGGCGCGCATGCGCCAGCGACTGCGGCGGCGCGCTCCACGTCCAGCGTGCAGCAGCGCGCCAGCGCCGCCACCTGCGCCCACGGGAACTCGCGGCTGACCGCGTCCACCGCTTCGAAATCGCCTTCGGAGGCGATGGGGAAGCCGGCTTCCAGGATGTCCACGCCCGAGCTCCACCAGCTTGCGCGCCATGCGCAGCTTTTCCGGCACGGTCATGCTGCAGCCCGGCGACTGCTCGCCGTCGCGCAGCGTGGTATCGAAGATGTATACGCGATCGCTCATCGAAAGACGCCGATACAGAGCCATTATGCGGGCCGCTTGTATGATTTGGCAAATTTATAATATTAGCGGTATCCATTAACTGTTATTATGGCTGTAGTGGCGAGGTATCATTGCCGCACGCCGCCATGGAACTGCACTCCCTCCAGGTCTTCCTGACCGTCGCCACCGAGAAGAGCTTTTCGCGCGCCGCCGAAAAGCTGCTGCGCACGCAGCCGGCCATCTCGCTGGCGCTGCAGCGGCTGGAGCAGGAACTGGGCGAAAAGCTGATCGACCGCTCCGGCAAGGACCTGATCCTGACCGACGCCGGCCGCACGCGTGCTCGAATATGCCCGCCGCTTTCGAGAGCCTCGCAGCAGGAGCTGGAAAACTCGCTGGCCGAGCTGCGCGACAATTCCGCCGGCCGCCTCACCATCGGCGCCAACGAATCCACCACGCTCTACCTGCTGCGCACATCGAGCGCTACCGCGAGCTGTATCCCAAGGTGAAGGTGCAGGTCCGCCGCAGCCTCTCGAGCAAGATCCCCAACGAGCTGCTGGACGGCAACCTGGAGCTGGGCGTGATCAGCTACGATCCCGGCGACGAGCGCCTGAAGTCCAAGGTCATCTACACCGACGCGCTGGCCTTCGTGGTTTCGCCGCAAGCACCGCCTGGCGCACCGCAAGACGGTCTCCATTTCGGAGCTGGGCGAAGAGACTTTCATCGCGCACAACGTGGTTTCGCCGTACCGCGACGTGGTGCTGCGCGAGTTCCAGGCGCACAAGGTGCCGCTGCGCATGGACGTGGAAATGCCCACCATCGAGACCATCCGCAAGCTGGTGCAGAACAACGTGGGCGTGGCTTTCCTGCCGCGCATGTGCGTGGAGCAGGAAATCGAGCAGGGAGCTGCTGTGCGAGGTGCGCGTGCAAGGAGATCCACGTGGAACGCAAGATCCGCCTCTTCTATCCCACGCGGCGCGCCCTGAGCCACGCCGCGCGGGCGTTTCTGGAAGTGGTGGGGTAGAGCCTCCTCACTTCCGCCCCCTCTGACGATCCCGGCTCCGGTCAGAGACCGTCAGGGAGCGGTAACTATTTACTGAATCGCCAGCGTCACGTTGGTCTGCGTATTGTTAGCGCCGACGTTAATTACCACCGCGTTCGGTGCCCCTGACTGCGCCTCCGCCGGAATCAGCAGGTTGACCTGCATCACCCCGTAGAAGCTGCCCGGCGCCGAGCCGGCGTATTCCACCTGGGCGGGCACGCCGCCCACCATCGCGGTCACCGGCGCCACCGGATTGTACAGATTGGCCGGGTTGACCTCGATGCCGTCGAGCGTGGTCGGCCCGTTGGTGGCGCCCTCGCCGGTTACGTAGAGCGAAACCACGCCGCCCTTGACCGCCGGGTTGGACGCCGAGTTGATGCCGGCGTAATTGCCCGCCAGGTCGTAGTTCCAGGCCACCGCCGCGCCGCTGCCGGACGCATTCATGGTGTAGACGCCCGGCGCCGTGCTCACCACGTTATAGGTGATGGCCTGCGACGGCACGCCCTGGTAGACCACCTGCACCTTGGTGTTCGTCTGCCCGCCTACGCCGTATGGCACGAATACGCTGGTCTGCGTCGCGCTGGCGTAATACACCGGGGCGGGCCGCCCGTCGAAGAGCACCTGCGTGTCGCCCGCGATGTTGGCCAGAGTTCCGTTGTTCACCGCGCCAAAGGTCAAAGTGGCCGGACCGATGCCGGTTCCGTAGATCACGATGTCCTCGCCCGGCGCCACCCCGCCGACAATCGCGCTGGCCGCGTTTTCCACCGCTGTAATCACCGGCGTCGGCACCGCCGTGACCGTCAGATTCACGGTAATCGAAGCCGCCGGCGTGGTCGCCGAGGCCGTCGAGCTGATGTTGATCGTGCCGGTGTAATTGCCGGCTGTGAGGCTGAACGGCGCAACGCTCACGGTCAGCGTGGCCGGCGTGCTGCCGCTCGCGGGCGATACCTGGAGCCACGACGCGCCGCTGCTCACGCCGGTGCTAAAGGCGGCCGCGCCGCCTGAAGCCGTCAGTTGCGCCGTCTGCGCCTGAGGCGTGGTCTGGGTGCCGAGCACGTACGAGAAGTTGAGCGTAGAGGGCGAAACCGAGAGCGTCTGCGCCTGCCCCACGTTCAGCGTGACGTTAATGGTCTGCGGGCTGCCCGCGGCGCCGGTCGAGGTGATGGTCACCTGCCCGGTATATTGCGCCGGCTGCAGTCCCGCCGGATTGGCCGTAATTTGCAGCGTGGCCGGGGTGGCGCCGCTGGCGGCGGAAGCGCTGAGCCACGGCGCCGTGCTGCTGGTGGTCACGCTGAAGCTGAGCGCGCCGGGAGTGCCGGTCACCTTCACCGCCTGCGATTGCGACGCGCTGCCCTGCGCCGCGTTGAAGGTCAGGCTGGCCGGGCTCGCCGCCAGCGTTCCCGGCGAAACCACGAACTTCACCGCGATGGTCACCGGGCTGCCCTGCACGCCGGCAGTGGTGCCCGTGATGGTCACCGAGCCGTTGTAGGTTCCCGCCGGCAGGTTCGATCCGTTCACTGCAATCTGCACCGTAGCCGGCGTGGCGGAAGTCGCCGTCCCGCTGGCGGGCGTCGCCGTCAGCCAGCCCACGCTGGCCTGCTGCTGCATCACCACGCCGGCGGTGAACGCGATATCCGTGCCGCTGGTGGAAACCGAAACCTGCTGCGGCTGCGGCGCCGCCGTGCCCAGCGTCTGCGAGAAGGAAAGCGCGCCGCTCGGGGTTACCGTCATGGTGGGTCCGGCCACCGTCATGGTTACCGGAACCGTCAGCGGGCTGTCGAGCACGCCCGAAGCCGTCGCCGTAATCGTAATCTGGCTGGTGTAAGTGCCCGCGCCCATTCCGCCTGGGCTCACCACCACGTTGACCGTATTGGCTCCCGCGGCCGTATTCAGACCGCCGGTTGGGAACACCTGCAGCCACGATGCACCGGCCGGGCTCGATGCCGTAAAGGCAAGCTGATCGCTGGTGTTCGTGCCCGTGCTGGTGATCGAAAGCGTCTGGTAGCTGGGCGCCGCGTTCAAGCCCACCGGAAAATTCAGCGCGATGGGGTTCGCTACCAGCATGCCGCTGTTGTTCACGTACAGCGCCACCGGAATTTCGAGCGGGCTGTTGGGGGCGGCGTTGCTGTCCACCGGATTGGTCGCGGCAACGTTCAGCGTGCCGTTGCAGGTGGTGCCGTTGGCAATCACCGGGTTGGTGGGGTTCACCGTAACCGTAAACGTGGACGAGTTATTGCTGCCGGAGGCCACCTGCCCCAACGCCAGCCAGTTGGTGCCGCAAGCCGCCTGCGTGTTCATAGTCACGGTGGGCGCCACGGTCAGCGCCGCGCCGTTGCTGGCGCTCACCGTCACGGTCAGCGAGGCCGGATTGCTCTGCCCCACCTCGTACGCGAAGTTCATCGGGCAGGTCAGACCGTTCACCAGCCCTTCGGTGCAGCCGCCGAAAGTCGGCGGAGACCAGCGGGTCGTTGGTCACCTTGAGCGTCACCGGAATGGTGAGCGGCGCGGCTGCGGTAGCATTCGCGGAGCCGATTCCCACCACCGAAATCGTCCCCGTGTAATTCCCCGGCTGCAATCCGCTCAGCACGGAGGCGTTCACCGATACCGCAAACGCCGTGCCGGTCTGCGCCGTCTGCGGCACCACCAGCCAGTTGCCGGTGGCCGTGGCGGTCAGCAGCATCGTCATCTGCTGGCTGGAAGGGGCATTCGCCGCCACCGCCGTGGTGGTGGCGAGGACGTTCTGCGCCGCCGGAGCGCTCCCGCCCGCCTGGTACATGAACGCCACCGTCGCCCCCGGCAGCGTGAGCAGCGGCTGGTTGGAAACCACCAGGTTCACCGGCACGTTGATCTGCGGATTGGCCGCGTTCGGCACAAAGATGGCCAGCGTTCCCTGGTATGCATTAGCCGCCAGGCTGGTCGAGGTCAAATAGCTCACCGTCACCTGCACATTGCCGGCGGCGGGAATCGTGCCCTGGCTCGGATTCACCGAAAGCCAGTTGGTTCCGCTGGAAACGAACGGCGAAATGAAGTAACTCAGCGCCTGCGTGCTCGGGTTCGCCAGCGTCAGCGTTTGCGAGGCCGCATTGGTAGCGCCCGTCGCCCCGCCGATCTGGTACGCCAGGCTCACCGGCGAGGGGCCGGCGGTCACGGTCGGCGCCGGCGTCACCGTCAGCGTGGCGGTAATCGGAACCGGCGGTGCGTTGGTGGGCGTAATCGTAACCGTGCACGCATACGTGCCCGCCGCCGGCAGGGCGGAAGCGTTGGGCGTCAGCGCCAGCGTGCCCGGCGCGGTGCCGCCGGCGGCACCGTCAGCCAACTGCAGCCGGTAGAGCCGAGCGACACCGTATACGCCGTGGTCTGCGCCGCGGTCAGCGTCACGCTCTGCGGATTCGGCACTGTGCCGCCCACCTGGTACGAAAAGGAAAACGACGCCTGCGCTCACGCCGATGATGCCCACGGCGAAAGTCACGGGCACGGTCAGTCGTCGGCCCGAACCCGCCGCGATCCCGACCGCGTTCAGAGTGATCGTGGCGCCGTAGCTGCTCGCCACCAGGCCGGTCGGATCCGCCGTGATGCTGAGGGTAGCCGGTGTGGACGCTTCCAGGCTGCCGGAGTTGTTGATCTTGAGCCACGGAAAGTTGCTGCTAGCGATGACGGGGCCGCCATTGCTGGTGCTTATCGCCAGCGGCGCGCTCTGCACGGTTCCGCCCACAAGGGCCGAAAACGAGAGCGACGTGGGGTTGACCGTCACGGTCTGGGCGCAGAGCGCACCGGCCGCGGCCAGGATCAGAATCGGAGTGAGAATGAGTGTGAGCTTTTTCAAGATGGAACTCCAGGTAACCGGCAGTCCGGACGGGGAGGAGACGCCGCGCTGCCGTGTCTTTCAGCACGGCGCGTGCCAGCCCCGATTCTATTAAAACGCAATCTCTTATTCATGTTTTATGTGCAGGCGCCACCGCGACTTACGCCGCCCGCGCCGCTCGTCCCCGCCATCCTCGTGCGCCGCGCCGCCGGGCCCTTGCGACACAGGGGTGGGTCGCAAGGCCACGTTCGCTCACGTCCTCCGTCTCGCCGGACTCACTGATAAACCTGGATTTTAGACTCCGAAAACCCGATTGGTCGGACTGGTTCCCTGGCCGCGGGTTTCGTTTGCCGTGCAATACCGCTTGCTGACGCGCGCGGCTCCGGTCGGAGCCGCGACCGTGAGGGAGCAGTGCCTCGCCGCCCATGAACACGGATGAGCGCCGCCTTACACGTATAACCGGTGTTCCACGATGTACTCGAGCACGCTCTCCGGCAGCGTGGCCGGCCGGCCGCCCTCCGCCAGTTCGCGCCGGATGGCCGACGACGATACGTCCAGCTCCAGCGTGTCCAGCCGCTCGAAGCGCACGCCCGCCGGCGCTTTATAGACGGCGCCCGGCCGGCTCACCACCAGGAAACAAACCGCCCGCGCCAGGTCGCGCCACCGCCGCCATGTCTCGATCTCCGCGAACGCATCCGCGCCCAGAATGAAGAAAAGTTCGTCGTCCGCGGCCAGGCCGGCGCACACCCGTTCCACCGTCTCCACCGAGTAGCTACGCTCCGTGTTCTCTTCCAGGCGCGACACGCGGAAGCGCGGCTCGCCCGCGCACGCCAGTTCCGCCATGCGCACGCGGTCGGCATACGGCGCGTGGGCGTGCTGTTTGTGCGGAGGGCGCGCCGCCGGAACGAACAGCACCGAATCCAGCCGGAAGCGGTCGGCGGCCTGCCGGGCCACCGCCAGGTGAGCGTTGTGAATGGGGTCGAATGTGCCGCCGTATATCGCCAGTCTCATCGGGCGGCGCGCGCCTTCGCCCGCGCCGTGCTCATGAGCGCTCGATCTTTACCGAGCGGATGCGCACTTCCTGCAGCGGGCGATCCTGCGAGTTGCGCCGCGCCCCGGAAATTTTCTTCACCACGTCCATGCCCTCCGTCACCTCGCCGAACACGCTGTGCTTGTTGTCCAGCCAGGGCGTGGCCGCGACCGTGATGAAGAACTGGCTGCCGTTGGTGTTCGGCCCGGCGTTCGCCATAGAGAGAATGCCCGCCTTGGTGTGCTTCAGCTTGGGATGGAATTCGTCGGCGAACTGGTAGCCCGGACCGCCGCGGCCGGTGCCCTCCGGATCGCCGCCCTGGATCATGAAATCCGGGATCACGCGATGGAACACCGTGCCGTCATAAAACGGCATGCCGGTCTTTTTCCTTCCGCCAGGTCGGTGAAGTTCTGCACCGTGCGCGGCACTTCCTCGGCAAAAAGCCGGACCTTGAAGTTGCCTTCGGTGGTATCGAAAGCGGCGTGGATTTCGTTGGGCATCACCAGGATTGTAGCAACTTCATGGTACCGGGCCAATGCCGTGCCCCATGATAAACTGGCGGGTTGCGTCGGGATACATTGAACCCGCTAACTTACGAAGAACACCGGGACCTGGCGCGCGAATTGCAACGAAGCAGGGCGCGCCTGCTGCAGCTTTCGAGCGTCGTGGCCGGCGTCTACGGGCCGCACAACGATTCCACCTTCGCCTTCACCAAACTGAATGAGGCGATGGACCGCATCCTGGCGGATCTTTCCGCCCAGGCCTTCCTGGATTGCCCCGGCACCAACGCGTCCGATTTCTACCGCACGCCCGATCCGCGCGCCGGCTGAGGCGCCGCACAGCTATAATCGTCCGATGCGTACTCTCCTCGTGCTGCTTGGCCTGTGTGGCGCCCTGCCCGCCGCGGATTCGGTTCTGCCCCGCGTGGATGCCCACGCCGACCGCTTCGGCGCCATCTCCCGCCAGATCTGGGAGAACCCCGAACTCGGCTTCCACGAAACCACGAGCTCGGCCCTGCTCCAGCAGGAGCTTCGCGCCAACGGCTTCGACGTCGAAGCGGGCGTGGCGGGCATGCCCACCGCGTTCACCGCTTCCTACGGCAGCGGCAAGCCGGTCATCGTGATCATGGGCGAATTCGACGCGCTGCCCGGCCTCTCGCAAAAAGACGTGCCCGCGCAGGAGCCGGTCCAGGCCGGCGCGCCCGGCCACGGCTGCGGCCACAACCTGCTCGGCTCGGCCTCCGCGCTGGCGGCCGTCGCCATCAAAGAAGAGATGGCCGCGCGGAATCTCAAAGGCACCATCCGCTACTACGGCACGCCCGCCGAGGAAGGCGGCGGCGGCAAGATCTACATGATCCACGCCGGCCTATTCAGCGACGTGGATGCCGTGCTCGCCTGGCATCCCGGCGATTCCAACGAGGTCAGCCTGCATTCCATGCTTGCCAACAACGGCGGCAGGTTCCGTTTCTACGGCGTCGCTTCGCACGCCGCCGCCGCCCCGGAGCGCGGCCGCTCGGCGCTCGATGGCGCCATGATCATGCTCAACGCCGTCGAGTTCCTGCGCGAGCACGTCCCGCAGGAAACGCGCATCCACTACATCATCACGAACGGCGGCAGCGCCGCCAACATCGTGCCGGCATTCGCCGAGGTCGATCTGATCGCGCGCAATCCCGACGCCCAGGTGCTGGACGGCATCTGGGAGCGCATCATGAAGTGCGCGCAGGCCGGCGCGCTGGCTTCGGAAACGCGCATGGAATTCGAGCAGGGCACCAATTATGCCAATGTCCTCCCCAACGACACGCTGGCCGAAGTGCTGGGCCGCGCCATGCAGAAAGCCGGCGGATATGAGTACACCGCCGAGGAACGCCAGTTCGCCGAGACGCTGCAGAAGACGCTGGGCGCGCCCGTCCACAAGCCCGGCCCGGAGACCGTGCACGTCGACAAGTCCGAAGGCAGCGGCACGGCATCCACCGATGCGGGCGACGTAAGCTGGGTGGTTCCCACCGCGCAATTCACCACCGCCACGTTCGTGCCCGGCGTCGGCGCGCACACCTGGCAGGCCGCCGCCTGCGCCGGCAGCAGCATCGGCCGCAAAGGCATGGTGGTGGCCGCGCGCACCCTGGCGCTGGCCGCGGTCGAGCTGTTCGAGAATCCCGCCGAGCTGGCCGCCGCGAAAGAGGCATTTCAGAAGCGCCTCGCCGGCCGCCACTGGCAGACCAACATTGCCCCCGGCTCCCAGCCCGATTTCAATTACGCGCTGAAGTAAGGCCGCCACTTGCCATAATGGAAGGATGAGGTTTTTCGCGCTCCTTCTGCTGGCCGCCGCCGGCTTCGCCCAGAGCCATGACGCTGCCTTCTCCCGCCTGGCCGACCGCTATTTCGACGAAGCTGGTCTTCCGTTACGATCCCGGTCCGGCCACGCAGCCGCCGGCTTCCACCAATACGATGCCCTGCTGCCCTCCGGCTCGCGCGCCGAAATCCAGGCCGAAATCGCGGCGCTGCGCAAATTCGAAGCCGAAGTCGCAGGCGTTCGACCCGCGCGGGCTCTCGCCGGCGGTCGCGGCGGACCGCGAACTGGTGCTCGCGCAGATCCGCGGCCAGCTGCTCGCGCTCGAATCCATCCGCATGTGGGAGAAGAACCCGGACATCTACTCCTCCGGCGCCACCAACGCCATCTTCGTCATCATGAGCCGCAATTTCGCGCCGCCGGCGGAGCGCCTGCAGTCGGCCATCGCGCGCGAAAAGCTGATCCCCCGCATGCTTCCAGTCGGCGCGCGAGAATCTCAACAACCCGCCGCGAGATCTACACCGAAGTGGCGATCGAGCAACTGCCGGGGATCGTGAGCTTCTTCCAGAACGACGTGCCGGCGGCCTTTCAGAAGGTCACCGACCGCGCTGCTCGCCGAATTCCAGAAGCGCCAACCAGGCCGTCATCGACGCCCTGAAGGCTTACCAGGCCTTGCTGAAGAACGACCTGCTGCCGCGCTCCAACGGCGATTTCCGCATCGGCGCCGAGAACTATCGCAAGAAGCTGCTCTACGACGAGATGGTGGATACCCCGCTCGACCGCCTGCTCGCCATCGGCTATGAGGACCTGCGCCGCAACCAGGCGGAGTTGAAGCGCGTGGCCGCCGCAGATCGATCCCAAGCGCACGCCGCAGCAGATCCTGCAGGACCTCGAGAACGACCATCCCGCCGCCGACAAGCTGCTCGGCTCGCTTCCGCGACGTGCTCGGCGGGCTGCGCGACTTCATCGAGCCGCACCACATCGTCACCATCCCTTCGCCCGTGCCGCCCATCGTGGAGGAGACGCCGCCCTTCATGCGCGCCCTGACCACCGCCTCCATGGACACGCCCGGACCGTACGAGAAGGTGGCCAAGGAAGCGTTCTTCAACGTCACCCTGCCCGAGCCCACCTGGCCGCCAAAGGCAGACCGAGGAGTATCTTGCAAGGCTTCAACCGCGGCACCATCGTCAGCACCGCCGTGCACGAAGTCTATCCCGGCCACTACGTGCAGTTCCTGTGGGTGCAAGCACGCGCCCACCAAGGTGCGCAAGCTGATGGGCTGCAGCTCGAACGCCGAGGGCTGGGCGCATTACAGCGAGCAGATGATGCTCGACGAAGGCTACGGCAATGGCGACCTGAAGCTGCGGCTCGGCCAGTTGCAGGACGCCCTGCTGCGCGACGCGCGCTACATCGCGGGCATCCGGATGCACACCGGCAAGATGACCATGGAGCAGGCCATCGAGTTCTTCGTGAAGGAGGGCTACCAGGTGCGGCCGGTGGCCGAAAAGGAGGCCAAGCGCGGCACCTCCGACCCCACTTACCTGGTCTACACGCTGGGAAAGCTGGAAATCCTGAAGTTACGGGAGGATTACAAGAAGATGAAGGGCGCGCAATATTCGCTTGCAGGGCTTCCACGACGCCTTCCTGGCGCAGGGCTATCCGCCCATCAAGATCGTCCGCCGCGCCCTGCTGGGCAACGATTCGCCGGTGCTGTAATCCACCGTGTGGCTTCCGCCAGGCGCCGCCGCCGCCAGCGCGCGAAAACTGGTCGTGCCGCGGAGAACCAGGATGAACAGCCCCATGGCATACCACAGCCAGCTATCGCCGGCGCGGGTGGCAGCCAGCATCCAGATGCGCACCCATCGCGGCGCCGGCCAGCGGTTGATTCGCCGCATCACCCGCTGATAGCGGTGAGCAATCAGTTCGGATAATTCGATGACAGGCAACGAAACTCCACAACTGCAGGACTTTCGCAGTGGCAGCCCGCCCTTCACCGCACCCGCGACGAGTCCGGAACTCCCGCACCCGAGGCGCCCATCGAGAGAACCCGTTTCCCATCTGCCGCCTCGAACGCCTCCCTCGCTTCCGCTTCGCGTCTGAGTACGGCATCCAGGACGCCGCTGAAGCCGGAGAGCCGCAAGAGCGGCTTCAGCCACGGGTCGTTCCGCAATGCGGTCGAGCAGAAGAACCCGCCTGACACCAGGTCGCGTATGGCATTCAGCGCGTCCTGCTCCGCTCCGTCGCGTACCAGGTGCCGTGCCCGGTAGAATTTGATCTCCGGATCCGGTGGCGGTATGCTTCCGAATGCCCGCTTGATGACCTCGATACTGCTCGAATGATCGCCATGGAGGCAGAAACGCAGGGATTCGACCAGGGGCGCCAGCAGGCAGCGGTCAACCAACAAATCGGCGGCTTCCGCCTCCCGCCCCGCGGCCGCCAGAGCGGCCGCATCCACATAAAACCGGCTGCCCGGCGGGTACCACTCGAGGGTCCGCTCATAGTCTCCCAACAGGAAATACGTATGCCCGACGCTCGTCACCGCCCTCGAGTCGAGCATGCGCGCGCGCTGGTGCGCGCCCAGCGATTCTTCCAGCAGTCCGCAATAACGCGTGGCTTGAACCAGCCCGCTGAATAGTTCGGGATCGTTCGGATGTTTCTGCGCCTGCCCCAGCAGCCGCACCATGGCTCGTTGGGCGTGTCCCGAATCCGCTTCGATCTGGGTGTAATGATTGTGAGCGATGGGCAGGTCCGGGTTGAGCGTAAAAGCGCGGCGAAATGCCCACTGGACCAATTCCGTGTTGCCCGGGCCCTCCGCGTCGAACTTCCCCAGAAACCGGTAACATCGTCCCAGTCGTGCCCAGGCGGGAGCGTAATCGGGATCTTCCTCCACCGACTGGCGGTAGAGGTCGCGCGCCATCGACATGTTTTCGAACGTGCGCTGATGCTCCACATGCGTGCCGCGCAGGTAGAATTCGTATGCCCGGGGGGACGCCGGCACGTCGTGCGTCAGGGTCCTGCGCTCGTACTCGGCCAGTCGCGGCAACAGCAGATCCACAATCCGGCGTGTCAGGCTGTCCTGAATCTCGAAAATGTTGTCGCGGGCGGCCTGGCACACGTAGGAGCCCACCATTGTCCCGGTAGGCGCCTGCACCAGTTCGGCGCTGACGCGCAGCCTGTCGCCCTCACACAATATGCTTCCCGCCAATAAAATGTCTACGTCCGCTTCGCGTGCGATGCGTCTGGGATCCTGGTCGCCTTCGGCCAAGCGGGCCGCCAGCATACTGGAGCGCACGGTCAGCGAGCGCAGCCCCGCTAGTGAGCCCGAGATCGCCTCGGGCAAACTGTGTCCCAAAAAGGCGATCCGCTCATCTCCGTTCAGGACGGCAAACGGCAGCGCGATAAGGCGGATGGCGCGCTCTGCCTCCGCCTCCGCGGTGATAGCCGCCCCCGGTGCCGACTTCCACACCCCTGTTACCGCGGGAAGAAAACGATAGCCGAGTTTCGGCACCGTCTGGATACAGGTGGCCGTGGGGCCTGTGTCTTCCAGCGCCTTCCGCAGCACCGAAATCTTGTTCGCCAGGTTCACTTCCTCGACGAAGGTGTCCGGCCACAGCGCCTTCATGAGGTCTTCCTTCAACATCAGGTGGCCTGGATTGCGGACCATCAGAAGCAGCGTCTCGAAAGCCTTCGGCGGGAGCGTCAGGTTACGATCCCCGCAGCGCAGGATCCGTTCGCCGGGAAAGAGACGGAACCGGCCGAACGCATAGGATTGGGCCTCCTGGGGACCGGGCAACCCGGAGCGAGGCGCCGCCGGCGGATCCGGCAAATCCGGCGAAATTCGATGAGATTTCTTCAAACAATCGCCATCTTTCCGCTGAGACTCGTTCGGCCCACCCAGCCCATACTGCTTCCGTAAGCCCGGAAATAGAAATAGGAGATTCGGGCCGTCCGTACCGATTCTAGCCCAAACGGAGAACGTATGAAACTCGCAACTATCGTCGTTCTGATGGGAATCCCGCTGCTGGGATCTCTCGCGCCCCTGAACGCCGCCGACCAGGCGGGCGTTTCACAAACGGTCATCAGCTTCCTCGGCGGTTCGGTCTGGAACGCCGACTATTCTGGAGGTACCTGCGTATGGTATTTCCCACTGGTTGGGAGCCTCGACATGGGCTCCTTATTCAGCGATACCAAGAACCCCACGATGGGGACTTCTGACCTCATCTGGGTAAGTGAGTTCACCGTGCAAATGCTGCCTGCCGCACCGCCCTTCCTGCCGGTGCCCGCGTCTTCCAGCCAGGCGCCGCCGTACGCGGTTGCGCTGGCCCCGAGTGGAACGGGCACCATCTATTTCCAGTCGGATCCCTCCAAGCGGATCTGGCCGGCAGCCACGGCGTCGTCTCCGATCACGCCGGCGGCGCTGAAGAACATGAACTGGGGTACCCCCGTGGCCCCGTTCACCAGAAATGCTTCGATCGTGCGAAGCCCGGATGGATTGGCTTCCGACACTTTCACATTCACGGCCGACCTGTTGTACAGCCAACCCTTCGTCCTGCCCAACGGGCAACTGTTCGATTTCGGCGAAATGATCCCACATGGAATGACTTGCTTCGAGTTTAGCCAGCAAGCAAGTTCGTGGGAGTCGGGCACCTGCGTTGCCCGCGGGCGGTAGAACCCATATCGCGGGTAATCGGTGAGTGGCTGCGTAAGTCCGAGCCTCTCACCGAATTACAGCGCAGCCTTCAGCCCCTGACAACCGGTTTCCCGGCGTAACGCTGGCTCAGGTGACGTATATGTCCCATGTGCCCAAACGCGGCGGCCCGGCTTTCCTCATCGCCGCCCCGTTTCTGGCCAATTGGCTGAGGCACGATGAGCCGCGCGCCCCTTAGCGGCTGTGGCGGCGAGAGCGTAAGTGCACCACCCATCCCGGCTCTGAACGGATCGCGGCTCGGCTACCGCAGCACCCACACCGCCGCGCATGCCAGCGCGCTCCCGATGGCCGCTCCCGCCAGCACGTCGCTCAGGAAATGCATGCCCAGCAGGATGCGCGAGGCAGCCACGCACACTGCGCAGAACAGCAGACCGATTGCCAGGTTCGGATAAAACAGACTCAGCGACAGTGCCACCGCAAAGGCCGTGATGGTGTGGCCGGAAGGAAACGAGAACTGGTCCGGCGGCAGCAGCTTCGCCCAGCAGTGCGGCTCGAACGTGCCAGGGCGCCGCCGGCCGGTCACCTTTTTCAGTTTCAGGAACAGGGCCGCGCCCACGGCTTCCGCCAGTCCGGCCGCCGCCAGCGCGCGAAAGCGGCACGCGCCGCCCAAAACCAGGATGAACAGTCCCATGGCATACCACAGCCAGCCATCCCCGCCGCGGGTGGCGACCAGCATCCAGATGCGCACCCATCGCGGCGCCGGCCAGCGGTTGATTCGCCGCATCAGCCGCTGATCGCGGTGAGCAATCAGTTGGAGCATGGTGCCCATAGTCTACTTTAATTTGACCGCACCGGCCATTTCCTCCGTGTGACAATCGGACTAAGAACTGATGAAGCGGAGGCTCGATCTCCTCTATTTCGATGCCGGCGGGGGCCATCGCGCCGCCGCCACCGCGCTGGCGCAGGTGGTGGAGCGGCAGCAGCGCCCCTTCTCCCTCCGCCTCGTCAATTTGCAGGAAGCGCTGGACGAGATCGACGTCTTCCGCAAAGTCACGGGCGTGCGCCTGCAGGATCTCTACAACCTGATGTTGAAAAAGGGCTGGACGCTCGGCTCGCCGCAGTTGACCGCCGGAATGCAGGTCGTGATCCGCCTCTTTCACCGCCAGCAGGTCCGGGTCCTCGAGCGTTTCTGGCGTGGCGCGGACGGCACCCGGCCGGATTTGGTGGTCTCGCTCGTCCCCAACCTGAATCGCGCCATTTTCGATGCCTGGAGCGCGCTTTGCCGGGAGTGCCGTTTGTCACCATCCTCACCGACCTGGCCGATTATCCGCCCCATTTCTGGATGGAGCGCCAGGACCAGCATGTGATCGTGCGGTTCCGATCGCGCCGCCGCTCAAGCGCGTGACATGGGCTACGCCGCCGAAAAAATCCACCGCGCATCCGGCATGATCCTCAACCCCAGCTTCTATGAAATCGAGCCCTTGCCGGCGGAGCGCCGCGCCGCCGAACGCGGCGCCCTCGGGTTCAACCCCGACCTGCCCCTGGGCCTGGTGCTGTTCGGCGGCCACGGCGCGGCGGTCATGCTCGAAATCGCGCGGCGCCTGCCCCAACGCCAGCTGCTGCTCATCTGCGGGCACAACCAGCCGCCTGGCCGAGCGCCTGCGCGCGCTGCCGCACCCGGCCCCGATATTTGTGGAAGGCTTCACCCGCGAGGTGCCGCGCTACATGCAACTGGCCGATTACTTCATCGGCAAGCCCGGTCCCGGAAGCATCAGCGAAGCGGTCGCCATGCGCTTGCCCGTCATCGTGGAGCGCAACGCCTGGACCCTCCCCCAGGAACGCTACAACGCCGAGTGGATTCGCGAACAGGGTGTCGGCCTGGTGCTGCCGGATTTCCGGCGCATCGCCGGCGCCGTGGAGGAACTGCTCGAACCCGCCGCTTATGCCCGCTTCCGCACCGCCACCGGCGTGCTCGAAAACCGCGCCGTGTTCGAAATTCCGGAGATTCTGGAGCGCATCCTCGACCCGGCATGTAAGAAATGCGGAGACCCCCGTGTAACCTCGGGGTAAGCGTTCGCCCGGCGTCCCCCTCCAGGGGCGAATTTCGGTGAAACCGGGTACATCCAGGCCGCGTCCGGGCCGCTCCGCAGCTTGGCACGAGCCTTGCACTGAAAAAGGCAGTTGAAGTGGCGCGAACCGGCGGACCGGCGCCAGGGCTCGAAAGAGTCAGGCATCGGCTCCGCCGGTTTTTATTTTAGGGGCAAGTTGCCCACCGCCCTATGCCGTTGAAAGCTTGATTTTCACCCACGTTGGGTTAAATTCCCCAGCTTTGTCCGTTGCATTATTCGACAATTGCGCCCCTCGGCCATTCTTTTTCATCAATTTGAGTAATAAGGGTCTTTTGGTTCCGATATTGCCTACTCCCAGCCCGGCAGATCTGGAAAGGATGGGATTTTGAACCGCTTCTTCCGCGATTCCGCGCATCTGATTCGGCCGGCGCTGGTCCTGCTCGCCGGCTTGGGCGTCTTCCTGGCCATCCGCGCGGCGGTGGTGCCGAAGAGCTTCGGCCGCTACGGCCATTACCGCGCCGCCGCCCTCGACCTGGTCCGCTCCCGCCCCATCTCTTACGCCGGCCAGGACACCTGTGTCATGTGCCATGACGACGAGGCCAAAGCCCGTGCCGCCGGCCGCCACGCCCATGTGGCCTGCGAAGCCTGCCACGGGCCGCAGGCGCGGCACGCCAACGATCCCGGCGCCCTCAAACCCCAGTTGCCCGACGTCGCCAACCTCTGCCGCCGCTGCCATGAAAAGGACGCCGCCAAGCCGGCCAATTTCCCGCAGGTCGCGACCGTCGAGCACTCCGGCGGCGCGCTCTGCACCTCCTGCCACCAGCCCCACAACCCGCACCTCTAAGGACACGCCAAGGAAATGACACGACGCGACCTGATCGAATTCGGCTCCAAGCTGCTGGTGCTGGCCTCCGCGGGCGCCACCCTGGAACAGATCACCGGCGCCGAGCCCGCCCCCGACGCCTACAAAGTGGCCGACCACTGGTGGGGCATGCTGGTGGACATCGACAAGTGCATCGGCTGCGGCAGCTGCGTCCGCGCCTGCGCCAACGAAAACCACGTCCCTAAAGGCTACTTCCGCACCTGGGTGGAGCGCTACGAGATCCGCGAGGACGAGCAGCCCAAGGTCGATTCCCCCAACGGCGCCATGGACGGCTTCCCCGTCCCCACGCCCGCCGACATCAAAGCCTTTTTCGTCCCCAAGCTCTGCAACCACTGCGTGGATTCGCCCTGCGTGCAGGTCTGCCCCGTGGGCGCCACCTTCATCAGCCCGGATGGCGTGGTGCTGGTGGACCAGACCTATTGCCTGGGCTGCCGCTATTGCGTGCAGGCCTGCCCCTACGGCTGCCGTTATCTGCACCCGGAGACCAACACGGTGGACAAGTGCACGCTCTGCTACCACCGCATCACCCAGGGCCTCACCACCGCCTGCTGCGAAAACTGCCCCACCGGCGCGCGCCAGCTGGTGGATTTCAAAAATCCCAAAGATCCCATCCACGAATATCTCAAGCACAACAAGGTGCAGGTGTTAAAGCCCTATATGGCCACCGATCCCAAGGTCAAATACCATGACCTGGACGTGGCGGTGAGGTAACCATCCATGATGATTCCCGGCGTCGACGGCTTCATGTATCCCAACGAGGTGGAGCTCCAGTGGAGCGTCCTCATCGTGCTCTATCCCTACATCACCGGCCTGGTGGCGGGCGCCTTTATTCTGGCCTCGCTCGAGCGCGTCTTCAAGGTGGAAGCCGTGCGCCCCACCTACCGCCTCGCCCTGCTCACGGCGCTGGCCTTCCTGCTGGTGGCCCCGCTGCCCCTGCAGTTGCACCTCGGCCACCCGGAGCGCTCGCTCGAAATGTACCTCACCCCGCACACGTCTTCGGCCATGGCCATGTTCGGATTCGTCTATCTCTGGTACCTCATGGTCGTCCTCCTGCTCGAAATCTGGCTGGAATACCGGGCGGACATCGTGCGCTTCTCCCAGACCACCACAGGCCTCCAGCGCCTCGTCTACAAAGCCCTCACGCTCGGCTCCGATAACATCAGCCCCGCCGCCCGCCGCATCGACGACCGGGTGGGCTACGTCGTCACCGTCATCGGCATTCCCTCGGCTTTCCTGCTCCACGGCTACGTCGGCTTTATCTTCGGCTCCATCAAGGCCAACCCGTGGTGGTCCTCGCCGCTGATGCCGGTGGTGTTTCTGTTCTCGGCCATGGTTTCGGGAATCGCAGCCGTGCTGGTGCTTTACTACGTCTCGATGAAGGTGAAGAAAATGGCGGTCGACATGCGCTGCATGGATGCCATCGCCCGCTATCTCTTCTACACGTTCGTCATCGACTTCAGCCTCGAAATGCTCGACCTCGTCCACCGCACCTATGAGGCCGACGAATCCTTCCGCAGCCTCGATTTCATGGTGCACACGCGCCTCTGGGCATCCCACGTCATCCTGCAGATCCTGCTCTGCACCGTCGTCCCGCTGTTGCTGCTGGCATCCACCCAGCTCCTCCGCCTGGCCGACGCCGCCCGCCGCGCCATTTATCTCACCGCCGGCAGCCTGATTATGGTCGGCATCTTCGCTATGCGCTGGAACGTGGTGATCGGCGGCCAGCTCTTCTCCAAGAGCTTCCTCGGTTACACCAGTTATAAACTCGATTTCGTAACGCGCGAAGGCCTGCTTCCCGCCATCGCGCTGATGTTGTTACCGTTCGTGATTTTCATTGTCCTAGTGAGGCTGTTGCCGCCATGGACCCAGTCGACCTCGAGCGGGAAATCCGCTCCCTCGCACGCCGCGTAGAGCAGATCGAGCAGCATCTCGCGCTCCCCGTCGCGGAGCCCGTTGGCCCGGCCCTGCCGGCGGGCGATGCCCCGCCACCGCCCGCTGCCGTGCTCCCCTCCGATGCGGCGGAGCTCATCCCCAGCCTCGGCCGCGCCCTGCTCGGCCTGGCCGGCGCCTACCTGGTGCGCGCCCTGGCCGAAGCCGGCGCCATCCCCATTCGTGCCGGCGTCCTGGTCGGGGTTCTGTACGCCGCCCTCTGGCTGGTCTGGGCCGTCCGCACCCCCTCCGCGCGGCGCGTTCAGGCCGCCATTCACAGCCTCACCGCCGCCCTGGTCCTGGCGCCCCTGCTGTGGGAGGCCACCCTCTATTTCGGAGCGCTCTCCCCACCCGCCGCCGCTTTCGTCCTTCTCGCTTTCACTCTCTTCGGGTTGGCGGTCTCCTGGCGCCTGAATCTGCAGACGGTGGCCACCATCTCCACCCTCACCGGTCTG
The DNA here is from genome assembly GCA_963815855.1 of Terriglobia bacterium. Classification (GTDB taxonomy): domain Bacteria; phylum Acidobacteriota; class Terriglobia; order Bryobacterales; family Bryobacteraceae; genus DATGMB01. Next base: position 188,099 of record CAWFIJ010000004.1, on the reverse strand, counting down.
GCCACCACCGCCGCCCTGCTGGTGGCCACCCACAACGTCCTGCCGTTCACCTTCGTGCTTCTCGCCACCGCCGCCGCCGTGGAGGCCTCCGCCTGCCTCGACCATTACCTGGGCGAGCGCTGGCTCGCCGCCGCGGCGGCCGATCTTGCCGTGCTTCTGGCCACCTGGCTGGTCACCAACGAGCATGGCCTGCCGGAAGCCTACGCCCCCATTCCGCGGGAATGGCTCATCTGTGCCCAGCTAGGTCTCGTTTTCACCTACCTGGCCAGCACCGCCATCCGCACCCTTTTCCGCCGTTTCACCTTCACCGGTTTTGAAACCGCACAGCTCGCGGCCGCCTTCCTCATCGGCGCGGGCGGCGGTTTGCAGCTCCTCCCCGCCACCATGCCCGCCCTGATGGTGGTCTGCGGCATTGTCAGTTATGTGGTCTCCTTCGCGGTCCTGGAGCGCCAGCACGCCTCCCGTCGCAATTTCTTCACCTACTCCACCTTCGCCGTCCTGCTGATTCTGGCGGGAAGCCGCATGCTGCTCTCCGGCCTGGCCGCTGCCGCCTTGTGGTCGCTTCTGGCCGTGCTCTGCGTGTGGGCCGGCGCGCATTTCAAACGGCTCACGCTCGAACTGCACGGCGGCGTCTACCTGCTGCTGGCGCTGGCCGGATCGGGCGCCCTGCGCGACGCCGCCCAATCGCTTCTCGAAGGCGAAGGCTTTCGCCCGGAGCTCGCCGCCGCCGCCGCCCTCACCGCCATCTGCTGGTTCCTGGCGCGCCGCTCGTCATCCGCCGCCTTCCGCCTGGCCGTTTTCGCCGCGCTTCTATGGCTTCTGGCAGGCGTCTCCGCGGCCGCTCTCACCGCCTCCTATCACGCCGTCTTTGGCCCGCAGGCTCCCCACGCCTATTGCGCCACCCTGCGCACCGCGGTGCTCGCCGCCGCCGCCCTCGCGCTCGCTCGCGCCGGCCTGTCCCGCTTCGTTTACCCCGCTATGCTGCTCGGCGCCTGGCGCCTGGTGGCCGTAGATCTGCGCCAGGACGAAAAGACCGCGCTGTTCCTCTCCCTGCTTGTCTATGGCGCCGCCCTGATGCTGCTGCCCCGCGTAAAGCGGAAAGCCGCAGCAGGAACGGGCGCGCAGTAGGTGCGAAGCGGCGTCCTCCGCTGTGAAATAATGTAACGTGTGAAACTCGGGATCATCGGGCTGGGCTTCATGGGCACCACGCACCTGAAGGCCGCCCTCGCGCTGCCGGAAATCGAAGTGGCGGCCGTGTGCAGCCGCGACGAAAAGAAGCTTGCCGGCGATTTCAGCGAGATCCGCGGCAATAACGCCGACCCCGGCGGCCGCGTGGATCTCTCCGGAGTCGCCAAATACCGCGAAATTTCCGCCTTGCTGGCCGACCCTTCGCTCGACGCCGTCGATATCTCCCTGCCCAGCGGCATGCACGAATCGGTCACCCTCGCCGCCCTCGCCGCCGGCAGGCACGTGCTGGTGGAGAAGCCCATGGCGCTCGATGGCGCTTCGGCCGATCGCATGCTGGCCGCAGCCGCGCGCGCCGGCCGCGTCCTCATGTCCGCCCAGGTCATCCGCTTCTGGCCCGAATACGCCGCCCTCCGCGAAACTCTCTGCGCCGGCCGCCTGGGCGCGTTTCGCGGCGCCACCTTCCGCCGCCGCTGCGCCGCGCCCTCATGGGGCGTTTGGGAAGGCGGAGGCGCCTTCGACCTGCTCATCCACGACTTCGATTTCGCCCTGCACCTGCTCGGCATGCCGCAGGCCCTTTCCGCCGCCGGCTATTGCGATGACGCCGCCGGCATCGATCTCCTCCACACCCTGCTGTTCTATCCCGATGGCGGCGAGGTCCTCATCACCGGCGGCTGGCACAATCGCGGCGAATACCCGTTTTCCATGGAGTTCACCGCCACCTTTGACCGCGATACCGTCGAATTCAGCACCGCCAGCGGCGCCGGCGCCGGCCAGCACCCGCCCGGACACGCTTATGCGGCCGAGCTCGCGTATTTCGCGCGCTGCTGCTCGGGCGAGCCCAACCGCCTCTGCCCGCCGCGTGAATCCGCCGATGCCATCAAGCTGATACGCCTCGCGCTCGACGCGCGCCACCGCCAAGGAGAGAAGATCGCATGCACGATTTGAAGCCGCTCGAGCCCGGAGTCATGTTCTGGGCCGAGCGCGACAACCTGGACGAGATTCGCGCCCTCGGCGTGCGCTGCGGGCAGATGTGCATCCCCGGCGACATGCGGTTGACCGAAGCCGCGGCCCAAAGGTGGAAATCGGACCTGGCGCTGGTCACCGTCTTCGCCGCCTACAATGGCGAGGATTACGCCGATATCCCCACCGTCCGCCGCACCGTCGGTTTCGTCCCGCCTGGGACCCGCGAGGAGCGCGAGCGCCGGACGCTTGAGATCAGCGATTTCGCCGCTGCGTTAGGCGTGCCCGGTATCGCCTGCCACATCGGCTGCGTCCCCGAGGACACCGCCGATTCCGATTACGCGGCCGTTCGCGACGTGGTCCGGCGCATCTGCGATCACGCCGCGCGCCATGGCCAGACCTTCGCCCTCGAAACTGGCCAGGAACCCGCCCGCGCCCTCCTCGCTTTCATTCACGAAGTCAGCCGCCCCAACCTCCGCATCAATTTCGATCCCGCCAATATGATCCTCTACGGCAGTGGCGATCCCATCGAGGCCCTCCGCCTGCTCGGCCCGCTGGTGGTTTCCGTTCACTGCAAGGACGGCGATTGGCCGCCCCAGGGCGTTCCCGGCGCGCTCGGCCGCGAGCGTCCCCTCGGCGAAGGCGCCGTCGGAATCGAGCGCTATGTCCGCACCCTGGCAAGCATCGGATTTCGCGGTCCCCTCAATGTGGAACGTGAGACCGAGGATCAGCTGCAGCGGCTTCGCGACATGGCCCGCGCCATCCACCTTCTCCGTTCCATCCAGCCTGACTGAAATCTGCAGCCCGAGCCTGTTACTGCCGGCATAACTTACCACTCCCCGAGATGCCGTTTCCACGGCGCGCCACAGGTGTCCCGGCTCGCTCCGCGGTCATTTCCCGGTGATCGCAGCATAGCCACCGTTAGCACGTTATGTACCTGATGGCTAGCACGTTTCAGTACGCTTCATTTTTTGGCATTTTAATAGACATTTGCTTTAGTTGTATTGCCGCTAACTGATCCTCGTGCTAGCGTATTTTCTCCAGGTCGGTTTGTTCTAGAACAATCCACCAGCTCTCGACCTGGACAACGGGAAGCTCACTCGGTACTCGCTCCGGGCTCCCCCTGGCTCAAAATTCGCGCGTTTAAAACAGACGTTAGACAAATGTAAACGACATGGTAGAGGTGTGTCCGCACGCGCACCGAAATCCGGCAAGCGAGGAGTTCCAAACTTGATGAGAAGAAGTTATCTACTTTCCGTGCTGTTCATGGCTGGCCTTGCCGTTACCGCCAGCGCCCAAACCGTGAATATCAACTGCGGTGGCATTGCCTTCACCGCCAGCAATGGGACCCAATGGTCGGCTGACCAATACTTTAGCAGCGGCGACCTGCTCTACACAGGCGCCTCCATAGTCGGCGTGGCGGCGCAGGATCTCAATCTTTACCGCAGCGGCCGCGCCGGACTCTACACCGATTTCTCCTACAATATCCCGGTGCCCAACGGCTCCTACACCGTCACCCTGGGCTTTGCCGAAATTCAGTACTCGGCGGCCGGGCAGCGCGTCTTTAACGTGGTCCTCAACGGCACCACGGTCTTGAGCAATTTCGATATTCTTACGCACGTCGCGCCGCTCACTCCGTACACGCAACAGCTTCCTGTAACCGTCACCAACGGGTCGGTACAGATCGCGTTCAATGGTGTCACCGCCCGCGGCCTGGTGAACGCCATCCAGATCGCCCCCGGGTCAGCAAGCTCAAGTTCCAGCTCCAGTTCCAGTTCCTCCAGTTCCTCCAGCTCTGGCGCGCCGGTCCTGATCCTCGGATCGACGGCATTGTCTTTCACCGGAATGGCGGCGGGCGCGAACCCCGCGGCGCAGAATGTCTCGGTCACCAATTCGGGAACCGGCACGCTCACCTGGAGCGCCACTTCCAACTCCAACTGGCTCACGCTTTCGCCTTCCTCCGGCACCGGCGCCGGCTCCATCGGGGTTCAACCCAATCTCTCCGGCCTGGCCGCCGGCACCTATAACGGCAGCATCACCGTCACTGGTGCCGGAGCTTCGGGCTCTCCCGCCACCGTGGCCGTGACCCTCACGATCGCCGCGGATCCTCCATCCGGAACCACAGCCTCTTCCGTCAATATCAACTGCGGCGGCATCGCCATGACCACTTCTGACGGAACCCAGTGGGCCGCCGACGAGGACTATACCAACGGCGAAGTGCTCTATGTTGGATCCAGCATCGCCAACGCCGCCGCGGCCGATTATTACCTCTACCGGAGCGCCCGCGCCGGCCTGTGGACTGATTTCAACTATGCCATTCCGGTTTCGAATGGCTCCTACGTGGTGACCCTGCGGTTCGCGGAGCTGCAATATTCCGCCAAGGGCCAGCGCGTGTTCAACGTGGTCCTCAACGGCGCCACCGTGCTCAACAACTTCGACATTCTGGCGAACGTCGCGCCGCTCACTACCCTGGTAGAACAATTCCCCGTCACCGTGACCAACGGCGCCATCCAGCTTGCCTTCAACGGCATCGTCAACCGCGGGATCGTCAACGCCATTCAGGTGGCGCCGGCATCGTCGTCGCAAACCATTCCGCCGAGCCTGGTCCTGGGCGGCACCTCGTTGAATTTCTCCGGCACCGCGGGCGGCTCCAATCCCACCGCGCAAGCCGTTACCGTCACCAATGGCGGCGGCAGCACCCTGAACTGGACCGCCACCAGCAATGCCTCCTGGCTCACCGTTTCACCCGGTTCCGGCACCGCGCCGAGCTCCATTTCCGTCGCGCCCAGCCTGAGCGGCCTGTCCGCGGGCACCTATACCGGAACCGTCACCGTGAGCGCGCCGGGCGCCGGCAATACCCCCCAGACCGTTTCCGTCACCCTCACCGTCAGCGCATCCGCTCCGCCCGCGGTGACCGTATCGTCTTCGTCGCTGAGCTTTTCCGCGACCGCCGGCGGCTCCAATCCGTCCACCCAGACCGTCACCGTTTCCAATAGCGGCAGCGGCACCGCCACCTGGGCCGCTTCCAGCAACCAGTCCTGGCTGACCGTTTCCCCGGCTTCCGGCACCAACTCCGGCATCCTCACCATCGGCGCCACCGTGGGAAGCCTCTCGGCCAACACTTACACCGGAACCGTCACCGTCAACGGCGGCGCCGCCGGCACCAAGACCGTCAACGTGACCTTCGCCGTAGCCGCCGCTTCCACCAGCAGCAGCAGCGGCAGCAGCGGTAGCAGCGATCCTCCGCCGCCCACCACCAGCGGCAATAGCTGGTACGTATCCACCACCGGCAGCCCCAGCGGCAGCGGCAGCCAGTCCAGTCCGTGGGACATTAACACGGCACTTGCCCAGCCCGCCTCCGTCAAACCCGGCGACACCATCTGGATCATGGGCGGAACCTACGGCGACGGCACCGTCGGCACAGTAATTCAAAGCAAGCTGGTCGGCACCCCCACTTCGCCCATCATCGTCCGCGCCTATCCCGGCCAGCGTGCCACCATCAACAACTGGCTGCAAGTCGGCTGCTGCGACCAAGCCAATGATCCCGCCAACGGTTCCTACACCTGGTTCTGGGGTCTGGAATTCGCCAGTTACAACACCAACCGCACCAGCGGCACCAGCGGCCCGCCGGAGTGGGCGGCCATGTACAACCACGACGGCGCCGATACCTGGGGCGACGGCACCAAGTTCATCAACTGCATCTTCCACGACACCGCCGGCGGCCTCTCCATCTGGGACACCAATAACTCGGAGGCCAACGGCAACATCATTTACAACGTCGGCGGCTATGGCACCGATCGCGGCCACGGGCACGACCTGTATCTGCAGAATAATGCGCCGTCGCTCCTCACGGTCACCGATAACATCGGTTTCAACAACTTCGACGAAGGTGTCCAGGCTTACGGCAGCAGCAGCGCCTTTGTCCAGAATATGACTTTCACCGGAAACGTCGTCTTCAATTCCGGCCTGCTCTACGGCAACCTGGTGGATAACTTCACCATCGGCGGCGGAGACGCCAACGGCGTCACCAACATCACCCTCAACAGCAACTACACCTACGACACGCCCAACCGTAACGTGGGGCAGAATGAGCTCGGTTATCTCTGGGATCCGGCCGAAGGGACCGCCGTGGTCACCAATAACTACTTCATCGGTGGGTATCAGGCCGTCGACCTGGAACGCTGGACCGACCTGACGTTCACGAACAACACCATGTACGTTGCCCCCGGCAACCAGGAATCCTGGATGATCGTCGCCCCTGGTCAGAACCCGGCCGGTTACACCTACAACAGCAACACCTATTACGGCAACGAGCAGTTCTGGGTCTTCCCCTCCTGCAACACCTGGCCCTGCCCCAGTTACACCGTGGAAACCTCATCCCAATGGCAGTCTTCGCTGGGCATCGATCAGAACAGCACGTTCAGCACCAACGCTCCCACCGGCATCTGGAGCTTCGTCCGGCCCAATCAGTATGAGCCCGGCCGCGCCAACATCGTCATCTACAACTGGGACCTCGACGCCTCTGTTTCCGTGGATCTCAGCAAGAGCGGAATCAACGTCGGCGACAAGTACCAGATTCGCGACGCGGAGAACTGGTACCACGGCGCGGTCGTCTCCGGCACTTACACCGGCTCTCCGGTCAGCATTCCGATGAGCGGGCTGGTGGTGGCGCAGCCGGTCGGATCGGTGCCGTATCCGCCGTCCCACACCGCTCCGCAGTTTGGCGTTTTCGTGCTGCTGTCGGGCACGGCTCTCGCCAACACTTACTAAGTCCTTCGCAGCGCGTACTGCCCGCCCGCTTGCGGCCGGATCATCCGGCCGTGACCGGGCGGGTTTTTTTATGCCGCCGCCCTCGGCGCGGACATCGGCGCCCCTCTACCCGGCCCCTTCCGCGGCTCAGTCGAAAATCCCCTGCCCACGGCCGTGGAAAGGAACTCGCACACGTAAACGATCCGCTCGCTCCGCCGCGACCAGCCTCCCTTGTGATATCCGCGGGTATCGGCGAAAACCAGCGTGCCTCGCGGGCCATACGCCGTCACCCAGTGTTCCCGCGCATACACCGTGGCCAGTTGCGCGTCATCGCTGCGGGGAGTTTCGCCGTCCAGGTGCTGGTGCGGCGCCACCCGGCCGGGGCGGCGATGGCTTCCGCGCGCATAAGTGAGCGGTCCGGCTCCTTCGTCCACGTCCGAAAGGTAATAGAACAGCTTGAGAATGTGCCGGTCCTCCGGGTCGCGATGCCATAACTGCGATTGGCAAGGCGCGCCGGCGGCCACGAAGTTATGCCAGACGTCGCAGTACATCAGCACCGCGTACATTCCGAAATAGCCATTCACCACTTCCCGCACCGGCGCGGCCAGCGCGAACCGGGTGAACACGCTGTTCGCGGACAGCGCCTGCTGCGGCGCCAGCAGCCCGATCGAGTACGGCTTCTGTTTGGCCTCGCCGCCGTCCCGGTAGGATTCCCGCAGTTGGGCCAGTCGCTCCGCCCAGTCGCTTTCCACCTGGCCGGCAGCGCGTTCCAACTCGTCTCGGATCGGGGCATTCCCCAGCAGTTCCTCCGCGCGCAGCATCGCGATCCCGTCGCGCTTCAGGCCGCGGAGGGCCGCCGCCGCCCTTTCCGACACCTTCGGCTCTTGCAGCCGGTAACGAAGAGTCGCCTGCCGGTTTAACAGATAGCGCCACGTCAGATCGCTTCCGGACGCCGCCCGGCGCAGCGATCGTGTGATGGATTTGGTCATAGTCCCCCCTGAGTGCTCGTCCCTATTTGGCCGCTCCCGCTTGTAGTCTCACTAAGTCCAGCTGAGCGGCTGTAGCTCCCAACTGAGTCAGTGAATCCGGCGCCAGCTTATAGCAGCGCCGTAAAGTGGACGTGTAGCCGTAAATCACCACCGCGTCCGTGCCGGCCAACTCTCGCAACCGGCGCACGCCGTCGGCGGCGAACAGGCTTTCCCGGTCACGCAGCCACAGCACCCGCACCGCCCGGCCATCCGCCGCGAAGAACCGCCGCTCGCCTAGAAAGTTCCCGCCGACGCTCCGCTTCCAGGCGTCGCGCGTGGTGAAGCCCATCCCGGCCAGCGTCGCCGTGATGTAGCCCTGCCCCTGGTCTTCGAGCAGCGGCCGGCCGCTGGCCAGTGCCACTTGAACGGCGTCCCTCCGGTCGGCTGAAGCAGCCAGCGCGATGTCCCGCCAGCCTCCTCCCAGCAGCACCCATCCGTGCCCGCCCACCGGGCGGGGTCCTTCCGACGTTGGCACCAGCGCCCCCGGCCCCAGCGCCGCTCGCACCACCATGCGGCCGGGCGCCGGCCGGTCGAAGGGCTGCACTTGAAATCCCGGGCCATACGCGCTGTCGCCCAATACCGTCTGGACGCCGGCCGCCCACGGCAGCAGCACCGCCGCCGCCGCCGCCGCGCGCATTCCCATGGCCCGCCAACCGCGCGTGCCCTGCTGCCACAGGTTTGAAAGGCCCACCAGCGCGCAAACCACTATTCCGGGCGTCGCCACCAGGAACCACTTCGGCACGCCGTAGCGCACGAACCGGGCGGTGAGCACCATCCCCAGCAATACCGGAATCGTCAGGCGATGCCGGCGTTTCGCCAAGACAACGAACCCCGTTGCCGCCAGCAGCACCATCGCCGGAGTGGCAAACGTCTGCATGGTAGCCGCGGTTACCAGCCATCCGGGGAACTCTTCCACCGGCCCGCTCGCCCGTATGGTCGCCCAAAGCGTTCGCAAGCCGTATCCGCTCAGGGTGACTGCCGCTACCCACGCCGATGCGGCCACCGCCCCCCAAATCGCCGCCGTGAGCATTCGCAGCCGGCCCCACCCGGCTGACCCGGGCCGCGCCAACCCCGGCCCGAGCCAGATGTCCGCGGCCACCACCGCCCCGTAGGGCGCAACGTCCCAGCGGCACGCGGCTCCCGCGCCCAGCAGCACCGCCGCTCCCCACAGCCACGGGTCCCGCCCCCATAACTTCCGCCGCCGGAGCGTTACCCGAACCATGACGTGCGCCCCTACCGCCGCCGCCATCGCCACCATCGCCGGCGTATACACCAGGCCCAGATAAATCAACTCCGGTGCCGCCAGCGGAATGAAAATCGCCGCCGCCGCCCAGGGAAGCGTGATCAGCCCGCCTGCCCACTCGAAGGCCAGCGCCGCCATCAGCAGCACCACCAGCGGCGCCGCCAGCGCTGTAATCAGCATCGCCCCCACCCGCAGCACCGGCTCTTCCGGCGGCAGCGCGCGCAGAACGGCGTCCATCATGGACTGGTAGGCCGAGTATGGCGGCTGCAACTCCGCGTGCCGCCCCAGCGCATGGTAGGCGATCGAGGTCGCGTCGTCCCCTTCGATATACACAAATGTGAGCGAACGCGCGTAAATGAGTGCGAAGAGGCCGATCACCAGCACAATGCCGGATTTGTAAGTCGGAGACATACTGGCCTGAACCGAACCTACCACGACACGGCCTTCGGCGCCTCAGGCGATTTTGACTAATCCTTTGATTCTGTTCCGCTGCGCACGACGAATACGGAGAATTCCGGGGCGGTATGTACATGCGGCCTGGGGACGCGCCCGTTCGGCTGGGCCGCGGTCAGCCCGGTCATCGGCAACTCGATCGGCGCGCCCTGATAAGTGCCCCGCCGCACCGGCGCGCCAAAAAAGTTTTGCGCGTCCAGCACCTCGTAACGCGCCCCGCGCTCCACAATCCCGGCCAGGCTCACCGTAACCGAAGCGGCATGATTCCAGTTATAGACAACGATATTTGCGCGCCCGCGCTCGTAGCGGTTCGGGCGCACGGCGATCACTGTCCGCTCCGGCCTTGGCCCGCCATAGCTGCTGTGCGCGTCCAGCCCCGTCGTGCTCCGCCACTCCGCCCACTGCCGGCCGCGGCGGTCCAGGGTAAAAGACCCCGAAGCCGTAATATATGTTATCGTCCCACTGATACGCGGGCGCCGGCTGGGGCGGCACTACATTCACCATCGGGTGCGCGCCACTCATCACCAGGTTATGCAGGAATCGTATCGATTGCCAGCGCCAGATATCCAGCGCATCTAATCCACCCGGCGAAATAGTTATCCTCCAATACCGCCGCGCCGTTGCTTGCGCTCCACGGATCTCCCATTTCATTATATCCGCTCAGCTCCGGCCGGAAGTAAGTGAAGTTATGCGTCAATAATATGTTTTGCGCCCCGCCCTGTCCGCCCGCCACGATGATGTTATCCGATGCCGAGTGCGTATCCCCGATCGCGCCGTTGTCGAAAACCGCGTTCCCTTCCAGCACCAGGTCCCGCACCTCCGCGTTCTTCGATCCGTAGCAGTGGATCCCGGCGCCGAAATTGTCGAACACGACGTTCTCCGCCAGCCGCTTCACCCCGCTCGATTCTGCACGTAAAACCCGTGCCCGTGCCCGCGGTCCGGTCCCTGTCCGCCCACGTGGTAGATCGATGTTCCCGTAGGCTTCGCCCCCGCTGTCCTCCTGCCACAGGCTCGAGGCCGCCGCCCGTATCGTGGACCACGCAGTTGATAAAGCGGGTCCCCGGCGCCCAGGTATCGGCGCCGGCGTGGTTCGCCATCCGCGACCACTCCGGCGGCCCGCTCCGGCCGCTGCTCCGGTCCGGATTGTACCCGGCGAATTCCAGGTCCCAGAACCACGCCCACGCTCCCTGCCGCGGTTGCGCGCCGTCCTGGCAGCACCCCACCTGCAGCCACGCGTCCAGAATCGCCCGCTCGCCCGGATACCCGCGCACCACGATCGGCAGCGCCTCGGTTCCCACCAGCCGGCTGTGCACCGTGGCTCCGGCGGAACCGTCCCCGTACCTGCCGCCGCGGATCCAGATGGTGTCCCCGGGCCGCACCGCTTTCGGCTGCGCCAGCGCCGTCCCAAGGTCCCACGGGTGTGCCTCGCTCCCGTTCCCGGCCGCGCTGCCGTTGGTGGAAACGTAGAACGAATGGCCGCGCGGCGGCGCCATCCGGCTCACGGCGGAAGGCCGGCGGCGCGGGGGCCCGCCCCTGCCGTATCGCCTGCCTCCGCCGGCACTCCGGAGGAAGCCTGCACCAGCAGCGCCGCCATGGCGCCGGCCAGGCCGATCGCCGCTTACCGCGCCGGTACAGCCGCATCCGCGTGTAATATGGCCGGGGCCGCGACCGCATTTACCACCATCACAAAACAGGATAAGTCAGTGCCGATTAACGCCAGCCCCAGAAATCCGCCGGAAGCCGCATCCAGGGCAGGAACGCTCAGGGCCGCCAGACATGTAACCCGCCCATCCGATCAGCGCGATCGGATCGCCTGTCACACGGTAATAGCGATAGGCCTTGCGCAACAGACACGTACAGAAACGTAAACAGCAGGACCAGCCCGAAAGTCCCCGTCTCCACGCCCACCTGCAGAAACAGGGAGTGGTAGATCAGGTTCTTCTCGAAGTAAGTCCGCCCCTCTTCCAGGCTGGTTCCGGGACCATGGCCGAACAGCGGCGCGTCCGCCCACGCCGTCGGAAACGAGGCCCACTGCTTGGCTCTTCCGGTGGTCAACTTATCCAGCGAAACGTCGCCCGAGAACGTCTTATCCAGATAGGAAGTCAGCGTCGAGTCGTGCGTGAACAGCGTCAGAAGCGCGCCCATCGCCAACACCAGCACCGCCCCGCCGAATAGCAGCCGCCGTTGCCGCGGCTCCGCCCAGTAGATGATCATGGCCCCGATCAGCGCTACGGCCCAACTCCCCCTCGAGGTCGAGAGCACCAGCCACACCGCCGCGATCAGTTGTACCGCCAGCAGCGTTTTGCGCCGGCCCGCCAGCCCCAGCCACCGCCCGCTGCTCGAGATCGTCAGCAGAAAGACCATCGTCACCGTCAACCCAAAGGAAATCGGGTTCCCCAGGTTCTTGCCCTCGATGCGTGCGCCGCCCAGCCGGAACACATCCACTCCGTTGGTCATCACCGCCCCGTTGGGCAGAAGCCCGAAACCTACCCCGATGGCGGAAATCGCGAAGCCCAGCAGGGCTGCCCGCAGGTACCGCCTGTGCTGTGCCAGCAGGTAAAGGGCGGACGCGCTCAGCGCCAGTTCCAGGCCCCGGTAATTGGAGGCGTAAATGCCCGTATACGCGAACGACGCCAGCCAATACACGAGCACCCCCACCACCAGCCCCATCGCCAACCGGTTCGCCCGCAGCCGCTTCAAATCCTCGAGCGGCGCCTGCACCATTGCCGCCGCATAGAGAATCTCCGGCGCACTGTAGAAGAGCCGGTCGCGGACCAGCAGCAGCATCGGGGTCGCCGCCAGAACCATCGCCATCACCTGTAAGTGCTGGTGGCGGAAGGCGTCGTATGCCAGAACCACGGCCAGTGAGGCGTAAAAACACCAGCACGCCAGGGTGGCCTGCCCGGCTGCCAGCAGCGCGGCGCTCGGCAGGATCACAAATAGGGTGCGCCCGACTATGGATTTGTTCAATTGCATGGGAAGATCCGCCGCCCTCTCGACGAGGCGCCGGGACGCGACTGTTTCATAGTAATGGCATACCGCTGAATAATCAGTTCGCAGGGCCACATTGCGAGCGGTATTTGTGCGCTCACGGCCCCTTTTCGGCGAGTGTTCGCCGTATACTATTTCCTAACGCGCCGCGATCCCGGCACAGGCTCCGGGAGTGTGACTCTTCTCGCGGTAGCGTATCTTCTCCGTCCTTTCAATTTCAAAACCGAGGTTCATCGTGAAATCCTCGCTGGGTCTGTGTTTCGCTTGGTTCGTCGTGGCCGCGGCGCAAGCGCAGACCGCCGGCACCGCGACTCCGTCACTCTCGCCGGCGCTGTTACGCTTCTCCGCTATCGCCGGATCCAATCCCGCCCCGCTTTCAGTTGCCCTCGCCAACCCCGCTGCCACGTCATGGACCGCCACGGCTTCCGCCTCCTGGCTGGCTCTTTCCCCCGCATCCGGAAGCGGACCGGCCACCATCACCGTCACCCCCCAAACCGCCGCCATGCTGCCCGGAGTCTATACCGCCACCGTGCAGGCGTCGGCGGGGAGCGCCACCGCGTCCATCCCTGTCACCTTGGCCATCTCCGCTCTGCCAGGAACCCCCATCGTTGCAGGCAACCAATGGTTCGTATCGCTCTCCGGCACTCCCGGCGGCGATGGCAGCCAGAACAACCCGTGGGATATCGCCACCGGCCTGAGCAGCAAAACGGTAAAGCCCGGCGACACGGTCTGGCTGCACGCCGGCCGCTATGGAGGCGGGACCGCCGCTTCCATTCTCACCAGCAGCCTGGTCGGTTCCCCCGCCGCTCCCATCATCGTCCGGGCATTCCCCGGCGAACGCGTCATCATCGACGCCTGGTTGCAGGTCGGCTGCTGCGATCAGGCCAACAACCCCGCCAACGGCTCCTACACGTGGTTCTGGGGAATCGAGTTCGCCGGCTACAACACCAACCGCGCCAGCACCACCGATGGCACGCAGTCCAACCACGCCGGCGCCGACGCCTGGGGCGACGGCACGAAGTTCATCAACTGCGTCCTGCACGACACCTCCGGCGGTATTTCCATCTGGGACGCGAAGAACGCTGAAGCCTACGGCAACATCCTCTACAACATCGGCGGCTACGGACCCAAGGGCGACCGCGGCCATGGTCATGACTTCTATCTGCAGAACACCGCTCCCTCGGTTCTGGCCGTCTCCGATAACATCGGCTTCAATAACTTCGATGAAGGCCTGCAGGCTTTTGGCAGTACCACCGCCTTTGTCCAGAACATGACCTTGGCCGGTAACGTCATCTTCAATTCCGGCCTGCTCTACGGCATTCTGGTGGATAACTTCACCGTCGGCGGCGGTGGCGCCAGCGGTGGCGCCGATGGCATTGTTGTCGACGGCAATTACACCTACGATACGCCCAGCCTCAACCAGGGGCAGAATGAGCTCGGCTACCTCTGGGACGTCGCCGAGGGCGGAGCGGTGGTCACTAATAACTACTTCATCGGCGGCTTTCAAGCGGTCGACCTGGAGCGTTGGAACACGCTGGCTTTCCAGAACAACACCATGTATGCCGCACCCGGGTTCGCAGCAATCCTGGCTAATTTACAATTCCAGCCAGAACCCCGCCACTTACTCTTATGGCAATAACACTTACTACGGGGCCGATCTGTTCTGGACATTTGCGTCCTGTCCCTCGTCGGCTTCCGCGGGAGTCGTCTGGCCCTGTGTTAACGGTTATGTGACCGTCGATTGGACCCAGTGGCAGGCCACAGCCGGATTAGACACGGGCAGCGCCTTTAATTTCTCCGCCCCCTCCGGCACCTGGACCTTCGTCCGTCCCAACTTATACGAACCGGGCCGGGCCAATATCGTCATCTACAATTGGGGCTTGCAGCCTTCCGTGGCCGTGAACCTCGCTTCCTCAGGCATCCAGCCGGGCGAACCGTTTGAGATCCGCGACGCCGAAAACTGGTTTGCCGCCCCCGTCGTTTCCGGAACCTACGCCGGTACGCCGGTAACTATCCCGATGGCCGGCCTGCAGGTAGCGCAGCCGGTCGGCACGGTCCCGTCCGCTCCTACCCACACCGCGCCCCAGTTCGGGGCTTTTGTGCTGCTCTCCGGAAACGCCTACCCGCGCTCTCCCGCCGCCGCCCTGCCGCCCCAGCGGCACCACTAAGAGCCTGTCGCGCTCCGATGCGCCTTCAGAGCGGCGACCGTAAGGGAGCGTTTGCCGGCCGGTCAGGCCCTCGGGCTTGCGACATTGTGTATCGGGGCACGGCTTCAGCCGTGCCGAAGATCGCGCGCTACAAAGGGCTTGAGCCCCTGCCCTGCTTCAAAAAGGAAGCCCGGCCGCACCGTGCAACCAGCGATCGTTTGCCCTCGCCGGTGTCACGATGCGGCCGGGCTTTTGTGTCAGGCCGCCGCCGTAGTTGGGTGGGCGCGACTGTAGTTGGGTCCCGCGCGCGAATCGGGGCCTGGCGTTGAAGACCGGCGGCGGCCGGCGTAGTTGATTCAGCGCGTGACCCTGGTGAAGATCGGACGCGGGCCGGCACGAACCAGGCCCGCCAGAAATCCGCAGCCGTAAGCGAGATGATACACCGGAAAAACCAGCGGCAGGGCCGGCAGCAGGCTCCACCCGTGCCGTACGGCTGCCAGCGCCGCTCCGGCCGCGCACACGGCCAGATAGCAGCCCGCCATGGCCGCCCATAATTTCCAGGACACCACCGGCAGCAGCAGCAGCGCCACCACAAACGCCGCCGGCACCAGGTGCCGCCACGATGCCGGCAGGCGATGTTTGCGAATCACCGCCACCTTCCAGAATCCGTACTGGAAATACTGCTGGAAGAGCTGCTGCACCGACCCCCTCGGCCGGTACCACGAAATAATCGCCGGCGATTGCCACACGCGCTTGCCCGCCCGCCACAGCCGCAGGTTCAGCTCGTCGTCCTGGTTGCGCACCAGCGCCTCGTCGAACAGCCCCGCCTCCAGCAGCGTCTCCTTGCGCCAGCAGCCGTAAGGAACAGTGTCCGCCCAGCCTTCATAATCCGGGTCGTGAAAACGCGCGCCCCCGCAGGCCAGCGGCGAATGGTACGCCGCCGCGATCGCCCGGCCCCAGTAGCCTTCCGGGCGCGTGCGCGCCGGCCCTCCCACGTTCGCCGCCCCCGTCGCCCGCAGCGTTTCCACGGACTGCCGCACGTAGTCGGGCGCGTACGAAGTATGCGCGTCCATCCGCAGAATAATCTCTCCCCGCGCTTCCCGGATGGCCGCGTTCAACCCCGCCGGCACCGTGCCCTGCGGATTGTCGATCACCGAGATGCGCGGCTCGGCGCGCCGGTACCGCTCCAGAATCGCGCGCGTGCCGTCGTTCGACATGCCGTCGGCGATCACGATCTGCCAATTGCATCCGTCCAGCTCCTGCGCCAGGATGGAATCGAGCACCTCCCCGATCGCTCCGGCCTCGTTCCGGCACGGAATCACAATCGAGATCGTTTCCGCGGGACTTGGCGCGCGCTCTATCCCGACCGAAATCGCTTCACCGGACATTGGCATGCGCTCCCACGCGCGCGTTGTTGTGCACGTGCTCCTCCACTTCCGCCATGGTCAGAATCTCCAGCCGGCCCTGGCGCCGCTCGCCGCCGAACGTTTTCAGGAAGCGGTCCAGCGCCCCGGCGCTCTGCTCCCGCTCTTCCAGCGCCTGGCTCGGGTGCCCGTACAGATTGATCACCATATGGGAATCCAGGTGCCGCCGCACCAGCGCCTTCGCGGCCTCCGCGAATCCGGTGCAGTGCAGCGGGATCGCCACCACCGCGCCGTACACGAACGGCTGCTCCGGTTTCGATTTGCCCAACAGCCGCGCCAGCTTGTCCTCGAAGCTCACCCGCGACCAGCCGTAGCCGGCCTCGCCCAGAACCCGCAGCATCGAGCCCACGCTCTGCCGTCCCCGCCCCCGCCCGTGCAGGCCCAGCGTTTCGCTGAAGCTGAACGCGCGCCGCTGCGGAAAATGCATGGGGCGGTTGAACGGCGGAATGAAGCCGCGCACCGTGGCGCCAATGCAGTCTTCGAGCGCCCGCCGGCTGGCGGCCGCTTCCTCGAACAGTTCATCGCGCCCCAGCGGCGGCAGAAACAGGTGGTGCATGGAGTGCGACGCCACTTCGTGCCCGGCCGCGTGAATCTCCCGGATCTGCGCCGCGCAATGCTCCGGCGGCGGCCCCTCCAGCGCGGCGCGCCCCACCACGCCGAACGTGGCCCGCACCCCGTGCCTGCTCAACACGTCCAGCAGCAGATCCGTCCCGCGCTGGTCCGCGTCCGGGCTCATCCGCTGCATCCTGAACGAGCGCCGGAACCCTTCCGGCGAATCGTAATCGAACGAGATCGCGAGTTTCATATTGCCGTCCGACACCGCCCACGTGCCTATCGCCGTTCACCGGCTGCGATCCCCTGCAATTCCCGCCGGCCTTCCTGCGTCGGCCTGCCGGCCAGGGATCCCAGCACCTCCCGCCACTGCGGCAAAATGGCGGACCAGTCGAACGATTCGGCTTTCGCCCGCGCCGCCCCGGAGAGCCGCGCCGCCAGCGCGGCATCGCCCAAAATGCGCTCGATAGCTTCCGCCATGCCGCGCGCATCCCGCGGCTCCACCAGCAGCCCTTCCTCTCCGTCGCGCACCAGGTAGGGGATGCCGCCCACTCGCGTGCTCACGATGCAGGCGCCGCATGCCATCGCTTCCAGCACCGATACCGGTGTATTGTCGATGGTGGTCGTGTTCAGAAAAATGTCGCCGCGGTCGATCCGCTCCGGCACCGCGGCCTTCGGCACCCTTCCGGCGAACTCCACGAAGCGGCTGACTCCCAGCTCCGCTGCCGCCGCCCGGGCCCGTTCCAGGCTGCCGTCACGCTTGTCCGGCCCAATCATTTCGAGCGTCGCGTCCCAATGCTTCCGCACCAGCGCCAGCGCGCGGATGGCCAGCGCCGGATCGTAGATTTCATGGAAAGCCCGCACCCACACCAGCCGCGGCGCCGGCCGCGTCCGCTGCCGGTAGCGGTAGAGCGCCACGTCCACCGCGTTCGGGATCAGGCGCAGGTCGGCGCGATACGGGCGCAGGTGCTCGGCCAGGTATCCCGAGGGCGCGGTCACCGCCGCCGCCCCGCCCAGCAGCAGCCCCGTCCGCCGCGGCCAGCGCCGCGCGAATTGCGGCAGCGCGCCTCCGTGCAGCGTCAGCGCATACGGTTTGCCCGCCCGCCGTAGCGCCCACGCCGCGGCTTCGGCCCACACGAACGCCGGCCCGCTGTAAACGTCCAGGTGCGCCGCGTCGTATTCCCGCCGCCGGCTCCAGATGGTGGCCAGCATGTCCGCCAGCCGCGCCGCCCGTCCCCGCCGCGACGATGCCGTCAGCACATTCCATCCCGCCCCCCGCAGCCGCTCCGCCAGGTCCTCGCACACCCCGCGGTTTCCCACCGACGCGGAAAGAAAATTGCCGATCAGCAAAACCCTCATCGGCTCTCCCGCAACACGCTTTCGTAGATATCGCAAATCTGCCCCAGAACCCGCCGCGGGCTGTAATGCTCTTCCACCCGGTCGTGAAACCGCGCCGCGAATTCCATCCGCTTCCGCCCGTCGCACAGCAGTTGCACCATCGCCCGGCCCAGGGCCTCCGGCGCGCGCGGCGGCACCAGCATCCCGGCGCGCCCGTGATCCAGCACCTCCGCGCACTGCCCCGCTCCGGTGGCCACCGCCGCCAGCCCCGCTTTGCCGTATTCCAGCAGGGCCAGCGGCAGCCCTTCGGAAGCCGAGCCCAGCACCCCGATATCGCAGCCGCGCAGAATCGCCGCCACGTCCGTCCGCGGCCCCAGCCAGGTCACCGCGCCCTCCAGGCCCAGCTCGCTGATCTGCGCGCGCAGCGACGCGGCATAAGCGCCGTCGCCCGCCTCGCCTACCAGCAGCAGGTGCGCGCCCGGCGCCTGCCGCGCCACCAGCGCCATGGCTTGCAACAGGTTGGGGTGGTCTTTTTGCGGCCGGAAATTGGCCACGCACACCATCCGTTTGCCCGGCTCCCCCGGCAACGCGGGGCCCGATGTGGGGCAGGCGCGTTCGCCTGCCGGCCCCGCCTCCGCCACGAAATTCGGCACGTACCACACGCGTTTTTCCGGCAGCCGCAGCCGTTCGCGGCACCACGCCGCCAGCGTCTGGTTCACCGCGATCACACCGGCAGCGCCGCGCGTGGCCATTCTATACAGCCACGCCGGCCGGTCGCCGAAATCCGCGCGCCCGTAGTGGTCGTGCCAGATCAGCGCGCCTTCCCGCCCCAGCGCCACCCCCAGCCTCGCGAAGAACAGCGCCGACGCATGCGCGTGCACGATGCGGATGCGCCGCTCCTTCACATACCGTGCGAATCGCCGCAGCGCGCCCGCGTCCACCCTGCCCCGCCGCTCCAGCGAAAGGCGCATCACGTGCGGCGCTACCGCCTCGCTCAGCGGACCCTCCGCGCGCGTCGTGCACAGGTGCGCCCGGTAGCGCTCGCACGGCAGCAGGTTGGCCAGGTTCACCGCCACCCGCTCCGCGCCGCCCATCGCCAGCGCGTCGATCACGTGCATCACGCCGACCGGTTCCGCCGCCATTTCACTCCTGTCGCCCCACACCCGTAGTCGCGGGGCGTCGCCGGCCTGCCTGTGAAGAAGCCGTGAACCCGCGACCATCCGCATCCTCTGCGCGCCACCATTCCGCCAGCAACGCCCGCAGCGCCTCTTTCAACCCTTCGAGCGAATACCGCTGCCCCCATTCCGCCGCGGCCCGGCGCATCGGCTCCAGCCGGTCCGGCGAAACCGCAATTTTCATCAGCGCCGCCGTCAGCGCCTCTTCGTCCCGCGGCGGCACGGTCAATCCGCGCCCTTCCCCCAGCATCTGCGGCACGATCCCGATATTCGACCCGATGCACGCCAGCCCGAATGCCATCCCCTCCGCAATCGATTTCGGCCAGCCTTCCGTCTCCGATGCCAGCGCCAGCGCGTCGGCCGCTTCCAACTGCGCCAGCACGCCCTCGAACGGCAGCCCGCCGGTGAACTTCGTGTGCGGCGCCATTCCCAGCCGGCCCGCCAGCTCCTCCAGCGCGCCGCGCTCCGGCCCTTCGCCTACCACCGTCACCGCCACGTCCTGCCCGGCCGCCCGCGCCCGCGCCGCCGCCCGCAGCAGCACGTCCACGTTCTTCGATTTCGAAAGCCGCCCCGTATACAGCACCCGCAGCCCCGGCCCGCGCCGCTCGCGCCGCGCCGCCATCCTGGCCCGCTCCAACTGTTCCGCCGTCAGCAGCGAGGTGAAGAACGGAATCACGTGCCGCGGGCTTCCCGGCCACGCGCCGTAGACCGTCACCGGTCCCTTCCACCACCGCGAGCGCAGGATGGCCCGCTGCAGCCGCACCGACCAGGGCTCTCCCGCCACGCGGTTCCACTGCGCCGCGTACTTCGCCACCAGCCGCCGGCTGAATAGCGGCGCCATCGCCGCCCCCATCAACCCCAGGTTGCCCGGGCAGCGCACGTGAATCGCGTCCGCGCGCCGCATCGCCCGCGCCAGCCCCAGCGCCATCGCCGGAACCGACGCCGTCAGCTTCAGCTTCGCCCCCAGGCTTGCGCCCCCCGCCTCCTTCTGCGGCGCCATCCGGATGTTGGCCCGTTCGAGCGGCCAGCAATCGCCCGGCGGCGCTTCGTCGCGGCACGGCGACGCGATTTCGATTTCTTCGAACAGGTCCGCCCACTGCTCGATTTCCCGCGCATACGGCCCGTACGCGTACAGCCGGCCGCCGCGCCGGTAATGCACCACGTGAGAGACGATCAGCAATCGCATACGTTTGGGAGCCGGCGGCCCTCGGCTGGTATGACGAGGCACTCGGAGGAAGATACCCCGTCGCCGGACAAGGGCCGCCGGCACGCAAGACTGCCCCCCGCAAGCGGCCTTGCCGGCCGCTCCGGGGCAGTTCACCCGTGTGTCGTTTCACCCGCCGCCGGCATGTACTCCCTGCGCGCTGGCGGCTCTTCGAATCCCGGCGGCCGCACCAGCGACCGCAGTCCTTCCACCAGCAGTCCCGCCGCATGGCCGAGCGGGTCCGGCTTCCACGGCCGGCTGCAGAACCAGGCGGCGTCCATCGCCGCCACCAGGGCCACATCCAGCCAGAACCGCGCGATCAGGCCCGCTCCCGGCCGCGGCGTGTACCGCCTCCAGATGAAATAACGGTTGCGCAGGTCCATGCGGCCCCGCGTGTAAGACACCGGCCGCCCATGCTTCGCCGCCAGGTGCAGCAGGCGTGCGTCGCCGCAGCACACCACCTCCCACCGCCGCCCCACCCGCAGCGACATCTCCATGTCTTCCCCCTGCGAGTAGCCCTGAAAGAAGCAGGAGAACCGCTCGGTGTCGAACACTTCGCGCCGCAGCGTGAAGCCGCAGCCGGGCATCACGTCGATCCGCCGCACTCCCGAAAACGGCTGCAGCAGGCTGTGCGGCACGCTGGTCCCGGTCGGATAGTAGCTCATCGGATCCAGGCGCGGCACGATCCCCAACGCCACCCGCAGCCGCCACCGCCCCACCAGCGGCCGTCCCACTTCGTTCATCGGGCACCCGGCGATGCCGCCGATCCGCTTGAATCGGTCGTTCTCGAAAACTCGCGCCGTTTCCCGGAAATAGCCGGAGAGCGGCACCGCATCGTCGTCCAGGAAGAAAACGTACCCCCGCGTGCTGATGTCCACTCCCACGTTGCGCTGCCGCGTCAGCCCGGGCGGGCTTTCCACGTAGACGCAGTCGAACGGCGGGGCTTCAGATTTGGCCCAACGCCGTAGCTGCCGGCTGAATTCCGCGTCCGGGTGGCCATCCACGATCACCACCTCCGCCGGCGGATCCGCAATCGCCGGCAGCGCCCGCAGCAGGCGCATCAGCTCCGCCCGCCGGTCGTACGTGGCAATCACCAGCGAGCAGTTTTCCAGCAGGCTTGCGTTTTCCGGGCGCGCCTCGCGCTCGCCGGCCGCTACCCGCCATCCGGGGAGCGCCGTCATGTGGGTACGGCGGACCATCAGCGGCTCACGCGTGGCGTGCGATCGAGCGTGCATAGAATTCCTCGTTGCGTCCCGCCAGAATTCCGCTGGCGAATCGTTGCGCTACGGTTTCCCGTCCCGCCGCTCCCAGCCGGGCGCAGGCCGCCCCGTCCCGCAGCAGGGAAACCATCGCTTCCGTAATCTCCTCCGGCCGGTCCGGATCGACCAGCAGCCCGTTCCTCCCGTGGTCGATCAGCTCCGGTCCGCTCGACCGCCGCGAATAGATCACAGGGCAGCCGCGCGCCATCGCTTCCAGCGGAACCATGCTGAAGGCTTCCGCGAACGAGGGAAACACCGCCAGCCGGCACGTTCCAAACTCCGCCAGCACGCGCTCCCGGGCCACGTAGCCGTGGAAATGCACGCTCTCGCGGCAATCCCCCGGCAGCAGCGTGGCCAGGAATTCGCGCATGCCTTCGTCCTTGCCGAACAGGTGCAGCTCCGCCGCCGGCCGCGCCGCCACCACCGCCGGCCAGGCCCGGATCAGCGGCTCCACGCCTTTCTTGGCGGTCAACGTTCCCGCGAACACCACCCGGTTGCCGTCGCGGGGAACATCGTTCCGGGGCGGCAGATCCACCGGGTTGAACAGCACGTCCACCCGCCTGCGCGGGCCGCCGAAGATCCGCTCGGTTCGCGCCGCCGTATAAGCGCTGGTCGAGCAGCAGGCGTCCGCGCGGTGGAACGATGCCGCTTCCAGGCAGTACGTCGGCCAGTCGAGCGGCGCCCGCATCTCCCGCGCGAAATAGGTGGAGGACCCGTGCAGCCGCGTCACCACCGGCGCGCCGAGCGCCGGCCACCCGGCCGCGTAGCCCTCCCAATCCGGTACTTCGATCAAATCGATTTCTCCCCGCTCCACCCACCGCGCCAGCACTTGAAACAGCTTCCTCCGCCCGCGCGTCCAGCCGAATCGCCCGCCCGGCATGGCCATCCGCCATACCTCCACGCCGCCATCGCGTTCCCTCGGCGCCAGCCCTTCCATCGCGCCGTATACTCCGATCGTGCGCACCTCGTGGCCGCGGGCGGCCAGCACCCGCCCCAGCACCTGCGTCACCGACCCGATGCCGCCGTGCCGCGCCGGCGGATATTCCGAGCACACGAAACACAGTTTCATGGCTTGCGCCACAAGGCCGAAAAGCTGCACCCGTCCAGCGGGTACCGCGACGCCAGGCTTCCGTCCGCTTCCCGCCACCGCGCCGGCACGCGCGCCGGGTTGTCGCGCCTCACATAACCGGAAGTGCGCACATTTTCCAGGCGCATTCCGGAGAGCGGCCCGGCTGCCAGCTCGGCCCAGCTCAGCCCGCCGCGATGCGGCTCCACGATGGCCAGGATTTCCTCAACCGTCAGGTCCGCGCGCAGGTGCATCCATTCCCGCAGCAGCCGGCTCGCCTCCGCGAACTCGTCGCGGCTGGGCCGCCCCTCTAGTACCTGCCGCGCCTTGGCCAGGTAGGACCCGGGATTCGCCAGTTTCCAGAGGCGGTCCCGCCGGCTCTCGGCCGCTCCCACCCGCTCCATTTCCCGCACGCACTCCTCGTTACGCCAGAACCGCACGTTGGGCTCGTTAGCCATCAAGTAGCCGCCGCCCGGCTTCACCGACTCGCAAACCCACTCGCACACCGGGTGGAACTCCGGCACATAGTGCAGAAACGAGTGGGTCACCACCAGGTCGAACCGCCGCTCCGCCGGTACCGGGCCGTTCGTCAGCGGCGCGCTGTCACCCAAATTCAGCTCCTCCACCGCCGCACCGGCATATTGCTCGCGAATTACGGAAGCGGCATACACCGCCCGCCGGCCTCCCATCCCTCCTCCGGTGCCGATCGCCAGAATTCGGGCCCCTTGTTGCAGCGCGCACTCGCGCAACAGCACGCAAAAGTCCCGATACCCGCGCGTCGTGCCGAACCGTTTCCGGACCTCCTCGTCGGAAACCGATTGCGCCGCCTTCCACGCCTTCGCCAGCGCCGCCTTAAATTCGCCGGGCGGCGCCGTGGCGCCCACGCGCCGCATCACTTTGTATACCGGATCAACAGCAGGTCGCATGGGTCGGCAAAGTTTGGCCCTGGTTCGTACGAATCCGGTCCAGCGTTTCCACGATGCGCCGGCTCGATTCCCCTGGCGGTACCCCGACCTGCAACTCCGCCAGCCGCCGCCGCCCGTGCCGGTCCAGTGCGGGATTCTCCAGATAGGCGTTCACCTGGTCGGCCAGCTGTTCCCGCGTCCGCGCAATCCGCGATGCGCCCAGTTCCACAATCGGGCGAAGATGTTCGTAGCTGTAGTAGTAGTCCCAAACCGGCATTCCGAAAATCGGCGGGTCGGCGCAATCGAACGCCACGTTCACCACCGGCCGGTCGTGCAGTCCGAAATCGAGCGTCATGGTCGAGCCCAGGTTCACGTTCACATCCGCGTGGTGCGTAAGGTTGGCCAGAAACTGCACGTCTTCGGCTGTCGGCAGCACGCGCGTCCAGTTGCCGGGCTCGACGTGAATCCATTGCGGCCGCAGGTGCTTGATTTCCGGATAGCGACGGCACACGTCCTCGTAGCGCGCGCCGCTGTCCACCGGCACCTCCCGCAGCAGCACTTCCGGATTCCCGCGGATGCGCCCGGAACGTACGTGCCGGATCAGGGCTTCCAGGTGCAGCGGGTCTTCCGGGCAGGTCGCCGTGTCGCCGCCGGAATAGCAGACCAGCTTGCGCCCGCGGTCCGCGCCGATGCGGCGGCAGAACTCCTGGCGCGGCCATAGCAGGCCGGCGTCCGCATACGGATCGAACTGCGGCGTGCCGACAATATGAATGCAGTCCCGCGAAACCTGCGGATAATAATGCGTCAGCTCCTTTCCCATATGCTCGCTCCAGACCAGGTAATGGTCGAAAGGAGCGGCAATGCGGCCCTTGGTGGTCAGGTGGTCCCAGCTGAACACGAACGCCGCCGAGGGGATCCCCATCTCCCGCGCCGCCAGCACCGCCGGCAGCACCAGCCCCGGCCGCTGGCTGGAGCAGAACAGGATTTCCGGCCGGATGCGGCCCAGAATCTCGCGGTAGCGGCCGGTGGCGGCGGCGGTTGCCACCGTACGGCAGTGCAGATCCTCCAGCGCCTGCATGCCGCCCAAAACCGCGCCCGCCCTTCCCAGCAGCCGCGACGAGCGCACCAGCAGCCGCGCCCTGGCGCTCCCCCGCACCGGCCGCGCAAACGCCCGCCGCATGGCATGCGTGTTGGCGTGGTACATGTGCGCGTACTCCAGCGTGGATTTCAGCACCGTCTCGAGCCGCCTGCCCTCGTACGGCACCAGGCCATGCCACTCCACGTCCTCCGCCACCCCGGCCTGATAGCGCGGAAGCAGCGCTTCCGGAATATTGTGGAACACGTGCGGCCGGAAGCGGCCGGCCATCTCGTTCAGGAACTTGCCCAGAATAAAGTTTCGTACGCTGATGCCGTCTGCAATCAGAATTGCGATTGGGGGCTTCATCATATCGGTAGAATGTTTTTCGTAGCGCCGCCTTCCAAGCCGGCATTCGGGAGCTTGCGCCGCGGGGTCTACCTGCGAGCCGTTGGCCGCGCGCCGCCTCTCAACCCCGCGCGCAGGCAGGCTCCGCCACCAGTTGGCCCACCACTTTGCGCGCCAGAAATTCTTCGGTCTTCTGCATGGATTCCCGCGTGCAGCCGCCGATGTGCGGGGTGATCAGCAGGTTGGGGACGCCGGTCAGCCGGGTTGCCGGTCCGTGCTCGTTCGCCACCACGTCCACCGCCGCCGCCTCCAGCCGTCCCGAGCGCAGGGCGCCCAGCAGCGCGTCTTCGTCCACCAGTTCGCCGCGCGCCGTGTTGACGAAGTAGCTGCCGCGCTTCATCTGTTCGAACTCTCGGCGCCCGAAAAAGCCGCTCGTCCGCTCCGTCAGGTTCACGTGCAGCGTAACCACCTCCGATTCGCGCAGCAGCGTCTCGAGCGGCGCCAGCTCCACGCCCGGCTCCACGAAGGTGACGTTCGGGTCGGCCGCCAGCACGCGGGCATCGAAGGCCCGCAGGTAGCGCGCCACAATCCGCCCCAGCCGCCCGTATCCCACCACCCCGATCGTTTTGTTGTAGATCTCCGTGCCGCGAAACAGCTGCCGGTCCCACCCGCCCGCCTGCACGTGCGCGACGGCAGCGGGCAGGTGGCGCAGCAGCGCCAGCATCAGCGCCATGGTGTGTTCCGCGGTGGCGCGCACGCCGTTCAGAAATTCCGTCTCCCCCCGCAGAGACACCACGCGGACGCCCCGGCGCTCCGCCGCCTCCAGGTCGATATGCGTCAGCCCGGTGGTGGGGGTCGCGATCATTTCCAGCTCCGGCGCGCGCTCCAAAAGCCCCGCGTCGATGAAGTGGCGCAGCCGCACCCACAGCACCTGCGCCTCCCCGATTCCGGCCTCCAGCCCGGCGCGGTCCAGATCCGCCAGCTCCACATCCCCCGCCTCCGCCAGCAAGCGGCACGCCGCGGCCGAAAAATCCTGCGACTCCGCAATCAGAATTCGTCTGCGCTTCATAGCTTCCCCGGCGTCTCGGCGTCTCAGCGGTGAAATCACATCGCTGCCCTCGCGGCGCGGTACCGCATCATCTGCTCGACAATAAATAAATCGAAGGGCGAATCGATATTCCACGCCCGCTCTTCGGGGATGATCCAGGCGCGGCAGTCGCGGCCCTTGAGCGAGCTCTGTTCCATCAGCACATCCCGCCGCGTCAGGTACACCGAGCCGTCCCGCAGGTACAGCTTGGGAAGCTGCTGGCGCGGCATGCCCTCGAACGCCTCCGCGAACGGCGGATCGTTCACCCGCCCGGCGCCGTCGATGAACTTCATCCGCGCCGGATGGCGCTCGCCGGCATCCGTGAATGAAATCACCGAATCGGCCCCGGTGCTCTCCAGCAGGCCGATGGCGCCGTCGATATCCTCCACCGTGCGCAGCGGGTTGGTGGGCTGCAGCAGAAAAACCGCGTCGTAAGCTCCACCCGCGCTCTCGAGCCGGCGCACGGCATCCTGCAGCACCGGCACCGTCGGCGTGCCGTCTCCCGCCAGTTCCCGCGGGCGGAGAAACGGCACCTCGATGCCGCAGGCGCAGCCCGCCGCCGCGATCTCCGCGTCGTCGGTGGAAAGCATAATCCGCTCCAGCCGCCGCGCCCGACGCGCCGTTTCAGCCGTGTAAGCCAGCAGCGGCCTGCCCATCAACGGCGCGATATTCTTCTGCGGAATTCCCTTGGACCCGCCCCGCGCCGTGATGATTCCCAGCACCCGCATACGCCGCTTCCCTTTCCGTTCCGTCGTGAATGTAATGCAGCCGCTTCTGCCGGTAGGGGACGATCCACCGCAGCGACTCGGCGATGCGGGCGGCCACGTTGCCGTCGCCGTACAACGTGCTCGGCGCATACCGGCCGTGGCGCAGCTGGCGCCGGACGGCTTCGACGATCGCCCCCGTTTCCGCCACCGTCCGCACCACGTGCACGTCGCTTTCCCGCCCTTCCTGCCGGTCCCCCACCAGCACCACCGGCGTGCCGAAATAGCTGGCGTCGCGCACGAAGCTGCTCGAATTGCCCACCGCGCACGCCGCCGCCCGCAGCACCTTCAGATACACGTCCGGCTTCAGGTTGGTGAGCGTGCGCAGCCATCCCGGCGCCTCCTGGTCGCGGAAAATGCGAATGGCTTTGCTGATATGGTCGGAGCCGGCATCGATGTTCGGCCATAGCAGCACCGTGGGCAGTTGAATCGTTTCGAGCGCCAGCAGCAGCTCGCGCATCTGCGCCTGCTCGCCGCCGTACTCGGTGGTGGTCGGGTGAAAAATTACCAGCTGAAACGGCGCTTCCGGATCGATGAACGCACCGCTGCCGGCGCCGTTGATCGCCTCCGGCGCCAGCACCGCGTCCAGCTCCCGCGCGATGTCGCTTGAAGGGCACCCGATGCCCAGAATCGAGGCCGGGTTTTCGCCCATGCGCAGCAGGTACTCGGCCGCGCGCCGCGTGCTCGGGAAATGGAAATGCGAGAACTTGGTGATGGCGTGGCGGGCGCTCTCGTCAATCGACCCCGACACTTCCCCGCCCTGCACGTGCACGATGCAGATGTTCATGTAGGCGGCCGCCACCGCCGCCGCCAGGGCTTCGTAGCGGTCGCCGATCAGCAGCACCAGGTCCGGCTTGCAGGCGCTGAAATTCGCCGGCGAACTCCACCACCCCGAAGCCCACCGATTTGGCCATGGTGGCCGGCGTCGAGCCTTCCAGCTCGATGTAGATTTCGCTGTCCACCCCGAAGCCGTCGCCGCGCACCACGTCCACCGGCCGTCCGAAGCGCCCCAGCACCATGGTTCCGGCCGCCACCACTTGCATCTGGATTTCCGGATGCTCCGTGATGGCGCGCATCACCGGCTTCAAGCGCCCGTAATTGGCGCGGTCGACAAGAACGACACAAACTTTTCGACGTTGCATGATTTCAGTGACCTGTGCCCAACCGCCCGTAGCGCGCTTCCTGCGCAGGCCGCTATTCCCCGGCTCCCGCCCGCGACACCAGCGCCTTCTTGCAATCCGTGCGTCCGATCAGGAAGGGGTCCGTGCCGCGGCGGTTGTCGCCCACCTCGGTGGAAAACGCGCAGCGAAATCCCAACTGCTGCAGCTTGCGCACCGCCCGGATATGGAAGGAGTCTTTCTTCCCGAACGGATACGAGAACGACCACATCGCCTGCGCCAGCAGCTTCTGGCGCAGCAGCCGCGCGCACGTCTCCAGGTCCCACGCCAGCTCACGCGGCGCCAGGCCGGCGAGCGCCTGGTGCATGTGCGTGTGGCCGCCCATCGCCATGCCCGCCCGCTGCATCTGCCGCGCCTCGTCCCAGCTCAGGTACAGCTCCTGGGCGAACGCCGCTTCCTCGGCGATGTGGGCGGTGAACAGCTCGCGCAAGGCGCGGTCGCGCAGGCCGGCATCCATCCCGAAGTTCAGCATGTACTTGAAGCGCGCCACCTCCGGCGTGTCCCAGGTGTAGGTGCGCGCCGCTTTTTCGGGATCCACGTTGGGCACCTCGAACTCATCCGCGCTCAGCTCCACCGCTTTCCTGAAGAACAGGTTGCTGAATTCTTCGAATTCGAGCGCCGCCATCAGAAAATGGTTCATGTGGACGGCGGCCACCTTGTGCTCCTCGAGCGCCGAGGTGATGAGGAAAAATACCCCCCGGATATGGCGTTCCGACAGGATCGGGAGCACGTCGCGATAGTGTTCCTTCAGCCCGTCGTCGAAGGTGAGCAGGCACAGATCGCGGCGCGGCCGGTATTCTCCGCTGAGAAAATCCACCGCCGATTCCAGGCTGGCCATCTCGAACTGCCTGGAAAGTTCCCCCACCTGCTCGCGGAAATCGTCGAGCAGCATTCCTTTCAGCCGGGGGTAGCGGGTGTTCGGCAGGTCCCGCACGTAGTGATACATCGCCACCCGAAGAATATGTTCCGATTGCATGGGTCTACTCCTTGGTTGGTCCCTTAGTTGGGCCGGTCTTGATCGGAGTCGGACTTAGTCCAGTACCAGGGACAGTCGGTCGAATCCGCGCATGGAGGCAGCTCGGACTCCACAAACATGGCGCTGAGGATAGCGCCGCCTTTGGCATCGAGGGGCTGGAAGCGCGAAGGAATGGCGCGGCCTTCCGGATGCTGGGCCGTCTCCCGGAACCCGAGCTGTCGCAGCCAGCAGCGCGTCTCGCCGTGATAGCCGTAGAAATCCGCCCCCATGGCGTCGTTCTCACGCAGGGCGCCGGTGAACGCGGAAAACAGCGCTTCGGCGTTGCCGGGCGAGACCGGCAGAAACTCCAGCAGGCGCCCGATACGGTCGAAATCCTCGCGCCCCTCCGGGGTTTGCCGCCGGATGGTCTCCAGCCGCCACACCGCTAGGCCCGTCATGGAGCCGTCCCGCACCGCCAGAAAACGATACTCGAACACCGGGTGCTGGCGGTAGCGCCAGAGGAGATAAGCGGTGTCGCGGGCCGCGCCGATGGTGCGCGCGGCAAGGGCGGGCCATTCGCACGCGTCCCAGCTCCGCGGAATCACTTGATCCGCCGGGCACGCCTCCAGGTGGCGAGCCAGGGTGAACGTCTCCGCCACCCCGCGGGCCGGATCTCCCGCCCACGCCGGGTTGGCGGCCTCGAACAGGCGCGCCGCCCGCTCCCGCGCTTCCGGCAGCACCAGGAAATGGCGCGGAATTTCATCCAGCACCCGCCCGCGCAGTACGCGGTAGATGGCCGAGGTGGCGGGATTGATGCCGAAGGCGATCACCGGATTGAACTCCGGCTTGCGAAACTGGCTGAGCAGTTGCAGTGCCGTCGTACCTTTGCGGTGATCGGGCCGGATCACGTAATTGACGATCCACATGCCCTGAGGACGAACGTCCAAACTGGTTGAAGCGGAACGGAATGCCCCCCAGGATGCCGGCCAGTTCGCCCTTGTCTTCCGCCACCACGAAGCTGTAGCTTTCGGCCGCCCACTGCCCGGGGCGGCGAAACGTCCATTCGAACAGCTCGGGCATGCGGCAGTAGACGTGATTCGCCGCCCAGTACTGGTCGAGAAAACGGCTGATTTCCGGATACTCGCCGGGTCGCGCAAAACGGAATTCCAATCCCATCTAAGACACCTCCGTGACAACCCGCTTTTCATCCAGGAGCGCCGCCACCAGTTCCACCGAGAGCAGTTGTTCGATCTCCTCCGGCGTGAACTGGGTATGGAACTCCTGCTCCAGCGCCAGCACCAGGTTCAGATGCTGGAGCGAATCCCAGTTGGGGATCGTGTCCGGCGAAGATTGCGCCGTCACTTCCTCCAGAGGCACCTGGAAAATATCGGAAAAAATGCCGCGAATGCGGTTCAGATACGGAGTATTCACCTAGGCTAAGCCCTTTCCACGCGTTCCGCGGGAGCCGGAATGGCGGCCGCCGCCGGGAGGGCCGCCGCTTCCGGGCTGTGAATCGTCTTCATGGCGATCCACTCCGGGCAAGCCACGTCCGCCCGCGTCAAATCCAGTGCCCAACAGCTCCCGCCTTCGGTTTCGGACAGGAGCTGGAATCCATGCCGCCGGTAGCAATCCGCGGCGGGCGCGTTCTTGGCCGTGGGCAGAAACCATCCGCGCAGCGCCGTCAGTCCGCGCGCCCGGCTCTCCGCCGCCAGGAAGGAAAGCATGGCGGTCTCCACCGTCCGGCTGATGACCCGGCAGCTCAACAGGAACGCTTCGATTTCACACGTCTCGCCGGCCGTTTCGGTGATCATCACGCCCACCAGCCCGTTGTCGCCGAACCGGTCCACCACGCGCACGGTGTAGACATGCCGGCCGGCGGTTTCCGCCAGCGCCGCGATGCGCTGCTCGCTGTAGCGCCGCGTCGTGAGATTAAACTGGTTGGTTTTCTGCGTGAGCTGGGCGGCGCGGGCCACCGTGGCGGCGTCCACCGGCGCAATCTCCACCCCCTGCTTTAGGGAGCGGTAATAGTCTTCCAGGTTGGCGGCCCCGGCCAGGGCCGCGGCGCGCTCCCGCTGCTCGGCATAATAACGGCCGCGGTCCGCATCCTCGGCGGACAGGCTGAGCCGCTCCAGCACCGGGCATTGCCGGATGGCATCCGCGAAACCCAGCGGGTTATCGGGGAGATCGATCACCGTCACCTCCGGCAGTTCCCGCCGCACCAGTTCCCGCTCGGCCGGGTTGTCGTCCAGAAACGCCAGGCTCTCCAGGCCCAGGTTCAGCTCGGCGGCAATTTCGCGCAGGCCGGCGGCCTTGTCCTGCCAGTTGATGCGCTCGGCCGTGAAATCCTCCCGGCGCAGGGGCATTTCGGGGTGCAGGCGAAACACTTCCATCGCGTCCTGCCGGTTGTTCTTGCTGGCGATGGCCAGCAGGATGCCCCGCCGCTTCACGTCGAGCAAAGCCCGCTGCACGTTCCACCACGCGATGCCGGAGTGGTCGCGGTTCACCTCAACGGCGCTGGGGCCGTCCTCGCCGGCCACCCCGCCCCACAGCGTGTTGTCCAGGTCCGTGACCAGCACCTTGGCCACGCGCCCCGCGATGGGGCAGAGATACCGCACCCACTCGCCCGCCAGCGCCAGCATGCCTTCGGCGCGCAGGGGAAGCTTGACGGAGGCCCAGCGCTGCTCATCCCGCCAGCGCGCGCGGCCGCCCGCCGCCACCAGGGCGTCGTAATCCAGCACGTGCACGCCGCTGGTTTCGGCGGCCATGCGGCGCAGGCCGCGGTTGATCTCGTAAATGAAGTCCGCCTGCCCGCAGCCGCCCTGCGCGTCCAGGATGCCGCGGGCCGGACAGGCCGGCGTTTCGAGCGTATGCACCACCAGGTCCGCCTGGCTGCGCGAGCGGAACGCGCCCGTCCAGGCGCGAAAATCCTCCAGCACCCGTTCCACCACGCCGCGCATTTCAGCCGCCGTATGGTCGGCGAAACCGTCCCAAAGCGCGGGGGCGGCATCCTGCGTGCCCACCGCCAGAAACACCGCGTCCGGGGCAAAGGAGTAGAGCCAGCTTCCGGGGTCGAGCAGTTCCTGCGCGCAGGCGTTGAATCCGCCGGCCTGCACCGTCACATCCAGCCGGCGCGTCCAGGCCTCCGCGCGCAGCAGCGGCAATACCGGTTCCACGGTGAAGGAGCGCAGCACGGCCACGCGGCACGGGCGGAAGCCGGCATGGCCGCGCAGGCGTTCGTAGCGGCTGGAAACGTATCCCGCCAGCGCCGCCGAAGGATGCGCGCTCCACAGCCGCTCCAGTCCGGCCTGGGCGGCGGCGAAGCGGCCGGCTTCGAGATCGAGGTCGATTTGTTGGCGGAGCTGCTCGCGGTCAGGGCTCATAAGTGTGGGGTCGGGGATTGGGATCAGGGATCTGGGATCAGGGACGCGCGGCCCTCCGGGTCGCGCCGCTCGCGCGCGGTGTGCCTTCCGGATGCCGTCAGGCGCCCTCCGCGGTCGAGACACGCTGTCTCAACCGCCCTTGTAAGTTACTGAATCTAAACAAAACCGTTGAGACACGCTGTCTCAAATGCCTCTCCTTCACATGTCCGCGCCGGGTTCATAGATGCCGTCAGGGGCACCGGGGACCGGCCGTGAAACGGAAGCGCCCGCGTCCCCGATCCCTGATCCCTGCCCCCGATCCCTTCGCCTTCTCACATGGCCGCGCCCCCGCAAACCGGGAGATCGGCGCCGGTAATGAAACGGCTGGCGTCGCTGCACAGGAACACGGCGGTCTGCGCGATATCCTCCGGCAGGGCCAGCCGCCGCAGCGGCGTCTGCATGGCCTGCAATTTGCGCAGGCGCTCGGAGGCCAGGGTGGCGGAGCCGGCTTCGGTGGCGCCCGGCGAAATCATGTTGACGCGGATGCCGGAGGGTCCGAGCTCGGCCGCCAGCGCCTGGGTGAAAGCCTTGAGCGCCGCCTTGGCCATGAGGAACGCGCTCCACTGCGCCGGCGGCGCCTGCCAGGTCAGAATGGAGCCGATATTCACGATGCAGCCGGACTTGCGCTCCACCATTCCCGGCGCCACCGCCTGGGCGCAGTGGAACGCGCCCTTGAGCTGCACATCCAGCATCTGCTGCACGTCCTCCCAACTGGTTTCCATGAAGGGGCGGAGGGTGACGGCGCCGCCGGCGCAGTGGACCAGGATATCGGCGGGCTTGCCGAAGGCCTCGCGCGCCAGGGCGACGGCCCCGGCCACGGCTTCCGCCTGGGTGACATCGCCGCGGGCGGGGATGGCCGCGCCGCCGGCGCCGGCGATGGAGTGGCATACTTCCTCGGCCGCCGTGGCGTTGCGATGGTAATTGACCACCACGGATGCGCCGGCGCGGGCCAGCGCCTGCGCCACCGCCGCGCCGATGCCGCGCGAGCCCCCGCTGACGAACGCCACCCTCTCTTCCATGGCGGCGGGCGCCTGCGTCCGCCGCACTTCCGGGACGGAAACCGTGCCCTCCCCATCCATTACGGTCGCTCCACTTTGATTCATGGCAAGGATCTTGATCGAAAGAATGCGCGAACCGGGCGATTTTTGCGTCACCTCGAGCGCGATTTCGAGGCTGTCGCCCACGTACACCGGCTGGCGCCAGCGGAAGCTCTGCTGCATCCACAACGCGCCCGCCCCGGGAAGCTGCATGCCCACCAGGGTCGAAACATAGCTGGCCACCAGCATCCCGTGCACCACGCGCCGGCCCAGATGCGTCCGGCGGGCGAACTCGGACTTCCATGTGCAGCGGGTTGTAGTCTCCCGAAAGCGAGGCGAACGCGGCCACGTCCTCCTCCGTGAAACGCTTGCGGATGACGGCCCGGTCGCCCGGCTGGATGGCGTCGAAATCGAGGAAGCGCGCGCCCGAAGCCGGCTCCACGGCCGGCGCCGGCGCGGAGCGGGTATCGTCAGTTGCTTGCACTGGCCAACTCCACCACTTCCAGGTCGCTTTCCCGCAGGAATTCGCCCATGGCCAGGCTGCGGCGCACGCGGCGGCCGATGAGCGCGGGCAACTGGTCGGCGCCGATTCCGGTTCCCGGCTTGTGCAGGGTCAGATCTTCGGGACCGAGAGTCGCCCCGGCGGGCAGCGGCCGCCGCGCCGCCACGCTTTTCAAAAACATGGAGCGGATGGGCGCCAGCTCCGCGGCCATGTCGTCCTTGGCCACCGGACGCACCCGCATCCGCTCGATGAAGCGGACGCCATCGGCAAGCTGCCGCAGCTCCGCGGTGGTGATGGAGGATTTCACGTCCGGCCCGAACATCTCGCGGCTCAAGGTCACGTGCACCTCCAGGACTTCGATTCCGAGGGTGACCGCGGCCAGCCCGGGGAAGATGGTGCCGGAGTGGTCCGAAAGCCCTACCCCGCAGCCGAAGCGGCGGCGGAACAGCTGGAGCAGGTTCAGCCCGATTTTTTCCGGCGGGCACGGGTACTCGGAAGTGCACTGCAGAATGGTGAGCGCGGGCGCGCGCTCGCGAATGCGCTCCACCGCCGCCTCGATTTCCGACATGCGGCTCATGCCGGTGGAAAGCAGGATGGGCAGGCCGGTTTCGAGCATGCGGTCGAGCATGGGCCCGTTGTTGAACTCGCCCGAGGCGACTTTCCACGCCTCCACGCCGATGCGCTCGAGCAGCTCGACCGCCTCCACCGAGAAGGGCGAGCTGAGGAACTTCAGCCCCATCTCGGTGGCGTGGTCCTTCAGCCCGGCCCACTGCGCTTCGGTGAATTCCATGCGCTTCCAGTAGTCGTAGCGGGTGGCGTCCTGGTAGCTGAACTTGACGCGCCACGGCTCGGCGGGCGAGCTTTCGGCGGCGGCCAGGTGAGTCTGGAATTTGACGGCGTCGGCGCCGGCGCGCGCCACCGCGTCGATGTAGGCGTGCGCCATGCCCAGGCTGCCGTCGTGGGCCTGGGCCACCTCGGCCACGATCATGCAATGCTTGAGTGATTCAGACGACGTCGGCAAAGGTCTTCTCCATCCGGCGGAAATAGTAAGCACCCGAGACCAGCATCGCCACCGCCGCGGCGCAGGAGAGGGCGATCATGGCGCTGGGCGCCGTCTTGGCTCCCAGCAACGCCCAGCGGAAAGCTTCCACCACGCCCGCCATGGGATTCAGGCCGTAGAGATCCGCCATTTCGGGGAAAGCAGGCTGCTGGGATACGCGATGGGCGTGGCGAACATCCAGAACTGGGCAAAAAACGGAACCACGTACTTGACGTCGCGATACTTGACGTTGAAGGCCGAAAGCCACAGTCCCACTCCCAGCGCCGTCACCAGCGCCAGCAGCACGAACAACGGCAGCCACAGAACGTGGATGCGTGGGGTGGATGTGGTAAGAGAACTCCAGCACCAGCAGGACGCTGAACGCCAGGCCGAAATCGATCATGCCGGAGCAGACCGTCGCGATGGGAATGGCCAGGCGCGGGAAATAAATCTTCTTGATCAGGTTGGCGCTGCCCACCAGGCTGTCGGAGGATTGCGTCAGGCCCTGGGCAAAGAAGGTCCACGGCACCAGCGCGGTGTAACTGAACAGCGGGTACGGAATGCCGTCCGAGGGCACCTTGGCCAGCTTGCCGAAGAACAGGCTGAAAACGAGCATGGTGAACACCGGCTGGATAATGGCCCAGCCGGCGCCCAGCACGGTCTGCTTGTAGCGCACCTTGATATCGCGCCAGATCAGAAAATACAGCAGCTCGCGGAATTCCCAAAGCTCGCGGAGCTGCAGGGAAACCCATCCTTGGGAGGGCTGAATGCGTAAGTGGACGGTGCGCTTCGGGCGCGCGGCCTCGGCGCGGCCTGGGCGACGTTGGTGTCATCGAGAGTAGGAGTCATACAGGTAGTTGGTGAAATCGGCGGTGAGCAGGAGCGGGGCCTCTAGCCGGCCGAGAGACATATAGATTCCAGCCGGGTGGCGGCGCGCCAGCTCACGCCAGGAGCCCATGGGCTGGTATTCGGGAACCAGGGATTGCAATTGCGCCAGCACGGCGGATTCGGCGCGGTCTTCCACCAGCCCCTCCAGCCCGCCG
This sequence comes from Terriglobia bacterium, assembly GCA_963815855.1. Classification (GTDB taxonomy): domain Bacteria; phylum Acidobacteriota; class Terriglobia; order Bryobacterales; family Bryobacteraceae; genus DATGMB01. Next base: position 151,970 of record CAWFIJ010000004.1, on the reverse strand, counting down.
AGCCAGTCCGCCATCTCTTCCGACCGCTTGCGGGAGCCGCGGAAGATCTTGATCTTCTGGTGGTAGGTGGGAACGTGGTCTTCGCCCTCCAGCGCCAGCTCCTCGAACAGCTTTTCGCCGGGACGGAGGCCGGTGAAACGGATCTCGATGTCCACATCCGGCTCGCGCCCGGAAAGCCGGATCATGTTGCGCGCCAGGGAGACGATGGTCACCGGCTCGCCCATATCGAGCACGAAAATCTCCGAGCCCTTGCCCATGGTGGAGGCCTGCAGCACCAGCTGCACGGCCTCCCGGATGGTCATGAAATAGCGGCGCATGTCGGGATGGGTGACGGTGACGGGGCCGCCCTCGGCGATCTGTTGCTGGAAGAGCGGCACCACGCTGCCGTTGCTGCCGAGCACGTTGCCGAAGCGCACCGAGACGCACTTGGTGGAGCGAGCCCTCGGCGGGAGTGGGCATGGAGGAGACGATCAGCTCCGCCACGCGCTTGGTCAGTCCCATGATGTTGGTCGGATTGACGGCCTTATCCGAGGAGATCATGAGGAAGTCGCCGACTCCGTAGCGGTAGGCGGTCTCCACGATATTGCGCGTGCCGAGAATGTTGTTCTTGACCGCTTCGAGCAGGTGCGACTCCATCAGGGGCACGTGCTTGTAAGCGGCGGCGTGAAAGATGGATTGCACCTGGTATTGCTCGACGGTGCGCTCCACTACCTGCAGCTCGCGGATATCCGCGATCTGCTGCACGATTTCGAGGTGGGGAAATTTCTGGCTCAGCTCCAGGTGGATGCGGAAGAGGTCGCTTTCGGCGCGGTCGAAGATGACCAGGCGGGAGGGATCAAACGAGGCCACCTGCCGGCAAAGCTCGGCGCCGATGGAGCCGCCGCCGCCGGTGACCATGACGGAGCGGCCCTCGATGGAGGTGCGGATGAGGGTCTGGTCGAGCTTGATGGGAGCGCGGCCGAGCAGATCCTCCACGGAGACGTCGCGGATCTGGCTGGTGAGCACGTTGCTGGTGAGCAACTCGCCCACCCCGGGAATGGTCTTACAAGGCACGCCGGCGGCGCGGCAGTTGGAAAGAGCTTCGTTCATGGAGCGGCCGTTGGCCGAGGGCATGGCGATGACGATCTCGGACACGGATGCGTGGCGGCGGCGCAGGCGGTCGAGGATCAGCGGGGCTTCACGGCCGGCGCCGAGCACGGGAACGCCGAGCAGATTGTGGTCGCGCTTGGCGCGGTCGTCGTCCAAAAACCCCGCCACTTCGTAACCGAGCGAGGGATTGCCGCGGATTTCGCGGAGCAGGGCGTGGCCGGCGGCGCCGGCGCCGTAGATCAGGACGCGTTTGGGGTCGCGCTTGGGGGCGCCGCCGCGTGCGACTCGTAATAGGAGCGGACCAGGAATCGCGAGCCGGTGGTGGCGACGAACGAGAGGAAGAATTCGATGCCGTAGATGGAGCGTGGGAAGCCGCGGCCGGCATGGCGACCGCCGAGCCGGCCCAGACCAGCGAGCCGGCGGCGGTGGCCAGGAGCAGCTTGTAGACGTCGGGGAAGCCGGCATAGCGCCAGCTGCCGCCATCGGCGCCGGCGATGTGGAACACCACAACGCGCACCCCGACGGCCAGGCAGATGCCCTTCCACAGATACACGGTCTGTGAAGACGGAATGGAATAATCGAAGCGCAGCAGAAACGCCGATGCCACCGCTCCGGCCGTCAACAGCCCGAGCAGGACCGAAAGAAAGAAGCGGTTTTGCCGCCGGATGAAATATGGAATTCGCATGGGGAACCGGGTACCGGAAAAATTGCGCGTCGAAATCGCCACGGCGGTCACGCGGCGCCGGCAGTATGCCTGGGCGATGGTTTTGACACTGTCGGTGACGTGCTGAATCTGCTCCATGGTCAGGGCCGGATAGAGGGGCAGGGAGATCAGCCTGGAGTACAAAGCCATGGCCCGTGGGCAGGCGTTGCGTTTGAGCCGCGCCCACTTGCGGAAGAACGGATGCAGCGGAATGGGAATGAAATGGACGCTGGTGCCGACGCCGCGCGCGCGCAGCTCGGTCGATGAATTCATCGCGGCCGATGTCGAGCTTGTCCAGGTTCAGGCGGAGGGCGTAGAGATGCCAGGCATGGCGGCCGTAGTCGCACGCGGGCGGCACCTCCACTTCCTCGAATCCGGCCAGGCGGCGCTGGTAGACGCCGGCGTAAGCCGTGCGCAGGGCATGCAGGCGCTCGATTTTTTCGAGCTGGCGCAGGCCGATGGCGGACTGCACGTCGCTGAGGTTGTACTTGAAGCCGGGCTCGAGCACCTCGTAATACCAGCTCCCCTTTTCGGTGTAGCGATTCCAGGCGTCCTTGGAGATGCCGTGCAGGCAGAGCATGCGCATGCGCTCGGCCAGGGCGGCGTCGTTGGTGGTGACCATGCCGCCTTCGCCGGTGGTGATGTTCTTGGTGGCGTAGAAGCTGAAGGCCGCGGCGGTGCCGGGCGCGCCGGAGGCTCCGGGCGCGAGGCCGCGATACTGAGCGTCGGTGGCGTGAGCGGCGTCTTCGATGACGTGGAGATGCGTGGCGTTGCGGCGATCTGCCAGATTTCGTCCATGCGGCAGGGCAGCCCGGCCAGATGTACCGGGATGATGGCGCGCGTGCGGCAGGTGACGCGCGCGGCCACGCAGGCGGGGTCGAGATTGCCGTCCGGGCCGACGTCGGCCAGCACCGGCGTGGCGCCCACGTGCAGAATGACGTTGACGGTGGCGCAGAAGGTGAGCGGGAGTCGTGATGACTTCGTCGCCCTTGCGGATGCCGGCCGCGGCCAGGGCCAGGTGCAGGCCGGCGGTGCAGGAGTTCACCGCCAGCGCGTGGCGGGCGCCGGTGTACTCCCGGAAATGCGATTCGAAACGCGCCGTGCGCTCGCCGGTGGTCAGCCAGCCGGAGCGCAGAGTATCCGCCACCTCGGCGATTTCTTCCTCGCCGATGGTCGGCACGTGAAAAGGTATGAAGGCTCGTTGTTCCATGACTCGGGGAGGGGGTCAGGATTCACAATCAAGAATGAGAATCTTCCGCCAGTATCGAGCGTTTCACCCGTACCGGATCGAAGCCGGCGGGCAGGAAACTGTAGCGGACGGTCAACAGGAGCAGCTTGAGATCGCGCAGCGCCGAGCGCCGCTCGAGGTACTGCAGATTCAGCGCCAGCTTGGCCGGCAAAACCGTCTCGCGATAACCGCGCTCGGGATCGGCGAAGCCGGCCAGAATTCGTTCTTCGTCGCGGAACACCAGGGTGGCCAGGTCGGTAATGCCGGGCCGGACGCTGTGGACCGCCTGCCACACCGGGCTGCGCCGGTCCACAAAGCAGGGGACCTCGGGCCGCGGCCCGATCAGGCTCATGTCGCCGCGCAGCACGTTCCAGAGCTGCGGCAGCTCATCGAGCTTGTAGGCGCGCAGGACCGTACCGACGCGGGTGATGCGGCGGTCGCCGCTCCGGGTTATGGCGGAGCCGCCGCGGCCGGCGCGCATGGTACGAAACTTCCACAGGCGGAAGGGACGGCCGCCGCGCCCGATGCGCTCCTGGCGGAAAAAAACCGGCCCTCCATCCTGGCACCGGACGGCCGCCGCGATCAGCAGCAGCAGCGGAGAAGCCAGCCCGAGCAACAGCAGGGCGGCGGAGAAATCGAAGAGCCGCCCCACGGCGGAACTGCCGGGGGATGCGCGTCTCACGCCGTTGCGATCGGCAGCCGAAACCGCCGGCCCCGCGTTACTGACGGGGCCGTGTAGGGTATCCATAGCCGTAGTTGTAGCCGTAGCGCGCCTTGTTCTTGGGCTCCCAGGCGTTGAGAATCGTGCCCAGCACGCGGATGCCGTCATCCACCAGCCGCTGCTTGGCGGCGCGCGCTTCATCGCGGGTGGTGCGGGCGGCGCGGATCACCAGGATGGCGGCGTCGGCCAGTTGTCCCAGCACGCGCGCGTCGGACAGATAGGACATGGGAGGCGTGTCGATGATGGTGATATCGAAATCGCGGCGCACGCGATCCACCAGCGCGGCCATGCGGCCGGAATAGAGCAGATTGGTGATGCTGACCGTGCCCGGGCCGCTGGGCAGAACGAACAGGTTGTCTACCTCGCTGCGGCGGGCCAGCGCCTCCAGCGGGCAGTCGGAGAGCGAGGATTTTTCGCGGAGCAGGTCGGTGAGGCCCCAGGTGTTGGGGAGATTGAAAACATCGTGGAGGCGCGGCTTGCGCAAATCGGCGTCGATCAGGAGGACGCGCTGGTTGATCTCGGCCAGCGCAATTCCCAGGTTGCTGACGGTGGTGCTCTTGCCTTCGCCGTGGCCGGCGCTGGTGATCAGGATCACCTTGGGCCGGCCCTTGCCGTGGGCGGTCAGAATGGAAGCCAGGGCGTTGCGGTAAGCTTCGGCCAGCAGCGAGGGGCGGTCCTGCCAGGTGACCAGCTCGAGCTTGGCCTTCACCGGTTCGGCGCGGCCCGGCAGAATGCTGGGCAGCAGCACCTGGTCGGAGAGGGCGGCGCGGGAGGGAATGACGCCCAGTTCCGGCACGCGCAGGTGGAAGGGCGCTTCGCCGGGGGCGCGGACGCTGCGGTTGATGAATTCGCCGGAAACGACGAATCCGACGGCCAGCGCCAGCCCGGAGGCCAGGCCCAGCACGGTGTAACGGATCGGATCCGGCCGGGTGGGCCGGCGGGGAACCTCCGCGTTATCGACGACGCGGACGTTGTTGGGCTCCATGGCCGCGCCGATACCCACCTGCTTGGCCTTCTGCAGCAACTGCTCGTACACCTGGCGGTTGGTATCCACCTCGCGCTTCATCATGCCGTACTGAATGGCCTTGCGCGATTGATCGGAGACGCGCGCCAGTTGCGTGGAATAGGCTGCCTGGAGCATGCGTTCGCGCTTCTGCGCGCCCTCGTAATCGCTCTGGATGCGGCCGACGATGTTGGAGCGCTCGCGCCGCAAGGTGTTTTCCATGTCGGTGATCTGCGCCTGCAGCTCGCGGACCTTATAATGCTGCGGGGTGTAGATGGCGCTCTGTTCGGCGTACTGGCGGCGCAGATCGGCGAGCTTCGACTGGTAGTCGCTTAAACGGCCATTGTCGAGCACCTGCGGCAGGGACTCGGCGGGCGTGGTGGAAGCGATCTCGAACGCCGACTGCTTGTTGATGCGGTCGGACTGCGCATCCGACAGCGACTTCTCGATCGCCTTGAGGCGGTCGTCGTCCACGCTTTCGTCGTTTCCGGTGAAGATCAGGCCGGCATCCTGGGTATAGTTCTGGAGCCGGTTCTCCGACTCCTCCAGGCGCGTGCGCAAGCCCTGCAACTGGCGGGTCAGCCAGTCCGACGTAGTCTGCGCCGACTGCCACATGGCTTCGATGTTGTAGTCGATATAGTTTTGGGCGAGGCTGTCGGCGTAAGCGGCAGCGAAGCGCGGATTCGGCGAATCGCACGTAATCTCGACGATGCGGCTGTTGTCGACAAGCTTGACCTGGGTTTCGAACGAGGGCAGTTTGGGCACCACCGGGGTGGCGTGCAGCCCGGCCGCGGCCACGTGCATGCCGAACAACTGGCGGACGCGGCCGAGCGGATCCGGCGGCTGATCGACGGTAGCGAAACGACGTTGAGGGCGCCCTCGACGCGCTTCTGCAAGGTGCGGCTCTTCAACACGCGAACCTGCGTTTGCAGATACGATTCGGGCGTCAGGCCGCCGGAATCGGCCGCCACGCCGGAGACCGGGTCGCTGCTCCTGGTGCTCTGGAACTCGAGGGTGCTTTTGGCCTCGTAGACCGGGGTGAGAAGCATGCTGAGACCCAGACCCGCGGCGGCGCCCAGAACGGCCAGGCAGGCGATGAGCACGCGGCGGCCGCGCAGGAGCTGCCAGAGCGCCGGCAACCCGCCGCTGTCATCGGCGGGTCCCCCGCCGGTGGTTAAAGGCTCGATATACGCGAGGCTCATCCCGGCATGAGGTATACCCGGCCGGGAGGCCGCCAGCAGATCCTGGCGAAGCGCCAATTCCCTGAGGAAATCGTCCGAAGATTGCGGGCTGCTAGCCACTCTGTGTCCCTCCGAATTCCGCTACAGCCGGCCCAGGATCATCACGCTGGAGGTGATGCCCGTGGTCGCCATAGCTTCCAAGTAAGTTTGCAGGGTGCTGGAGGGAATCATAACCACGTCTCCCTCCATTAAGGTGAGATCTTTCGCTTTGCCCTTCATCACCTTGTTGATGTCGACAAATGCGAAGGCGGTCTCCTGACCTTTCGCATTGATATGCTCGATGATGGTGCTGGCCGGCTTGGCCACGTGGGTCAGGCCGCCGGCCAAGCGCCAGCGCCTTGCTGAGCGAAACCGTATCCTGGGTGTCCAGCTCGATGGCGCCGGGCTTGTTCACTTCACCGGCCACGAAAACCAGCCGGGGGTGCTTGACCTGGGAAACGGTGATGGTGTCGAAAGCGTGGACTTCGACGTTGGCGGAGGCGCCGTTGCCGCGCAGCACATCCTGCAGGGGCAGTTCGAGAACGCTGTACTTGCCGTCCCGGGACGTTACGGCGGCGGAATCGGGTATAGTGCCGTTCTCGATGGCGCGGCTGAGCGTAACGGTGGAACCGGGGTCCTTCACGCCACCGGCTTGCGCCAGAACCGCGAACAGCGGGGTGGGCTTTTCCAGTTGCAGGATGCCGGGCTTTCCACGGCGCCCGGAAACGGTGATGGGGTGGCTCTTGAAATCGGAGACGAAGACGGTGACTTCGGGATCGCGCACGTACTCCTTCAGGCGGTCGCGCAATGGCCTTTTCCAACTGCTCGGCGGTCATGCCGGCGGCGTTGAGGCGGCCGACCAGGGGAAGGTTCAGCTCGCCGGTCGGTCCGATGCGCCAGGCCTTGCTGATCTCATCCACGTTCAACGCCATGATGGTGACGGTGTCATCGGGACCGATGGCGGCGCGGTTGAGATCGGCCGCGAAGGCGCATCCGAGAATCAATGCAATGGCAAGTGCGATTCGCATAACTAATTCAGACTCAGGCTCAGGCTGGCGGGGGCGGATTGTCCCTGGGAGTTGCTGGCCGTTACCGCGACGGATTGCATGGCATTCCCGTTACCGTTCACATTGACGATTACGGAGGCCGTAAACTGGCTGCCGAAGGAGATCCCGGTTTGACTCTGAAACCAGGTATTGAAAGCACCTTCGCTGTTGACGGTGAGAGTGGTGGTCTGCAACTGGGCGCCGGAGGCCGGCGTGAACTGGAGATTGAGGCTGGCGACGTCGCGGGTGGTGGAAAGGCCGGTAATCAGCAGTTCGAAACTGTTGGCGGTGGTGGCGCCGAGCTGGACGTTGCTGATGACGGGCGCGGAGGCGGGAATGGTTACCTGAACCGCGGGAGCAGGGTTAGGCGTGACACTGGCGGAGGCCACGGAAAGACTGGCGGTCAGGGTAATGACCCCGGCCACCGTGCCGGTCTGAAACTGCACTTGCGGCGTGGAGCCGAATACGGCGTTGACCGTATTGGGCGGAACGGTGAAGCTGGCAGTGCGGCCGCCGGAGGCGAACTGGATATTGGGATCGTCGGCGAAGGAATTGGAGACGAACGTCAGCGTCAGGGTTCCCGCTGATCGGCAGCGGGTAGGGCTGGGAAAGCGCCAGCGAGACGGCCGGCTGCTGCAGGGGAGCGGCGTTGGCGGGCAGGCTGCCGAACACCACCCCGCTGATGGGCGGCGGCTGGTTGGCCACGCCGCGCAAACCGATGCTGAAAGCGTCGATTTGCAGCGTGCCGGCAGCGGTGGCGGTCGTGGTGGGCGTAAACACAATGCTGAACTGCACGCTGGCGCCGGGATTGACCGTCGCCGGAAGACCCGGAAGATGCGCCCAGCGCAAAGCCGGCTCCGGTGATGCTGATGCCGCCGATGGTGCCGGCCGTGTTGCCGGTATTGGCAACCAGGATGGCTAATCGTGGTGGAAGAGCCGAGGTTGGTATTGGGAAACACCACCGTGCCGCCGTTGGCGATGGACGCCGTCGCCGAGCCGATCAGGCTGGAGTAAGTCAGGCTGGCACCCAGGCCGACCGAGCTTAGGGGAAAGGAAACGGCGCCGATGAGGAGGGTTCCGGAAGCCGTCCCGCTCACCTGCGGGCTGAAGACTAGGGTGAAGGTAAAACTGCCGCCGGCGCTCACGGTAGCGGGCGTGGGCGGCACGTTGGTCACCGAGTAACCCGCGCCGACCACGGTCACGGCGCCGATATTGGCGGCCGCGTCGCCGCCATTAACCACGGTTATGGCGGCGGTAACGCTGCTCCCGACATTGGTGGAGGGCAGTGAGAGAGTAGCGCCCGCGGCAAGAGTGGAGGATTGGGAGCCCACGGTGAGGGTATAGGTAAGGTTGGCGCCGGTGGCCTGTCCGGAAAGCTGAATGTTGACCGCGCTGGCGCCGGCAAAGGCAATGCTCAGCGAGCCGGAAGCGCTGCCGCGCGCAGTGGGTTGAAAGGTGATGGTGAACTGCACGGCGGTGTCCGGCTGCACGGTAGCGGGCAGCAGGGTCAGGCCGGAGATGGTGAACGCGCTGCCGGTGACGTTGACGGTATTGATGATGCCCGGCCCCGTCCCGCTATTGGAAATGATAAATGTGGCGGTGGCGGTGGAACCGACGTCATGGTAGACGGAAAACTCAAGGTGCCGCCGGTGGCGATCGCCACCTGGTTGCCGGTGGGCTGCAGGATGTAGCTGGTGATAAAGTCAGGCTGCTGGCCGACGCCGGCCAGAAAGAAATTGAAGACCTGGGATTGCGAACCGTTGAGCAGGGTGAGGCTAAGGCCGCCGGTCAAATTGCCGGCGGTTGCCGGCGCAAACGTGACCGACAGCGCAACCTGGGCGCCGGAGACGTCGACGGTCCCCACGGGATTCTGCGCCAGGGCGAAAGCGGCGCCGGTGGCGGACGCGTTGCTGATGGTCCAATTGGCGTTGGTGCCGTTGATGACGAGCAGGGTCACCGTGCTGGAGGCGCCGACGGCAGTAGGCGCCGCGGCGATCGTGGAGCCCGAAACCACCGGAACCAGGTTCGAATTGACGGAGGTGTTGTATTCGAAACTGAAGTTCTGGGCATGAACAGCGGAAACCAGCCCCAACAGCAGAGCGAGCGTGAACAAGCGGGAGAAGCAACGGGAACGGGTTAGTGGCGCATCCATATCGCTGTACCTTGACGGGAATCGGAGGTGGCGCCGGCGGGAACGAAGAACGCGGTTCCGCCCTGCGCGGAAGCCAGAAGCAGGAGGGCCTGCGGTCCGGGTTGATTGAGGACAAGCAGACCGGTATCGAGCGCATGGAAGCGCTCCGCCGCGCCGGCCAGCGCGACCCACGCGACGGCGGCGGTATCGAGATCGATGACGGCCAGGCGGCCGGAGCCATCGATGACGGCGGCATGATGAGCATCAACCGCAGCAACGTCGCGAGCCGAGGCGATGCCCTCGGCGGCGCCGGCGAGCGTGCTGATGGCGGCCGCGGCGGGGAAGTTCTGGACGAGGAGAACATCGCCGGTGGCGCTGTTGCCGACCACGGCGTCGGTGCCGTCGGGCAGGATCGCCACCGAAGAGGCGCCGGAAAAGCTGGCAATGAACTGCGGGCCGGCGGCGGCGGCGGGGACCCTGTACAGGGTGCCGTCAGCGGCCAGCAACAGGGCGGCCGAGCCCTGCGCATCCACCGCCACGGCGGCCAGGGAGCCGGCCTGGCTGATGTCGATGGGGGCGGCGGCCACCGGACCGGAGGGCAGCCCGGAAACGAATTGCAGCAGATGCGAAAGATCCGAATAGAGGACGGCGACCGTGCCGGACCCGCTCAACACCACGCCAGACGCGGCCATGGCTCCGGCAAGTGGCGCGACGGTGGGCTGGCCCGAGCGCAGGCCGGTGGCGAGGAAGACTTCGCCGCCGCGGGGGCCGGTGACGAGGGCGTAGTCCAGGCGCACCGACGCCGCGGCCACGCCGGCGGCGAATGGAAGGGCCACCGGGCCGCCAAGCGTAGCGCTGCCCGGCAGGCCGTTGATGGGGCGCAACGAGTGGCTGGACGAATCCAGCACGTAGCCCGAAACCGGACCGCCGATTCCGGCGCCCGGCAGCGAGACAGCCGCAACAACAGCAATAGTAATGATAGAGAAGACGGTGCAATTCTTCATCGCGGGCCTCCGATGGTGACGGTGCCCACCGACAAGGTAGTGGGCGTGACCGCGCCTCCGCCGCTGGAGGAACTGGAGCCGCCGCCGCCGTGCAAAGCGGCCGCCACGGCGATGCCTCCCGCAGCCCCGGCAACGGCGATAAAGATTTTCAGCTTGTTGTGGTTGTTGGGGCGGAGCGTGGGGTCTCCGCCGGCCAGGGTGTTGGACTGGCGGACCTCGGCGCGGCCGGAGTGGCCGTCCTTCGATGCCAGCACGGTAATGGTGAACGAGCCTTCCACCTTGTTCGGACGAAGGCCGGTAGCGGAGGCTTTGCCCTGGGCATCGGTGGTGGCGATCAGCATCTTGCCGCCGTCGGGAAAGCTGGCGCCGGCGCCCATGTCGGGCAATTGAAACACCACTTTGGCGCCGGCCACGAGGTTGCCGTCGGCGTCGCGAACCTGCACCACCGGCGTGCGGACCTCGCCGCGGCGAATGTCGTTGAAGGCGCCTTCTCCATCGATTACGTTGACCACGAGCGGCGACGTATCCTGGGCCGCCGCGATTCCGGATGCAATCAGAACGGCGGCCAGCGTACGCCACAGCCTGAACTGGATCGGTGTCATATTCTCCTTCGCTGCTGTACCGCTCTCTAACCTTTGTGCTAACTACCTAACCTTGGTACTAACTCGCTCCACCCTTGGTCTGCTCGCGCGGTAGCGCGGCTTCCGGATGACCGGCCTCCTGGCCGTCGTCGCCCAGAACCCTTCCGATCAACCCACTTACCGACTTGAGTAACTTGTCCAACTCCTGCAGCCGGCCGGTCAGCGTAAGCAAGTCGCCTCCGAGAGTGGATTTACCGCCGCCGCCCGTGTCCACGCTGGCCAGGACGGCCTCGCGCGCGAATTCGGACATACTGCGCGCGCCGGTGCTGACGCATACGCGTCTGAGCGCGGCGTACTCTTCCGGGTCTAGCCGGAACGTGACCAGGCGGCTTCTGCTTCTGAGTACGGCCAAGGTTACACCGCGAATTTCGAGGCCGCCCGCGACGGCACGTTGAAAGACCCGATCATTTCACCGGCGCCGCAGTGGGCCGCGGCGCAACTGTCGTCCGTGGACAACACCGGCGCAATCACGCCCCGGTCCAGTTCCACCATCACGGAACGCCGCAATAATTCAACCGACAGGACGATCCGCCAGGCGCTTTTGATTTGGAGCAGGATGCCCTCCACGCCGGCCATCGAACCTTCCCGAATCCTCACCTTCTGCCCCACGGATAAGTAGGGGTAGGGCTCGGCCTGAGCCCCGGAAGTGACGACCCGGCGCAGCGATTCGATTTCAGCGGCGCTTACCGGTACCGGTACTTTGCCGTAACCCACAATCAGGGTGACGCCGGGGGTAATCAGGACGGGAAGACGGTTGGAAAGCTCAAACCGGCAGAACAGGTATCCGGGAAAGAGCGGAAGTTCCAGTTCCTTGGTGCGATCCGACCACTGGCGCCGGCTCTTGTAGAGCGGCAGGAAATGATCGAATCCCTTGTTTTGGAACTGAGCGGCTACGAATTTTTCGCGGCCGGCCGCCGTGCGTACGGCAAACCACTGGAGTGGGGGCGCGCAGTTATGCATGTTCCTCCGAGAAAAGTGCGTTCTTGCGCTGTGCGAGTTGGCTGGCGGATTTCCGGCATGCTACCGCCGTTGGAGACCCAACCAGACCTCTTTAAAATTTCGCCATCGGCCCTTATCGCTTCAGGCGCGCACTAGATTGAGTGTCGCCGTCTGTCAATTTTGAGTCAAGTGAATAAAAAGCACGTTTTCAGTCGATTTGTCTCGCAGCAGGCATTTTTGATCACCAACATTCTGTTTACAGCGTGCTTTATCACATACCTCCGCGTCCTCTGGGGCCTGAACAGGTGCTGGCGCCGGTCTGCGCCGGGCGCAGCTTTGGAGAGCCGGGGGTTACAGTTAGAGTGACGCATATGTATGTCACTTTGCTGCCTCCGTCCGGGAAAGTCAATTGGACAAAGAATCTGACGGGAATGTCTGTGGGAGCGAGTGCCCAATCCGGCGCGGCGAGCGGATGCAGAAGCACACTCGAAGCGCCATTGGAACCGCGCCCTCAATAACCGGCGGGGACCACGCGCGAATCCACCTGGAACTTCTTGTACTCGCTGTACGCGATATCAAGCTCCATGTGAAGCCCCTTGACCAGAAACAGGCGCGCCGAGCCGTTGAGGGCGATGCGTTTGGGCAGCCACACTTCCCGGTTGACCCGCGTCTGTTCCATTACGATATGGGCGCCTTTGGCTATGCGGAGTAGGAAAGCGCCGAAGCTGACCGGGGCGAGCGTCTCGGCGTCCAGCTTGATCCAGTCGCCGTCGGTCTTGGAGACCCAGAAGCGCGCCTTCATCTTCGGCAGGATGGCGCCGGCGGTACTTTTGGGCCGGTAGCCGGGTTTGGGGGTGGCATCGATGACGTAGGCTTCGCCTCCGTTCAAGGACTGTTCCCCGACCAGGCGGAAATCGAAGGCGTCCGGCAGTTCGCGCATGGGCTCGCGCTGCTTTTCGCGGCGCTGCTCCCACTCGGCGATGCGGCGCTGGCGCTGGGCGGGGGTTTCGCGGCGCCGCTCCTCGATATTCGCCTGCAGCTTGTTCTGTTCGGCCTGCTGCTCGGCGGGCGGGAGCGGCTGGTCGTTGCGAGCCACCAGGCGGCGGTACGGTGAACCCTCCTGAAGGGTCACGTCCCAGGTGCGGACGCTCTCGGTCTTCACCTCGCCGGAGCCATCGAACTGACGCTCCACCTGGCGCTGCAGAAAGGTGTAATTGCGGGCGGCCGCGAGGTTCTTCTGATCCAGATCGAGCGAGCGGCGGACGATCTCGCGCGCGTCCTGCGCCGCCAGAAGAAGGGGACAAAGTAGAAGCAGGCGGGAGAGGCGCATAGATTTATTCTACGGCCCGGCTCCGCGGAGGGTTTCGGATCCATGGGGTGCGGGACATGCCCGGCCGCTGCAGTCGATGGGCGGGTGTGAAGTGTCAGCGCGAGGCGGTCACCATGGGGGCGGCGGACTTCCGGTAATCGCTGTAGGAAACGTCCTCTTCGAAATTGTGATTGAAAAACAAAAAGGTGCGGGCCGAGGCCCGGGCCTGGATGCGCCGCGGCACCCATTCGCCATCCGCCAGCCTCATCTGCTCGCTGCTGATGTGCGAGCCCTTGGAGAGGCGGGCGATGAAGAAACCGAAGGTAACGTCCTCCATGGCGATGGCTTCCGCTTTCACCCACTGTAAGTCTTTCCGGTCGATCCACAATTTGCCGCGCATGGCGTGAAACATGTGCCCATAGCGGGACCGCGGAACGTAGCCGGGGCGGGGCACGGCTTCGAGCGCCCATGCCGGACCGGTGGGCAGATCCTCGGTTCCGACGATGGTGAAATCGAAAGCGTCCGCCACTTCCAACATGTAGGCGCGCTCGGCCTGCAGCCGCTGGAACCGGCGCTGCTTATCGGCTGGAGATTCGACGTTCAGCTTGGCGAGTTCGGCCTGTTCGCGGGCCAGATCGGTGTGCGCTACCAGTTCGTTATCATGTTTAACCAGCTTTTCGAAGAAAGCCCCATACCCCACCGGTATGACGTCGTACACGTCGTCGGACGCGCTGCGCACGGCGCCGTCGGAGGTGAATTCCTGATTATGGTCGTTTTCAAGGCAGAAATAATCCAGGGACTGGCGCCAGGCGCGCTCGCCGTTGCGGATGGACTGCCGGACCAGTTCGCGCGGGTCGGGCTGTTGCGCCACGAGCAGAGCGGCCGACGCGAAAGCGAGAACGGCGGTGGAGAGAACGGCGGTGGAGCGCATCGGCCTTCGAGCAGCAATCGAAGCGCCGCGCGGCTTCCGCTAGGTGAGCAAAGCCGCAAACCGCGAACCGGTGCGAACGATGGTCTGATTTCGTTCCGGGCCGGTAGAGATGCAGCCGGCTTCCACGCCGGTGCGCTCTTCGAGAAACGCCAGGTAATCCTTGGCGCGCGCGGGAAGCTCCGCGTATGAGGAAATGCCGAAGGTGGAACTGCGCCAGCCGGGGAGGCACTCGTAGACCGGCTCCAGCCTTTCGATCTCGCGGACGGTGGGCGGGATGTCGGTGATTTCGCGCCCGTCCAGGCGATAGGCGACGCACACGGGCAGGTTGTCGAACTCATCGAGGACGTCGAGTTTCGTGATAACCAGGCTGTCGAGGCCGTTGATGGCCGCGGTATAGCGGAGCAAGGGGACGTCGAACCAGCCGCAGCGGCGGGGGCGTCCGGTGACGGCGCCGAATTCGTTGCCACGCCGCCGGATCTGTTCGCCGGCGCCATCGAGCGCCTCCGTGGGGAACGGGCCGCCGCCGACGCGCGTGATATAGGCCTTGGAAACCCCGAGCACGCCGGTGATGCGCGTGGGCGGAACGCCGGTGCCGGTGCAGGCTCCGCCGGCGGTGGCGCTGGACGAGGTAACGAAGGGATAGGTGCCGTGGTCGATATCGAGCATGGCTCCCTGGGCGCCCTCGAACAGCACGGTCCGGCCGGCTGCGATGGCCCCGTTCAGCAGCGCGGCGGTGTCGTAGACCATCGGCCGCAGGCGCGCCGCGAAGGCTTCGTACTGGTCGCGCACCTGGGCCAGGTCGGAATCCTCGTAGATCCCCAGGGAGCGGGCGATCTCGATTTTTTCCTGCATCAGGGAATCGAAATGGGCGCGGAAGAAATCGCGGTCCAGCAGGTCGGCGACGCGGATGCCGCGGCGGCCGGTCTTATCCTCATAACAGGGCCCGATGCCGCGCGAGGTGGTGCCGATGGAGATGCGGCCGGGCCGCGCTTCCGACATCTTTTCCATCATGCGGTGGGCCGGAAACAGCACGTGGGCACGATTGCTGATGGCGAGTTTTTCCGACACGGGAACGCCGGCCGATTCCAGGGTCTCGATTTCGGCGAGCAGCGCGGCGGGGTCGAGCACGAGGCCGTTACCGATGACGACGCGCTTCCCGCGCAGGATGCCGCTGGGAATCAGTTTGAGGACGAACTTGCGCTCTCCGATGAACACCGTGTGGCCGGCGTTGTGACCGCCCTGGTAGCGGGCCACGATGTCGAAGCGCTCGGAGAAGAGATCGACAATCTTCCCCTTGCCCTCGTCTCCCCATTGAGAGCCCAGGATAATAACGTTTTTCATGTGATCCGAAGGGACTATTCTAACAGCCTGGGCTGCCGGGGGACTGGACCGGACGCGAAAACTTTCAAGCATGCCTCAATATATTGGGGTATGCCGGACGGCAGCCCTAAATATTGGGGTGGAGGTACTTTACTTTTGCCGCCCTCGCGTTTAGTATAGTTACAACTCCCCCGAAGCCGGGCCCCCGGCAAACCTGGTTTTGGTTTGCTGGGGCGGGAAGCCGAGGACACTGCTTTGCTGAAACTCAAACGCGTGGAATTGCAGGGATTCAAATCGTTTTGCGAGCGCACCGAGCTGCGATTCAACGGGGATGGCATCGCCGCCATCGTGGGGCCGAACGGCTGCGGCAAGTCGAATATCAGCGACGCCATCAGTTGGGTGCTGGGCGAGCAATCGGCCAAGAGCCTGCGCGGCACGCGCATGGAAGACGTGATTTTCGCCGGCACGCGCGACCGCAAACCGCTGGGCATGGCCTACGTCACGATGACGCTGGTGGATCCCGAAGCCTACGCAGACGCGGGCGCGCACAAGCTCCAGGCGGTGGAAGACGGGCGGCCGCGCAAGAGCGGCGAAGTCACCATCACGCGGCGGCTGTTCCGGTCGGGGGAAAGCGAATACCTGATCGACGGGCGGGCGGCGCGGCTGCGCGACATCCAGGACATCTTCATGGGCACGGGCCTGGGCCCGGAAAGCTACGCCATCATCGAGCAGGGACGCATCGGGCAGATCCTCAGCTCCAAGCCGCAGGACCGGCGCGGCGATCATCGAGGAAGCCGCCGGCATCACCAAATTCAAAACGCGCAAGCGGCTGGCGGAGGCCAAGCTGGAAGGCGCCAAGCAGAACCTGGCGCGCGTGTACGACATTCTGGAAGAAGTGACGCGGCAGGTCAATTCGCTGAAGCGGCAGGCATCCAAGACGCGGCGCTATCGGCGAGCTGAAGGCGGAGCTGGACACGAGGCTGCGCGTGGTGCTCTCGGGCAAGTACCGCCTGCTGGAGCGCGATGCGGCCAAGACCGCCATCGATCTGAACTTGGCCGGCGCGGAAATGAAAGCGCTGGGCGAGCAGGTGGCGGAAAAGGAGCAGGCGCACGAGCGGCGGCAGCTGGCGTGTTACGAAATCGAGGAGCGGCTGACGGCGGCGCGGCAGGAACTGGCGCAGAATGAACGTGGAGGCCGAGCGCACGCGCGGACGGCTGGAAGCGCAGGTGAAGGAAAGCGGCGCCATCGAACAGCGCATCGCGCAGGCGGAGAAGGAATCGCAGGAGCTGGGGGTGCGGCTGGAGGGGCTGGAGCAGGAGATCGCCGAGCACCAGGCGAGCCTGCGCGGCGATCGAAGAGCAGACCGCGGAGGCGCGCGGCCGCATGCTCGAAATCAACCAGCAGCGCGAGGCGCTGCAGGCGAAGCTGCGCGAGCGCGAGAAGGCCATCGAGGCCGGGCGGCAGCTGATTCTGCGGCTGCTGGGCGAGGCTTCCACGCTGAAGAACCAGCTGGCGCAGATCGAGGAGTACCTGGCGGGCATCGAGCGCGAGAGGGCGCGCTCGGAGCGCGAGGAACAGGTTTCGGCGGCGGAAATCGAGCGGCTGGAAGCGGCGCGCAAGCAGCTCTCCGAAACCATGGCGCAGCGGCAGCTGGAACTGGAAGCGGTGACCGGCGAGCGGAAGCGCACGGAAGAGGACCTGGCGGAACGGCGGCGCGCGGCGGGCGAACTGCGCCGCGAGATCGACGGGGCGCGCAGCGAGAGTTTCGCAAGTGCGCGCGCGCAAGGAATCGCTCGAGCAGGTGCTGGCGCATCGCACCTACACGACCGAATCGGTGAAGCGGCTGTTCGCGGCGCTCGAAAAGGGCAAGGCGGCGGATCTGAAGCCGCTGGGCGTGCTGGCCGATTACGTGGAAGTGGACGCGCAGTACGAAAAGCCGGCCGAAGAATTCCTGCACGAAGAGCTGGAATACGTGGTGGTGGAGAGCTGGGACGCAGGCCGAGCGGGGCCTGGATTTCATCCGCGCGCGAGCTGGACGGCCGCGCCACGTTCCTGGTGCATCCGGAGCCGAACGGCAACGGCCACGGCAGCCTGCCGGAGCCGGCCATCGGCCCGGAGACCGGCATTGCCGCGCGGCTGAGCGATTCGCTGCGCCTGACCAACGGATTCAAAGACCGCGCCGTCGACCTGCTGCCGCGGGTTTCGCTGTGCTTCCTGGCGGAAGACCGCGCCGTCGGCGCAGCGGCTGGCGGTGGCGTATCCGCACCTCTATTTCCTGCTGGCCGATGGCGTCTGCTATCACGGCCACACCGTGACGGGCGGGAAGAAATCGGGCGCCGGGCCGCTGGCCATGAAGCGCGAAGCGCGCGAGCTGGCGGCGAAGCTGCAGGCGAAGCAGGCGGCGCTCGAGCGAAATGACGGCGCGCCTGGAAGAGCTGAATCAGCGAAATCACGGCGTGCGAAGCGGAGCTGGAGCGGCTGCGCGGCGCTGCAGCAGGCGCGCGAGAAGGATCGCGTGGCGCTCGATCACGAGATGCGCAAGCTGGGCGACGACCTGGCGCGCGCCAACTCGCGGCTTTCGGTGGCGCGGCTGGAGCTGGAGCGGCTGCGGCGCGACGCCGAGAAATCGGCCGAGCAGCGCGAGCGCAACCGGGCGGCGGTGGAGGAGAAGGAGCGGCTGCGCGCGGAGCGCGAAGCGGCGCTGGAAGCCGGAGCGGCAGGAGCTGGAGAAGCTTCGAAGGACAGGCCGCGGCCATCGGCGAAGAGCACGCCGCCACGCGCGCGGAGTTGGCCGGGCTCGAAGAGCGGCATCGCGGCGAGACGAGCGCGCCATGGGGCGGCTGGAGCAGCAGTTCCGGGAGATGGCCGTCGCGCCGCAACGCGCATCGGCGCCGGAGATCGAGCGGCTGGGCGAGCATGCGGGCGCGGCTGCTGGCCGATAACATCGAGCTCGACCAGAGAGCGGCGCGCTGGCGGAAGCAGATTGGCGCGCTCGAAGCCGCGCGTGAACGAGATGGCGGCGGAGGAAGCCGGCATGCGCGAGACGCTGCGCGCCGGCGAGGAGGAATTGAAGCCGCTGCGCGCGGCGGTGCAGGAAGGGCAGGAGAAGCGGTCGCAGATCGAAGTCGAGCTGGTGCGCAAGCAGGCCGAGCTGAAGTTCCTGGACGAGACCAGCCGCAAGGAACTGAACTGCGCGGTGGAGGAACTGGCGCCGGCGGACGACCCGGTGCCCGATGCCGACGCCATCGCCGAGGCCGAGCAGCACGCCAACGAAGTGCGCAACCGCATCGAAGCGCTGGGCCCGGTGAACCCGGCGGCCATGGAGGAGTTCCAGGAAGCGCAGCAGCGGCAGGAATTCCTGAGCGCGCAGCGGCAGGACCTGATCGATTCCATCCGCGACACCGAGAAGGCGATTCAGGAAATCGACCAGGTTTCGCGCCAGAAATTCGCCGAAGCGTTCGAGGCGATCAACGCCAACTTCCGCGAAGCTTTCCAGACGCTGTTCGGCGGCGGCACGGGCGAGATGCGCCTCACCGACCAGGAGAACCTGGCCGAATCCGGCATCGACATCGTCTGCTCGCCTCCCGGCAAGCGGCTGCAGAACGTGCTGCTGCTTTCGGGCGGCGAAAAAGCGCTGGCCGCGGTGGCGCTGCTGATGGCCATCTTCCGCTACCAGCCCAGCCCGTTCTGCGTGATGGACGAAGTGGATGCGCCGCTCGACGAAGCCAACATCGGCCGGCTCACCAAGCTGCTGAAGGAGATGTCGGCGCAGACGCAGTTCATCGTGATCACGCACTCCAAGCGGACCATGGAAGCCGCCGAGGCGCTCTACGGCGTGACCATGCAGGAGCCGGGCGTGTCGCGGCTGGTGTCGGTGAGATTTAACGCGGCGGCGGAGGCGGCGGCGTAGGAGGAAGGGTAGGCAGCGCCAGCCGCGTGAATCGAACGGCGCAGCGGACCCGCGGTGGCTTCCGGGCGGGCGCTCACGTGCCCGTTGCCCCCGCGAATCACTCCGAAAGCCGCATGTTAGCGAAGTACGCTTCGGTTCCGACTCCAATCCACAATGCCAATGCACCCTTGCTGTCCCCGAGTTTAAGATCGTTCACCACCAGTACCGGCTGCGGGGCACCATTCACGTACAGTCGCGCCTTCACACCTCTGACTTCGACCTTGATCTTCGTCCACTCGCCGGGAACCAGGTCCACATACGACTCGTACTGTCCCGGTGCCTCCGTGCGCAGCCGGTTCCACTCGTAGTCCGGGAACGAGATGTACTGCGCCGAGTGATTGCGCCGCAACTGGTCGTCAGCGCGGCCGTTGGTGGGGCGGAGATAGAAGCATTCATACTTCGATGCGTCGCTGGATACACGGAACGCCACGCCCACGAACCCGCGGGCATCGCCGGGGGGGCTCCTGCTCCGGGCTTGCCGGCGACTTCCAAGTCGATGATGCCGTTGTGAAACGTGGCGCCGGGAAGCACCACGATCCCGCCGCCCGAGGCTGTCTTGACGACTGACGCCGGGTCCGGCATCACGCGGACTGTTTTGCGTCCCCGATAGGTCGCCGCTTCCACTGTCACGTCGTGCGGCTGCAATCCTTTTGTCGAAGCCAGCGCGAAGGTTTGCCCTGCCGAACGGCAGGGCGTCAGCAGGGCAGCAGCCAATCCGACCGCTACAGTAGCAAGTTGAACGCTGCGCATTGTCAGCCATGATACGCCATTTGCACTCGCGGCATTCAGGTGGGATACCGGAAGCTTGCCGACGAGACCCCAAGCCGCATCACGGTCGGTCGCGCTATAGCGCCATCGCCGCCGGACGGTAGCCGGCGTGGGCCAGGGCCGACGCCGAGCGCTTCCAGGATGAACGTCCACGTTCTCCGCCGTAGAGCCGTAGCCCATCAGGCCGATGCGGAAGATCTTGCCGGCGAGGGGGCCGAAGCCGCCGGCGATTTCGATGCCGCGCTGCTTCCAGCAGCCAGTTGCGGACCTTGGCATCGTCCACGCCCTCGGGCACGCGCGGGGTGTTCAGAGTCCAGAGGCGGTCGGCGGGGTTCGGCACGTGCATGGAAAGGCCCATGGCTTCGATGCCCGCGACGAAGGCCGCGTGGTTGCGGCGATGGCGTTCCCAGCGGTCTTCGCGGCCTTCTTCCTTCGACCATGGCCAGCCCCTCGCGCAGGGCGTAGAACATGGTGGCGCTGGCGGTGTGGTGATACTTGTGGCCGGTGTAGAAGCTGTCGAGCAGGCGCAGGTCGAGATACCAGGATTGCACCGGCGTCTGGCGGGCGTTGAGGCGGTCGAGCGCGCGCGGGGAGACGGTGATGGGCGCGAGGCCGGGCGGGCAGCCGAGGCCTTTCTGGGTGCAACTGTAGGCGATGTCGATGCCGTTTTCGTCCACAGCGACGGGCATGCCGCCGAGCGAGGTGACGCAATCGGCGATGACCACGGCGTCCACTTCATGCGCCGCTTCGCAGACGGGCGCGGCCTGGTTGAACATGCCGGTGGAGGTTTCGGCCTGCACGATCGCCGACCACGGGCGGCCGCTCGCGGCGGATGAATTCGCGCACCTCCTGCGGGTCGAAGGGCTCGCCCCAGGGCTTTTCCAGGCGCACGACTGCGGCGCCCTGGCGGCGGGCCATTTCGCCGATGCGGTCGGCGAAGAAGCCGTTGGCGAGCAGCGCGAACTTCTGGCCGGGCTCGGCGAAATTGGCGACGGCGGCTTCCATGCCGGAGCTGCCGGTGCCGGAGAGGGCCATGTTGAAACGTTGGCGGTGGAGAAGGCGTAGCCGAGCAGGTCGCGGATCTCATCCGCGACCTGGAAGAAGAAGGGGTCGAGATGGCCGACCACCGGCTGCGCCATGGCCGCGTAAACGCGCGGCGCGACCATGCTCGGCCCGGGGCCGAACAGAAGACGCCGGGGCGCCTGAAAGGAAGAGTTCATGGTTGGTTGTGACTCCGAAAATGGGGGATGGGCGCGGCGTTTGGGCGGACGGGCAACGTTCCACGCATCCGGCTACGTTTTGGCTCCCGATTTTTTGTCCTTCTGATATTCGTCGCGGATGGCCTGCACCTGGCGGGCGTGGGATTCGGCGTGGTTGGGCGAAACCTTCCACCATCTGGCCGAGCGTCAGGCGGCCCGCGCTCATTGTGAGTGCCGGCGCGCTCGATAGGCGCCGGCGGGCAATTCCTTGAGCAGGTCGTGATTTTCGGCGCGCAGGCGGCGGAAGGTTTCGAGCGACTGCTTGGGCTTCCGGCGGGCGTAATCGAGGCGGGCGGCCCACGCTTCCTGGTTGAAGGCGATGAGCGTGGGATTGTCCTCCGCGATGACCTGGCGGAAGCGGTGTGCGGCCACCAGTTCGGTATCGGCCAGGTGCGCGACAATCTGGCGGATGCTCCATTTGCCGGGCGCGGTGAGGTAATCCTCCTCCTCTCCATAGACACCGGTGAGCAGAGCGGCGAGCAGTTCCGGCGCGCGCCGGTATCGTTCCAGAAGGGCAGCCTGATCGGGCATGGGTAGAACCTGATTATAACGCCGGAGCGCGCCGGAACAGGAGGCGGGAGAAGCCGAACCCGCGGTGGGAACCCTATACAATAGACGCATGAAACTAAGAGTTGCCGCGCTGGTACTATCCGGCGCGGTTTTGGCTTTTCCGCAGCGCGGGCCTTCCACGCGGCCGGTGCGGCTGGCTTCGCGCGGAACGCGCGGCGCGGTGGCCGCGGGCACGGAATACGCCACCGAAGCCGGCATGCGCATGTTCTACCAGGGCGGCAACGCGGTGGACGCGGGCATCGCCACCATGCTGGCGGCGTCGGTGACCGAGTTCTCGCACTTCGGCTTGGGCGGCGAAGCGCCCATCCTGGTGCGCACCAAGGACGGCAAGGTCTACGCCATCGCCGGCGTCGGCACCATGCCCAAGCTGGCCACGGCCGATTTCTTCCGCAACCACAAGCTGCAGCCGGACGAGATCGTCGACGCCGCCGGACGCCAAGGGGCTGAAGGACTGGGTGCCGGTGGCGGGCATTCTGTCGCGCGCTGGTGCCGGGCATGGTGGAGGCGGCGCTGGTGGCGCTGCGCGAGTTCGGCACCAAGTCGTTCGCCGAAGCGGTGGAGCCGGCCATCGAACTGGCCGACGGTTTCCCGCATCGACGAATTGCGCGCGCTGTCGCATCGCGCAATCAGCGCGCAGTATCTCGAGAAGTGGCCCAGCTCGCAAGCGCGTCTTCCTGCCCAACGGGCGCGGTGCCGCAGGCCGGCGAGATTTTCCGCCAGCCCGACCTGGCGCGCACGCTGCGCTCCATGGCGGAGGTGGAGAAGAAGGCGCTGGCCGGCGGGCGCCACGCGCGCGCAAGGCCATCGACGCGGTGCGCGATTACTTCTACCGCGGCGACATCGCGCGCCGCATCGGCGAATTCTCCAAGCAGAACGGCGGCCTGCTGCGCTACGAAGACATGGCGGCGTTCCACGTGGAGCCGGAAGAAGCCGGTCTCCACCACCTTCCACGGCTACACCGTTTACAAGCCCGGCTTCTGGAGCCAGGGCCCGGCGATGATCGAGGCGCTGAACATCCTGGAGGGCTTCGACCTGGCCGAGATGAGGCTGAATTCGGCCGACTACATCCACACGCTGGTGGAGGCGCTGAAGCTGGCCTATGCCGACCGCGACACCTACTACGGCGACCCGAAGTTCAGTCAAGATTCCCGCCGAGACGCTGCTCTCGAAGGAATACGGCGCGGAGCGGCGCAAGCTGATCGGCGCACGCAGGCGTCGCTGGAATTCCGGCCGGGCAACGTCGGAGCCGAATCCGCCCAAGCATCCGTTCTACTGCGCAGATCGACGCACTACAAGACTCGACCCGGCGCTGCTGGCCAAGGACACCACCTGCGTGGACGCCATCGACAAGGACGGCGTGGCGATTTCGATTACGCCTTCGGGCGCGTGGATGCCGCCGGTGATCGCGGGCGATACCGGCATTCCGCTGACGCGAGCGGGCGCAGAGCTTTCTGCTGGTTCCCGGCCATCCCGAACGAGCTGGCGCCGGGCAAGCGGCCGCGCGTGACGCTCAGCCCGACCCTCGTCGTCGGGCCCGGACAACACGCTGATCGACGCTCTCCACGCCGGGCGGCGACAACCAGGACCAGTCGCTGCTGCAGGTGCTTCTCGATGCCATCGATGTTCGGCTATGAACGCGGAGCACGCCGTGGAAGATGCCGCGCTTCCAGATCCGAGCACCTGGTGTCGAGCTTCGACAACCATGCCATGAATCCCGGCGGGCTGCTGCTGGACGAGCGCACTGCCGGCGGACGTGGTGGCGGAGCTGCAGAAGCGCGGCCACAAGGTGGAGATGCAGATCGCGGTACGACAGCGGCGTCGGCGCCGGTGTTGATCCGGCTGAATCCGAGCGGCGTGATCGAGGCCGGCGCCGACCCGTTCTATTTCCGGCTCGCGCAGGCATGGTAGGGCCGCTCGTTCGACGAGCCGGGCGGCGTTCGACCGCGACGGGCTGGCGGCGCGGCTGCGCGCGCTGGCGGCGGAGAACATCTACATCGGCGGCAGTTCCTGGAAGTACGAAGGCTGGCTGGGGCAGATCTACAGCGCGCGAGCGCTACCTGGCGCGCGGCCAATTTTCGCGCCAGGCTGTTCGAAGCCGAGTGCCTGCGCGAATACGCCGAGACGTTCCCCACGGTGTGCGGCGATTTCGCCTTCTACCAGTTCCCCACGGAGGAGTTCTGGAGCAGGCTGTTCCGCGCAGACGCCGGCGGAGTTCCGCTTCGCCTTCAAAGTGCCGGAGCAGATCACCTGCAAAGTGTTTCCGCGCGCATGCGCGCTACGGGCCGCAGGCCGGCAAGGACGAACGAAGCGCTTCCTCGACGCGCGCATGCTGCAGGAGATGTTCCTGCGTCCGCTGTGGCCGTACCGCGAGCAGACGGCGCTGCTGATCTTCGAATTCGGCGCGTTCGGGCAGCAAGCAGCTTCGCCGAGCTGGGCGAATTTCTGGACCGGCTGGACCCGTTCCTGGCGGCGCTGCCGCCGGAATTCCGCTACGCGGTGGAGATCCGCAACCCCGAATTTCTGGAGAAGGATTACTTCTCCTGCCTGCGCAGCCATGGCGTGGCGCACGTGTACAACGCGTGGTCGCGGATGCCGGAACTGCGCCAGCAGATCGCGATTCCGGATTCGGCGACGGCGGATTTCCTGGTCTGCCGCGCGCTGCTGCGGCGCGGACGGCCGTACGAGGAGGCGGTGGAGGCGTTCGCGCCGTACACGGACATCAAGGACCCGAACCCGGAAGCGCGCGATTCGATGCGCGTGCTGATCGGCCGGGCGCGGGAGAACAGGCAGTCGCTGTTTCTGTTCGTGAACAACCGGCTGGAGGGGAATGCGCCGATGACCATAATGGCGGTGACGGAGCCGTGAATGCCTGCAAACCGCTCGCTGACGATCCCGGCTCCGAACGCGGATCAGAGCCGCGACCGTGAGGGAGCGGTACCGCGCTGTTAGAATGACAGGCGTGGCGGAATGGTGAAACTGGTAGACACAGCGGCCTTAAAAGCCGCTCCTCGGCAACGAGGGTGTGGGTTCGAGTCCCACTTCCGCCACCAGCTTCCGGCCCTTGCATACGCACCTTGGCATGCGGCGTGTTCGGAGTCTCGCGGAGGTTTCCATGAGCGAGCACGAGAAAACGATGGAGGTGCGGGCGTCGGCGGAGGAGACGTTCCGGTACGTTTCGAGCGTATCCAATTTGAGCGAGTTTGTGCCGAACCTGGAAGCGGTTCGCGAAGACGAGGAAAACCACGTGTTCGGGATTATGAGCTGGGGGGACGGGCGGCGCAACGAGGTGAGCGGATTTTTCCGGGCGGATGAAGCCCATCTGCGGCTGGATTGGGAATCGGACGGCACGCCGCAGTACCAGGGATGGCTGCAGATTGTGCCGGAAGGGTCGGACCGGGCGTGGATTACGGTGCACATTTCCATGACCGGCGCGGCCACGGAAGTGCCGCCGGGCGAACCTGGACTTGCGGGCGAGCGGATCGAGCGGAGCCTGGACGGCTCGCTGCGGGCCATTCGCGACGCGCTGGAAAACCGGATGGCGCCGACGCGGGGCTCGGTGTAGCGGCAGCGCCTGCCAGGATGTAAAAAGGGCTTCGCTGGAGAGGGAGAAGGCAGGCCAGGGAGGCCTGCCTCAAGGGAGTTAGTGCATGGCCGCGCTGGCGTGCATTACGTCGCCG
Source organism: Terriglobia bacterium (assembly GCA_963815855.1). Classification (GTDB taxonomy): domain Bacteria; phylum Acidobacteriota; class Terriglobia; order Bryobacterales; family Bryobacteraceae; genus DATGMB01. The sequence goes on along the minus strand of CAWFIJ010000004.1, from coordinate 126,461 downwards.
CGGGAATCCACCGAGCAGGCATAGCTGAAAGTTTTGCCCAGGTACCAGCCGCTGGCTTTGGCCCGGCCGAAAACCTGTTCGCCGTTGGAAAAGTAACCCACGTTCGTGGTCTTGAAGCGGATGTCGCCATAGCCGTCGTGGCGCATCTGGCTGGCCGCGGCCGAGTGGCAGTTTGCGATGGCCGAGGGACCGATCACACGATAGGCTACGCCCTGGGTGGTCGCCGCGGGGGTGGTTTGGCGATTCGTGGCCGTCTCGCGCGGGGTTTCCCTATTCGTGGCCGCCGGCGGGTCGGCTTGGCGATTCATGTGGTTCCCGCTCCAGTTCGCCCGGGCCTGGTAATTGGCTCGCGGCCGCAAATGCGCGTTGTGCAGCATCCCCGAGTTGAGATTGGCAGAGCACGAGAACGAGTCGAGACTCGCGTGATGTCCGTTTTCCATCCGGACCGTGCCGGTAATCCAGGCATTTCCTTCGGAAGTTGGCTGGATGCGGACTGCCTCAAAGGAGACGCGCTTGGCGCCGAACTGTTCCCTGGCCTGAACCCGGATTTCGGACTTGCACCTGTTCATCACCGGGCTCTTGTCCTTCTTACTGTGGGCCAGGGCCGGAAAGGCCAGAGCGCCGCAGCTCAATACCGATAAAAGAAGACGTGAGTTCATACGATAGAACACCTCTGGAATCGTAAAAAGCATTTCATTGGCCACGGTCGGGTACGAGGACGCGCGGTAGCGGAAAGCGTTCGGCCTGTACTACCGTGAAGAGATGCGTCTTGCCACAGCCGCACTGCTATTCGCAATAGTGGCGCGGGCACAGATTCCGGCGCAGGATGCCCGCAACACAGACCTTCCCAACACCGACACGCATTTCAAGCCTGTGGTTTACCGGGACCTGGCCGCATGGGAGGCGCGGCGGGAGCACCTCCGGCGGCAGATTCTTTCCGCCGCCGGGTTGATGCCGCTGTTCCCCAAATCGGACCTGCATGCGCGAATTTTCGAACGGATCGCGCACCCGGACTACACCGTCGAGAAGGTGCTGCTGGAGACACTGCCCGGCTATTACCTGGGCGGAAATCTGTACCGTCCGGCGAAGGCCGCGCCGGCGGGGGGATTTCCGGCAGTAATTTCGCCGCATGGGCACTGGACATACGGGCGCCTGGAAAACACCCGAATCGCATCGGTGCCGGCGCGGTGCATCAACCTGGCGCGGCAGGGATACGTAGTGTTCACCTACGACATGGTGGGATACGTGGACACCATGCAGACACCACACGAGTTCGGGGACAAACCGTTGGACGAGTTGTGGGGATTCGGGCCCTTCGGGCTGCAACTGTGGAATTCGATTCGCTCGGTGGACTTTCTGGAATCGCTGCCCTATGTGAACAAGCGCAAGATCGGCGCGACGGGGGCCTCGGGCGGGGCCACGCAGACGATGATGATCGACGCGGTGGACGATCGCATCCAATATGCCGCGCCGGCCAACATGGTGTCCTTCATTATGCAGGGAGGATCGCTGTGCGAGAATGCGCCCAATCTGCGGCTGGGCACGAACAACGTGGAGATCGCTTCCATGCTGGCGCCCAAGCCGATGCTGATGACGGCGGCCACGGAAGACTGGACGCGCCACATGATGCGCGAGGAATATCCGGCGGTGCGCGCGATTTACAACTTATACGGCAAGCCCGGCAACGTGGAAGCGCTGTTACTCGACGCGCCGCACAATTATAACCAGGAGAACCGCGAGGCCATGTACGCGTTTTTCGGCAGGCACGTGCTGGGGATCGCGGACGCTTCCAAACTGGAAGAACAATATTTCGAAGCGGAGCCGCTCGAAAACGTGCTGGTTCTGCACGGGCGCGCATTGCCGAAAAATGCGCTGAGCTTTGAGCAGCTCTTCGCGGAGTGGGTGCGGATGGCGCAGGCGCAGGCGGGCGATGAGCGCGAGCGGCTGACGTATGCCCTGGGCGCGGAGTGGCCGAAAACGGTGGCCAGCCGGAGGAACGGCGAGCACATCTGGCTGGGCCGGCCGGGCAGGGGCGACCGGATTCCGGGAATCTGGATAGAGGGAAAAGGTACGCCGGCGCTGGTGGTGGATGCGCAGGGGGCGGAGGCGGCGCGGCGCAGGCCGGAAGTGGCGGAGTTGCTGCGCACGGGGCGGCCGGTGCTTTTGATCGACGCTTTTCAGACCGGCAGCGCGACGGCGCCGCGCGACCGCCACGTGAAAATGTTTCTCACCTTCAACCAAGCGGACGACGCCAACCGCGTGCAGGACATCCTGACCGCGCTGGCGTGGCTGCGCACGCCGAATACCACTCTCATCGGCACGGGCAACGCGGCGGTGTGGTGCACGTTCGCGGCGGCGGTGGCGGGCGAGCCGGTGAATCTGGATGCGGACCTGGGGCAGTTCACGGGAACGGACCAGGACTTTATCGACCGCTTCTTCGTTCCGGGCATCCAGCGGGCGGGCGGGTTACAGGCCGCGCTGGGGCTGGTTCATCGCGACATCCAATAACCCGGCCGCGAATAGACCTTGGCGCCGGGCAGCGCGACTTCCACGCGAATGGAATGGTAGCCGGGGCGGGCGGGCGCGGGCGCGTAACTGAGGGCGTAGGCACTGCGCAGCTCGACGCCGATGAGCGAAATGCCGTCTTCGAGCTGGCGCTGCTGGCGGAAACGGATCTGGGTGCCGCCGGTGGCGGTGGTGAGGGCGGAGAAGAGATCGGCCGGCGCGGCGGCGGTGGTGCGGCGCAGCATGGGAATGAAGCGGCCGAGCAGATCCACGCTGGCATGCAGTCCACCGCTTCCGGCAAGACCGGGCAGGCCAAGCAGTTGGGCGGGGAAATCCTTGCCGGGCGGCGGCAGGGCAAGGGCGAAGACGGTGACGCCCGCACGCTCGGCTTCGCGGAGCAGCGCGGCCGTGCCCACCTGGCTGCCGCTATCCAAGGGCTGGCCGATGAAGACCAGCACGCGCGAGTGGCGGCAGGGGCGTTCGCGCAGCATCGCAACCGCCTGGATGCCCGCGTCCACCGCGCGCGCCTGGCGGCCGGCGGCGGAGATGCGGCGCAGCGCGCCTTGCACATCACCGCTTCCGAATGGCTTCAGCACGTGAATGCCCTCGGCATATTCGATCACCGCCGCTTCCCCGGTTGCCCCCACTAACAGCGCCTCCAAGGTGCTGCCGACGTTGGCGATGAACCTGGTATAACTCCTGATGTTCTGGTTCACTTGAACGGCGAAGACCACGGAGACCGGCGGCGCGTCGAGATCGAGCGAAGTGGTTTGGGGAAGGCCATCGTCGTACACCTTGAAATTCTGGTTGTCCAGACCGAAGACGAGGCGGTCGTCGGAGGAGAACACGAGAGTGGGCGCGGTGACCAACTCAACCGGAACGCGAATAGTTGTCTCCGGCATCAGGTTCTGCGCCGCGGCGGCAATGGAGACGAATGCGAGCAACAGGAGGATCATCGGCCAACTCCGATGCGCGTAGTTGCAGTTGGGCGGCCTTTGGTGGAGAGTGCACGGAGAGGGGAAACGGGTGAATTGCCGGTTCGCCGGGGCGAGGCGCCTGCCAGTTCTGAAGATCCGGCGCGCGAAGGAGCGGCGAGATGCATGCACTTGAGAAGCACGGATAGGGAAGCACCGCGAGAAACCGGTCCGGCGCGCCGGCTCGGACGGCGCGGCGACAAAGGATGAGAAGGATGTTCTATGGATTGGAAAGCCCCAAATCGCGCTGTCAAGAAGCTCGGCAGATTCGTCGTGAGCCGGTTGGTTACCGGCGTACTGGTTGCCGCTCCGATATACCTTGCCGGCTTGCTTCTGCTCAAGGTGGCAAAATCGTTGACGCCCCTGGTGCGGCCCATCGCGAGGATTCTGCCGGCGTGGTTGCCCGCTGATCGGGCTCTTTCCGTGCTGCTGGTGTTATTTGTCTGTTTTCTGGTTGGACTCACGGTCGGACTTCCCAAAGGGCGAGCGGCCTGGGAGCGATTCGAAAATTCGTGCTGCCGGAAAATCCCGGGCTACGACCTCATTCGAGGTTTTACGCAGCGGGTGGCCGGCCAGGCTCAAGACCAGGCTTGGAAGCCGGCGCTGGCCGAAATTGAGCAGGGCCTGGTCCCCGCATTCATAATTGAAGAACTGGGGGACGGGCGCTTCACGGTCTTCGTCCCTTCGGTACCCACGCCTCTATCCGGAGCCATCTATATTCTCACCGCGGATCGTGTGCATCCGCTGGACATCTCCCTTACGCACGTCCTCAGAACCGTCTCCCGGTGGGGATTGGGCGCCAAAGATCTTGCCGCTGCGATGGAAAGGAAGCAGACACCGTCGGGCAACACGACTGGCGATGACGTGCGCAAGGTGGCGTGAGCACATGGAGGGTCATCCGCACGTGGCAGCCACGACGTGGAGAGTGCACCAAGCGGATACGGCGGGGGCAGGCAGGCGCAGTGAGCGCGGTATCGGATCACGCAAACGCGTCGACACGTACCATTCTCATCTACCGGCGCTGAGCAGGCGAAACCGCGCGCGCCACATTGGGTCTACACTAAATCCGTGAGGTTTGGAAAAGCCGCCTGGCTCGCCGCTCTCCTTCTCATCAGTCTGCACGCGGAGGACTGGACCATGTTTCTGGGCAACCTGTCGCACACCAGTTACACGTCCGACGGTACGGTAAACCCGGCGAACGTCAGGCGGTTGCGGCAGTTGTGGCGGACTTCGGTCGGCTCCCCGGTTTCGGCGGCGGTCACGGTGGTGGACGGCACGCTGTACGTGGGCGACTGGGGCGGCAATTTTCATGCGATCGACGCCGCCACGGGCGCGGTTCTGTGGAGCACATTCCTGGGCACGGCGCCCACCACCGGCTGTCCCGGCGCCAGCGTCGGTCCCAGTATCGGTGTGGGTTCGCAGGCGGTGGCGGCGGGCGGCACGGTCTACGTGGGCGGCGGGGATGCGGCGGTTTACGCGCTGGACGCGAGCACCGGCGCGATCGACTGGCGGGTGCCGCTGGGCGATTCGAAGGCGGGTTACTTCCTGTGGTCGTCGCCCATGCTCTCCCAAGGCGCGCTGTACATCGGCATTTCCTCGCTGGGCGACTGCCCGCTGGTGCGTGGCGGGCTGGCGCGCATTCCGCTGAACGATCCCACCCACCCGCTGATCCAATATCTGGCGCCGGAGAACGAGACGGGGGCGGGGGTGTGGTCGAGCCCGGTGATCGACGAGGCGGCCAACCTGGTCTACGTCACCACCGGGAATGCGTCCGCGCAAGATGCGCTGCGGGGCGTCTGGGGAAGCGCGCTGCTGGCGATGGACGCGACCAGCCTGGAAATCGAACATTATTTTTTCCTTCCGCTGGACGCGGCGCAGGAGAACGAGGACATGGATTGGGGGTCGTCGCCGACCCTGATCGACACGCCGGATGGCGAGCAATACGTGGCGGCCAACGGCAAAAATGGCGTTTTCTACGCTTTTCACCGTCCCGATCTGGGCCTGCTATGGACTTATGGGCTGGCGATAAGCTGCGCGCAGCCGATTGCCGGATGCGGCTCGGTTTCCGCGCCCGCCTTCAACGGCTCGGTGATGTTCACGGGCGCGGGAAACGCGAACCAGTCGGGTACGCCGCCGGGGGCGGTTTACGCCTTCGATTGGGAGAGCGGCACACTGCTGTGGAATTATGCGGCGCGGGGCGTGGTGCTGGCGCCGGTGACGGTGACTCCGGGGCTGGTGCTGGCGCCTTCGAAGGGCGGGTTCGCCATCCTCGATGCGGCCACCGGCGCGGAGCTGTGGAACGACGGCGGCTCGACGGCGACTTACAGCCAGGCCGCGGTCTCGAACGGCCGGATTTACACCACCTACATGAGTGGCGATATCGTGGCCTGGCGGGTGCCGGATGTCCCCGCCACGGGGCGGCCCCTGCCGCGCCGGTGATGGTTGAGGCTGGCGGTCAACAGCGCGAACAGAACGATGGTGGCGGCGGCGGGCGCGGCCGTCCAGAAGCAGAGCGTGGCGGGAAGATCGGGCCAGCGTTCGTGCTGATGGTAAAGGAGGCGCAACATGGCCGCGGGGACGGGAAAAAGGAAGGCGGCATTGGCCAGGGCGCCGCAGAACAGCCACGGCCGGGCCTGGCGCAGCGCCGCCACCAGCACGATGGCCACGCCGGGATATTCCAGCACCTGGTAATGCCACCAGCAGATGGGTGAAGCCGCCAGGGCAAGGGACATGAGCGCGGCTCCGGCGGCCGGGCGCTGGGTGCGCGCAATCCGCCCGCCCGCGGCCCGGTAGAGGGCCAGCAGCCCCACCAGGAGCGTGCCCGCGGCCACTCCCAGAGAAAGCGCGCGCTGGGCCGGGGAGTGGCGGAGCCTCGGCAGGTCGTAGCCGACCACCCATTCGGAAGGCAGGCTACCATCCCGCCCCGGCCACTCGACAGCGCGCAGCGCCAGCGAAGGCAACGACCAGCTCAACAGGCAGCCCGTTCCCGACAGATAGTCCACCCGGGGCGGAGCTTTGGGACCGGTGAGAGCAAATGCCACCAGCGCCCAGGGCGCGGCGAGGAGCAGGCCGCCGCCGGCCGCCGCCGCCACCAGCCGGCGCCAGTTCCGTTGCAGCGCCGGCAGCGCGACGAGCAGGCCGGGAAACAGCTTCAACCCGAAGCCGGCGGCGACGGCCGCGGCCGCAATTCCGCCCGTGCCGGTGCTCGCCAGAACCATGAGCAGCACCAGCACGCCATCCACCTGGCCGATGCCGAGGCCGTCTTCCGCCGCGCCCCCGGCGGCCCAGACGAAGGCAATTACCGCCAGGGCAAGGCGCCCGCGCCCCAGGTGCCGCCACAGCAGATAAGCCGCCAGCAGCAGCGCCGCGTGCGAGGCGCCAAACCAGACCCAGCGGGCGGTCAGGTAGCTGAGCCGGGCCAGCGGGGCCAGCACACAGGCCAACAACGGCGGGTACACATAGCCGCCCTCGAAAAACGGCGACCGGCCGTGCAGGACGTGCTGCGCCGCCAGGTAGTAGAACTTGAAATCGCTGGGGCCCCCGTCCGGCATCTGCGCCATCCAGCAGCGCTTCCAATACCACCACGCGCACACGGCGGTAATTACGGGCGCGGCCCAGCGCCGGGCGCGGCGTGTCCTCGAGCCGCCTCCCACCGTTAAGGCCAGCGTGGATCGAATGTGATGCCCCTCGGCTGCTTGCAAGTGCTAAACAAGCTACCAACTGGACCGGGGGGCCGTCAATACAAGCCGGGCCGCGGTTGTGCGCGTTAGCGCGGCCGCGGACGGGAGGAGAGCACGGCTGTGTGAATGCTCACGCGCTCCTCCGTCCGGGAAACGGCGCGGTGGTTCATGCGCTGGCTTGGAGAGCCTGGTCCAGGTCCCACAGGATGTCGTCCAGGTCCTCGATGCCGATGGAGAGCCGGATCAGGTCCTCGGTGATGCCGCCGCCCACGCGCTCCTCCTCGCTCAATTGCTGGTGGGTGGTGCTGGCGGGATGAATCACCAGGCTCTTGGCATCGCCGACGTTGGCCAGGTGCGAGAAGAGGTGCATGGAATCGATGAACTTTTTGCCGGCCTCCAGGCCGCCGCGAATGCCGAACGCCAGCACCGCGCCCTGGCCATCCGGCAGATAGCGGTCGGCCAGCGCGCGATACGGGCTGGAGGCCAGGCCGGGATAATTCACCCACGCCACGCGCTCGTGTTTTTCCAGGAACTGCGCCACCGCCAGCGCGTTTTCCGAGTGCGCGCGCATGCGCAGCTTGAGCGTTTCCAGGCCCTGCAGGAAAAGGAACGAGTTGAACGGGCTGAGCGCGGGCCCAAGGTCCCGCAGGCCTTCCACGCGCGCCTTGATGATGAAGGCCAGGTCGCCGAAGGTTTCGCGGAAACGGATGCCGTGGTAACCGGGGCTGGGCTCGACCAGTTGCGGGAACGGCCCTTTCTCCCACGGGAAGCGGCCGCTATCCACGATGACCCCGCCGATGGACGTTCCATGCCCGCCGATAAACTTGGTGGCGGAATGCACGACGATATCCGCGCCGTGCTCGATGGGCCGGCAGAGATACGGGGAGGCAAAGGTGTTGTCGATGACCAGCGGCAGATTGTGGTCGTGCGCTACCGCCGCCACCGCGGCGATATCGAACACGTTCATGCGCGGATTGCCGATGGTTTCGCCGTAGAGGAAGCGCGTGCGCGGGGTGATGGCGCGGCGGAAATTCTCGGGATCTTCGGGATCGACGAACGTGGTTTCGACGCCCAGGCGGCGGAAGCTGACGTCGAATTGCGTATAGGTGCCGCCGTAGAGGGTCTTCGAAGCTACGATGTGGTCGCCCGCCTGGCACAGGCTCACCATGGCGATGAACTGCGCGGCCTGTCCGCTTGCCAGCGCCAGCGCTCCCACGCCGTGCTCCAGCGCCGCCATGCGCTCTTCGAAGGCGCCGGTGGTGGGGTTCATGATGCGCGTGTAGATATTGCCGAAGCGCTGCAGGTTGAAGAGGGCGGCGGCATGCGCGCTGTCTTCGAAAACGTAAGAGGTGGTTTGATAAATGGGCACGGCGCGCGAGCCGGTCTCGGAATCGGGGTGCTGTCCGGCATGCAGGGCGCGGGTGGCGAAGCCGAAAGCACGATCGGGGGTTGGTTGCATGAAATATAAGGTATCACCGGCGGCGGCTTTTCAGCGCATCCAGGAGTCGAGATTTTGCGCTACGAATTCGTCGTCCGGCAGGTGCGGGTAAGCCGCGCGCACGCGGGCGATCTCTTCGGCCTGACCGGGCGAGAGGCTTTCGGCGGGATCCAGGCACCAAGTGCCCTGGAGCATTCCCTGGCCGCGCAGCACCTCGTGGATGCCGGCGATGCAGCCGCGAAATCCGTTGGCGGCATCGAAGATGGCGGCGTTGGCGTCGGTGAGCTGGTTGGCCAGGGTGGACCAGCCGGCGCGGGCCGGATCCGCCTGGATGGCGCGGTGCATTTCCACGGCGCGCCGCGTCCACACCGCCCACTGGCCGAGCAGGCCGCCGGCGAAGCGCAGGCCGCGGAATTCGCCGGTCAGGTCGAGGACGATGTGATCGTCGTTGCCGGTGTAAAGCGCGATCTGGCCGGCGCGGCCGGATTCGGCGACGCCGTGGAGCACGTCGAGCGTCTGGTAGCGATTGAAAGGCGCGATTTTGATAGCGGCCACGCATTCGAGCGCCGCGAAGCGGCGCCAGAATTCGCGGCCCAGCAGGCGCCCGCCCACGGCCGGCTGCAGGTAAAAGCCGAACAGCGGCATCACCGCGCCCACGGCGGCGGCGTGCCCGATCAACTCCGCGGTGTCGGCATGGGGCAGGGCGGCGAAGCTGACAAGCGCGGCATGGTAGCCGAGGCGCGCGGCGCACTCCGCTTCCGCCACTGCCTGCCGCAGCGGACCGCACACGCCCGCGATCGTAACCACGTCGCGCCCGCGCGCCTCCTCCGCCGCCAGCGCCAGCACCGGTTCGTACAGGCCGCGCTCGCGGATGGCGAACTGGGTGGTGTGCACGCCGGCGGCAATGCCGCCCGCGCCGGCGGCCAGGTAATAGCGGGTGAGCGCGCGCTGGCGGCGCTCGTCCAGCTTGCGATTTGCGTCGAGCGCCAGCGGATGCGCCGGAATGACGACGCCTTCGCGCAGGCGGGCGCGCCAATCAAAAAGCGCCATCGCGCACCTCGAAATGGGTCGGCTTGGCGAGCGTGGCGCCGCCGGCGCGGATCCATGCGGCGGTCATTTCGATCATTTGCCGCGGGCTGGTGGGCGGCGGCCCGAGCAGGCGGCAGCAGAGCGAGGAATCGCTGAGCAGCGCGGTGGAGGCCTCCGCGCCTTCGAATTGCGGCTCCACTCCGAATATCTCGCCAAAGCGTTCCGCGATGGAGCGCACGCGCAGCACCTCCGGCCCGGTGACGTTCAGAACCAGCGGCGGCGAAGCGGCCAGGGCCAGCGCGCGCAGGCAGATGGAATTGGCGTCGCCCTGCCAGATGACGTTCACCGCGCCCATGGCGAGCGGCACCGGTTGGCGCGCGAACACGCGGCGGCCGATATCGAGGAGCACGCCGTAGCGCAGATCGATGGCGTAGTTGAGGCGGATGAGCGCCACCGGCGTGCCGGCGCGCGCGGAGAAATATTCGAACATCCGCTCACGGCCCAGCACCGATTGCGCGTACTCGCCCATGGGCGCGGGCGGCGTCCGCTCGGTGGCAGGCCGGGAAACCAGCGGGTAGACGTTGCCGCTCGAAAGCGCTGCGATGCGCGCTCCGCGGAAGCGCTCCGCGGCCCGCGCCGGGAGCAGCACGTTGGTGGCCCAGGTGAGCGGCTGATTTTCCGTGGAGCCGAATTTCCGGCCCGCCAGGAAGAGGACGTTGGGGCAATCGGGCAGGCGGGCGAGCTGCGCGGCATCCAGCAGATCGCAGGAGATCGCCTCCACGCCCCATTGTTCGAGCAGACACCGCGCCTCCGGCTGCGCGAAGCGGGAGACGGCGAAGACGCGTCGCGGCGCGCCCGCCTGGTCCGCCGCCCGCCGCGCCCGCCGCGCCAGGCTCGGCCCCATTTTTCCGCCCGCGCCCAAAACCATGACGTCGCCCGCGAGCGAGCGCATCAGCTCGCAATCGGCCGCCGTGGGCCGCGACAGCTCGTCTTCCAGTTCGTCCAGGGTCATGTGGTCAACTCGAAACGTATTCGGCTAATTCCATCCTTACCCGAATTCCGGCCCGGCGATGGCGAACTGGTGCTCCGGCGTGCCGGGCGAACCGTTTGCGCCGCGCCGCATGCGCAGGAACGAACGATCCGTGCGGAATCCCGCTGCCCGCAGCCATTCCATCCATCCGCGCGCTCCGGCCGGCACATCCACGGCGATCCGCCGGCCGCTTTGCCCGGAGAGGCAGCCTGCCACCAGCGCTTCCGCGACCGCCTCGCCGATAGCCGCCACCGGCCCTAATTGATGATACAGTTGGCCCGGCCTGCCAAAAGTGTAACCGGCCAGCCGCGCGCCCTCGCGCGCCGTCCAGGCCAGCTCCGGCGCGCGCCGGTGGAAGGACGCCAGCAGCACGCCGCGGTCCACGCCGAAAATTTCGCGGTCCCAGGCTAACACCTCCGGCAGTTCGCGCGCCTCCATGGGCCGAACGGCGGTGGGCGGGCGAAACCGCCTGCCCCACGCGGGCTCGGAGGGCACCAGGAGGCTGGCCCGCTCCAGCCCGTATTCCGGAACGAAGCCGTAGCGGCGGTAGAGCGGCTCGCCGGCGGGCGAGGCATCCAGGCGCACGCAGCTTTCGCCGGCCACCGATGCGAGCGCGGCCTCCATCAACTGCGCTCCTATGCCGGTGCGCCGGTGGGCGGGGTCCACCAGCATCATGGCGAGCCAGGTGAAGCCGGCGGGATAGCGCAGGAAGGTCACCGTCCCCAGGACGGAGCCGTCCGTTTCCGCCACCCATCCGCCGCCATCGGGCGAATCCAGAAACGTGCGCCAGTCCGCCTCCACCTGGTTCCAGCCGCTCAGGCGGCACAGGCGGAGGCCGGCAGGAATGTCCGCGCTCCGCATCGGCCTGACGTGAATGTTCAAGAATCCATTGTCACCCCCGGCCCGCAGCACTGAATCCCATGTTTTACAATTAGTTACGTAAATAATTGGGTAACGGATGCCCAAATCCGCCCGTCACAAGCTTTAGTTCCCAGAGACGAATGTCAGCCGCACCTGTTCTTTCGCCCGCACCCGGCAGCGACTACGCCGAACACGTCAACCCGCAATGGGTCCGGCTGCTCGAACTGCTGCGCATGAACGTCCGCTACACGCGATGCACGGGTGTGGAACTGTTCACGGATGACGGCCGCCGCATCCTCGATTTTCTTTCCGGATATTGCGTTCACAATACCGGCCACAACCACTCGTACGTGGTGGCTGAGCTGCAGCGGGAACTGGCGGCCTCCGGGCCCGGCATGCTCCAGAGCCACGTGCCGGAGCTGGCCGGGGTGTTGGCCGCGCGCCTCACGGCAAAGGCCGGCGGGCGCCTCAACCGGGCGTTCTTTTGCAGCTCGGGCAGCGAAGGCGTGGAGACCGCCATCAAATTCGCCCGCGCGCACACCCGCCGGGATGGCCTGCTTTACGGCCATGGCGCTTTCCACGGTCTGACCTGCGGCGCGCTCTCGCTGATGAGCGACCGCTTCTGGACGGAGGGCTTCGGCCCGATGCTGCCCGGCACACAAGCGGTGCCGGTGGGCCGGGTTCGGCGATCTGCCTGCGCTCGAAGAGCAGCTGGCCACGAGGCGCTACGCGGCATTCATCGTCGAGCCGATGCAAGCGGAAGCCGGCATCCGCGTTCTCGAGGCCGAATATCTGCGCCAGGCGCAGGCGCTCTGCCGTCGGTTCGGCACGCTGCTGGTGCTGGACGAAGTGCAGACCGGCATGCACCGCACCGGTCCTTTCCTGGCCGCGCACCATTACGGGCGTGGATCCCGATATGGTCATCCTGGCCAAGGCGCTGTCCGGCGGGCTGGTGCCGGTGGGCGCGGTGCTCAGCACGGACGCCGTTTCCGATTCCGTGTACAGCTCGCTGCGGCGGGCCATTGTCCACACCTCCACCTTCAGCGAAAACGCGCTGGCCATGCGCGCGGGCATGGCTACGCTGGACGTGCTGGAGCAGGAAGCGCTGGGCGAGCGCGCCGCGCGCCTGGGCGACCGGTTGCGCCGGCGCCTGGCGGAAACGCTGGCGCCATATGAAATGGTGAAGGAAGTGCGCGGGCTCGGCCTGCTTTCCGGCATTGAGTTCACCGCCCCGCGCTCGCTGCGCCTGCGCATCGCTTTCGCAAGCTTCCGCCGCATCCACCCCGGCATGTTCGGGCAGGTGCTGGTGATGCGGCTGTTCCGCGACCACGGTATTCTGACGCAGATCTGCGGCAACAATTTCATGGTGCTGAAGGTCGCGCCGCCGCTGGTGGCGACGGAAGCGCAGATTGAGGAATGCGTGGCCGCGGTGCGCGCGGTGGTGGAGCTGGCGCACACGTCCGCTTCCTTCTGGAGCGAAGCCCTGGGCCTGGCCCGCCGCGCCGCGAACATTATCTAGCCCGTATGAGAATAGCGGCCAATCATCGCCGGTTGTGGGGCAGGATGGCATCCCAATGCCACTTAGTTTTCCCGGAAAGGGGAACCGGCGGAAATTGTGTTGCGGTTCGTATCAGGGCACGACTTGAGTCGTGCCGAATTCGCCCGGAAAACGAGGGCTTTAGCCCCTGGGTCGTCCGCAAGTCGTTCAAGACCCAGGGGCTAAAGCCCGTTCTCATCTGCTCCCTTTCGGCACAACTCAAGTCGTGCCCTGATACGAGGCATTTCTGCACGCCGCACTGCGCGCGCGCAACGCAATCCACCGAGAGTGGCCGAATGTTGGGAAAACTAAATGGCGTTGGGATGGCATCCTGCGCCCCGGTTGGTAACGGGCGCCTTGGGCGGGTTAGCAATCCGCAGCAGGTTTCCAACCTGCCCCACGATGCGTGGATCGGCGTCCGAAACTGAAATTTTCAAGATTATTTTTTATGCGTTATCCTGTTTTGTTTTTAATTCCCGCGCTGGCCGCCGCCGCTCTCGCCGCGCCCGCCGCGCCGGCCGCCACCCTGCTCGACCAGGGCTTCGGCCAGATGTATAACCTGCAGTTCACCCAGGCCCATGACAGCTTCCAGCAGTGGGAGCGCCAGCATCCGGCCGACCCCATGGGGCCGGTTTCGGACGCCGCCGCCTACCTGTTCTCCGAATTTGACCGCCTGCATATCCTGCAGTCCGAGTTTTTCACCCACGACCAGCACTTCGTCACCGACCACAAGCTCGCGCCCGACCCCGGCGTCGAGCAGAAGTTCGAAGCCGCGCTGGCCTCCGCGCGGGCGCTGGCGGCGCGTACGCCGCAGGATAAGAACTCGCAGTTCGCCACCATCCTGGCCAGCGGCCTGCACTCCAACTACCTGGCGCTCATCCAGAAGCGCTACGGCGCGGCGCTTTCCGAAATGAAGACCGGGCGCGCGCAGGCGGAAAAGCTGCTGGCCACCGATCCGCAGTTCTACGATGCCTGGCTGCCGGTGGGCGTGGAAAATTACATGCTGAGCATCAAGGCCGCGCCGGTGCGCTGGCTCCTGCGCCTGGGCGGCGCCGAAACGGACCGCGCCACGGGCCTCGAAAAGCTGCGCCTCACCGCCGAAAAGGGGCATTACCTGGCGCCCTTTGCGCGCATGCTGCTGGGCGTGGCCGCGCTGCGCGATAATCACGACACCCACACCGCCTCCGTCATCCTGGCCGACCTGGCGCGGCAATACCCGCAGAATCCGCTGTACCGGCAGGAACTTGCGCGCCTGACCCCCGGCGGGCCGGACATGGCCAGCCGCACCGTCACTCCATGAACGAAACCGGCCTGTTTGGGATCGGCGGAGGACCCGCCGGACTGTCCGCCCGCCGCCGCGGCCCGGATGTGGTGGCGGCGGACGCCGGATTTCGTCAAAAAACAGCCTGGCCCCGGGCTGGGAAGTGGTAACCTCGCTATGAAACCCGTGCGACTGCTGTTCCCGTTCCTGGCGTGCGCCGCTATGCTGGCGGCGGCCGATCCGGCCGCTCCGGAAATGCAGATCGATCCGGCGCTCACAAAAGTGGAGTTCACCCTCCCGGACGTGCTCCACACCGTGCACGGCAGCTTCACGCTAAAGCGCGGCACCATCCGCTTCGACCCCGCCACCGGCCAGGCCGCCGGGGAACTGGTGGTGGATGCGGCCAGCGGCCAGAGCGGCAGCGCCATGCGCGACCGCCGCATGCGCCAGAACATCCTCGAAACCGGCCGCTATCCCGATATCGTTTTCCGCCCCGACCGCGTCCGCGGCAGGATCGCACCGCAGGGTTCGTCGCAAGTCGAGTTGCACGGCGTCTTCGTCATCCACGGCAAGGAGCACGAGGTCGTGATGCCGGTGCAGGTGGAATCGTCCGGCGGCCAGTACACCGCCACCGCGCATTTCACCATCCCGTATGTGCAATGGGGCATGAAGAACCCCAGCACGCTCTTCCTGCGCTGCTCGGACAAAGTGGATATCGCCATCCGGACGGTGGCCCGTCCGGCCGTGGCCTCGGCGCAATCGCGGCCGTAAACGGCCATCGGCGGCTGCGGAAACAGGCTCCCCGGCGGACCGGCTTCCGAAATCCCGGCCCGAATTAAACTTTCTCCCCGCTCGGTACCATTTCGTCCTACAATGAAGTTTCGCGTCCACGTCTCGGGTATTCGTGTATTCAGAGGCGCAAATAGTTTTTCGCCCGTTGGTCGAGGAACATCATGGACGCATCGCAGAAGCTTTCGAAGACCGTTCTCATTCTCGCAGCCGCCCTGTCAATGGCGGCAACCGCATCGGCGGCTACGCTGACGGTTAGCCAGGGGACCACCCCCGGCAGCCCTGTCGTGATCACGCCCGGCTCTAACAGCAGCGTGAGTCTGACCAATCCGGGCACCGCTGCCGGCAACGTTGGCTACAAGGTCGACTTCACCAATGCACCGTCGTCGGTCTATGCCTACCAGGGACTCACGAGCACGAGTCAGCCCTGCACGGTCACCAACTATACTTACTGCGTGGCTGTGGGCGCTACCGAGACCTTGGTCATAAGCGCCGGCGCAACCGCCGGCAGCGGCTACATCACCCTGAACCTCTCCGACAGCTCGACGATCAAAATCTACGTCACCGTCGGTTCCGGCTCCACTACCGGCACCACCGGTTCCCTGATCCCGAGCGTCTCGCCGATATCGCTCACCTACTCGTCAACGTCCTACCAGTACCCCTCCTACGTGAGCGTCACCTCGACTACCCCCGAGACGTTCTCCGCCACGCCCGCCACGACCAATGGGGTGGCCTGGCTGTTGGTCAATAACTCCGCTACCGCCGCCGGTGGCCTGAGCACATCGACCTATCCCACGCCACAGTTCTATGTCACGGTCGGCCCTCTTGCCGCGAGCTTGCCCACCGGCGTGTACTACGGCTCGATTACTCTGACGAACGCCAACCCGACCACCGACATCACCGTCATTCCCGTCACCCTCTCCGTCAACGGCGCCACCGTGGGCACCGGAACCAGCACCCTGGTCGAGCCGGCTTCGCTCTCGTTCGCCTGCCAGGTAAACAACTGCGGCTACCAGTCGGCCACGTTCCTGGTGAGCGGCAGCGGAACCGTCAGCACCTCGGTCACCCTGACCAGCGCCAATTGGCCCGCCAACACCGGCATTGGCGCCTCGGCTTCCGGGACCGCGCCCACAACCGTTTACGTCACCGCGTCGGGAGGGTTGCCGGCTGGGACCTACACGGCACAGGTCACGGTGTCGACGTCAGGATCCTACCTTTACCAGGTGGTGCCCGTCACCGTTACGGTCTACAGCAATGTGGCTCTCGTGGCTTCGCCGCAATCGCTCACCTGGCTGTCGGCCCCGTACTACAACCAGGGCCTCATGCTGACCTCGAGCGATGCAGGCAACGTCACGCCTACGGTGATGGGCCTCTCCGTTATCTCGTCGGCATCGTGGCTGAGCGTCACCGGCTGTGGCACCACCACGCCCGCGGACTGCACAGTCTCCATCAATTCCGCCCTCCTGTCCGGCGGCCTCAATACCGCCTACATCAGCGTGAGCTCCACCAACAACTCCTCCAACCCGCTATTTACGGTTCCGGTCGCGGTCCTGTACGGCGGGGGCGGACCCCTTACCTTCAATCCCACGTCGCTCACCTTCACCGCGAGTGGCTCGCAAACGCTCGACGTGATCGGGCAGAACACCTCGTTCAGCGCGGCCGTCACCTCCGGCGCTACCTGGTTATCGGTCTCTCCCTCCAGTTACACGGCGGTTCCCTCCCCGGGAACGCCGGTCACCGTAACCGTCGACGGTTCCAGCCTCAGCGCGGGTACCCCGTATACGGGCACCATCAGCTTCACCCCCAGCGGGAGCACCACGGCGCAAAACGTCAGCGTCAGCTTTACCCCGAGCTCAACGAGCGGGACGGTTGCCGTGGTGAATTCCACGCTCCCCTCCTTCACGGCTCAGGCCGGCGGGGCGATAACGGCGGCGCAAACCGACGCGGTATACAGCACTTCGGGCACTGCTGGCGTCACGTTCAGCTACAGTACCAGCGCAAGCTGGCTGCTGGTGAGCACAACCCAAACCGGCACGGGCACGACATCGGGCAGCGCTAGCACGCCAACCACCCTTTATATCTCCGTCAACCCGGCGAATCTCGGCGCGGGCAACTACAGCGGCACCGTGACGGTCGGCAGCGCCACGATTATCGTCGGTGTCACGGTTACGGCCGCCTCCACCGTTTCCGCCGGCCCCACGTCGCTGAGTTTCGCTTACATGGCCGGGGCCACGGCCGCGACGCCTGCTTCCGCCACGGTCACGGTTTCCGGCACCACCGGCGCGCAGTTCACGGCGTCGGCATCCTCCACCGGCAACTGGCTCGGAATCAGCTCCACTTCCGGTACGATTCCGGCCTCCGGCAGCATGCCGTTGACGGTCACGCTGCAGAACCTGAGCAGTCTGACGGTGTCGAGCACGCCGTACACGGGCACCATCACGGTGGCCGCGGCCGGCGGGGCCACCGGTTCCACCACCATCGACGTGAGCCTCACGGTGAGCGCGCCGCTGCCGACCATTACGAGCGTCACCAACGCCGCCAGCTACAATTCCGGGCCGCTCTCGGCGGGCGAGATAATCGCCATTTTCGGCACCCAAATGGGTCCGGCCACCGGCGTCGCGCTGACTTCTTCCGCCATCGCCAACAACATCCTGCCCTTCACCCTGGGCGGCGTTTCGGTGACGGTGGGCGGCTATCCGGCGCCCATGCTGTACGCCAGCGCCGGCCAGATTTCCGCGGTGGTGCCGTACCAGATCAATTCGCCGGTGTACCTGCAGAACGCGCAGGTGATCGTCAAATACCTGAACCAGACTTCGAACGGTCTTCCGGAAACGCAGGCGGCGGCCGCTCCTGGCATCTTCACCGCCAACTCCAGCGGCAGCGGTCCGGGCGCGATTCTGAACTCCGACCTCTCGTTCAACTGCAATTGCTCGACCGGCCGACCGGCGAACAAGGGCGAAGTTGTGGTGCTGTACCTGACGGGTGAAGGCCAGACGCTTCCGGCGGGCGTGACCGGCGCGGTCAACCCGTCCACCGCTCCCTTTGCGCAACCGGTGCAGGCGCCGCTGGTGACCATCAACGGCCAACCCGCCCAGGTTGTGTTCTACGGCGAAGCGCCGGGGCTGGTGGCGGGCGTGCTGCAGATCAACGCGGTCATCCCGGCCACCGCCGTTTCCGGGCAGGCAAACCCGGTGGTGGTCTCGTTCGGCGGCGCCTATTCGCAGATGACCGCGGCCAGCGCCGGCGCGGTGACGGTAGCGGTCAAATAGGAAAAGCGAGTCGGAATTGCACCCTTGACGCAGAGTCGCAGAGATTCGACGGAGATTTTAGCTGTTCTCTGAGTTTTCTGGGCGACTCTGCGGCTCTGCGTCAGGAATTGCAACCAAAAAAGAAAAACCGCATCGGAAGCTCCCCAAAGACCTCCGGGGCACTATCCGATGCGGCTCGCCCAAGTTGGGCTGGGATCCGGCGTCGGGCTATCTGGTCATCCGTTTCAGCCAAGTCCGTCTCCGATCGGGTCCGCGTCCAATCATCCACAACCGGAAACGGCCAGACAACTACCGCTACCTATGATCCCTGGAAGAGACGTATATAAGAGCGTTTGACAAAAAAACCCCTCTGCAGCAACCAACAGGAAAGAGTAGTGAGCTAAAACTATTGCAAACACCGGCTCCCGCAAGCGCGCTGTCTTCTTCGGCCCACTCTTCTTCCGCCTGCCTGTTGCAGCAGAGGGCAGGTTTGAAAGTTACTTCGCCAATTCAGAACCATAAATAGCAATCGGACATCCATGTGTCAATGCTCCGAAGCTCTTTATTTCAAATATTTTCGGAAGTTTTTGCACCGCCGCGGTGGGACGTGGCGGCCAGAGACTGTGTCGCTATGACACAATCTGACTGATGAGGCCACTCTGCGGAATTCTGGTAGCGGTTTGCTGCTGGCCGGCGCTGGCGGACGGCCCGCAATCGGCCGGGCGGGGCGGGGTGGCCCAGGAGTTCGCCGCCGATCCCGTTACCGTCACCACCGCGCACCCGCGCCTGCTGCTCCGGCCCCAGCGGCTGCGCCTGCTGCGCCGCGAGCGCGAGCGCAACTCCATGCGCTGGGAGCGGTTCGCCGCCCTGATTTCCGGCCGTGCTCCGCTTCCCGAGCGCGGCTTCGCGCTGGCGCTCTATTACCAGGTTTCCGGCGATGCCCAGGCGGGGCGCGAAGCGGTCGAGTTCGCGCTCGGTCCGGATGCCGACCTGCGCCAGCAGGCGCTGGTTTACGACTGGTGCCAGGAAGCGCTCGGCTCCAGCCAGCGCCAGGCCCTGGCAGCGCGCCTGGAAAAGGCCATTGCCGCGCCGCCGGCGGATGCGGGCGTGGCCGCCGCGCGGTCCCGCGCGCTGGCCGCCATCGCGCTGTTTGACGACGTCGCGGACGCGCCGCAGCGCGAGTTGGATCGCCTGGTGCGCCGCTGGTGGCAAGGCTCGATCGTGCCGGGCCTGGCCGGCGGACGCGCCGCCATCGCCCGCGACGATGCCTATCCCCTGTTCGAGTTTCTGCACGCCATGCGCGACAGCACCATTCTCGATCTGCGCGACGATGCGCCGCGCTATTTCCGGAATTTTCCGCTCGCGCACATGGTGAGCGTATTATCCCGCGCCGTACCAGGGCGCCGACGGCCTCTACTATCTGGGCGCGGCGCGCCGGCCCGGGGAGCCCGACCTGCGCCAGGCCGCCCTCTCCCGCGCCGCCGAACTGGCCATGGTGGCTTACGACGTCAACTCGTCCGCCAGCCAGACGCTGCAGGGCTGGCTCATGCAGGACCGCTTCATTCTGCGCAGCCCCTTCGGCGCGCCGTATGAATTTCTGTGGGCCGATCCCTACCTGCCCGGCTTGAGCTACGATCACGCTCCCCTGGTCTACCACGACGCCGATTCCGGCACGCTGTTCGTCCGCTCCAGTTGGGACGATTCGGCTACCTGGTTCGGCTGGTTCGATGGCGCCGCGCAACTGTACGAAGACGGCTTGCGGTCTCCCGGCGCCGCGCCGCTCGACATAGGGCCGGCCGCGATCTGCTTCGCCAACGCGCCCGTGAAATGCGTGGTGAAACTGGCGGAGCACGGCACGGTTTTCGTCGTCGGCCTGGCGCCGCGCCGGCTGTACCAGGTGGAAGTGGACAATCAAAAGCCGGCCGAAAAGCAAGCCGACCCCGGCGGCATCCTGGAGATCGAGATTCCCAAAAACAAGCTGGTGACCGTGCGGCTAAAAGCGAAATAGCTTTCAGCTGCCAGTCAATCCGTTCGAACGCCCCGTGGCGCAAGCCTCCAGCTTGCCATGCCGGCATCCCTGCCGGCATCGGTCGTCGGAGCATGCATCCGCCCTTACCGGGCGACGGTGGGCGGGCGCGGCGCTGCTTGCGGGATGCGGCTGCGAGTGGGGTATGCCGGCAAGGATGCCGGCAGCCGCCTGGAAGGCGGCGCTACGGGGCAAGCTTACGCCCCATGGGCGCTACGTGCTGTACACCGCCACGCTCGTCACCACCCGGAACCCCATGCGCTGGTAGAGGCGGTAGCCGGCGGGCGTGGATTGCAGGATCAGCCGCTCGATGCCGTGCTCGCGCCGCGCTTCCTCCACGGCGTGGCGCATCACCGTTTCGCCGTAGCCGCGCCGCTGGTATCCGGGGATGGTGGCGACGTTGTACACGCCGATGGCTTCATGGCCGATCACCACGGCCGTAGTGGAAACCGGCTCGCCTTCCAGATAGCCGACATATCCGGCGAAGCGATCCCACACCTTCTCGCTGTCGAACACTTCGCGGAACCATGCCGGCGGCACATGGAAGCACAGTGAGCCGATACCGCAGAAGGCATCTCGCGAAGTGGTGTCGCGCACCCGCCTCACCTCCAGTTCGGGCAGCGCGCGCAGCGGCGGCAGCAGCCGGTCCGCCGCCATCCCGGGCAGGTCCACCGAGTGCCGCAGCCCGTGCTTTTCGAACGTCTGCCGGGAGCGCCGGCGCGCCGCCGAGTCCAGGAAATCCTCGCACACCCAGTAGGCCCACTCCTGCCCGCGCGCGTTGAAGTGCGACCATCGGCAGGAGGATGCGCTGCGACAATTCCGCGTTCCCGCTCACCGGCCCGGAAAGAAACGCGGCGTTGAACATCTGGAAGGTGACTCCCGCCGAGGCGATGCTCACGCCGTTCAATTCGCGCAGTTCACCTGCGCCGCGGCTGGCGGCAATCACGCGAAACGATTCGCGCAGATTTCCGGCAATCGCTTCGTAACTCACCCATTCCAGTATCCCGCACCTGCCTGTACCCGTTCATAGGAGAGAATTTTCTCCCTGTTTTCAGGTGCTTCGAGACACGGCGGCCCTCCCGCCGCAGCCGGCTGTGGTATTCCGGATGGGGAAGGATATGAAACACATTCTGTCTATTCGCGGCGGCGGTATTCGCGGCATTATCCCGTGCTGCTGCCTCATCGAACTGGAACAACAACTCGGCGGCCTCACCCGCGACCATATCGACCTGTGTGCCGGAACGTCCACCGGCGCGCTGCTCGCCGCGGCGGCGGCGGCCGGCATCCCGGCGGCGCAACTGCTCACGGTTTACACCGAACGCTCCAAAGAAGTCTTCACGCCCACCGGCCCGCTGGCCACGGCGAAGCGGGGAGTGCAGGGCTACATGTACGACCCCGAACACCTCCGCGAGGTGCTGAACAGCGTCTACGGGCCGGCGGCTGAGTGGGCCGTCAACGATTCTCCGCTACGCATCCTCATCTCCGCCACCGCCATGAACGGCCACAACTGGTTCTTCGTCAGGGACAACCCGAACAACGCGCGCACCACCGGCACGGTGAAGCTGGTGGATGCGGCCGTAGCCTCGGCCTGCGCGCCCACCTATTTCAATCATTGGAAGATCGAAGGTATTCCGGGCCAGGACCAGCCGGTTTATTTCTTCGATGGAGGCGCCGGCGGCACCGCCAATCCCGCCTACCAGGCCTGCGTCGAGGCCTTCGAATACGACGCCGTTTTCGATCCCGCGGAGACCGCCGTCATCGCCCTTGGCACCGGTTATTACCCCGCCTCCGAGAAGCCCCCCAGCGGCCTGCTCGGCACCATCGGCTGGGTGACCAGCACGCTGGTCGATACCTCGGAGGACTGGGTGGACCAGGCAGTGCGCCGGCAATGGCCCGGCATTCTGCAGAGCTTTAATCCGGCGCTGCCGCGGGATATCGACGAAGCCGACCTATCCGCCATTCCGGAGCTGGTGACCATCGGCCGGCAGTTTGCCGCCGGGCTGGACTGGAAAAAGCTGCTGGGCGGCGGCGCGCAACCGGCCTTGACGTAAGCCGCGGGCGCGGGTCAGGCGGCGGAAAAAGCCAGTTCGGCGGCGGCGCTTTCCACGTGCCGGCCCTCGCCGATGTCCTGAAAGCGGACGGCCAGGCCGGTGCGGTCCGCGCCGGCGCGGGCCGCGTCTAGCATCTCGCGAACCAGTTCCACGGGGCGCGGCCGCGGGCGCTTCGCGGCCAGGCGGAGAATTTCGGCTTCGGGCAGGGAATCGGTCACGCCGTCGCTGGCGGCGATGAGCAGGTCGCCATTTTCGATTCCCACCATGCGCTGGTGGAAACCGACGCGCAGGCTCAGGCCGAGAACCGTTCCGGTATTTTCCAGCCGTTCGACGCGTGCGCCATCCTGCCGCACCAGCAGCACCGGCGCGTGCCCGGCGCTGACGTAACGCAACTGGCAGCGCGGGCGGTCGATCCAGGCATAAAAGAGCGAGGCGTAGAAACTTTCGGGCGAAATGTCACACACTGCCCGGTTGAGATCGCGAACGATGGCCGCGATGCCGCCGCGGTGGTGGCGCGTCAGACCGCGGAGAAACGCCTGCATGCTGGCCATGGTGAAGCGCGCGGCGATGCCCGCGCCGTTGACTTTGCCGATGGAGCAGACCAGGCTCTGGGAGTCGAGCGGCAGAAACTCAAAAAAATCCCACGCGTTTTCCGAAACGGGCCGGGACTCGCCGTAATAATCGATTCCGGGCAGTGGCGTGCGCACCGGCGCGGAGGCGAGGTGAAAATTGCAGGAGACAGCAACCGCAGGGTATGAACTCTTCATACCAGGATTGACGTGTGCCGCATCGCCAAAGGGCAGGCCCTTATGGGCCTGCTTCGGTAAAGAAACGTAAAATCCGCCGATGAGGCTCTAATCTCCGGCGGCGCCGACCGTGGGCCGGCTGTCCTGCAAGGCACCCACGCTCACGTGAATCTGCGGCATGGAGCCGGTCTCGAACGATCGCGCACGCGCTCGTTCGCCTCCAGCTTCTCGCGCAGCATCTGCGCGGCGCAGGCGGGCTTCGAACTCGCTCAGCTGCTCTTCGATGGTGCTGGCCTTCTGCTTGTTGCGCACCATGTCTTCGCGGTAGCGCTTCAGGAAGTAGCCGATGGTCTCGACGCGGATCCTGATCGAGCCGGTGGGCTTGTTCTCGTCGATATCCTTGAAGCAGAAGTACGGCGTGCCGGAGTGCTCCACGATCTCCTCCACCACCGTGTAGATCGGCGCGTCGTGGCCGCACTTGAAGCTCGAAAGCTCCAGCGCCACCAGGTTGGGATGGCGCGCCACGTACTTCGCCGCCCACACCTTGCGGCTGGTGTTCTCGCTGTAGGAGTTCTTCCACACGTCGGTGATCGCCATGGGGTGCGGAATCTCGCCGGCTTCCACGTCGTCGCCGAAGAGCCGCCAGATGATGTCGTCGTCGATCGGCAGGCAATCCTGCGCGAACACCGGGTAGCCGAGCTTCTGGAACTCTTCCAGGATTTCGTGGTTCACGCCGGGGTCGTTGTGATACGGCCGGCCCAGCAGCACCACGCCGAGCCGGTCTTCGCGCTCCAGTTGCTCCAGCACTTCGCGCGCCGCGCCGCGCATGGTACGTTGTCGAAGTAGTCGAGCGCGCGGTAGCCCTGCTCCACGGCGCGGTGGTTCTCTTCCGGCGACAGGCCGAGGATGTCCTTGAACTCGCTCGTACATCTGCCGCTCGAACAGGTCGGGCTTGGAGAGGTTGACGAAGGTGTCCAGGAAGAGGACGCCCTTTTCCGCGAACAGGTCGCCTTCCTTGGTGAAGGCCGCCTTCACCGCCTCGGGCGTGGTGGCCACGGTGGGGCAGGAGCGGCTGGCCTGCGTGTTCTGCAGGTCGCGTGGTCAGGCAGTCGATCATCGGGAAGAAGATGATGTCGAGCGGCTTCTTGGCGTGCACCTTGTAGAGCAGGTTGTGCACGTGCGGAATGCCCAGCTTGGAGGGGAAGCACGGGTCGATGGCGCCGCGCTTGGCGCCTTCCTTGTAGAGCTCCTCGCTGGTGTAATCCGAGTAGACGATGTTCTCGGCCTTGATGCCCAGCGACGCGAAGTAGCCCGTGAAGACCGGCGTCTGCGAGTACATGTTGAGCACGCGCGGCATGCCGATGCGCAGCTCGGCGCGCTTCTTCATCAGCGCGGCGCGCTTCTTCTGCGCGGCGGTGATCTGGAACTTCGGCAGCGGTCGGCGACCAGCGGCACGTCCTGGCACGCGGAACACGGCCTTGGCCGCGACTTCCACGAAATTCGGGTTGGCCTTCTTGATCTTGTCGAGGTTGCCCTTGATGTCGCGCATCTCCTCGATGTTTTCCACCGTGCCCTTTTCGCAGGTGGCGATGATCAGCCGCTGCGCGCCGGCTTCCAGCGGGACCTTGGTCTTGACCGGCGGCTTGTAATCCAGGTTGACGACGTTGGTCTTGACGTCGATGAACGTGCGCAGGCACTTGTTCTTGCAGAAGTAGCAGCGCGTGGCTTCGTTGCGCGTGGTCTTGTACTGATGTTGCGGCAGGCTTCCAGGCCGATGAACGTGGTCTGGCGGCCGTTGTCCCACAGGCGCCCGGCTTCGAGCGCCGCGCCGATGGCGCCGGCTTCGCCGCAGTGCTCGTGCACGATCACGTCGGCCTGCACGTCCTTGCCCTTGAAGCGCGACTCGATGAAATCCACCTGCGCCTTCACCGCGGCCAGGTTGTACTGCGTGCCGCCCTGCAGCAGGAAGCGCGTGCCGATGGCCGAGAGGTTGGGAATCTGCGAAACGTACAGCCAGATGTTCTTCGGCAGCACGTTGCACAGGCCGGCCATGATCTCTTCCGGCTTCCAGCCCTGGCGCTGGAAGTCCACGATGTCGCGACTGCATGAACACCGCGCAGCCGTAGCCGAACGAGGGGAAGCCCTTGGCGCCGAAGGCCGTGTCGGCGTACTGCTCCACCGGCACGTTGAAGCCCTGCGCGGTGGATTGCAGGAAGTAGCCGTTGCCCGCCGAGCACTGCGTGTTGAGCTTGAAATCCTTCACGCGGCCGTTCTTCAGGATGATGATCTTGATGTCCTGCCCGCCCACGTCGCAGATCACGTCCACGTCGTCGTAGAAGTGCAGCGCCGGCTTCGGTGTGCGCCACGGTCTCGACCAGCGCGGCATCGGCGCCGATCACGTCCTTCAGAATGTCCTTGGCATAGCCGGTGGTGCCGACGCCCAGAATCTTCAGCTCCGCGCCCTGGTCGCGAATCTGCGTCGTCGAGCTTCTGCAGCACCTCGATCGTGTCCTCGATCGGGTTGCCCTTGGAGAGCTGGTAGGTCTTGGCCAGGATGCGGCGCTTGTGGTCCTTCGAAAGCAGCACGGCCTTGGTGGACGTGGAGCCGCCGTCGATGCCGACGAAGCCTTCCACCACTTCGCCCGGCTGGAACGTCGTCGGGCGTGAACTTCTTGGTGCCGGTACTTCTGCTTGAATGCGGCCAGCTCGTCCGTCGTCCTTGGCCAGGCCGCCGGCGCCGCCGCGCTTGGCCTTCTCCTCGTCGCGGCCGACGTTCGACGTACCACTCCAGCTTTTCGTAGCCGATATACTGGCCGACGCCGTCGTCTTCGCGTCTTGCCGAATTCCACCGAGCCGATGGCGGCGAAGTACTGCGCGTTGTCGGGCGTCTTGATCAGGTCTTCGGGCGGCACGCCCTCGGGCAGCGGCGTATTGCGCTCCTCCCAGATCTTGGGAATGTTGTGCTTCCAGCAATCGCGCATGCCCTTGATGTAGCAGTTGGGGCCGCCCAGCAGCAGCACCACCGGCTGCAGCGTGTTGCCGCGCGTCAGCACCGAGAGGTTCTGCATGACGATGGCTTCGAACAGCGACGCCATCAGCTCGTCGGGCGGCACGCCCATCTTCTGCAGGCCGTTGATATCGGTCTCGGCGAAGACGCCGCACTTGCCGGCCACCGGATGCAGCTTGACGCCCTTGTAGCCCATCTGGCAGAGCTGCTCGGCGGGGATGCGCAGCTTGGCGTTGATCTTGTCGATGACCGCGCCGGTGCCGCCGGCGCACTTGTCGTTCATCGACGGGATCTTCTTCTTGCGGCCGGTCTCCGGGTCTTTCTTGAAGATGATGATCTTGGCGTCCTGGCCGCCCAGCTCGATCACCGAGCCGCACTCCGGATACAGCTTCTCCACCGCCAGCGAAACGGCGTTCACTTCCTGCACGAACTTGGCGCCCAGATACTTGCGCCAGGCCGTTGCCGCCGGAGCCGGTGATGAACATGCGCGAGCGCTCCGGCGGCGAAGCCCGTCGACCTCGGTCTCGAAGCGCTTGCAGAATTCGAGCACCTTCTCCGGCTGCTTGGTGTCGTGGCGCTGGTAGTCCTGCCAGAGGATCTGGTCGGTGGCGGCATCGATGACCACGGCTTTCACCGTCGTCGAGCCGACGTCCATGCCGATCAGGAAATTGTTTTTCCATAGGAATCCAGTCGAGCCGGAATCAGCAGACGGGAGCCGGCGCCATGCGGTCTTCCGCGGGCGCCGGGGTCCGGCTCCTGACTTCTGGATCTCTCTGGCAATGTGATGCACGAAATTCGCCGCCCCGCCGACCACGCCCTTGGTGTGCGGCACCTGGTACATGGGCCGCTTCGATTCCGGGATGCGCTTCCACCCAGGCGCGGCACTCGTCCAGCGTCAGGCCGGTGCTGCTCCAGCGCTTCGGCGAATTCCTTCTTGGCCTTGTTCTTGGCTTCGCCCAGCGCCATCTGCACGCGGCTGATGGGCGTTGATCTCGCCTTCGCCGGAGGTCTCGATGGGCAGGTAGATCATGTCCTTGTAGTTGGAGACCACGGCCGATTGCGCGCCGTCCGATTGCGTGGAGGGCATGCAGCCGAACGGCTTCAGCGAGAGCACCATGTGGGCCAGGTCCTTGTTCGAGTAGTAGATGTTCTTGGCGACTTCCAGGTGGCCTTCGCCGCCGCCGGCGCGCGAGTTGTAGAACGGATGGCCCAGGCGCTGCAGCTCGTACTGATCGGCCAGGTGATGCGCGATGCCGCCCAGCGCGTTGACGATCTTGTGATATTCGCCCTTGAAAATGGCCTCGGCCAGCTTCAGCTTGGCCACCTTCTGGCGGTAGTTGATCTCGATCTTGGCGCGCGTCCCCAGCTTCCAGAGCGGCGGCAGCACGGCGCCTTCCTCCAGGCCCTTGAAGTCTTTGTACTTCTGCACCACCTGGTGGATCATGTACATGATCCAGGTGCCGATCGGCTCCACCAGCACCTGCGCGCCCTCGCGCTCCAGGAAGTTGAACATGTTGAAGTTGCCGTCGCCCTCGGTGGTCTGCGCCCAGAATTCGCCGGTGATCTTGACGATGGGCTTCACGCGCAGGCGGTCGATTTCGATGGTGTCGAACCGGTCGCGGCACCTGCGCGAGCGCCGACATGTATTCGTCGCCGTTGAGCTGGTTGACGAACTTGCCGATGTATTCGGCGGTATCGGAGAAGCCGCCCAGGTACTTGGCCATGCCTGTCTTCGAGCTTCCACGGCCGCTTCTCGCGGAACACCTCGTGCAGGTAATCCATCGACTCGTCGAGCACGCGGTCGGTTTCGCCGGCCTTCACTTCGAACGGCCGGATGGCGTACGCCACTTCGTTCATCACGTCGCCGCAGTTCAGCGCGTTGAGGATGCCGAGGAAGAAATCGAGATTCATCTCCAGGCCGGCTTCGGCGTCGGACTGGCTCAGCCCGCCGGACTGCTGGAACAGCAGCACGCGGAAGCCGTCGAAACCGGAGTTGCGCAGCGCCAGCCGGTATTCGGCTTCGTACATGCCGAAGCGGCACGGGCCGCAGGCGCCGGCGGTGAAGAAGACGTAGCTGGTCGATGATCTCTTCCTGCGACAGGCCCTGCTCTTCCAGGATCTGCAGATACTGCACCAGGTTGCCGACGGTAAAATAAGTCGGATTGCACTGGCCGTTGTTGCCGTATTCCTTGCCGGTCTGGAAGGCCTTGACGTTGGGCGTGGGCACGGCTTCGGCGCGGTAGCCCAGCCCTTCGAGCGCGCCATGCACCAGCTTTTCGTGCTTCCAGGTCAGCCCGCCGAACAGCAGCGTGGTGTGGGCGCGCTGGTCCCTGGTGAACGGCCGCTCCTCCGGGCGCTTGAAATGGTGGAGGTCGCGCTGCTGCAGGCCGGCTTCCCGCTCCAGGCGGGCGCGCTCTTCGGCCAGCCGCTGCTGGATGACGTCTTCGATCGGATTGCCGATCTGGACGAGGTTCGCGGGCTGGTGCGTCGGTTTCGGTTCGAAAGTCTGAGTGCTCATAGTCTTCCCCTCCGGCCCCGGCAAAGCGGGCGCCTACACGTCTGCTGTGAGGCTATTTTGCCGGTTAACCGATTGAAAGAAAAGAGCCGCACATCGAATGGCGACTTTATCAATGGGAATGGAGGAATTAGACGGGTGAGCGGAAGTCAAATTCCCTGGGCATGGAAGCGGAAAATCGGGTGGCCAAACCCCGAATTGGGGCGCGCCGGGGGCGTTCGGGTGTTTCAGCAGGTACTGGGATTCGTCTACTTCATCGCCTTCACCTCGTTCGGCCGACAGGCGGCGGGACTGATCGGCTCGCACGGAATTCTGCCGTTCGCCGATTACCTGGCGGCTTGAAAGCGGCTATGGGCGGGCAGCCTGGCGGGAAGTGCCCACGGTGCTGTGGCTGCGGCCCACCGACGCAGCGCTGGCGGCGGTGTGGATGCTGGGGGCGGCGGGCGCGCTGGCGGCGATTTTCGCTCCCGCGCGCGGCATCTGGCAGCGCGCGGCTCTGGCCGTGTGCCTGGTGCTGTGGATCTCGCTGTGCGCGGTGGGGCAGGATTTCCTTTCCTTCCAATGGGACGTGCTGCTCTGCGAAGCTGGGTTGCTGGCGATCTTCGCGGACACTTCCGCGGTGCGCGTGTGGCTGTTCCGCTGGCTGATTTTCCGGCTGATGTTCTCCAGCGGCGTGGTGAAGCTGCTGAGCGGCGACCCGACCTGGCGCAACCTCACCGCCCTGCATTACCACTACGAAACTCAGCCGCTGCCCAACCCGCTGGCGTGGTTCGTCTACCAGTAGCCCATGTGGGCGGCCAAAGCGGAAACCGCGTTCACGTTCGTGGCGGAACTGGGAGCGCCGTTTCTTGTTTTTCGCGCCGCGCCGTGCCCGGCACATCGGCGCATGGATCGCCATCGCGTTGCAACTGCTGATCCTCTCCACGGGCAACTACACGTTTTTCAATTTTCTGGCCATCGCGCTGTGCCTGTGGCTGTTTATCGAGCCGGAAAAACAGCCGCGCGGGCGCGCCCACAAGGCGGTCAGTGCGGCGTTGGCCGTTTTCGTAGGCGTATCCAGCGGGCTGGTGCTGATGGAGCAGTTCGCCGTGCCGCTGCCGCCGGGCGGAGGCGCGGCTGCTGCACGCCGTGGAGCCGCTGCGGGTGGTGAACTCGTACGGCCTGTTCGCGGTGATGACGACGGAGCGGCCGGAAATTGTGGTGGAAGGCTCGCACGACGGCGTCGAACTGGCAGGCGTACGAATTCCCATACAAGCCCGGCAATCTGCTGCGCGCGCCGCCGGTCGTCGAGCCGGACCAGCCGCGGCTCGACTGGCAGATGTGGTTCGCCGCGCTGGGCACGTACCAATAGAACCGCTGGTTCGTGAATTTCATGGCCGCGCCTGCTCCAGGGCGAGCCGGCGGTGCTGCGCCTGCTGCGCTACAACCCGTTTCCGCAAGCGCCGCCGAAATACGTGCGCGCGCGGCTCTACCTGTACCACTTCACGCATTGGGGCCAGCGCGGCTGGTGGAGCGCGCGAGGAGCGGGGCCTGTATTTTCCGGCGGCGGGGCTGAAGTGAGCTGAAAGCTGCATGACAGCCCCAAAGGGCTGTCCTACCGGCCTGGCGTGAACGAAACCGAGATGACATTGGCCAGCCTCCGCGCGATTTCCTTGATCGAAAATTCCGGCAGATCCTCGTGGGCGATGCCCTCGCCCCACAGCACGTACACCGAACGGTACCGCATGGGCCAGTGGCCGTGGTTGCCGATTTCCGCGGGCTTGGCGAACATTTCGCCGGATTGCGCAAACATGATGCCGTCGGCCGATTCGAACACCGCCGCGGGATGCGCCGGAATGACGGCATTGGGGAATCGCTCCAACTCCGCCGCCGGAATTTCGCGCCCGATGCCATAGCGCGCGTCGGCTTTCATCTTGCGCAAAACCTCCGCCGCATTGCCATCCGGAGCGATGGCGACACCGCCGTACGTCATCACGTTGGCGGCGCCGTTCTGCGCGGCGGCGGCTTTCAAATTGACCATGGTCCGCACGCGCTCGAAGCCGTGGTCGGAAACCACCGCCAGCGCGCCATCCGCCGGCAGCGCGGCCATCACCTGACCGATCAGCTCGTCGGTTCGCTCGAGCACCGCGTTGGATTCGCGCGTGAACGGCGCATTGTCGTGCTCTTCGGAATCCAGGTCCACCAGGTGCACCAGCAGCAGGTCCGGATGCTCGTGCTGCAGAAGATAAACCACCGCCAGAACCCGCGTGCGGTCGTCCATCCACTCCTGCGGGAAGGAGGGGAATGCGGCCGCGATCCGCTCCACCAGTCCCGCCGGCCTTTCCTTGCTTTCGATGGAGCGGGTGTCCATGAAGCCGCCGCGCCGCCGCTCGAAATATTCGGGCAGGTTCCAGTCCACCGGTGCATCCACCGTTACCGGCCAGGTGATGGTGGCGATTTTGAGGCCCGCGTGGTGCGCCGCGTCGAGCAGCGTCGGCACTTTCAGGAACGAAACGCTCCAATAGTATCCGCCGCCTTCCGCCCGTGGCCGCTGGTTGCCCAGGATACCGTGCACCACCGGGTCCACGCCGGTAATGAGAGTGGTGTGGGAGGGCCATGTGATGGTGGGGAAAACGCCGATCACCCCGCGCGAAGCCTGGCCCTCGCGCATCATGCGGCGCAGGTTGGGAATCTTAAGGCCCATGGCGTCGGCGTCCGCCAGGTATCGATTGTCGAGGCCATCGACGGAAATGACGGTGAGCGGCTGCCGCCCGAAAAGAGCGGCAGCCAGTAAGGGAAGAAAAAGAAGGCGGCGCATAACGGTAGGATCGCTCCCTTACGGTCGCGGCTCTGAGACGGATGCGGAGCCGCGACCGTAAGGGAGCGCTGGGAAGGTCATTTCCTGACGCGCCTTGGCACTTCAGACCTTCAGCGTTTTCAGATAGGCCACGCTCTGCTGCGTCAGGTCCCAGCTCTGCTCGACAAAGTAGTTCTTGATGCCGCCCTTTTTGGCCGCGGCGAAGATCTTCGGCCAGTCGAGGGTGTCATGGCCGACCGCGAGACCCATGGCGCGTCCTCCGCCGCCCTGGCCCGGTCCGCGGCCCTGCCCGCGTCCCCGACCCCGTGCAGCCGGATCCGGCATGGGGGCGTTGACGTCGACGCCCTGCAGGTGCATGGAGAGGAAGCGGCCCGGATACTTGTTGAAATACATAACGGGGTCGCCCACCGCGCGCATGGCGGACATCTGGAACTGGAACTTGACCAGCTTCGGATCGAGCAGTTCGAAGAGCACCTGGTAGACGAGGCGGCCGTCTTCGGCCTTGGCCATTTCAAAGCCTTCGTCGTGGAGGAACTGCTGGATGCCGTTCTTGGCGGCCTCTTCGCCGATCTTATTGTATTCGTCGGCCGCCTTCTTGATGACGTCCATGGAGGCGACGCCATCGGTAAGGTGGCCGCCCAGGCTGGCGGTCCCCATCTGCGTCATACCGACTGCTTTGGCCCAGTCGATCGACTGCTGGTGGGTCTCGCGCAGTTCCTTCATCCCGAAGTGGGCGCTGATGGATTTCAGCCCGTGGTCGGCCAGGATCTTCTTCGTTTCCTTCCCATCGGACATCTTGGCGAATTCCTTGTAGCCGATGGGCGAGCAAAGCTCCAGGCTGCCGACTCCGATCGATTTCATATCCGCGCACAGGCCGGCGAAATCGCCGTCCGCAATCCGCTGCCGGTGAGGATAAGTCTGGCTGCCGATCGGCAGCCCCAGCGGATTGGCCTCCGCCTCCCATCGGGCCGTCGACAGCAGCCCCAGCGCGGCGGCATTCGCCGCGGATGCTTTAAAGAAACCTCGTCTCGAGATTGCAGACATATCCGCCTCCAATTCCCGCTACTCTATCACAGCGGCAGGTCAGGCGCTGATCGTCTCCAGCCGCGCAGGATTCGCCATCCGGGAGCGGCGCGCTCACACTTTCAACGTCTTCAGATAGGCCACGCTCTGCGACCGTCAAGTCCCAGCTCTGCTCGACAAAGTAGTTTTTGATGCCGCCCTTTTTGGCCGCGGCGAAGATCTTCGGCCAATCCAGGGTGTCCTTGCCGACGGCCAGGCCGGGGTTGCGCCCGCCGCGCCCGCCGCGCCCCGGGCCGCGTCCCTGTCCTCTGCCCTGTCCGCCTGGCGCCGGCAGCGGCGCGTTCGTGTCCACCCCTTGCAGGTGCATGGAAATGAAACGCCCCGGGTACTTCTCGAAATACATGACGGGGTCGCCCACCTGGCGCATAGCGGACATCTGGAACTGGAATTTCACCAGCTTGGGATCGAGCAGCTCGAACAGAACCTCGTAGACCAGCTTCGCCGTCCGCGGTCTTGGCCGTTTCGAAGCGCTCGTCGTGGAGAAACTGCTGGATTTTGGCCTTGGCAGCCTCCTCACCGATCCTGTTGTATTCGTCGGCCAGGCGCTTGATGTCGTCCATCGAGGCGACGCCGTTCGGCACGGGTCCGTCCAGGCTGGCCGTGCCCATCTGCGTCATCCCCGACTCGTGCGCCCAGGCAATCGCTTCCTGGTGTTTGTGCCGGAGCTCTTCCAGTTCGAAGTGGGCGCTCGGCGACTTCAGGCCGTGATCCGCCAGGATCTTCCTGGTCTCCTTGCCATCCGCAAGCTTGGCGAACTCCTTGTAGCCGATGGGCGAACACATCTCCAGGCTTGCCCACGCCGATCTGTTTCATATCCGCGCACAGTCCGGCGAAATCGCCGTCCTGTATTCTCTGCCGGTGGGGATACGTCTGGCTGCCGATGGGCATCCCCAGCGGATTGGCGTCCGCCAGTCGCTCCATAAGCGGTAGCGACACGGCCGCGACGGCGCCGGCCCCCGCCATTTTGAAGAAACCTCGCCTCGATAGTAAATCCATCTCTGCTCCTCAACCGCGGGCGGCGGCGCCAGATTCTCCCCGGCAGCACCGCCCTCTCTGAACCGTCTCCGGGCGCCGGAATCTATGCGCCCGTCAGCTTCCAGCCATCGCGATAATTGCGCACCAGGTATTGGTTGGCGGCGTTGGCGTTGGTGAACCGCATCGCCTCCTTGTCCCACAGCAGTGCCGGTGCGCAGTGGTCTTCGTTGAAGATTTCGCGGCTGTAGCGGATGGCCGCTCCGGCCATGGCAATGGCCTCCGAGCAATTCGCCGCGTTCAGGAAATTGCCCGCCGAAGCCGGCCCGCCCTGGAACGCCGCCACCCATTCCGCTGCGCCGTGGCCGCCGCCCGCGCGTCCGCCACGCCCGCCGGTGGGCTCGGGAATCCCCTTGCTGGCGCGGTACTCGTGCATCTTCTTTTCCGGGATCAGGCTGCTGTCCAGAATCGTGCCCTTGTCGCCGATGAACAGGCTGCCGGTGGCGGGAATCGACTTGCCGTCTTCCGCCAGCTCATCCGGCGTGAACGGCCGCATGCCGCCGTCGTACCAGTAAAGCTTAATCGCCGGCCACGGCGCCGTGCGCCGCGAACTTGAAGCAGATGCGGTTGGCGTAGGGGAAGGCGAAATCGTTCATCTTCACGCCGCTCACCTGGTTCACGATTTCGCAGCTCGAGCTGGTTTGCGCCTCCACGCTGTACGGTACGGGCAGATCGAGCGCCATGAAGATCGGCCACAGGCTGTAATTGCCCATGTCGGCGATGCTGCCGCCGCCGAAATCGTACCAGCCGCGGAACACGGCGTGCGTGTAGCGCGGGGTGGTACGGCCGCTCCTGCTCCGGCCCCAGCCACAGGTCCCAATCGAAGCCCTTCGGCACCGGCGGCCGGTCCGTGGGCAGCGCCAGTTGCTGCGGCCAGAACGGCCGGTCCGTCCAGTTGTGCACCTCGCGGATGGTGCCGATGGCGCCATCCTGGATCATCTGCCGCACCGCCGTCAGCGGCGTCGTGCCATGCCAGCAGGTGCGTGGCCACGCCGGTCTTGCGCGCCGTGTCCACCACCATCCGCACTTCCGCCACGCGGTTCGAGAGCGGCTTATGGATCAGCACGTGCTTGTGCTTCTTCATGGCCGCGATGGCGATGGTGGCGTGGAGGTGGTCGGGCGTCATGATCTTGACGGCATCGATGTCCTTCTCCTTCTCCAGCAGCTCGCGGAAATCCGCGTAGCTGGCCACGGCGCCGAAGTGTTCCGCTCCCCGCTTTTTCGCGTAATAGGTCTCGATGATTTCCTTGGCCATCGTCCGCCCGGCGCGGATGCCGCTCACGCCGGCGCCCCAATCCGGATTTTCCAGCGTGCGGCGCACGCTGTCGCGAATGCCGGTGGCGCTCCAGTCGATGTAGTTGGTGCCGTCCTTCACCGGGTCGCACACGGACGTGATCTGCACCTGCGGCACGGCCAGCAGTTGCAGCATCTCGCGGGTGCCCTGGGTGCCGCATCCGATGTAAGCCAGGTTGATTTTGTCACTGGGAGCGACATATCCGGGCCCGCCCAACACGTGTCTCGGAACGAGAGTCAGCGCAATGCCTGCGGCTGCTGCGGGGGCCAGAAATTCGCGACGGTTCAAATCGCCTTTTGGGACCATAAAGTCTCCTTCCCGACGGGCGCTTGCGCGCGACCTAATTATATTCCCGTTCACGTCGGGCCACACCCCATATATTTCACCGCCGAGGCGCCGAGAAGACAGTTGTATTGCCCCGGATGCGCAGAGCCGTCAGGGAGCGGTGCATGGTAGCGGGACTTCCGGGATTCGGGACGACCCTTGCGTTTACTTCCTCGGCGTCTCGGCGGTGATTGATTGCCCTCTCAGCCCGAACTGGCATAATAGCGAATCATGCCCCGATCCCCCGTTCAGCCTCCGCGGCGCGCTGCCCGGCCGCTCCTGGATTGGGCTATCGGTGCAGTCCTGGTCGCCGCCACGTTCCTGGTCTACGCGCAAACCGCTCGCTTCGATTTCGTCAATTTCGACGACCCGCAATCCGTCACCGCCAACCCCCACGTCCGTGCCGGGCTCACCAGGGCCGGCGCCGTCTGGGCCTTCACCTCGGGCGACGACGCTAACTGGTTCCCGCTCACCCGCCTCTCCCACATGCTGGATTGGCAACTTTTCGGCGCAAACGCGGGGCCGCAGCATATCGTCAACGTGCTGCTCCACGCCCTGGCCGCGCTGCTGCTCTTCGCTTTCCTCCGCCGCGCCACCGGCGCCCGCTGGCCCAGCGCCTTCGTGGCGTTTCTGTTTGCGCTGCACCCTCTGCACGTGGAATCCGTGGCCTGGATTTCGGAGCGCAAGGACGTCCTCAGCGCCTGCTTCTGGTTCCTCGCCCTATGGGCGTATACGCATTACGCCGGGCGGCGGGCCAAGGGCGGAAACGGGATTGCGCTGGTATCTGGTGGTGGCGCTGGCGTTCGCCTTCGGGCTGATGTCCAAGCCCATGATCGTCACCCTGCCGTTCGTGCTCCTGCTGCTGGACGCGTGGCCCTTCGATCGTGTGCGCGGGCGGCTCGCGCCCATCCTGCTGGAAAAACTTCCGCTGTTCGCGTTGGCCGGCGCGGGCGCGGCCGCTACCTACTTTGTGCAGCGGCACGGCGGCGCGGTCCAGACCTTTGCGGCGCTGCCGGTGGGCCTGCGCCTGGAAAACGCGCTGGTCTCGTACATTGTTTATATCGCGCAGACGTTCTACCCCTCCGGCCTCGCCATCTTCTACCCGCATCCGCCCGCCATTCCAGTGTGGCAGGCCATCCTGGCCGCGCTGGCGCTGGCCGCCATCTCGGCCCTGGTCCTACGCCACCGTGCCGCGCGCCCGTACCTGGCCGTGGGCTGGTTTTGGTTCCTGGGTACGCTGGTGCCGGTGATCGGCCTGGTGCAGGTGGGGGCGCAAGCGCGCGCCGATCGCTACATGTACGTTCCCATGGTGGGGCTGGGAATCATGCTGGCGTGGGGCGCCGCGGAACTGGTTCGCCGCCGTCCGCGCGCGGCCCTCCCCGCCGCTATGCTGGCCTGCGCCTCCGGCGTCGCGATGCTGGCGCTCAGTTGGGCGCAAACCGGCTATTGGGCCAATAGCGAGACGCTCTTCCACCGCGCGCTCGCCGTCACCCGCGACAATTACCTGGCCCATTACAACCTCGGCGTGGCTTTGCAGCAAACGCCCGGCCGTTTGCCGGAGGCGATTTCCGAATTCCGGGCGACCCTGCGCATCCAACCGGATCACGCCGCCGCCCACAACAACCTCGGCAACGCGCTTTCCAAAATCCCCGGCCGTTTGCCGGAGGCCGTTGCCGAGTACCGGGCCGCCCTGCGCCTCCGGCGGGATTACGCCCCCGCCCACAACAACCTGGGCAGCGCGCTGGCAGACATTCCGGGCGCTTTGCCCGAGGCCATCGCGGAATATCAGACCGCCGTGCGCCTCCAGCCCGATAATGCCGCGGCCTACAACAACCTGGGTGATGCCCTGCTCAAATCCGGCCGCCCCGCCGAAGCCGCCGCGCAACTGGAAACCGCGCTCCGCCTCGATCCGGGCTATGCTTCGGCGCACAACAACCTGGGCCTCGCACTCTCCCGCCTGCCCGGCCGCCTGCCCGAAGGCATCGAGCATTTCCAGGCGGCCGTGCGCCTGAATCCGCAGGCAGCGTCAGCTTACGTAAACCTGGGCAGCGCCCTTTCGCAATCGGGCCGCCTGCAGGATGCCATCGCCGTATACCAGACCGCGCTCGGCGTCGCGCCCGATTCCGCGCCCCTGCACAACAACCTGGGAAACGCCTGGTCGAAGCTTCCGGACCATTTGCCCGAGGCCATCTCCGAATACCAGGCCGCGCTCCGCCTCAACCCGCTGTACGCCGACGCCCACTACAACCTCGCCATCGCGCTCGCCAGGAGCGGCCGCCTGCCCGACGCCCTCTCCGAGTTCGATGAAACCCTGCGTCTGCGCCCCAATCCCCAACTGCGCCAGATCGTCGACCGCCTGCGGGCGGGAAGGCAAAATATTCAGCCGCCGATGAACGCAGATAAACGCAGATAACTAAGGCCTCTTCGGTTTTATCGGCGTTCATCTGGGTTCACCGGCGGCCTAAGGAATCTTATACTTTCTCCGGCAACTCTCCCGCGTACTCGCCCTGCTGATACGTGTTCCCCAGGTAGCCCATGTCGTCGTGAATGCCGACTTTGGACGTGTAATACCCGAACACCGTGAGCGATTTCAGCTCGCGGAAAAACACCTCTTCCGCGGCTTTGGGGTTCTCCTCGTTGGCCGCCATGCGCGTCTATCACCGCCATCCGCGCGGCCGTGGCGCATTGCAGAAATGGTTTGCCGTGCATTTCGCCCGCCAGCGCATTGACGCGCTCCAGCCCGTTGCGCCACGTGTCGCGCTCCGCCTGCTCGAACGCTTCCGCCAGCCTGCCATCGATATACGCCGCCACTCCCGCCGCCTTCGCCCCGCCCGATTTCCCGTCCGCCGGGATGATCATCTCGGTCAATTCCTCCACCAGCGCCATCTCCTCCGGCGTGAAAAACCTCGGCTTGCCGGCTGCCCGCGCCTTCGCCGTCATCGCCGCTCCGGCCGCCAGCCGGATCAGGTCCCGCCGCCCGATTCCGTCCGCCATCAGATTTCTCCTTTCCGCAGCTGGTCCGCCAGGTAATCGCACGAGCGCCAGCACAGCGCCATAATCGTCCACGTCGGATTCTGGTTGGATGCGCTCACGTGCGTGGCGCCGTCCACCACGAACAGGTTCTTCACGTCGTGCGACTGCTGGAACTGGTTCACCACCGATTTCTTCGCGTCCGTTCCCATGCGCGCCGTGCCCAGCTCGTGGATGGACCACCCCTCGGTCAGCAGGTTCCTGTCCACGCTCACAACTTCAATGCCCGCCGCCTCGAACATCTCGCGCGCCGCGTCCGCCATATCGGCGGCCATTTTGCGCTCGTTGTCGCCGAACTTGTACTGGAAGCGGAGCACCGGAACGCCCCATTTGTCCTTCACCGCCGGGTCCAGGTCCACGTAATTTTCGTACCGCGCCAGCACCTCGCCGAAGCCTCCCATGGTGATGTACGCCCCCGCGCGGTCGCGGACGGTCTTCTTGAAACCCGCGCCGAAGCCGGGCGTCTCCGCGGCGTGTTCGGGAAACATCCTGGTTCCGCTTTCGCCTTCGAAGCCATACCCGCGGATGTAATCGGAGCGCTTGTCGCTGAGGTTGCGGAAGCGCGGCAGATAAAAGCCGCCCGGCTTGCCGTCGTCCAGCGTGCGCGGCTTGCCCACCAGGTCCTTCACCAGCCCGGTGACGCTCGGCCCCATCAGGTGCTCGCAGAAATTGTGGCCCACGTGCCCGCTGGAATTGCCGATGCCGTTGGGATGCTGCCGCGATTTCGACAGCAGCATCAGCCGCGCCGATTCCAGCGTGGATGCGCCCAGCACCACCGCCCGCGCCTTGGCCTGCATACGTCTTGCGCGTTTCCGTGTCGATGAAAGACACGCCGCTGGCTTTGCCGGTATTCGGCGTCGGTAGTGATTTCGAAAACCGTGGCGTTGGTGCGCACGGTCAGGTTGCCCGGTGTCCCAGGCCGGATAGATCAGCCCCGTCGGCGAATCGAATGCCGCGTGAATGTCGCAGCCGCCCACGCGCCGGTTGCAGGCGCCGCGGCCGAAACATTTGCTGCGGTATTTGTTGTGCTTCAGCCCGTCCGTGGTCACGCCCGCGCGGTACGGCGTAATCAGCCGCCCCATCTTTTCGAGCGACTGCCCGGAAGCGCATCTCGGCCGTGGTCAGCCGGTTCGGCCGCTGAAACAGGCTGTCCGGCAGGTA
The DNA here is from genome assembly GCA_963815855.1 of Terriglobia bacterium. Taxonomy (GTDB): domain Bacteria; phylum Acidobacteriota; class Terriglobia; order Bryobacterales; family Bryobacteraceae; genus DATGMB01. The sequence goes on along the minus strand of CAWFIJ010000004.1, from coordinate 87,043 downwards.
CGGCAGGTTCTCCTTCAGTCCGGAGATGCCCAGGTAAGTGTCCACCTTGTCGTAGTACGGCTCGATGTCGCGTGTAGGAAATCGGCCAGTCTTCGCCGAAGCCGTCGCGGCTGGCGGCCTTGAAATCGTAGATCCGAAAGCCGCAGCGCCAGCCGTCCCCAGATGGCCGTCTTGCCGCCCAGCAGCCGCGCCCGCACCCATGCGTAATTGGTGCCGGTGTAGGGATGGTCCTTCTCATCCACCACGATATTCTTCGAATAATCCGACGCGCCCCACGTCTGCACGTACGAATAGACGTGCGAGTACGGCATGCCGCTGCGCGTACGGCGGCTTGCGGATGGTGTATTCGTTGAGCGTCAGCGCGTGGTCGACGGGCGGCATCTCGCCGCGCCGCGGATGGTTGTACGGCCACTGCATCGACCGCAGTTCCTGCTCGATGGGCAGCTTCTTCCCCGCTTCGAGCAGCAGCACCTTCAGCCCGTGCGACGTGAGCACGTGCGCCGCCATGCCGCCCGCCGCCCCCGAGCCCACCACGATGGCGTCGTACGTCTTCTTCAGGTCGACCTGAGCCGGCGGAGTATGGCTATCGTCAAACATCCAGCATCCCCTCTGCGTACCAGTATCGCAGTTCGGCGGTGGGGCGCGCCCCACACCGGCTCCGAAAACGGCGCTGTAGGACGGCCCTTTGGGGCGTCATGCCCGACTTCCGCCGGGCATACGGCGGGCGGAAGCCCACCGCTTGACAGCCCATAAGGGCTGTCCTACAGTGGAGCTACCTGCCGACTACCAGGACGTGGAAGCTGTCCGGCAACCACGGGCGGCGCGGCTCCTCTTCTGGCCTTCCTTGGGCGGCAGGCGCGGGGCCGAACTCCGCGGCCAGCAGAAACAGCTTGTGGGTCTTCTGGTCGAGCGCCATGGTGCGCGCGCCGCGCTCGGTGGTGACGCGTATCGACCGTCTGGTACTTGCCGTTCACCGGCTTGACGACGCTCAGTGTGCCGTCGGAGCCGTTGGAGCTGAACGCCAGGCCGAGCGCGGGGTCGAAGGCCGCCGCATCCGGACCCTGGCCGATCTTGGGCGTCGCGATCACCTTGAAGGTCGGGATATCGGTGACCGCCATCATCTTGTTGTCGCAGACCGAAAACAGCTTCTTGTCCTTGACGTCGATGGCCAGGCCGCTCGGCCCTTCGCAGGGCAGGATCGAGGTGCGCCGCGTCACTTCGTTCTTGGCGGCATCGATCTCCACCACCTCGGTGGAGTCTTCGATGTTGACGTACAGCTTGCCGGCGCCATCCGCCTGGCAGAATTCGGCGCTGGCGCCGATGGGGAACGTCTTCAGCACTTCGCCGGTTTTGGCGTCGATGGCGGTGGCGTCGCCGCCGGTGTGGTTGATGGCGAACACGCGCTTGGTCTTCGGCTCATAGCAGACCGCGTCGGGGTTTTTGCCGGCGGCCGGCTCGGCGCTCTTGGCCAGGGTCTTCAGGTCGAAAACGTTACGCTGTTGGACTGGCCGTTGGTGATGAATCCCTTGCCGAGGTCGTTGGCGATGGCGATGCCGTGCACGCCGTGCAGGCCGGAAATCGTGCCGACCACCTTGCCGGCATCCGGATCCACCACCTCCACGCAGGTGCCGTGGGACACATACAGGCGGCGGTTGGCGCTGTCCATGGCGGTGTAGTCCCAACTGCCTTCGCCGCCGATTTTGATCTTGGTGAGAACTTTGTAGCCTTCCGCGGCGAACGCCGCCGCGGCGGCCAGAGCGATGATGAGAAGCTTCTTCATTCTATGTTGCTCCTTTATCCGTTATTGCTTTCCGGCCCCAGGTAATAGCGGACGGCCGGAGTCACCACCAGCGAAAGAACCATCGAGGCCAGAATGCCGCCGATCACCGCGATGGCCAGGGGCTGCAACATCTGCGAGCCGGCGCCCAGGCCGAGCGCCAGCGGAAGCATGCCGGCCACGGTGGCCAGCGCGGTCATCATGATGGGACGCAGGCGGCGCTCGCCGGCGCGGATCATGCTCTCCTCGGCCGGCATGCCGTCGGCGCGGAACTTCTGGTCGGCATCGAGCAGCAGAATGCCGTTCTTGGCCACGATGCCGATCACCATGATCAGCCCCATGAACGACGAGAGATTGAACGTGGTGCCGGTGACCAGCAGCGCCAGCGAACACGCCGCAGGTGGAAAGCAGCGCCGAGGAGAGCACCGCCATGGGCGCGGCGAAACTGCCGAATTCGAACAGCAGCACGATGAACACCAGCACGACGGCCAGCAGCAGCACGAAGCAGCAGATCCTGGAACGATTTCTGCTGCTCCTCGTACTGCCCGCCGTATTGCACGCGGATGCTCGGGCGGCAGCTTCAGATCGGCGATCGCCTGCTGCACCTTCTTCATGCCGTCGCCCAGGTTCATGCCTTCGAAGCGGGCGGTCACCTGCACGTTGCGCTGCAGGTTGTCGCGGCGGATTTCGGTCTGGCCGGGATCTTCCGCCATGGCGGCCAGCGAGCCGAGCGTGGCCGTCTTGCCGGTGCCGCTGACCAGCAGAGTGTTGCGGATGGCATCGAGGGTGCGCGCGGCTTCGTGCGGGAAGCGCACGCGGATGGTGTAGGAGCGGTCGTTCACCACCACCGGCGCCGTCGCCGGCTCGCCTTGCAGGATGGCGCTGGCGTCGAGTTCCACTTCCTGCGGCGGAGAAGCCGGCGCGCGCGGCCACCACCGGGTCCACGTTGAAAACGTGCGCGCGGGACCGCTGATGGTGTTTTCGATGCCGTTGAGCACGTCCACCACGCCGGGAATCTTCTTGATGGCGCCGCCCACCGCCGTGGCCCACTGGGTGAGCAGCATCGGGGTCCTGGGCGAACAGCTTGATGACCACCGGCTCCGGCGCGCTGGTCAGGTCGCCGATCATGTCCTGCAGCAGCTGCGGGAATTCGATGTCGCAGCACCGGCTCCGGCGTTTGCGATCTTGTCGCGGACTTCGGCGATCACCTCCTCGCCGCTGCGCTTGCGGTCGCGCTTCAGCTTCACGGAGATGTCGCCGGTATTGGCTTCGGTCACCTGCGGCCAGGCCCAGTTGCAGGCCGGTGCGGCGCGAGGTGTTCTCCACTTCCGGAGTGGCGCGCAGGATCTGCTCCACGTGGGTGACCACGCGGTTGGTTTCCGCCAGCGAAGAGCCGGCGGGCATGATGTAGTCGACGATGAAGCCGCCCTCGTCCATCGCCGGGCAGCAGGTCGGTGCCGATGTTCTGGTAGCAGAAATAGGATGCCGGCGATGAGCAGCGGCGGAGAAGACGGCCAGCACCAGCTGTGCTCCAGGGTGATGCGCAGCATGCGCTCGTAGACGCGCATGCAGCCGCGGCGGGACGGCGTGGTGCTCCTCGGCGGCCGGAGCCGCTGGCGGATGAAGTAGTGGCTGAGGGTGGGAGTCCAGGTGAGCGCCAGGGCCAGCGAAGTGAGCAGCGCCGACGCCCACGGTGACGGCCAGCGCGCGGAAGAAGACGCCGTAGACGCCGGTGATGGAGATCAGCGGCAGGAAGACCACGATCGGGGTGATGGTGGACCCGACCAGCGGCACGCGGATTTCGCGGATGGCGCTGCGGATGGCTTCGCGCGCGCGACTGGCCGGAGTCGCGATGCATGACGATGTTTTCCACCACCACGATGGCGTCGTCGATCACCAGCCCCACGGCGGCCGCCAGGCCGCCCAGCGTCATCAGGTTGAAGGTCTGGCCCAGCGCGCGCAGGGCGATGAAAGTGACGGCGATGGTGGCGGGAATCACCAGGCCGGCCACCAGCGACGTGCCCCAATCGCGCAGGAACAGCACCATGATGAGCGAGGCCAGCACCAGCCCCAGCAGGATGGCGTCGCGCACGCTGCTGATGGAGTCGTTGACGATTTCCGACTGATCGTAGAACGGGCTGCAGCTCGACGCCCTTGGGCAGCTCCTTGCTGGATCTGCGCGATTTCGGCGTGGACGGCGTTGGCCACGGCCACGGTGTTGCTGTCGGGCTGGCGGTTGATATTCAGCAGCACGGCCGGCTTGGCGTTGGCGGTGACGATGGTGTAGACCGGCATCACCGACGGGCGCGACCGTGGCGACGTCGCCGATGCGCACGGGCGCGCCGGCCGGGCGTGGTCTTGATGACGATGTTGGCGATTTCCGCCGGCGTCCGCGTCTGGCCGCTCACCAGGCTCGAGGACGAGCTGGTGATTCTCCTCGATCAGGCCGGGCGAATCGATCATGTTGCTGCGGCCGATGGCGTCCAGAATGTTGGGAACGGTGACGCCGGTCTGCACCAGCTTGGCGGGATCGGGCTGCACCTGGAATTCCGGCACCTTGCCGCCCTGCACCACCACCGTGGAAACGCCGGGCTGGCGGTTGAGGCGCGGCTTGAGGTCGTAGTTGGCCATCTCCCAGAGTGCGCGTCTGCGGGACCTTGTCCGAGGTCAGGCTGTAGCCCATGATGGGGAACGCCGCGAAGGTCAGGCGGTTGGCGGTGATCTTGGCGGTGGGCGGCAGCGACGGCTGCACGCGCGCCAGGGCCGCGTTGACCAGCTCCAGCGTGCGGTACATGTCCACGTTCCAGTCGAAGAACAGGTCGATTTCGGCCGTGCCGCGGCTGGTGATGGAGTAGAGATGGTCCAGGCCCGGCACCTGGTTGACGGCGTCTTCGAGCGGCTTGGTGACGGTGACCAGCATCTGGTCGATGGGGAAGACGCCGTTATCCACGCCGACCACGATGCGCGGAAAATCGGTATCCGGAAAGACCGCGACCGGGATGGTCAGCGCCAGGTAAATGCCCACCGCCACCAGCGTCAGGATGACGAAGATGATGGGCTTGCCGTGGCGCGCCGTCCAGTGCGGGAGCCTCAGCGCTGAGGGCCGGTTGGGGAGAGGAAGTGTCGCTCATTGCTGTTTCGGCTTCCCCTCGTCCGGTTTCTGGTCGCTCTTGTCGGGAGTGTCGGGCTCGTCCTCGTCTTCGGTTTCGGGAGCGGTGGCTTCCACCATCTTCACCTTGGCCTTGTCGTCCACCCCCAGGCCGCCCACAACCACCACTTCTTCGCGCGGCATCACGCCGGTGAGCACCTGCACTTTGTCGCCCTCGCGCACGCCCAGTTGCACGGCGCGCCGGTGGGCGGTGTGCTCGGAATCGATCACCAGCACCGCCGTGCCGCCTTCTCTCCCGGGAAGAATCGCGGCCACGGGCACCAGCATGGCGTTTTTGATGGTCTCGGTGACGATCGAAACGTGCGCCGACGCGCCGGGCTTGAGGCTGCGATCGGGGTTTTCCGCCTGCACCCACACCTGCACCGTGGTGCTGTTGGGATCGGTGGCCGGGCTGACCACCGTCACTTTCCCTTCCACCTCCTTCCCGGTTTCGGGGAGCGATGGTGGCAGGCTGGCCCACTTTCACCAGGCCGGCGTCGGCCTGGGCACGTTCACGCGCGCCACCACGCGCGAGATATCCATCACCACCAGCAGCGGCGTTCCGGCGACCGCCATTTCGCCGGCGTACAGCGGCCGGTCCGCAATCACGCCGGTGCCGGGGCTGTGCACCTCCGAATAGGTCAACTGCGCCTGCGACGTGTCGAGCTGTGCCCCGGGCGGCCGAAACGGCGGCCGCGGCGGCCTTGATCTGCGCCTGCTTGCCGGCCGCCTGGAGCGCCCGCAGGTGCTCTTTGGCGGTTTCGAGCTGCGCCTTGGCGGCGGCGAACAGCACCGCGGCGTCGTCCACCGGCTTGCGCGCCAGGGCGCCATCCTTCAATAACTGCTGGCGGCTCTCCAGCACCTTCTTGGCGGCGTCGTACTGCTCCTGGTCGCTTTCCACGTCGGTCTGCGCCTTGACGATGGATTCCGGGATGGCCGCCTCTTCGGTGGCGCTCAGGTTGGCTTCGGCCAGTTCCACCTGCCCTTTGTTCGCCGCCACCCCCGCGGCCAGATCGCGATTCTCCAGCACCGCCAGAAGCTGGCCTTCCTTCACCGCGTCGCCGCGGTTGACCAGGAACTTCTGCACCGGCGCGGTGATCTTCGGCATCACGTTCCACTGGTTCAGGGGAAACAGCGTGCCGTCGGCGGTCACGGTGCGGCGGACGGTGTCCTGGGTCACGGCCGCCACCTGCACCGGCGCGGGCGCCTCCTCTTCGGCTTCCTGTTTTTTGGAGCAGCCGCAGGCGACCACGAGGCACGCGGCGCTCAGCAGAGCGATGTTCGTTTTCATTGCCTAAAAAGCCCCCGTGAGGCTCTGGAGATTGGCCATGGCCAGGCGATAGCGCGACAGGCCGTCGTCATAAGCATTGCGCGCGTCCGCCAGCGTGCTCTGGGCGTCCACCACTTCGAGGATGGTGGCCTCGCCCGCCTGGTAGCGCTCCAGCGTGAGCCGCAGGCTATCGGCGGAAAGGTCCATGGATTTCTTGAGCGACGCCGTCTGCTCTCCCGCCGACTGCGTCTCCAGGTAGAACGACGCCTCTTCGCTCAGCAGCGTGCGCTGCGCCAGGCTCAAATCCTTTTTGGCCTGCTGCAGTTGCAGTTGCGCCTGCTTGACCCGGCTGCGTTGCGCGCCCCACGTCCAAAGGGGGACTTCCAACTGCGCCTGCGCCACCGAACCCAGCTGGTTCGCTCCTTCCGGGTTATGGATGGCGAAGTAATTGGCGTTGAGGCCGAAGAAGTAATCGAAGGAGAGGGTAGGCAGGTAGCCGGCGCGAGCCGAGGCCACGCCTTCGTTCTGCTGTTCGACCGCCGCCTGCGCCGCGCGGATATCGGGATTGTTCTTCGCCGCCAGCGCCTGGACGTCGGAATAGGCAGGCAGCTCCGGCGCGGCGGCCAGATCGTCCACCACGGTGTAAGACTCGCCGAAGGTGGGGAAGATCAAAACGGCCAGCGCGATGCGCGCCTTCTCCGTCCCCAGTGAAGCATCCTGCAAGTCGCGATGCCGCTGCTCCGCCTGGATCTGCGCCTTGATGACGTCGGCATGCGCCGCCTCGCCGCCGGCTTCCTGCTTCTGGGTGATCTCCACCAGTTGCTGCGTTTCCTTCAGGCTCTGCTGCGCGTTGGCGATGCGGCGCTCGGCCACCACCAGCCCGTAGTAATACTGCACCACGGTGACGTTGAGGCCGCGCAGGGCGAGGTCTGCCCTGGCCTTGGCTACGGCTTCCGCGGCGATGGTGCGGCGGTAATCGGCGCGGCGCTGGGGATTCCAGATTTCGCCGTGCACCAGCAACTGGTCGTTATAGACCCGCGGGCCGTCGTTCGACACAAAGGTCTCCCCAATAGGCGAGCCGTTGGGCTGCGTGTAGATGTACTGGCTGAACCCGCTGGCGGTGGGCAGCAGTCCGGCCTTGGCCTGGACGGTGTCCTCGTGCGCCATTTTGGCGGCAATATCGGCTGTGTACACCTGCTGGCTATACTGGCGGGCGCGCTCGATCACGTCCGGCAGCGTGAGACTGAGTGAAGTCTCGGAGGATAACGCCTGCGCCCAGCCGCTACCGGTGAGCGCCAGGCTGAGAAGCACGACGAGCGGAATGCGCATGGAGACACCTAGTGTAATGCAATGCAGATGAATGCAGGATGAACGGATGAACGGACCTGGGGGCGGGCACGCCGGGTGGTCGCCGCCGGTCCTGGGTAGGCCCTCCGGCGATCAGGGTATGCCGGCAAGGACGCCGGCATGGGCCGGCCGGAGGCCGGCGCTACGGGGCGGCGTTCGACGGAGGATTGTGGCGAGGCTAGGCGAGGATCGGCTGCACCACGCTGCCGGAGACGCCGGTGAGGCGGACATCCTGGCCTTGGAATTTCACGGTCATGCGCTGGTGGTCGATGCCCAGCAGGTACAGCATGGTGGCGTGGAAATCGTGGACGCTGACGGGATTATCCTCGGCGCTGTAGCCGAGCTCGTCGGTGGAGCCATAGGTGATGCCGCCGCTGATGCCGCCGCCCGCCAGCACGAACGAAAAACCCTTGATGTGATGGTCGCGGCCGTCGCCGCTTTGCGACATCGGGGTGCGGCCGAATTCGCCGCCCCAGATCACCAGCGTGTCGTCCAGCATGCCGCGCTGCTTCAGATCGGTGATCAGCGCGGCGGTGGGCTTGTCCACTTCCTCGGCCTTGAACGCCACGCCCGGCTTCACGCCCGATGGTGGTCCCAATCGCGATGGTAAAGCTGGATGAAGCGCACCCCGCGCTCGGCCAGGCGCCGCGCCAGCAGGCAGTTCGAAGCGAAGGAGCCATCGCCGGGATGCGCGCCGTACATCTCGAGCACGGATGCCGGCTCCTTGCTCATGTCCACCAGGCCGGGAACGCTGGTCTGCATCTTGAACGCCATCTCGTACTGCGAGATGCGCGTCTGGATTTCGGGGTCGTGCACGACCGCGTCTTCCAGCCGGTTCAGGCGATTGATGGCGTCGATGGAATCGCGCTGCAGGCCGGGCGTCGATGCCGCGCGGGTTTTCGATGTAGAGCACCGGGTCGCCGATGGAGTTCAACTTCACGCCCTGGAACTTGCTGGGCAGAATGCCGGCAGACCATTGCCGCGCGGCGATCGGCTGCATCTGGCCGCCGCGTCCGGAGGAGAGCAGCACCACGAAGCCCGGCAGATCCTGCGCCTCCGAGCCCAGGCCGTAGAAGACCCACGAGCCCATGCTCGGCCGCCCCGGCATGATCGATGCCGGTGTTCATGATGGTGTGGGCGGGATCGTGATTGATCTGCTCCGTCCACATGGAGCGGATGATGCAGATATCGTCCGCCACGCTGCCGATGTGCGGAAACAGCTCGCAGATCTCCTGGCCGGATTTGCCGAATTTCTTGAAGCCGTACTGCGGGCCGAAGCAGATGAGCGGCTTGCCCTGGAGCTGCGCGATCTGCTGGCCCTTGGTCATCGATTCGGGCATGGGCTTGCCGTTCATCTCGGCGAGCTTCGGCTTGTAGTCGAAGGTCTCCAGGTGCGAAGGCCCGCCCGCCTGGTACAGAAAGATGACGCGCTTGGCCTTGGCGGGATAAGTGCAGCGGATTGACCACGCCCAGCGAGGTGGTGGTCTCGGCGGCGAAAAGGCGCGGGCGCAGCAGCGCATTCAGGCCGAGCAGGCCGAGGCCGGCGAGCCCTCGTCCCAGAAACGTGCGGCGGCAAAGCTCGCATTCGTTCATGTTCAGTTCCTCGTAATGGTTTCGTGCAGGTTGAGGATGGCGCGCGCGACGGTGGTCATGGCGGCCAGTTCGGGCGCATTCAGGTTGGCCGGGACCGGCGCCTCGCCGGTGTGGATCAGGCGGCGGCGCCGGCGGGCGCGCGGCGGAACTGCGCCAGGCTCTCGCGGTAGAGGCCCGCCAGAATGCGGCGCTCTTCGGCGGTGGGCGCGCGGTCGAGCGCGCGCTCCACCGCCCAATCCACGCCGCCGCGGGATTTCAGAATGTTCGCGGCGAAGACCCGCGCCGCTTCCACGTAGATCGGATCGTTCAGCAGCACCAGCGCCTGCAGCGGCGTATTGGAGTTCACGCGGTTGATGGTGCACTCCTCGCGCGTGGGCGCGTCGAAGGTGAGCAGGCTGGGGTGCAGGAAGGTGCGCTGCCAGAAGGTGTAGACGCCGCGGCGGTAGAGGTCGTCGCCGCGGCTGGCCGAATATTCGCGCTTGGGGAAATTCAGCGCGGCCAGGTAGCCATCCGGCTGGTACGGCTTGACGCTGGGCCCGCCGAACTGCTCCACCAGCAGACCGGAGACGGCCAGCGCGATGTCGCGCACGTTTTCGGCGTCCACGCGGAAGCGGCTCTGCCGCGCCAGCAGGCGGTTGTCGGGGTCGCGCTCTTCCAGTTCCGGATCGGGCAGCGACGATTGCCGGTAGGTGTGGCTGGTGACGATGAGCCGGATCATGTGCTTCATGTCCCATCGTGCGCCGCGCTGACTCCATGAACTCCGCCGCCAGCCAGTCGAGCAGCTCGGGATGCGTGGGCCACTCGCCCTGCGAGCCGAAATCGTCCAGCGCTTTGGAGATGCCCGATGCCGAAAAACTGGCGCCACAGCCGGTTCACATACACGCGCGCGGTGAGCGGATTGTCCTCGGAGACGAGCCAGTTGGCCAGGTCGAGCCGCGTGGCGCGCCGGCCGCCGGTATCGAGCTTGCCGAGGAACGCGGGGATGGCGGGCTGCACGATGGCGCCCGAATCGTCCATCCAGTTGCCGCGCGGCAGAATGCGGGTCTCGGCGGGGGTGGTCGCTTCCGCCACCACCACGTGCGGAATGGCCGCGTCCAGCAGCGCGGCCTGCTGTTCCAGCCGGGCCAATGCCAGCACATCCGGCCTGGGCTTCCGGCGACGCCCATTGGTAGTGCGCCGCGATCGCGTCTTTCTGCTCCGCGGTGCGCTTGGCCTCCTCGGTGCGCAGCGCCTTCAGCACCGCGTCCGGAATCTCTTTGCCTTTTTCGGCGGTGGGCCAGGAATATGCGCTCGACGAAAGCGCCAGGCGGAAGCGGCCCGTGGTGGCGCGGCGGAAATCGGAATCCTGGTGCAGGCGCACCGTCATCACGGAATCGGCATCGGTTTCGACCGGTTCGGCGAAGCGCAGCGCCAGCATGGCCTGTTCGACGTCGTTGTAGGTGGCCACGGCCCATCCGGTCTTCGGGTCGCCGTCGAATGCCGCGACGGGCGGGTACTCGGGGGCAGGATTGCGCAGGTTGGAAGTGCCGCCGGAGAAACCGATGTGCGGCGCGACACCCACCGTCGGCCTCCACTTCGGTGAGCACCACGCGGTCGGCGCCGCGCGCCACGCGCATGCCGGGCAGGCTTCGTCCTGCACCATCTCGATGCCGAGCTGCCGCCACGTGCCGGCGCCGGGCTTGAAGGTGACGGTATAGGTTTCGTTGTCGGGATTGGGGCCGCCGGCGACGATCAGGCCGTTGCCGGGCCCGCGGCTGGTGGTCAGGTTGGAGCCGTCGTAGATGGTGTAGTCCACCGGCTCGTCGTTGTAGATCTTGAGCACGGCGCCGTTCGCGGATGCGGCCGAGACGGGCCGCTGGACGTGCCAGGCCAGATCGCCCGCTTCGTACTGCGCCAGAATCTGCTTTTCCCACGCCGCGCCGCTTCGGCTCCAGTCGGCCATCTTCGGCTTTCAACCGATCCCCGGCCACGGCGACGCTGCGCCTGCAGATTCCGTCCGCTGCTTCTGCTGCTCGGGCGTGGGCAGCGCCAGCTGCGAGCCCCAGGCGTTCGTGCCGCGGTCGGGCACCAGGCCGGTCTCCTTGATGTCGGCGAAGAACGCCTTCATGGAGTAGAAGTCGCGCTGCGTGAACGGGTCGAACTTGTGGTCGTGGCATTCGGCGCAGCCGAGCGTGCTGCCCATCCACACGGCGACGGTGGTGCGCACGCGGTCGGCGGCGTACTTGGCCAGATACTCCTTGGGCTGCAGGCCGCCCTCGGCGGAGGTGCGGTTCAGGCGGTTGTAAGCGGAGGCCACGCGCTGTTCGATGGTGGCGTTGGGGATCAGGTCGCCGGCCAGCTGCTCGCGCGTGAACTCGTCGAACGGCTTGTTGTCGCGGAAGGCGTGCAGCACGTAATCGCGGTAGGGCCACGCGGGAAAGGCGTTATCGCCGTGGAAGCCGCAGGTATCGGCGTAGCGCACGGCATCCAGCCAGTGCATGGCCTGCTGCTCGGCGTAGCGGGGCGAGGCCAGCAGCCGGTCCACCAGCTTTTCGTAGGCATCGGGCGAGGTGTCTCGGAGGAACGCCGCCGTCTCTTCGGGCGTGGGCGGCAGGCCGGTGAGGTCGAACGAGACGCGGCGGATGAGCGTGCGGCGATCGGCCTCGGGCGAGGCGTGCAGGCCCTCGCGCGCCAGCCGGTCCTGGATGAACGCGTCGATGGGATTGCCAGCGCTCGGGACGGCGCGGGACGCCGCTGGACCGGCTGATACGCCCAGTGGCCCTCGTATTTCGCGCCCTCCGCCACCCATTGGCGGATGGTGTTCTTCTGCGCGGCGGTCAGCTCCTTGTGGATGTAGGCGGGCGGCATGACGCGCGCGCCGGCGGCGAAGATGCGCTGGATGATGGCGCTTTTTTCGGGATCGCCGGGAACGATCGGCACGGTTCCGTCGCGCAGCGGCTTGAGCGCCTCGTCGCGGATATCGAGCCGCATGCCCGCCATGCGCGAGCTCTTGTCCGGACCGTGGCAGCGGAAGCAGGTTTCCGCCATGATGGGCCGGATGTCGCGATTGAAGCGGACTTCGGCGTGAGCAACGAAGGCCGCGCACACAGACGCAAGTGCCAGCGGGCGAATTCCCCTCATTGCCCAAGCAGTATACACCCGTGCCGGGCAATTCGGCTTACTCAGTTAGAGCCGCCCGGCACAACTTGCGTTTCGTCACACCTTTCGCAGTTTCGTCACCCTGCCGACTTCGACCCATTCCACTACGAAGATGTTGCCGGCGTGGTCGAAACACGCCCCGTGCGGGCAGACGAATTTGCCGGGCGTGAAATGGTCGCGCGTGAGCTTGCGGGTGTTGTTCCACGGGCTGGCGGAATCGTCGCCCAGGTGCGTGATGACGGTGTTGTTGCGGTCCATCAGGGTGACGCGCGCGCCGAGATCCGGAACCACCACGTCGCCGTTACGGAAATAATGGAAATGGCACGGCAGGTTGGTGCCGGAGACAAAATCGAGATACTGGCCGGCCAGGGTGAAGCGTTGAATGCGGTGGTTGGCGCGGTCGGCCACGGTAAGAATCGGCTCCCGGCCGCGCATGTCGACGGCGATGCCGTGAGGGCAATCCAGGCGGCCGGGGCCGGTCCCTTTGCCGCCGAAGGTGCGCAGGTATTCGCCGCGGCTGTTGTACTGCAGGATATAACTGGAGCCGTAGCCATCGCTCACGAAAAGGTCGCCATTGGGAGCGACCGCCAGGTTGGTAGGGCTCCACTTGGGCCGCTTGCCGTCCGGGGTGGGGCGATAGGCTTCGGATTCCTCGGGGTAGGAGATCGTGAACACCGCCTCGCCATCGAGCGTGGCTTTCACGATCACGCCGCGCCGGATATCGCAGAGGTAGAGAAATTCGGTGCTTCCTTCCTTGCGAATGTGCAGGCCGTGCGCGCCGCCTTTGAACTCTTTGCCCCAGGATTTGACGAATTTGCCTTTCTCGTCGAACACCACCATGGAGTCGGAGCTTTCGCTCGAGGCATTCACGGTGTGGTGCACGTAAATGCGGCCATGGGAATCCTGGACTACGCCGTGGGTGTTGCCGTAGCGAATGCCGGCCGGGAGTTCGCCCCAGTCGTGCCAGGCCTCATAGGTGTGCTCGCCGCTGCCGAGGATGGGGAGTTTGGTCCCGCTCTTGTCGGCTGCCCCCAGGATGGCGGGGGCGCCGATTGACGCTTGCAGAAATGTCCGGCGCTTCATGGAGTGAGATTCTATCAAAGGATTGCTCCGCCAGGACCGTTCAGGCCGGGAGCGGCCGGCCTTTGGTCTCGATGCCGAAGGGCACCAGCAGCAGTCCCAGGGCGAAGGCGACGGAAGTGGCCGCCACCGGGACGCCGATGCTGCCGTAGCCGGAGATGCCGGCGCCGACCAGGAAGGTGGCGCCAGCCGCGGCAAATCGCCCGATGGAAGTGGCAAATGCGATGGCGCTGCTGCGGCATTCCGTGCGGTATTGTTCCGGCAGCCAGAGAAGATAAACGCTGAAGCTGGCGCCTCCCACGCCGACGAAGAAAAGGCCGGGAATGAAGACGCGGAGCGCGCCGTGCCCCAGGTAGAAGGCATAACCGAAACTGAATGCAATCGAGACGGCCATCACGGCGTAGAAGCACGCCAGCGCGCCGCGCCGTCCCAACCGGTTGGCGAGGATGGGCATCAGAAGACAGCCGAGGATCGTCCCGACGGCCAACAGCATAGTGGCCCAGGAGGCGATGCGGGCGGCATCGGCGGAGCCATAGCCTTCGCGCACCGCCACCTGCGTAACGGCGCCGGGCGCGTAAACCGACCCGGCCCAGAGGCCCACCATCGAGACGAGCAGAAACAGGCAGTTCAGCAGAGTCCTTTTCCGGTACTCCGCGGAGAATAAGGCGAGGAGGGAATCGCGGGCGGTCCATCCGCCGCTATCCGCCATCCGTTTTTCCCAGCGCGCCGGTTCGCGGACGCCGAAACGGATCCAGGCGATGAACAGCGCGGGGGCGCCGCCGGCCGCAAACATGGCTCGCCATCCGTAGTGCGCGCCAATCAGGTAGTTGAGGCCGGCAGCGACGAATGTGCCGACGTAATAAGCGCTGTTGAGATGGCCGGCCGCGGAGACGCGGCGGTTGTCCGGCAATTCTTCCGCAATGAAGGTGGCGGCGCCGACGAATTCCCCGCCCACGCCGAAACCCGCCAGCAACCGGAATACCCCGAGCTGCCAGATATTGTGCGCCATGCTGCCGAGGAACGTGAAAACGGAGTAGCAGAGGATGGCCAGCATCAGGGAGCGGACGCGTCCGAAGCGGTCGGCGAAAGGGCCCCAAAGGAAGGCGCAACCCCAGCCGACGAGAAACACCGCGAACAGAATGCTGCCGTAAAAACCGAGATTCCCCGCGGTGGGCTGGATGCCGGAGCGCGGCAGAAGATCGCGCATGGCCGGGACGAGGACCAGCGCGTAGATGAACGAGTCCATCCCGTCCAGTACGATGCCCGCCCAAGCCGCCCAAAAACCGCGGACCTGGTTGGGCGTGAGGGCGCGTGCGGAGGCGCGCGGACTCAGAACGGGACTCCCGCTGCCGCGGCGGGCGGGCCGGCCACTCGCCCGGTGAAATACTCCGGCAAGCCGATGTGCGGCTCCGGCGGCCGATGCGCATGCGATTCGGGTCTTGGCATGTAAGCGCCGCAGCTCCAATCCTACAGCATTACCGGACAGCAACGTTGTAGCATCACAATACGGAGATCCGGCAAGAACCGGCCGGCGGCGGCCAATGCTTTGGGCACTGGCCCTAGTATTACTGTGTTAAAAACAAACATTTTGTTGTAGAATTGTTTTCGTGGGATCACGCCTCTCTTCGCCAGGCCCACAACAGAGGCGCTTCGCGGCATATATCGAGGGCCTGGCAAATGCCGCAGGGCATGCCGACCGGCATACGCCTCTGAAAAACTACTGCACCGGATTGTTATTGCCTGGCGAGCGTAAGAGTGTCGAGCCGATGGCGGCGCGCTTGGCTCCAGACAATGTTCGTCGCATGCATCAGTCGCTCCATCACTTGGTGGCAGACGCGCCGTGGAACGACGAGGAGATGCTGGCCGAGGTGCGGCGATCCGTGCTGCCAACTATGCAGAAACATGGTGAAGTGGTGGCTTGGATTGTGGACGATACGGGTTTCCCCAAGCAAGGAAAACATTCCGTGGGAGTTGCCAGGCAGTACTGCGGACAAGTAGGCAAACAGGACAACTGTCAGGTGGCCGTGAGTTTATCGGTGAGTACGTGGGATGCGAGCCTGCCGATCGCTTGGCGGCTCTATTTGCCGGAGGTGTGGTGTCAGGATGACAAACGCTGCCAGCGGGCCGGAGTCCCAGAAGGAGTGGCGTTTCAAACCAAACCAGAGATTGCGTTGCAGCAGATTCGGCAAGCTTTGCAGCAGCAGGTGCCTGTGGGAGTGGTGCTGGCCGATGCAGGTTATGGGCACAACACCCAGTTCCGCACGAGTTTAACCGAGCTTGGGTTGCACTATATAGGAGGTATCGAGACCACCACCAGTGTCTGGGGGCCGGGGAAACAACCCTTGCCGGCCCCGCCGCGAAAGCCGGGCCGTGGAGCCACCCCTACGCGACTGCAGCGCAACCCCAATCATCAGCCGATTTCAGTGAAGCAGTTGGCTCTGGCTCTGCCGCCGTCGGCTTGGAAGAACATCGGTTGGCGGTCAGGTAGTCAGGGAACCTTGCGATCCCGTTTTGCCGCGGTGCGTGTGCGCCCTTCCCATCGCGATGAAAAGCGCACCGAACCCCGCCCGGAAGAATGGCTTTTGATCGAATGGCCGAAGGAAGCATCGGAACCCACCAAATACTGGCTGTCCAACTTACCCGTCACAACCTCGCTGAAGTCTCTGGCAAAGCTGGCCAAACATCGTTGGGTCATCGAACGCGACTACGAAGAGCTCAAACAGGAATTGGGATTGGGACACTATGAAGGCCGGAGTTGGCGCGGATTTCACCATCACGCCACTTTATGTATCGCTGCGTATGGGTTCCTAATGGCCGAGCGGAACCGTTTTTCCCCCTCCGCCCGCGCCGGCCATGTTGGACTATCAGCCCCGGACCAGCCGCCCGACTTCCGCCCGCGCGGGTCGCCGCGTCCGCCCCGAACGGCATAATCCGCGCTCGATCGCCACCTTGCGGATTGCCCTCTCCCGCCAATTGCTCGGGCAGTTGTCTCACTGTCCCTTCTGCGGTTCCAAAGCTGCCGGTTGATCCTCGGCGTCGATATCCGCATCGATTACACAGGATGCCGGGCGCGAATGGTTGGGTGCCGTACGCCAAACGTCCTGCCCTAACTGAACGCGGCTGAACTTCTCCAGCACGGTGCAACGCCAGTTGGCAGGGGATCCCGGCGCTTCCAATCCGCTCTCGCTCTCTCCACCGTACTGGTAACACAGCACCCGAACCTCACCCGCTCGATTGCGGCCGAGACGATGGGGGCAAAACAGCCGAGGCAGTCCTTTATAGACCGCCTCGATCGGACGTTTGGTCTCTACAGCCGTCCAGATCAGCTGATAAATGTCCTCTACCGTCTGGATATTCGCTCGAACAATGCCCATCTCTCCTTCCAAGGTAACCGACAGGCCCCCTCCCAGCGACAAGCCCAACAAATCACGTTATTTATAACACAGTAATACTAGGGCCGCGGAGTACTCAATGCTTGCGATAACGCCCAGGACCGTAAGCTGAGCGCCAGCCCAATCAGCAGCGCGCCGAACGCCAGGCCATACACACCGGCCCAGAGGGCGATGGTCGACGCGCTTTCTAGCGGCAGGGAGACCATGAGGACGCCCAGAAAGAGCGATGCGGCGCCGCTCAGCGCCATCAGCCACTCGCCGGGGATGTCTTTTCGCAGGCGTACGGCGGAAAAGATCTCGAACACGCCGGTGGTCAGCGCCCATGCGGCGATGACATAGAGGAGGCCGAAGTATGGTTCCAGGGGCAACGCCACCGCGACGATTGCGGCCGTGATGCTGGCCGCGGCTTCGAGCAGCAGAGATGTCCAGCGTTGGTGCGCTTCGGCGGCCCTTAGAGCGCCCGCCAGACCCACCAGGCCGTCGATCATGGCGTAACCGAAGAAGGCCAGGGCGAGCTCGCTCATCGTGATGCCCTGCGCCACCAGCGCAATCAGGCCGAGTGCCAGCGCGAGGAGTCCCCGGATCAGCAGGGACCACCAGTTCTTCGCCAGAATAACGTTCACGTGAATTCTAACGGGCGGTACGAACGCCGGCCGATCCCTTTTGCGACTCCAGCATTCCGTGCAGGTGTGCCAGGGCGCCGGCTATATCGCTGTGCTTGTATTGCGCCGCCCTGCTCTCGGCGGACAGAACTCCGCACCGGTGAACGTTCTGAAAGTCTCCATAAGGAAACTCGTACGCTCCTTTCGTGTCCGCGGGCTTTTCGTCATCGATGCCCAGGTACCACTTCGCGTATGCATCCATTCCGTGCCGGCGAATGAAGGCGTTTTCGTCATCCGCGGAAGGCCGGTGCTCGCTCCACGCGTCTCTATCGTCGTAGACGTAGTTTCCTTGCAGAATGAGCGCCTTGGCTTGCTCAAACGCGGTTCGGTTCAATTTCACTGCCATAATCTCTCCAACGGGGCGGCGCCGGCAAATTACCCTCAATGCGCCGGGCTGAATGGGCCAACATCGGGCATCAGATTCCCCCGGTTCTGCAATTGCACTTGGACAGCCGTTGGGCGGGACTCCGCGGGTCAGGCGGCGATCATTGTCTGCAACTGCCGGAGGATCTCGGACTTCGGCTGCAAACCCACAATTCGGCCGGCTTCGCGGCCCCCTTTGAGAACCAGCAGGGATGGAATGCTCTGGACGTTGAAACGCGCCGCGGTCACCGGATTCCGGTCCACATTCATTTTGGCCACGCGCACGCGTCCGGCGAGTTCCAACGCCAGGTCTTCCACGATAGGGGTCAGGAAGCGGCATGGACCGCACCAGGGCGCCCACAGATCCAACAGCACGGGCAGCGGCGAAGCTTCGACTTCCGACGGGAACGTCGCGTCCGTTATCTCGACCAGCTTTTGGGCGGCGGCCAACCGTTTCCGGCAGCGGCCGCAGACCGGTTCAAGGCCCTGCGCGACCTTCCCGGAGGGCACGCGATTGATGGCGCCACAATCGCTGCAACGGATGAGAGTCGATTCCGGCATGTCTTCCGCATCCCAACGTTGCAGCTAGCCTGCCAGTCCCGACCGTCGCGCGGACCGATTTCCGTTCCGGGGTTCGCAATCGTACGCGGCTGTTTGCGATGTTGACGGCCGGGACTGGCATATTGAAGAGATGGCAGACCGTTCCGCGAGCGGCCCCAGCGATTATCTGGCCGCGGAAAGAACGTTTCTTGCGTGGATTCGCACGGGTATCGCGCTCATGGGATTCGGGTTTATCGTCGCCCGCTTCGGTTTGTTCCTGCAGGCGCTCGAAATCGGGCGTTCGCATTTCCAGGCCCTGCCGAACGGCCCTTCCTTCTGGCTGGGCACGGCGCTTATTGTACTGGGAGTGGCCGTCAATATTGTCTGCACACGGCACTACATGGGCCTGATTCGAGAGTTGAATCGCGGCGGAACTGCATTCAATCGTCCATCCACTTTGGGAGTAGCGGTGGCGGTGATCCTGGCAGTCCTTGGACTTGCGATGGCGGGCTACCTGATCTCGGTTCGCGGGCCGGGGCAGGCGAATCCTGAAAAACGTGAGGGGAAATCGATGAGCTCGAATTTGGAGAACGGCATCGTAACCATACCCAGCCATCATCCGGTGGACGGGACGGTGGAAAAACTGGAAGGGATTTTGCGAGCCAAGGGAGTCAAATTATTTGCCCTTGTGGATCACAGCGGCGAAGCGGAAAAGGCCGGCATGCAAATGCGCCCCACCAAGCTCCTGATCTTCGGCAACCCGAAGGCCGGAACCCCGCTTATGATCGCCTCGCCCAGCATCGCAATCGATCTTCCGTTGAAGATTCTGGTCTGGGAAGACGCCGGGGGCAAGGTCTGGCTATCCTTCAATGCTGCCGCATACCTGCAGGCGCGGCACCATTTGCCGGAGGAATTGCTCCCCAATATTGCGGTGGTCGAAGCGCTGGCAACCAACGCGGCGGAGTGAATCGCTCCGGATCCTATGCGACCGCCGCGGAATTCGGGTTGGGCGGACCTCCGATTACTTTCTTGAAGGCGCTCCATAAAGACATTTGATCGGAACAAGTATTGCCAAACCCGCGGCTCTCCCCCACAATTAGGCTTTCCCCCACGAGCGCGCATGCCCGGAACGCAGCTCGGTTTTAGCCAGGTGCGCGAGGGGAATCCATAAGTCTCAGGAGAAAGCCACAAGTTATGAAAAAGTACAAACTCGAATACCTCTGGTTGGACGGCAAACAACCCGTCCCCAGCCTGCGCGGCAAAACTCTGATCAAGCAATTTGAGCATCCGCCCATGCTTGCGGACGTGCCCAATTGGGGCTTCGACGGCAGTTCCACGATGCAGGCCGAGGGCAGGAGCTCCGACTGCGTGCTAAAGCCCGTGGCCCTGTATCCCGATGCCAGCCGCACGGACGGTTACATTGTTCTCAGCGAAGTCATGCATCCGGATGGCACTCCGCATTCGACCAATGCGCGCGCCACCATCGAGAACGATCCCGACTTATGGATCGGACTTGAGCAGGAATACTTTCTGTATCAGGACGGGCGGCCCCTTGGCTTCCCGAAAGACGGCCATCCTAACACCCCCCAGGGGCCTTACTACTGCGGCGTCGGATACAAATACATGGGCAAACTGGCCCGAAAGATCGTCGAGGAGCACCTGGACCTCTGCCTAGCCGCCGGCATCAATCACGAAGGCATCAACGCTGAAGTTGCCAAGGGTCAGTGGGAGTTCCAGATCTTCGCCAAAGGTTCCGCCAAAGCCGCGGACGATACATGGACGGCCCGCTACCTGATGATGCGCCTCTGCGAAAAGTACGAGGTGGATCTGGAGTTGCACTGCAAGCCGATCCGGGGCGACTGGAATGGATCGGGCATGCACTGTAACTTCTCGACTAAGTACCTCCGCGAGATAGGCGGCAAGCAATACTTCGAGGCCCTCATGGAGGCATTCTCCGCGAATATCAGCGAGCACATCGCCGTGTATGGCCCGGATAACCATCTGCGCTTAACGGGTCTGCACGAAACGCAGGCCATTGACAAGTTCAGCTATGGGCTCTCGGATCGCGGCGCTTCGATCCGGATGCCCGTTAACTTCATCAAAAACGGCTACAGGGGCTATCTGGAAGACCGCCGCCCGAACTCCGAAGGCGATCCCTACCGGATTGTCTCGCGCATTCTGAAGACGATCAATGGTGTCGCGAAGCCTCCGCTGCAACATGCGGCGTAGGGACCGGATCGCCGCCTCCGGCGTCCTCGCGGAGGGCAAAGCGAGCGACGCCGGCGGCCGGCGGAAGCGGGCCTAACCACTACTGCGCATTCCTGCACAATTACTGCATTTTCAAGTTCACGTAAGCACGGACTTAGACTATAATCCCCTCATGCTGCGCTGTGTTCTTGTTGTTACGGCTATGGCTGCCTGCACGGTTGCTCTTGCCCAAACCCCGGCTCTTCCCGGCGACTATGCCGGCATGCTGGGCCCGTACCATGTGAAATTGCATTTGGTGGCGGGTCCGAACGGCGGATTGACCGGCACCGCTGACAATTCGGATGCGGGGCTGTCGGGGATGGCGTGCGAGAACATCCGGGCCGATGGCCGGACGCTCAGCTTCACGGTGCCGTCGGTGCAGGGAACGTGGACGGGGTTTGTAAGCGCGGATGGCAACTCGCTTTCGGGCATGTGGAGCCAGGGCGCGAATCCCATGCCGCTGAACTTCACACGCAGCAGCGGCGGTGCGCAGGGCGGCGCGAGTGCCGGGCCCGCGGGCGCGAATGCGCAGGGAGAAGTGAAATGGGACGATTACGTCTTCAGGTTCCTGCCCGGCGGTAACATGGCGCAGGTTTACCAGGGCGGCAAACTGGTGGGGACGATCGTCACGATGAACGGACAGCAGCGGGTGATGGCATTTCCGGGAACGGACGCAGCGAAGTTACAGAAGTCGTATCAGGACTACCAGGCGTTCAATGCGCGAAGCCGTGGCGAGGCGCCGCCGGCGACTACAGCGGTGGCCGCAACCGCGCCCGGCGCCACGCCTGCGATGCCGATTAGTCCGGCGGCGGCTCCCGGGGCAGCGCCAGCGTCGCTCGGGTTTGCGAGCGATGGCAAGGCCGATCCCACCGGGGTCAAGTTCGAGGGCAAAACTGTAACAGTGCCGAGAAGCGATGGGATGGTGGTTACGTTTGCGGGGGAGGACGTGACGATTAGTGGGGCGAGGGGGCCGATGTACGTTTTGCGCCACAAGAAAGGCAGTGTGGGAAGGGCTTTCGAGCAGAGCCTCGAGCACAGCCATGCCGTGGGGGGTGGAATTGCGGGCGGCGGAATCGAGTTTCTCCGTGCCGGGGGCGGGCTGATCTACGACTCCGGCATGGGCGGCTACAACGTGCAGGAATCGCCGGGGGTGCGGACGGCCAAACAACTGGCGCTGGTGGCGATGGATGCGGTGGACGCCGTGCGACAGGTTCCGGAACACGCCGATTTCAAGCCGAGCGGGTACGAGGCTCTCAAAGAAGTTTCAAAGTACCGATTGCGGTCGGACGGATCGCGCTAGCATGTAGGGCGGCGCTTGGGGTCGCAGCGACGGGCTTTCGCCGTCGCATGCCGGGTGGAAGCCCGGCAGGACAGCCCGGAAGGGCTGTCCTACGGCATCTTCGGATTGTCCATGCGGCGTTACCCGGCCGAAGCGGCCGCCGGCACCGGCCGGTTTGGCGCCTTCCTCCGCCACCGGCCCGACCCCGCCAGCGCGATTGCAGCGAGAAGACTGATGGCCTCGCCCAGCGCCCGGTCCCAGGTGCGGCCGAAGCGCAGGTCGATCTCGTGGCTCCCCGGCGGCGCCGCGAACTCCACCAGCCCGCTCCCCGCCGCCGGCCCCGCTTCCGTCGGGCGGCCATCCACCCGCACTTCCCATCCCGGATACCAGGCGTAGGGCAGGCGCACCCGGACCGGGCGCGAAGCCGCCAGCCGCGCCCGGTACGCGAACGGCGCCCGCAGTTCCTCCTTCACCTGCCCGCCGCCCGGCATCACACTGGCCGCCATTCCCGGCGGCGGCGCATTGGCCATCCATCGCGGCGCCACCTCACCCATGGTCGTGCTCTCGAAACCACTGGCTGCCATCCGGCCGGGCGTCCACAGCGCCAAGTCCACGTCCGCCACTCCGGGCGGCGACAGGTGAAACAGGTTGGGGACGATCAGCAGCGCCAGCACCGCGGCCAACGCCCGATTGCGCCATTTCCCCAGGGTATCGAGCGCCGGTCCCAGCGCCGCCGCCAGCATGGCCACCGACAACGCCGCCACCTGCAGCAGGCGCCACGGAAACTCCACGTAAGGCAGCAGCGGAACATGATCCCACAGCCAGACCGCGTCCTCCAGCATCGGTAGGCACACCGCCGCGCCCGCGATCCCGAAAAACGCCGCCGCGCGCCCGCCGCGCCGTCCAGATCCACCCGGCCGCCGCTACCAGCACGTGGCTCCAGCCGAGCGAAAACGACATCCCGTCGTTGGCCCCCGCGACGGAAAGCCCGTAGCCCCACTTCCAATCGAAAAGCTGGTGCAGGTAGACCAGGTGGTCGCAATAGCGGAAGCCGGCCAGCAGCCTGTCGATGCCCACGAATTGCTTCTCCGCCAGCGCCGGCAGCCAGGCCCACGCGCTCAGCCCCAGCGCCAGGGCCAGCCCCGCCGCCTGCATCGCCAGCACGCGCCATGACCGCGCCGCGCGCGCCGTCCATCCCAGGAATGCCGCCAGCAGGGGCGTGAACAGCAGCGCGGCCGGAAAATGGCAGCACAGGAGGGCCGCCTGCGCGCACACGCCCAGCGCCCAGTCCCGGCGCCGGCCGGCGCGCGCGCAGGCGCCGAAGCCGTACAGCGCCAGCGCGCATAGCGGAAACGCGGCAAATTCCTCCCACGCCGAGCGCACATACAAATCGACTGCGAAATACGGCGCATAGACAAATGCGGCCGCCGCCAGCCAGCCGCCGGTGCGGCCGAAGTATAGCCGCCCCAGCCGGAACATGGCCGCCGCCGCCACCCACACCAGCAGCGCGCACGCCAGGTTGACCGCCTGCACCGCACTCCATCCCGCCAGGTGCCACGCTTCCGCAATTCAATAGAACAGAGGCGGCCGGAAAATGAATAGCGGCTGCCCGTAGCCGCGACCGAGGTCCGGTGCCCAGCGGAACAGCGCGACCCCCGCGGCAACGTTGCGATGCGCCTCCAGCACCCTCGGGAAGTACTCGAACGCATCGTGCCCGGCGGGCACGCCGGAGGTGAGCAGCGGAAGCGCCACCGGAGCGGCCAGCAGCGCGACGCCCGCGGCTGTCCGCCAGCCATGCGGCGCGCGCCATTTCATCCACGCCGGCACGGCCAGGCGGCGCCGGCGGATTCCAAGCAGGCCGGCCGCCAGCAGGCCCGCGAGCGCCAGCACCGGCTTGCCCCATCCGGCCTCATAGCGGAACTCCACGCGATGGCGTCCGGGCCCCACCTGGACCGCCGCGAACCCCGGGGAGAGCATCGCCACCGGCCGCGCCGCGCCGTCCACGTAAGCCTTCCAGTTGGGATGCCACGTCATCTTGAACAGCACGTACGCCGGCCGCAGCACCTGGCACCGCGAGGGGTTCGAGGAAGCCGGCAACGGCAACTTCACGGCCAACCCGCCCTTCACGCCCTCGCCGCAGCCGGGCGCATTTTACGATGGCTCCGGGGGTCCGCAACTGACCGGCGACTGGGCGGTGAATTTCTCCGCGCCCGACGCCGCCGGTTTGGCGGCCACCGAAGTCCCGGAGCCCGCGTCCTTCGGGCTCGCCTTGGCCGGAGCCGTTCTGCTTCTGGTCCGCAAGCGCCTTCCACGGCGCAACTGAACACGACAAACAGCCTGAAAAGATCGGAGGATCGATGCGAGAATCAAGCACCCGCCTGCCCCTCTGCGCCCTTGCCTTCCTGCTGCTGGCGGGCACGGCTAACGCCCAGGGGCCGGTGGTTTCGGCGGACACCTATCTTCAAAACGGCGCCCAGTCGTCGCAGAACTTCGGAGCCGTGGTCACCGTGCTGGTGGGGCCAGGCGGGTCGGCATCGCCGCAAAACGTCGGCCTCATCCAGTTCAATCTGTCCGCCCTGAACGGCGTGCAGGCCGCGGATGTGCAGAAGGCGGTGGTCTGGGTGTACCTGGATAAAGTCACGACCGCCGGCGCCATCGACATCTACGACGTGACCACCGCATGGGCGGAGGGCACCGTCACCTGGAACTCCGCGCCGGTAGCCGGCGCCTTCCAGGCGAGCATTCCGGTTTCGGCCGTCAGCCAGTGGGTGGGGGTGGATATCACGCCCGAGGTGCAGACATGGCTTGCCACACCCTCTCTGAATCACGGCATCGAGCTGGTGGCGGGCACCGCGCCCAACACGTCCGTTTCACTGGACGCCAAGGAAAACACCGGGACCAGCCATCCGGCGCAGCTGCAAATCGTGCTGAACGGCGCGGCCGGCACGACGGGTCCGCAGGGACCGGCGGGCGCCACCGGCCCGTTCGGTCCCACGGGGGCCACTGGAGCGGCCGGGGCGGCGGGCTTTACCGGTCCGGCGGGCACCACGGGCCCGGCCGGCCCGGCCGGTCCGACGGGCGCGACGGGTGCAATGGGTCCGGCGGGTCTCGGCCTGGCTGGCGCCACCGGTCCATCCGGCCCCACGGGCCCGGCGGGGAGCTATGGCAGCGGAGCTTCCGCCACGGGAATCCCGCTCTCCATCGCGGGTCATTCCGGCGCCGCCGCCTTTAACAGTCCCACTTCGGGCTCCCAGCAGGTGACGCTGAACGGGATGGCGACTGCCGTGGTCCCCGCGTCATGCAAGCCGAGCATGACCATCTATAACTACTCCGGCGCAACCACCACGTACGCGATCTGCGAAGTCACGCCGTCCACGACTTCGAATACCTGGACGGCAGGCAGCAGCGTCATCAGTTGCACCTCGTCGTCCGCGTCTGGCGCGACCTGTTCGGCCACCGCCGGCAGCGTGGTCAGCGCGGGCGCAATCCTGACCCTGACCTCGGGCAGTTGTGCCACTCCCGCCACGTCGGCAGGCGGAGGCTTCCTAGTCGCCTTCTCCTGCCAATAGCGGCAAGGCTTATTCGGCCCCGCAGTGCCGCCGGGCGCTCTCCAGAGCGCGTCCGGCGGGCGGTTCCGACTCTGGATTCATTCGAAGGACGACCGAAAGGAACATAAAGCAATGGCAGATCCGTTTATCGGAGAAATCAGGATGTTTGGTGGCAACTTCGCCCCGACGGGATGGCAGCTTTGCAACGGGGAACTCCTGCCCATCCAGCAAAATGCAGCGTTGTTCTCGATTCTGGGGACAACTTTTGGTGGCAACGGCACGACCACCTTCGCCCCTCCCGATCTGCGGGGCCGGGTGCCGGTGCATATGGGCCAGGGTTCCGGATTGAGTAACTATATTCTGGGTGAGCCTGCGGGCGTCGAAAGCGTCACCCTGCAGGTCAACCAGATGCCGGCGCACAACCATGCGCTGAATGGGTCGACTACTCCAGGCTCCAGTGGGTCACCGCAAAACGGCGTGCCGGCAAGCGGCCTGGACAGCCAGGGAGGCTCGGTGAGCGGCTACGTTCCCAGTCCCAACACGCCGCTGGTGGGCGTGAAGTGGACGTGGTAACGAGGGTGGCGCGCCAACCACGTTCGCACCTTGTCGACCTTGTGGGTTCCGTAGTTGTCCATCACCAGATGAACTTCAAGACCGCCGGGGAGATTCGCCTCAATGTCGTGGAGGAACCGCAGAAACTCCTGGTGCCGGTGGCGTCGATAGCAACTGCTGATCGTGACTCCGCTGGCCACATCCATGGCCGCAAATAGAGAAGTGACTCCATGCCGTTCGTAGTCATGCGATTGACGCGCCGGCACGCCGGGCGCCAGGGGCAGAATTGGCTGGGTGCGGTTCAGTGCCTGTACCTGGCTCTTTTCGTCCACACACAGGACCACCGCTCGATCCGGAGGATTCAGGTACAAGCCGACGATGTCCCGCACCTTCTCGACGAACTGCGGGTCTTTGGAGAACTTGAAGTTCTCCACGCGATGCGGCTGCAATCCGAAAGCCCGCCAAATCCGCACGATCGCGGTCTGCGAAAGGCCCGTCTTCTTGGCCATTAAGCGGGTGCTCCAATGCGTGCTGTTGGCTGGCATAGACTCCAGCGTTTTCGTGATCACCTCTTCCACTCGTGCGTCTGTTATGGATCGCGGCGCGCCCGGGCGCGGCTCGTCGAGTAAACCCTCCAGACGCTCCACCCGAAAGCGCTCCCGCCACTTGCAAACCGTTGCTCCCGTGATCCGTAAGCGCTTCGCCACCTCGCCATTGCTCAGTCCATCACCGCAGCCAAGGACAATGCGGGCGCGCATTGCGATCGCTTGCGCGGACTTCGGGCGGCGTGCCAGCATCGACAGTTTCTCCTTCTCCTAAGGGGTCACGTTAAGCGGTTTGGTGGGGCGCCCGATGGCCATACCTCAGTATGCACCGGCTTGCTTCCTTAATCAACGTATTTCTGACTCATGACACTAGCGGGGGGCGGCAACCGGAAACTTCAGCCAACGAGTCCGATATTGGGACGCGGCTTTGTTCCAACGAGAAGCGGCCCAGATCGCCTCCGGGAACTCGCCAATGTGCTGCACGGGCGGCGCCGGCACACCGCAGAAGCAGCGGGCGAGCCGTTCGAGGACGTGCCTCTGCAGCTCGGAAGTTCCAGCATCACCGGGTACTCGTTGACGGGGAGCGGCGATCCCACCAGCGAGCCATCGGACTGTGCCGGACTGATTGGGCCGAGACCGGTCGCAAAGATCGACACGATGGAGTTCGGCGGGGCAAGGTTCCAGGTAAGGCAATTCGTCTTTACGTTGCCCTAACTCACGCAAATTTCCGTGGTCTGCCCGGCCAGAGACCAAGGAACCGCCAGATTGATCTGTGAGTCTTGCACTCACAACAGCTGCTGCCGCGTCACACACCCGCGGCTTTCAGGGCGGCAAGCACGCGGTCGTCCCGGAAGGGAACCCTTCGGATGCGAACTCCCGTAGCATCGTGGATCGCGTTTGCGATGGCGGCAAGCATCGGTTTGAGCGAGGCCTCGCCGGCTCCGTAGGGCGGCAGGTCGGGACGGTTCGGATTCGGATCGCCGTTCACCAGCACCACATCGATGCGCTCGGGAACGTCGGCGTGGCGGAGCGTGGGATGCGAGAACCAGTCCAGGCTCGTCACCTTTTCGGTGTCGAACCGGACTTCCTCGTGAATGGCGCGGCTCAGGCCGTGAAGCGTACCGCATTCCACCGCGCGACGAAGGCTTACCGGATTGACCACCAGACCGCAGTCGTGCGCGCACACCAGCCGCTTCGCCCATACGTGACCGGTCTGGCGATTGACCTCCACTTCGGCGATCTGCGCAACCACGGTCTGGCCGCGGAAGGAGTATGCGACACCGCGTCCCGTCAGAATGTTTCCCTCGCGGACCGGTTTCGGAGAAGGCCGCGGATCCCAGCCATAGGCCTCAGCCGCGGCCTTGAGAACCGCAATCGACCGCGCGCGCCGGAACCCGCCGTCATCGTCGGCGCCGGCTTTCAGCATCTGCATGCGGAATTCCAGGGCATCGGTTTTCGCCGCCGCCGCTGCTTCGTCGATAAACGATTCCGCGGCGAATGTCGATTGCGGACCGTTCGGGTCGCGCAGGTTGCCGGTGCGAAGCGGCGTCTCCCAAACCATCGGCAGGCCGACGACGTCGCCAGTCATTTTGCGGTTCGGAATCGCATACATGTCAGAAGGGGTCGCGGCACTGCCGGCGGCAGGTCTTGCGCGCCTCGAACCCATCAGTTGCGCAATCAGCACGGTATCCGGCTCGTTGTACCCGAGGTGGTTGTAGTCGCACGCACGCGCGTGGTATTCGTACGCCACCAGACGCCCCGCCGCATCCAGGGCCCCCCGCACCTTCACCAGGAATGCCGGACTCTTGGTGTCCCACGCGGTCTCCTCATCTCTCATCCACTGCATGCGGACGGGCCGGCCCATCTCGCGCGCGATCCACGCCGCCTCGCAACCCGCGTCCTCCGCCGCCGTGCGGCCGAAGCCCTGCGGCCCCTGCATGTAGACCACACGTACCCTGTCCTGCGGCATGCCGAGAAACGTAGCGACGCCTCTCCGCATGCCGTAGGTTTTCATGTCGTTCGAATAGACGGTCATCTGACCATTAGAAGGGTCCGCCGTGGCATGCGCGCCGGCGAATGCGGTATGGCCCTGAAATGGCACTTCGTATTCGGATTCAATTACCTTTGCCGCGCCCGAAAATGCCGCATCGGGATCTCCCTCCACCATCGGTCCGGCCGCGGAGGTGGGTGTCGCGGCCCGCATGTATTGGAAGAGATCTTCGGATGCCGGAAACGGAGCGGTGGACGGCTTCTCCCAGGTCGTCTTGAGCTCGCGGGCGGCGCGGATGGCCTGCTCTTCGCGCTCGCACACAACAGCCACGTAGTTGCCCTTGCTCACCACTTTGAGGAAGCCAGGCAGGTTCTTCACTGAAGACTCATCGATGCCGGTCAGCCTCGCGCAGGCGAAAGGAGGTTTGACGTTGCGCGCATGAACCATGCCCGGCAGCTTTACGTCGACGGCCCATTTCAGAGAACCGTCCACTTTGGCGGGAATGTCGTCACGCGGCGGAGACTGGCCCGTGTATTTGAGCTCTGGCACCAGCTTCGTCTTGGCCTGACCGGTGACCGAGTTGACGTTGTTCCCACTCAGCGCAACATTGAACTTCTTTCCCGCGACCAGCTCGCCATACGTAACGCGCTTCGAGGGATCGCCTTTCCCGGTGATGACGGCGTCGCTGACGGCGAGTTGATCAGCCGGAACGCCCAGGCGGGCGGATGCCATTTCCAGCAGCACACGGCGCGCTTCCGCGGCGACGCGGCGCATGGGCCATGAGTCCCTCTCCATGGCGGTTGAACCGCCCGAGCCGACCTGGTCGACTGTGATGTCCGTGCTTCCCATAATGCAGGTGGTCCGGTCGAAGGCGATGTCGAGTTCGTCGGACATCAACTGTCGGAAACCGGTTCCCGTGCCCTGGCCGGGGTCCGTCTTGCCGACATAAAAGGTGGCCGTGTTGTTCTCATGAATGACAATCCACGAGTCGATTTGCCGGAAATCGGGATCGGGATAGGGGCCCGGCCCCTGAGCCGCGCCGCTGTTCTGCGCATCCGCCTGCGTGGTTCCCGCCGCGCAGTACGTGCCGAAGCTCACGAGGAGCAGGCCTGCGCTTCTGAGGAAGTCCCTCCGATGCGTCAGGAGGACTTCTTCGACCTGTTTCGGAATCCTGTCAGAGGCGCTCATGCCACGACCTCCTTTCCGGAAGCGGGCGCAACGTCGGCCATGGCTTTGGCCGCGAGTTTGATCGCCGTCTGAACCCGGTAGTAACTCATGCAGCGGCACAACGTTCCGTTCATGGTTTCACGGATCTGCGCGTCGGTCGGATGCGGATTCTTGTCCAGCA
Source organism: Terriglobia bacterium (assembly GCA_963815855.1). Taxonomy (GTDB): domain Bacteria; phylum Acidobacteriota; class Terriglobia; order Bryobacterales; family Bryobacteraceae; genus DATGMB01. Next base: position 57,224 of record CAWFIJ010000004.1, on the reverse strand, counting down.
TCGCCTTCGCCGTCATGATTTGTCCGTTCTGACAGAACCCGCACTGCGGGACCTGCTCATCAATCCAGGCCTGCTGCAGCGGGTGCAACCTGCCGTTCGTCGCGAGCCCTTCGAGGGTAGTGACTTCACCCTTGACGGAAGAAACGGGCAGGATGCAGGAGCGAACCGCCGTGCCGTTCATGATTACTGTGCACGCGCCGCATTGGCCAAGACCGCATCCAAACCGAGGCCCTTGCAGGCCGAGGTCGTTGCGGAGGATATAAAGCAGCGGTGTGGCCGGTTCGACATCCACCGTGTGCGAACGGCCGTTGACCTTAAGTTCGATTTGGCTCATCGATCCCTCTCCTTGTGCAGCCTGGACGGATGCCGATTGCAACTATCCTACCGCCGCGTGACACCCGGATGAGCACTATCCTGGCGAACCGGCAGTTCCGGCCGGCACGCCTCCCACTGAAGATTTCCTGCGCGTCGTTCGCGAACAAGCGTCTGACCGGAGCCGGATGCGGACGCCGGGCCGGAGCGGCGTCCGCGCGGCCTTTCGCCGGCGGCGGCCCGGAGTGATACGATCGTTCCGATTCCATGCACGCCACCCGATTTCTCCGCCGTGTCTCCCCCGCACTGCTGCTGGCGCTGGTGCCGTTGACGCCGGTCGCCGCCGTGCCCGAAACCATCGCGCTGCCCGGGCTGAAGCAGCCCGTCGAAATTCTCAAGGACCATTGGGGCATCTCCCACATCAACGCGCAAAACGAAGCCGACCTCTTCTTCGCCCAAGGCTACAACGTGGCCCGCGACCGCCTGTTTCAGCTCGAACTATGGCGCCGGCAGGCCACCGGCACCGTGGCCGAAATCCTCGGCCCGAAGGAACTCCAGCGCGACATCGGCAATCGCCTCTTCCAATACCGCGGCGACCTGGAACAGGAACTCGAACTGGTACCACCCGCACGGCGGGGCCATCATCCAGGCATTCGTCAACGGCATCAACGCCTATATCGACGAAACTGCGCGCAACCCGGCGCTACTGACGCCCGAATTCCGCCTGCTCGGCCTCAAGCCGGGCAAGTGGACTCCCGCCGTGGTCATCACGCGCTTCAACGGTCTGCTGGCGAATGTGAACCAGGAGCTCGACATGGCGCTGGCCGTTCGCGCCATCGGGGCCGCCGGGGTCAAAGACCTGTACTACTTCCAGCCGGCCGATCCGGACCTGAGCCTCGATCCCGCCATCGAGGCCTCGCTGCTCTCGAAGAACATTCTTGCGGTGTACAACGCCTTCCGCGAGCCCATTCACTTCACGCCCGATGAACTGCCGGCCGCATACCGCAATCCCGGATCGGCAGCCCAATTGGCGCGCGCCGCCGCGCCCACGGCGCTTGATCTGAGCACCCGGCAGCAGGACATCGGCAGCAACAACTGGGTCGTCAGCGGGAAACTCACCGCCAGCGGCTTCCCCATGATGATGAACGACCCGCACCGCGTGCAGGAGGCGCCCTCGCTGCGCTACTGGGTGCACCTGGTCGCGCCCGGGTGGAACGTCATCGGCGGCGGCGAGCCCGCGCTGCCGGGCGTCTCCATCGGCCACAACGATTTCGGCGCCTGGGGCCTCACCATCTTCGGCACCGACAGCGAAGACCTCTACGTTTACGACACCAACCCCGCCGATCCCAACCAGTACCGCTACCGCGGCGTATGGGAAGTCATGACGATCGTCCGCGAAACCGTCCCAGTCAAGGGACAGGCGCCGGTGGCGATCGAGCTGAAATACACGCGCCATGGCCCGGTGGTCTACGAGGACAAGCCGCACCACAAGGCCTATGCCGTGCGCGCCGCCTGGCGCGAGACCGGCGCCGCTCCCTACCTCGCCAGCCTGCGCATCGACCAGGCGCACAGTTGGCAGGAGTTCGAGGATGCGTGCGGCTACAGCCGCATCCCCGCCGAAAATATGGTGTGGGCGGACCGCGCCGGCAACATCGGCTACCAGGCCGTAGGCATCGCCCCGCTGCGGCCGCACTGGAGCGGGCTCGTCCCCGTTCCCGGCGACGGCCGCTACGAATGGGAAGGCTATCTCCCCATCCGCGCGCTCCCCCACGTCCTCAACCCCGCCAAGGGCTTCTTGGAACACCTCCAACAATTACCTGATCCCGCCCGGCTGGCCCTATCACGATGCGCTGCACTACCTGTGGGCCGATCCCTACCGCGCCGACAGCGTCGCCGAGGTTCTCGGCTCCGGCCGGCTGTTCAGCGTGGCCGACATGGTCCGTCTGCAGAACAGCGACCTTTCCCTTCCCGCCCGCGCGCTCGTCCCGCTGCTGCGCGGCCTGGAATTCTCACAGCCCGCCGCGCGCCAGGCGGCCGGGCGGCTGCTCGATTGGGATTATGTTCTGGACCGGGATTCCGTCCCCGCCGGAATCTACGAGATGTGGCAACGCCGGCTGATGGCCAACATCCGCGCGCTGTTCGTGCCGCCGGCGGCGCGCGAGTTCATCGGCATGCCCGAAATGTCCAAGATCGTCGGGTGGCTCCAGGCGCCCGATGGCCGCTTCGGCGCCGACCCCACCGCCGCGCGCGACGCCCTGCTCGCCAGGAGCCTGGACGAGGCCGTCGCCGAACTCACCCGCCGCTTCGGCCCCGATGCCGGAAAGTGGACGCTCGGCGCCTATCATCACGCCACCATCCCGCACCCGCTCGGACCGGCTCTGAAACCGGACCTGCGCGCCCAATACGACGTCGGCGACCTCCCGCGAGCCGGCGATAGCTACACGATCACCGCGACCGGCGGCGGCGACAACCAGACCTCTGGCGGCTCCTTCAAAATCGTGGTTGATACCGAAGACTGGGACAACTCAGTAGGCCTCAACAACCCCGGCCAGTCCGGCGACGTATCCAGCCCGCATTACCGCGACCTCTACCAGCTATGGGCGCGCGGCAAGTACTTCCCCATCTTCTATTCCCGCGGCAAGGTGGAATCGGTTACCGAGAAGACGTTCGAACTGCGGCCTGTCCCCTGAGGCCAGCCGAGTGCACCGCGTGTTCCCCACTGCCGACAACCGCCCAAACGTCGCCGCATCCGCGGACCTGGCGGGCGCTGAGCCGCCAGATGTCCGCGATGGGTGTCTTCCCGTCAGGTCGGTGACCGGGACTTCGGGGGAGTTAATGGCACCACGACGCCTCTAAAAGCGTCCAGTCTCCGAGGTGGCCGACCATCCAACCTGGACCCGCTAATCGTGCTGCGCGAGGAGAGAGCCGGAGCGTCAGGCTGGCAAGCCGGCCGCTGTGGAGTGCTCACCCATGGTCTGGATCCTCGACCGCCGGCGCCAGTAACGGTGGAAGAGCAGGCCGCTCAGGATCAGCCCAAGCCCGATGGAGCACCTCACAGGTTGCCGCAGCCACACTCGCACCGTCAGCGCCGCCGCGCTCAGCACGAACAACGTGGGCACCCACGGATACCCCCAGCAACGGTATGGGCGCACCGCATCCGGTTCGCGATATCGCAGCCGGAACAACGCAGCGCCCGCCATGCCGTAAAAGAGCCACTCGGAAAAGACGAATAGCGATGTCAACTCCTCGAAAGAGCCGGTGAGCACAAAGAGGGAAGACATCATGCCTTGAAAGAGCAGGGCGCCGCCGGGCGTGTGGCGGATCACATGAACGCGAGCGGCCATGGGGAAGAAGACTCCGTCCCGGGCCATCGCGTAAGGAGTTCGTGCGGCGGTGAGGATCGAGGAATTGAGCGAGCCCAGAGCGGCGACCGCCATCATCGACGTCACCCAGAAGAGCGTTCCGCTCCCCGCAAGCCGCGACACCACATCCGACGCCACATGGCGCGATGCCGCCAGGGCCGCAAACGGCAGCACGCGCAAGCAGGCGACGTTGAAGAGCACATAGAGGACGCCAACCAGGATCACGCCCCAGACGAGAGCTCGACGCACATTGCGGCCCGGGTTCTTCACCTCGCTGCCCGCATGGGCCAGTTGCGCCCAGCCGTCGTAGGCCCACAACGCGGGAATAATCGCCGCCAGGAACGCGGAGAGAGATACCGGTACCCGGGCAGGAGGGATCCCTGCCGTTTCCATCGGTGCGGCACCAGGGAAGATCCAGAGTCCTGCTGCCACGATTCCCGCCAGTGAGCCGACCTTGACGACCGTCAGTCCGACCTGCACGCGCCCGCCCATGCGGAGTCCGAAGTAGTTGAGAGCGGTCAGGGAGAGGATCGCGAGGAGCGCCACGGCATCGCCCCCGGACAACTCGAACGCGGCATGGCGGCTGTCGATACCCCAGAGGCGTCCTCCGAGTTGCGCCGCCACCACCACGCAGAAGCGAGCCATGCGTGCGGCCGGGGACGCCTCGGATGCCGGCCCTGAAATCACCGAATGCGTCCAGCCGTACAGAAATCCCCAGACCGTGCCGAAGGCGCGCGAGAGATAGGCGTAGGTGCCTCCCGCCTGACGGATCGAAGCGCCGAGCTCGGTGTAGACCAGCGCGCCGCAGAGCGACAGCATGCCCGCGGTGACCCACGCCGCATAGGTAAGCCCCGGCGAACCAGCCGCCTCGGCCACCGCACCCGGCGACAGGAAAATCCCGGTGCCGATCATGGTTCCGACAACGATAGCAAGGGATCCGGCTGCCCCGAGCCATGGGATCAACTCGGAGTGTGGTTTGGTGGGGTTCATGCGATGCCGCTCCTTTGTGGACCTGTTAAACTGGCTTCGCGAATATGCCGAACCGCCTGGCAGAAAGGGTTTTCTTCGCCTTGCCTGCATTGCGGAATGTGTGGGCGACGGCTTACGGCGTGATGCTCGACCACGAGCGTTACGGCGATGAGTACCGCTCCGCGCTCGACCGCATCCGGCAGCGCGAAACGTGGTCCAGCGGCCGGATGCTGGAATATCAGGGCCGCCGGTTAGGCGAGATCGTCGGGATCGCCTTCCGGCATGTGCCTTATTACCGCGAGATGTTCCGCAAACTCGGTCTTTCGCCCGACGATTTCGCCGGCGCCCCCGACTTGACGAAGCTCCCGATCCTGGAAAAGGAGGCCGTGCGCGCCGACCCGGAGCGGTTCCTGGACGAGCGCCTCGACCGGTCCCGCCTCACCGTGGAAACCACCAGCGGAACTACCGGAACGTCTACCCGGATCTTCCTGACGCCGCGCGCGCTGCAGGAGCATTACGCTTTCTTCGAGGCCCGCTGCCGGCGCGTCGCCGGCCTGCGCTATGGGGAGGACCCGCATGTGACGTTCGGCGCCAGGCGGGTCGTTCCGGTGGATCGCGACAGACCGCCGTTCTGGTGTTACAACTACGCCGGCAAACAGCTTTACATGTCGGTCTTTCATCTTGCCGACCCGCACCTCGCGTACTACTGCGACGAGTTGAGACGGCGGCCCTATCGGGCGCTCGTGGGATACGCGTCCGCGATGGCCGCACTCGCGCGCTACATCCTGCAGGAGAACATTCGTGATATCCGGATTCCGCTGGCGATCACCAGCGGGGAATCCCTGTTGGCGAGCCATCGGGAGGACATCGAGCGCGCCTTCGGGTCCCGCGTGTTCGATCAATACGGCTGCACGGAGCTGGCCTTTTTCGGGGCGGAGCGGCCCTGCGGCCGGATGCACCTCAGCCCCGACTACAGCGTCCTCGAGATCGTCGACGACGATGGAGCGCCGGTACCGCCCGGCCGGAACGGCCACGTGCTCGGCACCAGTCTGATCAACGACGCGCAGATCCTGCTGCGATATCGCGTGGGAGACATGGCCTCCCTGGCAGCCGGAGGCTGCGGTTGCGGAAGCCCTCTGCCGGTGCTCGAATCCATCGAGGGGCGGAGCATGAACGCCATCATCCTGCCCGACGGTCATCGCCTGTACCGCATCGGCGATGTCGCCAGCCGGATTGGGCGCGTGAAGCAATACCAGGTGGTTCAGGAGGCGGTGGGCCTGTTTACCATTTACGTAGTGGCCGCGAAGGGATTCGGAAAGGCCGACGCGGGGCAGATGGCGGAGAACCTGGCGGCCAGCATCGGTCCGGCGAGGATCCTCGTGGAAGTCGTCGACCGCATTGTCCGCGGCCCGGCGGGGAAGTCCGCGACGGTCGTCTCCAGAGTGGCGGCGCCGGAGATCGCCTCGGGGTGCATCGAAGCGAATCCCCCGGCGGAGATCACCGTCGCGGTGCACTGCGGACTCGGGACCAGGAGTCTTCGCTGCGCTCGCCAGGCAAGGGTCGAGGAGGTGATCGCCTCCGCGGCGCAGGATTTCGGGATGTCGCATGGGGATCGTTTGCTGCTCGTGTCGGCCGCGAGTCCGGGAGCGGCCCTCGAGCCGGAGCGGACCCTGGATTCGTACGGGATCGCGAACGGAATGACGCTGGTGCTGATGGCGGTGGGCGCGAGCGGAAGGCCGGCGGGCTACCGCCCGGGCAACCACAGCAACTCTACTGCAGATGATACTCCGAAATCGGCCCAGGGCATCCAGTGGTCTTTCGATTCTTGATGCAGGAAGGAACCGGTTCGCGGGCGTACAATGGCTGGTGCCCATGAAACGCCGTCACTTCATCCGCTCCCTCGGCGCAGCCGGACTGCTGGACTAGGCCGCCGCCCAGACCACCACCCGGACTCCCGGACTCCGGTTCGACCTCCATACGCACTTCTACACCCAGGCGTGCTTCGATCATGTGCGGGAATCGGGCGGCGATTTTTCGTTCGGCAAGAGGCCCACAGGCCAGACCATCATCACGCATCGTGGGGCGCGATTCTTCGGTGAAGGGAACTTGAAGTCCAGCGAGGCTTCACCCGCGAATTCGGAAGCAATCCGTGTCCGTGGCGCGGTACACGGCGCCCATTCCACCCTCACCGAGTTTGGAGATGATCCGGAAGTGGCCGATCGGTTGGTGCGGACTCATAACCCGGTGGTTTTCGGCATCCTATCACTTTCCGGCCGAATCACACCACTCGGAAACAGCAGCGTTAAGAGCGAATATCGGTAGGTTTCCTGCCCATGCACCTGGGCACAGTGCGGGCGCCTTGAGGGCCGCACGGAAGGAGGAGACCGTGTCCTCATGTCAGAATGAAATTTTGCTCTGCTACAGCCAAGCCGCGTGCCGAGCCGTGTCGCGGGCTCATTGCACCCTTATCCGTTTGCCCGGGATGCTGGCGCCGCCCCTTGCGATTCAGGTGATCCGGCAACGATCCGGACACCGTTCCGACGCCACGCCTGGAGGACGCCGCGTCCGCGTTCGTCCGCTTCGGCAACGAAGGTGATATCGGCGATCACCGGCCGGCCGGCGACAATCGAGAGAGCCGTCCGCCAAGCCTGATAAACGCTCTCCGCGCCCTTCTCCGCTGCAGCTCTCGGACAGCTCAAACCGCAGAGCATCGGGCTCATCGTGCATGTAGTACTGCAGGAATTCGCTTTTCACGATCGTCCCTCCCAGCCGCCACCCAGCGCTTTGTAGAGCTGGACTACGCTCAGGAGTTCGGAGTAGCGGATCTGCGCCAGCGTCAACTCGGCCTGAAAGAGATCGCGATCCGCGTCGAGCGCATTCAGTTGGGTATCGACGCCGCCGCGGTACCGGACGTAGGCAAGTCGCTTGCGGTCCTGAAGCGCGGAGACGAGCCTCTCCTGTTCGACACGGCTCTCCCGCGTCCGCTGATGAGCGATCAGGGCATCGGAGACTTCCTTGAAGGCGGTCTGGATCGATTTCTCATAGGCAATTTGCGCTTGGTCGCGCTGCGCCTCGGCGAGCCGCACGCCCGATTTGATGCGCGCCGGCGAAGATCGGCTGCGTGACTTGCGGTACGAAGGTCCAGGCGCGGTTGGGACCGGAAAGGAGATTCGCCAACTGCGTGCTTTGGCCGCCGATTAAGCCGCTCAGACTGATCTGGGGGAAGTAGGCCGCTTTGGCCACGCCAATGTTGGCATTGGCGGCGATCAGCGCCTGCTCGGCGGCACGAATGTCGGGGCGCCGCTCCAGCAGCGCCGAGGGCAGGCCCGTGGGCACTTCGGGCAGGACTTCCTGCTCGATGAGTCTGCTCTCTCGGATCACGGTTTCGGGGCTCCGTCCGAGCAACAGGGAAATCTGGTTTTCAGTCTGTTCCACCTGCTGTTGCAACGCCGGGATACTCTCGGCCGCGCTGCTGACGAGTTCCTCGGCCTGGCGCAGATCGAGCAGCGTGGCGACCCCGCCGCCCTGCCGTTGGCGGACAAGTTGAAGGGAGTCCCGGCGGCTCTCCAGGGTACGCTCGGAAATCTCCAGCTCATAATCCAATTGCAGTAGCTGGAAGTAATCGGCCGCGACGTCGCTTACCAGCGTGCTGACGACTGCCTTGCGATTCCACTCGGCATTGAGCAGATTGGCGCGAGCGGCTTCAGTAGAGCGGCGCAGACGTCCCCAGAGATCGACTTCGAAGGACAGCAGATTGAGCGCGCCCTGTCCCCAGTTGCGGTTCTGGCTGGCTACAAACGACGACGGCAGAGGAAAGGATCCGTCCCGCGACAGCCGCGTGACCTCCAGCGCGCCCGACGCATCCACCTGTGGCAACTGGTTCGACCGCGTAATGCCCAGGTTCGCGCGTGCCTCCTCGACCCGCGTTACCGCATCGCGCAAATCGTAGTTATGCACCAGCGCGACCTGGATCAGGCTCCGCAGCTCTTCATCGCGGAAAACCTCGAACCATTTCAGGTCCGCCAGCGATGCGGCCTGCGTTTCCGGAAGCGGCTCCGGCGCACGGAAACTCGCCGGGACCGCCACTTGCGGACGTTTGTAGTTTGGGCCGACGGCACAGCCTGCCAGCAGAGCCGCCGCGGCAATCGCAAAGTAGGAAGCGCGCATATTAGTCTCCCTCCACTGGCGAGGGCGTCAAGCCGGCAGCGGGAAGGCTTGCGCCGGATAGCCTCTCGACCGTATAAAAGATGGCCGGAATCAGGAACCTGCCGATGAACGTTTCGACGACCATGCCACCGATTACCGCCGTACCCATCACCTGGCGGGCTATGGAGCCGGCGCCCGATGCCGTCCAGAGCGGCACGCATCCCAGGATGAAAGCGAACGAGGTCATCAGCAGCGGCCGCAACCGGAGTCTCGCCGCTTCCAGCGCGGCTTCGGCCAGTGGCCTGCCGCGTTCGTACTCGGCCTTGGCAAATGCGACGATCAGGATGGAGTTCTTGGCGGCAAGGCCAATCAACATCACCAGGCCGATCTGCGAATACACGTCGTTTTCGATTTGGACACGGTAGGCCGGAAGATAAAGTTCCATGATCCATCGCCGCAGCCACAGGGCGGCGAAAGCGCCGAAGACCGCCATCGGCGTGCTCAGCAGGACGCTGAACGGCAGAGTCCAACTCTCGTACAGGGCCGCAAGGATGAGGAAAACGAACACGAGCGACAACCCGAAGATTGCCCAGGTGGGAACCCCCTCCTGCGCCTTCTTCTCCTGGTAGGACATGCCCATCCAGTCGTAGCCCATCTCACGGGGCATAGTGCGGTCAAAGGTTTCTTCGAGCGCTTTCATTGCCTGCGCCGAGCTGTAGCCCGGCGCGGCGGACCCGATGATCTGCGCCGACCGGTAAAGGTTGTACCGCATGGTGAACTCTGGCCCGTATCGGGTTTCGAACCGCCCCAGCGCGGACAGCGGGACCATGGCGCCCCGGGAATTCCGCACATAGAACTGGTCGATGTGGTCGAGATTGGAGCGGTAGTCGCCTTCGGCCTCGATGTAAACCTGCCACTGCCGGCCAAAGCGATTGAAGTAATTGACAAACAGACCGCCCATGTACGCTTGGACGGTGCGGTACACGTCATTGAGCGCGACGCCCTGCTTGAGCGCCTTCTCGCGGTCGATATTCAGATACTGTTGCGGAACGGCCGGCAAAAATGTGGTGATCAGGCCGGGCGCAAGCTCGGGCCGCTTCGCCGCCGCGGCGATGAACTTCTGAACATTCTGCGCGAGGAAGGGCACGTCTCTGCCGGCACGATCTTCGAGCACGAAGGTGAACCCGCCGGAAGTGCCCACGCCGGGAATCGCCGGGGGAGGAAAGCTGAGGGCAAAGCCTTCCGGAAGCTTGGAGAGCTCCTGATTGACGTGCTGCACAATTTCCTGATATTGGGTGACCCGGCTCTTGCGATCTCCCCATTCATCGAGCGTCACGAAGAAGAAGCCGGTGTAGCTCGTGTTGACAAAACTCAAAAGACTGAAGCCAACCGCGCTCGTCGTGTATTTGACCCCTGGCGTGTGCAGCAGGACCTGCTCTACTTTCTGCGCGGCGGCCTCGGTTCTTTGGAGCGATGCTCCATTCGGGAGTTGCAGGTGAATGAACATGTAGCCCTGATCTTCCACCGGCAGGAAGCTGGACGGAACCCGCTGGCTCAGGAAGACGGCTCCGATTCCAGCGGCCAACAGGACCAGGAAAGCGACTGCGCTCTTGTTAATCAGGATGCGCGACCAGTGCAGGAAACTTTCCGTGGAGCGGTCGAAGAAGCGATTGAACCAATCGAAGAAATGCCGCATGAGGCCGCGGGATTCGGTTCGCGGCTTGAGCAGCAGGGCGGCCAGTGCAGGGCTGAGCGTCAGGGCGTTGAACGCCGAAAGGACCACCGAGATCGCGATGGTGGCAGCAAACTGTTGATACAGCCGGCCCGTGATTCCCGGAATGAAGATTGTCGGCACGAACACCGTCGAGAGCACCAGCGCGATCCCGATCAGCGGTCCGGAGATCTCTTCCATGGCTTTAAAGGCGGCGCTCTTGGGATCGAGGCCCTTCTCGATGTGGCGCTCCACGGCTTCCACCACGACGATGGCGTCGTCCACTACCAGGCCGATCGCCAGCACGAGGCCGAAGAGCGAGAGCGTATTGATGGAGAAGCCGAACAGCGGGAAGAACACAAACGTTCCGATGAGCGAAACCGGAACCGCAAGGAGAGGAATCAAGGTGGCACGCCAGCCCTGCAGGAAAACATAGACCACGATCGCCACCAGCAAAATCGCGATCACGATGGTGGTGACGATTTCGCGCATCCCCTCCGTCACGGAAGTGGTCGTGTCGAGCGAGACGACATAATCGACATCTTGCGGAAAACGCTTCCGGGCCTCATCCATAACCCTGCGGACGCCGCGGGCGGCATCGACTGCGTTGCTGCCGGGAAGCTGATACACGGCGATTACCGCGCCGGGCTTGCCGTTGATCCGGCCGGACAGAGAGTAGTCCTGCGAGCCGAGTTCCATGCGCGCGACGTCGCGCAGGCGCACGATGCCCCCGTCAGGAGATTCGCGAATGATGATGTCGCCGAATTCCTCGGGAGACGTCAGGCGTCCCTGCGCCCGCACCGACCAGGTGTACTCCTGACCCTTCGGTGCAGGCGCCCCACCAACCTGGCCCGCTGGACTGACGGTGTTCTGCGCCTGGATCGCCGACACGATTTCCGGCACCGTGATACCAAGCTTGGAGAGCTGGTCCGGCTTCACCCAGAGGCGCATGGCGTATTGACCGGCGCCGAAGACCTGGACGCTGCCGATCCCGGGGACGCGCGTTAACTGGTCGTTGAGGTTGATATACGAGTAGTTGGCCAGGAACTTGGCGTCATAATGTCCGTTATAATAGGCGAGTAGAGGCCCAGCACCATCAGCGGCGCGGTGACGGATTTCTGCACCGTCACGCCGTAGTTGGTGACGTCCTGCGGGAGCTGGGATGCGGCCTGCGTTTCGCGCATCTGCGTCAGCATCAGGTCCGTATTGGGATCGGTCTTGATATCGAAATTGACGATCATCGTCATTTGACCGCTGGCCCCGGCGTTGAGCGAGTACATGTAATTTAAGTTGTCCACTCCGCTCATCTGCTGCTCGACAGGCGTGGCAACCGATTGCTCGATGGTCTGGGAATCAGCGCCCACGTAAGTGGCCCTGATCTGCACCTCCGGAGGAGCCACTTGCGGAAATTGCGCGATGGGCAATTGCGCGATGACCACCCCGCCGATGATCACCATGAGGATAGAGATCACCATGGCGACGATCGGGCGGCGGATGAAGAATTTCGACATCACTTGCCTCCGTTGGGGCTGACCACCGCGCCGGGGCGGATGTGAAACAGGCCGTCCGTCACGACGCGCTCGCCGGGCTTCAAGCCTTCCTCGACGATCCAATTCGAACCGGTACGGTCGCCGACCCTGACGGAGGCGAACCGGACCGTGTTGTTCGGATCGACCACTGCCACCGTGTATGTGCCCTGTGTGTCCGTAACGGCGCGTTGCGGCACCAGTAAGGCTCCGGCATGTACCCCGATCGCCGCGCGCACCTTGGCATACTGGCCGGGGCGCAGCGTATTTCCAGGATTCGGAAAGAGGCCGGTCAACTGAATGGCGCCGGTGGTGGGATCCACCTGGCGATCGGCGAATGAGAACCGGCCCGGCTGCCCATGCACGCTGCCGTCGGCCAGGACCAGGTGAAGTTGAAGCTTGTGAAGCGCGTCGGTACGCGTCAGGCTCAGGTACTCCTGCTCGCTCACGGTGAAGTTGGCCTTGATGGGATCGAGCGTCGATACCGTCGTGATTGCGCTGCTGGCGGGTCCGACCAGGTTGCCCACTTGCGTGGCGGCGGCGCCGGCGATCCCGTCAATCGGAGACGTGAGCCGCGTGAAGTCGAGGTTGACCTTGGCCGTTTCGAGCGCGGCTTCCGCCGCTGCCACTCCGGCGCGGGCAGCCTGAATCTGCGCCTTGGCGGTCTCCACCTGGGCCTTGGCCGCCTCTACCTGCGCTTTCATCGCCTGATTGCTCTGCCGCGCGTTGTCCAAGTCCTGCTGGGTGATGGCCTGCTGCTCAGCAAGCGGAGCGTAGCGATCCTCGTCTAATTGCGCTTTACGCTGATTCGCTTCGGCGCCGGCAAGTTGCGATTGTGCCTGCACCAGGCCCGCCTGGGCCTGGGCGAACTGTGCCTGTGCCTGTGCCAACTGGCCAGCCGCCTGGTCTGCCGCGGCCTGAAATGGCCTCGGATCGATTTCGAAGAGCAACTGGCCTTTGCGAACGAACGAGCCTTCGGCGTAGTCCTGCCGCAACAGATACCCGTTCACCTGGGCCTTGATGGCCGCGTTGACCATGCCGTCGAGCGTCCCCACCCACTCGCGCTCAATCGGGAGATCACGCTGTTCGACGGCCGCTACTTCAACCTCGGGCGGCGGTGGTGCAATTGGCGCAACGCTGCCCCGCGCCCGGTTCGTTACAAAAAGGATTCCCGCGGCGGCCAGCAATACCGCCAATCCCAGAATTCCGTGGTGTCGTTTCATTATTGGATTCGTCAGAAACATCTGTGGGTGAGTTGTGGCTCGGGCAGTTTGCCAAGTGAATGATAGAGAGCCAGTTCGGTGACTCGGAAGGTTCGGAATCCGTAGGATTTTCTCATAGTGACTTTGGCTTTGTTGTTCAGACCCTCGATTACGCCGCTGGAAAACTCTTTCCGGGCGCGAAAATAGTTGAGGATCAGTTCGCGGTGGGCGCGTAAAGTCCTGGCAACTTTCTTCATCGGCTCGATCCGGGAGCGCATCACTTGGCGACACCATTGGTCGAGGAACTTGGCTGCCCAGGCGGTGGACTCGTAATTCCAGAGTTGCTGGAAGTCTTCCTTGAGCAGATAGGCGCGTACGCTCTGGAGGTTGTAGCGCACCAGATCTTTCAGTTTCACTTTCTGGTTGGCCGTGAGGTTCGCCGGCCGCTTCAGAAGGCACCACCGGGACTTGGTCAGGACCGGTTCGTACCCGTCCCCCTTCATGCGCCGGGCCTCGGCGGAGCGGATGTCGTCGAGCGCCTGGTTCACCTTGGCCACGATGTGGAACCGGTCGAGAATATTGAGGGCCTGGGAACACTTCTCGCGGATCACCCCCAAATACGGTTTCCACATGTCCGAGCAGACGAACTCGATCTTCGCCGACACCTCCGGGCCGATCATGGCAAAGAATTCCTGGAAGGTTTTCACGGTCCGTTCCTTGCCAATCCACAGCAGTCGGGTACAGCCCAGGTCGATCTGATACACCAAGGTCAGATATTTGTGCCCCTTACCGCGCTGAATCTCATCCACGCCAATGGCGCGAATCGCTCCCAGGACGCGATGCTCCAGCCCCCAGGTGACCAGATACGCCACCGCGTCGTGGACCTTATCCCAGGAAGTGCGGAATTCTTCGGCCGTTTCCTTCCAGGAAAGTTTGCGCGCCCAATGACCCAGGAAATGCATGTGAACCTTGGTCGAGGTGTGTTTCCCCATACCCCACGGCACTTCTTCGACCAGCACCCCGCATTGCTTGCAGTTGACCCGTCGCATGCAATAGACCAGAAAAACCAGGTAGCCCCAGAAGCCGATGAATTCAAACCGTCGCGGCGTGGGAGACTGGTCGTAGCCGGCCGCGGGTTGATGACAGCCCGAGCAAATAGCCGTGGATCGTTTCCGCGGCCGGACCGGGATGAGGACGGTTTGCGCGTCTTCGGCAAAGCTGGCTCGCCCGTAAACAAATCCCGGAATGGGATGGCACTGGTTTAGAATTCTGGGAAGGCGCATGAATTGACTGGATCGATAGGAAGATGAAGACGAATCCTGATTCTCTCCCATTGACACCCGCCGTGCTATTGCCCTACTGCCGCGATTGCCGCGATCTTTCGGAGTGGCCGGAGCGTTGGATGGGCGAGGAAAAGGATCTTCCTCCCGGCCGAAAACTTGTGGAATACTTCATGCCTTTCCTCCTTCACCTCGCCGGGTCCGGCCTGTCGAAAAGGACCATCCAAAACCATGTCGACAATCTGTGGCTGCTCGGCGGAGAGATCATCCGAGACGTGAATGAAAACCCTTCTCTGAGAAAGGTGGCGGCTGAAGAACTCGTCCGCGCTGTAGTCCACAAGGACGGCGGGCCGCTGATCCATAACGGCTGGGAAGACGAGCAGCGCACCTTCGACTCCACGTGCCGGAAGTTCTACCGTTTCCTCACTCAACCCCACCCCTGAGCCAGCCAGCTACCCACAGATTCCCCGGACGAGCCCATTTTTGCTTCTCCCCCTCCTTCGGTGTTGCGCGCTCTCCGCAACGTGCGCAAAGGTCTTCCAGTCTGCGCCGCAGCGGACGATTTGATGCATCCCTCAAACTTGCGATCACGTGCTGGTTTTCCACTCCGGCGGCGACCAGTTCGGCGCCCGAAACTTCCATTTCGGCGAGCAGCCGTTCGCCGGCTTCATCGATGAAGATGACGTCTTTCAGATCCACCACCGCACGCGCCCGCGGCGCCCGTTCCCGGGCCTGCCGCCAGCACGAGCGCAATTCCTCCACCCACGGACCGGCCAGTCGGCCGCACAGGCTCCAGCGCTGGCCGTCGGCAGTGTCGGAGTAAGAAACCCGAAGCATTGTGATCCACCTCTTCGCGGTTAGGGAAAGGCATACCGGCGGCCAAATGGGACCGGTTGATTCTTAGGCCTTTGCAGTGATTCGTCGATGTGAGGCAGCGGGCAGGCTACCGGGATTTCGGTAAATGCCGAAACCACGGCCGCGGTCAGGCGACTCTGTTGGCGTGCTCGGGTGCTCACGCGAGCCTGCGGGGTGTTGCGGACTGGGTCCGGCGATCAGCGCGCCGTCGAGGTCGCGAAGCTCTCCCAGGCCTCAGCGCCACCCTGCAGAGGGCGCACACGGGTGATCCCCTGTGATTTCAGCAGCAGCGCCGCACGGGCGCTGGAAGCTTCGTTCGGTCAACTGCAGAAGAGAATGATTTCCCGGTCCCGTGGAATTTCCACGCCGCGACCGGCGACCTCTTCGGGGGACATCCGAAGGGCTCCGGGGATCAGGGCCGCTTCCTCCGCGAGCCCGCTGCGAAGATCGACGATAAAGAGGTCCTCCCCAGCGGTGAGCCGCTGCTGCAGCTCAGCGGGCGTGATTCGGGCCACCTCCAGCTGTCTCAGGAAGCGGCGGCGCTGCACCAATTTCCAGCCGATCCAGCCTGCGAACAACGCCGCGGCCAGCAGAAACAGATTCGATCCCATGCGCGCGGCATAACCGATCATCATTTCCAATTGCTGGCTGAAGAGATAGCCGACCGCAAGATAAGCGCCGCTCCAGATCAAAGCGCCCGCGCCATCGTACAGCGCGAATCGGAGATACGAGCTCCTGGAATGTCCCGCCAGCGGAGCGGCCACCGCGTTGAGTCCGGGAATGAACTTTGAGACCAGCAGGGAACTCATCCCGTACTTCAGGAACGCCTTCTCCGTCTGCCGTACGCACGAATCAGGCTCGAGCGACAGGCGGCACACAAGCCGGAGAACCTGGCGGCCGCGTTTTCTGCCGAGCGCGAACCAGATGGTATCCGCGACCAGGGCCGCAATCAGGCAGCACAAAATGGCGGGCACAACCTGCAGGCGGCCGGCGTGGATGAGCGCGCCGGCCGCGAGCAGCAGCGGAGCCGACGGCAACGGAATAGCGCTTTGCTCCGCCAGCACCCACAGGAACAGCAAAGCGTACCCGTGCCGCTCAATGAATCCGAGGATGTGGACGATCTCGATATGGTCAGGCACCCTTTAGAACCTTGACTGGAGTTGCAATTAGCAGTTGGCTTTGGCCTTCGCGGCACCTGTCGGGATCAATTCATGCTCCGGTTCGAGAGATGCGGATACCCAGCTTCTGCATGCGGGACTGCAGTGTCGATCGCTTCAGTCCCAGGCGTGCTGCCGCGCCTTCCGGACCCGCCACGATCCAGTTGCTTTTTTCCAATGCCGCCAGGATCTGCTGCCGTTCGGCATCTTCCAGAGCCCCCCGTATGTTGCCCGCAGGAACCGCGCGAGTGCCATTTTTCGCCGCCGCCGGCGGAGATGCGGGCGCGTGAGTCGGCGGGCGCAAATCGTCGCTGCGTACATTCAGAACGGGTCCGGCGGTTAGGATCACCGCCCGCTCGATGACATTTTGGAGTTCCCGGATGTTGCCGGGCCACGGATAGCGCGTCAGCGCGCTCATGGTTTCGGCCGGAATGGCGTCGATCGTCTTCCCAATTTGCCGGCTGTACTGCTGGACAAAATGCCGGACCAGCAGCGGAATGTCCTCCGGGCGCTCGCGGAGCGCGGGGACGCGAACCGGGAACACATTCAGGCGATAGTATAGATCGGAACGGAACTTCTGCTCGCGGACCAATGCTTCCAGGTCCCGATTGGTGGCGGCGATGAGCCGGGCGTCGGTGCGCAGCGTGCGCGCTGAGCCGAGGCGCTCAAACTCGCGTTCCTGCAAAACGCGGAGGAGCTTCGGCTGGAGTTCGAGCGAGATTTCGCCGACTTCGTCGAGAAACATGGTGCCGCGATTCGCCAGCTCAAACCGGCCGATGCGCTGGGCAATGGCGCCGGTGAACGCCCCCCTCTCGTGCCCGAACATCTCGCTCTCCAGCAGACCGGTGGGGATGGCGGCGCAGTTGAGCTTCACGAAGGCGCTTGATTTGCGCGCGCTGAGATTGTGAACCGCGCGCGCTATCAATTCCTTCCCGGACCCTGTTTCTCCATAGATGAGAACGGTGGAATCGGTCGGCGCGACAGTCTCGATCTGGTCCAGCACGCGGCGGAGCGCTTCGCTCCTCCCCACAATCTCTTCAAACTTCAGCTCGCTTCGAAGCTCGTCTTCCAGGTAGAGCTTCTCCAGCGTCAGTTTCTCCTTCTCACCGGAGACTTCGTCGAAGGTGCGCGCATTTTCAATCGCAATCGCCACCTGGCGCGCAACCTGGGTCAGGAACGCGACGTCGTCCGGAGCGAACGCTCCTTCCCGGCGCGTGCCCAGCGAAAGCACCCCGCTGATGCCGTTGCGCCCCTTCATGGCGAGGTGTACCAGGGAATGAATGTTGGCGCGGGCCTTCTCGTCCGGGATCTCCTTCCCCGATACAATCACGGGCTCGCCGGTCCGGAACGCGCGCAGCGGAGGGTCGTCCTTCATCGGAGGAGGCTCCAACCCTTCTTCCAGGTGTGGCGGTGCACCAGGGTAGTCCAAAGCG
The DNA here is from genome assembly GCA_963815855.1 of Terriglobia bacterium. GTDB lineage: Bacteria > Acidobacteriota > Terriglobia > Bryobacterales > Bryobacteraceae > DATGMB01. The sequence continues at coordinate 39,271 of CAWFIJ010000004.1, read as the reverse complement.
TAGAGCCGCAAAACGCCGTCCTCGCGGCTGGGCAGAGCGACGCCCACACCTTCGCACTGCATCACGCGACGGATCTGCGCCGAGATCTCGCGCAGAACATCGCGCAGGTTGAGATTCGAAACCACCCGATTGGTCAGGTCGAGCAGCAGTTCCAGGCGCTCCTGGGCTTTTTGAGAGGCTTGGAAATTGAAGGCATCGTCGGTCGCCAGCGCGATCTGGTCCGCAACCAGAGTGCAGAATCGCACTTCCTCCGGTGAGTAGGCGTTCGGGCGGGTGCTGCCGATGACGAGGCTGCCCAGCCGGCGGTGCGCAGTGGTCAGAGGAAAGGCGCACAACGATTCCAGGCCGCACTCCCGCATCTTCCTGCTAAAGGCCGGAAATCGCGCCTCGCCGTCCCGGGTGCCCAGAAGCACGATTTCCTGCGTGCGATACACCAGGCGGGGCAAGGATTCGGCGGGTTCGACTTCGAAAGGACAGTCCTGGTGGCGCTGACAGGCGAGATCGAGATGCCAATGCAGCTTGTTCGCCTTATACAACCAATCTCTACCCATTATCCCGCGTAGTTGAGCTTACTAGTTTCCGCGAGATTTTGGTGAGTCGATTAGCGAGCTGATCGAGGCGATGCTTCGGGGCGCCGTCCGGCAGCGAGCGACGGAACATCTCGATGGTATGTTGAGCGAACAGCAGCGAATCGACGACGCCGTCCAGTCCGCCGCGCGGGAAAAGCTCGGGGCTTTCGGTTGCGGCGCGAGATGCCGAGGTTGCGATCGAGCCAGATGGAACTCCCGCTGCAAATCGGTTCCGGCGACGTCGACGTAGCGCATGGTCATCTCGGGATTGACGTGCCCGAGTAGTTTCATAAACACTACAAATCCACCCCTGCGCGCACCATCTCACTGGCATATGTGTGCCTGAGCTGATGCGGGACGATGCGGGTGGGGATACCAACAGCTGCGACAACATCGGAAGGTAGGAACGCAGTTGCTTGACAAGTCTGCTTGTGTCGAGGCGGCCAGGAGCCTACCGTCAAACGAGTGGTCGAAAGAACGGAAGAAGCGCAACCGATGAACGATTTGACAAACAAACGAGTCGATCGGACCATGCGCTCGGTCTTCAGCTTGCCAAGAGGAACGTGGATAGCCCACCGACCGGCCGGCATTGTGGAGGCAATCATAGGCAAGATCAACACATTCCCCGATGCGCATTCCGTGTGCCGAATCAGCAGCAGACATTGGAGGCAGATCATTGCGGCGAGCAGTTCCTGCTGAATTAACTGATCCTGCTGGTATCAGGCGCGTGGCAGCCGTTGCGTGCGCGCGGATATCCTCGCGACGATCAGATAGGCCAGATCCGAGTTGCGCGTTCCAGGTAAGCTCTTGCAGTATGCAGCGCATGAGCAGTAGGCGTGCGATGTAAACCGCGCGTCAAGTTCTGGAACGCAGATCGACAAACCAGCCGAGAACGTGGGATCGCGCGCAGTTGGTTGAGCGACCCAACGCCATGCTGCTCGCCAAGATAGATCAGAAGAGCGAACACGCACGATACTGACGGACAGAGGCGGGAGCGAGCGCTGCCGTCGGTCAATCGCTCTCTGGAACTGCTGCACCAACGATGTTCCAGCAGCGTAACGCAGGTTTCACATGCCTTGCCTGGTGCGTCTAATGTGCTGCGCCACGCTTTCGCATACTGCTGATAGACCTCGAGAGAGTAACTTCGACGTAGACCATCGTCGTTTCCATCCGCGCGTGCCCATCAACTGCATCAGCGCTGGCAGGCTGACACCTGCGCGAACCATGTCTGAGGCAAATGTGTGACGAAACCGTGTGGTTGGCCTTCTTCACGCCCGTAGTGCGCGATGATATCGAAATAGAGAGCGCAATCCCGCAGTCATACGAGCACCGCGAGCTGGCCTTTCAGGAAACAAACAGAGCGTCCGTTGCAGTCTGCGCCGTTCGAGCCGCAGATAGTGTCAAAGTTCCGTTGCCTCCGGCCAACGTAGATCGTCTTGTTGCCTTTACCGCGCACCCAATCTGCGATTCCGATAACAGCAAATCGTCCCACGCAGATCCAGACCTCTTGCACCGAAGCCCCTGCAGCAGCATCAGTCCCACGATGCCATCCCGTGAGTTCCGAAAACTGACCAGAATCGCGCCACTTCATCGACACAAAGCACATGCTTCGTTTGCAGTCTTGACGTGCAACCACTTAACGCGGTCGCGCTTGCCAATGCCCATGGCGCTCGTTGCCAGTACGTCACTGCAGCGCCGGAGCGATCTGACCGGCACCGAAAGCATGCGCTCGATCACGATTCAACACGTTGGTTGATCGTGCCCCGTCAACTCGCGTTCCTGCTACTGGGATCGCACATAATCAGCAATGTCGATTCGGTGAGATCATCTTTGGTACCTCATCCGTATGGTGAACACTCTCCCACCACCGGAGAAAGTGCAACAACGCGTCCGCGTAGGTTCGCAGAGTTGTGTCGGCCAGACGGCGAAGAATTTCGTAATCGAGGTACTGGTTCATCCAGCCGATTTCACATCCTGTGCTCTGTTCGACAACCCGATACGGCACCGTACATCGTTGTTGAAGGGCTTGTGCACCACCCGGAAGGTCATCATCGCGCCGCCTCCAGAAGGCACTGGAACTGTGTGCATCACCGTCCTGGACAAAGAAGCTATTCGGATCGTGTCCTTCGGGCAGCGAGACAGTGCGCGCGATTACGCCGTGCTCTGTGAGCCTGTCGGTGAGTGATTGTGCCGCTTGCTCACCGCTGCCGTTGTGGTCGGCGTCAAAGGCCAGATAAACGGTTCGGGAGCCATCGCAGAGTTGCCGAAGCTGGTGCGCGTTGAGATTGGTGCCCATCGAGCAGGTGACATTGTGAAAGCCGGCCTGCCATAATGCGGCGTAGTCGAATAGTCCCTCTACCAGAATCACTTCCGGATATCGCCGACCTGGCCCCATGCGTACAGCCCACCTTTGCGCCCGGCAGAAAACGATGCGGTGGCGCCGCCGCAGTCAGGCTGCGGCCATAGAGGTTGCCTTCCAGCGGAAACACCACGCGGTGCATGTAGGTGTCGTAGCCGGCGGCGGTGACCAGTCCGGCTTCGCGTAAAGCCAAGCCGGAGTACCCCAGCTCCGTCAGCCAACCTCGCAAGCAACCTCCGGGAGCGTAGCCGATCCGCATATGCTCGATCACTTCCGGTGAGCGACTCCACGTTGATACAGATAGGCACCGCTTCGGAGTGACGTGTAGCTGTATGCGATAGAACTCTGTGGCTTCCCGCAATAATGGCGGCAAGCCGAGCCACTGGCAGAGCAGAACCAACGCTTGCGGGAACCTCACCTGGTGATACAGTTCGGCGAAGCGAATTACGTCACCGCCGCGGTCGCAGCCATAACAGTAGAACAGGTTGTTGAGAGGGTCCACCAGAAAGCTGGGTTTATGATCTTCGTGCAGCGTACACAGGCCCATCATTCGACCGCGGCTAAGTTGTCGGCCCGTCGCCAGTCATGGGCTTGCAGATAGTCCAGCAGTGAAATCTGCTTTTTCAACTCGTCGAGAGCTTGACGGCTCATGGACTTCTTGCCTCGATGAGCAGAATCCGGCAGAGCGCGCCGAGATCCCAGGCAAGGATGGTGGGCGACGTAAAAAGTGCGGGTGTTGCACTCCGCCCTTGATCCAACACCACAGGCTCGTGAGTCGCCGCTGTACCCATCGACGCACGGTGGATGGATCGGGCAAGCGTGTCTGTCTTTGCAATGCGGTGTAGCTTGCTCTGCAGTTTTACCAGCGGCTATGTGCTCACAAGCCTGCTGCCGGCAGTGCAAGTGAATGGCGCCGACGGCGCCAGCCAATCGGGCAAGGCGGTGAAGGTCTTCCGGCAGGGACGACAAACGCCACGTCGCACCCAAATGCGATCGTGCCGGTCATCACGGGCGTAACGAAGCCGCCGACCGTGGCCCACGATCGTGCGCTTTCCACACACCGACACTCTCGCGGGAGAAGGCTTAACGCGATCACCCCGGATCGGCCTTGTCTTCCGCGTTTGGCAGTGCGATAAAGAGAATCACGGCTGGCGTGAAGGCCCGCCGCTGACCGTCGCCTGCTAAGTTTCGATCTGCTGCCGGGCCTTCACCCTCCCGGCAAAGTCAGCATTCAAACAAAAAAAGAATACTGCTTTCCGCTACCCGCCGCGAGTTCCCCACTCAGAACATTGGCCGCATATAAACGCCGACTCGTCAAACTGTGCGATGGCCTCGAAAGGAACGACTCTCCCGAGTTCGTGAACAAGAATCTCGAACAGATCCTGAGGCTCATTACGGGCGTGGATGGAGTTCGAGATCCGAATCAGCGCTTCGTACCGCGCCGCGGTGGACGAGCCTGTCTCCACAGCCGAGCCCGCTGCCATTGATCCCCTCCTGAAAATTCGGCCCCTAAAACTCTTAGACGCGTCCCCCGCCGACTTCGATTCAAAGGAGGCCCTAAATATGCCTATTCTACAGCGGACGCCTCCCGGCCGAATCGATAGCTCGGGACGGTGTTCCTGCCGAGGACGCCGGCACCGCTTTTTCGTAGAGATCAGCGATCTCACCGCAGTCGATGAGCATGGTGAAGCGATCCTTCGGACATGGCCGCGGCAAGGCGTCCGGATTGTCGCGTCGTCTGGCGCATCTCGCGCCATCGCGGGCTCGATTTTGAGTGCGTCTGTTCCAGGGCCCTGCCCCAGCGCACGGTTCTTGCTCGCCTTGCCAACTGCCGGAAGTTCGGCATCCGCCGAAGCCCAGAGGGTTATTTCGGCAGGCGCGAAACAGAAAAGCACTGAGAATGTGGACTCCCCACCATTTGTCAAGCCCATCCTACCCTTCAAAGCAGCTACGAAGTGAGCTAAGCAGGTAGGCGGCCGGTCGCTCGGCGGGAGTGACATGGAGTCCTCAACCGTCAGGCTGCATCGGCAGGGACGCAGCCCTTCTGCCGACGCTTTGCATCGTAAGGCTGCCCGGTTTTTAGCATTGCTATCAAGATAGCGAGCAGGCGGTCGGCAACGCCGCGGAGCGCCCGACCATGGTTGTGGCCGGTTTGTCGCAGCCGCGTGTAGTGAGCCTTGCTCAAGGGGTCGTGCTGAACGCTGCAGCGCGCCCAGTGGTACATCGCGTTTCGAAGTCGCTCGCTGCAGCCGCGCCGCATGATGATTTGCTTACTCTTGCCGCTCTGTTTTGTGACGGGTGCGATTCCGCTATGGGCGCGGAGGGCGTAGTAATCCCGTTGCGCCAGCGGGTCCGCTCCTTCACTGAAGAGATTCGCGGCGATGAGACACCCGACTCCTGGTATCGAGAGCAGAAGGCCAACGTCGTGATGCGCCTGGCTGTCGGGGCGCTCGCGGCCAAGCGCTGTCATCTGCTCCAATAACGCTTCGATTCTGTCCCGGGTCTTTTGACGCTGGGAGTGGAGTAGCCGCAGTTGCGGCAGCAGCAACAGAGCGTGCTCACTGATCGCCTCGGCACTGCCGGCCGCCAACGGCAGGGGCGCCATTGCAAGCACCTCGCGTAGTTCCTCAGCCGTCCACCGGCGGATTCGATGTTTCAAGAGGAACTGCTTCAGGCGGACCACTGTGAGCCGGGCGCCCCGCTGCGGAACCGGCGCCAGCTCGAGTAGCGCCCAGATCCACGGTTCGTCCGGTGTGGAACTCAACTGCAGCAGTTGCGGATAGTAACGGAGGAGCAACTGGTAAAACTGATTGACTGCTCTGCGAAGATCCGCGCCAAGGCTCTCCTCGGTCCGCGAGAGTTCGCGAAGACGAACAACGTCGGGATGCTGGGCTTCAATACGGCGGAAACAATGCTGGTCGGTTCGAAGCGAATCCGCCGCGACGTAGGCGTCTCGGCTATCGTCCTTCGCTCCGGCCACCGTATAGCGATCGCGAAATCGGTCCAGTTGCTTGGGATTAATCGAGAACACGGCGAAGCCACCCTCCAGAAAGGCTTCGACCAGCGGCCCGCGTGGTACCTCGATTGCCATCGCAACGCGGTCAGCCTTCCCGCCCGCCATCTCGTTCAGGGCTCGCAGGAAGGCGGTGATTGCTTGCCCTGTATGATCAACCCTGCACTCACGAAGAATTTTACCTCTGAGGTCCAGAACACAGGCTCGGTGGAATTCAGTCCCCCAATCGAGCCCTACGTAGATTGAAAATTCATGCTCAAATGAACGGTCACGTTTCACGGGAACCACTCCTTTTCAGGACTCGGCCACCGTAACCAACGTCGCCCCTGTACTGGCGCTCAAAGCGGCGCGGACTCCCCACAGGACTTTTGGCTACGGGCCACCCTGGCGAGGCGCGGCTCCACATTTGGCGGTAGGTGATCTCCGCCGGGGTTCCACGAGGCGCTCCCGCCGGGCGGCCGAGCTGTCTACCTGCTTAGCTCACTTCGTAGCTGCTTTGAAGGGTACAGGGGTTTCTGGTGCGCAGCGAAATGGAACAGCAGGTGCGTTAGCCATGACGACACGGCCATGGGGGATTCAGAACGTAAACAAGAAGCCGTTTTTTGGAGGAGTAACGATATGTCCAGGGGACTTCGCTCGAAGATAGGGACCGCTTGGTGCAGCCTGACCCATGAATCGCTCATGTGGCCGGTGCACGGCCATTATGAATGCCGCACGTGCGGCCGCCGCTATCCCGCGTTCGCGGAGCCGCCGGTTGCGAATTGGACGACGCGGGCCGCGTTGAATCCGGCCGTGTCGATTGCGCTCGTCATGGCCCTGGCGACGTTTGCCCGCCCTGCGCATGCCGCGGACGTGTTGAAGGCGCATGCGGCCGCAGAAGCGGCGGCGGCGCTCGAACGGTACACAGCCGGCGTGGGGTCGTCCCCATGGACAACCGAGTCCGTCGAGATCCATGCCTCTCTCCCCAAGCTCGAAAAGGCCGGCCAATTGCGGGCCATTCGGCGACTGGCGCCAATCGGCGATAGCCGATACCAAGTGCTTCAGCTCGCGGGTGACCGAATCGTCCAACAGCAGGTGATCGTGCGCTACCTGAACGCCGAAGCACACGAGTCGGAACTGCCGGCGGCGTCAGTTGCCATTACTCCCGCCAATTACAAATTCGCCTACAAGGGAGTGGTGGACGATGGTGAGCGTCTTGCCTACGCGTTCCAGATTACGCCCCGACGGAAACGCGACGGCCTGATTAAGGGCGAACTCTGGCTGGACCAGCGGACCGGAGTTCCGGTCGTCCAATTCGGGCATCTGGTGAAGAGCCCCTCGGTATTCATCAGGCGCGTCTCGGTCACCCGGGAGAACGCGCTCCGCGCTGGCATCGTGGAGTCGCGCCTGACTCACATTACAGTCGAGACCCGGCTGATCGGCCGCGCGGAGCTCGTCGTTGAAGAACGTCCGCTGCGGTCGGCTGACGCTGTGCAGCTCGCCAGTTGGGATAAGGAAGGAGGCCAGCAATGAAACGCTCGAAACCCGTCATTGCCGCCATCGTACTTACAGTTTGGGCCACGCAGATCGCCCGAGCGGCCGATCTCCGGCCCGGCACTTTGACGGCCTGGAATGCCTATGTGAAGCAAGCCGATGCCCACATGCAGGAACGTGCCGCGGGCCGCCAGACCTTCTTGTGGATGGATGAGTCACCGGATCGCGCGGCTCGGGTACGGCGCGGCGAAGTGGTGCTCGCTCCCGTGGTGAACCATGGCACCGAGGGTGTGTCCCACGGGCTGGTTCACGATTGGATTGGCGCTGTCTTTATCCCCGGCGCTACTGTCGATAGCCTCTGGTCGGTTGTCCCCATGATCGACCGCTCCGGGAGCAGAAAGCCTCCTTCCGGCTGATACAAGGCCATGGTCTCCGCGGGAAGGTGAAATGCCGGGAACCGCCGCCGCAGTTCGCGCGAGGTCAGAATCTCATGCGGCAATCCGTGCAGCGTGGCCGCCAGCCTTGCGCCTTCGAAGAGCGGGCCGCCCCCCAATCCGGCGTCGATCGAGCCCGTAATATGCAACAGCTGATCGTCCAACAGCCGTTTCCAACTCGCGCCACAACTCATACGCGCGAATGAGGAGCGGCACATAGGAAGGGTGTTCGTAATACGCCAGCCTGATGATGCGCGTGACGCCATGGGACGAGCCCATATCGTGCGGAATCTGGAATCGCTCCAGCCCCAGTGTTCTCCATTCCCGCCGCGCCAGGTGATACAAAGCCGCGCTGCCCATCGACACCCGAAGAACGAATGGCGGTGTTGATCCGGGGCGCGGACCGGGTGGGGATCGAGCGGATTATCCTTTCCAAGGGTTACTCGGAGCCTCTGCATCCGATCCGCGGCTGAACCGTGGCTCAGTGGGCGTCCCAAATCCGGAAACGCCGCTCCGTTTGCGGAGTGATGCCGTTCTTCTCGGTGCTCGACATCTGGCCGCCAATACGCAAATAGGCGCCGGCGATCTGCAATGCGTACTTAGCCGCGCACGGTATGTGGGAGGCGTCAGCTATTGAAAGGAGGTCTCCGTTTATGCCAGTCGGTTGCCGATTGATAGGCGTAGCCGATCCGGAAAAGTGTTGCCTCGTCGAAAGGCTTGGCGCAGAACTGGATGCCGAGCGGAAGAGACGGAGGGCCGGCAGTGAAACCGCAAGGCAGCACAAGAGCTGGAATTCCAGTCATGTTGGCAAGGTTGAACACGTCCGGGCGCGGCGGTGACGGCGGATCGGAAGGGGCGTCCGTACCAACGGTTTCGGCGTCCAGTTTGGGAGCCGCATTACCCGCCGGCAGCATCAGTACGTCGCAGGTTCGGAAGACCTGCCGCATCTCCTCCATCAGGACAGTGCGGAAACGCTGGGCCTTGATATAGTCCACGGCGGAGTTGAATGTGGCCACTTCGAGACGTTCGCGAACGAGCGGCTCGAGAAGATCCGCGTTCTCTTTCAACTGCTTCTCATGGTACACGGCGCCCTCGGAATTGAGAATGATCGACGACGCGGCGCCGCACAGGGCAGCGTTACGCACTTTGACATCCACCGTCACCGTCCCCAGTCCCTTCAGCAGGGAGAGGGCGCGACGGAGGGCCGCCTCTGTCTCAGGTTGGACCCAGTTGAAGAAATATTCGGTGGGGACGCCGATGCGCAAACCTTCAACACTTCCGGTGAGCGCTCTGGTATAGTCCGGAACCGGGACGGCGGCCGCAGTGCGGTCCAATGGGTCCGGGCCGGCCATGACCTGGAGCATGCGCGCAACGTCGGCGACGGTTTTGGCCATAGGCCCCACATGGTCAAGTGTCCAACTGAGCGCTGTCACGCCAAAGCGGCTGACTCGCCCATAGGTTGGCTTCAGACCTACAATCCCGCAACTCTTGGCGGGACCCCGAATTGACCCGCCCGTATCGCTTCCAATCGCCAGAGGAACCATGCCGGCGGCGACGGCTGCGCCGGAACCGCTCGAAGAGCCCGACGGAGAATAGGCAAGATCCCAAGGGTTGCGGGCGGGCCCAACCAGTCCCTTTTGGCCGCTGCCCATTGCGAACTCGAGCAGATTGAGCTTGCCCAGCATGATCGCACCTGCCTGGTTGAGCCGCGCGGTAACGGTGGATTCATGGTCCGGAATCCAGTCGGATGTCACCTTCGAGCCGTTGGTGGTGCGGATATCCTTGGTAGCGATCAGGTCCTTGGGGGCATACGGCACCCCGTGAAGCGGTCCGCGATACCGGCCGGCGGCCATTTCCCGTTCTGCTTTCCGCGCTTCTTCAAGCGCGCGCTTGCCCGTTACAGTTATGAAGGCATTCACCTTCGGATTAACGGCTTCGATTCGATCCAGAAAGGCACGCACCACCTCTACCGGTGAAAGCTTCCGCCCCTTGAGGAGCGGCGCCAGTTCGTCAACGGAGTTAAAGGTAATGTCAGAAGCAGCCATCGTTCAGAACCCCAGCAGGTGTCAGGGGATCAGTATTCCAAGATTCCTTGGGGCGGCTCGACCGTGTCGTCGAAAGCAAACTCGCGAAGTGCCCGTACTTGTGGGAGGCGGTTTTCGAGGACCGGCTTGACGACCCGCAAACGGTCGTCGATCAAATTGGTTCCGTGCGCGGCGGACACATTGCGAAGAGCTTCCAGGGCCAACGGGGGCTCGGCCCCCTCAGCCACGCTGCATCCACCGGCCACTGCAAGAGACTGGAACAATCGCCTTCTGCTAACGGTCATGACACTCCTATATAGTCAATTCGAACCCGACTGTCAATGCCCAGCAGGGAAAATGTTCCTGGCATCCTCTTCGAAGTGCCCGGTCACGACGGCCGCGCTGCGCGCTTCTCCTACTGGCAGGGCTGCTCCACCGGTGGCCGCCAGGGGTTGATGGAGGCGCAGCGTTTCCCAGAAGACTACGACGGCATCGTCGCCGGCGCCCCCGCCAATAACCAGATTCAATTGTGTGCCTGACGCATGGCCATCATGGTGTCCGTGCTCCAGGACCCCGCGCGCGCTCCCGCCTGCCAAGATCGCGATCCTCGATCAAGCGGTGCTCGACGGTCACAACGACAAAATGCTTACCGATATGGAACGATAACGCTTGAGTCCTGTCGGATTCGCAGGCAGGTGATCATTTCGGAACGGAAAGCCCGGAGCACCGCCAACACGCACTGGGGCAACCCTGGGGACCTCATCTACTCGCGACAGGGTGCAGGGATTCGGCGGCGGCGTGACGGTTCCGGGGCGGCATGCATTTCTAGTATCATGGCCAAGCGCAGGCAATGGCGTGGGTTGAGGATTGTGGGGAAGGGTTGCCATTAGCGGGCAAGAGGCACAGAATTGACATGCGATTCACCGGAGGTCTTGTCGTGTTTTCGGCGGGCATTCTGTTCCTGGGCGCACGCCGTCCCGATCGAACTGACCGTTTTGGATTTCGCATTGCCCGACACGCGCCGCCGCCGAAGTATGCTCGTTGCCATTCTTCTTCTCCCTTACCTATTCGCTTATGGTGATCAAGCATCCAATCGCGATCGCCTGTGGGTGCCGGACCAGGATGCAAGGAGCGTCCGCAGTCACGCCTTCCGCCTCCGGCGGTGATAGAATCACTACCACCATAGGAGGGAACCGATGTTTCGTCTGGATGCGGACCGCCCGGTCCAGTTCTGCGACGGATTGAAACGGCGTGACTTTCTTCACGCCGGCGCGCTTTCGGCCCTGGGATTGACGCTTCCGGATTGGTTTGGACTGCGCGCGCTTGGCGCAACGGGCAACTCCAACGATGTCAATTGCATTCTGCTGATGCTGATCGGAGGTCCGTCGCAGCTCGACACCTTCGATATGAAGCCCAACGCTCCGGTGGAGATCCGGGGGCCGTACAAACCGATCAAAACCAACGTCCCCGGGATCGAGATTTCCGAGAATTTCCCGCGAACGGCGAAACACGCGGACAAATTCTCGCTCATCCGCTCCGTGTACCACACCGCCGCGGCCGTGCACGATACGGGACACCAGATGATGCAGACCGGGCGGCTGTTTCAGGGCGGCATCGAGCAGCCGCACTTCGGCTGCGTCCTCACCAAGCTCAAAGGTGCAAAGGGCGACGTGCCGTCGCACGTGCTGCTGCCCCGCCCCATCGGGAACACGGGCGGCAATATGCCGCACGGGCAGACCGCGGGCTTTTTGGGCAAGCGTTACGACCCCTTCGTGCTCAACGCCGATCCCTCCGATCCGAATTTCAAGGTGCCGGACATGTTGCCGCCGGATTATTTATCGGCGTTGCGTGTGGATCGCCGGAAAAACTGGCGCGAAATGGTGGATCACTCGGTCAGCGCCTTCGAAACCTCGCAGGACGCACGCCTGCTCGATTCCACCTTCCACGACGCCTACACCCTGATGTCGTCGCAGAAGGCCCGCGAAGCTTTCGAACTGCACCGCGAGCCGGAAGCCGTCCGCGAAAAGTACGGGATGAACCGGTTCGGGCAAAGCTGCCTGCTGGCGCGCCGGCTCATCGAAGCGGGCGTCCGGTTCGTGACCGTAAACATGTTCGAGACGGTCTTCGACGAGATCACCTGGGATATTCACGGTTCGAAGCCGTTCAGCCCCATCAGCTGCTACCGCGACCTGGTGGGCCCGATGTTCGACATGGCATATGCCTCGCTGCTCGAAGAGCTGAGCCAGCGCGGGCTGCTCGGCAACACCATGATCCTGGCCACGGGGGAGTTCGGGCGCACGCCCAAGATCAACCCGGCGGGCGGGCGCGACCACTGGCCGCAGTGCTGGACCATGCTGATGGGCGGCGGTCCGCTCAAAGGCGGCACCGTGGTGGGGGCTTCGGACGATATCGCCGCCGCGCCGAAAGATCGCCCGGTAAGTCCCATGCAGGTGGCAGCGACGGTTTATCGCGGGCTCGGGATTGATCTGTCAATCGAGCTGCCCGGCGCGCAGGGCCGCCCGATCCCGCTGGTGGATCGCGGCACGGAGCCCATCACGGAGCTGTTCGCATGAGGCGAATTCTCTTCCTGCTGGCAACGCCGCTGCTGGCGCAAAAGCTGGCGATCCTGCCGCCGTCGGTGGAATTGACGGGGCCGGAAGCGCGCCAGCAGATCGTGGTGGAGGCGGACCTGGGGGATCACCAGGAGGATTGGTCGCAGGCGGCGCAGTTCACGTCGTCCGATCCCAAGGTTGCCACGGTGGATGAGCACGGGCAGATTCGCCCGGTGGGCGACGGCGAGGTCCGGATCACCGCACGCGCGAAGAACCTCTCCGCCACTATCCCCGTGGTGGTGAAAGCATCACACGCCCCGTTCACCTGGAGTTTCCGCAACCACGTGATCCCGGTGATGACGAAGATGGGATGCAACCAGGGGGCATGCCACGGCGCTCTGGCCGGCAAGAACGGTTTCAAGCTGACCCTGCGCGGCTACGATCCGGACGAGGACTACAACACGCTGACGCGCGTTTCGGTAGGGCGCCGCGTTTCGCTGGCCGATCCCGCCGCCAGCCTGATGTTGTTGAAGCCGACGTTCACGATTCCCCACGGGGGCGGTAGGCGCTTCACGAAGGACTCGTTGGAGTACCGGGTCATCGAGCAGTGGATCGCCGCCGGCGCACCCGCCCCGCAGCCCGCCGACCCGGAAATCCGCGGACTCGAAGTGTTCCCCGCTGCGGCTGTGCTGGCGCCCGGAGCGGAACAGCAGGTGGTGGTGCGCGCAAACTACTCCGACGGACATTCGGAAGACGTCACCCGCTGGGTAAAGTTCAGCTCCAGCAACGAGGGAGTGGCGACGGTTGACGATTTCGGGCACGTGAAGATGATCGGCTCGGGCGAATCCGCCATCACGCTCTGGTATTCTTCGCGGGTTCTGTATTCACGTCTGAGCGTGCCGTTTCCCAACCAGGTAAGCGCCGACACTTACGCGGCATTCACCCGGAACAATTTCACCGACGACCTGGTGGCGGCGAAGTGGAAGACGCTCCACCTGGCGCCCTCGAAACCCGCGGACGACGCCACTTTCCTGCGCCGCGCGTACCTGGACGCCGCCGGCATCCTGCCGACCTCGGAAGAGGTCGAGAACTTTCTTGCCGATAAGTCGCCGGATAAGCGGGCCAAGGTGGTGGACCACCTGATCTCGACGCGCGAGTTTGTCGATTACTGGGCGTATAAGTGGTCCGATCTCCTGCTGGTCTCGAGCCGGAAACTGAACTCGACCGCCATGTGGTCGTTCTACGACTGGATCCGCGACTCGGTGGAGCACAACAAGCCGTGGAACCAGTTTGCCGGCGAGATCTTCCTGACCTCGGGCAGCACGCGCCAGGACGGCGCCCTGAACTACTTCGTTCTGCACAAAGACCCGATCGAGGTCAGCGAGAATGCCACCCAGGCATTCCTCGGACAGCGCATCACCTGCGCGCGCTGCCACAATCATCCGCTCGAAAAATGGACGCAGACGCAGTACTACGAAATGGCGAATCTGTTCGCGCGAGTGGGGGTCAAGAACGGATCGGTACCCGGGGAAAACATCGTTTTCGCGAAGGCTTCCGGCGACGTCCTGCATCCGCGGCTGGGGAAGCCGCTGCCGCCCACACCGCTGGATGCGCCAAGCATTGCGATCGATTCGCCGGTGGACCGCCGTGCCGTATTCGCCAAATGGCTCACCAGCCCGCAAAACGAGATGTTCGCCCGCACCATCGTAAACCGTGTCTGGGGCAATTTCTTGGGCCGGGGGATCGTGGACCCGGTGGACGATCTGCGCGCCACCAACCCGGCATCGAACGAGGAACTGCTCCAGGCGCTCTCGAAGGATTTCGTAGAGCATGGGTACGATGTCCAGCGGCTGATCCGCCTCATTATGAATTCGAGCGTCTACCAGCTTTCGAGCGAGGCGAACGCCACCAACCAGGCGGACAACACTTACTACTCCAAGTACATCGTGCGGCGGCTGCCGGCGGAAGTTCTGCTGGACGCCATGTCGCGCGTGACGGGCGCGCCGACGGTTTTCCCCGGCTATCCGGCGGGCACGCGCGCTCTCGAACTGCCGGATACGCAGGTCAAATCCGAGTTTCTCGCGTCGTTCGGCCGGCCACCGCGCCTGCTATGCGACGCGGCGGAGCGATCGAGCGTTCCGACGGTCGCGCAGGCGCTGCACGTCATTAACGGAGACACGCTCAACCGGAAATTGAGCGCGCCGGAAGGGACGATTTCACTTTTCCTGAAACTCGGGGTCTCGGACCGCCGGATTCTCGAGTTCATGTTCCTTTCGGCCTTCAGCCGCTACCCGACGGACCAGGAGCGGCAAACGCTGGGTGGCGCGCTCGAGCAGGCGCGCCCGCTGTCCGGCACCGAAGAGGCCCGCCGCGAGGCCCACCGCCAGGCGCTGGAGGATATGGTCTGGGCGATGCTCACCAGCAAGGAGTTTCTGTTCAACCACTAATGCGTTGCGCACTGTTTTTCCTGGCTTCGGTCATGTGGGCTGCGCCCCCGCAATCGGTGTACTCCCTGGCGTGGCGGCCGGATGGCGCGGTGATTGCGCTCGGCGGATACAAAGAAGTCCGGCTGGTTGACGCGGCCTCGGGCAAGCCGGTTGCCACGCTGGCCGGCCACGCCGAAGCCGTACGGGCGCTGGCATTTTCGCACGATGGCAAATGGCTCGCCGCGGCCGGCGGGCTGCCCGCCCGGAAGGGCGAGGTCAAGATCTGGGATGTGGCCTCCAAGACCGTCAGCAGCACCATTTCCGGTCATTCCGACTGCATCTACGCCGCGGCTTTCTCTCCGGACGGCGCCACCCTGGCCACTGCCGGTTATGACAAGCTGATCAAGCTGTGGGATGTGGCGACGGCGAAAGAGATCCGCACGTTGCGCGATCACATCGACGCCATCTATGCGCTGGCGTTTTCTCCCGACGGCAGGCGCCTGGTCTCCGGCTCGGCCGACCGTTCGGTGAAGGTTTGGGATGTCGCCTCGGGAACACGGCTCTACACGCTCTCAGATCCCACCGATGGCGTCAATACGATCGCGCTTTCGCCGGATGGAACGCGCGTGGCGGCCGGGGGGCTCGACCGCACGATCCGGATCTGGCGCCTGGAGGCCAACGGGGGAACGCTCGAAAATACGCTGATTGCGCACGAGGATTCCATTCTGAGGCTGGCTTGGTCGCCCAATGGCAAGTACCTGGCCTCCGCTTCCGCCGACCACACCATCCGCCTGTTCCAGGCGGCAGACCTGAGCGAAATCCGCACGCTGACGAAATTGCCGGACTGGGCCTACGGCCTGGAGTTCTCTCCCGACGGAAAATCGCTGGCCGCCGCCTTCTTCAATGGCGTGCTGCAAGTTTACGAGGTGGATCATGACAAGCTGGTTGCCGCGAAGTAGCTGCCTTCTGGTGGCGCTGGCCGCGCTCGTTTCCGCCGAAGGAAACCGCACGACACCGCCCACTCTGAACTCCGTGGCGCCGATCGGGGTCGCGCGAGGCACTACCGCCGAATTAACGGTGGAGGGACTGAATCTCGCCAAGGCGACCGCAATCTATTTCAGCCGCCCCGGGGTGACGGGGCGCATCCTGCGCGTCAAAGAGCTGCCCGATCTGCCGGACGTACGGTTGGGTTCGAACGGGACGCCATCGAGCATCGACCTGGGGCCGCTTCCCCCGCGGAACCAGGTGACGGTGGAGGTGGAAGTTTCGCCCGATGCCGACATAGGACCGGTCAGCTTCCGCCTGTTGACACCCTTGGGAACCAGCCCCGAGGGGCGCTTTCTGATCGAGCCCTATTACGGCGAGGCTCCCGACCAGGAGCCGAACGACACACCCGAAACCGCCTTCGAGACCATCCTCCCGGCAATTCTCTCCGGCACAATTTCGAAACCCGGCGACGTGGACCTGTACAAGATCAAAGTGAACGCCGGAGAGTTGGTGACGTTCGACAACGGCGCCATGGCGATCGGATCGACACTGCAGCCCGTGGTCACCATCCTCGATGAGAACCTCGCCACCGTGCGCGAGTTCGGCGCGACCGGGGGCACCGATCAATCGATGTTCGAGTACCGCTTCGAGAAGGCGGGGACCTATTACGTCAAGGTCGCGGATTACCAGCAGAGCGGAGACGCCCGCCACTTCTACCGCATCGTGGCGGGAGAGTTCCCGCTGGTGTTGGGAACCTACCCGCTGGGTGTTCGGAAAGGGACCGGCGGCGAAGTGGCCCTGCGCGGCTACAACCTGGCTTCGAAGTTGAGGGTGGACGGGAAGCCCGAACCCGGTTTCGAAGACAGCGTCACGCTCCGGCCGGAGCACGCGTTCGATGAAGTCCGGGTGGCGCTCGGGGACGAGCCGGAGGTCCAGTCCCAGGGCGGCCCCATCCCGGTGCCGGTTACTGTGAACGGCCGGATCGCCGCGCGCGGGGCGCAAAACGACTACCGGTTTCAGGCGCGCAAGGGTGAGGAACTGGTGCTCGAAGTGAATGCCCGCCGCTTCGGCAGCGATCTGGACTCATTCCTCGAAGTGCTCGACTCCAAGGGCAACCCGATCGAGCGTGCCGTGGTGCGGCCGGTCTGGGCGACTTCCATCACCCTTCGCGACCATGACTCCGCCGGACGGGGCCTCCGGATTTCCGCCTGGGACGGATTGCGTGCCGGCGACTACGTCATGGTGGGGGGCGAGATCATCCGCGTGGAGGCGCTGCCGCTCTCGCCGGATAACGATACGCTTTTCGAAGCATTCGGCGGCCAGCGCCTGGCGTTCTTCGATACCACTACCGAGGCGCACGCGATCGACTCGGCGGTCTACAAGGTTCAGATTCACCCGCCCGGCACGAAGTTTTCGCCCAACGGGCTGCCCATCGCCCACCTCTATTACCGGAACGACGACAGCGGCCCCGGATACGGCCGCGATTCGGTGGTCCACTTCACCGCGCCGGCGGACGGGGAGTACATCGCCCGGATCCTCGATGTCCAGGGGCTGGGAGGCGAGACGTACGCGTACCGGTTGACCGTCCGAAAGCCGCATCCCGATTTCCGGTTGAGCGTGAATCCCAGAAATCCGAATGTTCCCGTGGGAGGGACCGTCCCGGTGACCGTGACCGCATTTCGCATGGACGGCTTCGAGGGTCCGATCGCGATCTCGCTCGACGAACTGCCCGCCGGTCTCCATGCCGCACCGGGGGTCATTGCAGCCGGCCAGAACTCCACCACCATTACGCTTAGTGCCGACGCGGGCGCCAGGATTTCCGCCGCGGTTCCCTTCGAGGTCACGGGCAAAGCCGAAAACGGGCTCGCGCGCACCGCCAACCCCGAGGACCATCTGAAGCTGATCGCGCTGATGCCGCCGCCGGACCTGCTCATGACCGCGGAGACCAAAGAGGTCACGCTCGCGCCGGGAGGGAAAGCGGAGATCACCGTGGCCATTGCCCGCCAGGGGGACTTCAAAGGCCGCGTGCCGGTGGAGGTTCGTAACCTGCCGCCTTATGTGCGCGTGCTGGACGTCGGCCTCAATGGCGTTTTGATTACGGAAGACCAATCGCGCCGGAGTTTCACCATCGAAGCGCTCCCCATGGCGCAGCCGGCCGATCAGATGATCTACGTGGCGGGGGACGTCGAGACGCGATCGAACCAGCAGTCGTCCTACGCCGCCCCCCAGGCCATCCGCCTTCGCGTCACGCCGAAGTAGCCGGGGCGATTACTGAAAGTCGATCGCCTCCACATCCAGCACGTCCCCGTGCAGCGTGCCGGAAACTTTCGCCTTGAGGTCCTTTTCCCTATTCAGCTTTTTGAGGGCGGCAAGCGTGCGGGCATTGCCGGTTTCGTTGAATTTCAGAAATTTGCCTTCGGCGGTTACCAGCCCGTAGCCGCTCTTGGCGCAGGCAATCGCGCACTCGCGGGTGTGGCTCGCCAGGTCCTTGCCGCGGCACATTACATCGACCACCGTGCCGGAAAACGATTCGGCGCAGGCCAGCGCGGCCGAGCACAGAAGCACACAGACAGCACGTTTCATGGCTTCCATTATGCCCCAAATGCGGTTCTACTGCCGATGGCTTTCTTAAGGCTTCACGGTCACCAGACGTGGCGCGACAGGAACGGCTTCGCTCCAGCGCGGCTGCCATAAACGGGCCTGATCCATTCCCGTTCCGATACTTCAGGCTTTGCCCGTTGCATCATAGAGGCATGCGTCCCGATCCCACAGCCCGGTTTTCGACTCGCGTCCGGGACTACCAGCGCTACCGACCCTCGTACCCGCGAGAGGTGCTGGCGCTGGCCGAGCGCGAACTCGGTCTCAACCAGAACTGGCGAGTCGCGGATATCGGCTGCGGTCCGGGATTTCTGGCACAGCTGTTTCTGGAAGTGGGCTGTGAGGTGTTCGGCGTCGAGCCAAATGCCGAGATGCGGGAGGCCGGCGAGCGGATTCTGAGCATGTGGCCGCGATTCCACAGCGTCGTCGGTCGCGCCGAGGCCACCGGCATGCCGAACCACACGGTGGATCTGATCACCGCCGGGCAGGCTTTTCATTGGTTCGAGCCGGAAGCCGCGCGCTACGAGTTCCGCCGCATCCTGAAAGCGGACGGCTGGGTGATGCTGGTTTGGAACGAACGCCGCCCGGAGCCGGGCTTCATGGTGGACTACGAGCGGATAGTCGCGCAATTCGCGCCAGAGCGGAGCCGGATCAAAAGGCAAACGGTTGCCGGTTTCTTCCATGGTGGCGAATGGCACGAAGCCTGCTATCCGAACGAGCAGCGATTGAATGCAGAAGGACTGCGCGGGCGGATGTCGTCGTCCTCTTACGCACCGCAGCCCGGAACATCGGGATTCGGCGCGCTCATGGAAACTCTGGACGGCCTGTTTGCGCAGCATCAGCGCCACGGAGAAGTGACCCTGCTATACGACACGCTGGTCTATTATGGAACCTGGCGGTGAGCGGTCCTCTCGCAAATGTACCGGAACGCCCTGGAAATGCGCGCGGCTACAAATGCGTCGATCAGACGGACGACGTCTTTGGGAATGTCGTCACGACGCATGAAGAAGTCGAACTGCGAAACGGATGATTACTGTCGCGAAATCCCCTTCCCACCCGTAAGGCGCCGGAAATCCCTCCTGGAGGGCCATCTTCGGTATTTCGCTTGATCTCCCCGCCCCTTCGAGGTAGGGTCCACATGGGTACCGATAATGCCCATTATGAGGACCTAAATGACTGAGCTGATTGTAGTTCCACAAGCGGACCAATGGAGCCGCCTGAAGGCGCTGGTGCTGGACAGCGTCTCCTCCCCGATTACTCGCCGGGTTTACAATCTTGGCCTGGACGAATTCTTCGCCTGGTACGGCCAGGAGCCCCGGCCGGGCTTTACCAAGGCAACCGTGGCCGCCTGGCGCGTTACCCTGGAGGCCCGCGGGCTGGGCGCCGTTTCCATCAACGTCCGGATCACGGCCGTCCGGAAGCTGGCCGTCGAAGCCGTCGATAACGGCCTGCTGGCGCCCGAGCTGGCCAACGGGATCACGCGCGTGAAGGGCGTGGCGTCCAAAGGTGTCCGACTGGGGAACTGGCTTACCGTCCGGCAAGCTCAGACGCTACTCAACGTGCCGGATGCCGCCAGACCTAAAGGGTTGCGCGACCGGGCGATCCTGGCCGTGCTCCTGGGCTGCGGACTGCGGCGGTCGGAGGTGGCCGCGTTGACCTTTGCGCACGTCCAGCAGCGGGACGGGCGCTGGTGCATTGTGGACCTGGTCGGGAAGCATGGCCGGGTGCGGACTGTGCCGATGCCGACTTGGGTGAAGGTGGCGATCGATGCGTGGACTTCCGCCGCCAGCGTCGCCGAGGGGCACGTCTTCCGAGCCGTGAACCGGGGCGGTCAGGTGCAATCCGCCGCTCTCAGCGAGAAGGTCGTCTGGCAGTTGCTCCAGGGAAACGCGGCCCTAGCGAGCGGGTGTTCCCGGCATCGCGCCCCATGATCTGCGGCGCACATGCGCGAAGCTATGCCGGGCAGCCGGCGGCGAACTGGAGCAGATCCAGTTGCTGCTCGGCCACGCGTCGGTGCAGACCACCGAGCGATACCTCGGCACCAAACGGGATCTCGTGCATGCGCCGAACGACGGGATCAAGCTGCGAGTCGCGGTATAGGCCTGTCAAGAGTGGGACCAACAAGGGCCTGTCAAACGCAGTTCGAATGCCCTCGGGGAAGCCATACCGTTCCGTTATCAACTTCAGGCCGCGAACTTCTTGACAACAAAGCCCTTCCGCCTGGCTCCGATATCCGCCACATTCCGCAGGTTCTTGCGGTGAGCCGCCTCTCACGGGTTTGACGCGAGATGTGCAGCGGGGGCGCGTTCAACCCCCAGGGTTCAGGCCGGAGGCCGAGGATTTCGCTGCGAACTCTCCGGTTTCTCCGGTTGACAGGGTGGCCTTTGTTGACGGCAATTGGGGTTCCTTTTGTACTGGGCTTCTTGAAGGCAACTGATGTTGCATTCTAAGGATATGAAATGGACAGAACTGCGTGATTGGAGTTTGCTAGGGATGGCCACAGCGATAGTGGGTGCCGCCGTTTTCGCTACCATTGTAATGGTCTCAAGAATTTGGACAAAAAATCGGCTTTTCTTAGATGGTGGGCGGCATTGAAAATGAAGGAGAGTCAATGCCCCGAACGCGCAAGAGTCACCCACCCAGCCTGAAGGCCAAAGTTGCCATCGAGGCCATCAAGGGCCACAAAACGGCCGCCCAGATCGCCCAAATGTTCGGCGTCCACCCGACCCAGGTCGGCGGCTGGAAGAAACAGGCGCTGGCCGGCTTGCCGGACGTTTTCGGTAACGGCCGCGAGCAGATCCGCCAGCGGCCGACCCAGAAGGACGAACTCTACAAGCAGATCGGCCAGCTCAAAGTGGAGTTGGACTTTCTCAAAAAAAGAGCTGGCCTCATCGCTTCAGGCGACCGGACGAGCGGCGCCGATGGATCGATCCACAACATCCGCATCTGACCGTGCAGCGGCAATGCCAATTGCTGGAGATGCCGCGCTCGACCTACTACTACCAGCCGCGGCCCGAGAGCCAGGAGAACTTGCGTCTGCTGCGGAAGCTCGACGAGCTGTACCTGGAGCGCCCGTTTTTCGGCAGCCGCCGCATGGCCGTCACGCTGGGAGTCGGCCGCACGCGCATCCGGCGGCTGATGCGGATTCTCGGCATCGAGGCTCTGTATCCCAAACCGAATCTGAGCCGTCCGGCAAAGGACCACGAAATCTACCCTTACTTGCTGCGCGGCGTCTCGATCGAACGGCCCAACCAGGTCTGGAGCACCGATATTACGTACCTTCCGATGCAGGGCGGCTTTCTCTACCTGGTGGCCGTCATGGATTGGTTCAGCCGGTTCGTGCTCAGTTGGGAACTCTCCAACACCATGGAGACCAGCTTCTGTCTGGCGGCGCTGGAGACGGCATTCCGTTTCGGCCAGCCCGAAATCTGGAACTCCGACCAGGGCTCGCAGTTCACCGCCGCGGATTTTCTGGCGCCGCTGAAACAGCGCGGCATCTCCATCAGCATGGATGGGCGGGGCCGCGCCCTGGACAACGTTTTCATCGAGCGCCTCTGGCGCAGTCTGAAATACGAGCTGATCTACCCCGGCGACTTCGCCAACGGTGCCGATCTGTTTCAGGCACTGGACCGCTACTTCCATTTCTACAACCACCAGCGCCCGCATCAGGCGCTCGGCTATCGCACGCCGGCCGACCTGTTTCCGCGCCGGTCGATAAGGAAACAGTCGTCGCCATAATGGGGGGCTTTGTAGAGTAGGGCGCAGGCGCGCCGCGATGTCGCACGTTTCCTGCCCCCCTCATCGAACCGGACGTGCGGTTTTCCCGCATCCGGCTCTCCGATCATCTTCTTCCGGCGGCTTGCGCCGTAATCCTTCCAAGTGGCTCACCTTGCCCACCATGCGGTAAAGCCGACATCGGTCATGTAGAAAGTGATACCCCCATCGCTTCTTGGCAGTTCCCCAGGGGCACTGGTACTTGCGCCGGAGCCAGAGTTGCATCTCGCTCCGGACGGCCCAGTCCACCTTATGGAATGTCCGGTTGCTGTTGCCGACCCGGAAATAGGTACACCACCCATTGAGGATCGGGTTCAGTTTCTGGATCACCACGCCGACCTGCCCGTTCGACGGAACTGATCGCGCTGCTTCGCGAGCCCGTTGACGGACGTTGCGGCACGCCTTTTCGCGTGGCCACATCAACAGCATCCGCCCCGGAGCTTTCCGGAACTCGAAGCCGAGGAACGCAAAGCCTTCCGCCAGCGTTGTCAGCCGACTCTTTTCCTGGTTGACTACCAGTCGAAGAGCGGCGAACTGCTCCTGCAGTTGCTCCCACGCCTCCCGTGCCTGTTGTCCCGTCCGCGCCAGCAGAACCATATCGTCCGCATAACGGACCAGCCGAACATCGCCGACCGCGACACCGTCGCTCCGGCACCATTGACGATCTACCTCGTGCAGAAAGATGTTGGACAGCGTTGGCGAGATCACTCCGCCCTGAGGAGAACCCCGGTCCGGGTGAGTCACCTTGCCTTCCTCCATAACTCCCGCTTTCAGCCAAGCTCGGATCAGCCGCAGAACTTGAGTGTCTCCGACCCGGCGTTCCACCAACTCTAAAAGGAGTTCGTGCGAGATCGTGTCGAAGTAGGATTTCAAGTCAACGTCCACCACGAATGAATATCCCTCGTTGACGCTTTGCACAATCGCGCTCAGCGCCATCCGCGGTGTCCTCTTCGGGCGGAATCCAAATGAACAGGGCATGAAATCGGCCTCGAACAATGGTTCGATCACGATCTTCACCGCCATCTGCACCACTCGGTCCTTCACCGTCGGGATGCCCAACGGCCGAGTTTTCCCCGGCTGTCCGGGCTTGGGTATGTGTACCCGCCGCACCAACGCTGTCCGGTACTGCCGGCTCCGGAGTTCCTGTTCAACTTCCCCCAGAAACCGCTCTTCGCCGTAATCCCGGATCGTGCCGATGTCCACTTGGTCCACTCCCGCCGCCCCTTTGTTGGACTTCACCCTCTGCCAGGCTTCGCGCAGGATGTCCTGCCGACAAACCTTATCGTAGAGAAGCGTGAACCTCCTTTCCGGTTGTTGCTTGGCCACTCGGTATAGCGTCCGTTGCAGTTTGCGGGCATTGTCTAATCTTGCGGGCGCTTTGCGCTTCGCTCGATTGGGCCGGGATGGAGCGTTCCCTTGCGGGCGCAGTCCGGCTGCCTTTCCCTGTTTCGTTCGCTTGATGAAAGTAGCGGCCCTTCCCTCCCTTCGGTTCTCCCGAAGTTCTTCGGTACTGTGGCCACCTCCGATTCCCTGCCCGGCGTCGTTGCTGCGCTTTCGGGTTTCGCCCTTATGCGCCTCCCTACCGTGCGGAGACTCCTCCGCCGGACCGAACAGGGTCTCTCCGGTTAACTTGACGGACTTTCTCTGCGTGCCGCCGCCCGATACACCGTCCCGGCGATTCGGTTCCATTCTCGCTGTACTCCGAATCGTGGCAGGCTTCGCCTCGAGGACACAGGCTCGCCCCGGGAAGAGATCCAGCTGAGTCGGCCTACTCACTGGTGGAGTTGACGATGCTGAAACGGCGTTCACTTGTGTTGCGGCCCGCAGATTCGCCTCGCCTTCCTGCCGACACTTGAAGGCTTTGTCATCCCGCTTCTCCGGCGCCGGTTGCCCAACGACGGAGGGGATCAGGCTATCGGGTGAGCGAGTCACGACCCGAGTCGATTCCTTTCAATCAACAAGTTCATCAAGTCCTCTCGGACGCACGCCCCCCATGCCCCCCAGGATTTATCGCTGTTTTCTTCCAGAGTGGATGGCCTTGCTGCGCTGGTCATCCACGACTGCCGTACAATGGAGGGGCTTGATAGGAGGACAGGGCAACGCGGGGACGCGACCCGAGCGCCGATGCAAGCCCGGAGTGGATGGCGGCCTTCGGGCCGCCTCCTGGTCAGCCCGCCGCACCATCTAACAAACGGCGAGATTTTGTCCAAACAACCGGGACCACCTCAGAACTCTCTGATATTTGTGGAAGGAGACTTCTATATGGCGAAGCTGGTCTTTGGCATGAACCAGTCGCTGGACGGCTACGTCGATCACATGGCGTTTGCGCCAAGCCCCACGCTCTTTCGTCACTTCATCGAGGAGGTTGGCGGCCTGGGCGGCAGCATATACGGCCGCCGGATGTACGAGGTGATGCGATATTGGGACGATGACTGTGCCGAGTGGGGCGCGGAAGAACGTAAATTTGCTGCCGCGTGGCGAGGCCAGCCGAAGTGGGTCGTGTCGCGTTCATTGAAGTCGGTCGGCCCCAACGCCACGCTCGTCGAGAATGACGTCGAGGGGGTGATACGCAGGCTCAAAGCTGAGCTTGACGGAGAGATCGACGTTGCAGGCCCGGACCTGGCGCGAAGCCTGACGGACCTCGGCCTTATTGATGAGTATCGCATCTACTTGCACCCGGTCGTGCTTGGTTCCGGCAAGCCGTTTTTCGCCGGCCCTCGGCCGCCGCTGCGCCTTAAAGCCAGCGAGCGAATGGACGAGGACGTGATTAGGTTGGCGTACATTCCTGTTTAAAGGATCATTGATTCAGTGGCCAAACCAGGGCATTGAGTTTGGCTCAGAGCCGATAGAGAATGATAACGCGTAGTGTTTATGAACCGCCGTAGACGCGGTCTACGACTACTTACTGGGTATGTGGGTCACCGTAGAAGTGTCGAAGTGTCTCAGCCGCCGATCACCGGCCAGACTCAGTCGGCCAATACCAGGTTGCTCACCTATGCGCTCCGTCCGCCGCACCCCTCATCCGCCGCCCGTGGCGTAGCCGGACGCCAGCGTTGCGCGGGGAAGCGGCGGTACTCGTAAACCCAGTCCGCGCAGGGTTCCACCTCGTCTCGCTTCCTGCCCCTGTCCCTCCAAAACTGCTGTTGCAGGGATTGGATTTATCCCGTCGAATGCGGATGAGGATAAACTGGGTGCCTGACCTGTGCGCAAAACATCTGGTTTCCGCACCCCCTACGCGATCCGCAGGGATGCAGTTGCAAGTCCCTAAATGCGCGGCGCTTCTCCAATCTCGCGGTGGGTTCCGCCGCGCCCTGGCCAATCCAACCTGCGATTGCAGGGAGTGAATTTATCCCTCGACGTCGGCATGGACGTGCTCAACCCTGTGCAGTGCAATTGCCCCGGTATGGACCCGCTCGAATTGAAGCGCGAATTCGGATCGCGCATCGCTTTCATGGGTGGCATCGATACGCAGGACCTGCTGCCGAACGGGTCCCCGGAACAGGTGCGCCGCGCCACGGCCCGCCTTATGGAAGGCATGACGGCCGATGGAGGCGGCTACATCCTGGCCGCCTCCCACACCATCTCACCGGAGACCCCGGACGAGAACATCTTCATGATGTACGAAGTAGCGGGCATCACGCGCGAGGAGACCGTCGCCGTGCAGGTGACCGGCAAGCCGTAGACCCCGACCCCGGAGTGCAGCTCACCATGACCGTGTCGGCGGTCTTCACCAGATAGCTCAGCGAGGCCGTGGGTGCCGCGCCGCCGGCCAGGGCGAACGACGCCGTGACCAACTGCTGGCCGAGTGCCAGGGTGGTGGTGGTGGTGCAGGCCGCCGTGTTGCCGCTGAGCGCGACGCCGCTGCACAGCGTGCTGGCGCCGACGTCGGTGAAGGTCACCGTTCCGGGAGCCGCAACCGAGGACATCGAAGCCCGCGTGACGCAGTTGGAGCGGTCGGCGGAGGCTTCGAAAGAGCGATGAAGAACGCCGTCGTACGAAGGATCGCGAGACTAGAGAAGCCCTGACGCCCGCGCGGCCATGGCGGACGGTTTCCCGGATGGGACCACTGAAGAAACTGCCACGAGACTACACCGGCGAGAAGCACCTTGAGGTAGTCGAGCGCTGCCCCTGCCCGGAGCAGCATTACTGCCGCTTCGAAGAGCGACCGGGCCCGGCACCAGCCAACGCTGCCGACTTCGTACACGACAGGAAGAGCAACATCCGGCTGATCGACATACATTTGGTGCCCTCTCCGACGGACACCAAGCCAGAGAGGCAGCGTTGGGCGGAGCTCACGTCAAGATGCCGGGCCGCCGGTATTGCGCGATGACAAATCTTGAACACAGGACCAACCGGCTGAAACGGAAAGCAGCAGTGACCAGCGAGCCCCCTTCGGTGCTGGTGATCGCGCTCGCGGGCATGCGAATTGGACCGGATCTGGACCGCTACATCGAGGCGAATCACCGGCCTGGCCAGCGCACTCTGGTGATCAATCTCCTCAGGAATGCGGCAGAAGGGACCTCCCAATGAAGGCGATCTCCAGACGCCTACTACAGCGGCTGGAAGCCCGACTTTCGCCGCAGGAGGACCTGAGAGCTTGGCGCACCGCCAATGTGCTGTACGACCGGCGCCGACGCCTCGCGGAAGCAGCAGGCCAGCCCTTCGAGGACATGCCTCCGCGGCCCGGAAGGGGTCCGCGTCTGTCGATTGCGGAGACTCTATGCCGGCGGCGTGAACAGCTCGCACTGTCCCCTGCGACCGACGGCCCCAAAATCGATGGCGATAAGAACGAATATCGGTAGGTGTTTTCTACCGTGGAGATCCCTCTTTCCGCGCGGGCCCCCGTTGTCTGCTCTTCCGCGCGGACACGGTTGCAGTTCGCCCCGGCGACTTACTTCATGAAGCCGCTCATGCCACTATCGGTGGCGCAGAGCGCATCGTTCAGTGGATCGTCCAGCGCGAGGATGCTGCGCGCTTCTGCCGGCAGGCGCCTCTGCACTTCTGGGCTGAGCCATTTCTTCTGCCACTGCTGCTGCGGCTTGTCCGAGCGGATATAGTAGACATGGAGCGCGCGGCGCGGCTGGCTGGTCCGATTGGCGGTGCCTCCGTGCCACATGTGGGCGTTCATGATCGCTACCGTGCCCGCAGCGCCGGTTACCAACTGTTCTTCCGGATAGGCGCCGTACATCTCCGGCGGCGGCAGGCGGCACCAGCGATGCGAGCCGGGGACCATTCGGGTGGCGCCGTGTTCGGGCGTGAAATCATCCAGCATCCAGACCGAGTTGCAGACCCAATACCCCTGCTCGTCGGCGATGGCGCCACTGTCGGCGTGCAGCGGCTGGCCGGATTCGCTGTGCGGATCAGCGGAGCGGGCGTTGAGGCTGCTGAGCTTAAACTTCGGGCCGAGCACGCAGGCCACGGCCTCGAGCACCTCGGGCATGAGCATGATCTGCTCGAAAATATCACCCTTGTTGACCAGGTTCGCCAAACGCCGCGCGCCGGGCTCGGTCTTGAACTCCTAATCGGCGCGGTCCCCTTCTTCCGCCAACAACTCATCCATTCGCCGACGAAGGACATCGAGCAGCGTGGGTGTCATCAGTCCAGGCAGAATGAGATAGCCCTGCTCGAGCAGTTGGCGGCGGTCGGCGTCGGTCATTGTCCCAACCCTACCACAAGAGCACTGTCGTCGCCCGAGGTACGGCCGATCCAGGACTTTCCGCCCGCCAGATGGTCATTCCTGGCAGAGGCAAATCGCCGGGTCGATGCGCGTAGCGCGGCGCGCGGCCATAGGACCACCCCAGCCGCCGCCAACGGTCTATGGTTTTCCTTTCTCGCGGAGCGATTTGATGATTTCCGCCACGTCGGGTGAACGCCCGGCCTCCTTCTTCGAATAAATCTGGTCACCATCGACGAGAACCCTAAGTGAACCTGGAGCGCCGGCGCGAAGGCGAACCGGCAAGCCCAGGTTGCGTTCCAGATCGTTTTTGAGGCGCACGGCCTCGGCTTTGATGTCCGCTCAAAAAAAGCAGCGTTTAATCTCGACAGTCATCCGACTTGTTCCCTGGAGGCAAATTAGCATACTCTTCTTGATCCCACAAGCCGCTCACCGGCAACGGTTCCGGCCGTGGTCATTGTCATGAAACACCACTCTTTGTCCCTCCCTCGCAGGTTGCGACGCATTTGGGTCGATGAGATTGCCCGGAACTCCGTTGAAAGTAAGCGACCCTCGGAACTCATAGACTACGCGACCGCAGCTCCTTTCGCAATCGACTTCTTGGAAACGGCATTGGCCATCGACGACAGCAGCAGCGGAATCTGACGGTAGCCGATGACCTTCCGGAACTGCCGCTCGGCCACGAGCAGCCCGGAGCCGACCCAGCGTTCAATCTGATCGCCATCCCGCCATCGCTTCACATTCCGGCAAACCGTTTCCACGATCGAGAAGGCCGATTCGATCACGTTGGTGCAGGCCATCCACTATGTCCCTACCAGTTGCAGTTGGCTCAATCTGATTGAGCGCTGGTTCGCCGAACTGACTAATAAGCGAATCCGGCGAGATTCCTTTTTCAGCGTCGAGGAACTCATCGCCGCAATCGACGAATTCCTCGCCGCGTGGAACGATAATCCGAAGCCCTTCGTCTGGACCGCTACCGTGGATTCCATCGTCACCAAACTGGCCCGCTGTCGCCAGACTCTCGAACAGATTCAGCCCGGCTGCACCGCTCCAAAGAGCCGAAAACGTTTGTCCAGCTAATTCGTGGACACTACACCAGTATTACTGTGTTAAAAACAAACATTTTGTTGTAGAATTGTTTTCGTGGGATCACGCCTCTCTTCGCCAGGCCCACAACAGAGGCGCTTCGCGGCATATATCGAGGGCCTGGCAAATGCCGCGGGGCATGCCGACCGGCATACGCCTCTGAAAAACTGATTCGTCAGAAACATCTGTGGGTGAGTTGTGGCTCGGGCAGTTTGCCAAGTGAATGATAGAGAGCCAGTTCGGTGACTCGGAAGGTTCGGAATCCGTAGGATTTTCTCATAGTGACTTTGGCTTTGTTGTTCAGACCCTCGATTACGCCGCTGGAAAACTCTTTCCGGGCGCGAAAATAGTTGAGGATCAGTTCGCGGTGGGCGCGTAAAGTCCTGGCAACTTTCTTCATCGGCTCGATCCGGGAGCGCATCACTTGGCGACACCATTGGTCGAGGAACTTGGCTGCCCAGGCGGTGGACTCGTAATTCCAGAGTTGCTGGAAGTCTTCCTTGAGCAGATAGGCGCGTACGCTCTGGAGGTTGTAGCGCACCAGATCTTTCAGTTTCACTTTCTGGTTGGCCGTGAGGTTCGCCGGCCGCTTCAGAAGGCACCACCGGGACTTGGTCAGGACCGGTTCGTACCCGTCCCCCTTCATGCGCCGGGCCTCGGCGGAGCGGATGTCGTCGAGCGCCTGGTTCACCTTGGCCACGATGTGGAACCGGTCGAGAATATTGAGGGCCTGGGAACACTTCTCGCGGATCACCCCCAAATACGGTTTCCACATGTCCGAGCAGACGAACTCGATCTTCGCCGACACCTCCGGGCCGATCATGGCAAAGAATTCCTGGAAGGTTTTCACGGTCCGTTCCTTGCCAATCCACAGCAGTCGGGTACAGCCCAGGTCGATCTGATACACCAAGGTCAGATATTTGTGCCCCTTACCGCGCTGAATCTCATCCACGCCAATGGCGCGAATCGCTCCCAGGACGCGATGCTCCAGCCCCCAGGTGACCAGATACGCCACCGCGTCGTGGACCTTATCCCAGGAAGTGCGGAATTCTTCGGCCGTTTCCTTCCAGGAAAGTTTGCGCGCCCAATGACCCAGGAAATGCATGTGAACCTTGGTCGAGGTGTGTTTCCCCATACCCCACGGCACTTCTTCGACCAGCACCCCGCATTGCTTGCAGTTGACCCGTCGCATGCAATAGACCAGAAAAACCAGGTAGCCCCAGAAGCCGATGAATTCAAACCGTCGCGGCGTGGGAGACTGGTCGTAGCCGGCCGCGGGTTGATGACAGCCCGAGCAAATAGCCGTGGATCGTTTCCGCGGCCGGACCGGGATGAGGACGGTTTGCGCGTCTTCGGCAAAGCTGGCTCGCCCGTAAACAAATCCCGGAATGGGATGGCACTGGTTTAGAATTCTGGGAAGGCGCATGAATTGACTGGATCGATAGGAAGATGAAGACGAATCCTGATTCTCTCCCATTGACACCCGCCGTGCTATTGCCCTACTGCCGCGATTGCCGCGATCTTTCGGAGTGGCCGGAGCGTTGGATGGGCGAGGAAAAGGATCTTCCTCCCGGCCGAAAACTTGTGGAATACTTCATGCCTTTCCTCCTTCACCTCGCCGGGTCCGGCCTGTCGAAAAGGACCATCCAAAACCATGTCGACAATCTGTGGCTGCTCGGCGGAGAGATCATCCGAGACGTGAATGAAAACCCTTCTCTGAGAAAGGTGGCGGCTGAAGAACTCGTCCGCGCTGTAGTCCACAAGGACGGCGGGCCGCTGATCCATAACGGCTGGGAAGACGAGCAGCGCACCTTCGACTCCACGTGCCGGAAGTTCTACCGTTTCCTCACTCAACCCCACCCCTGAGCCAGCCAGCTACCCACAGATTCCCCGGACGAGCCAGTTAAAAGAGAAGAACTGCAAAGCAGGCAGGAGGATTCGATGATCCAGCATCGAGATGTCGTGAACGCCGTACGTGACGCCATATTCCTTGCAGATATGGACACGGGCATGATCGTGGACGCGAACCCCGCGGCAGAAGCTCTGTGTGGCAGGAGCCTCGCGGAACTGCGGTCGCTTCATCATACCGAGCTACATCCCCCAGAGGTGGCGGAGTCGGCTCGACGCGGCTTCCAGAAGGATACAGAGGTTCCGGGTTTGACGGAGGGCTCGGTCTTGCACAAGGACGGGCATCGAATCCCGGTCGAGATCGCTTCCAGCCACTTCACCGGTTCGGACGGAAGACGGTTGTTGGTTGGTGTTTTTCGGGACACAACCGAGTGGAATCGGGTGCGGGATGCCCTGCGGCAGAGCGAAGAAAGATTCCGCCAGGTCGCCGAGAGCGCCGGCGAGTTCATCTGGGAGGTGGACGCAAATGGGCTTTACCTCTACGCCAGCCCGGTAGTGGAAAAGATGTTGGGGTACACGCCCGAAGAAGTCGTGGGGAGAATGCATTTTTACGATCTGTTTGCCCCGGAGGCGCGTGAGGAGACGAAGGCGGCAGCGTT
The DNA here is from genome assembly GCA_963815855.1 of Terriglobia bacterium. GTDB lineage: Bacteria > Acidobacteriota > Terriglobia > Bryobacterales > Bryobacteraceae > DATGMB01. The sequence goes on along the minus strand of CAWFIJ010000004.1, from coordinate 7,795 downwards.
CGAGGTCTTTGCCCGACGGGAGCCGTTTCGAGCTTTCCCCAATTTGAACCTGACAAAAGACGGGAGGATCGTGGTTCTGGAGACTAGTGGCGTGCCGATCCTGGACGGAAACGGCAACCTCCTTGGATATCGGGGGGCCGATACGGACGTCACCGGGCGCAAGCAGGCCGAAGCCGCGCTGCATGAAAGCCAAGAGCGTTTCCGCGCAACCTTCTTTCAAGCGGCTGTTGGCATCGCGCATACCGGCCTCGATGGGAAATGGCTGCTTCTGAACGATCGGTTTTGTGAGATCATCGGCTATTCACAAGGCGAACTGAGCGGCAAGACGTTTCTCGATGTCACCCACCCGGACGACCGCGAAGCATCTCTCGCTGCAGTCCGGCAGCTCCTTGCAGGCGAGATCTCATCATGGACGCGGGAGAAGCGTTACATCCGCAAGGATGGCGCCACCGTTTGGGCGAGGCTGTTTACTTCGCTGGTGCGAGATCAGAACGGCCGGGCGCAGTATTTCATCTCCGTAGTGGACGACATCACCGAGAAGATACAGGCGGTGCGCGCCCTTCGAGAGACGGAGCAGCGCCTCACGTTGGCGCAGAAGGCGGCGCGCCTGGGGGTATGGGACCGGGATCTGCGAACAGGCGCCATTGCGATTTCCGGCGAATACGCCCGCCTCTACGGTTTGGCACCTGAGCGAACCACGATCACACAAGAAGAGTGGCTCAGTTTGATTCACCCGGATGACCGCGAGCTTCTGCAGGCGGCATTACGCGAGACTCGCAACTTGACGCACCCTTGGAACGTTGAATTCCGCGTTATTTGGCCGGACGGGAGCGTCCACTGGCTGCTGGGAAAGGGAACCGTCTTCTTCGACGACTCCGGCCAGCCGATTCGCGCGGCAGGCGTCACCATGGACATCACCGAACGCAAGCAAGCCGAGGCCGCGCTGCGCGAAAGCGAAGAGCGCTTCGAGAGTATGGCCAATACAGCGCCGGTGATGATCTGGATTTCCGGCCTGGACAAACTGTGCACCTTTTTCAATAGAGGCTGGCTGGAATTTACAGGCCGCACTATGGAGCAGGAACTCGGCAACGGCTGGACCAGCGGTGTGCACCCCGAGGACCTGAACTCCTGCCTCGCGATTTACTCTTCATCGTTTGATGCCCGTCGCAGCTTTCAGCTGGCGTACCGGCTGCGACGGGCCGACGGCGAATATCGCTGGGTGCTGGACAACGGGAGACCGCTCTATCGGGGAGGTGAGTTCTATGGATACATCGGCTCCTGCATTGACGTAACCGAGCAGAAGCTGGTCGAGGAGCGGTTGCGGGCCAGTGAGACGCGGCTCATGGACGCGCAACGTCTCGCCAGGGTCGGGAGTTGGGAACGAGACGCTAACACCGACGCGATCCACTGGTCCGACGAAATGCACCGCATCTATGGAGTGCCGAACGTTCCGTCAAACTTTCAGGTCCTCCTGAACCAGGTCCACCCCGCTGACCGGACAAACCTCTCGGAAAAAGAGGCCCAAGTCCATTCGAGTACCGAGCCTGTTGCTGTAGAGTTCCGAATCATCCGGCCAGACGGCGAAGTGTGCTTTGTCCGCTCCATTGTCGAGGCGATCAGAAACGATCAAGGCGCACTGGTTCGTATCGTGGGGGCCACTCAGGACATTACCGAGCAGGTCAAGGCGAGGGAGCTTTTGCGGGAGAGCGAAGAGCGTCTGACGAATGCAGAGCGCCTTGCCCATGTGGGGAGTTGGCACCGGGATCTCAGGACCAGCCGCGTAACCTGGTCCGAGGAAATGTTTCGCATTTTCGGCAAATCGCAAGATTACACACCCACCTTTGAGGGATTCCTCCAGGCGATCATTCCACAAGACAGGGAGCGAGCGGAGCGGGAAATACGAGACTCTCTGGAGCAGAAGAGTGGGCACTCCATCGAGTTTCAGATTGCGCGCCCCAACGGTGACCTGCGGACGGTTAATTCCATTGCCGAAGTGGCACGAGATGAAGAAGGCTTCCCGGTCCGCATATTTGGCGCCTGTCAGGACATCACGGATCTTAGGCGCGTGCAAGAGGAGGCCGTCGCTCTAAGTCGGAGCGAGAGGCTGTATCGGGCCATCGGCGAGTCCATCGATTACGGCGTTTGGGTATCCGCGCCGGACGGCCGCCACACGTACTCTAGCGAATCGTTCCTAAAGCTGGTAGGTTTGACGCAGAAACAATGCTCCGATTTCGGGTGGGGCGACGTGCTGCACCCCGACGAGGCGGAGCGGACCATCGCCGCCTGGAAGGAGTGCGTCCGGACCGAGGGGCGGTGGGATAGCGAGCAGCGTTTCCGCGGCGTGGATGGAGAGTGGCATCCGGTTCTCGCCCGCGGCGTGCCCGTGCGCGACGAGCAGGGACGGATCACGTGCTGGGCGGGCATTAACCTCGATATCAGCGGGCTCAAGCGGGCTGAGGAAGCTCTGCGCCAGAGCGAAGCTCGCGTGCGGACGCACGCAGCCGAGCTGGAGGCCGTTCTGGACGCCGTCCCGGCCGCCGTGTTCGTCTCGCTTGATCCCGAGTGCCGGCACATGATCGGCAGCCGCCGGACCTACGAAATTGTCGGCCTGCCGCCGGGCAGCAATGTCTCCATCTCAGCACCCGAAGACGAAACGGCTGCCAGGGTCCGACCCATGAAAAACGATCGTGAGGTGCCGCCCCACGAGCTTCCTGTGCAGATGGCCGCCGCCACCGGCCAGGCAGTGCGGAACTGCGAATTCGACCTGCTGTTCGCCGATGGTTCGCGCCGCAACCTGCTGGGCGATGCCGTGCCGCTGCTCGGCGAGGATGGCCGTCCGCGCGGCGCGGTCGGCGCCTTCCTCGACATAACCGAGCGCAAGCGCGCCGAGGAACGCCTCCGGCAGACTCAGAAACTAGACAGCGTCGGCTTGCTCGCAGGTGGGATCGCTCACGATTTCAATAATCTTTTGACTAGCATCATGGGGAACGCCAGCATGGTGCTGGATGACGTCGATCCCAAATCGGCGGAACGAATAAAGGAAGTCATCAGCAGCGCCGAAAGGGCCGCTCATCTCACCCGCCAGCTCCTGGCGTATTCAGGTAAGGGGCAGTTCGTAGTTCGAGACCTCGATGTGTCGGAAGCCATCAACGAGATCACGGGTCTCGTGGAGTTTTCCATACCGAAGAGCGTTCAACTCGCAGTTAACGTGCAAAGACGCCTGCCGATCGTTCGGATGGACCCGAGTCAGCTCCAGCAGATCTTGATGAACCTTCTCATCAACGCCGGCGAGGCCATTGGCGAAGGTAACCCAGGCCGGGTCACGGTCGCCACGTCGATGGCCGACATCGAGGAGCGGTTCGTTGATGCGACGGGCGAAGACGTCGCACCGGGCCGTTATGTCTCGATCGCAGTCAGCGATACCGGGAGCGGCATTGATGAGGAGAAGAGGGCCAGAATCTTCGACCCGTTCTTTACGACCAAGTTCACGGGAAGAGGGCTGGGCCTGGCTGCCGTAGCCGGCATCTTGCGATCTCACAAGGGCGCCATTACTCTGGACAGCGCGCCGGGGCACGGCAGCACGTTCCAAGTGTTTTTGCCCGCGGCAGAGAGGTACGTGCGGGAAAGCGAGCAACAGTCCGTCGTCGAGGAGCGCGCAACCGTCTTGGTCGTGGATGACGAGGTGGCCGTACGGGATTTCATCGGTGCGGTCCTTCGCCGGCAGAACTATCGCGTCGTATTGGCTTCGGATGGACGGGAGGCTCTCGCCGTCTGCGAACGAGAAGGTTGGAGGATTGATGCCGCTGTCCTCGATGTGGTGATGCCGCTGATGGGCGCTAACGATTTGATGCCCGCGCTCAAGTCGCGGCGGCCGGAAATTCGGATACTCCTCACTAGCGGTTACAGTGAAGCCGAAGCCCGCCGACTCTGTGCGGAGTATCCTGGCGCGGCCTTTATACAGAAGCCCTATACCGCGCAACAGATCGCAAGAGCAGTGGATGAACTACTCGGTGTAACACGCTCGTAGGACGGGCGCTCGCCGAGATCGACTCTCGGCACCTCCAGGCGCCACGCGCATCGCCGGCACCGGCCCGACCTGCATCGAGTGCACAAGGGGCTGAAGGCGTCCACCGGCGATTCGTAGCCGGCTGCGCAGCAGCGGCACTGCGCCCATTTCATCCACTGACGCCGTTTGGGGCGTCTTGGGCATACAAGTTGCGCTCCGCAGCCCCAGCTGCAGGGCATGCGCGGGCCGGACGGGCGGCCGGCACGCTTGTTTCTCACGATTCCAATTTGGGGCCGGCGCTGGTTGCTGCGAAGGCCGGCGTATACCTCTACCCTGGCGCCCCCAGGGCCAGCAGGGCGGCACCTGTGCGCGCCCAAGGGTCTCCCTGCCGCCGGCCTACCAAGAACATTCGTCGGCTCTTCGGCGCTGTGGCAAACTGGGGTTTCAGTAACCCATGCCGCAACGTTTCGACCATCAGGCGACTCTTTACGAGGATGCCGCGCCGGTGCACCGCGGAAATCCACTGTTCTGCCACCAGGAGTTCCTGGAGAAGATGGAGGAAAACCGCGCCAACACGGTCGGGAGGCGAGCCGCTCTGCTGTTGCACCGGCTGCTGGTGGATGTGCGGCGCCAGTATTATAAGCCGACGCAGGGCGACAATCGCGGATGGCGGCGCTCTCCTCTCGGCGGCAACCACGGCAACCATTTCTATGCCTGGTGGGCGCCGCGGGGTGCGGCGCCGCTCGCCATCAACCGGGAATTTGCTGCGGCGGCCGGAGGACTCCATCTTCCTGCGCGATATCCGGCATCACGACGATCACCGGCCATTAAACCCGCAGTCGTTGGAGCAGAACTACCTTGCCATCGGGGTGCGGGAACTGCGCCAGGAAGATTACGTTCCGGCGCCCTGGACCACGGCGCAGGCCCGTTTCGCACAATGCACGGCAAAAAATCCGCATCATCAAGGGCTTCCCCGGCTCGGGGAAAACCACCGCGCTGTGGCATGCCGCCGACCTGGCCGGGCGGGAATCGATCCTCTACATCACCTATTCGCCGGAACTGGCGGCGCTGGCGCGCGACCATTTCGATAAGTTCGCCCCCGGCCACAAGCGCTTCCACGTGGTGACATACGCGCAGCTGCTCCGGCAGCTATCTGGGAACCGACAGACCGTTCGAGCCGGTGCGGGAGACGCGGCGGGCATTCACGCGCGAGGTAGGGGGCTTCTCCAGCACGATTCTCGGCCCCTGGGTGAACGAGAAGGCGGCGCTTTACGACGAAATGCACGCCCACCTGTTCGGCGCGGTGTTGCCCGTCCCGGTCGGGCGCTTCCCCGGCTTCCCGGAACGGCGCGTTTCCGCCCGCCAGTATCGCGAGATGCGGGAGCGGGCGATCGGCCGGGCGGCGGCGGAGGCGGTGGTGGAGGTGGCCGAAACGCTGCGCCGGCGGGATCAGCGGCCGGTCGAGCAGCGATTCTTCCGGGAACTGGATCTGGCGTGGAACGCCGTACAGCAACTCCGCTCGCGCGGCGCCGGCAGGTTTGGCCGGATTCGATTGCGTGGCGCTCGATGAGGCGCAGGATCTGACCCCGATCGAGGCCCTGGCGGTAGTCGAATTGGCTGTGGCGCTGGGGCGGGACACTTCCCTGCTGGTGGCCGGCGACGAAGCCCAAACCGTCCGGCCCACGGATTTCGAATGGGGCTGGTTCCAGGACCTGGTTCACCACCGGCTGGCTTCGCCGGTCGAGTTCAAGCTCCAGGTCAACCTGCGGAGCCCGCAACGCATTGCCAGCCTGGTCAACCGTGCCTGGGATCTTTACGGCGCCATCGCCAAACAGGAGCGGCCCAGTGGGTCCGGCATTGCCGAAATCGACGAGAACGCCGGCGATCAGGTGATTCACTGCGCGGCCAAGCCGGGAGCCGAACTGGACGAATTGCTACAGGCCTTCTCCGAACGCGAAGGTCTGGCGCTCATCGCCATGGGGGAGGAGATTCCGGAATACGTTCCTGAGCGCCTGCGCGGGCACGTGCTGACGACGTTCGAGGCGAAGGGCCTGGATTTCCAATCGGTGTGCATCCTGGACGCCGGCCGGTGGCTCGATCGGGTCTTGCAGGCCCGGGATAGGGGACGCGGCATCGAGTTGGACGACCTGGGCAAGCGGTTGGCCATCGACCAGCTGCGGGTAGCTCTGAGCCGCCCGGCCGAGCAGTTGTACTGGCTGGACGTCAGCCCCACGGAACGGCATCCTGGCCAACGTCCAGCGCATGCTAAGCTTCGAGAGCCCCGTCTGGCCGGTGGTGCCCGCCGGTTTTGCTGAAGACGCTGCAAGAGGAGGCGCTGGATGTGGAGGAGCGCGTCCGTCTGTGCGAAAGCGATGCGCGGCAATTCCTGGAGGCCAAGCCAGCCTTGTCGTGGTCGCGCGCCCGCCAGGCGGTAGCGCTGCTGGGCGAACCGGGCGGGAAGTTTTCGGTGAGCGATCCGGCGGCCCGCAAGTCCGCCCAACTGACGCTTTGCCAGGTGGCTTTCACGCTGGCGTTCCGGCGGGTCAGCCTGCCCGCGGAAATGGGACGTATAGACCTGTTCGGGGAAGCCGCGAGAAGCGCCGCGGCGGCGGAGCGGCCGGCACTGGCGACCGTTCTGGACAGCATAGGCTCGCACGAGCGGAATTATGGGACGGAGAAGCTGCCTTCTTTGATGCGATTGGCCCTGATGCTGTCCCGGTACCCAGGTGAGATCGAACCATGGCTGCTGCTGGAGTTGCAGCCGCGCAGCAAGTCATGGCTCGCCATGCTGGAGGACGAAGTGGAACGGCAGCCAGAACCGATTTACCGGACGCTGCCCTCGCTCTACTCGCTTTTCGCACCCCTGGAAGCCGCTGCGCGCACCGCGCGCTTGCGCGAAAAGGCGATTCGGACACTGATGAAGATGGGGGCTTACACCACAGCTCTCGACATTTTGCGGCAATCGTCGGAAGCGGACCCCAAAACGATTGCGGAATGCCACGAAGGGCTGGGCGAGATGGAGACCGCGGCGGCAGAGTATCTACGGGCCGGCCGGCCCCAGGAAGCATTACGCTGTCTGCGCTCGATTCCCGATTTCGACAGAAGCCTGCAGTTGCTGGAGGAGATGCCGGACCACCCAGCCCGAGAGTCACTGTTATGGCTGCGCCGGATGTGCGATTTGGCAGCCGAGCGGCCGGCGGAATTCAGCAAAGCAGTCCTGCCGGCGGAGAAGAAGCTGCTCGAACAGGTGCTGGAGGCCAGCCTCGGAGTGACCCGCAGGAAAGCGGCGGTAAAGAGGACTGCGAAACCATGCGCGAGGAAGCCGGGAAGACCGCGCAAGCAGGCCCCATTCTGAGAAGCGGAGGGGGATTTCTGACAGAAATTCTAAGGCCGCTTCGGGCAATTCGTGAAGTGCGCGCGCATCGCGGTCGCGGAGAGCTTCGCCCCGCACCCCCAGCCGCATGGCATGAGCGGGCCGGACGGGCGCCCGCCGAGATCGACTCTCGGCACCCCCAGACGCCACGCGCATTGCCGGCACCGGCCCCCCCTGCATCGAGTGCACAGCGGGCTGAAGGCTTCCACCGGCGATTCGTAGCCGGCTGCGCAGCAGCGGCACTGTGCCCATTTCATCCACTGGCGCCGTTTGGGGCGTTTTGGGCATGCGGTGAAATGCTTCCGCATCTCGGCACACGCAACTCGCGCGCCGCAGCCCCAGCCGCAGGGCGTGCGCGGACCTAGTGTGATGAGTCAGAAATCCGTTGATTAAGGAAGCAAGCCGGTGCATACGGT
>CAWFIJ010000003.1:0-252828 GCA_963815855.1 Terriglobia bacterium | reverse complement strand
CGGGATCTGCTGTTCGAGCTGAAATCGGAATGCACCATCGTGATCGTGACGCACAATATGCAGCAGGCGGCCCGCGTTTCCGATTACACGGGGTTCTTCCTGTTGGGCAAGATGATCGAGTTCGATTCCACGAACACGATTTTCCAGAACCCGGCGAAGAAGGAGACCGAGGATTATGTCACGGGGCGGTTCGGGTAGGAACAGTTTGAGGAGCCCGGCGCACCGCTCCCGGGCGGTTGCGGCTCCCGTTCCAGGAGCGTTGGGAATCGGTTGTAGGATGTTGGGGGAATAAAATGCGGCAATTCAGCGTTGAACTGGAAGAATTGAACCATCGTCTGCTCGAGATGGCCGGCTTTGTGGAATCGGCCATCAACCGCGCCGTGCGCTCGTTGATGGAGCAGGACAGGGAACTGGCGCAGCAGGTCATTCGCGACGAGCCGCAGATCAACCGCATGGAGATGGAGATCGACGGCCTGGTGACGCGCCTGCTCGCGCTGCGCCAGCCGGTGGCCCGCGACCTGCGCTTCCTCACCGCCGCTCTGAAGATCAACACCGACCTGGAGCGCATCGGCGACCTGGCCAACCACATTGCCGAGCGGTCGCTTTCCCTCATGCACCATCCGCTGGTGAAGCCCATGACCGATATCCCCAAGATGGCCTCGCTGGTGCAATCGATGCTGCTCAAATGCCTGGAGGCGTTCGTCACGGCAACGACGAGCTGGCGCGCTCGGTGCTGCTCTCCGACGATGAAGTGGACCGCCTGCGCGACCGCGTGTATGCCGAGCTGCTGGCGACCATGCAGCGCGATCCCGGCGTGGTGCCGGCGGCGGTGGGCCTGATCTTCGTGGCGCGCAACCTGGAGCGCATCGGAGACCACGCCACCAATATCGCCGAGGACGTGGTCTTTCTGATCAAGGGAATCGACGTCCGCCACCGCGCGGCCGAAGCCGAAAAGGTCTGACGGGCAGGAACGGCCGCTAAGCCTTCCGTAGCGTAAGCTTTCAGCTTGCCATGCCGGCATTCGTGCCGGCATGGGTCGTCGGAGCATGCATCCACCGGTGCCGAGGGACGGACGGCCGGGCGCCGATCGTCTGGCGGATGCGGCTGCGAGCGGAGGAAGCCGGTATGGATGCCGGCTCGGCCGCCTGGGAAGCCGGCGCTGATAGCCGCCGGCGGCATTCCGCGCGCGAAGTTGCGCGGGTCCGGTCAGCCCAGCCTTTTCTGCTCGCCCAGCCGCAGACCGCTCCAGGTTTCCGCCACCACAATGGAATTGGCGGGATTGCGGGAATCGTACCGGACCGATACGGCAACCAGGGCGGACAGATCGGCCGGGACTTGCTCCTTCAACGTGGAAACGTCCTGCGATGCCGTGTATTCCACGCCGCGCACAACGTACGCGTAATACAGCATCTCGTCCAGCACTTCCGTGAGCATGGCGTCGCCCATTTTGCCTCCGGCGACCAGCGCCTCGCGCCGCAGCCGCTCGCGCTCGGCGGGAGTCGTGCGCGACGCCTGCCATGCGCGGTACCCCATCAGGCCCACCAGGACGGCGAGCACCACCAGCAGTGCGATGGTCACATATTCGGCCGTGGAAAACGCCATGGCCGCCGGCAAAAAACGCGCGTGCCCGACTAGCGCAACAGGCATGGGGATCGAGCTTACCCGGCTGCGGGCGCCTCCTCAAAGGCCCCGGGCCGGCAATTCGTGAACCGTTCCATACCCACGCCGTGGCGGAATAGTTTCACGGTTCCAGTTTATCAAAGGACAGCCGCCGTAGTCCGGTGATCCCGCCGCCTTTCCGCCTACGCTACAATAGAACCACCGTGTCTGGGAAAACCTTCTACATCGAAACCTTCGGCTGCCAGATGAATGTGCACGACTCCGAAAAGGTCGTCGGCACGCTGCTGGCGCAGGGCTACGCGCAGGTGGAGACGCCGGAAGACGCCGACCTGGTGCTCTACAACACCTGCAGCATCCGCGACAAGGCCGAGCAGAAGGTCTTCAACCGCCTGCAGAATTTCAAGCGCGAGGCCGGCAAGGGCAAGGTCTTCGGCGTGCTGGGATGCGTGGCGCAGCAGGAAGGCGAGAAGATCTTCGACCGCGCGCCGCACGTCAGCCTGGTGGCCGGCTCGGCCAGCTATACCCGGCTGCGGCGAGATGCTGGTGCAGCTCGAAGCCGGCAACCGGCGCGTCACCGGCCTGAGCCTCGATACCGACGAGACCTTCGACACGCCGTTCACCCGCCGCGACAATCCGCACCGCGCCTACATCACCATCATCGAAGGCTGCGACAAATCCTGCGCCTATTGCGTGGTGCCGTTCACGCGCGGGCCGGAGCGCAGCCGCACCAGCGAGAGCGTGATGGCCGAAGCGCGCCGCCTGGCCGGAACGCGGCTACACCGAGATCCAGTTGCTGGGCCAGAACGTGAACAGCTACCGCGATCCCTCGCCCGCCGGCTGGGATTTCGCCACGCTGCTGGCGCGCGTCGCCGAGATTCCCGGCATCCGCCGCGTGCGCTACACCACCTCGCATCCGCGCGATTTCGTCAAGCGCCATCGTCGACGCCATGGACGCCAACCCGGTGCTCTGCGATCACGTCCACCTGCCGGTGCAGTCCGGCTCCAGTCGCAGGTGCTCGCCGCCATGGACCGGCTCTACACGCGCGACGAGTACATGCGCGCGCATCGAGTGGCTGAAGACCGCCCAGCCGCAAGTATTGCGCATCACCACCGACATCATCGTGGGCTTCCCCGGCGAGACCGAGGAGGATTTCGAGGCAGACGCTCGACCTGCTCGACGAAGTGCAGTACGATTCGCTGTTCAGCTTCAAGTATTCGCCGCGGCCCAACACCGCCGCGCTCGCGATGGACGACCAGATTCCCGAAGAAGAGAAGCAGCGCCGCCTGGTGATCCTGCAGGAAAAGCAGCGCGCCATCCAGATCCGGCGCAATGCCGAGCTGATCGGCAGCGTGCGCGAAGTGCTGGTGGAAGGCCGCCACCAGGCGCTGGGCCAGTGGATCGGCCGCACCTCCGACAATCGCACGCTGAACTTCACGCATCCCGGACGCCGGCGGCGAGTCCCTGGTGGGCCAGTACCTGCCGGTCCGGGTCACGCGCGCCGGCCCCAACTCGTTGGTGGGTGAGAGCGTAACTGTGGTGTAATGAAGACTGGGAGGGCGTCATGGAAGTCGAAATGAAAATTCGCGGGCTCATGATGGATCCCGTGACCAACATGCCCATCGTGATCCTCAAGGACGTGAGCGGCAACACGGTGCTGCCCATCTGGGTGGGCGTGTACGAAGCCAACGCCATCGCGCTCGAGATCGAAAAGGTCTCGACGCCCCGGCCCATGACCCACGACCTGATCAAGAGCCTGCTGCTGGGCCTGAACACCGGCCTTGCGCAAAGTGGTGGTGAGCGAACTGAAGGACGACACCTTCTACGCCGTGATCTGGCTGGATCGCGACGGCGAGCTGATCAGCGTGGATTCCCGCCCCAGCGATGCGCTGGCGCTGGCGCTGCGCCTGGATTGCCCGATCTACGTGGAGGAGAGCGTGCTGAAGTCGTCCAAGCTGGCCGCCGCGGTTTCCGACAAGGTCAATAACGAAGAGCTGCGCCGCTGGCTGGAGGGCCTCAACGACGAGGACCTCGGCCGCTACAAGATGTGACGCCCGAAATCGCCGCGCGCCTGGCAGCCTGCGACATTCAGATGGCCGCGAAGCCAGGATTACTGCATGTTTGTGCGCGAGAATTGCCTGGCGCTGGTGCGCACGGACGAGCGATTCACTTCCATCGGCAGCTCCGGGATGATGACGGAAAAGGGCTGGCGTACCTGGTGTGGCGGACGGAAGGCTATGCTGCGTCGCATGGCGCCAGGTCGAGGCCGCGCGGACAGGTGGAAGCGATCCGAAATTCTCCGAGATTTGAAGAAGTCATTGGCCAGGATGAACACGATGACACGATAAGAAGGTTTCATCCGTGTGCATCCGTGTCCATCCGTGGCTAATCATCTTTCCATGACTATCGACGAACAACTCACTTACCTCCGCAAAGGCATGGCGGAGATCATTCGCGAAGAAGATCTGCGCGAGCGGCTGGTCCAGGCCGCCAAGGCCGGCCGCCCGCTGCGCGTGAAGGCCGGCTTCGACCCCACCGCGCCCGATCTGCACCTGGGCCACACCGTGCTGCTGCGCAAGATGAAGCACTTTCAGGACCTGGGCCACACCGTGATCTTCCTGATCGGCGACATGACCGGCCATGATCGGCGACCCCACCGGCCGCAACGTCACGCGCCCGCCCATGACGCGCGAGGCCATCGAGCAGAACGCCGAAACGTACAAGGCGCAGGTCTTCAAGATTCTCGATCCCGGCAAAGACCGAAGTCCGCTTCAACAGCGAGTGGCTGGAGCCGCTGAAGTTCGAGGACATGGTCCGGCTGTGCTCCAAGTACACCGTGGCGCGCATGCTGGAGCGCGACGATTTCGCCAAGCGCTACAAGGAAGGCGTCGCCGATTTCCATGCACGAGCTGCTCTATCCGCTGGCGCAGGCCTACGATTCGGTGGCGCTCGCACTGCGACGTGGAGATGGGCGGCACCGATCAGAAATTCAATCTGCTGGTGGGCCGCGAAATCCAGCAGGATTTCGGCCAGCCGCCGCAGATCGTCGCCACCATGCCGCTGCTCGAAGGCCTCGACGGCGTCAACAAGATGTCGAAGTCGCTGGGCAACTACATCGGCATCACCGAGCCGCCGGAAGTGATGTTCCGCAAGGTGATGCAGATCAGCGACGACCTGATGTGGCGCTACTACGAGCTGCTCACCGACACGAGCATGGCCGAGATCGCCGACATGCGTCGCAGATGCCGCCGGGAGCATGCACCCCATGGACGCCAAGATCGCGCTGGCCAAGCGCGATCGTCGCCGATTTCCACTCGCCGCCGAGGCCGAGCGCGCCGCCGAAGTCTTCAATCGCGTGGTGCGGCGCAAGGAAGTGCCGGACGGATATCCCGGCGGTCGCCGCTGCCCGAAGGCGTCACGCAAGGACGGCGCGATCCGCGTGGACAAGCTGCTGGCGAAGATCGGCCTGGCCGACTCGGTCAGCGACGCCGTGCGCAAGATCAAGGCCGGCGCAGTGGAGATCAACGGCGAAAAAGTGCGAGGACCTGGTGCTGCCGGATCCGCCGGCGGAGCTGGTGATCCAGGTGGGCAAGAACTGGCGGCAGAGTCCGGCTTTGATCCCGTGAGAAAACTCTACTTCTGGAAACTCAAGCGAGCGCGAAATCAAGCTCGGCGAGCGCACCGCTGTTGATGGGCGTGCTGAATGTGACGCCGGATTCGTTTTCCGACGGCGGCAAGTATGCCGATCCCGACCGCGCCTTCGCGCGCGCCCTGGAGCTGGAAGAGCAGGGCGCGGACATCATCGATATCGGCGCGGAATCCACGCGGCCCGGCTCGGCGCGCATCTCGGCCGCGGAGGAAATGCGGCGCCTGATTCCGGTGCTGAAGCGGCTGAAGGACCAGCTTGGCGATTCCGATTTCGGTGGATACCTACAAGGCGGAAGTGGCCGAGCGCGCGCTCGAGCTGGGCGCGGAGATCATCAACGATCCCTCCGGCCTGACGTTGGAGCCGCAACTGGCGCGCGTGGTTTCCAACCACGATGCCGGCCTGGTGCTGAATCACATGCGCGGCCGGCCGGAGACCTGGGCCAAGCTGGCGCCCATGCCGCGACCCCATGGCCACCATCGTGCGCGATCTGGATGCCGCCGTCAGCCGCGCGCGCGGCGTGGGCATCGACCGATCGCGCATGGTGATCGACCCGGGCCTCGGCTTCGGCAAGCGCAAGGAGCAGAACGCCGCTCATCCTCGGCCGGCTGCACGAACTGGCGGCGCTGGATCTGCCGATCCTGGCCGGGCCTTCGCGCAAACATTTCCTGGCCCATCGAGACCCGGAGGAGACCAGCTTCGCCACCGCCGCCGCGGTGGCGGCCTGCGTCCTGGGCGGCGCCCACCTCGTGCGCGTGCACGACGTGCGCGAGATGCGCGCGGCCGCGGATTGGCGGACGAGATCCTGCGCCAGAGCATTCCCGCCGCTTAGTGCGCGGCTCGGCAAGGTTTGGAGCGGCCACCGTGAGAAGCGGTATGCCGCGACTTCCCCATCTGCCACTACGACCAATGCCGGAGGCCCGGCGGTTGGTGCAAAATCCGAAATTGCACCACCACGGCAGGGCTATAATGTGACGGGGAGCTTTCTCCCGCTCGATGACCGATATTAAGAAAAAACTGCAGGACGAAATCGCCGCGCTCGAATACGAGCTGCACGTCGAGCTGCCGAGGGAAATTCTGAAGGCGCGCGCGCACGGCGACCTCAGCGAAAATGCCGAGTATCACGCCGCCAAGGAACGCCAGGGATTCGTCAACGCCCGCCTCAACCAGCTGAAGAAGCGGCTCGCCGAGATGTCGATGATCGATTTCACCAAGATTCCGCACGACCGCGTGGGGCTGGGCTCGACCGTGGTGGTGCTCGATTCCAAGCGCGAGGAAGAGATCACGTACTATCTGGTCACCAGCGAGGAAGCCGACGCCCCCAACGGGAAGATCTCCACCACATCGCCCGATCGGCCGCGCCCTGCTCGGCAAAGAAGTGGGAGACGTGGCCAAGGTGCAGAGTCCCGGCGGCGTCAAGGAACTGGAGATCCTCAAGCTCACCACCATCCACGAGCCTCCGGCGAAGAAGTTGTGTAATTTATGACGTTACACGCGCGTCATCGGGATCAGTCTGCGGCGGCGATCATCGACCGGATCGTGCGCTGGCTGGCGCTGTCGCGCATTCATCCCAACGTGCTCACGTTCCTGGGCCTGGTCATCAACATCGTGGCCGCGCTGGCTGTTCGCGCGAGGCAGGTTCACGCGCGGCCGGCCTGGTGGTGATCGGCGCCGGGCTGTTCGACATGGTGGATGGGCGCGTGGCCCGCGCCACCGACCGCGTCACCCGCTTCGGCGGCTTCTTCGATTCCGTGCTCGACCGCTATTCCGATCTCGCCCTGTTCATGGGCCTGCTGGTCTACTACGCATCCATCAACCGCTTTTTCTATATCGTGCTGACCGCCATCGTGATGACGGGATCGGTGATGGTCAGCTACACGCGCGCGCGCGCCGAGAATGCCATTCCCAAGTGCAAGGTGGGCTTTCTGGAGCGGCCGGAGCGCGTGGTGCTGATCATCATCGGCGCGCTGTTCAACCGCATGGCGCAGGTGCTGTGGGTGATTGCGGTGCTGTCCAATCTCACCGTCATCCACCGCATGATCTACACGTGGGGAGAAGCGAAGCGCCTCGAAACCTACCAGCTTTCCGCCGCCGGCTTCCAGCCCTCCGCCGCCGGCCCGCCCAAGCCCGGCGCGGAAGGCTGAGCGTTCCGGGCCCGCGGACTGCAATTGACCGCTAGTCTTCCAGAATCAAGTGCGCCATCCCATATTCCCTGGTGTGCGTGAGGGACAACGAGACGTTGCGCACTCCCAGGGCGCGCGCGAATTCCGCGGCCACCCCGTGAAACCGCAGCGTCGGCTTGCCCGAGGGCAGATTGGCGACTTCGAAATCCTGCCAGCGCACGCCGCGGCGCCACCCCGTGCCGATGGCCTTCATACCCGCTTCCTTTGCCGCAAAGCGCGCCGCGTAGCGCTCGAACCGGTTCGCCTTCCGCTCCACGTAAGCGATTTCGCCGCCCGTGAAGATCCGCTCGATGAACTTCGCGCCGAAACGCCGGATGCACGCCTCGATGCGCGGCACCTCCGCCAGGTCCACCCCCGTTCCCACGATCATTGCAGCTCCACTCGAAATTTCGCCGGTAACCCGCTGTCGACGGCCGCGGCCAATCCGCTCCGCCCGCCCATCGGTACACATCTTAGCAGCCGAAATGGCATGGGTGAGGCCTGGTGGTCGACGCCACGGCCGCCAGCCCCTGTCAGGCGATGATGAAAACGTTCGGCTTGGCGTCCATGCGGATGCCGCCGGGGACGGGGACGACGCCGAAGACCTGATCCACCGTCATGGGCGGCTTGTCCACGTGGCCGGCGTGCTCGTAGGGGTTCTCCAGGAATACCTTGATGCCGCGGAAGCGAATGAAAGGATAGATTTTGGAGCTGGTCATGAGGTTGTATTTGTGGACCTTGATGAAGGGCGCGCCGAGGCCGTCGGCATCGATGACCAGTTCCACGTTGGGGTAGTCGCGCACATCCTGTTTGTCCCGGATCATGAAGGGCACGCCGTCACTCACGGCGCGGTCGCCGAACTGGTGGACGATCAGGATCTTTTGGGTCTTCAGACCGGCCGAAACGACGTACCGGTCCAGCATTTCCTGGACGGCGTTGACCTGGGATGCCTCGATGGTGCCGATGGGAGTGCCGGGCACGTCATGGCCGGGAACCACGTGGAACTCGGGGTCGAGCGCCACGTGGACGTTGTCATATTTGAGCAGCCCCCGGTCGATCATGCGTTTGACCTGGGCGACGGGGTCGGAGCTGCCGAGTTGATCGTCCAGTACCACGGTCCAGCCCCGAGCGGCGGCCGGCTTGATGTAGTTTTCAACAACATTGGAATCGCTCAGGTAATCCAGGCAATCCGCGCTATCCTTGCAGGGCGTAGCCAGGGCGTAGATCAGGTGGATCCCGGTGACCACCCCTTTGCCGCCGTTGACCGCCTTGATTTTCTCCACCCAACTCCCGGTCGCACCGGCCATCTGGTCGATGTTTTTGTAGGACCCGAGGCGCCCCAGGATCGGCGCCACGCCGAACCCCCGCCCGTAAACCGTGAACATGGTGTGGTTTTCGAGCAATCCGGTGGCAGCGACGCCGATCCGGGCATCCGGACGCAGCGGGGTCACGGCTGCCCATCCCACCAGAACGGCAAGGGCGATGGTTCTCACGCCGTAGAACGAGCAACTTCGGTTCCAGCGGGCGTTTCGCAACCTCGCCATTGCGCCTCCCGCCACCCGCAAAGTCGCGATTGACAGACAGGCGGAAGCATGAGGAAATACGATATTAAGATCAAAAATAGTGGAACTTCGGCGGGGCCAGGCATAACCTCCTGGAATCTTCCGGCGCCATTGATTATGATGGAGTTTCGTCCCGCGTAAACGGGTTTCGGATAATCCAAAATGTCAGCTCCCCTGGGCGCTTCGACTGCGCCTCAGCCGCACGCACCCGGTCCTTCGATTGTTCCGCCGCAGGCGCCCGCTCACGGGCGCGTGGTGGTTTGGGGCATCGCCCTGACGGTGGCGGCGCTGGCTGCGGCGGGCGTGTTCTACTGGAAGTCCCAATCCGCCGCGCGCCGCGCGCCGGTGGTGGTCATCCCCACCGTGGCGGCCATGCCGGGGAATATCGATTTCACGGTACGGGTGAGCGGTAGCGTGGTGGCGCGCAACTATGCCACCCTGCTGGCCCCGCGCATCATCGGCAGCCGCTCCGGGCTGAATCGGGGCGGGTACGTCAGTTACGGGAACGATTTCGTCCTCACTCTGCTCCACCTGGCCGAAGCGGGGGCGCGTGTAAAGAAGGGCGACGTGGTGGGGCAGTTCGATCCCCAGTATCAGAAGCTGCGCTACGACGATTACAAGGATTCGGTGATCCAGTTGGAGCACAGCACGGTCAAGCTGGTGACCAACCTGGCGGCCAATATGGAAGCCCACGACCAGACGGTGCGCAGCGCCAAGGCGGACTGGGGCAAGGCCGTTCTCGACCTGCAGACCGCGCCCATCCGGTCGCAGATCGACGCCGAAAAATACAAGCTGATGGTGGAGCAGACCGAGGCCATTTACAAGCAGCTGGTGTACGAATCGTCGCTGGTGGAGGAATCGCAGCGCGCCGCCATCCGCATTTCGGAGCTGAACCGGGAGCATTCCAAAATCGAGCTGAACCGGGCCGAAAGCAACGTGCAGCGGATGACCGTGCAGTCGCCCATCGATGGCGAGGTGGTGATGGCCAGCATCGTGCGCAACGGCGAGTACGGGCAGATCCGCGAGGGCGACCAGGTGAACGCCGGGCAGCCGTTCGTGACCATCGTGGACCCCAGCTCCATGGTGCTCAACGCCAGCGTCAACCAGGTGGATGCGGGCAAGCTGCGGCTGGGCATGAAGGCCACGGTGCGGCTGGACGCGTACCCCGGGGTGGAGTTGCCGGCGACGCTGATCGGCATCGGGGCGATGAGCCGGACCAGCGTGTTCCGCGCCAGCTTCGTAGGCGCGATTCCGGTGCGGATCCGGATCGAGAAGATCGATCCGCGGCTGATTCCCGATCTCACCGGCAGCGCCGAAATCGTGCTGGCGAGCGAGCGCGACGCGCTGGTGGTGCCGCGTTCCGCGATTTTCGAGGACGCCGGCGAGCCGTTCGTGTACGTGCGCCGCCGCGCAGGGCTGGGCGCGCCGGAAAGTGGATCTCGGGCTGGCCAGCTTTACCGCCGCCGCCATACGGTCGGGCCTGGAGAAAGGGGACAAAGTAGCGTTGCAGCGGCCCATGTAACGCGGGAGCGGGCCGGGCGCCGATTGGGCGAAATGCTCCCTTAAGGCCGTGGCTCCGACAGGCCCGGTCGGCAGGCGAAAGCGCCTGCCCCACTTTGGACTCATCATGCCTTCCAAGGAACTCAGACCCAAGCGGCGGTTGGGCCGCAGCCATCCGCACCGGTTCAAGATTGCCGTGTGGACGGTGGCGCTGGCGATTGCGGTCGGCGGCCTGTATGCGGCCTATCGCTACGCGGGCACCACCGAGGTCGAAGTCGCGGTGGCGCGCGTGCGCAAGGCCGATTTCGTCATCTCCGTGCGCGCCCGCGGCGACATCAAAAGCGCCCGCTCCACCATTCTCAAGGCGCCGCAGGTCCCGGGGCTGCGCATCGTGCACCTGGCGGATAACGGCAGCTTCGTGCGCAAGGGCGAGGTGGTCGTGGAATTCGACGCGCGTGCAGGCGCAGGAAAACGTCATCGCGCGCTCCACCAACGTGCGCTCGGCCGACGGCGACATCGAGCAGTTGAAGGCCACCCAGGTGATGGACGACGAAGCCGACGCCATGAACAAGATGACGGCCGAGTACGGCCTGGAGAGCTCCAAGCTGGATGCCAGCAAGGCCGAAGTGCTCTCCGCAGATCGACGGCGAAAAGAACCGCATCCAGGTGGGGGTTTCCGAAGGCAGCCTGCAGCAGGTGAAGGCCACCATCAACGCGCACCAGGCGGGACATGAAGCCGACCTGAACCGGCTGGGCCAGCGCAAGGACAAGGCCGTGCGCGATCTGCAGCTGGCCAAGGATTACCTGGCGATGATGCAGCTGCGCGCGCCCAGCGACGGCCTGGTGACGCTGCTTCCCAATTTCCGCTCGCAGGGCACGTTCGGGCAATCCACGCCGCCGTTCAAGGAAGGCGACAACGTGTGGACCGGGCGCCGAAATCGCGGAGATCCCGGACCTTTCGCAGCTCTACGTCAACATCAACCTGGAAGAAGTGGATCGCGGCAAGCTGCAGCTCGGCCAGCCGGTGCGCTGGTGGTGGACGCCATTCCGGACAACGAGTTTCAACGCCGACCATCGACTTCATCAGCCCCATCGCCAACCTGGTCTGGCGCGGCGGCGCGACGCCGGAGAAGACCTTCCCCGCGCGCGCCACGCTCAAGAATCGCGACGACCGGCTGCGGCCCGGCATGAGCGCTTCGGCCGAAATCATCATCGAGCGCGAGCCCAACATGCTGCTGATCCCGCTGCGCGCCAGCTTTCGCAAGGACGGCAAGCCGGCGGTCTACGTGCAGATCGGGCAAGAATTTCGTGCTCGCGCCAGATCCAGGTGGGGCGGCGCAACGACGACGACATCATCGTGCTGGGCGGGCTGAAAGAAGGCGAGATCGTGACGCTGGAAGATCCGGCCGAAGCGGCCAAGCGGGCCGAAGAAGAAGCTCTGACATGCGGAAGAACCGGTAACTATCCGGCCGCTGATCCGCACCGCAGAATGCCGGCTTCGGAGCCGGTCAGCGGCAAGCTGTGAAGCCTGCGCTACGAAAGGCGGCCGCATCAGCCATGAAAAAGGCCATCTATCGTTTGTTCTGGCTGGCGATGCTGGCGGCGGCGGGCTGGTATGGCTACCGCTACTACAAGCATGATGCCGGCAAAGCAGACCGGCATCCCCGTGACCAGGGTGCAGCGCGGCGACGTGGTCATCCGCGCCTTCACCCGCGGGGAACTGCACGCGGTCCGCTCCGTCACGCTCTGATCGCTCCCAACCTGAACGGCACGGTGCAGGTCACCAGCCTGGCGCCGCATGGGAGCGCTGGCCAAGGAAAAAGACCTGGTCATCGAATACGACGATTCCGAGCGCCAGGCGGCGCTCGAAGAGGCGCAGCTCTCGCTCGAATCGGTGGACGAACAGATCAAGATGGCCAAGGCCAACCTGGCGGTGCACCAGAGCGAGGACGCGCGTGACGCTGCTCAAGACGCGCTACGACGTGCGCCGCGCCGAGCTGGACGTGCAGCGCAACCCCATTCTCGACGCCATCGACGCCAAGAAGAACATTCTCACCCTGGAGGAGAGCAAGCGCGCGCTGAAACAGCTCGAAGCCGACATCGCCATGCGGCAGGCGCAGGCCGATTCGCAGATCGCCGTGCTCAACGAGCAGCGCAACCGCGTCCTGATCGACGTGGCGCGCGAGGAGGACCGCATCGCGCAGACCAAGTCGCTCGCCCCCATCACGGGCCTGGTTTCGATCAAGCAGAACCGCGCCGGCTTCTTCAATTTCGGCCAGCAGATGCCGGATATCCGGGAAGGCGACACGCTGCAGCCGGGCATGCCGGTGGCCGACATCCTGGATCTTTCCGAGCTGGAAGTCTGGACCAAGGTCGGCGAGCTCGACCGCGCCAACCTGCGCGAGGGCCAGGACGCCCTCCTGCAGCTGGATGCCATCCCCGACAAGCACTTCCACGGCCGCATCAAGATGATGAGCGGCACCGCCACGGCGGACGTTTTTTCGGGCGACCCTTCCAAGAAATTCGACGTGATTTTCTCCATCGACATGCGGCAGCTGCTGGCCTCGGCTGGGGATGAAGCCGGCGGATGTCGAGCGCATCATGGCCACCGCCGCGGCGAATGCGCGCAAAGCTGCCGCCCGTGGATCCCAATGGCGCCGCGTCGCCAACCCCCTGGCGCTGGCCAATCCGCTGCAGGTGTTGCAGCCCTCGCGCCAACTTCGCCGTTCTCCGACGAGGACCGCAAGAACGCCACGCTGCCGCTGCCGCCCGAGGAGGATTCGCAGGTGCAGGCGCTGCTGCGGCCCGGCCTGCTGGCCGACGTCGAGATCGTGGTGGAGAAGATCCCCAATGCGCTGCACGTCCCCGCGCAGGCGGTCTTCCACAAGAACGGCAAGTACACTCGTCTTCGTGCAGCAGAAGAACGGCCGGTTCCAGCCGCGGGAAGTGCAGCTGCGCAAGCAGAGCGAATCCATGATGGTGCTGGCGGGCGGCGTGCAACCCGGCGAAATCCGTCGCGCTGTCCGATCCCACCGCGGCAAAAGCCGGACGAAAGCAAGGGACGAGAAGAAATCCGGTGGTCGCGGGCCTATGAGCGCCATGCCGGGAGGCAAGTAATATGATCGGCTCGCAGCATTCTTCCCGAACTGAAGATGGGGCTGGCCAGCCTCTTCGCGCACAAACTGCGCAGCCTGCTGACCATGCTCGGCATGATCTTCGGCGTGGGCGCGGTGGTGGCCATGCTCTCCATCACCGCCGGCGCGCAGAAGGAGATGATGAGCTTCATCGACCAGCTGGGCGTCAACAACATCATCGTGGAGGCGCACGAAGCCGTGGACCGCAATGAGCTGCAGACCGGTGCGCGCCATTTCCCCGGGCCTGAGCTTCCGCGACTTCCGCGCCATCTCCGAGAACGTCTCCGGGCCTGGTGGCCATCACGCCGCGCAAGCAGTTCAAGCCGCAGAAGCTGCTGCCCAAAACCACGCAGGAGCCGCCCCAGCTGATCGGCGTGCTGCCCAATTTCGTGGAGATCAACAGCCTGAAGCTGGTCGACGGGCCGCTTCTTCACCGAGGAGGAAAACCAGAGTTCGGCGCCGGTCTGCGTGCTGGGCGAGAGCGCCAAGGTCAACCTGCTGGGCTATGACGACGCGGTCGGCAAGTACGTCAAAGTCAACGACACGTGGCTGCAGGTGATCGGCGTGCTGACGCCGCAGGCGTCGCGGCGATGCGGACGTGGAAGGCGCGCAGGCCGCCAACCGCAACAACCTGATCATCGCCCCGCTCAACACCGTGATGCGGCGGTTCGAAGACAACACCAGCTACCTGAAGGACGAGATCGACGGCATCTACATGAAGGTCGGGCCCAACATCGATTCCATCGAGACCTCCAACGTGGTGCGCGCCATCCTGGCCGCCACCCACAAGGACGCGGGCGATTTCACCGTCATCGTGCCCGCCGGGCTGCTCGAACAGCGCAAGCAGACGCAGATGATTTTCAACATCGTCATGATCTGCATCGCCGGCATTTCGCTGCTGGTGGGCGGCATCGGCATCATGAACATCATGCTGGCCACGGTGCTCGAGCGGACCCGCGAAATCGGCATCCGCCGCGCCATCGGTGCACGGCAGGCCGATATCGTGCGTCAGTTCCTCACGGAAGCCGTGCTGATCTCCATCGCCGGCGGTCTGATCGGCATCGGCTTCGGCTTCACGCTGTCCAAGATCATCGCCTCGGCCGCCGGCTGGTCGACGCTGGTGACCACTTCCTCCATCGCGGTGGCCTTCGGCGTCTCGGTATTTATCGGACTGTTGTTCGGCATTTATCCGGCGGTGCAGGCCGCCAAGCTGGATCCCATCGAGGCCATTCGTTACGAGTAGATCTATGCTGTTACGAACTCTTGTTACCGGCATCCTCCTGGCGGCCGCCGCCTCGGCCCAATTGACGTCTTTCCCCAAGCCCGAGCTATTTCCGCGAGACCTTCAGCCGGTCGCAGACCAAGGTCGAGCTGAAGGACGCCCGTCAAGCTCAAGGATTTCGTGGCGGACGGCAAACTGGAGCTCTCGCTCAAGCATTTTCTGGAGCTGGTGATGGCCAACAACACCGATATCCAGGTGCAGTTCGTCAGCCTGGAAATTCCCAGGTACGGCATCATGAGCGTCTTCGGCTTCTGGGACCCCACCGCCAGGACATCCTTTTAGCACCACCCGGACTACCGGCCTGTCCTCCAGCGCGCTCTCTGCCGTCGACGGCGGTGTCACCAAGTGCCTCACCCAGCCCTACAGCCTGAGCTATTCCCAGACCCTGGATACCGGCACCAGCTATTCGGTCCAGTTTTCGGGCTCGAAAACGTCCGGGACCAATTCCTACGCTCACCTACAACCCTTCCATTACCACCGGCCTGCAGCTTCGCCGTTTCCCAGCCGCTGATCCGCAATCGCAGCCGCTACCTCAACCGGCTGCCCCTGATGATGGCGCAGAGCAATTACAAGGTCTCCGATTACGCCATGCGCAGCCAGATCCTGACCCTGCTCAATAACGCCGAAACGGCGTATTGGAACGTGATTTCGGCGCGCGAAACCCTGCACGTGGACGTGCAGGCGCGGGATATCTCCAGCGGCCTATCTGAAATTCATGCAGCAGCAGCTGGACCTGGGCGCGCTTTCGCCGCTCGATATCTTCAACCCGCAAGGCCAACCTGGCCGCCGCCGAACTGACGGTTTCGCAGGCCAAATACGCGCTCATGCAAGCCGAGGACGCCCTGCGCCACCAGATTGGCGTCGATCTCGACCCCTCGCTCCGCAATCTTCCCATCGTCGCTTACCGAGCCGCGCCGACCCCGGTTCCACCGAATCCCTGGTCCTGGACAAAGAAGCATGAGGTGCACAAAGCGCTGGCTATGAATCCGGCGGAAAAGCAAGCGGTGGAGAAGATCGCCTATGACGATCTCGGCGTTCAATCCGCCCGCAACGGCCTTCTGCCGAATCTGGTCTTCAGCGCCGCTTACAGTTCGCAGGGCCAGGGCGGTATTTTTTATCCGAGCAGCTCCACCATCCTCGCCAACGGCACGGTGGCCCCGCCCGATTCCCGGCGGCGTGGCGGACGCGCTCTCGCAGATGTTCGGTTTCGGCTACCCCACCTACCAGGCGGGGCTCAACCTGACCCTCCCCATCCGCTCCCGATCCGCTTCCGCCGACCTGGGCACGCGGTGGTGCAGAAAAAGCTGGACGCGCTGGCCGAGCGCAACCAGCAGCAGAATATCCGCCTGCAGGTTCTTACCGACGTGACGGCCGTGGAAGGGGCCAAGGAGCAGCTGAAGCTTTCCATTGTGGAGCGCGATTTCGCCAAGCTGAACCTGGACGCGGAAAACCAGAAATACCAGCTCGGCACCGAGACCAACCAGAACGTGATTCTGGCGCAGCAGACGCTGGCCTCCGCGGAGCTCAACGTGGTGAACAACCAGATCGCCTTGCGCAAGAGCATCCTGAATCTGCACACGCAGACCGGCGAACTGCTGGACGCGCGCGGGATCGTGATTCCGTAGCAATGTGGGGCAGGCGGTTTCGCCTGCCCGCAACTCGCGCACCAGGCGCGCAAACACGCGCTCCCAACTGATAAAATCCTCTACTGCACTCAAAAACCAGGGAGGGAAAAATGAAGAAGCTGTTCTTATGCGGTCTTGCGATGGCCAGCCTGGCCTTGGCCCAGGGCGGGGGAAGGAAGGGGCCGAGCGGACCGGGTTTGACCTTGACCACGACGGCGTTCGAGGACGGGGCGGTAATTCCGTCCCGGTATACCGGGTCCGACCCGCACGCGGTTTCGCCGAAACTGGATTGGACCCACGTCCCGCCGAACACCGCCAGCTTCGTGCTGCTGGTGCACGACACGGACGTGGCGCTGCAGCGGCACACGGAGGATTTTCTGCACTGGCTGGCGTTCAACATTCCGGGCGACGCGCGCGGTCTGCCCGAAGGCGTGCCCAACCAGCCGACGCTGCCGGACGGGACGATTCAGGTGAAGAACCGGAACGTGGTGGGATATCGCGGCCCGGGGGCGCCGGCGGCGGGACCCTTGCACCATTACATTTTCGAGCTGTACGCGCTCGACACGAAGCTCGATCTGGGGCCGGATGCCACGCGCGACGCGGTGGTAAAAGCGATGGACGGGCACGTGCTGGGTAAGGCGTCCGTGGTGGGAAGGCATCATCTGTAGGGATTCGGCCCTCAATACGAAGACGCGGAGGTCGCGCGGAAGAAGTCCGCATGAAATTGTCCTCCGCGGAATCTCGGCGTCCTCCGCGGCTCCGCGTTGAATGCACGCCTCAGGCTTGCGCGATGGCGGCGGACGATTGGGTGAGGTAATCCATAGCGGCGGTCACGCCGCCTTTCTGGTGCGGGATGCCGGCCAAGGTCATTCCCATTTCCACGCCGGCCAGGGTTCCGGCGAGCATGAGGTCGTTGAAATCGCCCAGGTGGCCGATGCGGAAAAGCTTGCCCGCCACCTTGCCCAGCCCCGCGCCCAGCGACATGTTGAACCGCTCGCGCACCAGGGCGCGAAAGTCCGGCTCGCTGTGGCCCTCCGGCATGCGGATGGCAGTCACGGAATTGCTGCGCTCGGCGGGATTTTCGGCCTGGAATTCCAGGCCCCATCCGCACACCGCGCGGCGGGTGGCTTCGGCCAGGCGCGCGTGGCGGCTTAAAACATTTTCCAATCCCTCCTCCCGCAGCATGGCGAGGGATTCGCGCAGGCCGTAAAGTAGAGCAGTGGGGGGAGTGTAGGGGTAGAATCCCTTCGGATTCCACTCCAGGATCTCCTGCCATCGCCAGTAATTTTTGGGGAAGCGGGAGGAACGCGATGCCTCCAGCGCCTTTTGGCTGATGGCGTTGATGCCGAGCCCGGGCGGCAGCATCAAGCCCTTTTGCGACGCGCCCACCGAGACGTCCACGCCCCACTCGCTGTGGCGGTAGTCGATGGAAGCCAGGGAAGAGATAGTGTCCACCATCAGCAGGGCGGGGTGGCGGGCGCTATCGATGGCGCGGCGGATGGAAGGAATGTCGCTGGTGATGCCGGTGGAGGTTTCGTTGTGCAGCACCAGGACGGCGCGGATTTCGTGCTGGCGGTCGGCGGCCAGCCGGTCGGCGATGGCTCCGGCGTCCACGCCGTGGCGCCAGTCGCCGGGGACCAGGTCGGCGCGCAGCCCGAGGTTGCCGGCCACGCCGGCCCATTGCGTACCGAACTGGCCGGTTTCATAAGCCAGCACCCGGTCGCCCGGATTGAGGGTGTTGACGAGGGCGGCTTCCCAGGCGCCGGTTCCGGAAGAAGCGTAGATGATTACCGGGTCGCTGGTGCGGAAGATGGCCTGCATTCCCTCCAGGCAGGCGTGAACCAGTTGCGCCGCATCCGGGCTGCGGTGGTCGATGATGGGACTGCCGATGGCGCGAAGGACGCGATCGGGGATGTTGGTGGGGCCGGGGATCTGGAGCAGATGTCTACCGCTGGGCATACCTTACCAGCTTATGCCAGCGGAGTAGGGGCCGGGGGCCGGGGACTTTACCGCGCCGCCGCCGCCCGCTTGCTGAAATTCCAGGCGTGCTGCACAATCTCGCGCAGCTCCGTATACCTCGGTTTCCACGCCAGCTTTTCGCGCAGCTTGTCGGACGCCGCCACCAGCGCCGGCGGATCGCCTTCCCGCCGCGGCCCCACCGTGTACGGCACCTTCTGCCCGGTGACTTCTTCCACCGCCCGCACCACCTCCATCACCGTGTGGCCGGTTCCCGTGCCCACATTGAACGCTTGCGACGCTCCCCCGCCCAGCAGGTATTCCACCGCCAGAATGTGCGCCTGCGCCAGGTCGTTCACGTGGATGTAATCGCGGATGCAGGTGCCGTCGGGCGTTGGGTAATCGTCGCCGAAAATCGTCACCGGCTTCGCCGTCTGCACCGCCCGCAGCAGCAGCGGGATCAGGTGCGTCTCCGGCTCGTGCTCCTCGCCCAGCCGCCCTTCCGGGTCCGCCCCCGACGCGTTGAAATACCGCAGCCGCACATTGGTCAGCCGATGGATCTGGTCGTACCACTCCAGCAGCTTTTCCACCATCACCTTCGATTCGCCGTATGGGTTCACGGGCCGGATGGGCGCCGTTTCCGGAATCGGCGTGGTTTCGGGCGTCCCGTACACCGCCGCGGTCGATGAGAAAACCATGTGCCGCACCCCCGCCCGCGCCATCGCTTCCAGCAGCGAAAGCGAGCCGCACACGTTGTTCTGGAAGTACCGCCCCGGCTCGCGCATGGATTCGCCCACCGCGATGAACGCGGCGAAGTGAATCACCGCCCCCGGCTGCTCCCGCCGCAGAACTTCCGTCACCGCGTCCGTCTGGCACAAATTCAGCCGGTTCAGCCGCCCCGCCGGCACATTGTGCGCGAAGCCCTTGGAAAGGTCGTCGATCACCGCCACGTCGTAGCCCTGGTCCACGAGCAGACGCACGGTATGGGAGCCGATATACCCGGCTCCGCCCGTCACCACTATTCTTTCTTGCGCCACCTCCCCGATTCTAGCCCACCGGCCCGCTCCGAAAAAGTGCCAAACTTACCCGGGCGTGTAGTAGCATGGCGTTTCTATGCCCACAGGCGCTGAACTGTTCGTCGCATCCGCCGTGCAATTGGGAATCGACACCATCTTTACGCTGGTCGGCGATCACCTCAACGAAGTCCTCCCGCCGGCCGCCCGCGCCGGCATCCGCATCCTGGACCTCCGCCACGAATCGGCCGTCGCCCATGCCGCCGACGCCTGGGCGCGCATTCACCGCCGCCCCGCGCTTTCGCTGGTCACCGGCGGCCCCGGCCATACCAACTCCCTCACCGGCATCGCCACCGCGCAACTCGCGGCAGTCCTCTCATCGCGGTCAGCGGAGCCCGCGCCCGCGCGCTCGCCGGCCGCCAGTCGTTTCAGGATATCGACCAGCCCGGCATGGCGCGTCCCGTGGTCAAGTGGTCCGCCGAGCCTCCCGCCGCGGCGCAGATTCCGTTTTATCTCCGGCGCGCGTATCAAATCGCCGATGCCGGCCGCAAAGGCGCCGTCCATCTCACCATCCCGGTAGACGTCTTCCGCGAATCCAGTGGGGCGGATCTTCCGGCCGGCCCCCGCGGCGAAGGCACGCCCGCTCCCCAAGCTCCTCCCGAAACGCTCTCCCGGGCCATCGCCCTGCTGCGCGCCGCCGCCCGGCCGGTGGCCATCGCCGGCTCGGGCGTCTGGTGGTCGCGCGCCGAAGACGCGCTGCGCCATTTCATCGAGCGCACGTCAATTCCGCTCTACACCATCACCTTCGCCCGCGGCGCCGTCTCCGACGAGCATCCGCTGGCGATGGGCTACGCCGACCCCGCTCTCAACCGCGCCGCCGCCACCGCGCTTCGCGAAGCCGACGTGGTCCTCGTCATCGGCAAGCGCATCGACTATCGCCTCGCCATGGGCGGACCGCGCCTCTTCGCCCCCGGTGCGCGCTTCCTCCAGATCGACGTCCACGAAGAGGAGTTCGGGCTCAACCGCGCCGTGGACATGCCCATCCACGCCGATGCCTGCGCCGCTCTGGAAGCTCTCACCGAAGCCGCCGGCCCCGCTCCCTGGACGCCCCAGCCCTGGCTCGACCGCGTCCGCTCCCTGCGCTGCGAGTGGGAAGCGAAACTCGCCGGCGCGGGCACCGATGCGGGCAGCGATGCGGATGCCCCGCTTCACCCCGCCGCGCTTTTCCGCGAGCTCCGCTCCACCCTGCCTCGCGATGTGCTCTATTCCTGGGACGGCGGCGATTTCGTCCACTGGGGCCGCGCCATCCTGCCCGCGCGCCACCCCGGCGGCTGGCTGCGCCTCGGTCCGCTGGGCGCCATCGGCTCCTCTCTCCCCAATGCCCTGGCGCTCAAGCTCGCCCATCCGCATCGGCCCGTGGCGGCCATCACCGGCGATGGTGCGCTCGGCTTTTATCTGGCCGAAATGGATTCCGCCGTACGGCACAAGCTGCCGCTGGTGGTGATCGTCGGCAATGACGCCGGCTGGGGCCTGGAGCGCGAGCTGCAATCGTTCTCCGCCGGCACGCCCGAAACCATCGCCTGCGAATTACAGCCCGCCCGCTACGACATGGTGATGCAGGCCTTCGGCGGCGCCGGCGAAACGGTCGAACGCCTGGACCAGGTGCGCCCCGCCGTGGAACGCGCCTTCGCCTCGTCGGTCCCCTACTGCCTGAACATCCGCATCCGCGGAGCCCGCTCCCCCTTCACCGAATGGCAGATCGAAGCCCGCTAGTGCCTTTAACGAGAAGTTGGTTTCGTCTCGGAGGGACCGCTCCCTGACAGTCGCGGCTCTGTTCGGAGCCGCGCGCGTCAGCAAGCGGTTTTTCAATAGAAGCGAATCTCGCGGTCAGGTAACAGGACGAGGCCGGGCGCCCGCCTGGCGCTACACTTCCTCTTCCCACATGCGCCGCAGCACGTCACGGCTATACGCCAGAAAATGGCGGTCCGGCGTGAAAACTTCGAGCGTGATCGTCCCGTCGTACCCACAGCGCTTCAGCGCGCGAATCGCCCGCCGCACATCCACGTCTCCCACGCCCAGCGGCAGGTGCAGGTCCGCCTGGCCGCCGCGGTTGTCGTGCAGGTGCACGTGGCGCAGGCGCGAGCCGTAAGCCGCCAGTATCTCCTCGGTGGTGTTGACCGGCTCCCGCAGGTTGGCGTGCCCGATATCCAGGTGCAAACCAAGCTCCGGCAGCGGGTCGAGCAGCTCGCCCAACTGCGCGGCGGTGTTGTAATCGCCGGGCAGGTTCTCCACCATCAGCCCCACGCCCAGGCGCCGCGCATCCGGCAGCAGCTCCTGCACCGTGCGGATGTTCTGCTCGATGACGAACTGGCGGGGGTGCATGGGGATGTTGCGGTCAGCGTGCAGATTCATCCAGCGCGCGCCCACGATGGCAAACGCCTCCAGGCAGCGCCGCAGCTCGCATACCGAGGCGCGCCGCACTTCTTCGAAGGCGCTGGCCATGGGCAGGTAATACGCGGTGTGCCCCACCACCCGCAGGCCGTGCCTCTCCAGCGACTCGCGAATGGCGTGCGGATTCACCCGCCACGATGCCGCCGCCGGCGGTTCCAGCGTCAGGTCTATGAACTCCAGCCCCAGGCCCGCCATCCACTCGATTTCCTCGAGCACGTCCCGGCCGGGGTGATTCATGCTTCCGATCCACATGCTGCCCTCTTATGCCGCCGGCGCCATTCGCTGCAGGTCCGGCACATACCAGGGCCGTCGGTCCAGCAGGTCCGTGCGCCGCTTGATCACGTCCTCGGTTTCGGGTCCGGGCTCCGACAGCCCCAGCTCGCGCCACAGCCATGCCGGCAACTGGCGCGCGCGGCCGGGTGAAATCCAGCGGAACACCGAAAGCGCGCCCGCCAGCAGCGGGGTGTCCTCGCCCATGCGGCGCACCAGGTATTCCCATTGCACTTCGTCCGCGGCTGCGTACAGCAGGTTCAGCACATCCGACCAGTCGCAGCGGTCGCGCTGCATGATGTACAGCTTGTCCCAAATCATCGCTTCCGGAGGCAAAACCCGTACTTGGCGGCCGCGCAGCTCGATCTCCGGTCCCGACATCCACAGCTTGTCGATGTGAGCCCGGTGATTCGCCATGGCCCAGATCACGTCCACGATGACGTCGCCGCGAAAAGAGCGGTAGATCCACCAGCGGTCGTACGGTGCTTTGGAATGGTAATCTTCCAGCCCGTAGGCCGACAGCACCTCCAGCATCTCTCCCCGATGCTCCGGCAGAACGTAGACGTCCAGGTCTTTGGTGTCGCGCCAGCGCCCCGTGTAGCTGGCCACCGCGAAGGCCCCGCCCAGCGCGAACGGGATGCCGCGCGCCTGCGCCCGCCCGATCACGTCACCATAGACCTTCCACTCGTCTTCGGAGATCTGCTCCGCCCATTCGGTTCGATGCTGCGCCACACAACGAAAACAGCACGGCCCCTTCCACCGTCCGCTTTTATCCCGTGGGGCGGACCACGGCTTTTCGCGCAAACCCGCCTAAGGTTAGGCCGGGCAGACTCCTTCGGCGTCCGGCTCAATCCGTCCGAAACCGGGTATCGGTATCCGGAATTTGGGCGTATAATTCGGGCAGCGGAGGTGTTTATGCCGCTTTCCGAAAGACTGCTTAGTTTCCTGGATTCCCACCAGGCGGACTTCACCATTACCACTCATCCCAATGCATTTACGGCGCGCGAGGTGGCGTCTGCGGAGCACATGGCTCCGCGGGAGGTGGCCAAAACGGTGGTGGTGTTCGGCGACGGCGCGCCTTATATCATCGTGGTGGGCGCCAACCGGCTGGTGGATTTGCATGAAGTGCGGACCGCGCTGGGCGTGACCCAGGCGCGTTTGGCGACGGAGACGGAGCTGGGCGAGCTTTTCCCCGATTGCGAACTGGGCGCGATGCCCCCCATCGGCAGCCTGTACGGCATGCCGGTGTACCTGGACAGCAGCCTGGCCGGCCAGGACACGATCGCGTTCAATGCCGGAACCCACCACGACGAGGTCCACATGACCACGGCGGAATACCGGCGGCTGGCCGAGCCGCGGGTGGTGGCGCTGGCCCGCGAAGCGACTTTCGAGCGCGGCTGGTAAGCCGCCCCGGGCTGGCCGCAACCCGAAAGGGGACAGCCATGAGCGCAAAGATGAGTATGTCGAAAATTCTGCTGCCGGTGGAATTTTCGGAACGGTGTCGGGGTGCGGCCCGCCAGGCGGAGGCGCTGGCGAGCCGCTACAGCGCGCAACTGGTGATGCTGCACGTGCTCCCGCGCATGCCTGCCGTGTACGGCGGCGCCGGAGAGGTGTCCGCCTATTATGCCCTTCCGGACTTGCCGGAAGAGAGGATGGCGTACGGGAAGGCCGAACTGGACCGGTTTCCCGGAGATACGCCGCCGGGAATCAACGTCTGCCGGATGGTGATGGAAGGCGACCCGGCGCGCCGCATCGTGGAGTACGCGCATGCGGCCAAAGTGGATTTGATTGTCATGCCGACCCACGCCTACGGACCGTTCCGCCGCTTCCTGCTGGGCTCGGTGGCGGCCAAGGTCCTGCATGACGTCAACTGTCCGGTGTGGACCGGTCCGCACCTGGAGCAGGCGCCGCAGTGGGAAAGCTTCGCCGTGCGCCGGGTGGCTTGCGCCGTGGACCTGGGGCCGCACAGCCGGACGGTGCTGGAGTGGGCCGCGGGGCTGGCCGCGGAATTCGAAGCGGAGTTGACCGTGCTGCACGCCATCGGGGTTTCCAATGCCAGCGTGGGTCCGTTTTATTTCGATCCGCAGTGGCGTGGGCAGATGACGCGGCGGGCGGCGGAATGCATGGACGAACTGTTTCGCAAGCTCGAGATTCGGGCCGAGGGCCGGGTGTTGACCGGCGAAGTGGCCGCGGCGGTTAGCGGTGCGGTGCGGGACACCAGGGCTGAC
Source organism: Terriglobia bacterium (assembly GCA_963815855.1). Classification (GTDB taxonomy): domain Bacteria; phylum Acidobacteriota; class Terriglobia; order Bryobacterales; family Bryobacteraceae; genus DATGMB01. Next base: position 228,381 of record CAWFIJ010000003.1, on the reverse strand, counting down.
GTGCTGGTAATCGGCCGCGGCCAGGATGGCGGCGTGCTGGGCCGTCTGCGGGCGAACGCCTACGCCATCATCCGCGAAGCGCCGTGCGCGGTGGCCAGCGTGTAACCAAGTCCCGCCCGCACGTCTGCACGAAACACTGCCGGCCGAAAGGCCGATGCGCCTACCCGGGAAACCTGGTTGTACAATCGAGGTTTCACGGGAGGCAACATGAACCGGCGGATGTTTGCGCAGACGATGGGCGGGGCGGCGGCGGCCGCGGGGCTGGGCAGCGCGCAATCGGGCGGCCGGACGGCCATCTACCGCCTCGATTATCTCTATTTCCGCCAGGGCAGCCAGGGAGCGCGCATCGGCGAATTCCTCTCCTCGCAAATGCCCCTGGTGGTGAAGAACACCCGGGCCGCGGGCGTGTTCACCACCGTCCTCGGGCCGCACGTGCCCATGACGCTGGTGCTCCAGGGCTTCGGCAGCCTGGAAGAAATGGAAGCGGCCGACCGCCGCCTGCGCGCCGACGCCGGGTACCAGGCGGCGCTCGAAAAGATGGAGCAGGGCTCCGAGCCGCCGTACGATTCCGCGGACCGCGTGCTGCTGCGCGCCACCGATTTCTCGCCTGAGGTGGTGGCCCTGGCGGAGAAGCCGAAAACGCCGCGCCTTTTCGAGCTGCGTGTTTACCATTCGCCCACCGAGCGGCAGCTGGGCTATTTGCACCAGCGCTTCGCCGGACCGGAAATCGGAGTCTTTCACCGCTCCGGCATTTTTCCGATTCTGTACGCGGACACGCTGGCGGGGCCGAACATGCCGAACCTCACGTACCTGATCCCGTTCGCGAGCCTGGCGGAGCGGGAAAAGGCGTGGGCGGCGTTTCTGTCCAACCCGGACTGGCTCAAAGCCCGTGAAGACTCGGTCACGCACGGCGGCCAGATCGTAGCGGCCACCAGCCAGGTTCTGCTGCAGCCGGCGCCCTTTTCGCCAATTCAGTAACGCGCTCCGCTCGTAGTGCAAGCTTCCAGCTTGCCTTGCCGGCATCCTTGCCGGCATGGGTCACCGGAGCATGCATCCACCGTTGCCGGCCGACGGACGGCGGGCGCCGCTCTTCTTGCGGGGTGCGGCTGCGAGCGCGGTATGCCGGCATGGATGCCGGCATGGCCGCCTGGAAGGCGGCGCTACGGGATATGCCGCGGTTTCGAGAATCGGCAACAGGTTCGGAATCGCGACCGCGAGGGATTGGGGGCCTACGATCGCAGCTCCACGATCAACGCATCGAGGGCGATCTGCTTCTGAATGTTCCGTCGCACCAGCCCCGCAATCTCGTCCACTTTCGCCACCGCGCGGCGCAGCCAGGCGAACTCCACTTTGGCGGCCACGGCTTCCAGTTCCCGCCGGATATCCTGGTTGCGGATTTCGCCCGTGCCTTCGTGCAGCAGCAGGACGTCGCGCAGCAGTTCGTAGAGCACCTTCAGATACAGCTCCAGCTTCTCGCTCTCTGCTGCGGCCGATGGCTTCGGAAACCGGCACCCACTGGCTGAACGGCGCCGCGCCCGCCGCCACCTTCAGCAGCGCCAGCATGGCGGCGCGGCGCTTGTCGTAGGTTTCCAGGTCGAGCGAAACCGCCAGCCCCGGGCTGCCCGCCGCCAGCGCCATGCGCCGCTCCGGCTGGTCCAGACCGCGGGCGCGCACGAATGCCTCCATTTCCTCGCGCCCGAGCGGCGCGAAATGGAACGGCACGGCGCGCGAGCGGATGGTGGGCAGCAGGTCGTAGGCGTTCTCCGCGGTCATGATCAGCACCAGGTGCGGCGGCGGCTCCTCCAGCGTCTTCAGCAGCGAATTGGCGGCCTGCTCGTTGGCGCGGTCCACGTGGTCGATCAGGAAGACGCGGCGGCTGCCGTGGTGCGGCAGGTAGGGCGCGCGCTCCTTGAGCAGGCGCGTCTGCGGGATGGAGATCTGGCGCAGCGGGCCGTCCGGGCGCGAAGGTGACGAAATCGGGATGGGTGGCGAAGAACAGCGGATCTTCGTTGCGCTTCTCGGCCGGCCATTTTTCGCGGTCCGCGACGATCTCGAGGTTGTGCTTCCAGGCTGAGGTCGTCGCTGCTCGATCTGCTCCGCGTGGCCCAGCAGGCGCGCGCCCAGGCGGCGGGCCAGCGTGGCCTTGCCCACGCCCTCCGGCCCGGAGAACAGCAGCGTCTGCGCCAGCCGGTCCTGCGCCAGCATCTGTTCGAGCGCCTCGGTGACGTGCGCGTTGCCCCAGAAATTCTCAAACATAGCGCGCTCACCACCTTCCAGATCTCGCGCTCGATTTCATCGATCCCCGTGCGCCCGTCGATCACCTTCACGCGCTCCGGCTCGGCCGCCGCCAGCGCGTGATAAGCGTCGTACGCCTTGCGGTGGAATTCGAGCGACTGGTCGTCCATGCGGGTTTCGCAGTGCGGCTCGGCGGCGTTGCGGGCGCGGGCCCGCGCCAGGCTGGCCTCGGCGTCCACATCCACCAGGAGGGTGAGATCCGGCTTCAGCCCGCGGCAGGCGATGCGGTCGAGCGCCATCACCGTCTCCGCGCCCAGCCCGCGCCCGCAGCCCTGGTAGACCAGCGAGGAATCGGTGAAGCGGTCGGAGAGCACGATCTCGCCGCGCGCCAGCGCCGGCAGGATCCACTCGTCCACGTTCTGCGCGCGCGAGGCGAAATAGAGCAGCAGCTCGGTCGTGGGGCTGAGCTCCTGCATTGGCCGCATCGAGCAGGATGCGCCGGATCTGCGTGGCGATGGGCGGGCCGCCCGGCTCGGCGGTTTCGAGCACCGTCCGGCCCATGGCGCGCAGGCGCGCGGCCAGGCGATGCATCTGGGTGGTCTTCCCGGAGCCGTCCATGCCCTCGAAAGTGATGAATAAGCCCCGTTGCGTCACGAAACCTTATTGTAGCGGGTGGGGGTGAATGGCCTGGCCGCTGCTCCGGCTGTATACTCTGGGATCAGGCGTCCCACGATGAAACTGTATACGTACCTCAACTACGGCGGCAACTGCGCCCAGGCATTCCGTTTCTACGAACAACATCTCGGCGGGAAAATCACGATGATGATGACCCATGGCCAGCAGCCGGACGCGCAGAATGTCCCACCGGATTGGAAAGACGCCATCCTCCACGCCCGCATGAACATCGGCGAGACGGACCTGATGGGGGCGGACATTCCGCCGGACCGCTTTCAACCCATGCGCAGCGCCTATCTTTCCCTGCTCGTCAACAGCACGGAGGAGGCCGAGCGCATTTATGCCCTGCTCTCCGATGGCGGCCAGATCTTCATGCCGATGGCGGAGACCTTTTTCGCCTTCCGCTTTGCCATGCTCCGGGACCAGTTCGGCACGTCGTGGATGATCCTCCACGAACGTCCGCGGCCGCAGGGCGCATGAAGAAAGATTTCCGGCCGGTGGTGCCTTCACGATGCCCGCCGCCGCTCCTTTTTGAGCCGCTCGGCGAGGAAAACCTTCAGCAGGGACTGGTAGGGCACATCCCGCTGGTTCGCCAGAATCTTGAGATCTTCGATCATCGAAACCGGAAGCCGCAAGGAGATCGTCCGCAGGGTCGGCTTCAGGTTCGGAAACCTGCCCGGCCGGGCGGTGCTCCAGTCGATAAACTCCGTGGAATCGTGCTCGGCCCAGAACTCACGTTCCTGGTCCTCGGACTGAAACTCAGGCACCGGTTTTCTTTTCGAGACTGGCATAGGCTTCCATTTCTCTTTGGTTCATATCTCGAACGGAGATGACGCGCAGCAGGTTGCCCCGGATGGTGAATGCAATAAACAGCCGCCGTCCCGCTACCCGTCTGGCCAAGAGCGTAGTATCGTTTCTCTTGCTTCGAATGGCGGACGTCGCCGCGAACCACCAGCGGCTCGCTAAAGAAAACATCTTCGGCTTCTTCCGGGGTGACTCGATGCCGCTCCCAATTCTTCTGTGCGTTCGCCTCGTCCCACTCGAACCCCGTGCAAACGTAGAGAGGGTTCTTATGCTCGGCCACCAACTTCAGTATATCTCTGCCATATACACCGCGCAATCGCGCCCGTCCGGCTCGCCCCCAGCCGGCTTCCGCCCGTGCGCCCAACCGCCTCCCAGGTTGGGGCTACTCCATGCCCCTCTGGGGCATATGCCCCAATTTTCGACTCATTTCAGACCAAAACCGTCGAATAAGTCCACAATTTCCAACATCCGGATCTTGGTATATTAAATGCAACCGAGTTTCATCTATGAACTTCGATCAATCGCCCGATGCTGGTGATCTGGGAAGTCACGCAGGCCTGCGACCTGGCTTGCGTGCATTGCCGCGCCTCCGCCCAGTCCGAGCGCCATCCGCACGAGCTGACCACCGAACAGGGCTACCGGCTGCTGGACGAAATCCGCTCGCTTCGGCGAGCCGCTGATGGTCTTTACGGGCGGCGATCCGCTGAAGCGGCCGGACCTCTTCGACCTGGTCCGCTACGCGGTGAAGATCGGCCTGCGCACCAACGTGACGCCCAGCGCCACGCCGCTGCTGACGGCCGAGGCGATCGAGAAGCTTCAAGGAAGCCGGCGTCTCCCGCATGGCCATCAGCCTGGACGGGCCGGACGCCGCCATCGCACGACGAATTCCGCGGCATCCCCGGCACGTTTGACCGCGCCATGTTCGCCCTGCGGCACGCGCGCGATATCGGCCTGGACACGCAGTTCCAGACCACCGTGACGCGCCGCAACATGGACCGGCTGCCGGAGATGGCCGAGATCGCCAAGGAAGTGCGGACCAAGATGTGGAGCCTGTTCTTCCTGATCGTGACCGGCCGCGCGCTCGAAGACGACGACCTCGATGCGCGCCGAATACGAGCAGGTCTTCGAGTTCATGTACGAGCTCTCGAAGACCGCGCCCTTCGGCATCAAGACCACCGAGGCCATGCACTACCGCCGCTACGTGGCGCAGCGCATCAAGGCCGAGCACGGCGTCACCGAAAACGAAAATGCCAAGGGCGTGGCGTGGCGCACGGCCGGCGTGAGCGACGGCAAGGGCTTCGTGTTCGTCTCCCACACCGGCGAGATTTTCCCCAGCGGCTTCCTGCCCGTGAGCGGCGGCAACGTGCTGCGACGATTCGCTGGTGGACGTGTACCGCAACTCGCGATCTGTTCCGACCCTGCGCGATACCACCCAGCGCGGCGGCAAGTGCGGCCTCTGCGAATACCAGAAGATCTGCGGCGGCTCGCGCTCGCGCGCCTACGCGCTCACCGGCGATTTCCTGGCCGAAGACCCGCGCTGCATCTACCAGCCGCATCTGGCGGAAGCGATCGCGGGGTAAGCGGCGGCGCGGACCAGCCGGACACCGTCCAGCGTTGTAGGACGGCCCTTTTCGGCCGTCAGGCCGGGCTTTCGCCCGGCATGCGGTGGGCGAAAGCCCGCCGCGGCCGCGCTGAAGCGCCGCCCTACGAACAGAACCGCTTCCCCGACTACCGGACCCTCGGCGCCCCGTGGCCGAAGGTGTCGGGCGGGGCCATGTCCGGGCGGAACGGCGGCGGCTCCAGGTTGCGCCGGCCGTCGCGGAAAATCTCTTCGCCTTCGCGCACCAGGTAATCGGCGGTGCGCGCGGCCAGCGCCTGCATGGTCAGGCCGGGATTGGCCGAACCCTGCGTGGGCAGGATGCTGCCGTCGCAAACAAACAGATTCGCGATTTCGTGCGTGCGGCCGTAGCGGTCCACCACCGACGTTTCCGGGTCGTCACCCATGCGCGCCGCGCCCACCAGGTGGGCGTAGCGGATCTCCTGCACCACGTCCTTGCCGCCCGCCGCGCAGCATGACCTCCTCGCATTTCTGTCTTGGCGAATTTGATCAGCTTCTTGTCGTTGTCGTACAGGTTAAAAGTCACCTTGGCCACCGGCAGGCCGAACTCGTCCTTTTCGTCCGCCAGTTCCACCCGGTTTTCGGCATTGGGCAGCATCTCGCCGATCACCGCGATGGCGGCCCAGTGATTGTAGTCCATCATCACGCGGCGCATGCCCCAGCCCCACGCGCCTTTGGCCACCATCATCTGCTTGGCGAAGGCGACGGGCAGCGGCGCCACGGTCTGAATGGCGAAGCCGCGCACGAAATCGCGATTGGGATCGGTTTCGTAAAACTCCTCGGTCATGGCGTTGGCGGGCGGCGCTTTGTACATGCGCACCGGCTGGTCGAAGCGGCCCATGATCACGTTGCCCGCCTGCGCCATCAGGTAGCGGCCCACCGTGCCGCTGGAATTCGCCAGCCCGTTTTCGAAACCGGGGCAGGCGGAATTGAGCAGCAGGCGCGGCGTCTCGATGGCATAGCCGGCCACGATCACCGCCTTCGCCTTTTGAAAGTGCTCGCGCCCTTCCTGGTCGAAATAGCTGACGCCGGTAACGCGCCGGTTCGGCCCCAGGTGCACGCGCCCCACCATCGAATTCGCCCGGATCTCCGCGCCGTTGGCGATGGCGTCCGGCACGTGCGTGATGAGCGTGCTGGCTTTCGCGCCCACCTTGCAGCCCTCGTGGCAGAAGCCGCGGTAGATGCAGTGGGGACGGTCGCCGCGCGACCCTTCGAGGATCGCCACCGGACCGCCCACGCTCACCCGAATCCCCAGCTTCGTGCAGCCGCGCGCCAGAATATCGGCCACGCCGCCCGCGGGATGCGGCGCGTACGGATAGCCGTGCGGATCGCCCCAGGGGAAGTACGCGGGCCCGGCCACCGGCATCTCCTGCTCCATCAATTCGTAATACGGCTTGAGGTCTTCGTAGCGGATGGGCCAGTCCACGCCCACGCCGTCCAGCGTGTGAATCCGAAAATCCGAGGGATGTAGCCGCGGGGTAAACGCCGACCAGTGCACCGTGCTGCCGCCCACCCCTTGCCCGCTGTTGTTCTTGCCGAGCGCCAGCGGATGGTTGCCGCCGGTGATGCGCTTATTATTCCAGTACAGATCGTGCGCGGCCGTCTCGTCGCTGACCCAGTCGCGCTCGGTGTCCCAGAACGGGCCGGCGTCGAAGCCCACCACGTGGAACCCGGCGCGCGCCAGCCGCTGCGCCAGCACGCCGCCGCCCGCGCCCACGCCCACGATGGCGTAATCCACTTCTTCGTGGTCGGCGAAGCGGCGCATGGGCGTGGTGATGCGCTGCATCGGGCCGAGCATGTGCGGCTCGCCGTCCGGCGGTTCGAATGGGCCCAGGATCGGTGCTTTCAATGCGTCCCCTGCTGCCCCGGCGTGGCGTAGTGCTCGATGGTGCCGGAAATCGGCTCGTACTCGCCGGAGAGGCTGGATTCCGGCGCCTTCCACTCGTACCGCCGCTCCTTCACTTCCCACGGCTCCGGCTCGCCGTTTTCCAGGCGCATGTAACCGCGCGGATAGGCCGGCCCGCCAAATCCGATTTCGTCCCACGCCCACGGGTGCGCGTAATACACCTCCACGCAATCCTTCACCAGCAGCATCCAGAAACGGTGCACCGGCAGCCGCTTCCAGATCTCCTCCGCCGCCGGCGGCTTGCCGTGGTGGATCGTCTGCAGCAGGGCGTCCTGTTCACGCGGGTCAAGCTCGGTGAAGCCGCGCTGGTGCAGATGGCGCGCGATCTGCTCAATCCCCTCCAGACCAAGCTGAAAGGCCTCGCGGTCGGGCGGCATGTCTTCGTGCCGGTAGCCGTCCTGCCGGTCTTCGTAGAGGCGCTTGTCGATGTTGGGCACAATGGGAATGCGGTGCTCGCGGTCGCGGTCGTCCTGCGGGACGATGCGGGCGGCGATGGCCTCCATCAGCTTCGCCTGCTCCGGAGTGAAAAACCGGATGGGCGGGACGTTGTGGACGCGGTCCAGCACCACCGCGCGCGTCTTCGCATCCCAGAAATTCTGCTGGCCGAGTGTGTCGTATCCGGGATAGTAACCGGGCTGCGCCAGAGGCCCGATGGGGCGGCCGGTGCGCGCGTCGGTGGGCCGGCCGTCCACCACATGGTTCTGTTCCTCCGTTTTCACCGCCGCCTCCGCAGAATGCTCGCCAGCAGCCCCAGAAAGCCCGAAGCCGCGAACAGCAGCGGGGCGAACACCGGCGGGCCGTACATAATGTTGTAGAGCGGCATGCGCATTCCGCCGGGCCGCCGCAGCACGCCGCGCGCATGATACGCGAAGCCGATGCCGCCGTCGATCATGGCCGCGGCCGAAGCCGCCGGCAGCAGCGTGTGCGCCACCCGCACGCTCTTCGCCGCTCCGATTCCGGCGGCCGTGAGCAGCGGCGCCACAATGATGGGGCTCCACTGCGCCTTGTAGCGAAAATTGTTCTTGTAGTGCGAATACAGCGCCTCGAATCCGCTGAGGAACGAGGAAAGCGCCGCGGCCAGCGCCATCTGCTTCTGGAACACGCCTTCGCGAACGTCCTGCGCGCGGCCGATGCGCTCGTGCCCTCCGGCCAGCGCGCGCGCCCAGTGGCGGCGCACCGCGGGTTTGGGAATGCCGCGCTCGGCCGCCGCCCCGCCGCGCCGCAGGCAAGCCGCCACCAGCCCCAGGTATGCGGCGATGCCGAACAGCACCGGCGCGAATATGGGCGGGCCCATCACCATGTTGGTCACGGGGAGCCGCCAGCCTCCGGGCTTGCGCCGAATGCCGCGGATGTGGAAATAAAATCCGAGCGCCGAATCGGCCAGTGTGACAATCGCCACCGCCGGCAGCACGGTGCGGGCCGCGCGGCGGCTGCGGAATCCGGCCATGCCCGCCGCCAGCAGCGCCGTGCTCAAAATCACCGGCGTGTACATGATGCGGCGGCTGTAGCTGCCGCGGTAATGCTCGTAAGTGACCTCGAGCCCGCTCAGCACGCTCGAAAGCCCGGCCACCAGCGACAGCCAGCGCTGAAACCGCCCTTCCCTCACCCGCACCACGGCCTTTCCCGCCAGCCGCGGCAGCACCTCCGGTTGGATGAATTCAGCCAGCGTCGCCACTGCGTCGATTTCCCCTCACCACGAACGAACTGATTCCAGTATTGCGCCCGCGGGTTTTGGACGACAATCGTGCGCGCCCGCGGTTGGTTGCGAAGGACACGGAAGCCGGTGGTGCTGATTCAACGCGGAGACGCGGAGAGCGCGGAGGGTACGCGAAGCAACCCAAAATCCTCCGCGAGCCCTCGGCGTCCTCCGCGCCTCCGCGTTGAATATGAAATCTCTGTCAGCCTTACCCGTCCAGCTCGACTTCCTGGTGCTGGAATCCGGCGCACGGATAGACCGCCACTTTCGGCGTGCCGGGATGCAGTTCGCGCACTTTGGCCACCACGTCCTCCCACTTGTCGCAGAAGAATGTTCCGGTGTGGTAGTTGTTCCGCATGTTGCGCGTCAGGTACTGCGAGTAGACGATCATGTTCGCCTGCTTCTGCGCGCCCGGAATCCTGCCGTGCAGGCGGCGCGCGTTCAGGTCGAACTGCGTGGCGCCGGAAAGCCCGGCCAGCCGGTTGTTGAGGAAGTGCACCGGGTCGATGCCCAGCGGGTGCTGGATGATCAGCACGCCTGTGCCCCCGTCGCGCACCGAATAATTGATCCAGCGCGCTCCGTGGTAGGCCTCCGAATTCTGCGGGTAGGCGTTGGCCACCACCACGTCGGCGTCCTTCAGCGTGGGCGTGCAGAAGGTCTTGGCCGCCACGCGCACGCCCGCGTGGTGCGCCTCCACGATGTCCCCCGCAAAGATGTGCGTCGGCCGCAGGTGCTCGTTGTACATCATCTGCACCGTGTAGTCCACCTTGGCCATGCGCGCGGCTTCGATCATGTCCAGCCGCATGTCGTTTTTGAAAATCCGCACCGGCCCGGTGGTCCGCACTTTGGTCAGAATCTGCGTGTGGTTGTACTCCACCGTCGTTAGCGCCGCCACGCCGGGAAGGACGGCTTTCGCCCCGCCGCCATACCCGGCATCCTGGTGAACCTTGATGCCGCTTAGGCAGATCTTCAAATCCGCTCCCAGGAAGGTCTGGTTCAGCCGGATCCGGTTGCCGCGCGTGGTGGTGCCGACTTCCTTCAAATTGTCGAACACATTGTGATTCACCCAGGCATAGCGCCTGGCCGCGTCCGCCCCCAGTTTGCGGGCCACTTCATCCTGCCGCATGGGCCGGTGGGTGCCATAGGAACTGACGAAGAGGATGTTCTCGTCCTCGATTCCGGCCCGCTGCAACTCCGCCAGCACCCACGGCGTGACCATGTAATCCGGGGTGGCGCGCGTGAGGTCGTCGAAGGTGATGGCCACCGTCTTTTTGCCGGCGGCCAGTTCCGCGAGCGACTTCGTGCCGATGGGCCGGTTGCAATGTTCGGCGATCTGTTGCGGCGTCAGCACCGGCAGCCCGTGCCCGGCCATCTCCATCACGTGCACATCCCAATCCGCGGGGAAATCGATGCGCTCCTCGATGTAGGGCGCGCCGTTCGGCCCGGCCAATTCGTGGGTGGGAATGGTGACCGCGTGGGCGCCGCCCCGCAGCTTCGAAACCGCTTGCGCCTGAAACGCCGTCTGCGCCATCGCGGTGCCAATCAAAGGCGTGGCGGCGAGAAATCGCGCCCCCGCCAGAACCTGTCTGCGACTGAATCCGGACCGGGCCAAGATACACCTCCTTGGAGCGCAATCTTAGCAGCCTGCAGCGCCTGACGGGAGGGTGAAACAGAAAATCAGGTCTTTAAAACCACTTAGAGCCTGACAGAAAATAATTGTTCCAAATGCCGGCAACCGCTCCCTTACGGTCGCGGCTCTGAATGCGCATCGGAGCCGCGACCGTAAGGGAGCGGTTGGCACGGTTATTCCTTAACAGGCTCTTACCTGTAGGGGCGGTTGTTGCCAAAGCCGCTGCCCTTCACCGCAGCCGTGGCGCAAGCGTCATCCACTTCGATTCGAAGCCGGCGGGGATGACATACCGGCTCTTGGTCGTGGGAAACAGAAAGGTGCCCACGTCCCAGAAGCGGAATCCGCCGCCGGCGCCGGCGAGATTTGCGCCCAGGTCCCGGGCCAGCTTTTCGCCGGCTTCGGAGCGCGCGCCGAACGGCGAGGAGGTCCCCTGCCAGTCCAGGCGGTTGAACGACATGGCAATCAGAAAATACGGCTTGGACTCGAGGTGATGCTCCACGCGGGTCAGCCGGCCGTGGACGATGGCTCCGGCCGGAATCAGCACGGCGTCCGAGCCCGGCCGGTGCACGGCCGCCACCACGCGCGCGGAGACCGGGTCGCCGGCGGCGGCGGTGTCGGTGTCCACCGGCGCCGCCAGCGCCAGCGTCACCGGCAGCCCGATGGGCAGCGCCACCACCGCCCACGCGGACGGCGCGGCGGTGTCGCGGTCAATCCGCGGGCTCCCCTGGAACACCACCTCGGATTCCGCCTGGTATTCGCGGCAGTTCGAAAAAGTGGTGATGTTGTTGGTCCGGCGGGCGCTTTCGAATGCGATGCGAAGCTGGCCCTGGCTGGGCAGCAGGAGGCCGCGCCCTCCGCTCGCATCGGGCTGGTAGTCCAGTTCGGCGTCGAGTTTGCAGATGGAAGTGGCGGGCGGCACATTTTCCGCCTGCACCGCGAAGCGCTGCAGCGCGAGCGACCCGGCATCCAGCCAGAACGAGCCGTCGTAGGCCACCGCCTGCCAGGACGCGCCCACCCGCACGCGGTACTGGCTGGCTTCGAGCGGCACGTGGAAGCGGAATTCCAGCAGCCGCCGGCCGCCGCCCGTCTCTTCCGCCACGAACCGGTATTGGACGCGCGGGTTGTTGAACACCGCCAGCAGGTGCGTGCCGAACGAGCCGGTGGCGATGGGCCCCTCGCGGATGATCTCGCTGACATCGCGGGAATCGAAGCGCGTGGCCCCCGGCCAGGAATAGATCTCGCGGCCTTCCGACACCGTTACTTCGAGCCGCAGCCGGTCGATGGATTCCAGCTTGTCCGCCGCGCCGTTCCCGGCCTCCGCCAGTTGGCTGCAGGAGCGCGGCGCCTCCGCCGGCGGCGGCTCGAAATATTGCCGCTCTACGGTCTCGATGCAGGCGTACCGGGAGACCGTGCGTGTGCCGGCCTGGATGCGGGCCAGTGCCTTCTGCAGAATTTCGTCCGGGCTTCCCGCATGCGCGGAGGATGCAATTGCAAACACAGCCGCGAAGGTGAGGAGGCGGTAGATTGCCGGCGGCCGGTTCCGCTTCCTTACGGTCGCGGCTCTGTGCCAGCGCACTATTGCTTGGCCTGCGGATTCACCCGCGGTCTCCAGTTCTGCGCGGATTGCTCGGTTGCCTTGACCACTTCGGGTGTGAGCCTGGCCGCTTCCGCGGTGCGCAGCTTCTCCACGCCCTTGTCGCCGTGCAGAAATGCCAGCGTCAGCCAGAAATAGGCCAGCCGGTGATCCTGCGCGATGCCGTTGCCGGCGGCGTAGCGCATGCCGAAGCGCGCCTGCGCCGGGGCATAGCCCTGGCTGGCCGCCGCGCGCACCCAGCGCAGCGCCTGTTCCTGGTCGCGCGGCACTCCCTGGCCGGTGGCGTACAGCCGGCCCAGGTTGTATTGCGCCTCGGCATGGCCCTTTTCCGCCGCCCGCTGGTACCAGTAGGCAGCCTGCTTTTGATCCTGCTGCGCGCCGTAGCCCTCGATGCGCGCCCAATCGGTGGGCGGCCCGTCGCTCACCGGGTCGCTGGCCATCTCGATCCAGCGCAGGGCATCGGTCTCATCCCGCGGCACGCCCCATCCGCGCGAATACATCTGCCCCACCGCGAACTCGGCCTCCGCGTTGCCCTGCTCGGCGGCCTTGCGGTACCAGTCCATGGCCGCGGTGAGGTCGCGCTTTACGCCCAGCCCCTGCGCGTAGAGAACGCCCAAATCGAATTCCGCCTCCGCCTGGCCCGCATCCGCGGCGGCCTTCCATTCCCGGTACGCGCGTGAATAATCCTTGGCCCGAAACGCCTGCATCCCCGCCGCGGTGTCACCCCAAGCCTGGCCCGCGCCCAGGAGAAGTACCCCAATCCCCAAAATCACGTTACGTGTTGCGCGATCGTGCATCGACGGCCTCCCTTCGAATCGCGTGCTGAAAACGTTGTATCACGATCCGCGGCGGTGCGGAAGCCCGCCGTCACACGATGCGCAGCTCTTTGGCCGTCGGGGTCAGAATTTCGCAGCCGTTTTCCGTCACCACCACCGTGTCCTCGATGCGGATGCCGCCGAAGCCCTCCAGGTACACGCCGGGCTCGATGGTGATCGCCATGCCCGCCGCGCAGCGTGGTCTTGTCCCGCTTGCCGATGCGCGGCGGCTCGTGGATCTCCAGGCCCAGACCGTGGCCGGTGGAATGCACGAACGCGCCGATCCAGCCCGTAGCCCTTCAGCACCTGCCGCGCCGCCCGGTCCACGCGCACGCGTCGCCAGCTCCCGCCGCGGACCGCGTCGATGGCCGCCAGTTGCGCCTCCAGCACCGCGCGGTACGCGCGCTTCACCTTGGCGCCGGGCGCGCCCAGAAACAGCATGCGCGTCATGTCGCTGCAATAGCCCTCCTGCGAGCGCGCCCATGTCCACCACCACCAGTCGCCGGCCTCCAGGCGCGCCGCGGTGGGCTGGGCGTGCGGCAGGGCCGAGCGCGCGCCGCCCGCCACGATGGTTTCGAACGCCGGCTTCTCCGCTCCCAGCCGCCGCATGCGGTACTCCAGCTCCGCCGCCAGGTCCTGCTCCTTCATGCCCGGCCGCACCCGCGCCACCGCCTGCTCGAAGGCCCGCGAGTTGGTCTCCACGGAGCGGCGGATGCGCGCGATCTCCTCCGCCGATTTCACCATGCGCAGCTCTTCGATCCACCCCGTCACCGGCTCGAGCGAAGCCTTCATCGGCAGCCTGCGACTTCAGCGCCTCGAACGCCTCGCAGGTCATCCGCGCCGGCTCGTAGCCGATGCGCCGCAGCGCCGGCGCGGCGGATGGCCGCCACCACGTCCATCACCAGCGGACCCTTGGCGATTCTCACCTGGCAGGCCACTTCCTGCGCCGCCTGGATCTGGTAGCGCGGATCGGTGAACAGGATCGTCCGGTCCGGCAGCACCAGCAGATTGCCGTTGCGCCGGTGAAGCCGGTAAGATAGCGCAGATTGGGGCCCGAACGAAACCAGCAGCGCGTCCAGCTTGCGCGCCGCCAAGCCCGCGGAGACTACGCGCCGAAGCTTCCGCGGTCATGCCCGGCTTGGCGCTCGCCTCCGCCGCGCGGTGCCAGTCCGATGGTGTACTCATGGTTTCAGTTCGCGGGCCAGCACCAACGCGCGCTCGGCCAGCTCGTCGGCCTGCCGCATGTCGCCGCGCTGCTCGGCCTCGTCCGATTGCTTCAGGAAGGAGAATACGCGCTCGACCGGATTCCTTCTTCCTGCCGGTTGAGGCGCCGGTGCTCGACCTCCGCCATGAGCTGCCGGATCTCGCGCTTGCGCGCCTCGGCTTCGCTCCTGCAGCCGCTTCAGCTCGTCGGCCGGCACAATCTCCTGAATGGGCGGGCGCTCCGGCTCGGCGGGCGGCGGCGCGGCCGCCGGGGCGGGCGGCCGGCTTGCGGCTCCGCTTGCGGCCGCGGCGTCGGACGTGCGCGCGGGCGCGGGCGCGGCGGGCGCCGGCGGCGGACGGAGGCGGGCTGCTCGTCCGGAGGCTGCGTGGTGGCCATGCGCCTCCGGCGTCAGCGGCTGCGGCGGCGGCAGTTCCACCGTGCGTCTGCGGAATGGAAAGCGGCTCCGGCGGGCCGCGGGCGCGGCGGCGGCACGGGGCTGGGGCGCCGGCGGCGCCGTCGGCCGTCTTCGGCTTGCGCTGCAGCACGCAGCCGGCAGAGCACACTGACAAGCGCCATCGATGCCAAATCGCGCAGCTGGATTCCGACAAGTGCTCATGCACGTTCACACCGCAATCGGCAGCCGGATCAGAAAGGTCGTGCCTTTGCCCGGCTCGCTGGTGAAATCGATTGTACCATCGTGCAATTGCACGATCCGGAACGTCATGGCCAGCCCGATGCCCGAGCCTTCCTTGCTGCGTGGTGAAGTACAGGCGGAAGATCTTTTCCCGCAGCTCCGGCGGAATGCCCGCGCCGGTATCGGAGATGCGGATCTCGGCCGTGTCCTCGACGGCCGTGCGCTTCGAAGCGCAGTTCGCCGCCCTCCGGCATGGCCTGCATGGCGTTCACCACCACGTTCAGCATGGCCTGCTTGAGCAGGTCGCGGTCCACCCGCACCTCCACGCCCTCCGCCTCCTGCTCCACGCTCACCCGGATCTTCGCAGCCTCGGCCTGCGGCCGCGCCAGGTCCACGATCTCGCTCACGAATTCGTGCAAGCGGCACCGTCGCTCAGTTTCAGCTCCACCGGCCGGGTGAAATCCAGGAACGTCTTCACCACGCGGTCCAGCCGCAGAATCTCGCGCGAGATGATCTCCATTTGCGGCTCGACGTCGGTGTCGCCGCGCGCCAGCTTGGCCTTGGCCACCTCCACGTGCAGCAGGATGGCGTTGAGCGGATTCTTCACCTCGTGCGCCACGCCGCCGGAAACGCGGCTGATGGCGGCCAGCCGGTCGGCGGTCTGCAACTCGCGGCCGATCTTGCGCTGCGCCTCCGGGATCGCGCAGCCGCACCAGCAGGCCGGAGCCCGCCGCCGGCGCCGCCCGGCAGGGTCTCCAGCATTCCACCGAAAGCAGCACCACCGCCGGTCCGCGCCGCCCCGGCGATCCAGCGGCACGCGGCGGTTGCGCACCGGCCGGCCGGTCTGCGCGGCCTGCGCGATCAGCAGCCCCAGGGTGGTGGTGGGCGGGAAAATCTCCGCGATCGGCTGGCCGGCCAGGCCGCCGCGCTCGCTGCCCCAGGAATTTCTCCACCGATCCCGAGGCGAACACCAGCCGCCGCTCGCGGTTGAAGATGAAGACGGCGTCCTCCAGGTCCTGCAGCAGCCGGTCGATATTGCCGCGCAGATCCGACACTTCGAACTGCGCGCCGCGCAGCCGCTGGCCCAGCAGGCTCACCTTGGAGGCCATCACCGAAAGCTCGTCGGTGGCGCGGCTTGGCGGCGCGGCTTTTCGGGCTCGTATTCGCCGCGCGCCACCAGGTCGAGCTGGCGGCGCAGCCGTCCCAGCGGCCGGAAGGCGAGGGCCGAAAACAGGAACGTGATGCAGATCGCCCCGATCACCGATAGCCACCGCCACCTGCGGCGTTCTTCGCCAGCATCGGGTTGATATCGTGCGCGGATCAGCGCCGGCGCGATGATCACCCGCACAGCCAGCACCGTCTCGCCCGGCGGCGTGCCCAGCGCGCTGTTCCAGCTGGTAATAGTCCGGTCGCGTGCGACAGCAGCACGCTGCAGCTTCTGCAGCCAGCCGGTGTGCTTGCACCAGGTCGCGGAAATCCGGATACGGGCCGGAGGTCTGCGCCCAGCGGTCGCGGGATCGCTGTCCGCCAGCACCTCGTTGGTCTTCGGGTCCACCACCGCGATTTCCAGGATGGCGTGTGCGTCCGTCAGCAGGTCCAGCAGGTCGTCGCTGCCAGGTACCGGATCGCGCAGCGCCTCGCGCAGCGGCATGGTCAGGCTGCGATTCAGCGTCTGCCGCACGAACTTGGTGGCCACCGGCTTCAGCACCTCGGCGCGCTCCAGCGTGGCATCGAACTGCTCCTGCATGTTGTTGGCCAGGTCCACGGCGGAAATGACGCCCACCATGACCACGGCCAGCACCACGTAGCCGAGCGTCAGCTTGGCCTGGAGATTCATGAATCCTGCGGAATACCGTCAGCAGCAGTTTGCCGGCCGTCTTGCCGGCTTTCCAGTCGCGCTGCGCCGCGCGCCGCCTCGGCCAGCGGATAGGTGCGGTCGATGCGCAGCTTGAGCTTGCCCGCACGCCACCCAGCCCAGCACGTCGCCCGCGCGCCACAGCAGTTCCTCGCGCGTCAGCACGTAGTGCCCCAGGCTGGGCCGCGTCAGAAACAGCGATCCTTTGCCGTTCAGAATGTTGGGATCGAACGGCGGCACCGGCCCGCTCGATTGGCCGAACAGCGCCATCATGCCGCGCGGCCGCAGCAATTCAGGCTCTTGTCGAAGGTGGTCTTGCCCACCGAATCGTAGACCACGTCCACGCCGCGCCCGCCCGTGAGGCGCTTCACTTCGGCTTCGAAATCCTGCTGGGTATAGAGGATCGCCTCGTCCGCGCCGTGCTCGCGCGCGATCTGCGCCTTCGCTTCGGTGGAGACCGTGCCGAAGACGCGCGCGCCCAGCATTTTCGCCATCTGCACGATCAGCCCGCCCGCGCCGCCCGCGGCCGCGTGCACCAGGCAGGTGTCGCCGCTCTTCAGCGGATAGGTGGAGTGCGTCAGATAATGCGCGGTCATGCCCTGCAGCATGGCCGCCGCCGCGGTTTGGAAATCCACGCTGATCCGGAATCTTGACCAGCTGCGACGCCGGCACCACCGCGTATTCGGCGTACGAGCCGCGCGCCATGGCGTAGGCCACGCGGTCGCCGGGCGCGACTTCGGTGACGTCCGGCCCCACCGCTTCCACTACGCCCGCCGCCTTCGCTGCCGAGCGTGAGCGGCAGGTCGGCCTTATAGAGGCCGATGCGGAAATAGACGTCGATGAAGTTGACGCCGCTGGCCGCGATCCGCACCAGCGCCTGCTCCGGCCCCGGCGTGGGCGTGGGGACGTCCACCAGCTGCATCTTTTCCGGACCGCCGGTTCTCTTTCACTTGGATCGCTTTCATGATTAACCTCTGCGAAGATGCGCGCGCGGCGTGCACGACCGCTGCATAGAGTAACAGATACGCCAGAGTGAACGGGAACGAAACCACGCGCGCCAGCGTGCGCACCGCGCCCGCGCCCGGCCAGTCCTGCGCGAAACAGCACAAATCTGCCGGAGCAGGCCAGGTGCCCGCGGTCGAGCCAGAAATAATCGCCGTTCTCATTGATGATGAAAACTTTGGCCGGCAGGCGCAAGGCCAGCGCCCATTTCCACTTGGTCATGATCGGCTCGCCCGAGCAGACGATGCCCACCAGCGCATACCGGTTCCGCCCCAGTTCGCCGTACAGCCTGCGCCGCCCCGCGCGGCCGCGGTACTCGTACGCGGTAGACGCGCGTGCGCTCCGCGTCCATGCCTTCGGGCAGGCGCGCGTAGCACGTCACCAGGTCGAGAGCCGTGTTTTCTCCCCAGGTCTGCCGCAGCCCCGGAACCACTCTTTCCAGCAGTCCCCGCGACCCGCTCTCCACCAGCAGGATCGCCCGCGGCTGCGGAATCCGCCGCGAAAGGAAGTAGCGCACACTTATAGCGTACCTTACGGAGCCCCGCACTTCTTCCTATAAGAGCCGAAAACCCGCCGCCGCCCTACAGCCCCGCCAGCACCTCGCGCCGCGTGCCCTTGCGCTTTCACCTTGGCGTAGATCTTCTCGATCTTGCCGTCCGGGCCGATGACGAAGGTGGTGCGCTCGATCCCCATCACCTTCTTGCCGTACATGTTCTTCTCTTTCCACACGCCGTAGGCCTGCGGCCGCGGCCTTCTCCTCGTCCGCCAGCAGCGTGAACGGCAGATCGTACTTGTCCTTGAATTTGGCCTGCGCGGCGGGCTTGTCGGGCGAGATGCCGACCACCGCCGCGCCCTTCTTCGCGAACTCTTCGATGCCGTCGCGAAACTCGCAGGCTTCGATGGTGCAGCCGGGCGTATCGGCCTTGGGATAAAAATACAGCACCACGCGCTTGCCCTTCATGCTCGGACAGCCGGAACGTCTCGCCGGAATCGGTGTGCAGCTCGATATCCGGAGCCTGGTCGCCTTCTTTCAGCATGTCTCGCCGCCCTTCAGCCGCTTCTTGAACAATCTCCGTCACCACCGCCACGTTGGCCTGGCCGCGCGTGGCGCTCATCACCTGGCCCACCAGGAAATTCATCACCGTGGTCTTGCCGCCGCGGTACTGCTCCACCTGCTTGGGATTGGCGGCGATGCACTCCGTCGATCACCTTCTCCAGCGCGCCGGTGTCGCTGATCTGCTTCAGCCCTTCGCGCTCCATGATGGCGGCGGCGGCTTCGCCCGTGGCGAACATCTTGGCGAAAATCTCCTTGGCCAGCTTGCCGGAAATCTCGCCGGCCGCGATCAGCCGCACCAGTTCGCCCAGGTTGGCCGCGCTCACCGGCGATTCGCCGATCTCCTTGCCCTCGGCCTTCAGCAGCGCCCATCAGGTCGCCCATCACCCAGTTGGCGGCGGTCTTCGGGATCGCCGGAGACGCGCGCCGCGGTCTCGAAATATTCGCTGGCGGCGCGCGTCGCGGTCAGCACTTCGGCGTCGTATTCGCGCAGGCCGTATTCGCCGATGAAGCGCGCCCGCTTGCGCGCCGGCAGCTCCGGCATGGCCGCCCGCATGCCGCGCCAGCCACTCGTCGCCGATGCGCAGCGGCACCAGGTCGGGCTCGGGGAAATAGCGGTAATCGTGCGCGTCTTCCTTGCTGCGCATGCCGACGGTTTCGCCGCGGTTCGGGATCGTACAGGCGCGTCTCCTGCACCACCCGGCCGCCGCTTTCGATCAGCGCCACCTGCCGCGCGATCTCGTAATCCAGCGCCTGCTTCAGGAAGCGGAACGAATTCAGGTTCTTCACTTCGGCCTTGGTGCCGAGCTTCTCCGCGCCCTTGCAGCCGCACCGAGACGTTGGCGTCGCAGCGCAGGTGGCCCTTTTCCATGTCGCAGGTGGAGACGCTCGATGAACTGCAGCGCCTGCTTCAGCTCCGTCAGGTAGGCGTAGGCTTCGTCGGAGCTGCGCATGTCGGGCTCGCTGACGATTTCGATCAGCGGCGTGCCGCAGCGGTTCAGGTCCACGTAGGAGTAGCGGTCGGAATCGCGGAAGCCGTCGTGGATGCTCTTGCCGGCGTCGTCCTCCATGTGGACGCGGGTCACGCCGATGCGCTTGCGCCGCGCCGTCCACCAGCGATATCCACGCAGCCGTGCTCGGCCAGCGGCTCGTCGTACTGCGAGATCTGGTAGCCCTTGGGCAGGTCGGGATAGAAATAGTTCTTGCGCGCGAAGCGCGAGTAGCGGCCGGATGCTCGCAGTTGAGCGCCAGCGCGGCCTTGATGGCCAGTTCCACCGCCGCGCGGTTCAGCACCGGCAGCGCGCCGGGCAAGCCCAGGCAGACCGGGCAGACGTTGGTATTCGGCGGCGCGCCGAAGCTGGTGGGGCAGCCGCAGAAAATCTTGGTGGCGGTGGCCAGTTGCACGTGGACTTCGAGCCCGATCACCGGCTCATAGCGCGCGATCGCTTCCGGCGTGGCCAGATCCAGCGCCGAGGAAGACATGTCGTCTCTCATTATAAGGGCGTAGGGCAGACCATCGCCTTATGTGGTCTGCCAACCCGATAAGCGCGTAGGGCAGACCATCGCCTTTTGTGGTCTGCCAACCTGCCACGCCCGCCCCTACCGGTTCAGCCGCTTTTCCAGTTCCAGCGTGAACGCCTGCAACGCCTTGCGGTCGGCCTCCTGCCATTTCACCACCACGAAGTACCTCGCCGCCCAGAAAAAAATGGTGTCGGCCGAGGGCCGCCAGCGCTGCGCCAAATCCAGCCCCATTTCCTTAGAGTCGAGCTCGTACGCCCGCGCCTCCAGCTTGCCCGGCCCGTCGTACTCCGCCACTTCCAGCCGCTCCACGCCGCTGCGCGGCACCGGGTCCGGCGCCTCCGATACGGAGACTTCGTGCATTTCCCGCCGGTGCCACACGCCCGCGACCGTGGGCGGAAACACCTCGACGGCCGGCGCGCGCCGTCCGCCGCACGCCGCCGCCGCCAAACTGACCCACAACCACCTTCGCCGTGTCACACCGAATCTCTCCGCCTTCAGCTTAACCCTCGCGTGCCCCAATCCCCAATCCCCAATCCCTTATCCCCAATCCCCAACCCCCATGCTGTTACCATCGCATTTATGGCGAAGTTCAAGCCTGCCCGGGGCAGAAAACCGAGAGTGACCGGTCCGCCGCCCGGCGGTCTCGCCTGCGTGGTCGTGGTGATCGGCGCCATGTTCCTGTTGATGCTGCTGCTCTATTTTGCGATGAGGAATTCAGGCTGATGCGAAGCGATAACCGCCAGAACGGCGATCTCCGGCCGGTCGAGATCCTGATCGGCTACCTGGCCACCGCCGAGGGTTCGGCGCTGATCAAGGTCGGCAACACGCAGGTGCTGTGCGCGGCCACGGTGGAGGAAACCGTGCCGCAATTCCTGCGCAACACCGGCAAGGGATGGGTCACGGCCGAGTACTCCATGCTGCCGCGCGCCACCGCCAGGCGCACCGCGCGCGAGGTCAACAAGGGCCGCCCCTCCGGCCGCACGCACGAAATCCAGCGGCTGATCGGCCGCTCCCTCCGCTCCGTGGTGGATGCGACCGCGCTCGGCGAGCGCACCATCATCCTCGATTGCGACGTGCTCCAGGCCGATGGCGGCACGCGCACCGCTTCCATCACCGGCGCCTTCGTCGCCATGGCCCTGGCGCTGCGCAAGCTGGTGCAGTACGACGCCATCAAGCGCCTGCCGGTGCGCGATTACCTGGCCGCCACCAGCGTCGGCCTGGTGGGCGGCGTGCCCATGCTGGACCTCTGCTACGAAGAGGATTCGCAGGCCGATGTCGATATGAACGTGGTAATGACCGGCGCCGGCCGCTTCGTCGAGGTGCAGGCCACCGCCGAGCGCGGCGATTTCGACGACGCCAAATTCGCCCAGTTGACCGCGCTCGCCCGGTCCGGCATCGCGCGCCTGGTGGAAGTGCAGAAGGCGGCGGTCAAGCTTTGATCCGCCTCTACTGCGCCACCGGCAATCCCGGCAAGCTGCGCGAGTTTCGCCTGGCCGCCGCCGCGGCGCCCGTCGAAATCGAGCTGCTGCCCGATTTCCGCGCGCTGCCGCCGGCTATCGAAGACGGCGCCACCTTCGAAGAAAACGCCGCCAAAAAAGCTCTCCACTACGGCAGGCTACGCCTCCGGCCCGCTGTTCGCCGACGATTCCGGCCTGGAAGTGGACGCCCTCGGCGGCGCGCCCGGCGTGTATTCCGCCCGCTTCTCCGGACCGCAGGCAACCGACGAATCCAACAACCGCCTGCTGCTCGAAAAGCTGCGCGGCGTTGCCGACCGCTCCGCCCGCTTCACCTGCGCCATCGCCTTGGCCGAAGCCGGCGAAATCCGCGGCGTCTGGCGCGCCTCGGTGGAGGGCCGCATCCTCGAAGCCCCGCGCGGCAAGGGCGGTTTCGGCTACGACCCTCTCTTCTATTACGAGCCCTTCGCCTGCACCTTCGGCGAAGTGGATGGCGAGCGCAAATTCGCCGTCAGCCACCGCGGCCAGGCCTTGCGCGCCATGCTGCAGACGCTTTTGTAGGGCCGCGCCCACATCAACTCTTCTGGCTCTCCTGCGCCTTCTTCTCCGCGTCCATCCTATCCTTCAGCGGCCGCAGCACGCGCAGGGCGAACAGGTTCAGCAATCCCAGGATGATGGCGACGTCGAACCGGCCCAGCGCCACCGCCGCGCCCAGCGCGCCCGTGTTCCAGATGCTCGCCGCGGTGGACGTGCCATGCACGCTTCCTTCCGCTTTCAGAATCGCGCCGCCGCCGATGAACCCGATTCCCGCCACCAGCCCCTGAATGATGCGCGATTGCGCATCCGGGCTCATGTGCGGCGTGCTGGCCAGCAGAACATAGCCGCAGCTTGCCACCGCCGTCAGCGGGAACGTCCGCACGCCTATGCTGTGCGCCTCCTTTTCCCGGTACCACCCCACCGGCAACGCCAGCACATAGGCCAGCAAGAGGCGTCCCGCATCCTGCCCCACTTCCTGCCAGTCGCCCCACGGAAAAGTCATAAGCTGTTTTATACCACCGCGCGCTCGGCTCCGCCCGCACGCGCGAAATGGTCCAGCCGCATGCTATCCTGTACGCCGATGAAAATCGCCAGCGTCCGGTCCTTCCTGCTCTCCTACCCGTTTCCCGAGCCCATTCGCCTCCCCTTTTTCGGCGGCGAGCGCACCATCCTCAAGCGCGATGCCATGTTCGTCCGCGTGGAAGCCGATAACGGGCTGGTGGGCTATGGCCCCGCCGCCGGCAGCGAGCGGGCTCACCATGCCATCCGCGACATTATCGCGCCCTTCCTCACGGACCGCGTCCTGGCCGATCCCGACGCCCTGCGCGTGCAATTCCTGGAAGGTCCGGGCGCCGATCCCGAGCTGGCCAAGACGTACTGCTCGGTGGAAATCGCCCTTTACGATCTGATCGGCAAAGCACGCGGCCTGCCCGTCTCCGAACTGGTGGGCGGCCGCGTCCGCGACCGCATCCGGCTCTACGGCAGCGCCGGCATGTACATGCCGCCCCAGGCTTACGCGGCCGAAGCCGCCGCGGTGGCGGCGCTCGGCTTCAAAGCTTACAAAATGCGGCCCGCCCTCGGCCCCGACCAGGACCTGGAAGCCGTCCGCCTCATGCGCGAAGCCGTCGGCCCGGATTTCGACCTCATGGTGGACGCCCACACCTGGTGGCGCATGGGCGAGCGCAGCTACAGCCCGGAGACCATCGAGCAACTGGCTCGCGGCATGGCCGAATATGACATCTGCTGGCTGGAGGAGCCGCTCCCGCCCGACGATCACGACGCCTACCTGCGCCTCAAGGAGAAGGACATCGTCCCCCTCGCCAGCGGCGAGCACGAACCCGACGAAGAGCGCTATCTCGACCTCATCCTCACCCAGGCCGTCGATTACGTGCAGATGGACGTCTGCTGCCAGGGCGGTTACACGCTCGGCCGCCGCCTCTTCGCCGCCATTGCGCGCGAGGCCCTCCGCTTCGCGTTCCACAGTTGGGGCACCGCGCTCGAAGTGGTGGCCGCCGCGCACCTCGGCGTTTGCTGGCCGGAAACCGTGGTCGAGTGGCTGGAATATCCGTGCTATTCCACCCCCTCCCGCGCCGGCATGTACCCGTTTCCCCTGGCCGCCGAAATCCTGCGCGACCCGCTGCAGCTCGATCACGGCGACCTGATCGTTTCCAGCCGGCCCGGCCTGGGCGTCACCGTCGATGAATCCGTGGTCGATCGTTACCCCTGGATTCCCGGCCCCTGGTCGCTGTTCCGCACCGACAGCCCCGCCGAAACCCGCGCCGTCATGTCGGATCACAGCGTCCCGTGGGACCCCAAGCAGGCCTCCAAAGAAATCTGAACCGTCGCCCCGTCCGTCGCCGTGGAGCAAGCTTTCCAAGCTTGCCATGCCGGCTTTCGAGCCGGCATACCCGCGCCGCGAGCCGTTCCGGCGCTATACTGAATCCACTTCCACCCGGAGGATCGTTCCATGCGCGTTCGAATTTTCGCCCTGTTGCTGCTACCCGCGGCCGCCTGGTGCGCCGATTGGGACGCCGCTTCGGCGGCTCGTTATCTGGATGCGCGCGCGGCGGCGTGGGCCGTGTGGCCGCGCGCCGCTAAAGAGGGTGGCCCGTGCGTCTCCTGCCACACCACCCTGGGATACCTGATGGCGCGTCCGCTGTTGCGCCGCAAGCTGGACGAAGCCGCGCCCACGGAATTCGAAAAAGGCCTGGTTGCCGGTGTGCGGGTGCGCGCCGTCAAGGCGCCCGATCCTGCCGTCAAGGATCATACGCAGGCGGTGGTCTCCGCGCTGGTTCTGGCGATGGATGACCGTCGCCGCGGCGCCGGCATGAGCCCCGAAGCCGAAGCCGCCTTCAAGGCCATGTGGGCCACCCAGCGCGAAGACGGCGCCTGGGGATGGACCAACGCCAACCTGGAGCCGTGGGAGGTTCCCGAATCCGTCTACTTCGGAGCTGCGCTGGCGGCCGTCGCCACCGGCATCGCGCCCGACGGCTACCAGGCCAGGCCCGACATTCAGCCCAACCTGGTTCGCTTGAAATCCTATATCCGCGAAAACCGGAAGGGTCAGCCGCTGGCTAATCGCCTGGTGCTGCTGTGGGCCGCCGCCCAACTGAACGGCATTCTGAGCGCCGCCGAGCGCCGCGAAATTCCGGACGCCCTGTGGAGCGCCCAAAATCAGGATGGCGGCTGGAAACTGGCCGCGCTCGGCCCCTGGCGCGACCGCACCGACCCCCCGGCCGTTCCCGCCGGCTCCAGCGCCTATGCCACTGCCTGGGCCTCCGCCATGCTGCGCCTCGCCGGCATCAAGCCCAAGGATGCGCACGTGGCCCGCGCCCTTACCTGGCTGCGCCGGCACCAGAACGCCGAAGGCTTCTGGGACGCCGCCTCCATGAACCACCGCTACGAGCCCGGCTCCATGCCCGAGCTCTTCATGCGCGACGCCACCACCGAATACGCCGTCCTCGCCCTGAGCGGCGGCTTATAGCCATCGCGGCCGGCTTGCGGCCGGCGGTATTCTCGGAACAGCCGATGGACGCGCTCGATTGCCTGATTGTCGCCGACGATCTCACCGGCGCCTGCGATGCGGCGGCCCCATTCGCCGCGCGCGGGCGGCCGACCGCCGTCCCCGTCTCTGCCGCCGCATCCACCCATGGTGCCGGCGTGGTCGCCATCAGCACGGAAACCCGCGATGCCGAACCGGCGGAGATCCGCCGCAAAATGGCGCAGGCAGCCTCGGCCTGGGCCGCGGCGCGACGGCCGCTCCGCATCTTCAAGAAAATCGATTCCACCCTGCGTGGACGCGCCGGCCTGGAGATTGCCGCGGCCCTGGAAGCGTTCGCGTGTGACGCCGCTTTGGTGTGCCCGGCGTTCCCGAATATGCATCGCACGGTGGAAGGGGGATGGCTGCGGGTAACCGGCGCGGCCGGTTTCGCCCCGGTCGAAATCGTCCTGTACCTGCGCGCGCAGGGCGTGGATGGCTGCGCGCATGCACCGCTCGAAGCGATCGGGAAAGCCATCGACTCGGGCGCGCGAATCGTCACGCTCGATGCCGCTTGCGACGCCGAGCTGGACTCCATTGCCGCCGCCGGCGCCGCCCTCGGCCGCCGCATTCTGTGGGCGGGGTCCGCCGGGCTGGCGGCGGCGTTGGCGCGCACGCTGCCGGCCGCGACACCGCAGGCCACGGTCCACCCGATCGGCCCCGTGCTGTTTTGCATCGGCTCAGACCACCCGGCGACGTTGGCGCAGCAGACCGCGCTGCTCGGCCAAAGGCCGGCGCGGCGGGCGGAAACCGGGGAAGAAATCCGGGCGGCGTTCGCAAGCGGCGCGCACGCGCTGGTGCGGATTCCGCGCGGGCGCTTCGCTCCGGAATCAGAACTGTGGGACGTGCTGGCGGGCGCGCCCGCGGCCGCGCTGGCGCTTTCCGGCGGCGATACGGCCGCGCTGGTCTGCCGCGCCGCCGGCGCCGCGCGCATCGATCTTTACGGCGAGATTCTGCCCGGCGTTCCCCGCGGCTGCCTCCGCGGCGGCGGCTTCGAAGGCCTGGCGGTGGCGACCAAGTCGGGCGGCTTCGGCGGCGAGGATGCTCTAATGCAAATAGCGGATTATTTCACATGCCCCAACCGGTAATCGCGATCACCATGGGAGACCCGGCCGGAATCGGCCCGGAAGTGGCCGTCCAGGCTTTGGCCGACCCGCAACTGGCGGCGCTTGCCCGCTGGATCGTCGTCGGCGATGGCCGCGTTCTGGAGATGGCGGAGCGCATCACCGGCAAGAAGCTGCAGGCGGAATTGCGCGATGTGCGCGAGCTCGGGCCGATTGAGGATTTCGCCTTCGGCCGGCTGGACGCCCGCTGCGGGATGGCGGCGGTGGAATACGTCCGCACGGCCACGGAAATGTGCCTGCGCGGCGAAGCGGCAGCAATGGTGACCGCCCCGCTCAACAAGGAGGCCGTCACGCTTTCGCGGCGCGACTTCTCCGGCCACACCGAGTTCATCGCGGCGCTGTGCGGCGCCACCGAATCGCGCATGCTGCTGGCCGGCGAGCGCCTGGCCACCGTCCACGTCAGCACGCACATTCCCCTGCGCCGCGCCTGCGAACTGGATACCGCGCGCATTTTGCGCACCATCGAACTGGGCGATCGGGCCATGAAGCTGCTCGGATTTGCGCAGCCGCGCGTGGCCGTGTGCGGCCTCAATCCCCATGCCGGCGAGCACGGCCTGTTCGGCAGCGAGGACGAGTGCTTCATCGCGCCCGCCATCGCGGCGGCGCGCCGCCAGGGCATCGCCGCCAGTGGCCCCCACGCCGCCGATACCATTTTTCTGCAAGCCTGGCGCGGCGCTTATGACCTGGTGGTGGCCATGTACCACGACCAGGGCCACATCCCCATGAAGCTGCTCGATTTCGAAGGCACCGTCAATATCTCGCTGGGAATTCCGATCATCCGCACGTCCGTGGACCACGGCACCGCCTTCGATATCGCCGGCCGCAACCAGGCCGACCCGCGCAGCATGAAGCAGGCCATGCGCATGGCCGCACGTATGGCGCAGGGCGCCGCAGCCTGAGCATCCCCTACGCCTCGATAGTAGACCTTCTACCCAGGCAGGGGCGGTTTAGGGTAGAATGTCTGCTATCGACATGCCGAACGAACCCTCCGACCGGCTCCAGTTGCTCCAAGGGACGCTGGACATGCTGATCCTGCGCACCCTCTTGTTCGGTCCCGCCCACGGGCACCAGATCGCCAAACACATCCAGCGAACGACGGAAGACTTGCTGCAAATCGAGCACGGATCGCTCTACCCGGCGCTCCACCGGCTGGAGCGGAAAGGCTGGATTGCGGCCAAATGGCAGCCGGCCGGAAAGGACCTGAAACGGGAATTCAAGTATTACCGCCTCACCGCGGCCGGCAAGAAGCAACTCGTCGCCGAGGAGTCGAAGTGGAAGAAACTGACCGGCGCGGTGGCCCGGATCATGTGGCCTGCCGAGGAGAACTGAAATGCGATGGCGCCGCCGCGGGGAACGCGACCAGGACCTGGAGCGCGAGTTGCGCGCGGACCTGGAATTGGAAGCGGAGGAGCAGCAGGAGCAGGGCTTATCGGCGGAACAGGCCCACTATGCCGCCCGGCGGGCCTTCGGCAATCCGGCCTAGTCAAGGAGGAGGTACGCGAAATGTGGGGCTGGGCATCGGTGGAACGGTTGATGCAGGATATCAATTTTTCGCTGCGGACGCTGCGCAAGAGCCCCGGCTTCGTCCTGTTCGCGGTGCTGGCGCTGGCGCTTGGTCTCGGCGCGAACGCGGCCATTTTCAGCGTGGTGGATGCGGTCCTGCTCCGGCCCTTGCCGTTTCGCGATGCCGACCGGCTGGTCGAAGTCTGGGAAGACGCCTCCCACATGGGCTTTCCCAGGGCTCGTGCGCCGGCGCCGGCCAACTTCGCGGATTGGAAACGCCGGAATCACGTGTTTGAAGATATGGCGGCGCTCAGGGGCGACCTCCGCGATCTGACCGGCAATGGATCGCCGGAGCAGGTCGAAGGCAGCCAGGTGACCGGCCAACCTGTTTCCGCTGCTCGGAGCCTCGCCCGATCCTGGGCGGAATTTCTCCGCCGAAGAGGACCAGCCCGGCGGTCCGCGCGTGGTCCTGATCGGCTATGGTCTGTGGCAGCGGCGCTTCGCCGGCGACCCGGCGATTGTGGGCCGCGACATCTGGCTTAACAATCAGAAATATCTGGTTACTGGGCGTCATGCCGCGCGGCATCACGTTCCCGGAGAAATCGGAGATCTGGCTACCGCTCGCGCTTAGCCCGCGCGAACTGGCCGACCGCGACAGCCATTCTCTCGCGTGTCTTCGCGCGGCTGAAGCCGGGCGTGCCGCTGGTCCAAGCCCGGCGCGAGATGGCGGACCTGGCGGCGCAACTGGCGCGGGAGTATCCGGCCACCAACACCAAGCTTGGCGCCGACGTGGTCGGCCTGCGGGACCAGCTGGTCGGCGATCTGAAGCTGGCTCATTTGGGCGGTGGCGGCGGGAGTGGGCTGCGTGCTCCTGATTGCCTGCGCCAACCTGGCAGGGCTGCTGCTGACCCGCGCCGCCGGCCGCAGAGCGCGAATTCGCGTTGCGCGTGGCTTTGGGAGCGGGACGGGCCCGGCTTATCCGCCAGGCGCTGATCGAAAGCCTGCTGCTGGCGCGGCTTCGGCGGAGCGCGCGGGAGTCCTGGTTGCGGCATCCGCTACTCCCGTTCCTGCGCCACCTTGTGCCGCCCGACCTTGAGCACCTGGGCCGAGCCGCGGATTGACCCGCCCTTGTTCGGTTTCCTGCTGCTGATTTCGGCAGTGGCCGCGGTCCTTTTCGGGGTGCTGCCGGCGCTCGTTCTGTCCCGTGCCGACCTGTGCGGCGGCGCTGCCGGCAGGGCGGCCGCGTAGCTGCCGGCGGCAACGCGCGAACGCGGCGGATACTCATTGTGAGCGAGGTAGCGCTGGCGGTGGTGCTCCTGGTGGGGGCAGGCTTGCTGACCGAAAACGCTCTGGGCATTGGCGCACGTGCCGCTCGGATTTCATCCCGAAGGCGTCTTGACGCTGAGGACGAATCGCTCCCGGTCTCGCCGGACTCCCCGTACCGCGACTTTCCTCGCCCGCACCCAGCTTCTATCGGCGGTGTACTGGACCGCGTGGCACGCCATTCCCGGCGTGATCTCGGCCGGCTATACAACTTTCCTGCCGCTTACCAATGATGGCGGCACCAGCGGCTTTGCCGTTGAAGGAGCACCGCCTCCACCGCTGGGGCAGGTCAACGATGCCAATCATCGCGTGATTAGCGCCGACTATTTGCAGACCATCGGCGTGCGGCTTCGTGCAGGCCGGTTCTTTCGCGATTCGGACGGGCCGGACGCGCCGCCGGTGGCGATCGATGAACGAAGCCATGGCGCGGCAGTATTGGCCGGGCAGGATCCGCTCGGCCACCGGTTCCGGCTCGGTCGCCCGGCAGCGGATCTCTGGTTCACCATCGTCGGCGTGGTGGACGACGTCCGGCAGATGGGGCTCGATGTGAACGGCCGCGCCGAGATGTACTTCCCGTACACCCAGCCGGGAGGCTCATCGGCTACTTCGCGCCGCGCGATCTGGCGGTGAGGGCAACGGAGACCCGATGGCTTATGCCAAGGCGCTCGAAGCCGCCGTCTGGGAAGTGGACCGCAACCAACCCATCGCCGATGTGATGCCCATGGACAACTGATTGCCGATAAGCTGGTTTCGCGCGAGGTTGCCGTCAAGTTGATTGCGGCCTTTGCCGGTCTTGCGCTGCTGCTCGCGGCGCTGGGCCTTTACGGGCTGCTGGCATATACGGTGGCGCAGCGGCGGCGCGAAATCGGCGTGCGGATGGCGCTGGGGGCGCGTCCGAGCCAGGTTGCAACCGCCATACTCGGGGAAGGCATGCGCCTGGTGGCATCGGGCCTGCTCCTTGGCGTGGCCGGATCGTGGGTGGTAATGCGGGCTTTGAAGACCCTTCTCTACGGCGTCACCGCGACGGATGCGTGGGTGCTGGCCGGTTCGACTTTGGTGCTGCTTCTGGTGGGAATGATCGCGTCGTATTTGCCGGCGCATCGAGCCTCTACGATTGACCCGGTGACGGCCTTGCGATACGAGTGAGCCGGACTCAGCCCTCCATTACTTCTTTGGCCACCGCCGCCGTGTTGGCGTGGATGGTGATGGTGTCCTCCACGCTCGGCGCGTAACCGCCCGCCAGCACGATCGCCACCGGGATCCGCTGCGCGCAGCGCCGTCCAGATCACCAGGCGGTCGCGCTCCATCAGGCCGTCGAAGGTCAGCGACAAGCCCGCCCAACTGGTCTTCGTAGATAGGGATCGGCGCCCGCCACGTACACCACCAGCTCCGGCTGAAACATCGCCAGCGCGGCGCGGTAGCCGTTGCCCAGCCGGTGCAGATACTCGGCGTCGCCGATGCCGTCGGCCAGGTGGATGTCCAGGCTCGAGGGCGGCTTCTCGCTGCGGATAGTTGTTGAACTGGTGGATGGAAAGCGTGAACACCGAAGTCGTCGCCGGCGAAAATCGCGGCCGTGCCGTTGCCGTGGTGCACGTCGCAATCCACCACCATGGCGCGCTGGATGAGCGCCGTCGCGCTGCAGGCCGCGGATCGCCACGGCGATATCGTTGATGGCGCAGAAGCCCTCGCCGTGACCCGGAAAGGCGTGGTGGAATCCGCCGCCCACGTTGAATCCGACGCCCGCATTCGCAGCGCCTGCCGCGCCGCCAGAATGGTGCCGCCGGCGGCCAGCCAGAACGCCTCCACCATCTGCCGCGAATACGGAATCTCCAGCCGCAGAATGTCGTGGTAGCTCAGCGTGCCGGTGCGCAGTTTGCCCACCCACTCCGGCGTCGTGCACCAGCAGCACGTCGTCGTCGGTGGCCGGCTGCGGGCTCGACGAAATCTTCCGCGGCGGCGAAGCGCGTGCGCAGCAGGCGGTCGTGCAGCCACCGGTATTTCTTCGAGGGGAAAACGTGGTCGCCCAGGTTGCAGGTCGTACCGCTCGGAGTAGACCAGCCGGAACGGCAGCATCGGTCAGGCCCGATCTCCGATTGCAGCGCCGTCACCACCGCCACGTTGAAAATGTCCTCCGCCGAGCAGCCGCGCGAAAGATCGTTGGCCGGCTTCGCCAGCCCCTGCAGGAACGGCCCGATGGCCATGGCGCCGCCCAGCCGCTCCACCAGCTTGTAGCCGATATTGGCCGCCGCCAGGTTGGGAAACACCAGCGTATTGGCGCGGCCCGCCACCTTCGAGCCCGGCGCCTTGGACTTGCCCACCACCGCGGAAACCGCGGCATCGGCCTGCAGTTCGCCATCCACGTTCAGCTCCGGCGCGCGCGCCTGCACGATGCGCAGCGCCTCCACCACCTTGTCCACCTCGCGGTGCTTGCCGCTGCCCTTGGTGGAAAAGCTGAGCAGCGCCACCGCCGGCTCGGTGTCGAGCAGCACGCGCGTGCTCTCCGCGGTGGCGATGGCGATATCGGCCAGTTGCGACGGGCGTCGGGATCGATCACCACCGCGCAATCGGCGAAGGCCATCAGCCCGTTGTGGCCCAGCGAGCGGTCCGCAGCGCCATGATGAAGACGCTCGACACCAGGCGCGCGCGCGGGTGCGGCCCCACGCAGTGCAGCGCGGCGCGCACGGTTTCCGCGGTGCTGTTGACGGCGCCGCCCACGCTGCCATCGGCATCGCCCGCGCCCACCATCAGGGAGGCGAAATAGAGCGGCCGGCGCGGCGATCGCGGCGGCTTCCACCTGGGTGATGCCCTTGGCGCGGCGCCGCTCGTAGTAGAGCGCCGCGTATTTCGCGCAGCTGCGGCGAGGTCGCCGGATCGACGAAGGTCACGCCTTCCGGTGCGCGGCGCCGGCGTTGTGCCGAGGAGCACCGGCTTGACCACGCCCTTCGCGCGCCAGGCGGGCCGCGGCTTCGCAGCACGCGCGGGTCGTTGCCCTCGGGAAAGACGATGGTCTTTCTGCAGCTTGCGGGCGCGCTCGATGAGCCCCGACATGAACTGTGTGGCCGATTCCGGAATGGCTGCCATGGAAAGATGAGCATAACATCCTGACGCGGGAAGGGAAGCCAGGAGTCAGAAGTCGGAAGAGGGCGGCCTGCAAAACCCCGTCGTCCGGTGCGCCCCGTAGCGCCGCCTTCCAGGCGGCCATGCCGGCTTCCAAGCCGGCATTCCCCCCGGCTCCGGCATGCCGGTTCGAAAACCGGCGCCGCTTCGTCCGCGTCTCTGCGCCGGGAAAACGCTCAATCCCCCAGGAACTTCCCGATCGGCCGCAGTCCTTTGACGTTGTCGCACACGGCCTTCAGCCCCGCTGTCATGGGAATGGCCAGCAGCAGCCCGGGAGCGTCCCACAGAAATCCCCAGAGCATGAGCGAGAACGTCACCACCAGCGGATTCAGGTGCACGCGCGAGCCCACCATCTTCGGATAGAGCAGGTTCAGCGCCAGCATGTGCAGAACGGCCACGATCGCCATCACCAGAATATAGGTGGGGACGCGGTTGAGCGCCAGCGCCGCGAACAGCGGCGGAACCATGGCCAGCGGCAGTCCGACGTATGGCACCAGGCTCAGAAATCCGCTCACCGGTCCCACCAGCATCGGATAGGGCAGGCGTATCAGCCAGAATGCCGCCGAGCTGAGCATCGCCAGCATCACGCCCAGCAGCGAATTTCCCACCACGAACGCGCGCACCATTTCGGCGATGCCTGCCAGGCTGCGCGCGGCCACCAGCCGGTCTTCGCCGTGGAAGAACTGCAGAAAGCTGCGGTTGATGTGGTCGCGCCAGCTCAGCATGAAATACACCAGAAACGGCATGAAGGAGGCCATCAGCAGAATCTGGTAGAACGAGCTCAGGCGCGAAAAAATGTAATCGCCGATGGGAGTGCTTTCCTCGTGAATGCGCACTTCCGGGATGCGCCGGCGGCGCCGGTGGGCGGCGGCTGCGGAGGCTGTGCGGCGGGGCGCCGGCGGCTGCGGCTGGCTTCTTCCGCGGCCTGCTCCGCCTGCAGGCGCTCCAGTTCCTGCTGCCGCTGGCGCGCGGGAACCACCATGCGCAGGGTTTCCTGCTCGGCGTCTTCCACACGCTGGCGCACGCCGTCCACAATGTCGCCGATGCGCTCCCCGTATTTGGGCAGATCGGCGTACATGGCGGCGAGCTGCGAATACGCCCCCATGCCGATGACGTAGAGGAACAGCAGCGCGATGGTGCACACCACGAAGCTGGCCAGGCTGCGCGGGAAGCGCACGCGCATCAGCAGCGCCACGAACGGCTCCAGGATGAACGCGATCATCACGGCGGTCATCGAGGTGATGAAAAACACGCGGCCGAGATACAGGACGGCGATGGCCACGCCCAGCGCAATCACGGACATGGCGATGTGGCGCGCTTCCGGCGCCGGCTCCTCGATACTGCGTTTTTGCGGCTGCGACGGTAGCGCCATGGCCCGAAAAGACCCTTTGCCAAGAATGTAACACGGCCGCGGACTATAATAAAGTTGAGATTGAACCCTCTGCGCCCCCGCATCCTCGCCCTGGATCTCGGTAAGAAGCGCATCGGACTGGCGGTCAGCGATCCGCTGGGCTTGACCGCGCAAGGCTTGCCCAACCTGCTGCGCACCAATCAAGCGCGCCGACCTGGCCGCGCTCGGCGAGCTGATCCGCCAGCGCGGCGTGGAGCTGGTCCTGATGGGCAACCCCATGAACATGCGCGGCTCCGAGGGCCGGCAATCGGCCTGGGTGCGCGATTTCGCGGCGCGCTCGAGAGCGCGACTGGGCTGCCGGTGCAGCTTTGGGACGAGCGCCTGACCTCGCGTGGAAGCCGAGCGCGTGCTGCGCGCGAGCGGCATCAGCATCGAAAAACGCGCCGCCGCGGTGGACCGGCTCTCCGCGGTGATCCTGCTGCAAAGCTACCTGGATTCGCTATGAGACGGCTTCGCCTCCTGTCGGTTTTGCCGCTGCTGCTGCTGGCCGCGGGCGGCTTTCTCTTCTGATCGGGCCTTGCGCTGCCCTACCAGGGTTTCGCCGGGCAGACATTCGTCGACTTCCCGCGCGGCACTTCCACGGAGGGCATAGCCGAACTGCTGGCGCGGGCGGGCGTGGTGCGCAGCCGCTGGGATTTTCTGGTGGCTCGCGTGTTCGCGCGCGGGCGCGTTCTGCGAAGCCGGCGAGTACCGTTTCAACCGCGCCGCATCGCCGCTCGCAGGTCTACAGCCGCATCGCCCGCGGCGACGTTTTCTATTATGAGCTGGTGGTGCCGGAAGGCAGGAACATGTTCGATATCGCGCGCCGCGGTGGAGCAGCTTGGGCTTTTCCCGGCAGCCCGCTTCCTGGCCGTCGCGCGCCACCCCGCCATGATCCGCGACCTGGATCCGCTGGCGCCCGATCTCGAAGGCTACCTCTTCCCCAGCACCTACCGGCTCAGCCGCCACACCACGCCGGAGGGCCTGTGCCGCATCATGACCGGCAAGTTCCGCGAGGTGTGGAGCGAACTCGAGACCGGCGCGGACGTGCACCACACCGTCACGCTGGCCTCGCTGGTCGAAAAGGAAGCCAAGCTGCCCGCCGAGCGGCCGCAAATGGCCGGCGGTGTTCAGAACCGCCTGCGCCTCGGCATGAAGCTCGATTGCGACCCGACCACCATTTATGCCGCGCTGATCGAAGGCCGCTATCGCGGCGCCATTTACCGCTCCGACCTGGACAACGACGATCCGTATAATACCTACCGTCACGCCGGTCTGCCGCCCGGGCCGATCGCCAATCCGGGGCTGGCCTCCATCCAGGCGGTGCTGCATCCGGCCGATACCGCCGCGCTGTATTTCGTGCTGCGCCCGGACGGCTCCGGCGGCCACCAGTTCTCCGCTACCATGGCGGCGCATGATGCCGCCGTGGCGAGATACCGCCGTGCCGCGCAGTGAAAAGCCGTTCAAGCAGCAACTGCGCGAGTACCTGGAAACGGAGCGGCCGGCGGCCATCGGCGAAGCGGTCTGGCTCGATCTGCTGCGGCGGCTGGCGCCGGTTTCCGAAACCTACCTGCGGGACCTGCTGCGCGCCACCGGCCTGCCCTTCGAGCAGCCCTTCGCCGGCGTGCGCCAGCACACCTTCGAGGAGCTGGAGCAATCGCTGGGCGAGATGCTGGCGGTGTACACGGAGGCGAATGCCGCGGGCGACCGCCAGCGCGCGCGCTATGCCAGACGGCAGGTAATCGCCGCCAAGGACCGGGCCCGGTTCCTGGCCCGGAATCCGCGGACGCCGCCGGAAAAGCGCGCCGCCAAAGAAGAGATGGCGCAGTGGATGCTGGTCTGGCTGGAGAACCCGGAAGTCTTCGCCGCCTGGGTCGAAGCCAGAAAGCGGGCAATGGCCGCAACGCTCTCTCACGGTCCCCGCCCTGAATGAGGCCGCGCACGGAGCCGCGACCGTAAGGGAGCGGTTGCCGGTGTCCGGCCCCTACGGGCGGCCGAACAGGAATGGCCGGGTTGGCAGACCACCGATGACGATGGTCTGCCCCACGGGTTTTACCAGGGCGCGGGGGCCAGCCAGTCGAGCGGCATGTCCCCGATGGGGGCGCCCGGAGGCGAAGCAGGAGCGGGCGCCATGCGCCAGGCGTCGGCGGGGCGCTCCAGAAAGCGCTTGATGTCGGCGGCCAAAAGCATGTGCTGTGCCTGGTCGGCTTCGTTGCGCGCGGTCTCGGCGCGCAAACGCGCCGCCAGTTTCTGGAGCCGGAGCGAGGCGATGGCGCGGACCTGCCCGTTGGAATCGGCCTGCGCCAGCCACATGACGCGATCCACCAGCACGCGCTCTTCCGCGCGCCGGACCTCGGCCTCATAGGGGCTGGCGGCCGGCGCGTCGAAGGTGGCCCGGGTCAGGCGGTCGATCACTTCCTCCAGGCCGGGCAGCGAAGGATCCACGGCATGCTGGGCCACCATGCGCGCGGCGCGGTCGAGCTCCAGCACGAACCCGATGGTGACGTCGGAAGCCACCGTGGCCGGGCTGAGCGGATCGAAGCCGCCGCCGGTCGAGCGCGGGAACAGCTCGCGATGCATGGCGTAGCCGGGCGGGCGCGGCGGAATGGCGTCCAGCACCTGCTTGGGAACGGTCAACTCCGCGGGCTTCAGGGTGGCGGAGAGCGCCTCCAGCGCCTGCCGCTGATGCGCGGCCGTCTCCCATTTGGCGGGCGTGCGGCCGTCGCCGCGCATGGCGTAAATGTAATCGATGCCGGCCACCATGGAGGCGGCCGATTCCACCGAGTAGCGGTGGTACATGAAGATGGGCACCAGCGGCTCCTCGATGGTCGCCATGGGGGCGCCGCGGCGGATGGCATGCTCGCCCAGGCGGTCGAGGGCGGCGCGGCGGATCTTCATCATGCGGTTGAGCTCGTCGGCCTGGTTGACGCCGTTCGACCACTGGTCCACGCGGGGATGCGTGTCGGTGTCCTGGTTGGTGAGATAGCGCAGGTCCTTGGCCCAGGCGTCGTCGAGAATTTTGCCGAGCGCGGCCTGCTCGTCGCCGGGGGGCAGCTCGCGGTAGCCGTAATCGATGGTGACCTTGTCCCATTCGCCGATGTGCGCCGGGTAGGCTTCGGAAATATCGACGCTGCCGTCCGCGCGCAGCTTCTCCACGGGGTGCGGATAATCCATGACGGAGATCCAGCCCCGCGTGCTGTCGTAGTAGTTGTGGCCCAGGCCGAGGGTGTGGCCCACCTCATGCGCGGAGAGCTGGCGGATGCGGGCGAGGGCCGTCTGGTAGAGGATTTCGGGCTTTTCGTCGCCGGTGGTGTAGGGC
This sequence comes from Terriglobia bacterium, assembly GCA_963815855.1. Lineage (GTDB taxonomy): Bacteria > Acidobacteriota > Terriglobia > Bryobacterales > Bryobacteraceae > DATGMB01. Next base: position 191,334 of record CAWFIJ010000003.1, on the reverse strand, counting down.
GAGAGCAGGCCCTCGAAGATCAGGTAATCCTGGCGGTCGCGCAGGGAGCCGAGGGTCACGGTGCCCTTGATGATCTCGCCGGTGCGGGGGTCGGTGACGGTGGCGCCGGAGCTCCAGCCGCGGGTGGAGCGGTGCACCCAGTTAATCATGTTGTAGCGGATGTCCATGGGGTCGGCGCCCGCGGGCAGCACGGCCACTTTGAAGGCGTTCTTGAAACCGGCGGCTTCGAAAGCCTGGTTCCACCAGCTGGCGCCCTCGATGAGCGCCTTGGCGACGTCCGGGGGAGCGCCGGGATCCACCCAGTATTCGATGGGCTTGATGGGCTCGCTGAGGGCCGCGCCGGGATCTTTCTTCTGCAGGCGATGGCGGCGGATGTAGTGCTGGACCATCGCGTCGCCGATGGGCACGCTGTAATCGACGAAGCTCATTCCCGTGTAGCCGGCGCGGGGATCGTCGAGCCGCGGCTTGAAGTTGCCGTCGGGCAGTTCGACCAGGGAGTAATGCTCGCGGAGGGTGACGGCCTCGGGAGTGGGGGTGACGCTGGCGACGGTGCCGGAGAACAATCCGCCGCCGAAGCCGCCGCGCCCGCCGCGGCCACCGGCGGCCGTGGGCGCCACCTGGATGGCCGGTGGGCCTTGCGCCGGGCCGGCTCCGAAACCGCCGCGTCCGCCGGCGCCTTCGTTGACGAAGGTCAGGGTCGCTTCGATTTCGGTGTTTTGGGGGAAGGCCTTAGTGCGCGGCGTGTAGACGGCGCTGCGGGTGCGGTCGATGCGGTAGCCGGCGCCGAGGGCGCTGCCGGAGCCGTGGCCGTCGCGCACCACGAAGTCGGTGGCGTCCACCAGCACGCGTCCGCCCGATTCGGCGGCCACGGTGAAGCCCCAGAGCACGGATTTGGCGAAGGAATCCGCCACCGAGCGGCGCTCGGCGGGGTTGGCGCTGGAGGAACGGAAATTCTCGCTGCCCTGGACGAGCAGGATTTTCGGGCCGACGCGCTCGAAGGAGACGATTTTGCCGCCGCCTTCCTGGCCGCGATCGAGGCCGATATCATTGGAGCCGAGGCCGGCGGCGAGGCCGGTGACGTAGAGGAAATCGGTATCCAGACGGGGGATCTCGAGGTAGAGGCTGCCGGCGCGCTCATCCCAGTACAGCGGGAAGTAGCCGTCGATCTTGCGCATGCTGCCGGTGCGTTCCTCAATGGAAGGAATGCGAGCGGGAACCTGCGCGCCGCCGCGCCCGCCCTGCTGCGCTGGAAGCAGCAGTGCGGTCAGGGCCATACCGAAGAGAATTCGAGACATGGGGAATATTGTAGCCCGGCTCTGAGTTGCCGCGGCGCGTTCCCGCGGCCGGCCGGCGCGAGGCGGTTACAATCGAGGGTTGCGATCCGTAAAATTTGAAGTTGTCGCGGAATGCCCGCACACTCGCGCGCGAGCGGGGCTGCTGCACACGCCGCATGGCGTCATTGAGACGCCGGTGTTCATGCCGGTGGGGACGCAGGCCACGGTGAAGGGGCTGAGCGAGCGCGACCTGGAGGAAGACCTGGGCGCGCGCATTCTGCTGGCCAATACCTATCATCTCTATATACGTCCCGGGCACGAGCTCATCCGGCGCCTGGGCGGGCTGCACCGGTTCATGGCCTGGAAGAACGCCATTCTGACGGATTCGGGCGGATTCCAGGTGTTCAGCCTGAGCGGGCTGCGGAAAATCTCCGAGCACGGCGTGGTCTTCCAATCGCACCTGGACGGCTCGACGCACCACTTCACGCCGCAATCGACCGTAGATGTGCAACTGGCGCTCGGCAGCGACATCCTGATGGCGCTCGACGAATGCCCGGAATATCCGGTCAGCCACGAATACGCGCGCGAGAGCATGCAGCGCACCGTGCGGTGGGCGCGGGAGGCCTTTGCGCATTACCGTCGAAGCATGGCAGGAAGGGGCTGGCAGTCCGCAAACTACCATGGACTGCCCCGCGGGGCATGCGCTGTTCCCCATCGTGCAGGGGTCGATGTTCGCGGATCTGCGGCGGGAATGCGCGGCGGCGCTGCTCGATGTGGATGCCGACGGGTACGCCATCGGCGGGCTGTCGGTGGGCGAGCCGCGGCCGCTCAGCCTGGAAATGGCGGAAGCGACGGAGGATATTCTGCCGCGCGACCGGCCGCGCTACGCCATGGGGGTGGGGATGCCGGCGGAGCTGGCGGAATACGTGGCGCGCGGCATCGACATGATGGATTGCGTGCTGCCCTCGCGCAACGCCCGCAACGGGTACCTGTTCACCTCGGCCGGGCGGGTCATTATCAAAAACGCGCGCTACCGCGACGACCAGCGGCCCGTGGACGAAAACTGCGAGTGTTATACTTGTACCAGATATTCCCGAGCATACCTACGCCATTTGTTCCAGGCCGGGGAGATTTTGTACGCGGTGCTGGCGACACGGCACAACATCCGGCGGTACCTTGACATCATGCGTGGAATCAGGCGCGCTATAATATCGAATTCGTTCGCAGATTACCTGAGGTGTGTCCGCCAGGCTTCCGCCGAGGAGGCCGGGTAGATCCGCATTGAGTTCACAACGTGTTCACACTCTTCTTGTTGCAAACCGGCGCGACGCCCGCCAGCTCGTGGATGGGATTCCTGCCCATCCTGCTCATCTTCGGCATCTTCTATTTCCTGCTCTTCCTGCCCATGCAGAGGCAGCGCAAGAACACCGCGAAGATGCTGGCCGCCCTGAAGAACGGTGACGCAGTGGTGACCAGCGGAGGGATCATCGGGACGATCGTCGCCATCGAGGGCGACGACAGCGTGGTGCTGCGGGTGAAGCCCGAGCGACATCAAGATCCAGGTGGCGCGCAGCGCCGTTACCGGCCTGGTCGCGGAGAAGAAAGTAGAGAAGCCAGGAAGTAAGGAATCTCAAAGTTTACTCCCATGAAGAAGAACGTAAAGGGCCGAACGATTGTGATCGTGGCGACGATCCTGATTTGCATTTACGGCATCATCGGATTGCCCACCTCTCTCACCGCGCTCGAGCAAAATGTGAAGGACCATATCCGGCTCGGGCTGGACCTGAAGGGCGGCAGCCACCTGGTGCTGGAGGTGCAGGTGCAGGACGCGGTGAAGGCGGATGCCGACACCACCATGGACCGGCTGAAAGAGGAGCTGAAGAAGGACGAACATCAGCTGGGTGAGCATGGATCGCAACGATCCGCAGACGGTGCAGGGCGCCAATGACGTGGAAATCACCATCAAGGGCGTTCCCGCCACCCAGACCTCGGCGTTTCGCGACCTGGCCAACGAGCGCTTTGGGACCTACCTGCTGACGGCGGTGAATTCCACCGATTACATGCTGCGGATGAAGCCCTCGGACCTGATCGACCTCAAGCGCGACACGGTGCAGCGGACGATGGACACCATCGGCAACCGCATCGACCAGCTCGGGCTGGCCGAGAAGGCGGTGCAGCAGTACGGGCGCGCGGGCGCGGATTACGAGATCCTGGTGCAGTTGCCGGGCGTGGACGATCCGGCGCGGGTGAAGGAGCTGATCGGCACGGCGGCGGTGCTCGAAATCGACGACGTCAAGGACGGACCGTTCGCCAGCCGCGACGCGCTGCTGGCGGCGCACGGCGGCGTGCTGCCGCTGGGCACCAAGGCGGCGAAATCGAAGCCGCGCGGCGCCGACGAAGGCGAGGAATGGTACCTGGTGAGCAAGACGCCGGTGATCATGCGGCCGCGACATGCGCAACGCGCACGCGGGCCAGGACGAGTTCCGCAAGTGGGAGACGGACTTTTCGCTGTCGCCGGACGCGGGCAAGCGATTCGGGCGCTATACCGAGGCGAATATCGGAAACCGGCTGGCGGTGGTGCTGGACAACCAGATTGTAAGCGTGGCCACGATTCAGATCGCGGATCGAGGATTCCGGCCGCATCACGAACCTGGGCAGCGAAGAGGAAGCCGACAACCTGTCGAAGTACCTGCGGTCCGGCTCGCTGCCGGCGGGCGTCAAGTACCTGGAAGAGCGCTCGGTGGGGCCGTCGCTGGGCGCGGATTCGATTCGCGAGGGCATCGTGGCGGGCATCGCGGGACTGGTGGCGGTGGTGTTCGTGATGCTGGTGTACTACAAGCGGAGCGGCATCAACGCGGTGCTGGCGCTGCTGTTGAACACGGTGATTCTGCTGGCGGCGATTTCCTATTTCCATGCGGTGCTGACGCTGCCGGGCATCGCGGGCGTGATTCTGACGATCGGTATGGCGGTGGATTCCAACGTGCTGATCTTCGAGCGCATCCGCGAGGAGCTGCGGGCAGGCAAAGCGAATCGCCGCGGCGGTGGACGCCGGCTTCAGCAAGGCGTGGTGGACGATCGTGGACACGCACGTCACCACGATCGTGTCCTGTGCGTTCCTGTTCCTGTTCGGCGAGGGTCCGGTGAAGGGGTTTGCGGTGACGCTGATGATCGGCCTGATCGCCAACGTGTTCACCGCGGTGTTCGTCTCGCGGACGATTTTCGAGTACGAGCTGTCGGGACGGAAACAGATGGAGGCTCTGAGCATCTAGGGGTACACTCGGAGCGCGACCGTAGGGCGGTAGACTGGGACGATTCGCATCGCTCGCTCCGCTGGCGGCTTCGATAGCCGGGCGAAAGCGAAGCGGCGGCCCGGGAACAAAATTGAGAAGGCTGGTGTCAAAGGTTAACAGGCACCGGCATGGCAAAGTTCGATGGAATTATTCAAGAACACGAATTTCGACTTTCTGGGCAAGAAGTGGCCGTTTATCATCGCCTCGCTGGTGTTGACGGCTGCCGGGTTCATTAGCATTGCGATGCACGGCGGGCTCAAGTACGGGATCGACTTCAAGGGCGGCGCTCTCATGACGGTGAAGTTCGCCTCGACGCCGCCGCTGGACAAGATCCGGGCGGCGATGTCGCATTCGCCGGACATCCACGGCGAAGTCATCGGTGCAGAACCTGACCGGCGGCGGAGCTTCGAACGAAGTCGAGATCGGCACCGAGCTGGCCGACGAAACGCAGCTCAACATCAACCGCCAGGCGATGGAAACGGTGCTGGCGCAAGCGTTCGGGCAGCCCGGCAGCGGGAAGCTGGACCTCAACAACACCGGCGTGCAAGCGCTGGCGGAGCGGCTGCGCGACGCGCTGGCGGCGGCGGGCGTGCCGATGAACGACCAGCAGGTCGCAGGACCTGGCCAAAAATATTCTGGCGGTGCGCGACGACCAGCACTCCGGGCTGCTAACGGATTTTCAGCAGCTATCCTCCGTTCCGGGCATGAACTCTGGTATTATGAACACTCTTCAGAAGGAGTGTTACTTGGCGCCGTTTCACGTGCTGCAGGTTCAAATGGTCGGCCCGAAGGTCGGCGCGGACCTGCGCAACAAGGCCGTGCTGGCCACGTTGTACGCACTGGGCGGAATGCTGGTTTACATCGCCTTCCGGTTCGAGTGGATTTACGGCGTGGGCGCGGTGATCGCGTGCTTCCACGACACCATCATCACCATCGGGCTGTTCTCGCATTTTCGGCGAGCCGATTTCCATGACGGTGGTGGCGGCGCTGTTGACGCTGGTGGGCTATTCGATGAACGACACCATCGTGATTTTCGACCGCATCCGCGAAAATCTGAAGCTGTCGCGCCGCGAACCGCTGGAGCAGGTGATGAACCGGGCGGTGAACCAGACGCTGAGCCGGACGATCATGACCTCCGGCCTGACGTTTCTGACGGTGATCGCGCTGTTTCTGTTCGGCGGACCGGTGCTGCACGGGTTTTCATTTGCGCTGGTTTGTGGAATTATTGTTGGGACGTATTCTTCGGTGTATATTGCAAGTCCAATTGTGCTGTTCTTCCACAATTGGGTAGATAAGCGGAGGCCCGCGCGGGCGCCAGCGTCACCGGCAACGCGCACTGAATCCGCGCGGAAGAGCCCGACGAGGGCGGTCAAGTAGAGATTCCGGCCGCGGCGGCGGAAGCGGGACCACGGCGCCACGGCCGATCAGGAAAGGAAGCTGTACCTATGTTTGAGCAGACATTCGTGGGCGAGGGCCAAACCAAGAAACCTGTAACGGTCATGTTTGCCTTCGTGGTTCAGATTGTCGTGATCGTGGTGGTCGCGATCATTCCGATGATCTGGTTCGAGGTGCTGCCGTCGGCGCAGTTGACGAGCATGCTGGTGGCTCCGCCGCCGCCGCCACCTCCGCCGCCGCCGCCACCTCCGGCGCCCGCGGTCAAGATCGTCAAAGTGATTCCCCGCCAGTTCGACGCCGGCAAACTGATGGCGCCGAAGTCCATCCCTAAAGACATCGCGGTGATTAAGGAAGACGAACTGCCACCTCCGAGCTCCGGCGTGGGCGTGGTCGGCGGCGTTCCGGCGGTGTGGGCGGCGGCGTAGGTGGCGTCCTGGGCGGCATTATCGGAGCGGTTCCGAGCGGCGGCTCCCCCGCCTCCGCCTCCGCCGAAGAAGGTGGATGTCACCCCGCAGCGCATCAAGGTCGGCGGCAACGTGCAGTCGGCCAAGCTGGTGCGGCAGCCGAGGCCCGTATATCCGCCGCTGGCCAAGCAGGCGCGCATTTCCGGCGTAGTCCGGTTGAGTGCCGTCATTTCGAAGAACGGCACCATTCAGGAGCTTCAGGTGATCAGCGGCCATCCGCTGCTGGTCCCGGCCGCTTTGGAAGCGGTGAAACAGTGGGTGTACCAGCCGACCCTCCTCAACGGAGAGCCGGTGGAGGTGCAGACTCAGATCGACGTGAACTTCACGTTGAGCCAGTAGTAACCGTGACGCCGGGTACCGACGTCGGAATAGAGAAGTAACAATTCAACTCGCAGGAGAGACACGAAAATGTTTTTGAGTTTACAAGTGTGGGCCCTTTATCTGCTTCAGGAAAGCTCGGGAGCCAGCTTCGACCTGATCTCGATGTGGAAGCAGATGGGTTTGCCGGCCAAGCTCGTGGTCATCACGCTGTTCATCATGTCGGCCTATTCGATCGGCGTCATGATTGACCGGTTCATGGCATACAGCGCGGCGCGCAAGCAGTCGCGCGCATTCGCCCCGGCGGTTGCCGGCGCGTTGCGCGAAGGAAAACTGGATGAGGCGGTAAAGATTGCGGACCGCTTCAAGAAGAGCCACCTGGCCAAGGTAGTGGTGGCCGGTTTGCAGGAATTCCAGGCGCATCAGATCAGCCCCGACATCCCCGGGGAAGAGATCGAAGCTTCTAAGCGCGCTCTGGATCGTGCCAGCGCCATCGTGCACGCGGAGCTGAAGCGCGGCATCAGCGGCCTGGCGACCATCGGATCGAGCGCCCCGTTCGTGGGTCTGTTCGGAACGGTGCTTGGCATCATCAACGCGTTCAAGGGCATATCGACCGAAAAGTCGACCGGCCTGGGCGCGGTGGCCGGCGGTATTTCGGAAGCCCTGGTAACCACGGCTCTCGGACTTCTGGTGGCCATCCCGGCGGTGTGGATGTACAATTACTACACCAGCAAGGTGGAATCGTTCGATGTGGAGATGGAGAATTCCAGCTCCGAATTGATCGACTATTTCCTGAAGCGGTCGCAGCGCGGCGCCGGCGCGAAGCGCTAGCAGCACGGGAGCCGCGGCCGGGACGCCCGTACGGGCCGAGCGGCAGCGGTATCCTTTCGGAATCTCTGGCGAGTTGAAAAGCGGGGAGGTGGTATCTAGCCTCCCCTCTCCTCCCGAGTTCCGTGGAGACAGACGATGGCTAAAGTAAAAGACAAGGTTACCAAGCACAAGGCGGCGCCTCCCGTAGCCGACATCAATGTCACGCCGATGGTGGACGTGATGCTGGTGTTACTCATTATCTTCATGGTCATTACCCCGATGCTGCAGCACGGCGTTAGCGTGGACATGGCGAAAGTCAAAAATCCCATTCCCATGCAGGCTGCCGATAAGAGCGATGCGGTGATGATCGCGGTGACGCGGGACGGAAAGACCTTTCTGGGCACGACCGCTATGCAACCCGAAGACCTGCCACAGAAGGTGAAGGACATGATCTCGTCCCGGCTGGACAAAACGGTGTTTATCCGGGCCGACCAGCGCGCGCGTTACGAAAAAGTAGTGGACGTGGTGGACAACCTGCGTGCGGCGGGGGTCGACAATGTCGGCCTGCTGACCGACCAGCTGCAAGACAAGAACAAGCCGGCGCCGGCGGTGGCGCGGTAAGGCGTTAGGGGCGCAGCAGGCTTTCGGGCCCGCGCGTCCGGCAGGCGGGCGCCTGCCGAGATATAAAGGAGCAATTTTATGGGAATGGCACTCGGGACGCAAGGCGGTCCGAAATCCGACATCAATATGACACCCATGATTGACGTCCTGCTGGTGCTGATCATCATTTTCATGGTGATCACGCCGCTGACGCCAAAGGGCCTCGAGGCTCTGGTGCCGCAGCCGCCTCCGCCCAACTCGAAGCCGAATCTGTCCGATGAGCGCACCGTGGTGATCGTGATCGACAAGGATCACAAGTTCTCGATTAACCAGGATGCGACGACGGAAGAAGCTCTGGGACCGCGTCTGGAAGAAATTTTTAAGACGCGCGCGGAGCGCGTGGTGTTCGTCAAGGGCGACCCGTCACTGGATTTCCGGTGGGTGGCGGACGCCATCGACATCGCGCACGGGGCGGGCATAGATAAAGTGGGGCTGATGACCGCCAAGGTGGAGGCCGGAAACTGATGCGCCAGACAGGTGTGCGAAGCGTAATCCTGGTCGCCGGCTTGGCGCTGGCGGCTTTCGGCCTGACTAGCTGCACGAAGCTACGGGCGCGAGACCAGCTCAACAAGGGTGTGCAGGCGTTCAAGAACGCTCAATACTCCGACGCGGTGGAGAACTTTAAGACGGCCGTCGAGCTCGATCCCAACTTCCCCACGGCCCGGCTGTACCTGGCGACGGCGTACATGCAGCAGTACATCCCCGGCGCCGATTCGGCCGAAAACAACCGGATGGCGGAGGCGGCCCATGACGAGTTCATGAAGGTGCTCGACCAGAGCCCGAATGACAAGACCGCCGTGGCCGCGCTGGCGTCGCTGTACTTCAACGAAAAGAAGTTCGAGGACGCCCAGAAGTGGTATGAAAAGCAGGCGGCGATTGAACCGACCAACCCGGTGGCGTACTACAGCCTGGGTGTGATCGCGTGGTCCAAGTGGTACCCGGCTTACGGCGCCGCGCGCGCCGGGCTGGGGATGAAGCAGGACGATCCCGGACCGATCAAGGACAAGAAAGTCCGGGAGGAATTGAAGGCGCAATGGCAGCCGGTGATTCAGAGCGGCTTGCAATCGCTGGATAAGGCCCTGCAGATCGACCCGCAGTACGATGACGCCATGGCGTACGAAAACCTGCTGATTCGCGAGCAGGCCGACTTGACGGACAACAAGGACGACTACGAGAAGCAGATCAAGACCGCGAATGACTGGGTAGACAAGGCGCTGGCTACCAAGAAGGCGAAGGCCGAAAAGAAGGCCGCCGCCACTCCAGGCGGCATCACCGCCCAGTAACGGCGGAAACAGGGATCGGGAGCCGGTTTGAGGTGCCCGGAGGAGGACGGCCAGGTTGCCGCCCGCCGGGTGCCTCGGCCGCGCCGGCTCGATCCCTATTTGTCTTTCCGTACCTGCTAAAATCAGGTTAGAAGTGGCATCCGAACCCACCGCAATCTCTCCCCCCGATGTCCTCCCTCCACCCTTCGGCCCGGTGGAACAGCTGTACCGTGAGCTCGAAGCCCGCATCCGCGAGTACCGCCCCAACGACGATACGGCCGTAATTCTGAAAGCCTTCCGCTTCGCCAGCCGCTACCACGAGGGTCAGACGCGCGACTCCGGGGAGCCCTACATGGTACATCCCCTGATGGTGGCGCACATCCTGGCGGACATGCGCATGGACCTGGTGGCCATCGAAACCGGCCTGCTGCACGACGTGGTGGAAGACACCAGCGTGACGGTGGAGCAGGTGCGCAAGGAATTCGGCGACGAAGTGGCGCGCTGCGTGGACGGGCTCACCAAGCTCTCCAAGCTGGACGTTTTCGGGGCCGAGGAGCGGCAGGCGGAGAGCTTCCGCAAAATGCTGCTGGCCATGGTGGAAGATATCCGCGTGATCATGGTCAAGCTGGCGGACCGCATCCACAACATGCGGACGCTCGGCTACATCAGCGCGGAGCGGCGCGAGCGGGTGGCGCGGGAAACCATCGAGATCTACGCGCCCATCGCCCATCGCCTGGGGATGGGCAAAATCCGCGGCGAGCTGGAGGATTTGGCGTTCCAGCACCTGGAGCCGGATTCGTACCAGGAGATTCTGAACGCCATCGAATCGCGGCGGCACTCCAATGAGGAGTTCCTGAACGCGATCCGGCAGACGGTGGACTCGGAGCTGCGCCAGGAAGGCATTCCGGCGCGCATCGAGGCGCGGGTGAAGCGGCCGTTTTCGGTGTTTCAGAAGCTGCGCCGGCAGAAGATCACGGTCGACCAGGTCTACGACATCATGGCCCTGCGGATCATCACCGATTCGGTGAAGAACTGCTACGCGGCGCTGGGCGTGATTCATAACAAGTGGCGGCCGATTCCGGGGCGCATCAAGGATTTCATCGCCATTCCGCGGCCGAATCTGTACCAGTCTCTGCACACTTCGGTGGTGGGGCCGCACGGGCAGACCTTCGAAGTGCAGATCCGCACCGAAGAGATGCACCGCATCGCGGAAGAGGGGATTGCGGCGCACTGGAAATACAAGGAGGGGCGGAAGGGGCCGGCGGCGGACGACCAGCGCATCGCGTGGCTGCGCCACCTGGTGGAGTGGCAGCGCGACATGCAGGACCCGGGCGAGTTCATGTCCACGCTGAAAGTGGACCTGTACCCCGAGGAGGTCTACACCTTTACCCCGCGCGGCAAGGTGGTGGTGCTGCCGCGCGACGCCACGCCCATCGATTTCGCCTACTCGATCCACTCCGACGTCGGCCACACCTGCGTGGGGGCCAAGGTGAACGGCCGCATCGTGCCGCTGCGCTCGCAGCTCCGCAACGGCGACATTGTCGAGATCATGACGCAGCCGGGGCACGAGCCGAGCAAGGACTGGCTGGCGTTCGTGAAGACCTCGCGCGCTCGCAACAAGATCAAGCACGTGATCAACGTCAGCGAGCGCATGAAGGCGATCGATATCGGCGAGAAGTACCTGGAGAAGGAGGCGCGGCGGCTGGGCGTGCAGCTCGGCAAGGCGAGCAAGGCCGACCTGGAAACGGTGGCGGGCGAGTACGGCTACAGCAAGATGGAAGACCTGTACGCCGCGCTCGGATACGGGAAGTTTTCGGCGCGGCAGGTGCTGGCGAAAATTGCGCCGGGCGCGCTGCCGGAGCTGGCGCCGGAGCCGCCCGCGCCCGTGCCGGCGCCGGGAGCGGCGCGCGACCACGAGGGCGTGATCAAGGTGCGGGGCATGGACGACCTGCTGGTGTATCGCGCCAAGTGCTGCAACCCGATCCGCGGCGAGGCCATTGTCGGCTACGTGACCCGCGGCAAAGGCGTGGCGGTGCATTCCAAAATCTGCCCCAACGTGCAGAACCTGATGTACGACGTGGAGCGCAAGATCGAAGTGGAATGGGCGCGCGCGGCCGAAGACCCGTTCCCGGTGAAGATCATTATCCACACGGACGACCGGCCGGGCATGCTGAATCAGTTGACGTCGGTGCTCTCCGGCGAGAACACCAACATCCGCAGCCTGGAAGCCAGGACCGAGATCGACGACGGCGGCGTGGTGGAAATGACCGTTGACGTGCGGGACAAGAAGCAACTGGAGAAGCTGGTCTCCGCGATGCGCCGCATCTCGGGCGTGCGCGACGTCGAGCGCCTGTTCAACTGAGCCCTTGGCAGGGCGGCACGCCGCCTTCGGCGGAGCGGCCCTGCTCCAGGAACGGGCAACACGGTCATGCCGTGTTGCCGGAGAAAAGATGATCGATCCGGAACACATCGCGATTTCCAAAAGCGGCGGAATCAAAATAGACTGGACAGACGGCCATCGCAGCGAATACGGGCTGGCTTACCTGCGCGACAAATGCCCGTGCGCGACGTGCACGGGCGCGCACGGCACCCCGCCGCGGCAGCCTGAAGCGGAGACCGCGGGCCCGTTCCCGATGTTCAAGCCGAAGCTGAAAATGCTAAGCGTGGAGCCGGTGGGCAATTACGCCATTCGCATCCACTGGAGCGACGGACACAGCACCGGAATTTATACCTACGACCATTTCCGCAGCATCTGCCCATGCGAGAAGTGCCGGCCCCGTTAAAATCCGCATCGCCGCCGAGGCGCAGAGAACGATCTCGGCTATGAATTCTCTTACCGGATCTCGAACGCGTCCAAATCCACGCGGTCGCCGGTGGATGCCGGGTTTTTGTCGCCGGAGACGCGGATCACGGCCAAATGGCGGCCGGGGCTGAAGCAGCAGAATCCGGACCAGTCCTGCCAGTCGGGCGCGCGCCAGTAGAGGTCGACGGGAGCCTGCGGGCGGCCGTCTATGGTGACCCGGGCTATACCGTAATTCGGGCCCATGCCATGCATCCATTTGAGCTCCCGGCCATCGAAGGCGATGGAGACTTCCGCGCCGGCGGCATCGGCGTGAGTGTAAGTGCCGCGCATGGGGCCGTGCACGCCCGCTTCCCGGCTCCACTCGCCGCGGAAGAGGATGGCGGGATCGTAATCGTCGTAACCGCCCGCCGGCAGCACCAGCGGCGGTTCGGTGAGCGCGGGCGGGCGGCAGGCCGGGTCGAGCCGCGCCAGGTACATTTCGCCGGATTCGTATTCGGGCAGGGTGCACGCGGCGAGGACCTGCGCCAGCGCCGGCGGCTGCGCGGCATCGCCGGGCGCGGGCTTGTGGGTGATGAAGTAGCGGATGTTCCAGCCGTTCATCAGGCCGAGCATGGCGGGGAGAGTCGTGGCTTCGCGAATGCGCAGCAGGGTTTGGATCTGGTGCCAGTGGTTTTCGTAAACCTCGCCTTCGGCGCCGGCGATATCGGCTTCGTGGGTGAAGAGCACGGCCGTGCGCGAATGGTGCCGGTTGTACCATGCGATCACGTTGCGCACGGGCGCGGCTTCGCCGAGGTAGCGGTCCCGCTCTGCGCGCGAGAAGGGAAGGCGCAGGCAGAAATCCTTGTGGTAATAGCTGGAGGAGGGCAGGAAATACGCGTCGAGCGCGGTGGCCGCCACCAGAAATATGACGAGCGCGCGCGCGAGCCAGACCTGGCGATGCGCGCCCAGCCATCCCAGCAGGGCGGCGGCGGGAATCAGGAGCAGGGGAATGGCGGCGTAGACGTAGCGCGCATTAGGGTCTGAGCTCATCACGAACAGGCCCGCGCCCAGCGCCACCACCGCGCTCGTCACCGCCACGCGGCGGCGCGTCAGGAACAGGCCGGCCAGGCCGAGCGGCACCAGCACCAGGTATTGAAATCCGAGTGAGCCGTTCTGGCCCTCGTAATAATTATTGGTGTCGAAGGTCAGGTCGTAGGGCAGGCGCCAGGTAAGCGGCTTGTGGAAACGCGCATCGCGGATATCGGTGCCGGGCGGCAGCAGGGGCGAATGGAATTTCTCGTTGAGAAACGGGAACAGCGGATTGCCGGTCTTGGCGTAGGCGATCAGGTAGACCGGCATAGCGGTCGCGAGCAGCAGCGCCGCGGCAGCCAGGCAGGCGGCGCGGGGATGCGGGCCGAGCGCTTTCGAGTGCCGGCGCGCTTCCACGAACCCCAGCGGAACCGCTACCGCGACGAACGCCAGCGCCCCGAATTTCACGGACATGGCGGCGCCCGCCAGCGCCATGGCGGCGAAGAAGTAGCGGCGGTCGGCGGTCTCGCCGAAACGCCAGATGGCCGCCATCATGCCGACCACCAGCGCCGCCAGCACGTTTTCCACGAAGAGCGAGCCGGTTACGAGCTGCACCATGGGGGTGGCGGCGAAGGAGGCGGCGATCAGGCAGGCGGCTCCCGGCGAGAGCCAGCGCCGCACCGCGCAATACAGCAGCGCCACCACCGCCAGCAGCATGGAGAAATCGAGCAGGCGCGCGGCGTACTCGCCGCCCAGGACGTAGACGATGGAGTAGGCGAAATCGGCCCCCATCGGCATCACCGACCAGATGAAGCGCGCGGGCTGAAACGTGAGCGCGTGATGGGCGGCGATATTCATGGGGATGGCGAGGTGCATGGCCAGGCCATCGGCGCCGGTTTCGGGCATGAGCGCGACGAACCACTGCGCGATCAGAACGAAAATGAGCAGGGCGAGGCCGGCGGCATCGAGGCGGGAGCGCGCGGGGGCGGCGGCCAGATGGACGAGCACGCGCAGGCGCCGCCGCACCCCGGCGAAATCGAGCAGCACCGGCGCGGCCAGCAGCGCCAGCCAGAGCGCTGCGTAATGGACCGGCGCGCGGGCGGCGAGCGTCATGAGGAAGATGTAAACCGCCATGCCCAGCAGGGTGGCGCAGAGCTGATGTTCGATGGATTCGTCTTTGCTGCGGCCCAGCAGCTTCGCGCCGAGTGCCGAGGCGGCGAGCAGGAAAAAGGCGGTGGCGAGCAAGGCCTGCGGGCCCACCGAAACCGCCGTGAGCACAAGCAGCAGAACGCCAAACAATGGGCCCAGAAACCGCGGCGCCACGAGCAACAGCAGCGCGGCCACTGCGGCATAGATCTCGGCGAAGCGTTCGAAGCGCCGGATGCCCACCGGATACCAGATCTCCTGCGCGAACAGATGGGCCGCGCGGAAGCCGTAAGCTTCCAGGCCGAGGAGCGCCAGGAATGCGATGCCAAGCGCCACCGCGGCCGGTTGCAACGGCGCGCGCGGCAGGCGGGGGACACGTGGCGCGGCGCTTTCCCGCGGCCGGAAAATGAAGAGCCGCTGCACCGCGAAATTGACGAAGAACAGGACCGTTTCCACCGCCAGCTTGGCCGGCACCACCGATACCGCGAAACGGCGCGAAAGAAATTCGATGCCCGCGTACGAACAGGCGCCCGAAACCGCGGTCAGCGCCAGGTATTTCGGCAGCACTGCCTGGTGCCGCTGGCGCGAATAAAACACCGAGCGGCGCACCATCGAGTAATTGAAAGTCACCGAAAACACGCGCCCCAGCACCTGCGCGCCGAGCACGCTGCCCAGCCGGTGCACGGTGAGGATGAAGACCAGGTTGTCCAGCACGGCGCTGGCGAAGGAAACCGAGCCGAAGCGCAGCAGGACGAAGTAAATCTTCATCGAATCGACGATGGGGTTGAAGTGGGAAGACCTGTTGCCCGGCTCGTAGATGGTGCGGATGGGCTGCTCCACCACCGGGATGGAAAGCTGGTGCGCGGCAATCAGCATCTCCAGCTCGAATTCGTAGCCGGTGGCTTCGATGCGCAGCAGGCGCGGCAGCAGCGCGGCGGGAATGCCGCGCAGCCCGGTCTGGGTGTCCGTCAGCTTGCGGCCGAGCAGCGCGTGCATGATGCCGCGGGTGAGGATGTTGCCGAAGCGGCTGCGCAGCGGCACGTCGTCTCCGAACGAGCGCGCTCCCAGAACCAGCGCGTCCGGCTGCGCGGCGAGCACGCCGGCGACGCGCGCGATGTCCTCCGGCGCGTGCTGGCCGTCGGCATCGGCGGTTACCACGCCGGCCACGTCGGGAATGGCGCACAGCACGTGGTTGAAGGCGGTCTTGAGCGCCGCGCCCTTGCCCAGGTTGACGGCGTGGCGCAGCAATTGTACGTTCGGGAACCGCGCGGCGGCGGCGAAGGTGGCGGCGAAATCCGGGCCGCTGCCGTCATCCACAATCACGATGGCGGCGAACGCATAACCGGCCAGCACGCGCACCAGGCCCACCAGGCCCGCGGATGGACGGTATGCAGGAATGATGACCGCAAGCCGAGGGGACATCGTAGATTCTCCACTACAGCATGGGCGGCAAAGGGTTTGCAAGCGCGCTACCCCTGGCCGCCGCCAGCGAGCAACGGGCGCTTCCAAGCTGCTTCGATGCCGCCCCGGCCCACGGCCCCTGGCCCCTGGCCCCCGGCCCCCGGCCCCCGGCCCCCCTGTTCGATAATGAGTCATGGCGGAACCAGTGTGCCCGAAGTGTGGCGGCTCGGGGTGGATTATCGTGGAGCGGGCCAATGTCTCGGGAGCGGAAGCCTGCGAGTGCCGGTTTGCCGGACGAGCCGGCCGGATGGAGGAGCGGGCGCAGATCCCGCCTCTGTACAGCAACGCCTCGCTGGAAAATTTTGTGGTGCCCGGGCCGGACAACCCCATCGCGCGGCGTGAGCTCACCAATGTGCTGCTGGCGGTGAAGAACTACGTCCGCGAATTTCCCAACGAGGCGCGGCCGGGGCTGCTGCTGATCGGGGAGGCGGGCACGGGCAAAACGCACCTGGCGGTGGCGGCGCTGCGCAAAATCCTGGAAAAGGGTTTTGAGTGCGTGTTCTGCGATTACCAGAACCTGCTGGACCGCATTCGCTCCGGGTATGACGCGGCCTCGAATTCGTCCGACCGGGAAGCGTACCGGGTGGCGCTGGACGCGGAAGTGCTTCTTCTGGACGACCTGGGCGCGCACCGGGTGACGGATTGGGTGGAAGATACCATCACGTCCGTCGTGACCTGGCGGTGCAATAACCGGAAAGCCCTGATTGCCACCACCAACCTGCCGGATGGAGATGTGGGCAGTGCCATGACGGAGCGCTCGGCGCTGGGCAAGCCGGAGTATCGCATCACGCTGGGAGAACGGATCGGGCCGCGGGCGCGGTCCCGCCTGTTCGAGATGTGTACCGTGATCCGCATGCCGGCCGTCGAAGATTATCGGGTGCGAAAGGCAAAGACGTTCTGATGCGGCTGGCCGCTCTGCTCACGTTATTCGCGGCTGCGTGCCCGGCGCCGGGGTACTGCGCGGCTCCGGCGGCGCGGGAATACGTGCAGGCGGTGGAGTTTCCGTATTACTTGTACCCGCGGGCGCAGTGGGAGCGGGAACTGGTGTGGATGAAGAGCATCGGCATCCGCACGGTGGAGTTCGCGATTCCGTGGAACTGGCACGAAACCGCGCCGGGCCGATACGATTTCACCGGCGAGACCAGCCCGCGGCGGGACCTGGTTGGGCTGATCCGAATCCTGCGGCGGCTGGGGTTGGAAGCCTGGGTGCGGACCGGGCCGCCCATCGCCAACTGGCCCGAAGCCGCGCTGGAGGGGGCTCGGCATCGCGCCTGGCAGCGGCAATTGGCTCAATTGCTGGGAACGCAGACGGCGGGGCATGGCGGGCCGCTCCGGTATGTGGAAGGCGCGGTGCCCGGCGTGGACGCGGCGCCGCCGCCGCTGCCGGTGATGGCGATTTCGGCGGTGGCGCCGGATGCGCTGGCCCGGAGCCGGGCGGCCATGGAGGTGGGGCGCGGGTCGCTGGTGTGGCGGGACGTGGAAGACGCGGTCTATCCGGAGGGATGGGCGCCGCGGCGTGGCGTGGCTGCGGGCGGGCGCGGTGGGGCTGGCCGGGAACGAGACCGCCACGGAGGCGGTGCGGCGGGACGCGGCGCTGCTGCGGCACTGGGGCGAAATTTTTCCGTCGCTGCGGGCGGTGGCGCTGCCCAAAGCGGTGGGCAAGCTGCCCGACCAGCCTGACGGCGTTCGAGATGGTTTCGCCGGCGGCCTCGGCGGTGAACCTGACCAACCACGGCACCGAGACGTTCGAGGACGATGTGCGGGTGGCGGAGCCGGAGACGAAGCGGACCATCGTGATTCCCGACGTGACGGTGCCGCCGGGGGAATCGCTGTGGCTGCCGCTGAGCGTGTCGCTCGGACCGGACGGGCTGTGCCACGAGTGCTCCAATTTCTCCGGCGCCGAACACATCGTGTACGCCACGGCGGAGCTGCTCGCCATCGAATTCGAAAACGGGATTCTGGCCATGGAGTTTGCTGCGCCCGAAGCCGGCGAAGCGGTGCTGCAATTCGCGCGCAAGCCGGTGGGGCCGTATCTGGCGGCGGGCATGCCCCTGGATTTCGACTGGGACGACAAAACGCTGCGGGCGCGGCTGAAGATTCCGGCGGGGAAGGGGCGCGACCACCATGTGCGTGTGGGCATCGCCATCGAGGAGCCGGAGACGTCGGCGTTTTTCGACGAGGCGCGGCGGCTGGTCATCGGGCAGAAGAACGCAGCTGGCCACCACATACTCGGCGCCCGATGTGGCCAAACGCTCGCGCCTGCGGCTGCCCGAGGGATTCACCGCCACCTCCACGGTGAAGACTCCCAACGAGATCGAATACCAGGTGACGGTGCCGGCCGAAGCGGTGCACGGAGATTGGGCCAACCTGGCCCTGGAAGCGGACGGCATGCTGCTGGGGCGGGCGCGGCTGCAAATGTTCCGGCCCGTCACCATCCGCATGACGGAAGCGATCCGGCTGCACTTCGGCGACGGAAACGGAATTGGAGACGCAGCCGCCGGTGGCGCCGGTCGAGCCCAAGGCCGGCACCAACGTGGAGCTGACGATTCGCAATAATTCGCCGGGGATTGCGACGTATCAACTGGAAGCCGCGGGCGACGGGCTGGAGTTTTTTCCGGCGAAGACCGAAATCAGCGTGGGCGGAGCGGCCGAGCGGCCGCTTGCTGCTGCGGGTGTTCGCGCAAAGACGGCGCGGACGGCCTGCGCGACTGGCATTTGCGGGTGAAGGGCGCGGCGGACGGATCTGGATCTGCCGATGCGGGTGGTGCTGGTGCCGCGCGGGCGGACGGTGGCGTGGAGCGCGGACCTGGACGGCGACGGGTCGCCGGAATGGGTGCTCGAATCGCAGAAGGCGCGGGCGGTCTTTTCCAGCCAGGATGGCGGGCGGTGGATGGAATTCACCTGGAAAGACGCGAACCTGAATTTCCTGCCGGTGCAGGGCGTGCTGGCGGCGAGCGGACCGGTGACGGTGCGGGCCGAGGGCGGCGCGCTGGAGTTCGCGGGAAAAGGCTGGACGCGGACGGTGCGCCTGGCGGAGAGCACCCTCACCATCGAACAGAGCGGCAGCCTGCCGGACCTGCTGATGCCGGAGAAGCGGGGCAACGTGACGTTGACCGTGGAACGGAAGTCGGCCGGGAGCGTGGCGTACCGCTTGAACTAGGGGCCGGGGGCCAGGGGCCAGGGACCTCCCCGGTAGGTTGAGGGGGCGCGTCGTCCGCGGGCTTCCGGCGGCGCTGCAACAACGGCAGACTATCCTTGTACCGTTCGCCTCCCTGGCCCCTGGCCCCCGGCCCCTATTCCAGCACTTCCTCCACGCGTCTTGAGCAGGGTGCTGGTGGTGAACGGTTTGCGGACGTAGCCGGCGACGGGGGTGGAAGCGAAGCGGCGGGCCACGTCGGTGGCGGCGAAACCGCTGGTGACCAGAATGGGCAGGCCGGGGCGGAGCTCGAGCAGACGGGCGGCAGCTTCCGCGCCGTCCATGCCCGGCATGGCGAAATCGAGGATGACGAGGGCGATTTTGGCCGGGCTCGCGGCGGAAAAGTTCCAGCGCCTCATTGCCGTCTGCGGCCAACAGCACGCGGTAGCCCTTATGTTCCAGCATGGCGCGCGCGGTGCGGCGGATGATGTCTTCGTCGTCCACCACCAGCACCGCGGGGGGCTGGCGGCGGGCGCGGCGGGGGTGTCACCGCGGGCAAACTGGCGGATTTCGCGGGCGCCCTGGCGGATTTTGTCGATTTCGCCGGCGCAAGCTCCGGAGGTGAGCTCTTCGAAGCGGGCGGCCGCAGACAGAATGAGCGCGGTTTCCGGATACATGGCCAGGCGCACAGGCGCGGAATGGCGCCTTCGGCCACGTGGCTTTTCAGCGGTAGCGCCCAGCGCAGCATGGCCACCATGCGGCGCGCGCCGGCAGCGGCCTCTTCCATGAGCGCGGCCTCGGCGGTGGCATTCTGCTCCACGGCTTCCTCGCGCACCATTTCGGCATAGCCGATGACCTGATAGAGGGGAGTCAGAAGGGAGTGGCGCAGGCGGGCAGCCGCTTCCGGTTTCATCAAATCGACGAAGTTGCTCACCGTGCTTTCCGTATCTCCAGCTTCCAGCACCGCGGTGACCAAACGCAGATCGTCGATAAAACGGGCCATTTCCGCGTGGCGGGTGGCGGAATCGGCGCGCGGAGAATGGAGGACGGGTGGACCGTAGCCAAAACGTACGGCGCCAGGGAAGATTCGACCCACTGGCCGCGGTTTTGCGTGACGCGGAACTGGCGGCCGAGCAGGGCTTGGGCTGCGGTGGCGCCGAGGCAGACCAGGACGTGCGGCCGGACCAGATCCATTTCGGCCTGAAGCCAGGGGCGGCAGGCGGCGATTTCGACGGAGTTGGGTTTGGCGTGGATGCGCCGCGACCCCGCTGCCCGCGGCCGCGCGCGGTTCCCACTTGAAATGCTTCACCACGTTGGTGACGTAGGCCTGGTCACGGGCGATACCGGCTTCGGCCAGGGCGCGGTCCAGCAGGCGGCCGGCGGGGCCGACGAAGGGGTGGCCGGCCAAGTCTTCCTCGTTGCCCGGCTGCTCGCCCACCAGCATAACGGGGGCGTCCGGGGAGCCTTCGCCGAACACGGTCTGGGTGGCTTGCCGCCACAGGTCGCAGGCCTGGCAGCAGGCGGCGGCCGCACGCAGGGCCGGCAGGCTGGCGGGGAGAGAGTGACGGGCCGCGCTGCGCCATCCCTCAATTGTAAGGGGATCGCGGATGGCGGACTCAAGGTTGAGATTAGGGGATTGTGACCCGATTAACCAACGATAGCTTGTCTCTTGGGTGGCCCGGCTGTTACTACTGTTACTACTGTAACTAAAGGAATGAGGGAAAGTATGAAGAAATCCAAGCGTCACGGAGGGAGCGCGCTGGAAATGGCCCTGCTGCTGCCATGGTATCTGTTTCTGTTCGTGGGCGCCTTCGACTGGGGCTTTTACGCACATGCCCTGATTTCCACGGAAAGCGCGGCGCGGGTGGCGGTGCTATATGCCTCCACCAGTTCCACTACGGCGGCGGATTCCACAGGCGTGTGCAACTACGCCCTGGAAGAACTGCGGATTTCGGCGAACGTGGGCACGACCGTCACCTGTCCCAGCAGTTCGCTGCCGCTGATCACGACCACGCAGCTGGTGACCGGCGCAAGCAGCGCGGACGGGCAGAACGCGGCGCAGGTGTCGGTGGAATACCAGACCTTGGGCGTGATTCCTATACCGGGGCTGCTGCAACGCCAGCCGATTTTCTACCGGGTGGTGCAGATGAGGCTGCGAAGCTGATATGCGGCGGCGGCGAAGGACGTGCGGGAGTACGATGTTGGAGTTCGCGCTGTGCGGCGTGCCCATGGTTTTCGTGTGGATTTCGACCGTGCAGATGTCGCTGGGGATGTGGCACTACCACACGCTGCAGTACGCCACCAAGGCGGCGGGGGCGTACATGACTACCCACGGGGCGTCATACGTCGCGGCGGGGAATACGGCGCCGGAAATCGAGAATATCGCCAGCGTGCTGGCGACCACGGCCATCGGGATTCCGGCCAGCGCGGTCCAGGTAACGTTCACGGCATTTCAGGGCAATTCGACCACCACCTCGACCACCCACAGCTGCACGCTCAGTGCCTGCGAGACGGACACGACGGTGTGGCCGCCAACCGGGTATAACTCAGTCGGATACGATTTCGAGATCAAGACGGAGTTCCAGTGGAATAACGCTCTGGCCATGGTGGCTCCGGGGAGCGGCGTGCAGAAATTCGGCGCGTTCTGGCTGCCGGGGTATACGCACCAGTTCATTCTTTTCTGAGGGGTCGGGGGTCAGGGGCCAGGGGCCGGGGAGGCTCTCGGCAGTTTGCGGGAGCGCGTCTTGCCCGGGCAACCTGCAAACGGAAACACCGCACCCGCACCCGATACCGTGCGCCTCCCTGACTCCCGATCCCCACGTTAAGATGGGGTTTGCCAACCGCATCGGACATGCCGCGCGCGCCCACTACGGCGCCCAGGCCGGGCCTGGTGCGCCAGCTCGGATTGTTCAGCGCCACCGCGCTGGTGATCTCGAACATGGTGGGGACGGGCATCTTCGGCACCACGGGGTTCATGGCGGGGGACCTGGGCAGCGGCGGCCGTGATTCTGGCGTGCTGGGCGGTGGGCGCGCTGTTCGCGCTGGCGGGCGCGCTGAGCTACTCCGAGCTGGGCATCAATTTTCCGAGCTCCGGGCGGCGAGTACGTTTACCTGACCCACGCGTATGGGCCGGAGTGGGGCTTCATGACGGGGTGGGTTTCGTTCTTCGCCGGCTTTTCGGCGCCCATCGCGACGGCGGCGCTGGCATTCTCCGATTACCTTGGGTATTTCTTCCCCGGCTCTGCGGCAGGCCAACACGCCGGTGGCGTTCGGCGCGGGCGAGCTGACGCTTCCGCTTCGGGCCGGGGCAGGTGGTGGCGTGCGCGCTGATCGCCGTCTTCACGATGCTGAACTGCTTCGGCGTCGGGCCGCGCGGCCAAAGTGCAGAACGTGCTCACCACCACCAAGCTGCTGGTGATTTTCGCGTTTCGTGCTGCTGGGGTTCGCGGCGGGGACGGGAAGCTGGAGCCACTTCGCGGAGCCGGCGGTGCGGACGTCGACCGTCCAGCCTGCCGGCGCAGTTCGTGGTCAGCCTGCTGTGGGTGATGTTCGGGTATAGCGGCTGGAACGCGGCCACCTACGTGGCGGAGGAAGTGCGGCGGCCGGAGCGGACGCTGCCGGCGGCGCTGGCGCCGGGCACGGCGCTGGTGGCGGTGCTGTACCTGCTGCTCAACGTGATTTTCATTTACGCCACGCCGCTCGAGGAGATGAAGGGCGCGATTGCGGTGGGGTCGCTGGCGGCGTCCAACCTGTTCGGGCCGCAGCATCGGCGGGCGCGTTCTCGGCGCTGATGGCGGTGTGCATCGTCTCCACGGTGAACGCGGAAGTGACCATCGGGCCGCGCGTGTATTACGCCATGGCCAAGAACCGGGCGTTTTTCCACGCGGCGGCGGCGGTGCATCCGCGCTGGCACACGCCGGTGAACGCGATCCTGAGCCAGGGGCTGTGCGCCATGCTGATGACGGCTCACGCCGTTTCCGCAGCTGGTCATCTACATCGGCATGAGCCTGACGCTGTTTACGGTGCTCTCGGTGGCGTCGCTGTTCGTGTTCCGGCGGCGGCCGGGGTGGCAGCGGCTGCGGGCGCTCGATTTCGCGTGGCCGCTGATTCCGGCGGCGTACATCGCGGTGGGAGCGTGCATGATGGTGTACGGAATCGTCTCGCATCCGCGCGGCCTCGTTGAGCGCGTTTGCCACGGTGGGGCTGGGGGCGCTGGTCTACCGGTTTGGCATTCGCGCCAAATCGTGATACAAATTCCGGACGGGAAGGACTTTCTTTTATGTACAGCAGACGGGATTTTGGCAAGACGGCGCTGGCGGCGCTGGCGGCGGGGCGGGCGATGGCGGCGGCCAAGCCGAATTCGAAAATGCACGGAGTGCAGATCGGGGCGCAATCCTACAGCTTCCGCGACCGCCCGCTGGACGAGGCGATTCAGGCCATCGCCGAATGCGGGCTTGAGCGAATGCGAGCTGTACTGGCGGACACGTGGAGCCGAAAGGCACGCGCGAGGAGCTGAAGAAGTGGCGCCTGGAAACGCCGCTCGATTTCTTCGCCGGCATCCGCAAGAAGTTCGACGCGGCGGGCATCAATCTATACGCGTATAACCTCAGCTTCAGCGACGGTTTCTCCGACGAGGAGATCGACCGCGGTTTCGAGATGGCCAAGGCGATGGGGGTGAAGTACATCACCGCGTCCTCCACGTTGAGCGCGGCCAAGCGGGTGGCGCCGTTCGCCGACAAGCACAAGATCATCGTGGCCATGCACGGCCATTCGCAACATCAAGGACCCCAACCAGTTCGCCAAGCCGGAGAGCTTCGCGGCGGCCATGGCGATGTCGCCGTATTTCAAAATGAACCTGGACATCGGCCACTTTTTCGCCGCCGGCTACGACCCCGTGGAGTACCTGCAGGAGCACCACCAGGACATCATCATTTTGCATCTGAAAGACCGCAAGCGCCCGGAGAACGGGGCCAACCTGCCCGTGGGGCGAAGGCGACACGCCGATCAAACCCGTGCTCGACCTGCTGAAGAAGAACAAGTGGCCGATTCCCGCCAACATCGAATACGAATACGGCAAGCCGGGGCATGGATTCGGTGGCGGAAGTGAAGAAGTGCTTGGAGTATTGCAAGAAGGCGCTGGCGTAGGAGCGAGTGGGCAGGCGACCGCCTTCGGTCGTCTGCAACCTCGTTCCGTGTTGGCAGACCACACAAAACGATGGTCTGCCCTACGTGGCTTGGACGCGGTTCCGCGGCGTTGGGCACCTTGTTCACCCGCCCGATGCGCCGGTTGAGAACCGGCGCGCAGCGTCACCAAACGGCCCCACGTGCGTCTGTGAGTTTGACAATACTCCCCGCCCCTTTGGTATTATGGAATTTCATAGATTTTTTCCAAATGGCGCCGAAGTTCCTTCGCGCCGCACAACATCCGCGACCCTAATGGCAAGTGAGCAAGTCCGTCTGATTCGGGTACCAATCATATGATTAAAGTCGAAGGTCTGACCAAGCGATACGCCCGCACTGTCGCTGTCGACAACATCTCCTTCGAAGTCGAAAAGGGCCAAATCGTGGGTTTTCTCGGGCCCAACGGCGCCGGGAAGACCACCACCATGCGCGTCCTCACCTGCTTCCTGCCGCCCACCGCGGGCACGGCCAACGTGGCCGGATTCGATGTCCTCGAGAATCCCATGGAGGTCAAGAAGCGCATCGGCTACCTGCCGGAAACGCCTCCGCTTTATCCCGAAATGGAGGTCGCCGAATACCTGACCTTCGTCGGGCAGGCTCAAGGGCATCTCCGCCGGCGACATCGCCGCCGCGTGGACGAAGTGATGCGAGCGCTGCGCCATCGGCGACGTGCGCAACAAGCTGATCGGCAAGCTCTCCAAAGGCTACCGGCAGCGCGTCGGCCTGGCGCAGGCCATCATCCACAACCCCGACGTGCTGATTCTCGACGAGCCCACCTCCGGCCTCGACCCCAAGCAGATCATCGAGATCCGCGAGCTGATCGAAGCCGCTGGCCGGCGATCACACCATCATTCTCAGCACCCACATTCTGTCCGAAGTGGAGCAGTCCTGCGAGCGCGTCATCATCATCAACCAGGGCAAGCTGGTGGCCATCGATTCGGTGGCCAACCTGACCAACCGGCTGCGCGGCTCCGAAGCGGTGGCGCTCGAAGTGGAGGCCAGCGGACGGCAGCCCGACCCGGCCGAGGTGCAGCAGCGGCTGGAGCAGGTCGCGGGCGTCAGCCGCGTGGTGATGAAGGATCCGCAAGAACGGCCGGCTGCAGTTCGAAGTGGAGAGCCTGCAGGGCCGCCACGATCCGCGCCGACCTGGCGCGCGCGGTGGTCAACGCCGGCTGGAACCTGAACGAACTGCGCGCCGTCGGGCTGAGCCTGGAAGACATCTTCCTGCAACTCACCGGCGCCGAGCAGAAAGACGCAGACCAGCAGAACCGCGAAGGAAGAAGGAGTCAAGCCAATGAAGAACTACTCCTCATCTGCCGGAAAGAACTCAAGAGTTACTTCGCCTCGCCCATCGCCTATCTGCTGATGGCGTTTTTCGGCGCTGATCTTCGGATTCGGCTTCTACACCGCCACGCGCGACTTCGTGCGCTTCAGCTTCCATGGCGCAGATGCTGGGCCAGCAGCAGCCGATGAACGTCAACGAGCAGGTCATCCGCCCGCTGCTGGGATTCGCCAGCACCGTGGCGCTGTTCCTGATCCCCATGATCACCATGCGGCTGTTCGCCGAAGAAAAGAAGCACCGGCACCATCGAGCTGCTGCTGACTTCGCCGGTGCGCGACATGCGAAATCATCCTCGGCAAGTGGCTGGGCGCCATGCTGCTGTACCTCTGCGTGCTGGCGATGTCGGTGCATCAACATCGCCATGCTGTTCGCCTGGGGCAAGCCCGACCTGAAGCCGGTCCTGGTCGCCTACCTGGGGCTGATCCTGCAGGGCGGCTGCCTGCTGGCCATCGGCGCGTTCATCTCCACCACCACCAAGAACCAGATCATCGCCGGCGGCGTCACGTTCTTCGTCTGCCTGCTGCTGTGGCTGCTGAGCTGGTTCACCGCTTCGACAGCACGGCGCACGGCGCAGGTGGTGAATTACCTCTCGATCGTCACCCACTTCGAGAATTTCAGCAAGGGCGTGCTCGACTCGAAGGACGTGGTGTTCTATCTTTCCATGATTTTCTTCTCACTGTTCCTTACTTCGCGGTCCATGGAATCGCTGCGGTGGAGGGCATAACATGGCGAACGAATGGATGAAGAGCACGACAAACCAAGTACGGCGCTTACGTCGGCGTTTACATCATGGTGATCGTGGCGGTGCTGGGCGCGGTCAACTTCCTGGCCAACCGCTACGACAAGTCCTTCGACTCCACGGCCAACAAGCAGTTCAGCCTTTCCGATCAGACCATCAAGGTCGTGAAGGGTCTGAAGCACGACGTGACGATCTACCTACTTCGACGACGCCACCCGTTTCCCGACACGCCGCGCGACCTGCTGGACCGCTATTCCGACCTTTCGCCGAAGCTGCACGTGGAGTACATCGACCCGGTGAAGAAGCCGCAGGTGGCCAAGGCCGCCGGTTACCGGCGCGACGTGCAGCATCCTGGTGGACAGCGGCGCGAAGACGGAAGAGGCCAAGAGCCTGACCGAGGAAGAAGTCACCGGCGCGCTGATCCGCGCGCTGAAATCGGGCGAGCGCAACGCCTGCTTCGTTACCGGCAGCGGCGAAGCACAGCATCGACGATACGCGACCGCAGCGGCTATTCCAGCGTGAAGGACGCGCTGGAGCGCAACAACTACAAGGTGCGCACGGTCAACCTGCTGCAATCGGGCGCACGCCGGTGGCGCCGCCGGCGGCGGGCGCTGGCGGCGACCGCCGCGCGGCGCCGGTGCCGGGCAAGATCGAAGTGCCCAAGGATTGCACGCGTGCTGGTGGTGGCGGGCCGCAGCACGATTACGTGCAGCCGGAAACCGACGCCATCAAGGACTACGTGGAAGGCGGCGGCAACGCCCTGTTCCTGCTCGACCCGCCGCTCAACATCGGCCGAAAAGCCCGATCGACGAGAACACCACCGTGGTGAAGATGCTGGCGGACTGGGGCGTGACCGTCGAATAAGGACCTGGTGCTCGACTTCCAGCGGCATCGGCCAGATCTTCGGACTGAGCCGAAGATGCCGCTGGTGGGCCAGTACGAATCGCACGCCATCGCCAACACCGATGAAGGACGTGGCCACGGCGTTCCCGCTCTCGCGCACGCTCGACGTCAAGAACGCCGACAAGACCACGCGTGGCGAAACTCTTCGCCACCAGCGACAACAGCTTCGCCACCACCAATCTGAGCTCCGGGCAGGTGCGCATCGATCCCAAGAAGGACAAGAAGGGCCGCTCACCTGGCGCGCCGCCGGCACGTACAACGGCGCCGACAAGGGCCGCTTCGTGGTGGTGGGCACCTCGCAGTGGGCGGGCAACAACTTCATCCGCTTCAACGGCAACCGCGACCTGTTCCTGAACATGATCAACTGGCTTTCCTCGGACGAAGATCTGATTTCCATCCGGCCCAAGGCGCCGGAGGACCGGCCGCTGAACATGTCAGCGCGCAGAAGCTGAACTCGGCTGTTCTGGCTGAGCGTGGTGATCTTCCCGCTGGGCGTGGTGGGCTTCGGCCTGGTCACCTGGTGGAAGAGGAGATAGCGCATGAAGCCAAAGGGACTACTGGTTGCCGTGGTTCTGCTGGCGGTCCTGGGCGGCGTCGATCTGGTGGTCGAACAAGAAGCAGGCCACGGCCAGCGCCACCACCACCGACACCACCACCAAGCTGCTTTCCATTCCGGACGACCAGTTTCAGAGCATTCGCATCAAGAAGGCCGGCGCGGACGCGGAGGACCTGGAGCGCGACAACGGCAAGTGGCAGATGACGCGAGCCGAAGCCGCTGCGCGGCCGATCAGGACGCGGTCGTCCGGCATGGTCACCAAGCTCTCGGCGCTGAACGCCGATAAGGTGATCGAAGACAAGGCCGCCGATCTGAAGCCGTACGGGCTGGACAATCCCACGCTGGATATCAGGTCAAGCAGAAGGACGGCAAGACCGAGCGAGCTGCTGATCGGCGACGACACGCCCACCGGCTCCGGCGCCTACGCCAAGCTGGCCGGCGACGCGCGCGTGGTCACGATCGCCAGCTTCGTGAAGACCAGCCTGGACAAGACAGCCGACGATCTGCGCGACAAGCGCCTGCTGACCTTCGACTCCGACAAGCTCACGCGCGTGGACCTGCAGGCCAAGGGCCGAGCCGTGGAGTTCGGCAAGAACGCTCAGAACGAATGGCAGATCCTGAAGCCGCGGCCGCTGCGCGCCGACGGCTCAGCGGTGAACGGCCTGGTGGACAAGCTGAAGGACGCCAAGATGGACCTGACCGGAACCGGCGACGCCGCCAAGAAGTTCGCGGCCTCGGCGCAGGGTGGCCATCGGCCACGGTGACGGATGCGGGCGGCACCCAGACCCTCGAAGTCCGCAAGGACAAGGACAAGAACTACTACGCCAAGAGTCAGCGCGGTGGACGGCGTCTACAAGATCGCCTCCGATGTCGGCGACGGCGCTCGACAAGGGCCTCGACGATTTCCGCAACAAGAAGCTGTTCGATTTCGGCTTCAGCGATCCCGAGCAAGGTGGAAGTCAAGGGCGCGGCCTACACCAAGAGCGGCGACAAGTGGATGTCGGGCGCGCAAGACCATGGACAACGCCGCCGTGCAGAACCTGATCGACAAGCTGCGCGACCTGAGCGCCACCAAGTTCGCCGGACAACGGGCGGCGGAAGCGGTGTTCGACGCCACGGTGACCTCCAACAACGGCAAACGCGTGGAGAAGGTGACCATCCGCAAGCAGGGCGACCAATATTTCGCGCAACGCGAGAACGAGCCGAGCATCTATGTAGTGGACGGCAAAGCCGTGGACGATTTGCAGGCCGCGGCGAAGGATGTGAAGCCGGCGCCGCCGGAGACGCCGAAGAAGAAGTAGGGATCGGGCATGCCCGGCCCGGCCGGCGGGCAGCGGTATCCGGCCGCCTCACAACATGAACGGTCTTCTCACCGACCTCTACGAGCTGACCATGGCGGCCGGCTACTTCGACGCCGGCAAGAGCGGACGAGAAGGCCACCTTCGAATTGGCCTTCCGCCGTCTGCCCGCCAATCGCAATTTCATGCTGGCCGCCGGCCTGCCGCAGGTGGTCGAGTACCTGCTGAACCTCAGCTTCACCGCCGAGGAAATCGACTACCTGCGGGGGCTGCCCGCAGTTCCGGGCGGCGCCTCCGGCGTTCTTCGACTACCTGCGCGGCTTCCGTTTCACGGGCGACCTGTTCGCCGTGCCCGAAGGCACGCCGCTGTTCGCCGGCGAGCCGGTGCTGACGGTGCGCGCGCCCATCATCGAGGCGCAGATCCCGGAGACCTACCTGCTGTCGGCCATCGGCTTTCAGACCCTGATCGCCAGCAAGGCGGCGCGCTGCAGCCGAGGCGGCCGGCGGGACGCGCGGTGGTGGAGTTCGGCACGCGGCGCGCGCACACGCCCGAAGCCGGCGTGCTGGGCGCGCGCGCGGCGTACATCGGCGGCTGCGCGGGCACCAGCAACACGCTGGCCGGCTTCCGCTTCGGCATTCCGGTGATGGGCACGGCGGCGCACTCCTGGGTGATGTCGTTCGCCTGCGAGACGGAAGCGTTCCGCAAGCTGCAGCGGGTGCTGGGCGAAGCCACCATCCAGCTGATCGATACCTACGACACGCTCGAAGGGCGCGCGCCACGCGGCCGGCGCTGGGCAGGCCGCTGTGGGGCGTGCGGCTCGACAGCGGCGATTTTCTGAGCGCTTTCCCGGCAGGTGCGCGGCATTCTGGACGAAGCCGGGCTGCACGATGCCAAGATCATGGCCAGCGGCGACCTGGACGAATACCGCATCCGCGACCTGCTGGCGGCGGGCGCGCCCATCGACGCCTTCGGCGTGGGCACGCAGCTGGCGACCTCGGCCGACGCGCCGGCCATGAGCGCGATCTACAAGCTGGTGGAGCTGGATATCCGCGGCATCAAGCGGTTCACCGCCAAATACAGCGAGGACAAGAACTTCGGTGCCGGGCGCCAAGCAGGTTTTCCGCGACGGGGAGCGCGACGTGATTGCGCGCTCCGGCGAATGCGGCTCGGGCGAGGCGCTGCTGCGGCCGGTGATTCTGGGCGGCCAGCTGGTGGAGCCGCTGCCGGGGCTGGAGCAGGCGCGGGCGCGGGCCGCGCGAATCGCTGGCGCGGCTGGGCCCGGCGCTGTGCGGATTGGAACCGGCCGAGCCGCGCACGTGATCTACAGCCGCGAACTGCGCGAGCTGATGGAGCGCACCGAGCAAAATCTGATGGGAAACTGAATAGGGGCCTTCCGTAGAGCCGCCTTTCAGGCGGCCATGCCGGCATTCGTGCCGGCATCGCCTATGCCGGCCTGGAAAGCCGGCACTGGCGAGCTGAAAGCTTGCTCCACGGAGTCGAATTTGCGATGAGCACAATCTTCGTTGACGTCGATACGCAGCTCGATTTCGTCTGCCCCGCCGGCGCGCTGTACGTGCCGCGGGCGGAACGCATTCTGCCGGCCGTCGCGCGGCTGAACCGGTGGGCGGCGGCAGCACGGCATCCCGGTGGTTTCGACCGCCGACGCGCACGCCGAAGACGACCCCGAATTCCGGCGCTGGCCGCACCACTGCGTGGCCGGCACGCTGGGGCAGCGCAAGGCGGAAGCCACGCTGCTGGAGCGGCGCATTACCGATTCCGAACCGCGAGTGCGAACTGGCGATCGCGGGCGCGCGGCAGATCGTGGTCGAGAAGCAGACGGTGGATGTGTTCCAGGCAGCCGAATCTGGCGCGCGTGGTGGAGCGGCTGGGCGCCGAGTGGTGTGTGGTGTACGGGGTGGTGACGGAAATCTGCGTGCTCTCCGCGGTGCGCGGCCTGCTGCGGATGGGCCAGGCGGTGACGGTGGTGACGGACGCGGTGGAAACGCTGCGGGCGGAAGATGGCGGCGGGCGCTCGCAGAGGCGTGCGCGGGCGGAGCCAGCCTGGCGACGGTGGGAGAGATAACGGGTAGAGTGGGGCGGGATCCTGCGCCTGCAACCCGTTCGCGACACGACAT
The DNA here is from genome assembly GCA_963815855.1 of Terriglobia bacterium. Lineage (GTDB taxonomy): Bacteria > Acidobacteriota > Terriglobia > Bryobacterales > Bryobacteraceae > DATGMB01. The sequence continues at coordinate 160,152 of CAWFIJ010000003.1, read as the reverse complement.
TCGGCGCACGCTACGCGAGCGGTTTGGGCGCCGCCCGCGGTTCCAGAAGGCGGCGGCCATGACGAACAGCGAGACGGCCAGCAGCGAGCCATCGCGCAACAGGGTCTTCCAGGAGATGATCTCGCCGGGGCCGAAGCAGCCGCAGCTGATCTCCTGCCCTTTGAAATAAGCGCGCACCATCAGGCTGACAAAAACCCCCAGCAGCAGGGAAGTGGCGGCGCTGGCCAGGCGAAGCCAGCCGGCCCGCGATGAGCAGAATGCCCAGCGCCAGCTCAAACCAGGGCAGGTGCGGGCCAGAATTTCCACCGCGGTTTGCGGCAGCAACTGATAGGAATCGATGGCCATGGCAAAGAGTTGCCACGGCAGCAGGTGCAGGCGGCCATCGATGAACTGGAACAGCTTTACATAGGCGGCGTAGACGAACACCAAGCCGAGCGCAACGCGCAGGAGAATCGCCAGGCGGTGAAGGGAATTATTTGAGATAGCCATTGAGCAACGATCGCAGAAAATTGTAATTCACCGGCCAGGGAATCGGGAAGCGCTGGGCTGCCGTAGGCCAGGATGATGGTGGGAGTGGACTTGACGGGCTCGCGGTTGCCGGCATCCACGTCGCGCGCCACCTCGGCCAGCACGGAGGGGTCCTTGGCCAGCGCCTGCACGCGCTTCTGCTGCTCCGGAGTGAGCACGGAGGCGACGGTCTCCCACACGTTGCCGCTGTTCATCCACTCCGGACTGGCGGCTGGAAGAGAGCGTCGGCCACCGGCTGGTAAATATCCAGCCGGGCGGCGGCGGTGGCGTAATCGGCGGCCTCCCGCGAGTACTTGTGGTCCGCAATGTTGAGCGGGTATTCGTGGCTGATGACGACAACTTTGCCGGGAATCACGTAATCGCGGACGATCATGGGCAGGATCTGCTCGTGGAACGTCCGGCAGGCGGGGCATTCGAAATCGCTATAGACTTCGATGCGGACCGGAGCGGCGGGGGAGCCGAGAATCTTGCCCTTGTCGGCATCGGGCGCGGCAGCCAGGCAGAAGAACGCCAGCTAGACCGCGAAACAGCACGGACTTCATAGATTCACATTAGCAGGCGGGCCCGCCGCCCGCGGAGCCGCGCTACTTCGCCATGGTGTCCATCAGCGATTTCAGGAACGAGTAGTTCAGGTTCTGCGCCTGAATGGGGAAGCGCTGCGAACCGTGGGTGACGCAGACCGTGGGGGTGGCATTCACGCCCAGGGCGATGCCTTCCTGGTAGTCGCGCTCCACTTCCGATACCACGCCCGGCTCCTTGGCCAGAGCCTGCACCTTCTTCTGGTCGGTGGGCGAGAGGACGCCGGCGACGGTGTCCCACACCTTGCCGTTGATCGCCCATGTACCCTGATTCTGGAACAGAGCTTCGGACACCTGGTTGTACTTGCCGATGCGGCCGGCGGCGATGGCGTAGACAGCGGCTTCGCGCGCGTAGGGATGGTATTGCCCGCTCAGCGGAAATTCGCGGTGCACCAGGTAGACCTTGCCGGTGTTGACGAAGTCGCGCTTGATCAGCGGGAACGTTACCTCGTCCAATTCGCGGCAATGGGGGCAATCGAACGAGGCAAATACCTCCATCACGACCGGGGCGTTAGGGCTGCCTTCGGCGGTGGCTTTATCCACCTCCGGAACGGCGGCAAGACAAGGCAGAAGCACGGCGAGTGCAAGGAGGGCGTAACGCTTCATACTTCTATTGTAACTGGGGGCCGGGGGCCGGGGGCCAGGGGCCGGGGAAACGCGGGGCGTCATTCACGTTTCCATTTTTTCCCAGCATCCTGCGAAATGAACAACGAAAAACCCGCCCCGCCCCGCGCACCTCCCCGGCCCCTGACCCCTGGCCCCCGGCCCCTACAGAAATGCTTCGATCAATCTCCGCTGCGCGGTTTTCAGGCGCGAGTTGGCGCCGTCGAGCTGTTCGATTTTTTCGCGGAGCTCGCGGAACAGGCGGGCGCGCTCGGCGCCGGATTGCGCCACCAGCAGCAATTGCGCGTTGTCCCAGGGCTTTTCCAGATATTGGAACAGCGCCACCTGGTTGATCGCCTGGATGGCGCTCTGCTTATCGGCGTGGCCGGTGAGGAGCACGCGGCTGGTCTCGGGCTGCGCCTGCTTGATCCGTCCCAGTAACTGGATGCCGTTCATCCTGCGGCATCAGGTAATCGGAGATGGCGACATCGAGCGGGTTGGTTTCCGCGAACCGCGCCGCTTCCTCGGGATCGGTGAAGCCGTGGAGGGTGAAATCCGTTTCCAGCTCGAACAGGGCGCGGAGGCTGGTGATCACCATCTCTTCGTCGTCCACGATCATGACGGATGGGCGGATGGCCGTTGTGGTTCACGGTTGCTCCTCGGGCCGGGCATACCCGGACCCTCCAACTGCCTGGCGGACGGGGATGCGGATGTGAAAAGTGGCGCCGTGGCCGGGCTGGCTTTCACACGCAATGGCGCCGCCGTGGCGGTCTTCGATAATTTCCCTGGCAATTGCAAGGCCCATGCCGCAGCCTTCGCCGACGGGCTTGGTGGTGAAGCCGGGCTGGAAGGCGCGGGCCAGCTCCCCGGCCGTCATGCCGCGGCCGGAATCGGAGATGGAGATGTGGACGGCGCCGGTTTCCAGGCGGGTGCGGGCGCGAATCACGCCGGGCCCTTCGATGGCGTGGGCGGCATTCACCAGCAGGTTGAGGAACACCTGGCCGAGCATCTGCGGGTAGCATTCGACCGGCGGCAGATCGGCGAAATCGGCTTCCACCACGATGCGGCTGCCGAATTCGGCCTGGGCCAGTTGCAGACTGTCGCGGAGGTGCTGGTTGAGGTCGATGGAGCGCGGGGTCTCGGAGTCGGCGCGGGCGAACTTCTTGAGGCCGCGGATGACCCCGCGGATGCGCTCGCAGGCGATGCGGTCGATGGCGGCCAGGCCCTGGCAGGTGGCGACAGCGCGGCGCGCCTTTTCGAGCGATTCCGGGCGCGGGTCGGCGAGCAGGGCGGCGAGCATTTCGAGCGAGCGCTGGATGACCTCGGTGTTGGAGAAGATGGAGCCGAGCGGAGTATTGATCTCGTGCACCACGCCCGCCAGCAGGCGGCCGGCGGCGGCCATCTGGTGGAGGTCGGCGCAAGCGGCAGGGGCGAAGGCCTGCCCTTCGGAGGGAGTGCTCATAGTGCCACCAGTTTGCGGAAGCGCTTGACCAGCGTGGAGAAGAGGGCAGAAGTAATTTCACTGTTGTCCGCCAGCAGGTCGTAGAAATCGTCGCGGGCGATGCGCAGAAGGCGCGTGTCCTCGGCGGTTTTGGCGGTGACGGGAGTGGGCTCTTCTTCGTCGAAGAGCGCCCAGGCGCCCAGCACCTCGTTGCGGCGGGCGGTGGCCAGCGGCTCGGAATCGCGGGTCAGATCGACGGCGCCATCGAGCATGATGTAGAGGGCGTCCACGGGCTGTGAGGCGTCGAGCACCAGTTTGCCCGGCGGGAAGCGGACCTCGTGGGCGATGGAGGCGATGCGGGCGAGCTGCTCCGGCGAGAGCCGGGAAAACAGCTCGACGCCTTCGAGCGCGATAACCTTTTCGACGATATTCAGTTCGGGCATATAGATCCGTATAGAAGGCAGGGATCAGGGATCAGGCCTGTACAGAGCCGCGACCGTAAGGGAGCGGTACACGCGCCCGCTCCGTACCGCTCCCTTACGGTCGCGGCTCCGATGGCGATGTGTCATGCCGCCAGCCGGGCTTGGGCGGAGCGTGCCACTTGCCATACGGTCTCCTGGGAGTCCTGGTCTTCGGCGGCCTGGCGGATGTCCGGGGCCAGGCCGCGCAATTGCAATTCGGCGGCGGCGGAAATGGCGCAGGCCGCCAGCCAGGGATCGGACGAACGGATCAGCTCGCGGATGGCATCCTCGGCCGTCCGGATTTCCAGTCCGTAGAATTCCTTTCCGGTTTCGGAAGGTGCTCGGGGGCGTCGAGCAGCGGCAGGAGGATGCGCTTGAGGCGGCGGTCGAGCAGGTTGTCCAGAAATTCGAGGGCGGCGGTGGCCTCTTCGTGGCGGCGGCGGGCGACGGCCAGATAAGCGAAGTAAATGGCTTTGGGCGGATAGCGCAGGCCGAGCAGGCGGAAGAGGCGCTCCAGCGTGCGCTCCAGGCGGGCGCTGATGGTGCGCGCCAGCAGGCGCGGCGGCTCCGCGCCCGGCGGTGTAATCGAGAAACGGCTGCAGGGCGGCGTTCAGCTCGTAATAGTGGCGGGCCTCTCTGTAGATCTGGTCGGTGACGGACTGGCCGTTGAAGTTCAGGGCGGGCGCGGTCTCGCGCAGGTGGTTGAGAGCCTTCAGGACGGCAGCGGAGAGGTCGAGATCCTGCTCGTCGAGCGCGGCCAGCAGCACGTCGACGGAGCGCTGGTCCGGGATGTTCCGCAGCACGCGGGGAATCTGGCGGCGGACGCGGACGGGAACGGAAGGGTCGTGCAGGAAATCGGAGAGGGTGCCGCAGATGGCCGGGCCGAAGGCGGCCAGCGCGGGAATGGCGGCCGAGCGCAGACGCGGCTGGGCCAGCGAGTGGATCAGAGGGAAGAGCCAGTCGCGGTTCTTGAGCGTGCCGGCGGCGCGGCAGGCGGCCGCGGCGGCATCGAGTTCGGGGTCCTGAATCAGGCGGGTAAGGATGCCGGAGCGGTCGGCGCCGAGGACCGCGATGGCGGAAGCGGCCAGGGCGCGGCGGCGGGATCGGGAGAAGCCGCGACGCGCTCCAGCCACGCGGGGGTGAGGAGCTGGCCGGCGAGATGCGGAATCGGCACGGAGAGAATCGAGCGCGGCGGCGGCGATGGCGGCGTCGGGATCGTCCAGGAAAGAAGAGGCAAGCGAGCGCGCGGCCGGACGAGGTGGCGATGGCGTAGCAGGCTTCCGCGGGCACGCGCGGCGGGCGGCTCCATTCCAGGCCGGCAATGCGGTGGGCCGCGCCGATCTCGAAAGCTTTGGCGCGCAGCTCGGGAAGGGAACTGGCGGCGGCGCGCAACAGGGCGGGGCGCAGCTCGTAGTGCGGCGCTTCCGCCAGCAGCGAGAGCGCATAGGCTGCCTGGCGCGCGTTGCCGCGCTCGAGCGTGGATTCGAGCAGCCGGATGGTGGACTGGTCCTGCGACGGCGATGCGGAGGTTGGCGAAATCCAGCTGGCGGGCCTCGAAGCGCTTGCGGATGGTGGCCACATATTCGCGGCGCGCCAGATGGGAAAAGTAAATCCACGGAACGCAGAGCGCCATCACGATGAGGGCGATGCCTTTGACGCCGAGGTGCAGCGGGGTGATAGTGAGGAGGATCAGAAGCACGCCGCCGATGCCGCGCGACAGGCGGTCGACGCAGATATCGATGAAGGCCTTCATGCGGTTGCGCAGCTCCTGGGGCAAGGGCATATACAGGAGCTCCATGCCGGTGCGGTTGAGCGTGTAGCGGGTGGAGGCTTCGGTGAGGCGGACGGCGCCGGCGGCGGTGACGCCGGGGGAGAAGACGGTGGCAATGGAAGAGAGCAGGATGCTGGCGGGCGCGATCTGCAGCGTGCCGCCGACGCCGAAGCGGCGCACCACGGACGCGGTGAGAAACAGCTGGAAAACGAATTCGGCAAGGTTCAGATAGAGGCCGTAAAACTGGCCGAAGAAAGCGGCGAGGTTGGCGCCGGTGTGAGAAGCGCGGGCGGTCACCTGGAACTGATATTCCACCATGGTGTCCACCACGTACATCACCACCATGATGGCGACGATCACCTGTAAGTGGCGAACGCGGCCCAGGTCCTGAAAGATGGTGGAGAAAGAAAAGTCGGATTCTTCGGAAGCAGCGGCGCGGGCGCCGGAAAGCGATGCGGAAGAACGCCGGGTGGCGAGGCGGAAAAAAAGATACGCCAGGATGACCATCACCGCGCTCGCAAGCATCAGGTTGCGCGTGCCCACCAGGAGCGCGGTGCGGTTGGTGAATTCGCCGCCGAAGGCCGCGCCCAGCACCATGCCCATGCCGAGCAGCGGATAGAGGCGCTTGGCCTCGCGCGGGTCGAAGAGGTTGCTCGCGACCAGCCATCCCTGCGCCACCAGCACGATGCTGAACAGGCTCACCCAGATGTTGAAGACGTAGACCATCCACGGCAGGCGGATCAGCATCCACATGACGACCAGCGAGACCACCGAAAGCGACATGGTGGCGAGAACCGCGGCGCGCAGCGAACTCTTGGCCGCCAGCTTGCTGTACAGATACGCGAAGATGCCGCCGAACACGGCCATGAGGATGTAAAGGGACGGCAGGCGGTCGACATCGAACTTAGTCAAAAACATGGCCCGCGAGACGGGCTTCAGGATGTAGTAAGCGAACAGAATGAAAAGCAGGTAAAAGAACATAGACCAGGTGCGAAGGTGCTCGCCGGGTCTGATATCGAACAATTGACGGCGGATTTGCCGCAGGCGATTCATCCTGAGAAGGTAATGCAATTGGGGAACCAAAGCGGCTTACGGGAGCGGTGGCGGCCCGCGGAGGAGCGGGACGCGAAGTTCCGCGAGTTTCTGGCGCGCGCCGCGGCGCCGCGCGTAAAGCTGCTGGCCATGGTGGAGATTGCGGGCTCGCTGCTGCTGCAGTTCGGGCGCATGGCGGGGCCCGGCCGGCCAGATGCTGGGCGCGGCGCTGTGGTGGCAGACGGGGGCGATGATGGCGGCGGGTGTGGCTACGCTGGCGTTGGCGCGGTTCCAGCCGGGCGCGGCCGCGCCTGCTGGGCGCGCTTTCGGCATGGAGCGCGGCGGCGCTGCTGCTGGCGGTTTCGGCGTGGCAGCAGGCGGATGTGGCGGGCGCGGACGACGTGTTATTAGCGGCCATCACGGTGGTGCTGGTGACGGCGGCGGCGCTGCTGCCGCTGGCGCCGCGGTGCGCGCTGGCGATGGGGCTGGGAGTGGAAGGAGTGTACATTTTATCCTCCCGCGGGGCCGCGCACGCCATGAGGAGCCAGCCGCATCATGTTTTTCTGCTGCTGGTGGCGCTGCTGGCGGCGGGAATCGCGGCGGCGAATTACGAGCATTGGCGGGGCGAATTCGCGGCGGTGGAGGAAGCGGTGCGGGCGGCGGAAACGCTGGCGGGCGCGCAATTGCGGGCGCAACTGGCGGAGAGCGCCGATCTCGCTGGGGAAGATGGCGGCGGCGCTGACGCACGAGATCAACTCGCCGCTGGGGACGCTGCTCAGCACCATCAAGACGCTGGAGGCGATGGAAGAGCGCGGCCTCGACCGACCGGAGGCGCGGGCGGACCTGGTGCGGTCGATGGAGGCGCCGGCGGCGCGCATCGAGGAAGTGACGCGGCGTCTAGGGCGGTTGGTGGCGCTCGAAGATGCGGAGGTGAAAGCGGCGGATGTCAACGATCTGCTGGCCGAGGTGCTGCTGCTGCACGAGCAGGAGATGGCGGCGGCGCAGGTGCGGCTGGAGACGGAGTTGGAGAAGCCGCTGCCGCCTTGAACTGCCGGCCGCAACTGCTGCAGCGCGGTGTTTTCCGCGCTGCTGAGCAATGCCATCCAGGCGGTGAACGGGGACGGGCGCATCGGCATCCGCAGCGCCATGGGGCCGGACGGAATCGAAGTGACCATTCGCGACAACGGGCGGGGCATGGCGGCGGAGGAAGCGGAGACGATGTTCGAGCCGCGGCTGAAAGTGGCGGAAGGACGGGTGGCGAGCGGCAACTGGAGCCTGTTCCACTCGCGCCAGATCGTCTACGAGCACGGCGGCAATATAAAGGTCGAGACGGAGGAAGGCCGGGGAACGGCCGTGAAGGTCACCCTCCCCGCGGGCTAGGTCCGGCCCGCCAGCGCCAGGGATCGGGGATCAGGGCGACGAGAAATGAAGGGCAGCAGTTCCTGTACACGCTGGTGAAGGGTATGGCTGGAGCGGGGAACTGAGAAGGACACGTCAGGCGGGCAAACCCGAGCGTTCACCCGCGCTACGTGGCGGGAAAGCTATCGGTTTCCGGCAACGGCCGCGGAGGAAGCTTTACGGCTCAAAAAGCACTCGCGGCAATAGACTGGCCGGCCTTGTGTCGGCTTAAAGGGCACCGTGGTTTCCCGACCGCATTGCGAGCAGGTGGTCATGGTTTCCGTTTTGGTAAAGCCCGAGGCCGAGGAGCCCTGGCGTTTGGCTTTGCAATTCTTGCAACGCTTGGGCTCGTTTTTGAAATTTTTGTCGTGGAAGAAGTGTTGTTCCCCCGCTGTAAAGACAAACTCCGCTCCGCAATCAACACATTTGAGAACGCGATCCTGAAACTCCGGCATAGCAACTGTGCCCCGTTATCCCGACCTGAACATGTGAAGGAGGCGGCGGGCCAAGCGGCCCGCCGCCCCCGGTTTACTCGACTTCCCGGCGACTCTTTTTCCGGTTCCGTTTGCGGGCCAGCGCCTGCTTGGCCCGGAGCTTCTCGCCCGGCTTCAAATAGAACGAATGCCGCTTAACTTCTTTAATGATGTCTTCCTGCTGCACCTTTCTCTTGAAGCGGCGAAGGGCGTTTTCTAATGTTTCGCCCTCCTGAAGCTTTACTTCAGCCAAACTTGCACACCTCCCAACTCGACCAAGATTCCTGTGCGTAGGCTGGCACTCTGGTGAAAAATCCGACGACTTCGCAACTGCCTGGCGCCATCCAAAAAATCCTGCCTTTCACACAGAAGGTACTGATATCATAAGTGGTTGAAAGTTAAAGTCAAGCCTAAAAATTTGACCGGCCTCCGGGCTGTCTGCCTGGAACACCAACAAGTCTTCTATTTTCAGGAATTTACACCGAAATGGAAAATCTGTTAGCGATTCTGCTGGCGGGCGGCGCCGGCGAGCGTCTCTATCCTCTGACGAAGGATACCGCGAAACCGGCGGTACCGTTTGGAGGGGCTTACCGGATTATCGATTTTACGCTTTCTAACTGTATCAACTCCGACGTGCGGCGAATTTTCATCCTAACACAGTACAAATCTTTGGAACTTATCCGCCATGTGCGCGACGGGTGGAACATCCTGTCGCCGGAACTCGGGGAATACATCGAGATCATCCCGCCGATGAAGCGGATTTCCGAGGACTGGTACCAGGGGACGGCGGACGCGGTGTTCCAGAACTTCCAGAGCATCGAAGCGGAAGCGCCGGAGATGGTGCTGGTGCTGGCGGGCGATCACATCTATAAGATGAACTACCACGAGATGATCGACTGGCACCGGCAGAACCGGGCGGAGATCACGGTGGCGACGCTGCAGGTGGGGCCGGAAGAGGCGCCGCGCTTCGGCGTGGCGGAGATTGCGGCGGATTACCGGATTGTGGGATTCGAGGAGAAGCCGAAGCACGGCAACCCCGTGCGGTCGCCCTTCAATCCGTCCATGGTGAGCGCGTCCATGGGAATTTATGCGTTCAACACGGAGGTGCTGCTGCGGGCGCTCCACGAAGACGCGCAGGACCCCAATTCCAGCCACGATTTCGGCAAGGACGTGATCCCGCGCTGTTTGGGCAGCGCCAAAGTGGTGGCCTATGACTTCCGCGACCTCAACGCCAAGCAGGCGCGCTATTGGCGCGACGTGGGGACGCTCGACGCTTACTACGAGGCCAACATGGACCTGGTCTCGGTGGTGCCGGAATTCAACCTTTATGATGTGCACTGGCCCATCCGCACGCGCGTGACGCAGCAGCCGCCGGCCAAGTTCGTGTTCGCCCAGGAAGGGCGGCGAATGGGCGTGGCGGTGGATTCGGTGGTGAGCGCCGGCTGCATCGTTTCCGGCGGGCGGGTGCTGCACTCGGTGCTTTCGCCGGGAGTGCGCGTGAACAGCTATTGCGAGATTGAGTATTCGATTCTGATGCCGGGCGTGGAAGTGGGGCGGTACAGTCGCATCAGCCGCGCCATTCTGAATACCGGGGTGAAGCTGCCCGAATCCACGGTGATCGGTTTCGACCCCGCCGCCGACCGGGAACGGGGATATGCCGTGACCGAGGGCGGGATTGTGGTGGTGGGGTGAGGGAAGGGGGGATTGGGGATCAGGGGTTGGGGGTTAGGGAATCAGGTGAACGTTCATGAGTAGCAGTTTTCGGGACCTGCTGGTTTGGCAGCGGGGGATGGAAATTGTAGAGGCGGTCTATCGGCTTTCGGCAGGGTTTCCCAAAACCGAGACCTACGGGCTTACCAGTCAGGTTCGGCGGGCGGCGGTTTCGATTCCGTCGAATCTTGCGGAAGGGCACACCAGGGCAACGACGAAGGAATATCTGCAGCATGTGGCCGTGGCACAGGGTTCCCTCGCTGAGGTCGAGACGCAATTAGAATTAGCGGTGCGTTTGGGTTATGCCGGGCCGGAACAAATGCAAGCTGTTCACGGGGAGTGCCTGGTTCTCGCCAAACAGCTGCACCAGTTGCGCGAATCGCTGACGAAGAGACTGCGGTCGGCGTACCTCCCTAATCCCCAACCCCCAATCCCTAATCCCCCATCCCGATCCCAACGACTTTTCAGGAGCTAACGTGACAACCATCGTACAAATCACAGGCAGAGAAATTCTGGATTCCCGTGGCAACCCCACCGTCGAGGCGGATGTGTATCTGGCCGACGGCAGCATGGGACGGGCGGCGGTGCCGTCCGGCGCATCCACCGGCGAGCATGAAGCGGTCGAACTGAGGGACGGCGACAAGTCGCGTTACCTCGGCAAAGGAACCACCAAGGCGGTTGGCCATATCAACAAAGAGATCGCCAAGGCGCTGTCCGGGAAGGATGCCACGCGGCAGGCGGAGATCGACCGGACCATGATCGATCTGGACGGCACCGATACGAAGAGCAAGCTGGGCGCGAACGCCATTCTGGCGGTTTCCATGGCGACGGCGCGGGCGGCGGCGGCTTCGCAGATGACGCCGCTCTATCGCTATCTGGGCGGCGCCGCAGCGAACACGCTGCCGGTGCCGATGATGAACATCATCAACGGCGGCGCGCACGCGGACAATTCCGTGGACGTGCAGGAGTTCATGATCACGCCGTACGGCGCACCCCGTTTTTCCGAGGCGCTGCGCATGGGCGTGGAAGTGTTCCACACGCTGAAGAAGGTGCTGAGCAAGAAGGGTTATTCCACGGCGGTGGGGGACGAGGGCGGTTTCGCGCCCATGCTGAAGTCCAACGAGGAAGCCATCGAATCGGTGCTGGAGGCGATCACGCAGGCGGGATACAAGCCGGGCGAGCAGATCGGCGTCTGCCTGGACCCGGCCGCGAGCGAATTCTACCAGGACGGCAAGTACGTTTTTAAGAAGTCCGATAAGAGCAAGCGCAGCTCCGAGGAGATGGTGGAGTATTGGGCCGAATGGGTGAAGAAGTATCCGGCCATCGTTTCCATTGAAGACGGCATGTCGGAAGAGGATTGGGACGGCTGGGCGCTGATGACCAAAGCGCTGGGCGACAAGATCCAGTTGGTGGGTGACGACATTTACGTGACCAACCCCGAGATTTTCGCGCGCGGCATCGAGCGCGGCATCGCCAATTCGATTCTGATCAAGCTGAACCAGATCGGGACGGTGACGGAGACGTTCGAGTGCATGGCGATGGCCGCGCGCGCGGGCTACACGGCGGTGGTTTCGCACCGCTCGGGCGAGACGGAAGACGCGTTCATCGCGGATTTCACGGTGGCGACGGGCGCGGGGTTGATTAAGACCGGCTCCGCCAGCCGCACGGACCGCATCGCCAAGTACAACCAGTTGCTGCGCATCGAGGAGGAGCTTGGGGCGGCGGCGAAATTCCTGGGACGAAAGGCCTACCGGCGATGACGAAACTGGTTCTGGTGCGCCACGGCGAAAGCGCGTGGAACAAGGAAAACCGCTTCACCGGATGGACCGACGTCGACCTGTCCGAAAAAGGCCGGCAGGAGGCGAAGGAAGCGGGCGTGGTGCTGAAGGCGGAGGGGTATGCGTTCGACCAGGCGTACACCTCCGTGCTGAAGCGGGCCATCCGGACGCTGTGGTCGGTTTTGGATGAGATGGACCTGATGTGGATTCCGGTGGAGCGCTCGTGGCGGCTGAACGAGCGCCACTATGGCGGGCTGCAGGGTCTGAACAAAGCCGAAACCGCGGCGAAGTTCGGCGAGCAGCAGGTCAAAATCTGGCGGCGGAGTTACGACATTCCGCCGCCCGCTCTCGAGCCGGACGACGATCGCTTCCCGGGCCGCGACCCCCGCTATGCGGGTCTGAGCCCGGCGGACCTCCCGCTCACCGAATGCCTCAAGGATACGGTGGCGCGCTTCCTCCCCTACTGGCACGGGACCATCGCTCCGGCGGTGGCGGCGGGCCGCAAGGTGCTGATTGCCGCCCATGGCAACAGCCTGCGCGCGCTGGTGAAATTCCTGGATGGTGTCTCCGACGACGCCATCGTCGAGCTGAACATTCCCACCGGCATGCCGCTGGTGTATGAGCTGGACGCCAACCTGAAGCCGCTGAACCACTACTACCTGGGCGACCCGGAGAAGGTGAAAGCGGCCATGGAAGCGGTAGCGGCGCAGGGGAAGAAGAAGTAAGGCAGTAATTGACTCAGAGACGCGGAGACGCGGAGACGCAGAGGGGCCGAAGAGAGTTTGACCTCTCTGCTCGGCCCCCGCGTCTCTGCGTCCAGGAAACGGCCGGGCGGTGGGCCAGTTTGACTGCGCGGGTGAACACTTCGCCACGGTGGGGACTACACGGCCAGATGGCGGGGCATCGACGGATCGCCGGGACGGCTAAGCGCTCATTCGGAAGCCCGTGCAAGATCCAGGGCAAAAGCCAGCGCGTCTTTGAGTTGGTCCACTATTCTCGCGGGAAAGCCTGCCAATCTTGCGTTCAAGACGCACGGTTGGCAGAGATCCTAGCCCCTGAACATTGGCTACGGATTCACGATCAAGAAAGGAAAGCCGCGGCAGCGGCACTTCATACGGACTGTTTCTCCGCTGGGTGGTGAGAGGCACGTACAAGACGAGTGCCCGCGGCGGGTCGGGGTCTTGGCGGGAAACGATGACGACGGGACGCGTCTTGGCAGCGAGTCCCAGGTCAGCCAGTCAGATTTCACCGGGTTGGGGGTTCATCGAGCAGATCGAGGACGTCCTCTTCAGCGACGCGCGAGCGCGCGATGTCAAGGATGTCGTGATCCGCGAGCTCAATCACCTCAGTGATGCGCTCCCTGGCCTCTGCCGCCGTCTCCGGCTTCCAATCGCGCAATCGAGCGTCCAGTTTCTCCGCCAAGGCGTCCACGATGACCTCCTGCTCTCGCTTCCAGTTTAGCGCCATCGACCCTCGACCATATCGCCACGTACTCCACCGCTATAGACGAGTTCATCGCTTGGCTAACTGTTCCGGTGATTTGCCGAAATAATCCGCGAACTACTTGATGGCATGGATATCGCCGCGAGTTGTGTCCGGCGAGTAGTTGCGGCGCTGCAGTTCATTCAGCACCCGTTGACGAAGTGAGGTCACAGAAAATCTCCTTTCTGTGACCGACACTACCGCCATCTACCGTGCGATACTCAGGCCCCGCACACCCACGCACCTGCGTCCGCCGCGTCAGCGGCTTAGTTCTCACGCCCAAACCACCGCTATGAACGCCGCGCGTGAGAGGGCCGTCAAGGAAGGGCCCGGATTTCCAGACCAACCCTTTACAAAAACCGTATCAGCTGAACGCCACCACCGCCGCCGCCACCGGGCGCTCTCCTACGGGGATGATAGTGAAGACGGGGCGGGGCTGGTAGCGGCCGATGGGGTCGGTGTTGACCAGAGTGTTGATCCGGATCACCGCCAGGTCTCCGGATTTTTCGTTTAGGACCAACGCGTACTGATCCTGGCCGGGGCGGGACGGCGTGAGGACGATCTGGCCGGGTCCGGCGCCGACCTGGACGGTGGCCACCAGTTTGCCGTTGTTTTCGAAATCGAGCACGGTGACGCTGTTGGTTTCCGGATTGGCGACCATCAGAATATTCGGGCGCCTCCGTCACCACCATGGCGGCGGGGGCGTGGCCGGCAAGAAAGGTCTCGCCGATTTCGGTTTCGTACGGATAGACCACCACCACGGCGTCCGTCGCCGGCGCCGCTGAGGAAGACCTGGCCGCCATCGGAATTGACGGAAAAATGGCGCGGCTCGATGGGCAGCGGCAGGCGCACCACGAGTTTCCCGCTGGCCGCATCGAACATGCCGAGCATCGCGGGCGGACCGGCTGGCGGCCAGAACCTGGCGGCCGTCCTTGCGGAAGTGGACGGAGTCGGGCTCGTCGGCGCAGGCGACGGTGCGCTCCGCTCCGCAGGCGAGCGGGGAGAAGACCAGCACGCGGTCGCGGGCGCAGGCGATGGCCGCCATGCCCGTTTGGCTGAGATCGAAAGCCTCCGGGAGGGGGCAGCGGATGCGGCGGCCGGGGCGGAGGGAATCGAGCGGAAGTTGCGCGAGGCCGGGCGGATCGGCGCAGAGAACCCAGAGCGCATCGCCGGAAGGGGAAAGCTGCATGGAGACGGCCGTGCATTGCGGCGCGCCGGCGGCGCGTCACCTGGAGTTCGACGGCGTCCACTTCCATGACCGTGCCGGTTTCGGGCGCGAGCACGTAGACTTTGGGCTGGCTGGGGTGGGCGATGACGGCGGAGGGGGCGGCATCGAGCCGGATCTGGCCGCGCACGCGGAAACGGGTCAAATCGATGACCGCCAGCGAGCGGCTCTCCTGGTTGGCCACGAAGCACAGGCCGCGAAAACCGGTAGCCTTGCGATGCCCGCAGGCCGAGGGCGGCGGCGGAGGACAACAGCAGGGCGCGCCGGGAAATGCGGGCTGCGCCGGGGCATGCCGCCACCGGCGCACCGGTGCTCTGCCAATTGCGCCGCACGGTCTGGCCTGTGCCGCCGGAGACGAAGCACTCACCCGCTTATTGTAACGAAGGGGCAACCGGAGCTTGCAGGGCGGCCGCCACCGGGAACTCGCGACGGAAGCGGCCGCCGGAGCCGCGGCTTCTTGTGGTCGGCCGACCACGCGCGCAGGGAAACGATGCCCATGCGCAGGGCCTCGACGCCACGCCAGTAGTATATTGTCGCGCAGGAAATGATTGCGGGCGGTCAGGGTGGCGCGGCGGATGCAACGGACCACCAGGGGCGGCGGCTGTCCCGGGCTGGCTTCGGTCAGGGTCAGGCGCGGATCGCGGCAGGAGTTGAGAAACACCACCGCCACGCGGCCGTCGCTCTGAATGCCGCGGCGGTAATCGGGAAAGCCGGCCAGCGGCCCGCGCTCCACGTACTGCACCGAATCGACGCAGCCGGTGTAAATCAGGTCGTTGACCACGCGGTCGCGCTCCTGGTCCACATCCACCTCGATGCGATGGGTGAAGCCGAAGGGCCGGATGCCGAAGCTGGTGCCGATGTCGCGGGTAGCGGCGGATGCCCACACCGTCTGGTCGTCCCATTGCGAGCCATCGCGGCGCCAGATGCGGAGGTGATCGCGTTTCTCGAAGGTGTCCAGGGCCTTTTGCAGGCTGTAATCGGCCTCGGCGCCGCTGAGCAGCAGGGTGCGCATGGGCGCGTCGAGATCGGCGTGGTCTTCGGCGATGGCGCGGACCACCTTCCAGCGCGCGGCGGCGGTGTGGCGCTCGGAGCCGGTCCAGCCGGCGGCGGTAAAGGCGGCCATCAGGCGATCCTCGCTGCCGATGTAGACCAGGCTGACGGGGTCCTGAGACTGGCGGCCGGAATAGCTCCAGGCGGGAATACTTTCCACCAGCGCGCGCAGTTCGGAGGCGGTTGCGGGAGACGGCGGCTGCCGACGGGGCAGGCGGATATTTTTCCAAGCTCTTCGGGGAAGTCCACCGCGACCTCGATTTCAGTTCCTGTGCCGTAATCGATTTCGGGCTCGGGGAAATGGACCAGCGCGGTTTCCAGGGCGAACAACGGCAGCAGCACCAGCGGGATGGCCGATGGCTAACAGCACCAGGTGCTGGCCGGCCCGGTTGGAAAGCGTGGCCGTGGCGCGGATACCGTGGATGTGGCCGTGTTTGTCGACGCGCTCACGGGCGTTGGAGATGTCGACCAGGCGCGCCTGCGACCGGGAATGTCCGGCCATCCGGCAGCCGCAATTCCTTAAACTCGAACTGCATCCCGGCGCTTTCGTGGATCAGCCCCAGCCCCACCTTGTGCACATGGCTGACGGCGCCGGTGAGGGTCAGGCCGTCGGGTAAAACGGCGCCGTCCGGGGCGCACAAGGGCGTGGTGATCTGGGCTCTGATTTCGCTGCCGGACTGCGTGCGATAGCTCGAGGCAGGGGTGAGCAGCCTGGCACCCAGGGTTTGAGCACCCGCCGCCACCGCCAGAAGCAGAACGGACCACAAACAGCGCGTCACGGAACGGCGCATTAGGTCCACAAGTATAGCGAATCGTGCGGAGAGCGTGCACGGGAAAAAGGGATCGGGGTCGGGGCGGCGGGGGCGAGCGGCGGGATGAACGCGCACTGCGGTCCGGATCGCGTGCCGGGCCGCGCGTACACTCACATCGCGCGCCGCGCACCCGCATCGCCCTAATCCCTGATCCCTGATCCCCAGCCTTCAGCCGCGCGGGACGGAGATACGGATGTTGCGGTACTTCATGCCGCCGGTGTGATCGCCCTGGAGATAGAACGGGCCGGGCTCGGCTTCGTGGCTGTCGAGGGCGCCGCCGGTGACGCTGGGGATCTCCTGGTTGTTGATGGTGGTGACGCCGTTGCGCACGATGGTGACGCGGCGGCCGACCAGAGTGATGTCGAAAGCTCTCCCAGGTGCCGGGTTTGCGCGGCAGGTCGACGGCGGGCGCCAGGAAACTGTAAATCGAACCCATGGTGTGGAGCTTGTCGTTCGCGTCCACGGCTTCGTACTCCACCTGGACCTCGTAGCGGCCGCGGAGATAGATGCCGCTATTACCGTCGGCGGGGCAGTTGTACTCGATGTGGAGCTTGAAATCCTGGAAGGCGCGAGTGGTTTTGAGGTTGGCGCCATGGGACAGGTTGACCAGTTCGCCGTTCGTGCGACCCAATGTTGGCGGCTTGTGCCGATGCCCTCCCAGCCGGTCAGGTCCTTGCCGTTGAAGAGGGATTCGGGTTCGGACCAGGCTTTGGGCATAGGGCGATTGAGGGCTGGGGCGCGGACGCCGGCCAGTTGGCCCTCAACGGAATTGCCGCGCTTCATTTGGCCGTCGAAACTGTTGCCCCTTGGCAGTCAGCTCCCAGATGGGAGCGGGGCCGCGGCCGCCGGGAGCGTGACGGCGAGGCGGTTGCCATCGAGCTTGACGTCGGAGGCCCAGACGGCGCCGCCGCCGCGCGGCTGAACATGAGCGGCGAGCTTGCCGTCTTTTTCCGAGACTTCGATCCAGTCCGGATACGTGGCCTTGGGGGTGGTGACGGTGATATCCCAGCGGCCAAGGAAGGGATTTTTCGCGTTTTGCGCCAGGCCGAGGGTGAGGAAAGCGCCGGCCAGGGGCAACTGCCAAAAAGGTGTTTCATACGGGAGATTGTAACCGAAGGCTGGGGAGTGGGGATTGGGATTGGGGCGGTGGGGATTCGCGGCGCGGGCTCGCTTCGCTCGCCGCGATGAAGCTGCCGCGCGGCCCGGCGGCAATCTGAGGACCGCACGCGCCCAAGCTTCCCGCCGGATCCTTCGGCGCCCCAATCCCCAATCCCCAACCCCTGATCCCTGACCCCGGGTTCCCCAATCGGTTAGAATCGTCTCTTATGACACGCTCCATTGTCTTGCTTGCGGCGCTGTGCCTGGCGGCGCCGGTTGCGATGCCCCAGGAAAATGCGGCTCTGCGCGGTTACTCGGCGGATTCGGCCCGGGCCGAGCGCGACTGGGAGGCGAAGTTCCGCGCCATTCCCGAGCCCGCCAACCTGCGCGACTACATGCAGCGGCTGTCCGCGCGGCCGCACCACGTCGGCTCGCCCTACGACAAGGACAACGCCGAGTGGATTCTGGCGCAAGTTCAAGGAATGGGGCCTGGACGCGCAGATCGAAACCTTCGACGTGCTCTTCCCCACGCCCAAGGAGCGCGCGCTGGAATTGGTGGAGCCGACGCATTTCACGGCCAAGCTGCAGGAGCCGACGGTGGCGGTCGATCCCACCTCCGGGCAGCACGACGAGCAGCTGCCCACGTTACAACGCCTACTCGATCGACGGCGACGTGACCGCGCCGCTGGTGTACGTGAACTACGGCATGCCGGACGATTACGAGCAGCTCGACCGGCTGGGCATTTCGGTGAAGGGCGCGATCGTGATCGCGCGCTATGGCGGGTCGTGGCGCGGCATCAAGCCGAAGGTGGCGGCGGAGCACGGCGCGGTCGGCTGCCTGATCTATTCCGATCCGCGCGACGACGGCTATCATGCGCGGCGACGTGTTTCCCGGACGGGCCGATGCGCCCGCGACGGCGTGCAGCGCGGCAGCGTGATGGACATGCCGGTCTATCCGGGCGATCCGCTCACGCCGGGCGTCGGCGCCACCAAGGACGCGAAGCGGCTGCCGCTCGAGCGAAGCGGTCACGCTGACCAAGATTCCGGTGCTGCCGATTTCCTACGGCGACGCGCAGCCGCTGCTGGCGGCGCATGAAGGGGCCGGTGGCGCCGGCGGCGTGGCGCGGCGCGCTGCCGATCACCTATCACGTCGGGCCGGGGCCGGCCAAGGTGCATCTGAAGTTGGCGTTCAACTGGGACCTCAAGCCGCTCTACGACGTGATCGCGCGCATTCCCGGCAGCGGCGTATCCGGACGAGTGGATCATCCGCGGCAACCATCACGACGCGTGGGTGAACGGCGCGGACGATCCGCTCTCCGGCACGTCGGCGCTGACTGGAAGAAGCGCGCGGCGCTGGGCGAGCTGCTGAAGCAGGGCTGGAAGCCGAAGCGCACCATTATCTACTGCGTCTGGGACGGCGAAGAGCCGGGCCTGCTGGGCTCCACCGAATGGGCCGAGACGCACGCCGACGAGCTGCGGCAGAAGGCGGCGGTCTACATCAACTCCGACTGCAACGGGCGCGGCTTTCTGCAAGTGGAGGGCTCGCACACGCTGGAGAAGTTCATGAACGGCGTGGCGCGCGACATCCAGGACCCGGAGACGAAGCTTTCGGTCTGGAAGCGCGCTGCAGGCTCGGCGGCATGCGCGCGGAAGCGGCGGCCGCGGCGGGCGACGACGCCGCGGACCGGGCGGAAGCGCGCACGCGGCCGGATCTGCGCATCGGCGCGCTGGGCTCGGGGTCGGATTACACGGCGTTCCTCGACCACCTGGGCATCGCGTCGCTCAACCTGGGCTTCGGCGGCGAAGATGGCGGCGGCATCTACCATTCCATCTACGACGATTTCTACTGGTACACGCATTTCGCCGACACGCGATTTCGTCTACGGCCGGGCGCTGGCGCAGACGGCCGGGCACGGCGGTGATGCGGCTGGCCGACGCGCGAGCTGCTGCCGTTCGATTTCGACGACTTCACCGACACCGTGCGCCGCTACGTGGACGAAGTGCAGAAGCTGGCGCAGCGACAAGCGCGACCAGATCATCGAGCGCAACCGGCAGATCGACGAAGGCGTGTTCGCGGCCATCGACGATCCGCGGCATCAAGACGGTGCCGCCGGCCAAGGAGGCGGTGCCGCCGTTCCTGAATTTCGCGCCGCTCGAAAACGGCATGGCGGCGCTGGCAGCGGACCGCGCAGGCGTACGACCAGGCGCTGGCGCAGGCGGCGGCGAACGGCGGCGTCGGCGCTGGCGCGCGCGGCAGCTGCGCGAGGCCAACGCGCGGCTGATTGCCGGTGGAGCGGGCGCTCACGCTGAAGGAAGGCCTGCCCAACCGGCCGTGGTTCAAGCACCAGATCTACGCGCCGGGATTCTATACGGGATACGGCGTGAAGACGCTGCCGGCGGTGCGGGAGAGCATCGAGCAGAAGGCAGTGGAAGCTGGCCGACGAGGAGATCGCCAAGGTGGGCAAGGTGCTGGAGAACGCCGGCGAGGCGATCCAGGGCGCGACGGCGGAGCTGGACAGGGCGATCCGGTAGGCAGGATCGGAAGGCAGAATGCGGGCGCACGGCGCGCGGCTTCTGTCTTCCGACCCCTTGAATTGTGTCAGCGTTTCTTCAAATTTGGCTTCGTTGGCGGCTCCTGCGAGCCGGACTGCAAAGGGCGCCCCTTGTCTCCTCCCGATGCGAGGAGATTTCCATGGGTGCTGACGGCATGGAACGTTGCACAGCGTGGTCTCCGGATTTAGCATTCTCGGCCGAGTGAAATGCCAGAGCCGGACGCGGCTTCGAACCGGCTGCCTCCAGCCGGGCCAACAGCACTTCGTCGATTGCGAGGCTAGCATGAGGGATGGCGATGGCTGGGGCGGGTGCGCGCTAAGTGGCTGAAAAGCGAGGGCGAAATAAAACTCGGGTTGTGGGTACGGCGGCAGCGGGTTCTCAGGACGGCGATTCCCAGTGCGCCTTGAAAGCGGCCACCTGGGCCAGGGTTTTCGAGAAATCGCCGTCGAAGCAGATGGCGCGGTCGTCGATGTAGACGTGGGCGGCGGGCTTCCTGTCGGTGACCGTGGCCACGAATTCCGCCAGGCCGTGACGGGCCAGCCACGCCTCCACGTGCGGGCGCCAGCGGACGGTGAAGACGACCACGCGATAGCCCTGGCGGTTGAGGGCTGCCAGGAATTCGCGCGCGCCGGGGCGGGGCGGATGGAAAAAATCGGCGCCCCGCCAGCCGTCGAAGGCATTGAGCACGCCGTCCAGATCTACGCAGACAATCGGTTGCTGCTGCTCACTCACCCAAGCCTCCGGTAACAGGTAGCAACGGCTCTGTCGAAAGCCATGCGGTAGAGCAGGCTTTGGCTGCCTTGTGCTTCGCCCTCAGGCATGTCGGCTGGAAAGCCGACATGGCCGCCTGGAAAGGCGGCTCTACGGCGGCAATGCCTTTCGTCTACGCCGGTCATGCGTACCGCCTTTTAGCCGCATGCGTGATCAGGGCGGCATAACGGGCGCGCTGGCGGCGGAAGCGGGCGGCGTCGGCGCAGGCGCCGAGGGATTCGACCGCCAGGCCGGCATAGCCGAGACGGAAGGCGAGGTAGGCCGCGCGATAGAAGGGCAGGCGGGCGGCGATGGTGCGGTCGCCGGATTCCCGCTGATAGCGTTCCAGCAGATACCCGGCGCCGCGGCCGAATTCGACTTCGAAGGCGGCCAGATCCCAGGCGATATCCTGCGGGCCGGGGAAGAAGTGATCGTCGTGGTGGTCGAGGGCGTCGGTTTTGAGATACCCGCCGGCGGTCTCCAGCCATTCGTGAGGGAGCATGCGAGCATCGAGCGCGACGGCTTCGGCGGCGGGCAATGGGCCGGGCCAGGGACGGCCGGTATTGATGGCGACCATCCCGGCCAGCGACTCGACACCGGCGGCGCGGCCCAGGGAAAATTCGCGGCGGAGAAACGCCAGATAGCGGGCGGCGTGATGGAGGAAACGGGTCGAGAGGCGGACGGGAGCGCCTTCCACCCACGGCGTAATCAGGAAGCCGTTTTCCAGGCCGAGGGGGGCGGGCGTGAAGGCGGCGAGGCGATGGGCGCGCTCCAGCGTTTCGCGCCCGTAGCGGCCGTAGCCGGCGAACTTGTAGAGGCGGCCATCCCGGAGATATTTGCGGCGCTCGTGCTGAGGCTGGACGGCGGGCCAGAGGCCGCGCACGGCGCGCCAGTTGCCGGCGGAAAGATCGCGGGCGCCATCGAAGAGCTGGAGCTCTTCGAAAGCGGCGGTGTATTGGCGATGGCGGGGCCAGCGTTGGCGAGCGGCGGCGGAGATGAAATTGGCGCCGTCGGTTTGCCAACTGGGGAAGAAGGCGATGCGGCGGTCGGAGACGCCGATGCGGCTGAGGAATTCCGCCACGCAGGCGAACGAGGAGCCGCTTAAACCGGGCCCCTCGTCGACGATGGCGAAGCAGCCGGGGAATTCGCGCCAGCGGCGCAGCAGGCGTGGGCCGATGCGCAGTTCGCGGTTCCAGGGATGGCCGCGCGGGCGCACGGTCCAGGATTGCGCGGGGATGCCGAGGCGGCGTAATTCCGATTCGACCACGGCGGCGAGGGTGGTCCCGATGCTGCGAATGCCGATGACGGCGACGGGGCCGGGGCGCGCTTCGGCGGCGAAGCGGCGCGCGGCCATGCGATAAAGCTCGGGATCGACGGCGTAATAGGCGAAGCCTTCGGGGACGGAGATTTCGATTTCGGCGGGGAGCGGCCGGGGGTCGAACTCGTCGTCGCACTCCGGGCAGAAGGCATCGGCCAGGCCCGCGGCAAGCTCGCCCGCTTCGATCTGCCGTTCCAGGCCGGTGGAGCGCGCGATGCGGGCGAGCTTATCCGCGGTGCGGACGCGGTGGCGTTGCTCACGGTAGACGATCATGCGACGAGTTTTTCGGGGGCCGGCAGGCGGCGCTCGCGGCTGCGCATTTTCAGGCAGAGACGGCGGTTGAAGGTGTCTTCGGCACCCCACTGGTATTTGAAAGCTTCGCGGCGGCGGAGGAAATCGATTTCGCTTGCGTTTTCCTCGATTGCCCGGCGGATGGTTTCGGCCATGAGGACGATGCCGGGGCTGAGGCGGGCGAAGGCGGGGTCGAAGCCGGAGAGGTAAAAATAATGGCGCGGTCCGCGACGGAGATCGTATTGGACGGCGATGGTTTGGCCGTTCAGGCGAAGGCCGTGGAGGCGCAGGCCACCGGCGGCGGCCAGGCGCGAGGCCGCTTCCAGGTGGAAACGCCGCAAGCGCCGGGCGGACAGGACGCCGGCTTCACCGCGATGGCGCCAGCGGGCGGAGTGGAGGCGGAAAAGGTCGAGCAGGAGGGGTTCGGGTGGGCCTGTATCAGTGGATTCACTCAGAAATCCAACTGCTCCGGCTTGGTGCAGGCGGTGTTGGGCGGTGCGAAGATTGTGGCGGAAGGCGCCATTGACCGAAGACAGCAGTTCGTCGAAGGTAGCGGGCAGGCGGAGCACGGGGCAGACGCCGCAGCGGGCGTTACGCCAGGCCAGTTCCGGCGGGATTTCCACAGCGAGCAGCGGCGAGCCGGGCGGAAGCTCCTGAAGGTCGCAAATGTGCCACTCGGAGCGGGTGGCGGCGAGGTGGCGGAGCACGCACCGGGCGGCCGGCAGGGCGAATTCGGGCGCGGCGATCAAGTCGAGGTGGTCGGAGATTCCCGCGCCGAGGAAAGACAGGCGAACGGCTTCCGTCCGCGGGCCGAAGCCCCACAGAAAGAGAGGGGCGAAGGCGACGGGTTCGCGGCCGTGGCGCACGGCGAAGACGCGCAGCTTGCCCCCGCCCCAGAGATGGCGGGTCCAGGGGAGGAGCCAATCGGGGCTCTGAAAGGGCGTGGCGGCGGGGTCGCGCTGCCACACGGCGCGCCAGGCGGGCTCGGCGGTTTCCAGTTCACCGATGCTCTCCAGCACCTCCAGGCTAAGGGCCGGTGGTGACCAGACCATAGCGATCGCTCCCGGAGGCATCCGCGCGTGCCTGGTGCTGCCGCGTTTGCGAAACCAGGCGCTCGTAGAGGCGGAGATATTCATCGACCATGCGATCGGCCGAGAAGCGCCGGCGGGCGGCGTGGCGGCAGGCCTCGGGATGGATGCGGCCGGCCCGGCGAATGGCCTCCGCCATTTCGCGCGCATTTTCCACCAGGAAGCCGGTGCGGCCATGCTCCACAATATCGGGCAGGGCGCCGGAAGGGAAGGCGATGACGGGCGTGCCACAGGCGAGGGCTTCCATGGCCACCAGCGAGCTGGTTTCGGGCACCAGGCTGGGGACGAGCAGGCAGCGCGCGCCGGCCAGCAGGCGGCGCTTGCGGGCCAAGCCGACCGGGCCGATGAAGCGGCGGCAGCGGCCGTCGAGGCGCGGCAGCAGCTCGCGGCGGTAATATTCGTGGTGCTCGCGATAGCCGAAAATCTGTCCGGCCAGGAGCAGCGGAGTGGCGGCCTGGGCGGCGGCATCGAGGGCCAGGTGAAAACCTTTTTCGGGGCAGATGCGGCCGAGGGCAAGAGCATAGCCGCGGCGGCGCACGCTGGTGCGCAGGCCATCGATCGGAACCCCGTTTTCGATATACGGCAGGACGGGGGCGCCGGCGGGGCAGCGTCTCTGCTGCGAGGCGGAGACGCATTGCAGCCAGAAATCGGGGCGCGTCTCCCGGAAGATCCAGGCGGGATACCAATCGAGCGGCAGGTGGAGGGTGGCGAGGACGGGGACGCCGGGGGGCGGCAGATAGGCGTGGAAATCGAGCGAGTGCATGTGGACCAGGTCGAACTGCCAGCGCTCCATGGCCTGGTGGATGATGCGGCGGTAGCACTGCTGGGCGGCGGCGCGCACCTGGTCGTCGAGCGGGCCGTCGGGGAACGGCGCGGACAGCAACACGCCCTCCATGCGCGAGCCTTCCGGCGCGATGACGACCGAAGAATGGCCGCGGCGCACCAGGGCGCGGTCGAGCAGCGACAGAATCTGCTCCGATCCGCCGGCGGCGTCGGGTCCGGCGGGCGCCAGCGGGTAGGCGATACTGAGTACGGTCAAGGGTCTCATAGAATCGATGCGGCACCGAGCGTGCGCAAGGCCTCGGCGGCCAGGAGCCGCCAACGCTCGCCGGTGACGCCCCAGGGGAAATTCTCGTAATACAGCCGGCCGGCATGCGGCGCGGCGGTGAAATCATAGGCGGGGGCGGGGCGAAAGCGCTCCTCGTCGATGGCGAAGTGGCGGAGCATGGCGGCCTGGGTGGTAAAACAATCGAACATGGACTGCTTGCGGCGGCGGGCGTCCCGGTTCAGCACGATGACTTCGCCGGGGTCGGTGCCGGAGAGGAAACGGCCGGTCTCCATGCGGGCGGAGGTCTGGCTGCCGCCCGCGGCGAGGGTTTGCGCCGCGGCGTGGTAGGAGGCGAACTCGTAGACGTCGGGCGGGGCGGGAACGCGGGCGCAGGCGGCGTGGACGGCGAAGGCGGCGGCATCGTGATCGGGATGGCCGCCTTCGTAGGGATGAGTGAGCACGGTGCCGGGCCGAAACTGGCGGAACAGGTGGACGAGCTTCAGGGTGACGTAGGCCATTTCGAGCGAGGCCTCCTGATCCTGGACGTGCAGCGGGTGAAGCCGGGAAGGCGCCACGCCGGCGACTTTCATGGCGGCAATGAGCTCGCGCCAGCGGGCGGCGGCGTAATCCTCGGGGGTGGCGCAGCCGGCGGCGCGGGCAGCCTCGGGATCGCGGGGCGCCCCGCCGGTGAGGTGGACTACGAGCGGGTCCGACATACGCGGCAGAATTCCGCCGGAGCCGATGGTTTCGTCGTCGGGATGCGCCGCCACCACCACCACCGGCCGGTGCAGCAGCGCCTGCTCGATACTCATGGCCGTAGGCTCACGGGCGGCCGGCCCCCGGTTCCCGGCCGGCCACCGCCGTTTCCACCGGCAGGCTGACGGCGGCTTCGAGGATATTCTCCAGTTCGAGGGCGCGGCGGGCGGCGGTGTGCGCGGCCAGGACCCTTTCCCGGGCGGCGCGGGCGATACGGGCGAGCGCTTCCGGGGACATGCCCAGCGCTTCCATGACATGGCCGGTGGTGCGCGCCACCAGGATTTCGCGTCCCGGCTCAAAAAAGAAATCCAGGCCTTCCCACTCGTCGCTCAGGATGGGAGCGCCGCAGGCGGCGGCTTCAAAGAGGCGTCCCGATGGGCACCAGCCGTTGAGGGCCATGGGCCGCCGCGTGATGCTGAGGGTGAGGCGCGAGGAGCAGTAGAAAGCGGCATGCTCGGAGGGCGGAAGGTGGGGAATGAAGAAGGTGTTTTCCGTCCAGGGGAAGTCCTCGGGATATTGCGGGCCGGCGATGAGGAAGCGGAGGTCGGGCCGGCGGCGGGCGGGTTCCAGGAACAGATCGTCGAGCGCGGCCTGGCGGTCGGCGGAGTAGGTGCCGGCGTAGGAGAGATCGGCGCGGAAGCGCTCATCGGGTGGGGCCGGATGGTGGACTTCCGGATCCACGCTGCCATAGAGCGGGGCCACGTGGCGCGCACCGAGCAGGGTCTTCAGCTCCGCCAGCGCCTGGCCGCCGACGTAGCTGAGCACCAGGTCGAAATCGCCCAGGCCGCGCGCGGGAATGTATTCGACGGTCTCGCCGGCGCGCAGGCGGGCCAGCGTGACGCCGGTATCGAGATCATAGAAGCAGCGGATGCGGGCGGGCGAGGACAAGACCTCTTCGCAGGCGGGGATGGCGTCGGGACAATACGAGGTGACGATGGCGGCGTCGGCGCCGGTGAGGTGATGCTCGGCGCGATGGCGGACGTGCTCCCAGGAAGGATACAGAACGAGCTCGCCGCCCGGCAGTTCGTGCAGGTCGCGGTGTTGGGCGTAATACGGCAGGTCGCGTTCGAAGAAGACGACGTGGTGTCCGAGCGCGCCCAGGGCCTTGATGAGGCCGCGCCACAGGGTGGCGTGCCCGTTGCCCCACGAAGAACTCACGGACAATCCGAACACCACGAGCTTCACGTCTTCAGGATGTCAGATAGCCGCCGGAATCGAACAGAGCGGCGGCGCACAGATCCGCGCCGGGGGTGCGCCCCCGCACGGCGCGGCCGGTGAGAATGCGAACGTCCGCTGCCGGGTGAGGACGGTAACAAACCGGCGGATTTACCCTACTGCTTTTTGCCGGACCGCCGATCTATGCAACGTGAGCCTGTTGTAAGACACAGGGCTCGACGGTGGGCGATCCGTGCCTGAACGAGTCCTTCAGCCGGTTTTGCGCCTGGTTCAACGGCTGCCGGGCAGGGTGTAGTAGCGGTATGTGATGGTCCAGGTAACCTGTTCGCCGGGGGCGATGGTAATTTTGAGGAACGGCTCCATGGCCAGCACCGCCCGGATGGACCATAGCGATTCATCGAGGAGCGGGCGGTCTCCGGTGATTCTCATCCCCGCTCCGAGTTTGGCGTTCTCGATGCGGATGTCGTAATCGCTTGCGGCGGAGCCGAAGCCGCCCACCGGGGTGGCGACGACGTCACGGCCGGCGAGCACTTTGCGGTAGAGGATCTGGTGGCCGCGAATTTGCGCGAACTCCGGGCGGGGCGGGGTATTCGACTGAATGGCGAAGGGAACGGTGATGGCGAAGTCCGGGCCGGGCGGCTGCCGGTCAAGATAAAGGAAGTTGTGGTCGTAGACGCTGGTATCGATCGGTCGACGGCCGGTATTTTTCAGGGTATGCTGCAGCACCAGCACTGGCTCTCCCTTGGCTAGGCGCGCCACCTTGCTGTACGTGTAGCCCCAACCTGATGAGGCATCGTTGAGAGTCTGCGCGAATTCCACCCGATCGGGGTATGGGCGGACGCTCCACCTGCCCCCATTGACGATGTCGTAGTTGGTGAAACGGTTGTAGTCGCCTTCATCCGGGCGGCGCAGAACGCCGACGCCGATTTTGAGGAAGGTCCCTCCCTTTTTGGCTTCGTCGTAGCCGGGCACGGTATTTCCCGGGCCGACGAACTCCTCGGCCGGGCCGGTCATGGCGGTGCAGGGGCTAGCCACGATGTCCGCGCCATCGTAGATGAAGTCCTGCACTTTGGGATCGACGCGCTGGAACCATTGGCCGTAGTATTCGTGGCCGCGGTAGATGAGGCTGCCGATCACGCCGGACCAATCGAAGCGCGAGGCGTGGTAGAAACCGCGCGCGGCATCGGGCAGGTAGATTGTGGCGCGTATTTGGCCGTTGGAGATTTCGGCTTTCGGGAAATCGGCGCCGCTCAGGCCGGGAACGGCCAGCAGCGTCAGAAGAACCGCGCAGGATAAGGACGTGTTCATGGGGTTGCCAGAACGTTAAGCGTAGCGCGCAGGGAAAACGTAAGCAAACCGCTCCCTCACGGTCGCGGCTCCGAATGCGCATCAAAGCCGCGAGCCATGCGGCACCTCGCTAGACGTCGGTATCCGCGAGCATCGGCGTATGGAGGAAGAGGTTTCTCCGATTGCCGGTGCCCTGCTGCAGCGGGGCCGCCATCCGATTGACGCTTTCACTGGCGATGGCTGACAAATGATCGGCCACGGTCTGGCCCGCCTGCGCCGTGGCTTGATAAATCGACTTCGCGCCCCCGTCGCCAAACTGGTTAGCCAGATCGAGCATGAACGCGATGGCGCGCTCGGTTGTGAACTCCGGGGCGTAGCCGTTCAGAATTTTCGCCGAATTCTGGAATGCCGCCAACGCCTGGGTTACCTGCGCCTTCTGGAATTGAGGCGAGAGCGTTGCCGCCTGGAATCGCGCCGTCCACGCGTCGTTTGTTAGGTCGAAGGCGGCGTCGGTGGTTTCACCGGCCGCGTTCACGCCGCCCAACGGAAGCGCGGTGTGTTGGAGCAGTCCCGTGGTTACGGCCGCGTCCCCGCCGCCGAAAATCGTCACGAACGCCGCTCCATCCGCCTGGCAGAATGCCTGGAGCAAGCCATGCAGGCGCCCGGGCTTCTGTGCCCATTGCAGAATGCCGTAGGACAATCCGGCTTTATCGGTGTTCCGGTTGAGGGCGCCGAACCCGCCCTCACCCTCCAGAATCGAAGTCAGCAGCACGATCTTGGTCATGCCGCTCCACTCGAAGTCCAGACCCATAGTGACGTAGGGCCGGCTGGCGACCGGTGTGGCGGCCGGCGTCTGGACCAGCGCCGTCATCATCGCCACGTCTACTATTTCGGCGGCCTCCAAGCCCCGATCCCGGCGGAACGCGGTGACCGCGGCCGCGGTCCTCTGGCCGAAAAGGCCGTAGTCGGCCGCTGTCGGGTTGGGCATGGTTGTCTGCCCATGCCCCCGCAGCAGATCCTGAATCGCACCCACCGATTCCCGATCCGGATCGCCGGGCGCCACCGGCTGAGCCGTGGGCGCTCCACCGAACAATCCGTCAATTCGCGTCAATCCGCTTAGTGCCATAAGACCTCTTAATCAGTTTAGGCCGATCCGGCCGCTTCGACCTGCGCGGCGGGGAAGCCGAGGGGGTCGTATTCGCGCTGCGACGAACTGCGCCGGTGAAGGCGATGAAGCGCAGGCGGGCCTGCAATTGCATCGCCGGGTCGCTGGTGCCGGTGACCTGGAACGAAGCCAGGAAGCCGGCCAGGTTCGAAACGGCGGCCAGATCTTCGAAGGTCCGGAATTTCAGATAGCCGATGCCGATCTCTGTTTGCGGTCCCGTCGGCCGCGTGCTGCGTAAACGTGGCAGTACAGCGTGGTGTAGTCGCCCAGCAGATCGCGAATGGCCGGCTCACCCGCATCCTTCTGCATGTATTTCACGCCTTCGAGGCATAGCGCTGCCCGGCCGGATCGGCCGAATTCGATGTGGTAGTGCATCTCGCGCCTCGCCCGGTCTGCAGATTCACCCGCAGATAATGGAAGGTGCTGGCGGAAGCGTCCATGGGGAAGGTGGCGGGCAGTCTGCCCGCCGAACTGGCCGAAAGTGATGGTGCCGCTTGAGCTGCGCTTCGTGCTCGTAGCCGTCGACGAATTCGTTGACGTCGCCGATGGTCATCTGCACGTCGAACTGGCACGTGACGGCGCCCGCGGGACGTGCCGGAAGCGGGAATGCGCGCGCGCGATGGTCAGGTCGCCGTCGCGCCCGGGGCGGGGGTGGTCGCGCCGGGGAAATACCAGCCGACCATCTCTTCGTTGAAAGTCATGCCGACGCCGTCGGGCAGTTGCGCATCGAGGAACGGGCGGAGCAGCGAGTTGACCGGCAGCGTTCGCGCCCGCGGCGCGGGTCAGCATGTAGTAGAAGCCGAACTGGCCGCCGGTCTCGGTGTGAAACAGGCCCAGCGAAGAATTGCTCACCAGCTGGGCTGACGGCGGCGGGCAGCGCCGTGACATACTTGCCCGACCAGGAAATCGGCCGTGACTTTGCGGATCTCGTCGTGGAATGGCGTGAAGTCGTTCAACTGGAAATGGTCCTTGAGGAAAGTCGGGGTAACCAGCCCTTCCATCAGGCCCATCAGTTGATAGTCGCGCCACGAAGCGGCCGTCCGGCAGGTTCTGAAACTGCAGATAGGCGATGCCGCCGGCGTGGTTGGCATTCGAGATCACGTCCATGCGCCACACGCCATTCAGGTCCGCCGCCGTCCGGCGCAGCGCCCGCGGCGTAAAGCGCGGCATGGTCGTCCACCGTCATGCTGGCCGAACGAGTAGCGCCGCGACATGGGAAAAGTGAACAGCCGCGCGCCGTTCGGATACTTGCCCAGGTAGACGCGGCCGATGAGCAGGTCTTCGTTGATGACCTTGAAGACGTCGTAGAAGCCCTGCCACGGCGGATCGAGATAGCGCAGCAGAATGTACTTCCCGGCTTCCAGCGTGCCGGTGTCGTGCCCCGACGGTGATCGCCTCCAGGCTGTTGCGGGCCTGGATGCGGCCGTCGGTATCGCTGGTGATGCCGGTGTACTTGCCGTCCTGTTGGTGAAACTCCTTGCGGAAACCCGTGAAGATGGCCGAGGACATGGCGTTCAGCACGTTCCCCTGCGGGAAGAAGCCCTTCCAATAGTCGTCGTTGCGGATGGTCTGGGTCGGCGATATCGATGGCCGGCGGTCCGCCCTGGTTGACCAGGGTGTCGATCTCCATGGTGGGGCAGCGGCGGAACAGCGCTTCCAACTGGTCTTCGTTGTAGGTCGACCACGTCGAGCGGATCGATGCCCGCCATGCTGACCACGCTTGCCGGCTGCGGGATAGGCGTTGCCGCCCAGCTGCTGGATCTTGCGCTCCACGAAGCGCTCGGTCAGCGCGGAGATGGTCATCAACGGGTTCACGCCCAGGGCGCTCGGAATCACCGAGCCATCGGTCACGTACAGACCCTGGTGCACGCTGCCATCGCCGGCAAATACGCGGCCGAACGGGTCCACCGCGCCTTGCAGGTAATCGTCGCCCATGGGGCAGCCGCCCAGCGGGTGCGCGGTAATCAGGTGCCCCAGCTTGAACATGCTCCAGGTGGGATTGGAAATGAAGCTGCCCTCCAGGGCGCGCGCGTGGCGGCGCAGTTCCTCGTTCATGCGGGTGAAGATCTGCTGCTGCCCGGCCTGGTCCCAGGAGACGCGGATGCGTCCGTCGGGCTCGGTCCAGCGGCGCTTCGAACAGGATGGTGCCGCGCGCGTTGTCCTGGCCCATCACCAGGTAGAGCATGGAGTGGTTCATGGCGCCGTCGGGATCGTGCAGCGGGTCCGCGGGATTGAGATCGCGCGCCAGGCGGCCGCTCTGCGCCTTCTCATTTCCGGTGACCGTATCCTCGCCGCGAATCAGGCCGAAGACCGCCTTGGCTGGCTTCCACGTACGCGCTGGGGAAGGAGAAGTCTTCGACGGTGATGCGCTGCGCTTCGGGCAGCCCGTCGGTATAGCGCACCACGCCCGACGATGTTCGGCCCGGGCTCCGGCGAATCGCCGGGCCCGGGCGCGTCGGCGCAGGCGTACCCCAGCACGTTGGTCTCGCATGTCGCCGTTGTAGGCCAGGCCGAAGAAATCGCCGTTGCCGCTGAATTTGGTGCCCAGCGCGGGCGACACGCTCAGGCCGTGCATTTCCGAGCGCAGCAGAATCTCGGTGGAATTCAGCGACCCGGCCGAGAGGATCACCTCGCCGCGCATCGAGCGTGAAGTCGTCGCCGTCGCTGCCGTCCTTCACGTGCTTGCCGTGAATGCGCCAACCGCCCGCGGCGAGCTTCTCCAGCCACTCCACCTTGGTCTGGGTGAGGATGGTGGCGCCGGCCTTGCGCGGCCATCGGCAGGTAGTTCATGTAGAGGGTGTTCTTGGCGCCCACGTTGCAGCCGGTGACGCAGTTGCCGCAATCGATGCAGGGCTTCTGCTTGACGCCGAACGCGTTCGGTCCGTCCACCGTGAAATTCACGACGATGTCCAGCGGCTGGACGTGGATCCCGAGTTGCTGCGCGCGCCGGTCGAGCGCCTGCACTTTGGCCAGTTGCAGCGCGCGCGGATGCGGATTCGCCGCCAGCGCCTGGTGCGCGCGCTGGTAGTAAGGCAGCAAGCGCGTCGTAGGTGATGGCTGCGGGCCAGTGAAACTGCTGCGAACACCTCCTCGTCCGGGATGATCGCCACGTTGGCGTTGATCAGCGAGGTGCCGCCCAGGCCGGAGCCCTTGATCACGCGAGATATCGGGGTAGTTCAGCAGCTCGTACAGACCCGAGCGGATTCAGGTCGCTGCGCGTCGCGCCCACCACCTCGGGCAGCGTTTCGGGATAGTCGCCCGGCTGCCACTCCTTGCCGCGCTCCAGAATGCAGATGGAGGGCTTAGGGTTCAGGTCGGCGGCCGCCAGCCGGGCGGCCGAGATCGCGCCGCCATAGCCGGAGCCGATCACCACGATAGTCGTAAGCGCTCTTGCGCTGTTCCCAGGGTGTTGCAAGCATGACTCCTCCTATCGGATTAGCGGGCGGTCTGCGCAGCGCCGGCTTCGGCTGCCCAGCATGTCGCGGAAATAAGCGTTCAGCAGGCGGCCGGTGGGATCGTAAGTCTGCCGTGCCGCGGCGAACGTCTGTCAGGCGGTCGCCCAGGGCCTGCTGCGATCTGGGCCGGCGTGATTCCGTCGGTCTGGTTGAACAGCGGAATTCCGCCGTGCGCCGCGCAAAACTGGTTGTAGGCGGTGAGAAACTCCGGCCATCCGGGATTGCCGGTGGAAACCGGGTCGATGGTCATTACCGGGCCGTCGTACGAATAAGAGAGCAGCGAGCTGCTGATCCTGCGCAATCCAGTAGCCCACGTTCAACATGTTGGTGCGGTATCCCTGCTGCTGCGTAATACTGTTTGCAGAATGCGAAGTAATCGGCCAGCACCGCCGGGTAAGTCGCCTCCGGAAAAGCCGAGAGGCTGAACGTGTAGCGGCTGGCGTCGGCTACCGGCGGATAGCGGATGATCTGGTCGGAGGCGATGGTGTTGTCGCTCGCAAATCAGGTTCTCCAGCTTGAACCGCCACAGCGCGCAGAAGCCGTTGATCACGCCGTAGCGGATGTCCTTGTCCGCGATGTCCGCGCTCCACCTGCGCAGCAGAACAGCGGGCCGGCGCGTGGCCCACATATAGTTGCGCAGGGGCCAGGCGACGCGGTTCGGGCTCGCCCGGAAGCGCCCGGGTTGTAGTGCCGGAACTCCACCGTGATCAGGTTGTCGAACGGGAAGATGTAGAACATCATGGATTCGCCGCGCGGCCTTCAGTTCGGCGAAGCTGGCGCGTGAAGTCTTCGAGCGTGAAGGTCTCGTGGTGCACCGCCATCGGAAGGACGGGCCGGACGCGGAAAGTGGCTTCGTAGACGATGCCGAAGGTCCCGTAACTCGACCGCACCTTCTGCATCAGGTCGGGCTGGTCTTCGGTCACTTCCAGCAGATCGCCGGAGGGAAGCACCATCTTGATGCCGGTGACATAGGAATTCACCTGGCCGTATTCGCCCGGCATGGAGGCGTCCTTCGTGCCGCAGCAGGCCGCGCTGCCGGCCGAGAGGCTTCCGATCTCGGTATTCACGTAAAACTGCAGCCCGTGTTTTTCCAGTTCCTGCCGCGATGTCGATGTAGATCGCCCCGCCCTGCGCGGTTACGCGTATCGCTGCCGATGTCGAGGATGGCATTCATCTTCCCCATCCGGATCAGCGTGCCCCCGTCGGCGGTGCCGCAAGGCGAGGTGGAGTGGTTTGAGCCGACGCGCCCGCACCGGCGACGGATACTGGTCTGGGTTCTTCAAAACCGCGACGATATCGTCCACCGAGCCGGCATCAACAACGACACGCGGGATGAGAGGTGATGTTTCCGAACCAGTTGGTTACGGTTTCCGCCATGATGGCACATTCTATACTGTGGGCATCGGAGAATACCGATTTTGTTCCGGCTAATCTGAGTGTTTGGTATGGAAAATGACAGTCAGGATCGCATTGAAGATTTTCGGACACAGTTTTCCAGGGCTGGTATATAATCCTTCCTAACTAGCGTACCGGAGTAGGCTATGGCGCCGGAAGATTTGATTAAAGGAACGGGCTTCTGCTTTCTGATCGCGACTCCCGTCATCATCCTGTATCAAATTCTTACGGGCCGCATTGCAACCGCGGGGTTGCTATATGAGAGAGCGCCGGACGGGAGACTGGTTTATAGCCCGGCGCGCGTCCAGTTGCTGCTAGCGACCCTGACCGGTGTAGCGATTTATCTGACTCGTTTCCAACCGGGCACCCGGGAGCTTCCCGCCATGGATCCGGTGACCGTGGCCGGCGTGGGGGGAAGCCAGACGTTTTACCTGTTGAGCAAAGCCATTGCCGCCTACCGGGCCGTCAAATCGTGATGCGAAGGAAACTGTATGCAACCATTTAGCGCACAGGAACTGATGAAGTGGTCGGGGGCGATATTCTTTGCCCTCCTGCAGGCTTATATTCTCTATGGCATCGCCTTTAAGTGGGACATGAGCAAGCTGCTTTGCGCGGAGGACGGAATCGCCAGCATGTCACGCTTCCAGCTGCTGCTCTTCACTTTTGCGATTGCGGGGGGATATTATTACCTGCTGATCGAGAACAGCGGATTTCCCGTAGTCAATCCGGGCGCTATGGCATTGCTGGGCTTGAGCGCGGGAACTTATGCGATCTCCAAGGGGATCCAGGCCAGCCGGGATACGGCGCTCTCGTCCGGATCTCCCACAACGCCTGCGCAGCCGCCCGCCCAGCCGGCCGGTCAGGGCGCCGCCGCAGCCGCGGCTGCCGGCGGTGGAAACGCCGCCGGCCAGTGAGTAAGCCGCCGGCATCCTTGCCACCCAATTTCGAAACGGAGGACTTATGAGCGTTGGACAGCAAGTAACGCCGGGAGCGGGTGTCGCGCGCACGGTGGTTCATTATGCGACGTTGCAGGATGCCTTCCAGGCAAATCCCGGCCAGGTGCACGACGCCGTTCAGTCGGCTACCGCGAAGGCCTCCGGCGGCGATCAGGACCAACAGCAGCAGATGATTGCCGACTGGCACGACGCCATGAGCGCCCTCGCCCAGAACGCCAAAGCCGTGCTGGCGAAGGGCGACAACGGCAAAGGCATCATGCATACGCCGCAGAATGCGCTGGCATCCCGCGTGCAAACGCTGTTAACCAAGCAGGCGGCAGCGGCAGGCCAGGTGGAAGCCCTGGCCGGACCGCAGACGATCAAAACGCCGGCCGGCGAAAGTTTCGCGCCGGGAGTGCTGGGCGTGAAATTCGATAATGACGATATCGCCGGCTGGCTGCAGATGGCCCCGGAGCTGATCTTCAAGCCGCCGAAAGCCGCCTGGATCGATCCGCCGCCGGTGCCGGAGCCTATTCCGGACGACGCGCGCATCGCCGTCTTCGGCGATTGGGGCACGGGGCTATACGGCGCTCCGGCCATCGCCCAAACCATCGCCGGCCTGGACCGCTGCGACGTGGTCCTGCATGTGGGCGACACTTACTATTCCGGTGAAGAATCGGAAGTGCACGACCGCCTGGTTGGCGATTGGCCCAAACGCCCGGCGGGAACCATCAACCGCTCCCTGAACGGCAACCACGAAATGTACTCGGGAGGAAAGGGCTACTTTCAGGCGCTGGGGGACTTCTTCGGGCAGCCGGCGAGCTGTTTCGCCATGCAGAATTCGAACTGGATCCTGGTCTGCCTGGACACCGCATATGAGGACTTCGACGTGGCCCCGGCGCAGGTTGCGTGGCTCAAGAATATTGTGGCGGGCGCGGGCGCGCGCAAGCTGATCCTGTTTTCCCATCACCAGCCGTTTTCCCAACTGGATGATCAAGGGCCGAAACTGCAGACGGCGTTGGCCGACCTGTTGCGCCAGCAGCGCATTCACGCGTGGTACTGGGGCCATGAACACCGCCTGGTTCTGTACGACCCGCATCCGCTCTGGGGCTTGAAGGGACGTTGCATCGGGCATGGGGGATTTCCGAACTTTCGCGACGACCTCCCCGACGCGCATGGGGATCTCTACCAGTGGCTCAACCTGCCGCCGGCGCCGCACGCGCCCGGCGCGCGCCTTCTGGACGGTCCGAACTTCTGGATCCCGCAGGACCCGCAGGCTTTCAGCCCCCATGGCTACGTGTTTCTGGAGTTCGACGGAGACGCGGTTTCCGAAATTTACCGGACGCCGGATAACATCGGCCTTCTCAAACAGCAGCTCTGATTACCGGAGGTGAGCATAAATGCCGGATATTGAGATTACGGATCATCTCGGAAACGCCATCCCGGCGGTGAAGATCGATCTTTCCGAACCCTCCTCGTTCCTGCCGTATGCCCGGGCCGAGGTGCTGCACCTGGCCGTGGCCCCGGACTTCGAGGAGTTGGCTCCGGAAAAACTCAGCACGGCCGCGGCCAAGCCCATTTCTTTCGACCTGGCCCTGCAGCATGAGTTTGCGCTAGGCGGCACCACGCCCGAAATCAATCTGACGCCGGGTTTAAAGGCCTCGTTGCAGGCCAATACCACCAAGGGCTCGGACCTGTTGCAGGACCATCCGTTCGGGTCCGGCCGTGCTGGTGCCCGGCCAGACCGGGTATCTGGCGATCAATTTTCAGGGCTGTCTCGACTTGGGCGTGAGCGGCTCGGCGGGAGATCTCACGTTCGGCTGCGATGCCAAGCAAACCATATCCCTCGGTTACTGGAGGGCGTTTCCGCTCGGCGTCGATGAGCCCACCCTGGGTCAAGCGGCGGGAGAAACAATTTCCCGCTTCGTCATTCCCGCCACTCTGGGCGATCTGAAGCTGCTGCGCCCGAACGACATCTGCACGGTATCCGGACAAGGCAGCCTGTGCGTGTCAGGCGGCTTCCAGGTATCGGCCGTTCCGAATCCGCTGGCGTCCGTCGACCTACCGCTGAACGCCGGCGAGATTAAGGTCCAGAGCGGGCCCATGGCGGGAATCTCGGCCTCGTTCACCATCAACGGATCGTACCAGATCCGCGCCCGCTGCACGGCGCCCGGCGTGGTCGAGCTCAGCGTTTACCAGGAGCACGGGACCACTCTGAAGACCGACCTGTCGGTCTCCGCCGGCGTGGCGGTTAAACTCGGGAGTGCCGATCTGATTCAATCGCTTCTGACCGCGATCGGCCCGAAGTCCGAAGAAGATGGGATGCGCAAGCTGTTCGGCGGACGGTGGGCTGAGCAAAGATCAGATCGACGCGCTGAACGGCGCCATCAAAGACGGCCTCGACCATTGCCTGCGGGGGTCGCTCGACGCGGCGCTGGCGGATCTTACCGACCGCGAGGCGGCCTTCCGGTACGAACTCCGGCTGGACGAACTCGACGCCAACGCCTCCTCCGCGGTGGCGCGCGCCTTGAAGGGCGATCTCTCCGGGCTGACGGCGCTCGAGGCCGCGGCGAACGGCGCCGTCCTGGCTCCCGGCGTGAAACTGATGGGCAGCGTCTTCACTACGGCACGGACGGCCCGAACTACGCTCAAGCTCAACCTGCTGGGCCTGGTGAATTTCATTTCGGTCACGGACCTGATCCGCAAGTCGGTTGTGGTGAAGGACCCCGGCACGGGCTACCTGACCATCGCCGATTCCGCCACCGCGCAGAAGATCAATGCCGAACTGGAGCCGCAGCGCCGGGCGGGCGTTTTGTCGAAGGCCATGTTCGAATCCCTCATGCTGACCGCCACGTACCGGGTGAGCAACACGGTGCAGATGGCGGGGATCAGCAGCGCGAATTTTCATTTCGTCCTGAATGACTCGGCCAAGGCCTCCAACTTTGCCGA
Source organism: Terriglobia bacterium (assembly GCA_963815855.1). Lineage (GTDB taxonomy): Bacteria > Acidobacteriota > Terriglobia > Bryobacterales > Bryobacteraceae > DATGMB01. The sequence continues at coordinate 122,546 of CAWFIJ010000003.1, read as the reverse complement.
TTACCTGAACTGGTTTGCGGCCCTCGACCTGCTAACCGCGGAGCAGGAACCGGCGCTCCTGAACCAGTTCCAGGCGGGCGCGGCCACCTGCCTGCTCCGGACCGAGTTCGACCAGAACGCCTGCGAGTCGCTGTTCTTCCAAGCGCCGGGCCAGCTATGGGACGCCCCCCACTACCTGGAGACCGGCCGGCGGGCGATGCGGGCGGTTCTCGAAACGGCCAGCGGCGATGGCGGCCGGTTCCGCCGCGAACTGCTCGACCAGCATTGGCAGGAAGCCGTGCACAAAGGCCCCACCGACGACCTCGGCCCATTGGTAGGCCTCAATCCCGGCGACCCCATCGGTAGGGTCTTCACCGATCTTCTGATCGCGGACGTCGCGACCATCGGCTGGTGGGCGGAGGCGATGAGGAATGCCGGTGAGGCCATCCTCGAAATGCGGCGGTTCCTGGGGAATACCGCCGCAGCCGTCGACGAGGACGAGTTCGCCAGGCGACGCGATGAGTTGCAACAGAAGATGGTCAAAGCGATGCGCAAGAGCCAGGCCGAGTTTAAAGAGCCGTGGGGCCTGGTGGCACTATTTTGGGCGGGCGGTTCGGCTGGAGCGTCCGCCAAGTTGGCTACGAAGGGATTCGTATTGCAGAAGCCCGATCCGGCGCATGCCGTGGTGGCTTCCGGCAGAACGATGTAGCATCGCTCCTCCAACTGGCGGCGATCAGCGTTGGTCCTTGCCGTCACGCTGCCACCAGGGAAACGGAGGGGCAGCCGCAACATTGGTTGCAAAACCGCCGCTCCCGTAGACCCCGGCGGGTGCTTGTTTACAAGCCACTGGAACCGGCGCCGCCGCGGGCGGCGTTCGCGAGTCATACTTCTATCCAGGTTGAGTAACAGAGGGGATTCCTCTTGTGGGCGCCCTAACGGCGCCTGGAAAGGCACGGTATATACCAATGTTTCTTCACAAAAAAGAGCTACTGCAACCGGTAAAAGTAGACAAACCCGATCCTAAGTTCGGGCAGTATCTGCTGGAACAGTTCGGCGGCGCCACGGGAGAGCTTACGGCGGCGCTCCAATACTGGGTACAATCATTTCACGTCGACAATCCGGGCATCAAGGACATGCTGCAGGACATCGCGGTAGAAGAGTTCGGCCACCTGGAAATGGTCGGGCAAATGATCGAGATGCATACTCGGGGAGTCAAGCCGGGCGCGGCAGTCGATAGTCCGCTTTTCGCGGTGCGCGGCAGAGGGCCGCATTTCCTGGATAGCCAGGGCTCGGCGTGGACCGCGAGCTACATCAATGAGGGGGGCGACGTGGTGCGGGACCTGCGCGCGGATATCGCCGCCGAAGCGGGAGCCCGGCAGACATACGAATCCCTGGTGAATATGGCGCCGGACGAAGGAAGCAAGAAAGCACTGGTTCACTTACTAACCCGCGAGATTTCGCACACGAACATGTTCATGAAAGCTCTCGAGTCGCTCGGGAAGCTGACGGATCCGTTTTTCGGCAATGTCCAGCCGGATAAGACAGTGAATCTCTATTTCCACCTCAGCTCCGACGGCGTCGAGAACCGCGGACCATGGAACCAGCCGCCTGCCTTCGAGTACATCGGCGACCCGGTGCACGCCAAAACCAGGTGATCGGTGTGCGAATCGATACCGGTTCCCGAGGACGCGTTTCCACCGGCGGGGTGCAATGACTACCCCGCCGGTTAGCTCGTGACAGCCCCCACTCCGGCGGCGATCCTGTGCGGGCCATGACGGCCCGCACAGATTTTCTGCGCGCATACGCACTTCCCGTGAACCGTACTATCGCCTATAATCCGCTGAGGGAGATCCATGGGAACCCGAGGCAACGGCGAGACGCGGCCGGCGTTTATGTGGAACCTGCCGGTCTGCCCTCACCAGGTGGCGGTCGAACTCGATGTGATCCGTACTTTGCAGCGCGCTCTGACGGCCGCCGCGGAGCCCCAGCAAGGGTTGCTGTTCGGCCGGAAGACGTCCGGCCTTACCTGCGTGCAGGCGGTGCAGCCGCTGCCGGCACTGGAGCCGCGGGTATTCACGGAGGCCCTGAACCAGGCGTGGTGGCCGGTGGCCGGATTCTACCGCATTCGCGAAGGCCGCGCTTTCGTGCTGGAATCCGGTGAAATCGATTGCGCCACGAACCTGTTCCGCGAGCCCGGCTCGGTGGTCCTGCTGATCGAACGGCGTGAGACCGGCCCGGCGGAAGGCGCTTTTGCCTTCTGGCGGGGGGGGACATTGGTTTCCAACCTGCCGCACCCGTTCCCGATCGATGCCGCCGGCCTCAGCGGCGATGAACAGCCGGCGTTTACCCAGGCCCTGCCGCCGGCGCGCCCGGCCGATCACAACTTCCGTCCCGGCGCCTTTCAAATCGCCGCTCTGGTGGCCGCCGCGCTGCTGCTGGTGACATTGCAATTCGCCTGGAGGAAGACGCCGGGTTTCCCGGGCGCTCCGGCACACGCCCGCTCCATTTCGCCGGCCGCCGCGAACGCCAGCCGGGCGCGCGCGGACCTCGAGATCACCTGGCAGGTGGATTCCTTGAGCGACGCCACCACCGGGCTGCTGAACATCAGGGATGGCGCCGTCCAGCATCGGGTACCGCTCGATCGGGGGCGCCTGTATGAGGGCCGCCTCATTTATTCGTCCGGCAACGGCCCGGTCAGTGTGGAAATGGCGGCGCTGCAGTCTGACGGGCGCATTGTCGCGGTCCCGGTATCCGCCCGCCTGCTGTCCGATCCGCTGTTGCCGTTTCCGCACGCTCAGTCCCAATCTTCTCCCTTGCCGCCGGAGCGGGGCGAACCGCCGGCCGCGGAGGTGCGGGAGCCGGTCCAGCCGGCCGCGGCTTCCGTCCATGAGCCTCCCCGCAGGCAAAAATTCGCGTTGGCCGCCGCTCCCGCGCGCCCGGCGCCGAATGTAAGCGTGCTGCCCGATCCTCCGCCGGTTCGGCCCCTCGAGGCGGCCCCTTCCCTGCTGGCGGCGGTCGCTTCCCAGCCGGCATTCCCGCTCCCGGTTTCCCCGCCGATGGCGCCGGCGCCGGCACCGGCCGTGCCGCCGCCCGGCCGCGGCGCGCCACCGCCGGCAGAGGTAAAGCATGTGTCCGGCCGCCTGATCTGGACGGGCACGCTGCTGCGCCGCGGGGTGGTGGAGGTCGACGGCCAATCGGTCTCGGTCGGCACGCTGAGCGGCGCTTTGCCGGGCATGCCGATCAGTTTCACCGTCTCCCCCGCTGAATTCAGGGAGGATGGCCTGGTGGTTTACACGGCCGATCCGGCCCGCAACAACCAGGTGGAGCTTCCCAGCGCAGGCAACGGCTGGAACCGGTTGAAGTTTGTTTTGGACCCGGAGCGCGTGCACGAGATCACGGTTCTTGAGAGTCCCAACGCCAGCAACCGCTTCAGCCATCTTGCGCTGCGCGCCGACGCGCGCCGCTGCTTCATGCTTCTGATCGACTGGAAAACCCGCTGAAGCCGCATTCCGAAGTCGGAGGGCTTGTAACCCGGGCACGGCTTGAGGTGCAGGTTCTGATGGGGGCCCCTCGGCCGTGTCGCAGGGGCTAAAGCCCATCGGAAAAATCGCGGTTCGGCACGGCTCAAGCCGTGCCCTGATACAAGTACGTCCCCGGCCGGTGGACATGGCCTTATTTCAGGTTCTTACCAGTGAAAATCCACGTTCGGCGAAGCCAATTTCGGCTGAGTGGACGGTCAGTAGGATGCCGGGGATGCCGTCGACGATCCGACACTGTTGGTCAACGCCACGGAAACGGAATCGAGCGGCGCCGTTCCGCCTACCACGGAAAACGGCAACGTCAACGTAAACTGGCCGCCATAAGCAGAAGATTGCGAACTTTGGAACCAGGTTCCGGCAGCGGCGCTGAGCGAAATGTTCGCCTGGGTGGTTTGGAGCGTAGTGCTCCCCGCGGTGGGGATGAACTGCACGGTTGCGCTCACCAGGTCCCGCGTGGTGCTGAGCCCCACCACCTGCACGGTGAAACCGTTCGTTCCGGGCGTCACGGTGACGGAGCTGATCACGGGCGGGGCGGCGGCCACCTGCGTGGTAAAGACGGGCGCCGAGGGTGCGGCGAGGGCAGCGGTCCCGCCGGTCAAAGAGGCCACCGTGAACTGTATCGTGCCCGCCACGCTGCCTGCCTGCATGGCGAGCGCCGACCCGAAGCTTGCGTGCGTGGCGTTGGCCGCCAGGGTGAAGTTTACCGACCGGCCGCCGGAAGAAAATTGCACCGCGGGATCGTCCGGCATGCCGTTGGCTGGGACGAAGGCCAGGTTCAGCTGCCCGGTGACCGCCACCGGAAACGGTGTGGCTACGGTCAGGTCCACCGGCAACTGTTGCAGCGGCGCCATGGTGGCCGGGATTCCCGCCACCGACAACGCCGGCAGCGGCGGCAGGTCCGTGACGAGGGTCTGCACCCGCGAGGCGGTCAGTTTCGCGGAATCCGTTACCAGGATGGTGAAGTTGAACGTGCCCGCGGCTGAAGGCGTTCCCGAAACCACCCCGGAGGATGCATTCAGGCTCAGGCCGCCCGGCAACGCGCCGGCGGTGAGCTGCCACGAATATGGCGGGCTTCCGCCGGCAGCCTGCATGGTGAAGCTATACGGCGTGCCCGCGGTTGCATCCGGCAACTGTGCCGGCGTGGTGAACCCCACCCCCTGCGCCACGGCCAGCGTGAATGCTTTCTGGGCGGTAACATTGGCGCTGTCGGTAACCACCGCCGTGAAGTTGTACGTTCCCGCGGAGGAGGGCGTGCCCGCGAGCGCTCCCGCCGTGAAGGTGAGACCGGGCGGCACCGCGCCCGCGCTCACGCTCCAGGTGTATGGCGGCGTTCCGCCGCTAGCCGCAATGGTTTCCGTATAGGAAACGCCCAGAACGGCGGATGGGAGTTGGGGCGCGGTCGAAATCGTCAAGGCCGCTGCGACGGCCAGCGTGAAAGCTTTGGTCGCCTGCCCGCCGGTGGCGTCGGTGACCGCCGCCGTGAACTGAAAGGAGCCGGCCGCGGTTGGCGTTCCGGCAATCTGGCCACTGGTCGGGGAAAAAGTCAAACCGGCGGGCAGCGCCCCGGCGGTGGCGGACCACGTGTATGGCGCTTGACCGCCCGCCGCGGCCAGCGTCACCTGATAGGCGACGGAAAGGCTGGCGCCGGGAAGCACCGGCGCGGTGGTAATCGTCAGCGCATTTCCGATCACGATCAGGAATGTCCCCTGTCCCTGCCCGCCCGCCGCATCGTTCACCTGCAGCACGAATGAAAACGACCCCACCTGGCCCGGGGTGCCGGTGATTCGGCCGGCGCCAGGGTTCAGCGCGAGGCCCGGCGGCAGTTGCCCCGAAAGCAAGGCGAAGTTATACGGCGCTTGTCCTCCGCTTACGACGATTGCGACGGCGTATGCGGCTCCGATCACTCCGGCCGCCAGTGTGGTGCTCGAGAACGCCGGCGCGGGAGTGACCGCAATCGTGAACGTCTTGTCCGCTACAGCGCCCAGGGAGTCCGACACCTGGGCCGTGAAGGACGAGGTGGTCCCGCTCACCGTGCCCGCAATCCGGCCGGTTTGGTCCATGCTCAACCCGGTTGGCAGCGCGCCGGAAGGAACCGACCACGTGTAGGGGCTGGTGCCCCCGGTCGCGGCGAGGCTCTGCGCGTAAGCCACGCTCTGTTCCGCCCCGGGCAGAGACCCCGTGATGATCGTCAGGGGCGCCGTGGCCACCGTCAGGAGGAAGGTTTTGGTGGCGGAATCGCTCCCGGAGTCCTTCACCTGCACCGTAAAGGTGGCGGTTCCGGCGGGCGCCGTCGGGATGCCGGAAATGGTCCCGCCCGGCGCCAGTGCAAGTCCTGAGGGGAGTGCGCCAGCCGTGAGGCTCCACGTGTATCCGCCGCTGCCGCCGGCCGCGGTGAGCGTTTGTGAATAAGGTGTCGCCACGGTCCCGTTCGGCAGCGATGAGGTGGTAATCGTCAGGGCTGCCAGGATCGCGATTCCGAGGGCCTTCGAGGCGGTCCGATTCCCGCTGTCGGTCACCAACACGGTAAAGCTCGCCGTTCCGGCGGTGGCGGGTATACCGGTGATGGACCCGGAAGCACTCAGCGCCAATCCGGCGGGAAGGGCGCCGGATGTGAGGCTCCACGTGTATCCGCCGCTGCCGCCTGAGGCGGCGAGCGTCTGCGAATAGCTTATCCCCACCGTCCCGCCGGGCAGCGATGAGGTGGTAACCGTCAAGGCTGCCAGGATCGTGATTCCAAGAGCCATCGAGGCGGTCCGGTTCCCGCTGTCGGCGACGGTCACGGTAAAGTTCGCCGTTCCGGCGGTGGCGGGTATGCCGGTGATGGCCCCGGAAGCGCTCAGCGCCAATCCGGCGGGAAGGGCGCCGGATGTGAGGCTCCACGTGTATCCGCCGCTGCCGCCTGAGGCGGCGAGCGTCTGCGAATAGCCTGTCCCCACGGTCCCGCCGGGCAGCGATGAGGTGGTAACCGTCAGGGGCGCCAGGACCGTGATTCCGAGGGCCTTAGCCGCCGTTCGATTCCCGCTGTCGGTGACGGTTACGGTGAAGCTGGCGGTTGCGACGGCCGTCGGTATGCCGGTGATGGACCCGGAAGCACTCAGCGCCAATCCGGCGGGGAGGGCGCCGGAGGTGAGGCTCCATGTGAATCCGCCGCTGCCGCCGGTGGCGGCGAGCGTTTGCGAATAGCTTGTCCCCACCGTCCCGTTCGGCAGCGATGAGGTTGTAACCGTCAGGGGCGCCAGGATGGTGATTCCGAGGGCCTTAGCCGCCGTTCGATTTCCGCTGTCGGTGACGGTTACAGTGAAGCTGGCGGTAGCGGCGGCCGTGGGTGTGCCGGTGATGGATCCGGAGGCGCTCAACGCCAATCCGGCGGGAAGGGCGCCGGATGTTACGCTCCACGTATACCCGCCGCTGCCGCCGGTAGCGGCGAGCGCCTGCGAATAGCTTGTCCCCACCGTCCCGCCCGGCAGCGACGATGTGGTGATTGTCAGGGGTGAAATAACGACGATCTGCAGCGCCAGGGAACCGGTGTCATTTTTGGTATCGGAAACGGCCACGGTGAATGTGAATGTCCCCGCCGTGGGTGGCGCCCCGCTGATGGTTCCGCCGGTAGACAACAGCAGGCCGCCAGGCAGTGAGCCGGAACTGATGGACCATGTATACGGGGCCGTGCCGCCCGAGGCCGACAAGGTCGCGCTGTAAACCGTTCCCACCGTGGCGTCCGGCAGGGAAGCCGGGGTGATCTTGAGCGTAGCGGCGATTCCACTCCCACAAAGCAGGGCAACTCCGCAAATCAGCCTCGATAGCTTGCGTGGCATGGTGGCGGGTCCTAGTGCGGTGGCCCCAGCGACGGGGTCCCGGACACGATGCTCACTCCCCCCGTGGTGGCTGCGGAGGTGCTGGAGGGGGCGGAAGTCTTTCCGCCGTGGAGGGCGGCCGCCGCGCCTGCCGCCGCGCCCCCGGCCAGCAGGACTACGATCAACCATTTGGAGCGAGAGGATTTTAGCGGGGGCTCGGCATTTGTCTGTGCGATTGTGGCAATCGCGTTCGAGCCCCGCCAGGATGCGGTGACGCGGATACGAAACTGGCCTTCCACCCGATTCGGCGCCAGGCCGCGCCCGTCTGCGATTCCCCTCTCGTCGGTCAGGGTGGTGACGCTGAGTTCTCCGTTGGCGAACCTCCCACTCGCGCCCGTGGCCGGAAGCAGGAACGAAACCGCCGCGCGGCCCACCGGCTCGCCCGACTCGCTCAGCACCTGCACTTCGGGATCGTGCCCGCGGCGCATGCGGATACTGTTGATCGCATTGTCGCCCTGCACAACGCGGATGGCGATTTTTTCCGCCGTCTGGGCTGCCGCGGTCACCCCGAAAAAGAACAGACCAGCAGCGCAACAGAAGCGGCGGCGTATCATGTCGGGGTTATATCGCATCCGTCCCGGCGGGTGCGGTGTTATCGCGAACAAAGATTCTGCGTACTGAATATCATGGTCTTACGAAAGCACATAGGTGCGCGCATGCATATTCCGGACTGCGCGGAATTTCACACATACAGCGCAGAGGGCGCATGGCTTGCGCCGGTATCTTGCGATTACTTGCTGTCCGCCTGGCTGGGGGCCTGCTGCCTGGTGAATTCGAATGTGCAGGGGCGGCCGACGACGCCGAGACCTTCGTTCCGGGTGCCGGTGCCCTCCGTCTCTTTGAACTGCGCTTTGATGCTATAGCTGTATTCCGCACCCTTATGGGAGAGAATTCCACGCGCGTATTTCCTGGAAGCGACTATGCCGTTGGCGGACAGCTTGGCGCTGCCGTCCTCCGCGATTTTGCCTTCGATCAGCAGGTAGCCGGGCTCATTCGCCGTGCCGCGCTCTCCACGGAAGTTGCTGTTCTGGACGGCGCCTGGAAATTTCCAGGTGTAGCCCTCGGTGTTACCTTTGGCCGGGCAGGTGAGCGTGGTAAGCCACTGGCCGTCGAAACGCTCCCCCGCAGCCGAACAAAATATGATCAGACCTGTAATTCCTAAAAGTCGGGCGACTTTCCGCATTCCGATCTCCTTCGGGGAAGGATTGTAGCACGACAGCCTTGGGACCGTCCGGCGCGGCGCCGCGCTCAGCCGGCAATTCCGCGGAGCCAGGCGCCTATTCCGTACGCGACCGCGGCAGCCCCACCGCCGATGGCCAGCGTGCTGAGCGCCGAGTGCCACCAGGGCCGGATCGACCATTTTGCCTTCAGAGCGCCGATCAACACGAAGAGCAGGCTGGTGACCGCCGACGCCACCCAGAAGGGCTTTCCGAGACCGGCCACGAACGGCAGCAGCGGCACCAGACCGCAAATCAAAAACGCTGAGAAAGTCGATCCCGCCGCCTGCCACGGCGAACGCACGGCGGCCGGCAAACCGTACTCGTACCGGAGCATCATGCGCACCCAGCGATCCCGATCCGCCGTGATGGCGGGCACCACGCGGTCCAGCAAGTCGCCGGAAATGCCGAGGCCGCTCAGAATCTCGCGCACCTCCTGCCGCTCGCCCTCCGGAGCCTGCTCGATGTGGCGATGCTCTACCGCCTCGACATAGTCAAATTCCTCGTGTTCCGCCCGCGTAGCGAGATAATTACCGGCCGCCATGGCGAAACCGTCCGCAATGAGACTGGCGCCTCCAAGGATGAGAATGACGCTGGACGATAGGTGCGCCCCGACCACGCCCGAGACGAGCGCAAACGTCGTCACCGTGCCGTCGATGCCTCCGTAGACCCAGTCCCTGAAGGTAGCTGTGGCTGGGCCCGGCCGCGAACCGTTCGCGAATGGCCTCATGTGTGTGTTCGTGTTCCATGTTGCGTCACCTCCGCGCAATGGCAATGCGGCGGTCGGCAGCAGTCAGTTCTTGCCATTGTGGACAAATAGATCTTTTCCTAATTCTACGTGCAACCGGATGCCGGGCATCCAGGCCGGCCCGCGATCGCGATTGAATGCGGGATTGGTTAGCCGCCGCATTGGCCGTACGCATCTTCGCAATCGCCGGGCCTGTGCGGAACCTGCCAGAGGGTTTCCGCCTCTGGCAGGTTGAGTACGTATGAATTTTCGGATCCGGGCTATGCTGGACGCAACCGCCTTGCGGAGTAGCTGAAGTTGGGGTGCGAAAGCATTGGGAACGCCGACCGTGGGAGCGACAGACGAGAGAAAATGGGCGCCGATTCCGTCGCAGCGCGCGCTGGCGGCCGTCATCGGCTGGGTGCTCTTCGCGCTTCTGCTGATCGCGATTTACGCCGCCCTCTGGAGAAGCGCACCGTTTCGGGGAACCGATACCGCCGATTACCTGAACGCGGCGAAAGCAATCGCCAGCGGCGATATGGCCACGCGCCAGCCGCGGACGCCCGGTCTTCCGCTGTTCCTGATCCTGGTGGGCACGGGCCGCCTGTTCTTTTTCGTGTCGCTGGCTTTGCATCTGATCGCGGTAGCCTTGCTGGCGCTGGTTTTGAGATCCGCGGGCGTGCGCGGTTGGCTGGTCCGGTTGTTCGTTTTCGTCAGCGTACTGCCGCCGTTCGTGCAGAAAGACGCATACCTTCTGACCGAGGGGTTATTCGAGTTCCTGATGGTCGCGGGCGTGGCGGGCTTATGGCTGCGGCGGAGATCCCGAATCCAATTGCTGCTGAGCGGGCTGGCATTTGCCCTTTCTACTCTCACCCGTCCGCAAAACCAGTTATTTCCCTTAGTCCTGGGGGTGCTGATGATCCTCTACTTCGGTTGGAAGCCGGGGCTGAGGTTTGCGGGCCTTCTAATCGCTCCTTCCGTTCTTCTGGTGGGCGGCCTGATGGCGAATAACTGGGTCAGATTTCACGACCCGAACCTTACTTACAACCTCGGAATCCACCTTGGCACCCGGACCATCACGCTCTATCGACGACATCCCCGACCCACAGATCCGGAAGATTATGGTCGCTTCCAGAAACGCGGCGTACGGAAATCCAAATCGAAATATTTATTGGACCACCGACAATACGCGCGACGAGCTCATGCAGGCCACCGGCAAATCGGCGGCCGCGCTCGCGAAGTACATGCTCGGTATCCATCTGTACCTCATTCGCAACCATCCTCTGGCCTACCTCGAAGAAGTCGGACGCGCTTCGGTTCACTTTTGGTTCCCCGATGTTTCCAAGCAGACCAACGGGCCCGGGGTGGTCCGCCTTATTACCATGCTGACCCAGTTGCTGTTGTCGATGATCTTCTGGCTTACTTTCGTGGTTTGGGCCGGCTTGTCCATCGGCCGCATCTTCATGCCCATTCCCCAGTGGCTGCCCGATCCATCTCTGCGCTGGATTTACGCCGCCGCCATGGCCGCCATTTTATATACCAACGTCATCTGCACCACGATCGATATGGGCGAAGCCCGCTACCGCAGCACCGTCGACCTGGTGATTCTCTTCGTCATCGTCGTGGCTTCGGACTTCTTGTGGAGACAGCGATCGCGGAGGAGTCGATTTACCAGGCTTTCAGCTTGGCTTGGTTGGCGGGAGAGGCCGGCAGAGGCGCCGGCGAGCCGGCCCGCCCTGGCTCCGGCCTATAGAACGCCCGCAACGGAGTAAACCGGTAGCGGATCAGAGTCCAAAGGGCGTGATAGCCGTCGCGGGCGCGAATTTTCTTGCCGTCGGCGATGCCGCGCGGATTGTATGAAATCGGCACTTCATGAATTCGCCGGCCCAGGCGCCGGACCTTGGCGGTGATTTCGGGGCAGAATTCAAACCGCATGCAGCGCAGGTGAATGGACTTCACCAGGCCGGCGCGAAAAGCCTTGTAAGCGGTTGCCTCGTCGGTAATGCCGGCTCCAAACAGGATGTTGGCGGCCGCGGTGAGAATCTTGTTCGCCAGCCAGTTGGACCAATTCATTCCCCGCACTCCGCCCAGGAAACGCGAGCCATACACGACGTCCGCATGGCCCTCGACGATGGGCCGCAGGACTTCGATGTAATCCCCCGGATCGTATTCCAAATCCCCATCCTGGATGACGACGATATCGCCCCCGGCCTTGGCTAGGCCAACCCGCAACGCCGCGCCCTTGCCGAAGTTGACGACCGAATGATGCACATGGACCAGCGCAAACCGCTCGTCGTTTTTCATCCGGTCCAGCAGGTCGGCGGTGCCGTCCGTCGAACCGTCGTCCACAACCACGATTTCCTTTTCGCATCCCGGCGGAAGAGGCGCCCGGATCACCCGGTCGAGAACCAGAGGCAGCGTCGGGAATTCGTTATAAACAGGTATAAGGATCGAGACGCGCATTTTAACCTCCTCTCGCGACCACTCCCGCGGGTCGAGTTTCTCAACCCTGCTCCTTTCAACCCCGTCTCTTCAACTGCATACCACACCAGGAAGAGAAATGTCAGCCAGGAACAGGACAGACGGGTGCTGACGCCGTAATCCGCCGTGACCTTTTTACTATCCTTCGCCGACTGGTGGACTTGGCGGACGACGCAGTACGCTTACGCCAGTGGCTCCGATCGGAGCCGCGACCGTCAGGGAGCGGTCCCTCGACTAAGGAAAATGCCCAGGCGGTAGCGGGCCTCTAGGTGCCGGGTTGCAGAAATAAGAGTAAAGCGCGCTTGTAGGGCGGCGCTTCGGCGCCGCGCGACGGGCTTCCGCCCGTCGCATGCCGGGCGGAAGCCCGGCATGACAGCCCGGAAGGGCTGTCCTACGGCCTCTTCGGATCGAGGCGATGCCGAGGTTTATGTGGCCTTAGCGCGTCTTCCAGTACTCGAGCGCCGGGCCCTTGATGACGTCAAACGCGTCGGACCCGGCGCGAGCCTCCAGCGCCTTCCTCTCTTCCTCCGTGAGCGGCTTGAAGTTCTGCGCCACCCGCACGTCGTCCTCCAGTTGACCGATGGTGTTGAACCCGAGCGGGCAAGCCGTCACCGGTAAGCTGAGAGAATACTTCAGACAGTTGGGCGCGCTGAAAGTCCGCAGCAGGAAAGCGTTGCCGAAGACCTTAATCCCGAAAATGCCGACTCCCCGCTCCACCGCCGCGGGGAGGGCCGTCTTCACGAAGCTCATCTCCGGGGAGCTCGAATACGAAGTGTCCGCAACGTGCAGGGGCATCAATGCGGTATCGAATCTTTCGGCGTGCTTGAGCATGGCTACATGGACTAGAGGATCGCGGCAGTTCGAGTAGCCGATGAAGCGGCACTTGCCCGCCTTCTTCGCCGCTTCGAAAGCCTCGATGGCGCCGCCCGGAGCGAATATCTGCTCGACGTCCCGCATCCGGTTGACACCATGCATCTGCCACAGGTCCACGTGGTCCGTCTTCATCGTTTTGAGGGAGACGTCGAGCTCTTCTTCGGCTTCCTTTCGGGTCCGCTTCCCGCTCTTGGTGGTGAGGAAGATGTTCTTGCGGAACGGCGGGATGGCATTGCCGTAAACCTCTTCGGCGTGCCCGTCCCCATAGCTGCGCGCCATGTCGAAGTAATTGATTCCCAGGTCATAGGCGCGGCGAACCACGGCGATGCCATCCGGCATCGAAATCAGGTGGAATCGCGCGCCTCCCATTCCAATGCAGGTGAGCTTCTCCCCGGTCTTACCCAGGGTGCGCATGGGAATGCCGCCGGCCTTGGCCTTTGCGGGCTTCGCGGCAACCGCGCTGCCCAGCCCTGCAAATGTAGCCCCAAAGAACGTACGTCTTTGCATCACGCCCTTCCCCCTTTTCTATATCTCAGGGTCCTATTATCCTCTTTTCGAGAACGGTGCAAACCCGTGCCACGGCCTGGCTCCGGTAAGCTTAGGCCCCATCTGTTATGATCATACGTCGTAGCGGGGAAGCAGAAGGTACCCGGTGGCCCACACGGAGGAACCGTCCGAGAACGAGCCCGATCGTGGCGATGCCCGCTCCGGATCGCAAGCAGGCGGCGGGCAGGATACCGATGACGCGGTGCCCCCGTGCGAACCTGATGCCTCAGACGCCGGGACATGCACGGTAGTCGGCATCGGAGCATCGGCCGGAGGCCTGGAGGCGTTCAGCGAGTTTTTACAAGCCGTCCCAACCGACACCGGGATGGCGTTCGTGCTGGTTCAGCACCTGGACCCGCATCATACGAGCGCGCTAACGGAACTACTCAGTCCACGGACCAAACAGCCGGTGATCGAGGTCTCGGATGGGACGGTCGTCCGCCCGAACCGGGTCTACGTGATTCCGCCGAACACGAATATGACCATGGCGCACGGCGTTCTCCGCCTGACGCCGCGTGTCGAAACCGTCGGACGGTACATGCCGATCGATGCCTTCCTCTGCTCGCTGGCGGAGGACCGGAAAGCCAATGCCGTTGGGGTGATCCTGTCCGGCGCGGCGACGGACGGCACGCTGGGGCTGACAGCGATTAAGGCGGAGGGCGGCATCACGTTTGCCCAGGACGAATCCGCCAGGTTCGACGGCATGCCGCGAAGCGCGATCGCCGCCGGGGTGGTCGATTTCGTGCTGCCACCGGCTGGAATTGCCCGGGAGCTTTCCGCTATTTGCCGGCATCCGTACCGCAAAGGCGCTGCGCCCACCGGACTGCTCCCGGATGCGCCGGCGTTCCTGAAGACGCTGCGGCTGCTCCGCGCCGCTACCGGGGTTGATTTTTCGCTGTACAAACCGAACACCCTGCTGCGCCGGATCGAGCGAAGAATGGTGCTGCAAAACGCCGGCGGTCCCGATCAATATCTGGAACTGCTCCAGCAGGACCCCGCCGAACTGCAGGCTCTCTCCGAGGACGTTCTCATCAACGTCACCGAGTTCTTCCGCGACCCGCAGGTCTTCGAAGCGCTCAAAGAACACACCATCCCCGAGGTTCTCCGGCAAAAGCAGCCCGGCGAGCCGGTCCGCGTCTGGGTTCCCGGGTGCGCGACGGGCGAAGAGCTGTATTCCATCGCCATTTGCCTGGTGGAGTGCATGCGCGACGCGGGAGCGGACTTCGCCATGCACATCTTCGGATCAGATTTGAGCGAGAGGTCCATTGAGAAGGCGCGGGCCGCCATTTACGGCGCGAGCGCCGTGTCCGTGCTCTCCCCGGAGCGCTTGCAACACTTTTTCGTGCAGGTGGAGTCCGGCTACCAGATTATCCGCCCGCTGCGGGATAAGTGCGTTTTTGCGGTCCATAACCTCATCGCCGATCCTCCGTTTTCCCGCATGGACCTGGTCAGCTGCCGGAACGTGTTGATCTATCTCGGACCGGGGCTGCAGCAGCGCGTAATCAACACGCTCTTCTACGCACTGCAGCCGAATGGCTTCCTGGTGCTGGGTAAAGCGGAGAGACCCGGCAGCCTGGCGGAGCACTTTGCGCCGCTCGAAGGTCAAGCCAACATCTACGTGCGGAAAGTGCCGACGGACAAGGCCGGATTCGGGTTGCCGGCGCGCGTGGCTCCCTTTCCGGTGTTCCGGCACGAGGAGCATCCGGCCGTGCGGGGATCGAAATTACCGGAAGAAGGTCCCCCCGGCTCGCTGCAAAAACAGGTGGACCGTTTGCTGCTGGGCCAATATGCGCCACCCGCGGTGGTGATCGACGATGATTACCGCATTGTAGAGTTTCGCGGGGAGGTGGAAGATTACCTGGCTCCCGATGAGGGAGAAGCCGATCTGGACCTGTTCCGGATGATGCGCGACGATGTGGCCTTGCACCTGCGGGCCGCGGTGGACGAGGCCCGGCAGAAGAATATGGGGATCCGGCTGGAGAGTATCCGGATCTTCCGGGGCGGTCCGCGGACCATCACGGTCGCGGTGACGCCGGTCTCGCCGGCGGGATTGGGACGGCACTTCCTCATCTGCTTCGAGGAACCCTCTCAGTTGGGGAATGCGCCGGAGGCGCCGATGCAGAACGCGGAGGCGATTCCTGAACAGCAGGAAGATCCACAGCGCCGGGCCGCCCGCTTGGAAGCGGAACTGGCGTCCACGCGCCGATACCTGCAATCCATCATCGAGGAACTCCGGTCCGCAAACGAAGAAGCGCAATCGAGCAACGAGGAGCTGCAGAGCTCGAATGAGGAGCTGCAGACGGCCAAAGAGGAGCTGCAGGCGACCAACGAGGAGCTGCAAACCCTCAACGCGGAGATGGACAGCCGCAATGTTGATTTGAAGCAGTTGACCGATGACCTGCTGAACATACTGACCAGCCTGCAAACTCCGATCCTCCTGCTCGACAGCGCCCTGCGCATCCGGCGGTTTACGCAGATCTCCGAGAAACTTCTGAACTTGATCGCCACCGATATCGGCCGGCCGGTCTCGGATTTGAAGCCCAGGATCAATGTCCCCGACCTGGAGGAGGTTGTGCGGCACGTAGTCGATACCCTTGCTCCACTCGAACGGGAGGTGCGCGATCGGGAGGGCCGGTGGTACTCCCTTCGGGTGCGTCCTTACCGCACCAGCGATAACCGCATCGATGGAGCCGTGCTGCAGTTGCTCGACGTCGATAACTTGAAGAGGACCCTGGAACAGGTCAGGCGGGCGCGGGATTATGCGTCGGCGATTGTCGAGACGGTCCGCGAGCCCTTGATTGTGCTCGATTCCCAATTGCGAATCGAGACGGCGAACCGGGCGTTTTTCGAGGCATTTAAGACGGCGCCGGAGGAGAGCGTCAAGAGGTCGGTTTACGAGGTCGGCAGGGGACAGTTCGATGTCCCGAAGGTTCGCGAGTTACTCGACCGTGTGGCACGGCATACCAGCGTGGAAGCCGTGGAGATTGAGCACGACTTCGAACGGGTGGGCCGCAGAACGATGGTCTTGAACGCCCGGAGCATCCAGGAGGATGAGCACACCGGACGGATCCTGCTCGCCATAGAGGACGTCACAGAGCGCAAACGTGCTACCGAGGCGCGCTACCGGCGGCTGTTCGAGGCGTCCAAAGACGGGATTCTGATTGCCGACGCGGATACGGGCGAAATCACGGACGCAAACCCGTTCCTGGAAGATCTGTTCGGCTATCGTCGTGAGGAACTGGTGGGCAGGAAGATCCCGGAGATCGAGCCTCTGGCGGGCAATCCGGAGGTGGATGCGGTACTGGCGCAGATACGCGGGCAGGAGATGGCCCGCTTCCCGGACCTGCTGCTGAAATCGAAAGGCGGGCGTGCGGTTCACGTCGAGGTTGTGGCCAACCGGTATGCGCAGGGAGCGCGCAACGTAGTTCAGTTCAACATCCGCGACATAACGGAACGAAGACGGTTTGAACGGCAGCTCCAGCACACCCAGAAACTGGAAAGCCTTGGCCTGCTCGCCGGTGGTATTGCGCACGACTTCAATAACCTGCTCACCGGCATCATGGGGAACGCCAGCCTGGCGCTGACCGACCCGCAGGACTCTGCGTCCAGCCGAAGATACTTGCGGGACATCGTCGAAGCCAGCCAGAGAGCGGCGGATTTGACGCGCCAGATGCTCGCCTATGCCGGCAAGGGCCGGTTTGCGATCGAGCGGATCGATGTCTCGCAAATGATCAGAGAGATCGAGCCGCTGATACGGACCTCCATTCCAAAGATGGTCGCGATCCAGCTGGAACTGGGAGCGCGCCTTCCACCCGTGGAGGCTGACCCGGCGCAGATTCAGCAGCTCATCATGAACCTGATCATCAATGGCGCGGAGGCCATCGGCGAGGGAGACCTGGGCGCGGTGGTGGTGCGGACGGACACTTGGGATCTGGCGGCGGACGAAGTGTCGAGAGAATTTCCGAACGACCCCCTTACGCCGGGAAAGTACGTCGTCATCGAGGTCCGGGACACCGGCTCCGGCATGGACGATGCCACCAAGGCCAAGATCTTCGATCCGTTCTTCACCACCAAGTTCCAGGGCCGGGGTCTGGGGCTGGCGGCGGCCTCGGGCATCGTGCGCAGCCACAAAGGCGCAATCCGCGTGTATTCGAGCCCCGGCCGCGGGACCTTGTTTCAAGTCCTGCTGCCAGCGGTGGCGGCGCGGCCGGTCGAGTTTGCTCCCCGCGAATCGGCGGTCAGAGCCCCTGCGAGCGGCACCGTTCTTTTCGTGGACGATGAGGAAACGGTTCGGCGGGTGGCGCAGGCGGCTCTGGAACGCGATGGCTGGAAGGTGCTGTTGGCCAAAAACGGCGCGGAGGGCATCCAGTCGTTTGAAGAGCACCAGGAGAATCTCGTCCTGGTGATTCTCGACCTGGCTATGCCCGTCATGGGCGGGGAGGAGGCGCTGGAGCGAATGAAAGCCATCCGCGCGGATGTTCCGGTGATGATTTCATCGGGCTATGGGGAGACGGAAGCCGCGCGCCGTTTCGCCGGGAAAGATATCGCCGGTTTTCTGCAAAAGCCGTACACGGTGAATCGACTGATGGAAGCCATCGCGGTGGTGCTGGGGCGGGTGTAGGCTCACCGGAGGGATTGCGCGTTCGGTATTCGTATCGAGCGGCTACAGCGAGACCGAGGCGATGACCATGTTCGGCTTCGTCCAGAAACCCTACACATCCACGGTGCTGGCTGAGAAGGTGAAACGCGCGTTGCGATGAAGCCGCCGGGAGCGCGGGGCCTCGCAAGTGTGCTCTAAAGGACAGTATTGTGCTACCATTTGTAAATTGAAAAATGCCCGGCTTCTCATCGTGGACGATGAGAAGGCAATTCTTAGCCTGTTATCGGCTGCGTTCCGCAAGGCAGGCTACGAAGTCACTACAGCCACGAGTGGCGAAGAGGCGCTGGCAATCTGCGAAACGAGGAGTTTCGACGCGGTCCTCTCCGACGTCACCATGCCCGGGATCGACGGGCATCAAACCGTTAGCCGGATCCGTGCGCGAATGCCGGATGTCGTCGCGGTGCTGATGTCCGGGTTCCACCTGGAGTGTACGGGGTCCTGTTGTGTTCCAACCCGGCACTGCACCTGGTTGCAAAAACCGTTTTCGCCCGCCACAGCAGTTGCAACAGTGGCGCAGTCCCTGTCTGTTCCCGCCGAGCGCAGGTAAGTTAGCCGGCCCGCGCCCTGTGCCATACTACGACTGAACCAAGAAGACGAAAGGAGGTGCCTGAATGCGCCTCATATGGGCGTCTCTGCTTGCCTTTGCTTTATCGGCGGCAGCGGGCAGCGCTCAGACCAAGCCTGCCAAGACACTGGACATATATTTCATCGACACCGAGGGAGGGCTCTCCGCGCTGTACGTTTCGCCGGCCGGCGAATCTCTCCTCATTGACACCGGCAACCCCGGCGGCCGCGACAGCGGCCGGATACTGGACACGCTGCATGCGGCCGGCATCACGCAGATCGACCACATGCTGCTCACCCATTACCACGGAGATCACGTGGGCGGGCTGCAGGAGCTGTCCAAACAAATCCCTATCAAGCACTTCTACGATCACGGGCCATCGAGCGAGCCCAAAGAACAGGTGCCGGGCTTCCAGGCAATGTACGCGGAGCTGACGGCCAAAGCCACGCGCACGGTGCTCAAGCCGGGGGACCGGATTCCATTCGCCGGGGCCAATGTGGTGGTGGTGACCGCGGCGGGCCAGACCTTGAAGACACCCATCAAGGGGGCTCCGGGCGCGGGCAAGCCGAATCCGGCCTGTGCCGATTTCAAGCCGCGGGACGAAAGCCATGTGGACCCGGACAACCACCAGTCCGTCGGCGTCGTGATCTCCGTGGGCAAATTCCGGACCGTGAATCTGGGCGATTTCACGTATAACCGCGAGCAGCAGCTGATGTGCCCGAACAATCCGATCGGGACGGTGGATCTGTATATGACGTCCCATCACGGGATCGACCAGTCGGGTTCTCCCGCGCTGGTGCACGGTTTGCGCCCGCGGGTGGCGGTGATGAACAATGGCACGCGCAAGGGCGGGGCGGTTCCCACCATGATGACGCTGTTTACGTCGCCGGGCCTCGAAAACGTGTGGCAGCTTCACTGGGCGTATGCCGCCGGTCTGGAGCTGAACGCGCCCTCGCTGTTTATCGCCAACGTGGAGGATGCGGCCACCATGGCCAGCGTGCTGCTGAATCCTCCCCCGACTTTCGGACAGGCGCCGGCGCGGGGTGCTGGCGCGCCGGGTGGGGCGGGACGCGCGGGCCGGCCGGGCGGCGGGCGCGGTGGCCATACCGGGCCGGCGTTCCTGATCAAGGTCTCCGCGCGGGCGGACGGGTCGTTCACCGTCACCAATACGCGGAACAACTTCAGCAAGACCTATGCGGCGTTGAAGTAACTCCCCGAGGAGACCGGCATGACGACACGACGCGCGGTAATGGCCGCGGTGGCGGCACTATGGATGACGGCGGCCGGCAGGGCCGCCGATCCCAATATCGATGTCCTGATCAAGAGCGGTTCCCTGGAACGACTGCTCAAGCAGACGGGCGTGTACAATGCCTCCCCAACGGGCAAAACGCCGAACTTCGTGGTCGATCCCGCCTGGCCCCAGCCGCTGCCGAACCACTGGATTCTGGGCCAGATCGGCGGACTGTACGTCGACCGGCACGACCACGTCTGGGTTTACAACCGGGCGCGCAGCATGACCGAAGAGGAGGCCGGGCTGGAAGGGCCGCTCGCCGGCATGAAGAACGGGAAGGGCCAGCCGATCGACGGCCTGGGACAGGTGCGCATCCATGGCCCCTTGGCCGATTGCTGCAAAGCCGCTCCCTCCGTGCTGGAGTTCGATGCCGGCGGCAAACTGCTGCGCGCCTGGGGCGGCCCGTCCGATCCCGGTTTCATAGGCGGTAAATGCAGGGCGGAAGCCGGCTGCATCTGGCCCAACAGCGAGCACGGCATCTACGTGGACCAGAAGGACAATGTCTGGATTTCGGGGAATGCGGCGGCGGGCCGGGCCGGCAACGCGCCTTGGGCGACGCACACCGAAGGCGGCGGCGACGGCTTCCTGCTGAAGTTCGATACCGACGGCAACTTCAAGATGAGGATCGGCGGGACGCCCATGGGCCCGAACAGCAACGACACCCATGGCGGCATCCATGGCACGCCGCTGCTCTACCAGGCAACGGACATGGTGCGGGATCCCGCCACCAACCGGCTCTATATTTCGGATGGCTATGGCAATCGCCACGTCCTGATCGTGGATGCCGACACCGGTCAATACATCGGCCACTTCGGCGCCTATGGAAACAACCCCGTGGACGATGCCGCCGCCCGCGCCGCCGGGCCCAAGATTGCGGACGATCCCACCGGCGACCGCAAGCCTGCCTTCTTCCGCACCCCCGTCCATTGCGTGAAGCTTGCCGGCGACGGCAAGCTATATGTCTGCGACCGCGGCAACAACCGCATACAGGCATTCGATACGCATGATCCCGCGCTCGGAAAGCCGTGCCGCAATCCGCATGGCGAACCCGGGCAATGCGGCTTCGTGGCCGAGCAGTTCATCAGCGAAAATACCAACACCTCCATACCGGGAACGGCGGTGTCGATGAGTTTTTCCACCGACCGGGCGCAGAGCTGTTTATATGTGGGCGATAACTCCAACATGACCATCTACATTCTGAACCGGAGCAATCTGCAGGAATTGGGCCGGCTGGGAAAGAGCGGGAGGATGGCCGGCGACTTCCATTGGCTGCACCAGGTGAGCGTGGACTCCAAGGGCGACATCTACACGGCGGAGGTGGACACGGGCAAACGGATTCAGAAGTTCCTCCGCTACGGCAACGAGGGCTGCAGCGGAACGGGGTCCACCACCGTTGGAGGGCCGGCGGAAGGAAATTAGTGCTACGACCGTGCGGTTTTGCGCCTTTCGAAGACCGCTCGCTCACGCTCGCGGCTCCGATCGGAGCCGCGACCGTCAGGGAGCGGTCCCCCGGCTGAGGAAAGCGTCGCGCAGGATACCGTCCTGCCCCACAGTCCAATCCTTATTTCGGGTTCTGGCTGCGAATTTCCTTCAGGCGCCTGGCCAGATAATCCTGGTACTCCTTGATTAGAGCCGGGTCGTGCGGAGTGCCGTAGATATCCTGCGACTTGTACTTCCCCTCGTCGAACTTCTTCTTGGTCCACTCATCGTGGATGTGGGTGGTGTCCGCCCGCTCCAGGATGCTCTCGATCAACTGCGGGGGAACGAATGTCACGCCCTCGGGATCGCCGATCACCACATCGCCGGGCATGACGGTGACGTCGCCGATGCGAATGGGAACATTCACCGCCGCCACTGTGGCGCCGCTGATGGCGCTGGGATGGACCGCCCGGAAGTAGGCCGGCATGTCGATCTCCTTGATGCCTTCCAGGTCCCGTATGCTGCCATCCACCACCAGGCCGCCGCCTTTGGTGGCGCGCATGATGTAGTGAAACAGGTTATCGCCGACAACGGTGCCGCCTTCCTTCTTCCCGTACAGGTCCACCACCAGTACGTCGCCGGGCTGCAGCATGTCGATGACGGTCTGGTTCCCCAGCCGGTTGATGCCGTTGGCCTTGGCCTTGGCGTTCACCACCGCGTCCAGGTCCGGGCGCGCCGGCATGAAGGCCATGGTGAAGGCGCGGCCCACCATTTTCTTGTCGGGATGCAGAACCTGCCATCCATCGGTGTACTGGCTGTAGGGGTTCGCACGCCCCCCGGTCGCGCCCAGGATTCCCCCTTGATTGAACTGCCGGGCGCCAGCCGCACCCGCATCGGCGCCCCGGCCGCCGCCCGGCCCCGCCGCGCCGCCTCCGCCCCAGAAAATCAGAATCTCTTCGCTCGAAAGGCCGCGGGCCCGTTCCAGCAGGGCATCGGACACTTTGGGGCGGCCGTCGACGAAACGTTCTCCCGTCCAGGTCGGCGTATATTCCACCATTTGATCGTGGGTCCACGTCCAAAGCTGCGCGTGGGCAGGCGCAGGCAGCAGAAGGGGCACCATGCAGGCACCCAGTGCAATTGCGAGGTATTGGTAAGGTCGGTTCGTGATCACGGTAAACCTTTGCCTCCGTACAGCTCAGCCGCGCAGCTAGCTTCCCGCCGGTCGGACAGGCCTCTGCCATGCCGCTCCGGTTGGCGAACGAGCCATGGTTCTGCTTCGAATCTTCGCCGCTCAGTATACTACCAGTACGGTATTTTAGATCTTTTTTTATGTTTTGAACACGGCTGCGTTACTTGCCGCCGGAGGGACCCCGCACGGGAGGCGCGTCGCCGGCAAGCATGGCTTCCAGGTCCCGCCGTTCAAAACGGAAAGCCGGCGAGAGAAGGTCCCGCACGGTGTAGGCCTTCTTGCCCGCGCCCTCTCCCGCGTGGTGCTCGGTCTGCGCCAGAATGTGGTAGATCTCGTGGGCCAGCACGCAGCCGACCGCGCGTCCGAACAAGGCCGGGCGGCTGAGGGGCGCGACGGACAGCAGGGCATTCTGGAGGAAGCCGCGGATCCGGCCGCAATCCACGTCGCTGAACGGCAAGACAACGCCATTGCTCACGTAGGTCCAGCCAAGGTCGCCGGGGAGGACCGGCTTGGGCTGCAGGTTCCGGACGTCGCACGCGCCCTTGAAGGAGACCACCGCCAGTTCGCCCGAAACGTTGGTGCCCGGCGGCGCGGGCAACGATTGCCAGTCCACCTGGATGGGGCGGAGGACGACTGACAGCTCACTTTGGATCGCCGCGAGCACGGCGTCCGGAACCGCCTGCTCGAACCGCGTATAGAGCGTAATCGACGTGACTTCCCGCCCTTGCCCCGGCGCGGACACGGCGCTCAAAAGCAGGCACCAGAATGCCAGTTTCATCTTCGTAGATCCATCCGGCAAATCGCTCACCTGGCGTTGCCGGGACGATTATATGTCAAATCGCCGCGGATCAGAAGACCTGAATCCATTTTGGCCGGACCGGACCGGGTGGGCCCACACCCTCCAGCCACGCGGCTGCTAACCGCCGTGAAATTTTGTAGTCTAACCAACAGCCGGATGGAGCTGACGGACCGAACGGATATCGCCAGAGTGCGATCGGGGGACGCCGACGCCTATCGGGCGCTGGTAGAGCGCCACGGCCGGGCTCTGTTCCGATTGGCTTATCGTATGACGGGAAACGAGCAGGACGCCGAAGACGTGGTGCAGGAAAGCTTCCTGCGGGCCTACCGCCAACTGGCCAGCTTCGACGAGCGTGCCAGCTTCGCCACCTGGCTGTACCGCATCGCAACCAATTGCGCGCTGGACCTGGTGCGGGCGCGGAAGCGGCGGCCGGAGGACCTGGCCGGCGGCGATGCCGGCGCGGAGGACCCCATGGCGCGCCTGGCCGCCTCCGGTCCCACGCCGGAGCGCTCCACCCTGAGCGCGGAAGTGCGCGATTGCGTGGCCGGGGCCATGCAGGAACTGAGCCCGGTGGAGCGCACCGCCTTCGTGCTGCGCCATTTCGAGGGCATGCGGATAGAGGAGATCAGCCGGGTTCTGGAGTGCCAGCCCGGCGCGGCCAAGCACAGCGTATTTCGCGCGGTGCGGAAATTGAGACGGGCGCTGGAGCCCCTGGTGGGCGGCGTGCGATGAATCATCTGACCGAAGAGCAATTCGTCCTGCATTATTACGGCGAAGCGAACGATGCGCCGGACTGCGAGCGGCACCTGGCGGAATGCAGCGAGTGCCGGGCCGCTTACGGCACGCTGCAGCGCGTGCTGAACGTGGTGGACAGCCTGCCGGTGCCGGAACGTCCGGCCGATTACGGCGCGGACGTGTGGCGGCGCATCGAGCGGCAATTGCCCGCCCGGCGCGCCATGTTCCGGCCGGTCGGGAGGCCCTGGCGCTGGGCGGCGGCGGGAGCGGCGTTCGCAGCGGTGCTGGTGCTGGCGTTCCTGGCCGGACGCTTTTCGCAGCCCCGCCATTCCGCGCCGGGCCGGCCCGCCATGATGGCGGCGGACCCGCAAGCCGGCCGGCGCATCCTGCTGGTGGCCGTGGGCGATTACCTGGAGCGTTCGCAAATGGTGCTGATCGAGCTGGCGAACGCCAACCCCAAGGGGCCGCTGGACATCACCGCGGAGCAGGAGCGCGCGGCCGACCTGGTGGGGGAAGGCCGCCTCTATCGCCAGACGGCGGAGCACGCCGGCGACGGCCGCACGGCCGGCATGCTGGACGACCTCGACCGGGTGCTGCTGGAGATTGCGCATGCGCCCTCGCGCCTTTCCGGCCGGGAATTGCAGGATTTGCGCCGGAGGCTCGAAGCCGAAGGCATTCTTTTCAAAATTCGGGTGCTGGACTCCAATGTCCGCAGCCAGAAACAGGGAAGCTTATGAAACGTATTCAAATGTTCATTCCGATCTGCCTGCTGGCGGGTTACGCCGCCGCGCAGGCGCCGCAACCCGCGCCTGCCGCCCCGGCGCCCGCGGCCGCGCCTGCGCCTCTCCCGGAGCCGTCGGTCTCGGTGGAAGTGATGACGGACGACATGCAAAGGGAGATCGCCCAGGAAGCCCGGGAGGCTGCCCGCGAAGTGGACCAGGAGGCGCGGGACCTGGCCGCCGAAGCCCGCCGGACGGCGAGGGAGTACGCGCAGCGCGGGTTGGCGTTCGCTCAGGTAGCGCCCGTGCCCCCCGTGCCTCCGACGCCCCCGACGCCGCCCGATATGCAGGACATGGTGAACCGCGTCCAGCGCATGGCGCGGCGCATGAACGACGACCGGCTCTACGATTCCGGTCAGCGCGCGCTCGATAACCACCGCTACGCGGAAGCGCTGGAGGACTTCAGCCAGGTGGCCTCCCGCGCCGGCGCCCGCGCCGACGGGGCGTGGTATTGGAAGGCATACTCGTTGATCCGGCTGGGCCGGCGCGACGAGGCTATGGCCGCCATCGCCGAGCTGCGCAAGACGTATCCCAACAGCCGCTGGCTGGACGACGCCAAGGCGCTCGAAGTGGAAGCGGGCAAACCGGTGAACCCGGAGAGCGAATCGGATGAGGAGCTGAAGCTCATCGCGCTCAACGGCCTGATGCAGTCCGACCCCGACCGCGCCCTGCCGCTGCTCGAAAGCCTGTTGAAGGGCAACCAGCCGCCGCGGGTGAAGAAGCGCGCCATCTACGTGCTGGCCGAAAGCAGTTCGCCCAAAGCGCAGCAGGCGCTGGAACAGGTGGCGCGCGGCGGGCAGGCCAATCCGGACCTGCAACTGGCCGCCATCCGCTACCTGGGCGAGCGCCGCAACCAGCCGGCCCACTCGCAGCTTCTGGCCGACATCTATACCCACAGCACCGACGTGAATATCAAGCGCGCCATTCTGGACGCCTTCGATTCCGGCCGCGACAAGGACCGCCTGCTACAGATCGCCAAGACCGAACGCGATCCCAAGCTGCGCCAGTACGCCATCCAGAACCTGGGTGGAACGCGCGCCGCGGATACGGGCGATGCGCTGGCCGCGCTCTACGCCTCCGAGCAGGACCAGGAAACGAAGATGGCCATCATCGATGCGCTTTCCAGCCAGCGAAACGCCAAGGCCCTGGTGCAGACGGCGCGCGCCGAAAAGGACCCCAAAATGAAGCAGCGCATTGTGGAGCGGCTGGCCGGAATGAAATCGCCCGAAGCCACCGACTACCTGATGGAGATCCTCAAGTGAGAGCCGCGCTGGTGCTACTGGCGCTGGCCGCGCTGCCGGCCGCCGCGCAGCCGAAGCTGCTCCTCAACGCGCGTACGGACACGCGGTCTGCCGCCGCGGGATTGGACGGCGTGTTCCGGGCCCTGCTTTCGGCGCCGCCGCAGCCGGCATGGATCGGGTACGCCGTGCCGGCCGTTCGTACCTGGAACCTAGGCTGCGACATTGTGCGCGACGGCGACGGCGCCGCCGGCGTGGTGCACCTGGAGCCGCCGGACCACGTAGTGGTGCTGATCCGGGTGGAGGGGAACGCGGTGGTTCGCGTGCGCGCCGTTTCGCCCGATTGTGAAATCGATGCCGGCGGGTTGCCGGTGCACTGGCTCAACGACGTGGCGCCGGCCGGGAGCGTAGCGTTGCTGGCTTCGCTCGCGCCGGCGGAGACCGGCGCGGTATCCGCCATCGCCATGCACGCCGATGCGGCGGCGGACGCGGCGCTGGAGAATTTCCTGGCGCCATCCCAGCCCCTCAGCCTGCGCCTGCGCGCGGTCTCGTGTTTCGGCTGGGCGCGCGGCCGCGGCGGCTTGGAGGTGCTGCAACGCCTGGCAACCGGCGACGCGGATATGCGGGTGCGCGAGCGCGCCGTTTCCGCTCTTGCCTCCAGCCGCGAACCGGAGGCGGCGCCGTTGCTGATCGCATTTGCCAAAACCGCCCAGGACGCCCGTCTGCGCGCCCGCGCCGTTGGGGACCTGGGCCGCAAGTCGGGGCCCGCAGTGGTGGCCGCGTTGACCGGCGTCATCCGCAACGAGCGCGGACCAGACGGTGCAGAAAGCGCGCGTTTTCAGCGCTGGAAGCCATGCCGGATGGCGAAGGAGTTCCCGCCCTGGTGCAAATGGCCAAGACCGCGTCCGACGCGGAAACGCGCAAGCAGGCGATGCTGGCGCTGGAGCATTCCCGCGACCCGCGCGCCACCGCCCTGTTCGAAGAGATGCTGGCGGGCCGCTAATTCGTCGCGCCGGCTTTCCGCCGGCCATTCCCTAATCTATTTGCCTTCCACCCATGCAATTGGGAAGTGCGCGAACGTGATGCGCTCGTAAGGGTTTTGGCTGCCCCGCTCAAACAGCAGGCCGACCGTGCCATCGCGCAGAACCGCCAGCGAGGAATAAGCCGATGGCCCCTCCTCCACCAGCCGGGAGGCGGACCACGTGCGGCCATCGTCCCGGCTGAAGCGCACGGTCAGGTGCGTGCGGGTGGTGGCCGCGGGATTCGAAAAGAGCAGCCGGCCATCGCCCCGTTTGCCCGCCGGCGCCGCGGCCACCAGGCTCGCCTGGCACACCGGTTCGACCAGCGCCGCGTCGAATTCGAGCGGCCCCCAGGTAAGCCCGCCATCCTGACTGCGCTCGATGGCGCGCCGGTTGCGGCCGTGGTAGCTGCGCATGTTCAGCAGCAGGTCTCCGTTGCGCAATTCGGCCACCGCCGATTCGTTGGTCTTCTCCCCGGCCACGCCGCCGATGTGCCAGGTCGCGCCGCGGTCGTCGCTGTAGATCACATGCGAGAAGCTTCCTCCCTCGCGCGTGCTGTGGTTGCAAGGCACCAGCAGGCGCCCGCCGCGGAGTTGGATGCCGTTGCCGGGGCCGGTGGCATACCAAGTCCAGCCGGGACGGGTGACTTGCGCCGTAATTTCGGCCGGCCTGGACCAGGTGGCTCCGTCGTCCGTGCTGCGCGTGATCCAGACCGTGCGGGGCGGCGTGGCGCCTTGCAGGATCTGGCTCTCGGTCACGCGGCCGGGATTGCGCGTGAGCAGCAGGAAAATGGCGCCGGTCTTGCGCTCCACAACCGGGGTGGGGTTGCCGATGGTGTCGCCGCCCTCGTCGGCCACCACCCGGACCGGCAGCCAACTCTTGCCGCGGTCAAAGCTGCGGCGCACCACCACATCGATGTCGCCCGCGTCTCCGCTTCCCTCGCGCCGGCCCTCGCAAAACGCCAGCAGCGTGCCTTTGGCGCTGACCATGAGGGCGGGAATGCGGTAAGTGTGGTAGCCGCCCTGGCCGGCGGTGTAAACATCCGTTCGCGTGATCGAGGCCGCCGTCAGAGTGTGGGCCAGGCAGAGCGCCGCAATCGCCAGCCTAGAGGACATGAGTCGAATTTCCATTTAGTGCGTCATCGCGTAGATCACGTAGTTGACGCCGATGCGGATGCCGAGGGCGGCGTAGCGGGCGGGGTAATACGGGGCGTCCGCCCACTCCCAGGAATCGCCCACGTCGGATTGGAAGGTGATGGCCACCACCAGCCGGCCGTGCTCGTCGTAGATGCCGCGCCAGCGGTCGGGGCAGGGCTCGCACTTGCAGCTTCGCCCGCGCTGGACGGAGCCCTCGCTGGCCACCTGGTAGCGGTCGTCCAGGTCGTAGACGGTGTGGAAGATGGCGTCGGCGTTGGGCAGGTCCACCACCGAACGGTCGGGGAAGACGCGGCTGCATGCTGGCCATGAACACCGCCCATTCGTCCTCGCCCCAGAAATCGTCGGCCATGAAAAATCCGCCGCGGTCCAGAAATTCGCGCATGGATTTGGCCTGGGCGTCGGTCAGGTTCCAGTGGCCGGTCTGGACGGCGTAGAGCCAGGGCCAATCGTACACTTCGCCGTCGTCCAGGTTCACCGGCTGCTCCACGGAGCGGACGTCGAGGCGCGTCAGGCGGCGAACGGCTTCCGAAAAGTGGCGGTCGGCGCGGGGATAATCCTGCGTCCAGATGGACAAAGCCCTGCTGCCAACCGGCGCTGCCCCAGCGGGAGCCGAAGCCGCGGCCGTAGCGGCCATAAGGTGAAGGCGGATACATGAGGCGGGCGAAGGTCCACTCGGCCGGGTTCTGCCAGCCCGCCGGCAGCGGGATCTCGCCGAGGCGGTATTCCACGCCGGGGTATTCGCGGAACGGTTTCTGAAAGGCCCACAGAGTCCCCAGAGCCAGGACGCCGCACGCCAGCCGCTCCAGCCGCACCATGGAGTGCACTATAACAAAACCGGCGCTCCGCGGGCCGGCCGCCGCTCAGGCGAGAGCCGCCTTCGCGAATTCGAACGACCGCTTCACGTCCGCCGGCCGGTCGGTGGTTTTGTAATCGCAATCGATGTAGCAGCGGATGGGGTACCGGCGGTCGCGGATCATGCGCAGGGTTTCCGCGATGGGCGTATCGCCCTGGCCCCAGGGCACGCTCAGCTTATCCTTGCGCCGGTCTTTCAAATAGAGCAGGGCAAGGCGGTCGTGGTGCTGCTCCACGAAGCGGAAGGCATCGTATCCGCCGCCGGTGGCGTCGCCGATGTCGAAGCTCATCGCGTAGCGGTCCGAGAACGACAACGCCTGCTGGTAATTCTCCGGCCGGGAGATGGCGTCGGGATTGGTGGCGGACATATCGGGGTGGCCTTGAATGCCCACGGTGACATCGCTTTTTTCCGCCAGCGGCACGGCGCGCCTGGCCGCCGCCAGGCCGATCCGGAGCGAAACCAGGCGCGCGCCGCAGGCCGAGGCGGCGTCCAACGTGTAGCGCAGTTCTTCTTCGGTATCGCCGGGGAAACCGCTGAGCCCGTAGATCACGATCCCGGAGTCCCCGAAACGCTTGCGGACGGCGCGGAAATGATCGGGAGAAACCGACCGGCGCCATTGGGCGAGTTCTTCGCGCGCGCGGGCGCGGTCGGCCGCGATCTCCGGCGGCACCGGTTTGCCTCCGCCGGGCCCGGCGTGGATACGGTCCCATAATTCGGCCGGTTCCACCAGCGGCGCGTACAGGTCGCACTCGCCCAGGCCGGTTTCCACCATGGACCGGATCACCGTGTCGACCAGCGTCTTGTGGGGCAGGCCGAGCCCCGAAAATATGTAGCTCTGCAGCCCGAACTGCACGCCGTGAAAGACGGAATTCATTTTCTTAGCGGCACTCACGGCGATGGGCAGAGAGCCCAAAGCCGCCTTTCCCAGATCGCGTCGCGAAAACATGGCCGGCGCTCCCGTGTCCGCAGATAGCGGAACGAACTCACAAGCTACCAGGATACTCCGGGGCTGCGGGAGTGGAGATCGGGGGTGCGGAATGTCATCGAAATCCATAGCTGGTTCGTTTGCATTGCGGCGCGACATTCGACGGTAAAGGGAGAACACCCGGGACTTTTGTGTCATTAGTACCTGTGTCCGTGGTATGTGGCACTTTCTCGAATCACCCTCTCACTCCGTACTTGTTTATAATTGAGGCACTCGTACTGGAGGGGTGAGGTAGTGTCCGATTTCTTCACCACAGGTGCCCTGGATAGCCCTGAGCAATTCAGCGGACGAGCCATGTATGCTGTGCCTCCGGCCGCCGAAATTCTGGACTGTATCGCCGACCCGGTGGCGGCCTTCGACCGCCAGTTCCGATTCCTGTACCTGAACCGCCGCGCCACCGAAGTGCTGGGCAAACGGAAGGAAGAGGTGATCGGCAAATCTATGATCGAGCTGTTCCCGGCGGACTGGACCGCCGAGTTCCGGGAGGTTTGCGAGCGCGCCTGGAGCGAAGGGAAGCCGATGACCGTCGAGCGCCGCTCGGGCGTGTCCGGCAACTGGGTGGAGAATCATATTCTTCCCGTCGGTGGCGCGCTGTGCGTGCAGTGGCGGAATATCGGCGAGCGCAAACGGGCGGAGGCGGCGCTGCGCGAAAGCGAGGAGCGCTACCGGGGGCTTTTCGAATGCATGCAGGAGGCCTTCATCCTGGGCGAGATGATCTACGACGACGCCGGAAACCCCTTCGACTGGCGGTACCTGGACGTGAACTCGGCTTTCGAATCGATGTTCGGGCGCAAACGCGAGGAGGTGGTGGGCAGAAGGTACCGGGATCTATTTCCCGGTGCACTGGCCGGGTTCTGGCTGGCCCAGGTAGGGAGGGTGGCCTCCACCGGGGAGCCGGCGCATTTCGAGAACTACGGCAACACCGGTGGATATTACGAAGCCATGGCTTACTGCCCCCGCCGCGGACAGTTCGCGATGATCCTGATGGACATCAGCGAGCGCAAGCGGGCCGGGGAAGCGCTGCGCGAAAGCGAAAGCCGGTTTCGCGAGCTGGCCAATGCCATGCCGCAACTGGTCTGGATGGCGGATGCCGCCGGCGCGGTGACCTTCGTCAGCCGGCAATGGCGCGAGCAGTTGGGCATTCCCGAGGAGGCGGCGCTCGGTTGGGGCTGGCCGCGGGTGCTGCACCCGGACGATCGCGCGCGCGTGGAGGCCGCCTGGCGAGATTGCGTGCAGTGCGGCGAACCCTTCCGGGTAGAATGCCGGATCCGCGCGTCGGGCGGAGAGTATCGGTGGCATCTGATGCGCGGCTTGGCCGTGTGCGACGGGCAGCAACGCATCACCGGCTGGTACGGCACTTGCACCGATATCGACGACACCAAGCGCGCCGAGGAGCGCCTGCGCCAGGTGCAGAAACTGCACAGCGTGGGCCTGCTCGCCGGCGGCATCGCCCACGACTTCAACAATCTGCTGACGGGAATCCTGGGCAACGCCAGCCTGCTCGCAAACCAGGTGACTCCGGCCCAGGCCGAGCGCGTCCGCGAGGTGATGAACAGCGCCGAACGGGCCGCTCACCTCGTCCGGCAACTGCTGGCTTATGCCGGCAAGGGCCAGCTCATCGTGCGCGAAATCGACGTAGCCCGGGCGGTGAACGAAATGTCCGACCTGGTGCAGGCTTCGATTCCCGCCAGCGTCGCTCTCTCCATAGCAGCCGAGCGGGGCATGCCGAGGCTGCGCATGGACTCCGGCCAACTGCAGCAGATCGTCATGAACCTGGTGGTCAACGCGGGCGAGGCCATCGGCGAGGGCAACCAGGGTAAGATCACGGTCTCGGTTTCCCTGGCCGAGGTGGCGGAGCGGTTCACCGACGCCATCGGCGAAGAGGTCGCGCCAGGCCGGTACATCGCCATCGAAGTGACCGACACCGGCAGCGGCTTCGACGAGGAGATGAAAGCGAAAATGTTCGACCCGTTTTTCACCACCAAGTTCACCGGAAGAGGTCTGGGGCTGGCGGCGGTGGCCGGCATCATGCGGTCGGAGAAGGGCGGCTTGACGGTGGAGAGCGCAACCGGGCAAGGCGCCACGTTCCGCGTGCTGCTGCCCGCCGGAGAGCACGCGCGGACCGGCGCAGTGGAAGCCGGCGCGGAGCGGGGGAGCGCCATCCTGGTAGTGGACGACGAGAGCGCGGTGCGCGATTTCATAGCGGCGGTTCTGCGCCAGCAGGGGTATCGCGTGTTCACCGCCGCGAACGGGCGGGAGGCTCTGGCGACTTGGGAGCGGGAGAAGGGCGGAATCGAGGCGCTGGTGGTGGACGTGGTCATGCCCGTGATGGGTGGCTTCGAGTTGCTGCGCCAGGTGAAGAGATCGCAGCCGCATGTCAAAGTGCTGCTCACCAGCGGATACAGCGAGTCCGAAGCGCGGAGTCTGTGCGCCGCGCATTCCGGCGCCGCGTTTCTGCCCAAGCCGTACACCGCCCAGCAGGTGACGCAGGCGGTAGAAGAAATCCTGCGGGCGGCTTAGCGCCGGGGATCTGCATAAGTTGGGTGCGGCTGCGTGGACAGAAACCATTGCCCTATGAAAATGCGTTCATCCGGAAGCCGGGTTTTTGTAGATTCTTTCACAATGGCCCGTCGATTCATACGCCGGTCCAGGCCCCAGTCAATTAATCTTGAACTTAAACCTCATCGGGAGACAGCATGGCCGAACCCTTGCGGGTTTTGTACATCGCGGACGTAGGCGCGGACGCGGTTGCCGCGGAGCTACGAGAGGGTGGATACGAACCCTCCTTCGACCGTATCACCAGCGAGGAACAGCTCGAAAGCGCGTTGGCGGAGGGGTATGGGCCCGGCACGCAAGCGCCCTACGACATCGCCATCAGCGATTTTGCGGCGGGGAACACCGGCGCCATGGCGGCGCTGCGGAAAATCCAGGAGAAGGGGATCGACCTGCCCCTCATCGTGGCCTCCGGCAAATACAAGGACTCGGACGTGCTGGAGGTGCTGAAAGCCGGGGCGGCGGACCACGTGACCCGCCGCAACCTGATGCGCCTGAACGCGGCGGTGGAGCGCGAGATCCGCGCCGCGCGTATGCGCCGCGACCGTACCCGGCTGGAGGAGCAGTTCCGGCAGGCGCAGAAAATGGAGGCGGTGGGCCGCCTGGCGGGCGGCGTGGCGCACGATTTCAATAACCTGCTCACCGTGATCACCGGCTACAGCGATATGCTGCTGGCCGGCCGCGACCTGAAAGACGCGCAGCGCACCGCGCTCGAGGAGATCCGGCGCTCGGCCGAGCGCGGCGGCGCGCTCACGCACCAGCTGCTGGCGTTCAGCCGGCGGCAGCCGCTCGAGGCGCGCCTGGTGCACGTCAACGAGCTGCTGGTGCAGATCGGGAAAATGCTGCGGCGGCTCATCGGCGAGGATATCGAGCTGGTCACCATTCCGGCGGCGTCGCAGGACATTGTGGAGGCCGACCCGGGGCGGCTGGAGCAGGTCATCATGAACCTGGTGGTGAACGCGCGCGACGCCATGCCCAAGGGCGGCAAGCTCACCATCGAAACCGCCGTCGCGCAGCTTTCCGAGACCTTTGCGGCCAAGCAGTTGGGCGTAACGCCCGGGCCGCACGTGATGATTTCCATAACCGATACCGGTGTCGGCATGGACGAGAACACGCAGAGCCACCTGTTCGAGCCGTTCTTCACCACCAAGAATCCGGGGCAGGGGACAGGCCTGGGCTTAGCCACCGCCTACGGAATCATTCGCCAGAGCGGCGGCGCGATTCGCGTCTTCAGCCAGGTGGGCAAGGGAACGACGGTGCGGATTTATCTGCCGCCGGCGCAGGAGAAATCGCCTGCACCCAATGAAAAAGCCGCCCAGCAGACTCCGCTTACGGGGGTGGAGACCATCCTGCTGGTGGAAGACGAAGCGCGCGTGCGCAAGCTGATCGTGGACGTGCTCACCGCGCGCGGCTATCGTGTGCTGGAGGCGACGCGCGGCGAGGAAGCGCTGCGGGTGGCGAAACTGCACAGCGGAAGCATCGAGCTGGCGCTGGTGGATGTGGTGATGCCGGAAATCAGCGGCCCCGACCTGGTGCGCAAAATCCACCCCCTGCGCCCCAAAATGCGCGTGCTCTACATTTCCGGATACACCGATGAGGCCATCGTCCACCATGGCATTCCGGAATCCGGCGCGGCATTCTTACAGAAGCCGTTCCTGCCCGACGCGCTGGCGCGCAAGGTCCGCGAAGTGCTGGACACCCGCACCAATTCGGCGCCGGACAAACGGTAAGTGTGGGGCAGACCATCGCCTTTCGTGGTCTGCCAACGCGAGGCTCGGGGGATTGGCGGCCGGCAAAATGCGATCGCCTGCCCCGCTCATCCTGGATTCCGAAGTCGGAGGGCATTGAGGGCACGGCTTGAGCCGTGCCGAAAATCGCTCGCTACAAAGGGGCTTTAGCCCCTGCCCGGCCGTCGCAGGAGCTAAAGCCCATCAGAACCATCCGGTTCGGCACGGCTCAAGCCGTGCCCTGATACGTGGCTGTCATTTCAGATTCTCACCGGTGAAAATCCAGGATCGGCGAAGCTGATTTCGGAATTCAGGCTCAATTCCGGTCGGCGGCCGCCCCGCTGACCGCGGTTTCGCCCAGCGGCCCCCGGTCCACGCCGGCGGCATCCACCAGGTGCAGGGATACGCGCGCGGTGTCGGCCGGCGCCTGCACCGTCTTCTGCAGGTTCACCATCGCATCGGGCGCGGCGGGCTGAAGGTTGACGCTGCCCAGGCGCGCGCCGCCGCGGCCGTAGAAGCGCAGCTCCAGCCGGCCGGCGAAGAAAACGCCGAATTCGCCGGAGACGGCCAGCCCATCGGCGGAGCTGGCCGCCGCCAGCGGCTTGCCCACCACGCCCGCATACGTGGCGGTGGTGAAATCGCTGCCCATGCGCGCGGGAAGCCACTGGGTGTCCATGGCATAGGTCTCGCCGGGGTCGAGCCGCACCACCGGGCTGTTCAGCTCCGCTTCCATGTAGTGAATGGCGGGGCGGGAGGGGTCGGCGGCTTCGGGCGCCGCGGCGCCGCGCCGGATGGGGCCGGTGGTGTAGAAGATGACGGTGGCCAGGCCGGGATACTCGGCCCCGCGCCGGAAGCGAAAGCGCTCCACCATGGTGAATTGGGTGGCGCCATCCACCACCGCCAACCATTCGCCGGGACTGTCGATCCACACTTCGCCGCCGGCGTTGGCGGCGCGCACGGTAAACAGGCCGTCGC
This sequence comes from Terriglobia bacterium, assembly GCA_963815855.1. Taxonomy (GTDB): domain Bacteria; phylum Acidobacteriota; class Terriglobia; order Bryobacterales; family Bryobacteraceae; genus DATGMB01. Next base: position 87,386 of record CAWFIJ010000003.1, on the reverse strand, counting down.
GCAACCCATAGCCGCGCGGCGAGGCGTTGCCGGTGCGCACGTGATAGGAATCCAGGTACGCGCTGTGCGGGTTGGCCGGTGTGATGCCCCAGATATCGGCGTTGGGTTGGGCCGGGTTTTGCGGATCGGCGGTGTTGTACTGCGAAACCGATTGCTCGGACCAGCTTTGCGGATAGCCGCTGACGTTCTTCATGACGGCGTGGAACGAAATGGCCGGCGAATCGGCGCCGATGGAGATGTCGCGGATGTACTGCTGGCCGATCATGGGGTCCGCGGGGCCGGTGAGGCGCACGGCGCAGGTGGCGTCCTGGCGCAGGATTTCCAGGTGGAACGGACCGCTATCGAGCACCGCGCCCTCCGCTCCCGGCCAGTGGTTTTCGTCGTCGTTGCCCTCCGGCATGGGCCAGATTTTGTCGCCGCCGTAGTTGAACCAGCGGTGCTCGGAGGCCGATTCTTCCGGCCCGAACGTCTGGCCCTTGAGCTGGGAATTGACAAACAGGAAATCGTGGCCGGCGAACGTCACCTGCATCAGCCGCCCGCCGAGCTGCGGAACGATTTCCAGCTTCACCCACGGATTGGCCATCTCCACCGCCTTCCAGCCGTCGTATTGCGTGTCGGCGATGCGGCAGCCGCCCGGCCCCTGGCCCTGCCCGGTGGCCGCGCCGGCCAGAAGCATGAGAAGGGTAAGATTGCGCATGGTGGAAATGATAACAGCTATCGGCTGACATCCCGCGGACTGCGGTAGACTCCCTTTAATGAATCGAATCGTCTTGTGGGCGACAGCGGCTGCGCTGGGGCTGGGCGGGTTGAGCGCGCAAACGCGGGACGCGGGCAAGCGCCAGTACGAGGAGCGCTGCACCGGCTGCCACGGCGCGGATGGCAGCGGCGGCGGCCACGGGCCCGCCATCGTCGGCCTGGCGCAGCCGCGCGCCGCCTCGGAAAGCGCCGTGCGCGACGTCATCCTGAAAGGCATTGCCGATCGCGGCATGCCGGCGTTCCAAGTCTCCGCCGGGGAGGCCTCCGCGCTGGCCGCCTACGTCATCAGCCTGCGAACGGGTCCGGCGGCTGCCGCCTGCCGGGCAGCCGTCACCCGCCCCCGGCGATGCCGCCGCGGGCGAGCGCTTCTTCGACGGCAAGGGCAACTGCGCCAGCTGCCACATGGTGCGCGGGCGCGGCGGCATTCTCGGCCCGGACCTTTCCGCCATCGGCCGCGACCGCCGGCCGGAGCAGATCGAACAGGCGCTGCGCGATCCGGGGGCGGCGCCGGCAACCGGCCGCGGCGGGCGCGGCGGACGGGGCGGCCGCGGCGCGGTTGCCTATCACGCCGTCACCGTGCAGCTTGCGCGGCGGCCAGACCATTCGCGGCATCGCCAAAAACGAAAGCGCGTTCGACCTGCAACTGCTCGGCGCCGATGGCAAGCTGCACCTGCTGAAGAAGGATGCAGATCGCCGACATCACGCGCGAGAAATCGCTGATGCCGAAAGTCGAGGCGTCGCCCGAGGAGATGCGCAACCTGGTCGCCTATCTCAGCCGCCTGGTCCCGGATACCGATGCCAAAGCTACCCTGGCGGCGGGTGCGATGGGCGCCGGCATTTCCTACGCGCGACGTGGCCCACCCCAAGCCGGGCGCAGTGGCCCACCTATCACGGCAACCAGAGCGGCAACCGCTTCAGCCCGCTCGACCAGATCAACACCGCCAACGTGGCGCACCTGGCGCCGGCGTGGATGTTCCCGATTCCGGGCGCGCCGCGCGCGCTGGAAGACACGCCGGTGGTGGTGGATGGCGTGATGTACGTGACCGCGGTGAACGAAGCCTACGCGCTCGATGCGCGCAGCGGCCGCGAGATCTGGCATTACAGCCGGCCGCGCTCCCAGGGACTGGCCGGCGACGCCGCCAGCGGCATCAATCGCGGCGTGGCGGTGCTCGGCGACCGCGTCTTCATGGTCACCGACAACGCCCACCTGTTCGCGCTGCATCGCTTCACCGGCCAGTTGCTGTGGGACGTCGAGATGGCCGATTCGCACCAGAACTACGGCTCGACCAGCGCGCCGCTGGTGGTGAACGACCTGGTCATTGCCGGCGTCTCCGGCGGCGACGAAGGCGTGCGCGGCTTTCTCGACGCCTACAAGGCATCCACCGGCGAGCACGTCTGGCGCTTCTGGACCATCCCCGCGCCGGGCGAGCCGGGCTCGGAGACCTGGAGCGGCCGCGCCCTCGAGCACGGCTGCGGCGCCACCTGGCTCACCGGCACCTACGATCCCGAGGCCCGCCTGCTCTACTGGCCCACCGGCAATCCCTGCCCCGATTACAACGGCGACGAGCGCAAGGGCGACAACCTCTATACCGCGTCGGTGGTGGCGCTCGATCCCGGCCACCGGCAAGCTGAAATGGTATTACCAGTTCACGCCCCACGACCTGCACGATTGGGACGCCACCGAAACGCCGGTGCTGGTGGACGCCGAGTTCCACGGCCAGCCGCGCAAGCTGCTGCTGCAGGGCAACCGCAACGGCTTCTTCTACGTGCTCGACCGGCTCACCGGCAAGGTGCTGCTGGCGGAGCCGTTCGTCAAGAAGCTGACCTGGGCCAGCGGCATCGGGCCGGACGGCCGGCCCAAGCTGCTGCCCGGCAACGAGCCGACCGTGGAAGGGCAACCGTGGTCTGCCCGGCGGTGGCGGGCGCGGCCAACTGGCCGTCCGACGCCTACAACCCCGCAACCGGGCTGTTCTACATGTTCGCGGAGGAATCCTGCAACATCTACAGCAAGAACGACCTGTGGTGGGAAGCCGGCAAGTCGTTTTACGGCGGCGGCACGCGCCGCGCGCCGGGCGAAAACGAAGACGGCAAAATTCTGAAAGCCATCGACATCCAGACCGGCAAGACCGCCTGGGAGATCCCCGATATCGGCGGCGGCATCCTGGGCAGCGGCCTGATGGCGACGGCCGGCGGCCTGATCTTCTACGGCGACGGCAGCGGCGCGCTGGTCGCCGCCGATGCCACGACGGGCAAGCTGCTCTGGCATTTCAACACCAGCCAGACCTGGAAGGGCGGCCCGATGACCTACCGGTTGGACGGCAAACAGTATATCGGCGTGGCCGCCGGCAACACCATCCTGGCATTCGCGCTACCGTAGGACAGCCCTTCCGGGCTGTCATGCCGGGATTCCGCCCAGCATGCGGTGGGCGAAGCCCCGCCGCTGCGCCGCCGAAAGCGCGGTTCTACGATCAGCGTTAAAAGGAGAAGCACCATGGGCATAAGCAAATTCACATTGACGATCTTATGCGGAGCGATGGCCGGCGGCGCCTTCGCGCAGGGCCGCGGTGGCGCGCCGCGGCCATTCGAGCTGAAGGCCGAGTCGCCGAAGTTCTGGGAGCTTTTTGCGGAAGGCAGCCAGCTGGAAAAAATCGCGACTGGTTTCGGCTTCACCGAAGGCCCGGTTTGGGACCCGCACGGCTTTCTCTACGTCAGCGATGAGGACAAGAACCGGCTCTCCCGCGTCTATCCCGACGGCCGCGTGGAGACGCTGCTCGACATCGGCGATCCCGACGGCAGCACGCTCGACGCGCACGGAAATTTCGTCACCACCGCGAGCGTCCTGCGCGCCATCATCCAGGTGGAGCCCGGCGGGCAGTACAAGGTGCTGGCCGACAAGTGGGACGGCAAGCGCTTCAACAGCCCCAACGATATCGTGGTGGGGCCGGACGGCGCGCTCTACTTCACCGACCCCACGCTCGACCTGGTGAAGGGCGAGAAGCAGGAGATTCCGTTTCAGGGCGTGTACCGGCTGGGGAGCGACGGCTCCGTGCGGCTGCTGACCATGGACATGGAGCAGCCCAACGGCCTGGCTTTTTCGCCCGACGGCAAGCGCCTGTATATCGACGACACGGCGCGGCGCGAGATCCGCGTCTACGAAGTCGGTCGCCAATATGGAATTGCGCAACGGCAGGTTATTCGGCAAGGAAGAGGGACGCGGCGGCGTGCCGGACGGCATGCGCGTGGATACCAGGGGCAACGTCTACTGCACCGGACCGGGCGGCGTGTGGGTGTGGGACGCGGACGGCAACCACATCGGCACCGTGCTGCTGCCGGAATCGACCGCCAATTTCAACTGGGGCGACGCCGATTTTCGCACCATTTACTTCTCCTCCCGCACTTCGATTTACCGGTTGAAGGTGAAGGCGCAGGGCTTCGTGGGAGGAGCAAACCCGGCGAAATGAGCGGACGTGCCTGCAACGCGGAGGCGCGGAGAACGCGGAGACATCGCGGAGAATCACAGCACTTCCTCTTCGCGTTTTCTCCGTTCCCTCCGCGGCTCCGCGTTGGAGCCGCAGCCTCGCAATCCCTAGATGCAGGCGATGACGTCGATTTCCACCAGAGAGTTGCCCGGCAGGCCGCCGCACGCCACGGTGGTCCGCACCGGCGGCTCCTCGCCGAACTTGCCCTGGAATACTTCGTTCATGCCGGCATAATCGTTCAGGTCCTTCAGGAACACGTTGCACTTCAGCACTTTGTCCATGGAAGATCCGGCGGCTTCGAGCTGCTGCTTGATCTGCTCCAGCACCCCGGCGGTGTGGACCTTGATATCGCCTTCCTGGTGGTAGCCCACCCCGGAAATGAACACCAGGTTGCCGTAAGTCACGGTGCCGTTGAACAACGGCGTCTTTTGCGGCTTCTTGCCGTTGCGGTAAAGGACCTTCTTGATGGGCTTGCCGTCCTGGGCATCAGCGGCCGTGGAGGTGGCCGTCACCGCGGCCGCGGCGGCCACGCCGCCTCCGAGAAATTTCCGTCTGTTGGTTGCGCTCATAGGATTCGAAGAATGTTCGATGGCTTCGTCCGCCATCAGCCGCGGCCGAACGTGTGCCGTTGGGCCGTCCACCGGGCCGACAGATATTCGCCCATGTCCAGGGCACCGGACATGGTATCGCCACTCACCTTGCCGGTAAAGCGATAAGTCAGGGCCGCGCCATGGGCTTCGCCAACCGAGGAGGTGAAGCGCACGTCTTCGCCGGAAATCGCCCCGCTTACGTCGCGGGCGATGAATTCGCCCTGGTGCGCGCCCACCAGGCGGTTGCCGTCCTGCTTGAGGAACAGGCTGTGCGCGCCCTTGCCGGCGGCGAACTGGATTTCCAGGTTCCAGGCGCCGGTCAGGTCGCCCGCCGGTGTTTGCGGCGTTTCCGGCTTCCACGGCGGACGCTGCGCGGAGAGGATCTCATACACGCGGTCGGCTACGACTTTCACCTCTTCCGGCTTCATCATGTAGGCGGTGATGGAGATGCCGGTCTGGTTGGCGTTGCCGCCGCGGCCGCGCCCGCCGCCGCCGCCCGCGCCGCCCAAGGCCACGCGCGGCTCCGTGCTCATGAGCATCTCCGATACCTGCTCGCCGGTGATGCCCAGGTGTGCCGGGTCCCAGTTGATGGAAAGCCCCGGGCTGTGGTTGTCGATGCTGCGCGGCTGGCGGATGGCGGCGGTGACACCGCTGATCCTGGTGACGCGGTCGGCGATCTGCTGCATCCAGCCGGTCCACATCTCGTCTTCCTTGACGTGGTCGCGCTGGGCCCACATCTCCACCGCGGCCAGCATGCCGACGATCTCTTCCTTGCCCACCTTCATGGTGCGGCCGTGGCCGTGGTGCGGCGCGCTCGAAACCCAGGCCGCCTGCAGAATATCCTTGCGGCCGATGATCAGCCCGGCGCACTGCGGCCCGCGCATGCACTTGCCGCCGCTGTAGCCCACGAACGTCGATCCTTTTTGCAGATACAGGTTGGGGCGGAAGCTGGGCATTTCGGCCGCGGCATCCGTGAACACCGGGATGTTCTTCTTCTTCGCCACGCCGTAGATCACGTCGTAATTCAGCGGACCGTTTTCCACGCGCGGGCCGGTCATGATGTACACCATGGCCACCTTGGGTCCGAGCGCGGCTTCGTATTCGGCGGGATCGGAGACTTCGATGACGCGGACGCCCACCGAGCGGATGGCCTGGTCGTATTCGTTGCGGCAGAAGCGCGGGATTACCACTTCGTCCTTGGCGAAGCCGCTGAGGTCGGGGATGCGCACGTGCAGGTCGGGATCGCCGCCGGTCACGCAGGCGGCGGTGGTGTGGGCGATGCCGGCGGCGCAGCCGGAGGAAACCAGCGCCCATTCGGCGCCGGTAATTTCGGAGATGCGCTGCGCCACGCCGGCCATCAGCTCGTCCAGCACCACGTGATGCTGGGCGGCGGCCTCGCACGCCGTGCGCACTTCCGGCAGTTCGAGCGAGCCGCTGATCACGGTCAGGGTGCCGCGGCAGTTGATGATGGGGCGCACCCCGATGGATTGGTAGATATCGCCGGGGCCGAGCTGCAGTTTGCCCGCGGCGGCGGGCGCCGGCGCGGCGGCGGCCGGTTTACCCAAAAACGCGGGCGCGGCAGCCACCAGGGAGCCGCGCCGGAACAGGTCCCGGCGGCTCAATCCGCCCAAGTATTGCCCGAGAGTTTCTCGTACGGAACGCATGTGCAAACCTCCAGAAATTCCAGATCGGGAACTTCGCGTGGCTCGGTCCCCCTTTGGCCTTTTCAGGCCCGCATCTACAGATTGTAAGCCGAATGCATGGCGGGAGGCGGAATTGGCGCGGCCCGCCGGAAGGGCGACGGCCGATCCACCCGCACGGGCCGCAGAACCCGGGGTCCGGCCACGGTCGGAGGGCGGCGCTTCGGCGCGGCCGCGGCGGGCTTCCGCCCGCATGCCGGGCGGAAGCCCGGCATGACAGCCCAAAGGGCTGTCCTCCCTCGCCGAATCCAACTCGGCGCCGGGCTACGGAAATACGCGCCGGAAAACCTCGGGCGAAAGATTCCGGCCGCAGAGGACGATTACGGTGGCTTTGCCCCGCCAGCGTTCCGTTTCCCGCAGGAACGCGGCCACCGCCACCGCGGCGGCGCCCTCTATGAGCCAATGCTCGGTTTCGAGCACCAGGCGGATGGCGGCGGCGATCTCGGGTTCCGAAACCAGCACGGCGCGGTTGATCACGCGCCGGCATACATCGAGCGTGATCGAGCCGGGCTCCAGTCCGCCGGCGGTGCTTTCGGAAAGTGCTGGGCTGCTCGGCACATCGACGATGCGGCCGGCGCGCATGCATTCGTACAGCACCGGCGAATTCTCCGCCCAGCAGCCGACGATTTCGGTTCCCGGCGAGGCGTGCCGCAGATACGCGCCCATGCCGCCGATCAATCCGCCGCCGCCCACGGCCGCGAACACGGCGTCGATTTTCGCGAAGCCGGCGCACCAGTTCCACCGCGATGGTGCCCTGGCCCGCCATCACGTCGGCATCGTTATAAGGCGAGATGAACACGCGGCCGGATGCCGCGGCGGCGCGGCGGGCGGCCAGTTCGGCGGCCAGCGGGTCGGCGCCGGCGCAGTGGATGCGCGCGCCCAAGCGCTCGATGCGGCGCGCCTTGGCGGGCGAAACCTGCGAGGAAACGAATACCTCCGCCGCGATCCCCCGCGCCTGCGCCGCCGCCGCCACCCCCAGGCCATGGTTGCCGTTCGATGCCGCCACCACGCCCGCCGCCGCCTGCTCCGGCCCGAGCAGCGCGATTTTGTGGGCCGCGCCGCGAAATTTGAACGAGCCCGTGGTTTGCAGCAGCTCCAGCTTGAGCCACGCGCCCAGCTCTTCCGAGTATTCGAGAGGCGTTTCGCGGACCAAAGGGCGAATGCGCTCGTAAGCGGACAAAACGGCGTCGTGCATCTATTCGATTCTGTCAAACTGAAAGTGGAGGGCCCGGGCGCCGCAGGCGCGCTTGAGCGCGTGGGCAGGCCGGGAGGCTACCCTAGAGGGCAGTCGTTCGCTTGCGAACGGTCACCTATAACGTGCACAAGTGCCGGGGATTGGACGGCCGCGCCAGCGCCACGCGCATCGCCGGAGTGCTGGGCGAAATCGGCGCCGACGTGATCGCGCTGCAGGAGGTGCTGGAGCACCAGGCGGAGACCATCTCGCATGACCTCGGCTTCCGGTTTGCGCTGGGCGAAACCCGCAAGCACCGCGGCTACTCTTACGGCAACGTGGTGCTGAGCCGCTTCCCCATCCAGCGAGATGCGCAACTATGACCTGAGCGTGCGCGGGCGCGAAGAGCGGGGCTGCCTGCGCGCCGACCTGGCCGTGGACGGCACCGTGCTGCACATCTTCAACGTGCACCTGGGCACGGCTTTCCTGGAGCGCCGCACGCAGGCGCGCCGGCTGATCGCGCCCGAGCTGCTGAACGATGCCGAAATCCAATCGCCGCGCATCGTCATGGGCGATTTCAACGAGTGGACGCAGGGCCTGGCAACGCGCCTGCTGCGCTCGCACCTGGTCAGCGCCGACTTCCGCGCCCACCTGCAGCGGTTCGCGCACCTACCCCGGCGTGCTGCCGGTCTTCCACCTGGATCACATTTATTACGACCCCATACTCCACCTGGAGCGCCTGACCCTCTGGCGCACCCCCAAAGCGCTGGTGGCATCGGACCATCTGCCGCTGGTGGGGGAATTTAAGTGGTGAAGGCGGGGGCCCTCATGCTCAGTCCGGGGCGACCGATGGCTCAGCCGCTACTGCGATCCCGAAGTGTTTCGAGCAGACGAATTACTTCTCGATAGCACTTATCGAACGACGGTGCTTTTCTGGCGGCATCCAGATCGAACAGGGCGGTTAGAGCCGCCTGATCGACGCTTGCTGAATAAGCGCGGGTTTTTCTTCGCTGGACCAGCCACTCTTTCGCGCCCCGAATAGCTTCCGGTTGAGGGGGTGCTTCGAGATCATCGGGAAAATCTCTTTTCCCACGCAGCGAACGGGCGGCGGCCAGGAACCAGGATTCGAACTCCTTATTCGGGAGCACCACCGCGGAGGGCAGGTCGGCTCGCGCTTCTCGCGTTCGTGCAAGAAGCTGCGGGGCCAACTCGGCCGGGCAGTCATCGTCGCTATCCAGGATCACCAGAATTCCCCCCTCGGCCCCGGCATGCACGGCGGCAAGTTCGACAGCTCTCTCCAGCTCACGCGGTCTCAGGAGTTTGCTCTTCGCGATGCGGACCGGGTGGGGAACGTAAACATTCAACTGAGGGTCGAAATCACCGGCGATTCTGCGGATCAGAATCGGGACCGACTCGTGTTCGCCGTGCCCCTCGACAATGCATGCGATTCGTAAGGGCATCAAGTGCGCTCGCGGTCGAACAAACGAAGCTGCTTTTCGAGTTTGGCCGGAGCGGAGTCGGGATCCGGGCGAAGTTGATCCATCCGCAAGAGTTCGCCAGGGGTGTAAAGTCGGTTTCGCAACGCCTCACGCCCGGCTGGATCCAGCGGTGCGATGTGTGTGGAGCCCGCGTCGGCATGGACCGCCAGGATTGAGCTCGGATCGAACTGCTCATCATCCAGCAGATCCCCGCTGTGGCTGGTGACGATAACCTGCGTGCTGCGACTGGCTTCTTGCAGACCGTCGCGCAGCAAGCCCGCCGCTGCGGGATGAAGCGCAATTTCGGGTTCTTCAATTCCGACCAGCGGGACGCGGGGTCCGTCGCCATTTCCAGACTGGAATAGCGCTACCAGAATCCCGAGCGCGCGAACCGTGCCGTCGGACATGTTGGCCGCCAGGAAGCGCCACGGGTCTTTCGATCCGGCCACCTGCTGGCGGAATTCGAGAGTTTCCTTCGGGCCAAGCACCTTTACGTCAACCCCGTGAACACCGGGAACAACCTTCGATAAGTACTCTTCGATTCGTGTCTTTCGGCTTGGGTTGTTCCTCTTCAACTGGGCTAGGACGCTGGTGATATTGCTGCCGTCGCGCGACAACAGTTCGCCAGCGTCAGGTGACTGGAGATCGCGTATCCGCTCCGGGTTGAGACTGTAAAAGCCCATGTGTGAAAATGCTTCATAGACAGGCCGGAACACAGGAAGACCGGAGACGTTCAGAAGGTAAAGCCGATCGAGGGCGGCAGCTGGCCCAGGCTGAGTGTTATCAACCACCTTACCAGATTCGACTCGGAAATACTGATCTTCCCCGAGGGCTTCCGCGGGCCGAATCCGGCATTCTTCGTCCTGCACCTCAAAACCCCCTGGCCGTCGCGCTCCAATCCGAAACCCGTAGTGGCCCACCTGCCCGGAAGGGAGGGAGAATTCCATCCGCAAGCTGAAGTCATTCGGATGACCGCCGGACCGCCGGCGCACTTCGTTGATACCGCCTCGTTCTCTTAGTGCATGTTCGAGCGAGGTGCGGAGTGCGTCCGTAACAAACCGTAGCGCGTCCAGGAAATTGCTTTTCCCTGCGCCATTCGGTCCCACGAGAAAGGTCAACGGACCGAGCCCGACGTCGCACGCAGCAAGGCTCTTGAAATTTTTCATGGCGACCCTAGTCAAGAAGGTTGAACTTGTCATAGTGGCCGGTTCGACAGCTAGCTCGCGACCTCTTCAGACGGGCGCGCAAATCGGGAGCTAAGTGTCTTCCCCCCTATGCTAGCGCACAGCTTGCTCCACGTTTGACCGGGTTAAGCCCTGATCGCCCACGGCCTGCCCGTTGACCGGCGCGAACGCCTCCGTATGGCGTGCGTCCCCCGCCGGAGGGCCGGTGGCTTTCGGCGGGGTCGTGTCATTCTACCGGTGAAACTGGTCCCCCGGCCGCCAGTCCACCAGGGTTGGCTGGTTGGCGGCTTCCTGGCCCAGCAGGAAGCCGAATTCGGCGGCCTGTTCCAGGGCGGTGAAATCCCAATCGGCCTGAAATTCGTCGGAGGGCTGGTGGTAGTGCTTGCTGTTGTACTCCTCGTAGGCCTGCTGGCCGAAGCCGGCGGGCTTGCCGGCGAATTCGGTGGCGGCGCCCACGGAAAACGCCGGGATGCCGGCGTGCGCGAAGGAAAAATGGTCGGAGCGGAAATAGTGGCCGGCTTCCGGCGTGGCGTCGCGCCGAAACCTCCAGGTCCGAGCCGTCGGGCAATCTGCTGCGCCGCGGGCCAGATGCTGGTCCGCTCGGCGCCCGTCAGCACCACGTCCTTGGCTTTGCCCCACGGATACAGCGCGTCGTAATTGAGGGCCAGAGCCGTCCGGGCGGGCGGGATGAGCGGATGCGAAGCATAATATTCCGACCCTTTCAACCCGCCTTCCTCGGCGGTGACGGACAAGAAACAGCGCGGAGCGCTTCGGCTTCTCCGGCAGCGCGCCCCAGGCGCGCGCCAGTTCCAGCAGGATGGCGCAGCCGGTGCCGTTGTCGATGGCGCCGTTGTAAATGGCGTCGCCGTCCACCGGCGTGCCGATGCCGAGATGGTCCCAGTGGGCGCTGAAAATCACCGCTTCCGATTTCAGCTTGGGATCGCTGCCGGGAAAAATCGCGGCCACGTTGCGCGTCTCGATTTCGCGGACTTTCGAGGGCAGATCCACGCGGATCCGGATGCCCAGATCGATCGGGCTGAAATCCGGCTTTTCCGCGGCGGCCAGCAGTTCGGCCACCGAATGTCCGGCCAGCCCCAGCAGTTTTTCCCCGGCCGCCTGGCTGATCCAGCCCTGCATGCCCAGCGCCTTGTCGTTGGGGCCGAGTTTCACGAACGGCGTCTCCCGCGCCCAGGAACTGCGCACCACGTCCCAGCCGTAGCTGGCGGTCGGCGTGGTGTGAATGATGATGACGCCGCGCGCGCCGCGGCGCAGCGCCTCCTCGTACTTGTAGGTCCAGCGGCCGTAATAGGTGAGCGCGCGGCCCTCGAAAAACTTGGGGTCGGTGGAAGGCGGCTCGTTGGTGAACAGAACGAGAATTTTGCCGGCCACGTTCACGCCTTTGAAATCGTCCCAATTGTATTCCGGCGCGGCGATGCCGTGGCCCACGAAAACGGCATCGGCCTCGAAGCGCGCTTCCGGCTGCTGGAGCGGGCTGACGCCGACGAATTCGTCGCCCCAGCGGAACGCCACTTCCTTGCCCGCGGGCGGCGGCGGCAAGGCGTGGCGCCGGGCGCGGTCTCCACGCCCACCAGCGGAACGCGCTGGAAATAGGTGCCGTTGTCGCCGGCCGGCTGCGCGCCCGCCAGCGCCAATTGGGTGGCGATATATTCGGTGGCAATGTCGCCGCCGCGCTGGCCGACGCCGCGGCCCTCCAGCAGGTCGCTCGACAGGAACCGCGTGTGCTCGCGGATGCGCCGCGCCGAGACGCCGCTCTCGGCCGCGGACAGCGCCAGAAGAAGCTGTAAGGAACAATAGAATGATTTCCGCATACGTATGTCTAGAGCATAACGCGCGGCGTGTTAAGGTGAATTCCTGGGAATGAACATCCTGTTCATCGGGGACATCTTCGGTTCCGCGGGCCGGCGCATTGTCTCCGATCACCTCCAGGACATCGCCGCCACCAACCGCATCGACCTCACCATCGCCAACGCCGAAAACGCGGCCGGCGGATTCGGCCTGACGCCTTCCATCGCCGAGGAGCTGTTCGGCCTGGGAATCGACGTGCTGACCTCCGGCAATCACATCTGGGACAAGCGCGAGCTCTTCGAATATCTCGATCGCCAGCCGCGCCTGCTGCGCCCGGCCAATTATCCGGAGGCGCCGGGCAGCGGCGTCGCCGTGGTGCGCACGCGCGCCGGGGTGGATTGCGCCGTCATCAACCTGCAGGGCCGCGTCTACATGCCCTCCACCGATTGCCCGTTTCGCAAGGCGGACGAAATCCTGCGCGGCCTGGACCCCGCCATCCGCGTGAAGTTCGTCGATTTCCACGCCGAAGTCACCAGCGAGAAGATGGCCATGGGCTGGCACCTGGACGGCCGCGTCTCGGCCGTGGTGGGCACCCACACCCACATCCCCACCGCCGACACGCGCATCCTTCCCGGCGGCACCGCCTACCAGACCGATTGCGGCATGACCGGGCCTTACGGCTCCGTCATCGGGGTGGACACCGAAATCATCCTGCGGCGCTTCCTCACCGGGATGCCGGTGCGCATGGAAGCCTCGCGCCACAGCCCGGAGCTGCACGCCGTGATCGTGGACGTAGACGAAGCCACCGGCAAGGCGCGCGCCGCGCGGCGCCACGCCATCCAGGGGGATTGACGGAGATGCACGACCCGTACCCGGTTGCCGATTTCACGGCGTTTTGCATTCAGGAAATCGGAGCCCTGCTGTTCGGCCTGGCGTTCCTGTTCCTGTACCGGCAGTCGCAAAGCCGTGTATTTCGGGCTGTGGGCCATCGCCTGGCCGCTGCGCTTCCTGGCCGCCATATTTCGGCTTCGAGCTGCTGCGCACGCTGCAGGCGGGCTGGCTGGCGCCCTATGCCACCTTCGAATTCGCCTTCGTCATCGTGCTGATTTCGGCCGCGCGCGCCGGCTTCGCCTCCGACATGAAGGACTGGCGGACCGTGCTGCGCCTCATCTCCATCCTGCCCATCTTCGTGGCGCTGGTTTGGGCGATCGGCACGCGGGCCAGCATCGAAGCCTACCAGACCTCCCACGCGGTGGTGCTGGCGGTGGTCTACTACTACAACTTCGCCCTGTTGCGGCGGCGGCCCGGCATCGGCGGCCGGTTCTTCCGCTTTTCCCTGCTCACCATTTCCGCCCTCTTCCTGGAACACGCCGTGGTTTTCATTTATTTGTACAACCACGACAGCGCGGCGGTGTGGCAAAACTACCTGTACTACGAAAGCTATTGGGATTTCGTGCTGCATTGCGTGCTGGCGTTTTCGGCCATGGCCATGTGGAGCGAGAGCCAGATGGACCGGATTCAGGACCTGGGCGCCGAACTGGACCACCTGCGCCGCGAGCGCCGGCAAGGCTCCGAGCTGGATTACCTCACCGGCCTGCTCAACCAGGCGGCGCTGGCGCAGCGCATCGAGCAGCCGGGCGAGTTCGGCGGCGTGGTGGCGGTCTGCGACATGGATAATTTCAAGGACATCAACGACCGCTACGGCCATCTGATCGGCGACGAGATTCTGCGCAATGTCGGCAGCCTGCTGCAGGCTTCCATCCGCCACGCCGACGAGGCCTTCCGCTGGGGCGGCGACGAATTCGTGATTCTGTTCCACAACCAGCAGCTCGATGTGGCGCAGCGCCGCATGGCGGACCTGGAGAGCCGCCTGCGCGAGTTTCGCATGCGCGGCTACGGCGTGCTGCCGCTCAGCTTCAGCTGGGGGACGGCGGACGTACAGGGCCGGCCCCTGCGCGATGCCCTGGATGAAGCCGACCGCCGCATGTACGCGCTCAAGCGCGAGCGCGCCCGCCAGAAGCGCCCGGCGGTGTAGAGAGGCCGGTCCGGGCCGTCCGCCCTACTTCACGTTGATGTACGTCACGAAGGTGCCGGGTACGGTATTGGCTTCGCCGTCGGCCGTAATGAGCAGCGGGATCTGCTTGCCGGGCGCTACTGCGTGTGGAATGTAGATGTTGATCTGCCACAATCCGGGATACGACGACAGCCCCGAGTACTCCAGCCATTGGTTCTGCGGGATGTCCGAGCTCGACGTCGTAAGCCATCTGATCCAGGTAGAGGCCGGCGATATTGACGCGCAAGGCGGCCGGCGCCGAAACCGCAGCCGAATTCCAGGCGCCGTCGGCGGGCGCTCCCGGCACGAAGCCCTGGCCGGTGGCGTAGATGATGACGGAGGTGCCGCGCGCAGCCGCATTGGTAGTGGAATTGACCGTGCCATCCGCCAGGTTCACCACCGCCCCCTGGCGCAGGGTCCCCGTGTATTCGAGCATCAGGATGGCGGGCGAGACCGCCGCCATCCACACCTGGCCGGCGGCGTAGATCCTTCCGGTCGAATTCTGCACCACGGCAAGGTTGGCCGTGCCGGTAGCCGGCGCACTCATCGGCACGACGAAATTGATTTGCGTGGCCGAGACGTAGTAGAGCGGCGTCGAGTCGGTGGTGGTGGATCCGTCCGCGTTGGTCCAGCTCATGTCCACCCGCATGTCGCCCAGGATGGTGGGCAGCGGGAACGAGCTTTCCGCGCCGCTGACGGCGGCAGTGGTGGGCCCGAAAAGCGACAGCGTGGAGCCCGGCGAGCACAGGCTGCCCTGTGAGCAGATGCTGGCCAGAATCCCCGGCGCCAGCGGCCGGCAGGAGGCGGCCGGACCGTCCACGCAGCTCGGCAGGAAGTTGCCGCCGTTGACGGCATCGGCCGCCGGGAAGTAGAAGCCCACGCGGTTGGTGGCGTCGGCCACAATCAGGTCCCCGTATTGGTCCTGCGCCAGGGCCAGCGCGGCGCTGGGCACCTGCACGTTTGCCGTCGAGGCGGAGTTCGACAGCAGATCCTGGAAAATCGGATATTTCCTGACCGCCGAGGCGTTGTCCCCCACCCAGATTTCGCTGGTCCAGGGATTTACGAAAACCGCGCGCGGGGTGCTGAAGCCGGTAAGCTGGAACAACGCCTGCGCCCCGGTGCTCGGGGTCAGGGTGCCGTTGATCTGGTCGAAAATCATCACCCGGCCATTGCCCGAATCGGCTACGTAGAGGCGAGCTTCGTTATCCGCCGAGATGTGATGGGGCGAGTTGAACTGGTTGGCACCGCTGCCGGAGCCGATGCTGCTGAAATCCTGCTGGCCGAATACCTTGGTGGCCTGCATCCCGATATCGGTGGTGGCGAACGTGTCGCTGCCGGCGTCGAAGGGAAAGAACAGCACCCGGTTGTAGGAGATGATCGGAAACGAACAGCCCGTTGTTATCGGAAAGAGCCAGGCCGTAGGGATACTTCATGGTGGAGCTGGTCGGGTCCGGAATGCTGAACATGAACTGGCGCTGCCCCAGCACCAGGTCCGCCGGCTCCGGGCCGGTTCCCTGGTAGGCGAAAGGCGCGGGGAAACGGAGGACGCGGCTGTTGGCGCTGTCCGCCACATACAGGTTGCCGGTGGGGTCCACCGCCAGCCCGGTGGGGTAGCACAGGCTGGAGGATGTAGGCACGGCCGGGTTGCCGGTCATATTGCACAATCCGGAGTTGAAATCCACCTGGCCGATGACGATGTCCGCCCTGGCTCCGGCGGCCAGCGAGCGGAAGTCCCTGAAACCGAGCACCCGGTGATTGTTGGGATCGGAAACGTAAAGATGCGGCGCGGCGGCGGCGGCGCTGGTATCGATGGCCACTCCCGCATCGGCGGCCGAGCCGGAAACATTGGGAAAGAATTCGAACTCCCGGCCCTCGATCATGTTGGGCGCCGACATGGCGAAGTTGTCCTGTCCTAAAACCTGGGTGGCGGCGGAGAGCGCGCCGGCAGTGAAGGGCAGCATAACCACGCGGTTATTCAGGGTATCGGCCACCAGCAACTGGCCTCCCGGAATACACCGCGGCGCTGGGGCGATAGAACGTGGACGCCGAGGGGGCAGGAATGTAACTGCTGGTGCCCGCGTTGCCCATCACATTCGTATAATTGGCCTGGCCAAAGACCGCCGTGGCGACCGGCGAGTTCGTGGTATTGGCGGGCCACTTGCCGCTGTCGAAACTGTCAAACAGCAGGATGCGGCTGTCGCCTGTATCCACCACCCCCATCATATGGTTGGAGGGGATGAAGAAGAGGCCCGACGGAAGTCCGATGGCCACCTGCGCCACCGGTGCGGTACTGTAGGGAATGCCCATGATGCGAGCCGCGCTTTGCTTGTTGGTGAAAGGCGGCTGGAACACCAGCACGCGGCCGCCGAGATTGGTGGAGTAATCGGAGACGAACAGATTGCCCGAAGCGTCGAATGCAATCGCCACCGGAGTGCTGAACGCGTTCGGCACGGTGCTGGCACTGCTGGAGCCGGTCGGCCCGGGCTGGTTGTTGGAAATAAAATCCTGCTGCCCGATCTCCAGGCTGGCATGCAAGCCCGTAAAGCCCGATGCCTGCGCCTGCGCCAGACTGGCCGCTGTAAATTCCAGCATGCGCCGGTTGCCGGCGTCCACTACCCACAAATCATTCTGCGAATCGAGCGCGATGTTAACCGGATACGGAGAGGCGGCCAGGTTCAGCCCCTGATCGCTCACCGCGGTGCTGCCGAAATTCGCGGCGTTGCGCGCTGAGGCTCGGCTGCCCCACCCACATATCCGGGAAACACGCTGCCGTTCTGCGCGAACTGCTGGAACGGCGTGGGGTAACGGAGAATGCGATTGTTGAATGAGTCCACGACCTACAGGTTGCCGTTGGAATCGGTGACAATGCCGTTGGGCCCATTCAGGCCGGATGGAAACGTGCCGCCGGGTCCCTGCGGGCTGGTGTGATAGACGTCCTGCTGGCCGATCACCAGGTCGGCCTTCGGGTTGTTCGCGAAATTCAGGCCGTTTTTCCAGGCCAGAATGCGGTTGTTGCCCGGGTCGGATACGTAAAGAATAGGTGGCGAGACGCTGGTATCGAGCGCCACCCCTTCGGGGCTATAGAACTCCCGGCCCTCCACCAGGTTAGGATTGGCGGTCTCTACGGTAAGGGTCTCGGGCAGGGGATGGCCGACGATGCGGGATGGCACCGTGTTCAGTGGAATGGGGGTTTGAGCTACGCCGGAATCGTAATTAGAGCCAAGCTGCTGATCAGAAGGAAGTTTATTTTCATCGATTTTCCACGGAAGCGACGCGGCGGAACGCTCCTTGAGAATATCAAACCGCGGCTTTGGTGAAAATACGCACCAGTACTGCCCCTCCGCCGTACTCTTCGGTACCGTAGCTGCACCGCGGCAGTCTGCTACACTGGGCGTTGATCCCAACCCGGCATACCGGGCTGCGCGTCTGCGCGGTCAGTTATCTCAACACCACTCCCCTGGTGTGGGGCATGCTGCACGGCCCCCAGCAGGGGCTGTTCGATCTGGAATTTCAAATTCCGGCGGCTTGCGCCGACCGGCTGGCCGCGGGCCAGGCCGATATCGGCATCGTGCCTTCGTTCGAAGTGGCCCGGCAGGGACTGGAAGTGATTCCCGGCGCCGGCATCGCCTGCCATGGGCCGGTGCGCAGCATCCTGCTGGTGTCGCGCCAGGCCCGCGCCGGATATTCGCACGCTGGCGGCCGATTCCAGCTCGCGCACCTCGGTGGAGCTGGCGCGCGTCATCCTGGCCCGCAAGTACGGCGCCGCGCCGCGCATTTTCGCTCAGCCGCCGGACCTGGAAGCCATGCTGCGGCAGGCGGATGCGGCCCTGATCATCGGCGACCCGGCGCTGCGCATCGAGCCTGACCGGCTGCCGTACCATGTCTACGATTTGGGCGCGGAGTGGTGCCAGCTGACCGGCCTGCCCATGGTCTTCGCGGTGTGGGCGGCGCGGCGCGGCGTGGCCACCGCAGAGGTGGTGGAAGCGTTTCGCGCCTCCTGCCGCTACGGCCGCGAACGGCTGGACGCGATTGTTGCCGCCGAATCGGCTCGCCGGGAATTTGCGCCGGAACTGGTGCGCCGACTACCTGACGCACCACATTGTCCACGAGCTCGGCGCACGCGACTACGAGGGCCTGGAGACCTTCCTCGAGTACGCCGGGCAGCCGCTCGATTCCGTTTCCCGTTCCCTGCTATACTGAAATCTCCGAAAGAACAACGATGTATTACGCGGTTTTGATTCTTCATATCCTGGTCTGTATCTTCCTGGTGATCGTGGTGTTGCTGCAAAGCGGGAAAGCGGCGGATCTGGCCGGCGCGTTTGGCGGCATGGGATCGCAGACGGCGTTCGGGCCGCGCGGTTCGGCCACCCTGCTCTCCAAGGCCACCACCGTATCCTTCGTGGTCTTCATTGTTACCTCGATGTCGCTTTCCATCCTGGCCACGCGCACGGCCGGCCTGGGGACATCCGTACTGGAAGAGAACAACCGGTCCGCGCCGGCGAAGACTGCGCCCGTGCAGCCCGGCCGCCCGGCCGGTCGTGCCCGCAGCGCCGGCGCCGCAAGCTCCGGCGCCCGCCCCGGTCAAGAAATAGTGCCGCCTCAACACGTACCCCGCTCTGTATCCGCCACTCCGAATGGCGTTTCGCGGCCGTGCTTAGCCGGTGGTGCCTGGACTCCGCGCCTTATGGCGCCGGCAGGACGATTTCGAAAGTTGCTCCTCTCGCCCGGCTCCCCGCGGGCCAAAATCCGCCCGCCGCTTTGTGCCACGATTCCATATACCGTCGCCAGCCCGAGCCCCGTCCCCTTGCTGGCTCCGCTTGGTGGTGAAGAACGGCTCGAAAATGTGCATCCTGCACTTCCCCTGTCAGGCCGATTCCGGTATCCGCGACCGCTAACCGCACATAATTTCCGGGCTGCATTCCCGGATACGCCGCATCCTCCGCGCCGATTACCAGATTGGATGTCGAGATGGTCAGTTCTGCCCCCGTGGGGCATGGCGTCCCCGGCCGTTCGTCACGAGGTTCGCCAGTGCCCTCTGCATCTGCGTAGGGTCGGCGTATACGCGCCAAAGGTCCGGCTGCAGCTCGAAATTCACTTTGATTCCGGCGCCGATCAGACTGTGAATGATTCCCTCCGCTGAAGCGACCGTCTGGTTCAGAACGATGAGCTCGGAATTCAGGTTCTGCTTGCGGCCGAACGCCAGCAGTTGGCCGGTCAGGCTTGGTGCACAGGCTGGCCGCATCCTCGATGGCGGCAAGATGCGGACGCTTCGGATCGGATTTCGTCCACCTGATCGAGTAGTGGCGCGGCATGTTCCCGACGATAACGGTGAGCAGGTTGTTAAAGTCGTGGGCGACGCCCGGCGGCAACCTTGCCGATGCTGTCCAGCTTCTGCGCCTGCCGGATCTCCATCTCCAACGCCCTCTCGTGCGTGATATCCCGGCCGATAGCGGCGATTTCTTCCAGCCCGTCGTCGTGGCCACGCAAGCCGATGGTGCTCCACTCGATGACGTGCCGCGGGCTGCCGTCACGCGGAACGATGGCCCCTTCGAAGTGCGTAGTGGCCCGCTGGGCGCCATCGCCAGGCTGCAGGATCGACTTCCAGATGGCGGACTCCTCCTCCGGAACCACCTCGGACAGCCAGTTCAGCGCCGGCAGGTCCTCCTTCGTCCGTTGCGAAAGCTTCAGAAAACACTGGTTGGCGAACGTGACCGTCCCATTCAGGCCCAGAATGATGGCCGGCAGTTGCACGCCTTCCAGCACTTCGCGGAATTTGCGCTCCGAAGCGGCCAAGGAGAGCTCGGCGCGCCGCAGGCCGGTAATATCGCGGGTGGTGATCCAGATGCGCCGGAGCGCGCCGTCCTGCACGACGCCGAAATTGCTGCGCAATCGATACTGGAGGTTCCCGTTCTTGTCCACAGGGGTGGTCTCCACTGTGGTGACGCGGAATCCGGAGCGGATGACGGAGCGCAGTTCTTCCTGTCAACCTCGCATCCGTGCGGGGCACGATCATGTCGAACGGCCGGCCCAGAACCTGCTGCGGGACTTTCCGCGCCTATCATCCGGGCCCCAGCGTCGTTGCACTCTGCCAAATACCCGAAACGGTACATCCGCTCGATCTGTTCGCTTTCATCAACTGCGAGGGGTATCGGCTCGATGAACTCAACCCTCCACATGCCATCGGGATTAGTGGAAATAAAAGCGTGGTAGCGCTCCTCGTTTTCCCGGAGGACGGCGTCTGCCCTCTTCCGCTCGAGTTCGGCCGCCGCGCGGGGCGCGAAAGTTTCCAGCAGCGCTCTTACAAGCCGGGTATCGGCCAGCCGCTCTTTGGACATGATGGCGAGCAAGCCGATCGGTTGCCCCGCGGAATCGCACAGCCGGATTCCGGCATAGCCTTGTGCGCGCTGGGACGCAAGTTGGGCATCGCGGGGAAATGCCTGCGCCGCGTCCTTCCGGCACGTGCACATTCCGTCCAGCAGCACCCGGCCGGGCGCCGTACCAGAAAGCCCCTGTTTAAAATCCTCGGGTTCGCCATTCTTCCGGTAAACGGCAACGGTCCGGATCTGGTCCTGGTGCGGTCCCGCCAGCTCGCCTATATAGACACAGTCGGCACTGAACGTATCGGCCAGGTTTCTGACCAGGGAATCGAAGAAGTCCTTCCCGAGAGTGGCGGAAAGCCCTTTCGCCACTTGCAACACGCGCCGGCGCTGTCCCGCTTCCGCCCGGGACAGCGGCTGAGCACTCGCCCGAGCCTGTTCAGGCATAGGAAACCCTCGTTGAAACGCATGCAAGCCGGCGCGCGGGGGAATTGCCCGTTCCCGAATCCTCCGGTCTGTAATCTAATCGGATTACAGACCAGGCAGGTTCTGTTCCTTGTTCTCAATATAGACCAGGGGCCGCATCCGGCACTGATGGAGAGCGCACCTTAGCGCGCGCGGCCGCTCCGGAAAACGTAGTTCTCAAGACATTGGTTGTTAGTCTCCAAGATATAGACTATAAGTCGCTAAGATATCGGCTGTAAGGTTTCACCGGCAGGTTCTTGGGGCGTGGACCGGTCACCCGGCGTCTTCCCGCCTTCGGCGGCGCATCCAGGCGGCGAAGAGGAAATTCGGGGGGAGCATGAGGAGACTGAATGCCGCCACCCCGAGTGGAACGTCCGAGCCGGGGAAAGTGTGCCCGGCAAAGAGGAACGCGAGGCCCACGTTTCTGAGCCCGGTGCTGGTGCCGAGGGTGGCCCGAGTTACCCGCGAGGAGCCGCATCCCCAGCCGACCGCGATCGAAGCAATAACAATTACGAGGATGATTGCCGCGCCCCGGCTGCCAGCCAAACGCATCCCCCGCGACCTGACGCCCACCGCCGCCAGGCTGGCGCCCGCCAGAGCCAGCAGGGCCAGACGATCGGCGGCCCGGCCCAGACGGATAGCCGCGTCCGGCGACCGTTCCCGGAGCGCACGTCCCAACAGGATCGGGGCAACGATGATGGCCGCAACCATCAGCAGACCGGAGCCACGCGGCAGGGCGGCCATGTTTCCCGCGCCGTAGATCAAGCGCGAAGCCACCGGTGTAGTCACCAGGGCGGCCAGCGTGAGCCCGGTAGTCAGGAACGCGGCCAGCGGGACATCCTGCCGGAACCGGGCCGCCAGGTAGGTCCCAAAGGGGGCGCCCGGGCAACTTGCCGCCAGCACCGCTCCCATGGCAAAGTCACTTTCAAGATGGAGGGCGAGCACCAGGGCGGCGGCCAGCGCCGGGACGAGGATGGCGTTCGCCAGGAATGCGCGCGCAAGTATGCCGCGTTCGCGGAGCACCCTTTGGATCTCGCGGTCCGAGGTGGCCGCCGCTGCCGCAAACATGACGGCAGCCGTAAAAAAAGCGGCAAGCGGTTCCATTCAAGCCACCGGCAAGAGAGCAAGCGCCAGCACCGCGCCGGCAAAGGCCAGCAGCCCCATGGCGACGATTGCTCTTTGGATCCCCGGCGGCCGGAACTTAGACGAAATCCCCGCGAACAGCGATGCCACGGCGAACGGCACGGTAACCAGCACGTACTGGTCGGCCCGTTTGTTTTCCTCCCGCGCGCGAAGAAGTGTCTGCTCTCCTTCGTTGTAGAGCCGCCGGGTTTCCCCATCCTCCGGCAATTGATACTCCTTCATGGCGAACGGAGTAGGTGGAGCACCCGGATTCTGCAACGGCTTAGTAGCGAGCCATGCGGTCGTGGCGGCCTTCAACGGCGGGCGGAGGCGCTGAAACAGGAACTGCGCAAAGGCTTTGTTTTGCTGGTCCAATGCCTGCAGGTACGCCGTGAATAATCCGACGTCTACCACGCGCCGCAGAATCCCGCGGTTTTCGACGAGAGCGGCCTGCCGCCGCACCACATCGGCCCGATCCAGCGTGAAGAGCGCATTGCTGTTCCAAATGGCCGATTGATAGGCGGCCCACCCGGCCCCCACCGCGGCGAGGCCCAGCAGCAGCGTGGCGACAACGTCCGTCTGCCACATGCGCTCCCTTTCGCCCCGGCGTGCTTCGGTCCGATTCGCATCATCATTCGTCTCCGGCATTGGACGGCACCCACGGCACCCGATACCCTCGGTTGCCTACACCATACCCTGTCGGCCTCGGGCATGGCTGCGCGATCTGTCACAGCAGCCGCGTGGTCGCGTTGTACATCCGGCCGGAAAATCAACCACCGCCGGCCGGCCCCGGTGCGCCTGGCGGGAGCCGTGGTAAACTCAAAGTTGCCATAGAGTTGCGGAGGTGGCGGAATTGGCAGACGCACTAGCTTGAGGTGCGTTATGCGCCGGGAAGCCACGGGAAACCTTTGCAGGGGGCGGAGTTTCCCGAGGCCGGCAAGCCGCGGCAACCGAGATTCCCGTGGGAACCACTACAGAACCACTACAACCCTACAACCGCACCGCAGAGCGCGGCGATTTGAACGCCCGACCCCCTGCGCCCAACGCAAAACCGCAATAGCTAAGTGGTTGTGTTTTCTATGCGCAGGAGTGCGCGATTCGCGGAAATTTCGGCGCATTCGGCGCTATCTGCACACAAAGTGCACACACGTGGCCCCGCGCCGTAGTTGGTGTTGCGGTGGCGCGCACCGGGCGCCGCCCTTCGCGCCCCCGCCTCCCACGTTGCACCCTAATGGGCTGCCTGGTAGTACGTAGCTCGTGGCGCACGCTGGCCGCCGTCGCTCGCGGCCCTCGAACGCCAGAGGGAATCCACCACCCTCCTGCGGAAATAAGCACGTAGCAAGCTTAACGCTGTCGACGAAGGACCGGCGGCGCATGCGAGGCAAGTTCCGCGAGCCGAGTTCGGGGATGCCATTCCGCTTGTCCTGATGTACTATTAGGTTCAAATGTCAATGCCCGAGCGCGCGGTCCCTCCCTTTCGGGAGTCGGTTCTAATGCAGTTTGAGCCTGATGTCGCTGCGCAGCTTATTGAGTTTGCGAAGTATATCGGCACAATCGATGCGGATTTTCTCATTTTCATGGCACGAAAATCCCTGTGCTTATATGACGTCCTGGTCCGTATGGGCATACCGCCGACGGAGAAGTGCGTGCTGAGCGACAGGATTCTAGACATGGATCTGCAGCGTTTTGAGAATCGGAGGGTCGCCCTTATCGATGACACGCTCATCCTTGGAACCACACTTGGAAAGACCAAGCAGCTCCTCTTGCGCGCCGGTGCCGCGTCCGTAACCGTCCACGTATTCTGCATCGACGATGATTACTGGTCGCGCGACCTAGTCGATCCAGAGAAATGCATGTTGCACCTCGATGACTCCCGGGTTATGACGTTCTGCGCCGCGGCCGTCCGCGCGCTCTCGCTGATGCCGCGACCGTACCTTGTTGATTTTCCGATCTCCCGCCCGATCAAAATTCGCGCTGATGAGGCACAGTGCTTCCTGTCGAATCGGGCCTGGCGAGGATTCAACATATCAACTAGCTTGCAGGAGCGAAACGATGTCAGCTCGCTTAGCTTTTTCCCAAACAGCTTTGCGAAAGTAGAACTTGACCGTCGCTGGGGGACCGCACTCTCTCCCTTGCTGGACATCATCAAAGTGCGCGGGTTCGCCCGCAAAAACCGCGACGTCTACTGGCTGCAACTCGTGCCAATTGTTGTGCTCCGACCCCTGCACATCGCGGATCTCGAACCGCTCTTCATTGACATCATCAACCGGGTACCAAATACGGCGCCGGACGAACTGCTCGATCTCACTAACCAAGCCACAACGCCCCGGGCCAAACAACGCCTCGTCCAATACGTCCTGAGCTGCATCGTTGGGCACGCGTTCCTCAGCGAATCCGCCACATCCATCAGCACCGATATCACCCTGGAATACGATCAGCAGGAAGCCGAGCGGCATTACGGTCCGTGGCTGGGCACGCAATTGCGCACGATTGCCAGTACGCGATCACTCGCGCACCCACTCGACACCGAGCACTACCGCACGACGGAGATTCCAGCAGAAGTCGCCGTTTGGAGCAAGGAGACGATCGACAGCGGCACGAAAATCCAGGACGAACCAGAAGAGCGGGCCGACCAAACGGAGATACACGAAATTAGGAACTTGATCCCCGCGTTCACCGATCTGTTTGTTCGGCACTACGATGTGCGCGAGATTCCTGCGCGTGAGGACGCGAAAAAGCGAGGCGCGGCAATCCTGGACGCCATCGAAGCCGGCGGGCGCGACCGCCTCGAATCGGGACTACCTTGGGCGGCAATCGTCGACCACATGCTCGCAGTCCACCGTCTCAAGCGAAGCCCCGCAATAGAGGACGCGCTTAGCCTCGTCCTTGATTTCTGCAACGACCAAGGCATCGCCGTTCCCGTCACCTGGACGGTCAACGAGGTCGTCTTCCGCGCATACCGACATGGCGAAGACGTCAAATACACCGATGCCGAACCCGCGTTGGCATTCCACCTCCTCAAGGGCTATCTCGACACGACGCATTTGGACGCCATTCCGCGCCTGCGCCTCGAAAAACTCCTCGTGACGCTCATGAAAGTAGGCATTGCACGAGGCTTCATGGAGCCACTCTTCCTCACCGCAGCCGGTGTGCAAGGAGTCCTACGGATCGGGTTTTATCTGCACGGAGCAATACCAATGCTCCAGCGAGGGCCACGAGATCGCGCAGACCGCGATATGTGGTTTTCAGACCACCTCCAAATTAAAGGCGTGCTCAAAAAAACACCGACCGGCCAGTACCAACTCGGACGGGAAGTGGACGGCAACTTTCGAATAAGCAGTGCCCCAGATGACGCCTACGAGCTTGGCGCAATTATCGGACGACTCTCCAAGACAGGGAATAACTCCGGGCCTCTCGACGACCGCGCGCTCACCCTGCTTACCTCCTGCGGAACACCCCGGCACGCCGCCGCAGCTGTGCAAGTTGAACTCGACATCTTCCGACGATGGTACGAAGACCAAGGATCGAACCTCCTCGCATCGATGGACTGGAGCAACGCACAGAGCATGAGTGATGCCGCCGCACGTCTCGTGACGGCAAAAGGCCACTACGCGATTCACGAGGCGCGCCTAAAATACGTTGGCTACACGACAGGAGAACCGCGACGCATTATCGACGATTGCTCAACGTACCTCGCCAGCCAGGGCGAAGAGCTCATCCGCCGAAAATGGAACGCGTACTGGAACGCCACCCGAATACTCGAAGCTTCCGGGGAAAAAGACATCTTTGACCCAGAGCTCGCGACTGCGATCATGTTCTGCTGGGAGATGACCGCATGCCTCTCCGCAATCGAAATCTGCCTTCTCGCCCGCGTTGCGGAACTCACAGGTGCCCCGGAAGCGCAGGAAGCAGTACGCAATGCATGCCAGAAGCTCAATCGGTACTCGACCGCACTGGCCAGCGTTGGCCTTGAGGCGCCGCGGATCGTCAAACAGCTCACCGAACGATTCAAGCGCGTGGAAGAGCAGCCAAACGCTACGTGGGACACGGCGGCTGGCCTTCAGTTCGCCAGAAGCACGATCGAACAACGACTCCCGGCCATCATCCGCCATGTCGAAGCAATGAACCCGCTCATCGAAGAATACGGCAGACTCTACGGCCGACGCGATTACCAGTACATGGTTTACTACGACATCATCGACTCCACCGCCACCAAAGCAGGCGCTGCTGGTGCAAACGTGCCGGCATACCGCGCACGCGTTCACACAGTAAAAGCGGTGCTGAGCAGGAACTTCGACCAACTTGCACAAGTTGCGCGCAAACGCGCGTCCGAGGTCTTCTGCTGGAACGGCGCCGCAAGCTCAACGAACGACTGCAAACACATCTTCATCGGCGGAACCGACGCATTTGGGTTGCTAGAGGAAACCGTCGACCTCCTCATGACCTCGCTCAAATCTAGCCCCGGACAACGCTTTCGAATTTACGTAGTCCCGTGCGGTTTTGCAGGATCAAACGCGTACCGAACCGAGTGGGACACAGAAGTCTCCGGCGAGCGCTTCTGGGAGCACTGGAGCCGCCTTTCGAAAACCGGAAAGGAGTTTGAGAACACCGTCCCCCAAACCGACTCGTTTCTTTTGGTCGCCACCGAGGAACTCATCGGGCGACTCACAATTCCCGCCGATATCCAGTGGAGCACAACCACCCAGACCATCGTCAGGACAGAGATCGAACTCCTCTCGCGCGAGACGATCGTTAAATGGGGCACTCTGACCAAACGGGCCGGCCCCGGACCGAGCACCACACGATCCAGAACCGGAGCGCTAAACACATAAACACAAGAGCGGGCCGCAAGACTCCGGCGCGTAAAGTAACCTGGCAGCCCTAATGACCCAATGACCATGCATTTCCAGAAGGTCCCTGAGTTGCCTGCCCATGAAACCGCGCTCCCGAATCAGAGCTCCATTGATCCGGGATCACTGCCATCTGTTGACCCCGCCCAAGCGGAATCTCACGTCTGACACGTGCCGATAGAATTCGTATGCGACATGATCGGCCAACTGCAGAGGCCGCGCCTTGGTTTTGGCAGCGAAGCTGATCCCGTGCGTAAGCGCCTGAGAATCACCGGAACAGAGGTGGCAACTGCGACCGCTGATTCTGGCGGGATCAGGCGCGAGAGGGCCCCCAGTTGTGTGGCAGAAGCTCGGCCACGCGGGTGATGGGATGGGTCGGTATGCGGGACAGGACGTCCTTGAGCCAGGCGAAGGGATCCACTCCGGCCTGGTGGCAAGATGCGACGAGGCTTCGCAGCACAGCTGCCGTTCGGCCACCTCGGTCGCTGCCGAAAAACGTCCAGTTGTTGCGGCCAACTGCTACCCCGCGGATCGAACGCTCGGTTGCGTTGTTGTCGATCTCGAGATCGCCGTCCTCGCAGTAGCGGGTGAGTGCCGTCCAGTTCTTCAGGGTATAGCGGACCGCCCGCCCCTCCGGACTCTTCGGCAGAACTTCCCCCTCGATCTCCAGTAAGTAGTTATGCAACTTATCCAGAATCGGACGTGCTCCGACTTGGCGTAGTTGAAGCCGATCCTGCGGCGTGAGAGACCGCGCTCGCTTCTCCACCCGATACAACTGCGCAATCAGCAACAGCGCCAGCCCCATGCGGGCCTGATCCGAATCCAACGCTTTGCGGAAATACCGACGGGCATGCGCCCAACAGCCTACCTCGACCAGGCCCCGCGCCGGGTCCTTGAAAAAGGCGTCATAGCCGCCGTATGCGTCCGCTTGTAGGTAACCTCGATAACCCTTCAGAAATTCCTCGGGACCGGCGCGTTCCCGTGTCGCCGTATAGTCATACAGAATCACCGGATGCTCCCGGTCTCCGCAATACGGCCAGATGCGCCCGGTCCGCGCAAACGGGAGTTTGGTGTCCAACACCTTCACCCCGGTGTCGTCGGTGCCGATCACCTTCGATTGGAACAGAACCTCCTTCGCGCATTGGTACAACGGCTGCAACAGATCGCCGCACTGTGCCATCCAGCCGCCCATGGTCTTACGCGAGATTGCTACCCCATGCCGTTCGAAGATCGTTTCCTGCCGGTGCAGTGGCAGATGATCCACGCACTTGGCGACGATCACCTGCGCCAGCAGACTGGCCCCAGCAGTGCTCTTTTCGATCGGCTGCGCAGGCTTGGTCGCCGTCTTCACCGTACAGGCGCACGCGTACTTCTTGCACACATCTTCAATCACAGTCAGCTGCGCCGGGATGTATTCGTAACGTTCGCTGGACTCTTCGCCGATGGGCCGCAAATCCTGCTGGCAGGTAGGGCAGTGCTTCTCCGAATCCGCCAGATCGTGCACGATCCGCTCCCGCTTGAGATGCCGCGGCAGAGCCTGGCGGCCGCCAGGCCGTTTCGGGGAAGCCGATCCGCCCGCGCCAGAAGCGGTATCCTCATCGTCGTCATCGTCGACGGAGTCAGCCGGTTCGGCTGGCTTCTCTGCGGCTGCCTGCCGGGCCTGCCAAGCCGCGGCAAACAGGGCTAGTTGGTCTGCCGAGAGGCGCTCACTTTTACGATTCCGCTTGGCATCCAGCAACTCGCGCAGAAGGGTCTCGATCTTGCTCCGCTCATGGAACTCGCGGTCGAGTTGCGCCACCAGGTCCAGCACCATCTGCTGCAAGACCTTGGGATCTTCCGGAAGGTGTTTGGGATCGAACGCCACGAGTAAGGAATAGTCTACTCACTTACGGACGCGCGGACAAGAGAAAACAGAAAGCATCTGCGATGTTTTACACGGACCGACCATAACGGTGTCGGCGTGTGGCTTGTGTCAGGTCGATGCCGCTCAGCAGCGCCCCTAATTCCTGCGCCGTGATCTCTCGCCGGCGCTCCGCCGCGTCGCCCAACGGCACCACATACGTGCCCTCCTCCAGCCGCTTGCTCCACACCGCAAACCCGTCACGATCCCAATACAAAATCTTGATCCTGTCGCGCCGCCGGCTGGTGAAGACGAACAGATGCCCGGCGAATGGGTCTAATTCCAGGTGCTCCCGCACCAGCGCGTGCAGGCCGTCAAAGCTCTTGCGCATGTCGCACGCGGTCAGGCACAGATACACCCGCACGCTGGCCGGCAGGTGAATCATGCCCGGAGAAGTTCCAGCACCGTGCGCAACGTCTTCGTGTCCACCCCGGTGCCGATGCGAAGTCGGTCGCCGTTTGCCAGCGCCAGTTCCAGACCGAACTCCGCAGATACCTGCTGCGCCCCTCTCTCCACCAACGCGAAACGCACCGGGCCGGCACTCCGAAGCCGCTTCCGCCAGGCGTAGAATGAGTATTCGGTGAGCCCCTGTTGCTGGCAGAACCGCTTCACCGATAGCCCGCTCCGCTCCTGCTCGGCGAGTCGATCGCGCCATTGATCGCTTTTGGAGACCGCCCTCTGATCGGGATTGCTCTCGCTCATGAAGCTACTATGCATCCTTTCCCGACGGTAAGGAAGAGGGGTTCACGAGGTGCATACGATAGACCCCCCGCTGCGGCGTAGAGGTTCTCCAACTGCCGCGGATTGAGCGCGTTGCACACCCTCGTGCACAAGTTTCCGAGAATATTGGTCGTGATGTCAGGGACCATTGACATCACGAGCTGTGGCCGAGCTGATCCATTTTCGAAGGCGACTTGAAACCTATTCAGCCCGGCCAACCCGCCTCTCGAACCGGAGACTCCGGGCGGACAAGTACCCGCAAAATCTTTGGGATAAATCGCCGGTTCAGAAACGCTCGTGTCAATCTGGGCGGTGGTCCGGCTCGACCAGAAGGGTGGTGGCTCCCCGAAAAGCGGCGTTTCGAGCGGAGTCTCCACTCGTAAATCATTGAAATGGGGTATCTACTTCACTCAGGTGACCACTATCGGTTGGGGTAGTGGCTGCCTGTGACCCGGCGACGCCAGGCCGTTGAAATGCGTGTGGGCGACCGTGACGGCACGAAGAGGCGCCGCGCGACGCCACGTGCCAGAAAAATCGCTGCCGGTCGCGGGCAGCGCCCTCAGACGCTTCCAGTGCGAACGGAGGGAGCGCGTGCTCAGGGCGTCGCGCGAATCGGGCCGTTCGCAACCACAAGATCTTGGGGTTACCTGAGTCAAGTAGATACCCCATTATCATTGATTCTATGTTGACAGTTAGAAATCTCCTCCATAGATCGCTTCCCCCTCTCAATCCTCCTTGAACTTTCTCCAGCCGTCTGAGCTGCCGCCTGGCTTGCTACGCCACCGTGTATGTGGATCTCCTGGGTGGTATCGGGACACTCAGATCGACCTTGAGCTCATCCAGCATCTCCTGAGGCAGAGGGACAAACGTCAGCACTGGATCAGTTCCCTCATCGTCGGACGTTGTCCAGGGGTTGTCTTCGTCGCGGTCTGCCGTTGGATCGCCGCCCGTAAGAATCTCGAATATCTGGGCGCGTGTCCCGTACTGCTGACCAGAGCGAACGGGAGGTCTGGTTTTCTGGGCCTTGGTCGTCCCCTCGCGCGAAGGCCGCCAACTCCTGTTCCCACGGGTTCATGTCGGCCTGTAGAGTCTCTTCCTGCTCGGCGGTCAGTCCCGGCTCCGCTGGTAGCTCGTCTATTGTGAAGGTGCCGTCCGGCAGCTCCTTATACCGAATTTCTCGAAGGTACTGTTCGTGCTGCGATAGCTCGTCTTGCACGAAGGGGGGCTGCTCCTGTGCCGGGGACAGAGTGGGGACATCTTCGGTTATAGAGTAAAGTTTTTTTCTTTATTTTTTCTTAACTCTTTAACCAAAGATGTCCCCGCTTGTGTCCCCGCTGAATACCGCCCACCGCCAAGCTGCTCGACGCTTCCGCCTTTGGCGAGACGTTGCAGAGCTTTTTTGGCTCTCTCCCTCGGTACCCTCAATTCGACCACCACCTCCGCAGGGGGTTGCTGGGCCGTTCTCGGTCAAGAATTCCAGAATCCGGTAGCTCGTCTTGTTCTTGGCTTGCCTATCCATCGTGTCACTGAAAGCCCTCCGCAGCCCGGCAGTGGCCTTCATGGCAGCGGCTAGCATCTGGCGTAGCTCCGCGTCGTGCAACGGTAAGCCGTGACGGTGCCGCCAGGCTTCTAGCAAGATTGCCGTCTGGCCCTCGGTCCAGCCATTGGCCAGCGCAAACTGAGCCAGCATTCTGCCGGTGAATCCCCGATGTTTCTCGCCGGTGAACCAGCGCCGCTTCGGTGGGTTCTGGCAATTCCAGAAGTGGCGTGCCTGGTGCCGGACCAGCAGTCGGTAGATCTTCTTTCTTCCTCTTGCCGGCGGCGCCGCAACGTCTCCGCGATCGACAGGTGTAGACGGCCTCAATCGCTCGCCGGCGACAGGCCGCAACGCGCCGTTACAAATCGGGTTCGTGTCAGATCCTATTGAGACTGAAATCACGGCGGAATGGGACGAATATGCTAATACCTCATCATCTTGATTCTCACCATCGAGCCGCTGGCCGCTAAGTTGACCAGCGGACCCGAGTAATCGCCCTGCGCCTTGAGCCCCGGCGCGGAAGGCTTCCAAACGCCTTCCACATATTCGCCCGTCTCCTCGACGAGCAACTGCGCCGCGGTATATGACGAGCCCTGGACAGGGCGGAACTCCACGGACAACTCAAAGCCCATGACCAGAAATTCGTCGGGTCCGAGTTCGGCGATCAACGCTCTGGCCGAGGGTTCCACCGGCTCCGCCGCCGGCGCCATGCCCACCGTCCCCGCGGGCTGTCTGCCGGGCGGGTGAAAGCGCACCAGAGCGTCGTAGTTACCGAAGATTAGATTGCGCGCGCCGGTTCCGCTCTCTTCCACCGCGGCCTGCAGTTTACCCGTTCCCTGCAAACCGGCGATGATGGGCAGGGCCGAGTGCACTAGGCGGAAATCGGCGGCGATGGCGGC
Source organism: Terriglobia bacterium (assembly GCA_963815855.1). Lineage (GTDB taxonomy): Bacteria > Acidobacteriota > Terriglobia > Bryobacterales > Bryobacteraceae > DATGMB01. The sequence goes on along the minus strand of CAWFIJ010000003.1, from coordinate 55,359 downwards.
CATATCCGGCCGCAGCGCTTCGCCTCCGCCATCCACGCCGAAGGGCCCGAAACCGATGGCCGAGAAATCCGCCAGCGCATAGAAAAACGCCCGCGCCGCAATGCCCCGTCCTGTTTCCACCACCAGCAAAGGATTATCCGGCCGGGTATAGTTGTTGAGGATCTTGAGGTAGGTAATGGGATTCTGGTGATAGATGTCGGACGCGATCATATCGATGTCGGGGGCGTTCGCCTTCCACAGATCCAGCATGTGGGATACGGCTCCCCCGCTGGGGTAGGTTTCGCCCGGGCGATCGAACCTCTCGAAGTTGTCATTGGTGCCGTAGCCGCCGTTCCACACGTTGACATACGTGGGGAGGGGGTAAATTTGCTTGCCGGCTTTGGCCACCGCGTCGATGTATTGCGAGACATAGTATGCGTTGAATGCCTCGTCGGCGATGCGGCCGAACACTTCCTTCCAGGTTCCCGGCTTCTTCCGCAAGGCGACAGTCAATGGCCCCGGCACCGGGCCGCCGAAAAGGCGGCTGGATTCGGGGGAGAAGTCGCGAACGCTGCCGAGCGAGCCAGGCTCGTTCTCCACCTGGACCAGGATCACGGTGCGATCGGCTTCGTCGATCTCGCGCAGGTGCTGGATCATGGCTGAGTACGCCTTCCGGTCGGCTTCCAGGTTGGTCTTCGACATTGGGGAAAGCGAGCGTATGGGCTTGCCGCCAGAATCCAGCACGCGGGGGAAGCGCCGGGGGTTGGACTTGATCCAGTCGGGAGTCCAGTCCATGGCTCCGTTCTTCCAGGTGCCGAACCACAGCAGATCGGCGCGGAATCCCTGCGAGCGCAACCCACGCAGGATCTGGTCGAACGCGCGGAAATCGAACCTGCCTTCCTCCGGCTCAATCACGTTCCAGTAGACCGGATATTCCACGGTGTTCAGGTTCATGGCTCTGAACCGGTCCCAGGAACGCTCCATGATCTCCGGGAAGGCGCTGAAATTGCCCACCTGCCCGCCCAGCATGATGAATGGCTTACCGTCTACCAACAGGTGGAACCTGCCATCCTGTTTCACCAGTTGCGGAATTGGCTTGCTCTGCGCCCACGCAAGAGGGAGCGAGAAAGCCAGCGCCAGCCCGATCCGGATCAGCTTTTTTGTCATGAGGGACCCTCTTCTTCGCTTTCCGCCGCGGCAGCCCCGTCAACGTTCCACCTGTGTCGTGAACTTGTCCAGCGCCGCCCGGTCGATTTCATAGCCCAGCCCCGGCTTTACCGGGGCTTCGACATATCCATCACTGCCCATGTCAATTCTGTCTTTGATGTAGGGTTGGTTGTCGCGAGCCCCCAGCGGCACCGGGACCTCGGCGAAGGCGCTGTTGGCCATCGCCAGCTCGCAATGCAGATGCGCCGCCTGGTGCAGCACGTTCCCGACTCCGTGCGGAGAGCATTGCATGCCGAAGCACTCCGCCAGCGTGCCGATCTTCATCCCGCCGGTGATTCCACCGATATTGTCCACCACGAAGCGGAACATGCCGGCCGCGCCTCTCCGCACATACTCGCCGTAATCGTAGACGGAGAACATGAATTCGCCCACGATCAGCGGCGTCTTCAGCGCGCGGCTGAGTAACACGTGCCCTTCGAGGTCGGTTGAAGGCAGGGGATCTTCGAATCCGCAGAAGTGCAAGTCGTCCAAGACCCTGCCGACCTCCATGGCTTCGAATCGCGTGTAGTTCCCGACGGCGTGGTGGATGAGAATGAAATCGTCCCCCAAGGCTTTCCGCAGCGCCTTGCAGATTTCGATATCGAGCCGGTAATGAGAGTCGCCATTGGTGGTCACCGGCGGGGGGTTCAGCTTGAAGGCACGGAACCCCGCGGCTTTCATTCGCAGCGCGGTCTCCACGTAGGGGTCCGGCGTGTTCGTCTGGATGTGCTGCGAACTGGCGTAGGCTAGCACGCGGCTTTTCTGCGAACCGATCAGCCGGTAGATGGGCAGCCCCAGAGCTTTGCCGAGGAGATCCCAGAGGCAGATGTCGATGGGCGATGCGTATGGGCTCTGCCCGTAATGGCGTCGGACCGGAATGAACTGGGACGTCAGTTGCAGGTGATCGAGCGCATCCTTGCCGGCCAGCGCTTGGTTGGCATACTCCACCCAACCCCGCATGTCCCAATCCGCGTGAAAGACATGGTTCTGGAGGGTGCAATTGCCCTCCGCCCCGCCCTCCGTGACGATGGAGGCAAGGCGCCCGGTAGCGGTGACATACGCCTTTACTTCCCGGATGCGGAGGTTGGGCAGATCGGCCGCGTGGACGCCCACGCGCGCCGCGACCGTCTGCGCCCACGCGCCGGTGGCGAAAGTCCCCGCGGAAGCCGCGGTTGCGGTCATGCCGCAGAAGCCGCGGCGGGAAAGCCCTGCCAGCACCACCAAACCTCCTTCCATCCGATGGCGTGCCATCGAATACTGCGGGCACACACCGGGACCGCATGAAGAAGGCAAATGGTAGCGCCCGGTTGGCGCCAGCGCAAGGCCGCTTGTTGCGGCCGCCAATCCCTGCTACTCTGGGCGCCTCAGGGTGAAAGCCATCGACCCGATGCGCCTTTTTCACTACGCCAGACGCCGCTCTCGACGTAATGGATCCGCGCCCGACAGTGCTCGCCGGTCAGCGGGACCCTGTGGCATCCAGGAGATGAACACAATGGTCAGCAGATTACTGGTAACCACGATTGTAATGCTATCCATGTTTTGGCCGGCAACAAGCCTGGCCACGGTCACGCCAACCCCTCCATATCCGGGGGCATCTCCGAGCCTGGCCTACCGGGTAACCGTGGACGGCCAGCCCATCTTTGCGTATCGTTTCCCCACTTACAATCAATTCAACTGGATGGACTATGCCAGTTTCAGCATGACCGGAAAGGTCCATGTCACGGTTACCTCGCTCATCAGCGAAAGGGATGTGCGCACCTGCTACATCCGGCCGATGGCTTATGACATTCACCCGCAGATCAAAGGCAACACGGTCAGCTTCGATCTCGACCGGCCGCGCTACCTGGTCATATTTATCAACGAAGAGCCGCTCTTCTCCAGCACGGGATTGCTGCTGTTTGCCGACGCGCCCGAGGCGAATGCTCCCGAGACTTGGCGACCGCAACGTGGTCAACATCATGGACTATAAGGTCGACAATACGGGAAAGACCGCCGAGACCGCGAAGATCAATCACGCCATCAGCGACGTGTCCGCCCGACCTGGGGGCGGCGTGCTGTTTTTCCCCAAGGGCGGCGTTTACTTGACCGGCCTGGTGATGATGAAGAGCAACGTCAAGTTTTACGTCGAGGCCGGCGCCGTGATCAAAGGGTCCACTAAGAGCGCGGACTACGTCTTGCCGCCCGGGACGACGGGAGGCCCGGGAAGGGTGCAGCGGGCGCTGTTTGTCTTTAATAATGTCGAGAATGCTGGACTGACGGGCCGGGGGACCGTGGACATGCAAGGCTATCCCTGGCTGTGGCACGACGTCCAACCCGACACCGGGGACGGGCGCGCCAGAACTCCGGAAGGCCTGGTGAACGACCCTCATGGGAATGGCATCAAGGGCTATATCGTCAATAACTGCAAGAATATCACCCTCGAGGATCTGTTCCTGCTGCGGTCCTCCTATTGGACCGTGACCGTCAGCAACACCGACGGTTTCACCAGCCGGAACATCAAACTCATCAACCGCAAGCAGCAGTACCACGACGACGCTTATGACGTTACCGGAGGCAGCAAACATATCCTGATCGAGAATGGGTTCTCGATGACCATGGACGACGCGTTTGCCTTCTATGGAGGCGCGGGAGCCGGTCTCGAAGACGTGGTGGTGAAGGGATATGTGGATTACGGGTACAGTTCCGGACTGGTGCTTGGGTACGGAGCCATCCCGGCCGCCCGGCACGTGCGCTTCGAAGACGTGAACTTCGTCGTCTACGCAGAATAAGTTTGCCATCTGGATTCAATTCACACCGGCTTATTTTACTGGACGAGGTTATCCCACGCGGGCGAGCAGCCGGCAGGCATTGGACGATTTCCGTTTCATCAACTGCACGTGGGAGCATGACGGCGGGCAGATCTACATTGATGGCGGCGATTCCCCGCTAACCAACTTCGTGTTCGAGAACTGCACCTTCTATACGCCGAGCCGGCCCGCGAAGATTTCGGGGACGAACGTCGGTCCGATCGTGTTTAAGAACGTCAAGTGGAACGGGACCGTGGTCAAGAATGTCGAGCAGTTGATCAAGGCCGGTTGGGATATTTCCGTCCCGATGAAGTTCGAGTAGCGAGGTTGCGGCTGCCGCATTACCTTCGCTCTGGAGGCAGGTCAAATATGAAACCGACAATGTTTTCGTGCGTCGCACTGGCATGCTGCGCCAGTGCGATTGCGGTCCAGGCCTATGCGACAGACCGCCCTCGGGTATCCCGCATCTGCGGAAGCAAGGAGTCCGCGACGCAGTTGATCGTCGACGGCAAACCGTTCCTTGCCCTCACGGGAGAATTGGGCAACAACACCGCCAGCAGCCTGGAAAATATGCAGCCGATCTGGTCCCGGCTGGTGGCGGGCAATCTGAACTGCGTGCTGGCGGCGGTATCGTGGGCGCAGGTGGAGCCGGAGGAAGGCCACTTCGATTTCGCCCTGGTCGATGGCCTCATCCAGGAGGCGCGGCGCAATAATCTGAAACTGGTGTTCCTGTGGTTCGGCAGTTGGAAGAACGGTCTTTCGAGTTATCCTCCGCTCTGGGTGAAGCAGGACTACAGACGATTCCCGCGGATCAAGATCAAAGGGGGCAAGAGCATTGAGTTGCTCAGCACTTTTGGCGATGCCAGCCGCGACGCGGACGCGCGCGCTTTTCGCGCCCTGATGCGGCATATCAAGGAGACCGATGGGCAGCAGCACACCGTGCTGATGATGCAGGTGGAGAACGAAGTGGGCGTGCTGCGCGACTCGCGCGACCGCTCGGAGGCGGCCAACAGGGCGTTTGCCGGACCAGTGCCGAAGGACCTGATGGATTACCTGCAGAAGCACAAAGATACGCTGGCCCCGGAACTCCGCGAGGTGTGGGGGGCGAATGGCTTTAAGACGTCGGGAACGTGGGAAGAGGTCTTCGGCCCGGGCAAACCCGACAGCGTGGATATGCCGATCCAGACCAATAGTCCTCCGCTGAGCCAGGAGGAGTACCAGACGGGCTGGCGGAAACTGCACTGGCCGGTGGACGAGATCTTCATGGCGTGGCAATATGCCCGCTACGTGGGCAAGATAGTCACGGAGGGCAAAGCGGAATACAACATTCCGATGTACGTGAACGGATGGCTGCAGCAACCGAATATGGCGTGGCCGGGGACGTATCCGAGCGGCGGCCCCCTGCCGCAGGTGCACGACGTGTGGCGCGCCGGCGCGCCCGCAATCGACATCCTCGCGCCGGATCTTTACCTGCAGTATTTCGACGAGGTTTGCGACCGCTTCACGCGCAACGGCAACCCGCTCTTCATCCCGGAAACGGGGGCGAACGCGGGCAACGTCCTGACGGCGTTCGGCAAGTACGGGGCCATCGGCTATTCGCCCTTTGCGATCGAGAGGAGCGTAAGCGCGGACAGCGATTTGGCCGCAATCTACCGCCTGGTTTCGCAGATGGCGCCGATGATTGCGGCGCACCAGGGCAAGGAATCCATCACGAGTGTGCGAATGGACCAGGGCGACGCGCCGAAGCGGGTTGCGTTTGGGGAACTACATGCTGGAGCTCACCTATACGGGAAGAGGCCGGGTGCCGATCGCCCCTGAGCCGAAAGCGGTGCGGGGGCAGGCTCCGGCGGTGCCCGCCGGTCAACTGGGCCGTGGAAGCGCAGCGCAGGCTCCCATGCAGGCGGCCGCGATCCTGATCGCGGCAGGACCGGATGAATACTATATGGGCGGCGGCGGATTGCGGATCGGGTTCACGGCGAACACGCCGGGGCCGGCGACGGTCGGACTCGGCATCGTGCAGGAAGGCAAGTTTGTCGACGGCAAGTGGGTGGTGGTGCGGCAACTCGGCGGCGACGATATCGGCCAGGGCCAAATCCTGACGCTCCGGCCGAATACGATTCTCCGCGTGGTCGTCTATCGGTACGAATAAGAGTTTTGGTGGAGGCCGTTGCGACGGGGAGCTATGCCTAACCGAGAGTACGTACACTCACGAAGGCTTCACTTACACTACGCCGGACCCGTGCTCTGATACCTCAATTCATCGTCGACCTGGATGCTGGCCGAACCTCTATCTCGAACGTGATTTCGTTATCGGCATCGGGATGCAGATGGCCTTGCGCAAATGACGGAAGCAACGTGATGGTTCAATAGTCCGAGGTGGCCTCGTTCACCCAGACGCCGTCGACGTTGAAGTGCGGCCAGGGGCCGCCGCGCCCGCGGCCGGTGATGCTGTCGTCCCATTTCGTCGTCGGGTCGAAGTAGCCGGGCACCCGGAGATGCTCTTTCACCACCGCTTCGTTCAGTTCCACGCCAAGCCCCGGGGCGTCGGGAACCGCTATGTAGCCGTCTTTGATGATCGGCTGCGGTACGCCCGTAACCAGTTGCGACCACCAGAAGAGGAAATCCACCGCATGACATTCCATGGCCACGAAGGAATCCAAGGTGGCGGCCGTATGCACGGCGGCAATGGTGGCTAGCGGCGATCCCGCCATGTGAATGGCCGTCGGGATGCGCTCGCGGTCATAGGCGTAGTCGGCAATCCTCTTGGTCTCGCGGCATCCTCCGGAAGTGCCGTGATCCGCATGGATAATATCGATGGCCCGATTGTCGATCAGCGGCTGGAATCCTTCCTCCAGTCCGAATGCATCCTCGCCCGTGAGCAGCGGGGTGCTGGTATGGGCCTTGATCTCCTTGAAGTCCTTCCATCGCCAGAAGCCGCCGGTGTAGAACAGATCCTCCAGCCAGGAGAGGCGGTATTTCTCGAACGCCCTGGCGGCTCGAATGCCGTCGGGAACCGTTCCGCACCTGAGGCTGGAGGCATCCACCGCGAGCGGCTTATCCCAACCGATGGCGTCGCGCACCGCGCCGATCAATTCGCCTCCGTATTCCAGGCCTTTGTCCGTCGGAACGCCTTCGGTATCGAGATTGCCTGGTTGGCCGCCCACAAAGTGCGTGGTGACATCCATCTTGAAAAAGGTGAAACCCTTCTTCATGCGCTCCACCATGCGTTCCCCGTACTTCTTGGGGTCGGGCGTCCCGGTGGTGTCGCAATACATGCGCACGCGGTCGCGTTTCTTATCGCCCAGCAACCGCCAGACCGGCACACCGAATACCTTGCCGGTAATATCGTGCAGGGCTATATCGATGGCGCTAAAGCCGCCGCCCTGTCGACCGGGGCCCGCGTAGGGACGGACGGTTTGCAGCATCCCGGATATGTTCAGAGGGTTCTTCCCGACCAGGAGCGGCTTCATCGCCAAAGCCAGGTTCTCGTTGCCGGCATCGCGCACTTCGCCCAAGCCGTAGACACCCTGGTTGGTGTAAATCTTGATGACGGGGTAGTCGAAGTTGGCCGCGATCCTCAGGGCCCGTATGTCCGTGATCTTCAGATCGCTCGGTGATGAGTACTTATTAATGGGCCCGTAATGCACCGCCGTGCCGCGTCCGGCTCCGGGCGGCGCGGGCGCTCCCGGACCGCCGGTGGGCACCCGATTAGGCGTGCCCTGCTGGCCCGAAGCGATCATCGAAAAGATACCGCCCAAACCGCTGGCGACGGCGGTCTGGCAGAGCATCGCGCGCCGGCTCAAATCTTTCAATCGACAGGGTTTCATATGCCTTCTCCTTTCACGCTAATCGTCCGCTGCACCTTGATGCCGGCCGGGAAGCGCCCACCACCCGGTTGACTTCTCGTCCTCCACCACCCACTGTTCTCTTCTGGGCGCACCAGTAAGCCAGATCGTCCGTCCCGGGTAGCCTCGATTGTAGCTCTAATCGCACGAATCAGAGCCGCTACTCTCAATCCTCGCGACCGGCCGCAGCGAGTTGGAGATTAGCCCATCCACATGGCCGCCGCGCATTCCCGCACCCACCGCATTGATGGCAGGCCAAGCGGATCAGTACGTGTAAATCTGCAAATGAAGCGCCCTGGGAGCGCCGGCGGCCAGGCGAAAACCCTGCCCGGACTCGTTCTCGATGGCCTTGTTCGGAGCATCGTAATTCAACATGATGTCGTCGCCGTTTAGTCGGCGCCCCGGAACCCAGCGTCCGTCCACGTACGTGCCTTCTTCCAGCGTGGCCACCGCGGCCGCCGACCCCCCGGGACCATTGAATGTAGCTTGCACCCCGCTGCCCAGGATCGTGTAATCGGCGGGTTTGGTGCTGATTACGATGGCGTATGCGGACGTCGGCGCATTACCACCCGCGGCCGCCAGTGCCGGTGCCGGCCGCCGCATCCTCCCCACCGAGAATGCCAGCGTATAGTTGCCCAACTGCACCGATTCCGTGGGGTGCTGGGCGTTCAGCGAAACCGCTTTGATGGTACCTTTGGCCTGCGCTTCCAGAATCTCCGGGGCGGCCTGGGCCAGCAATCCGTACGCCTGCGCCAAGGGCGTGGCAGCGTCCGCCTGGCGTTCGATGCCGAAGGGCGAAATCCCCATTGCCGCATGGTTCCCGATCGCGTAAAACGCGTTCGCCGCATCCCCACGCGTTTCCGGAATCCACAGCGGGTTCCCGGACCGGTCGTAGCGCGCGCACCATTCCGCGAAGTCGGGGAGATAGATATCGGGCGCGATAATATCGATGCCCGGCGCGCCCTGCTGCCACACATTCAACTTGATGGGCAGAGCGCCGCCGCTGGAGTATTGGCCGATGGCTTCCCCCAGGTCCACGTTGATAAACATAGGCAGCGGATACTCGGTTTTGCCGGCTTTCGCCACTTTGTCGACGTACCGCGCGTAGTACCAGGCCATGAAGATCTCGTTGGTCATGGGGCGGTCGCCGAACACTTCCGCCCACGTTCCGGAAGTCTTGCCTCCGGCTGCTTCCCAATACTGGCGGAACTCGGAAACCAGGTTCTCCTTGTTCCTGACCATGTAATCCATGAGCTGCTTAGGAACCGGAGCATTAAACGCGGCTTTGGCCTCCGGCACCTGGTCGCGCGTAGCTCCCGGGCAACCCACCTCGTTCTCCACCTGCATCATGATCACCGTGTGAGCTTCACTGTCCACCTCGCGGATGTGGCGCATCAGCGCGGCGAAAGCGCGGGCGTCGGCGTCCCAGTTGGCTTCCTTGAAGACCGAAAGATAGGTGATCACCTGCCCGTTCTCCGCCAGAAACAGCGGGTATTGCTTCGGATTCTTCTTCACCCACAGGGGCGTGTAGGTCGATTCGCCGTTTTTCCAGCTCCCGAACCACAGGAAGATCAGGCGCAAGTGGTTTCTGCGGGCCTCGCGGATGGCGCCATCCACCAGCGCGAAGTCGAACTTGCCGGGTTCCGGTTCGACCAGTTCCCAGGTCACTGCCGCCAGCACGGTGTTCATGTTGGCCGCGGCCAACTTGGGCCAGTAGGGCGCCATGTACTCCATGCTGGAGGATGCCGAATTGGTCAGCTCGCCGGCCAAAATCAGGAACGGCCGGCCATCCACAATCAACTGGGTGGCCTTGCCGCGCTTCTCGATGTGCGGAATGGAAGAAGGGGAAGCGGACTGCGCATTTGCCATGCCGATCCCGAACAGCACGAGGGCGCAGGGCAGCACGTACCGAAGTTTCATGTGCAACAAGATACCGCCCGGCGTTGTTCGACACAAGGCTTCGGAGTGGCCTCACCGCGGAAGAAAACTGACACCAGTTCCCGGTCAGGTCAATGGTCCTGTCCAAGCGGATATCGGCCGACGAGGCCCTGACTGGGATATTGAGCTCATCCCTCTCCGCTTACTCCCGCTATCTCTTTGACCCAATCCGCCCGCCAGTGCCGTTCGATCGAGCCGGTGCATACCCGCTGGGAGCCGGAGCTAGAATGAGGATTGCGGCTTTCTGATTTCAGGAGAATAAAATGATCATATCCAGATTGGCGTCGGCCGCTGTTTGCGCGCTGGTGCTTTTTGTGGCCCTAGACGCGCGGGGGCAGATCAACAACCTGACCCGAGAAGAACTGATCAAGTACACCGCCCAAAATCCCTATGGCCGCTTCCCCGACGGCCGACCTAGGATTCCGGACGCGCTTCTGGAGCAATTCCGGGACATGTCCTCGGAGGAAGTCATGAGCGCAGGCCAGCCGGTCGGCGAACTCAGCCCCCGTCTTTTCGGGAGCGGGCCGGCTGTGACCTACACGGACGGGTGGCAAATCCTCCACCCGGGGAAGAAGCTCATCGGGCGCGCCTTCACGCTGCAGTTGATGCCCACGCGCCTCGAGATCTTCAACGTGGACCAATTGGAGTGGAAGCAGAAAGGGAACGTGGTCCAGCTCAGTCATCAGTCCGCCCTGGATATGCTGCAACCCGGCGATGTGCTTGTGGTCGACGCCGGCGGCGGTCTCGATCTGGGCGGCATCATCGGTGACAACCTCGCCTTCTACATCTGGAAGAAAACCGGAACCGGCTTCGTCATTGACGGCGCGGTCCGCGACCTGGAGGGCATCGCCGAGTTCGACATGCCGGGATATTTCCGCGGCGCGATGCCCGGAATCGGCCACCATATGACTACCGGCATCAACGTTCCCGTTCGAATTGGCAAAGCGACTGTCATGCCGGGCGACCTCGTCTTCGGCGACCGCGAGGGGGTGAATTTCATCCCGCCGCAAGCCGTCGAGCGGTTGATCGAGGCCGCCCGGACCACCCACATCCACGACGATTGGGTCAAGACCAAGTTCAAGACGGGCCAGTACAAGTCCACCGACGTGTACGGCAGCGGCAGCCTGCACGATCCGGCGTTGAAGAAGGAATACGACGCCAACATGAAGGAGCAACTGGGGAAGCAGAAGTAACGTGCTCGTCTTAAACGGCTCCTCGACGGTGACAGGTCAGGCGATGAGAGAGCCTCGGCGCGCCCGCAGGAAGCGCTCAGGCCAAGGCTCTCGGCGGAAGAGCGGCAATCACATATGGCCGTCAAACGACATCTCATCGTCCCATTGCGTGGTGGGCTCGAAGAACCCGCCTTCATGAATATTCGCCCTGAGAACGTCCATGTTGATCTCCAGGCCTAGGCCCGGGCCGTTCGGCACCTCGAAGTACCCCCGGTCGATGATGGGGTCGTGCGGCTTGTCCGTTCTTCTCACCCGGTCGAGGAAATGCGGAACATCGGCGGCGTGATACTCGCATGCCAGAAACTGGTCGCCGGCGGCGGCGGCATGCGCACTGGCAAACAGCGTAATCGGGCCGTTGTTATTGTGAATGCAGGACGCAACTCCGTATTGCGTGGCCAGGTCGATCGCCTTTTTGGTCTCGAGAATGCCGCCGACGTTGGCCAGATCCGGGTGGATGACGGAGATTGCCTGCTTTTCTAACAGGTCCCGGAAGCCCTCGGCCAGGTAAACGTCCTCGCCGGTGCAGATAGGCGTGGTGCAGGCCTCCTTGAGTCTGCGGAGGTGGTCGGGGTAGAACCACGGCACCACGTCTTCGTACCATGCCAGGTTGTACTTATCCAGTCTGCGCGCGAACTTGATGAAGGTTTCAATGGGAAAGTGGCCGTAGTGATCCGTGGCGATGGGAATTTCATAGCCCACAATGCTGCGCACGGTTTCACAGTAGTCCGCCAGCCAATCCAGTCCTTTGTCGGTGAAAAATGTCGAGGTGAACAGGTGCTCGCCGTAGGGATTATAGGCGCCCATCGGAATCTTGGCGTCGGGTGAGCGCGGTCTGGAATCGGCGAAGCCGCCCCACACCGGCCGGTTGGCCCTCGGGTCGGGGGCCGGGCGCGTATACATTCCCACCGTGCTCCCCTGTGTGTGCGTGACCTCGTCTTCGCCGCCGGCGTGCAGGTCCATCTTGCAGAAGGTCCAGCCGGCCGCGATCCGTTCTTTCAAGTGATTCCCCATGGTCTCCCCGGTCGGCCTGCTGGTGGTGTCGCAGTACAGGCGCACGCGGTCGCGCATCTTGCCGCCGAGCATCTGCCACACCGGCACACCCCAAGCCTTGCCGGCCAGGTCGAAGCAGGCAACTTCGACCGCAGAGACACCGCCGCCGTCGCAGCCGAATCCCCCGTGCTTTTTGATCTTGCGGAAGATCTCCGCCACGTTGCACGGGTTCATTCCGATGATGCGGCTCTTCAGGATCAGGCCGTGCGCTTTGCTGCAATCGTACCGGATCTCGCCATATCCGGAAATGCCCTGGTTGGTATCGAGGCGCATGAGCATGGACCGGTCCGAATGGGCAATCCGCATGTCGGTGATCCGCAAGGCCGAGGGGCCCGAATTCGTGTTCACCTGGGCGCTGAGGTCTTCCAAGTCGGCGTTGGTGACCAGGCTACCCGCGGCGACCGCCGCTGTGGCCGATGTCGACCGGGTGATAAAAGTCCGGCGTGATACGTCTGGCTTCTGAAGCACCGTGATTCTCCTGACGTTCCAAACGGGCGTTTCGCCCTTGCAGAGATCTTAGCTCCTATCACTTCCTCAGGGCGGCCTAATCTCCAACGTGAGGGGCTGCCCCTCAGTGCCGAGGATTGATGAGACAATTCTCCTGGCGTAGCTACTGAGCAGGGCGAGAATCGGAATCCATGCCGGCTGGGGCCGGGTGAGGACACGGATCAGCCAGTGACCGATTTCTATACCGGGGTCGGGGAGGTGGTCGGCGTGCACGAGATCAGTCTGATGTTCGCCCGCCTCAACCGCACCGTTCAAGTGAAGCGCGCGCGATTGCTTTCGTTCGATGAAATTCAGGATCGCGATGTCATCTTCGTCGGCGGTGTGGCGGAGAACGTGGACCTGAGGCGTATTCTGCCCCCGCGCGATATCGCGATATTCGCGGGGGCGACCGAAAGGGGGATCACGCTTGTGAACGGGATCCGACCGCAGCATTGGATGCTGGTATTGGCAGGCAACTCAACCATGGGCACACAAGCAGCCGTCGAGTTCGTCTGCCGGCCCGAGACGCTAACCGCACTAACAAACCGGCGTGGCCCGGATGGATTTGCGAGGCGTTCAAGTGCAACCTGCGATCCAGGATCGCGAAAGGCGTCCCCGTGGAGACCGTGATCGTCGGTGTCACGAAGCTCGATCAAGGCTCATCCAACGAGGCCCAAAAGGCGCCGTAGACGGATTCCCCTGGGCCACGCCGGCTATCGGCCGGAAGTCAGCGCGGCTCTCGACTCCGGTCTGGTGACCGCCGGGATGGTGGTCTCCACCGGCACTCCATTTACGACTCTCGAACGAAGGCTGCAACACCGGATGGCCGGAATCGCCCGACATCAGGATGTGGGGGTTGAGCGGCCGATAGCTGATGTAGGGCACCAGAAACAGCTTGGGATGCTCAACTCCGGCCACCCGGCCGAAGTTCGGGTCCGTAGCCTCCCCGCCATCACAGCACACATCGAGCACAAGCGATTTCTGCCGCAGCCGAAGCTGATATTCCAACAAGCGTGATCCGTAGCGAAAGCGAATTCTGACTAGGCGCACCTTCCTCCAGCCTGCCTCGGTAACACTTGACCTGCCACGGCCGGACGCGCGGCAACACTGTCGCGCCAGCCTTTTTTTGCAAGACGTTCGGGCCCGCCGGGCATCAATACGCAATTTCGGATGTTATACTTCTCTCTGGCCTTAGGTCATCGAACGGACGTTTCTCCCGGACCTAAGTTGCGTGTATTATGAATGGCAATTCTCTTCCGGTCGGGCCGTCAATCACCCGGCGAGGACTAATGGGCGGCGCAGCACTGGCGTTATTTCAGCCATTGCGCGGTCAGGGCCAGGTTTTCGATACGCGGAGATTTGGTGCCACGGGAGACGGCAAGACACTTGACACTCCTGCCATCCAGCGAGCCATCGACGCCGCGGCAGCAGCGGGCGGCGGGAAGGTGCTCATTCGCGGCGGCAGGAAGTATCTGGTCAGCACCCTGGTGCTGCGAAGCGGCATCGAGTTCCACCTGGCCGACGATGCCGAACTGCTGGCGAGCACGGACCAGGCGCACTACCCGGCCGGTGCCGACGGAATCCTCACCTGTAACGGCGCCCGCAACTTGAAGTTCACCGGTACCGGCCGCATCAACGGGCGCGCGCTGGAGTTCATGACCGGTTTCGACCGCGAGGGCGAGATCTGGCAGTTCGGACCGTTCCGCCCGAAGATCTTCGTTCTGACAAGGTGCCAGGGGCTGGAGATTCGCGATATCAGTTTCGGCCAGGCGCCCTTCTGGGGACTGCACATGCTGGGCTGCGAGCACGTGCTGGTCGACGGCATCAAGATCCGGAATCAGCTCGACGTTCCGAATTGCGACGGCATCGACCCCGATCATTGCCGCGACGTGGAGATCCGCAATTGCGACATCGTCTGCGGTGACGACGCGATCGTGGTGAAGGCTACGCGTCAAACGGAGAACTACGGTCCTTCGGCGAACATTACGGTTAAGGACTGCGTGATCCGCACGAAGGACTCGGCACTGAAAATCGGCACCGAAACCGTCGACGACGTGCACGACATCCGCTTCGAGCGCTGCCGTGCCGATTCGTGCTGCCGGGGCCTTGACCATTCAGTTGCGCGACGAAGGGAACGTCTACAACATCCGCTTCAGCGACATCCAATTCACTTCGCAATACCAGGCGGCGCCGTGGTGGGGCCGCGGCGAAGCGATCTCGCTGACTGCGATCCCGCGGGAGCCGGGGGGCGAAGGTGGGGGCAATCCACGATGTGAGCCTGCACAATGTGACCGCGCGCGCGGAAAACAGCGTGCGCATCCAGGGCGGGCCGGAAAACCCGATCCGCGCCGTGACTCTCGAAAAGCTCGACCTGACGCTAGACCGCTGGACGGCTTACCCGGGCCCAGAGTTCGACAACCGGCCGACGGCGGCAGTCGCGCCGCTGGAGCCGCATCGCACCCCGGCCATCCACATTCGCTGCGCCGACGGCGTGACCTTGCGCGATTGCAGTGTGGCCTGGGGCAAAAACCGGCCCGACTATTTCACCTACACGCTGGAAGCGGAACGGACAGCGAACCTGGCAATTTCGCGGTTAACTGGCGACGCCGCCCATCCGGAGCGCGACGAGGCCATTCTGATTCGTTGAGGTTTGCGATGAAGCGAATTTTCCTGCTCGGCATCCTATTGCTGGCGCCCGCGCTGGCGTTGGACCGCCCCGGCGTGGTCTTCAAGATCTTCCAGTTCCCCGCCGATCAGATCCCCCGCATCGACGGAAACGCGGACGATTGGAAGATGGTGCCCGACGATTACGCCATCGGCATGGACCAGTTGGTGGACGACACGCACCCCGGCCGCAAGCCGGACCCGAAGGACCTGGATGTAAAGGTGAAGGTCGGTTGGGTGAAAGGCCTGAACCGCCTCTATTTCCTGTATGAGGCGTATGACAATTACTGGGACTTCGTGCAGCCCGGATTGCACAATGACATTTTCGAACTCGTGGTGGATGGCGATCTCTCGGGCGGACCACTGATCGAACGCTTCCAGCCCACCAGGGAACTAAGCGAGCGCGACGCGCACTTCTCCATGCATGGCGTACACGCACAGAACTACCACATCATGACCCCGGCCGTAGGAAAGGACTGGGCCTTGGCTTGGGGATGCAATTCGTACGTGAAGAACTTGCCGTACGCCAACGCGGCATACCATTACGATTTCAAACCCGGCGAATCGGGGAAGCTCACCCTGGAATTCTGGATCACGCCCTTCGACTACGCCGGATGCGAAGGGCCGCAGCGCGCGGTGGAATCGGTGCTGACGGAAAACAAACTCATCGGCATGGCGTGGGCCGTGTTAGATTACGACGACGCCGCCAGCGAGACCCACGCCTTCTGGAACCTCTCCCGGCATCACGAAATGTACGGCAAAGCCGACGAGCTGGTGGCTTTCCGGCTGATGCCGCTGGAGCCGCAGTTTCGCAAATTCGAGGCCAACTGGTCGTTCCAGGTAATCGATGCATCCCGCCGCGTGGTGGCGTTCCACGACGAAACCACGGGCCAAGTGAGTTCCTGGAAGTGGAATTTCGGCGACGGAACAACCTCGTCGGAGCCAAATCCGATTCACCAGTACCGTGCAGGCAAAGACTATACCGTGCTGCTGGAAGTGGAGGGCCTACAGGGAAAGTCGCGCCGTGAGAAAATCTGGGATGTCTCGGTGCGGTAGACGCGCGGCGCTCCGTCGCGCGCGGCTAACCGCGCCGGCTGGGGCCTGGCGGCGCGGGCGGAAGCAATTCGGCGGGCAGTCGATCTTTGCATAGCTCCAGTACCTGTATCGCCGTAAGGGATGATTGCGCCGTGCTATTGGTGGAGACAGCCGGGGCCTCGTCGATGGGGTGGAGCGCGTCGGGACCGGCCACGCGGCGGGTGGCATACGGCCCGCCGGGGAGGGCTGGAAAGGCTCTCCGCCCCAATTGGCTTACGGCCTGCGCGAGGAAGGTGGAGTTTTTGGTTCTCCAGAAGGCGTAGGCCGCCAGGCGCCCCGCGCCGGCGTAGGCGCCGTCCGCACCCTCCGCGCCGGTCGCCATGTCCCGCGCTACCACGTCCCTGGGCGCGCCGGTCAGTCGGCAGTATTGCAGAAAAGCCTTCTGCCACCCGGGATGATCGATCAACTGGTTCAGCTCGAAAGCCACCTCGGCGCCACCCTGAATCACCTGCAGATTGTAAATACCGAACCCGTCCGGCGCCAGCGGGTAAAGTTTCCCGGTTTTCGGATCGTAACCATATAAGGTGTTGGGACCGGTCATGAAACCGAAAGGCATTTTGGCGATGCAGTCCATTCCGGTGAGGATCTTGTCGCGATACTTGCTCTCGCCGGTCCGTTCCCACTCGGTCATCCAGTTGCCCACGCACGCCAGCCAGTCCGGGCCGCCGCGCATGCGGCCCGGGTACGGAATGGCACCGGTCCGCGGTGAAGCCAGGCGCATGGGGTCGATTTCGGTGACCTTATAATCCACGTCCACCACCGCGCGCATGATGTCGCCGGTGCGCTCGTCGGTGGTCAGATAATAATGGAAGCGGCGGAACGCGGCCTGGCTGATGCGAGCTTCCTTGGCCCCGCAGCCCCAGTGCCGCACGTTGTGACGCGAACCCAGTCCGGCGAATCTTCCCAAATGATAAGTGTCCACCTCGCTGGTGTGCCGGGTCATCGCCTCCGCCATGCGGAAGATATCGGCCCGCCCGGTGCGCAGGAAGCTGTACCACAGCCACAGGTCCGTCCCCAGTTCGGTGTTATCCCAGGCGTAGCCTCCAATATCGTAGCGCCAGGTATGGCGCGCGGGATCGTACGCGTGCATCACGTCGCCGTAGTCCCAAAAGCCGTACCAGCGCCGCTGTTCGATCTCCTTCTGGTACAGATCCAGAGCGCTCGCGAGTTGCTCCTCGACCGCGCGTTGCCACGGCGTCACGCGGCCGGGTAGGCTCCAGACGCCGAACGCCGAAACCGAATGATAATATTCGGGCGTGCATACCAGCAGCGGCGGTTGCGCACTCATGCGCGCCTGGCTGGCGGTTTCCTCCTTGGCCGGCACAGCGGAGCTGGGGTACAGCGTCAGTTCACTGGTGCGGCCGATGCCATGCGCGGTGCTGAAGCCCGGCTGCACGTCTTCGTAGCTGGCCTCCAGGGTGTGGTTTTTCGTATCGTAATGGCGCAGATCCATGGCCTGCGCCTCGGGCGACCAGAGCCAGACCCGCAGGTCCGCGGTTTCCATGGTGGCATTCGAAACCTCCAGCGACGCGGGATACGACTGCCAGAAATTTTTCACCGCTACCGCCATTCCCCCGCCCACGTCTCCGGCGAAGACCAACCCCGAAGCGCGCTTCCCGGCACCCGCTGCCACCCAGCAGCTTTGTGGATTGGTGCGTTTTTGAATCTGGAAACCATCGGCGGTGAGTTGCGCCAGCTTGTAAGAGTCCCACACGGCCCAATTACTCAACAGGGATTGCGCCTGTAGGTCGAACTCTTCCTTGTTGGGAATGCGCTGGCCGGCAATCTGCTTACTATAGAGGTCGCCGGCTGGAAGCGTGCCCGGCGCGGGAG
This sequence comes from Terriglobia bacterium, assembly GCA_963815855.1. GTDB lineage: Bacteria > Acidobacteriota > Terriglobia > Bryobacterales > Bryobacteraceae > DATGMB01. Next base: position 37,245 of record CAWFIJ010000003.1, on the reverse strand, counting down.
GAGGAGATCCGGGCGCTGCCAGCCTGCGAGCGCCAGTCGCGGGTTGCAGAGGTTCCGACCACAAGCCCGCGCCCTCGCCCCCAAACCGCACATGCCGATTGTGAACCTGCTCGCGCATCGGCACGGAGAAGGCCACGCCCAGCCCGCGGATGAAATCCTTCTCCTGATCCCCGTCGAAAACCACGCTGTGCACCATGCGCACCGCCGCCTGGCCGGTGTAGAAATACAGCCGCACCGTGAAGGGCAGCCACTCGCGGCTCCCCCCCTGCGCCTTGTGCACACCTCCCACCCGGACCACGGCGCGCACCGGACCGCTCTGCTCCACCGTCACGTTTTGAACCGAGCTCTCGAAGTGCTCCAGTCGAACCACGTCGGGGGTCGAGCGATCTTCCAGCGTGCACACCAGGCGGCCCTGGCGCGCCACCATCCGTCCTTCCACATGCACCGAATCGAGGAACGCGGCCCCCTGTCGCGGCACGCGGCATTGCACCCGGCCTGTGTCGACCTCGACTGCCTCTGCAGTTTGCCGCACACGGACCGCCGCATGCACGGCGCTGCCCGGGGAACCGCCCGGCGCCAGGCGGAACGGTCCGGCGGCGCCGGGCACTGCCACGGTCGCCATGCCGCTCCACTTCAGCGAGCCATCCGGCCAGTAAGCCATCGGCCAGGTCTGCAGCGGCATCACCCGGCCGTCGGCAGCCGTCAATGTAAAACCCTGTTCCTGGGGAACGGAACCGCGCGGCCACGGCACTCCCCAACTGACGCCGGTCTCCGCGGGCGGCGGGGTTCCACCCAGCCAGTGAATAAACGCCTGCACCGGCTGGTTTGCCGGTCCGCTCTGGTCCGCGACCGCCTGGCTCGCAGCCGCCAGGCCCAGCCCGGTGACGGTCGTGGTGGAAAGAAAAGTTCTGCGTCGCATGCCAGTCTTCATCATCGATCATCCTGCCGGCGTGGTCCGTCCGCCTTTCCCGTTCCGCCGCTAAAAAGTGATCCTGGCGCCGAACTGAAGCTTGCGAGGCGAATTCGCCATGGAAGTGAAAATACCGAAGGTGGCGGAGTCGATGCCCGTTCCCGGAGCGGCGAAGTGCACGGCGTTGTTGACATTAAACGCGTCCACCTGCAGCGCCACCCGCAACCTTTCCCTAATCGCGAACTCCTTTCGGACGGTCACATCCATATCCGCGTTGTGCGGCGCGAACAACCCCAGCGGCGCCGAGCGTGCAATGTTGCCTTCCGTGTAAGCCACCGCGTCCACAAAGGCCGCCTTGTTCAGATAGGAGGTTGTAGTGATATTCCCCGTCCCCGGCGTGCCGTTCTGCCACACGCTTCCCGAAAAGCCGGATGCATAATTCGGATAGCAGGACGCGTCGATAATCCCCCCACCGGTGCACGACCCTGTGATCGATAAGGGCGCGCCCCCGGCGTAAGTGAAGATTCCGGAAAGCTGCCAGTGGCTAATGATGGCGTTTAGCGCGTGAGATCCGGTGTTCAGGGCGTGGCCGGTTCCGAAGGGCAGCTGATAGACAAACGTCGCGCTGAGCACGGTCGGGTGATCGATCGTGCCCGGTCCTTTTTCCAGGAAGTCCTTATTCGGGTCGCGTACGCCCACCAGATCGTCCAACTCTTTGCTGTAGGTGTAATTGAACATGAAGGTTAGTCCATGGGACAGCCTCCGCGTAAGCGAGAGTTGCATCGACTGATAAGTGGAGTTGCCGACGTCCAGCCAGGGATCGGAGATGCTCCCGTACTGCGGAAAGGGTTTGAGCGCCTGGGCCACCGTCCCCGAGAAGTTCGGGAAGGGAATGTTGAAACCGGGGAACAGCGCCTGAACCTGTGCCAGGGAGGTCGCGTTCAGGGTCGAGCTCAGAAGCCCTTGCAGCGGAAGATACATCACTGGAATCTGGTTGGTCATGGGGCCGGCCACTCCCGCACCCGGCAGCCAGTGGCCCGCGCTCGCGCTATACGCCAGGCTCAACATCAGGTTAGGGGTAAGCGAGTGCTGGAGGTTGAAGCTATAATCCTCGTAGTAAGGAGCCTTTCCGCCGAAGTTGGGATCGCCATAAGTCATGCCGATGGCGGTAGACGGTCCGGCCCACGGCGCCCCGGCTGCGAGCGCGGATGCCGCCATGATGTAGCCGATGCCGTAACTCGGGTTGATATAGGGAGGGGCGTATGCGATCCCCGGCACGCCGTTGTCCCAGATATACGCAGGCTGGCCGGTCACCACCGAAGACTGCGCGTTGGTGCCGTTGAAACCCACCTGGCTCAGTCCCTGGCGCCCGTTGGTGCGCCCGCCCACGCCGCCGGCGTGCGCGTAGAAAATGCTGTACCCCGCTCGAATCACGGTCTTCTCACCCAGCCGGTATGCCAGCCCCACGCGCGGTCCGGGGTTGATGTCATGCTGCTTTACCGGGGTCGCGCAATGGCAGCTGTCGTTGCCGTTGCCGGCGAACTGGAGCGCTCCTGGGATTCCCCCCGCCACCGGATTGGCGAGGTCAGGATTGAAGAAGGACATCCGGTTGGCTACTTCCGAGAACGGGCTCCAGATATCCCAGCGCAGGCCCAGATTCAGGGCCAGCCGCGAGCTTACTTTGAAATCGTCCTGAACATACCATGCGTATGTCTTGTAACGTCCGCCGGTTTCGGCTACCGAATTCTGGGTGTTGGTGCTGCTGTCCACCATGCCCAGCAGATAACTGGCATAACCCAGACCGGTGGTGGGGCTCAACGCTCCGTTCACGAACTGCGCGGTCTCATTGTTGCTGAAGGAGAAGGCGGCATCCAGAGCGAAAGTCTCGTTGTCCTGCAGCGACTGCCATTGGAAACCGAATGTGAAATTGTGCTTGCCTTTCACCCACAAAACGTTGTCCTGCAGGTCCAGCGTGTTCTGCGCCTCGTTGTATACGTGCGCGTTGGTGCCGTCCCAGCTCACGGGCGCGTTTTGGCCGCTGAAGCTGATATCCGGAAAGGCGGTGCTGGCGAAACCGGCGGGCAGACCCGTCAGACCGGCTTTGGCCGGGTAGTCTCCGTTCGCGGTCGGATCCGTGAGGGGGATCCACAGCCGGCTCAAAGATGCGCTGATCTGGTTCACCAGGTTCGGGCTGATCGTATAAGAGTCATGTATTTGCCCAACCGTCGAGTATTCAATGACGCTTCTTCCGTCCGTATAGGGTGTGGGCAGGGTCGACGTGGAGACCGGCGTCAAGCTGCCGACCGTGGGCCAGGCGTACTTACCCGTCGAGAACAGGGCAAAGATCCGGTGCTTATCGCTCAGGTTGTAGTCCACTTTGTCGGTGGTGCTATTGTTACTGACCGTGCTCGGCAGCATGGCCAGATAGTTGTTCGTGATGTTGCCGTTAGTCGGGGGCGGCAGGTAAGACTGGAACGATTGGGCAGCCTTGGAGATGCGGCTCACCGGGATGGTGTTATTCGGGAATGGCGTCCGCGCCGCGGTCCCGGTGGCGCTCGTGGGATCATAAGTGATCTGGGGAAACGCGCTGAAGTCGCCCGTCCGCTCGGCCATGGTTGGTATGCTCTGATAACCGACAGGCGTCGTGGCCGATACCAGGCGATACCCATCGTAGTTGCTGAAGAAGAACACCTTGTTCTTCCGGATGGGCCCGCTCAGGTTGGCGCCAAACTCGTTCTGATGGTCCACCGGCAACACCGCCGCGAAGAAACCACGGGCGTCGAAATTGGTGTTCCGGAAATATTCGAATACCCCGCCGTGGAACTGGTTGCCGCCCGACTTGAGCACGTAATTCTCTACGCCTTGTCCCTCGTACATGGCTTTGGCGCCGGCCGTCTCCACCTGAAACTGCTCCACCGCTTCCACCGAAACTCCGAACGCCAGATTGCGCGTATCGGCTTCCGTCCCGGCGCTGGTCAGCGGCAGGCCCTCGATATAGACCTCGTTCTGATAGGTCTGTCCGCCGTTGAACGACCCGGTGGAGGGACCCGCAGCCTGCGTGCTGTAGTTGTCAACGCCCGAGACCAGCCCGGCGAACGCCGATGGATCGCGGGGCGAACCCGCCGCGTTCATCGCCAGCGGGAGAGCGTCGTAGACATTGTTCTCCATGGAGGAGCCCAAGGCGACATCGTCCGTCTTCAGCGCCGAGGGGGCGGCCTCCACCGTAATCGACTGGTTGGCCTGCCCGAGTTGGAGCTTTGGACTCAAACCTATAACCTGAAGAGCGTCCAGCACCACATGTTCCTGAACGAAGGACTGAAAGCCGCTCGCCCGCACCGTTACGGTATACTCCCCGGCCGGAAGAAGCGCCAGCACAAAGAACCCGGCATCAGTCGTCCTGCGGCCGGTAGTAACCCCCGTTGCAAGGTTGGTTGCGATCACCGAGGCTCCGGCCACCACCGCTCCGGAGGGATCCGTGACCGTGCCTTGGATGGTGCCGGTGCCGCCTACTTGGCCCGGTGCCACGGCTGCCGCCGACACCAATGCCAGGCAGAATATCAAACATCTTGTACGCCTCGCCATGGAATTCTCCTTCTCCCAACTCCAGTTCAATTCGGATTCTCGCCGTAAGCCCTTACTGCTCACCAGGGATCTCCCCGTCTGCGGGCGCTCACGGTGATTCCGTCCAACGGGCCTGAATGGCAATCGCGTTCATTCTCTGCCCTCTACCGGTAGTTGTCATCTGTCATCCGCCATACCGCGCGCTACACGAACCACATAGTCCGGACTATGCCATTCGCATAAGCTGCGGCGCAGCATTCTTGGCGCTATGCTTGGGAATTGAGAAATCGCAGATGAACCGGTTCCCCGCGTTGCGTTTCGCCTGCATTGCCATTGGGTATCTGGTTGGGCCTGGGTTAGCGATGCCCGCTGCCGCCGCGGAACCGGCCGCCGCGTCCTCTACCGCCGCTTACGGCATCGACTTCTGGCATGAGGCGGAGGGGTTGCCGCAATCCAGAATCAGGAGCATCGCGCAGACCCACGACGGCTACATCTGGTTGGGCACGGACGGCGGCGCGGTGCGCTTCAACGGAAAGAGTTTCACGGCATTCACGGTTGAGACCGGTAGTCTGCGGGACAACGAAGTCTGGGCGCTGCAGGAAGACGATGAGCACGCCCTTTGGATCGGCACCTACGGAGGCGGCCTCACCCGCTTCCAGGATGGCCGGTTCCATACATTCACCACGGCCGACGGCCTGCCGGACGACGTTGTCACGCGCATCGAAAAGGACGCGTCCGGAGATCTCTGGATCGCTACATCGAGTGGGTTCAGCCGTTATTCTCACGGCCGGTTTCTGGGCGTCGACTCGCCGGACAGATCCGCCACCGCCCCGCGCGACACCATCTGCGCGCGCTCTCCGCAGGAGGCGTTCCTGGCAACCAGTTCTGAGGTGTTCCGTTTTTCGGGGGGCCGCTTGGAGCCCCTCGGCGGATTCGGGCAGAAAGGCCACGGAACCATCGAAAAACTCACCTGCGCCGCGGACGGTTCGCTCTGGATCGGGTTCGGCACAGGGGCGATCGAGAACTGGAGCCGTGGCAAAGTCACCACGTACCGGCCCCGCCCCGGCCTCCCTACACCGGTTACCGCCCTCTATCAGGACCCCGCGGGTGGCGTGTGGGCCGCCTTGGGAGGAATGATCTACCGCTTTCGCAACCGGCGCTTCGAACGCCTGCTGCTGGACGATGAGCGGACCGGCCTCGGCACCGTATACAGTATGCATGTAGATCGGGAAGGCAGCATCTGGGTCGGACTCCAGGCCAACGGACTGGCCCGCCTCCGCGTCAAGCAGATCTCCACCCTCCCGGCGCCGCCCGGCGCGCCGGACGACATCGCCCGCTGCGTTTATCAGGACCGGCACGGCGATATCTGGATGGGAATGTCGAACGGCTTTGGCCGCTATCGCGATGGCCGCCTGGTCTCGCAGGTCAAACTGCCGGCGGGGCGTTCCGGGCCCGTCCGCTCGTTCGCGGAAGACCCGCGGGGTCGGCTCTGGATCGCGGCCGACAAAGATCTCCTGCTGCTGGACGGGGGCCGCCTGGCCGGTGTCCCAGGCTGGCGCCCGTCGTCAACCATCACCGTGATATACGGGGATGCCGCGGGAGGAATGTGGGTCGGCACCGACTGGGATGGGCTCTATCAGTGGACCGGCCGCTCTTTCCTGAATTACCGCGCCGGGGACGGATTAGCCGGCAATCGAATTCGTGCCTTGCTGCGTGACCGCCAGGGCGCGCTCTGGGTCAGCGCCGTTGGGGAAGGTGTGAGCCGGTTCGACCAGGGCAAGTTCACCACTTATCGCAATGACGCTGGCCTGGCTGGGAACCGGGTCCACGCCATACACGAGGACGGCGATGGCACGCTGTGGTTCGCCACTCGCGGCGGGCTGACCCGGCTCAAGGACGGGAGGTTTGTTTCCATCACTTCGGCGACGGGCCTGGCGGTTGACTTTGTCTATAGCATTCTGGATGACGGCCTTGGTAACTTCTGGTTTAGCTCCGCCCAGGGACTTTTTAAAACCAGCAAAGCCGAGCTGGCGGACTTCGCCAACGGCAGGATCCGGAAGATCACGTGCGTGAGTTACGGCGTCAGGGACGGCATGAAGACGCGTGCCTGCAATGTGGGGAATCAGCCTGTCGCCTGGAAGACAAGCGATGGCCTGATGTTGTTCAGCTCCTTGAAGGGTGTTGTGGTCGTCGCGCCCAACCGTTTGACCTCAAATTCCTACATCCCTCCGGTTCATATCGAAAGCGTCGCGGTGAACCGGCGCAAGCAGCCGCTGGAGCACGGAGCCAGTCTGCCCGTCGGAGCCGGAGAGGTTGAGATCAACTATGCCGCGCTCGGCTATCTGAATCCCGAAAAGATCCGTTACAAGTACCTGCTGGCGGGATTCGATACCGATTGGGTGGACGCTGGCGATAGAAGCTTCGCGTACTATGCGAATCTGCCTCCCGGCTCGTTTCTCTTTCATGTGGTCGCCGGAAGCGCGGACGGGCAATGGAATGAGGAGGGTGCATCCTACGGATTCCAGCTGCGGCCGCGATTTTATCAGACGCGATTGTTCTGGGGCGCCGCCGCCACGGTTCTATTGCTCATTGCCTGGCTCTTCTACCGGCTTCGCATGCATGAGATGAAAGCACGATACTCCGCCGTGCTGGAGGAGCGCCACCGCATTTCCCAGGATATTCACGATACCTTCACCCAGAACCTGGCCGGCATCGCCTTGCAGCTGGATTCGCTGACCATGCAACTGGAGGAGATCCCCCAGAGCCTGAGGGAGCGGCTCGATGAAGCCTGCAGCCTGACGCGGTACAGCCTGGCGGAAGTCCGGCGCGCCGTAGGGGATCTGCGGTCCGAGGAGCTGGAGCGGGAAGACCTGGCGGTAGCGCTGCCGGCCATTGCCCGCCGGATGTCGATCAATTCCGGAGTCGAGCCCACCGTCAAGGTAGTCGGCACGCCGAAGCGGTTGAGTCCGGTGAAAGAGAAAAACCTCCTGCGCATTTTCCAGGAGGCTCTCACCAACGCCATGAAGCACGCCCACGCGCAGGCGGTCGAGGTGGAGTTGCGCTACGAACTCGAAAACCTGGTCTTGCGGGTGCAGGACAACGGGCGCGGCTTCGATGCCGGGCGGACGCTTCCGTTGGAGATTGGGCACTACGGCCTGACCGTCATGCGCGAGCGCGCCGAAAGAATCGGCGGCCGCTTCACGCTGCGCAGTGTGCCGGGCCAGGGAACCGAATTGCGGATTGTCGTGCCGTTCTCGCTGAGCGGCCGGGAGGGAACGGAGCTATGAGCCAGCCGTCGCAGATTCGAATCATGATCGTCGAAGATCATTTCGTTGTCCGGGTCGGGCTCAAGGCCATCATCAACAGCCAGCCCGACATGGTCGCGGTGGCCGAAGCCGCCAACGGAATGCAGGCCATCGAAGCGTTCGAACAATACCAGCCCGACGTGACCCTCATGGACCTGCGGATTCCGGGCGTCAACGGCATTGGCGCCATCAGCGCCATCATCAGCAAGTTTCCGCGCGCGCGCATCATCGTGCTCTCCACCTACGCCGGGGACGAGAACATTTCCCGGGCCTTCAAGGCCGGGGCCAGGGCCTACTTCATTAAGGATGTCAAAGGCCAGGAGCTGGTGGACGCCATCCGCGCCGTCCACGCCGGACAGCGGCCCCTTCCCCTGGAAATCGCATCCCAACTGGCGGAAAGCGTTCCGCGCGCCCCGCTGAGTTCCCGGGAACTGGAAATTCTGGCCCTGATCGCCCGGGGCAAGTCGAATAAGGAAATTGCAGCCGATCTCACCATCAGCGAAGGTACGGTCAGAGTTCATGCCAGCAACCTTTTCGCCAAGCTGGGCTGCAGCGACCGCGCGCAGGCCGTATCGGAGGCGTTTCGCCGCGGCATCATCGAAGTGGAATGACCCCGCTTCCAAGGCGGCGCAGAAACCCGGGCGCCCTGCTCGGCGGCAAATTTTCGCGCTGGTTAACACCAGGAGAGACCGCTCAGAGAAGATTCTCCATTTCCCCTTACGTAACAGGGTTCGTCTTGGGGAGGCGGGCGATCGGTCACGAACTCGGAGCCAAACTGGGTTAACAGGCTTTCGGCTGTAGGGCGCGCCTTTCTTTGGGGTGGCACCCTTCTTCGAGGTCGGCATGTGCCGCAACGACGGCGGTCTGAGCGGCGGTTGTAGCTTCGCTGTTCGTCATTTTAGTCCTTTCTGATCAAGTGCTTGCGCGTGTTCGCGCACGACAATCCATCGCTCCGTTTGATCTGAAAAGCAGGCGCAAACGAGAGCTCGTAGGAAGCCACTGGTCGGCCGGCGCTGGTCCTCCCGTGTCACCAATGCCTTCGGTTGGCATGAGGAATTGTTGGCGCCTGGACAAAACTGGCACCGCCAGCATGGCGCAGGGACTACATCACGAGGCTGAAGTTGGCAGGCGTCTTGGTCATGCACGGCAGCAAGATCGACGTGCGTGCCACGGACACGGTACTCGATGGCAAGCCTGCTGACGATGTGGAGCCGCCGCCGTGCCCACGCGGGCTGCGCCTCCGTCCCGCCCGGCAGCGGAGGAGCGGTTGACGTTGCCCGGTGTACTCGGCCTGACTCATCAGGCCAGGGGCGGTTGCCGTTTGTTGCTTGAAGTTGCCTGCCACGGTTGCAGTCGTAAGTGTTGTCTTTACCATACCAAGTCTCTCCTGCGGCGTAACGAAGCTCGTAAACACCGAGGGGGATTTCTAAAGTTGCGACCTCGCCGGAGCGCACGAAGAAAGCCAGTTTGGCAGCATGGGTCTCCCAATCGACAACTTTCACATAATAGTTGGGACTGCCGGCCGCCGTGACGATCCTGAGCGGCACGGAGGGGGTGAGATCCAGGATTTTACCTTTCGGTCCCCCTCTCGAGGGGGCACCTCCGGGGCGCTCCATAAGCTACACTCCTCGAAGGGCTTACACCCCAACGATATCTGCCAAATTGGCGCGGCTTGCCATTTTGCTGAAAATTCCTCCCAATCCGCGAGATTTTTGGCTACCACACGTTCGCACGGTAGTTTGCGTATTCGCACTCCACGCAGCCTACGGACTTCGGCCGGCTCCGGGCGCCGGCTCGCCCCGAAGTCAGCTCGAAATCAACCATCGCAAATCTCATCCTCTGTTTCCGGCAGCAAGTCGATCTTGCCCGCGACTCCCAGTCCGTCATTCTTCAGCCAAAGGCCAAAACGCCGACGCGCTCCATCGGGTCTGGCTCCCAGCCCCATACTCTCGCTTGTTGAATACACTAGACCTCTCTTCCGATCCTGTCGTGCCGCCCAGTGAATTTCGTTGACTTTTACGATGACTCTCGCGGGACGTGCGATAATCTGGGTGATGGACGTGACAATGAAGGACATCGCCCAGGAACTTGGGATCTCGATCGGCACGGTCTCCAAGGTCCTTCGCGACCATCCCGATATCAGCCCGGAAACCAGGGAAAGGGTGCGCAACCGGATGCGGGAGCTGAACTACCGTCCGAATCTAGCCGCGCGCGCATTGGTAACCGGGCGCACGCATTCCATCGGTCTGGTAGTTCCCGATCTGGTCCACCCCTTCTTCGCCGAGGTGGCCGGCGGTCTTTCGAAGCTGCTTCGCAAGATGGGCTACAGCCTGATCATTTCTTCTTCCGACGAGGAGTTCGACCTGGAGAACCGGGCGATCGATCAGATGCTGGCGCGCCGCGTGGATGCGCTGATACTCGCGTCGTCCCAGAACGACCCGGCCGGGTTCCGTAACCTCGAAAAACAAAAGACTCCGTTCATCCTGATCGACCGCAGGCCGGAGGGAGCGAAGGTGAACTTCGTAGGCGTCGACGATGAGAAGATCGGCCGTATGGCCACAGAGCACCTGATTGAGATGGGTTGCCGTCGAATCGCACACATCGGAGGGCCCGGAATCAGCACTGCCGTCGGTCGCTTGCGAGGATACCAGCAGGCGTTGGCGCGCCACGGAATTCGCGCCAATCCGAGGTACATCATCAGCCGCGAGCACGCCGATGAAGCCAGCGACGCCAGCGGCTACGAAGCCATGAACGCTCTCCTGGCGGCGAAGCGGCCGCCCGACGGCGTGTTCTGCTACAACGATCCGACCGCCATGGGAGCGATGCTGGCAGCCATCGAGAAAGGCATCGGCATTCCCAACGAACTGGCGCTCATCGGATCGGGAAACGTGCGCTACGCCAAATTCCTGCGCGTGCCGCTTTCAACCATCGACCAGCAGAGCGGGGAAATCGGCGACCGCGCGGCCACGCTCGCGCTCAAGCTGATCGAATCCAAATCGCCTCCCAAGCCAAGTACGGTCCTGCTGACTCCGCGGCTGGTCGTGCGGGAGTCGAGCGCCCGCCGCTAAGAGACGCTCCGGTGTACCGGGACTAGCGGTTCCAGGCAGCCGCTGTTTCCGGCAGCAAACCTAAAAGTCAACGTTTTTCATTGACACACGCGACGATTCAAGACTAGCATAATGGATTACAAGCTCCGGTTCTCAGGTTGCGCCGGAGCGGACCAGGAGCATAGCGTCGCGGCCTGACGGAACTCGCGCAGCTGCGATTCCATTAGCCGCTAACGAGGTGGCCATGTCATCAAGAAGAGCTCTCTACTCCACCCTGTGCTGGGTCCTATCCACCGGGTGGATGGCCGCGCAGGTTCCTCCCGCGCATATCCGGATCGATACCAACCGCGTGATCGGGGAAGTGCACCCGTTCCTGTTCGGCAACTTCGCGGAACATCTCGGCCGCTGCATTTACGGCGGGATCTTCGAGGAAGGCAGTCCGCTCTCCGACGCCGACGGCTACCGCAAGGACGTTCTGGACGCGGTGAAACCCCTCGGCGTCTCGCTCCTCCGCTGGCCCGGCGGCAACTTCGCCTCCGGGTACAACTGGACCGATGGCGTCGGTCCACGCGACCAGCGGCCCGCTCGCCCCGATCATGCCTGGGGCGCGCTCGAAACCAATCGCTTCGGCACCGACGAGTTCCTGCGCTATTGTGAGCGCATCGGTGCCGAGCCTTACGTTTGTATCAACGCAGGTCTCGGTTCGGTTGACCAGGCACGGCAATGGGTGGAGTACTGCAACGAAACCCGGCCGACCTATTGGGCGAAGCAGCGCGCCAGGAATGGCCACGAAAAACCGTGGAACGTCAAGGTCTGGGGTCTGGGCAACGAGATCGACGGGCCCTGGCAACTCGGCCACAAGAGCGCGGAGGACTACGCCAAGTTCGCGTTGGTTGCGGCCGTGGCCATGCGGCGCCAGGATGACAGCATCAAGCTGATCGCCAGCGGCTCCTCCAACTTCCGGCCGAATGCGGATTGGGTCGGCTGGAACCGCACCGTCCTGGAGACGCTCAAGGACGAAATCGACTACATCTCGCTCCACACCTATATCGGCAATCCGGACAGCAATTTCGAGAAGTACCTTTCCATATCCCAGGACCTTGACGAACGGATCGCGATTGTGGCGGGCCAGATCAGAGCCGCCCGCAACAGCCAGAGCAAGCCGCATCCCATTTATATCGCCTTCGACGAATGGAACACGTGGTACCGCGCGCGCGGCGGCAACACGGAATTCGAGATCGCCAGGAGCGGGCTGGAAGAGCACTACAACTTTGAGGACGCCCTGGCCACCGGCATGTTTCTGAACTCGTTCATCCGCCACGCCGACGTGGTGAAGATCGCCAACCTGGCGCAGCTCGTGAACGTAATCGCCCCCATCGTCACCAGCAAGCAGGGGCTGTATTTGCAAACCATCTACTTTCCGCTGCTCGAATACGGCAAGCAGCGGGGCAACTCATCGCTCGACGTTCAGGTCACCGGCCCCACCTACCGGATTGACGACCACGAAGCCCTTGGCTACCTCGATCTCTCTTCCACCTACAATGCCGGGGACCATGCGGTTTATCTGAACGTGCTGAACCGCAGCGAGAGGAACGACATCAGCGCGCGCATTGACAATGTTGCCGGGCGGATCGCAGGCCAGGCGGCCGTGTGGGAATTGAATCATACCGACCTGAAGGCAGCGAACGACTTTGGCAGCCAAACGGTGCGGCCGGCGACCAGGAGCCTCGCTCTCTCGCTGGCCGATAACGGCTTCACTTATGTCTTTCCCAAGCATTCGCTGACGATTCTTCGCGTTAAACTGCAGTGATCCAGCGTGAGCCTTCGGCAAGCTTGCGTGACTCCACCCTGGGTAATTGGTAACGTCAGTCTTGCACTGAGGAAGGACTGACGATGGCTCAACCAAGCCCTGTCATACGGAGTGACCTGCAAGAACTGAGGGTACGTTTTGAACACTGGCGTCGGACACGTCCGGGGAAATCTCCGATTCCGGAGCCGCTGTGGGCTGCAGCCGTGCAACTGGCTCGGTCGCACGGAGTTTGCCAGACGGCGCAGGTGCTGCGATTGGAGTACAAAAAGCTCAAGCAGTTGACGGACGGGAAAGCGGTCCCTGCGTCCCTCCGGCGTCGACGTGCTCCGGCGGCGGCAACGTTTATGGAATTGGTAGCCCCGCCGACCGCTACGGCGGAATGTCTCATCGAGGTGGAAGGGCCACGCGGCAAGCTGCGCATCCAGTGGAAAGGGTCCACGGCGCCTGACCTGGCCGCCCTCAGCCGGGTCTTGTGGGAATCGGCGTGATCCAGATCACGCCGCAGATGCGCATCCTGGTAGCGATCGAGGCGGTGGACGGAAGGAAAGGCATCGACTCGCTGGCCCGGCTGTGCCAGGAGAAACTCCAGGCCGATCCTTTCTCCGGCTGCCTGTTCGTGTTTCGCAGCCGGCGCGGCACGTCGATCCGCATCTTGGTCTACGACGGTCAAGGATTTTGGCTGGCCCAGAAGCGGCTTGCGCAGGGGAAGTTCGTGTGGTGGCCGAGTGGAAACGAGCCCGCCCGGCGGCTCGAAGCCCACCAGGCACAGTTGCTGTTGGCGGCGGGCAACCCGGAGACTGCGGCCGCCCCGGTGTGGCGCAGAGTGAGTTGAAAACCCCGCAACAAAACCCTTACGTTCTGGTTTTATCTCTGGCATGCTGCAGTTATGGCGGCAACGTGGCGCTACCGCGGACAAGAGATCGGCAGCGAGCAGCTTGCCTTCCTGCGGGAGTTCATTCGAGCGCACCCCACCAGCAGCCGCTGGAAGCTGTCCCGGCAATTATGCGAAGCCCTGGGGTGGAAGCAGGCCAACGGGGCCCTGCGCGACATGGTTTGCCGCGGTCTGCTGCTGATGCTGGAGCGGGCCGGAGAGATCCAGTTGCCGCCGGTACGCCGCCAGATCCGAGGTCAGTGCCGAACGGGACGCCCCCGGCCACAGGCACTGCTGATCGACACCAGCCCGCTAGAGTCCTTGTCTAAGAAATTGTAATTCGAATGCGTCAAGTTTAGGCAACAAGCCGCTCCTTCTCGCAGCAGGCGCCGATTTCCGATTCCAGCCGGTCGAACGCGGCGCGGAGTGGGGATGGAATCGGCGGCGGAGCGGCGGGCATGATCTCGGCGAGTTTGGGCCGGAGCAACCGGGCGTAGGTCCTGGAAAAGAATAGTGCAATGCGGAGTCCATCCGATGTGAGTTGGTAACGATGGCTGTGCGGAATCCGCTCGATGATGCCGTGGAGCCGGAGGCGGCGAAGGTCGTACGTCAGTTTTCCGACGGGATAATTAGCTGGATCGAAGCCCAGCAGTTGCGCCAGCAAAACGCGCATTTCTGAGTTGGTAAATCCCCGAAGTTGAAAACTGAAGACGGCCAGCACAGTGAACAAAGCCTGGACGCGTTTGTCGCCGAACCGCAAGGCCGAAGCTCTTCGACCATTGACCTCGGCAGGACGCACGACGCGATCGAAGGCGTCCTCACCAATCGAGCAATCGTGGGATATCTTCTGGACGTCGAGTAGACGCCGGTTGGCTTGAAAGCCGATCTGCCGCAGTGCCGGCAGGTTCTTGAGTAGCTTGCCAATACCGAAGTCGCGCGTGTTGTTGATGGTGGTTTCCGTGCGAAGTGCGCGCCCTTCCTTGTGATACTGCTTGATTCGAGTGCTTTTGTAATCAACATGGAGGGAAGGGATCACTCCTTCCGTAATGACTCGGGTGCGAAAACGGCCGGGCGTGGTCTTGTTCACGCGGCGGTCGAAGATCAACTGCACCTGACTGGGTCTGCCGATATCCAGATTTTCGCGGATCACCTCTTCAAAGAACACCCGGCCGGTTACAGGGCGGTCCAGCACCTGGGTAAGCGAGAATTCCGCCTGAAGAATGGAAATTTGGTACCGATAGCCGGCCTTGCGATCTCTGACCTCATATGGATGCGGCAGCAATCGTAGCCACTTCCGCAATAAGGCGTCGATTTTCTCCGCGCTCAGTCCATCGCAAATGGCTTGCAGCCGCTTGGGATTGTCACAACTCAAGACCCCATTGTCGAGAGCTTCAAACCTGATACCCTTCTGGACCAGTTGCCGTTTGGCATACTCATGCCCGTTGATACACAGCTTGGCGTTGTAGGGAAAATATGTGCTGAACTTCAGGAAGAACGGTCCAAAGTCGCGGTCCACGCAGTAGATGTAGAAGTGGTTCACCATGGCGGTTGAGCGCACGAGCCACGGATAAGTGCCGCCGGTCTTTTCATTGCGGCGACGCTCCGTCCGGAACACCGGCGTCTTCTCCTGCGCCTTGCCGATGAACACCACGCCTTCTGTCTTCTGGAACTTCTTTCTCTGTTCGGCCGCCGCGTCATCCTTGCGTTGACCCTTGCGGAACGCAATCACGGGGATCTTCTCTTGACGGGCGAACGCCTCCAAGGCGGCAACGAATGTTTTGCTGATCGGATCCATTAAGGCGCTGGAGGCAAACTGGTTGCCGCGGTGAAATCGAAAGAAGCAGGCCACGCCTTCTTCCCGCTGCAAGCCTGGAACGTAAACGTTCAAGTACATTCGATCGATTCCTTCTACTTCCAGGGTGACGTGGTCGGCGAGCACTTCAGCAACACTTCGTGATACGCTCATTTCGGCTCCGGTACGACTCCGATCCTTCGGGATCGACTGCCGCTTCGGCGGCCTAAATCGTTGGCGAGAACTGCTTGCAGTTCTCCACTGTCGACCGGAGCCATCTCTCGGATTATGCTGCACCCTCAGGCGCGACGGAAATATACCTCGTCGGTCTGAGGCGGAGCCTCGTTAGAGATGCCGCTGCAAGAACTCGGCCCGATTGAGATGCAACCCGTGCGGCGCACCGCCGATGAGCCGCTGTTCAACAGTCTGATGGAGCAGCATCATTACTTAAAGTACGAACAACCAGTTGGGGAGCACTTGAAATATCTGGTCTGGGCGCAAGGGCGTCCGATCGCCTGTCTGGCGTGGAGTTCGGCGCCGCGTCATCTGGGCAGCCGCGACCGCTACATCGGTTGGAACGCGGAAGCACGGCGGCGGAACATCCGTTTCATCGCCTATAACACGCGCTTTCTGATCCTGCCCTGGGTCCGCGTGCCGCATCTGGCGTCGCACATTCTCGGAAAGGTGACCCGCGCGCTGTCCGACGACTGGGAACGGGTGTACGGCCATCCCGTTTACTTCGCGGAAACCTTCATCGATCCCGAACGTTTTCGCGGCACCTGCTACCGCGCAGCCAACTGGCAACTGCTCGGGCTCACTACGGGGCGCGGCAAGAACGACCACACCAACAAGCCGAACCGCTCGATCAAGGAGGTCCTCGGCTTGCCCTTGACGCGGCGGTTCCGGCAGTACCTCAGCGAGTCATGAAAACGACCTCCGGCCGCGTGTCGATCGATGTGAATCTGGAGGAAGTAGACCAGATTATCGAAAACGGCATGCGCGCACCGCTGAGCCCATCGGATGGACAGAAGCTGAAAACCCTGGTCCATGCGTTGGCCGAACGGGTGCGGCCGCGGTGGCGCACGACCGAGAAGACCCGCGCCGTGCTGCCGCCGCCGACGGTGCGGAAACTGCTTCCGAGCAGACATCGCCGGAGAGCGACCGGGAGCCGCCGGGACATGGGCGCAACGGCGCCGCCCGGTTTACCGGCGCCGACCGCGTTACGATTCGGCACAAAACTCTCCAGCCGGGCGATCCCTGTCCGAGTTGCGGCGAGGGCAAAGTCTACCGGCAGAAACTACCGAAAACGCTGGTGCGGATCGTGGGGCGGCCGCCGTTGGAAGCGACCCGGTACGAGATGGAGCGGTTGCGTTGTAACGGTTGTGGGGAGGTCTTCACGGCGGAGCAGCCGAAAGGGGTGGGGCCGGAAAAGTACGATGCCACGGCGGCGGCCATGATTGCCCAGCTCCGCTACGGCAGCGGCATGCCGTTTCAGCGGCTGCAACGGCTGGAAGGAAGTCTCGGCATTCCGCTGCCGGCCGCCACGCAATGGGGCGTGGCCGAGAAAGCCACACAGCGGATCTGGCCTGCGTATGACGAGCTGATCCGGCAGGCGGCGCAAGGCGAAATCGTACACAACGACGACACCGGCATGCGGATTCTGCGCTTGGCGCGGGAGCCTGCCGACCAGCGTACCGGGATCTTCACCAGCGGCATCGTCTCGATCGGTCCCGGCTGGAAAATCGCGCTGTACTGCCGCGGCTCCAAGCATGCGGGAGAGAATCTGGCCGAGGTGCTGAAGCGGCGCGCGCCGGGACTGGCGCCGCTGATCCACATGTGCGATGCCCTGTCCTGGAACACCGCGGGGTTGTCGGAAGGTTGGCAACGTCTGCTGGCCAACTGCCTCTCGCACGGCCGGCGCCAGTTTGTGGAAGTGGCGGAGAACTTCCCGGAGGAATGCCGCTTTGTGCTGGAGACGTTGGGCAGCGTGTGGCATCACGATGCGCTGGCCCGCCAGCAGAACCTGACACCGGAGGGGCGGTTGCGTTTCCACCAGGAACACAGCGGGCCGCTGATGAAAACCTTAAAAGAGTGGATGCAGGCGCAACTGGCGGAGCACAAAACCGAGCCGAACTCCGGTTTGGGAAAGGCCATCCAGTATATGCTTCGCCATTGGGAGCCCCTGACTCTTTTCCTGCGGGAGCCGGGCGCACCCCTGGATAACAACATCGTGGAAAGGGCACTCAAAAGGGCGATTCTGCACCGCAAAAACTCGCTGTTCTATAAGACGATGAATGGCGCCCATGTGGGCGATCTGTTCATGAGCCTGATCCACACCTGCGAACTCAACGGTGCCAACCCGTTCGATTACCTAACAGAGTTGCAGCGGCATGCCGAGGAGTTGAAGCGAAGCCCATCGGAGTGGATGCCCTGGAACCACCGCGAAACACTGGCCCGGCTCGCCACGTCCTCGGCCGCATAATATGATGGCTTCTGCCTGGCCGAAAAGGATCGACTGCGACCATGGTGGGGTGACATTCCGAAATGGCCGGAAAACGGGCACTTCCGAAGGTAAAATCCGGACACGTTTTTGGCCAGTCACGCAGACCGGCGAAAATGTTGCGGGCGGGCCTATATGCCCGGGTTTCGACCAACGATCAGCAGACGCTGGCAATGCAGAATCGTGCGATGCGGGGGTATGCAGCGCGGCGCGGCTGGACGATCGCCTTGCAAGTTCGCGAGGTGAACTCCGGGGCGGCACGACGGGAAGCCCGCGAGACACTGCTGGAAGCCGCCCGCCGGCGAGAGATCGATCTGGTGCTGGTGTGGCGGCTGGATCGCTGGGGACGGTCAGTCACGGACCTGCTGGCGATGCTCCAGGAACTGGAGCATCTGGGTGTCGGGCTTGTTTCCCTGACCGAGGCACTGGACCTGACCACGCCGGCGGGCCGAGCCATGGCCGGACTGCTGGCCACCTTCGCGGAGTTTGAAAGGGAGATTCTGCGGGAGCGAACGCGGGCTGGCCTGGCTCATGCGCGGGAGAACGGGAAACGGCTGGGCCGGCCGGCAACCGCGGCCGTCACACGCTGCGGAAATCCGGAAACTCCATCGTGCCGGGGCCAGCAAATCCGAGATCGCCCGACGGTTGCAGATCGGCCGGACCTCCGTGCGCCGGATTTTGGGCTGACCTATTTCCCGGAGGAATAGGTCGATGTACCATATAACGGCGATTCGTAAACCTGTTCATAGAGGAATTTGTCACGAATGCTATGGGCAAAATATCTACCCTTAGATTCGGCCGCAAGCAACTCATCATACTGGTGCGGCGGGAATTCGAAGTAGCGGTAAACATCTCCGCTATGGAACCTCAAATAGAGCTGCCGTCGATCACGGCGATACGCCACCGCAGCCAACACGCTCGATTCCATAGATAACCAATCCACAGCCTTAACCCTCTATAACCATCTTGGCAACTCCGTGGATGGCTTGGCGACAGACCTCAGTGCGCCGACCCTCGCGGGGTCCGCCGCAGTGCACCAGGCGGAGACGATGGCGACGCGCCGCCCCCGCCTGTCCAAGATGGTGGTGCCCCGGACCACCGATCCCACGACAACCGCTGCATACATAACAGTTCGGCAGTCTACGATATTCCCCGGAGCCGAACAAATGACGAAATAGAACCGACGGTACCCCGAAAGGAACTTCCCAACTGAGCTAACGCATCTTTGCCGAAAGCACACGTTAAACTGCAGTGATCCAAGGAGACCGGAACATGTTCTTCGCTTCCGGATTTGCCTCCGGCTTCGCCCTGTTCGCCCTGTTTGCCGGTGCTGCCGCCGCGCAGCCCCCGCTGGCTCCCACGCCGCCGATGGGCTGGAACAGTTGGGACTCTTTCGGTACCGGTGTCACCGAGGAGGAAGTTAAAGCTAACGCCGACTATATGGCCCCCAAGCTTGCCAAGGTCGGTTGGCAGTACATTGTCGTGGATATCCAATGGTCAGAACCGAACCCGAAGACCCACGGATATCGTCCTGACACCGAATTGGTGATGGACGCCAACGGACGCCTTCTGCCGGCCCCGAACCGTTTCCCCTCCGCGGTGGATGGCACAGGATTCCAGGCGCTTGCCGGCTACGTCCACTCCAAGCATCTGAAGTTTGGAATCCACATCATGCGCGGCATTCCGCGCCGCGCGGTAGACCAGAACCTGCCGATTGCCGGCAGCCGGTTCCGGGCGGCCGACGTGGCCAATAAGCAGTCGATCTGCGGCTGGAACACCGACATGTATGGAGTTGACCTCACCAATCCGGGAGGGCAGGATTACTACGATTCCATCGCCAGTCTGTACGCGCAATGGGGCGTCGATTTCATCAAAGCCGACGACATGTTCGGTTTCGGGAACAATGGCGATCACAGCAGCGAAATCGAGGCCCTGAGCAAAGCCCTCCGCAAGTCCGGCCGCCCGATCGTGCTCAGCCTTTCTCCCGGGAACCGCGATACAAAGAATGTGGACGTCATCTCAAAGTACGCGCAGATGTGGCGCATCTCGGGCGACTTCTGGGACCGCTGGCAGGATCTCAAGCGCCAGTTTCCGAATTTCACCAAGTGGAACCCCTACGTAAAGCCGGGTAACTGGCCGGACGGCGACATGCTGCCGCTGGGCCATATCGGGATCCGCGCCGAGCGCGGCGACCCGCGCATGTCCCTGCTGACCCATGATGAGCAGAGGACGTTGATGACCCTGTGGTCCATCGCCCGATCGCCCCTGATGTTCGGCGGACACCTTCCGGATAACGACGATTTCACCCTGAGCCTGATCAGCAACGACGAAGTCCTCGCAGTCGACCAGAAGGCGAGCGCCAGCAGGGAGGTTTTTACCCGGGGCAACCAGGTGGCTTGGATCGCGGAATTGCCGGGTTCGCCGGCGAAATACGTGGCCGTATTCAATATCGGCGACGGCCGAGAGGAGCAGATCCCGGTGAATTGGTCCGACCTCGGCCTTCCGCCAGACTGTTCGGTCCGCGACCTCTGGGAGAAGAAAGACCTGGGCACGGTGGCGGGCGGGCAAACGTTCCAGATAGCTCCGCACGCATCCGCGTTCTACAAGATCACGCCAGCCAAGACAAAGTAGCGGGGTACTTATGCCCAAGACATCCAGACGAATGTTTCTGGGGATGGCGCCGGCAGCGGCGCTCACTGTCATTAGCCAGGCGGCGGACGGCGGGCCTGAGCCTTCGCCCACCACAATCTGGTATCGTCAGCCGGCGGAGAAATGGGAAGAGGCGCTGGCGATTGGCAACGGTCGCCTGGGGGCGATGATTTTCGGCGGCATCGAGAAAGAGCGTCTGCGACTCAACGAGATCACCATCTGGTCGGGGCGGCTGGAACTCGAGGCGGACCGGCCCGGCGCCTACCAGGGCCTGCCCGGCATCCGCCAACTGATCCAGGAAGGCAAATACGCGGAAGCCAACCAGGCGATGAACGAGCAGCGCACCTGCCTCAAGGGGGGCAGGTCAGGGGCCGGCACGTACGGCTCCTATCAGACGCTCGGCGACTTGAACCTGGAGTTCCCGCCGCTCGGTGAAACACCCACCGCATACCGCCGCTGGCTGGACATCGATGAAGCCATGGCGGGAGTCAGCTTCAAAGTGAGCGATGACCTGGACACGGGAAGTATTTTCGTCGGCACCCGACCAGGTAGTCGTCGTGCGCATCGCCTGTTCGCGCGAAGGCGCAGTCGGGTTCGACGCCAGGCTCTCCCGGGTTCAGTGGGCCGAAACGAAGCAGACGGGTCCCGACACGCTGACCATGACCGGGACCAGCACGGGACAACCGGGCGATCTGAAATACGAATCCCAAATGCGCGTGTTGGCCAAAGGCGGCACCGTCTCGGCCAATGGCGACCGGATCACCGTCAGGGGGGCCGACGAAGCAGTGATACTGATCGCGGCGGGGACCGACTATATCCTGGATTACGCCAAGAGCTACAAGGGGCCGGATCCCCACCCGGCAGTGACCCGGATATTGAACGCCGCCGCCGCGCGCACCTTCGCCGCCATGAAGGCGGACCACATCGACGACTACCGGCGCCTCTTCCGCCGTGCGTCGTTGAGCCTGGGCCGCACCGCCAACGCGTCGTTGCCTACGGATCAGCGGCTGCGGCGATTCTCGGCGGGAGAGGACGATCCCGCTCTGGTTGCGCTGTTCTACCAGTTCGGCCGTTACCTGCTCATCTCCTCCAGCCGGCCGGAGAACGTGGTGCCCTCCAACTCGCAGGGCCTCTGGGGCGATGGCCTGCGCAGCCATGGGGCTGCGATTACAAATCGAACATCAACTTCGAGATGAACTACTGGCCCGCCGAGACCGCCAACCTCAGCGAGTGCCACACGCCCATGCTGCGCCTGATCGCCAGCCTGGCGGAGCCTGGCCGCAAAACCGCCAAGGCGTACTTTGACGCTCCTGGCTGGGTGATGGCGTATACCACCAACGTCTGGGGCTGGACCGCGCCCGGTCCAAGCGGACCCTGGGGACCGTTCTTTTGCGGCGGAGCCTGGGTTTGCCAGCATCTGTGGGAACACTACAGCTTCACGCGCGATCGGGAGTACCTGAGCCACGTGTATCCCGTGATGAAGGGCGCTACCGAGGCATGCATGCACATGCTGTTGGAAGACGAAAAGGGCAAGCTGATCACCAATCCTTCCACCTCGCCCGAGAACGGCTTCAGGACGGACGAGGGCGTGCGCGGCTGGGTTTGTGCGGGCACCGCGGTGGAGCGGCAGATCATCTGGGAGCTTTTCCATAACACCGCGCTGGCGGCGCGCATTCTCAACCTCGACGAAGAGTTCCGCGGGGAAATCGAAGCGGCCCGCGTCAGGATACGGCCGCCCGAGATCGGCAAGGCGGGACAACTCATGGAGTGGGGTCAGGACTGGGACTTGAACGCTCCCGAGCCAGGCCATCGCCACACCTTTTCGCGCTGCACCCGGGGCGACAGATCTCGCCGCTCCGCACGCCGGAACTGGCCGGCGCCGTGCGCAAGAGCCTGGAACTGCGGGGCGACGAAGGCACCGGCTGGAGCAAAGCGTGGAAGATCAACTGCCGGGCGCGGCTGCACGATGGGGATCACGCCTACCGGCTGGTGCGCGAGCAACTGACGGCCGTGGATAGCACCCGAACCAACTATCAGCGAGGCGGGGGCACCTATCTGAACCTGTTCGATGCGCATCCGCCATTTCAGATCGATGGCAACTTCGGTGGGCTCTCCGGCATTACGGAAATGCTGTTGCAGAGCCACCTGATGTTCGACGATCCGGCCGATCCCAAAGCCGATCGCTACGTCCTGCACCTGATGCCGGCCGTCCCATCCGCATGGCGCGAGGGCGAGGTGAAAGGTCTGCGGGCGCGCGGAGGGACGGAAGTGGACTTGAGCTGGAAGGGCGGCAAAGCGGTGTCGGCCGTATTCCGGCCGGCCGTGGACTCGACGTGGCGAGTACGGGCGCCGCAGGGACAGAAGATGCTTTCGATCTGGTCTACCTCGATGGTCGCGACCTGACCTCGCTACCGCTGGAGGACCGCAAGGCCATTCTCCGGTCGCTCGTTCCGTCGCAACCATCGCGACTGCTCTATGCCGACTACATCGCCGGACGCGGCGTCGATCTGTTCCAGGCGGCGTGCCGTCAGGACCTGTAAGGCATCGTGGCGAAGCACCGGCGCGGGCGCTATACGCCGAAGGCCACGACCTGATAAAGATCAAGAACCCTCGATACAGTCAGGGCGAGGGCAGGCGCGAACTATTCGAGGCTCGAAGAAGGCGAGCAGCAAAAAGCGCCGCCTGATCTCGCCAGTTTGCTCGCTACCCGATTTTGGCCTTTCGGCGCAGTTCAGCCCGAATCTCGCGTACCCGCTGAATCAGGGCCGGATGCGGCACGCCGACCCGAGCCGCGATCTCCGCATAGTCCCAGCCGTCCACGATGCGGGCCTCCAGCAGAAACCGGTCCCGGTCGGACAACTCTCCGAGAAGTGCGCGAAGGCGCAGGTCGCTCGTCAACCGGTCACCAGTAGCAAATTCGTGAATCAATGTCATGCCAGCATTTAGACCGAGGTTCTCCGGAGCGCCGCGATCCACCGGCGACGGTAGCGGGCACGTCGGCTCACCCCGGTTGTTACAGTCTCAGGTTAAAAAGTTCCGGTTTTGTTTCATTCTTTGCTTTATAACCTCGGGTTGTAACAACCGGTCACCCCGCCTCCGGGCTTCGGGCACCAGGCGGACCTTTCGTCCAGAGGAGTCTTTGCTTTCGCCTCCCGAGTGGTTCCGGCCCCGAAATACCTGGAACCGTCTTCTGGTGCAACGGAAAGCCACCGAACTACCCGAACGGACCATCTCCTCGTCTCGGCGGCATTCCCAGGGGGATAGGTATTACCCCGAGCCTGTATTCGGGAAGGTGGGGATATAGGTCTCAGCGCGGAAGCGTTGCGGTGAGGTCGGCGAAACGCTGCAAGAACAGCCGCTCAGCTTCGGCTGGCAGGAGCGGCTTCAAGACCTCGAATGGTGGCCGAACGTCCCGCACCGCTTCGTCGGGCATGGAGCCGAGCAGGGAATGGATTTCGATCCACAGCATCTCGTCGTCTGCCGCAGTCACGCTCGCCGGTTGGTCGGGTGGCAGTCCGAACCGCTGAGCGATGACCCGCTGCAACCGGCACTCCGCCGCCCGGTAGGGCGCGAACTCCGGCAACAGTTTCAGGGGTCGCGGCAAATCAACCAAAGACGCCTCGCTCGCATCGTGCAGCAAGGCCCAGAGAGCATCGTCCTGGCGGCAACGGCGGCTGACGTAAACGGAGTGCTCCGCGACCGAATAGAACTTAGACGAGTGGCCTCCAAACCGGCACTGGTGCGCCAAGGCGTGGGCGATGTCTTCGATCAAAATCTTTTCGGGGTCCGGGTTGAGCGGCCAGAACCGAAGGCCGGAAAACGTGCCGATGTAGCCCTGCGGGGAATCCACATTTCAAGTGGAACATCCTTCGGGGGCTTGGGACAATCCCCGTGGGCTGGGGGGCGCGAGTCGGCGACGACGATGGCCTTCCCCCGAGGCGACGACGTGCTCTCCTTCGGCTCCCATCCACTCCGGGCCCTCGACATACTGGGCACCACATCCAAGCCAAACCGAGAACCTCGGAATTGCCAGAACGGGCCGTCTCCTTTTCCACGGTGACCTTCGTAGGGAGGGGTGGGATTATCTTCACGACTATTCGGAGGTGGATTCGGGGGCCAGCCTCGCTGCCGCAGGGTATATTGGCGCGAAAACCTTACCGGCACGGCGGCGTGTTCGACGACGCACCAATCGAGAACATTAAATTTGCTTAATTTTCTCCGGGGGTCCCCCTCGACGAGCAGTTGGAGGGGGGCTGCAACATCTCGTGCTCTTGACAGACCACCGTTGCGACCCTACGATGGTTTTGTCCCTCCTGCATCGCTCCCAGAAAACAAGTAACAAGTTTCCCTGCGCCGAGGCTCGGCCAACGGCATTCGTGCTACAGCGGCGAATCAGGAAAACCCTAGGAGGTGGTATGAGCAGTGATAACGAACAGACTGGATCGATGGACGAGAGCATTGGCTCCCGCCCCACCTGAAGCCCGACGAGTCCATGCGGGGCTTGTATCTGCGCTGGGCTGGCGAGTGTTTGGAAGACGACATGTTATGGAGTGTCCAGCGGCAGCAATACACGGGAGAAAACGAGGGTGAAGGTCGTTCCGACCGCTGGAAAGTCTTTCGAAGCAGATATGGCGGAGCGCGACAAAACAGCAGACACCTTTCGGGAAATTGCTGCGATGGGTGGGGACATCACTGTCGGGTTGCACGCTGACCTCGATGACGAAGAAATACGGCGCGTGATCAGACGCTATGCAGGCGTGGCTGTCAAATTCGAGCTGGTGGAGCACGACAGCACAGTTGAAGATCGCAACAGCTTCCGGCACCGATGGGAAGCGGCGGGCGCGCAAGACCAATTTCGGGAGGAGGCGCCGGCGCGTCAACTCATCAAAATCCGGAAGATCAAAACCGCCGGTGGTCATTCAGGCGGGAACCCCGTTACACCCGGAGGCCGGTATTCCAAATTCGATATGGCCCGCGCCATTGAGTCGTAAGCGCCGCTCGGTTCCGCGTTGATCAGTTCGTAGCGAATCTGTATGGGAGTGACCGATCGGCGGAGCCATGCTCCGACCCTTCGCCTTATTGCAAACCAGTCCCGGCCGGACATCTTCACCCGGACCAGGCTGCCATCGAGTTCGGCTGAGATCACACCGTCGATCTTCCGCAGTTCGGCAACTACGGTCTCTGCGCTTAGTAGTTCCATCTTCTCTGCTTCCCGAATGCAACGATCTGCGAATTAGTAAGTGACATCGGTGACCTTATTCGGGCATCGCGAACGCCCGATGAAGCTCTGGATTCTTCCGCAGGAATCCTATATGGATTGTAAACTCCCGCGCCATATGCGGAATTGTAGCGGGTCCACCGTCGCCACGGAGAACGCTCTCTGCGCGATCCTGTAAACGGCGCTCGTGACCTGCTACAAATAATTGCTGCCGGCGGAAGTCTTTGCTGCGCATCAACGGAGCGCCACACCCGCAAATGCAACTCGGGCGTCGATACCATGCCGCAACCATTCGCGCCGAGGTATTGTGTCGGTCGGTAAAGCGCTTTATTGCGAGAGCTGCGGGATTCAGAGGCGTAACGGAATCAGCAGTTGACATCTCATTTCTATTTAACCGTAGCCTGATAGGTGCGCACAATGGGTATCCTCGTCACCGTCGCTTCGAGTCTCCTCACTCCAGGTAATATCCCGCCATTCACCCTAGTAAATAATCCCATGGAGATCATAGACAGGTATTATGAACACCAGTTCGATGAGGAGTTATTTCTGAGCACGCTCGACGATGAGGAGAGAAAACGCTACGAGCTACGGGGTGGGGCCGGCTTAAGAGGATGCACAGATTCTGGACCAGCCCGGAAGTACGAGCCGCAAGTGCAGCGCGGGCCAAGGCGGATCGTGAATGGCTGGCCAAAAACCGGTAGCCATCTCCAGATGGACAACTCCGGACTTCGGGGGAGGAGGGGCCGTGGGGGGGGGGAGGGGTGGGGGGAGGGGACAGGGAGGGGGAGGCCCGCCCGCGCGCTGCAATCTACGTAAACCCAACAATACACAGGCTCATAGCTAATCTGAGCTCTCAACATTTTCAATGTGTTTTGGCCTGCATTCCGTACCCTCATCGGGTAACCAAAAATGCCCTC
The DNA here is from genome assembly GCA_963815855.1 of Terriglobia bacterium. GTDB lineage: Bacteria > Acidobacteriota > Terriglobia > Bryobacterales > Bryobacteraceae > DATGMB01. The sequence continues at coordinate 10,665 of CAWFIJ010000003.1, read as the reverse complement.
ATCGGGGCATTCAAAAACCCCCACCGGGGCAACGAATTGCCAGACCAAAACCACCGTATTATGTTTGGAATCTATTGACGCCCCCTTGGGTGCCGATGTTATAGTTCAACTAGTTCACGCGGTAAGATGTAGCGCGAGTCAGAGAATGTCCCGGTTTCGCGCTAGCCGGTGACTCCGGTCACTTAGGTAATCGGGGATAGTGGTAAGGCACTAAATGCGCTGAGAGCACGCCATCCCTAGGAGCAAGCTCTCTTCCTTTAGACTCCGCAAACACCCCTTCCGAAAACTAACATTTAGGAATGACTTATGCAGACGCAAGAAAACGTCAACGGGATCGGTGTATCTACGCCCATTCCATCCACCGAACAAGAGCTAGACTCGCACAAGACCACGTCTGATCAGGCGGATACGATCGATTTCGTCTCTCGCTTTGGCACAAAGGCGGCGGATTCGACAGCGGCCATCATGGAGACGACTTCGGAGGTTGATTTCGGCCGCTTCCGCCTTGATCAGGGGTTCGACGCGGGCGCGATACAGGAAATGCTGCCGCAAGTCCGCAAGCCCACTCGCCACAACTGGTTCATGGCGAAGGCTGATCCGAGCTTCCACTTTGCAACCAAGCTCTACGAGGCCGAAGACCGCACCATGTACCTTGTGGCGCCCGCGCTTCAAGAGGAATTGGAAAAGGAAATGACCGCGCGGGTCATAGTCCCATGCCTCACCCGTCAGGGGAGCCTACTTCTCTGGCCCGTCCGGTTGCCGGACGACTCCGGCCAGACGAGTTCGTGGACGACTAGCGGCCTCGCTGCATTGCGGGCCGCGATGCGGGGTTGGATTCGCATCGTGGCGGATGTTGTAGGCGGGGAGTACCGGATTCACCACCCACGGGCTCCGCTGGACCCACCGGAGTGGCCGGATTTGAGCCTCCACGAAATGCTGAAGATGGCGTTCCGGGAGGGCGTGATTGAATCTCGGAACCACCGTGAGCTTCGGCGCCTGCGCGGAGAGGTGTAGCGTGCTTGTCGGCCACCATGAGTTCGATCACATCGTGGTGGCCGACTCCGAGTACTTTCAGCCACGAGGGGAAAGGCCCGGGCCGAAATACCTTGTGTGGCGAGAACTCGGAAGCGGCCGCCTACACCATTTGTACGGCGCTGATTTGCTTTCGCGAAATCACCCTCCGTATCCGATTGGACCTAATTCGTTGTTTGTAGCCTTCTACGCACCGGCGGAAATCAATTGTCACTTGGCGCTGGGCTGGCCCGTACCGGCGAACGTCTATGACCGATTTGTAGAATGTCGAAACCTGACGAACGGCCGGCGGCTGCCGCACGGGGTCCGGGCTGCTCGGCGCCCTAGCATACTTCGGCCTACCGGCCATGGACGCCAGTACGAAAGACGCGATGCGTAACCTCATCATGAGTGATCGTATCCATGCGCCGGAAGAGTGGCGGGAAATCGGCACTTATTGCGAGGCTGACGTCGATGGGGCGTGCAAGCTGTTTACGGTTATGCCGCAAGACAACATCGATCAAGCTCTCTTTGACGATTTATGGTCTCGGTAGCTCGTATGGAGCACACCGGCATTCCAATTGACACCGATTACTTGACCAAACTCGATACGCACTGGGACCCGGCGAAAGACCGCCTGATCCAGGATATCGATTCGCAATTTGGAGTGTTTGAGGGACGCACATTCAAGTATGAGCGCTGGGAAGGTTGGGTCGCAAAATACAAGATCCCTTGGCCTCGTCTGCCTACTGGACGTCTGGCGCTAGATGACGCCACATTTCGCGAGCGGGCGCGGGCGTACCCGCGCGTTGCGGTTATGCGTGACCTCCGGAAGATGCTCGGACAAATGCGTCTGAGCACTTTGGCGGTGGGGTCGGACGGTCGCAACCGTACGGGATTTTGGCCATTCAGCGCGCGCACTTCTCGGAATTAGCCACGGGCTAGTGAGCATATTATGCTCAAGTCGAAGTGGCTGCGCGGGCTGATCCAAGCACAGCCAGGTTATGCGGTGGCATACATTGATTGGTCACAACAAGAGTTCGGCGCCGCCGCCGCACTATCTGGCGATCCGGCAATGCTTGCCGCATATGAGGCTGGCGGTGACCCTTACTTGAACTTTGCGATTCAGGCGGGCGCCGCACCGAAGGATGCTACACGGAAGACGCATGAGGATATACGGAGGCAATTCAAGGAGTGTGCCATCGGCACACTCTACGGGATGGGCGTCGACACTCTCGCCGAACGTACAGGTCTCGTTCGACCGGACGCAGCTGACCTGTTAGACCTCCACCGGAGACTCTACCCGACCTTCTGGCGCTGGTCGCAACGTGTCGTGGACTACGCGCTCTTATACAACCATCTGTTCACGTGCTTCGGCTGGCATCTCTTCGTCGAGGGCGATCCGAAGGCCAACAGCTTGCGAAACTACCCCGTTCAAGGAAATGCTGCGGAGATGCTCCGGCTGGCCTGCTGCCTTGCGACAGAGCGAGGGGTAAACGTGGTCGCCCCTGTCCATGATGCCTTACTGATTGAAGCGCGTGCTGGCGACCTCGTCGGTGCTGTCATGACTGCTAAGCGAGCGATGGCAGAGGCGAGTCGGATTGTCCTCCGTAATCTGACGCTACGGACGGATTTGCGGACTTGCCGAAACCCACTTCGCTACATGGACAAGGACGCGCGTCCGATGTGGACCAGAGTTGGCAGCATCCTCCGCTCGCTGGAGAGCGGAGCATAAACACGACTCCTGCAACGCCCCGTCGCTATATCGAGGGCGAACTATTTTTGCGCGGGCCCATCCCGCTAGCGTGTCTGGCTGCGGCCGGTCAACTCGGCGGCAAGGCCCTGCATATCGGCGTATACGTGTGGCATTTGGCGGGGCTACACGACAGCCTTACAGTGAAGCTCTCCACCAGCAGACTGGGGCAAATGGGCGTCACGAGACAGGCTGCATACCGGGCGCTCGCAGCATTGGAACACGGGCGCCTGCTTTCCGTCGAGCGCCGGCCGGGGTGCAACCCGGTCGTTACGCTCATTCTCCGGAGCCATGCGGCGCCGGCAACCTCAACCGCGCCGGACCTGTCGTGATTCATGACACCCGTCGCAATTTATTTCTTTCTTTACTTAAAGGAACCAAACGTGATTACGAACATAACATCGATCAACGAAGATCAGATCTTGGAACAATACGAGCGGAAGCTGCGGCGTGCGGCCGAGACAGCTGCCGAAGGGCAGGGAGCAAACGCCAGGGGCAAACTCCTCGGCTTGCTGCTGAAACAGGCATGCGGTGCCGATTCACCAAACGGGCGCGGCGATAACTTGGCGACTATCGACGGCGTCCCAACACGGTTCCACACGGGGAAGGGCCTCTCCATCAACCCGAACGTGGAGCCGCCCGTTCTGGTGTTTATGTCCTTCGACGGCAAACCAACCTACGAGCAGCCGTTGGTGGGCAAAATCTATGGCCTGCGACTGCCAGACTGCCTTCGCGTCGGCAAAAAGGTGAAAGGCAACGGCACGGAACGCATCAGCGTCTCGCTCGCGAGAGTCAAACGCGAGCCGCTGGGAGTGGCGGTATTCCTGGCGAAGTGGACGGAGGCAGAATCTGTACAGCACCGCCTGGAGTTGGAGGATGCCATCGAGCGACTGACGGCCGAGGAACTGGCAACGATGGTGAGCGCCGGAGCCCGCGCAAAGATCCGGGCGTTCGTGCTGTCCGGCCAGGAACGGGCACCGGTGCCAGCACCACCCGCCGAAATGCGGTTCGGATCCGGCGAGCAGCCCGGCTCGGACGCCGGCGCGGAGCAGAGTGAGGTCGGCGCGGAGGGAGCTACCAGCATATAGGCGCCGGAAACCTCCCGCGTGACGAACTCGCGAGTTCGTTACCGGGAGTGGCGGCGATCAGTCCGCAGGGCTGTCCTCAAGAGTAGGACAGCTCTGCGGTAGGTATTTTGTCGATTAGGAGAAACTATGATGCAATATTATGACGATTATAAAGAAGCCGAAATTCGCGGCGAAACATCTGCCCGCGCAGTAGTCAACTTCTATTCCAGCCTCCTTGACGGAGTTGGAGCGGCCAAGCTGGGTGTGGAGTATGTTCTTACGGATCTGCTCGCGGACATACAACACTTCTGCAACCGACGAAAGCTGGATTTCGAAGAACTGCTGGAAAGCGCCACTAATCACTACGAGATCGAAAGCGGGCAAAAACCAGAAGCGGACGATCTGGATGTATGGACACGTAGGCGGCGCCTCCGATTCGAAATTAACGGCAGACCGCTCCGGCCCGGAGAAGTGAAGCCGGCCGACTACAAATTGAACTTGACTGCGGATTCCATCCAGGCCGCCGCAATCTCGGTGACGATCGACGGCATCGAAGACGGGAACGGCGGCATGGACATCATAGCGAGTGTCCCTACCCGGGAGGATTTGCCCAGCCCTGCTCATTTCTGGGTGGAACTGGACGGCGACCAGTTTGATGTGGTCGAGATCACCTTCCTCGAAACAGGAACAGGCGAGTACGAAGAAGACGTGATCGGTGGTGCAGTGAAGGGAGTGTTTTTGGCGCTCCTATCGGAACACCGGATTGATCTGGACCAGCTCCGCTGCAACTCGGCGTACCTAGCCGAAGTGGGATTGGAGTTGGCGGGGGGATATCCTGTGCTTCTTTCATGTGTACTTCTCCTTGCGTTTATTTGGCTCTGCGCGAGAATTCGGAGAAACCGCCAATTGGCGGAGACTTGAGCGCTTTGTCTTTCCTGGGATTGCTGGCCTTCGGATTCCGGCCCTGAACGGCAGATCTGAGGCAGCTCCCTGCTGAGAGCAGCGCAGTCTCTGAGAGCCTTGAATACTGGAATCCGCGGATTGTACGGGGGCTGATGGCAGCTGTAACCCCTTATTTGACGGTGTCTTCCGGGCTATTTGGCCTTTCCTGATGGACCCGTGCAAACCGTCGCACCATCCGATTGAGTTGGCGTGCGCCCGCGCTGGAGTTCGCATGATGTGTTGAAGCATGGCGGTCGTCGGCATAGACGGAAATGGGCGATTTCCGCCGAGGGTGCGATCAATGCAAGAGCGGGTCGAAATGCCGGTAAACATTGGCGACGACTCACTTCCAGGGCCGTAGTACCTAGCTGGCCCGTTGGCCCCAAACCCCAGAAAACCAATAAAACCGGGGGGTCTTACAGATTCCTGCTCAGAGCCGTTTATTTCAATCCGGGGCTAGCGTTTACTGATCGCCCCGAGAGTGCTCGTAGCGCGTTCTAGATTCGGGGAGCAGGTTGTCCCGGACAGCCTCTATGGCGGTATCGAGCCCTAACAGGGTACGCTGGAGAAGCGCCGGCGCCCGCATCTCCGCCGGAACCGCATCGTCGGCGCGTGGCGCAGAGCCGTGCCACACTACGTCCACTGTTTCCTCGGCGACTCTTACCAATTCCGGCACGTACTGTAAGTCTGGCGGCAACTCGACGGCGTCGCGATGGCGGCGGCTTTGCACGTCCTTAGAGACCATCCGTATGTCGAACTGAGTGTGGCGGTATCCGACCATGCCAAAATCATAGGTCTCGTGCCCCGATCCAGTCAATAGGTTCCTGTGCAATAACTCTCTTGTTTGCTTAAATTTACCAGGATTGGTTTCGAGTTGGTAACGCGGCATTTTCGACAGCGCAATCAACTGGTTTATTCTTGGTTTTTCAACAGGTTTACCCGGAGTTGGTAACGCCTTGGTAACGCATCGGTCGCGGTCGCCGCTTGTACGCTCTCCCCGAGACCCGCGCGCGGGACGTAACCCGTTGTGTTAACATGGAGAAAAGTTTTTCGGATCGGGCCGTGGCGCAGCCTGGCTAGCGCGCTTGCTTGGGGTGCAAGAGGTCCCGAGTTCAAATCTCGGCGGCCCGACCAAACGTTTCCAAACACTTACAGCCAAGACATTCATCGCCGAGTGCGTTTTGGCGTCCACCTGGAGTCCAAAACTCTCAAAAAATGGACGCCAAGCGCGGGATCGCGCCGCCAGGCATTTTTTCGCTGGCGCTCTCTACCAGTAGAAAAAACCCGACAAACCCGACATTTTGCTTCTAAGCTACTGATGTAAAACGGCTTTCAAATGTCGGGTTTCTGAAAAAAGCCCGACATTCACCTGACATTTCCCGCCAGAAACCCGACATTTCCCCGATTGCCGACTGGCTACTCAGAATCCTCACAATACTCAAAACCCGCCCTGAACCGACTGGAGCGCAAGCGCCGATACATGTGCCACGCTAAGGTCGAATGCGGGCGTCCCCCTCTCTCGGGCTCTGCTCATCCTGCCAACATGCACGCTCAATCACCTCCGACCGCGGTTCGAGCTTCGTGCTGTGCGTGCTGTCGAAGAGCGATCCATCGTATCCGAAATATCCGCGGCTGCCGGTGATCACGTGCGCCGGGTGGATGCCGCGGCCGCCAACGCCCCAATCCCCGGTCGAAAACCAGTAGGCCTCAGGCGCTTACTCAGAATCCTCATAATACTCAAAATGTCAATTATCCACACGCAGCGAACCACGGTAGCCATTTGCAGTTCGTCAGCTCGCATATGGCTGGCGATTCTCAGTTTTCCGAGGTCGATCACAAGGATTTCGACAGGTGTCTTCTGTGAGGCATCTGGTGCCCCTTAGAGCGTGTTCTCAAATCAATCGTCTACACCCGAAGCGTCGGGCTTATCGGAAAGCGGTCGCAGCCGTCAATCCCGCGAGGATACTCATTCCAGCCCGCCAGGTCGATGCTTTGTATATGCCTCTTCATCTGCAGCCGTTCGCGGCGTCGACTGCGGGCCTGGAGCACAGCTGTCAGTCCAATGCACAAAACTCCACCGACAACGGCTGCGGGGGTGAGCAGAAACCGTACAGCGAACAGATCCATCGCATCCTCCCGAGGTGTCCGGAAGCGTGTCGCGGACATCCGTAATTCCGTATACACCTTGGGACCTCCTGGTGCAACGACGCAAAGAACAGAAATTGATTGCGGGATTCAGAGCTGAGGCACGAGCCCGCTGATCCCGTTGCTGCGACCACGGTGGATTGTTCACGTTTGTCCACCGCAGTCTTAACGAACTCCAACACAGATTCGCGTCGGATGGTCCTCCTCGAAGTAGTGAATGCGCAATTCAAATCCATGCGCCAGCCATGAGGTGACGCTATCGTTTACCGCTCGCTTCCAGCACCAGTACCCAGTCCGGCTCGCCGGCACTGTTCTTGCTGGGCGGGGTGAATTGGTGCGTGCGCCGGTTGGAAAACGGTGAGCCCGCAATCGCCCGGAACTGGTTGTTGGTTGGGTCAAACCAGCGGACGGTGATGCCATTCTGAAGCTTGCGCAGCGCCACCGTGATCGTCCCACCCTGCGGCAGGTAGGCCATCCCCAGCTTGCCATCCGGCGTCAGGGCCGCCGTCACATAATCGTTGTTGGCGAACCGCGCCGTGGTCGCCGTGGCTGGCGGCCCCGTGGAAATGAAACGGCCGTAGCCGGCGGTGACAAACGTGTGCTTCTGGTCGGGCACTAGGTTATACCACTCCCGGGCCTGAAACAGCTTCGCCATGTAGCCCAATTGCACAACCCCCGGCGAGTCCAGATAGTTCTTCCAGCCGGGCAGGAATCGCCAGATATACTTGTTCCCGTAAAGCTGGCCCGTCGCCCCGGAGAGCATCGTCCAGTATTCCTGCATGCGCAGAACTTGGGGCGTGCCGCCGTCTTCGTCGCCGTTCCGCTCGTACTCAAAGTTGGCCTCGCCCATGAACACCGGAATCTTGGCCGATTGGTTATACCCATGGAGTACCTCGGCGTACGTCGCGTAATACGTGTAGGCCAGGTTTAGGCCGACAATCGGCACCCAGTTCGGATCGTCCAGGGAACAACTCGCTTGGTAGTTCAATTCCACCGTGTGCAGATGGGTCGGGTCTTCGTCCTTGATGCCCTTTGCGACTGCGGTGATGACCGCGTCGCTGGCCGGCTCGCTCCATTTCTGAAAATCATTACCGTGCAACCAGATGATGTTGGGAAAATCCTTGTAGCGCTTCCCCAGATAGCGCCCGTAGGCCCGGCACCGCGTGGCGCCATTGGCCAGCGCCGTTGGCAGCCACCCCGCGGTTTCGAGCGGATCGCTCATCATCACAATGCCGTTCTTCGCCGCCATTTGGATCACCCGAGCCACATGGTCGAAGTACGCTTCGTTCGGCGCGGTCAGGTCGTAATAGCTTGTACCTGGTATGTTCTGGGTGAAGGGCTTGGTCCCGTCCAGCAGACTGCCGTCCCGGCGCCCCTCTACGGGTCGGATGCAAAGCATGTTCACCCACAGGCAGTTCATCCAGCGCGCCGCCCGATCGGCCAGATAAGCCGCTGCGTCGGCGGACGAAAGGTTCGAAAACACGCTGTGGGGAGAATCACCCACCATCAGGAACGGAACTTCGTTCTGATCCACCAGGATGCGCGGATTGGCGCTGCTAATCTTGAGCGGGTAAGTGTAATTCGCCGCATCGAGCGCCCCGCAAAGAATCAGGCCAACTGCCACACTGTGCCAATGGCGTGCAGTATTCATAGATATCCCACCCATTGTCGGCCAAAATTGTCCGAAACATTAAGCCTTTCCGATGTTTTTTTCCTGCTGACTGTTGACGAATGAAATTTTGAACTGATATCCAGGAAGCGACGATGCAGAGAGGCATCGCACAAATGGTCACGTCGCCGCAGCCGACAATCGAAATTCAGATCTGGCACATCGACCGCCTGGTCTTCTACGCCCGCAACCCCCGCAAGAACGACGCTGCCGTGGATCGTATGTGCGCGTCGATCCGCGAGTTCGGCTTTAAGATTCCCGTGCTGGCCCGCAGCGACGGCGAGGTTGTCGATGGACACCTCCGCCTGAAGGCTGCGCGCAAACTCGGATCATGGACCGGCGGCGACACCAGCCAGATCCCTGTGATCCTCTGCGACGAGTGGTCGAAGCAGCAGGTGAAGGCGTTCCGCTTGATGGTGAATCGCTCGGTGGCGTGGGCCGAATGGGATGAAGAGCTACTGGCTTTGGAGCTGCAGGAGCTCAACGCCGAGGACTTCGATCTCAGCCTGACGGGATTCAATCCGGGCGAGATCGACGGCTTGCTGGCAATCCCGGACGAGGAGCGCGCCAACGCCGCGCCGCCCGTTCCCGAGAATCCGGTGTCCCGCGCCGGTGATCTGTGGCTCTGCGGGAAACATCGAGTGCTCTGCGGCGACGCCCTCCGCGCGGAGGATGTCGCCCGCCTGCTCGGCGAGCGCAAGCCGATCCTGATGGTCACCGACCCGCCTTACGGGATCGAGATGGACAGCGAGTGGCGCGACCGCGCCGGCCTGAACGGCTGCGGGCCGGCGGAGGCTTCCTACATGAAGCACAGGACCGAGGGGCACACCGAGACCACGATCTCCGGCGACACCCGCGCCGATTGGTCGGAGGCTTTCGAGCTGGTCTCCAGCCTGCAGATTGCGTACGTCTGGCACGCCTCGAAGTTTACCCGCAAGGTCCTGAACGGGCTCCTCCGCATCGGCTTCGAGCACCACCAGCAGATCATCTGGGACAAGGGCAGGACTGTGCTCACCAGGACCTTGTACTGGTTCCAGCACGAGCCGTGCTGGTTCGTGCGGAAGAAGAACGCGCCGTGGTACGGCAAGGCCGGCGAGAACTCGACCATCTGGGCATCGCCCTCCCCGAAGTTCATTATGGGCGGCAGCGACGAGACGAAATACGACCATCCTACGCAGAAGCCAGTTGAGTTGATGCGTCGGCCGATCCTGAACCATCTCCGGCGTGGCGAGCTGGTTTATGAGCCCTTCCTGGGTAGCGGCACCACGCTGGCCGCCGCGGAGTTGACGGAGCGCGTTTGCTGCGGCATCGAGATGGACCCCAAGTACGTGGACGTTGTCATCCAACGCTGGCAAACGCTGAGCGGCAAGAGTGCCAAGCTCGACGGTGACGCCAGGACTTTTGACCAGATTGCCGAGGAGCGGCGGAAGGAGGTCGTATGAATCGAGAAATGCCGCCAGGAGAGCGCGGCTGCACGAGTGCCACTCAGGGCCGGAAATCCGGACGTGCAGGGTCGGTGGCTGGCTCTCGCCGACTCGTCCGGGGAATTGCGGCGGCTTCTTCGCCGGACCAAGTGACGAATTGTCAGAAGGCCCGTAGCGCCAAAAATGTGGACCTGGCACGAAAATGCTTGGGGCTCGTCCGGGAGATCGCGGATCGGGGGGCCTCGGCATGGGATCCGTTCGAGGTCGCCTACGCGCTGGAGGAACTCAGGCAGGTGCTCTCGGAGCCCATTGGCTTCGACGAGCGGGCATTTATGCCGGAGTCGGCGACAGAAATCCCTGATCTCGAGGATCTATACCGAGAGTTGTTTTTCGCGGACGCTGGGTTCAGAGATTTATGTGGACTCCACTGAAGAATCCTCTCGTGGCAACTACAGCCTGTGCAATAGAAAAAGCCCGCCGCGGCCGCAGCCGGGCGGGCGTGGGGGAGGGATCGGGTCTACTTGGGGAGGCTGTACACGCGGACTCCGTCCTCGCGCTTGGTGGACTCAACCTTCAGCCCCATCTTCTTGCCGAGCGTGCTGCCGATAAACCCGCGGACGCTGTGGTTCTTATGCCGACATCGGCATAAGGCGC
>CAWFIJ010000002.1:0-275870 GCA_963815855.1 Terriglobia bacterium | reverse complement strand
GGTTTGGCGTCGAAACGCCGTCTCGGCCGAAAGAGTCTCGACTTTGGCGCCCTGCACCACGGCGCCGCTGGCATCCGCAACCGTACCGCTCAGGGATGCATGATCCACCTGTGCCACGAGCGGGACACAGGCAAAGACAAGGAACGCAAAGCTCGCTAAAGGGTGCTTCATAAGGAGGCCACAAAACTGCGGATATAGAGATCCTTAACACTTAATATGGCTGAGTGATGACGCCGCCAACACAGTTCGGTTACGATCCGGCGGATGGCTGGGAGTGCTCAGCCCAGCCATCCGCCAGATTCGCCGCGCGTCGCGTCAGCCTTACCGCCGACTCACCAAACCTCGGTGTGCGATCACTCCGCGGCGCCCCCACTGGCGGTTGCTCGGGGAAGCTCCGAATACACGCTATGGCCATTCTTCTTGTCAAGTTGGAACCCGTCGAGCTGTTCCCCCTCCGATGAATAGGCGTGCAGCACCAACCGGTCGCCATTTACGTCTATGCTTTGAAACATCTGCGTGTGGGCGATGACCTTCGCCATCAGCGGCTGGAACGTCGGCGTGATCTCGTACATCTTCGGACCGCTGACCGAGATCATATAGATGGTTCCGGGCGCATCCGCCGCCACGATCTTGCCTCCCGCCAGTTTGCGGCTCCGTGCGTACAGGTGGTCGTGACCCTGCAGCACCAGGTCGACGCCGTACTTGTCGTAGAGCGGAACCAGCGCCTCGCGCATCTTCACGTAGTTGCGGTTCTCGGCCATGGAATAGATCCCCTGGTGCTGAGTCACCACGGTCCAATGGTTCGGGTTGTTCCGGAGCGCGCCGTCCACCCACGCGACCATACAGTCCACCGCCGGGCGATTCGTTTCGAAGTTCCTCTCGTTTTCCATCATGTTCACATTCAGCGAGAGGAACCGAACGCCCTGGTAGTCCAGGTAATAGGACTCGTTGTCAGGCAGGTCCGGCCCATTCTGCGGATAGGCGAACTGAGGTTTCCAGAACACCGGCAGCGCCAGCGACTTGGGAGCGCCGTTCGGCTTTTCCAGCTCGTGATTGCCGACCACGGGGAGGCTGGGAACGGTGGCGGAGATGAATTCCATCGAGTCATACCACTCGCCCCAGAGGTCATCCCGGTACCCCGACGCCACCAGGTCTCCCGCATGAATCATGAAGGCGGCTTTGGGCGCCTTGGCGTAGGCCGCCCGGATCACGTGCGACCAGCGCGACTTGATGTCGTTCTGGGCGTCGCCCAAATAGAGGAACCGGAATCTCGCCGGTTGGTCATGGGCCGTGACAAACTCGAACCACTCACCCCAGTTCTTGCCGTCGCCCACACGATAGAGGTAGTGGGAGCCCGGTTTGAGCCCTTCCATATTGGCGCGGTACATTGCGACTGTCCTGCCGGTCCCGATTTCGAGCGATGCGGATTTCGCCTCCGCCGTGGCGGCGCTGTTGATGAAATCCGGATCGGCGCTGGCCGCCGCGAACTGCACCTGCGGCGTCTCCGCCGGTTTTTCGGTCCTCCACGTGACTGCCTGCGTGTGGGCGGGATCGCCCGTCCACCCCAGGAGTACACGCTGCGGAGCGAATTCGGCCGCCGGAGCGGTTCCCCACTTTCGCGATGTTGTCGCCGCCTTCGGCTGTGCTTCCTGCCCCTTGAGCGCGAGCGCGGAACACAGTGGCAGCCCTAAATCCAGAATGTTTCTTCGGCTCCATTGCATGATGACTGTTCTCCGTTTCTTCAGGTCTGTGAGATTTAGAATGACAACCGCAGCATGAATTGCATCTGCCGCGGCGTGCCGGTGCCGACCGCCGACGTGGTGTACGGGCTGGTGATGGCGCCGAAGGTGGTACCGGCGGAAGGATTGGTCCACTTCACATTCGGGCTTCCGAGCTGCGCGCGGTTGAAAATATTGAACACATCCGCGCGGAAACTGAGCGCTATGCGCTCGCGAATCGGAAACCGCTTTTCGAGCGAAGTGTCGGCCTGCCAGATGCCGGGAGCGCGCAGGATGTTTCGGCCGGCGTCGCCCCAGGTACCGTTGGCCGGCGTGGCGAAGGCATAAGGATTGTACCAGAGAGTCGGATTCTGGTTCGAGGGATCGAGCGGTTGCCCGTACACCACGTCCGGACGCTGGCTGCTGTTGATGCCGTCCGGCAGCGCCGAATTGCTGCGGCTGAGGGTCACGTTCTGCGGCAAGCCGGTGCGGGCCATGCCGATACCGCTCAATTGCCAACCGCCGAGCAGCGTATTCACCAGCGAGGACGAGTTGCCAAGTACGTGATGCCCCTTTCCCACCGGCACCATCCAGATGAGGTTCGTGGTGAAGTTGTGGCGGACGTCAAAATCGGCATTGCCGCGATCGCAGGTGCGGCAGTTGGCGTTTTGGATGGAATCCGACTCGCCATCGCCATTCGAGCCGTCGCTGATGCCGTGCGAATACTGGTAGTTAGCGGAAATCAGCAGACCGGTTTTAGGGCTCCGTCGCAGACTCGCCTGGAGCGCTTCCAGATCGCTGTTTCCCTGGTAATTGGTATAGCCGATGGTCGAATTGGTCAGGCTGGCGAAGGGCCGTGTCCCGGTAAGCGGATTAATGCCGTTCAGGGTCTGCGAGCTGAATTCATGCGTTCCCTTGGTGCCCAGGTACGTCACGCTGAACATCGTGTCCTTGGCGACTTCCTGCTGGATGGAAAGAGTCCATTGGTCTACGCTGTGAGAACACCTGCCGGATGCCCTCATAATTCACGAAGAAAAACAGCTTGTTGTGAATCGCCGGTCCACCCAGGCTGGCGCCGAAGTTATTCATGATGAAGGGAGGATGGAGGGTGTCGAACGCGGTGGCATCGAAGAAGCTGTTCCGAAGATATTCGTAGAGCGAGCCGTGGAAGTCGTTGGTGCCGCTTTTCGACACCATGCTGACCTGACCTCCGGCCATGCCGCCAATGTCCGCGGTGTAGCCGGCGCTGCTCGCCTTGAATGCGGCGATGGACTCCAGCGGAAACTCGATGCGCGCGGCTACCTTCACAAACTGGTGATTCGGTCCGGTGGCATCCACGCCGTCAAAAATCGCGGCCGGTACGTGCCCGGTCGGCCAACTTCTGGTATCGCTCGGCCGGCCTGTTGCGGCAGCTTTCCCGGCAACTGATGGATGTCGAAGCACCACTGGAAGTCTACGATCACTCGCTGATGAGGGTCCGGGAGGTCCCCAACGATGTGGCCGCTGCGCGAGCTCGCGGCGGCGGAATCGCCTTCGAGGCCGTTCATTCTCCCGCGCCTTCCGCCAAAAAAACCGCCTCAACCGCGCAATTCCGGTCTAAACCCTGGCCTCTAGGTTGTCGGACCGGCGGAGGGCGGGCAAGGCGGGGCGGCGCGATTCCAGGCGCAGATCTTTCACAGCACCTGCTCGAAGTGGTGCATCTCCAGCGAATCGAAGAACTTGCGTCCCCGCCCGCTACCGGTAATACTAAGCGGTGATCAGGGCCCTCAAGTCCTAATTAAAACCACTGACGACTGTTTATACCGATGAGTATACGTTTATCCGACGGAACCGAAATTCCGATCGAAATGCACAAGGTTCGCATCGTGCAAAAGGTGCGGCTGGTCCCGGTTCGCGAGCGGCTCCGGGCAATTGAAGAAGCGGGATACAACACGTTCCTGCTTCGCTCCCGGGACCTCTTTCTGGACATGTTGACCGACAGCGGCACCAACGCCATGTCGGACACGCAGCAGGCGGCCATGCTCATGGCCGATGATGCGTATGCGGGGTCGGAGAGTTTTTACAGGCTGGCCGACGCGGTGCGGGAGATCTTCGGCTATCAGTATGTCCTGCCGGCGCACCAGGGGCGCGCCGCCGAGCACCTGCTGGCGAAGACGTTCGTCAAGCCGGGGCACGTGGTGCCGATGAACTACCACTTCACCACCACTAAGGCGCACTTCGACCTGGCCGGCGGGAAGGTGCTGGAACTGTACACGAAAGAGGCCCTCAACACGCAGAGCTGCCAGCCGTTCAAAGGCAACATGGACCTGGACCGGCTGCAGGCGGCGATTGATGCCGCCGGGCCGAAGAACGTCTCCTTCGTGCGCATGGAGGCAACCACGAACCTGATCGGCGGGCAGCCGTTTTCGCTGGAAAACCTGCGCCAGGTCAAAGCGCTGGTCGAGCCGCTCGGGATCTTCCTGGTGGTGGATGGCAGCCTGATTTCGGAGAACGCCTATTTCATCCGGCAGCGCGAGCCGGGTTACGAGAACAAATCGATTCGCGAAATCGTGCGCGAGATCATGGACGTGGCCGACCTCTGCTACCTTTCCGGGCGGAAGAGCTGCATGGTGCGGGGTGGGATGATTGCCACCAACCGCAAGGACCTGTACGAAGCGATTCGTCCGTGGCTGCCGGTGTACGAAGGGTTCTTCACCTATGGCGGGATGTCTTCGAAGGAAATCGAAGCCATGGCGGTGGGCATTCGGGAGATGACGGAACTGGATGTGGCGTGCTCCTCGGCCGATGCGATCAAGTACTTTGTGGATTTGCTTCTGCAGAAGAGGGTTCCGGTGGTGACGCCGGCGGGCGGCCTAGCCTGCCACGTGGACGCGATGCGGTTCATCGACCACGTCCCGCAGTCCGATTACACCGCGGGGGCGCTGGCCGCGGCGGTTTACCTGACTTCGGGCATCCGCGGCATGGAACGCGGCTCTGTCTCGATGGACCGGGATGCGGAAGGCAACGACGTTCCTTCCGATCTCGAGCTGGTGCGGCTGGCCGTGCCGCGCCGCGTGTTTACGATGTCGCATTACCGTTACGCGGCCGACCGGCTGCGGTGGTTGTACGAGCATCGCAAGATGATCGGCGGCCTGGAGTTCTACGAAGAGCCTCCGGTGCTGCGTTTCTTCGCAGGCAAGATGCGGGCCAAAGAAAATTGGGCCGTCCCGCTGGCGGAAGCGTTCGAGAAGGATTTCGGGCCGGAGATGTAACAATTCGAGACCGGGCGTAAGGCCATTGCACCTGATGCCCGGGACGAAGCCGCAAGGCCGGGCACGTCCTGGGCATGCCCGGCATCTGCCGCCGGCTCAAGCGGGCCGGTCGGCCAGGAATTCAGTCGAGATCATCAGCCTCCGCATCGCGATCTGGTGGAAATAGGACGTCGCCCGACGCCGGCATCCTCGTCACGCGCCGCCGGCCATTGGGCGGCGTTTTCTATTTCATTTTGTAAGTCGCCCACCCCGGCTCAATTGCTTCCAAAGCAATAAAGCGCTTGCAGTCGATTCCCGTCGCGGCCGAATACGTCGTCGCGGTTCCAAAACGCGCCGAATACTAAGGAAAAAGGCAATACCATCCGATACAGTGTGTGGTGATGCCTTGGATTTGGAATTCCTGCAAGATTATCTGATCGAGTCGCGAGAACTATTGCAACAGGCTCAGCGAGATATCCTGTGCCTGGAAACAGATCCCGGCAACGATGAAGCGCTCGCATCCATTTTCCGCGCCTTTCATACGATCAAGGGCGGTGCGGGTTTTTTGGACGCGAGCCACCTGGTCAACTGGGCGCACGATCTCGAAGAGCTTCTGGACAAGCTTCGCTCGCATCAACTGCCGGTGACGTCTGCCCGGGTGGATGCGATCCTCGGCGGCATCGATATCCTGGGCTCCATGTTTCAGACACTCACGGAACAGCAGGAGCCCGGCCCTGGCCCGGCGGATCTGGGCCGGACCATCAAGATGCTGGCGCGTGCCGAAGCTGAATCCGCAGGGTCCCTGGCCGCCATCGCGTCTGCGGTGGCCGGCGCGGCGGCTCCACAGGTTCCAGAGCCCTCCGACACTTGCGGGCTGGCATCTGCCGGTTACTCAACCGGTACTCCTCGAAGAGAAAGCCCTGGCTGCGGAAGCTGACTCATCCGCTCCAGCCACTCCTTCCCGAACGGCTTCCAGAGGCGCTGAAACGGTAGAGAGCTCGTTGCGGGTGGATGCAGACCGGCTGGATGCGGTGATGAACCAGGTCGGGGAACTGGTTCTGTTGCGGAACCGCCTCACCTCCGCAGTAGGCGGGTTGGGCAAAGAAGACGAAAACATGTCCCGGATCGCGCGGGAGATGGATCTGAGGGTGAGCGATCTCCAGCGCACGGTAATGCGCCTGCGGATGCAACCCTGCAGGCGCCTGTTCCAACAGTTGCCCAGGGTGGTCCGCGACCTTTCGCGTCAACTGAAGAAGGAAGTCAACCTGGAGATTGTCGGCGAGGATGTGGAAATCGACAAGACGGTAGTGGACGCCCTGTCGGGTCCCATGACACATCTGGTGCGCAACGGCCTCGATCATGGCATCGAACTGCCGGAAATCCGGAGGACCGGCAACAAACCCGCCGCGGCCCTGCTGCGAATTGTGGCGATTCACCTGGGCGATAAGGTGCGGATCGAGGTTTCCGACGACGGCAAGGGAATCGATCGCCGGCTGATCATGCAGAAGGCAATCGAGAAAGAAGTGATCACGGCAGAGCAGGCTGCCCGTCTTTCGGAGCAGGAGGCGCTGGAGCTGATTTTCCGTCCGGGCTTCTCCACCAAGGAACAGGCAACGGAGCTCTCCGGACGTGGTGTGGGCATGGACGTGGTCAAGAAAGCGACCGACAAGTTGCGGGGCCGTCTATCGATCGACACCACCCTCGGCCAAGGCACGCGCATCGCCATGGAATTTCCGCTTACACTGGCCGTGCTTCCGGTGCTCTACCTGCGGATTCGCCAGGATGTTTATGCGCTACCGGTGTCCGCTATCGACAGCCTGACGGATCTGGAAGAGCACCGCCTGCATCGGCTTGCCGGCCAGGTGACCTACCGCGTGGACGGCACACGCACGGTGCCGGTGGTGGACCTGGGCGCGATCCTGCAGGATCGGCCGCTGCGCCTGGAGCGCGAGAGCGTCGAGGGCGTGCTGACTGAGCGCGGTCTGTTTGTGGTCTCCGAAGTTTTGGGCAACGAAGACTCCGTGGTGAAGCCCCTGGATTTCTTCGTCGGCCCCAGTCTGTACCAGGGCGCCACGATTTCCGGACGGGGCAACGTGGTTCTGATTCTGGACGCGGCGGCTCTGAGCGCAGCCGCATCCGCTACGGCGGAAGGAGGGCGTTGATGGACGTTCAGCGTACTATGCAGATCATGGATGCGTCATCCCGTACCCGACGCATCATCGAAATCTCGTTGCATGAAATCGACCGCCGCGCCCTGAATGCCATGGTTCTTGTCAAGCGGCACGGGAACAAGCTGGCGAGCTATGGCGTGGTGGCGCAGGCGTTTCGGGAGCAGGCCGTGCATCTGAAGAATGCCGCGGCTCCCCTGCAGCAATCGGTCGCGCCGCTGGTCCGGGTTCAATTGCGCATCTTGCAACAGGCCCGCTTTACGGAGATGTTCCGTCGTGTAGCGGAGATGGCGGGCACGAACGGCCGCAGCAGCATTTTCCTTTCGCAATCGGAGGCGAACTGGCAGCGCAATATCCATGCGGAAGAAGCCGAAGGAGTAACCATTCTGCGCAGCCTGGTGGAGACGGTTATCCGTCTGCAGGAAGGTATTACGGAGCAGGAATACGTGGTGACCAACGGGCGGATCGAGGCGGCGCTCTCCGAACAGAGCGGCGCGCCCTTGATGCGCGTCTCGCACGAGATGGGTCTGGCGGTAGCCAAGGTTAAAGACGCGATCTGGAAATATCGCGCCGAACTGGAGGAGGTACTGCATGAAAGCAGCGCCGGTATTTGAGGCGGGAAATCACCGCTGGTGGGTGTTGTATGACCAGGATGAGCACCGGGTCATCGATTCCAACGTCTATATCATGGAGTCCAACGGGCAGAGCGTAATCGTGGACCCGGGTGGTTTCGAGATCTTCCCGCAGGTGCTCGCGGCGGTAGCCGAGGTCGTCCCGCCTAGTACCGTATCGAAGGCGATTGTCTCGCACCAGGACCCGGATATTGCGTCCAGCCTGCCTTTGTGGAATGCGTGCAATAACAATATTCAATGGCACATTCCCAGCCTGTGGGAGGGCTTTATCCGGCATTATGGCGCGCTCGAAGCGGAGCTGATCGGAACTCCGGACGAAGGCGGGGATGTGGTGGTCGGCGGCCATAAGCTGGAACTCATCCCGGCACACTATTTGCACGCTTCCGCCAACTTTCATGTTTATGACGCGGAGGCGAAGGTCTTCTTCAGCGGCGATGTAGGAACGGCCCTCTTGCCCGAGGGTCACAGCATCTGGGTGGGCGGGCGCCAGGGAGCGGAATCCGCCCGGGAATTTGACGAGCATATTCAGCATGCGGCGTATTTTCATCAGCGATGGATGCCTTCGAACGCCGCGAAAAAGGATTGGATCGACCGTGTTCGCCAGTTGGACATCGATTACCTTTGCCCTCAGCACGGAGCGATTTATGCAGGCAAAAATGTGGGACGTTTCCTGGACTGGTTCGACGGTCTGACCGTCGGAACCGTAATTCCCCGGTAAAAGGAGTTTTTCAATGGCTAGCCCGCATTTCTCACCAAGACTCACTGTGCAAGTGAGTTGCGGGAAGAGACGGAGTTTTCAAGATCGCGTTTGACCGCCAAAGTTCGCATTGGCGTGTAGGGTGCCTCGCAGCTCGCTGGAGGGGCCCGGCGCGGCCCTTAGGCGTGGCGCGAAGACATTTTCGGCCGGATTCGTTTGATAGCAGCCCTGTGCAGCCTGGAATCGAGGCCGGAAAAGTGATGCTTGAAGTTTGCCCGTCGAGTCGATAGATCTCAGCAACGTTGCGGAAGCTCGCCCATCAGCCGCTGATGAGCCGCCGCAAACACGGCTGCGGCGGGGTGGCCGGCAGCCATCGAGATCCAGATTTTGCGCGCCGTAATGCGCACCTGTGCTCCGATCTTCAGCAGCCGTAGGCGGATCGTCCCGCACTGCGCCTGGGCCATGTCGGTGCTCGCCAGAGCGAGCCGGCGCAGAGCCACCAGCACGCTGTAGGCAATGGAAGAGAGGTACAGACGAATCTGGTTGGAGTGCAACGCATGGGTGGAGGTCCGATCAGCGAACAGATCCAACTGCTGTTCTTTGATGCGGTTCTCCAGGTCGCCGCGGGCGCAATAGAAATCCTCGTACAAGCTGCGGGCCGCCATCTCCTCGGTGCCCAGCGAGGTGACCACGAAACGCGGGTTTGCGCCTTTGTCCAGGTATTCGGCTTTGCCCACTACCCGCCGCCCGCGCTTCCAGGATTTGCGTGCGATACCGGAAATCCAGAAAACGTCGGGCCGCTTTACCGGTCTTCTTCCACTGCTCCTGCGCTTCTTTCATCAACTTTTTCAGCTTCTTGGCCAGCCGCTCGTTTTTGGCTAGGCCGAAAACATACCCGACCCGGTTCTTCTCGCACCAGCACATGCGCTCGTCGCGGCAGAAGCCCGAATCGGCGCGCAGGATGATTTCCACCTCCGGCCAGGCCAAGCGCAGCCTCCTGACGATACGCTGGACCTCTTCCAGGGACCCGGCCGCGGCGTCGATATTCGACGGCCGCAACCGCGCGCAGACCAGGTGCTCGTCGATGAAAATGTACAACGGCAGATAGCAATAACAGCCGTAGTAGCCATGGAAAAACCGTCCTTCCTGCTCTCCGTGCACGGGATCGTCGGTAGCATCCAGATCCATCACGATGCGCTTGGGTTGGCGCGTCCGGGCCTGGATGTAGAGATCCACCAGCAGACCATCCACGGCTTCTTCGTCCATCACGATCTTCTTGTAGCGGGCGTCGGACTTGGCATCCGCTGGCGTCAGCTCCAGCCGGTTCAAACTGCTCTTGCCCGCTCCGGCTTTGCCCCGGTCCTGCTCGCGCCGCCGGTGCTCACCCTCCACGTCTCGCTTGCCAGACAGCAACGCCAACAAGGGATCTTGCCGCAACCGATCATGGTCGTTCAGATCTTCGTAGCCCAAGGCGATGCCGTACACACGCTGCCGCACCAACTCGCTGACGCTGTGCTCCACCAGATCCGCCCGCCGGTAGTCGCGAAAACAAGCGGCGAACTGGCGTAGGATACCCGTACGCTGTTCCACCGGGCGCAACCGCAACGCCCCGGCCTCCGTGGTGATCTGTCCGCCATCGAACCGGGCCACCACGTCACGCGAAAAATGAGGTGCAAATGGGAAGCAAGATTGGGTACACTCTCTTCCGAAAATATCCCTACGCTTCCGCCGCCTGGCCGGTTGGGGTGAGGGTGACCTTTAGCCCCATCTTCTCCAGCTTTCGGACGTAGTATCGTTGCGCCTGACTGCCTTTGAGCCGGTCGAAGTAATCCGCGCCGAGCTCGCGATATGGGTTGCGATGTTTGCCGATATGCCAGACGATAGTAAGAATCGTGTTGGCAACCGCAAGCAGCGCTCGCTTCTTGCCGCGTTTGACCAGCAGGCGGCGGTACTGCTGGGAAAGATAAGTATCCTTGGTGTGAGCTGCTGCCCACGCAATCTGCGTCATCAGACCGCGCAGCCATGGGTTCGCTTTGCGCGTCCTGCTGCTCTTGCGTTTGCCGGCGCTCTCATTGTTTCCAGGACACAAACCTGCCCAACTGACCAGGTGACGCGCGGAGGGAAACTGTTCCATGTTCGCTCCAACCTCAGCGAGCAGGCTCCAGGCGGCAACATGGTCAATCCCGGGGATGGTCATCCAGAGTCTCAGTAGTTCCTCAAAAGGAACCGCCATCTTGGCGATTTCGCCCTCCAGAGTGCGAACCTCTCCTTCCAGGTCCTCCGCTTGTTGAAGATGCCGTTTCAGCAGAAAGCGATGATGTGAGGTGAGCGTACCGGCTAGTGCCAACCTCAACTTCTCCCGCTTCTTCCGCATCGGGCCGCGAGCCAAATCCGCCAACAGAACGGGGTCGGTATTGCCCGCGATCAATTCTCGAATCATTGATCGTCCGGAGACACCCATCACGTCAGTAGCCACCGAGCCCAGCTTGATATTGGCGTCCTCCAACAGTTTTTGGAGGCGGTTTACAACTGCCGTTTTCTGCCTCGTCAAGCTCGTACGGGTCCGGCATAGGTCACGCAACTCGCGAATTCGGCGTTCGGGAATAAAGCTGGGCCGCAGCAACCCGTGGCGAAGCAGCCGGCCGATCCATTGACAATCAGCCTTGTCAGTCTTCCGACCGGGAACGTTCTTGATGTGCTGGGCATTGGCGAGAATGATCGTGAAATGCGGTTCCAGCACGTTCCATACCGGCTTCCAGTACACGCCCGTGGACTCCATGGCAACGTGGGTCACGCCGACTTGCTTCAGCCATTCCCGCAATTCCATGAGCTCACGGGTAAAAGTGCCGAACGAACGCAGCTCAACGGCAGGTTCCTCGGCAGCCTCCGGACTAGGTGTCAACGCACAAACAGAAAGGCTGTTCTGATGAACATCGATTCCGGCGCAATGTGTATACAGCAACTCCATTTCGGACCTTCCTTTCCCGACTGCGCCGGGGGCACCAGGGAGGGTTGAATCTCTTCCTCGGGCTCGCCGCCTCACGGCGGTGGCACCACTTCGTTGTTCCAGACGGCGCCCGGACCAGACTGTCATACGGGCTTGGACAGCCTCAATGAGTGATAACGGTCTCTTCCGGCTGCAGACGCCATTACACTACCGCCATTTTCATTCCTCGTTGTGAAGCCGCGGCTTCATGCGGGACTGTCATAGCAAAAGCCGCTCTTTCGTTGGCCTAAACTGCTGTGTGGAAACTCAGTTATGCCACGAAAAGCGGCTTTTTGCCATAGTACGGTGAGAAATCCGGGTTAGCATGGTTATCCCCAATCGACGTCGACCCAAGGAGACGATTCCGGAAGCAAAGACGAAGGCTTCCGAAACGGCACGCCCTCGCCGGCGCGGCATTCGCTCTGTTGCCCCCGCCGCGGGCCCGCAGGCCCCACTCGCTGCGGTATCCGCCGAGCAACAGCGAGCGGTCTCGGAACGAGAACAGCTTCTAGAGTATGCGCGGCTGCTGCTCGAACCGCTTTCGAGCCTCGAGATGCTGTGCGATGCCGATGAGAACATGGAAAACCCCGTGTTCTTTATGAATCACCGCCGCCCTGGAAACAATGAGCCTGAATCACAGGCGGCTCAATCCGATGCTCAGGGGGGCGGACGTGCGAAAGGCCGTTGGCCAATCCATTCACCAGTTTCACCGGGATCCCGAGCGCATTCGCAACATCTTCCGAACTCTGGCCGCCGACCCGGCGCGCGAGCACAGCACGGAACTGCTCCTCGGCGGGGTAACGTTCACGCTGAACTTCACGTCCGTCTGCAACCGGGCCGGCAAGGTCGTCGCGTTCCATGCCTCCTGGCGCAACGTCAGTGACGGGAAACTCGCCGAACAGGTGATCGGGAACATGAGCAGGGCTGCGTCGGAGCACGCCGACTCGCTGATGGGTTTGGCCGGAGAGACCGATCGGGCCATGAAGGCGGTCGGCGGAAACCTGAATGGGCTGGCGCAGTCCGTGGCGGACAGCCGCAAAGCATCCAAGGGACTGATTTCCCAGGTGGGCGCGATCGGACGAATCGCCCAGACCGTTCGGGAGATCGCCTACCAGACCAATCTTCTTGCACTCAACGCTGCCATCGAGGCGGCGCGGGCCGGAGAGCATGGCCGCGGCTTTGCCGTGGTCGCCGACGAGGTACGCAATCTGTCGAAGCGCGTACAGAAGGCCACGAGGAAGTACAAAGCAATATCCTCGACATCGACGGTTCCGCCAGATCCATCGAAAAGACCAGTCATACAGCCGAACAGACTGCGCACAGCGCGGAATCGGTCACGCTTTCGCTGAGCGAGCGAGTTCAGACGCTCCATAACATGGTGGCGGTGATGAACATAGAGTCGGCAAGAAACGACATCAAAATCTTCGTGCGGAACATCGTGGCCCAGATCGGCAACCGGGCAGCTTTCCTGGCTTCTGGTGAATTGCCGGACTATCGTCAATCCAGCTTTTTCCGTTGGTATGAGGGCGCGGGCAGGGAGTCTTTCGGACAGATATCCGCTTTTCAGGAGATCGGAAGTCCTTACGCCGCACTGTATGCCGCCGCCCGCGGAAGCCGTGCTGCGGTGCAGACCGGGGACCAGGAGGAAGCCCTGCGTCAGGGTTCCGATCTATCGCGCGTCGAGCAGGAGTTACTGGGCAAACTGGACGAGCTGAGTGACGCAATCAGTCCAAAGCAGAATTGAGGAGTCGCGCTATGAGTGATGTAATGCGGGAAGTAGACGAGCGCTCGAAGTTAGCTGGCACAAACAAATTCGAACTCCTGATCTTTCGTCTGGGCCCGGACCGGAACTCGAGCACGCGGGAAGTCTTCGGCATGAATGTCTTCAAAGTGCGGGAAGCACTGATCATGCCCGTGATCACGCCGATGCCGGGGTCTCCGAAGCATGTTCTGGGAGTGGCCAATATCCGGGGCCAGATCATTCCCATGGGATCAGTTAAAGATCATGGCTCAAGAGGCTCGGAGCGCCGGTTTGCCCATCAGTCAGAAAGTCGCGATGCTGCTAACGGACCTGGAGATGCCAGAGATGGACGGGTTCACGCTGACTCGCCAGTTGAAGGAAGACGATTTACTGAAAAGTGTACCCGTGGTTATCCATTCGTCTCTGTCCGGTTCTGCCAACGAATCGCATGCGAAGAGGGTTGGAGCGGACGGCTTCGTCGCAAAGTTCGTTCCGGATGAGTTGATCCGCGAAGTGGTGAAAGCGCTCGGTGGTGTCAAGAGTTCTGTGTAAACGGCGGCGCATGCCTGGCGTGTCTGGAATGCGCCAGGATGGGCGCAGCGGGCTGGGTAGGCCCAGGGGGGTACCGGAAAGATAGCTCGGGCGGGTACAGGTTTTCCCAGCCTCGCCGAAGCTCATCGGCTTCGTAGGTCCGGCGCCTTGTCCGGGCGCCCGCCTGAGCAGTGCGACCCAGCCGGCGGTAGAGGTTCAGAGCGATACTCGGCACCGATTCTAGCTCCGCCCCAAGATTCATTGCTGAAGATTGGGGAAAAATGGGGGGATTGGGGAGCTAAGCTTTTGAAACAGAATGGTGCTGGAGGTGGGGGTCGATCTGTAATCCCTTTATTATCATCAGTATCGTACTGATTCTTCGTTGCAGGGAACGTCAGAAATACCCGGTTTCCCGACCCTCACTCATTGCCCGCCATTGCCCGCCGAAGTCGTGCGCCCGTGCTCAACCTGCAGACCGAAGACCTGCAGAAGGTGCATCAGCAGTTCAGCGTTCTGGCAGCGGTCTGGACGGCGGTGGCGAATAGGCAGCCGATCAGCGCGATTTATAAAGAGCGTCCGCAGCAGCTTTGTCCGCACAGGTTGGGCAGGAACCGGGCTAAACAACTTCGGGTGCTGTGCTATCAGTGCGGCGGAGAGAGCGAGAGCGGTTTGGCGTCGATCGGTTCGCCCAAGAATTGGCCCTCCATCGCCTCGGAGAAATTGCGGAACGTCAAGCTGGCGGACGGCTCCTGGAACACCGCACCCAACCACTCCCGCCCGGCCATTGTGTTGTCGAGGCTGATATCGCTGCCCGAGGATCAGCCGTAACGCGCGCCACAGAATGGGCACTGTCATGCCCACAAATCATCCTCGGCCGCCGATTAGGGTCTAATCGCACACCTGATGTGAGGTCCAGACGAGTCCCTGTCCTGATCGCCGGCGCAGATGCAGCCACCCGGGCGGTCAACTCAGAAACCGGGACTAAGCCGGTCCTAAAGGTCGGGTCATAAATCGGCGAGCGGTGAACGGAACAATCGGGGTTCCTCGGCGTAATCCCTCACCTCGAATTTGGCGAACACTCGATCCCACTTGGCGTTGTCCTCACATTCGCGGCACAAACCGCAGGTGCAGCGCCGGTAAGGAGTGAGGGCGAGGAGCGGGGCGCTTGCGATTACCGCGTTACGGAGCATCAGCGCGGCGCTTCGCCTTCTGCGGATGAGTACCATCCCAGCTCAAATTCCCGCATGCACTTCCAGCAGCGGTATTTCCCGTTCACCGGGCGCGAAATCGCATGGTGGAAGCAGCGGCAGTATAGGCGGCCGATACCTGCGAAGGTGTGGTCGAGCGCGGCAACCCAGAGGGTAGCGCGATGGGAGTCGGCGATGCAGGATTCCGATGCACTCATACGAACTCACAAAATGGGATGCAGGCGGAGAAGCGGCCTGCACCCCGGCTCAGGACGCGGTTTGTGGTTTGCGGAATTGCAAACCCATCGGGGGCATTGTGGCGGTGAAGGCGGTGGAATTGAAAGTCCTGGCCGTACCTCGACAGGTACGGTTAATCGGCTACTTCCTTCACGGCGTTCCGGGGAGGTACTGCTTAGGTGGTGCCGAAAACGGCGGTGCGTATCCTCGGAGAGATATGCCTCCCTGAACCATAAGTACCTGCTTTCTCATAACAAATCCCAGCTTGTGGTAGCGCCTCACCCGGTCCACAATCAGTACGGCGACGTTGGTGGTGCTGCACGCCACCGGCTGCCGAATTCGACAAGATCGGAGTGAATACGTGTCCCATTATTTTGCTCTATATTCTGTGATCTTCATGATCGCCTTCGTGGGTCTTTTCGATTGCATACACCTGGACAAGAAGAATGCTCTTTTCCTCAAAAATGGCCTGCTCGGTTCGGAGGGGATTGATCAGCTCCGCAAAATACTCGTTGCCTGTCAGGAAGAATGAGCATCTCGGGAGGCTGACAAGTCTTTCGTGTGGGACAGTCGCGTTTGTTCTGCGCTGGCGACGCCAGCCCGGCCCCGACGCTCCAACTACCACCTAACAGCATTGCCAATCCGGCGCAGGAAGGCGATGGCCTGCTGGCGTTTGGTTTCGGCTTCAGTGCGACTCAGGTACTTCATGCCCCAATGATGGAGCCGCCGGGAAGTCCTGGCTACATCAACAAGACTCCACTCGATATGTTGGCGTGATGGTCCTGGGGCGTGATGGATTGGGGTTTGTACGCCTACGGCGCCCGATGAGAGAGGGCCGAAGGGCAGGCGGCCTGTTCCGCTCCGCAGCCGGGCCTTGCGCTGGCGCGGATGGCTTCGAGGAGGGCGTGCTGTGCCTCGTGGTAGCCTTCCGAGGCGGCGCGGGGGAGCTGGCCGGCGGGATAATGTGCACCACATGGCGGCCCGCATTACCCTGAAGGCGATCAACCAGGAGCTGGCCCGGATTGGGGACACAGCGCGGCTGGCCCGCGGCAGCGGGTATTTCTATTTCCAGTTCGGAGAGGCAACCAGGTGGTTGGATCGCACGGTTCAGGTGAGCAGGGTCAGTGATCTGGACATGAAGCAGTGGATCGGGGTCATTTGGCGCAGCATTAGAAATCTGCCGCCCTGCCGCTCTGGCCACGGAGACCTGAGGCGCTTCGCCGCGGCCTCAGCATGCACCTCACAGTAGGCCGCTGGCACGGGTTCGCGTGTGGGGGATGCAGGGAGCGCAAATAAAACTCCGCGACCTCCCCGCACGCTTGAACGGTGCACATGACGCTTATGGTTGTAGTCGGGCTAAATTGAGTTGCCATTGAGCACCAGATTTTTAACATCCCGTGCCCAGGTCCAGCACGGCCCACCACCACCGAGGCTTCTTTAGGACTGAGGAGTTGGACTAGGACTACAGGCCCGCCCTTAGGCTAAGCATACAATTTACTTCGCACCAGTACGGCCATACAATCCTAGCTAATTGGATACTGTATGGCCTCCCCCGGCTCAGTGACACGCTTGGAATTGGAAACTGCTTGGCTCACCAAAGTGCAGGCTGCTCATCGGCGCTACAGAGTGGCATCCGCGAAGTACCTCCGCGCCCTGGAGGAGCACAAGCAATTCTTACTGCCCAGCGCAGATGGTGCCCTCGCTGCCAAGCGGGCAGCTCAACAGGAAGCCGCTGCCCTCCGCGAGTATGGGAGGGTCCTAAAGACGTTCACGGAGCTGGTAGTTGACGGCACGCTGCCCCCGCCTGACTGATGCGGGGAAGGCTTCTGCCCGTGCGCCATGCCTTAGACGAGGGGGCGCAAGCCTAGTCCACTCCCAGTGGCCGCTTGGGCACGAGATTGCCCGGAACTCCGTTGAAAGTAAGCGACCCTCGGAACTCATAGACTACGCGACCGCAGCTCCTTTCGCAATCGACTTCTTGGAAACGGCATTGGCCATCGACGACAGCAGCAGCGGAATCTGACGGTAGCCGATGACCTTCCGGAACTGCCGCTCGGCCACGAGCAGCCCGGAGCCGACCCAGCGTTCGATCTGATCGCCATCCCGCCATCGCTTCACATTCCGGCAAACCGTTTCCACGATCGAGAAGGCCGATTCGATCACGTTGGTGCAGGCCAGGGTGCGACGAAGTTGCTCTGGTACTCCCAGTTTGTGAACGGTGAGGGTTTCTTCCATGCCTTCCTCCAGGCTTCGCGCCGCACTCGGATTCAGGTCCATGAGTTCGCGATGCAACTGCGTGAGCGCCCGTCTGGCTGGCTCGTATTCGTGCATCGCGTAAGCGTTTTGCAGCTTCCGGCGCACGCCGGCCTTGTGTTCCTCCGGCAGATGTTCCAGCACGTTGCGTTTTTTGTGAACCTGGCAGCGCTGGATGAAAGCTGCCTCCCCGGCGTGGCGCCGTACGGCCGCCGCCAAGGCTTTGCCGCCGTCCAGGATATACAACCGCGGGGTGCTGAAATCCAAGCCGCGTGCGAGCAGATCGCTCAGCAACTCGCCCACTACGGTCGCGTTCTCGGTGGCCCCTTCGCGCAGCCCCAACACCGTTTTGCGCCCGTCGCAGCAGATGCCCAACGCGACCACCATCATGCGATTCTTGAACGGCGTGCCGTCGATCAGGACGGCGCACAGCCGCAACTCGCCCAGCGGCCGCTCCATCAACTGCTTCACCTTCTCCCGGCTGGCCTCGATGAAGTTCTCACTCACCGCCGACTTCTCAATCCCGTATGCTGTGCGGAACTCCTTCACCACGGTCCCGTAATTCCGGGTCGAAAGCCCGCGCATCATCTTGTCCCAAACGCCCTGCTGCAACGGCGCGCTGCGCTGGAAAAGTTCGTAGCTCCCCAACCGTTGCTCCCGGTTCTGTTTGGTCCGCAGCCGGGTTCTTTTCAGCGGCACTTTCTGGCCGTCCACCACGCAATAGCCGTCATCTTTGCCCCAGCGGTGCACGCGGCGATCGGGACGCTGTTCATGGCGTTCGCCGGCCAGGTGGCGGACTTCCTCCTCCATTACCAGACTCATCAACGCGAGTCCGGCTTCTCGCAGCAAATGGCCGACGCCATCCTGCAACATGCCGACAATGTCGGCCATCGGCAGGATCATTTGGATGTTGGGGTTCTCTTCGGTGGCCAGCCGGCGGAACTGCTGCACCGCTCGTTGCTGGTCGATCTGGTATCGTTTCTTCATAGCGACTCTCCCTTTTTCTTGGCAGAAAATCACCCGAAGGCTATCACGCCTTCGGGTGCGAGAGTCGCTACTTTCTACGCTTTAACGGGCATTCTCTTGGGCACTCCGCAGCTACATATAGCGGAGCCTTGTATGCGGTCAACGGTGGGACAATCGGGAGGGCTGGTAGGTGCTAGCCCGGTCACCTGCCAAAGTGGCAAGGCTGCGATGTTGCTACCAGCCCTCCATTAAATTACGGCTGTCAGGCGTGAAAAACAATACGGAAAAGGCCGGATAGGGGGTATTGACACGACTGCTGGCCTTTTTGGGCAACCGACCCTTGGTGTGCCCACCTTTCTTACTTTGCCTGGAACCGCCGCAGCACCCCCCACGCCGCCACAAGCTGTTGGAGTGCGGCTGCTGGTGGCACCCGCTGCCCTTCCAGTCGGCAATCCTGGTGAGCTGTCCTGTAGACGCCCTCCACGCCATCCGCACTGAGCATTGATAATCGGCGGGTGAACTCCGCCAGTTCTTCGCGGGTCATGATTGCCTCAGATCCTGGGCGGCGTGCCACAATGGTAGCTTGGCATCTTCTCCTTTTGTTTGCAACCCGATTTTTGCAGGATACAAAATAATGGGTGGGGCTTGGGACGGAGGCGGTATGGACAGCCTAGTGAACGCATTCCCAATCGTCCCGCACGAGCGCACAGGCGTAGACTGCTGTGGCTGCATCGTGCCGGTTGTGCCGGGCCGCGATGTCGAGTTGCGGTGTAATGAATGCGGGGCTGTGCTCGGCGTTATCCAGATTGACATTCTCACGAACCTTGTGGGGATGATCCCGGATGTGCGCCATTGAGGACCGGGCATGCCATCACAGCCGCCAGCGCGGGGAACTTGGTTGTAGATTGAGCAGAGCGCGGCGAGACGGCTGAGCCGCGTCTCGCGTTAGCGTCTTGAAGTATGGGACAGAAGGGCAGGAAGACGGCGGGGCGGAGGTGCTGCCCTTGTGGCTGGAGGGCTTCGGGCTCTATTGCAAGCAGCCGAAAAGCCTCCGCGTGGACATTTGTGTGGACACTGAGCAGTCCAGGCGAATACCACCGGCTAAAGAGATTGAATGCCGATATCACCGATATCATTAGCGGCGTGAAACCCGGCCGTAAGGCCCGAACTTCATCGTGATAGCGGTGGCGTTGGGCAATACCTCCGGTGCTTCCGGGAACCAAAACAGATGGGTTCGGCAGTAGCAATCTGAACTCCCGAATCGCGGCATCACCTCGGCCGCCCCGGGTAAACCTGCCGACTGCGACGGCCCACTCATGCTCACAGCGCCGGCAGCAGTACCACACCCCTTCCAGCCGTGTGTAGCGGCGCAGGTAGTCAATGTGCCAGTGGGGCCGGGTAGCCCGGCGGCAGTGGTGCTCGATCCGCGCCTGCAGCCCGCCAGGACCGAAGGCGCTGCCGACGTACAGGTAGTAGCCGGGGCGAAGCTGGAGCTGGCCCAGACGGCCGATACGGACGGTGCGCCTGCGGGAAGAGCGGAACACTAGGACGTAAGTGCCGGGGCCGGCGGGGAGCATAGTGACATTATGGCGGCTGGCGATAGGGGCGCACTCCGATTCTCTGGGGGCGCCAATGACGCCTCGGGTGGGAGCTAGGGAGTTGGGGAGTTGTTTTCGGCCACCGCCGACCGGCGGTAGAGTTGCCGTAACGGGATGGCAGATTCAGATGCCATGGGGGCCGGGCCGGTGCCAAGCCGGTCTGGGTGCAACCGGACGCGTCGGGTTGGGACCACGGTTGCGTCGGCGGACCGCCGCCGGAAGCAGACGAAGCCACATCCGAAGTTCAGGTGGTCGTCATCGACGACCGCTTTGCACGGCGCTTCTGGCCCAATGGGGACGCTGTGGGCAAGCATGTCTGGTTCGATCCCAAGAAGCCGATGACGGTTGCCGGGGTGGTGGGGACGGTGAAGCAGTACGGCCTCGACGACGAAGGCAAGATCGTGGTCTATTTCCCGGATCAGCAGCAGCCCGAGAACGGGATGTACCTGGTGGCGCACACGGCCTCGGATCCGGCGACGTTTTCGGCAGCGATCGTCCGCGAGATACATTCCATCGACCGCGCCGCGGCAGTCTACAAGGTTCGAACCATGCAGGACCGGCTGTACGCTTCGCTCGCGCGGCAGCGGTTTTCGACAACCATGCTGGGAGCTTTTGCGGCGTTTGCGCTGATTCTGGCTGCCGTTGGGGTGTACGGAGTCGTGTCTTACCTGGTCACGCAGAGCCAGCACGATATCGGTTTGCGCGTGGCGCTCGGGGCGCAGCGGGCGGATATCATCCGGATGGTGATGCTGCAGGGAATGGGGCTTGCGACCTGGGGAATCGGCGCGGGACTAGCTGGCGGGCTGGTGTTGACGCCCTTGATGGGGAGCATGCTATTCGGAGTCAGGCCGAGGGATGCGATCACGTTCTCGGCGTTGGCCGTTGCGTTGGGAGTGATCGCCATGGTCGCGACCTTCGTGCCAGCGTGGCGGGCCACGACGGTGGACCCGATCGTGGCCTTGCGGGAAGAGTAGGCCGTTTCTGCGTGACCGCGAGGATGTGACCACATTTCGTTACCAGGAGTCGAGCTACGCCTTGGCCGATACGCCAAAGGCCTTTTCGCACCAGATCCGCGCCAGTCTCTTGTCCTCGCGCAGAGGCCGTGTGATCTTGGTTTCCTTCATGGGCTCCGTCTCCTCAACGAGAACCCCGTCGAACTGTATCTTTCTCAGGTAGTCCGCGACCTTGTAGAAATCGATGTCGCCACCGTCCTCCATGGTCTCGTCGGAAATCATCTTGTGCTGTGTACGTAGGTGAAGCGCTCCGATACGGCCCCGGTCGCCGGCTTTGTACAGCAACGGAAACGGGTCGGTTCCCGCCTGCCACGTCCAGTCCAGGTCGAGGCACATCGATACCAGGGCCGGGTCCGTGTTGTCCACGACGCCCCACCACTCCTTGGCGC
Source organism: Terriglobia bacterium (assembly GCA_963815855.1). Taxonomy (GTDB): domain Bacteria; phylum Acidobacteriota; class Terriglobia; order Bryobacterales; family Bryobacteraceae; genus DATGMB01. Next base: position 254,524 of record CAWFIJ010000002.1, on the reverse strand, counting down.
CGTAGCGCATCGGACCCTGGTGATTGTGAACGTAGAGCTTCATGCCACGGTCTTTCAAGATGCGCCCGATACGTTCTAAACCCCGATTCTGAAGCCGGGCGTTTTCGTCCGAGATCGGCCCCCGGTCGCCGAAAGGATCATGAAATAGGCATGGCGATTTGAGCGGCTTGGCGCGGTCCAGCATCTCGGTCGTGCTGGCGATGGTCCTCTCCGCCACGTCGGCGGGGTACAACGGGCCGGAGTGCCAAATGTGGTCGACGATGACCCCGTATTCATTCAGGACCGCCATGCTGATTTCAATCGGCGTTCTCAGGAAGGTCACATCCGTGAGTTCCATCCGAGGGTAGCCAGCATATTTCAAATCCGAGCAGACGGTGTCCCATTGCTCCGTAGTCCAGACATTGCCGCCGGTCGTAACGGGCAGGGGCGGCTGCGGGCCCTTGAGAGGGTCGGGCCGCGCGCCGATGTACCGGAAGGGGGTCGAATAGGCCTGGTTCCAATAATAATTGTTGCAGACGAGACGCGGAGCGTAGCTTTCCTGCGCGCACACAGCGTTCCCCGTAAATGCGAGTGTCCCTGCCAACAACTGACGGCGACTGCATGCCATGGAAAGATACCGCCCTTTCATATTCTGAATCTACTCTTCATCCCTACAAGCGGCCTCTCCTCCCTCCAAACGCTCTGGCGAGAAGGCGCCCCCGCGTTCGCCCAACAGCGCGTCGCCGATCGTACCCAAGCCCTCTCCCTAAGCTCGCTGCTCTGCCTCGGCCGCCATACCCTCACCGGACTGTTGACCACCTCCGGGGGCGAGTTTCAGGACTGGTCCGCCGCCTACCGGATCTTCAGTCAGAACCGCCTCCCCGCCCAAGACCTGTTCGCCGTCGTCCGCCGCGCCGTCCTCGCCGAACTGCCCCCACACGCGCCCCTGACCGTCGCCGTCGACGATTCCTTGCTCCGCAAATCCGGCCTCCCCATTCCCGGCGTCGCCTGGCGCCGCGATCCGCTCGGTCCTCCCTTCCAAACCAACTTCGTACGCGCGCAACGCTTCCTGCAGTTGTCCGCCTCCATTCCCCTCTCCGACGGAGCCTTCCGCATGGTCCCGATCGCTTTTCGCCACGCCCCCACTCCCCCCAAGCCGCCGCACCAAGCCCCGCCGAGGCGGTGCAGCAATACCGAAAAACCGCCCGCCTGACGCGCCTGCCCCTCGTCGCCGCCCAACAGATCGCCGCCCTGCGTCAAGCTCTGGATGCCGAGCCCGGCGGCTCCCTACGCCCCCTCCACATCGTCGTCGATGGCGGCTACACCAATGCCACCGTCCTGAAGAAGTTGCCCGACCGCACCGTCCTGATCGGCCGCATTCAGGATGCACAGCGGGAACGGGGAGCACGACGAAATGGATCGCCGCGCGATTGCCTGCTTCGACCAGGCTTTAGCCGATGTCGGACTAGTGTCCTGAGTCAGAGATTCGTTTAGAAAGGCGCTCGACCTTGCCCAGGATCAGGTCCGCGTCGGCCTTCCACACGAAGGGCTTGGGGTCCTTGTTGCGCTCATCCAGGTAATCCAGCATCGCCTTCTCCAATGCTCGTACGGCCGTGTGGCTTCCGCGCCGGACACAGCGTTCGGTCACTTCGGCAAACAATCGCTCCACCAGGTTTAACCAACTGCCGCTGGTGGGCGTGAAGTGGACGTGGTAACGAGGGTGGCGCGCCAACCACGTTCGCACCTTGTCGACCTTGTGGGTTCCGTAGTTGTCCATCACCAGATGAACTTCAAGACCGCTGGGGAGATTCGCCTCAATGTCGTGGAGGAACCGCAGAAACTCCTGGTGCCGGTGGCGTCGATAGCAACTGCTGATCGTGACTCCGCTGGCCACATCCATGGCCGCAAATAGAGAAGTGACTCCATGCCGTTCGTAGTCATGCGATTGACGCGCCGGCACGCCGGGCGCCAGGGGCAGAATTGGCTGGGTGCGGTTCAGTGCCTGCACCTGGCTCTTCTCGTCCCCACACAGGACCACCGCTCGATCCGGAGGATTCAGGTACAAGCCGACGATGTCCCGCACCTTCTCGACGAACTGCGGGTCTTTGGAGAACTTGAAGTTCTCCACGCGATGCGGCTGCAATCCGAAAGCCCGCCAAATCCGCACGATCGCGGTCTGCGAAAGGCCCGTCTTCTTGGCCATTAAGCGGGTGCTCCAATGCGTGCTGTTGGCTGGCATAGACTCCAGCGTTTTCGTGATCACCTCTTCCACTCGTGCGTCTGTTATGGATCGTGAGCCTTCGGCAAGCTTGCGTGACTCCACCCCTGGGTAATTGGTAACGTCAGTCTTGCACTGAGGAAGGACTGACGATGGCTCAACCAAGCCCTGTCATACGGAGTGACCTGCAAGAACTGAGGGTACGTTTTGAACACTGGCGTCGGACACGTCCGGGGAAATCTCCGATTCCGGAGCCGCTGTGGACTGCAGCCGTGCAACTGGCTCGGTCGCACGGAGTTTGCCAGACGGCGCAGGTGCTGCGATTGGAGTACAAAAAGCTCAAGCAGTTGACGGACGGGAAAGCGGTCCCTGCGTCCCTCCGGCGTCGACGTGCTCCGGCGGCGGCAACGTTTATGGAATTGGTAGCCCCGCCGACCGCTACGGCGGAATGTCTCATCGAGGTGGAAGGGCCACGCGGCAAGCTGCGCATCCAGTGGAAAGGGTCCACGGCGCCTGACCTGGCCGCCCTCAGCCGGGTCTTGTGGGAATCGGCGTGATCCAGATCACGCCGCAGATGCGCATCCTGGTAGCGATCGAGGCGGTGGACGGAAGGAAAGGCATCGACTCGCTGGCCCGGCTGTGCCAGGAGAAACTCCAGGCCGATCCTTTCTCCGGCTGCCTGTTCGTGTTTCGCAGCCGGCGCGGCACGTCGATCCGCATCTTGGTCTACGACGGTCAAGGATTTTGGCTGGCCCAGAAGCGGCTTTCGCAGGGGAAGTTCGTGTGGTGGCCGAGTGGAAACGAGCCCGCCCGGCGGCTCGAAGCCCACCAGGCACAGTTGCTGTTGGCGGCGGGCAACCCGGAGACTGCGGCCGCCCCGGTGTGGCGCAGAGTGAGTTGAAAACCCCGCAACAAAACCCTTACGTTCTGGTTTTATCTCTGGCATGCTGCAGTTATGGCGGCCACGTGGCGCTACCGCGGACAAGAGATCGGCAGCGAGCAGCTTGCCTTCCTGCGGGAGTTCATTCGAGCGCACCCCACCAGCAGCCGCTGGAAGCTGTCCCGGCAATTATGCGAAGCCCTGGGGTGGAAGCAGGCCAACGGGGCCCTGCGCGACATGGTTTGCCGCGGTCTGCTGCTGATGCTGGAGCGGGCCGGAGAGATCCAGTTGCCGCCGGTACGCCGCCAGATCCGAGGTCAGTGCCGAACGGGGCGCCCCCGGCCACAGGCACTGCTGATCGACACCAGCCCGCTAGAGATGCCGCTGCAAGAACTCGGCCCGATTGAGATGCAACCCGTGCGGCGCACCGCCGATGAGCCGCTGTTCAACAGTCTGATGGAGCAGCATCATTACTTAAAGTACGAACAACCAGTTGGGGAGCACTTGAAATATCTGGTCTGGGCGCAAGGGCGTCCGATCGCCTGTCTGGCGTGGAGTTCGGCGCCGCGTCATCTGGGCAGCCGCGACCGCTACATCGGCTGGAACGCGGAAGCACGGCGGCGGAACATCCGTTTCATCGCCTATAACACGCGCTTTCTGATCCTGCCCTGGGTCCGCGTGCCGCATCTGGCGTCGCACATTCTCGGAAAGGTGACCCGCGCGCTGTCCGACGACTGGGAACGAGTGTACGGCCATCCCGTTTACTTCGCGGAAACCTTCATCGATCCCGAACGTTTTCGCGGCACCTGCTACCGCGCAGCCAACTGGCAACTGCTCGGGCTCACTACGGGGCGCGGCAAGAACGACCACACCAACAAGCCGAACCGCCCGATCAAGGAGGTCCTCGGCTTGCCCTTGACGCGGCGGTTCCGGCAGTACCTCAGCGAGTCATGAAAACGACCTCCGGCCGCGTGTCGATCGATGTGAATCTGGAGGAAGTAGACCAGATTATCGAAAACGGCATGCGCGCACCGCTGAGCCCATCGGATGGACAGAAGCTGAAAACCCTGGTCCATGCGTTGGCCGAACGGGTGCGGCCGCGGTGGCGCACGACCGAGAAGACCCGCGCCGTGCTGCCGCCGCCGACGGGTGCGGAAACTGCTTCCGGGCAGACATCGCCGGAGAGCGACCGGGAGCCGCCGGGACATGGGCGCAACGGCGCCGCCCGGTTTACCGGCGCCGACCGCGTTACGATTCGGCACAAAACTCTCCAGCCGGGCGATCCCTGTCCGAGTTGCGGCGAGGGCAAAGTCTACCGGCAGAAACTACCGAAAACGCTGGTGCGGATCGTGGGGCGGCCGCCGTTGGAAGCGACCCGGTACGAGATGGAGCGGTTGCGTTGTAACGGTTGTGGGGAGGTCTTCACGGCGGAGCAGCCGAAAGGGGTGGGGCCGGAAAAGTACGATGCCACGGCGGCGGCCATGATTGCCCAGCTCCGCTACGGCAGCGGCATGCCGTTTCAGCGGCTGCAACGGCTGCAACGGCTGGAAGGAAGTCTCGGCATTCCGCTGCCGGCCGCCACGCAATGGGGCGTGGCCGAGAAAGCCACACAGCGGATCTGGCCTGCGTATGACGAGCTGATCCGGCAGGCGGCGCAAGGCGAAATCGTACACAACGACGACACCGGCAGGCGGATTCTGCGCTTGGCGCGGGAGCCTGCCGACCAGCGTACCGGGATCTTCACCAGCGGCATCGTCTCGATCGGTCCCGGCTGGAAAATCGCGCTGTACTGCAGCGGCTCCAAGCATGCGGGAGAGAATCTGGCCGAGGTGCTGAAGCGGCGCGCGCCGGGACTGGCGCCGCTGATCCACATGTGCGATGCCCTGTCCTGGAACACCGCGGGGTTGTCGGAAGGTTGGCAACGTCTACTGGCCAACTGCCTCTCGCACGGCCGGCGCCAGTTTGTGGAAGTGGCGGAGAACTTCCCGGAGGAATGCCGCTTTGTGCTGGAGACGTTGGGCAGCGTGTGGCATCACGATGCGCTGGCCCGCCAGCAGAACCTGACACCGGAGGGGCGGTTGCGTTTCCACCAGGAACACAGCGGGCCGCTGATGAAAACCTTAAAAGAGTGGATGCAGGCGCAACTGGCGGAGCACAAAACCGAGCCGAACTCCGGTTTGGGAAAGGCCATCCAGTATATGCTTCGCCATTGGGAGCCCCTGACTCTTTTCCTGCGGGAGCCGGGCGCACCCCTGGATAACAACATCGTGGAAAGGGCACTCAAAAGGGCGATTCTGCACCGCAAAAACTCGCTGTTCTATAAGACGATGAATGGCGCCCATGTGGGCGATCTGTTCATGAGCCTGATCCACACCTGCGAACTCAACGGTGCCAACCCGTTCGATTACCTAACAGAGTTGCAGCGGCATGCCGAGGAGTTGAAGCGAAGCCCATCGGAGTGGATGCCCTGGAACTACCGCGAAACACTGGCCCGGCTCGCCACGTCCTCGGCCGCATAATATGATGGCTTCTGCCTGGCCGAAAAGGATCGACTGCGGCCATGGTGGGGTGACATTCCGAAATGGCCGGAAAACGGGCACTTCCGAAGGTAAAATCCGGACACGTTTTTGGCCAGGCACGCAGACCGGCGAAAATGTTGCGGGCGGGCCTATATGCCCGGGTTTCGACCAACGATCAGCAGACGCTGGCAATGCAGAATCGTGCGATGCGGGGGTATGCAGCGCGGCGCGGCTGGACGATCGCCTTGCAAGTTCGCGAGGTGAACTCCGGGGCGGCACGACGGGAAGCCCGCGAGACACTGCTGGAAGCCGCCCGCCGGCGAGAGATCGATCTGGTGCTGGTGTGGCGGCTGGATCGCTGGGGACGGTCAGTCACGGACCTGCTGGCGATGCTCCAGGAACTGGAGCATCTGGGTGTCGGGTTTGTTTCCCTGACCGAGGCACTGGACCTGACCACGCCAGCGGGTCGAGCCATGGCCGGACTGCTGGCCATCTTCGCGGAGTTCGAAAGGGAGGTTCTGCGGGAAAGGACCCGGGCCGGTCTGGCGCATGCGCGCGCGAACGGCAAGCGATTGGGCCGGCCGGCAACCGCAGCCGTCCACGCTGCAGAAATCCGGAAACTGCATCGCGCCGGGGCCAGCAAATCCGAAATCGCCCGACGGTTGCAGATCGGCCGGACCTCCGTGCGCCGGATTTTGGGCTGACCTATTTCCCGGAGGAATAGGTCGATGTACCATATAACGGCGATTCGTAAACCTGTTCATAGAGGAATTTGTCACGAATGCTATGGGCAAAATATCTACCCTTAGATTCGGCCGCAAGCAACTCATCATACTGGTGCGGCGGGAATTCGAAGTAGCGGTAAACATCTCCGCTATGGAACCTCAAATAGAGCTGCCGTCGATCACGGCGATACGCCACCGCAGCCAACACGCTCGATTCCATAGATAACCAATCCACAGCCTTAACCCTCTCTAACCATCCTGGCAACTCCGTGGATGGCTTGGCGACAGACCTCAGTGCGCCGACCCTCGCGGGGTCCGCCGCAGTGCACCAGGCGGAGACGATGGCGACGCGCCGCCCCCGCCTGTCCAAGATGGTGGTGCCCCGGACCACCGATCCCACGACAACCGCTGCATACATAACAGTTCGGCAGTCTACGATATTCCCCGGAGCCGAACAAATGACGAAATAGAACCGACGGTACCCCGAAAGGAACTTCCCAACTGAGCTAACGCATCCTTGCCGAAAGCACACAGAATATCCAGATCGAACTGGACTTCTCTTCTGCCCTGACGGGTGAAGCCCGAGAGGCGGGAAGGGAAGGGACTGAACCGTCCGGGGCGACGAGTGGGACCGAAAACCCAGCCAGCACGAATCGATTGATGGAGGCGGTATGTGAGCGAGAAAACCTGAAGGCAGCATTGCGGCAGGTGAAGGCCAACAAGGGTAGTCCGGGCGTCGATGGGATGACCGTCGTCGGAATCAAGGATTACCTGAAGCAGCACTGGCCAGCCATCCGGGAACAACTGCTGAACGGGACCTACGAGCCGAAGCCGGTGAGGCGGGTGGAAATCCCCAAGCCGGACGGAGGGGTGCGAAAGCTTGGCATCCCAACCGTGCTGGATCGATTCATCCAGCAGGCGGTGATGCAGGTTCTGCAGAGGCGGTGGGACCGGACGTTTTCCAATCACAGCTATGGGTTCCGCCCGGAACGGTCGGCTCATCAAGCGGTGGCACAGGCGCAGCAGTACATCGCCGAAGGGCACGGCTGGTGCGTGGATCTTGATTTGGAGAAATTCTTCGATCGGGTATCGCACGACAAACTGATGGGTCAGATTGCCAAGCGGGTTGAGGACAAGCGGCTGCTCAAACTCATCCGGGCATTCTTGAATGCCGGGGTGATGGAGAATGGGTTGGTCAGTCCAAGCGTAGAAGGGACTCCGCAAGGAGGTCCACTTTCGCCACTGCTCAGCAACCTCGTGCTCGACGAACTCGACCGGGAGATGGAGCGCCGGGGCCATCGCTTCGTTCGATACGCGGATGACTGTAACATCTACGTTCGCAGCGAGCGGGCGGGCCAGCGGGTGATGGAGAGCGTAACGCGATTCATCACGCAAAAGCTCAAACTCAAGGTAAATGAGGCGAAGAGTGCGGTGGCGCGACCGCAGGAGCGGAAGTTTCTCGGGTTCAGCTTTACGGCTGGTCCGGAGGTCAAGCGTGCCATTGCGCCAAAGGCCTTGGATCGGTTTAAGCAACGAATCCGGGAGATCACGCGCCGGGCAAAAGGCGTCAGCATGAAGACGACGATGGAGGAACTGGCCCCGTATATGCGGGGCTGGCGCAGCTATTTCGGATTCTGTGAAACACCTGAAGTGCTGATCTACCTCACCCGCTGGGTCCGGTTGCGACTCAGGGCGGCTTTGTGGCGGCAGTGGAAAACACCGCACCGTCGCCGAGCAGCCCTGTTGGAACTCGGGGTACGTCCGCGGCTGGCAAGCAACACCGCCGGCAGTGGGCTTGGCCCCTGGTATCTCGCGAAGGCCAAAGCCCTGTCTGTCGGGCTTTCTAATGCCGAACACGTTGGACAACCGCACGACCCCGCCAGTAGCCGCACCAGTTTCCGCACCCCCGGCTCACGCCGTCTTCGCCACCGCCGCCCCGCCCGCCAGGAACGCCTTGGCCTTCGCCAACACGCTACCATTCGGCTCCCGTTCCCCGCGCTCCCATCTTGCCAGCGTGCCTTGATCCACGCCGACCCGCCGCGCCGCCTCCGCCCGCGTGATCCCGAGCGAGGTCCGATGCCGCACGAGCCGCAAGCCCCATGTCTTCCCCTCCGACGATCTCCTGGGGCACCATCAACATGGGGGAGGCATCGTCTCGCGGCCCGCAACCTCCAAGTTCCTCACCGACGGCTCCGGTGCGTCCCGGGTTTTCGTGGCGCAGTAGGGGCTTGCAAATCCAGAGGCATCTGGCGCGGCGGCCGGAACGAGGATGAGGAAGAGGTAGTGCTGCTGAGCGCGGCCGGGATGCGCTGTTGGTGAAGGTGGCATCGTTCTCTTTTTGAGTGTCGAGCGCAGCAGCCCAGATTGCAATTACTTGGGTCGGTGTCGCGATCACGCCGCTGTAATAATAAGGAAACACGCACATGGATGATAGCGAACGAGTAAGGCCACGCGGGTTCAGACACCTCCCTCTATTGCTTGGTATCCGGCCATGGCGGAGATCCCAGATCCCGAAGGATATCCTGGCGGGGGTCACGCTTGCCGCGATGAATATCCCGCAGGTATTGGGCTATACAAGGATCGCCGGCACTCCCGTCGTCACGGGGCTCTACACGCTGCTGTTGCCTCTTGTGGCCTTCGCTATCTTCGGGTCCTCGCGTTATCTCGTTGTGGCTGCCGACTCGGCCACCGCAGCCATCCTTGCAGGCGGCTTGGCCGGAATGGCGACGGCGGGGAGCCCGCGATATGTGGCGCTGGCGGGGCTGATAGCCTTCATGACAGGTGGATGCCTACTTGTGGCGCGGTTGCTCAAGCTGGGCTTTCTGGCCGACTTCCTTTCGCAGACAGTGCTGGCGGGATTTCTGACTGGTGTCGGTTTCCAAGTAGGTATTGCGGTGCTTGGCGAAATGCTGGGCATTGAGGTTCACAGCAACAGGACCGTGGGGCAGTTGGCCGAAGTGGTATCCAATCTATCGGCGGTTAACCTGCCGGCGGTGTGCATTTCCGCGGCCGTGGTGGGATGTACCCTGGCGTCTAGCCGGATTGCGCCGATGTTGCCGGGACCCCTGATCGCCGTGGTGGGCGCCATCGCGGCGAGTGCCGAACTGAATTTCGCCCAACACGGCATCCGAGTGGTTGGGCCAGTAACGGGCGGCTTGCCGACTTTGGGCCTGCCTGATGTGGGCTGGCGGGATGCGGGGACGCTCCTACCAATAGTCGGTTCGTGCTTTGTAATGATCATCGCTCAAAGTGCGGCGACCGCCCGCGCCTATGCGGTGCGTCATCAGCAAGTGTTAGATGAGGACACCGATTTGGTCGGCTTGGCGGCGGCCAACCTTGGCGCTGGATTTAGCGGAACGTTCGTGGTGGATGGGAGTCCGACCCAAACAGCGATGGTCGAGCGGTCCGGGGGCCGGAGTCAGTTGGCTCACCTCTCGACGGCGGCGGTAGTGACGCTGGTACTTCTCTTTTTGACTGGCCCCCTGAAATATCTGCCGCAATGCGTGCTGGGCGCCGTGGTTTTCACCATTGCCATCGGGCTCGTTGATTTGCGGCTCCTGCGAGCCATTCGGCAGGAAAGTCCGGGCGAATTCTGGTTGGCCGCGTTTACCGCCACGGTCGTCGTACTGGTGGGTGTCGAACAGGGAATTCTTCTCGCGATGACCTTGTCTTTGCTTCGGATTGTGCAACACAGCTATCATCCGCACACGGCCATATTGGTGCGCGACGAAGCGGGAGAGTGGCGCCCCCGCCGCTTGGCTCCCAACGTGGAGACCGAGCCCGGCCTGGTGATCTACCGGTTCGGGGCGCCGCTTTTTTATGCCAACACGAATCGTTTTTCTGCAGAAATCCGCGGCATTGTCGAACAGGCGACGACACCGGTACGGTGGCTCCTGGTGGATGCCGGACCGATCACACGACTGGACTACACAGCCGCACGCTCCGTGCGCCAACTCAAAGAGGATCTGGCCCGCCACGGTGCCCTTCTGGCGTTCGCGCATGTGGGGTCGGATCTGCGGGCTGATCTGGATCGGCACAATCTTACGGAAGTGATCGGTCCGGCCAGGCTCTTCGATACCCTACACGAGGCCCTCGCGTTCATACACCCCGTGAACTAAAGCTCCGCCCACAACCAATCCTAATGTCCTCCTGCGCGCGCACCGCGACCGGAAACCGTTAGACACCCAAGACCGACGCCGCATACCGGAAACCAACCCGACGGCGCTGATCCAGCCGAGGCGGTACGGCTCACGCCGTTTTTACCGCCACACCTTTGTTCCCCGCCAGAAAGTGTCGCGCCCGCATCGCGAACGCACCCTTCGGCTCCCGTTGCCCCCGTTCCCACCGCGCCAGCGTTCCCTGATCCACCCTGATGCGCCGCGCCGCCTCCAACTGCGTGATGCCGAGACTGGTCCGGTGCCGCACCAGCCGCTCGCCCCACGTTTTTCCCTCTGGCAACGGTTTGTAGCCCAAGAACCGGATGATCGCCGGCATGTACCGCGACTCCGGCTGCGTCGTGTTTGCCTCCCAGTAGTAGATGGCCGTTTTATGCACGCCGATCTGCTTGGCCACGTCCTTCTGGAAAAGCTTCAGCACCAGCCGCCGTTTGCGGATGGGGGTACAGCGCTGCCGCAGTGCGGACCGCGAACCGGATATCTGCGGAACGCCAACCCGGGGCGGATTCGCGCTCCCAATTTCAGTTCAGATCGCGGCTCCTCCAGAAACGAAGATTGTCTCTCCGGTGATCCACCGCGCCTCGTCGGAGGCGAGAAACGAGACGGGAGGCGCGATGTCCTCTGGTTGTCCGGCACGGCCCAGCGGCGTGATCGCAACAGCCCCCTTTTCGAAATCGCTGCCGGCAATCCCGGCCGACTGAGTGCCTTCGGTGATGACCAGGCCGGGATTGATGGCATTCACGCGAATGCGGCGCGCGGCGCCCTCTTTGGCCAGCGCCTTCGTGATTGTGTCCACGGCGCCCTTGGTGGACGCGTACACGGACGCCGCGGCCGGAGCGAGCGCGCTCACGACCGAACTGATATTAATCACGCTTCCACCCTCACCCGGGAAGTACGGAAGAGCAGCTTTGGTGGTGAGCAGCAGGCCGAGCACGTTCGTGTCGTACTGCCGCCTGTATTCGTCGGCGGTGATCTGGTCCAGCGAAGCGAACCCGTACACCCCGGCGTTGTTGACCAGGATATCCACCTTGCCGAAAGCTCTCCTCGTCTCGGCAAAGAGCGCTTGTACCTCGGCTTCTTTGGAGACGTTTGCGCCGACCGCGACGGCCGTTCCACCCGCCCTTGTAATCTGTTCCACAACCTTGTTGGCGCCCTCCCGACTGGTCGCGTAGTTCACCACTACCTGAGCGCCATCGGCGGCAAGCTGCTTCGCAATCGCCGCGCCGATCCCCTTGGACGCACCAGTGACAACGGCCACCTTACCTGTCAACTTTTTCATCCCAATCCACCTCTCCGGGCGATGTCTCTTGACCTCGCATCATTTCGATCACAATCGAATTGATGAGGTGCGATCCGGAAACGATTCAGGGTTTTTGCGGTGCTCCGCGGGGAGGAAGCAGAGCAGTTCGTTCAAAGGCTGGAGAGGCGCTTCACATAGGCGTCCCAGACATCGCGTCGCAGGCTGATGTACGCGAATTTCCCATTCCGCTCCACCTTGACGAGACCGGCACTTTCCAACTCCTTCAAATGGTGCGATACCGTAGCGGGAGCAAGCCCCAGCCAATCGCGGACACACGAACATGTGGGCGCTTCCTTCGACCCCGCGATCCTCTGCAGCATTTCAAAGCGCTTCGGGTCCGCCAGCGCCTTGCTGATACGCGCTAACTGTCGGCCATCGAGTTTTGCTTCGCGACCACCCATCTCACATTGATGGTATCGCTCGGATACTGTCGTCCGCGAAGGCGGGAGCCGTGCAGCCGGCGACGCCGGGGATTGAGACTGGGAAGTCGGCTTGTAGTCCGTGCCGATCCCGCCCGCCTGCGGCTTAACAGGTCAGGTGAAGGATGGCGTTCGTATCGTCAGCGCTCTCCTTTAACGCCTCGATTGCCTCCGCCGTGGGCAGGATCAGGAGCTTGATTTTCCTGCGCCTCGCTTCGCGCTTGATTTGGGGCATGACCGGCAGCGCGCCCTGGCCGGTTCCGATCACGAGCCGCTGACATTTCCAAGGGATCTTCTCCTCGACTGAGAGCGGTGTGTGACCGAATTCGTCTCGGAATTTTCGGGAGGGTTTCTTCTTCCGTTTGCGGACCTGGCCACGGTCAATGACCACGTCGTAATCGTAGGTGACCCCGTCGATCCGGATGGAGCCGAAGGAGAACTTCTGAAAGCGCATAACGCCTCCCCTCCTCGATTATCCCCTTGCACATTTTCGGCGAGGTCGGCATCCTCGCGCACCGCAGAGTTACGGCGCTACTGCGTCACGGGGATGCCAATTCGCTCGACGCCAGCTACGCAACAAGCCGGAATCATGCTGGCCTCGCTACACGCGAAGTCCTGCCAGCTTGCCCGCCGGCCAGGAACCGCTCCGCGCGCACCGCGAACGCGCCTTTGGGCTCCGGCTCCCCGCGCTCCCACCGGTCCAGGGTGCCCCGATCTACGCCGATACGCTTCGCCGCCCCCCGGCCGACGTGCGACGCGCATCGACCCCATGCAGGCGCTCCGGTACGATTAGGCGGAGTCCAGTCCGACGGCAAGGCAGAAAACTCCTGTGGTTGCGCGCTTCTATGGAGAGTGATCTCCCACAACCGGCCCGCATGGGTTCCCTTCTACGGCTCGGGCGTTCTCGTGGCGTGTGACCACTCTACTCTACGCGACTACACGCGAGCTAAACGGTCCAGAGCAGCATCCAAGGCCCCAATCAGCCCCAGCGATAGGAACTACCGATCACCAAAGCCGCGCTGAAAGCAAGGCCGCACGGATTGCCAATCCGAGTCGGAAGGGGTCCGCAGTCCAGTCGATGTAAGGGACACCGTCTTCCGGAGTTCTTGTCTCCATGTGAAGGGCCGCGGCTTCCAAAATAGCAAATACTTAGGTATTTACAAAAGTATTCCGCCGCCGTAGAATCAGATCGGATAACCCGAGCATTTGGATGGTGTCGGAAATGGTTCAATCTGCACCCGCTGACGAAGTCTTTCACGCCTTGTCCAACTCGACTCGGCGGAAAGTCCTGGAGCGACTGTCTGTCGGACCGGCCACCGTCAGCGAACTGGCGGCACCGTTCGACATGCAGCTCCCGTCGTTCGTGCAGCACCTCTCGCTGCTCGAACAGAGCCGACTGGTGAGGTCGAAGAAGCGCGGGCGAGTGCGGACGTATGAGATCGCACCCGAACGGTTCAAGGTCGTTGAAGACTGGCTGGCCGCGCGTCGTCAGACGTGGGAAGCTCGGCTGGACCGGTTCGACCAATACGTCAAACAACTCAAGGAGAAGGAATCAGACTCATGAGCAAGCAATTCACGATTAATCCGAAACTTGACTTCGCGATATCGAACGGTTCATCGACGCTCCCACGCGGCTCGTCTGGGAACCGTTGACGAAACCGGAGCATCTCAAGGAGTGGTACATGCCCAAGCCCTGGGGGCGTGTGGTGCGAACCGAAATGGACGTGCGACCGGCGGCAGTGCCGTGGCTGCCCCATTGCTGCCGTGCGGCGAGCGAGCAGGCATCGAACATGCCGGAGTACATGTCGAACATGGGGTCCATCAGCTCCAAGCGGTTGGTGGCGGGCAGGGCTTCGTAATAGCAACTCAGGTTGGCGAACCAGTGCTGGGCGCCCCAAGTCCGCAGGTCTCCACCTGTGTTCCAGAGCATGCCGTTGAACTTGGGCGGAAACTTGCCGCGCGAGGCAGCGCCCATCAGGTAGAGGAAATAATGGTAGTGTTGCTGGACCAGGTCGGCCGCGCCGTCTCCGCTGTGCAGGTGGACAAAGCCGCGCCCCCAGAACTTGTGCCACCAATCGCGGGTTTCGCGTTCCAGTTCGGGGAAGCTCCGGGCGAGGGCGGTATCCAATAGGCGAAACGCCTCCGCGGCTATATCCTGGCTGGAGTCGAAAGTGGCAGCCGAGGCGATCAGAATGGTGAACGCGCCCGAACCCTGCGCCGTGACGCGGACATCGGTCTCGTTGACGATTTCCGCCGCGGCGGTCCGGCCGGCGACCGCGACGGCCACGGCCGACTTCGAGCAATAGGCGCCTTCGCGAAATTCCTGAGTCAGTGCGATGCGGTCGCCGCGCACCAGAAGACGGGAGGAGGCCGTATGGCTCAGATGCGCTACGGTGACGACGTGGTCGCGCGCAAACTCCTCGAGCTGCGCGCCGAAATACTTCGTTTCGTAACGCAACATGCGGAGAACAGCGGAAACGGGACCGGCGGCGCGGTGATTCTCTAGGGCAATGGCCACGACGTCCTGCGACGGCCAGGCCAGCACGCGGGCGGAGACACCGTCGCCCTCCACCGTCACCACGCCATCATAGACCGAGAGGTGCTGGCGGAAACCCGATTCCGGGAACGGCGGCCCGCCGAATTCGAGATCCAGGTAACCGCAGCCGCCGCAGTAATCATTGTGACGCTCGAAGAAGCTGTTGGTGGCGCAGTTATTAGCGTAGACATCGACGCGGTTGATCTGGAAACGGAGTTGAGACGGCGTAGTCCAGAGCAGGCTGCCCATGCGGCCATTGCCCACCGGCATGCCTTCTTCGCTGCGAGGAACGGGCTTTGTGTAGTCGAGGTCGGAGGGGGAGAGCAGCCTGGCGAAATCGACTTCGGTCAGCTCGGATGGAGACACGGGCGGGTCTGCCTCTCGCGACTGCGGTTCGGCCGACAGGGCCGCGGAAGCCAGGCCGGCTGCAGCCAGAAAGCCGCGGCGGGAATAGTCTCTCATGCGCGCACCTTCACTGCCTGTTGGGCGGCGCCTTCCGCAAGCACCAGGACATTTGCGGCTTTGGAAACGTCGCCGCCGTCGACCGTAATCGCATGGCTGGCGGCGCCATCCACCTCCAGGAACACGGCAGCCGGCGTAAGGAGTTGCGGCGCGGTGACCAGGACGTCCTGGGATTCGATGAGGCGCAATGCGGACTTTGCCTCCGGATTGCCGTCAACGGCCAGGCCGCCGAGTGCCGCTCCGCTCACATGGTCGAGCAGGACTGCCGGACGCAGATCGGGACTTTCGACCTCCAGCCGGACATTCTGGAGAGTCAATCCGCGCACGTTGCGGGCAAAGAGGCCGTAGGCCGGAGGCGTGCCAATTTCGAAATACTCGCCGGCCACCTGCGGCACATCGCGGCGCGCTTCTTCGGCCGTGCCGCCGCCGCCGAAAGTGACGTGGACATCGTGGAAGGAAATCCCTTCCAGAAACGCATCGCCGATGGCGTTGAGCACGATGGCCTGCCTGGTTTCGCCGGGCCGGTAATTCTGCCGGAAAGACATATCGGGATACTGCCGGCCTTCCGGAACAACAGTAGCTCGGATGCCTTGGAAGCTGATGTTTCGCAGAAAGCCCCGCCTCGGAGGCTCGCCGGCAGGCGCGCCGCGGCGCGGGCGGTCACTCAAATTGATGGAAATCGGGCCCGTGACGTCCTGGAGCACCAGGTTGGAAAACAGAATATTCCGAACCCGCGATTCCAGGTTGAACTGCATCTTGACCGGGCAGCCATAGGTGTCGTGGATCACGCAGTTGGAAATGACGATATTTTCGGGATTGCCGCCGCCGAACCGGAACACCGACCAGCGCGTGCTGAACGTGGAGTTGGTCACCGTCACGTTGCGGCAGCTGCCGAAGAGGGCACATGCATCGTCCTGCGATTCGACGTCGCAGTTGCTGACGTGGACATGTTCGCTACTGATGAAGTGAAACCCGTCGTTATTCGTGTTGACGCGGTTGTGAATGCGGATTCCATCCATCCACACGAAATTGCTTTGAATCACGCGCACGGAATGAAAGGCGCTCGCAACCAGGGAGATATCGCGGACGCGTAGGCTGCGGCACCGGTGAAACAGCAGATGATACGGCCGATCGGCCCCGCCCCTGCCGGAAGGAGGCGGAACGCCGCGCTCCGGGCTGCGAAACTGCGCACCCTGCCCGTCGACGGTTCCCGGACCTTCGATGGTTACGTTCTCGGCGTCAACGGCAAAGATCAGGCCCACGTTTCCGTCTTCGAGGGCGGTGTCCCCATGGAGCGGAATCGCATTCGCCGCATGGTACTGCGTTCCATCCGCACTACCCATGAGCTTGCCCTGCGCGACGATATGCATGGTAACGTTGCTCTTCATCTCGACGGTTCCGATCACAAACACGCCGGCGGGCACCAGCACCGTCCCGCCTTGGCCCTTGTGGCAGGCGTCGATGGCGGCTTGCAGCGCCTCGGTTGCGAGGGTTATGCCATCTCCCTTCGCACCGAAATCGGCGATATTGTAGACGCGGGTTCCGGCCGCCGGCCCGCCGGGGGCAGGGGATTGCGCGTCCGCGAAGCCGGCGGACAGGGAGGCAGTCGACGCTAGTCTCAACCACTCCCGCCTCGAAGCAGGATCTTCTGAGTTCCTCATCACAACTGATCCTCTCATCGCGACAGTTCGCAAGGGGGTTACTGTCGTTCACCTTATGATCCCACGGTGCTCGGGCGCGTTATTTCGTATGACCGAAAGCTATCTCGAGTTGCGCCGCCACGTTTTGCCGCGCCTTCTTTACCGCTTTGTCTGGCTACGCTAAACCCGCTTAGTGCCCGTTAAGGCGTGCGGTATCGCGGTCAAAGATCGGCTAATCGGGGCGGCAGTCTAAGGAAATCGAATCGCCGGGATTCAGTTTCCTCTGGAATCCGCCCGGCAGCCCGTCGTTTCGGCCGTATACACGATCGTCGCGATCTTCCAGCCTTCCACCGTCTTGAACAGGCTCACCGCATCCACCCCGCAATGACTGAATTTGCCGTCGCGCAGGAACTCGTATTCGCCCCAGACCTGTGCGACCCGCCCCCGAACCAGCACTCGCGGTGCGCCGGTGAACCGCTCCAAAAGAGCACTCTTGTTCGCCGCGATCTGGCTGGCCATATCCGCCACTGCGACGTTGGTCGGGACACCGTTGTCCCGCACGGCGTAAATCCGTGCGTCCGGCAGCATGCTCGACCGGATCATTTCCCCGTCGTGCGCTGCGATCCCATTGAACGTCCGCTGCACTACCGCGATGCTCTCCTTTTCGTCGTCGCTCTGCGCCCACAGCAAAATCGCGGTCCACATCACTAAGCACAAAATAACTCGCATGGCGTCCATTATGCATCGGCAACCGGCCGCCACGCGGAACTGCCGCCCCGGAGCAGGATGCACGGGGCCGCTAGGCGAGGGCTATGGGCTGATCCGCATTCTGGTGCACTCGTTGCTCTCGGCGCTCGGCCGTCAGCGTGCTCCAACTCGGTTTCGAGCCTGGGATCGGTGATTAGCGGGATCCCCGGCCACTACATTGAGGATGTTACGATCAGCAACGTGGATATCCAGATATCGATTTCGTACCCGAAGGCTAGGAGCGCGCGAACGCGGGATCCAGAGCAACGCCCGCGCAGCCGGGCGGGTACGGTCTTGGCGCCGCACCACCAGCGCCGCTCTCGCGTCACAAGATGCCGTCTTACGGCCTCTATCCGCCACTCGCCAGTTCGGATTGAGACCGAATTCGCGCTCGGCCAGCGCCCGTACCTCTGGCGGGTACGAGGGCCGGTAGCGCTGGTAGTCCCGGACGCGAGTTGAAAACCGGGCTGTGGGATCGGGATGCATGCCTCTATGATGCAACGGGCAAAACCTGAAGCGCCCGTACCCGCCGATCAAAGACCCACCGCCACGCACAGCGAAGCCACGTCGCCGATCGCTCCCGTGTGCTCACTCCTCCAGCAGATTGCGGCCGGAAGCCGCACCGTCGCGGAAACGGAATGAGGCCGCGACGCTGGTGGCCTGCAATAAACCGGGCGCGCGACGGGCCAGAACCCAACCGTGGGACTTCTTGTTCGCAAGCGGGCCTCGGCGGGATTATGCTTCGGGCCGCCGCTGAGGAGTGGCACCATGGATCCATGAAAGTGCTTGCCCTGCTTCTGTGGTCCTGGATGGCCCAAGCCGCGGCTCTGAGGTATTGGGTGGAACCCTGCTCGCCGCCTCAAGGTGGCTGCCGTTCAGGCGACCCGGAGCTCGCACGATGGGCGATGGAGGCCTGGCAGTCTGCCGCGGCCGGTCGGCTCTCTCTCAATAAAACTGCGGACCGTGCTCAGGCCCATATCCGCATTTACTGGGCAACGGGCAACTCCGGCCTATACGGCGAGACTCGGCCTATCGTGGTGGACGGCGTGCGCGGTGCAGAGGTGTTCGTCCTGCCCGCGGTCGTGCCGGCCGCCGAGCCGGATGCAATCTTGCGCGATGCCATCGTTTACCTGACCTGTCTGCACGAGATCGGACATGCGCTGGGTCTCCCGCACACTGCCGACTTCGCGGATATCATGTACAGCTTCCAATATGGCGGCAATATTAGAGAATACTTCGCCCGCTACCGCCGCCAGCTTTCCTCCCGTGCCAACATTCGGAAGCACTCCGGGCTCTCCAAACACGATCGCGAGGGGCTCGCAGAGCTATACCCATGAACGGATGGCTCCAGCAGCGACCAGTGTCAACGCCGGCTGAAAATTGAATCTTCCGCAGACGATTGCACCGGCGATGACGCAAGTCAGCTTTGGAAATACGCAAGCGGATGATATGCCCGATGCAGCTTCCGCCTTTCCTGCTCGACCATTCTCTCTAGGAATGAAGACTTTACGCCTGGCAATCGAAAATTGCGGTGCATTCGGGGGGCGACACCGGATTCCGGAGAAGTTTCCCCGATTGTATTTTTGCGGGCCGATCTGGTAGAATCGGTGCTGTCCGCTGAGGACTGTTTTTCTCTTCTGTAGCAATATGCGTCACGGAATCTGCAGGTTACAAATCGCTTCGTCTCGTCGCAGGCGAGGTGCGTGGGCCCGATCCCAGACTACTGATACTATTCCTACTCTTCCCACTCACCTAACAATCACAGTTTAGTAGTTAGTAAGTGTTTACAAGGTAGTTGGTAATAATTCAGGATAACTGTCCTTCGCGACAGCATTCATCTGATGGTCCTGCCATAAGACCGTCTGGGCAGTACACCACAAAGGGAAATTGAGGGTGCGTGTGTTCACACGCGGCCGTCATCAAACAGGCGCGTAGGATCTCGGCCTATATAGGAACTAAGGAAAGGTAGCAATCGAAACAACTCGATGAAAACGACAACCAAGGAAACGCCTGAGACAGTTGGCGAGGCGTTGCTCAAACTCCGAAAGCGAATGCACTGGAACCAGCCACAGCTCGCCCGTGAAATGGAGGTCCAAGCGCGCAAGTTAGGGGTGATCCTAGCGCCGGACCGGTACTTGATATCCAGCTGGGAGCGCGGGATACACGCGCCTTCGCCGGACTGCCGCATGACGCTTTTCAGGATTGCCAAGAGCAATAAGAGGACGAGCAATCTGGCCGATGCTTTCCGGATCCGAATCGGTGTCGGACATGTTGCCGAAAACGGTGACATGCCGCCCGAGAGCGGCTCCGGAAACAACGGGCGCAATGACCTCGTGGCGCGAGCTTCGATGTGGGGGCAAAAATGCAAATGAAGGACCTGAACAACAACATGACCGATGCGGGCGTGGCCGGGCCCGAGCAGATTGATGATCAGCTTTTTCGTGAGGCGCTGCTTCGCGCCATCGAACACGCCGACGTACGGGACGCCATGAGGCGCGCACTTCAGGAACTGGCACCGGACGGATCGATGCAGGCCAGCGGTGGAGAGCGGCATCCGGTGATGTCGATCCCAAACGTCGCCTCCTTGAACCTGGACGCCCGCTCACTCAGCCGCCTCCAAAGGGTCGGCGTCGAATTGCACGACCCATATGAGCGGATCTTGGAGGTTGAGCATCCGGCCTGGATCATGGGGTTCGGCCGGCTTACGTTCGTGAATACGGTTCGCGCGCTGCGGGACGCCAATATTCCGCTTGAGGCGATTTTCGACAGCAGCTATTGGCAGACTACATCGGATTCATGGCGCAGCTATTGCCTTGAGGTTCTGGACCGGTTCGGACTCCTGCGGTCGCGCGACACTGGCTGATCGGATCCCATCGGCCCGCGATCTGGCGTCCGGCACGATAGCCGCCGCCCCCAATCGGGCAGGAACTGGTCAGTGACGAGCGCCTTGCCCGGATACCCCCGCAGAATCGAGGAGTCACGGGCCGCCGGCCCCGCCAGAATCGCCGCTTTCCGCGCGATCGTCCCGGCCGGTCGGCGCCAGGCGGTGTTCACCATTGGAAAGGGCGTCCGCCGGGAGTCGGCCTATGCCAAAATCGTCTCCATGGAAACCGATTCGCGGCGCCAGCAACTCGCGAGGGAAGCGAAGGCCATCGTCGCGCTGGCATTCCGAAATGGGCCGATTGAGGATATCCACGCAGGCCAGCCCTGCCCCACATGCGCGGGGCGCCCGGGATTTTCGCGAATCTCCGACGACGAGATCAAGGCGATCATGAAGAACGCCGTAAATCGCGTCTACGTACTCCTCGTCCTCAAGGCGGAAGATCCGGCGGAGTACGAGGCGAAGATTCGGTTCGGGGAGCGATACACGGCGAGGTGGGACGATCCAGAATGCCGGGCGGGCGGCGGGGGTGAACCGCTTGGCTGAGAGGAATTGCGGCTGTGCTCCAAGCTGGACGGAATCGGTGACCACAAGCGCGTTCTCGTTCCTAATCCCGATGCTTCCCTGATTTCGGGCCTGAAGAACGCTCGCGTCTCTTCTTCGCTGGCCACCAATTATATGCGCCAGTTCCTGTCATTCGGCTGGGCAGTAAGCTCTATCGGGCGTCGCTTCGACGTAGGGAATCAATAATCGCCGGCTCTTCCTCGTAATCGTCGACCCATAGCACATTGAGTCCGAGTTCACCAAACGCTTTCTCCTGCAACTCGTGATGTGCCGACAGAAAACCTGACACCACGTATTCCGGGATTCCGTCCCCAAGTGCAAGGTCTGCTTCAGTCACACGCTTCGCGAAAACAAAGTGCCTTGGGCGCGAGCTGGATGCGGCCGCGATATCGAGCAGCCGGCGAAGATTCGGATCAGTCATCGACATTCCCACGAATAGGCAGGTATTGTCACGATAAGCGTTCACCTGAATCAGATTTGATGCCACATAAGGTTCCAAGAACAGTTTGTGGTAGCGCTCTTCAGAGAACACGACCAGGTATTCGTTCGGTTCTGTGGCAGTTGTGGCTGTCGGGTCTTCCGGCACAAAACCGTGAACATGATAAACGCCCAATTCATCAACCGCTCCTGAACCATCATCCCGAAAGATCGACCGACATTCGACACCGGCCGCATCGAAATACCTTTCAAGGGTGTCGTCGAAATTGTACGTGATGACCGAACGCACGCCTGGACCCCTTCTCTTCGGAATACAAAGCCGCGCAAGTGCCAATAGTAAGGGGGAATCGAGCTTCACATCGGTCGTATAGAGCAACGCGCGCAAGGTCGACTCAAAGCTGTCACCGAGAGCTGCGCGAACGTAACGGGCCTCAATCAATGGCGAATCCGGCTGAAGATCCCTCAGACGACCAGCGATAGCGTTCCTTTGTTCGACGGTCGTCGGCAGTCGTCCTTCGAGGGCGTCTCCGATAACTGCGACGAGGAACCGCGACAGTAACGAAGACCACGTAGGCATTCCCGCGGTTCGAGAAACGCCAGCCCCAAGTACAAGTACAAGGTCATTTTCGGAATAGGCGGATCGCAAGCGCCCGACTCGCTCTTCGCGCTGCTTCTTCCAGTCGACTTTTCCTCCGGATTGCGCCAACGAATCCGTCGCAGCCCACCATGAGCCCCTCCTCTTCAGATCCGTGACCAGCTTTGGGGCGTTCCGTGCAATCTCCTCAAGCTGATCGGGCCCGTAAATCGCAACCGGAAAGTCCTCAGGTTCGTTATGGGACATTTCACTGAGCTGAGCTGTCCTCCGCTTTGACAGAATCGGGAATACGACAAGCGCACTCTTCAGAGACTTGCGCGATGCCCAATATCGAGCACGACCGATCGCCCGCGCCAACTCGTGCCTATTACCCGTTGCGTTGGTGCGAACAACATAAATGCCGGTTGGGCCTTCCTGGTCCGCAATTCCGTCCGGCGCAATTGCGGCCGAGGTGTCGTCATCGGGGGTTGTTTTGGTTCAGCGTGAATATGAGGGGAAGTTCTCGCCGAAGGGAAGGAAGATTCCGCCCTTCGGGCGGGGATTTTCAAGGCATGAGGATCTATCGGTCCGATGTGTTCGTTGAATTTTCTGGGCGGCGCTGAGTTGCACCGCCCGTGATTTAATCATCGTCCGCGATGAGTCCGCCAGGTTATCCCTCGGCATGGTTGCGTCCCCGCAGAGCCCGCTTCCGTTTCGCCTGACAAAGTAAATATCGGCTACGCGACCTTCTCGCTTGAGGGCGAAGCTGAAGTTTTTCTTTGCGACCGAGCGGCGAACTCGCGTTGCCGCCGCGCCTCCTCGAGTTTGTGATCGCGGGCCGCATGGATCTCCGCCTGGCGGCCTTGCAGCCGGGCCAGCGGCGTAACGTAGCCCAACGCGCTGTGCAGACGCTGCTCGTTGTAGACCGTGATGTACTGTGTCACCAGGCGCTCGGCATCTTCCCGCGATAGTGGCACCCCGGGCCGAATGCACTCGCTTTTAATCGAGCGATTCCAGCGTTCCAGTTTCCCGTTCGACTGCGGGTAATACGGCGACGTCCGGATGTGCGTCATCCCGGAAATGCGGATGAATTCCTTGAAGTCCTTGGCCACGAACTGCGGCCCGTTGTCGGAGATGATCCGCGGATGCGCCTCGGGAAATCTCTCTTTGGCCTGCTGCAGGATGATCTCCACCTCAGCTTCGGTCATCGACTCACGGAGCCCCCAGGCGAGTAGATACCGGCTGGCGCCGTCCAGCACCGCGCAAAGATAGTAGAACGTGCCGTGAATGTTGATATGGGCGATGTCGACGTGCCAATGCTCGTGCGGCTGCAGCGGCTGCTCGAAGCCCGTGCCCTTCTGGCTCGGATTTCCGGCCCAGCAGCGCAGCCGGCCGGCATCCCGCAATACGCGGAACACGCTAGACGGGCTCACTGCCACGGCGTCGGCGTCGATCATCATATACGTCAGCCGCCGGTACCCTTCTGTCGGGTACAGCAACTGGAAGTCCAGGATCGCCTTCTTTTCCCAATCTTGCAGCCAGAAATCCCGGGGAACCGTGCCGTTATGCTGGTTGGTTTTGCCGTAGCGTCGCCGCCACTGGTAGAACTTCCCCACGCTCACACCGAGCCAGAGTAGCAACTGCTCAACCGTCAAGCCGGTCTTGGCAGCCCAGTCTTGGATGAAGTCGATCACCGCATCGCGGGTATCCGGCTCCACCCAGCATCCGTTCAGAGTTCCCCAAGTTCTTTTTTTAGTGAGATGTGCTCCGCCATCAGCTCGGCCAGGACCTCGTCCTTTTGCCGAATCTTCTTTTCCAGCTTTTCGATGCGCTCCTGATCCTGGCGGCGTTCGGGCTGTCGCCGGTTGCTCTCCAGGGCCAGGGCGGCATTACCGAACAACTGCTCCTGCCAGCGGTGAAATAGACTCGGCGCCAGTCGCGCCTCGTCGCAGATCGTGGAGATGGGGACCTTCTCAATCAGATGTCGGCGTAGCAGCTTGATCTTTTCGTCTGAGTTCCAGTGGCGGCGTTCCTTGCTCACGTCTCGCTCCAATACTTCTATCGGCGAGACCTCCTATGGACTTTACGCCCTCACTCAAAATTCAGCTGAACCGGAACAGGGTGAACTCGACTCTCTTGCCTTCCTGCGTGGCAGCATGCATCAGAAGCCGGATGACACTGTAATGCATTGTCGATATCCCAGGCTTGCTGAGTAATTCCGTGATGATCGGAGTGGGATTATTTGAGCCAGCGTCCATAAACACATCAGTCTAGCAGCGTTTGCAGCACCTGGTTCTTCACTGTGAGGATCCAGTTTGGCGCTAAACTCGGCGGTTCCCACTGGTGAAACGGGCGTGGCTCCCCACCGAAGGTCCAGCCCGCTCAGTGGTGCTCGAGCAAGAACTGGATCTGCTCCCGCTCTCCACCACACTCGTGGCAGAGGCGAGCGCATGCGACGAAGGTCGTGAGGTGCAACATTGCGAGGTTGCAGGCCGAGCAAGCCTGCTTCAACAACGCCCCAGATGACCGTGGGACTGAACCGTGGGCGGCCATCCGTCCCGCTTTGTTAATCGCGCGGAAGATCGGGCCGTCCGTGATCTTCGCATCCGCCATCCAGGCGCGGAACGCCCCCGCAATCCAGCACGGGACGGAGACGGTCCTCACGTGACCGCCCTTGCCAACCAGATCAGCGAACACCCCGGTTTGAGCCTTACGCCAGGTTGACTTGAAACGGATCTATCGGGCGAAGCCGGAAACCTCCGTAGCGCCCATCCGTCTGCCCGACCAAACAGATCCTACAGAAATGGCCCGCCTTCATTGCGGCGATCGCAGTGGGGGATCGAGCGGCCGTGGGGCATCGAGTTGACCGGTCCGCTTGTACTTCACGAGACCAAGCTCCTCCTTTAATTTGTGCTCAAATCGCGAGACGATCTTGCTGCCGGGGCATATGCGTTGGGCCTCTTTAAGCCATTCAAGCGCCTCTTCGTCCCCTGGGCCGTTGCACAACTCCTGGCAAAGAAATGTTACGGCCTCCTCCCAGGTGTCTAAACGGGCTTGCGAGTAGTTCTCGTATACCTTCCGATAGTACTCCCTGGCATCCTCTCCTTTGCCAAGCATTTCGAAGGTCTTGGCCAACTCCAAAGCCAATCGAGTGTCACCGGATGTTCCATAAGTCCGCTCCAGGAGCGGGATCATGTCTTCCCTTGGACGAGAACCACTGCGAACTAAGGAAACGATCCGGAGGGCACTGTCAGCACGGAGCGTACTATCACTTCCAGAATGTGCTATCGCACGTTCATAATCATGGATTGCAGCCGTATACTGGAGTTCTTGCTCGAACGCCCGTCCCTTCAAAAAATGAGCAATCGCGTTGGTGGGATCACGTTCCAGTATCTCGTCGTCTATGTAGCTTCTCGCGGCGCCGGTAGCACCACGATCAATCATCTCTCTCGCAGCATCGAGAAGCACGCGCGTTGATGGTCCAAAGTGGACTTTGAGCCTGCGACGGGCTTGCTTATCTAGATCGCCGAGAGTCGTAAGCTTAGCGGCGGCGAACGACGCCGTTAGTTGAAGGATTCGGTAAACGACGTCATCACGCTTCTGGGAATGTTCCCTTATCACAAGGCTGAAATCTATGAGCTCGTCCAGCGCGAGGCGCATCACTTCATCTTCGACCCCTGCGGCAATCGCCAATTCTCGAACAGATGGAGCGCGTTGGAATAGCGGGAACAGTGCCAGTGCCGTTTTGGCTATCGGCGAGAGGAGATTGTATTCAAACGTGAAGCAGAACTCACACAAATTCGCGAGAGCTGGCTTCCCGCGCCGATGATCCTCGATGAGTTGGTTGAGATGCTCGGCATTTTTGCTACAGCTTATGATCCACTTGATTGCTAGCGGGATTCGCCCGCTCACCTCAACAATTTGTTCGAGGTACCTTTCGGTTATTGAAGTGCTGACCCGTTGGGCAGTAGCCTCTGTAAGCGCCAGCATCTCTGCCTCCTTGTTGTCCAGTGGATTGACAAGTATGGGATAGGCCGGCAACCACGTCGGCTGGTGTCTTGAGGTGATGAAGGTCCTGCTTGCGGCAGGTAAATCCGCCAGAAAGGCGGAGATGCGCGATTCGCGCACCTCGATAGTTTCATAGTTGTCAATAAACAGCAAAATCTTCTGTTGGCGAATCACGTCCCTCACGATCCGCTCCTTCGACGGTGTATCTTTCGGGATGTCCCCCTCCCATTCTGCGCTCAAAAGAATCTGACGAAGGAACTGGTCGTAGGAAACCACCTCTGGCTCGATTGCACGCCGATCGTAAGGTGTCAACTCTTCGTCCTTCGCCGACAGGGAGATAACGCCTCCGAAGTGAGCTGCATAATCCGGGTCACTTGCAATACGGCGCGTGACCTCAATTGCAGCCGCCGTTTTGCCAACGCCGCCTACACCGCGAAAGAGAACCACATCCCATTTGCCGTATACGAGCTCGTCAATCGCTTTGGCGATCAAAGGTTCTCGAGTATTCTCCCCTATAAAGCGCGTATAGTCTCCGTGGAAAAGACGAGTACCTGGCTTAGGAGAATAGGTACGGAGCTGATGAGAGCCAACGATAACCTCTGGCTCCAGCGGACTGAAAAGAAACAAAAACTCTGAATCGGTCTCGGCTCGCTTCCGTGTGTCGTTCGCACGTAGAAATAGGACGCCCTCTTTGAAGAGAGAGGAATCAGAACCTGCGGTAACGGCAACGCCCTTCCGCGGCGGGATGAAGACCACACCTAGGGTTTTCCGAGTACCACCCACGGACAAGCTGATCGGGGAATAGCGGCAGAAGAAACTCTGACCGATGTAGCGCCGCAGCTTAGAATTCAATATGTTGGAGTCGATCTTTAGCGCTTCCTCCTCGTGCACACCAAGGACAACATAGTCGTCCGTAATTCCAGAAATTATGTAACCGCCCCTTGTGTTATGGAAAGCAAGGACGTCTGCCGCCAATTCCGCCACGCTCGAATTCTTATCGAGATCAAAAAGTTCACGTTTATAATCCCAGTATTCGCTTTCAAAGCGTAGCGCCACGCTCCCGTCCTTCGTGTTTATGAAGTGCGAGAGCACTTCGTCATCGAGAGC
The DNA here is from genome assembly GCA_963815855.1 of Terriglobia bacterium. GTDB lineage: Bacteria > Acidobacteriota > Terriglobia > Bryobacterales > Bryobacteraceae > DATGMB01. The sequence goes on along the minus strand of CAWFIJ010000002.1, from coordinate 227,352 downwards.
CTGCCGCGTCACAAGATTTTGAATGGCGGCGATGCTCATTTGTTCCTCCAGGCGCGTTCAAGGACTTTCGGAATCGGTTCGCACTCCTCAACGAGACCTTGCGATGGCCAGTCCTAGCAGTTGCCTATGGACGTGACGGATGCGATTATAGCGCGGAGCACTCCGTGTTGGGGGCGCCAGTTGATCGCATCGTCGAGGGAACCGGTGTGTCTCTGTAGTCCCACATTCGAGCCAAAAAAGCGTTCGAGGAAGTTGGACCGGATGAGGAACGGGAAGTCGGCATCGCGCCGGCCAGGTCCAGAACGGTACCTTATCGGCCCTGACGACCCGCCGTTGGCGGCCCGAATCACGCGGCGCCAGACGTTCTGATCTGTTCGAGCAGGCGGGGGAGTTCTTCGTACTCATCAACCCAGATCACATTGAGCCCCAAGTCGGCAAAGGAATGCTCAAGAAAAGTGTGATGTACGTTGAGAAAATGCTGGGCGACTGGGGACATCACTACAAGCGAGCCCACGTCCGAAAGCTCTTCCACCGGCTCGACGGATGGATTGTGCGGCGGATTCGGTCGCATCGATTCCAGCGGTGGCGGAACGGTGGCTGGCGACAGTTGCCGGAAACCAAGCTGTACGGCGAGTACGGGCTGGTGAACTTGATACAGTTGATTCCTTCGATTGCACCTCGGAAGCGTGAGTCTTCGTGAAAGCTGTATGCGAGAAAACTGCACGTACAGTTTGAGCGGCGGACGGTGGCCAGCGCGCAAGCGCGCCACCTCCGACCCGACAAATCATACGGCTCAAGGTACCGCGTAGCCGTGTTGCCGTCTGTCAACAATTGAAGTCCCTCACTTCGCTGTATGACGCGCGGTCCGCTGGTCTGCTATCGTCGCTGGCCGACTTTTTTCGAGGTGCCACCGTCCGAAGAAGACGGACAGCGGCATTGGGGGCCAGGGGCCGCCGCTCTCGACTGAGTGGCCGGCCGCATTTGACGCCGCTCGATTCCCCCGAGCAAAATTCTCCGTTCCTGCCTGACTACCCCGTTTCGCGTCCTGCCCGGAATGCCCGGACCGCGTGCACAGACGCGCCCTGTGGTGCCGGAGACAGCGGCCGGGAGGGCAAAAAGCCACTGCGATAATGGAATTAGGTGGCAACTCGCAGTTCTCCCCTTCCTCGAATCACTCCGGTTCCCTTGGCTCTACTCCGTGCGCCTTTTGATCATCACGACTGGATCTTCGAGCCAAAACTCGACGGCTTCCGGGCCGTGGCATATATCGAACGGGACACCACCCGACTCGTGTCCAGGAACGGGAATCGGTTCAAGTCATTCCCAACACTCACGTCGGCCGTGTCTGAGGCCTTCGCTGGGAGAGAGGCGATTCTGGACGGCGAAATCGTCCACATTGGACCCGACGGCAAACCGCGCTTCTATGACCTGATGCGCCGCCGCTCGCCGCAGCACTTCTATGCATTCGATTTGCTCTGGCTCGACGGGCGGGATCTTCGGAGCCTTCCGCTGTTGGAACGAAAGCGGGGGCTCCGTACGCTCATTCCGCCGCAGCCGTCGCCGGTGCTGTATGTTCAGCACATTACGAAAAACGGCGTGGCTCTTTTCGAGGCCGCCTGCGCCAACGATCTGGAAGGGGTCGTTGCTAAACTCGCGACTGGGGCTTACACGCTGGAAGCGACAACTTGGGTGAAGATTAAGAACCCGATGTATTCGCAGGCCGAGGGGCGTGCCGATTTCTTTGAAGGCCGGACGTTTCGGGCAACAGTATAGGGGAAGATGGCGGCGGTCACTTCGCGCGTTTCTTGCGAGGGGATGGCTTTGGCGTTTTGGGACGGTGCTTCTCGCCCGTGGCGGCTTCTGTGGACTCAGCATCACGAGGCCAGTCGTGCTCGGCGGGATGGTGGTGACCGCGAACCAAATCCTGAAGATGCTTTTTGAAGTCCTTTTCGTCCATGGCTCCTCCGACTCCACCAGCAGCACGATGTGTGCCGAACCGAGCAACCTGGCCGGGCGGCACCTGATTTTCGGCGTTTCTTCGCCTACGCTGGAATCGTGCCAAGCACCTGCCGGGTTTCTTTCGAAGATGGCGCCGGCGTAACGCATACTGTCTCGGTGGCCGCATCCTCCCTGTACGAGGCGGCAGCCCTTGCGGTAGCCGAGTTCAAACGGTGCGGCTTCGCAGTGGCGATCATCGGGCCGGCGACGCGGCTCAACGTGGCGGTCGAGATCCCGGCGACCGTCCACGAACTGAGCGTGTCGCGCCTGCAAACTTGGTTGGAGGCAAGCTCGAAGACGCCTCGGGAGCCGGCCGTTAAGGTGAGGCTGCGCCAACTTCTCGGCCGGGGGTAGCGCACGACAATACAGCGCAGATGGCCTCTCGCGTCACATGGAACGCGATCAACGATGAACTGGGCCGACTGGGCCAACGGCCCGACTTGCGAAGGGCGCTGGCAATTTTTGTTCCCACTTTGGCGAGGGTGCTAATTAAGTTGCCAAACCGGCGTCCACAGAAGGCGTTTTGAGGCTAGTGTCCGAGTGGCCGACCAGGACGAAGCCGCTGGCGCGGCGGACGCTACGCGTGGGGTAATAGTCAGGTGTCGTACACGGCCGCCACATTGCCCTGAACCGGTCGGTTGCGGTAGCATCATGCCGATGGACAAGGATCGCCAAACCGGGATCGCACGGCTTCCGGTAGCGGTTTTTGTGGTACGAAAGTAGCAAACTGGCATTCAATTTCCATAGCTGCCGCGTCCGCCGCAAGCGCCACCGGCTTCCTCCTAGTCTCCTTATCGAAAACGCCTCGGCCCCGAGATGTGTCTGCGCCCTTGCTTTCGTGCGCCGAGGCGTTTCCGATGAAGGCTAGCGACCATCCGCCCAGCGGGGTCGGGCCCCCGCGGAACACCCCGTCTGCTGGATCGTTATCCGCATTCTGCCCAAAGGGGCGAGGTCGCGGCCGTTCAGGGCAGCGTGTACAAGTCCAGATCTAGCAGCAGATCGGACTTCGCTACGGCCTCTATCTGTCGCGCGCCCGCCTGCTCCATGGTAGCCACATCCGGCGCCTGGTACTCGAAGGTCGCGAGGACCCGGTAGATACCCGGCGCGAGGCCATCAAAACGGTAGGCGCCGCGCAGATCGGTGCGCGTGGTTTGGAGATCCATGACTCGCCGCCGGGAAGCCGGGTCGTAAGCTTCCAGATGTACCGGTACGCCTGCCACCGCATCTCCCGACGCCTTTACCATGCCGTGCACGCTACCGCCGCCCCCAGCCAGCGAAAACTTCACCCTGTTGAAATTTCCGATAGTGATTTCATTCCAAGCCTCGGGGTGGCTGTTTGTTTCCGAGCCTTGGCGGGAAAAAGCCGATGGCGCCAATCCCGCGCTGAAACCCGAAACGTAGAATCCCGGCGGCGGCAAGAGGTGGATCTCCCAGCGGCCGGGAAAAAGCAGGGCGCGGCTGCCCGTCAGCGGTATGGCCGCGGCCGTTGCCGTCCCCGTCAGGTCTACACGCCGCGCCCACACCTGTGCAGCTTGCGAATCCGCCGGCGGAAGTGAGAACTCGAACTCCGTCTCTGGCATGGGTAGCAGGTTAAGCCGCAAGGTGGTGTCACGGCTGAGCGTGATTGGCGTGTAAGCCCCTTCGGGCACAACGCTGCGCGCTGCGTTTCCTGGCATCTCCGCGTATAGCTCGTAAGGCCCCGGCGCCAGAGCGCGGAATTCGAACGGGACTTCGGGGCCGGAACCCTGCACCGTTTGACGTCCCATCTCCCCCGCCAGCGTGAGCGTCAATGCTCCAGGCGATCTCGCCTGCACGACCCCGGAAAGCGTAAAGAGCCTGCCCGGCAATGGACGGACGTTGACGGATGGCGACTCCTCATCGATCGTCACCGTCACCATTTGCGCCTGCTCCTCGCGCAGCGTCTCCTTTGAAAATGTTGGCAGGTAGGGGAGGCCTTCGTTTTGGGCTGCGGCTGTCCGCACGAGATAGGCTCCCGGCTCCAGGCCGCTCAAGCGATATGCGCCGCGGTCGTCGCTGATGGCGCTGGTTACGAGCAGGGGCGGCTGCGAGTCGAGGTACGCGGTCACCCGATGCTGTACCAGGCCCACATCGTTTTCATCCACTACTGTGCCCGTGATCGCTCCATAACGAGGCAGCCGAATCGTCACAATGGCGGAGGAGTCCGCCGTGAGCGCTATGGGCGTGCCAACGGAATTCCAGCGCTTCTGCCCGGATTCCATTGGCACGAAGCCTGGCTTGGAAACGCGCACCACATATGCGCCCGCGCCCAGGGGACTGAACTCGAAGACGCCATTGCTATCCGTGCGCTTCGTTTCGGCGCCACTTGCCGTTCCCTGAACCGGTTGCAGTGTGACCACGGCTCGCGCCAGGGGTTTACCCGTTTGGTTCTCTACAACGTTGCCACGGATCACGGCAGCGCCCAGAATCGTGGGCCAGAGCGCAAGGAGTATCCAGAGGGAAATAAGCGGCATCGCTGGGCCATCCTCCTGGGAAATAGACGCCAGGCACGTCGCAAACGTGGAGCATCAAACCGAAATCGACTGAAAGTTTGACCAACGGAGAGCGCTTTGGCAGAGATGGGAACAGCTCAGGCGGGTAGTTCTCGGGCGGCGTAGGCCAGCTACTTGTCTGCCCGGATCGAAGCTCGCCCGGTATTCGAGAGCTCTACTCGACGCTCACAGCCAGCCGCGGGCTGCTACCAATCTGCTGGCCGAACGAGTCCCGGGCCATGATCTGTGGCATAACGACGGTTGTGGCCCCCGGGCGCCACCGCCTTAAACGGCGTAATTCGGGGACTGGAACTCAACTCCCTCCAAAAAACGCAGACCCTGCTCCGGGTAGTTTACGCACTATTCGGAGAATGCGGCTTCCGCGTCCACCCGGTGTGACCTCTGTACGAATCGACTTCCCTGACCATCGCCAAACACTGCAGCCGGGCCCATGCCGCTGTGTCCGGCAAATGTCGGTAAGACGCGTTTTTCCCGCTCATGTGGATAGCGTCCGGATCAGCGTCACCCCGGGCTCCGGGTTGTTAAATGCCGGCCACTCAGCTCATTTCGATTTCGGCTGAAAAGCAGGAAGCGCGTCTTCCCATTGATTATCTGTCAACTGCCGAACTCCGCTTCCATCCGAATGCATCGCGAACAGTTCACCGTAGGGCTGCGGTCCGTAGTCGCTGGCCAACGCCTCGTCCTTCCACCCCAGACGGGAACTGCTGAACACAATCCACTCGCCGTCTGGCGACCATACTCCGTGCGCGTCGTTGCCTCTCGTGTTTGTCAGCCGCCGAACGCCGGAGCCGTCCGGCTTGACAGTGTAAATCTCGAAATCGCCGTCGGGGAAGCTTGTAAACTCGATCAGATCCCCTTTCGGCGACCAGGCGGGGAAGTTGTCGTATTCCGTGGTGAGTCTGACCACTCTGCCGTCCGCCAGGTTTAAAATCCGTAAGCCCTGCTCCGATCCTGCCACTCGATATACGATCCGTTTCCCGTCCGGCGACCAGTTCGGAAAACCGGCATTTCCCGGCCCCTCGGTCAGCGTCCGAAGTCCAGAGCCGTCTGCGTGGACCATGTCGATTACGGCGGGCTTGGCGTGGCCGGTGAAGTAGGAGCCGAACCCGAACGCGATCTCTTTCCCATCCGGCGACCAAGCCGGAAACGTTGCCTGACCGTCCTTGCCGCCGCTGTAAATCGTCCGGCTGCTCTCACCCTTAGCATCGAACAGCTGGAGCTCCGAGCCCGCCGTCACCACGAAACAGTCGCCCGCCGGCGACCAGGCGGGGAAGTTGCCAGTGCGATAGAGCGAAAACCCGGAGTCGCGGCTGAAAGCCGGAAGCATTTCGGGTGCCGGGGCGTCAATCGGCTTCTGGTAAACCACCGTCTTGCCGTCCGCCGACCACGACGGATTTCGCATGACGCCGGGCACCCCGGTTTTGCCGGACACGAAAGCCAGCCCTTTCGCATCGCCGAACTTCTGTAGAAACCCAACGTCGCCATCCGGCAGGAACTGCGGCGTCACTTTCAAGCCGGAGCCTGAAGTATATTCGTGGAATGCACCCGACTCGACATCCAGCGACACGATTTGCGAGACCGAAGGACGGTTGCGGCCGAACCGTCCCGGATATACGTCTTGCGGCGTCGACCGGTAAAACACGATTCGCCGCCCGTCCGCACTCCATCGTGGCGACCCGGCATAGCCGCCCAGTTCTGTCAGGCGCCGCAACGAGCTTCCGTCGGCCCTTACGATGTACAGCGCCGTCGATTGGACTAACTCCCACCCGCCGTACCATCGCGCGCGCTTCGTGTCGCGATCGGAAGTAAAGGCAATCCACTTCCCGTCCGGCGACCAGCTCGGCCGAAAGCTGCCCGCGTTCGTCTTTGCGATCGGCTTGGCGCGCCGCCCCGGGCTCGACAGATCCTGCAACCAGAGGTTGGCAAAACCGCCTTCCCGGGTGGACACAAACGCGAGCATCGATCCATCCGGTGATAGTGCCCCCTGGTCGTCAAAAGCCGGATCATCCGTCAGCCGTTCCAGTTCGCTGCCGTCCGGGTGGACACGGAAAATGTCCGCCGATCCGCCACGCTCGGATGTGAACACGATCCACTTTCCATCCACGGAGAACGTCGGGCTGTAGTCCAGGCTGTCCGCCGGAAGCAGCGCACGTTCGTTACGGCCGTCGGCATTGGCGAGGAATAGGCCAATCCTAGTGGGCCCAATCCGCGAAAACTGCAAGAGGACGGGTTCACCGGCAATAGCTAGCTCCAAGCTCAGAAGGCACAGCAGGAGTAGGATTCTCATGGCTGCCGCATTTTATCATTGAGAGCGATTCCGACTTTGCGTCCAACCGAAGTTCGACATAGCGACTCCTCCACCCAAGTGATTTCGGTGGCATTTCGCAGATGGCTAGTCGCCCAGCGTTTACGGATTCCGGCCGGTTTACGCGCCATCCGGAAGTTGGGCCGTCCGGCATCAACTTGACGCAAAACGCCGACTCGCGGATCTGCCGGCCGCTCACGGCCGGGCTCTTGGGAGCTGGCTTTCGGCGACGAGCTAACGACGACACGGGCATTGAGTATCCGGCCTCATTGGCCGCCGCCCGATTCCCGCCGGGCGGCGTACGCCGTTCCGGACGCCTCTATCTGCTTTACGTCCTCCCAGGAATGCCCCGCTGGCGCGCACAGGCGCCTCTGTTGCGCCCGCGAGGCCCGGGTGGTGTATGGTGCGGCCGGCTTGGCGCCGGCCTTAAAGCGCGAATTGCCGCCCGTGTTTTGGTTGCCCGCCGCCAGGAATGGCCGCCATGCGTGCCAGGGCGCCGCCAGTTGCGCCGGAGACACCTGACTGGTAGGTCGGGCCTGCCGGTTTGTGGCCAAATGGCCGGCAGGCCGCTTTAAAGAACTGGCCGGCTGCACTCCGGCGCATAAACACGAGCCATGCGAGGCGGGGATCTCCGATCCACGTTCCTCACTTCTCGTGCGGGTATTCCTCCGTCCACTCGTCGGTGGCCGGAAAGAACGCCTTCGGATCTTCGCCAAGCTCACGCAGGATATCCCACGCGTCGTCGGCCTCACGGCCAAGTTGCTCGGCCGTGGGACGGCCAGCCGGACGTTCAGGTAATCCCGCCAGCGACCGCAGATAGTTGCTCACGCTCAGGCCGGCAAGGGCCGCCTTCTTTCGGATCAGCAACTGTTCCGCGCGATTGAGGTGTACACGCTCCACCTCGCGGACCAGCGCCAACGGCAGCGGCATGCTCACAGGCTACCACGCGGTATTCGGGCCGGCCCCCGAATTCCGCCGCGGCCCCTCCACGTTGGCAGTGTCCTCCCAACTCCCCACGTATGCTCCCAAATCCGCCGGCCCACGTGGCGCGGCGATCGATTGCAAGCCTCCTCCTATATAGAGGGGTAAAGTTTCTGTCTGAACAAGAATGATTGGACGGAAATCGTGAGGGCCAAGCGACCGCGCGCGCGCGTTTTATGCACACGCGAACACCTCGCCGAAGTGGCATGTGAAGGCAAGTAGCCGTTGGGGGTATTGGAGGTATTGGAGGTAGGTTTTGCATTCTCGATTTAATTAATCTTGCTCAGACAGGAATTCGATTTTCCCTATATAGCAAAACGGCTATTTTTCCTCCGGCGGCGGCTGCGATTGTGGGGATCGGAGGAGTTGGGGGTAGTTTGACGGTATTCGTTTCTGTCCAAAGCAGCTTGGACGGAAGCAAATGCGCGGCATGGGATTACATTCCCCCACGATTCCGCCGGTTTGTGGGAGTGATTGGAACCGGCCGTTTTTTGGCTGCCACCTCGATCAGGTGTATGGTGCGGTGGGGCTCGGACGCGTAAGTTGTCGTTCGACGGCCGCTCCGAAAATAAGCCCCTTCATGAGTCCGTGGGTGTGGGCTGCTCGCGACTTCGCGTCGACGGAATCGAGTTCGGCGACGACAATTCAACCCGCAAAAGCGTGGTGGAAAATTTCTCGCAAAACCCTTGCGGGCGTCCACGCGAATGATTCACGATTAATACAGTCGGATCGTACGGAACCCCGGTGATGCCAAGCATAAGAGCCGACCACCGGGACCGAACGGCAAGGTACCATTAGTCGCCTCAACTCGAAGCTCCGAATCAGTGAGATAAGAGCGGCGACAGCGACACGTCAGGTCGCGATCCGCGCACGGTGGTTTTGATTTGTGCGCGGACGTGTGTCGTCACCCCAGCCCAACTGACAAATCCACCGACCCCAAATCCAAAGGAGCCGGTATGGCTGTATCGCTGGTGGCTCAGGGCGCACTGACGGCGCCGCTGAGCGACAACGATAATGCGGGCGGTGGGCGAGCGTTTCACGAGGTCGCCGCGATTTTCCCGCTGCTGGAAGGTGTGGCGTTCGACGAACTGGTCGCCGATATCCGGAACCACGGCCTGCGCGAACCGATTCTACTGCACCCGAACGGATCGATCATTGATGGACGCAACCGTTACCGCGCCTGTTTCCGTGCGGGCGTGGCACCGACGTTCCGGACGTGGGCCGGGCCGAACTCGACCGACGCACTCGTTGCGTTGGTGCTTAGCTCGAACCTGCACCGGCGGCACCTGAGCGAGAGCCAGCGCGGAATGGCTGCAGCCAAGGCCAGCGAAATACTCAAGGAGGAGGCGCGCAAGAGGCAGGCGACTAGCGGGCCAGGCATGTGCGGTGCAAAACCGCTTCGGGCAAATTTGCCCGAAGCGGTCTGCGCCGAGAAAGCATCGACGGACGGCGTTGTGTTGCCCGTTGAGGTTCGATCTTCCGTTGGGCGCTGGCGCGAGCAGGCCGCTGTGGATACCGGCAGGCGCTGGTACGGCTGGCCGGCGGAACCCCAATGACGATCTTTTCGAGCAACCAATGTCCCTTACTGATCAGCAGTTCAACGCAGTAATCGCGACAGCGCGGGCAACAAACCGGCGTCGCGACGAAATTGAGCATGCCGCAGGCCTTGCGGCTCCGGGCGAAGGTGACCAGGCAATGGCGTTGCGAACGGTCGTCTGTGCGCTGGAGGCCGGCCTTCGTACGCAGGATTGGGATTGCATCGCCGAGGCGCTGGTGATGCTGGCCGATACCTCCGACTATCACCCGTGGGGCGCGCGTGACAACAGCGGCAATGTAAGTTAAGGGCGACGAGCAGTACGGCAGTCCCAAGTACTCTTGAATCAAAGGTACTGTTTGGCGATTTTGCCGAGTGGGTGGCTATGTTGCGCCATTCGCGCACACATAGACTTTTTAGACTGGTTAACTCCTGGTTAACCCCCAGTTAACCCGGCGCGGCGTAACCGCTATATACAACGAGAGATCGCGTTCTTGTTTGCGGCGGGTGCGATCGCTTATAGTAGCGGGCCAGAGGAACATGGCCACGGAACCCACTCCTCGGTTTATGAGCCAGGCGGAATACGCCCGGCACCGGCGCGTCTCCAAGCCGTATATCACGAAGCTGGCCAAGAACGGCGTGCTGGTGATGCGGAACGGCAAGGTGGACGTGCAGGCAAGCGACACGGTCTTGGACGATAAGCCCGTGGATGACGTGGACACGTCGTCCCCCGCCCCGCCGCCGCCAGTCGCCGCGCGAGTGGACCGGCCGGCGGATGCACCGCTCGCCCAATCGGGCGCCAGCTTCGGCCAGGCGCGGACCATCGAAATGGTGTTCCGCGCCAAAGTTGCGCCGGCTGGAGTTCGAGACCAAGCAGGGAAAGCTGATCGAGGCCGAGGTGTATCGGAAGACGGCCGCGAATGCCTTTCGTGCGTTCCGCGACGGCCTCCTTGGGCTGCCGGATCGCCTGGCGACGGTTCTGGCGGCCGAAAGCGATCCGAAGAAAGTGCACGTCACGTTGAAGACCGAGATTTCGCGCGAGCTGGAGGCGGCGGCTGATGCAATCCTCGCCCTCTGAGCCGCCGGCTGCCAGTGTGGAATCGCTTCTTGCCGCGCTCGCTGCCGCCGGACGGCCGGACCCGGATCTTACCATCGCCGAATGGAGCGACCGGTACCGCGTCCTAACGCGCGTGTCCGCCGGCGAGCCGGGCCGGTGGCGCACGTCGCGGACGCCGTTCCTGCGCGAGATCATGGACTGCCTGTCGCCCTCCTCTCCGATTCTCCCGCGTGGTATTCATGAAGCCGGCGCAGATCGGCGGCACCGAGGTGTTGCTGAACATGCTGGGATATATCATCCACTACGCGCCGGGCCCGGCGATGCTGGTGGAGCCGACGGTGGAGCTGGCGAAGAAGGTTTCAAAGCAACGGATTTCCTCGCTGATCGAGAACACCGCCGTGCTGGCGGATCGGGTGTCCGATCCGCGGGAGCGCGATTCCGGCAACACGATTCTGGCGAAGGAATTTCCGGGTGGCGTGCTGGTGATGACGGGCGCCAACAGCTCGGTGGGCCTGCGGTCCATGCCGGCGCGGTTTCTGCTGATGGATGAAGTCGATGCGTATCCGGCGTCCGCCTCTTCCGGTGCGGCCGGCACGGAAGAAGGCGATCCGGTGGACTTGGCCATCCGGCGCACGGCGACGTTCGCGAACCGGCAAATCGCCATGATCTCGACGCCGACGATTGCGGAGATCAGCCGGATCGAGCAGGCGTACCTGGAATCGGACCAGCGGAAGTATTACGTGCCGTGCCCGCATTGCGGTGGGTTCCAGGTACTTCGCTGGGCCCAGGTGAAGTGGCCGGACAGGAAGCTGGGCGAGGCGTGGTATGAATGCGAGCGCTGCCACGGCCGCATCGCTGACCACCACAAGCAGGGAATGCTCGAACGTGGCGAGTGGCGGGCGGAAGCGGCTGGCGATGGGGAGACGGCGGGTTCTGGCTGAACGGGCTGTACTCGCCGTGGACCACGTGGGGAGCAGCTCGCGACGGAGTTTCTGCGCGCGCGGAAGTCGCCAGAGCGCATGCAGACGTTCACGAACACCGTTCTGGCCGAGACGTTCCAGCAGGCGGGAGCCACCAGGACCGATGCCGGCGAGTTGCTGGCGCGGCGGCAGCCGTACCGCCCGGATATCATGTTGCCGGCGGGCGTGGTGCTGATCACCCTCGGCGCCGACTTGCAGGCCGACCGGCTCGAGTTGGAGATTGTGGGTTGGGGCCGCGACGAGGAGAGCTGGAGCTTGGCGTATATCGTGCTGCCGGGCGATCCCGCGCAGCGGGATTTGTGGGACGCGCTCGACCAGGTACTATCGCTGCGGTTTGATCATCCCTGCGGACAGGAGCTGGAGATCGTCGTCCGCCTGCGTGGATTCCGGATTCCACCAGCCCATCGTGCAGCATTTTTGCATGGACCGAGTGCGGCGGCGCGCGTTCCCGAAGATGTACCCGATCAAAGGCGCGGCAGGCCAGCGTCCGATCTGGCCGCGGATGCACAGCAAGGCGAAAGATAACCGGCCGCTGTGGATAATCGGCGTGGACGCTGCAAAGGAGGCGCTTTACGCGCGGCTTAAGATCACGGAGCCTGGACCGGGCTTCTGCCATTTCCCGATCAGCGATCAATACGACCTGGGATACTTCGAACAGCTTACGGCGGAAACGTGCCGGGTGCGGTATAGCAAGGGCTTCGCACAGCGGGAGTGGACGAAGAAGGCTGGCGCACGCAACGAGGCGCTGGACGCGCGCTGTTATGCCTATGCCGCGCTGCAATCCCTGATTGCCGGGCGGTTCCGGTTGAACAAGCAGGCGGAACACATCGAGGCGATGATCGCGTTGAAAGCCTCGGGCGAGGATGCGCAGCCGGGCACGTCGCCGCCCGCGCGCAGAGAGCAGCCGCCGTGGATTGAGCCGCGCAGCGACTGGCTGGAACGTTGATGCCGCGATGCATCCAGTCCGCGGCGGTAACCGGCACGTGCCGTTCCTGCGGCGCGCGCGAGGAGACGATGCATCGGCCGGTTTTCGGCCGAGGGACGTTCTGCTCGCGCTGCTGCCCGATGTGCGCGGTCCAGAAGGTGGCCACCAGCGAGCCTGCGAAGGCGCCCCTTCCGACGATGCCAATCCGTGGCGTCCGGCCGGCAAAGGCCGCCGAGGCTGTACTCGGGTCGCAGTGGAAGGACGCCGGATGGGGACCGGACCCGGATGATCCGTGGTATCACGACCGCGAGCGGCACGATCCTCGCCCTCGGTGGGTGCCGCGCTGCCCACATTGGTTCAAGTAGGCCTTCATCAAATGATTTCTGGAATACGCCGCTGCAGCCACGCGATATCGGAGACTGCGGAAGCTGTAGCGCGGATCATCTTTGCCCGCTGGACTACGAAGCGGATCTATGTGCGAATGCTGACGAGCTAACTTCCGGTTAAGCCAGCCAACCGGACGAAACAAAGGTACGCGCTACGGCGTTACTCGCCGGCTCATCTGAGCGGTCAACCGGCGGCGCTCACTGCCTCGCGGGTTTGCCATCTGCTCCCATTTCCGACAACTCCCCTCTTGACATTTACATATATATAGATTATCTATGTAAAGAAAATCGATGTCAACCGGCTTCACCGAGTCCAATCTATGAAACGCCGCAAAGAACAGAAAGACCTTCTTCCCGGAACCCTCGAAATGCTGATCCTTCAGACACTGCGCCGTGGCGCGCTGCACGGTTACGCCATAGCCCAGCACATCCAGCAAACCTCGCAAGAGGTTTTGCAGGTTGAAGAGGGTTCGCTCTATCCAGCCTTGCAGCGTCTCCTGCGTGAAGGCTGGGTGGCGGCCGATTGGGGCATTTCGGCCCGCAACCGCAAAGTGCGCACCTACAAACTCACTCCGGCCGGACGCAAGCGACTGGATCGCGAAATTGCCGGCTTCGAGCGGCTACTGGGAGGCATCGGCCGGGTCATGAGGCCGGCGGAATCATGAACCCGCTCTTCCGCTGGCGCGAAAGACGGCGCGTCGAGCGCGAACTGGCCGACGAAATGGCGGAACACCTTTCGGAAAAAATCGATGAGCTGCGGAAAGAGGGGTACGGCCGACAGGAAGCCATCACCCTCGCCGGCCGGCAATTCGGCAACCTGGCGCTGCTGCAGGAAGACAGCCGCGCGGCATGGGGATGGAACGCCGTCGAGCAACTCTGGCAGGACATCCGCATTGGTTGGCGCGTGCTCCGGAAGACCCCGGCGTTCACCGCCACGGCAATTGTCGTGATCGCGCTTGGCATCGGGATGAACACGGCCATGTTCAGCGCCGTGAAAGCCGTGTTGCTGAGCGCCCTGCCATACCCGGAGCCGGAGCGCATGGTGCAACTCAATCAGACCGCCGAAAATGGCCATCTGATGAACGCCTCCAATCTCGACTTCCGCGATTGGCGCGCGCAGACGCGGACCATCGAATCCATGGCCGCCTACGGCGTGGACGAGGTTACCCTCTCGGGAAATTTCCCCGCGCGCCGGGCGCCCATGGCCGCGGTGGGCAGCGGATTCTTTCGCGTGATGACAAGCGGGGCCGCCATCGGCCGCACGTTCAGTGCCGGGGAGCAGAAACCAGGCGGACCTTTCACCGTGGTTCTGGGATACGCGCTGGCACAGTCGGTTTTCGGCGCTCCGGCTAACGCCATTCAAAAGAGCGTGCGCCTGAACGGCATGGTGTTTACCGTCATCGGCGTCATGCCTCCCGGGTTCGACTTTCCCCAGAACGCAGAGATCTGGGTGCCCAACGATCTTTTCCCCGACGACTCCGGCAGATCGGCGCATAACTATCGCGTTGTGGGCCGGCTGAAATCCGGCGCGACGGTGAGACAGGCCCAATCGGATATGAACGTGGTCGCCGCCCGCCTCGCCAGAGAATACGTTGACGATCAACACGAAGGCATCCGCGTGAGCTCACTTTACGATTCCCTGGTGGGCGGGGTCCGGCCGGCGCTTCTGGTGCTGCTGGGCGCGGTCACCGTAGTGCTGCTGATCGCCTGCGTCAACGTCTCCAACCTGCTGCTGGTGCGCGCAGTCGCCCGCCGCAAAGAAATGGCCCTGCGCGGTGCGCTGGGCGCCTCCGGCGGGCGCCTGGTTCGTCAACTGCTCACCGAAAGTGTCTTGCTTGCCGCGGCGGGCGCGTTGGCGGGACTCGCGCTCGCGGAAGTGGCGGTGCGAGTCTTGCGCACCGTGGCGCCCGCCAGCATTCCGCGCATCCAAAACCTGGCGATCGACGGCGGCGTGCTCTGTTTCACCGCGGGGTTATCGTTGGTCGCCGGCATATTGTTTGGCGTGTTGCCATCACTCGAAAGCGCGAGAGCGGACGGAAACGTCGCGCTCAGGCAGGGGGCTGGTAAAGGCGAAAGCCATGCCCAACAGCGCTGGAGCCGGCTTCTGGTAGTCGGACAAATCGCTCTCGCCATTGTCTTGCTGAGCGGCGCCTCGCTGCTCATGAAAAGCTATTGGCGTCTGACGCATGTCGCAACCGGCCTTTCCTCCGCGGGCGTCTACGTGGCCGATCTCACCTGGCCCGCTTCGGCGGACGGGAATTCGGTCGATGCCGCCTACGTACGCCGCATCGGCTCTCAAATGCTGGAGCAGATCGGGCGTTTGCCGGGCGTGCAGGCCGTCGCATTGATTCACGGATTGCCTTTTGAAGGCGCTCCCGACGGATATTTCGAAATCGAGGGACGGCCGTTGCCCTCCGACCCGCACCTCGATCCCGATGCCGACTATTGCATGGTGACGCCGGATTATTTTCGCGCCTTCGGGGCGCGGATTCTCAAAGGGCGCGGGTTCACGGAGGAGGACCAGCGCGCCGCCGGACAGGTAGCCATCGTGAATCAAACCTTCGAAAGAGAATTCTTTGCGAATGGAGAGGCGGTGGGCAAGCGCATCCGATTTCTTGGCTTCGACAGGAAACCCCAGTTCATGACAATCGTCGGAGTCGCGCCCGATGCACGCAATGAAGGTCTGGCGCGGCCGGTGGGTCCCGAGGTATACGCGGACTATTTCCAGCACGCCGATCTGGCCATGGACGCTTCGCTTGTCGTGCGCGGACCGGCCAGCCTGGAGCCGCGAATCAGGCGGATCGTCACGTTGTTGAATCCCACTACTGCGATGACTCTCGAAAGCATGGACAGCCTGATCTCCGCCACCATCGTGCGCGAGCGCTTCCAGACCGCGCTGCTGGCCGTGTTCGCCGCCTGCGCCCTGCTGCTGGCCGTGGTCGGAGTCTACGGATTGCTCTCCTACACCGTGACGCGGCGAACCAGCGAAATCGGCGTCCGCATGGCGCTCGGGGCCAGCGCAGGAGCCATTACGCGCCTGGTGTTACGGCAGGGAAGCGTCCTCGTCACCGTGGGCGTCACCCTTGGGCTAATCGGCTCCCTGCTGGCGACCCGCGTTCTGGAATCCATGCTCTATCGCGTCAGCACAACCGACCCTTCGGCTCTCCTCGCCGTCATTGCGGGCTTTGCCGTCGCGGCTCTCGCGGGATGCTATCTGCCTGCCCGCCGGGCTTCGGCTATCGATCCCTCGGAAGCTTTGCGCGCTGAATAGGGGTTGATAGCGTCTCTTCGTCCACCGGACTTCGGTTTGAAGTATTGAAGGAACTGAACAGCTTCCGTGGAGCTCCTGCGATGACTCCGCAGCAGTCGCTCAGCGTTTACCAACCTGTTCGAAGGGGTTTCCGGATGGTGCCCGGATTACGCGTCACTTGGAAATCAGTTTTCGTATCAGCCATCTCCCGACAACTTTCCGGGGCCGCGAACGGCGCGAGACGAACACGCGTTGGGTGCCACGCCGGCCCGATTGGTTCGACCGCGAGAGATAAAACAATTTCCGATTGACGCGATTTTTTCGTCCGTCGGTTGTAACTGCATGATTCAGCTCCGAATATTGTCCTTGACGGACCGGGGGTGAGATCGCGTATCTTGACTGTGGAGAACGTCCTGGCGAACCCGTTCTCCTGCCTTCCCTTTGCGGGGATACCCGCAATCCCGATGTTTGGGGTTTCTCCTTGCACCAGAGCCATGTCCAAACAAGTTCGGATCTTGAATCCGGTTTCCGATTGTAAGTTCACTTCACGGAATCGCGCCGGCCGCTTCGTGAAGAAGGGCCGCGCCGTGTGGATCGAGCCTGGCGTCTCGATCCGGTTCGTCGAAGCGGACCGCCAGCATCGGGCCGCCCAGCGCGCGGTCGATAAGACACGCTGCGGGTATGACCGGGCAGCGTATTCCGGCATGGCCCAGTTGCGCGCGCTGGTGAATCTGCCGATGGTGGCGCCTGCAAAGTTCCTCGGCCTGGGGAAGCGCAAGGGCGCCAGCCGGAATACGTTTTTGGCTTCTCAGGGGTTGGCGTGAAAACCGCGCACGCTCCCTGCCGCGTGATCATGCGGAACGGGGTTCTGCAGCCGGAAATGACGATGCCGGTGCTCGGCCCGCCGCCCCCGGATCCGCATCCGAGCAAGCTGGTTCAGAAAATGCGGGACGCCTGGGACATGCGCATTATCGCTTGGGACGCGGTCTGGCCGGATGGCATTAGGCCGCGATTCCGTGAGCGCCGGGTGCCCGGCGGCTGGAGCCGCGCCGTATTGCCGTCCGGTGCGCAATGAAAGGTCGGGACCGACGCAAGCGGGCCCGCGCGAAGCGCGAGGCCGTTACCCGGCAGCGCCGGACGTGGCGGAGCAGCAAGCGTGAAAGCCTGCAGGCAACTAATGAAGCCGCTAGGAACGACAGAAAGGGGGACGCCATGACAGACCACTAGGAGGTCTTCATGAACGTCATCAAACACTCCCGCAGGTACGGGAAGCGTTTTTCGAATCCGTATTCATCCTGGCCTTGCGGCCACCGCCACAACCCGACGCGGAAACGGCGTGGACGCCGCAACCCGGCCAAGCAGGTCGTGGTCAAAGGCAAGGCCTGATCCGCAATACACCCTGAAGAGCGATGGCGGGGCGGGCAGAGAGCCGACCGGACGGTCCCGCCCCGCAACTCAGCATAAGCACCACCCCCATCACGCCCGCCATGGCGCGGCACATCGAGATCTGGCCCGTCGACCGCCTCCGTCCCTATGGCCGGAACGCGCGGACGCACTCGCCGGAGCAGGTGGCGCAGATCGCGGCATCGATCATCGAGTTTGGGTTCGTCAACCCAGTCCTCGTAGACACCAATGCGGGGATCATCGCCGGCCATGGCCGGCTCCTGGCTGCGCGGAAACTGGGACTCGCCGAGATTCCCGTGGTGGTGCTGGATCACCTCAACCAGACGCAACGGCGCGCGTTCGTGATCGCGGACAACCGCCTCACGGAGTTGGCCGGATGGGATAACGCATTGCTCGCAGACGAACTCCGCGATCTCCAGGCGGAAGGCCTCGATTTGGGGCTGGTTGGCTTCTCCGACAACGAAGTCAACGCGCTGCTGGCCGAGACGGAGCAGCCGGAAATGGCGCCCGAGACCGAAGAGGAGATTCCGGATGCTCCGGCCGAGGCTGCGACGATCACCAGGCCCGGTGACGTGTGGTGGATCGGGCCGCACCGGCTGATCTGCGGCGATTGCCGCGACCTGGCGGTGGTGACGAGGCTCCTTGCCCCAGAAAAAAAGGACGCGCGCCAAGTGAATGTCGTGATCACCTCCCCGCCTTACGCGACGCAGCGCGAGTACGATCCGTCGAGCGGGTTCAAGCCGATCCGGCCGGAGGAGTACGCGGCCTGGTATCGGGACGTGGCCGCGAATATCGCCGCCATCCTTGTGCCAGACGGTTCTTACTTTTTGAACATCAAGGAACACGCCGAGGGCGGCCAGCGCAGCCTCTACGTGAAGGATCTCGTGCTCGCGCACGTCCGGCAGTGGGGCTGGTGGTTCATAGACGAGCTGTGCTGGCGAAAGACCGATAATGGCGTGCCAGGCGGGTGGAGCAATCGGTTTAAGAATGCATTCGAGTTGATTTTTCACTTCACGGCGCCGGAGGCGACGATCAAGTTTCGGCCGAAGCGAGTCGGCCACGAGTCCGAGGATTGCTTCGATTACTCGCCGTCGAATCCGAAGTCCACGTCCGGGAGCGGATTGCTGGGGACCGGGCCGCGGGGTGCGGCAGCGGGAGAGGTCGGAGCCGCGGATAGTGCCGGCCGCTACGCCGGCGTCGCACGCCCGTCGAACGTGATCGAGGTGAAGTCGGAGTCGAGCCAGGGATCGCACTCCGCGCCGTTCCCGCGCGCGCTGGTTGAGTTCTTCCTGCTGGCATACAGCGATGCTGGCGACCTGATCTTCGATCCATTCTTGGGGGGCGGGACCACAATGGCGGCGGCGCATGTGCTGGATCGCGTTGGATGCGGCTGCGAGCTGTCGCCGGCCTACTGCGACGTTGTGGTGCGCCGGATCATGAACCTGACTGGTGAGACGCCGGTGCTCGCGGAGAGCGGCGAGAGCTTCGCGGCGGTTGCCGAGGCGCGCGGCGTGCCAGTGGATCAGGCCACGAGCCCGAAGGGATCCGACTCGCGCGCCATCAGGCACCACGGGCCGAACCCTCATTACGGGCCGCGCCGAAAGAATGCGGAAGCGCTGAGCGCATAGAAGCTATGGCAACCAGCATTATGGAGCTGCTCCGGAACCTCGCGGTCCAAATCTGGCCGATTGACCGCCTCTTGCCGTACGCCAGGAATTCGCGGACGCATTCCGACCAGCAAGTAGCGCAGGTTGCTGCCAGCATAAGGGAATTTGGCTTCGTAAATCCCATCCTAACCGGCGCTGATGGTGTGATCATCGCTGGCCACGCACGTTTGGCGGCCGCGCGAAAACTCGGCATGCCCGAAGTGCCAGTCATCGTCCTGGGGCATCTGAACGAGACGCAACGGCGCGCCCTCGTCCTGGCGGACAACAAGCTGGCGCTCAATGCAGGTTGGGACGAGGAGATGCTCCGCGTCGAGTTGGCCTCGTTGAAGGAGGACAATTTCGACCTCGACATCGCGGGCTTCACCGAGTGAGGAGTTGGACGCCCTCCTGGCCGACCCGGAGCAGACGCGCGAGGGTTTGACCGACGAGGACGCCGCGCCCGAGCCGCAGGAGAGCGCCGTCACGGTACCGGGCGACTTATGGTTGCTCGGTGATCACCGGTTGCTCTGTGGCGATGCCACGGTGCTGGCGGACGTGGAGAGGGTGCTGGCTGGCGGCATGGCCGATCTCACCTGGACAGATCCGCCCTATAACATCGATTACGAAGGCCGGACCAAGGACAAGCTGAAAATCCAGAACGACAAGCTCGGAGGCAAGTTCCACGATTTCCTGCGCGATGCCTGCGCCAACATTCTGGCCGTCACCAAGGGCGCCGTCTACATCTGCATGTCGTCCTCGGAGTTGCACACGCTCTACACGGCGTTCCTGGATGCGGGCGGGCACTGGTCCACGTTCATCATCTGGGTGAAGAACCACTTCACTCTGGGCTGGGGAGACTACCGGCGGCAGTACGAGCCGATCCTTTACGGCTGGCGCGAGGGCAACAAGCACTTCTGGTGCGGCGACCGGAATCAGGGCGACGCCTGGCAGATCAACCGGCCAGCGGCCAACCGGGAGCATCCGACGATGAAGCCCGTAGAACTGGTGGAGCGCGCCATCCGGAACAACAGCAAGAGCCGAGATACGATTCTGGACCCGTTCGCCGGCAGCGGGACGACAATCATCGCGTGCGAGAAGACGGGCCGCCAGGCGCGC
Source organism: Terriglobia bacterium (assembly GCA_963815855.1). GTDB lineage: Bacteria > Acidobacteriota > Terriglobia > Bryobacterales > Bryobacteraceae > DATGMB01. The sequence continues at coordinate 207,239 of CAWFIJ010000002.1, read as the reverse complement.
GTGATTGAAATCGATCCGAAATATTGCGACGTGATAATCCGCAGGTGGCAATCCTTCTCCGGCCAGCAGGCACGGCACGAGCATTCCCGGCGGACGTTTGACGATGTTGCTGGAGGCGTGAACAAAGAGGCGGCGTGAACGACGACCGCCGCCCCTTGCGAGGCGGCGGAGCGCATAGGTTGGCTGAAACGCTCGGCCATCCACGACGCCGACAGCTTCATCTCCTACGTCAACGCCTACGGTAAAGAGGGCGCGTCGCTGATCTTCTTCAATGGCGAGGAGGAACGGTTCGTGGCACTGCTCGATTACCACGAGTCTCCCGCCAAGCCTAACTGGTGCGATCACGTCGTCACGTTTGCCGTCCGGCGGTCCATCGAGTTCCAGACATGGATGGGCAGCAACCGCAAGCAGATGACGCAGGTCGAGTTTGCGCGCTTCATTGAAGACAACCTGCCGGACATCGCGGTGCCGCCCAGCGCGGAACTGCTGCAGATCGCCCTCACGTTCGAGGCGAAGAAATCGGTCGACTTCTCCTCCGGCGTGCGGCTTGCCAACGGGCAGATCCAGTTTCAGTATGACGAGATCGTGCGCGGGTCCGCGCAGAAGGGCAGCATCGAGGTGCCGGAGCAGTTCACCCTCGGCATTCCGATCCACATCAACGGCCCGGCGTACAGCATCCCGGTGCGGCTGCGCTGGCGTCTCCAGGAGAGCAAGGTCATCTTCTTTTATGAGATCGTCCGTCCCCATAAGTTCATTGAGGACGCGCTGAAGGAAATCAGTCAGCGCATCGAGAAGGAAACTCCCATTTCGATTCTCGCGGGGGTGGCGAAGTAGGCACGGCCGGCGGCGGGCCGGGACACCGGCCCGCCAATGCCAAACGCCAACCGATAAATCAATGCCGAGAGATTACGAACAGACCAAGCTCGACTGCGCCGTGCTACAGCAGGCCATCACAGATCTGAGGGCGTGGAACGCCCCGTTACCGCTGCCGGAGAAGGGTGCCGGAGGCGACGAGAACACGGTCAACGTGGGGCCTCGCGCAAAGCAGGCACTCAATCCCCGGTGGCCCAGGTCAGACACCTTCATTGCGTTCCATGACGCAGCTCGTTGGATCTTCCACGGCGCTGGCCGTCGGCCCTGGCATTTCAGCCTGCAGGCGATCTGCTGCCGCCTCGAACTGGACACCGGAAAGGTCCGCGACGCCATCCGCGTGAAGTTGACCCCGCACCAGCGCGCGTGGATCAAGGCGCTGCGCATTAAAGGAGGTTCGGACAGTGGACGTTCTTGAAAACATCCTGGAGCGCATCTCTGAGATCCAGGAGCAGCGTGACGTGTACCTGCGGCAGGCGGATGCGGAGGAGCAGAAAATCGCGAAACTCGAATCGATGTACTACCTGCTGGAAGATCCTGCCACCCAGGAATTGATGCGGGACGTGGTCGTCGGCATGGCCGTTCAGAACGGCGTGTCCGCTCGTCAACGGCAACAAGGGAGAGGCGGGCGAAAAGCACTACGTCGGCATGCAGCGCGTCCGCGAGTATGTGGCGGCGATGCCGGCGAACCGAGAATTCACGGTCCACGAGGTCTTCGCCAAGAGCATCGAGCACATGCCTTCGACGCCGAAGATCCGGCATCCGGAATTTGAGAAGCAGCGCAAGGCCAGCATCAGCCTGGCCCTCACGTCGATGGCGAAGGCCGGCGATGTTGAGGTTGTGAAGCAGGGACGCGGGCGCGAGACCACGGTCTACCGCAGAACGGAGACCAAATGAGCGGGCGGCCTGTTCCGGAAAGCGCAGTGGCGTCGCGGATCATGGCGGTGCTCAGGAAGGTCCCGGGCCTGGTCGTCCGCAAACGCCACGGCACGGTCATCCGCCTGTTCTACGTGGGCATCACGCGGGCGCGGGACACCCTGTACATCTGCCAGCCGGAGTCTCACAGGGCGGTTGCGATATGAGCGAAGCCATCCTGAAAGCACCGAATCCGACAGCGGCCGAGCGCCACTGGTCTCCTGCCGACGTGGCGCAGATGTGGGGCTTGGGTCCCGCTATGATTCGGCGTCTTTTCCAGAACGAGCCCGGCGTAATTGTCTTTGCGAAGCCAGCCAGGAAGAACCGCCAGCAGCATAAGACGATCAGAATCCCGCAGAGCGTGCTGGAGCGGGTTCATCGGCGTTTGCAACGGCAGGCGACTTGACTTCCGGCAATATGTCGAGACCTTCATGGTGTTGGAAATAGAGACGGGCTGATGCTCACACTGTACCGGCGCCACTTGGCAGCCTGTAAATTCCGGACCGGCGGCAAAGGCGGAAGCAATAATCGTCAGCACGTCAACTGCAAGTGCCCGATCTGGGTGGATGGGACACTGCAGGGTGAGAGAGTAAACAAAAGCCTCCAGGTGCGCGACTGGGCACGCGCCAATACGCAGCGCGGAGTATCGCAGGAATAAAATGAAAGCCCGGAGTTGTTGCGCGTTCGGCTGTCCTTCGTGCTTGTGCCAGTCCGTAAACCTGTCGCACGCCGCCATGAGGGCCGCGATCTCATCGTCGGTATACGGCATCGTGGGCGGGAACTTCACCACCGGCCGCTTCAGCTTCGCGGCCACGTTATCTCTCCACCAGCCGCGATCAACCAGGAACCTGCCAAAGGCGCGCAGCCGCTCAATTTTTTTCGAGCCCGATAATGCGCCATCCTTCCATCCGGCCCGAAAATGGCTCAGGGTTTCGAGTTTGACTTGCGTGGTGAACTGGATCCCGTTGGCGGCGCAGAACTCGCAGAACGATGGAGAGAATCTTTTTCGGTCCTCGGGCCCGTGTTCATTCAGCAGCAGCACCAGATACTTCTTGATGCTGGCGGGCTTCAGGTGGCGCGCCTCACAGTCCTCGATGAAGGCATCACAGGCATCGCGGATCGGGACGGAAGATTTGACCTCCTCGGTCACCGCGCGGGCGATCTCCCAATCGCGAATGATCTCATTACCGACGCGACAACCTGTGGGGTGAATCGACTTACCGGCAACCGCCTCTTCCTCTACACGCAGAAAACGGGTGTGCCGGTCCACCTCCCTCTACCCCCTTTCGTGGTCGATGCGCTCAACACATGTCCGCGCAAGGGTCCGCGACACTGGTTCTGGACCGGTGTTGGGTCCAAGGAGACGGCTTCGGGCAACTGGCGACGTAGCTTTCGGCGCTTATGCGAGCTTGCCGGTGTCAAGAACGGCCACCCCCACCGCTTCCGCGATACGCTGGCCGTGCAACTGCTGATGGAAGATGTCCCGATGGAGCGCGTCTCAATCCTGCTCGGGCACTCCTCGATCAGAGTCACCGAGAGGCACTACGCACCGTGGGTGTACTCCCGGCAGGCGCAGCTGGAGGCGGACCTTACTCGCGTCTGGAGCAAGGACCCACTGGCGCAGAAGGCTATCTTGCAGGAGCCGCCCACGCCCACAGGTGTGCCGGTCCCCGGACGCGTAGTAGTCCAATAAGGCAAAACCTACCCCGGTCGACATATCGCTTGGCCTACGGGAATCGAAGTATCAGGAGCGGCATGGCCAACCCACCTCCTGCTTCGATGGTCGGCGACGGAATTAACGGAATACGCCCTCGCCGAGTGGCCCGAAATAACGGAGCCATACAAATCCACTTCCCAGGTCCGCCGTCTGGGGACACATCGGCGGGGCGGGCGTTTTCCGGCCAGTTGACGTGAGCCGGACTGCCCAGGACCGATGCCCCTCGGCATGGTATTCGCTTCCCAGATCGCCGTCTCGGGCCAATGTACGAGTGGGCGACCAACCGGACGGAGCGTTTATAGGGCAGTTTCCGGTAACCGCGTTTACCTAGCACTATCAGAAAGCGTTCTTGTCATCGTTTCTGTTGTCAACGGAGGATAGTAGCGGTTACGGGGCATCCGGTGTCTAATCGTCTTGTGTGGGCCATTTTCGCGAACACAGACGAACCGAGGTCGATTTCTGGTGTGTGGAGGACGGAGTGAACCGCCTAGTTTACTGTGTAGGACTCGTTCTGATAGTGATGCCCCCTTGCCTTTGGCCCTGCGACTGCGGTTTGTCGCCGGCTTGTGCCTATCCGGCGGCCGACGTCATATTTCTGGGCCACGTCACGTTTACGAACCACGACGATTCCTTGGTGGGTCCTCAAGTGACCCTAGTATTACTGTGTTAAAAACAAACATTTTGTTGTAGAATTGTTTTCGTGGGATCACGCCTCTCTTCGCCAGGCCCACAACAGAGGCGCTTCGCGGCATATATCGAGGGCCTGGCAAACGCCGCGGGGCATGCCGACCGGCATACGCCTCTGAAAAACTACTGCACCGGATTGTTATTGCCTGGCGAGCGTAAGAGTGTCGAGCCGATGGCGGCGCGCTTGGCTCCAGACAATGTTCGTCGCATGCATCAGTCGCTCCATCACTTGGTGGCAGACGCGCCGTGGAACGACGAGGAGATGCTGGCCGAGGTGCGGCGATCTGTGCTGCCAACCATGCAGAAACACGGTGCAGTGGTGGCTTGGATTGTGGATGATACGGGTTTCCCCAAGCAAGGAAAACATTCCGTGGGAGTTGCCAGGCAGTACTGCGGTCAAGTAGGCAAACAGGACAACTGTCAGGTGGCCGTGAGTTTATCGGTGAGTACGTGGAATGCGAGTCTGCCGATCGCTTGGCGGCTCTATTTGCCGGAGGTGTGGTGTCAGGATGACAAACGCTGCCAGCAGGCCGGAGTCCCAGAAGGAGTGGCGTTTCAAACCAAACCGGAGATTGCGTTGCAGCAGATTCGGCAAGCTTTGCAGCAGCAGGTGCCTGTGGGAGTGGTGCTGGCCGATGCAGGTTATGGGCACAACACCCAGTTCCGCACGAGCTTAACCGAGCTTGGGTTGCACTATATAGGAGGTATCGAGACCACCACCAGTGTCTGGGAACCGGGGAAACAACCCTTGCCGGCCCCGCCGCGAAAGCCGGGCCGTGGAGCCACCCCTACGCGACTGCAGCGCAACCCCAATCATCAGCCGATTTCAGTGAAGCAGTTGGCTCTGGCTCTGCCGCCGTCGGCTTGGAAGAACATCGGTTGGCGGTCAGGTAGTCAGGGAACTTTGCGATCCCGTTTTGCCGCGGTGCGTGTGCGCCCTGCCCATCGCGATGAAAAGCGCACCGAACCCCGCCCGGAAGAATGGCTTTTGATCGAATGGCCGAAGGAAGCATCGGAACCCACCAAATACTGGCTGTCCAACTTACCCGTCACAACCTCGCTGAAGTCTCTGGCAAAGCTGGCCAAACATCGTTGGGTCATCGAACGCGACTACGAGGAGCTCAAACAGGAATTGGGATTGGGACACTATGAAGGCCGGAGTTGGCGCGGATTTCACCATCACGCCACTTTATGTATCGCTGCGTATGGGTTCCTGATGGCCGAGCGGAACCGTTTTTCCCCCTCCGCCCGCGCCGGCCATGTTGGACTATCAGCCCCGGACCAGCCGCCCGACTTCCGCCCGCGCGGGTCGCCGCGTCCGCCCCGAACGGCATAATCCGCACTCGATCGCCACCTTGCGGATTGCCCTCGCCCGCCAACTGCTCGGGCAGTTGCCTCACTGTCCCTTCTGCGGTTCCAAAGCGGCCGGTTGATCCTCGGCGTCGATATCCGCTTCGATTACACAGGATGCCGGGCGCGAATGGTTGGGTGCCGTACGCCAAGCGTCCTGCCCGTAACTGAACCCGGCTGAACTTCTCCAGCACTGTGCAACGCCAGTTGGCAGGGGATCCCGGCGCTTCCAATCCGCTCTCGCTCTCTCCACCGTACTGGTAACACAGCACCCGAACCTCTCCCGCTCGATTTCGGCCGAGTCGATGGGGCAAAACAACCGAGGCAGTCCTTTATAGACCGCCTCGATCGGACGTTTGGTCTCTATAGCCGTCCAGATCAGCTGATAAATGTCCTCAACCGTCTGGATGTTCGCTCGAACGACGCCCATCTCTCCTTCCAAGGTTAACCGACAGGCCCCCTCCGAGCGGCAAGCCCAACAAATCACGTTATTTATAACACAGTAATACTAGTCCGCTTCGACGTTGAAGAGCGCTTAAGCGGACTTGCACCAGACGTCCGCCAGGTTTGGGTTGATCCTGGAAACTTCTCGAGTTGCTACGCAGTCTACAAGCCAAACCAGCGTTACCTCGTTTTCGCTACCCTCATTCCGGGGGGCCCTCAAAGTACAGCGGCGATGACAATCGTTTTCGAACACGGCTCCAAACCAAAACCGCTTCCGCCGGAATTCAAAGCAGCAGTTCCGCCTCCGATATACCTATCGCCGGAATGTGCGTCTCGCCCAGCCACAGAGACCCCGGGATTCGAGCAGGATCTAGCCATGCTGCGGCGATATCGGGACGGGGTTGCAATGCCTCGTGTCCTAGGGCACGTCTACCTGAAACCGTTCCTCGGATGGCCCGAGCTGAATGGTCCTGCCCTCGATGGCGCTGCGATCACGATTTCGAATGGCGCAGTCACACTGAGAACGACCAGCGATAGAACGGGCATGTTCTCGTTGCAGGACGCGCCTCCCGGCGACTACACGGTTCGCGCCGGCCTCGCGCCGTATCGAATGAGTAAGGACGTGATTGATCGTCACACCGGTTCCCCGCCCGGACGGTTACTGATTCCTGCGCGTGGGTGCGGGTACACGGAAGTACAAATGGAAACCACAAGCGCACTTCGGGGCGTAGTTCTTGACCATGCCGGAAGAGCCGCTCCCCACATCCCCGTTGCCGTGCGTTTGAAAGAGAAGACGGACGAAGAAGCGTATGCGCTGTTCGCGATGACGGATGCGAAAGGGTACTTTACCATCTCAGGCGTTCCTGATGCGGACGTCTATTTATGGGCCGGGGCTGAAGAGCCAAGCATACGTATGCGATACCGAAGGGTCTTCTACCCGAATGGCAACGACCGGGAAAATGCACGCCCAATCCGGCTGAAGCCCGGCGAAAGCCGCGAATCTATCGTGCTGCAACTGGACGCGCCACTCGAGAAGACCCGAGTAAAGGTACGCGTCATTAGCCCAGGCGGACAAGCGGCAGCCAAAGCTAGCGTCAGTCTTTATGGTGGCGATGTTTCGCATGGCCACCACTATAATTCCGTTGAGGCCAGTACCCGTGGGACCGCACAATATTCTTGCCTTCGCGGGCAACGATACGAGTTGGAAGCTGCGGCGGCGCAGTGGAAAGGTGGAAAAAGGGAAGTGATGGTTACCTCGCGGGTGCCGTTCACTTGCGGCGAGCATCATGATCCCATCATTCTTGTCCTCGACCGCCCGCTGGCTCGCTAGCTCGCGCAGATAGCCTCGTTTAGGAGACGTAGAAAGACACATCTCAGCCGGAAATAGCGCCCTGATTTGCGTCGGCCGGGTGGCATCAGTTTCCGTTAAAGGCACTAAAGTGGACTCCCCACCATTTGTCAAGCCCATCCTACCCTTCAAAGCAGCTACGAAGTGAGCTAAGCAGGTAGGCGGCCGGTCGCTCGGCGGGAGTGACATGGAGTCCTCAACCGTCAGGCTGCATCGGCAGGGACGCAGCCCTTCTGCCGACGCTTTGCATCGTAAGGCTGCCCGGTTTTTAGCATTGCTATCAAGATAGCGAGCAGGCGGTCGGCAACGCCGCGGAGCGCCCGACCATGGTTGTGGCCGGTTTGTCGCAGCCGCGTGTAGTGAGCCTTGCTCAAGGGGTCGTGCTGAACGCTGCAGCGCGCCCAGTGGTACATCGCGTTTCGAAGTCGCTCGCTGCAGCCGCGCCGCATGATGATTTGCTTACTCTTGCCGCTCTGTTTTGTGACGGGTGCGATTCCGCTATGGGCGCGGAGGGCGTAGTAATCCCGTTGCGCCAGCGGGTCCGCTCCTTCACTGAAGAGATTCGCGGCGATGAGACACCCGACTCCTGGTATCGAGAGCAGAAGGCCAACGTCGTGATGCGCCTGGCTGTCGGGGCGCTCGCGGCCAAGCGCTGTCATCTGCTCCAATAACGCTTCGATTCTGTCCCGGGTCTTTTGACGCTGGGAGTGGAGTAGCCGCAGTTGCGGCAGCAGCAACAGAGCGTGCTCACTGATCGCCTCGGCACTGCCGGCCGCCAACGGCAGGGGCGCCATTGCAAGCACCTCGCGTAGTTCCTCAGCCGTCCACCGGCGGATTCGATGTTTCAAGAGGAACTGCTTCAGGCGGACCACTGTGAGCCGGGCGCCCCGCTGCGGAACCGGCGCCAGCTCGAGTAGCGCCCAGATCCACGGTTCGTCCGGTGTGGAACTCAACTGCAGCAGTTGCGGATAGTAACGGAGGAGCAACTGGTAAAACTGATTGACTGCTCTGCGAAGATCCGCGCCAAGGCTCTCCTCGGTCCGCGAGAGTTCGCGAAGACGAACAACGTCGGGATGCTGGGCTTCAATACGGCGGAAACAATGCTGGTCGGTTCGAAGCGAATCCGCCGCGACGTAGGCGTCTCGGCTATCGTCCTTCGCTCCGGCCACCGTATAGCGATCGCGAAATCGGTCCAGTTGCTTGGGATTAATCGAGAACACGGCGAAGCCACCCTCCAGAAAGGCTTCGACCAGCGGCCCGCGTGGTACCTCGATTGCCATCGCAACGCGGTCAGCCTTCCCGCCCGCCATCTCGTTCAGGGCTCGCAGGAAGGCGGTGATTGCTTGCCCTGTATGATCAACCCTGCACTCACGAAGAATTTTACCTCTGAGGTCCAGAACACAGGCTCGGTGGAATTCAGTCCCCCAATCGAGCCCTACGTAGATTGAAAATTCATGCTCAAATGAACGGTCACGTTTCACGGGAACCACTCCTTTTCAGGACTCGGCCACCGTAACCAACGTCGCCCCTGTACTGGCGCTCAAAGCGGCGCGGACTCCCCACAGGACTTTTGGCTACGGGCCACCCTGGCGAGGCGCGGCTCCACATTTGGCGGTAGGTGATCTCCGCCGGGGTTACACGAGGCGCTCCCGCCGGGCGGCCGAGCTGTCTACCTGCTTAGCTCACTTCGTAGCTGCTTTGAAGGGTACAGGGGTTACATTCCATTGACCCTGGAACTGGACCCCGGCAGTCCACTTCTCCGATAACCGCGTTTTTCATCCACAGCCCTGGAACGACGGATCAACTTCCGGGTTGCAACCTTGGCGGTTGCTCGCGCACCATCTGTCGGGGCGCTCAAAGCGCGCCGGCACTGTCTGACATGACTCCCTTGTCTGACCGAAAGAGCGAGTTAAACGAGCGTCATCACCGCAACGGCAAGTCTAGTTGCGCGATCGCGGTAGCGTCGTGCCGGTCCCAGACCGCCTTCATCAGTCCCGAGGACGAGTGCGCCGGCCCGCGCAGCAGGTGCACGATCTCGTGTGCTGCGACGGCCGCCAGTAGATACTTCGGTGGGACGCCGAGGTAATCGGCACGCTCTTGGAGCGGTTCCAGGAACACGGTCGCATTGGCACCGGTGGAATGGTCTCCCAGGGCATACGCCAGTTCCTGTTTGTTGCCTCGTGCGTGCGGTCCTTTTCCGCCCGCGATACGCAGGATGTATGTGTTGGCCTCCAGTTCGCCATCGCAGCGGGCGGCGGTCTCCGGCCGCGCATCCGCGCCGAAGCAGGCGATCCAGTCCACCGGGTAGCCGGCCTTGGCCAGCAGTTGTCTCGCCCCGGCCGCCGCGTGGTTCCACTTGCCCGCAGACATGCCAGCATAGTCGTAAACGAGAACTGTCGTGGTCTGCGCCGGACATACCGCGGCGGCGATCCAGAGGATAAAGAGCAATCGGTTGGTTGATTTCATGGCCGGATGTTGAGTCCGGTCGGCCGGGATCAAAATGGTTCAGGGCGGAACTGCGGCGGAATCGGAGGCGCACTTGTTCTGACAAGCACCTCCCCTAGTAAGCACTTGAAAAAAGGCAAGTTCTGCAACATATTCCCTGTGGTGTTCCGGCCAAAGAGGTGCTAAACTCCGGGCAGAGGGCGCGATGTCTGCGTTCCTGAACAGCGGCAAACCTCTGGTGCGGGTCCGCTTCGGGCCATACGACCTGGACCCCGAGGCGCATGTGCTGCGCAAAAGAGGCATCAGCATTCGTTTGCAGGAGCAGCCTTGGCAGGTGCTTTGTGCCCTGCTGGAGAAGCCGGGGGAGGTGGTCACCCGCGAGGAGTTGCAAAAACGCCTTTGGCCTGAGGGCGCGTTCGTCGATTTCGATCAGAGCCTGAACAAAGCCGTCAACAAGCTGCGGGATGCGCTGTCGGATACGGCAGGCGAGCCGCGCTACGTCGAGACGCTCGCACGCCGGGGATACCGCTTCGTTGCCGATGTGGAGGAGGTGGCGGCGCCGCCAGTGCCGGTAGCGGTTCTCCCGGTTAAGCCGCCCAAGCGCAAGCCCTGGCGTTCGATTGGTGGCGTAGCCGCCGTCCTGGCCGCTATTCTGATCACGGGTTTATGGCCGCTACCACAACCTGCCGTCCGGGTGACGCAGTTGACGAACGATCGACGGGTCACGAGCAACTGGTTGGCAGTGACCGGGGGCAGAATCATTTACTCGGGTGGAGGGTTAGGAAAAAACAGCAGCATGGTCGAACTCTGGTCAGTGCCCACGGCTGGAGGCGAAGTTCGAAGGGAGCCGACGCCCTGTGCCGATGGGCAGGCCGCGGGTCTTGTGGGCGTCAGCTATCTCCGCCAGCGGCTTTTGTTGCCGTGCACCAGCTATGGTTCCGGTCTCTCTGATTTGTGGATGATGGGCTTTGACGGGAGCAGCCCGAAGTCGATTGGCCACCTTGAGCAGCAAGTTGTGTCGATTTCGCCGTCCTTGGAGACACTACTGTTCAGCCGGCCGGAGGGCCTGTTTGCCAAGCCGGTGGATGGGAGTGCGGAGCGGCAACTGGTGCGCCCGGACATCTGGAATTTAACGTCGTATACCTTTTGGCATCCGGCGGGAGACCGAATTGGGTTCATTCGGCGGGTGGGCGGACTTTATAAAGTCTGGCAGGTGCGGACTGACGGAACCGGATTGCGGCCGCTAGTACCCGAATTCGCGGGTGAACAATATGCGGCACTGTGGTCCCCTAACGGCCAGCGGCTGTACTTCGTTTCCCAAGGGGATATCTATCTCCAGCGCAGCCGCGGCTGGCTGGGCTGGATGCGCCGGGCTGCGCCCGTGCGCCTCACCTCAGGTCCCATCAAGTTCTCGCTTCCGCATGAGGACCCGGCGAATCCGCTGGTGATCTATGCGGTAGGATCGATCCCGCAAGCTACGGCCATGAAACTGAATCGAAGGACCAACGCCTGGGAGCCGTTCCTGGGAGGCTTGGCCGCCGATTGCTTCGACTTCTCGCGCGACGGGCAGTGGATCGCCTATGTAAGCTGGCCCGGCGGGGAGTTGTGGAAGTGCAGGCGGGACGGCAGCGGCAATGTGCTCCTGGAGGACAATCTGTTCTGCCTTGGCCTGCACTGGTCGCCAGACGGGAGTCGCATCGCCTTCGACGGGAGCAAACGCGGCCGAACTGCTGCACATGATTGGACCCGCCACATCTACACGGTCTCCGCCGCCGGCGGGAAGCCGGAACCGGTGCCGGGCGTACCGGGGCCGGCCTCGAATGCGACCTGGTCGCCGGATGGCAAACGGCTGGCTTGGGCTCCCTACTGCGGGGACGTCGTCCCGAAGGACCGGCATGTATCGATCGTTAACCTGAATACTGGGGCCGTGGAGGCGGTGCCCGGCTCGGGCGGTCTGTTCGCCGCGGAGTGGTCGCCGGACGGCAAATGGCTGGCCGCGGCCAGTTGCGACAAGATATGGCCTTACATCTACAGCTTTGCGACACAGAAATGGGCTGTCCTGCAGCCGAGGGCAATAGGCTGGTTGGATTGGTCCAGGGATAGCCGGTACCTGCACTTCATACAATGGGTGCCGGTGTTGAGTATCGGGCGGATCGAGGTCGCGACCGGGAAGGAGGAGGAAATTCGCAAGCTGTCGGATTTCGAGATTAGCGGCGTCATTGGAGCTGGTGCCTACTGGACGCCGGAAGAGGAGCCTGTCGTGGTGAAGGGTGCAGCCAACAGCCAGATCTGCCGCATCGAGCGCGACCGCTGAGTCCCGGGTTGCGCCGCGGCCCCGCCAGTCAAGACCCGCAATGTAACCTGTTATGGGAGATGTGCTTGGGTCAGCCCGTTATACGCGGCGAGTGAAAAGGCGTCGGTGGCTCAAACCAAAGCCTCGCCAGTCTGCTTCTTGTTCGCAGGGCAAGCTCCCGATATGTGGCGTTTCATCCCAGAACCCCAAACCGGACCAGCAATGTGCGGGTCGAGGCTACGGCTCGAGGCCGATGCGGTCATTGACCGCGCTCCGCAGGCGTTGCTTGCACCCCAAGTAACGCTCGGTCGTCTCCACCGAGACGTGCCCCAGCAGAAACTGGATCTGCTCCAGTTCGCCGCCTGCGGCGTGGCATAGACGGGCGCAGGTCCGACGGCAATCATGGGGTGAGAGCTTGGGAATTCCCGCCTTGGCGGCAGAGTCCTTCACTACGTGCCAGACCACCTTCTCCGTGACGCCCTCGCCCCAAACAGAACCCCTCCTGCTCACGCACCGGAATATCCGGCCGTTCGTGATCGCTGCCGAGGCCAGCCAGGAGTCGACCGCCGATTTCACCCAGTCCGGCACCGGGACCGTGCGGATATGGGCTGCCTTGCCGATCAAGTCGGCGATTACCCAGTGTTCCTCCCGCTGTTGAAGGTGATCGACGTTCAGTTCGGCCACCTCACCACGGCGCAGCCCGCAGCCGAGCATCAAGGCCAAAATAGCCCGGTCGCGGCGACCCTTGATCGTTTGAGCGTCGGGAGCAGCGAGCAACCTTCGGCTCTGCTCCGCCGTCAGCCAGTTGCCCAGCCGTACGCCTACTCGTTTAGCCCCTTTCACGCGCGCAATGCCGGCCGCGAGTTCGGGGCTGAGGAGTCCGGTATCGGCTGCCTCGAACGCCAGCCGGCGCACCGCCGCCAAGCGCAGATTGATGGTGGCTGGAGCAAGCCGCCGGGCTTCCAATTCCAGTCGGTAACGGAGTACGACCGTTTTGCTGAACGCCAATCTCGGCTCCGAACAGTACCAGGAGACGAAATGATCAATCGCGAATTCATAGGCCCTCTTGGATTGCGGCGAGCCAAGCGTATTCAGCAGTGTGTGTTTCGAGTGTTCCAGGTCTGGTAGCCGCAGGACACGCTTTGGTGCCCGTCTTCGTTTCAATATTCGCCCCACCTTTGGAGTCTCCTTCCATCGCGAGACCATCTGGCAAATAGGTTCCGCTTCGGACAGGTTTATCCTAGGTTCAATGCGCATCGATCCAAAGGGCACAATCGCGGGCAAGCCGGCCCTGCTCGTGCGGGACTGCCTGCGGAATCTCCGTGCCCGGATTTCATGGAATGTGGCGGACCTGGAGGCAGCAGCATCCCTGGAGCCTGGAAGCGGCAAATCGCTGTTGCGCGCATTGTCTGCGGCAGGCTTGATCAAGAGCATTGGGCGCGGCTGGTGGGAGATCACGCAGGCAGGACAAACGTTGTCCTCCGCTACGGCGGCAACGCCGATTACACGAGCGACTGCGGAGAAGGCTCTGCGTGAATTTCTTGGGCGGGTTGAACGGGTGAACCGGGATCGCTACTTTTTGGGGAGGGTCAACCGTGTGGTCCTGCCCGTCAGCGGTGACGCTCGCGCAGAGAACCCAACGGTTATGCTGCGGTTGCCAACCGAGGCAGAGATTTCCATTCCTCGCCTTCCGCCGCTCGACGCGGCTATTCAGCGCTTCGTTGAGACGAACTTCTGCGAGGTCGCTCGTGGCAGCGAGCACTGGAATGGCGTCCGAGTCCGGGTCCGGGCGTCCGTCATCAGCGACGGCATAGACCACACCGCGTTGGCCGACGCGAAATGTCGCGCATATCGCATTGTTCCGAGAATTTCAGAACAGGCGAGTCAGCGGGAGGATGTCCAGCAGTTCAGGCGTTCCCTATTCCTCGACGCGCCGCGTGGTACGGCGTTCAAGCAAGTGTCCGCGATATTTTCCGGGAGATTCATCTGGGACGGGAAGTTGCGCGTGCTTCAGATCGACCGAATTGAAGACCTCACGGTAAAGAATCAGGAGCAGTAAGCCGGGCAGCGAGCGGTCTATTGGTGCAAAAACGCGGTTATCGGAGAAGTGGACTGCCGGGGTCCAGTTCCAGGGTCAATGGAATGTAACCCCTGTACCCTTCAAAGCAGCTACGAAGTGAGCTAAGCAGGTAGACAGCTCGGCCGCCCGGCGGGAGCGCCTCGTGTAACCCCGGCGGAGATCACCTACCGCCAAATGTGGAGCCGCGCCTCGCCAGGGTGGCCCGTAGCCAAAAGTCCTGTGGGGAGTCCGCGCCGCTTTGAGCGCCAGTACAGGGGCGACGTTGGTTACGGTGGCCGAGTCCTGAAAAGGAGTGGTTCCCGTGAAACGTGACCGTTCATTTGAGCATGAATTTTCAATCTACGTAGGGCTCGATTGGGGGACTGAATTCCACCGAGCCTGTGTTCTGGACCTCAGAGGTAAAATTCTTCGTGAGTGCAGGGTTGATCATACAGGGCAAGCAATCACCGCCTTCCTGCGAGCCCTGAACGAGATGGCGGGCGGGAAGGCTGACCGCGTTGCGATGGCAATCGAGGTACCACGCGGGCCGCTGGTCGAAGCCTTTCTGGAGGGTGGCTTCGCCGTGTTCTCGATTAATCCCAAGCAACTGGACCGATTTCGCGATCGCTATACGGTGGCCGGAGCGAAGGACGATAGCCGAGACGCCTACGTCGCGGCGGATTCGCTTCGAACCGACCAGCATTGTTTCCGCCGTATTGAAGCCCAGCATCCCGACGTTGTTCGTCTTCGCGAACTCTCGCGGACCGAGGAGAGCCTTGGCGCGGATCTTCGCAGAGCAGTCAATCAGTTTTACCAGTTGCTCCTCCGTTACTATCCGCAACTGCTGCAGTTGAGTTCCACACCGGACGAACCGTGGATCTGGGCGCTACTCGAGCTGGCGCCGGTTCCGCAGCGGGGCGCCCGGCTCACAGTGGTCCGCCTGAAGCAGTTCCTCTTGAAACATCGAATCCGCCGGTGGACGGCTGAGGAACTACGCGAGGTGCTTGCAATGGCGCCCCTGCCGTTGGCGGCCGGCAGTGCCGAGGCGATCAGTGAGCACGCTCTGTTGCTGCTGCCGCAACTGCGGCTACTCCACTCCCAGCGTCAAAAGACCCGGGACAGAATCGAAGCGTTATTGGAGCAGATGACAGCGCTTGGCCGCGAGCGCCCCGACAGCCAGGCGCATCACGACGTTGGCCTTCTGCTCTCGATACCAGGAGTCGGGTGTCTCATCGCCGCGAATCTCTTCAGTGAAGGAGCGGACCCGCTGGCGCAACGGGATTACTACGCCCTCCGCGCCCATAGCGGAATCGCACCCGTCACAAAACAGAGCGGCAAGAGTAAGCAAATCATCATGCGGCGCGGCTGCAGCGAGCGACTTCGAAACGCGATGTACCACTGGGCGCGCTGCAGCGTTCAGCACGACCCCTTGAGCAAGGCTCACTACACGCGGCTGCGACAAACCGGCCACAACCATGGTCGGGCGCTCCGCGGCGTTGCCGACCGCCTGCTCGCTATCTTGATAGCAATGCTAAAAACCGGGCAGCCTTACGATGCAAAGCGTCGGCAGAAGGGCTGCGTCCCTGCCGATGCAGCCTGACGGTTGAGGACTCCATGTCACTCCCGCCGAGCGACCGGCCGCCTACCTGCTTAGCTCACTTCGTAGCTGCTTTGAAGGGTAGGATGGGCTTGACAAATGGTGGGGAGTCCACATATCGTCCCCAAGGCTCACTGAATGCCGTAAACCTCGACGCGGCCGGAGCCGCCTTCTGCCAGGAGCGCGTGGCTCGCTGAGATCGTGAACGCAGGGGGTTCGGTGATCCGCTTGCCGTCCCCTCGCACCATCCAGATCGGCTGTTCAGGCGGGTAAAGCGAGACTACTTCCCGAGCATTCCTGACATTCCATACCACGAGTCGCTTGTACTGCTCCCAGCAGCCCGCCTCGTCTATGAAATTCCAGAATCTGCCCTCGTGGCAACCTACCTTGAATACCGTTGACGCAATCCATTCCCCACCGGCTGCCTCAAAGGAGTCACGGATGTCTCCAAATTTGACGCTGTGAGCCTCAGCCGCAATCTCGCCGGTGCTTATGTCCCAACAGGTCGCGTAGTTCGCAAAGCTCCTGTCCGGTCGTTGGCCGGCGCAGACCAACCTGCACGAATCAGCGAATAGGATATTATGTCCAAGCGCGCCGAAGCTTCCCGCGAATTGGCGTATGGCCTCGTGGCCGGGATACCTTACGACCTCGATGCCCGCCGATTTAGCGTGCGGTTGCGAGAACCAACTAGCCGCAACCAGGCCGGCCTCGGGGCACGTCGCTAACGCGAATGCGAATCGATCAGGCGTCCGCCAGGTATCTTCTACCGAGCAGTCCGGCGGATGCACCACGAAAGCCCTGTCCGGGCCAATTCTGTCGTAGGTAACGATCCGATCTCCACTCAGGAAACCGGCGAAGTTCAGCCGCTCGGGAAAGCCGCAAATCTGCCGGCCTTCGAGGCTGAACACCCTTGTCCCTTCCACCGTGTACACGGCAAGGCGTTGGCCGGAAGGCGCCCAGACAAGATCTCCAGGAATAGCAAACCCCGCGCTCCCGCGGATCTCAAACCTGTGAAGAACCTTCTGCGGTTGAACCGCTGACACAATCGTAAGCGCCTGAGAATCACCGGAACAGAGGTGGCAACTGCGACCGCTGATTCTGGCGGGATCAGGCGCGAGAGGGCCCCCAGTTGTGTGGCAGAAGCTCGGCCACGCGGGTGATGGGATGGGTCGGTATGCGGGACAGGACGTCCTTGAGCCAGGCGAAGGGATCCACTCCGGCCTGGTGGCAAGATGCGACGAGGCTTCGCAGCACAGCTGCCGTTCGGCCACCTCGGTCGCTGCCGAAAAACGTCCAGTTGTTGCGGCCAACTGCTACCCCGCGGATCGAACGCTCGGTTGCGTTGTTGTCGATCTCGAGATCGCCGTCCTCGCAGTAGCGGGTGAGTGCCGTCCAGTTCTTCAGGGTATAGCGGACCGCCCGCCCCTCCGGACTCTTCGGCAGAACTTCCCCCTCGATCTCCAGTAAGTAGTTATGCAACTTATCCAGAATCGGACGTGCTCCGACTTGGCGTAGTTGAAGCCGATCCTGCGGCGTGAGAGACCGCGCTCGCTTCTCCACCCGATACAACTGCGCAATCAGCAACAGCGCCAGCCCCATGCGGGCCTGATCCGAATCCAACGCTTTGCGGAAATACCGACGGGCATGCGCCCAACAGCCTACCTCGACCAGGCCCCGCGCCGGGTCCTTGAAAAAGGCGTCATAGCCGCCGTATGCGTCCGCTTGTAGGTAACCTCGATAACCCTTCAGAAATTCCTCGGGACCGGCGCGTTCCCGTGTCGCCGTATAGTCATACAGAATCACCGGATGCTCCCGGTCTCCGCAATACGGCCAGATGCGCCCGGTCCGCGCAAACGGGAGTTTGGTGTCCAACACCTTCACCCCGGTGTCGTCGGTGCCGATCACCTTCGATTGGAACAGAACCTCCTTCGCGCATTGGTACAACGGCTGCAACAGATCGCCGCACTGTGCCATCCAGCCGCCCATGGTCTTACGCGAGATTGCTACCCCATGCCGTTCGAAGATCGTTTCCTGCCGGTGCAGTGGCAGATGATCCACGCACTTGGCGACGATCACCTGCGCCAGCAGACTGGCCCCAGCAGTGCTCTTTTCGATCGGCTGCGCAGGCTTGGTCGCCGTCTTCACCGTACAGGCGCACGCGTACTTCTTGCACACATCTTCAATCACAGTCAGCTGCGCCGGGATGTATTCGTAACGTTCGCTGGACTCTTCGCCGATGGGCCGCAAATCCTGCTGGCAGGTAGGGCAGTGCTTCTCCGAATCCGCCAGATCGTGCACGATCCGCTCCCGCTTGAGATGCCGCGGCAGAGCCTGGCGGCCGCCAGGCCGTTTCGGGGAAGCCGATCCGCCCGCGCCAGAAGCGGTATCCTCATCGTCGTCATCGTCGACGGAGTCAGCCGGTTCGGCTGGCTTCTCTGCGGCTGCCTGCCGGGCCTGCCAAGCCGCGGCAAACAGGGCTAGTTGGTCTGCCGAGAGGCGCTCACTTTTACGATTCCGCTTGGCATCCAGCAACTCGCGCAGAAGGGTCTCGATCTTGCTCCGCTCATGGAACTCGCGGTCGAGTTGCGCCACCAGGTCCAGCACCATCTGCTGCAAGACCTTGGGATCTTCCGGAAGGTGTTTGGGATCGAACGCCACGAGTAAGGAATAGTCTACTCACTTACGGACGCGCGGACAAGAGAAAACAGAAAGCATCTGCGATGTTTTACACGGACCGACCATAACGGTGTCGGCGTGTGGCTTGTGTCAGGTCGATGCCGCTCAGCAGCGCCCCTAATTCCTGCGCCGTGATCTCTCGCCGGCGCTCCGCCGCGTCGCCCAACGGCACCACATACGTGCCCTCCTCCAGCCGCTTGCTCCACACCGCAAACCCGTCACGATCCCAATACAAAATCTTGATCCTGTCGCGCCGCCGGCTGGTGAAGACGAACAGATGCCCGGCGAATGGGTCTAATTCCAGGTGCTCCCGCACCAGCGCGTGCAGGCCGTCAAAGCTCTTGCGCATGTCGCACGCGGTCAGGCACAGATACACCCGCACGCTGGCCGGCAGGTGAATCATGCCCGGAGAAGTTCCAGCACCGTGCGCAACGTCTTCGTGTCCACCCCGGTGCCGATGCGAAGTCGGTCGCCGTTTGCCAGCGCCAGCTCCAGACCGAACTCCGCAGATACCTGCTGCGCCCCTCTCTCCACCAACGCGAAACGCACCGGGCCGGCACTCCGAAGCCGCTTCCGCCAGGCGTAGAATGAGTATTCGGTGAGCCCCTGTTGCTGGCAGAACCGCTTCACCGATAGCCCGCTCCGCTCCTGCTCGGCGAGTCGATCGCGCCATTGATCGCTTTTGGAGACCGCCCTCTGATCGGGATTGCTCTCGCTCATGAAGCTACTATGCATCCTTTCCCGACGGTAAGGAAGAGGGGTTCACGAGGTGCATACCACAATCGCCACATGGCCTGTCCGGATGCCAGGTTCCGAGGTCGGATGACTTCCAAGACCGATGGCGAGCTGGGTCTCATCGGGGGAGAACGCAAGCCCCCACACCTGCTCGGGCGGCGTTAAGTTTGGAGACTCGCCGGTGAGGTTCGAGGCGTCAATCGCCCATTTTAGTTTGGGCTTGCTCGCTCCGGACGGTTGCCCGGCCAGGCCCAGTGCCCAAAGCAGCGCGAGAAGCGCCCACGCCATCAGCAGACGAGAAGTGCCAGACGTGGCGTTTGGCCAGACGCGGTGGGTGCGGGCACGGGGTGCTGACGACACGACTACAGCTTACCTCGCGGCTCGCAACAGCGAGCGATACGCGCAGTTGTGGTCGCAAAACGCGGTTATCGGAGAAGTGGACTGCCGGGGTCCGGTTCCAGCGGTCAATGGAATGTAACGCCACTTGCTAGGCACAACCTCGAATTACATTCGCGGCTCAAACCTCGAAGCGCTTGCTGCAAGTCAGGCATCATTCAACAGATGCACCGTCACCCCGCGTGCTCTTTATGGCGCCTCGCACCAGCGGCCACACACGCTCAGCGGAAGTTCTCGATCATCCAGAGGTCGGAAGCCGGTAACGACCGCGCGTACAGGAATACCTTCCGGTCGGGGGAGACGGAGAAACCAGAGTCGAGAGGTCCCTCGATGGCGGCGATCTTCCGGCTTCGGCTGCTGGAGAACTCATGGAACCGGATCTCGAGGTTCCTGCCTTGCGCAGTGAGGTAGTAGATGCCATCGGAGAAGACGGCGAAGCCACGCCATACGACCAAATCCTTGAAGACCTCCTTCTCTTCGCCAGTGGGCAGCGGCAGGCCGAAGAGCCCCGGGAGCGACGGGCTCTTCGTGTAGTAGAGCGTCTTCCCGTCGGTGGACTCGAAAGCCACGTAACCCCCCTTCTTCGTGACCTGCTCCGCCCGTCCCCCCTGGGCCGACACACGCCAGATTTCGAATCTCCCGGCGGGGTTCGAGAAGAAGTAGATCCACTTCCCATCGCTGGACCAGCTTGGTACAGAGTTGTCATCGGGCCCGTGCGTCAGACTTCGCGGCCGCCCCCCGCCGGCTTCGACCACCCAGACGTCCCACCGGCCATTCTTGCCCCAGGCATCGAACGCGATCCACTGGTCGTCCGGCGACCATCGCGGCGTCCCGCAATAGTGGCTGATCCCGCTGGTGATTTGCACCAGACTGGTCCCATCGGCGTTCGCCACCCAGATGTCCATCTCGTCTCCGGAGCGTTTCGAACTGAAGGCGATACGCCTCCCGTCGTGCGAGAACTGCGGGCTAGAAGTGTCGAGGCTCTCGAAAAACGGCGAGAGCTTCCCGCCTTGCGTCCATTGCCAGATGCTAGTTCTGGTCGAGTTGCGCGCGAAAGCCAGCCGGTGTCGGCGGGAGTCGATGGCCGGCCGGCCAGCGCCTGCTCCGGCCAACTCCAGCCGCTGCGGCTGTCCCGTACCCTTGACCGGAATACGCCATAGGTAGTTTTCCGGGTAAACCGAAGACCCGCCAACTCCCGTCGCGGCAACTACCAGGGAATTTCCGTCTCCCGTCCACGCAATGCCGTATGGCGCGAATACAGGGCTGGCAACCACCCGGGTGGCGCCTTGCGGGAGCAGTTCCGCGTTCAAGGCCAATATTTCGAGCCTGCAGGATTGGTAACCAATCTGGATCACCCCCGTACAGGAAAGGACAGCCAGCCTGCGACCCTCAGGGGAAAATGTCGGCTCCAAGTAGAGCTGCGCGGGCTGCGGGGACAGAATCCGGCGCGGCTCGCCGCCACCCTCGACGGGGATCAGCAGCAGGGCGCCGTTGTTGGGATCGTTACTCTTCTCGCCGTAGTGGCAGGCCACCACCAGAAACTTGCCATCGCTTGACCAGGAGGGTCGGCTATGCCCGTCCGCCGCCAGATCAGCCAGCTTCCGTGCGGGCTCGCCGAGGGGAGAAACCAGGTAAATGCCTTCCTGCCCGCCGTAGTGTATAAAAGCTATTTGCCGCCCATCCGGCGACCAGGCCGGCGAGGCGTCGTTTGCCGGGTCTGTAGTCAGACGCAGCGCTGCCGCTCTCCCCAGCATCTTCACGTAAATATCAACATTGTCCTTGTTCTCCCCCACCCAGTTGAAGGCTATATGCGAACCATCTGGAGAGAAGGAGGGTTGGCTGGCAACGCCGGGTAGCGCCGTCAGCCGTACCAGCTTGGGCGGAGGCAGAGAGTCGCGGCGCGCCAGCCAGACGCCCGTGCCGGAGACCGCGATTGTCGCCAGCGCCGCGGCCACCCAGACCAGCTTTCGGAGAGGCCGCACGCGCACGGGCGGCGGCCCTTCCACCGGCGCGATGAAGCGATACCCGCGGCGCGCCATGGTCTCGACGTAGCGCGGATGGTCCGCCGAATCGCCCAGCGCCTCACGGAGCCGGTTTATCGCGGCGCTCAGGCCTCGGTCGAAATCCACAAAGGTGTCGTTGCCCCAGAGGCGCTGCCGGAGTTCGTCGCGGGTGACAATCTCGCCCGGTCTTTCGAGCAGTGCCAGGAGGATCTTGAAGGGCTGGTCCTGGAGCTTGATGCAGATCCCGTGCTTGCGGAGTTCCCCGCTATGGGCGTCCACTTCGAAGGCCGCGAAGCGGATTCTGCCCCCCGGCGCGTTCGACATCGGCTTTCAAGCCTCGTCGGACCATATGTTAGCACAGCTTTCGGCGAGTGAACCCTAGTTTTATCTGTTTATTTATCAGCAAGTTCGCCCGTGAACCTGGAGTAAGGGCCGGGTAAAGGCCGAGTTCCCCAAATGAAGATTCATTTGATCCGCAGTGTCTGGAGGCACGCGCTTGTGGGCCGCACCATCGGCCCATGCGAAACACCTTCACATGGCTCACTTCGATGGCCCTCTGCTCCCTTCCGGCGCTGGCCCAACCGCGAATCACCGTCACCCTGTTCGACCGCGCCGGGCTCCATGCCGGAATCCGCGAGACGATGGAAAAGGAAGCCTCCCGGATCTTCGAGGAAACCGGCATCCAACTGGAATGGCTGGACTGCGAAACGGTTGGACAGCCGTCCACGGACTGCCTGCTGCCGCTAGGTGCAACCCGCCTGAGGATGGAACTGCTGCCTGGCAGCGACAAGAAAGATCCCTCCCTCATCGGGATGGCCTTCGTCAAGAAAGGTCCGAGCGTGCTCGCAGCCGTTTATCCCGACCGGGTGCGCAAACTCGCCGGCGACGCCTCGTGGGAGTTCGGAGAGTTGCTGGGGCACGCCGCCGCCCACGAGATTGGGCACCTGCTCCTGCGCTCGACCAGGCATTCGCCGGCGGGGATCATGCGCGCCTCCTGGGAGATCAAAGACCTGTGGCATCTCCCCCATTCGGGGCTTACCTTTCTCCCGGGACAACTCGGTGGCGTCCGAACCGCGCTGCTCCGAGAGGTCCCCGAATCTGGACCGTCTGGCGCTGCGGAAATTCAGTAGCGAAAATCCAGCGGAATCCCTCAATGTCAGGTTTTAGCACATCACGGGGTTACCGGAAACTGCCCACTTCCACTTGGACGTACCGTCGCCATCTCGGACCATTGCCTTAGGCTGCCGGGCGCGCAAAGGGTGTTCTGAGAACGTGTAGGAGCGCTCCTATCGGAGCGTCGCCTACTGGCCTACTGGTTGCCGACTGTGCAGACTTCCTGAGCCGGATGCGAACTCGAAAAGAGCCGCCAGTGCCAACGCGGTTGAAGATTATTTCACCAGCGCTGACCCCACGTCGCAATGACGTCGCAATGTCGAGGCACTTCAGGCCCTTTATACCATCTAGGCCCTCGTGTTTTCCGTAAGTTACTGGTTCTACTGCAGGCGTCAGAGGACGAGTCCCGCCCGGCTCACCAGATTCAGTGCGCGTTTTCCAGCCGTTGCAACACGGTTGCCATGGCCGCGTCGCAAATTTTCGCAACCGGAGCCTGGCGCATTTTTCCGGCGCATTTGCCCACCCCCACCCCGGCAAGGCCTCGCCCTCCGATTCGGGATATACTCAATACCGGCCAGACCACAAACCGGGGCGAAGATCGCCGCCTGCCTTCGCGGTCCCGAGAGTCTGATTTTTGCCCTGAGAAAAGGGGGGCGATCATGCCCAGTCGTCGTCAGTTTCTGCTGGCGAGTGCCACCTCAGCCGCGTTGAGCGCCAGTTCCGGCGCCGCTTCCAACACCTTCACCCTGCGCACGCATGAATGGTTCGGCGATCAGCTGGAAAAATTCGAGCTGCCTCCGGATTGGCATGTCACCCTGCACCATTCGAACGGCTACCAGGCTCCCCTCCTCAGCTCCGCGGAAATTAAGCAGGCCATTCTGCATCCGGTCGGCACCAAACCATTGCACGAAATCGCCGCGGGCAAGACCACGGCCGCCATCGCCGTGGACGATATGGCCCGACCCACCCCCAGCTTCGAAGTCGTGCCCCACATAGTGGCGGAGCTGAACGCGGCCGGCATCCGCGACGAGAACATCCTGTTCGTCGTCGCCCACGGCTGCCATGACCATATCAACCAGATGGAAATGGCCAATAAAATCGGACTCGATGCCGTCCGCCGCCATCCCTGGATCAATCACAACGCTTTCGAGAACCTGGTCGAGCTGGGCACCACCACGGCCGGCAACCAGATTTTCGCCGACGTCAATTTCTGCAGCGCCGACGTCAAAATCACCTTGAGCGGGTTGAAGCGCCACGGGACTCCCGGCTACGGCGGAGGCCCCAAGCTCTGCCTCCCCGGCCTCAGCGGCGTCAAGACCATCCGCTACATGCACAACGTGGTGAAGCAGGCCCCGCGTCCCCGCGTCAATGCCGATGGCGTCCAGGTCTTCCGCATCTTCGAGAACGAGCAGCGCCAGGACATGATCGACGTCGCCCGCCGCATCGGCATCGATTTCAGCGTCCAGCAGTGCATCAACGAAGACCGCCAGTTGGTGAAGGTGGTCTCCGGCGACATCGTCCGCGCCCACCACGAGGCCTGCCGCTACGCCATCCCCGCCAACTCCACCGTCTTCGCCAGGAACGCGGACGTCATCATCGCCAACTGCTACCCGCGCGGCGCGCAGCTGCACGAAATGTTCGGCTTCGCCAACGCCGGCCTGCGCGATGGCGGCAGCGTGGTGCTCATCAATCAGTACCCCATGGGCGAGCTCGTCTGGCACTACATGGATCAGGCCATTTTTTTCCAGGACGGCAAGTCGAATTATTTCAAAACCCGCGCCGCCCGCCGGTCGCGATATTCCCACGCCGGCCAGTTGATCCTGTATTCGCAGTATCTGCAGCAGCGCGAGCTCTCCGATCCTGCCATTCCGCCCGGCGTCATCGGCTGCCGCTCCTGGGAGGAAGTGCTCGAACACCTGCGGAAAAAGCACGGCGGAAGCAGCGTGGAAGCAGCGGTTTATCCCGCCGCCGGCCTCCAGCACGACGTCGCCACCCACGACATCCCGCCGGGCGCGTAACCGCCCCCCAATGCCACTTAGTTTTCCCGGAAAGGATGGGCTGTCCTACCCTTTGATTACGGCCATGGGGCGCAGGCGGGCGACTTTGCGGGCGAGGCCGGCGTTGTGTACCACTTCGATCACTTCGTCCACATTTTTGTAGGCTTCGGGCAGCTCTTCGAGGATGCCGTCTTTGGTTTCGCTGCGCACCAGGATGCCCTGCTGTTCCAGTTTGCGCTGCTCGGCGCGGGCGTCCTTGCCCTTGCGCACGGCGGTGCGGGACATGAGGCGGCCGGCGCCGTGGCAGACGCTGCCGAAGGTTTCACGCATGGCGCCCTCGCCGCCCGCCAATACCCAGGAGGCCGTGCCCATGCTGCCGGGGACGAAAACGGGCTGGCCCACCGCGCGATAATCGGCCGGGATTTCGCGGTGGCCGGGCGGGAAGGCGCGGGTGGCGCCCTTGCGGTGGACCAGCACGTCGCGGCGGCGGCCGTCGATTTCGTAGCGCTCGCGCTTGGCGATGTTGTGGCACACGTCGTAGATCAGGTCGAGATGCGCGGCGGCGAAGATGCGGCGGAACGCGCCGCGGAGAAAATGCAGGATGGCCTGGCGGTTGGCCCAGGCGAAGTTGGCGGCGGCGCGCATGGCGGCCAGATATTGCCGGCCCTCTTCGGATTCGATGGGGCCGCAGGCGAGCTGGCGGTCGGGCAGGGTGATGCCGTAGCGCGGCATCACCTTATTCATAAGCGAAACGTAATCCGTGCAGACCTGGTGGCCGAGGCCGCGCGAGCCGGAATGGATGAGCACGACCACCTGATCCTCGCGGATGCCGAAGGCGCGGGCGGCGGCTTCGTCGTGAATGGCTTCGACCCATTGCACTTCCAGGAAATGGTTGCCGCTGCCGAGAGTTCCGAGCTGCGGCAGACCGCGCTCGCGGGCGTGTGGGGAGACCGCGGCGGGATCGGCGCCCTCGAGCGCGCCGCCGGCCTCGGCGAATTCGGCGTCGCGGGACTCGCCGTAGCCGTTCGCGACCATCCAGCGGGCGCCCTCCACCAGGACGCGGTCCAGATCGCGGGCGCCGATTTTGACGAAGCCCTCGCCGCCGGTGCCGCACGGCACGTCGCGAAAAATCTGCTGGATGAGTTGCGGCAGCTTGGGGCGGACCTCTTCCGCCCGCAGCGAAGTGCGCACCAGGCGCACGCCGCAATTGATGTCGAAGCCGACCCCGCCGGGCGAGACCACGCCGGTATCCGCGTCCAGGGCCGCCACCCCGCCGATGGGGAAGCCGTAGCCCTGGTGAATATCGGGCATGGCCAGGCTGGAACCGGCGATGCCCGGCAGGGTGGCCACATTCATCGCCTGCTCCAGCGACTTGTCCCGGCGGATCTGCTCCATCAGCGGCTCACTGGCGTAGACCACCACGTCCGTCCGCATGCCGCGGGCCTGGTCGCGCGCGATGCGATGGCGGTAGGGGCCGATGGATTCGATTTGCATGGTGGCCTTCAGCGGTCAGCGGCCGGCCCGGGCGGCGGTTCAGATATCAAGGTACACCTCGGCGATCCAGTGGTCGGGAAGCTGTTCGACTTTCAACTGGTGATATGTTACGGCCTTCACGATCAGGCGGGCGCGGTGGCGCTCGGCATGGCGCGGCTCGCCGAGGGCGATGGCTTCGAGCGAAGTGCCGGTGAAATTGGCGATGCGGATTTCATGGAACGCCACGCGCTTACCGTCCCACCAGTAGAGCACCTCGTTCAGCCAGTCCACCAGGAGCGATTCGCGGTCGCCGCTTTCGACAGCCAGGCGGTATTCATGGCGCGGTGCGGCGGCCTCCGGGTCGCCGGCAATGGAGAGCATGGCGAGCGCGGCATTGGCGAACAGGTCCGGCAGTTCCGAGCCGAACGCGCGGAAGCCGATATCGGCGGGGTGCTCCAGGATTTCGAACGCGCGGGCAGGCATGGTTCATCGTACAACCCGCTGCGGCTATACTGGATGATTCATGGCCTACCTCTTTCGCCATGCCATGTGCAACGAGGCATTCGAAGGGCTTTCGTTCGCCGCGACTTGCCGCGGGATTCGGAACGCCGGCTATAGCGGGATCGAAATTGCGCCGTTCACGCTGGCGGAGCGCCCGGCGGCGATCGGCGCCGCCGCGCGCCGGGAGTACCGCGACACGATGCAGTCCGAGGGCCTGGCTTTCGCCGGGCTGCACTGGCTGATGGTGAGCCCGAAGGGATTGCACGTCACCACGCCGGACGCGGAAGTGCGGGCGCGGAGCTGGCGCCATATTCTGGACCTGATCGACTTATGCGCGGACCTGGGGCCGAACGGCGTGATGGTTTTCGGCTCCCCCAGGCAGCGCTCCACCACCGGCGGACTGACGCGGGAGGAGGCCACGCGGCATTTCGTGGATGGGCTGGCGGGGGTGGCCTCGCACGCCTGCGCGTGCGGCGTGACGGTGCTGGTGGAGGCGCTGCCCGCGGCCCAGGCGGACGTGGTGCTCACCCTGGAGGAAGCGGCCGGGATTGTGCGCGAGATCGCAAGTCCGGCCGTGCAGACCATGTTCGACGTGCACAACGCCATTGACGAAGCGCTCCCTCACGCCGAACTGGTGGACCGCTATTTCGATTGCATTCGCCACGTGCACGTGAACGAATTGGACGGCCGCCATTGCGGCGCCGGCGATTACGATTACACGCCGTTGCTGGAGGCGCTGCGGCGACGCCATTACAGCGGGTGGATTTCGCTCGAAGCCTTCGATTTTTCTCCCGGAGCGGACCGGCTGGCGGCGGAATCGCTGCGGCACCTGGAATCCGAGATCGCAAAATTACCTGAATGAGCCATTACGTTATTACCGGAGGAGCCGGGTTTATCGGCTCGGCGATCGTGCGGCGCCTGCTGGACGAGGGCGCGCGAAAGGTCGTGGTGATCGACAATCTGCTGACCGGCCACGAGCGGAACCTGGAGGAGGTGCGCGGGCGAATCGAGTTCCAGCGCGCCGATATCCGGCACTATGAGGAGATCGCGCCGCTGCTGCGCGGCGCGGCGGTGGTGTTTCACGAAGCGGCGATCCCATCGGTGCCGCGGTCCATCGACGACCCGGTGCCGTCGCACGACGTCAACATCGACGGGACGTTCAACGTGCTGCGCGCCGCGCGCGAGGGCGGTGCGGGGCGGGTGGTGTACGCCGCTTCGTCATCGGCCTATGGCGATACCGAGGTGCTGCCGAAGGTGGAATCCATGCTGCCGCACCCGAAATCGCCGTATGCGCTGCAGAAGCTGGTGGGTGAATATTACTGCAGCGTGTTTGCGGACGTGTACGGGCTGGAGACGGTGGCGCTGCGATACTTCAACGTGTACGGCGAGCGGCAGGACCCATCGAGCGCGTATTCCGGCGTGCTCTCGCTGTTCATGCGGGCGGTGCTCGAGCGACGCACGCCCACGATTCATCGGCGATGGCGAGCAATCGCGCGATTTCACCTACGTGGAGGACGTGGCCGAGCTGAACCTGAAAGCGGCGCGGGCACGGAATGTTTCGGGCAAGATGTACAACGCCGGCAACGGCTGCCGGATCACGTTGAACCAGGCGTGGGCGCTATTGCAGCAGTTGGAAGGCGTGGAGATCGCGCCCGCTTACGGGCCGCCGCGCGCCGGCGACGTGCGCGATTCGCAGGCCGATATCACCGCGGCGGCGAACGAACTGGGGCACGCGCCGAAATTCTCCTTTGAGGAAGGCATGAAACGGACGCTGGAGTGGTACCGGCTGCAACACTAAAAAGCCGGCCGCCGATTTTCAACGCGGAGACGCGTCTCCGCGTTGAATGAGCCTCTTCGGCGAGGATTACCGTCCGCGCGTCCGGCCGGCGTTGGCGGCGCGCGTCTGGTCCGCGGTCGCGCCGGTGGTGTAGGTGCCGAGCGGCGGTGCAATCGACGTATCCACCATCTGCACCATCGCGTAGGCCGGCATGTCTTCGGCTTCCTTGAAGAAGGTCAGGCGCGAGCTGGCGGTGTCGAAATCCACCCGGATCAGGTCGCCGCCGCGGACCTGCTCGGTGGCGATCAGGTTGGAGAGCGGATGCACCAGGTTGCGGTCGATGGCGCGCTTCAGATGGCGCGCGCCGTACTTCATGTCGGTGCCTTCGCGCAGCAGGAACTCCTTGGCGCCATCGGTCAGCGGAGAACACGAACGGCGCGCCGTTGGCGGAGCTGAAGATGCGCTGCTGCACCATGTTCAGCTCGAGGCCCAGGATCTTGCGCAGTTCCGGCTCGCCCAGCGGCCGGAAGACCACCGTCTTGTCGATGCGGTTCATGAACTCGGGCGTGAACTTGCGCCGCGCGGCTTCCACGCCGGCGCGCGCGATCTTGCCGTTCAGTCCTTCATCCACGATCGCCGGCGGCATGCTGCCGCTCGGCCTCGCCGGCGGCAAATCCCAGGTTGGGCCGCAGAATGCGAATCCATTTCGGCCGCGCCCAGGTTGCTGGTCATGAAGATCATGGCGCGCGAGAAATCCACGCGGCGGTTGTCGCCCAGCGTCAGCGTGGCTTTGTCGAGGATGCCCAGCAGCAGGTTCCACAGCGCATCGCTGGCCTTCTCGATCTCGTCGAACAGCACGAAGCTCAGCTTGATCTTCTCGGTGTGGTACTGGTTCAGCACTTCCTGGCTGAGCAGCGGATGCGTCTCGCGATGGCCCAGATATCCGGGAGGCGAGCCGATCAGCTTGGCGATCTCGTGGCTGTGCTGGAACTCGGCGCAGTCGATCTTGATGACGGCGCGGCGCATCGCCCACCAGGCTTTCGGCGGTGGCTTCCACCAGCCGCGTCTTGCCCGAGCCCGTCGGCCCGAGGAACAGAAAATTGCCGATCGGCCGTCCGGGGCTCGACATGCCCGCCAGGTTGGTCTGGTAGATGTTGATGATCTGCTGGATCGCTTCGTCCTGGCCGACAATCCGCTTGCGCAGATCCGTCTCCAGCTTTTCGGCTTCGAACCCGGTCTGCGACGGATCCAACTGCTTGTTAAGCCGCCCCATATTAGCTCTCCCCCTCTCGAGTCCTAATCCCATCACGTTGATTCCACTCTCGAATACAGCAACTGTCTTGCCACTGAGCGGCAGAGCCTGAAACCGGGATTTCGGTTCGACTACGCGCGTAATTCGGTTCACTTTCCGGGACGCGACGGCCGCATTTCCACGCGGCTGACCATGGTGCGCGGCGGCATCCGCAGCACCATGGCGACGGCTTCGGCCACGTCTTCGGGCGCAATCTTCCAACTGGCGTCCGCGCCCGGAGCGCGCGGGCTGAATTCCGTATCCACGCTGCCCGGCATGATGGAACAGACGCGCACATTGTCGTGGCGGTGGTCGAGCATCAGGGCCTCGGCGAACAAATTGAGGCCGGATTTCGATGCGTTATATCCGGCGCCGCCGCTGAATGCATTTTTTGCCGCCAGGCTGGAGATGTTCACGATGAAACCGGCTCGGCCGGCGAACCGCGCGAGGGCTTCATGTGCGCAGTAGAACGGGCCGTTGAGATTGAGGTCGATATTGCGGTGCCAGTCTTCCGGGCGTCATCTCGCGCAACCTTGCGGAAGACGCCCTCGCCGGCGTTGTTGACCAGGATGTCGAGTGTGGGAAGCTCGCGATCGCAGGCTTCAAAGAACGCGCGCACCTGTTCGAACCTGGTGACGTCAACGGCGTGCCCGAAGACGTTGCCGAGGGCCTTCATCTCCGCCGCGGCACGCCCGGCGGATTCGGCGCTTCGCCCGCAGATGGCCACGGAGGCGCCCTCGCGGAGCAGGCGCTCGGCAACCGCCCGGCCGATGCCGCGCGTGCCTCCGGTCACAATTGCGGCCTTGCCGCGCAACGATTCCATATTGTGGATTGTACAGGGATTAAAGGCGGGCAACCGGGAAATTAGAGCATCCTGTTAGAATGGTTACAGGTGGCGTACGCCGCCCCGTCAACTCCCTTGCGACAGCTCCTGGAAGAACATTTTTCGCGAATTGCGGCGGAACTGGAACGGCTGGTGCGCGACGCTCGCGAACGGGCCCGCGGGGAATCCATCGAGCAGCTGAACCAGGCCGCCCGCCGCTTGCACCAGGCTGCGAATACGGAGGAGTTGGCGGGCACGCTGGCCGATGCCGCGGCGGCGTTCGCCGGCGGCGTGGCTGTGTTCCGGGTTGAGGGCGAAACGGCGCGCGGGGAGCGGATCCACGGTGTAAACGAAGATGCCGCCGGGCGTTTCCGCGGCCTGCGCATTCCGCTGGCGGGCGCGGCGGCGCTGGCGGGCGCGGTCCAAAGCAGCGAGCCGGTGACGGCGGCGGCCACCCCGAATGAGCTTTCGGCGGAAATGGTGGAGCTGGTGGGGCATGGCGCGGGCGAGCGCGTGTCCATTTTCCCATTGGCTTCGCGTTTTCCCTTGGCTTCGCCCGGAACGGAGACGGCGGACGCGAAACGCCGGCCCGATTCGGTTTTTGCGTTGCTCTACAGTTGGGGTGAAGTGCAGGTGGCCGCGCTGGAACTGCTGAGCCAGGTGGCTGCGGCGGTGTGGCCGGCCATGGAGACGCCCAAGGCAGTGACGTCCGAACTGGTGCAAATCGGAAGCGGGGGCCCGCGCAAAAGCTGGCAGGATTTGCCTCTGCATGAGCAACAATTGCATTTGCGCGCCCAGCGTTTCGCGCGGGTGCGGGTAGCCGAAATGCGGCTGCGGCACGCCCAGGCGGTGCAGGCGGGGCGGGCGCACCGCGATCTTTACGGATCCTTACAGCCGGCCATCGACGGGGCGCGTCAGGAGTTTAGAGAGGCTTTTTTCACGCCGTGTGCCAGCATGGTCGATTATCTCCACCTGGAGCTGGTCCGGGTGCTCGCAAACAATGAAATTGAAACTTTGGGCAAAGATTATCCCGGTCCTATGCTGTAGCGCCGCGGTGGCGCAGGCACAGGCAAAGGACCCCGCGCTCGCCGATCTGGCGCTGGGCATCGACGCCTATCAGCGGCAGGACTACGCGACGGCGGCCGCCAGGCTCGGCGCGGTCCACATTCCGCAGCTGGCCGATTACGCTACCTATTACCTGGCGGCGGCGCGGGTGGAAGCCAAACAGTACGACGGCATCGGCGCGCAACTGGCGCCGGTGCATCAGACCGAGGTGCCGTCGCCGCTGGCCGGGAAAGCATGGCTGGTGGAGGCGAAGGCGCTGGAAGCCGGTCAGCCCGCCGAGGCGGTCAGGCTGCTTCGGGAACACTACGCCGAACTGCCGCAGCCGGACGGCAACCTGGCGTTGGGCGAAGCGTACGAGGCCGCCAACGATCCGCGGCTGGCGGCCGAATTCTACCAGCGTGTCTATTGCGAATTCGTCACCGGGGACGCGGCGCAGGCGGCTGAAACGGCACTTGCGGGCCTGAAAGCCAGGATGGGCGCGCAGTTTCCGGCTCTGCTGCCGGAGCAGGCGCTGGAGCGTGCCGGGCGATTGGTGGAAGCGGGCCAATTCCGCGCCGCCAGGGCGGAGTACGAATCTTCGCTCGATCTGCTGGTTGGCGTTGAGCGCGACCAGGCGCGCGTGCGCATCGGCGAGACGGACCTGGCGGAGGGCAATGCGGCCGTGGCCATGAGCTATCTGCGCGCGCTGCAATTGCCGGAATCGGAAGCGGATGCCGAGCGCCTCTACTGGGAGGCGGAGTGCGCCCGGCGGATGAACGACGAGTCCGCGATGACGCGAGCGGTGGAAGCGGTAGCCGGCAAGTATCCGCGCTCGCGCTGGCGCCTGAAGGCTACGGTGGCCGCGGCCAACCATTGGCTGGCGGAGAATCGGCCCGACCAATATTTGCCGCTGTATCAGGCCGCGTGCGACAATTTCCCGAACAGTCCCGAGGCTGGCCTGTACCACTGGAGGATCGTCTTCCAGGCCTATATGCACGACCGTCCGGAAGCGGCGCAGATGCTGCGCGAGCAGGTGGAGAAATATCCGGCTTCGCAGACGGCCGCGCCGGCGCTCTACTTCCTGGGCCGGTACCGGGAGCGCCGCGGCGAATTCGGAGACACGCGGGCGTATTACGAGCGGCTGGAACGGGCCCGGCCGAACCAGTTCTACGCCATGCTGGCGCGGCAGCGGCTGGAGCAGCCGGAGGTCGCGCGCGCGGCGATACCGGAAGAGACGGCACGCTTCGCGGCAAGCCTGCGATTTCCGGAGCCGCAGCCGTTGCCCGGCGCCGAGACGCGGCCCACTGCGCTGCGCATCGAGCGCTCGCGCCTGCTGCGCGCGGCGGGATTGAACGACCTGGCCGATGACGAGCTTCGTTTCGGCGAGCGCACCGGCGGGCAGCCGCTGCTGCTGGGAATGGAAATCGGGGAGAATGCGCCGGCGCCCTATCTGGCCCTGCGCGCCATGAAAGCCACGGCCGGCGATTACCTGAGCCTGCGGATCGAGCAGGCTCCGCGGCGCTTCTGGGAAATGTTGTTTCCGCTGCCGTACCGCGGACAACTGGAGGCGGGCGCACGCTCGAGCGGCGTCGATCCGTTCCTGCTGGCCGGGCTGATCCGGCAGGAATCCGAGTTCAACCCGGGGGCGCTCTCGCACGCGAACGCCTATGGTTTGACGCAGGTGCTGCCGGTGACGGCGCGCCAGTTCGCACGCAGGGTAGGGGTGACGAGGTTCAACGCGAACCAGTTGTTCCAGCCCTCCACCAGTTTGAAGATCGGCAGCGCGGTGCTGCGCTGGATGCTCGATCAAAACGGCGGAAAAGTGGAACAGACCCTGGCCGCTTACAACGCCGGCCCGCGCCGCGCGGCCGTCTGGGCGAACTGGGGCGGCTACCGCGAGCCGGCGGAGTTCATCGAGTCGATTCCGTACAACGAGACCCGCGAATACGTGCAGGCGGTACTGAGGAACGCGGATATCTATAGAAGGTTGTACCGGTAAGGCGGGGGTTAGGGATTAGGGATCTGGGATTAGGGGCGCGAGGCGGCGCCGTTCGTGGATAGCGTCGGTGTCCCTGTGGGTTTCCGGTCCGCACTTGAGACGACCCTTCCATCTGAGCCGTAAGCCCGATTCCCTAATCCCCAACCCCTAATCCCCCCAGTTACTATCTCACCGTCGGGTACTTGATTCCGAGCTGCTCCAGATAGGTGTCGTACTTGTCGGGATCGTAGTAATACTTCTTCATCCTGTCGCGGTATTTCTCCATGGTCTTGACGTTCAGCCAGATGGCCGGCTTGTCGTCGGGGCGCAGGAAGCTCTTGTACTTCATGCTCCTTGGTCTGCACGTTGTTGAAGTAGTCCCAGGCGTTCTTGACCAGTTCGGGATGCAGCAGGATATCGAGCATCGTCATGGCCTGCACCTTGGCGCCGGCGACCACGCCTTTATGCGCGATGGGCGTGGCCATGGAGATGCCGTTGGCCCAGTTGTGGCCCGGGCCGCCGGGAATGTTCGACGGGTAGCGCAGCGTGACGGTGGGCACGTTCCAGGAGACGTCGCCGATATCGTCGGAGCCGCCGCCGGTGGGGCCGACGCCGTGGCCTTCCTCGCCATCCTCGCCGCCGGTCGGCCTGCACGCGCGGCGGGCGCAGTTCGCGGAATCTTGGTGGCCAGGCCGCGGACCGGCAACTTCAGCTCCGTCTGCATGCCTTTGGCCAGCGTCTGATCGTCGTCCGACCACTGCGGCAGCCCGACCTTCTTGATGTTCTCGTACATGTCTTCGGCGATCGGCCGGTTGAAATAGCCGGGCCAGGCGCTGCCCAGCAGGCGCTCGGTGTAAGCTGGTATCGGTCATCAGCGTGGCGGCCTTGGCCATGTTGTCGCCGATGCGCCACAGGTCCATGATGTGGTCGTAATCGGCTTCGCGGAAGTAATACCAGACGCGCGGCGGTGGGCGGCACCACGTTGGGCTGATCGCCGCCGTTGGTGATCACGTAATGCGAGCGCTGCGCCAGGCGCAGATGCTCGCGGCGGAAGTTCCAGCCGACGTCCATCAGCTCCACGGCGTCGAGCGCGCTCTTGCCGCGCCACGGAGCGCCGGCGGCGTGGGCGCTCTCGCCCTTGAACATGTATTCGACCGAAACCAGGCCGTTCTGGTCGGCGAGGGCCCCAGGACACGCCGAGATTGCTGGCCACGTGGCAGAACAGCACCACATCGACGTCCTTGAACATGCCGGCGCGGACGTAATACGCCTTGGTGCCGACCAGTTCCTCGGCCACGCCGGGCCACAGCCGGATGGTGCCCGTGCAGATGCTCGCGCTCCATCACCTTCTTGACCGCCAGCGCCGCCATGATATTCAGCGGCACGCCGGAATTGTGGCCTTCGCCGTGGCCCGGCGCGCCCTCGATCATCGGATCGTGACAGGCCACGCCGGGCTTTTGCGAGGCCTGCGGAATGTCGTCGATATCGGAGCCGAGCGAGATCACCGGCTTGCCCGAGCCCCAGGTGGCCACCCAGGCGGTGGGAATGCCGGCGATGCCGCGCTCGATCTTGAAGCCTTCTTTTTCCAGGATGCCGGTCAGATATTTGGAGGTTTCGAATTCCTGGAAGCCGAGCTCGCCGAAGCTGAAGACGCTGTCCACCATCACCTGCGCCTGCTTCTTCATGCCGTCGATCTGGCCGGCCAGATCGGCCTTCATGGAGGCCTCCTTCTCGGGCGAGATGGCGGTTTGAGCAAGCGCGGCAGTGGCGGCGAGCGACAAAGCGACTGCGATGCGTAGAAGCATATCGGGATAGTGTACAACGGGGCGGGGGTCGGGGCGGCGGGGATTGGGGATTAGGGATTGGGGATTAGGGCGGCAAAGGGCACGGCTTGGTGAAACCGTACGTGCGGTCCGAAAGGTCGGCCGCCTTCCGGACCGCGCGTGCAGGCTCGCCAATCCCTGATCCCCAATCCCCGACCCCTGGTCCGCGTGATATGCTAGCGCGTTCGAGGTGGCGTATGACGCGACGCGATTATCTGCAACTGGTCTCCGCGGCGGCCGCGGCGGCTTCCACGGCCACACCTGTGTTTGCCGCGGGCGACGCTTCCGACCGCGAACGCCGCATGAAATGGTGGCACGAAGCGCGCTTCGGCATGTTCATCCACTGGGGCCTGTACAGCATGCTGGGCCGGCACGAGTGGGTGATGGAGAACGAAGGCATCCCCGTGGCCGAGTACGAGCAGCTCGCCAAACGCTTCAAGCCCAAGCCCAACGCCGCGCGCGACTGGGCGCGGCTGGCCAAGCAGGCCGGCCAGAAATACATGGTGATGACCACCAAGCACCACGAGGGCTTCTGCCATTTCGACACCAAGCTGACCGATTATTGCGCGCCCAAGCAGGGCCCGGGCCGCGACCTGGTGAAGGAATACGTGGAGGCCGCGCGCGCCGAAGGCCTGCGCGTGGGCTTCTATTATTCGCTGATGGACTGGCACCATCCCGATGGCGCGCGCTGCGCCACCGACGAGGCCGCGCGCCGGCGCTTCGTCGATTACATCCACGGCCAGATTCGCGAGCTGCTGACCAACTACGGCAAGATCGACGTGCTGTGGTACGACGTGGCGTGGCCGCTGGACGCGAAGGGCTGGGAATCGGAGAAGATGAACGCCGATGGTGTTCCAGCTTCAGCCCGATATCATCGTCAACAACCGCAACAAGCTGGACGGCGATTTCGCGCACGCCGGAGCAGCGCATCGAGGCGGCCAGGAACGCGCCTGGGAATCCTGCATGACCATGAACGACAGTTGGGGCTACCAGAAGCACGACGATAACTGGAAGACGCCCAAGACGGTGGTGCGCAACCTGATCACCTGCGCGCGCGACACCGGCAATTACCTGCTGAATATCGGGCCCAAGCCGGATGGCTCGATTCCGCGAGGAATCGGTGCAGATCCTGACGCGCGGTGGGCAAGTGGATGGATCGCAACGGGCAGGTCCATCTACCAACACGGAAGTATGCCAGCCGCGCCGCTCCAATTACGCCAGCTTCACGCGCAACGGCAACACGCTTTACATGCACGTGCACTTCTGGCCGGGAGATACCGCGGTCATCGGCGGACTGATGAACAAGGTGCAATCGGCGCGCCTGCTGGCCACGCGGCAAGCGCGGTGAAGTTCGAGCAGGACCGGTTCCGCGTGCGCTTCACCGGTTTGCCGGAGAAACGCGCCGGACGATCCGGTGACCACCATCGCCATCGAATGCGACGGCGAGCCGCGCCAGGATACGGATTTTGTCCGACGGGAGCGCCCGCGGCTGAAAGTGTAGCGCGGCAAACGCAGAAGACAACGAATCACCGCCGAGGCGCCGAGACACAGAGGAAGCACCTGATCAGTCGAGGCGCGATCCAGGGGCTCGGAATGCGCCCGCGATCGCGAAGCGCGCCGGAGTCTCGCGGCAATTGCTCTCTCGGCGCCTCGGCGGTGGTTCATGCGTTGATTTCACCACGCCCGTAATGAGTCTGTAAACTACCGGACAGGCGAAGCGCGTCAAGTGCGAAGGAACCGACGTTCGCCTGCGCCGCCATCTTGCCTACTTACCTTTTCAACCCTTAAGTTTGAATTACCGCACCGGTTGCGGATGCTCAAAGACCGCCACTCCAACGCGCTGTCGTGTTTCATACGCGGAATTGACCGATGGGAAAACATGTTCTGATCACGGGTGGCGCGGGATTTATTGGTGCGCACACCGTCAGGGAATTGCTCGCACACGGTTACCGGGTGCGGGCGTTAGACAGCCTGGTGCCGCAGGTGCACGGTCCGGAGCGGCGCCGCCCCGAGTATCTGCATGCCGAGGTCGAGTTAGTGGCGGGAGACGTGCGCGACCCCGCCGTGGTGACGCGCGCGCTCGACCGGATCGACGCGGTGGTGCACCTGGTGGCGCTGGTGGGGGTGGGGCAGAGCATGTACCAGATTGCGGACTACACCAGCGTCAATAACCTGGGCACCGCGACATTGTGGGAAGCGTTGAGCGCGCATCCGGTGGAATGCGTGCTAGTGGCTTCGAGCATGAGCATTTACGGCGAGGGGCTGTACCGCGACGCCGAAGGGAATGTCCGCGCGGGGCGGGACCGCGCGCTCGAACAGCTCAAGCGCGGCGATTGGGAGATGTATGACGAGGCCGGCCGGCGGCTGACGCCCGTGGCCACGCCCGAGGAGAAGCCGCCGGCGCTGGCCTCCGTCTACGCGCTTTCGAAGTTCGACCAGGAGCTCATGTGCCTGATGCTCGGCCGCGCGTACGGCATGCGCGCGGTGGCGCTGCGGTTCTTCAACACCTACGGTCCTTACCAGGCGCTCTCCAACCCTTATACCGGCGTGCTCAGCAATTTTGCCTCGCGCGCGCTCAACGGCAATCCGCCGCTGATCTATGAAGACGGTTTGCAGAAGCGCGATTTCGTCAGCGTGTACGACGTGGCGCGCGCCTGCCGGGCGGCGCTGGAGACGCCCGCGGCTGCCGGGCAGGCGTTCAACATTTCGAGCGGCCAGCCGTTGACGGTGCGGGAAGCCGCCGAACGCACGGTGCGCGCCCTCGGCCGCGGCCACCTGGAGCCGGTCATCACCGGCAAGTACCGCGCGGGCGATATCCGCCACTGCTTCGCGGATATTTCGCGGGCGCGCCAGGTGCTCGGCTGGACGCCGCAAGTGACGCTGGAGCAGGGCCTCGAGGATCTGGCTTCCTGGCTCGAGGGGCAGACGGCGGTGGACCGCGGGTTGGAGGCGCGCGCCGAACTGGCCGCGCGCGGGTTGATGGTATGAAACGGGCTTTGAAGAGCGGAAACCAACCCCGCCAAGCCAATGGCGGGCTTGGTGGGGACCCCGTCGGGAAGCCGCGCCAGCCGCGCATCGGCTTTGTCGAGTGGTTCCGGCCCGGGGAATACGAGCGGGTGGAAACCGTGTTGGCGGACCTGCGCGCGCTGGGCGTCCACGATCTGCGCACGCGGATCTGCTGGGCCGACTGGTACACGTCGGAGGGGGATGGGTGGTATGCCTGGCTGCTGCCGCGCCTGGCCAGGGACGTCCGGATTCTCCCGTGCTTCATTTACACGCCGCCCTCGCTCGGGCTGGTTCCGAAATTCTCGTCGCCGCCGCAGACGCCCAAGCTGTACGCAGATTTCATCGACGTCACGATTACGCGGTTCGGCGAATTCTTCGAGTGGGTGGAGTTGTGGAACGAGCCCAACAACCGCAACGAGTGGGACTCGCGGATGGACCCGGAGTGGACGGTGTTCAGCGAGATGGTGGGGGGCGCCGCGTATTGGGCGCGCACGCGGGGCAAGAAAACCGTGCTGCCGGGGCTGTGGCCGGCGGACCTGGACTGGCTCACCTTGATGCAGGCGCGCGGCGTGCTGCAGTACATCGACGCGGTGGGCATCCACGGGTATCCGGGAAGCTCGGAATTCGAATGGCGCGGCTGGGAGCGGGAAGCGGGAGCGGTGCGCGAACGGCTGGGGAAGCTGGGATCCCGGGCGCAACTGTGGATCACGCAGGCCGGCTTCTCCACCTGGCGCGGCGATGAGCGCGCGCAGGTGGGCGCCTTCGTGGATGCGCTGGACGCGCCGGCCGAGCGCATCTACTGGCACGCCGCGCAGGACCGCCATCCGGATTGCGCGCCCATGGATACGTTCCATTCCGACGAACGCGAATATCACTACGGCCTGAAGCGCGCCGACGGCAGCCCCAAACTGCTGTTTCGCCTGTGGTCCGAAAGCGGCCTCGACGCGGTCCGCGAAGCGGCCCGGACGGGCGTGCGCCCGCGCCCCGGTGGCCGCCGGCAAAAGCATGTGCTGATCACCGGCGGCGCGGGTTTCATAGGCACCAACCTGGCGGACAGGCTGCTGGCGGCCGGCCGGCCGACGCTCATTTACGACGACTTCTCGCGGCCCGGCGTGGAGCAGAACCTGAGCTGGCTGCGCGGGCGCCACGGGGAGCGCGTACGGGTGGAAATCGCGGACGTCCGCAACCGCCAGGCGCTGCGTACGGCGGTTCGCGCGGCCGGGCAGGTGTTTCACTTCGCCGCGCAGGTGGCGGTGACCACCAGCCTGGTGGACCCGCTCCACGATTTCGAAGTCAACGTGGGAGGAACGCTGAATCTGTTGGAAGAGATCCGCGCGCTCGAAAGCCCGCCGCCGCTGCTGTTCACCTCCACCAACAAAGTTTATGGCGGCCTTTCCGGGCTGGCGCTGGAGAAGAACGGCACGCGCTACCAGCCGCTCGATGCCGCGCTGCGCACCGGCATCAACGAAGACCGGCCGCTCGACTTTCACAGCCCCTACGGCTGCTCCAAGGGCGCGGCCGACCAGTACGTGCTGGATTACGCGCGCACCTTCGGCCTGCCCGCCGTGGTGTTTCGTATGAGCTGCATTTACGGTTTGCACCAGATGGGGACGGAGGACCAGGGCTGGGTGGCGCATTTTCTGGTGCAGGCCATCGAGGGCAAGCCGCTGGTGCTGTACGGCGACGGCCTGCAGGTGCGCGACGTGCTGTTCGCCGACGACCTGGTGGACGCGTTTCTGCTGGCGCAGGCGAATATCCATACGCTCTCCGGACAGGCGTTCAATATCGGCGGCGGGCTGGGCAACACCATCAGCCTGCTGGAATTGCTGGAGATGGCGGCGGCGCTGCACGGGGAGCGGGCAGCGGTGCGGATGAAGGACTGGCGGCCGGGCGACCAGCGCTACTACATCTCCGATACGCGGCGGTTCAAGGCCGCCACCGGGTGGGCGCCGAAGGTGAACGTGCGGCAGGGGGTGGAGCGGCTTTACCAATGGCTGCTGGAATCGCGCGGCCTTCCGGCAACCCAATTGACGGCCGCCAACGGTGGTTTCCATGCGATTTGCGCTCATTAACCCGCCCTGGAGCTTTGAAGGCAGCATCTATTTCGGGTGCCGCGAGCCGCACCTGCCGCTGGAATTCGGCTACTCCAAGGTGCTGCTGAAGCGCGCCGGGCACGATGCCGAAATCGTCGACGGGCAACTGGACAGGCTCGACCTGGGGGAGATTCGCGAGCGCGTGGCTGATTACCGTCCGGACGTGACGGTGGTCACCACCGCGCCCAGCTATCTCTTCTGGCGCTGCGCTCCGCCCGAGCTGCGGGTGCCGCAGGCGGTGGTGCGGGCGGTGCGGGACGTGGCCGGCACGTTGGTGGCGGTGGGGCCGCATGCCTCCACTACGCCCGCCGCTACCAGGCAAAAGCTCGGGGTGGATGGCGTAATCGCGGGCGAGTGCGAAGAGGTGCTGGCGGCCTGTGGCGCGGGTCCGTGGCCGGCGCCGGCCGCGCCGCACGCCTCCGACATGAGCCAGCTGCCGGCGCTCCATTGGAGCCGCTTCACGCTGGCCAAACACGCGCATCATCACCACCGCTTCGATGCCGAGCCGCGCGGACCGGGCGCGGAGATGGAGACGACGCGCGGCTGCCCGTACCACTGCACCTTCTGCGCGAAGGACAATTTCCGCAATTCGTTCCGCCGCCGGCCATTGGCGGTGATCGCGGAGGAACTGGACGGCTTGATCGCCAACGGCGCGCAATACGTTTACTTCATCGATGAAATTTTTCTGCCCTTCCGCGACGTGCTGGAGCTGATCCGCGAGCGCCGCATCCAATTCGGCATGCAGACGCGCATCGACTTGTGGAGCGAGGAAATGCTCGACCTGGCGGGCGAAGCCGGCTGCGTCTCGATCGAGGCGGGCGTGGAGAGCATCACGGAAGAGGGGCGCCGCCTGCTGGACAAGAAGTGCAAAATTTCCACCGGGGAGATCAGCACGCGGCTGATCCATGCCAAGCGGCGCGTGCCCTTCGTGCAGGCCAACCTGCTGGATTCGCGCGACGACGACCCGGCCGAGGTGGAAGCCTGGCGCGCGCACCTGCACGAGCACGGGGTGTGGGCCAACCAGCCGGTGCCGCTGTTTCCGTATCCGGGCTCGCCCGATTACACGCGCCGCTGGGGCGCGCCCGACGATGCCGCGTGGGAGCGCGCGCACG
The DNA here is from genome assembly GCA_963815855.1 of Terriglobia bacterium. GTDB lineage: Bacteria > Acidobacteriota > Terriglobia > Bryobacterales > Bryobacteraceae > DATGMB01. The sequence continues at coordinate 165,673 of CAWFIJ010000002.1, read as the reverse complement.
ATTTCTACCTGGGCAATTTCGTCGAATTCAGCGATATTCAGGAGCAGCGCCCGCTGCCGCTGGTGCAACTGGAGACATGCTGAAGCGGATTCTCATGACCGGCGACACCGTGGGCGGGGTGTGGACGTTCGCCCTGGAACTGGCCGACGCGTTGAGCGAGCACGGCGTCGAGACCGTGCTGGCGGCGCTGGGCGGCGCGCCTTCACCGGCGCAGCGCGACGAGGCCGCGCGCATCCCCAACCTGGATGTGCTGGCCAGCGAATTCAAGCTGGAGTGGATGGACGATCCGTGGAGCGATGTAGAAGAATCGGGGAAGTGGCTGCTGGACCTGGAAGAGCAGTATGCGCCCGACCTGGTGCATCTGAATTCGTTCGGCCACGGCGCGCTCTCCTGGCATTCTCCGGTGGTGCTTACGGCGCATTCCTGCGTGCTCTCCTGGTGGACGGCGGTGAAGGGCTGCGCCGCGCCGGAAAGCTGGAACCGGTATCGGGCGACGGTGGCGCAAAGCCTGCGCGCGGTGGATGCGGTGATTGCGCCCTCACGCGCCATAGCCGCGGCATTGACCGGACATTACGGCATGGCACCCGAGGACTGCCGGGTGGTGGCCAACGGCCGCAGCCCGGCGCGCTTCCGCCGCGCCGCCAAGGAGCCGTTTGTCCTGACCGCCGGGCGGCTGTGGGACGAGGGCAAGAACATCGCCGCCGTGGCGCGGGCCGCGCGCGAGCTGCCCTGGCCTGTGTGCGTGGCTGGCGAGCAGCGCGGTCCTAACGGCACCGCGGAGCATTTCGAGTGCTGCGAAATGCTGGGCCGGCTGGGCGCGGACGAACTGGCCGATTGGTACGCGCGCGCTTCCATTTACGCGCTGCCGGCGCGATACGAGCCGTTCGGCCTCTCCGTGCTGGAGGCAGCGCTCTCCGGCTGCGCACTGGTGGTGGGCGATATTCCGAGCCTGCGCGAGATCTGGGGCGACGCCGCGGTTTTCGTGCCGCCGGAGGATGCGCCGGCGCTGGCCGCCGCACTTCGGGAAGTCATGGTGCGGCCGCGGCGCCGGGAGGAGTTGGCGCGGGCGGCGCTCGCCCGCGCGCACGAGTACACGCCGCGGCGCATGGCCAACGAATACCGGAACGTATATCAGGCGGCGGCCGGGCGGAGGAAGCTGTGCGTCTCGTAATCTTCACCCATTCGCTGGTTTCGGACTGGAACCACGGCAACGCTCATTTCCTCCGCGGCGTGGCCACGGAGCTGGTTGCGGCCGGTCACGAGGTCCGGATTTTCGAGCCGCGCGACGGCTGGAGCCTGCAAAATCTGACCGCCGAATGCGGCCGGGCGGCGGTAGATGCCTTTCACGCCGCCTACCCCTCGATCCGCAGCCGCTGCTACGACGCCGCCGATCTCGACCTGGACGGTGCTCTCGATGGCGCCGACGCGGTGCTGGTGCACGAGTGGAACCCGCACGCGCTGGTGGAGCGCATCGGCCGGCATCGCGCCCGTCGGGGCGGCTACCGGCTGTTTTTCCACGACACCCACCATCGCAGCGTTACCGCGCCCGAATCCATGGCCGCCTACGATTTGCGCCACTATGATGGCGTGCTGGCGTACGGGCGGGTAATCGCGGGTTTGTACATGGAACGCGGCTGGGCGCACGCGGCGTGGACGTGGCATGAAGCCGCCGATACGCGTGTCTTTCACCCGCGGCAGGGGGTTGCCAAGACCGCCGACCTGGTGTGGATCGGCAATTGGGGTGATGGCGAACGCAGCCAGGAGCTGCGTGAATTTCTGATCCGCCCGGTGACAGCCATGGGGCTGAAGGCGCGCGTGTACGGCGTTCGGTATCCGCGGGAAGCTATCGCCGAACTGGCTGCCGCCGGCATTGAATATGGCGGATGGCTGCCGAATTATCGCGTGCCCGAGGTGTTCGCGCAAGCGCGCGCCACCGTGCACATCCCGCGGCGCCCGTATGCCGGCGCGCTGCCCGGCATCCCCACCATCCGGCCCTTCGAGGCGCTGGCGTGTGGCATTCCGCTGGTTTCGGCGCCGTGGGACGATTGCGAAGGCCTGTTCCGGGCGGGGCGGGATTTCCTGGTGGCGCGGGACGCGGGAGAGATGATCGGGCAACTCGGCAAAGTGCTGAATGACGACGCGCTGGTGCGCCGTCTGGCGGAGTCGGGCCTGGAAACCATTCGCGCCCGCCATACCTGCGCCCACCGCGCGGCGGAGTTGCTCGGCATTGTGGGGCGGCTGCAGGCGGAAGCCTTGGTAACACAGTCCTGCGGAGTTACCGGGGAGGCAGCCTGATGCGCATCGCCTTCTTCGGATCGAGCCTGGTATCGGCCTATTGGAACGGCGCGGCCACTTACTATCGGGGCATCGTGCGCGCGCTCCATGCCCGCGGGCACCGCATCACGTTCTTCGAGCCGGATGCCTACGAGCCGCCAGCAGCACCGGGATATCGAAGACCCGCCCTGGGCCGAGGTGGTGGTCTACCCGGCTACGGAGGACGCGGCACTCCGCGCGGTGGAACGGGCGCGCGATTTCGACCTCACGGTGAAGGCCAGCGGCGTGGGTGTGTTTGACGATTTGCTGGAAGCCGCGGTGCTCGACCGGCGCCATGCGGAACGCCTGGTGGCGTTCTGGGACGTGGACGCTCCCGCCACGCTCGACCGCGTGCAGGGCGACCCGCAAGACCCGTTTGCCGCGCTCATCCCGCGCTATGACGTGATCTTCACCTACGGCGGCGGCGAACCGGTGATCGCGGCGTACACGGCCCTGGGCGCGCGCCAAACCGTTCCGGTCTACAACGCGCTCGATCCGGAGACGCATTTTCCCGTGGCGCCCGACCCGCGCTTCGAGGGCGACCTAGGGTTTCTGGGCAATCGGCTGCCCGATCGCGAGGCGCGCGTAAAGGAGTTCTTTCTGAAGCCGGCGGCGCGGTTGCCGCAGAATCGATTTCTGCTGGGCGGTGCGGGCTGGGGCGACAAGCCGGCGCCGCCCAACGTAACCTGTTTCGACCACGTGTACACGCGCGACCACAACGCCTTCAATTGCACGCCGCGGGCGGTTCTGAACATTGCGCGCGAGAGCATGGCCCGCTACGGTTTTTCGCCGGCGACGCGCGTCTTCGAAGCGGCCGGCGCGGCCGCGTGCATCCTGACCGACGCCTGGGAAGGCATCGAGCTGTTTCTGGAACCGGGCAGGGAGGTGCTGGTGGCGCGGAACGGCGACGAAGTGATCGACTTACTAAGTGCGCTGGATTGGCAGCGGGCGCGCGAGTTAGGGGGTCGGGCACGGTGGCGGATTCTGGCGGAGCACACTTATGCGCATCGCGCGGCGCAGGTGGAATCGCTGATCGATGGGAGGGTACGGCTTGCACTGGGTATGCCGGCTCGGAAGCCGTCATGGCAAGCTGAAAGCTTGCGCTACGGGGAGTAACATGGCGGAATTCGATGTTGTCATTCTCGGCTTATCGATCACTTCTTCCTGGGGGAACGGCCATGCCACAACCTATCGAAGCCTTGTCCAGGGGCTGGCCGCGCGAGGTCATCGCATTCTGTTTCTGGAGCGCGATCAGCCCTGGTATGCCGGCAACCGCGATGAGCCGCAGCCCGCGGGGGCGGTTACAAGGCTGTATGGCAGCGTAGCCGAGCTGATGGCGCAGTTCGAACGTCCGGTGCGGGAGGCGGCACTGGTGATGGTGGGCTCGTTCGTTCCGGAGGGGGCGCGGGTAGGGGAGTGGGTGACGTCGGTAGCCACGGGCCGCACGGCGTTCTATGACATCGATACGCCGGTTACGCTGGATAAACTGGCGGCGGGTGAGCACGAATATATCTCGCCGTCCTTAATTCGCGGCTTCGACTTATACCTGTCCTTCACCGGAGGCCCGGTGTTGCGTCTCATTGAAAGCCGGTACGGCGCGAAGATGGCCCGGGCGCTTTATTGTTCCGTGGATCCGGGTTTGTATCACCCGGTGCCGCGGCTATGCCGATGGGATCTTGGTTACCTGGGAACTTACAGTGCGGACCGGCAGCCGGTCCTGGAGTCGTTGCTGCTCGCGCCCGCGCGCCTCTGGCCGGAGGGTCGTTTCGCGGTGGTGGGGCCGATGTATCCGGAGGGCACCGCATGGCCGGGCAATGTGTTCCGGGAGATTCATTTATCGCCGCGCGAGCATCCGGCGTTCTACGGCGCGCAGCGCTTCACCCTCAACGTCACCCGCGCGGCGATGAAGCGGGCGGGCCATTCGCCCAGCGTGCGCCTGTTCGAAGCCGGCGCCTGCTCGACGCCGGTGATCAGCGACTGGTGGGAGGGGCTGGACGAGCTGTTCTCGGTTGGCCGCGAGGTGCTGGTGGCCGGGGATGCGGATTCGGTGCTGCGCTACCTGCGCGATCTGAGCGATTCCAGGCGCCTCGAAATCGGCGCGGCGGCGCAGCGGCGCGTTCTGGAGGAACACACGCCGGAGTGCCGTGCGCGACAATTGGAAGGTTATCTGCAAGAAGCCAATGACAACATTTCTGCTCATACGCCACGGCGAAACCGACGCCATCGGCCGGGAGATCATGGGCTGGAGGCCGGGCTGGCATCTGAACGCGAACGGGTGCGAGCAGGCGAAGCGGCTGGCGGAGAGGCTGGCACGCCGCCCGATCCAGGCCATCTACACCAGCCCGCTGGAGCGGGCGGTTGAAACCGCCGCCATTCTGGCTGCGCCGCACGGCTTGGAGCCGGAGCGGGAACCGGATTTCGGCGAGGTACGGTTTGGCCAATGGGAGGGAACGAAGATCGCGGAGTTGGAGCGGATGGAGGATTTCCGGCGGTACAACCAGTTCCGCGCCGGCGTCCGGCCGCCGGGAGGGGAGCTGCTGGTGGAGGTGCAGACGCGGGTGGCGCGCCGGCTGGAAGCGCTGGCGCCGGCTTACCGCGACGGCACGGTGGCCATCGTCAGCCACGGCGATGCGCTGCGCTCGACATTGGCGCTCTACCTGGGAATCTCGCTGAATATGATTACGCACTTCGAGATTTCTCCCGCTTCGCTGAGCGTGTTGCAACTGGCGGAATGGGGCGCGCGCGTCCTGTGTATGAATGTGACCGAGCCGGCGCCGTAAGCAAGCGGTGTGCAGGCCAGGCACCTGAAAGGCAAACCGATATGTGGGGTATTATTCCGGCGGCGGGGAAGGGAACGCGGATTCAGCCGCTGGCTTTTTCCAAGGAATTATTGCCGGTGGCCGGGCGCTACGACGGCACCGCGCACCGGCCGCGCGCGGTGAGCGATTACCTGATGGAGCGGATGGTGATTGGCGGCGCCACGCGCATCTGCTTCGTGATCTCGCCGGGTAAATCGGACATCCTGGAATATTACGGCGGCTCGGCGTATTCGGCCACGCTGTGCTACTCGGTGCAGGCCGTGCCTTCCGGCCTGTGCGACGCCATTTTCCGCGCCGTGCCGTTCATCGATGCCGGCCAGCCCGTGCTGGTGGGCCTTCCCGACACCATCTGGTTTCCCGAGGACGGCCTCCGCCTGCTGCCCGACGGCCGCTTCTCCTTCCTGCTGTTTCCGGTGGAACGGCCGGAGCTGTTCGACGCCGTGGTGGCGGGCGACGACGGACACGTGGAGGAGATTCAGGTGAAGCGGCCGGACGCCCGGTCGCGCTGGGTTTGGGGCGCGTTCAAGATGCCCGGCGCCACGCTGCACGCGCTTCACGATTTGTGGCTGGAACGCGGGCGCGCGGACGAATATATCGGCACTCTGGTGAATGCGTGGCTGGCGCGCGGCGGCGAGGCGTGGGGCGTGCGCGCGGGAGCCGCGTATTACGACGTCGGCACCATGGACGGCTACCTGGAAGCCATGCGGAAATTGACCGAGCCGGCCGGGCCCGCGCTGCCCGCCGCCAGAGCCTTGGGGAGCGCGCGGCCATGATGCCTTCGGCTTCCACGTTGAGCCGGGACGAAATCGCGCGGCGCATCCGCGAGCTCGGCGAATGGTTCCAGAACCTGGAGCTGGGCGGCGTGGCCACCGCTCCGCATCACTTTCTGGGCGATTATCCCAGCTGCAAATGGCGCACGTTCCAGCACGCCATTCCCGCCGACCTGAGCGGAAAGACCGTGCTCGACGTCGGCTGCAACGCCGGCTTCTATTCGCTCGAGATGAAGCGGCGCGGCGCCGCGCGCGTGCTGGGCATCGATTCCGACCCGGGCTACCTGGCGCAGGCGCGCTTTGCCGCCGAAGTGACCGGCGCCGAAATCGAATTTCGCGAGCTGGATGTCTACGAGGTCGGCCGGCTGGGCGAGAAATTCGACCTGGTGCTTTTCATGGGCGTGCTCTACCACCTGCGGCATCCGCTGCTGGCGCTCGATCTGCTGCGCGAGCACGCGGTCGGCGAAACCCTGGTCTTCCAGTCGCTGCTGCGCGGCAGCCGGGAGGTGGCGCGGCTCGAACCCGATTACCCCTTCTGGGAAACCGCGGTTTTCGAGAACCCCGCCTACCCGCAGCTCTACTTCGTGGAAAACCGCTACTCGCACGATCCGACCAACTGGTGGATACCCAATCGCGCCTGCGCCGAAGCCATGCTGCGCAGCGCCGGCTTCCACATTGTGGCGCACCCCGAAGACGAGGTCTACATTTGCGGGGTATGAAGAGGGTCGGGATTCTCTCTCAACGCAGAGGCGCAGAGAACGCGGAGAAATCGCGGAGCTATTTGGTTTCTCCGCGTTATCTCCGCGCCCTCAGCGCCTCCGCGTTGAATCCAACCCCGGAGGGTGCATGGTTGAAGCCGTGATGCTTTGGAACGAGCCGAACAATCTGTCGCATTGGAATTTCGAGATCGATCGCGACTGGCGCATCTACGCGGAGATGGTGAACCTGGCGGCGGATGCGGTGCGCTCGGAAAACTCCAGGGTGAGGCGCGTGCTGGGCGGCATCTCGCCCATCGACCCCGATTTCATTCGCCACATGCGCCAGTTCTGCGTATTGAGCCACGTGGATGTGGTGGCGGTGCACGGCTTCCCACTCGACTGGAATCACTGGACCATCCATGAATGGCCGGATAAGTTGCGCGAAATTCAGGCGGTGACCGACCTTCCGGTGTGGGTCTCGGAGGCCGGCGTCTCCAGTTTCGGCGCCGAGGAGGTGCAGGATTTCGGCCTGCGCCGCACGGCCGAGCTGCTCATCGGCAAAGCGGAGCGCATCCACTGGTACAGCCTGTTCGATCTGCCGCGGGCGTGGCCGGCCACCACCCGCCACCGCGAAGCCGAAGGCTCGGCCTACTACCGCCATTTCTACATGGGTCTGCTGCGCGAGGACGGGTCGCCCAAGCCGGCGCTCGAAAGCTTCCGCCAGTACACGCCGGACGTGGGCATCTGCCAGTGGTTCCATTTCGAAGACCACCGCCTGGACGACGCCGTGCGCCGGCTCAAGGACCTGGGCGTTCGCTATTTGCGCACCGGCCTGAGCTGGGCCGACAGTTTCCGCCCCAATGCCGAAGCGTGGTTCGACCGGCAGATGCGAGCGCTCGACGGCTTCGACACCACTATCACCTTCTGCTTCACGCCCGAGCACCGCGGCCTGGCGCCGAACCATACCAGCCCGCCCCGGGACATCCGCGAATTCGCCGATTTCTGCGCGCGGATGACGCGCCGCTACGCGTAAAGAACGTGCGGAAGATGGCCGGTCCCCCGGGCGCAAGCCCCAGCCATTCTCCGGATTTCAGAGCCAACGGTCTGGATTTCGCGATAACATATCGGATATCGTCATCCGGATGACGGAAAATCAACCGGAGAAGGGAACGGACCGATATGTGGAACACGAGAAGAGGATTTATCCAATCCGGCGCGATGCTGGCGGGTTTGACCGCCGGCGCGTCCGAAGCGCAGGAGCAGGCGCCGGGAGCCGCGCTGACGCCGGCGGCGGATATCCAGGTTCCGAAGATGAAGTTTTTCCACGCCGAGATCAGCCGCATGGTGCTGGGCGTGAACCCCTTTTACGGTTTTGCGCACTACAACAACAACTTCGGCAACTCCATGAAGGAGTGGTACACGGCGGACCGGGTCTGCGCGGTGATGCACCAGGCGGCGCGCTTCGGCATCAACGTGTTCAACTACGTGCACCTGGACCGCGGGCCGCAGGACTGGGCGCGCTTCGTGGCCGAAGGCGGCCGGATGCACCTGATTCCCAGGTGACGAAGGGTGTGGATACGGCCATGCTGGTGAAGACCGTGAAGCCCTTGGCGCTGCAGCGGCAGGGCGAGGTGGTGGACGACGCGTGGCAGGCAGGGAAGATGGAGACGGTGAAGGAATGGTGCAAGCAGGTGCGGCAGTTGGGCGTGCTGGTGGGCGTGGGGACGCACATTCCGGAAGTGATCGCCAGCATCGAGGAAGAAAACTGGGACGTGGATTTCTATTCCGGCTGCGTGTACAACCGGCGGCGCAGGCCGGAGGAATGGCGGAAGGTGCTCAATGGGGAGCTCATGGAGATGACGGGCGACATCTACATGAAGAGCGACCCGGCGCGCATGTTCAAAGTGTTGCGGCAGAGCAAGAAGCCGTGCTTCGCGTTCAAGATTCTGGCGGCGGGACGGATTCCGGAAAGCGGCATCGAGCAGGCATTTCGCACCGCGTTTGAGAGCATCAAGCCGACCGACGGCGTGTACGTGGGGATGTTCCCGAAGTTCAAAGACGAAGTGCGGATGAATGCGGAGATCGTGCACCGGATTCTGACGAAGGGATAGCGGCGGCATATGTTATCCCCCGGGAATGCCGGCCTGGAGGCCGCCGCCTGGCCTTTGGCGCTCCGGTGGTCAGTTGGCCGCATAAAGTACGGCAGATGGTAGGTGCGGCAGGAATTTCTCGGGGTTCGTGGTGGGGGCGGGTTGCGCCACGAAGCCGGAGAAATTCGTGAGGCCCAGGGCCTTGCCCCACAGCTCGGCGCGCAGTTGCTGGATCGCGCGTACGGTGGAGAAGCGCGACTGGGCGGCGTGGGCATTCCATTTCGGGACAGGGAGCAAGTCGGCTTTGGGATCGCCGCCGCCGCGGACGGCCCGCAAACTGGCGAGCAGAAGCATGGCGTAGGAAAGCACCTGAAGTGCGGGCACGGCCTCGACCGAGTGACCGTTTCGCACCTGCGCTTGTCCCACCCCCAACAGCGTCTTTTCTTCCCGAAAGTTCGTTTCGATGTCCCAGCGCTGGACGTACGCCTGGACCAGCAGCCGCGCATCCATCTCGGCGTCGGTGCAGATCAGAAACGCGGGACGACGATACAGCAGCTTGGAGTGCTTGCGCAGACGATAGCGCAGCGGCGCGATCACGACCAGTTGCAGAACCTGCCCCAGTCCGGCCGTGCGCCACAGAACCGGCCCCAGGCGTTTGATGCGCATCGAATGCGGTGCGCCGCTGACGGATATGTCGATCGTGCTCCAAGCGCGGGCTTCCTCGGTGCGGATTTGCTCGGGAGTCGGCGCCGGGGCGCCATAGTGTCGCGGGCGGCCGCGATGCGGGGACGCGGGCGCGGAGGAGGATTCCGGCGGAAAGTAAAGTTGGGCGTCCTTGCGAATGCGGCCGATCAGGACGGTGCGGTCGGGCAACTTCTTCAGGACGGTGGCATTGGTGTAGCCGCCATCGACGACGATGTGGAGGGGGCGTAGGGAGCCGCCGGGCTGGGCATCCAGAGCTTGACGCAGGGCGGCGATCTGTTGGGCGGCGACGAGGGGCAGGCGCGTCAGGCGGGCGGTTTTTCGGTATTGCTGCACCGCCTCGGCGGGGGCTTGGTGCGGCGGCTTGGGGGGAGTGGGGGCGTGGCGAAAAGCGATCGGGACCATGCGGAAGGCTCCGTCGGAGAGGGGAATGGAGGCGGACAACTGCAGGAAGCGTTGCGCGCGTACGAAGTTGGTTTGGAAGGGAGGACCGAGCGGATCGCGGCGCCAGGCGACGCCGGGAATGCGGAGGCCGGATTTGCGGAGCAAGGAATCGTCGACGGCGACGGTCAGGGGCGCGTGTGGGGGCAGTTCGGCGAGGACGGCGCGGCGGACGACGGCGAACAGGTCTTGGGCGGGGAGGCGGTTCTGACTGAAGATCCGGTAGGCGGCGGACCAGTCCTGAAACTCGCGCCCGGAGGTGGTCAACAGTCCGGTGAGGGTATGGCGGCCGAGGCAGAGCAGCGAGCTTAGGGAGAGGGCTTGGGTACGGTCGGCGACGCGCTGTTGGGCGAACGCGGGGGCGCCTTCTCGCCAGAGCGTTTGGAGGGAGGAGAGGATGCCGGCAGAGTTTTTTTTAGAGCGGAGGGAGGGGGGGTGAGGCGGCGGAGGGCAAGCAAGCTGTTGTCCTCGATGGACCACTCGACGGTTTCGCCGCGAGCGAAATCCATGGCTTGGGGGAGAGCAGAGGGGAAGTTGATGTACCACTGGACGCTGGATTTGCGTTTGATGAGTTGGACCTTGGTGGGGAATCCCATCGGGCATCTTCTATCTAGTCAATGAACTAGATACCACAAAACAGCACAGATTACAACAGAAATTACCGAAATTGTTTTTTATCTAGTCAAACGCCAAAGGCCAGGGGCCGGGCTTCCGCCCGCCGATGCCGGGCGGAATCCCGGCACGACAGCCCGAGAGGGCTGTCCTACGCCACGCCCGCCAGTTTGAACGTGTATGCCTGCTCATTCGGCAGGGAAGCGGACAGCCGCTCGGGAACGCGAATGCGCAGGCTCCCGTTTTCCAGGCGCGCTTCCAGTGGTTCGGTTTCGCCCGGCAGAGTCACGCGCACGCCCGACGGCGCTTGCACGCCGTCAATGAGAATTTCTCCTACGGGGCGGCGCGGCACAATGGCGTACAGCGCGTCGTCCTTAGCGGTGAGGAACGCCTCCACGCGGGCATAGCCGGCGGGCGGAGCATCCACCATTTTGGCGATATCGTACTCGGCGCGGTATTCCTTCTCTTCCTGCTTGGGGATACTCCCCGCGCTCCACTGGCGCGGGTTGCGCCAGGCGCGCGTGCCGTAGATGGCTTCGCCGTTCGTCCGCAGCCAGTCGCCGATTTCGGTCAGGCGCTCCTCCATGATCACGGGAATGCGGCCGTCGGCGGTGGGGCCGATATCCAGCAGCAGGTTGCCGCCGCGGCTGACAATGTCGATCAGCATGAGCAGCAACTCGCGGCCGGTGTGGTAATCCTTCAGCGTCTCCATGCGGTTATAGCCGTAGGATTGGCCCATGCCGCGGCTCTCCTCCCACGGGTGCGCGCCGCTCTGCATGCCGCTGGTGTATTCGGTGGTGTAGTAGCCGCCGTGGCGATGGCGGGTGTCCTTGCCCCAGCGGTCGTCGATGACCACGTCTCCCGCCACCGGCGATTCGTTGAACAGCCAAGCGAGCAGCTCCGGGCTGCGCCATTCGGCGGCGGCCAGCTCCCATTCGCCGTCGGAGAAGATGATGCTGGGCTCGGCGTGCGTCACCACGTCCTTGAACTGCGGGAACAGGTGTTCGGCCACGTAGCGCTTGCTTATCGCTGAGCCAGAGCGGGTTGTACCATTCGTAGAGCGAATAGTAGATGCCCATTTTGAGGCCCTTGCGGCGGCCGGCCCGCATCAGGTCGAGGAGCACGTCGCGGCGCGGGCCGGTATCGACGGCGTTCCACGCCCGCCCCCACGCGCGGTTGGCCTCGGCATTGCGCCACAGGGTGAAGCCCTCGTGATGCTTGGAGGTGAGCGCCACGTAGCGGGCGCCGGAGCGGGCGAAGACATCGGCCCAGTGATCCGGATCGTAGTTTTCGGCGCGGAACATGGGGGCGAAATCGAAGTATGGGAAATTCGCGCCGTAGACGCGCTTGTGGTATTCCCACGTCATGCCGCCGGCAGCGGTGGGGCTCTTGGCCTTCTTCCCTTCGGTGAGCGAATTCCAGTACCACTCGGCGTAGGGATTCTGGTTCTTCACGCCCACCGCGGCATAGCCGGGCACGGAGTACACTCCCCAGTGAATGAAGATGCCGAACTTGGCATCGGTATACCATTGCGGGCAGGGACGGCTGTCGAGCGAATCCCAATCGGCCCGGTAGCGGGGCTGCGCGCTGGCGGCGAAGGCCAGCGGCGCGGCCGCGCCCATTTTGAGAAGATCACGGCGTCGCATTCCGCATCAGCTTAACACCAGCTATGCTATGGCGTGAAGCGAGGCGCAGCATGACCAGCAAACAACGGGTGCGGGCGGCGATGACGCGGAAGAGCGCGCCGGACCGCGTGCCCCTCCAGTTCGACCTGTCGCGCGGCATCTGTGAGCGGTTTGGAGAGAGGTACGGCATCCAGCCGCGCTACACCCGCGCGCATTACGAGGACGTGACCTACCGCATCTCCGCCAACGAGCTGCGCGTCGCCATGGGCAGCGACTGCGTGGTGGTGGGAATCGGGCTCCCGCGCGGATACCGGCACCCGGTGACGGAGGACGGCCTCACCATCGACGAATTCGGCATGGGCATGCGGCAGGGGCCGCTATACATGGACGTGATCCGGTATCCGCTGGCGCAGGTCGAAACCGTGCGGGAGATCGAGGAATACCCGTTTCCCGATCCGCTGGCGGAGGGCCGCTACGACGATGCCGCCGAATATATCGCCCGGTTCGGCGCAGGGTACTTCGTGGTGGGGGATATCGAGGTGACGCTGTGGGGATTGATGCAGCAGATGGTCGGCCTGGAAAAGCTGCTCATCGATACCGCCATGGGCGAGGCGTGGGTGGACGCGCTGCTCGAAAAGTGCGAGCGGTTCGCCATTGCCGCCGGCCTGAAATTGATTTCCATGGGGGTGGACGGCATCTGGCTGGGCGACGATTTCGGGACGCAGAAGGGGCTGATCATGTCGCCCGCCATGTGGCGGAGGCGGTTCAAAGAGTCCTACCGGCGGGTGTATGGGGCATTCAAGGCGGCCAATCCGGACGTGCTGATCATGCAGCATTGCGATGGAGCGGTGGCGCCGATTCTGGGCGATTGGATCGAAGTGGGGCTGGAGGTTTTCAATCCGGTGCAGCCGAATGTGCCCGGCCACGACGCGGCGGAGCTGAAGAGCCGCTTCGGGCGCTGCCTCTCGTTCTGGGGCGCCATCGACCAGCAGCAGCTATTGCCGTTCGGGACGCCGGCGCAAATCGAAGCCGATGTGCGGGAGAAGATCCGCATCCTGGGCGAAGCAGGGGGCTACATGGTGAGCCCCGCGCACATCATTCAGGAAGACACGCCGCTCGAAAATGTGGAGGCTCTCATCCGGGCCGTGCATAACCCGTAGCGCAAGCTTCCAGCTTGCCAATGCCGGCTTCCGAGCCGGCATTCACCGCTACCCGCACGCCCTCGCCGCCTTGGATTGCCGGGGCCGGCCGGTCCTCAGATTCCCGCTTCCGGATACCGCGCACGCATCCAGGCCGCGAATTTTTCGGGCGCGGCCATGGTGGAAAGGCGCGATTGCCGCACCAGCGCCCAATCGTCGAATTTGCCGGATTGCCTGATCTCCGCCAGCGTCACCGTGGGTTCTAACCGTCCGGCGAATTCCAGATCCACTACCGCCGATTTCGGATTCTTTGGATCGTCGCGCGGCTCCGAGCGCACTGTCGCCAGTCCGACCACGCCCGACACCCCGCCGCTATGGTAAATGAAGACGCGGTCGCCCGGCCGCATCTCGCGAATCGCGCGCACCGCCTGGGCGTTGGTCACGCCATCCCACGCCGTCCGCCGGTCGCGCTCCAGATTGTCGATCGAGTAAGTCTCGGGATCGGTCTTCGCCAGAAAGTATTTCATCGCTAATACTGTATCCGCAGCCGCGCCCCGGCTGCTACACTGGCGTTTCGATGCCCCTCGCCATCCACCATCACGACGTCGCGCCCGGCGCCGTCGCCGTCTCCCTCGCCGGCAAGCTGATGCTGGGTCCGGAAGGCGAGGAGATCCCCGCGCTGGTAGACGAATTCCTGCGCCAGGGCAAGAAGATCGTCATCTTCGATCTCTCCGGCCTGACCACCATCGATAGCACCGGAATCGGCCGCTTCATCGCCTCCTACAACAAGATCTCGGCGGCGGGCGGCGAGATGCGCATGGCCGGCGCCAGCAGCCACCTGTTCCATTCGTTCCACGTCAGCCTGCTCGACCAGGTTTTTCCTTTTTATTCGAGTTTGGAAGAGGCGGCCGCGGAGTAGCGCGGACGGGCTCGCGCCCGGGTGTTGGGTTGCAATCACTCCTGAGCCGGTCGCGTACAGAGCGGATTTTCACTTGCTTATATCACAGTGGATGCGCTATGAAGAATTGTGGATTAAATTACAGCCAGTCCACCATCGATTCTATGCGCTGCGACACGTATTCCGCCGGGATCCGCTTCAACGACTGCTACTTCAGCCAGCCGGTGCGCCTGCCGGATTGGATACCGCCGAAATGTGCGGGCCTGTTCGCCGTCCTGGTGCCGGATCCGAACTGGGCGCCCAAGCCGTTCCGGCCGATTTATTTCGGCGAATTCGGCAATAACACACCCTTCCCCAGTCCGGACGCCGCGCCGGCGCATCTGGACGGCGCCGAACGCGCGTCGCTGCTGGTGGTCTTTCTACCGCTGCCGTTTTCCACCACGGCGCAGCGCCAGGCTTTGCGGAATGAATTGGTATCCGCCTACCATCCGGCGTGCCAGGGGGAGGAAGCGACGGGTTTGCAGGCGGTATTAAACCGGCTTTCACCGGGCGCTCCGGAATCGCGCCGGCCCATCGGCTTTCTCCCCTGGCCCGAAACGGCCAGCTGATTACTGGAAACGGAAGCTGGCCGAAACGCGCGCGTAGTATTCGAGTTCTCCGGTCATCTGCGGCGCGCCCGCGCCGAACGTAAACGGCATAGCGGAGCGCAGGGCGGCATAGGCGCCGTTCGATACCACCATATCTTCGGAGATGGCAACCGGATCGCCGATCTGCTTGCCGGCGGCCACGGCCAGGGTCTCGGCTTTGGCGCGGGCGTCGCGCGCGGCAGCTTCCAGCGCGGCGCGCCGGGCGGCGGGTTCATCGGCGGCGCGGAACGAGAATCCGCCGGCCACCGCGGCGCCGGACCGCACGGCGGCGTCCACGATTTCGCCCGCGCGCGCCGGCTCGCGCACGGTCACCCGCACCACGTTGCGCGCCTGGTAGGTGCCGTATTGCATCTCCGGCTGCACCGGACCGCCCATGGCAAAGCCGCCCGGCTGGTTTGGCCCGATCTGCGGCATCGATCCGCCGCCCGCCAGAGACTGAAGCACGGGCGCGTAGACGTTGTAGACATTCATCGACACCGTGCGCAGGTCGGCCGGAATCACGCCCAAAGCTCCCAGCGCGTGGGCCAGCTGCGAATTCTTCGCCTGGTTATCCCGTAGCGCCTGCGCCGCCGAGGGCGCGGCGGCGGATATCTCAAGCAGGAATTCCGCGCTTTCCGGGGCGACGCGGCGCACCGCCTCCCCCACCACGGTGACTCCCTCACGCTGGATTTGCGATTGCTGCATGGCAACTGGTGACATCGCGTTTGTCTTCCTTTCCTTTGGCCGGCGCGGCCCGGACGCATGCGTCGGGGCCGCGCTTTCCCTTGGCCGTAATCAGTACCCCAATCCGAACCCGGGAATGCCGGGGCCGCCGCCCTGGCGGGCCGCCAGCAACTGCGCCAGCAGCGGATGAATCTGCTGGCCGAATTGTCCGCCCTGCCCGATCCAGGTCTGCGGCGCCAGCGGCATGCCCTGCCCCTGCTGCCCGTACGGATTCCAGCCCTGCTGCTGCCCGTAGGGATTCCAGCCCTGCTGCTGGCCATACGGGTTGCCCTGTTGCTGGCCATACGGGTTGCCCTGTTGCTGGCCATACGGGTTGCCCTGTTGCTGGGCGTACGGGTTGCCCTGCTGCTGGGCGTACGGGTTGCCCTGTTGCTGGCCGTACGGGCTGCCCTGCTGACCGAGCAGGCCGGTTTGGAGCTGCGTCATGAGATGTTGGGCCAGAAGCGGATTCTGCAGGATGGCTTGAAGAATCGGATGTTGGATGCCGCCCTGCTGGCCGGGTTGGCCGCCCTGGAGCTGCGACGCGAGATGCTGAGCCAGAATCGGATTCTGTAGAACGGCTTGCAGAAGCGGATGTTGCTGGGCTGCGATCAGGGCCGCCAGCGGGTGAATCGTGCCATATCCGGGAATACCGCCATAAGTCTGCTGCCCCATGCCCTGCTGCCCGCCAGTGTACGGATTCTGGACACCCTGAAACGGGTTCTGCTGTGTGTAGAAGGGATTGCCGAATCCGGTATATGCTCCCCAAGTGGGATAGTTCGGAACGTCTTGAAACATGCTGATTGGGCTCCTTGTCTGCTTAGAATCGCTACCCGCCGACGAGGGCGGGCAAAATCCACGGTCTGATGTTGCCACACGGAAATATGGAAGGTATGCGGCGGTTGCGGCAATTACCGCAATTGCCGCAGATCCCCGTAAGCCGTTCAGCCGCACCTTCTGGCGCGCCCGGCCGGGGTGCCGTTCGTCACCTTCGCCGCCGTGCCATCCTCCAGCCAGTGTGTCAAATCTTCCTGCCGGAACCGCCATTGCCGGCCAATTTTAATAGCGGGGATTTCCTTGCATTCCGCCCACAGGCAGATAGCGCGTGTCGAAACGCCGAGCCACCGCGCTACGGCCGCGGTGCTGAGAAGCGGTTCACGATTGCATAACGATTTCTCCATAAACGAGTTCCGTTGGAAGGAAGCCCTTCCCCTGAGGAATTGCAAGCCGGTATTCGCGGCGCGAGATCCGGCGGAATCGACCAGTGGCGGGTCGCGGCGATGCTTCGCCCAGTTTCCGGGATTTGACGCCGGCAAGTCAATACGGCAGAGGCCCGCAGTGGTGCGGGGGAAGTTACGCCACGGCTACGGGGGTGGCCGGGCGCGCGGCGCTGGTGGCGGCCGGCTTGCGCGGAGGCTGGCGCAGTGCGTCGATGCGCAGGCGGTGGTCCGGGGCGGGGAAGCTCTCCTGCCAGACGCGCCGGAATTCGCGCGTCTTCCGGCGCTGCCGCCGCTTCAGCCAGGCCTCGATTTCCGGCGTGCCGCCGAAGCTCGCCGCCATCTCCCGCGCCATGAAGCTGTCGTGGATATCGCCCAGCAGCGTCTGCACCGGCTTGAGCCGCTCCAGCCACTGGCTGACGGGCGCGCCCCAGGAGGGTTCGAACAGCTCCAGGGCATAGCGGAATTTTTTGGTTTCGATGCGGAAGCGGTGTAGTTCCGTGGCGGAAGCCTTCTCCGCCGCGGCGGCATCACCGTGCGCCAGAAACTTGCGGCCGGAACGGCGAAGGCCGCGCTGGAAGGCATCCCGGGCCGGGCAGGCCGTCAGTGCGGCGCGCCATTTCGACGACGACCGGCGCGCCACCCAGCGCTCGAGCGCTGCCGTCAGCACCGGCACGGCCGCCTTGCGATGCTCCTGCAGCTTCTTCTTCAACGCGGCCGCCCCCGCCAGGTCGCGCTTGGCCAGCATTTTGGCCAGCACGTCGCAGTCGCGTACGTCGCCGGCGGCATTCAGCAGATTCTTCAGCTTGCGGCGAATCCGTTTCACTTCGCGCGCGGGAAGGGCGCTGCGGAACGTGACCAGCACCTGGTTGAAACGCCGGATGGCGACGCGCAGATCGTGCACCGGTTCGGCGTGGTGCGCATGCAGCGTGGTGTTGACCTGGAAAGCCAGACGCTCCAGCAGCTTGGCGGTAGTCTCGGCGACGAAGTTTCCGGTGGAGTCCGCTAGTACCGGCATAGGTAGACTGCTTTTTATTTTACAACTGGATTACAAAGGCCGGGGAGACAGGCACGAGGGTCCGAAGACCCGATCACCACTAGTGGGTCATCGAATACACAACGTAGTCCACGCCCAGGCGAATGCCGAGTGCCGAGAATTTCTGCGGATAGCGGGGATCATCGGCATTCTCCCAGGAGTCGCCCAAGTCCATATTGTGGCAGATGGCGACCATCAGGCGGCCGTGTTCGTCATAGATGCCGCGCCAGCGCGGGGTATCGCCGCCGCCGAAAACCGGTGGCCGCGCGGTGGGGCACTTCTCGCAGATGCTGTGGGTGAATTCGTACTGCGCTCCCGGCACCTGATAGCGCTCGTCCAGGTCGAAAACCGTATGGAAAATCTGGTCGCTCGATTGGATGTCCACGATGGGCCGGTCGGGAAAGACCTTGCGCATGCTTTCCACGAAAACGTTCCACTCGTCGGTGCCGTGGAAATCGTCGCACATGAAGAAGCCGCCGCGGTCCAGAAATTCGCGGAAGCGGGCAATCTGCCGGTCCGTCAGCTCCCAGTGGCCTACCTCCACGGCATACAGCCATGGGTAATTGAACACGTCGTCGTCCTCATCCAGGTTGACCGGCTGTTCCGCGGAATGGGCGTCGATGCGGGTGAGGCGGCGGATGGCCTGCGCCAGGTGGCGGTCGGAGCGCGGGTAATCGATCGTCCAGTTGGTGTTCCCCTCGTGCCAGTCGTAGCCGCGCTTGAACTCCGACTGCCAGTCGATGCGGTGACGCGTGCTGGGGTACATCATGCGGGCAAACGTCCATTCGCCCGGAACCTTGTAGTCGGGCGGAATGGCGATGCCATTGCCGTTTTCCCGGCTGTACTCCCAGCCCGGATACTCGCGAAACGGTTTCTGCGCCAGCAGCGTGCAGGCGAGCAGGACGGCACCGGCGATGCACGGAAGGATGATGCCACGCGGCATGTTAGTTCCAGTATAGCGGCCCGCGTAGACGAGGCCTCCCGGTTACCGCACAAACGGGATATACGCCGGAACGCTGCGCTGGTAGGCGCGGAATTGGCCGCTGAAGCGCGAGAGCAGCAGCCCGTCCTCGGCGCGCACGCGAATTTCCGTGCCGATAATGTAAACCACCAGGCAGACCGGCGCGATCTGCCAGGGCGTGAGCAGCAGGAACGTGACGAAAAGCATCCCCAGCAGGGACGCGTAGATGGGGTGGCGGACGATGGCGTACGGCCCGGTACGCACCAGTTCATGATCCTCATACAGGCCGGCGGTCACGCGGAACTGCCGGCCCAGGTGGTCCACCGCCTGCCAGCCGAGGACCGTGCAGAGAGCCGTAATTGCGAGCGCCGCGGCAATCAGAGCCGGCCCCGGCGGAACGTCGCGCCGGAAAATGGACGCCACGAAGATCGCGACAACTTCCAGCAGAAGCCCGATCCGCGTCGCCCCCGCCGCCGTGATCGACTTGCGCCGCTGAATATGCGGCGCGCGGAACAGAAACGGATAAAACCAGGCCGACCAGCAAGCGGCGATCAAACACCGTACGAGCATCCAGGAGTGCATGGGAGAGACTATACCTCACTGGGGCCTGGGGCCGGGGGCCAGGGGCCGGGGATGCGGCGTGAAGGCCGTCCCGGAGTCCAACCCCGTATTGCCGCGCTTCCAACGCCGACCCCCGAACTGCGAACGCGGGTCCCTGGCCCCAGGCCCCCGGCCCCTACGGTGTCACAATCACCTTCCCGAACTGCTCCTTGTTCTCCAGACGCTCGTGGGCGGCGCGGATTTCCGCCAGCGGGTAAACCCGGTCGATCACCGGGTGCAGCTGTTTGCGGAAAACGAATTTCAGCACCTGGTGCAATTCGCCCAGCGTGCCCATGAACGAGCCCAGCAGGCTCCACTGCTTGCTGAAGAGGAAGCGCAGGTCGAGCCGGGTATCGTAGCCGGTGGTGGCGCCGCAAGTGACCAGGCGGCCGGCCGGCGCCAGCGAGTCCAGGCTCTTCTGCCAGGTGGCGAGCCCCACGTGCTCGATCACCACGTCGACGCCGCGCTTGGACGTGATGCGCTTCACTTCCGCGGCAATGTCCTCGCGGTAGTGGTCGATCACATAATCGGCGCCCAGCTCCCGGGCCTTCGCCAGCTTCTCCTGGCCCCCGGCGGTGGCGATCACCCGGCACTGAAACATTTTAGCGATCTGGATGGCCGCCGAGCCGACGCCGCTCGAAGCCGCCAGCACCAGCACGTCCTCGCCGGGCTGCAGCCGCGCCCGCCCCATCAGCATGTGCCAGGCGGTCAGAAAGACCAGCGGCACGGCGGCAGCCTCTTCGAAGCTCATCTCGTCGGGAATGGGGATGACGGTGTACTCGGGCGCGGCCAGCAGTTCCGCGTTGCCGCCATCCACGCCCAGGCCGAAGATGGTGTAGCGCCGGCACAAATTATCGTTGCCGCTCACGCACTGCTCGCATTGCCGGCAGCTCAGGCCCGGGGAAAGCAGCACGCGCCAGCCCGGTTTGACGCGCTCGCACAGTTCGCCCACCGCCACGATTTCCCCGGCGATGTCGCTGCCCAGCACGTGCGGCAGAGGGATCTTGACGCCGGGAATGCCCGCGCGAACCCACAAATCCAGGTGGTTGAGCGCGCACGCGCGCACCCGCACCAGCACCTGGTCGGCGCGGATCCGCGGCTCCGGGGCATCCTCGTACACCAGCACCTCGGGGCCGCTGTGCCGGTGAATGCGGGCCAGCTTCATGCTGCTTTTGTACCACGCCGCCCGGACCGGCGGTGCGGAAGCCCGGACGTCGGATTACTTGTGCCGGTAAGTGATCCGGCCCTTCGTCAGATCGTACGGTGACAGTTCCAGGGAAACCCGGTCTCCGTTCATGATCTTGATGCGGTTTCGCCGCAGTCTTCCCGCCATTGTCGCGAGCACGGTCTTCCCGACGTCCAGCTCGATGGCGAACATTCCCGCCTTGAACTTCTCGATCACCTTACCATTGACTTCGATTGCGTCTTCTTTTGGCAAGTTTCTCCTTCTCCGGTCAAACCGGTTGCTGCAAAAAACGGGGTGCGGCACGTTTCAGTGCCGCACCCCGTTCCATTTGTTCTACCCTTTACCAGCGGCTTTGCCGCGAGCCGCCGCGATATCCGCCGCCGCCGCCCGCTCCGCGCTCGGCTTTCGGCCGGGCTTCGTTGACGTTCAGCGTTCTGCCATCCAGGTCTCTGCCGTTCAGCCCGCTGATAGCCGCATTGCCTTCCGCATCCACGCTCATTTCGACAAACGCGAAGCCTCTGGCCTGGCCGGTGTCACGGTCGGTCACGATGTTGACACGGTCTACCGAGCCGTAAGGCTCGAACAGGGAGCGAACCGAACTCTCGGTGGTCCCGAAACTGAGATTACCTACAAAAATGTTTTTCAATTTAACTTTCCTTCTGAATTTGCAGAGCAGCGAACGGGCAAGATCAAACAGCGACGGCGCGTTTTAGCGAGCGGTGTGGGAGCGTGCGCGATAGGCAGGACTGTCAAAGACAACTTAAGCATACCACAAACGGGACTTAATCCAGGCGGATAATTCGGCAGCGGTCTGTAATCGTCCAGTTCCGCGGGGCGCTGGAGGCGGCGCGGCGCCTGTTCTCTCGACGGCGTAGCCCGGTGTAAGCTGGAAATTCGTGACCAACTTCAATCTCCTCACCGCCGCGGCGGCATTCGGCGCCGCATTCCTGGCCGGCGCCATCAATTCGGTGGCCGGAGGAGGCACGCTGGTTTCCTTCCCTACGCTCATCTGGCTCGGCTTGAATTCGGTCACCGCCAACGCCACCAGCACGGTGGCCATCTGGCCCGGCACGGTGGGGAGCATCTGGGGATACCGGCGCGAGTTGCGCAAAGCGGAGGCGCGCTTCCGCATTCTGATCCTGCCCAGCCTGGTCGGCGGCCTGGCGGGCGCGCTGCTCCTCCGCTGGACGCCGACCGCCACCTTCGACCGCATGGTTCCCTACCTGATTCTCTTTGCCACCCTGCTCTTCATGGTGCAAGAATCGGTGCAGCGCCTGCTGAAGACCGCCGATTCCAAGCGCACCGGCGGCGCGCGGTGGCTGGTGGGCGCGGTCCTCTTTCAGTTTGCGGTGGGAATCTATGGCGGCTATTTCGGAGCCGGCATCGGCATCCTCATGCTGGCCGCGCTGGCCATCCTCGGGCTGACCGACATCCACGAAATGAACAGCCTGAAGGTGGTGTTCGGCGGCAGCATCAACGGTGTCGCGGCGCTGTACTTCGTCTATGCCGGGATGGTCTACTGGCCGGACGTCCTCATCATGGCGGTGGGCGCGATTGCCGGCGGCTATGGCGGCGCCGGCGCCGCCCGCAAACTGGGCCGCACCGCCGTCCGCCGCATCGTGATCGCCATCGGCTTCGGCATGGCGATTTCGCTGTTTGTGAAGAAATAGGGGCCGGGGGCCAGGGGCCAGGGAAGCGTCATCGAGCTTGCGCCATCATTCCGGGCCTTAGGCTACGAAACTTCAGGCCCGACCTGCGAGCTCGCGTCCCCAGCCCCCGGCCCCCAACCTGCTAACTTTTCCCCCCGCCCGCGGTCTAATATCATTCATGGCCCGCATCCGCTACGCGCTTCGCAGTCTGGCCAGGGCTCCGCTGCTCAGCTTGGTCGTGATCATATCGCTCGGCCTCGGCATCGGCGCCAATACCGCCATTTTTTCGCTGTTGCACCAGATCGTGCTGGCATCGCTGCCGGTGCAAAGGCCGGAAGAGTTGGTCCTGCTGACTTCGCCGCACGAATTTAAAGACGGCCGCAGCTCCTCTGACAATTCCGGCCACCAGGATTACGTCTTCAGCTACCCGATGTTTCGTGGCCTGGAGGCGCACGCGCAGGGTATGGCTGGGCTGGCAGGCTTCCGCCAGATCTCCGCCAATCTCGCCTTCCGCAGCCAGAGCGTCAGTGGAGGCGCCCTGCTGGTTTCCGGCGGCTATTTCCCCATGCTCGGCCTCAAGCCGCTCCTTGGCCGCGCCATCGCGCCGGAGGACGACCATCCCGGTGCCGGCAACCCGGTGGCCGTCCTCGGCTACGGCTACTGGCGCGACAAACTGGGCGGCGGCACCGATATTCTGAACCAGCCGATCCACATCAACGGGCACGTATTTACGATTGTGGGCGTGGTCCCCGCCCGGTTTTCACGGCACTACCCTGGGCCAGGATGCAGACGCCTACCTGCCGATCTCGTTCAAGCCGCAACTCACGCCCAACTGGGACGGCACCAACCGCTGGGACGATTACTGGATTTACCTGTTGGCGCGCCTGCGCCCGGGGCAGACGCGCGCGCAGGCCGCGGCGGCGCTGAACAGCACGTATGCGGGGCTGGTGGAGGAGCAGGCGAAGGTCGTGCCGCTCAAGGACGCCAAGCGCAAACAGCGCTTCCTCCAGTCGCGCCTCACCCTCCAGGACGGCAGGCAGGGAAATAGCCGCTTCCGCGACGGCCTGCGCACCCCCGTCCTCATCCTCATGGCCGCCACCGCGTTGGTGCTGCTCATCGCCATGGCCAACGCCGCCAACCTGCTGCTGGCGCGCGCGGCCGGGCGCCGCCGCGAATTGGCCATCCGCGCAGCCATGGGCGCGCGCCGCGGCGAACTGATGGGCCAACTCCTGGCCGAAGCGCTGCTGCTAGCCTGCGGCGGCGCCGGCTTCGGCCTCGCCCTGGGTTGGATCACGCTCCAGTTGCTGGTGGCGCAGTTTGCCGGCGATTCCCCCATCTACTACCTCACCACGCGTCTGCAATGGCCGGTACTGCTGTTCGCGGCGGCGCTTTCCGTTGCCACCGGTATTCTCTTCGGCCTCTACCCCGCCTGGGCCGCGGCCCGCGATTCGCTGGCTGCCACGCTGAAGGACGAATCCGGCACCTCCTCCGGAACCCATGGCGCGGTGCGCATGCGCCAGGCACTGGTGTGCGCGCAGGTGATGATTTCCGCCGTCCTCCTGATTCCCACCGGGCTGTTCCTGAAGAGCCTGGTCAACCTGATGCACGTAAACCTGGGGATGAACACCGAAAACCTGATCGTCTTCGGCGTCTCGCCGGCCCTGAACGGCTACAAGCTGGAGCAGAACCGCGGCCTGTTCGAGCGCATCGAAACCGATCTGGCCGCCATTCCCGGCGTGCGCGGCGTCACCGCTTCGCTGGTGCCGCTGATTGCCGGCGACAATTGGGGCAACAGCCTGAAGATCGAAGGGCGCGCGGAGCGCGAAAACGATAACTCGATGGTCAATGAGATCTCGCCCGGCTATTTCGGCAAAATGGGGATTCCGCTGATTTCCGGCCGCGAGTTCACGCTAAGCGATGACGCTGCCGGACCGCCGGTCGCCATCGTCAACCAGCATTTCGTCAAGAAGTTGCTGGACGGCCGCAACCCCATTGGCGTACATTTCACCGAGGACGATCGGTCCATCCAGATCGTCGGCGTGGTGCGGGACAGCCACTATTCCGACGTGAAACAGGAGGTGCCGAACATGTACTACACTCCATGGCGGCAGGACAAGCAATTAAACGACCTGACCTATTACGTCCGCACGGCGCTGCCGCCAGGACAGATTTTCCCCCAGGTCCGCCGCGTCATGGCCAATATCGACCGCACCCTGCCGCTCGAAAACCTGCGCACCATGCAGACGCAGATCGAAGACAACATCCAGTCCGATCGCCTGGTGCTGCAACTGGCCGCCGCCTTCGCCATGCTGGCGACGCTGCTGGCCATGCTGGGCCTTTACGGCGTGATGGCGCACAGCGTCACCCGGCGCACCCGCGAAATCGGCATTCGCGTGGCGCTGGGCGCGCAGCCGGGGCGCATCCGCGGGATGGTCATGCGCGAGATGCTGTGGATTCTGGCGATCGGCCTGGCCGCGGGAATTCCCGCCGCGCTGGCGCTGGCCCGCCTGACCGAAAGCCAGCTTTACGGAGTCAAGGCTTACGATGCCCTGGTGGTGGCCGGCGCCGCGCTGGCATTGGCCGCGACCGCCGTAGCCGCGGCCTATCTTCCCGCCAGCCGCGCCGCCCGCGTAGACCCGCTGCGCGCCCTCAGGTACGAATAGGCATGCACCCGTAGAGCAAGCTTTCAGCTTGCCATGCCGGCTTTCCAGCCGGCATTCCGGACCCGGCGCTACGGAAGGGGCTGGCCGGCCTTGATCCTCTGTGTTGGCTATGCCGGCTCGACCGGAATGCCCGCGCCGGCCAGCGCCGATTCCACTTCCTTGGGGCCGAGCCGCGACGCATCGTACTCCACCATGACGCCGTCGAGCGACGGATTCAGGCGCACGTGGTAAATGCCATAAAACGTGTGGGCGTCGCCGAGCCGTTGGAGCTGGATCTCATCGAGCGGCCGTTCGAACCGGAACCGGATCTGGATCTTGGTCATACGCTCCAGATTATCGCGAGAGGCGGCCGCCCGCCGTCCGCCCACGGCGGATTTCCTTCTCACTCCGGCAGATTGGCCGAGCCTTCCAGCTCCGCCAGCAGTTGCACGGCCAGGGCGCGGTACCCGGCGTCGAATTCGGTCTCGGAATCCTCCGGGATATGCGCAGCGATCCAGTTTTGCAGCATGTCGATCACCGGCGCGGCCACGGATTCTTCCGCGCCCGCCTCGAATCGCAGCGGGATTTCCGAGCGTTGAATGGCGGCAATCAGAAGCTGCTGGAACTTCATAACACTTCTCCGGCCAAGGGCTCTGCGTGGTGATTCACCGGTCCGCAGCCATGGCCCAGGCCGGGGTTGGTGAGAATGGCCGCATGGATGAAGCGCTTGGCCTGTGCCACCGCTTCGCGCAAATCGAGCCCGGCGGCCAAGCCCGCGGTGATGGCGGCGGAGTAAGTGCAGCCGGTGCCGTGGGTGTGGCGCGTATCGATGCGCGGGGCGGGGAATTCCGTCCACTCCACGCCGTCGAACAGCAGGTCGGTGGCATCGCCCTGGCTATGTCCGCCCTTCACCAGCACGGCGCGCGCGCCCATCTCGAGCAAACGGCAGGCGGCGCGGCGCGGGTCGGCCGTGCCGGTCAGCGCTTCCGCTTCCGGCAGGTTGGGCGTCACCAGCGCGGCGAACGGCAGCAACTCCTCCCATCCGCCCACGGCCGGATCGGGGTCCCCAGCAAACCGGTTTTTGGTTTGCCGGGGTGCGAGCGGTGCGCCGTGCTTGCTGACCATCACCGGGTCCACCACCAGGGGAAACCGGAAGCCCGCGGCGGCGCGCGCCACCGCCCACACCACTTCCGCCGACCCCAGCGCGCCGGTCTTGGCCGCCCCGGCGGGATGTCCTCGAGCACGGCGGCGATCTGTTCGGCCACCAGGTCGGGCGGCATCACCTCCACCCGCGAAACCCGTACGGTGTTCTGCACCGTGACCAGCGTCACCACCGCCTCGCCAAAAACGCCGAACTGATGAAATGTTTTGAGGTCCGCCTGGATGCCGGCGCCGCCGCTGGGGTCCGAACCGCCGATGGTGAGAGCTACCGGGCGCATGTTCGCACGTTACCGCAGGTTTGAAACACCGTGCCGCGAGAGCAGCGGGGAGGCTTGCCCCAGGCCCCAGGGCGGCCGAAAGCGAATCGGCGTTTATCGGCGTTCATCGGCGGCCAATCTTTTCTTAAGGTCAGGATACCAGCACGGCCTCGATCAGCCGCGGGCCGCCGGCTTCGAGCGCGGCGCGGAACTGCTCGTCGAATTCGGCGGCGGTCGACGCGCGCGTAGCCGGCACTCCCATCCCGCCCGAGAGTTGTACGAAATCCAGGTCCGGCCGCCCGATGCCGATCACTTCCTCCGCCATCCGCCCGAAGCTCGACCCCGTGCGCCGCATCTCGATCTCCAGAATCTGGTAGCGCCGGTTGGCGAATATGACCGTCGTCACATTGCGATTCTCGCGCGCCATCGTCCACAGAGACTGTAGCGTGTAAAGCGCGCTGCCATCGGCTTCGAGCGCGATCACCGGCCGGTCCGGGCAGGCGAAAGAAGCGCCCAGCGCCACCGGCAGGCCCTGCCCGATGGAGCCGCCCGTCACCGGCATGCGGTCGTGCCGCTCGGCGTGGCGCAGGTGCGCCAGCACGGCGCCGCCCGAGGAGACCATTTCGTCGGAAACAATGGCACCCGCCGGCAGGCGCGCCGCCACAATCGGCGCCCACCGCATCCGGCGTGAGCGGGCCCGCGAAAACCGGCGGCCTCCGGCGCGGGCTCCGCCAGCACCGCCTCGGGGCTGCCGAGATCGTCGGCCAACGCCTCGAGCGCCGCCGCGCCATCCTCGCCCCGCGCCGCCAGCGTAAAGACGCTGCATTCCTCCGGCAGCAGATAGCTCGGCGTATCGGGATAGCCGAAGAACGACACCGGCGCCTGCGCTTCCACCAGGATCATGTGCCGGACGGGCGCCAGCACCGCCAGTGCGGCCTCCGGAAAATACGGCACCACCGGCGGCTGGAACCGCCCGCGGCCGGCGGGAATCCGCGGCGTGTTGCGGTCCACGAAAACCGGCACGCCCAGGTGCGTGTGCAGCCGCGCGGCCGCCGCCAGCCCGCGCTCGCCCGCCGCCCGTCCCGCCGAGCAGGATGGCCGCGCCCTTCCCGCCGCAGCATGCCGCCGGCCTCCCGCAATGGCGGCATCGGCCGGCGGCTTCCCCGGCTGCGGCACTGCCACCCGCGGACCGCACGGGCCCGCCGGCGACCAGGAAAAATCCGCCGGCACGATCAGCGTCGAGACCTGCCCCGGCGGCTGAATGGCGGCGGCAATCGCTTCCGGCCGCGGCGCGCCCATCTCCGCCGCCTCCCGCACCGTGCGGATGGCCGCCGAAACCGGCCGCGCGAACGCTTCGATATCCGCCGATAGCGGCGCGTCGTACTGCATGTGGCGCGTCGAATGCTCTCCCACGATGTTCACCACCGGCGAGCGCGCCTTGCGCGCGTTGTGCAGGTTGGAAAGCGCGTTGGCCAGGCCGGGGCCCAGGTGCAGCAGCGTGGCCGCCGGCCTGCCGGCCATGCGCGCATAGCCATCCGCCGCGCCGGAGCACACGCCCTCGTACAGGCACAGCACGCCGCGCACCTGCGGCACGGTGTCGAGCGCCGCCACGAATCGCATCTCCGAGGTGCCGGGGTTCATGAAGCAATGCTCGATGCCGTTGGCCGCCAGGGTCTCCAGCAGGCACTCCGCGCCAGTCATGCGAAAAGGGTAGCACGCTGCGCGCGCCCGCCCGGCGCTAGAATAGCGCCATGCCAAATCCGACTCGCCGCATGGCCTTGCGCGCTGCCGCCGCTGCCGCCGCCGGCCCCTTCCTCCGCGCCGCCGCGTGGAAATTGCGCATCGGGGTCACCGACTGGAATCTGAAGCTGGGCGCGGACCCGGAGGCCGTGCCGCTGGCCGCGCGGCTGGGCTTCGATGGCGTCCAGATCTCCTTCGGCCGCAAAACGGTAGACGGAAAAATGCCGGTGGATAATCCCAACCTGGTCGACCGCTACCTGCAGCTTTCCGCCCAGCACAAAATCCCCATTGACGGCACCTGCGCCGACATTTTGCACGTCAACTGCCTCAAAAACGACCAGATGGCGCTCAAATGGGTGCGCGATTCCATCCGCCTCACCAAGGCCCTGCACACCCAGGTGCTGCTGCTGCCGTTTTTCGGCAAGTGCGCCATCGAGGGCCCGGCCGACCGCGACGCCGTGGGCGATGCCGTGCGCACGCTGGCGCCGGAAGCGGAAAAGGCGGGCGTAATCCTGGCCCTCGAAAACACCATTTCGGCCGAGGATAACGCGCGCATTCTCGACCGCGCGCGCTCCAAACACGTGCAGGTGTATTACGACGTCGGCAATTCCACCAACGCCGGTTTCGACCCGGCCAAAGAGATCCGCTGGCTGGGCAGACAGCGCATCTGCCAGATCCATTTGAAAGACAATCCCAACTACCTGGGCGAAGGCAAAATCAAGTTCGATGAAGTGATGGCCGCCATCCGCGAGATCGGCTTCACCGGCTACGCCAACCTCGAGACCGACACCCACTCCGGCAGCACCGTGGAAGCGGATATGAAAAAGAATCTGGCCTTCATCCGCAAACTGGCGGATAGCAGTGGGGCAGACGATCGTTTTTTGTCGTCTGCCAACCCCAACCTCCGTTGGCAGACCACGAACTACGATGGTCTGCCCCACTACGCTATCGTATCTGTATGGCTGCAACGGAATCGACGATGCTCGCGCTGGGTACGCCGGCGCCCTCTTTCGAACTGCCGGACGCGGTGTCCGGCCGCACCATTTCGCTCGACAGCTTCGCCGGCAAGCGGGGCCTGCTGGTCATGTTCATTTGCCCGCACTGCCCCTACGTGCGGCACATCGAGAAGGAACTGGGGCGGATCGGCCGGGAATACGTGGGCGAGGGACTCGGCATGGCCGCCATCTCCTCCAACGACGTGGCGCAATACCCGGATGACGGCCCGGACGGCATGCGCCGCCAGGCTAAGGAATGCGGCTTCGAATTCCCGTATTGCTACGACGAATCGCAGCAGGTGGCCAAGGCTTACCGGGCCGCCTGCACGCCGGATTTCTTCCTCTTCGACGACCGCCTGCGCCTGGTCTACCGCGGCCAGTTCGATAGCGCCCGCCCCAAAAACTCGCTGCCCGTCACCGGCGCGGACCTGCGCGCGGCCATTGACGCGGTGCTGGCGGGCCGCCCGGTGAGCCGCGGAGCAGCGGCCCAGCATCGGCTGCAACATCAAGTGGAAAGCGGCGGCGCCAGCGCAAACGCGATGATGGTTTCGGACTGATCGTCGCACTTCGCCGGGCAGGGCGGATTCGAGATGATCGGGATCGATTTCCACCTCGCAGGCGGCGATTTCGTCGTCGCTCGCGCCCTCGAAACACAGTTCGCACACCGCCGGCGATTCGCCTTTGAAGTGCAGGGGCGGACCGAAGGTGCGGCAGGTTATGGGGCGGGCGGCGTACAGATCGCAGGTGCCGGCGGCGGGGTCGAGCGCCGGGCAAGGCTCGTTTTCGCCGGCCTCGTCCTCGGCCAGCACGCGGGCCAGGGTGTCGCCGGGGTAATCCCGCCTCAACCGGGCGGCGGATTGGCAGGCGCGCTCGCGCACGCGGGCGGCGCGGGCCGGGTCGCGCACTCCCAGTTCGGCCAGCCCGTCGCGCAACCGGCGGGCGTCCAGCGGGGTGATGGGGAACGGCCCCATGCAGCACTGGGCGCACCCGGGGCGGCATGCCAGCCGGGAACCTGCCAGGCGCGCGGCCTCGGCCAGCGCGGCGTCGACAATCTGGATGAGGACGTGGTCGGAGGGCATGCCTGGGCAGGGCTGGAGCCCTGCCTTCCATCATGCTAACATTGCGGTTTGCGCAAGGTTCCGCTTCGGGAATCCCTCCGGATCATCGGGCGAGGGTCGCTGAACTGGCTCGCCGAACGTCCCATCGTTGTCTCGTTTGAAGTCACCGACGCCTGCACGTGCTACTGCAAGCACTGCGACCACGGCGGCCCGCGCGACGAGTCGCGTAACCTGCGCCCCGCCGACTACCCGCGCTACATGGATGCGCTGCGGCCGTGCGTGGTGCAGATTTCGGGCGGCGAGCCGCTGATGCGCGACGACGTGGTGGAGATCGTCCGCGCCATCAAGGGCTGCGGCCGGCCGCCCTACACCATCCTGGTTTCCAACTGGTCGCTCGATGACCGAAGAGAAGTACCTGGCGCTGCGCGCGGCCGGCGTCGACCAGTTCTCCGTCAGCCTGGATTTTCCCGACGACCGCCACGACGATTTCCGCGCCTATCCCGGCCTCTACCGGCACCTGGAGGACCTGATCCCGCGGCTGGCGCGCCTGGGGCATGACGACATCGTGCTCAACAGTTGCATCACCAGCGAGAACGTGGGGGAGATCGAAGCCATCGCGGACAAGGCGCGGGAGTGGGGCGTGAACCTCTGCTACAGCGCCTATTCGGCGCGGCGCACGGGATGCCGCGAGTATTTTCCCGGCACGCCGGAGCAGCTGGCGGAGATCGAGGCGCGGCTCGGCCGCGTGGAAGCGCGGCGCGACCAGACCAACTGGATTGTGAATTCGCCCAGCACCCTGGCCGGCACGCGCCGCTATTTCGCCCACCGCGGCGCGCCCGGCTGCACGGCGGGCATGCGCTTCCTGGTGGTGACCGCGGATGGCGCGCTGCAGCCATGCTCCATGCAGTTCCACCGCTATCCGCTTGAAGAACGCGCCAGGATGGTCGCGCGAATTCACGCGCCACAACCAGTGCGACGAGTGCTACGTTTCCATCCGCTCGTACCTGGACAAGAGCTTCCCCCGCCTGCTTTGGGAGAACGTGAGCGGGTTCCTGGGGAAATAACGTCGTGCGCCGCCGGTACCCGATGTCCCTGTCGGCATCGAGCAGGCACACCGCGCACCATCCGCGCAAACCCAGGACCGCGCGTCCCTGATCCCCAATCCCCGATCCCTACTCCTAGAACCACCCGCTGACGCCGAACAAAACCGTAAATTGCTGGAACACGCCGCGGGCGGTGTTGCCGGAGGCGGGCATGATCTGGCTGCGGGGGAACGTGGTCAGGTAGTCGCGGAAATCGGCTCGCACCAGCACGTGCGGCCGCACCAGGTATTTGACGCCGCCGCCCACGTCGGCCACGAATTTCCATACGTCATTGGTAGCGAGCGTGGCGATGGCCGGAACCGGCTGCGGAAGGGGCGCCGGGCCGGCGATAACGTAATCCTTCGCGCCGGCGCCGGCGGCGACGAACGGGCGCAGGCGGCGGCGTTTGGGACGGAAGTAGAACAGGGCGTCGTAGGTGAAAGTGTTCGAATTGCCCTGAATATCGGTTTTGAAACCGGGCCCCTGAATGAACGGATGACCGTCCTGGTACAGCCAGCGGAACTCGCCGGAAATATAGTTGTAAAGATCCTCGCCGAGAACCGCGCCCGCGGCGAAGCGGTTGCGGATGCCCGCCTGGATGGTTTCGCCGGCGCCGTAAATCGAGCCGTCGCGGTACCAGCCGTAGCCGACGGAGGCGCCTATCTCCCACTCTCCCGGTTCCTGCGCCAGGCACGCCACGGCGCACAGCAGGCCAATCAAAATTCTGATGCTCACATGGCCAGTAAACACCACCGCGGTGGTGCGTGCAAGGCGGCAATGTGCCCCACTCAACCGACGCCGGGGCGCGTGCCGCCGCGCCTGTGCCGCAACCCACGCACGCGGCGGATGCGTGCCACCGGGCGGTGTGCCACAATCCACGCATGGCCCTGGGCGTAGCGGTGGCGGCGATCTGGATCTACCTGTTGCTGGGCCGGGGCCGGTTCTGGCGGATGCGG
This sequence comes from Terriglobia bacterium, assembly GCA_963815855.1. GTDB lineage: Bacteria > Acidobacteriota > Terriglobia > Bryobacterales > Bryobacteraceae > DATGMB01. Next base: position 133,677 of record CAWFIJ010000002.1, on the reverse strand, counting down.
GAAGATCGGGCCATGGGCGCTATCCCAACGGCCGCCCCCGCCGTCGTCGCCGTGGTTCCCGCGCGCAACGAAGCAGCGGCCGTACCCTCGGCCCTGGCGTCGCTCGCGAAACAGAATTACCGCGGCGCCTTCCACATCGTCCTGGTGGACGACCACAGCGAAGACGGCACCGGCGCCGTCGCGTGCCAGTCTGCGCCGGCGGAAATGCTGACGGTGGCCGCGGCCGCGCCGCTTCCCACGGGCTGGACCGGTAAGTTGTGGGCGGTGGCGGAAGGGGTGCGCCTGGCGGAGCGCTGGCAGCCGGATTACCTGCTGCTCACCGATGCCGACATCGTGCACGCGCCCGGAAAACTGGCGGAGCTGGTAGCGCGCGCGGAAAACGGCCCCGACCTGGTCTCCTACATGGCCACCCTGCGCTGCCAAAGCCTGGCCGAGCGCGCGCTGGTGCCGGCGTTCGTCTTCTTCTTTTTCATGCTGTATCCGCCGGCGTGGGGCGCCGCGGCGGCGGGAGGGTGCATGCTGGTGCGGCGCGAAATGCTGCGGCGGATTGGCGGCATCGCGGCCATTCGCGGCGAATGGATCGACGATTGCGCGCTGGCGCGAGCCGTGCGGCGCTCGGGCGGCCGCGTCTGGCTGGGGCTCAGCCAGGGCACGCGCAGCATCCGCGAGTACGGCACCTTCGCCCAAATCGGGAGCATGATCTCGCGCAGCGCCTTCGCCCAGCTTCGCTATTCGGCGTGGCTGCTGGCGGGAACCGTTGCCGGTCTGCTGCTGGTGTTTTGCGCGCCGCCGCTGCTGGTGTTGACGGGATCGTGGTGGGGCGCGGTGGCGTGGGCCGTGATGTGCCTGGTCTATCTGCCCGTGCTGCGCTTCTACCGCGTGTCGCCCCTGTGGGCGCCGCTGCTGCCGCTGGTGGCCCTGTTCTACCTGGGCGCAACCGTCCATTCCGCCATCCGCCACTGGCGCGGCCAAGGGGGGGTGTGGAAGGGGAGGGTGCAGGGGTGATAGACTCAGGTGCTTGAAACTGGCATTTGTCGACTACCTCATCCTCGCCCTGTACTTTGCCTTTGTCCTAGGCATCGGTTGGAGGCTGCGCAAGAAAATCTCCACCAGCGGCGACTTCCTCACCTCCGGCCATTCGGTTCCGGTCTGGATCACCAGCCTGGCATTCCTGGCGGCCAATCTGGGCGCGCAGGAACTGGTCGGCATGTCCGCTTCGGGCGCCAAGTACGGCATCATGACCGCGCATTTCTATTGGATCGGCGCGGTGCCGGCCATGCTCTTCGTGGGCCTCTTCATGATGCCGTTTTATTACGGCAGCCGCGCCCGCTCCGTGCCCGAATATCTGAAGATGCGCTTCGACGAAAAGACGCGCGCGTTCAACGCCTTCACCTTCGCCGTGATGACCATCTTTTCCTCCGGCATCTCGATGTACGCGCTGGGGCTGCTGCTGCAGCTGGTGCTGGGCTGGAGCTTCACCACTTCGGTGCTGTGCTCGGCGGCCATCGTGCTGGCCTACACGTTCCTGGGCGGCCTCACCAGCGCCATCTACAACGAGGTCCTGCAGTTCTTCCTGATCGTGCTCGGCTTCTCGCCGCTGGCCATTCTGGCGGTGATGAAGGCGGGCGGATGGAGCGGCATCGCAGTCGCCGCCTGCGCGCCGAGTCATGACGCACAGCCTGGAAATACATGGGCAGCGCCGTCCGACAATCCCATGGGCGTCGAAGTCTTCGGCCTGGTGGCCGGGCTGGGCTTCGTGCTTTCGTTCGGCTACTGGTGCACCAATTTCCTGGTGGTGCAGCGCGCCATGGCCGCCGAATCCATGTCGGCCGCGCGGCGCACGCCGCTGCATCGGCGGCCTTGCCCAAAATGTTCCTGCCGTTCATCGTGATCCTGCCCGGCATCGCCGCCCTGGCGCTCTCGAAAATGGACGTCGGCTACGCCCTGCCCCTGAAGGCCGACGGCGGACCCGATTACGACCAGGTGCTCACCACCCTGATGGCCCAGTTCTATCCCGCGGGCATGCTGGGCGTCGGCCTGACCGGCCTGATGGCGTCGTTCATGTCCGGCATGGCCGGCAACGTGACCGCCTTCAACACCGTCTGGACCTACGACATCTATCAGAGCTACATCCGGCCGGGCGCGCCCGACCGGCATTACCTGACGGTGGGCCGCGTCACCACCGTCGTCGGCGTGCTGCTCTCCATCGCCGCCGCCTACCTGGCGCACGCCGCTACAACAACATCATGGACCTGCTGCAACTGGTCTTCGGCTTCGTCAACGCGCCGCTGTTCGCCACCTTCCTGCTGGGCATGTTCTGGAAGCGCACCACCGGCCACGGCGCTTTCGCCGGGCTGATTAGCGGGCACCGGCGCCGCGGCGCTGACCCACGGCCTGACCGTGGCCGAAGGCAAAGGCGGCTGGATCGCGCAACGTCCACACTTTCCCTCCGCCATGGCGCAGAATTTCTGGATCGCCATCTTCGCCTGGACCACCTGCTTCGTGGTCACCATCGTGGTCAGCCTGGTGACGCAAGCCGCGGCCGGAGAAGGAGCTGGAAGGCCTGGTCTACGGCCTGACCAAGGTGCAGCACGACGTACGGCGTAAGCTGGTACCAGCGGCCCGCGCCCGCTGGCCGTGGTGGTGGTCGTGCTGCTGGTTCTTCTGAACATCTGGTTCGCCTGATATGCTCGACCTGAGATTGCCTTCGGGCTGGTTCTTTCGCTGTGCTCGGCGTCATCCTGCTGGCGATGGGGATCTTCGTCGCCGGAGCGCGCGCGCCGCTGACCGACGCCAACGTGAATCTGTACTGCGGCCTGTTCATGGTGGTCTTCGGCGCTTTCCTGCTGGTCATGGCGTGGCGCGGGCCGCGCATCATGAGCGCCGTCATGATCGGCGAGGCTTCCGCCGGCATTACGGATCGGCCGAAGGCCTGCGCGTCTTTCGCGCGCCCGGCCGCGTCAACCTGATCGGCGAGCACACCGATTACAACCTCGGCTTCGTCCTGCCGGTGGCGCTCGATCTGGCCACCTACATCGCCGCCGCGCCATCCGCGGACGGCAAGCTTGCGCATCTACTCCGAAACGCACAGCGAGATGCGCGAGTTCGACGCCGCGCTGGATCGGCGCGAGGCCGTCCGCCAGGGCCACTGGACGCGATTACCCGATCGGCGTGGCGCAGGAGTTGGTGCGCGCCGGCTTCGCCGATCGAGCCGGCCGACCTGCTCGATCCGCAGCACGGTGCCCGAAGGCTCGGGCCTGAGCTCTTCGGCGGCGCTCGAAGTCGCCTCGGCGCTGGCGTTGCTCGGCGGCCGCGACATCGATCCGCTCGAACTGGCGCGCCTCTGCCAGCGCGCCGAAGTGGAATTTCGTGGGCATGCCGTGCGGCATCATGGACCAGTACATTTCGGTGTTCGGGCGCGAGCACGCGGCGGTCGAAATCGATTGCCGCAGCCTGGAGCACCGCGACGTGCCGCTGCCGGACGGCGTCGCGTTCGTGGCCGTCAACACCATGGTGAAGCACGCGCTGGGCGGCTCGGCCTACCGCGAGCGCGTGCAGGAGTGCGCCGCCGCCGTGGCGGCGATTCGCCAGCGCTTCCCGGCGGTCGAGACGCCTGCGCGACGTGACCGCCGGCGCAGTTCGGAATCGGTGGAGCCGATGCTGCCCGTGGTCATCGCGCGGCGCGCGCGCCACGTGGTGCACGAAGAACGGCCGCGTCGAACCGTTTCGTGGACGCCGCCGCAGCGCGGCGATCTGGCGCTCATGGGCCAGCTGCTGGTGGAATCGCACCGCAGCCTGCAGCACGACTACGAAGTGAGCTGCGCGGAGCTGGACTTCCTGGTGGATACCGCGCTCGGAATCGAGGGCGTCTACGGCTCGCGCATGACCGGCGGCGGCTTCGGCGGCTGCACCGTCACCATGCTCGATACCGATGCCGTCGCCCGCTTCCGCGAGGAGATTGCCCGAGCCTACGAAAAGCGCTTCCAGATCGCGCCGCAGATCTACGAGTGCAGGCCTTCGGCCGGCGCGGGGGAAGTGACGGGGGATTAGAGGCGCCGCGGGAGAGATTTCACGTATAGCAAGTATACGTGATATACTTGGGTCATGGCGCAACTCAATCTTTATGTTCCGGAGGATCTGGCGGCGCGCCTGAAACGCGAAGCGCGGCGCGTGCGCCAGCCGCTTTCCCGCTACGTGCTGGCGTTACTGTTGACACGCACCGAAACGGGGCAAGCCTGGCCCCCCGGTTACTTCGAGACGACCTGTGGTTTTCTCAAGGAGGATCTGCCGGAACCTGAGGATCGATTCCCGGAGCCGGTCGAGCCCCTCGATCCTGAACCGTGAGCCTCCACCTGCTGGATACCAACATCTGGATCGCGATCGCCAAGGGCGACCCCAGTACGCTGGCAAAACTGCGGGCACTCCGTCCGGCACAAGTCGCAAGCTGCAGTGTTGTGAAGGCCGAGTTATTGTTCGGAGCGAGAAAAAGCCGTCGCGTGGCCGAAAACCTGGATGGCTTTCATCGACTGCTCGAGCCGTTTGTGTCTCTTCCCTTTGACGACGCCGCGGCGGACCATTACGGCTTGGTTCGGGCAAGCCTGGAGCGGGCTGGCACCCCGATCGGGGCCAACGATCTGCTCATAGCGGCGACCGCGCTGGCTCACGATTGCCGTCTGGTTACCCGGAACCAGCGGGAGTTTGAGCGGGTGGTTGGCCTCCGCGTGGAGAGTTGGCCTTAGAAGGGGAGGATGGCCCTCCGCCGCGCTACACTCGTCTGAGATGCCGCGGTGGGTGAACATTCCCAATCTGTTTACGCTGCTCCGCCTGTTGCTGGCGCCGGTGGTGATCCAGGCCATCCTGGACGGAAGGCACGTGGCCGCCCTGGCGGTGTTCGCGGCCGCCGCCGCTACAGACGTCCTGGACGGAGCGGTGGCGCGCCACTTCCACATGTCCACCCCGGCGGGCGCCTATCTCGACCCCATCGCCGACAAGTGCCTGCTCAGCGGCGTGTTTCTGGCGCTGGCCGCGGCGGGGATCGTGCCGTGGTGGCTGGTGGGCATCATTTTCGGCCGCGACATATGTATAGTCTTGGGCGTGGCCACCGTGCTCTTGCTCACATCCGTCCGCCGTTTCCCGCCCAGCATGTGGGGCAAGGCCTCCACGTTCGCCCAAATCGTGACCGCGGTGGCGTGGATGGCGCGCGACGCCATCCAAATTCAGGCTTTGGACGCATTTGCCCGGTTCATGTTGTGGCCGTGTGCGGCCCTTACCCTGCTGAGCGGGATGCATTATACCTGGCGCGGGGTGCGGATGGCACGTGCGCATTGACGCATTCCGCGCGCGGGAGTAGTCTAAAATTGGAGTTTAGGGGGCCCGTAAGATGACACGCTACTTGCCTGCGAAACACTACCTTTGGTGGGGTCTTCTTGCCCTGGTGTTCGCGGGTTTGTGCGCCTGGCTGGAGGGCCGCGTGTTTCCACCCCTGGCGGCCTGGCCCGCGGCGTCGCTGTTCGGCGTCAGCGCCATCCTGCTGTTCGCCATGGTTTTGCGCCCGGCGCATCGAAATTCACGAGGGTTATCTCTCCATCGGCAAGCGCGTCATCCCCTGGATGGATATCCGGCGGCTGGATCGCACCGGCTGGATTTCGCCGCTGATCGTCCGCATCACCCTGTTCGACGATTCCCGCCTGCTGCTGATCTATCCCGGCGACCTCGATTCCTGCAACAGCCTGCTGCGCCACCTGCGGCGCCTCTCTCGCGATGCCTTGATCGACGGCATCCCTTACCGCCAGTATTGGGGCGAATTGCTGGCTCCCGCCGGCACGGACCGCAAACAGGGACCGCCGCCGCGCTACCGCATCCTCCGGCCGGAGGATGAGGCCGAGGTCGAGCGCCTCTATCAGCGTCTCAAGACGGTCGGCAATCTGGATCAGAAGAAATCCACGGACGAGAAGTAGTTCGTGGCGTCATCCCAATCGCTCTGGAAATCCTTAGCCACCGTCTAAGCCCTACCTCTGGCGCTACCGCGCCGGCCTGGCGCTGGGCGGCGTCTGCCTGGTTGTCAAAGACCTGGCGCAGGCCGCGCAGCCGCTCATGATCCGCGGCGCGGTGAACGCGCTGGGCCACGAGGGCGCGCTCTTCGTGCGCTTCGCCCTCTACCTGGTCGGCCTGGCGCTGGTCAAGGGAGTGTTCCAGTTCTGGATGCGCGTGATCCTGATCGGCATCTCCCGCGACATCGAGTACGATCTGCGCAACGACCTGTTCCGTCACCTGGCCCGCCTCTCGCCCGATTACTACGGCCGCACGCGCACCGGCGACATCATGGCGCGCGCCACCAACGACCTCAACGCCGTCCGCATGATGCTCGGCCCGGGCGTGATGTACTGCTTCGAAACCGGCCTGACCTTCGCGCTGGCCATCGGCATCATGGTTTCGGTGGACTGGCGCCTGGCCATTCCCGCCATCCTGCCCGCGCCCCTGGTCAGCCTGGCGGTGATCTTCTTCGGCCGCGCCATCCACACCCGCTTCGAGCGCATTCAGGAGATGTTCTCCGATATCTCCAGCCGCGTGCAGGAGAACCTCTCCGGCGTGCGCATGGTGCGCGCCTTCGCGCAGGAGCAGGCGGAATTGCGCCGCTTCGAGGAGCTGAACCGGCAGTACATCGCGCAGAATCTGAAGCTGGTGCGCATTCAGGGCGTCTTCGATCCGCTGCTCGAATCCCTCATCGGGCTGACCTTTCTGGCGGTTCTGTGGGTGGGCGGCGAGCAGGTGCTGGCGCACCGCATTTCCATCGGCGATTTCGTCATGTTCAACACCTACATGGGCATGCTGGTCTGGCCCATGATCGCGCTCGGCTGGGTGGTGAACCTGATGCAGCGCGGCACGGCCTCGCTGGGCCGCATCAACCAGATTCTGGAGGAGCAGCCCACCATCGCGGCGCCGGCGCGGCCGGTCGCCATGCGCGCCGCGCGCGGGTGAGATCGAATTTCGCGGCGTGGCCGTGGGCTATAACGGTGCGCGCCGCCCTGGACGGCATCGATCTGCGCATTCCCGCCGGCGCCACCATCGCGGTGGTGGGCCACACCGGGTCGGGCAAGAGCACGCTGGTCAGCCTGGTGCCGCGCCTGATGGATCCCACCGCCGGCGCGGTGCTGGTGGACGGCGTGGACGTGCGCGAATTCGACCCCGGCGAACTGCGCCGGCAGATCGGCTTCGTGCCGCAGGAGACTTTCCTGTTCAGCGCCACCATCGCGGAGAACATCGCCTTCGGCGTGGAATCGGCCACCCCGGAGCAGATCCGCCGCGCCGCCGAAATCGCCGGGCTGGCGGGCGATATCGCAGGTTTTCCCGAAGGCTACGAGACCATGGTCGGCGAGCGCGGCATCACCCTTTCGGGCGGGCAGAAGCAGCGCGCCGCCATCGCCCGCGCCATCCTGCGCGACCCGCGGATTCTGATTCTGGACGACGCCCTTTCGAGCGTCGATACCCTCACCGAAGAGCGGATTCTCACGCGAGCTGGCGGGCGTGATGCGCGGCCGCACCGTGATTCTGATCTCGCACCGCGTTTCCACCGTGCGCCAGGCCGACCACATCGTCGTCCTGGAGCGCGGCCGCATCGTCGAGCAGGGCACGCACGCCGAACTGGTCGATTCCGGCGGCTACTACGCCGAGCTTTCGCAAAAGCAGATGCTGGAAGAGGAACTGGAGGCGATTTAGCCGCGGTGGGGCGGCCGCATCCGGCCGGCTAATTCGGGCGGCGGATCAGCCAGGGCTCGAACGCCCCGGGATTCTCCAGAATTTCGCTTTCGATCTCCCGGAATTGGGCCTCGATGATCACGCGCTCGATTTCCGACCCGAGCGATTCATCGCCGGTCTGGGCGCGTTTGGATGCGATGAGGGCCAGGATTGCTTCATCCAGAGCCATTCGGTCCGCCATGCTGCTCATATCCCGTACCTCCTGACCAGTTGGACGCAGGATCGCCGGGAAAGTTCCCTCAAATCAGCGCCGCCAGCGCCGCCAGGTCCAGGCGGCCGGTGTAAATCGCCATGCCCAGCGCGGCATGGACGTTCATCGCGAGCAGCGCGCGGACTTCGTCCAGCGTGGTGATGCCGCCGGCCGCGGTGATCTCCAGCGCGTCGCCGCGCGCAGGCGGCGGAACCAGTCGAGGTCGGTGCCCTGCATCATGCCTTCTTTGTCCACGTAGGTGCACAGGAAGCCGGAGCAGTAAGGCTCCAGCGCGCGCAGCACGTCTTCGGCGGTGAGGTCGGTCGATTCGCGCCAGCCTTTCACCACGATGCGGCCGCCTTTGGAATCGAGCGCGATCAGCAGCCGCTCGCGGCCGATGGCATCGCGCAGTTCGGCCAGGAACGGCTCGTTGACGCCGGTCGCCGGTGAACGCCGCGGTGCCGACGATCACCTTGCGCGCGCCCTGCTCCACCAGCGCCCGCGCGCGCTCCACGCGTGCGCACGCCGCCGCCCACGCGCGGCTGGCCGCCGTTCGACGCCAGCATGCGCACCAGCTCGTCGTTCGAGCCGCGGCCCATGGCGGCATCCAGATCGATCACCTGAATCTCCGGGAAAGCGGCGAACTTGCGCAGCATCTCCTCGGGCGAATCGCCTTCCAGCGCCTTCTCGCGCCCCTGCACCAGCTGCACCACCTTGCCGTCCATCAGATCGATGCACGGGATGATCATGCGCGGCCTCACCGGGATGCCGCGGCGGTCCAGGTCTTCCTTCAGCTGGTCCACGGTGTAGGTGCCGTAGTGGAAGATCGAAGCCGCCAGCGCCGCATCGGCGCAGCCTTCGGTCAGGACGCGGACGAAATGCTCGGGCTTCCCCGCGCCGCCGGAGGCGATCACCGGAATGTGCGTGGCGCGCGAAACGGCGCGCGTCAGCGCGCAATCGAAGCCGTCCTGCACGCCGTCGGTATCCATGGAGGTCAGCAGGATCTCGCCCGCGCCCAGTTCTTCGCCGCGCGCCGCCCATTCCGACCGCGTCGATGCCTTCGTCGTCGCGGCCGCCGCGCGTGTAGACGTGCCACTCGCCCGGCGCCGTGGCGGCGCGCGTCGATGGCCAGCACCACCGCCTGCGCGCCGAATTCGTCGCGCAGCTCGGTGATCAGCTCGGGCCGGCGCACCGCCGCGGTGTTCACCGAAACCTTGTCGGCGCCCGAGAGCAGGATGCGGCGCGCATCGGCCACCGAGCGGATGCCGCCGCCCACCGCCAGCGGGATGAAGACCTTGCGCGCCGTGCGCGCCACCACGTCGGCCATGATCTCGCGGGCGTCGCTCGAGGCGGTGATGTCGAGGAACACCAGCTCGTCGGCGCCCTCGCGGTTGTAGCGGTCGGCCAGTTCCACCGGATCGCCCGCATCGCGCAGGTTGACGAAGTTGACGCCCTTGACCACGCGGCCGCCGGTGACGTCCAGACAGGGAATGATGCGCTTGGCTAGCATGTCAGCTCCACGAAATTCCTGCACGATCTGCAGGCCCAGCGGGCCCGATTTCTCGGGATGAAACTGCACGCCGAAGACGTTGCCGCGACTCGAGCACGGCCGTGTACGGCACGCCGTAGGTGCAGGTCGCGGCAGTCGCGGTCGTCTCCGGGCACGTAGTAGCTGTGCGCGAAATAGACGTAGGGCGCGGGCCCGAGCCGCGCAGCAGCCGCGACGCGCGGCGCGCACTTCCAGCTCGTTCCAGCCCATGTGCGGCACGCGCGCATCCGCCGGGAAGCGCCGCACGGTGCCCGGGAAAATGCCCAGGCCGCGCACTTCCGGGGCTTCCTCGCTGGCTTCGAACAGCGCCTGCAGGCCGAGACAGATGCCGAGAAACGGCACGCCGGCGCGGATGCGCTCGAGCAGCGTCTCGCGCACCTCCAGCGCGTCGAGCGCGCGCATCATCTGGCCGAAATGGCCGACGCCGGGCAGGATGATCTTCGGCGCGCGCCGCAGACCCGTCGGCATCGCGCACCAGCGTGTAGTCGCGCGCCGATCTCGTCCAGCGTGTTCTGCACGCGACCGCAGATTGCCGGCGCCGTAATCGAAGATCGCGATCATAGCAGCCCCTTGGTGGACGGCAACTGGTCCTTCAGCCGCGCGTCCTTCGAGCAGGCATACTTCATGGCGCGCGCGAAGCACTTGAAGATCGCCTCGATCTTGTGGTGGCTCGACCGGCCGTACAGCACCTTGGCGTGCAGGTTGGCGCCGGCGTGGTTGACGAAGCCGCCGAAGAAATCCTCCACCAGTTCGGTTTGCAGATCGCCCACCAGCCGCACCTTCACCAGGTCCTTGTAGACCAGCGCCGGGCCGCCCGCCGAGATCGAGCGCCACCACCGCCAGCGTTTCATCCATGGGCAGCACGAAATAGCCGGCGCGGTTGATGCCTTTGCGGTCGCCCAGCGCCTTCGCGAACAACTGGCCCAGCACGATGCCCACGTCTTCCACGGTGTGGTGCTGGTCCACGTCCAGGTCGCCCTCGGCGTCGAGCTTCAGATCGAAGCCGCCGTGCTTGGCGAACAGCTCCAGCATGTGATCGAAGAAGCGGATGCCGGTGGAGATCTCGTAGCGGCCGCGGCCTTCGATGTCGAGCGCGCCGGCGATCTGCGTCTCTTTGGTGTCGCGCTGGATGGTGGCCGTTCTCATGACGCGAACACCTCGTCGAGGTAGTTGATGTCGTCCACGATGGCGTACGCGCCTTCTCGCCTGGAACAGGAACGACCAGGTCGAGGTAGCGCGGATTGGACGGCGCGGCGATGCCGATGAACGGCACGCCCGCGGCGCGGGCGCGACGCGCGCGTCGTCCACCGTGTCGCCGACGTAGAACAGCTTGCGCGGCGCGGCTGCGTGCTGCAGAATCTGCAGCAGGCCTTCCGGCGCCGGCTTGGGTTGCGTCGACGTCGTCCATGCCGACGATCGGATCGAAACGCAGGTCGGGCGCGAAGCGCTGCGAGCGTGAGCTCGGCTTCCTCAGCGCAGCCGCCCGGTGAAGACGGCGAAGCGGAAGCGCTCGGTCAAGCGCTCGAGCAGGCCGGGCGCGCGCAATCCAGCGTTCGCGCAGGATCAGCCCGTCGGTGCCGTTGCCCGAGAAACAGCTCCTGGAAGTGCGCCTTCACGTCTTCGAACTCGACGTCCACGCCGGCCTCGGTGATGATGTGGTGGGAGAGCTCCCAATCGTCGTTCCAGCCGCCCTGGTTCTTGTAGTCCTGAATCTGGTCGCGCGTGATCGCGCACGCCGGTGAAATGCTCGACGGTGCGCGCGATGGTCTCGCGGTAGGATTCGGTGACGTCCACCAGCACGCCGTCCATGTCGAAGACCAGCATCGGTCTGGCTCATGGTTTCCAGATCTCTTCGAGCGCCGCCAGCAGGCGCGCGCGTCTGCTCGCGCGTGCCCACGGTGATGCGCACGCAGCCGGGGGCTTCGTAGCTGCGGTCGCGCACCAGGATGCCGCTGCTCGCGCAGCGCGTCGCGCACCTCGATGGCGCGCTTGCCGAAATGGCCCAGCACGAAATTGGCGGAGCTGGGCACGTAGGCGATGCCCAGCTTCTCCAGGCCGACGCACAGCAGCTCGCGCGCGGCCAGCACTTCGGCCACGTAGTTCTCGACATAGGCGGTGTCGTCGACGGCGGCCTGCGCGGCCAGCACGGCCAGCGAGTTCACGCTGTAGGGCGACTGCGCCTTGTGCAGGTACGCGATGTTGGCCTCGTGCGAGAACAGGCAGCCCAGCCGCATGGCCGCCATGCCGAAGACCTTGGAAAACGTGCGGCACACGAACAGGTTGGGCAGCGCGCTCGATCTCGGTCAGCGCGGTGACGCCGGAGAATTCGTAATACGCCTCGTCGACCAGCACCACGGCCTTGCGCGCGCGGTGCAGGATGCGCTCGATGCCCAGCAGCGAGACGCCGGTGCCGGTCGGGATTGTTGGGATTGGCGATCAGCACGGCGCGCGTCTCCGGCGTGATGGCGTCCAGCAACTGCCTCGCAGCGGGAACTCCATGCCGGGCTGCGGGTAATCGACCTCGCGGATCGCCGCGCCGGCCACCTCGGCGTAGAAGCGGTACATGGCGTAGGAGGGCTGCAGCAGCAGCACCTCCTGCGCCGTCGTCGACGTAGGTGTTGATGAAGACCTGGATGGCTTCGTCGGTGCCGTTGGTGAACAGGAACTGCTCCGGGCGCGACGCGGAAGTAGGCGGCCACGGCTTGCTTTGGCCTCGCCGTATTCGGGATAGACGGCCAGGCCGCCGGCGTCGAGCGCTGCGCGCAGAGACGTCGATCACGCGCGGCGAGCAGCCCACGGTGTTCTCGTTGAAATCGAGGCGCAGCTTGCCGGCGCGGCCCGCCGGTGGGCGGCGAATAGGGCGCCATGGCGCAGCACGGCCGGGCGCGGCTTGATGGCGCCTTTGGGAAGCTTGGCGGTTCATCGCGAGCCACCGGTTCGCACCTCCACCGAGCGCGCGTGCGCTTCCAGTCCTTCGGCGCGCGCCAGCGTGGTGATGGCGGGCGCCAGCCGCGCCAGCGCGGCGGCGATAGTCCTGCACCGAGATCACCTTCACGTAATCGGCGACCGACAGCCCGCCGCGCATGCGCGCCGCGCCGCTGGTGGGCAGCACGTGATTCGGGCCGGAGGCGTAATCGCCCGCGGCTTCGGGGCTGAACGGCCCGACGAAGACGCTGCCGGCGTGCCGGACCTGCGCGAGCAGCGCGGTCGTCGGGAATGCTCAGATGCTCGGGCGCGAAGCGGTTGGAAATCTCGACGGCCTCATCGAGCGAGCGCACCAGCACGATCGCGCTGAATTGCGCGCGATGGATTTGCGCGCGCACCGGCGCGGTGGGCAGAGTCGGCAAGCTGCCGCTCGATTTCCTTGGCCACCGCCGCGGCCAGGCGCTTCGACGTGGTCAGCAGGACGGCCGAAGCGTCCACATCGTGCTCGGCCTGCGCCAGCATGTCGGCCGCCAGGTGCCGCGGATCGCCCTCGGCGGCGATGATCAGGATCTCGGTGGGGCCGGCGACGAAATCGATGCCCACTTCGCCCGCCAGCAGCTTCTTGGCCGCGGCCACATAGATGTTGCCCGGGCCGACGATGCGGTCGGCGCGCGGCACGGTGCGCGTGCCGAAGGCGAAGGCCGCGATGGCCTGCGCGCCGCCCATCTCGAAAACCTGCGTCGACGCCCAGCAGCGCGCGCCGTGCCGAAGACCTCCGGCACCGGCTGCGGGCGAAGCCACGCAGATGTTGCGGCACGCCCGCCACCTGCGCCGGAACCACCGTCATCAGCAGGGTGGAAGGCAGCGGATAGCGGCCCGCGGGAATGTAGGCGGCCACGGTGTCGAGCGGCCGCACGATCTGGCCCAGCCGCAGGCCGGGCTGCAGCTTCGCGCGATCCACTCGCGCGGCATCTGCCGCTCGGCGTAGGCGCGGATGTTGGCCGCCGCCGTCTCGACCGCGCGCGCGAAAGTCCGGGCGACAGGCCGTCGCGGGCGGCTCTGCCAGTTCGCGGTTCGGCACGCGCACGCGTCTTGCGCGCGAAGCCGTCGAACTGGCGCGCGTATTCCAGAAGCGCTCGATCGCCGCGTTCGCCGCACGGCTTCCAGAATCGGCCGCACCACCGCTTCGGCCTCGCCGAGCCGCGCCGCCTTGCGCGCCAGCAGCGCGGCCGACATCTTTGCTTTCGAGGATGCGAATCACAGCACGATCTTGTTCAGCGGATATTCGACGATGCCCTGCGCCGCCCGCCTGCTTCAGCCGCGGAATGATGTCGCGCACGGTGGATTCGTCCAGAATGGTGTTCACCGCCAGCCACTCCTCGTCGCTGAGGTGCGAAATGGTGGGCCGCTTCAGCGCGGGCAGCACGCGCCAGCACCGCCGCCAGGTCGTTCTTGTGCACGTTCAGCATCAGCCCGACTTTGCCCAGCGCGTTGATGGCGCCTTCGAGCAGCATCTTGATGTCTTCCAGCTTGCGGCGCTTCCAGGCGTCCTCCCACGACTCGCGGTTGGCGATCAGCTGGGTGTTCGATTCGAGCACGGTGTCGATGATCTTGCAGCTTGTTGGCGCGCAGCGAGGAGCCGGTCTCGGTCACTTCCACGATGGCGTCGGCCAGCACCGGCGGCTTCACTTCGGTGGCGCCCCAACTGAATTCCACCTTGGCCGTCACGCCGTGCGCGGCCAGGTAGCGCTTGGTGGTGGCCACCAGCTCGGTGGCGATGATCTTGCCTTCCAGGTCCTTCACGCGATCGGAAATCGCGAGGCCTCCGGCACGGCCAGCACCCAGCGCACCTTGCCGAAGCTCTGCTTGGCGTAGATCAGGTCGGCGACGGCGACCACGTCGGCCTCGTTCTCTTCGACCCAGTCGCGGCCGGTGAGGCCGGCGTCCAGGATGCCGTCTTCCACGTAGCGCGCCATCTCCTGCGCGCGGATCAGCATGCACTCGATTTCGGGATCGTCGATGGCCGGAAAATAGGAGCGGCTGCTGGTGGTGATGGCGAAGCCGGCGCGGCGGAACAGATCGATGGTGGCGTTTTCCAGGCTGCCCTTGGGAATGCCCAGCTTGAGCTTCATGCCTTGCCTCCGTAGACCGCGGCGGGATCGTAGGTCGCGCTCCTCGGCGACCTTCCACTCGCCGTTTTCCAGGCGGCGGAAGAAGCAGCTCTCGTAGCCTTCGTGGCAGACGCCCGGGCCGAGCGCCTCCACCTTCACCAGCACGCGCGTCGCGGTCGCAATCGGTGGAGATTTCCTTCACCACCAGGCGGTGGCCGGAGCTTTCGCCCTTGAGCCAGAGCTTGTGCCGCGAGCGGCTGTAGAAAGTGGCGAAGCCGGTCTCGACGGTGCGGCGAAACGCCTCCTCGTTCATGTAGCCGACCATCAGGACGCGGCCGGAGGCGTGGTCCTGAATGACGGCGGTGATGAGGCCGTCCGACTTTCGAAAATCCAGATTCATCGTGTGCGCCAAAATAAAAAAGCCCGCCAGTTTTGCGGCGGGCGTCATCTCCAGTTTCGGTGTAAATCCCAATCAGAACACCACCCGTCGCGTGAGGGCACGATGGTGATGCCGATGGTGCCGCGCGGCGGAGAGTGTCATAAACGGGTAGTTTAGCACATACTAAGAACCATGCGCGTGGTGATTGACGCGGTGCCGCTGCTGGTGCGCAGTGCCGGAGTTAAGAACTATCTCTATCACTGGATCACGCACCTGCGGCGGCAGGCGGGCGCGGGCGTGGTCGGCGCCTTCCCGCCGCTGCGGGACCTGGGCGCGCTGTCGCACCAGGCTTCGGTGGCCGGCCGCTGGCGCACATTTCGCGGCCTGGCCGCGCTGGCGCTGGCCAATTACACGCCCCTGCCGGTGCTGGACTGGATGGCCCCCGGCGCCGATATCTTCCATGCCGGCACCCTGATCCATCGCCCCCCGCGGCGCCGCCTGGTGACCGCGACGGTTTACGACATGACCTGCTGGCTGATGCCGGAGCTGCATCCTTCCGCCAACCTGCGCGCCGAGCGCAGCTTCGCCGAGTTGGTGCGCGGAGCCGCCGGCCTGATCGCCATTTCCGAGTGCACCAGGAACGATGCCGTCCGCGTCCTCGGCCTGAAGCCGGAACGAATCACCGTCATTTATCCCGGCATCGCCGAATCGTTTTTCGATCCCGATCCCGCCGCCGTGGAAACGGTGCGCGCGCGCTACGGCCTGCGCCGCCCGTTCGTTCTGTTCATCGGGACCATCGAGCCGCGCAAGAACGTGGACGCGCTGCTCGATGCCTACGCCGGGCTGCCGCAATCCCTGCGCGAGGAATTTGAGCTGGTGGTCGTCGGGCCTTCGGGCTGGGCGCGGGCGGAGACTAAAGCGCGGCTCTCGGCCATCCGTTATTTGGGGTACGTTCCCGAAGCCGACCTGGCTCCCCTCACCGCCGCCGCCACCGTGTTCGCGTACCCGTCGCTCTACGAAGGTTTCGGATTCCCGGTGGCGCAGGCAATGGCGGCGCGGGTGCCCGTGATCACGTCCAACGTTTCCTCTCTGCCCGAGGTGACCGGCGATGCCGCGGTGCTGGTGGATCCGCGCAGCGCCCCGGAGCTGCGGGAGGGATTGCGCCGCCTGCTCGATTCCGCGGCGCTGAGGGCCGAGCTGGCCATGCGCGGCCGTGCACGGGCGGAACGGTTCCGCTGGCCCGCATGCGCCGCGCAGTCGCTCGACTTTTTCCGGAAGGTGGCCGGCAAGGCGTGAGCGATCGTGGGGCGGTGCTTTGGCGCCGCGCGGTGGGCTTTCGCCCGCCGCATGCCGGGCGGAAGCCCGGCATGACAGGCCGAAAGGCCTGTCCTCCAGCGCCCGCGATTCGCTCGTCCGCCGTGTCCTCAGCCCAGCCGTTTCCCTCGCGGCAAATATCGCGGCGCCCCATACCTGTCCGGGCGATTGCCGGACTGGTGCCAGCCGGGCGGGGTGCCGTACGGGTCCTCGACGGCCGCCATCATCTCGTATAAGCGCGCCTGCATGTCGGCGGCATATTTCGCGTAATCGGCGTCCTCGATGGCGTTGTGCATCTCCTCGGGATCGCGCTCCAGGTCGTACAGCTCGTCGATGTCGAAACCGTTGAACACGTATTTGAAGCGGTCGGTGATGGCGATGCGTTGCGTGTACAGAAATTCGCCGCCGTAATAAGCGCACATAATCTGGTCCGGCCAGGAGGGCGCGGCGGGATTGTCGAAGAGCGGCTGGAGCGCGCGGCCGTCGGCGAAGGGAAGCGGCCGGGCGCCCGCGGCGGCCACGTAGGTATGGGCCAGGTCGTGGGTTTGCACCAGCCGGCTGGTTCTGGAGCCGGGCTGGATGCGGCCCGGCCAGCGCACAATCAGCGGTATGCGATATGTCTCCTCGTAGGGGATCCAGCCCTTGATCCACATGCGATGATTGCCCACCATGTCGCCGTGGTCGGTGGTGAACGTCACGATGGTGTTGTCGCGCTGCCCGCTCTCATCGAGGGCGTCCAGAATGCGGCCGATTTGCGCGTCCAGTTGTTCCACCGACGCGTAGTAGCAGGCGCGGCTCTGGCGGTAGTCGGCTTCGGTTACGTTACCCCAGGTTCCGGATTCGCGGCGGTGCAGGCCGGGCTTGCCGGCAAACGTGTCGTGGAAGCTGGCGGGCACGGGGATAGAAGCCGGGTCGTAGCGGTTCAGGTACTGCTTCAGCGGGAAGTAGGGGTCGTGCGGCTGGACAAACTGAGCTTCGAGCAGCCACGGCCGCGAGTCTTTGGCGAAGCGGCGCAGCATGCGCACGGCAGATTCGGCGATGCGCCATTCCGGCGTGGCCTCTACCGGTCCCTCCATGTAGCCCCACGCCGGCGACGGCTTGTCACCCGGCCATTGGATCAGGCGCAAAGCGGTCTGGCGCAGCTTTTCGGAAGGAGTTTCGACGCGGTCGGGGTTGAGGTCGTATTGGCGCAGGATGGCCGGATCGCAACTGTTCACGGCGGACATTTCGTAGCCGAAATCGGCCGGGCATCGCACCCAGCTGGCGTGCCATTTGCCCACGTAGCCCATGCGGTATCCGGCGTCGCGCAGGCGGTTCGAATACAGCACCACGTCGGCATTCATGTCGCGGTGCACCGACGGCGCGGAGTGAATCTGGTTGTACACGCCGTTGTGCCAGTGGTAAGCGCCGGAAAGGATCATGGCGCGGGCCGGGCAGCAGACGGCGCTGGGGGTATAGGACCGCTCGAACAGCATGCCCGATTGCGCCAGCCGGTCGAGATGGGGCGTGCGGCAGCCGGAGCGCCCGGCAATGGTGGCCCATTGCTGCTGGTCCGTCATGATGTGAAGAATATTTTGACGGCCGGTTTTAGGACTATTGGTTTGGGCCAGCAGCGAGGCTGTCCCCACGGATTGAGTTAGAAACTGGCGGCGGTCCATCGCGAATTATCCTTCGAGGGTATTACTCTACTACCCAAGGATAGCGAAAATGGAAAATGCGGTCGCGCCTGAGCGTAGAGCGGCCTCCATTGTCGCTCTTCTTTACCCTGGATATCAGGTACCGATATCGGACCCCTAGGACCCTTCTTATCAGGGAGTACTTGTCTCCAAAACATAATCCTGATTTACTGAAGATGTCCAGGTTATGGTTACTCCTGCACGAGGTCTTATGATGACTTTTCAAACTCTGGCCGAGCGAATGAGCGGCCGCCCGATGCAGGCGGCGGAAGCTCTGCAACTGGCCGTGAGCATCGCGGAAAGGCTGGCGCAGTGGCACGGTAGAGGCGAAGTCCATGGCTCATTGACGCCGGCGGCGATCGCGATGGCGGGCTCGGGCGTGGAGTTGCGGCCCGCCGCCGAATCCGGCATCACTCCTTATACGGCGCCCGAAGTCGTACTGGGCGAGGCCGCCGATAAGCGCAGCGATATATTCTCCTTCGGCGCCATCGTGTACGAGATGTTCACCGGCATTCCGGCGTTCGCGGCGGACACTCCTCAGGCCCTCGACGAAACGCTGCTGAACGAAGAACCGAAGCCCTACGGCAGCGCCCTGGTGGACCGCCTGCTGGCGCGCTGCATGGCCAAGTGCCCGGAAGGCCGCTTTGCCAGCGCGCAGCGGCTGCAACTGGAATTGTCGCTGCTGGCTTCCGCGGCCCGCCGCGGCGCGGCCATCGAGCCGTCGTCTTCGGTATCGACCGGCGGCGCGGCGCTGGCGGTGGTGGCTGCGCCTGCCGGTCCGACGCCGGCCGACCCCGGGCGGAGCGAAATCAATGCCCTGGAATCGCGCATGGCGAACCGCCTGGAAGAGCAGGAACGGTCCATCGCCTCCGTGGAGCGGATTGCCAGCGAGGTGCTCAAAGCGGTTCGCGAAGGCGGGTTGCCGGCGCAGGCCCGCGCGTCCGACGGCAGGCCGGAGCGGCGCTTCGCGGATTACGACGACCCCGCCACGGCGCGGCTGGACCGCGCGTTCGCGCTTTTGAGCGAAAAAGTGTCGCGCATCGACCTGGCCGTGACCTCGGCCCTGGAGCGGCTGGAGAAATTTGAGGAGAGCCTGGATGCCTGGGATGGAGACGCGGCGGCTCTGCGCGACTCGGTCACGCGCGACATTCGCGGCGTCGAACGGACATTGAAAACCCAGGGTGCGGCCCTGGAATCGGCCCGCACCGCCATGACTCAAACCGACGATCTGGTGGAACGGGTGGTGGAAGCGCTCGATTCGTTGCAGTCGACTTTCGCGACCGGCGCTGAAGAACGCAAAGCCAGCTGAGGGTGGTAGTGCCGTTAGCCTTCGAATCCTCGCGCGGGCGTCAGGGCGGGCAGAGGCTCGCGCAGATCCTGGAGCGGGGGCCCCTGGCCCTGGAACCGGCTCTGCGGCATGCCACCGATATCGCCGCCGCGCTGCGTGAGTTGCACCAGGACGGGCGGGTCCACGGCGCGGTCGATCCATCCCACATCGTGATTCGTTCCTCCGAAGCCAGCCTGCTGACGGCCGAGCGGCGCGGATATCCCGACCCTCTGGACGATCTGTCGGGTTTCGGCGGCGCTCTATACTCCATGCTCACGGGGCGGGCGGCGGCCGGCGAGGAAATGCGGCTGGTGGCGTCCAAACCGGCGGTGCTGAAAGGCCCCTCGGCGGTGCGCGCGGCCGCCATGCGCCTGGCCGAGCGCTGCCTGTCGGCGGAACGGGAGACGGCGCCCGATTTCCAGAAGATCCTGACCGAGGTCCGGCTGCTGCACGTCATGGCGAAGCAGTTTTCCCCGGAAACCGGCGGCATACAAGTCGCGCCGGTTCCGGCGCCGGCACCACCGCCCGCGCCGGTGCCGTTCAGTCCCCCCAGCCGCTGGAGGCTTTTGCGGGCACCGCGCCGCCGGTCATCCATCCGCCGACGGTCCGGCACGCCACGCCTTTTTCCGCGCCTTCGAAAGCGCCCGAGCCCGCCGAAGGCGACTCTGACGTCGAGATCGACCCGCCCGCCGAAACCCCGCCGGAGCCTGCCGCCCAACCGGAAGCCGGTTCTACCCCCAGGCAAAGCCGGCGCATGCACTCCCGCCCCATCCTCAAAGACGTGGTGTGCCCCAAGTGCAAGGACACGCAGGTGCGGTTGTCGCGGCCGCGAACGCGGTTCGAGCGGTTTCTCAACCTGCTCGGCATCGGCGTCCATCGCTGCCACCGCTGCTACTACCGCTACATCCCCGTGCTGGGCCGCAAAATCGTCCGTAAATCCAAGTAGGCGCCCGACGTTCCCCTCCGGGCGGCCATGCCCGCTTCCAAGCCGGCATTCTCCCGCTACTCCGCCGGCGCGTAGTATCCCGTGCGCCAGTGCGGCTGCAGCTTGGGCAATCCGCGCGGCGGCACAACTTTGACCTCCACGCTGATGGTATTTGCCGTCGTGCGCCTGGCCCGCGGGCGAATATCCCAGCACGTAGCGATTGCGCAGGTCGATGCCGATTTTGCGCGCGATGTCGGGCAGGTCCGCCGGCAGCGCCTCGTACAGCCGCCCGCCGGTCGATTCCGCGACGTGGTTCAGCAACTCCGGCCCGCTCATTTCTTCCGGCGTCCGGGCCCCGCCGAACACGCCGATGGCGTAGATCAGCACGTCGCTTTCCTTCACCACGTTTTCCACTTCCCGCGGCGAGTAGCGGCTGTGGTTATCGCCGCCGTCGGAAATGATCAGCAGCGCCTTCTTGCGCATCTGCGATTTCTTCATTTCGTGCAGCGCCATCAGGATGGCGTCCAGCAGCGACGTGGAGCCGTGCGAGCGCGAAAAGATCAGCTGGTTTTCGATGCGCCCCGTCTCCCGCGTCAGCGGCACTTCGAGGCGCGGCACATCGTCGAACTCCACCAGGAAAAACTCGTCCTGGTCTCCGTTGCTGGTTTTGAAAAACTCGCTGGCGGCCATGCGCGACCGGCTCAGCTTTTCCCCCATGCTGCCGCTGGTGTCGAATACCAGCCCCACCGCCACCGGTTCGTCTTCCATGGCGAACGCCGTGATCTTCTGCTCCACTTTGTCGTCGAAGATCCGGAAATTCTCTTTTTCCAGGCCCGTCACCGGCCGGTTCAAAGGATCGTTCACCGATACCGGAATCAGCACCAGGGTGGTTTCCACGCGGATATCCGCGCTGGTGGGCGCGTTTTTCGCCGGCGCCGCCTTCGGCCGCGGATCGATGGTCACCTGCGCCCGCGCCATCGCCGCCAGGCCCGCCAGCACGAATTTGCGGCGCGCAATCACCCTGATCGCCTCACGCCGCGAAAACCGCGGAGAGCGGCACCGCGATATCCGGCCCCTGCGTCCGCAGAACGCCGTCCCGAACCTCGCGCATTCCATCCGCCGTGTAGACCCATGCCCCCCGCGTCTGCGGATCCAGCACCCACACGTACGCCACGCCGAATTTCAGGTAGTCGTCGATTTTCCTCTGCATCCGGCTCATGCGGTCTTCCGGCGAGAGGATCTCGATGCAGAGGAACGGCGGGCGCCGGAAGATCTGCTCATCCGGTTCCGGGCCGGCGAATACGCACAGGTCCGGGACGCGGAAACGGGTAGGTGAGACCTGCACCCGTACTTCCTGGATGGCGAAGATACCCCACTGTTCGCGTCTTTCATGCAAATAAAGGAGAATCGCCAGTTGCAACTTGGCATGGTCTTTTTCCCCCACGTTCCGGTCCTCCAGCTCGCCGTCCACGTAATCGCAGTCCGGCTCGTAGTCGGTGTGCATGTATTCCTCGACGGAAACCAGTGGGCTGGTGGGCAGGGCGCTCATGCCACGATTATCCTCCCGGCCTTCATTCCCGGCAAATGCCGCGCTGGCTGCGCCGCACAAACCCGGCCAGGTGCAGGGTTTCCGGTGTGGGCACCTCACTTTCAATACGCGCCAGCGCCTCCTCCAGTTTCAGGCCGGAACGGAAGAGCAGCTGGTAGGCCTTCTTCAGCGCCGCCACCTGCGACGCCTTGTAGCCGGCCCGCTTCAGCCCCACCACGTTCAATCCCTTGGCCTCCACGTTGAATCCGGAGTATAGGAAGAACGGCGGCACATCGCTGTTCACGCGCGTGTTCCCGCCGATCATGGCCAGCCGTCCGATCTTCGAAAACTGGTGCACCACCACGCCGCCCGAAATGAACGCCTGGTCCTCCACCTCCACGTAGCCGGCCAACAGAGCGCAGCTTGCCACCACGATGTGGCTGCCCAGCTTGCAATTGTGGGCGATGTGGCCGGAGGTCATAATGTAATTCCCGTCGCCGATTTCCGTCACCGATTCCGGCGCCGTGCCGCGCGAAATGGTGTAATGCTCGCGGATCTTGTTGCCGTTGCCGATGCGCAGATAGCTGCGCTCGCCGGAGAAGCCCTTGTCCAGCGGGTCGGTCCCCAGCACCGTGCCGGCGGAGATTTCGTTGCGCTCCCCCAGCGTGGTCCAGCGCTTGACGTAGACGTATGGCTCGAGCAGACAGCCCGCGCCGATGGCGACGTCACTTTCGATCACGCAGAACTCTCCGATGCGGGCGCAAGGCCCGATGACGGCATCCGGATGGACCCGCGCGGTGGCGGCCACGGTGGCGGAAGGGTCTATGGGCATGAAACCGTATGATACGATACGGCGCCGGCGGCTCTAGTTTCCGGCCTTGGCCACTTGAAAATGGCTCAGGCCTTCGGCGTACCGGGCCACGCCGCGGTACAGCGCTTCCGCCAGTTTCTGCCGGTACTCGGGCTTGCGCAGCAGCGCCTCCTCGCGCGGATTGCTGAGGAACCCGATCTCCGCCAGCACCGAAGGCATGTGCGCGCCGATCAGCACTACGAACGGCGCCTTCTTCACCCCCCGGTTCCTTTCGCCGGGGAAACTGCGCGCCGAAAAGGCGAAGAGGGAAGCCTGCACGCGGCCGGCGAATTCGCGCGATTCCTGCAGCTTGTCGTTGAGCGTGATCTTCTGGATCAGGCTCTGCAGCTCGAAAATCGACTTTTGCGAGCTGGCGTTTTCGCGCGCCGTCACGTCCGTGGCATCTTTGTCGTGGGAATCGGGCAGGTTCAGAAAGAAGGTTTCGACCCCGGAAATGTGCGGCACCGAAGAGGAGTTGGCGTGAATGGAGAGGAACAGGTCGGCCTTCTGGTCGTTGGCCATCGCCGTGCGGCCTTCGAGCGGAATAAAGGTGTCGTCCGTGCGCGTGTAGACCACCTCCGCGCCCATGCGATCCTCGATCAGCTTGCCCAGCCGCAACGCCACATCGAGCACCACGTCCTTTTCCAGCAACCCCTTCGGACCGGTGGTGCCCTGGTCGTGCCCGCCGTGCCCGGGGTCGATCACCACCTTGCCGATTTTCAAACCGAGCGCCCGCACCAGTGACGTGCTGCCGTTGCTGGTGTGCCGCGCGGCCTTGGGAATTTCCACCTGGGCCGCGTCGCCTTTTGCGGGCGCGGCGGCCGGCGGCGTGGAGGTCTCCGTCGCCAGCGCCGGAGCCAGCGCAGGGGCGGCCGGCTTGACCGCGGGTTTCGGCGCGGGGCTGGCCGGCGGCGCAGCCACCGCGGACGTGGACGAAGCGGCCGTGCTTACCGCAGGGGCGGCCGGCTTGGCCGCGGGTTTCGGTGCGGGGCCGGCCGGCGGCGCAGCCACCGCGGATGTGGACGAAGCGCCCGTGCTTACCGCCGGCGCCGCGGGCATGGTGGCGGGAGCGGTCTCAGGCGCGGGCATTGGAACCGGCGCCGGATTCGCGCCAGCCTCGGCCGTCGATGTGGCCGGCGCCGCTGCCGCGGCCGGGCGCAGCTCAATCATGAGACGGTCGGGATTGGTGAGCGTGGAAGTGGTGATTTCCACCGGGCCGGTGAGGTCCAGCACGATGCGCGTCACCCCCGGGATTGTCTCGGCCACGCGCACGCCCGTCACCAGCTTATCGTCGAACGCGGCTTTGTAAAAGCGACGCGAATCCAGGCGCGGCCGCGAATTGAGGATGTCGAAATACACCCGCTCCGGGTTGTGCAGGCGGTCGTAACGAAACTCGAATTCGCCCGATACTTGCACCGCCACCCGCGTGGTTTCGGACAGGGCCCAGTGGCGAATCGCGGTTACCGAGCGCAGCGGCGGATTGGAGGATTGGCCCGCCAGGATGATGGCCGCAAGCGCCAGCAAAGTGCTAACGCGGGTTAGCCCCTTCGACCCCCTGTTTCTCAAAAGCGCTAACGCCGCTGTCCGCTTCATGAGGCCTACTTTCGCGAGACGTACCGCACGCTGCCGTCCGTTTCCACGATTTGCTCGATGTGCGCAGCCCCATCCGGCGCGGGCGGCGCGGGCGGAGGCGGTGCCACATGGGGAACTCCCAGTGCTTTATCCAGTTGCTTCTTCACCAGCAGGAGATAATTCTGCGTTTCGCGGTACGGCGGCACGCCGCCATATTTCGCCACCGCTCCCTCCCCGGCGTTATACGCGGCCAGGGCCAGCGGATAATTGCCGCCGTACAAATCCAGCAGGTAGCGGAGATACCGCGCGCCGCCTTCCAGGTTTTCCAGCGGATTGAAGACGTCGCCCACGCCGAAGCGCCGCGCCGTCTCCGGGATCAGCTGCATCAGCCCCAGCGCGCCCTTAGGCGAAACCGCATTGGGATTGTAATTGCTTTCCACGCGAATGACGGAGTGCAGCAGCTCGGCGGGAAGCGCATGCCGCGCGGCTGCCTGCTCCACCGCCTCGTTCAGGCCTTTGGGCGCCGCTGCGGCGGGCGGGGCGGAAGCTGCAACGGACGGAGCCACGCGCGGCGCGATCACCGCGGCGGCTACCGGTTTTTGCACCACCGTTCTGGGCGTTACCGTCACGCTCCTCACCAGCCGGCCCGTATGCGGATCCGCGCGAACCACGGACACGACGCGCTGGCCCTCCGGCTGCGCGTCCGCCGCCTGGAGAATTCCGGCCAGAAGTATTATAAAACAAATCCGCATCGAAATGTTCCGCAAATTTCGAGCGCCGGTCCCCGGGCCCGCGGTTATGTCCAATGGTATCATTTCCATGTGAATCGGTCGGGCTACGTGCTGGCCGGCGGCCGCAGTTCGCGCATGGGGCGGGACAAGGCGCTGCTGCCGTTTCGCGGCCAAACCCTGGCCCACGCCGTGGCGCGCGCCGTGGAACAGGCCGCCGGAAACGCTGTGCTGGTGGGGCATCCCGCGATTGCCCCCGGATATCGCGCCATCCCCGATCTTTATCCCGGCGAGGGGCCGCTGGGCGGCATTCTCACCGCGCTCGGCGATACCGCTGCCGACTGGAACCTGATCGTGGCCTGCGACATGCCGGAACTGACCGCGCCTTTCCTCCTCGGCCTGCTCGAAGCCGCCGAAGCCTCCGCCGCCGATGCCCTGGTGCCCGCCGGCCCCTCCGGCCTCCTGGAACCGCTGTGCGCGGTCTACCACCTGCGCGCGCGCGATCCCGTGGAGGCCGCTTTCCGCGCCGGCGTGCGCAAAGTCACCGCCGCGCTCGAAGGCCTGCGCGTGGTCCGTTTCCCGGTTGCGGAAATGCGCCCGTTCCAGAACGTTAACACCCCTGAAGATTGGTCCGGATATGCTGCCCAGTGATCCCTACCCGCACTACATCGAATTCCGGCACGTCTATAAGACGTTCGATCACCCGGTTTTGGTCGATTGCAACTTTCACGTCAATCCCGGCGAGACCGTGGCCATCATCGGCCGCAGCGGGGTAGGGAAGTCCGTCACCCTTTCCCACATCATGGGATTCCTCAAGCCGGATAGCGGCCGCGTCATCGTCGCCCACGAAGACATCACCGATTTCGCCGAGCCCGAGTTGCGCCGCATCCGCAGGAAAGTCACCATGGTGTTCCAGTCCGGCGCCCTGTTCGACTCCATGACGGTGGCGGAGAACGTCCTGTTTTCGCTCGAGCTGCGCGAGGACTACGACGAGCAGAACAAGGAAGAGGTGGTGCGCGGCCTGCTCGAGATGGTGGACATTCCCGAAGCCCGCGACGCCTATCCCTCCGACCTTTCCACCGGCTATAAGCGCGCCGTCGCCATCGCCCGCGCCCTGGCCGCGCAGCCGCAATGCATTCTCTACGACGAGCCCACCACCATGGTGGACCCCATCATGTCCGACCACCTGGGCGACCTCATGCTGCGGCTGAAACGGCAGCTGGCCCTGACCTCGGTGGTGGTGACGCACGACCTGGACCTGATGTACAAGGTGGCCGACCGGGTGGTGGTGCTGTTCGAAGGCAACGTGATCTTCTTCGGCCCGGTGGCCGACCTGGAGAAATCCGACCACCCCCACATCCGCGAATTTCTGGAGATGGACCGGGTGGTGTAGGGCGGTCCGCTCACCCTCGGTTCCGCCCCGCCGGCATTCCCGCGGGCGCCGGGAATGCCGGCTTGGAAGCCGGCAGGCAAGCTGGAAGCTTGCGCTACGGCGGGCGGCGACCGATCAGCCTACTTCTCTCTAATCTGCTGGCTCAAATACCGCTCGTAGCCGATCTCGCCCATCTGGTAGAGTTGCGCTTCCAGCCAGTCCACGTGCGATTCTTCGTCTTTCAACAACCGCTCGAACAGCTCGCGCGACGCGTTGTCGCCTTCGTCGCGCGCCGTCTGGATGGCCCGGTTGTAAAGGCCGACCGCGTCGATTTCCAGCTTGAGGTCGCTCTCGATCTGCTCGCGCACGTTCCGCCCCACCGTGAGCTTCATCAGCTCCGTCAGGCTGGGCGAGCCGTCCAGAAAAAGAATGCGCTCGATCAGCACCTCGGCATGCTTCATCTCGTCGATGGACTGCTTCTTAATGAAGCTGCCCAGCTTGTCGTAATGCCAGTTCTCGCACATCTCCGCGTGCAGGAAGTATTGATTGATCGCCGTCAGCTCTTCTTTCAAGGCTTCGTTCAGCGCGGCGATGACTTTCGGGTTACCTTGCATATGAGAATTTTAACGAAAAAAATGCGAATTCGGAGCTATTCTTCGTGAATTGTTTCCGCCGGGTCCATGCGCACGGCCATGCGCGCCGGATAATACCCGGCCGCCACGGTCACCACCCACACCAGCGCCAGCGCCCCGGCCAGCAGGCCGCCGGGGGCGTGAAACTGGATGGTCCAGCCGAAGCTCTGCTTGTTGACCACGAAAATCAGCAGCAGCGAGAGCACCGACCCCAGCGCCAGGCCCACCCCAATCGCCATGCCGCCGAGCATCGCCGCTTCCGTGAGGATCATGCGCCGCACCTGCGCCGCCGATGCGCCCAGGTAGCGCAGCAGCGCCAGTTCGCGCCGCCGGTCGAGCACCAGCGCCTGCAGCGAATTGGCCGCGCCCAGCATGGCCACCAGAATGGCCACCGCTTCGAGCGCCCAGGTGATGGCGAAAGTGCGGTCGAAGATTTCGATGGCGGCGCGG
This sequence comes from Terriglobia bacterium, assembly GCA_963815855.1. Classification (GTDB taxonomy): domain Bacteria; phylum Acidobacteriota; class Terriglobia; order Bryobacterales; family Bryobacteraceae; genus DATGMB01. Next base: position 106,394 of record CAWFIJ010000002.1, on the reverse strand, counting down.
CGCAGTTCGCGGTTGGGCGGCACGGCCACGCCGCGGCCCGCCGTGCGCGCCTGGATTTCGTGCTGCACCCGGGCCGCGTCCGCGCCCGGCGCCAGGTACACCGCCACGTTGGTCGGCGCCGCGCCGGGCAGATAGCGCAGGAAGGTGGAGCGGTCCACCACCACGTAGCCCTGGCTGCTGGAATATTCGTAGTAGATGCCGGCCACTTCGAGCCTGCGCTTCGCGGTCGCCCAGCGGCAAGCGGAGGCATGTCGCCCGCGCGCACGCCGTAGAGGTTGGCGAACGGCTCGCTGACGATGGCGCGGTCGCGGCCCGGCAGGCTGCGCAGGATGGCGTCGCGATCCTCGCCCGGCAGGAAGCGCAGCCTGCCATAGCGGCGCACGATGTCCAGGTTGCCGCCGCCGAAGGTGGCCCGGCCGCCGCGGTAGTGCAGTTCCACGGCGTGAAAATCGTCCACCGCCGCCACTCCGGGAATGCCGGCGATCAGCGCGGGGATCGAGCTATGCGAGCGGCGGGTATTCGCCCGCGGCCGAGGGCACCGCCGGGCGCACGTAGAGATCGGCGCGCAGCTGCACGTCCAGCCACAGCGCCACGGTTTCGCGGAAGCTGCCCACCATGATGCCGACGCTGGCCATCATCGCCATCGCCGTAGCCAGCGCGGCCACCATCACGGAAGTGCGCGCCAGCGAGGCCGCCAGGCTGCGCCCGGCCAGCAGGCTTTCCGCGCGCGTGCCGAGCGTCGGCCGCGCCAGCCGCGTCACCCCCAGCACCAGCGGCCGGTGCGGCCAGCGCCGTGGCGGCGATGGCCAGCAGCGCGGCCGCGTAGCCGCCCACCGGGTTGCCATCGAGCGGCGCCGCGCGCGAGCAGGCGATGGCCGCCAGCGCCAGTCCCGCCGCCCACGCCAGACCGCGCCGCCAGCGCAGGCGCGCGCGGTGCTCGTGTTCGCCCGCGGCCCATGGCCTGCACGGGCGAAACCCGCATGGCTTCGCGCGCCGGCGCCAGCGCCGAGAAGCAACGCCACCACCGCGCCGATCCCCACTCCGAGCAGCGCCTCGCTCCAGCCGAGCGCCACCGCCGCCGGCCGGCTGGTGGTGTAGAGCGCGTTCACGGTCCCGGCGATCAGCCGCACCGTCGCTCCCGCCAGCAGCCGCCCCAGCGCCACGCCCAGCAATCCCGCCCGCCGCGCCCAGCAGCAGCGCTTCCGCCAGAAACAGCCACAGCACCGCCGCCCTGCCCGCGCCCAGCGCGCGCAGCACGCCGATTTCCGCGCGCCGCCGCACCACGCTCACCGCGATGGTGTTGTAGATCAGGAACGCGCCCACCACCAGCGAAATGTAGCTGAGCACGCGCAGGTTCCAGCGGAAGGCGCGCAGCATGCGCTGGTTTTCGTCGCTGCGCGTGCCCGGCCGCGACACCAGAAACGACGGCGGCAGCGCCGCGCGGATGGCCCGCTCCACGCGCGCCAGGTCCTCGCCCGGGAGCACGGTAACGTCGATGCGGTCCAGCCGCCCGTACCGCCCCAGCGCCTGCTGCGCGCGCGGCGATATCGAGGACCACGAATTCGCCCGGCGCATCGATTGTTTCAATGCCGGTTTCCACGCCGGGGAAGGCCTGCTCGCGCCCAGCGATGCGAACGCTCTTCACGCGTCCGGCCAGCGCGCGGGAGACCAGCAGGCTGTCCTTGCCCAGCAAGTCCATGCCGTAAAGCGGAACCGAGCCGATGCCCGGGATCTCCGCCTCCCCCACCATCACCGGCGAGAATTTCGCGTTCACCGGCAGGGCGGCCAGCTTGCCGAACCAGCTCTCCGCGATGCCGCCGTTGGCCAGGATTTCCAGGTCGGTCTTGCCCGCCAGCGTTTCGAGCGAGGAGCGGAAGGAGCCGGTGGCGGCATCGCCGGCCAGGTCGATGGCCACCACCACGGCCACTCCCAGCGCCACCGCCAGCACGGTGAGCGCGGTGCGCAGGCGGTCGCGGCGGAGCGGCCGCAGAATGAGCCGGCGCAGGAGCTTCATGCGCGCTCAACGGCCTGAATGCGCCCGTCGCGCAGGCTGACGCGCACCTCGGCGATGGCCGCCGCTTCGGCGCTGTGCGTGGCCATCAGCACGGTGGCGCCGTAGCGGGCCGCGCTCTCGCGGATCAGCTCCAGCACCTGCGCGCCGCTGGCGCTATCCAGGTTGCCGGTGGGCTCGTCGGCGATCAGCAGGTCGGGCGAATGCACCAGCGCGCGGGCGATGGCCACGCGCTGCATCTGGCCGCCGGAAAGCTGGTAGGGGAAGCTGGCGGCCTTGTCTTCCAGGCCCACCCAGCGCAGCCGCTCGCGCGCCGTTTCCAGGCTCTGGCGCGCGCCGGCCAGCAGCAGCGGCAGTTCCACGTTTTCGAGCGCGGTGAGCGTGGGGAGCAGCTGGAAGAATTGAAAAACGAAGCCAATGCGCCGGCGGCGGAGGGCGGTCAGTTCGGGCTCGGACAGGCCGGAGGTGACGCGACCCGTCGATCAGCACTTCGCCCGCGGTGGGAAAATCCATGGCGCCCGCCAGATTGAGGAGCGTGGTTTTGCCGCAGCCGCTGCGCCCCACCAGCGCCGTCACCGCGCCCGCTTCGGCGGCAAACGAAATTTCGTGCAGCACCTCGACCGGCTGGCCTCCATTGGCATAAGTTTTCGAAACGGAACGCAGTTCCAAGCGCGGCGCGGGCATTCAGCTTTCATTGTAGACAGGGGTTGGCTGGCCGTAGCGCAAGCTTCCAGCTTGCCTGCCGGCTTCCGAGCCGGCATTCCGGAGCCGGCGGGAATGCCGGCACGACCGCCGCTGCGGCTAGACGGCGGTGGGCGGGCCTAAGCGGTAAGATGGATTCCATTGAGCCGCCGCGCGCGGGGGGCCGGCGGCGAGACGCCCAAGGGAGGCCTGTCATGCCGAGGGGAATAGGAAGAACGGCTTGCTGCCTGCTGTTTTCCGGCGCTTGTGCCTGGGGGCAAACGAGCCCGGCGGCCAATGCCACCGTCCGTCTGAGTGTGCCGGCGGGAACGCCGCTTCGCCTGTACGTTACCAAGCGGTTTCCAAAGCGCCAAGGCCAGGCGGTGACGGCCAAAGTGATCGAGCCGGTGTACGCTTTCGACCGTGAAGTCATTCCGGCGGGCGCGGTGGTCACGGGTATGGTGGCCCTCACCCAGCCGGTGAAGAAATGGGAGCGGGCGCGCGCCATGATGCGCGGCGATTTCACGCCGCTGAAAATTTCGCTGGTGGAATTCGGTTCGCTGCGCCTGCCGGACGGCCGGGCCATGCCGCTAAGCACGGCCGCCACCGCCGGCCTGAATACTATTTATTTCGAGCACCGCAAGAAGCAGCCCAAGCAGCCGCCGGCGGCGGACCCGAATGCCGGCACGCGGCAGAAGCTGGAGGGGCGGATCAAGGAACAGGTGAACGGGCGCGTCGAGCGTGTGACCGACATGGTGCATGCCCCCGGCAAGATGGAGCGGCTGGGGGATTTCGCCATGAGCAAGCTGCCCTACCACCCGCAGCAGGTGGCCCGCGGTACGCGCTTCGATGCGGAGTTGAGCCGGCCACTCTCGTTCGGTGCGGAACCGGTTCCGGCGGAAGCCTCGGCCGCGCTGGGCGGCGATCCGCCGCCCGATAGCGTGATTGCCGCCCGGCTGCTCACGCCGCTGGATTCGGGCAGCGCCAAACAGGGGGACGCGGTGGAAGCGGTCCTCACCGAGCCCGTTTTCGCCGCCGGACACAAACTGGTGCTGCCGGAAGGCACTCGCCTGGAGGGAGCGGTACTGGTGACGCGGCGGGCGCGCTGGTTCCATCGCGGCGGCCGGCTTCGTTTCACGTTTTCCAAGGTGGAACTGCCGACGGAAGCGGCGGCCCTGCGCCCCGCCTCGCCGGTCGAACAGCACAGGCAGGTCGTGCTGGCCGCGGCCGAGGCTGGCGGCGGGGAGCTAGTGAAAACCGATTCCGAAGGCGGCGTGAAGGCCAGCGAGCCGAAGACACGCTTCATCGCGCCGCTGCTCTCGTGGATCGTGGCCAGCCGTTCGGCGGATCTGGACGCGGGCATGCCCAGCAAGTTGGGCACAGGTGCGGTCAACCAGGGAGGGCGCGGCCTGGTGGAAAAGCGCACGCTGGGCGGCGGCCTTGGACTCGGCCTCGTGGGCATGGCGATTTCGCAAGCCTCGCCCTACGTGGGTATGGCGATGGGCTACTACGGCTTGGCGTGGTCGGTATTCTCCAACTTGATTTCGAGAGGCGCGGAAGTGCACTTCGAAAAGAACGCGGTGCTGGAGATCAAATTCGCCGGCCGTCCAGGGCCGCCGGGCGCCACCTTGGGCGCAAAACAGATGCTGCCGTCGGGTGCCGACCGCGCGCTCAGGTAGCAGGCAGAAGGGGGTCAGGGATCGGGGATCAGGTACCGGCTGGAGTTCGCCGGCCACCCCCAGGATTACAGGCCCGGCAGGTTTCGAACCCGCCGGCCCCCGCGCCGAAAGCCCTGACCCCTCGCCCCCAATTTTGCGGGTAGCCTTTTTCGCCCCCAGGCGCGTCTTAAAAATGTGAACCGCATCGTGCTGCCGCTCGCCGCGGGTGTGCTGTGTTGCGCAATGGCCGCCGGCGCCGCCGATACCGCCCCTTCCGCCCCGCTGCCGCCGGGATGCCTGGGCAGCGTGCCGCTGGGAAGAGTCAAGCTGTCCGTTTCCTGTCCGTGGAAGGGCGGTCCGCTGCCGATTTCCGATGCCTCCATGGTGCCGCCGGGAGCGCGGCTGATCTGGGACCCGGTGCACCTTTCGCCGCACCTGGCGCAGAAGGGCGAAATCGCCGCGCTGGTGATTTCGCAGACACATGGCGACCTGATCGTCATGCCGGCATCCAAAGCCGGCGCGCGCGCGGAATGGGATTTGCCCCGCGGCGCCAGCGTGGTGGCGCTGGTGCTCGGGCCGGAAGGCCTGAATATGACCAAGGTCAGGAAGCTGATCGCGGGCGACGACGACCTGCTGCCGCAGCTTGCCGCTTATGCGCAGCAGACTTCGCAGGTGGAAGCGCTGGTGCAGACACTGGCCGATTCCGAGCAGACCGGCGACGGAACCGACGCGGCGTTGAAGGGCTTTGCCTCAAGGTGGGGCGTGGCCATGCCCAAGCTGGATTCCACCGCTTCTTCCGGCCAGCAGGCGTCGGCGCTGCTCGGCGCCGTCCTGCCGTCTGCCAGCGCCTACGATCCGCTGGCGCCCGCGCCCATGCAGGTGCAGCAAACCACGGGGCTGGCGGCGGCGGTGGCGGGGCTGTTTTTCGGCAACACCGTGGGGCTGGCCTCGGGCGGCCTGGCGCTGGTGACGAACCTGAAATCCGGCTTATTCCCCGATACCGAATTCCGCTCCGCATTCGCGCAAACCGCGGGCACGGACAGCATGGCGTTTTGCGCGAAGAGCCAGGCGGCGAAGGCGCGCACGCGCGTTGCCTATTTGTGGGCTTTCAAGGTGCCGGAGCTGGCGATGCCGTCGCTGGCGCTTGCGGGCGCATCGTACCTGCCGCTGGGCGCGAAATCCACCGTCAAGCTGAAGACGGCGGAAGACTCCACGGTGAAGGAGTTGTCGCGCGCCAAAGACTGGCGGCTGGTGCCCGCCGGAGACGCGGCGAAACCGGGCGCCAGGCCGCCCGCCGCCATCCCCGTACCCGTCACCGTGGAGACCGCGGCCGACACCCTGCAACTCGATCTCACCAAAGCCAAAGCCGCGGCCGGCGACTACACGCTGACCGCAACCTGGGACTGGGATACGCTCACCATGGGCACACTGCATCTGCGGCCCTTCGCCGATTTCAGCCACGCGCAAATCCCGCCGGCGGCGCGCGACAAACTGGTGGAGGGCAGCGGCCTGGTGACGGTTCCGCTGACCGGCGCGGATTTCGAATTCGTGGAGAAGGCGGAGTTACAGAGCTTGCGGAAACGGGCCGCGGCCGAGCCGGTCCCGTTCGATCTGCCCAAGGGCGCGCGGCTGGGCGAGCAGGCCGGCATGACGGTGGATATCGATACCGGCGCGCCCGGCGCTTATAAGCTGCTGCTGGCGCAGGCGGATGGGACGCCGCACGCGGTGCCGGTGACGGTGCTGCCGCCCAACCCCAAGCTCTCCGGCCTGCCGGTGCGCGTCAACCTGGGGGAAGCCGAACAGACCGTGCGCCTGGAGGGCACCGGAATCGACCGCATCGAGAGCGTCGCCACCGGAGCCGGCAAACTCACCGGCGCGGTGGAAGACGGCGCGTGGCGCGGCAAGCTGCGGCTGAAAGACGGAGCCAGACCGGGCGAGAAATTCGCGCTGTCCATCCGCGTCAAGGGGCTGGATGCGCCTCTGGTGGTGGCGGACGCGATTGTGGTGGAGGGAGCACGGCCGAAGATCGTCTCCGCGCGCAAATCGCTGCTCGACGATTCCGGGCTGGAGATTCGCGACGGCGAACTGCCGGCGGGAATGAACGTGGGCTTCATCGTTTCGGTGGAGCGGCTGCAGGACGCGGACGGCGAGGGCCGGCCGCGGCTGGAGCTGAACTGCCGCGGCGGCGACCTGCGCAAGGCGCTGTCGCTGGCTCCGGACGAGCCGGCCAAGGGCGCGACCCTGAGCCTGGCGGGCGCCGGGTCGCTTTACCTGGCGCTCGACCCCGGCCTGGTGGGATACCGCGGCTGCGAGTTGACCGCCACCGTGGTGGTGGCGCCGCGCGGGGCGTCGAATGCCTTCGTCCTCGGCCACGTGGTGCGGCTGCCGGCGCTCGAAAAATTCACCCTGACGGGCGAATCGTTGGGCAACAACCAGTACGCGGGATCGCTCCAGGGGCGCGACCTGGACCTGATCGAGAAGGCCGGCTGGGACCCTCAGAACGGCGTCCCGGTGGTGGGCATTCCGGCGCCGGTTTCGCCCACCGGGCAGACCCTGCGCCTGGCGCTGCCCTGGCCCGCGCCCGCCCCCCATGCGCCGCTCTACGTGTGGCTGAACGGCGAGCCGACCGGCCGCCGGACGAAGCTCACGGAATAGCCCGACAATTTACGACTCAACGCGGAGACGCGGAGGACGCAGAGACTTCGCGGAGAGAAAGGAGATATTAGTTCTCCGCGGTGCCTTCGCGTTCTCTGCGGCTCCGCGTTGAAGATTCCGCCCGGTGGCTGAAGAATCCTGTCCGGACAGGATGGCGCCGCGGGTCGCGATGCCGCAAGCTAGAGAACGAAGGAGGAATTCCGTTATATGAAGAGTTCCCGCGGTCTGGTTCTCATAGCCGTTGCCGCGTTTTCACTTTCCATTGGATGCGCCAAGAAGAAGGTCGCCGCTGCTGCGCCACCGCCCCCGGCGCCTGCCGCCGTTCCACATGAGACACCCGCTCCCCCGCCCGAAAGGCAGGCTCCGAGCACACCTGCACCGATGGCGGAAGCGCCCCGCTCGAACATGCCTGACGCCGTCACGCGCGCCCGCATCGACGACCTGCTGGCGAAAATCGAAGATGCTTACTTCGACTACAACGCGGCCTCGCTGCGGCCGGATGCCATGAACGCGCTGAAAACCGATTCCACCGAGCTGCGCGACATCCTGAAGGATTACCCCGACTACAAGATCACCATCCAGGGGCTGTGCGACGAACGCGGTTCCGCGGAATACAACATGGCGCTCGGGCAGAAGCGCGCCGAAGCCGCCAAGGATTATCTGGTCGGCATCGGCATTCCCGCCGAGCAGTTCAAGCTCCTCAGCCTGGGCAATGAGCAGGCCAACGCGGAATGCAAGGACGACACCTGCTGGCAGAAAGACCGCAAGGTGCATTTCCTGGCCATGGCCCAGTAGTCTGACCGGCCGCGGCGGTTTCGCCCGGCAACCCCTCCGGCAGGCGGCGCCGCCTGCCGGAATTTTCAGGTTCTCCCGTTTGGCCGCTAACGCCACCCGGAGGCAGCCGTCGGCTTGCAGCTTTTTGGTTTCTGACGGCTGCCCTCCGGGCCTTTTGTAGGTTCCTGTCCCTTATGAGCGATGCGGCGGTTCGTATAATGGGACTAAATGGCGGATGCTGCGGAGAGGGCGACGATTCTGGCGGTGGATGACAATCCAGCGGTGCTTGGCTTTTTGCGTCAGACGCTGAGCGCGGCCGGGTACCGGGTGCTGGTGGCGGACGGCGGCTGGAAAGCCATCCGCGTGTATGAAGAGTCCGAAGAGCCGATTCACCTGCTCCTTACCGACGTCATCATGCCGGATCTCACCGGCCCGGTACTGGCGGAGCGGCTGCGGTCGCGGCAGCCGGATCTGCAGGTCCTGTTCATCTCCGGTTTTCACGATGCCGACCTGGTGCAGCGCTTTGTGACCGACAAGGGGTTCACGCTGCTCTCCAAGCCTTTCACCATGGAGGCTTTGCTGCGCGTGGTGGAGGATTCACTGGCGGGCGTGGCCCGATAGCGCGGCTTCCTGGGCGGCAACCTTCACCAGTTGTTTGCCGATGTTCTTGCCCTGCAGCATGCCGATGAAGGCGGCGGGCGCGTTTTCCAGGCCTTCCACCACGTCCTCGCGGTATTTGATGCGCTTTTCCCGCAGCCAGGCGGCCAGCTGCTTGAGGGCTTCCTCGAAGCGGTCGGCGAACTGGAACACCAGGAAACCTTCGGCTTTGGCCTGCTTGACCACCAGTTGGCTGAGCCAGCGCGGACCCATTTCCGGCTGCTCGTTGTTGTACTGGGAAATCTGTCCGCAGACGGCAATGCGGCCCCGGGTGTTGATGTGCTTCATGACGGCGTCGGTGATGGAGCCGCCCACGTTATCGAAATAGATATCGATGCCGTTCGGGCAGAGCTCCTTCAGGCGGGCGCCGTAGTCTTCGGTTTCGTGGTAATTGAAGCCGCCGTCGAAACCCAATTCCCGGGTGATGTAGTGGATCTTCTCATTGCTGCCGGCGATGCCGATGGCGCGGCAGCGCTTGATCCTGGCGATCTGCCCGACCAGCGAACCCACCGCTCCCGCCGCTCCGGAAACCACCACGGTCTCGCCGGGCTGCGGTTTGGCCACTTCGAGAAGTCCGAAATAGGCGGTCAGGCCGGGCATGCCCAATACGTAGAGCGCGGTGCTGATGGGCGCCAGGTTGGGGTCGATTTTGCGCAGGGACTTGGCCGGAGCGACGGCGTATTCCTGCCAGCCGAGCATCCCCTCGACGATGTCGCCCTGGCCGATGCGCGGGTCGTTCGATTGCATCACCTCGCCCACCACCCCGCCCACGATCACTTCGCCGGGCTGCACCGGGCGGGCGTAACTTGGGCGCCCGCTGATGCGTCCGCGCATATAGGGATCGACCGAAAGGAACAGAGTCCGGATCAGTGCCTCGCCCGCGCCCGGTTCGGGAATCGGTTTCTCCACCAGGCGGAAATCCGATTCCTTCGGCATGCCGGCGGGAATCGCGACCAATGTGATTTGACGGTTTACCCAGGACATCGATTTCAGGCTAACATCGACGCACGTCGTAGTGCTCTTGTCCGCGCGGCCGCCGGGTACGGCAAAACACGTGCGCGCGTGGCCTTTGCAACAAATCGTCCGCGCCGTCGTCGGCCATCCGTTGGCTAGAGAACTATAAGGAGCAGGGATCGGGGGCGAGCGCCTGCGGTTGAGGGCGGGCCGGTCCGGAGCCTTTTGGCTTGGGATGCTGCCGACCTCCGGCCGCTGCCCGGTTCCCCGATCCCCAATCCCCAACCCCTAACGCCTGCACGTTAAACTAAGGTTTGATTGCCGTGAAGACTTCTCCTACCCCTTGGCCCCAGGTCTACCTTTGCGTTGCCCTGACCACGCTGGCGACTCTGCTGCTGGAGCTGTCGCTGACCCGCATTTTCTCGGTGGTGTTCTACTACCACCTGGCGTTTCTGGCCATCTCCATCGCGCTGTTCGGGCTGGGCATGGGCGGCGTGTTCTCCTACGTCGTGGCCGGCTGGAAGGCGCCGCTGTACATGCGGCTGGGCCGGCTGAGCGCGGCCAACAGCTTCGCTGGTGGCGCTGGCGCTGCTGGTGATTCTGCTGCAGAAGACGAACCCCTCCAACTGGGACCTGGCGCTGATCTATTTCACCACCGCGCTGCCGTTCTTTCGTTTCCGGCACGATCGTGTCGCTGGCCATTTCGGAGACCATCGAGCGCGTCAACCGGGTCTATTTCTTCGATCTGCTGGGCGCGGCCGGCGGCTGCCTGCTGCTGATTCCGCTGCTCGAATGGTTCGGCGGTCCGAGCACGGTGATCTCGGCGGCCATCTTCTTCGCCGTGGCGGCGGCCATCTGGCACAGCATGGCGGGGTCGGTGAGCGGGCGGGCTGTCGAGCGTGGCGCTGGCGCTGCTGCTGGTGGCGCTGCTCACGTACAACCGTGCGCTACCACATCATCGAGTCCGCTACGCCAAGGGCCACGAGCTATCGCAACGAGATTCTTCATCAAGTGGAACAGCTTTTCGCGCATCGCGCTGTGCACCTGCCGGAGGAGCACAGGGACACCATCGTCATCGATGCCGACGCCGCCACCGCGATTTCCAATTACGATTTCGACGCACCTCGACGCCAGCCAGCGGCACGGACGTGACTGGCGCAAGGGCCGGCCCTGCCCTACGCGGTCCGGCCGGGCGCCAAGACCCTGATCATCGGCCCGGGCGGCGGATGGGACGTGGCGCGCGCGCTGGCCTCCGGCAGCCACGACATCACCGCCGTGGAGATCAACCCGATCATCGCCACGCACCATCATGCAGCGAGACGTTCCCGCAGCTCAGCCGCAACCTGTATCTGCGCCCGGACGTGCACGTGTACGTGGAAGACGGCCGCAGCTTCGTGCGCCGCAGCACCGAAAAATACCAGGTGCTGCAGGCCACGCTGGTGGATACCTGGGCCTCCACCGCGGCCGGCGCGTTCGCGCTTTCGGAAAACAACCTCTATACCACCGACGCCTTCCGCGATTACCTTTCGCACCTGACCGACGACGGCGTGATCGCGTTCACGCGCTGGGGCTTCGATCCGCCGCGCGAATCGCTGCGCCTGGTTTCGCTGGCCATCGAGGCGCTGCGCGACCTGGGCGAAGAGCGATGCGGCCGCGCCACGTGATCGTGGGGCGCGACGGCCAGGTGCAGGGCTGGGGCGCGCAGGATACCGTGCTGATTTCGCGCAAGCCGTTCAGCGCCGGAGGATATCGCCCGCGGGCGCGCGCTGCTCGCCGCCGCCCACATGCAGGCCGATCTACCTGCCGGGCGGCGGCGGCGCACAACCAGTTTTACGACCTGCTGCGCAGCCCCGATCCCGCCGAATACGAGCGCAACTACACCTTCGACATCACCCCGGTCACGCGACAACCGCCCGTTCTTCTTTTACACCGTGCAGCCGCGCGACCTGTGGACCTTCTTCACGCATGCCGCTCGCAGGACAGCGCCGATTACAAGATCAACAAGGCCGTGCCGCTGCTGTTCGCGCTGATGGCGGTCAGCCTGGTGGCCACGCTGCTGATCTCTGCTGGCGCCGCCGCTGGTGCTGGGCACGCGCCTGCCGCGGCAGCCGGGCGTGCGGCCGTTCCTGCTGTACTTCCTGTTCATCGGCGCGGGCTACATTCTGATCGAAGTGGCGCTGATTCAGAAGTTCGTGCTGTTCCTGGGCCATCCGGTGCACGCGCTCTGACGGTGGTGATCTTCTCGATGCTGGTTTCGAGCGGCCTGGGCAGCTTCGCCAGCCGGCGGCTGGTGGGGCAGGAACGAGGGGCGGCTGATCAAGGTGCTGGGCGCGGTGGCGCTGCTGGCGCGTCGCATGCTGGCGATAGCGGTCTCCACGCTGCTGGCGGCCGCTGGTGTGGCTGCCGTTCGCGGCTCAAGATCGCGATGACGGTGGCGCTGATCGCGCCGCTCGGGCTTCGTCATGGGGATGCCGTTTCCCGACCGCGCTCACGCGGCTGGAAGAATGGCACGCGCCTTCGGTGCGCTGGGCGTGGTCGCTGAACGCCGCCGCCAGCGTGCTGGGATCGGTGGGCGCGCTGGTGTGCGCCATCTACCTGGGGCTGGTGCAGACGCTGATCATCGGCGGCGTGTTCTACCTGGCCGCGCTGGCGGTGGTTGCGCGGGGGCGGACGGGAGAAACCGCTGCTCCCCGGCCGGGACCCGGACGCGTGGTGCTGGCACGGTAAAACGATCTCAACGCGGAGAGGCGCGGCGACCTAGCCTCCCCGCTCCCTCAGGGTCGCGACTTCGATAGCGATTCACACGGCATGGCGGCGGTGGACGAAGTGAACAATCAGGAAAATGATTGCCAACGCCAGCAGCAGGTGGATGCCGCCACCGACCAGGTGAAGGACGGCCCAGATGATAATCCAGGCGATCAGGAAAATGAAAAACAGGGCGAGGAAAATCATATCGCACGCTCCTGTTTGTGAAGGAGCACGCGTAGGGCCAATGGCCGAATGGCAGCGGCCTGGCCCTGGCTTTCGGCCGTTACCGCTGCGGCTCCAGTATGGGCCGCGGGGCTGACGGGGGCGGCGGGTCGGTAAGGCTGTAATACCCGCGGCGGTAGGTGGTGCGAAGGTCGGAGGCGTTGGGCAGCGTCAGCTTGACCTGCACCTTGCGGTATCTGCCATCGCGCGTGGGATCGGTAGAGTAATAGCCGAGCAGGTACTGACTGTGCAGTTGGCGGCCGAGCCGCTCGCTGATGGACGGAAGGTCGTCGGCCGAATCGATGCGGAAATCGCGGCCTCCGCTCAAGGCGGTGATCTCATCGAGCAACTCGGGACCATCGCGCTCCTCGACCGGGTGGTTGTGGTCGTAATCCGGGTCGAAGATGCCCATGGCGTAGACCTGGACGCCGGATTCGATCAGGGCGTCTTTCATCTCGCGCACGGAGTGGCGGCTCCAGTTATCGCCGCCATCGGAGACGATGACCAGGGCCCGGCGCGGGTAACGGGCGTGCTTCATCTGGGCGACGGCGAGATAGATGGCGTCGATGAGGCTGGTGCGGCCGCTGGGTTTGGAGCGGGCGATCTGGGCGCAAACCTCGCCGGAATCCGGGGTGAAGGGGAGAACGAGCTTGGCGCGGTCGTTGAATTCGATCAGGAAAAACTCGTCCTGGTCGCCGGAGGTCCGGAACAAGGCGGCGGCGGCTTCGGTGGCTTTGCGCCACTTGGAGCGCATGCTGCCGCTCGAATCGAGCAGCAGGCCGACGGAAACGGGGGCATCTTCGGTATAGACGGCCGCGATTTTTTGCTCGACGCTGGTCTTCGAAGATGCGGAAACTCTCGTGATTGAGGCCGGTGACCGGTGCGCCGAAAGTATCGGTGACGGTGACCGGGATGAGCACGAGGGAGGTATCGACGCGGAGCAGCGGGGATGGGGCGAGAGTGGGCCCGGCATCCGCGGGCCCGGTCTCGGCCCGGGCGATTTCGGTGACAGCAGGTTCGGCGTGCGGGAGTTGAAAGGCGCGTAAACCGGTGACGATCAGTAAGAGCATCCCCGCACAAGCAGCCAGAAGGCAAGCCCGCTTCATGTGGCGATTGTACAACCGGCTTTTACTTAGATAGTGAGCGCGCGAGCACGGTACGAATAATATTGTCGCCAGGACCACGAAAAGCGATCCGGATGCGCGCGAAAAGGGTGCACGATGCGTGCGGTCAGGGAAGCGATTTCATTTTTTTTGCGCGCTCGAAATCCTCTTTCATGCGGGCCGCGATGCGGTCGGCGACATCGGCGCTGGCGCCGCGGAACTTGGCGCCGAGGCTCTCCTGGGTGGTGGCCCAGATCACGTCGCCGTCCTTGGTGACCAGGCGGACGGCGGCGATGGCCTCGTGGCGGCGGTCGGTGGAGTGCTCGGATTCGCCTTCGCCGCCGCCGGCGCTCATGGAGAAGCCGCGCGAGTCGCGGGTGGAGGTGCCGCCGCCGCCGTTGCCGTTGTGAAGGGCGCTCTCGTAACTGTCGGCGCGGGTGCTGAGTCCGCTGTGGATGTTGATGTTATCGGAGGTGCTGTGGTCTTCGGTGAAGATCAGGTCTTCGGCGGCGCCGCGGAGGAAGGTGTCGGCGCGCTCCTGATTTTCGGTGAGGATGAACAGGTTACTGCCCTGGAGGGCGCTCATCAGGATCTCGCGGATCTGGGCGGCGGTTTCGCCGCCGGTGAGGTGATCGACATACACGCGGCGGACGTTGAGTAACTGGCGGATGTTGGCTTCCTCGATGGCGGAAGGCGAGGGAGGAGCGAGGGCGGCGGCGTCGGCCGGACCCGCGGGGCAGGCGAGCCAGAACAAAAGCAACGGAATCATGCGATCACCTTCTCATAGACTTGCGGGCTTCCTCATCCTGGTACTCGATGCGGCGGCCGGTGCGGGCTTCGAGCGACGCCAGCGCGGGGCGGATATCGCCCTTGTCGACGCGAAAGACCAGCGCCTGCTGGCGGCCTTCGGGATCCTCGTAGCCGATGGTGACGAAGTGCTTGCGCGACTTGCTGAGCAGGAGCACGGGGGAAATGAGGATGGCTTCGGCGTAGCGGCGGCTGACGCTCTGGCCGTATTCCACCTCGTTGATTTTCCGGTAGTCGATGCGGAGCTCGGCGGAGCCGCAGCGGAAGAGCAGGGCATCCGGGCTGGTGAGATCGAGGCGGGCGCCGGATTTGGCGGCAACGCCGGGGAGGGTCCCGCCGATGTACTCGGCCTTGACAGAGTTGCCGGCCGCCGCCAGCGCAAGCGGAACGGCGAGCAGGCAGAGGAGCCGCATACAGAGATTAGTGCGGGGAGCGAGCGAAAACTCTCGGATTTTTGTTAGGGCGGGATTGCCTTCAACGCGGAGCCGCGGAGAACGCGGAGATATCGCCGAGTCTCCAAAAGGGGAATTGCCTCCGCGTTCAACTCCGCGTTCTCTGCGGCTCTGCGTTGAAAATACGGCGGCTTAACAGCACTTGGCGCGGGCGTACTTGGCGCGCAGGCGCTCTTCGGAGAAGCGGCGCCACTCGGCGGCGGAATGCGGGACGCCGTGGGCGGCGAGATGGCGCGGCGTAGGCGTTCTCGTCGGCCAGTTCGCGGAGCAGCGCGGCAGCAGACGGAATGCCGCAGGCGACTCATAATTCCTCCGCCCGCAAGCTGCGAGAGCACGAAGGGCGCTTCGCGCACTGCGGATTCGCGCGGTGCCGCGCAGGATGCCGATCCAGACGCGCAGGGAATCGACCAGAATGATCGCCACCAGCACCATGAGAACGCCGCACACCACGGCATCCAGCCGGGCGTTGAAGATCGAGGCGTGCGCGGTGGCGGCCGGTCTGCGGACCGGCGGCCAGCTTGTCGGCCTGCGCCAGGAAACCGATGGCCGGGAGCGGCGAGAAGATCTTCTGCCAGGCCGCGGTGAAGGTCACCGTCACCAGCCAGACCAGCGGGGCGCAGGTGATCCACATGTATTTCGCGCCGTGCATCTTGAGCAGGATGGTGGTGGCCACGCACAGCGCGATGGCGGCCAGCAACTGGTTGGCGATGCCGAACAGCGGCCACAGCGAATTGATGCCGCCCAGCGGGTCGCGCACGCCCTGAATCAGGAAATAGCCCCAGCCGGCGACGATGACGGCGCTGGTGGCGATCACGCCGGGCATCCAACTGGTGCGGCCGAGCGGCGCGGAGACGTGGCCCAGCAGATCCTGCAGCATGAAGCGGCCCACGCGCGTGCCGGCGTCGATGATGGTCAGGATGAACAGCGCCTCGAACATGATGGCGAAGTGGTACCAGAAGCCGATGCAGCGCCTGGCCGCCGCCGGTGCGGGCGAAGATGTGGGCCATGCCCAGCGCCAGCGAGGGCGCGCCGCCGGTGCGGTAGAAGAGCGTCTGCTCGCCGACCTCGCGCGCCAGCGCGGCCATGTCGGCGGCGGTGACCGGGAAGCCCCAGCGAGGAGATCGTGCGCGACCGCGGCGGCGGGCGTCGCGCCCACGACGCCGGCGGGCGAGTTCACCGCGAAGTAGACGCCCGGCTGGAGCACGCAGGCGGCGATCATGGCCATGATGGCGACGAAGCTTTCCAGCAGCATGCGAGCCGTAGCCGACCGGCCAGGCGTGCGATTCCTTGGCGATCATCTTGGGCGTGGTGCCGGAGGAGATCAGCGAGTGGAAGCCGGAGATGGCGCCGCAGGCGATGGTGATGAAGCAGAACGGGAAGATCTTGCCGGCGAAGATGGGCCCGGTGCCGTCGACGAAGCGCGTGAAGGCGGGAAGCTGCAGCTCGGGGCGCACGAAGAGGATGCCGACGCCGAGCATGCAGCACGACGCCGAGCTTGACGAAGGTGCTGAGATAATCGCGCGGCGCGAGCAGCAGCCAGACCGGCAGCGCGCTGGCCAGGAAGCCGTAGACGATGATGGCGATGGCGAGCGCCATGGCGCCGAGGGTGAACAGCGGGCGCCAGGTCGCGGATTGCGGCCACCGCACTGGCCGCCGAAGATGCTGGCCATCACCAGCACGAAGCCGATGGCGGAGCATTCCAGCACCTTGCCGGGCCGCCAGTAGCGCAGGTAGAGGCCCATGAACAGGGCGATCGGCATGGTGGCGGCGATGGTGAAGGTGCCCCAGGGGCTGCCCTTCAGCGCGTTCACCACCACCAGCGCCACCACCGCGAGCAGGATGATCATGATCAGCAGCACGGTGACCAGCGCGATGAAGCCGCCGACCTTGCCGATCTCCTCGCGCGCCATCTGGCCGAGCGATTTGCCGTCGCGGCGCATGGAGGCGAAGAGGATGACGAAATCCTGCACGGCGCCGCCCAGCACCGCGCCGATGATGATCCACAGCGTGCCCGGGCAGATAGCCGAACTGCGCGGCCAGCACCGGGCCCGACCAGCGGACCGGGGCCGGCGATGGCGGCGAAGTGGTGGCCGAAGACGATCCACTTGTTGGTGGGCTCGAAATCGTGGCCGTTGCGCAGGCGCTCGGCGGGAGTGGCGCGCTGGTCGTTCGAGCGCCATCACGCGGGCGGCGATGAATTTGGCGTAGAAGCGGTAGCCGATGGCGTAGGTGCAGGCGGCGGCCAGCACCAGCCAGATGCTGTTGATGTGCTCGCCGCGGAGGATGGCGATGGCGCCCAGCGAGACAGCCGCGGCGACGGCGACGGCGGCCCAGCAGACAGATCCCAGGATCTTCATGGGGTTGAGTATAGCGTTTTATGGGGGTTTGGGATTGGGGGTTGGGGATTAGGGGGCGAGGCGCTGCGGGACGGCGGTTAGCGCCGGGAAGATCCTGAGGAAATTGGATTTCGGCGAGCCTCAGGCGGCTGCCAGCCCAATCCCCAATCCCTAACCCCTAATCCCAATCAGAACCTTTTAAGATCCCGTAGCAGCGAGAGCGTGGTGCCGCCGGAGCGGAGGTCGACGGAGTGGAGGGGCTTCCAATGGTCGTCCATGGCGCCGATGTAGTGGGCGCTGTCGCGGTCGCCGCCCATCAGGATGACGGTGTAGCGGCGGTCGGGATAGGCGAGGGCGCGGTAATGGATGGTGCCGAGCTTCCTGGGAGGCTTCGCGGGCGGGGGGGCCGAGCTTGTCGACCACGGCGGCGTAGGTGTCGCGGGCGCTGAGGTCGAGGAAACCCTGATCGGCGGCGGTGAAAACGATGTTGCGGCGGCGAGAATCGACGAGGCGGTTGAAGTTGAGGGCGAAAACGCAGAGGGCGATGGCGGCGCAGAGGGCGACGGCGACCAGCTTGAACATGCGGCGGTCGCTGGGCTCCAGGCGGATGCCGACCACGGGCGCGGGGGTAGCGCGGACGGGTTCGGCGGCGGGTGCGATCGGCAGGATGCACGCCGGCGGCGACGGGCATCTGCAGGATGCGGCGCTGGTAGGGCCAGACCGCGCCGGCCTTATATTCCAGCTCGCGGGTAAGGCCGACGATCAGGACCGGGTCGTGGATGCGCGAGACTTCGCCGATGAAGCGGCGGGGGATCCAGATTTCCTCGCCGGTCTTCCAGTTCACCACCAGGATTTCCGACCACGTCTCCTTGCGGTAGCGCCACTCGTTGTGTTCGATGTTGAGGATCGGGGGATAGAACGAGAATGGGCGCGCCGCCAGGTGCTCCAAAAGCGGCGGAATGGGGGGCGAAGCCATGCGTCACTACATATTAGCGCGATAGGCGTAGATGGGGACGAGATCGCCGCCGATGGAGGCTCCGTCGGCGGTGGCGCCCGGGCCGGGATCGGGGACGAAGAGGTTGAGCTGGGAGACTCCGGCGGTCTGGGCGGGAGCGGCTCCGAAAAACACGGGCTGCTCCGGCGAGCCGTTCACGGTGACTGGCGGGATGAGGGCCGGCATGGGCAGCGGCGGAAGGTTGAGCGCGCCATCGGTGGAGGGCGGCGCGGTCTGGCCGGCGCCGGTGAGGTACAGCGTGACCACGCCATTGACCGGGGCGGGATTGGATGCCGAATTGAGCGAGCCATCGGGGTTGGCCACGGCGAAAACGTCGATGTTCTGCGGCACCACGGGGAGGGTGAAGGGGTTTGAGTCTGGCCCTGGTAGGTGACCTGAACGGTAGCCGCGGCTGCGCCACTCAGTTCGAAAGGCGCGAAGCAAACGATCTGGCTGGCCTGGACGGAGACCAGTTCGGCGGGGATGCCGTTGAATGTCACCTGGACGCCGGCCAGGGTGGGGAGGACGTGGGCTGGGGCGGAGGTAGCGTCGGCCTCCTGCGCCGGACCGATGCCGCGGCCGATCAGGCGGACGGCCTGGCCGGGAGCCACGGTGAAGGGCACGTAGACGAACTCCAGCGTCTGGGCCGGGTCTATATACGTGATGGAATCGAGATCGATGGCGGGGTGCTGGAGGGCGGTGATGCGGGCGAGCAGGACGGAATCGGCGCTTCTGGTGGAGTCCGGCAGGGGTTCGGCGAAGTAGACGAGGCCGTCAGGGCCGGCGGCGACGACACCGGTGCTGGCGGAGGTGCTGGAGGAGATGGCGGAGGAGCCGGTAGGGTCGAGCTCGACCAGGATGCCGGACTGCGAATTGGACGAGGTGCCGAGGTTGGGCAGCGGCACAAGAGTGGGGAAGGTGCTGGACTGGGTTTCGCCGGCGACCCAGATGTCTCCCGAGGAATCGAGGGCCACATCGAAGGCGTTGTTGGAGCACGCGCCGCCGACTAAGGAGACGAACGCCGGCGACGACGCGCCGGAGGCCAGTTGTAGGACGAAACCCCAACCGTAAACCTGCGGCAGGGGCGGGCCGAGGCTGAAGAGGATGGGCAGCCGGCGTTTACCGATGACGCGTATGCGCCGGGGGTTGCCTCGATATCTCCGTAGCCGGCCGACGACTACATTGCCCTGCGGGATTGAGCGTCAGCCCGGTCACTACCGCATTTGCCACAAGGGTGGAATATTGGAGCTGGTCGCCGGCCGGGCTCAGTTGGGAAAGGAAACCGGCGGGGAACGGGCTGGAAGTGGTGACGGGGATGGTGGCGGGGGTGACAGGGAAATCGGGCGAATAAGTCTCGCCGCCGATCCAGGCGGCGCCGGTGGAATCGAGCGTGACGGTGTTGGCGATATCGCCGCAGGAGCCGGAGTAGATAAGTGGCGTAGAGGAAGGCGGAGGCGGTCGGGTTGAATTCGGCGACGAACGGCGTGCGTTGAGATTTGCGATACGCCGCCGACAATGACCGGCGCGTTGCAGGCGGTTGGAGGGGTGATTCGAAAGCGCCCGTGGTCACCTGAACGCGCCCGTGGGGGCGGCGCCCACGATGACGGCATCGCCCGAGGAATCGATCGCGATCGCGTTGGGCTGGATGCCGTCGAGCAGGGAGGTGGAGTAGAGGAGAGCGGCGCCATCGGCGCGAACTTTGGTGACAAAACCGGCGGTGGCGGAGTTGAAGGCGCCGCCTAGCACACCGGGGGTGATGGGAAAAGAGGGGGATTGCGTGGTTCCGGCGAGGAAGACGTTGCCGGCGGGATCGACCGCGATTGCGGAGACGGAACCGGGGCCGATCAGGGTCGAAAAGAGGATTTGCGAGAGGGTGGGGTCGAGCTTGGTCAGAAAGACCGTGGCGGGAATCGGGGCGAAGATGCCGCTGTCGACCGGGAAATCGGGCGAAGTGGTGGAGCCGGCGACATAGACGTTGCCTTGGGCGTCGGTGGCGATGGCGGTGGGAGTGGCATTGGCCGAGCTGGACAGAGTTCGGGTGCTGAGCAGAGTCTGGGCGTGGAGAGGGGCAGCGAGGCAACACGACACGGCTGCCGCGCCCAGATGGACCAGGAAACCGCGAAACCGGGCGCGGATTGAGGCATAGGGGCCTTCCGGTGCAATCGTAAGTCCGCGCGCAAGGGCGGGGCCGGAGACAATTCTTAATTCTTCTTAACATTTGGTAGCTTAGCAGTATGCCGCCGCAAATTCGGTATGATTTGATCCATGCGCCTTCCATCGTTCCGATGCTGTTCCTGCTTCTGCCCCTGTGCGCCCAACCGCCGCAGGGTGCGCCCAAAAAGGGAGGGGGTATAATGCCGAAGAATCTGCAGATTCTGAAGGCGGAGGACCTGCGCCCCACCATGATGATGTTCACGCGCTCGCTGGGCGTGCGCTGCGACTATTGCCACGTGCAGGACCGCTCCAGCGACGAGAACCCGAAGAAAGTCACGGCGCGGATGATGCTCACCATGGCGCACGACATCAATGCGCGGTTTCCGGACGGGAAGGTGCACGTGACGTGCTACACGTGCCATCGCGGCAGCGCCAGGCCGGAGACGGATCCGCCAGCGGCTGCGCCTCCGCCTCCACCACCCGCGCCTCCGGCGCAGTAGAGAGGGGAAGCATTCGAGGAGCGCGGGCCGGGCGGGTTCACAAACTGCCGCGGGCCACCGGCGCAGCGCCATTTAGCTTTCCTAAATTCGGCCACTCCCGGTGGATTGCGTTGCACGCGCGCAGTGCAGCGTGAAGAAATGCCTTGTTGTCCGGCCGGGGACATGGTTGACACTTTAGACCGGCGACATCGTTTACAGCCTATGAGACCCGGAAGTCTGGTGCAGCGAAGCGGAGGGAGGTTCCATCTGCCCCCTTTCCCTTATCTCAGTTGATTTTTGTCGGAAGGGGAGCGGACTGTCAAGGGCGCGCCGGTTTTTGGCGCGGCGGAGCGAACCCTTGACAGCCCGCTCCCCTTCCGCATAATGGAGGGACAGGGAAAGGGGGCAGGACCCGAAGTCATCGGGGTTGTGCTTTACGCTTTCGCTTGGGTTCCGCACCCGCGTCGGCCACGAAGTAGCTTTCCTTTTCATCCAACCAGCCCAACAGCAGGGGTCCGTAGTAGACCTCGCACAAGTCTCCTGCGACCGGCACTAGCCCGACATAGTCGCAGCCCATCACTTTGCTGATAAAGGCCTCGCGACTCCTCCAGTTCACCAGGCCGCTGGGGTGGACCTTGCACAGGTAGCTGTTGGCGGGATATTCCGGTTGCGGCAGGCGCGCCGGATACGGCCGCGTCGAAACCACGTACAAAGAGGCCGGCGTCTGATACCCCAGCGCTTCGTGCGGTCGCTGTTGGTTGTATTCGGTTTGAAAACGGATAAACGATTCTTGTTGCCGCCGCAGGTTCCGTGCGGGCGGCGTGGCCGTCTCTTGCTTGAGGGTTTGGTGCATCCTCTCGTGCCGGCCGTTTTGCTCCGGACACCCCGGCTCAATGCGCTCGTGTCGGATCCCCAGGCGCAGCCACCACATGCCCAGCCGACTCAGCCCGGCGGGCGCTGGCCCCACAAACGGCGGCCCGTTGTCCGTGCGGATCGCCTCCGGCAATCCACATTCCCGAAATACCGCCTCGAAGATTCCCCGCACGTGTACCCCGTCTGCCTTTTCCACGGCTCGGCAGCGCAACAAATACCGGCTGTACGCGTCGCTGATCGTCAAGGGGTCGCAACGCTCGCCGTTGCCGCAATGAAACCACCCCTTGAAGTCCGCGCACCACACCTGGTTGGGCCCGGCCGCGTGGGCCAACGGTTCGCTGTAGCGCGGGGTCCGCCGCCGCAGGCGGCGCCCCTGCACTAACCCTTCCCGCTGCAGCAACTCCCCGATGCTGCTGTTCGCCGGCCAACGGCTACTCGGATGGTGCTTCTCCAGATACACGCGCAGTTTCCGGGGACCCCAGCGGGGATGCTGCTGCCGCAGTGCGATCACCTGATCCGCCAGCTCCCCACTGATCGCCTGCGGCGAATTGTGCGGAGCGCGGCTCAATTCCTCCAGACCGGCCACCCCTTGGGCTTCAAATCGCTGGACCCACTTGTACCCCGTTGGTCGAGAAATCCCGTACTTTCGGCACAACTCGGCAAGGCCGTCTTGCTCGCGTTGCCACTCTTCGATAAACGCTCTTCGCTGCTCCAAGGCTGTCCTCGCATTCCAGGGCATCCGGCTACCTCCCGTAAACCCCAGCTTCGAACAACCTTTCACCAGCCCAAAACGTGTAAATGATGTCGCCGGTCTAAAGTGTAAACGATGTCGCCGGTCCGGACCATCCGCTGCGGCACGGCTCAAGCCGTGCCCTGGTTACAATGCCCTCCGACTTCGGAATCCAGGTTTATCCGCCGCACCGGCGGGGGCTATTGATTGCTGACGTTAGTCATGTTGTCGTCGGCAATGCGGTCGATCAGTTTGTTGTAGGGATCGATGCCCGCGCCAGCGTGGGCTGCCGGTCGACGACGATGGTGAAGGTCTGGTGCTCCTGGGTGAGCTTCTCCCTCTTCATGTATAGCGGCTTCTCTTCATCCTTCTTGCCGGAGAAGACGCCGATATCGATGTAATCGGCCAGCGGCATGGGGGATTCCACGCCGTTTCCGTCCGCCTGCACTTTGCGCGCCTGCACGTTGAGAGTCACCTTGTACTTGCCGTCCGGGCGTTTTCTCGGACACGGCGGAGATGCGCCTTGTTGTCGTAGAGCACGATGCGGTTGAATCCGTCGTCCACCAGATAACGCAGCTCGGGCGGGGTCTGCGCGTATGAGGGCGTCCACCAGCATGCGGGTATCGGGATACGGCTGGTCGGCGTCGTGCGAGCTGTCGGCGGCGTCCACCTGATTGTTGGCGTTGGCGTAGCGGTACTGCATCAGGAAGTTATGCAGCGCCAGGTCCACCTTGTCCTCGCCGATATAGTCGGCCAGCGTGTACATGATCTGGCCGCCCTTTTCGTACCAGACGTAAGTCTCGCGCTGCACCAGGGCGAGTGGCGGCTCGTGGCGCACCTCGCCGGCCCGGCCGCGCAGATAACGGTCCAGGAAGTGGCGCAGGACCTTGCGCATATAGTCCTTGCCGTATTTCTGCTGCATCACCATGTAGGCCGAATACTGCGCCAGCGTCTCGGACATCATGTTCGAGCCCTGCACCTGCGCCGCCGATCAGCTGGTGCGCCCACCACTGATGGCCGAGCTCATGCGCGGTGACGAAGTAAGTCAGGTCGACGTCGTCCTTGTGCACCATGCGCCCGATGAAACCGATCCCTTCGGAGAAGGGCACGGTGTTGGGAAACGACTGCGCGAAACTGCGGTAGCGCGGGAACTCCATGATGCGGTACTGCGCGAACTGGTACGGGCTGAAGTGCGCCTGATAGTAATCCAGGCCGGCGCGCGAGGAGGCCAGCATGTCGTCGATGTCGTAGGTGTGCGCTGGATCGTAATAGACCTCCAGATTCACGGGGCCGTTCGGGCCCGAGTAGAGTCTCCTTGCGAGTCTGTGTAGCGCGCGGAGAGATAGGCGAAGAAATCCAGGATATGGGTGCCGCCCATGCTGTACTCGTAGATAGTGCCGGCCGTCTCGCTGCCACGCGCGCTGCAGATAGCCGGGAGCGATGGCGATCTGGTCGCCGGAGGTGCTGACCACGGTGTGGTAGGTGATCCAGTCGGAAGTGGGTGGTGAAGAGATTGATGCGGGAGTGGACCGGCTCGCCGCGGGCGGCCATCTCCTCGAGCGGGCCGAGTTTCTGTTCGCGGCGCCGGCGCGGATCGTCGAGTTCGAAGCCCTGGTCGTAACCGATCTGCGGGAAGTAACCGGAGTCGAAGAACGTGCCGTTGTAGGCGAACTCCGGCAGCTCGTTGTCCGTCGCGGAAGCCGCGGGTGGTGTGCCCGACCGAAAACGTGAGTGTAAGGACCTCGCCCGGAGCGCAGCGGACGATCCAGCGCGTAGATGGAATACAGATCGCGCGGGGCGCGGCTCACCAGGTGAAAAGGCCGGTCGAATTGCACCTTGCGATACGGACTGCGTGTTCGTCGGTGAGTGAACCTGCGAGATGGGCGCGCCGGTCTTGTTCTGCAGCGTGAAGCGGCCGGTGCCGTCGAAGGATCGGCGCTCGGGATAGATGTTGATGGGAGCGTCGACGGCGGTGAGTCTTGGGCTGCGGAAGGAGCTCGTATTTCTTGAAGTCGCGCTCGTAGTCCGGCCTGGATGTGGCGGCGGTCCTTGGCCGTCAGATACTCGTTCAAGACGTGGGCGTTGTAGATAGTACCAGAGGCCGGAGCCGGCGGCGCCAGAAACAGAAGCAGCGGCCGCGGGCGCCAGGCGCGGAGCGCGGCGCAAGGCGAGACGCAGTGCGGGCGCGCAGCGAATCGTCGGCGCCGCGGCGCGTGTAGGCAATGGACACCACCCGAACAGGGCGAAGATGGAGAGCCAATAGGTGACGGACCAGAACAGCGCCGGCACGAAATGGCCGTAGCCGTTCATGTCGGAGTAAGTGTAAGGCGGCGTGGCGCCGGGAAGGTAGAGGGTGTTTTCCCATCCGAAGTTGAACAGGATGGGCTGCAGCACGAAGAGGCCGATGACAATGCCGTGGCCGACGAATTTATTCGAGACCACGGTCTGGACGAACAGGGCGAGAAGCGCGAACGCCACAACCTGCGGGATAGGTTACCAGGTACAGCTCCTTCAAATATTGCAGGAGCTCGTAGTGGTAGTATCCCGCGATGGTCTGCATGACGATGCCGACCAGCATGGCGAGCGCGAGCAGGAAGACCTCGACCAGCACGATGGCGGTGAGCTTGGAAAGCCAGTCGGTGCGTCACGCTCATGGGCAGCGCGTCATGAATGCCGTCGAAGTGGGTGTCGCGCTCGCGCCAGATCAGCTCGGCGGCATACAGGGTGGCGACGATGTAAAAGAAGAGCGTGGCGCCGCCTTCCACCGCCTGTAGCATCAGGTAAGTGACGGGCCAGACGTCCACGCCGCCCACGCGGCCGGCAAAATGGCCGTTATTCACGGCGAAGACGATCAGCAGGCCGACGATGGCCCAGAAGGTAACCTCGCTGGTGATGGTGCGCAGGCGCAGGCGGGTGAGGGAAAGGTATTGGGCGAAAGTCGTGCCGGCGCCGAACACCTGATGCACGCGCGGCAGCCGGGCTGCCACCAGCGAACGGACGGGCCGCTCTTCTTCCGCCTCCTGCACGCGCGCTTTGGCGGCGCGCTTGCCCTGCGACCGGGCGGTGAGAGCTTCGATCGACATGGGGAAGAACGCCCACAGGCTGCCCAGGGACAGCGAGACCGACGCCGAGTCCACAGCAGGCGGTTATAAAGAAAAACGCCGGGCGAATTGCCGCTGAAATCCCAGGGCAGCAGCGAGGGTGTTCTTCTCGATGACGGTCCAATAGCGCGTAATGTCGTCGAATAGAATGAAGCCGACCGGGTCGAGGATGCCGGACCAGAAGTGTTCCAGCGAGCGGGTGGCGGAGAAGACGGTGATGCCGATGACGTAGAGCATGAAGAACGCGACGCCCTGCAGATAGACGACGAAGATCTTGCGGGTGAGCGCGGCCACGGCGAAGAACAGCGAACCCATGAAGAAGATCTGCACGACGACGATGGAAAGAAACGGCTGAAGATACCAGCCCGAGGTGGTTGGGCCCGATGCGGGCGTGATCGGCCCAGGGCGCGAAGGTGCCGAGCCATGCGCCGACCAGCATGCCCGAGAAGGCGAAGACGGTGGTGACGAACGAACCGGCCCAGCGGCCGCCCAGGTAGGCGAACTTGGAAACGGGCTTGGTGAAGAGGATCTGGTAGGTGTCGCGCTGGAAATCGCGCAGGATCGAGGTGCCGAAAATAGCGGCGATGATGATCAGGCCAAACAGGCAGGCAGAAGAAATCGTTGTACGAATTGGCGTAGGGGCCGTTGAGCAGCACCTTGCCGTTGGAGTTCCCCACCGGGCCGAAGCTCTCGGATGCGACGCAGAGAAAAGAGAAGGCGAACCAGGCCAGGAAATAGACGTAAGTGGAGATGCTCTTGATGCGGAACCGCATCTCGAAGGTGAAGAATTCCCAAAACATGGCCATAACAATGTTCTCGGCGCTGGTCCGTCAGTTTTTGGCGTGACGGGAGAGATGCAGGAAATACACGTCCTCCAGCACGGAGGGGACGGCCTCGAAACCGGCGCCGGGCGACGATGGCGCGAAGACGCGGACTTCGTGCTGTCCGCCGGAAAGATGCGTGCTGACGACGTGGAACTCGGATTCGAGCGCCTGCAAGCTCGGCGTCGGTGGCCACGATTCGCGACCAGATCTGCCCGTCAAGAGCGGCCAGGGTCTCCGCCGGCGCGCCCTCCAGCAGAACTTCGCCGTTCGCCAGAATGGCCATGCGCGAGCAAAGCTCATGCACGTCGTCCACGATGTGGGTGGAGAGGATGACCGTGACCTCGCGGCCGATGGAGGCGAGCAGATTCAGAAAGCGGTTGCGCTCGGCCGGATCCAGGCCGGCCGTGGGCTCGTCGACGATGATCAGGCGCGGGTTGGCGAGCAAAGCCTGGGCGATGCCGAAGCGCTGCTTCATGCCGCCCGAATAAGTGGAGAAGGCCTTCTTGCGGACTTCCCAGAGGTTGGTCTGCTGCAGCAGAGCCTCCACCATTTCCTTGCGCTCGCCGGCCGAAGTCACGCCTTTCAGAACGGCGAGATGCTGCAGCATGTCAACGGCGGAGATTTTCGGGTAGACGCCGAACTCCTGGGGCAGGTAGCCGAGGAGCTTGCGCACCTCGTTCTTTTGCGCCAGGACGTCGATGCCGTCCAGGGTGATGGCGCCGGAATCGGGCTCCTGCAGGGTGGCGACGGTGCGCATGAGCGAACTCTTGCCGGCGCCGTTCGGACCGAGCAGGCCGAACATATTGTTGCCGATGGTGAGCGACACATTCTTGAGCGCGCGAACGCCGTTTGGATAGGTCTTGGATAGATTGGCGATGGTGAGTGCCACGTGACATTTCCTCTCGCGGACGGGATACCGCTTTGGTAGAGGAAATTCTACCACGGCATGGATGCGGCGCCCGGCGGCGGCCGCAAATGGATGTTACTTCCTCTTTTTCTTTTTAACGGGCTCCGGCCCGACCCGTTCTATGGTGACGCTGATCAGTTTGGGCGGGTTCACCGGCCTATCGCCCCGCACCGGGGTATGGCCGATCTCATCCACTACGTCCTGTCCCTGCACCACCAGGCCGAAGATGGTGTATTTGCCGTCCCATTCGCGCATGGAATTCATGGTGAAGAAAAACTGGCAGCCGCCGGAATTGGGGTCGCCCGTGTTGGCCATGGCGAGCCTGCCGGCGCCATCGAAGCGCAAACCGGGCAGGATTTCATCCTGAATGGTGACCCCGCAGTCATGCCTGCCGGTTCCGGTGGGATCGCCCGATTGAATCATCACGCCCGGCAGCACGCGGTGGAAGGTGATGTTAGTGTAGAGCGGCACGTTGGCCATCTTCCCGGTCTTGGGAAGGCGGGTCGGCCTGGTGCCCTGGGCCAGCGCTACGAAATTCTGCACCGTTACCGGCGTGTCTTTCTCATACAGGCGCGCGGTGATATCCCCCATGGAAGTGTGGAAGACGGCATACAGTCCGTTGGGCAGGCTTTGGGCAAACAGGCATTCCGCCGCGAAAAGGAATAGGATGAGTCTGGTCACCGACACATTCTAACGCCGTGATTGGTCAGCTTAGGCCGGCCGGCGCCCCGGGAAACGCTGCATTTGGCGCGAACCGCCGTAGTTGCGGAACTTGAAGGCCACATCCTTGATGGCCGCGCCCACGACTTCGATCCGGCCCAGATCGCGCGTTCCCACGCCCAGCTCTTCGGCCAGGCGCAGGGTGTTGTCGCAGGTTTCAAAGGGCGCCGTACCGCGCTCGGCCATGGGGTCGAAGCCCATGACAGCCATGGCAACGGCGTCCGTGCTCACGGGGTTGGTTCCAGCGAGGAGAACTCCGGGGCTGACCGCGACGGCGTAGCCGGGGCGGGGAAGTTCGGCGCCGGCGATGGTTTCGATGCCTTCGATAATTTCCAGGCCGGGCGGAATGGCGGCGGACAGATCCGCGATGATGCGCGGAATCCGATAGCCGGCCTGGCGCGGGGTGGTGGGGTCTTTTTCCGGCGGTGAGCTCTTGGGCGGCTGGCGCCTGCCGTCGTGGCCGATTTCCTGGCGCCCGCCGTATGGAACGGGCGCGGGCTCATCGAGCGGCACCTTGTTGCCGTAGATGGTGGTGGGGGTGATGCCGAACAGGTTCTTGATGGACAGCGTGACGCCGGCGGTGAGGTGCTCCTTGAGCTTAGCCATGGAAACCAGAACGTCGGATTCGGCGTAGACGGTGCTCAAATCATAAGCCGGGAACAGAAGGCCGCCATGTGGGACGGTGAAACGCGAGTAGGGCTTGGCGCCCTTGTAGGGAAGATTGGTGTTGACCAGTTCCACGCGGGGAGCGGCCTGGAGGAGCAGGTTGGGATCCCAGCCGGCCTTGAGCATGAATTCTTCGAGCGACGCCGGCCATACCCATGCCCCTTCCACCACGCGAATGCGGCGCGCGCCGGCCTTATCGAGCAGGTGGATAACGGCTCCCACGGTGCGCGGATGGCTCCAGCACGAGCGGCCCATCGGCAGGTGATCCAGACGCGTGGTTTCGCCGCCGGTAAGATTGATCTTGATGGTGACGGTTTTGCCCTTGACGATGCGGCCGATGCCGCCCAACTGGTCGAACATCTTTTCGGTGGCGGCCAGGAACTCCGCTCCGTAGCTTTTGCAGCGGGCGATGGCGACGGGGGCGGTGGGCGCGGACGCGCGCAGGCGCGGCGCTTGCAGCGTGGCGAATCCGGCGGTTCCCAATCCCGCCACGAACTCTCGGCGATTGATCCTCATTTCGTTCCCCTCCAAGCCTAAGCTTCAAACTCGAGCGCCAGGTACGACCGCGGCGCGGTGGCGGGCAGATGGTATTCCACACCCGTAAACTCTTCGGAAGGCTCCGCAGCGATGGGCACGGGCGGGGTCCCAATCCCCCAGAGCCGCGTTTTCGCAAACTGCTCGCGCACCCAGATAGTGCGCAGCCCGCCTCCACCGCGGCCGCCAGTGGCATAGCTGACACATTGCAGCAGCGCTTTCCGCCCATCCGCCGACGCGGTGAAGCGGGTGCAGCCGGAGCTGGGCGCGTTGTAGATCTTGACCAGGTCGTAGCGGTAGCTGAGCAGGAACTGCGTGTCCACGGCCACCTGGTAGGGGTCGGTCAGCGCCTGGCGGGCGACGGCCAGCCGGCCTTTGCCCAGCGCGCGCACGTCGAATTGGGTATCCACATCGGGAGGCGCGGGCTTGCCCTGCGCGCCCCATTCCGGCCCCGTAATCAGCAGGCCGCCCTGCTCGACGAACTCCGTGAGTTTGCGCCGCAGCGCCGGATCGGGCGCGGCGGCATCGGCGTACACCAGCGCTTTCAAACCGGTGAAGGGCTGCGCGGGGTCCCCGGCCGGCCCGCGGTTGGCCGGTTGGGGTGGGGCGGCCGCCTGCGATTTCCAGATCACGCGGAACAGCAGGTCGCGGCGCGCCATCAGGTTCAGGATTTCACCGCTCAGCTCGAAATTCGCGGCGGTGAAATCCGAAATCACGCCCACCAGCCCGAGCGAGCGGTAGCGTTTCCATTCGGCGTGCTCCTCAAAGAAGCGCGCCGCGGCGGCGATCTGCTTCCAGGATTGGAGGGCCGGAGCGGCACCCTCGGCGAGCGAAGCGCGCAGGTCGTCATCGAGCGAGATCAGCCAGCGCCCGCCGGCCGACCTCGGAATCGGTGATGGCATTGATATAGCTCTGCGCCGGAACCACCGCGCCCTTGGCGGGCGGATCGAACGCTACCCACAGCGGCGCCCGCAGCCGCGCTCGCGCCATCTGGATATACCAGCCGTTGGAATCGAGCCAGGGCAGAGCGGTGGGGCCGGCATTGGCGTCGCCGCCGCGGTTGGTAATGTTCACGCCGGGCCAGACGTTGTCGGTGATGGCCACCGCCGGAGCGGCCGAATCCCACGGCACGTCGGCGTGTCCGCTCCAGGCGATGACCGGCACGTCGGCGCCGCCTTTGAAATCGCGCATCGCGACCGCGGACAGGCCGGCCGATTTGGCCGCCGCCAAGCGCCTGGCGGTGGTCCGCCACCGCTTCTATCCAGCCGATGACCGGGAGGTTGCGGCGTCGCGCCGCCGCAATCAACGGCGCGGACGTGCGCCACTGTTCGGCATCGGCGGGCAGGCCTGCCGCCCAGGAGATGACCAGGCAATCGACGGGCGTGTCTTGCAAAATCTCCAGCGCAGCCGGTTCGTGCCAGCGCTCCAGCGCCTGCCGGGCGCGCGCACCGAAACCCTCGCTCTTTTCGCGCCGGGCGATCTCCAGCGGACCGCTGGGCCAGCGCATGGGCACTGCATTTTCCAGGTTCAGCCCCACCACGTTTCTCCCCTGGCCCCGTGGCCCCCTAATTGCTTGGTGCCGCGAAAGCCATTCTTAGAACGTTCAATGTAGCGCGAATTGAGGTCAGCCGGGTGGATTCTCTGGTAACGTCGCGTGCACCGCCTGGCAGCGCGGCAGCGGTCGCGGCGCTCGGCTTGCCACCAACTGCGTAGTCCGGCTGTTGAAATCGGTCGTATCCGGTCCGGCGCACCAGGCCGTCGGTGTTCGGGTCCCAACTCGTCGACCGGATTATCCATCGACTGGGCAAATCGTTTGCCGGTGGCCCTGACGAGGTCGGCGACGGGAACACAATGCGTGGCCATACCGTTCGGCGCATCCAACACTTCCTGCGGCATCGGCGATCCCGTATGGGTGTATGTGCCGGCAGGCAATCTGCTGGAACGGCTCGACACTGGATGAACTCGGGGCGCTTCGCGAGGACATGCGGTGGCTCTTGCTACGACTTGAGCGATGCGGGCTCGGCGACATTCAACATCGGGGCGGGGCTACGGTCGAATGCGCCCACGTATGGTAAGCTCAAATGAGTCATAGAGTTGCTGGAGTGGCGGAACTGGCAGACGCACGGGACTCAAAATCCCGCGCCCTTCACTGGGCATGTGGGTTCGACCCCCACCTCCAGCACCACTATAGAATCAGCAAGTTCCAGGCAAACAGCGAATTCGGCGGGCAATAGCGGGCAATCAGGTGGCACAATCGCTCACGGAAATGCCCCTCAATCTGTACCGCCGCCACCGTTCTGACTGCGCCGGTGGACACGCGGAAGACTCCCGCTCGGGAGAACTCGAAGAACGGTCAAAGAAGTGGAAGCGGTGTCAGTGCCAGATCTATGCGGCCGGTACGCTGAAAGGTCGGTTCCGCCGCCGCCGCACCGGCAAGTGGGAATGGGACGACGCTAAGAGCGTGGCGGCTGCATGGGAGGCAGCGGGCTCTTGGGATGCTTCGGGCGATTCCCCTTTGCCCGCCGGGTCAGCACCGTCTGCCGAGCAGCAGCAGTCGATGACGATCGCGGCCGCCACACAGGCGTACCTGGACAACCGGCGCAGCCGGGAACTGAAGGCTCCGACGTTGTCAAAGTACAACACGTTGGTCAAGCAGTTCGTAGAGTTCTGCGACGGCCGCGGATACGTCTGCCTGCAACAGCTGACCGTGGTGGACATGGACCGCTTCTATGCGTCATGGAAAGACGGCAAGCGGTCGAAGGCCAAGAAGTTGGAGCGGCTCAAAGGATTCATCAAGTTCGCGGTCAAGCGGAAGTGGCTCACTGAGAACATCGTGGAAGACCTGGAGGCGCCGGAAGGCTCCTCGCTGGCCGCCGACAGAGTGCCGTTCACAGACGAAGAGCTGGATCGTATTTATGCTGCGTGCGACAGGCTGGGAGGCCCCACCCCGCCCGGCCCGGGCCACCGCGAATGGAGCGGAAAGGATGTGAAGGATTTTATTATGCTGTCGGTCTATACCGGGCTTCGCATCAGTGATGTCTCGACATTCGACATTCGTCGGCGCCTGAACGGCAACGAGGTGCACCTGCGTATGCACAAGACGGGCAAGCCGCTGTGGACCTGGATTCCGGATTGGTTGGTCGAGCGGCTGCGGGCTCGCGAGAGCAAGTATGGCGCTCTGATCTTTCATGACATTGGCAATCGCTGGTCGACCAAGATGCGGAGCATGGCTGAGGTGTGGCGTGTCAAGCAGGCGAAAGTGTTCGAACTGGCCAGCTCGTTCGAGACGCCGCCGACGCCGCATCGTTTCCGGCATACTTTTGTCCGCGTACTGCTCGAAAAGGGCGTTCCGGTCGCGGATGTGGCTGAGCTGATCGGCGACACTGAGGCAACCGTGCGCAAGCACTACGCGAAGTGGGTCCGTGAACGTCAGGTGCGGCTCACTAACATCCTGAAAGAAGCGTTCTCGGAGAAGTTGAGGCCGGATAACGTCGTCGAGATGCCCATGACGAGTACGAAGGAGACGAATGCCCCGGGAGAAATCACGTCTCTCGGGGCATTCGTGTATTTAAGCGGCTCGATTGTATTCGATGGGTGCGGTAAGGCGATTGTGAATGCGGATGGCGACCGAGGCCGGAATGGAATAGCGGCACATGCTCTTCTTGCGGCCGAGCCGGACGCGGATCACGCCCGGTTCGTCTTTGATGAGGAGCCGGACGGTCTCACGGCTGATCTTCCACTTCCTGGACAAGTCCGCGATGCTGAAGTGATCTTCAAATGTTGAGTCAGGCAGTAACGTAGGTATTTTATCGTTGAGCACCCCCGTCTCTGCATTCTCAGTGCTCTGGGTAAGCCAATTCGCTCCCGCAACGGTGGCTTGGTCAACGTAACGCCATTGTCATGGCTCCGGGCAGAACCCGCGAGCCGCTACAGGACTACTTCTACGAGCGTATTCATGAGCCGGATCTGTTCGGAGGCAATGGCTCGCAGTCACGATCGGCACTGAATCCGAGGTCCTGGGTCATCGCCTTCGATCACGATTTAATCTGTCGTGCAGGCTTAAAATCAAGGCCTCAAGTGGTGAGCGAAATTCTCGCGGTAAAGAATCAAGCCGGTACGCCAAGTCTTGTACCAGCGACCCAGGAGCTGCATTATGGATTTTGGGCTCGTCTTCGGAATCCCATTCCGGGAAAATCGCAGCGTAAACTCCAGGGTGCCGGCTGTGCAGATACGACATCGTGAAGCTGCGCGTGTCCAGGCCAAGCTTCATCGCCAGTTTCGGCAAGGTGTCGAGGCGAACCGCACGTGGCACCTCGGCCAGCCGATTAGCCCGTTTCTCCCGGCGAGCCCGGCTATTCCGGCAACACCGTCACACTATGGTGATCAATCTCCTCAGGAATGCCGCAGAAGGGAATTCGTAATGAGGGCGATCAGCAGACGCTTACAGCGGCTCGAAACCCGGCTCGTGCCGCAGGAGGACCTGCGGCCCTGGCGGATTGCGAATCGTCTTTGCGAGCGGCGCCGGCGGCTGGCGGAAGTAGAGGGCCAGCAGTTCGAAGACTTGCCTCCGGTTCCGGAAAGGGGCCATACTTGTCCATTGTGGAGACGTTGCGCGGCCGCCGCGAGCAACTTGCCCAGCTACCCAACGAGCTGTCGCCTGATGCCGGCGGCCCCAGAACTGCTACCGATAATGAATATTCACGCTTGAGTCCGCAGCCGAAATCGAAGGCGGCCCCATCACTGCCAATGCCGCCCTACCATGTTCCAACGCTCTTAAGGGCGGCTGTTTCACCAGTCATTCGCCGCAGCCTCCCCGGGCGTTCGTGCGCCTCAACGATCTGGACCTCGTCACCATCGCCCATTTCCACCGCGATGGCGCAGTAGGGTGACGGATTTGGCGCTCAAGGACGCGTTTAGCGGTTGCATCGGCCGAGAATTCTAACTGTCGTCGATCTTCCCATTGTGCTTTAAGAGTTGGAACGGCTCTGCTCCAGATCGGCACATGGCAAATGAATCGAAAAGCAGGCGCCGTTACCGGGAGAGCTCTCTACGCCAATGTACCCTCCGAGTTTCGTGACAATACTGTGAACCGTAGCCAGCCCTAAGCCGGTTCCTTTTTCCAAATCCTTAGTGCTAAAGAGAGGCTCGAAGATGTGTGCCAGCGTCGTCTCGTCCATGCCGTGGCCAGTGTCTGCAACCTGCAACGTGACATACTGGCGCTCTGACAATGCCGCATCTACTGTTCCTGGCGCTGCTACCTTGGTCCGCGAGGTACTGATCGTGAGTCGGCCGCCGCACTGCATGGCATCCCTCGCGTTGGCGGCAAGATTCATCAGCACCTGTTGCAGTTGGCTAGGGTCGACCCTCACCATTCCAGCGTCCGCCGCCAACTCGGTCTTCAATTCGATACTCGAACCGATCAGACGCTGTAACAGGCCGGCGGACTCAGTCACTAATCGGTTCACTTGTATCACTTGATCACTCCGCGGCTGCCGGCGGGCAAACGAAAGCAATTGGCGGGTCAGATCCGCCGCCGTTTTTGCGGTCTCGAGAATTTCCTCCGCGTATACACGGGCCTCGGCAGGCAACTCCTTCCGAAAGAGTAGCCGGTCACAGCAACCAAAAATGACAGTCAAAAGATTGTTGAAATCGTGCGCGATTCCACCGGCAAACATCCCGATTGCCTCCAGTCGCTGGCCGCGCTCCAGCTGAACCTCTGTCTGCCTCAGCGCCTCTTCGGTCTTCCGGCGCTCTGTGATGTCCTCTACAGTCACCATGCAGGTCTGGATTTTGCGGGCGGTCTCTCGAATCCATGAACCGCGCAGGTTGGCCCAAGCCATCGTTGTGTCGCCGACAAGGCAGACCTCCTCCGCCGCACCAACGGCGCGCTGCCGCATCAGATGCTCCAAGAAGGTGCCGACGCGCTCACGCGAATCGGGATGCACCAGATCTGTAAGAGAACGATTTCCAAGCGGACCTTGTCGGCACCCATTATTTGTTGGAAAGCTGGGTTTGCCTTCCGAATCTGTGCTCCGCCTTCGATAATCAGTATGCCGGTCGGAGAGTCCTCAAAGACCCGCCCTAGTTCCGCCTCTGTCTCGACAAGCCTTTGGCGGAAGATTGCCGTGAGCAGACAAATCCCGGTGGCCTCAAGTGCGAATAGCACCAACCCCGGATCCCCCGAATATGTCCCAGCCGCGGAACGAAAAAACAGAAAATAAACGCAGGCGGTTGAAAGCAAGGTGGCCTCCAAGCCGGGCGCTGGGCCCGCCAACCACGCAGTGGCCACGATCGCGGAGTAGAAGAACGTGAATGGTACGTGTCGTTCCAACGTTGGGAAGAACACTAACTTCAATATGGCCGCGCCGGCTACCAGTACAATGGGCGAAGCATAGCGGCCCCAGGCGGAAACAAGCTCCGGTGTGCGATTGCTCCGTATGACCTGGCCAACCGAGCTGATGACCGCCCCTTCGACGACGAACATTGCCAGGCGCTGAGCCGCTTCTGGTGCCTCTATTCGGAAACTATGGAAGGGAGCAATAAAAAGATGATTCGTCAGAAACATCTGTGGGTGAGTTGTGGCTCGGGCAGTTTGCCAAGTGAATGATAGAGAGCCAGTTCGGTGACTCGGAAGGTTCGGAATCCGTAGGATTTTCTCATAGTGACTTTGGCTTTGTTGTTCAGACCCTCGATTACGCCGCTGGAAAACTCTTTCCGGGCGCGAAAATAGTTGAGGATCAGTTCGCGGTGGGCGCGTAAAGTCCTGGCAACTTTCTTCATCGGCTCGATCCGGGAGCGCATCACTTGGCGACACCATTGGTCGAGGAACTTGGCTGCCCAGGCGGTGGACTCGTAATTCCAGAGTTGCTGGAAGTCTTCCTTGAGCAGATAGGCGCGTACGCTCTGGAGGTTGTAGCGCACCAGATCTTTCAGTTTCACTTTCTGGTTGGCCGTGAGGTTCGCCGGCCGCTTCAGAAGGCACCACCGGGACTTGGTCAGGACCGGTTCGTACCCGTCCCCCTTCATGCGCCGGGCCTCGGCGGAGCGGATGTCGTCGAGCGCCTGGTTCACCTTGGCCACGATGTGGAACCGGTCGAGAATATTGAGGGCCTGGGAACACTTCTCGCGGATCACCCCCAAATACGGTTTCCACATGTCCGAGCAGACGAACTCGATCTTCGCCGACACCTCCGGGCCGATCATGGCAAAGAATTCCTGGAAGGTTTTCACGGTCCGTTCCTTGCCAATCCACAGCAGTCGGGTACAGCCCAGGTCGATCTGATACACCAAGGTCAGATATTTGTGCCCCTTACCGCGCTGAATCTCATCCACGCCAATGGCGCGAATCGCTCCCAGGACGCGATGCTCCAGCCCCCAGGTGACCAGATACGCCACCGCGTCGTGGACCTTATCCCAGGAAGTGCGGAATTCTTCGGCCGTTTCCTTCCAGGAAAGTTTGCGCGCCCAATGACCCAGGAAATGCATGTGAACCTTGGTCGAGGTGTGTTTCCCCATACCCCACGGCACTTCTTCGACCAGCACCCCGCATTGCTTGCAGTTGACCCGTCGCATGCAATAGACCAGAAAAACCAGGTAGCCCCAGAAGCCGATGAATTCAAACCGTCGCGGCGTGGGAGACTGGTCGTAGCCGGCCGCGGGTTGATGACAGCCCGAGCAAATAGCCGTGGAT
Organism: Terriglobia bacterium; assembly: GCA_963815855.1. Lineage (GTDB taxonomy): Bacteria > Acidobacteriota > Terriglobia > Bryobacterales > Bryobacteraceae > DATGMB01. Next base: position 69,664 of record CAWFIJ010000002.1, on the reverse strand, counting down.
CGTTTCCGCGGCCGGACCGGGATGAGGACGGTTTGCGCGTCTTCGGCAAAGCTGGCTCGCCCGTAAACAAATCCCGGAATGGGATGGCACTGGTTTAGAATTCTGGGAAGGCGCATGAATTGACTGGATCGATAGGAAGATGAAGACGAATCCTGATTCTCTCCCATTGACACCCGCCGTGCTATTGCCCTACTGCCGCGATTGCCGCGATCTTTCGGAGTGGCCGGAGCGTTGGATGGGCGAGGAAAAGGATCTTCCTCCCGGCCGAAAACTTGTGGAATACTTCATGCCTTTCCTCCTTCACCTCGCCGGGTCCGGCCTGTCGAAAAGGACCATCCAAAACCATGTCGACAATCTGTGGCTGCTCGGCGGAGAGATCATCCGAGACGTGAATGAAAACCCTTCTCTGAGAAAGGTGGCGGCTGAAGAACTCGTCCGCGCTGTAGTCCACAAGGACGGCGGGCCGCTGATCCATAACGGCTGGGAAGACGAGCAGCGCACCTTCGACTCCACGTGCCGGAAGTTCTACCGTTTCCTCACTCAACCCCACCCCTGAGCCAGCCAGCTACCCACAGATTCCCCGGACGAGCCATAAAGATAGGCGCTGGCGAGCGCGGATGCGGCGGTGGCCAGCAGCCCCGGACCCAAACCGCTAAAGAGCGCGCTGCCCAGGATTGCTGCGGAAAAAAAGAAATAATGGCTATCCCCATACACCGGCGGCATTAAATAGTTGCAACCCCAAGCAATAGCCACTAGCACCAGGGCAAGCCCGTAACGCTCCCACGCTGGCCGTCGTTGTGAACTCCAAAACACAGCCATAATCGTCCACTACGTTAGTTCGATGCCAGTGAACTCTCGTGGGTTTCTACTCGGCAACCTCAAGTGACGAATGTACATTCAAGCGCGATGGTAACGGCCCTGTGCAGGTTCTCATCTTGCACCTGGGTGGCACGGACGTCGAACTAAACCGTGTGCAGTAGAGCCGGCCGGGCTTGGGGGTAGAGTATGTTATCGGGCCGAAGATCGCACTGGACGCCCGGGCACTTGACCGAGAAACGCCGATCCCGCCGTTTACCGTCCCCGTCTTTCAGATGGCTCTGGCGACGAATCGAAGCATTTGACAGCATCATACAATAGGCAGTGCCGCTCGACGATGCGGTCCGATTTGGACGCAGTCAAGACGACAGAGAAACAGACAGAATACTGTGGCCAAGCGCATTCCATTGGTGATTCGGCAGGTCGCGTGCAACCTACATGGCGGATTTCCCGTTTGGCCTGAATCAGCGGGTTTGGATTCGGGTCGGGCGGCGGCCCAAGGACCGGCATGGTCATACCAGGCAGCAGCCATGCCGTCACCTCTTTACGGTTGAAACGCTAGAAAACTCGGCGCTACGTGGCAGCGCGCCGACCGGCACCAGTCGGAAGGGTACCCACGCGATTAAGCACAACTTGGTAGGTTAATTGCAAGGAGTGATCGCGGAGTACTAAGGATGCCACCTGAGCCATCTAAGGATTTCGCCGGTAAATTGGTTCTTCTTGCGGAAGATGAGCCCTTGGTACGGGACTGCGTTCAGTTTATGCTCGTTAGTTGGGGCTTTGACGTAATCATTGGTACCGATGGCCAAGAGGCACTCGAACGTTCTCGGCGGCACGCGGGACCGATTGACCTGCTCTTGACGAACGTGAAAATGCCGAAGATGAACGGTATTGAGCTTGCCAATATACTGCGCCGGGAGAGACCTGGCATATCGGTGATCATCATGTCTGGGCACAGTACTGGCGAGACTGAAGAGTTGTTATACCATGCGGAATATCTCGCGAAGCCATTCTTAGGTGATGCATTGAAGGCCAAGATCACCGCTGTCCTTTCGGGGAGTCTTCCCGAACCAGGCCGATTACGTCCTGCGGCATAGCATTTACTTTCACGCGGGCACGAGGCAGTCGAGCAGCACGCGGATGAAGACCGGCGGCAGGCTGGTGAAGCATGCCTGCTACTACTGGCTGACACTGGCCGAAAGCAATCTTACACGGAGGCTGTTTGGGAGCATGGTGCGGCGGATCGGTGCGCTGGCGGTGGCGGCTGGGTAGCAGGAGGGTGGTGACACCAGCGAAATCAGGCGACCAGGACGTGGAGGTCCGAGAGGTGTTTGTGGAAATCGCTGAAAAGAAGCAGCTTCCCGGCTTTCGGTTTTTCCGGTGGGTGGAATTTGGCGCTTGGCAGAGGCAAGAGAAGGCTCCCGGAGAGAAAACTGCGCTTCAGACTGCGCTTCAGAGGATCAAGAATTGGGGGTTGTGATATGCTATGCCCAACCCAGGAGGAGCCAAAATCGAAATCCCGGGAAAGCGGTAGTTTGGTCTGACGAGAAGACGTCGAAGGCAGTGGGACGGTTTGATTGGTGTGCTCCGCATGATGAGGAGAGTGTGCCAATGCCACAATACGTCCGATATATCAATCCACTGCCGAGAATAATCGACCACGACGATACAACAGGGATAGATCGCACCGATGGTCCGCGACCGCCATCGGGAGTATTTCCCACGAAATGTAAGGAGTAGGCACATGGCCGCAACTCTCTGGAAGCTGGTCCGGCCGTCCACGCTTCCGACGAACGTTCGACCCGGTTCGGCGGGAGACGACACTGTTGCAAAGCTGTGGCTCGTGCTCAGCGTTATGGTTCCCACCTGTCTGGTGGCGCTGATTCTGGGTGACGGCTTTATCTTTTTGCGGAAGTTCGCCTCCACGATGCTGATTCTTGCGAACCTCTGCGGGGCCGTAGCGTCTTATTATCTTGCGCGCCGAGGTCATGTGCGCCTAGGTGCGTGGATCCTGTTGGCTGCCAGTTGGATCGTGGTGACGACCGCCACGTGGCTCGCGGGCGGGCTGGCCAGCATCATCCCGATTTACTACGTCGTCCTGACCGCCGGTGCAGGGTGGCTGCTCGGCAGGCCAGCTGCGGCGCTGCACACCGTCATAAGCTGTGCGGCCCTCGCCGTCATGGTCGTTGTGGACACCGTCGGGCCGGGACTGCCACGCTTCTTTCACGTTCCACCACTCGCGGCCTTGCTGATGTTTGGCGTATCCATAACCCTGTTCACGATGCCCTTGCTGCAGATCCTTGAATCCGTGAACCGGACGAATACCGAGCGCAGGCGGGCAGAAGCGGCAGTTCGTCAGAGCGAAGAACGTTTCCGCAGCTTGTTCGAAAACGCCACTGTAGGGATCTACCGCACTACGCCCGATGGTCGTGTCCTGGCGGCCAATCCAGCTCTGGTCAGGTTGCTCGGGTACAGCTCGTTCGACGAGCTGGCCCACCGCAATCTTGAGCAGGAAGGGTTCGAACCAGGTTATCCCCGCTCCAGGTTCCGCAAGCTGCTGGAGGCCCGAGGTGTGGCCACGGGCATCGAGGCCACATGGACGCGGCGGGATGGCTCGGCGGTATTTGTTCGCGAAAGCGCCAGGGCGGTACGGGCGGATGACGGTAGCGTGCTGCATTACGACGGAATCGTCGAGGATTTTACGGAACGCAAGCGAGCGGAGGACGCTTTGCGCGAAAGCGAGGAGCGCTTCCGAAACATAGCCGATACGTGCCCGGTCATTATCTGGTATGGCGATCCGGAGCGGCAGATCACGTTCTTGAACAAGCAGGCTGCCAATTTTAGTGGTCGAGACCTAGAAGAACTTCTTGGCAGCGGGTGGGTTCAGTACGTGCATCCCGACGACCTGGCATGCCTGGATTCCATGCTTGCTTCCGCCGTCTCTGACCGCCGCAGCTTCCAGGCGGAGTTTCGGCTCCGGCGGCACGACGGGGAGTATCGCTGGATGCTAGATACGGGGGTCTCGCGCTTTGTTGGGAGTGTCTACGTAGGGCATGTAGGAATTGTCGTCGATATCACCGATCTCAGGCAAAGCCAGCAGCAGGCCCGCGAGCACCTGGAAGAGCTCGTGAACGAACGCACACAGCAACTGAAAGCCGCTAACGCGCAACTCCGCGAGGAAATTGCGGAGCGCAAGCAGACCGAGGAAGCCCTGCGTGAAAGCCGGGCGAAGCTGGCAGCGGCGTTGGCTAGCATGGCCGATGCAGTGTTCATTTCCGACGCCCGGGGGCGTTTCATCGACTTCAACAACGCATGCGCGACATTCTGCAGGTTCAGGACCAAGGATGAATGCGCTAAGACCTTCGCCGAGTATCCTGACATTCTGGACGTGTTCCTGCCGGACGGCACTCCAGCACCGGCAGAGATGTGGGCGGTACCGCGCGCTCTGCGGGGAGAGACGATCGCAAATGCTGAATACACGCTGCGGCGCAAGGACACGGGTGAAAGATGGGTCGGAAGCTTCAGCTTCGGTCCCATTCGCGGCAAAGACGGGGTGATGCTGGGGTCGGTCGTGGTCGGCCGGGACATCACCGAGCAAAAACGGGCGGAGGAGCGCCAGCGACACGCCCAAAAGCTGGAGAGCATCGGCGTCCTGGCTGGCGGTATCGCACACGACTTCAATAACCTGCTTACCGGCATTCTTGGCAATGCGTGCCTGCTGCAATTGGACGCTGCGGCGGGCGCCAGTGAACGACTCAAGGCGATCGTGGAATCCAGCGAGAGGGCTGCTGCCCTCACGCGCCAACTGCTCGCGTATGCCGGCAAGGGCCAATTTCAGATCACCGACTTCGATGTGTCGGGGCTGGTGCGCTCCTCGGCAGACCTGATTCGCTTGTCAATCCCCAAGAACATCGATGTCCGGCTAGACGTACCTGGGGACCTTCCTTCAGTCAGGGGCGATTCTTCGCAGATCCAGCAGGTGGTCATGAATTTGGTCATCAATGCCGCCGAGGCGATCGGAGGGCGAGAAGACGGCAGGGTTTCCATCAGAACCGGCATTCAAGATTTTGATGCTGCTTCCGCCGACCGAGTTGGCTCTGACATTGCGGCAGGCCGCTACATCTCAATTGCGGTACGGGACAACGGATGCGGAATGGACGGGCCGACGAAAGCGAAGATCTTCGACCCGTTCTTCACGACGAAATTTACAGGGCGGGGTTTGGGTCTGGCGGCGGTTCAGGGTATTCTGAGGACGCACAAAGGGGCTATCACGGTTGAAAGCAGGCCCGGCCAGGGGAGCACGTTTACGGTTTACCTTCCATCTAGCGAAGTCCAAGCTGCCGCACCGAGATGCGAGGGTACCAGCAAGGCCGGCGCCCAGGCCGCAACGGTGCTGGTTGTCGATGACGAAGAGTCTGTCCGCGTATTCACCAAGGCGGCTCTGGAGAGGCTCGGACACCGAGTCCTGCTCGCCGCGAATGGGCGACAGGCGCTGGACCTGCTGGGCAGCAATGCCGATGTGGACTTAATTGTGCTGGACGTTATCATGCCTGTTGTGGGTGGCGTGGAAGCGTTCTCCGAGATGCGGAGGAGATGGCCGGGGCTGGCGATCCTGGTTGTCACTGGATACAGTTGGCACGAGGCGCAACATCTAGGGATGCCGGGTGACCTGCCGTTTCTCGAGAAGCCTTACACGATCCAGACGCTGGCTGACGCCGTTGACAAGGCCCTGCAGTCGCGCCTTCGCGATGGTGCGTGATGGCGCAAAGAGCCGCTTCTATCCCTGCGACTCTGGGGTAGTGGACTGCTCGGCATCCGCATGGCCAAAACACTACTATGGGGCATATCCCTTTGCCTGTTGATTCCCGTTAAGATCGCGTTGATAGTGTCCGGATGGCCGATGCGGACGGAGCTGACACTTCCGCGAACGCAGTTTCGGGTCACTGTACGAGTCGCCGACAATCGAGGGCTTCTCGGGGCGAGGTCGCCTCCTCGGTGGGACTACGTGTATGCTTGAGTCTCGCCAGGCTGCCAAGATGGAGAATGGAGACGCACTATATCAATCATCTTCAGCTCTTCGAAGTAACGCACGCCGCTCCCTGTCCTGGAACACCGCGGGGTTGTCGGAAGGTTGGCAACGTCTACTGGCCAACTGCCTCTCGCACGGCCGGCGCCAGTTTGTGGAAGTGGCGGAGAACTTCCCGGAGGAATGCCGCTTTGTGCTGGAGACGTTGGGCAGCGTGTGGCATCACGATGCGCTGGCCCGCCAGCAGAACCTGACACCGGAGGGGCGGTTGCGTTTCCACCAGGAACACAGCGGGCCGCTGATGAAAACCTTAAAAGAGTGGATGCAGGCGCAACTGGCGGAGCACAAAACCGAGCCGAACTCCGGTTTGGGAAAGGCCATCCAGTATATGCTTCGCCATTGGGAGCCCCTGACTCTTTTCCTGCGGGAGCCGGGCGCACCCCTGGATAACAACATCGTGGAAAGGGCACTCAAAAGGGCGATTCTGCACCGCAAAAACTCGCTGTTCTATAAGACGATGAATGGCGCCCATGTGGGCGATCTGTTCATGAGCCTGATCCACACCTGCGAACTCAACGGTGCCAACCCGTTCGATTACCTAACAGAGTTGCAGCGGCATGCCGAGGAGTTGAAGCGAAGCCCATCGGAGTGGATGCCCTGGAACTACCGCGAAACACTGGCCCGGCTCGCCACGTCCTCGGCCGCATAATATGATGGCTTCTGCCTGGCCGAAAAGGATCGACTGCGGCCATGGTGGGGTGACATTCCGAAATGGCCGGAAAACGGGCACTTCCGAAGGTAAAATCCGGACACGTTTTTGGCCAGGCACGGAGACCGGCGAAAATGTTGCGGGCGGGCCTATATGCCCGGGTTTCGACCAACGATCAGCAGACGCTGGCAATGCAGAATCGTGCGATGCGGGGGTATGCAGCGCGGCGCGGCTGGACGATCGCCTTGCAAGTTCGCGAGGTGAACTCCGGGGCGGCACGACGGGAAGCCCGCGAGACACTGCTGGAAGCCGCCCGCCGGCGAGAGATCGATCTGGTGCTGGTGTGGCGGCTGGATCGCTGGGGACGGTCAGTCACGGACCTGCTGGCGATGCTCCAGGAACTGGAGCATCTGGGTGTCGGGTTTGTTTCCCTGACCGAGGCACTGGACCTGACCACGCCAGCGGGTCGAGCCATGGCCGGACTGCTGGCCATCTTCGCGGAGTTCGAAAGGGAGGTTCTGCGGGAAAGGACCCGGGCCGGTCTGGCGCATGCGCGCGCGAACGGCAAGCGATTGGGCCGGCCGGCAACCGCAGCCGTCCACGCTGCAGAAATCCGGAAACTGCATCGCGCCGGGGCCAGCAAATCCGAAATCGCCCGACGGTTGCAGATCGGCCGGACCTCCGTGCGCCGGATTTTGGGCTGACCTATTTCCCGGAGGAATAGGTCGATGTACCATATAACGGCGATTCGTAAACCTGTTCATAGAGGAATTTGTCACGAATGCTATGGGCAAAATATCTACCCTTAGATTCGGCCGCAAGCAACTCATCATACTGGTGCGGCGGGAATTCGAAGTAGCGGTAAACATCTCCGCTATGGAACCTCAAATAGAGCTGCCGTCGATCACGGCGATACGCCACCGCAGCCAACACGCTCGATTCCATAGATAACCAATCCACAGCCTTAACCCTCTCTAACCATCCTGGCAACTCCGTGGATGGCTTGGCGACAGACCTCAGTGCGCCGACCCTCGCGGGGTCCGCCGCAGTGCACCAGGCGGAGACGATGGCGACGCGCCGCCCCCGCCTGTCCAAGATGGTGGTGCCCCGGACCACCGATCCCACGACAACCGCTGCATACATAACAGTTCGGCAGTCTACGATATTCCCCGGAGCCGAACAAATGACGAAATAGAACCGACGGTACCCCGAAAGGAACTTCCCAACTGAGCTAACGCATCTTTGCCGAAAGCACACTATGGATCGCGGCGCGCCCGGGCGCGGCTCGTCGAGTAAACCCTCCAGACGCCCCACCCGAAAGCGCTCCCGCCACTTGCAAACCGTTGCTCCCGTGATCCGTAAGCGCTTCGCCACCTCGCCATTGCTCAGTCCATCACCGCAGCCAAGGACAATGCGGGCGCGCATTGCGATCGCTTGCGCGGACTTCGGGCGGCGTGCCAGCATCGACAGTTTCTCCTTCTCCTGAGGGGTCACGTTAAGCGGTTTGGTGGGGCGCCCGATGGCCATACCTCAGGATGCACCGGCCTGCTTCCTTAATCAACGTATTTCTGACTCATTACACTAGGATGCCATCGCCGGCCAATCTCACCATAGGGGACTACGGGGCCATGTGGACCACTTCCGGTTTACCGACACCAACCGCTCGCGATATAGCAGTCAAACAAACCGTTTCAGCGTCCATGTCTCAGTTTGGCCAGCGCCTTGGCGCGATCTAAGCGCCTGCCCGCGGGGCTCCAGCATACGAAGCCGATTCCCAGGGCTTCGCATATCGGCAGGATGTCAGCCTCGGGGCCACGCGCCATCATCGAGTATTTCGTTCTGAACAGCCGTCACCGGCTGGACCGCGTGCGCGCGGTGGAGCGTCTCGGGACCGGGTTCGGAAAGCCCGAACTGCAATTGCCCGATCAGGTGCGGCGATTTTCCTGCCGCTCGCCTGCTTACGTTGCCAGGCCCAACCGGAGGTTTGCGAGCGGTTGTAAGCTAGGGCATGAGCATCAGGGCCGCAATTATCTTTGTTTTGCTTGCGGGATCATGCTTTCCTCAATCCACACCCGGCAAGCAGCGCCAGATCGAGTCGCACGCGCGCCAGGCGCAGGAATTCCTGAAAGCCAACCGGCCGGACCAGGCGTCTGGGGAATTCAAGGCCATCCTGGCCCTGGATCCCGACAACGTCGAAGCCCACGCCAATCTGGGGGTACTTCTGACATTTCGGGGTGCCTACGACAGGGCGATCCCGGAGCTACGCCGGGCCTTCGAGCTACGCCCCACGCTCTGGAATATTCAGTCTCTTCTGGGCATCTGCGAAAGGCGGACCGGCCAGGTGAGTGCCGCCAGGGCCGACCTGCAGGAAGCTTTTCAGGAATTGCGGGAGCCCAAGTTCCGCGTGCAGGCTGGTGTGGAATTGGTCGAGATCTATTACCAGGATGGCGACTTAGACCGGGCGGCAAGCGTCATGGCGGTTCTCCGGCAGTTGCAGCCGGCCAATCCTAATATCCTCTACGCCGCCCATCGAATCTATTCGAGCCTGGCCGACGAGACCATGCTGGCGCTGGCCATGAGCGCGCCTAAGTCCGCACGAATGCACCAGGTTATGGCGCAACAACTGGAGCGCCAGGGCGACGCCGAGGCGGCCATCGCGCATTATCGCGATGCCTTGAAGATCGATCCGAAACTCTCCGGTCTTCATTTCGAGCTGGCGGAGGCACTGAGCACCTTGCCGGGGGCGAAATCGGCGGAAGCGGAAGAGCAGTACCGGGCGGAATTGGCGGATAATCCTTTCGACGAGAAGTCCGAGTGCCGGCTGGGGGAGATCGCCTTCCGCAACAACGATTTAAAGGCAGCCTTCGAACATTACTCGCGGGCCCTGAGCCTCCAACCCAACGATGCCGATGCCGGTCTCGGCCTTGGCAAGACACTGGCGGCTATGCACCAGCCGGAAAAGGCCAAGGCCTATCTCGAAAAGGCCGCGCAACTGGATCCCTTTGATGCGGTTATTCATTACCGCCTGGCTTCCGTGTATCGCGACTTGGGGCAAACGGCCGACGAGCGCCGCGAATTGGCGGAGTTCGAGCGGATCAAGGACATGAAGGACCGTCTGAAGCAGACCTACCGCGAAATGCGCCTGCGGCCGGCCAAGGAGGAGCGTCCGGACTCCGATATGCCTAAATGAGGTCCTTTTTGTACTTTATGAAGGTTCCCCAGCGTTTCTTGGATTGCTGAGAGCAACTCCCGCCTATTTCAGCCGGTTGCACTCCGGGTCTGCCTTTCTCGATACGGTTAGGTACCGTAAGATACCCTTCCTTAACCAAGTAACCATTGACGTACGACGGGTAAGGATATATAAGTACTCCTAACGGATTTATATTAGGGTCGCGGTCTCTACGGCCTGTTTGGTTCGTAGGAGATCTCTTGTGTGTGCGTCTCGCATGACGACACACAATCGCTCCTCTTGTCGCGGTTCTCGAGACGAGCTTCGCGCGTGCGCGCGCGGAGTGGTCTTGCGGCGTTGATGAGGATTGCCTAGGCTCCATGGAGAGTGTAAAACTATGCCAGGAACATCCCTTAAGTCAATGATGCGCGGGGTAATAGTTGCGACTGTGCTCTTCTTTCTCTGCGCAGCGGTGCCAGCGTTTGCCCAGAATGCCGGTTCTGGAGATGTCCGCGGTACGGTCACCGATCCAACCGGCGCCGTCATTCCCGGCGTGACCGTCACGGTGGTTGACACCGGTACCGGCGTCACAAAGCAGCTCACTACCAACGACGCGGGCATTTACGACACCGTGTCGGTAATGGCCGGAACTTATAGGCTGACGTTCACCAGGCAAGGTTTCGGTACCCTGGTGCGCGACGATGTCCCCGTGCCCGTGGGCATCACGACAGTCAATGCCCAGCTGACCTTGGGCGCGACCATTCAACAGGTGGAGGTCACCGGCCAAGCCACGCTGCTGGCCACTGAAACCGGCCAGCAAGGCACAAGCCTTGAGAGGGAGTCTATGGCCCAGTTGCCTAACGTTGGCCAGGACTGGGTGAACTTCACCAAGACGCTGGCGGGCGTCGAGGGCAGCGGTGCAAGCGTATCCGTGAACGGAAACATGCCGTATAACAGCAACTTCCTCACGGATGGCGGAGCCATTACGTACCCGCAGAGTTCCAACGTGGACACCGCCATTTTCGAAACCGTCGCGGAAGTTCAGATCAACACCGCCGCCTTCGACGCGCAGTATGGAATTGGCGGCAGCGTGTTCAACGAGATCACCAAGAGCGGCAGCAATAGCTTTCACGGCGCGGCATACTGGTACCTGCAGAACAACTTCTTCAATGCGCGCAGCTTCTTCGCGGCAGTAGCCAATCAGCGTTGGGACAATTACGGCGGTTCCGTTAGCGGGCCCATCAGGAAGAACAAATTCTTCTTCTATTTCAACACCGACCGTACCGTAAACAAGTCCGTGGGCTATTCGTACGGCACCTACGCCACCCCGGGCATGCAGGCCGGCAACTTCTCGGGACTTCCGACAATCTACGATCCCTCGTCAATTAACAGCCAGAATCAACGGGCACCGTTCCCCAATAACCAGATCCCGTCCAGCCGCATCGACCCGATGGCAGCCAAGCTCCAGTCCTATTTTCCGGTGCCCAACCAGCCTGGCTTCGCCAACAACTGGTATGGCCCGCTGCCCACTTCGAGCCCTCTCGCCCGGTTCTTCGGCCGGTTGGATTACAACATCAACGATAAGCACCGTCTGACCGGCTATATCATGGAGCGGGACGCTCCATTCCGCCCGCCGATTCCGGGCTGGTCCAATCCGGCCTGCCCGCCAGATTGCCAGGCCGGTGATGTAGATGCGCAGCACGTCGCAATTTCGGAAATCTGGACTGTCAGTTCTTCGACTGTAAACGAATTCCGCGCGGCCATGGCAAGGCAGGGTAACTGGTTCAATCCGTACACTGAGGGTGCGGGTTGGCCCGCAAAACTGGGTTGGACCTACGCCTACGCGGACGTGCCCCCGGTGGTTACGATCGCTGGGACCGGCGGGTTTACCTGGGGCAACGGCGCGGTCGCCGCCACCCTGACGGAAGCCAGCTACGAGCCATCCGACACGGTGACGATGATCCGGGGCAGGCATATTATCAAGTTCGGCGGAGAGTTACTGATGGAGCAGGATAACTCCACCATTTGGGGCAACGTGCAATCCGGCCAATTCACGTTCAGCGGCGCGTACACCGAAGCTTCTCCGTTCGGCGCCGGCGGACTGGGCTACGCGGACTACCTCCTGGGTCAGGTAGCTTCCTGGAACGCCACCAACTCTCCCGAAGTCGGTATGCGCATGAAAACGCCGCAGATGTTCATCCAGGATGACTTCAAAGTCACCCAGCATCTCACCCTTAACCTGGGGCTGCGCTACCAGCTTCAGCGGGGATGGAACGAGGTCCACGACCGCCTGGGCGTGTTCGATCCGACAATTCAAAATTCGGTCAGCGGAAACCTCGGCGCCATGTGGTTTGCCGGGCAGAATGGCCGCAGCACTTTGCAACAGACCAAGCCCAACATCATTCTACCCCGCGTTGGTTTCGCCTGGTCGCCGATTCCCAAATGGGCCATCCGCGGCGGCTTCGGAATATACAGCTACCTGTGGAGCCTGGACAACTACGGCGCCAACGCCCAGGGGTTCGGCTTTGGAGGCAGCGGCTCGGCGGCCGATAACACCGGCATAAACCCGGTGTTCATATTATCGTCGCATCCTAGTGCGAGCCAAGCTCCCTACGTTTTGGCATCGCAGTCGCCCACGGCCTACAATGGGCTCGCGGTTAACTATTACCCCTACAAGACGCCGGTGTCGCGCAGCTACGAATGGTCGTTCAGCATTCAGCGTGAGCTTGCCGGAAGTATGCTGGCGGAAGCCGCTTATGTCGGCAGCAAGGGCACGGGCCTTCCGTTCGATGTGGATTACAACGAACTGCACGCCAATCAGCTGAGCCAGGTGGCTAGCTCCGGCAACCCGCAACTCCTGCGGCCGTTCCCGCAGTACCTGGGCATCAACGGCGACACCTTCAACGCCATGTCGATCTACCACTCGCTGCAACTGTCTCTCAACAAGCGATTCAGCCATGGGTTGAGTTACAACGTTAATTTCACCTGGTCCAAGATGCTGAGTGAGCAGGACTCTTCCGGCTGGGGGCGCATCGCCGGCTCACCGATCTACCAGGATGCTTACAACCCCATGGCCAATTATGGGCCGTCGCTCTTCGACGTCCCGAAGATGTTCAAGGGCAGCCTGGTGTACCAGTTGCCGGTCGGGAAAGCAAAATCTCTCCTCAACCAGGGTGGCGTGCTCGATGCCGTCCTGGGCGGCTGGCAGGCGTCCGCCATTTTCGTGCTCCAGTCCGGTATGCCGTTTACCCCGGTATGGGGCGGCACGAACCTGAGCGGAGCGGCTCCCAACGGCAATCTGTACCTGAATGGGTTCTCGGCGGCGGAAAGCTGGTACGCCAATGTGGTCGGGGACTGGCACGTCTCGAACCCGAACATCAACGAGTGGTTCAACCCGAATGCATTTGCGCAGCCGTCTCCCTATACCTTTGGAGACGCCGGACGGAACTCGCTCTTTGGACCGGACCTCAGGAGCCTGGATTTCTCCATGGGGAAGAGCTTCCGCATTCCGAAACTGGGTGAGGCCAGTGAACTGAAGGTGCGGTTCGACGCCACCAACGCACTCAATCACCCGTGTTTCAGCAACCCCAACAACCAGATCGGAACTGCCGGCGCCGGCACGATCACTTCCACTACGGTGGGAGGCCGCGTGCTGCAACTGGGAGCCCGATTCGCCTTCTGACAACAGGTCAGTATCGCATCATCAAAGGCGGCTCGCCTCGGCGAGCCGCCTTTTTCATTTCCGGCCGCCCGCCGAACGCGGCACGAAACGCTCTGAGCGGACGATTCCCGAACCCTCCCTAACCACCGCCAATTGATCCGCCGCTACGCCTGCGATCTTCTCCCGCGCCCCGCTCGGCCAGCATATCTCCAAGTCGGCTGACACGGCCTTGCCCAGCCCGAAGTGCAAGCGCCGGTCATTCACCGAAAGGTACGAGGATTGCCCCAGCACCGCCTGGGCCTGCTTCCGTCCGCCATACGCCGCAATGACGGTGGCTCCGAGAGCGCTGCGGTTCGATTTCGTGCCCACCAGCAAGACCTTGAGCCAGTGATTGGCTCCAGTTACGTCGTTGCGCAGCAGCGAAGGCGGCTCATTCAGATTCACGATCAGGATGTCGAGGTCTCCATCGTTATCGAAATCCCCGAACGCCACCCCGCGGCCACAGTGCGCCTCGGTGACGCCCGGCCCCGCCTGGTTCATCAACTCCTCGAACTTTCCGTCGCCCAAATTCCGGTAAACCACGTCCGGGGTCTTGAAAGGGTCCACTTCCGGATACACCATCCCGGTGGTATAGAAAAGGTCGGGCAGACCGTCGTTATCCAGGTCGAACATGCCGGCCCCCCAGCATACAAACCGTGTCTCCACGCCCAGGCCCGCCTGCACGGTGACGTCGCTGAAATACCCCTTTCCGTCGTTCTGATAGAGGGCCGGCGTGTCCTGCTCGAAGTGGGTCTTCATAATATCGAGCGCGCCATCGGTGTTGAAGTCGCCGATGCCCAGCCCCATTCCGGACTGCTCCTGGCCGTCTTCGTTCAGCGCGATCCCGCTTTCGAGGGCCTGCTCGGTAAACGTCCCGTCGTGGTTGTTGTGGAAGAACAGGCTATAAGTCGTATCGCAAGCCACGTAGATATCGGGCCACCCGTCTCGATCGAAATCGGCCGCCACGGCGGTAAGCCCGTAGCCCGGCTTTACCCTGGAGATGCCGGATTGCCGGCTCACGTCGGTGAATGTCCCGTCGCCGTTATTGTGGTACAGGACGCATTGCTCCTTGGGAAGGCCCATAGGCCCGCAATTCACCGGAATGCCGCGGTAATTGCAAGCCGGATCCTTGCCGCGGGCGGGAATCGTAGCCGGGTCGAAGACCATATAATTGGAAACGAACAGATCCAGATGCCCGTCGCGGTCGTAATCGATCCACGTGCAGCCGGTGCCCCAGCGCGTGCCCGGATGCGTCAGGCCGGCCTTTTCAGTTACTTCCGTAAAGGTGCCGTTGCCGTTGTTGTGGAAGAGGATGTTCTGGCCCCAGCAGGTGATGAAGAGATCGTCGAAGCCGTCGTTGTCGTAGTCTCCTACCGTGATGCCGAATGCCCAAACGCCGCGGTGCAAGCCGGCTTGATCCGTCACATCGGCAAATGTGCCGTCGCGGTTGTTCTTATAAAGGCGGATGGTGGCTTCCTTGGGCGTGTTCCCGAAGCGCTGCCCCGTAAGCACTACGATATCGATCCAGCCGTCGTTGTCGTAATCCACGAAGGCGGCGCCGCATCCCATGGCTTCCAGGATGTAGTCGCTGTGTTCCACGCCGCCGAAAATGATGGGCGCACGCAGGCCGGCGGAATCGGCCACGTTCACGAAATGCGCGTGGAACGGAAGTCCGGAAGGTTTGCCACGGGGAAGGGCTTTAACACCTCTGGATGCCATCCCTCTGTTCTGGGCGCGTCCAGGCCGTTGGGCCGTAAGCAGGCCGGAAATCGGTAGAGAGAGAATTTGCCGCCGGGTCATTTCTAGGTACGCAGTTGACGCTCAGGCTCACACCAAGAGCCAATTCTTAGAGTAACGCCTATCGGGTGCGCGGCGGGTTCGAGCTGGATCTACGCCTGCCGCCACTTGGCGAAGAGCGTCTGGAGCCGGTGGTAGCTCTCTTTCGGCGTGGCGTCTTCGCGGACAGGTGTGCGCCCTCGACTCGCGCACCGGACGCGAGATCTGGTGTTGGAGTCGGTCCTTTTCGGCCATGAAGGCCCCATCATATTACGCGGCCGCCGCATGGTCCGCTGGCGGGGTGTGCATTAAACATCTGTTTTCCGCACATGCCCGGCACTGGGTTCACCGCTGCTTGCACCCGATCGTATAAAGCTAATACCTTCAACAGCAGTTACGAGGAGTCACGGGCGGCGGGACGCGCCGTGGGGATCAGAGAAATACCTTGCCTTTATGAGTTTGCAGCCACATCCTCGCCAACCGATGGGGCGGTGCAGAAAACATCTGGTTTGCACAAATGCCCTCCCCTCGATCCCATCCTGCCTATATTCGACGGAAATAAATCCAATATCCGCAACAGCAGTTTCATGGGCTAGGCTGCCGCGGATCGCATCGCAAGACAGCGGAGTACCGCGCATTCAGGGACTTGCAACTGCATCCCTGCGGATCGCATAGCGGTGTGGAAACCAGATATTTTGCGCACAGGTCCTGCACTCAATTCATCCTCATCCGCATTCGACGGGGGAAATCCAATCCCTGCAACAGCAGTTTTGGGGGGGACCGGGGCAGGAAGCGAGACGAGGTGGAACCCTGCGCGGACTGGGTTTACGAGTACCGCCGCTTCCCCGCGCAACGCTGGCGTCCGGCTGCGCCACGGGATGAGGGGTGCGGCGGACGAGCGCGTGGCGTGAACACGGTTATGTTGGCCGACCGAGACGGGCGGGTGATCGGCGGCTGAGGCACTTCTACGGTAACCCCTGTACCCTTCAAAGCAGCTACGAAGTGAGCTAAGCAGGTAGACAGCTCGGCCGCCCGGCGGGAGCGCCTCGTGTAACCCCGGCGGAGATCACCTACCGCCAAATGTGGAGCCGCGCCTCGCCAGGGTGGCCCGTAGCCAAAAGTCCTGTGGGGAGTCCGCGCCGCTTTGAGCGCCAGTACAGGGGCGACGTTGGTTACGGTGGCCGAGTCCTGAAAAGGAGTGGTTCCCGTGAAACGTGACCGTTCATTTGAGCATGAATTTTCAATCTACGTAGGGCTCGATTGGGGGACTGAATTCCACCGAGCCTGTGTTCTGGACCTCAGAGGTAAAATTCTTCGTGAGTGCAGGGTTGATCATACAGGGCAAGCAATCACCGCCTTCCTGCGAGCCCTGAACGAGATGGCGGGCGGGAAGGCTGACCGCGTTGCGATGGCAATCGAGGTACCACGCGGGCCGCTGGTCGAAGCCTTTCTGGAGGGTGGCTTCGCCGTGTTCTCGATTAATCCCAAGCAACTGGACCGATTTCGCGATCGCTATACGGTGGCCGGAGCGAAGGACGATAGCCGAGACGCCTACGTCGCGGCGGATTCGCTTCGAACCGACCAGCATTGTTTCCGCCGTATTGAAGCCCAGCATCCCGACGTTGTTCGTCTTCGCGAACTCTCGCGGACCGAGGAGAGCCTTGGCGCGGATCTTCGCAGAGCAGTCAATCAGTTTTACCAGTTGCTCCTCCGTTACTATCCGCAACTGCTGCAGTTGAGTTCCACACCGGACGAACCGTGGATCTGGGCGCTACTCGAGCTGGCGCCGGTTCCGCAGCGGGGCGCCCGGCTCACAGTGGTCCGCCTGAAGCAGTTCCTCTTGAAACATCGAATCCGCCGGTGGACGGCTGAGGAACTACGCGAGGTGCTTGCAATGGCGCCCCTGCCGTTGGCGGCCGGCAGTGCCGAGGCGATCAGTGAGCACGCTCTGTTGCTGCTGCCGCAACTGCGGCTACTCCACTCCCAGCGTCAAAAGACCCGGGACAGAATCGAAGCGTTATTGGAGCAGATGACAGCGCTTGGCCGCGAGCGCCCCGACAGCCAGGCGCATCACGACGTTGGCCTTCTGCTCTCGATACCAGGAGTCGGGTGTCTCATCGCCGCGAATCTCTTCAGTGAAGGAGCGGACCCGCTGGCGCAACGGGATTACTACGCCCTCCGCGCCCATAGCGGAATCGCACCCGTCACAAAACAGAGCGGCAAGAGTAAGCAAATCATCATGCGGCGCGGCTGCAGCGAGCGACTTCGAAACGCGATGTACCACTGGGCGCGCTGCAGCGTTCAGCACGACCCCTTGAGCAAGGCTCACTACACGCGGCTGCGACAAACCGGCCACAACCATGGTCGGGCGCTCCGCGGCGTTGCCGACCGCCTGCTCGCTATCTTGATAGCAATGCTAAAAACCGGGCAGCCTTACGATGCAAAGCGTCGGCAGAAGGGCTGCGTCCCTGCCGATGCAGCCTGACGGTTGAGGACTCCATGTCACTCCCGCCGAGCGACCGGCCGCCTACCTGCTTAGCTCACTTCGTAGCTGCTTTGAAGGGTAGGATGGGCTTGACAAATGGTGGGGAGTCCACATTTCGTTCCCTGACGGGCACTGCCCATTTGCAATCATGTGTGACGCGCATCCGGAAGCGCAGCCGCGACGAGGCGGGAGGATTGTCTTCAGGATTCACGGCCCGCTTTTCAGCAGGTGCGCTTCACTTGCTGTCCCAGCCCATGCTGACGTTGATGACGTTGGAAATCGGTTGCTCCACGCCTTGCACCAAGAAGATGCGCGAACCGTCGCGCGATACGGCCAGGGGGCGGGTGGATCCATTGATGCCGAAGGCAGGGCGGGGGCCGGAAAACAGCAGTTGCGGCGCGCCGAAGCGCAATCCGCCGTTTGCTGCCTCCACCGACACTGACCAGACACCCCGGCTATCCGCAGTCAGGATTTCCTTGCCATCTTTGCGCCAGACGGGAGCGCCATAGCTGCTGGGGCTGGCTATCTGCGTCCGCATTCCCGTACCGAGCGGCTGGACGTAGATCGCCGCACCGCCGGGTGAGACCGCCATGTAGACGACCCATCGTCCGTCCGGAGAGAAACTCGGCACCAGTAGGCCTTCGTTTGTATGAACGACCGTTCTAGGAGCGCGTTCCTGTGCCGTCCCTTCGAGGCGCGAAACAGTGATCGCGGTTCGGTCTCTCGCGACAGCCAGGACCTCCTTACCATCCGGCGAAATATCCTCCAGCTCCCCGGAAGCTTCGCCGAGCGCACGCGCGGCGCCCGACCCGTCGATGGAACGTTCCTCCAGCCGTCCCGAAGAAGCCTGGACGAGGAGATGCGATCCGTCGGGCTGCCAGCGGAACCACGCTTTTCCCAGACCCAGCCTCCCGGACTGACCAGGGTTAAGCAACCATGCGCCGTCGTCGCTGCCCCCTGCGAGTAGCCTCGTCTCATCGGGGGACAGGAGGACGCTATTGACCCCGCTTTGTGGGCCTGCCGTTCCGATCTCCCTGCCCTCGCGGTCAAAGATGGTCACTTGATTGAGAGCAGCTTTTCCCGGCCTCCACGCGAGTACTCCGGAGCGGGAGACCGAAAAGGAAGCGCGATCACGGCTCAGTCCCGGCATCGAGGCTACGGCCGTTTGGAGCAGCTCGGCGTCTCCATCCAGCCTCCGCTCATTCCGATTCAGCCTCTGCGAATAGAGGTTGTCATTGCGGACGAACAGGATGCGCCCGCCCCCAGCTGGCGTGTAGCTGGCGGCGGTGTCGTTCTTCATCAACAGGGTGGGATTGACGACCTTCCCACCGCGCAGAGTGGCCAAGTAGATCTCGGTGCCTTCCCCGTCGTCAGGGACGAACAGAAACAGAAAATCCTCACTGCCCGGAAGAAACTCAGGATTATCGTAGATCCCTGGCTTCATTCCCGGTACTTCTACGGGTTTCAATTCGCCACCGGAGGCCGGCACCGCGTACAGACGACGGAGGTGCGAAAGCAAAATCACTCCGTCGTCGCCCCAGCTTCCACCGCGCGTGAAGCCTCGAAATTGCGTAATCAGCTCTGGAGCGCCGTCCGGAACACGGACCTTGACCAGCCCCCGGTGCGCTCTAAATACTACCGTCTGGGAGTCGGCGGACCAGAAAGGCGTATCCAGGCGCTCCTCGGAGCCGGGTACGAACTTCGGATCGAGAGAATCCAGCCGCCGCACCCAGAGCCCGGCAGTTGCCGCGTACAGTACCGAGGAGCCGTCGGGAGAAATCTCCGGAGCTGAGATAAATCTTTGCGCTGGTGGCAGATGAGAGTCGGGCGGCGGAACAATTGTCAGCGCCAGGCGCGGAGCGCGCGCGACCGCTGGTCCCATGCGGAGCCCTACCAGGAACGCCAACGATGCCAGGACCGCAGCCGCAGCCCAAGGGATCCACCGGCGGGACGGCCGCGGCACCGCCGCGTTCGCCCCACCTGCGGTATGGCCTGCGACTGGTTCTTCAATCTCAGGTTCCGGTGGCGGCGCAGGCGCACTGGCCGGGGTCACCGGTGTAGTTTCCACGGTTCCAACAAAGCGGTACCCGCGACGCGCCAAGGTCTCGATATAAAGCGGACTGCCGGCGGATTCTCCGAGAGCGGCACGTAGCTTCTGGACTGCGGCGTTAATGCTGTGGTCGAACTCAACCACGGTATCATTAGGCCAAAGCTTCAGCCGTATATCCTCGCGCAGCACTGCCTCACCGGGGTGTTCCAGGAGCATCAGCAGCAGCTCAAAAGTTTGCTGCCCTATCCTGATCTTGATTCCATGCTTGCGCAACTCACCCGTCCGGGAATCTACCTGGAACGCGCCAAACTTGAATTGTCGCGACGGCGGGACGATTTGGAAACCCAAGGCATGATCAGGCATTTCGGGTCACCGAAAGGGTAGTAGAAACCCTCATGAAGCTTAACATGCCCCTGTGACGCTGCAAATCAGATTCCTAAGCGGCTCGTAATCAAGAATATAGCTGATGATCCAAAAATGACTCAAGAATGCGACGCCGGGACTTCAGGTAGCGGGGCGGCCGGGACACAATCCAAACTACTCATGGCCGGCAAATAGGGAAGGCTTCAACCGCCAGGCGTGGGAACGAAGGAGAGTCAAATGTCAATGTGCAAAAAACGAATGCATTGGGTGGCGATCGCTGTCTTGTCCCTGGGAGCCTGCAGTCCGGCAATCTGGGGAGCGACCCGGATCGTAGGAGCTCCCAACACACCGTGTCCAAACGCCGCTTTCACTACAATCTCGGCGGCCATCACTGCCGCACAGGACGGTGATGTCATCGAGATCTGTCCCGCTCTTTATCCGGAGCAACTCACTATAACCAAGCCGCTTACCCTGATCGGGATTCAGGAGAATGGAGTAAGCCGGGTACTGGTACAACCAACCTTGCTGGTTGCAAACACCCAGGGCTTTGTCGCCGTCGTTTCGGTGATCAGCACCTCCAATGTGACCATTTCCAATCTGGCTATCG
Organism: Terriglobia bacterium; assembly: GCA_963815855.1. Lineage (GTDB taxonomy): Bacteria > Acidobacteriota > Terriglobia > Bryobacterales > Bryobacteraceae > DATGMB01. Next base: position 48,963 of record CAWFIJ010000002.1, on the reverse strand, counting down.
ATGCGAGTAACAATACCGTTACAGGATGCGGTACCGCACTTGCCGGCATCCACTTCTATAACGCTTCTGGCACAGTAGACGGCGACGCTATCTCCGGAACGCAATTGAGCAACCCCACCAGTTGCACTACTTTGTTTCCCGGAAATGGCTTCGGGGTCCAAGCCGACCAGACCACCGGCTCGACGGGCCCCTTCACCGTGACGGTCCAGAACACCAGCATTCACGATTTCGGAAGAAATGGGATTCTGGTCAACGGTTCTGCGGAAAGTGCGACTATCAGCAGTAATTCCATCACGGGGATCGGACCAACCAGCGGAGTGAATCAGTTTGGAGTTTTCCTTGCCAACGGAGCCACCGGTCAGATCACCGGCAACAATATCACGCAGGGTAATTGCGGGGCCCTATCGATCGCGAGTTGCCAGCCTCTACGCAGTGAAGGCGTCGTACTCCGTTCGGCTGGTGACCGCGTTGTCATCGCTAACAATGTAATCAACGACGTGCAGGCCGGCATTTTTGTAAACGGTGCAACGTCTCCCCAGGTCATCGGAAACATCGTGAGTAGCGTCGACGCGTACGACGGCATTCACATCCAGGGGTCCGTTTCGGGCCTTTACGCTGGAAACCGGATCCTACACGTGGGCCCCTTCACTACGGATACCAGCAACAATGAAGCCGGCTGCGGTATCAATGACATCTCAGGAACCGGCAGCTCCGGCAACAACATCATGGCCAACTGGTTGAACGATGCCTACTGTGGAGTGGGTTACGTCACCAGCGATCGGGTGGAGGCGAACATCTTTCTGAATACGCTTTACGAGACTCTGAACGGTGACAATTACCCTACGGTATTCCCTCCCCCGACGGAGCCGGGGCAAATGTGACGCCAGGTAGTTAAGGCCAGGGGGATGGACTTGGATCCACACGGATGAACAGAGGCTTCATCCGTGTGAATCTGTGTGCATGCCCAGGCAAATCTGCGCACCATGAGTTCAATGACCTCCATGCTGACGACACCATCGAGATGCGGAATAGCGGCTGGTAAACGGGGTTACCGTAGAATGGCCCACCCTAGAGGCCACCGCCTCCTTCTTCTTCATCTTCACAACCTTGGCCTTCTTGGCCTTCTCCTTCGCGACCGCGATGCGCGCGCACTTCACGAATTGCCCGAAGCGGCCTTAGTCAGAATTTATGTCAGAATACCCCCCTCTCCAGGCGAAAAAGCGGAAATTTTCGGGGGGGCCGGAGTCAAAACACGGCGGCCAGCGTCGGCGCGCAAAAGGCGCGGGTGATCTGGCGATAGATATTCCTGGCGGGGTTTTCGCTCTGGGTGCTGCTGACTGATTGCCTACACGCGCGCGAAACCCTCGGCGAAATCCCTCCGAAAGGTACCCAGGGAATGGAGATGCTGTTCCGCGACCACGATTACGGACATGGCTTCCGATGCCGTATACAGCCGGACCCGTCCTGAACGGGATGCGACAGCGACACGCTTCTCCGCCCAAACTTGAAGTTGACGCAGCGTAACGTCAACGAGCCTGGCCACTTCTGCCGTCCTATGGCGCGCGTTGCTCATAATCGATTCCTTGGTTGGTGTGACAGTGTGACAGCGTGTGACAGGAAAACCGCTAAGAAGCCATTCGCGAGAACGCCAATCTGAAAAACTTCCAGGATTCGTCGTCACACCGTCACACGACGCGGCTGCTAGTCGTCCTCCCCGGTCCGGAACCGAATGCCAAGCGGGTCGCGATAGTTCCAGGGCATCCAGAGGGCGGGATTCGCCGCCAGTTCTGTGACGTGCCGCTGCAACTCGATCAGATATTCAAACGAGTTGGCATCGCATAACTGGCAGGTATGGATTAGGCTCATGAACAGATCGCCGACCGCGGCCCCGTTCAGCGTGCGATAGAACAACGCATTCTTTCGGTGCAGAACCGCCCGCTTCAGGCTTCTTTCCACGATGTTGTTATCCAGCGGAGCCCCGGCTTCGCGCAGAAACAGGGTCAAGGGTCGCCAGTGCCGCAGCAGGGAAGTGATGGCTTTGCCTAGCCCGGAGTTTGGCTCCGTCTTCCGTTCCGCAAGCTGCTGCTCCAGCCACTTGTGCAACTCATCCATCACCGGGGCGCTACGCTCGCGATGAAGGCTCCAGCCGCTGCTCCGAGGAAAGGCCGCGTTCACTGGCTCCTCTTCCGTCCCGACCCACATCTCCAGCACGTAGCGACACTCATCCGGAAACTTGTCGGCTACTTCCACAAACTGCCTTCTGCCGTGCGCGATACAGTAAGCCAGCAGAATCTCTACCCCTGGGCCCAGTTTCGGCACGTTCGGCTGAGCGCCTCGCACATCTGAATCGGAGAGGGCAGCTCGGCCGCGCGCTGCGCCAACACGTCGGCCAGGTTCTCGCCGGCGTGCTGACGGCCGGTGAAGTACAAGGCAATGTTACGGCCCTGGCCGTCGATACGATCCCGCTCGTGAATACGCCCGTGCGCTCATCGGATGGCTCGCGTTCCCTACGCAGCACGCGCATGCCAGTATCGTCGCTCTGCACGCTCCACTGCGCCGCCTGACGGATCAGTTCTTCATGCACCGGTTTGATCGCCTCCGCAGCTTCCTCAACGATCTCCCACTGGGTGGCCGCCGGCAGCGGAATCCCCAACTGGCCCTCCAGACTTTCCAGCCGGTAAAAAGGAATGCCGCTGCCGTACTTGAGCTGTGCGATCATGGCCGAGGCCGTCTCGTCGTACTTCTCCGGCCCCACACCTTCCGGTTCCTCGGCCGTGAACACCTGCCCGCAGGCATTGCAGCGCAGCCGTTCCAACTCATACACCGTTGCAGCCAGCGGCGCCTGACCGATGATCCGCACCAGTGTCTTCGGCTCCTTCTGCGCATAAACGTTGCCGCGGGTGCACTCCGGACAGCGATCGCCATGAGACAACTTCGCATGGGGGATGGGGACCTTCTTGGCGCCGCGGTACGCGGCAGCGCCGTTGCGCCCGTGTCCGGAATCCGATTGGGACTCTGCCTGCAGGTCTTCCGACGGCGTCTCCGCATCGCCGAATACGGCGCTGGTCTTCTCTGTTTTTGGCTGTGGGAGCAATCGCTCGGCCAACGCGTGCAAGGCCGTTTTCAACTTCTGGCTGTCGGCTTCGCTCAGCGGCGCGCTCCGGGCGTCGTCGATGATCCAGTCTAGCTCTTCCACATTCACATCCACACGCCGGCGTCGGGTTTTCTTTTTCATAACTGGCCGAGTAGGTCGCGAAACTTTGGAGTCAGTGGATAGCCGAGCACTTCCTTGATGGAGCGGTTCGGCACATAGCTGTTCGATTGCTTCCCTCGTCCCGTGGTCTTGCCCAGCAGCACCCAGTTTGCCGCCCGATAACACGTGCCGCGGAAGCGCTCCGGATCGATGAACGTCTCCAGAAAGTAAATCGGATGCCGGTACAGCCGCTGCCAATCCTCGGAGATCCGTGCCGCCATCCGGCCCAGGATATGCGAGGCCAGATGTTCCACCCGCACCCACGGCAGAATCAGGAATCGTGTGTTGTAGGCGAGGAAATGGATGTTGCGGCGCCGCCTCCGGCCACCACACGAACCTTCCTTTAGAGAGGCGCTTCTGCGCCAACCAGTACCCCTGGCCATCATAGGTGAGGAGGCGGATCGAGGTCCCGCGGCGGCTTCGAAACACGAACACACATCCGGAGAAGGGATCTTCGGCGAGTTTCTCCTGGCACAACCGCGCCAGCGAATCAATGCCCTTGCGGCCGTCCACCGGCTCAATCGCCACCAGCACGCGCATCTGCGCCGTGATCTGGATCATCCCTGGGTCTCACGCCAGGCGCGCAGCAAACCGGTCCAATCCGGCGGGACCGCGGCTTTCCACTGGATACGCATCTTGCCGCCGCCGGGTGATTCAAACTCGATGACGCACTCTGGCAACACTGCCGCGCCGGCACCGATCAGTTCAACAAATGCTGGTTTGTTTTGTTTTCTTGGCTGGCTCGGCGTTCCCGCTCAGCCGCTGCTTCAGCCGGGTATAGTCCAACCGTAGCGGATGCGCCACGGCATTAATGCCGTGCTGTCGAGCCAACTCGACCGCCGCCTGCCACAACGATTCCGGCAGCTTCGTCCGGGCTGGCCGACTGCTGCGAAACTGCTCCAACTGGCGCTGGAGTTGCGCCATCCCTCCAGGAACGGGTGCTGCCATCTGATGGTTCATGCTAGTCGCCCTCCCGGCGACTCCATGACCTTATCCGGCTGAGTCAGTCAATTTCACGCACGTTTGCCGGAAACTCACCGTCAACCTGATTCGCCCTTTGGGGCATCGGATCAAGCACGACCAGTCCTGCGAGTTCAATCTCGCGCCGCCCGAGACCCGCCCGATCTTCCTGCGCGTACTGATGGACTGCTTGGTCGAGGTGGCGTGATGTGCCCCGAGTGTATCCGCCGCGAAGGTGTGCCGAAAGCGATGGGGGTTTGCAATTTTGACTCCGCTAGTCTGGCGATGATGGCGAAAAAGCGAGCGCAGACCCGCGGGAGTCATCCGGGCGCCGCGAGCCGAAGCTTCCGGAGCCAAGGGAAGAAAGCCGGTCTTATTACCCTTCAGGCGGCTGACGCGCACCAACTCCTATGACGGCAGCCCCGGTCGGCGGATGGAAAGCAGATGCTGTGCTGACAGGGCCGGCTTTAGACTGTCCCTCCGGCGGGAACTTGCCACCGGAACAGGAAAAAGCGGTGGCCGCAAAGAGAGCACCAGTAGGGCTGAAGCAGCCATCGGAGAGCCGTCTCGATGGCATTTCGGGTGCCGGCGCTTCTAAAATCGATGGATCTGCAGTGCGGGCAACGTGTGGCGGCAAGCCCTACAGTGGCGCGGATCATGAGCCACCGTCCGCCTTCTCCGCACCGCTTGCGGCAGGACCGGCGCGATTTGGCGGATGTGCGTGGAGTAAAGGGGGCGCGGGTTCGCCTGCCGGCCGGTCACGGCGCGGCTCCCTTCCCGCGCCGCCGCCAGTTGTTCCGGCGTTCTCAGGTCCGGCTCCGACAGCCTGACCCGCTCTCTGGCGCGCGAAACCTGACGTTTGTGCCGCTTGAGCAATCTCTTGTTCATTCGTGTCCTTTACCCAGCCGCCGTGCGAGTGCTATTCGTCCGACTCCTCCAAAACTCCGCAGACCGTGGCCTCGGTGGTCAGCATGAGAGAGGCGATGGAAGCCGCATTCTGCAGAGCCGTGCGAGTCACCTTGGTGGGATCGATCACGCCGGCCTTCACCAGGTCTTCGTACTGTTCCGTGGAGGCGTTGAAGCCGAAGTTAGGATCCGGGTGGTTCCTGATCTTCTCGACCACGACGGCGCCCTTCGGTCCCGCAGTTCAGCACGATCTGCCGCACCGGCTCCTCGCAGGCGCGGCGCACGATGGTGACGCCGAACTGCTCGTCGCCTTCGAGCTTGAGCGTCTGCAGCGCGACCGAAGCCCGCAGCAACGCAACGCCGCCGCCGGGCACGATGCCTTCCTCGACCGCCGCGCGAGTGGCATGCAGAGCGTCCTCGACGCGGGCCTTCTTCTCTTTCATCTCGGTCTCGGTTGCGGCGCCGACTTTGATGATCGCCACGCCGCCGGCCAGCTTCGCCAGCCGCTCCTGCAGTTTCTCGCGATCGTAGTCCGAGGTGGTCTCTTCGATCTGCGCCCGGAGCTGCTTGATCCGGCCCTCGATGTCCTTCTGCGATCCGCCGCCGTCGATGATGGTGGTGGTGTCCTTGTCCACCGTGACGCGCTTGGCGCGGCCCAGATCCTCCAGCTTGACGCCTTCCAGCTTGATGCCGGTCTCTTCCATGATGGCCTTGCCGCCGGTCAGGATCGAGATATCTTCCAGCATCGCCTTGCGGCGGTCGCCGAAGCCCGGGGCCTTCACGGCGCAGGCATTGAGCGTGCCGCGCAGCTTGTTGACCACCAGCGTGGCCAGGGCTTCGCCTTCCACGTCTTCGGCGATCACCAGCAGCGGCTTACCGGCGCGCGCAATCTGCTCGAGAATGGGCAGCAGGTCCTTCATGTTGCTGATCTTCTTGTCGTGAATGAGGATGTAGGGATCCTCGAAAACGCACTCCATGCGTTCGGCGTCGGTCACGAAGTAGGGTGAGAGGTAGCCGCGATCGAATTGCATCCCGTCCACGGTCTGCAATTCGGTGGTCATGGTCTTGGATTCCTCGACCGTGATCACGCCGTCCTTGCCCACCTTCTTCATGGCCTCGGCAATGATGTTGCCGATGGTGGAGTCGCTGTTGGCGGAAATGCTGCCCACCTGGGCGATCATGTCGCCGGAGACGGGCTTGGAGAGCTTCTTGACTTCCTCGACGGCCACTTCGACGGCCTTATCGATGCCGCGCTTGACGGCCATCGGATTCGCGCCCGCGGTGACCGCTTTGACGCCTTCGCGGTAAATCGCCTGGGCCAGAATCGTGGCCGTGGTGGTGCCGTCGCCGGCCACGTCGGAGGTTTTCGACGCCACTTCGCGCACCATCTGGGCGCCCATGTTCTCGAGCGGATCCTTCAACTCGATCTCTTTGGCCACCGTCACGCCGTCTTTGGTGATGGTCGGTCCGCCGAATTTCTTTTCGAGAACGACGTTGCGCCCTCGGGGGCCGAGGGTCACCTTCACTGCGTCGGCGAGCTGGTTGACGCCGCGCAGAATCGCCTGGCGGGAATGTCGCTATAAGTAATCTGTTTTGCCATGGATGTTTTCCTCGTGATTCGGATTTGAATTAGCTGGCCTTCGACAGCGCCTGGGCGGCCGCATCCAGAACGCCGAGGACATCGTCCTCGCGCATGATGATGTACTCGGTGCCGTCCACTTTGATCTCGTTGCCGGAATACTTGCCGAACAGGATGCGGTCGCCGACTTTGACGTCGAGGGCGACCATCTGGCCATCCTCGAGCCGCTTGCCATTCCCGACGGCCATGACTTCGCCCTCCTGCGGCTTTTCCTTGGCCGAATCGGGGATGACGATGCCGTTGCGCGTGGTTTCCTGTTCCTCGATCCGCTTCACCACGATGCGGTCGTACAGGGGTCGAATCTTCATAATGCTGTTAGCCTCCATTTAGATTGAATCTGTGAAATCAGTGCCGGATCGGAGCCTGCCCCGTCAGCCGGAAAAACACGTGCCCTTCTGCAGATGCCGCGGGTGAGCGGAAACACTCACGTAGGGCACTCGCAGGAACGACTTACCCATGACCCGCGTAATCTCGATGCTGTTGCAGTGCTGAGATTTCACGTCCGTGATGAGCCGCTTCAACGCGGCGCGCAGCGCTTTTTGCCTGTCAAACCCAAAGACCGTGGCCTTGATCTCCCCGGCCATGAAGAAGAAGGTCCATCCTGCTTCGTGGACCGCCTTCTCGAACGTGGGACGAGTGTCTTTTACCGCCGCCCATCCGTTCGGACCGGCCTCGGCCAGGAGCGCCCGGCATCCCGGCAAATTCGTGCCTTCCTGGACCAAAAGATCGCCCGCTGTGATTGCGTCTGGCATGGCGGCGTCAGTTCACGGAACCTGGAATCGCGGTAGCGGAATGGGCCAGCCAAATCACAGGGTGGCTGCGGACGGCACCATTGCGCTCCATGATGTCCGCCCAGTTGACGTCCTCTCGTCAGCCGGAGAAAAACGCCCGGCGTGCCCTGGTATGTGCCAGTGGCCAGCACGACTTCGTCACCTTCGCGGAATGTAGGACCAGCAGGTCGAGTGCTCATCATGTTCGTGTACCTCTTTGGCGTTCGCCGCGTTTTCTTCACTCGCCAGCCGGGCAGCAACGAACGGGACGGTGCCTGCCCCCCGGTAGAGCGATCTCAGCACCCTGGACAGTCGCGACATCCTCGGTTGTCTGGGTGACCTAAGGGGAGGGAAATCAGATCGTCTGACTTAGCTCAGATGATCTGCGGGTGGGCGGAAGCGTCCAGGCATTAACTATTGTCGGTTAAGTAGCCTTGCTTGTCAAGCGAATTCGTGGCAAAATAGGATTGTTTGATTGACCAAAATTAGTTAAGAATCGACAGGACCAGCTAGTGGACGTTTCCCTTTTGATCCGGCACCGTTTAAAGGAACTTGGCCTTGAGCAGAAAGACCTGGCCGCCGCCGCTCAAGTGACCGAATCCTACATCTCGCAGTTGCTGGCTCGGAAGAAGGCTCCTCCCTCGCCTGGACGCACCGACATTTACGAGAAAATCGGCAAAATCCTGAAACTCCCCAGCGGTGAGCTTTCAGATCTGGCCGAGCTGCAGCGTCAGGAAGAATTGCGGAAACGGGTGGCGGAGGCGCCGCGGCCTCTCTTCAGAGAGTGCCGCGAGTTGATTCTACGCAAATGCGATTCCGCCCGGCAGGAAGAAGTGCGCCGGATTTTTGAGAAGCAGCCCTTCGGCGAACTCGAGCGCCTGGTCACTCAAAAACTGCTGGATGTCGCCCAGGGAGTAGCTCGGGAGGAGCTGGCAAATGAAGAGTGGCTGCGCCTGGTGGCCGAACTGAGCAACCGCAGCTATGAGCAGGTGCGCGTTGCCATTCTCGAGTTTCTGGACACAGACCTCTTCAACGTCTCGGCCGAAAATTGCGTGGCCTTCCTCGACCCGATCATCGATTCCTGGGATATCGACCTCAAGACCTTCGGCATGGCGGTCGTCCCCAACCACCGGCTCACGGCAGCGAACCTGAAGCGATTTGAGTTTCGAGAGCAGGAGCCTCCACAACCCGTCGCCATAGAACCAGGGCTCGAACAATTTCTAAAGGATGGGTCGCTAAGTGGCAATGTCACCGAAGATGAAATAACATTTCTCAAGGCTCTGAAGTTGAGAGGCAAGCGACCTTCCCCAATCTATTATTACCGGGAACTGCAAAATCTGAGGGATCCCCTTCATTTCCCCCCGTAGCGCAACCCGGAGAACCAGATTAGTTGAAGCGGCGCCAGACCGCCAGGCAGCAAAGGAATGCCTTCATGAATTCTTCTAAAGTCCGCAAGGTCGCTTTTGTCGGCGACCACCTGCCGCGCAAGTGCGGCATTGCCACGTTCACGTCCGACCTGCTGGCCGCCGTCGCAAACGCGCACCCCCAAAGCGAATGCCTCGCCGTGTCGGTGAACGACATACCGGGCGGCTACGAGTACCCCGAGGTGGTGCGCTTCGAAATCGAGGAGCAGGACCTGTCGTCCTATCTGCGCGCCGCAGACTTCCTCAATATCAGCAACATGGACATCGTCTGCCTGCAGCACGAGTTCGGCATTTTCGGCGGCCCGGCCGGCGGTCACATCCTGGCGCTCCTCCGCGAATTGAGAATGCCCATCGTCACAACGCTGCATACCGTTCTGCGCGAGCCGAAAGTGGACCAGCGGCGCGTGATGGAAGGCTTGATCTCCCTTTCCAGCCGCCTGGTGGTCATGGCGGAACGCGGACGGCAGATGTTGCAGGAGATATACCAGGCGCCGCCGGCCAAAATCGATCTGATCCCGCATGGCATTCCCGATGTCGGCTTCGTCGATCCGACGTATTTCAAGGACCAGTTCGGGGTGGAAGGAAGAGTGGTGCTGCTCACGTTCGGCCTGCTTTCCCCGAACAAGGGCATCGAGAACGTGCTCAAGGCCCTGCCCCAAATTCTGAGCGAGTTCCCCGAGGTGGTCTATATCGTCCTCGGCGCCACCCATCCCAACGAACTGCGCGAGCACGGCGAAGCGTATAGGCTCAGCCTGGAGATTCTCGCCAAAAAGAACAAAGTCGACAAGAACGTCATCTTCTACAACCAGTTTGTGGATCTTGAGAATCTCAAGGAGTTCATCGGCGCGGCGGACCTTTACATCACGCCTTACCTGAATGAAGCGCAGATCACGTCGGGCACACTGGCCTACGCGTTTGGCTCGGGCAAAGCCGTGGTGTCCACACCGTACTGGCACGCCGCGGAATTGCTGGCGGAAGATCGCGGTACGCTGGTGCCCTTCGGCGACGCCGCGGCCATTGCGCGCGAGGTGACCGGATTGCTGCGGGACGACACCCGCCGGAACGCCATCCGCAAGAACGCCTACAAGATCGGCCGCGACATGGTTTGGAGCAACGTGGCGCAGATGTATATGCGTTCCTTCGAGTGCTCCCGGCTGGAGGGGGCCGCCCGCACGCGCAAGTTTCTTGCCACCAAGACCCTCGACCGGGAACCGCGGGTGCTCCCGCCGATGAAGCTGAATCATCTTTCGCGGATGACCGATTCCACCGGCGTCTTCCAACACGCGATTTTCAGCATTCCGAACTTTTCCGAAGGCTACTGTACCGACGATAACGCCCGCGCCTTCGTCCTCGCGGTGCTGCTCGGTGAATTGCGCGAGGACCCGGAGTCCGTGCGGACGCTGGCCACTACCGCCGCGGCTTTTCTCCATCACGCTTTCGACCTGCAAACGAAACGCTTCCACAACCACCTGAGTTTTGACCGGCGCTGGCTGGATGAACCGGGATCGGAGGACTGTCAGGGAAGGGCGCTCTGGGCGCTCGGCATGGGCGTGGGACGTTCACCCTATCGGAGCTTCCAGACGATGGCGGGACAGCTCTTCGCGCTGGCGCTGCCCGCGCTCACCGGGTTCACTTCACCGCGCGCATGGGCGTTCGGGCTGATCGGCATCCATGAATATCTGCGCCGGTTGAGCGGCGACAGCCTGGTGAACCAGACCCGGGAGACGCTGATTTGCCGGCTCATGGAGCGCTTCGACGCCAGTGCCCACGAGGACTGGCAATGGTTTGAAGAAGAACTGTCGTACGACAACGCGAAGCTCGCGCACGCCTTGATTTTGAGCGGACATGCGAACGGACAACCAGCGGTGCTCCAGCGGGGCCTGGAGGCCCTGCGCTGGCTGACGGAATTGCAGATGTCCGAGAAGGGGCACTTTCGGCCGATTGGCAGCAACGGGTTCTATCGCCGCGGCGGCGCTCGCGCCAATTTCGACCAGCAACCCATTGAGGCGCAGGCGACCGTCTCGGCCTGTCTGGCAGCCCATCGCGCGACATCGGATATGTGGTGGTATGAACAGGCGCAGCGCGCTTTTGACTGGTTCATCGGCTGGAACGATCTCGGCCTCGAACTCTACTCCCCCGAGACTGGCGGCTGCCGCGATGGGTTGCACGTAGATCGCGTCAACCGGAACCAGGGAGCGGAGTCGACCCTGGCCTTCCTGCTCTCATTGGCGGAAATGCAATTAGCGCAGAACATCGTAACGAGCTTTAGAGAACCGATCGCCATCACGGAATAGCCTAGCCCAATATCCATGCCTCTCAAACGTACCGCCACAATACTCCATCCGGACCAGTCCCGGGTTCTCCTCCGGCCCTTTAGCCCGGGTGGTCCCGAGCGGACGGCCCGGATCGTCGCCGGGATTATGGCGCTGTCGGAAGACCGCGCCGAGCGGCTGCTGGACGAAGTCTCCGCCGAATTTTCTCAGCGCCACCATCAAATCCGCAAGCTGTTCCTCGAGCGCTTCGAACAGGTGCGCGAGTCCCTGGCCGGGGTAGAAGAGACAACCGAACCAAGGCGCCTCCTGATCGGATCCTATTTCCTGGCCGAATACTCTTTGGAATCCGCTGCCCTGTTCAATCCTTCCATCGTGCCGCACCCTGACCAGACTGGTCTGCCGTCCGGCGCCCTGCGGTTTGTTCTTAGCTTGCGCGCCACCGGGGAAGGCCACATTTCCTCCATCACGTTTCGAACCGGCGTCATTCATCCAGACCTGCGGGTCGAGGTATTGCCGTCCACGGGCTTTCTCACCGAGCCGCGGCAGACGCCAAACCCCCGGTATGAGAAGGCGCTGTTCGGGCGAAAACTCTCTGAACTCGGATTGACGGGCGAATTCACGCGCCGGGTCATGAACAGACTGGATGAGTCATTTGCCTTGGAGGATCTTCGCGCCGCGCTGCAGGCGGAGCAGTTCCGCCTGCCGGATGGAATGTCGCAGGAAGACCAGGACGTTTCCCAGGGGATTTGGATGCTGGCCCGGTCGAATTACGAGGTCCAGTTCCAGCCGGAGCAGCGGTTGAACGAGCGCATATTGTTCCCGGCTACGCCCTCCCAGCGCAATGGCATCGAGGACGCCCGCTTCGTTCGCTTCCAGAACAACGACGGCGCCCACACCTACTACGCGACGTTCACTGCTTTCGATGGCAGGGTCGTGGTGCCGGAACTGGTGGAGACTTTCGACTTCCTCAACTTCCGGTTCATCACCCTGAATGGTCCGGCCGCGGAAAACAAAGGCATGGCGATTTTCCCGCGCAAGATCGGCGGCCGCTATGCCATGCTCTCCCGCCAGGACAACGAGAACATCTACCTGATGTTTTCCGACAATGTCCACTTCTGGAACGAGCGCAGCCTGCTCCTCAAACCGGCCTTCCCCTGGGAACTGGTCCAACTTGGGAATTGCGGATCTCCGATCGAGACCGATGCCGGGTGGCTGGTTCTGAGCCATGGCGTCGGCCCTATGCGGCAGTACTCGATCGGGGCGTTCCTCCTCGATCGCGAAGATCCGGCCCGGGTGATTGGACGGCTCCGCGAACCCTTGCTCAAGCCGAACCCGAACGAGCGCGAAGGTTACGTGCCCAACGTCGTTTATACCTGCGGCGCCCTGGTCCACAACGGCGAGCTGATCATTCCTTATGGCTTGGCCGATCATGCCACCGGCTTTGCCACCGTCCCGCTCGCCGAGGTGCTGGCGGCCATGGAGCCGGAAGCTCCCCTGCCGGCATGACCATCCCCAACAAAAGGGTGGCCATCCTTTCGCCCGTAGCCTGGCGAACACCACCCCGGCAATACGGCGCGTGGGAGACGGTAGCCGGCAACATCGCGGAGGGCCTGGCCTCGCGCGGCTGGGACGTCACGCTGTTCGCCACGCGGGATTCCGTGACCCGCGCTCACCTGCATGCCGTGGTGGAACGTGGCTATGAAGAGGATCCGGCCATCGATCCCAAAGTGGCCGAGTACCTTCATATCTCCGAAGCGTTTGAGCACGCCGCCGAGTTTGACCTCATCCACAGTCATTACGATTTCATGGCGCTCTCGTACACGCGGCTGGTGAAGACGCCGGTCCTCACCACCATCCACGGATTTTCGTCTCCCCGAATCATGCCCGTGTATAACAAGTATCGGGACGGGTACTTCGTTTCCATCAGCCACTCCGATCGCGCGCCGGGCCTCAACTACCTGGCGACGGTATATAACGGCATCGACCTCTCGCTGTATCCCCTCCGGGAACATAGCGGCGATGACCTCATCTTCCTCGGCCGCATTCATCCGGACAAGGGTGTCCATCTGGCGATTGAGGTGGCACGCCGGAGCGGTCTGCCGCTCCTCATCGCGGGCATTATCCAGGATCGGACCTACTTCCGGGAGCAGGTAGAGCCGCACCTCGACCAGACCGTCCGCTACATGGGGCCGGTGGACGTGCCGGGCAAGAACGTCTTGTTCGCGCGCGCCCGGGTGCTGCTGCACTTGAACACCATCCCGGAACGGTTCGGACTGGTTCTGGCGGAAGCCAACGCCGCCGGCGTGCCCGTCATCGCCATGGACCTCGGCTCCTGCCGTGAGGTGATCCAGGACGGGCAAACCGGTTTCCTGGTCCACAACGTCGATGAGGCGGTGCAGGCCCTGAAACGCCTCGGCCAAATCGACAGCAACGCGTGCCGTCGGCGGGTCCGGGAATGCTTCTCTATCGAGACCATGGTAGAGGGATACGAGCAGGTTTACAGCAGGATTTTCGATCTGGAAGCAACGAGGCAAGCATGAAGCCCGACATCGTCAGACGCTACGCTCATAATCCCATCCTCACCAAAGCCGATATCCCCTACCCGGTGGAAACCGTGCACAACGCGGCAGTAACGAAGCACGGGAACGAGTACATCATGCTGTTCCGATCCCACCTCCGCACGGGGCGGTCGATCATTGGATTGGCGCGCAGCCCGGACGGATTCCATTTCACCGCGGATCCGGAACCCTTTCTGACTCCCGCCAGGGACGGCCCCTTTGCGGCCTATGAAGAGTTCGGCGTCGAGGATCCACGCGTGACGCACATAGACGGAGAGTACCTTATTACCTACAGCGCCTACTCGCGAAATGGCGTGCGGATCGCCCTGGCCAAGACGACGGACTTCAGTCGCCTGGAAAGGTACTCACTCATCACGGAGGCGGACTACCGGAACGTGGTGATCTTTCCCGAAAAATTCGGCGGCCTCTATGCCCGGCTTGACCGTCCTCATTCCGAGATCGCCCCGTGGTCCATCTGGATTTCCTATTCTCCAGACCTGCGTTTTTGGGGACAATCGCAGCTCATCATGAGGCCGGAACCATATCACTGGGACGAAATGAAGATCGGTCCGGGCGCGCCGCCGATCAAGACGGACCAGGGATGGCTTTCCATCTATCACGGCGTTTTCCGGACGATGGATGGATCGGTCTATCGCTTGGGGGTGGCTCTTCATGACCTGCATAACCCGGCGGAAATCATCGGGGTAAACGATTCGTGGATCCTGCAGCCGGAAGATCCGTGGGAAGTTACCGGGTATGTTCACAATGTCGTGTTCACCTGTGGCGCGGTTGCTGAGTCCGATGGCACCGTAAAGATCTATTGGGGCGGCGCCGACACGGTCATGTGTGTGGGCGAAGCGAACGTCTGTGATCTGGTCGCGTCATGCCTTGATCACGGTAGACCGGCAAGATGAGCTTCGGCTTGCGTGGCGAGCCGGCCATCAGGTCTCCGCTCCTCGCCAGCCGATGACAGGACCACCTCCTGGCCTCAAAGCCAGCGGATATTGCACGCGCGATCGATGCGCCGGATGGCCGCGCTAAAGGTCCCGTAGAAACGGATGGAAGGCCAGCGTTCCGAAGATTCCGAATCAATGACCGCCGAAACTCTGCGGCTGCGTTAAAAGTGAATTCTACCTTTGGTTGCTTATCGTTGAGAGATGGATCGCTGCGCCAGGATCTCTCAAACTCCGCTTGTTCGATTCCAGTGCTCAGTTCTGCAACGAACCTCTGCATCGAGATTACCTCATTGATAACGGCCCAACAAATGGCCCACACGGTCAGGGTCGTGTAAGCCTAAGCACTTCCCTTTTTAACTATAACAGTCTCTAAGAAGCCTGGACTGCTATACTTCGGTCAGACCTGTGGCAGTGGCACTGTAGTGCGCTTGCCTGCCGGGCCGTCAACTAAATGAATTTATAAAGCGCGCTATGTAGGAAGGAGATCAAGACGAGCCAATCATTCACGTTCATAGATCCGGCCGGGAACCAGGCACAATACACGGTATACGACGTGGATCACCACAATGAGTATCACTGGTCGACGGACCATGGCGATCGTGGGTTTGACGGTTCATACGCGCAAGCTCAGAACCAGGCGAGAGCCGCCCTAAAGTCCAGCATGGCGGCCAGGCGACGGTCTGATCAGGGGCGCCAGTATTGATCTGGCCCACATTCAGGCGACCCGCTAGTGCGCATGGCGTAATCCGTCCGAACAGTTCGAGGCCAAATCGCAGGGCCGGACAGTGAACTGCCCGTCCCTGCGAAGCCTGTAGACCCCGACTAGCGGGCTGCGATTGGCTTGCCGATCTCCGTCCGATTACCTCGCCGGAGATCACCAGTTCCACACGCCGATTCTGTTGCCGGCCCTCCGCAGTGTCATTGGAAGCTACCGGCTGGCTCTTGCCGAAGCCCTTTGCGGAGACCGAACCCGCCGCCATTCCTTCGTGCGTCAGGTAGTCGCGCACAGCTTCGCCGCGTTGTTCGGAGAGCTGCTGGTTGTAATCATCGCCGCCGACGCTGTCCGTATAGCCTTCCACGTCCAGCCTGAGGCCCGGATGCCCGGAGACGATGCCGGCCACCTTGGCCAGTTTCTCGCGCGCCAGAGGCCGCAACGAATACTTGCCGGTGTCGAAGAGGACATCCGACATGTTCACGATCAAACCACGGGCTGTGTCCCGAGTCTGTAGGATGGCGTTGAACTGGGCCAGCAACTGGGTTCGCAGTTCCACCTTGTCCGCTTCGCAACTGCGCCTTCTGTTTGGCCGCGCTCGTCGAGTTCGGCCTGGCTAGCCGCTTGTTGCGCCGTCGTTCTCCTGCTTCAGACGATCCGCCTCGGCTGCCGCGGCAGCCAGCTTCGAGTCGCTTTCGAGCTCTCAGACGATTCGCATCCATGGCGGCTGTAGCCATGCGAGCGTCGTTTTCCCGCTTCAGGCCATCCGCTTCTGCCAGTGCGGCTGCCGTCTGCGCATCCTTCTCCTTCGTCAGGCGCTCAGCTTCCGCCTGCGCCTTGATCCGCGCCGCTTCGGCGTCCCGTGTGACGCTGTTCGGTCTTCGACTGCGCGGCTGCGCGTCCGTCTCGCGATTGAGCTTCGCGGTCTTCCGACTGCTGCCGCTCCGCGGTCAGTGCGTCGTCTTCCTGGCGCTTGACCGCGATTGCGCGCGAGTCTTCCGCCATCTGCACGGCTTCCCGGGCCGTCATGGCGACAGGCTTCCTGCCCGCATTGCGCGCCTGGTAGGCTTCGGCCTGGGCCAGGCTCTTCTCGGCCTTCTGGAAGGTCTCGGTTGCAAAACGATCTGCGCCCATGGCGCGCGCAATCTGTACCGCGTTGCGCGCTTCATAGAGTTCCAGCGGCAGTTTCTTATCGGTCTTCAGCGTCCAGCGGGTTCGCCAGACGCTGATACTGGCCGCGCTTTAGCAGTTCGTACTTGGCGTCGATCTCCTCGATCTTGCCTTTGGTGTCCGCGCGAACCTCGTTTTCCATTACAATCAGGTCGCTCGGCCGCGTAGACCGCGTAGTATGGTTCGGCGGTCACGACCAGCGCGAACACCTGCAGATCGGTGGAAACGTTCAGCTTGCTCTTGGTCCCATTCAGGAGCACCTCACCCAGGTTGGCCGTGCGGCCTTCGGGAGTGACCGCCCACAAGACATAGGTGAGGTATTCGGCGCCGTTTTTCGTCGCCGGCTGCAGGTTCTCGAACTCCGCCTCGATCTCGATGTGGCCCTGTTTGCTCTCGAACTCTGGCCTCGCCGCGAGCCATGGGAGGAAGCTCAGTTCCCTGGAAATCGATCTGCGTGGCGCCGCTGCGGTGCTGGTAGCTGATTGCCTTCGCAGTCCGCGCAGTTACGGTGACGCGATAGATGGGCAAGGAGCCGCCGGCCATCCGCGCCGCATTCTCATCCTGTTGCGGCGGCCCCTGGGCCGATAGAATTCCGCATACTGTTAACAATGTGCCGATCAGTTTCGTTTGGATCATTTAGGTTCTTTCTCGCCAGACTAACGGCTGGAGCCGGTTGTAGCGCTCGTACGCTCTCGCGCCGAGTACTGGTTGAGCAGGTGGATCAGTTTCGCCGCCGGCCTGGGTGGCGCCCGGCCGGCGGCGTGCATTAGGGATCGCTTGTCAGTTGCGGTTTTCCGATTTGAGCATGCCCCCGAACCTGGCAAATTCCGCCAGCAGTCTCCGCGCCGCCTGAGGAGTCGCGATCTTGCCGTCCAAAATCGCCTGGCGGGTGACAGGGCGCCGTACATTGCCTTGTCTCCGCTATGGTCGGCCTGCATGACTTCACCATCCAGGCTGACCCCGGCGAAGACCCCTTTGCTGCGCGAATAGCTCAGGATCTCCGCGTTGAGTCTGGCATCCGTGCCCGCGGATGCCTGTCTTCCTACGGGCCCGGCTGCCGCGGTCGCGTCAGCGCCGATCTTGAATTTATCGCCCATCAGGCTCTGCAAGGCATGGTCATTCATAAATAGCATGACCACGTCAGTGATGGAGCCGCCAACCTGGAAACCGGCACTCCCTCCCCCGACGGCTACAAACATGGGCGCGCTCCAGCCACTGGCGGTGCGGCAGGAGGCCAAGCCCTTTCCGTAGTTGCCGCCGAAGATGAAGGCGAGTTTCTCCTCTCCTGGAACAATGGCAATGCACTGCGCCTTTTCCAGCAAATCCTGTGGGATGCTCTTGTCGGGCGTGGTCATGATCTCGTGAAAAACCAGGGTCGCCTTTTGAATGCGCCCGATGTCATCCCCGCGATCTGATGCCAAAGCAGGCAAGAGCAAACCCAGGCCCGCAACCGAAACCGTTAATAAGTTTTTGTACATGATATTTCTCCTCAAACCTTCCGACTATTTGGGCAGGCAAAAGCCCCGGGTTCTACAGTCTCTATGACCTGAATCCAAAGGCCTTCGCCAGCCGCTCAACAGGACTATCTACCGCCAACCGAGGCGAGTGGACCGCGCTCCGCTCCACCGGCGCATGCGCCGTTGCAAGCACTTGGAAGTGGCCCGTAGAGGTGGATGCGGTTGGAAGGGCAACGGCGAATCTCCGGGACCTTCATTGCACTTCATGCACCACTCGGAAGCTGTCGGATGGGGACGGGTTGCAGGCCAAGCCAGCCCCTGATGTAGGCACGCGTGGGAGGGGCTGACTGACCACTGCCTCGCATTTCTTCGGGAGCTTTGAAGGACGGCTGTAGATGCGGCGCCGCAAGCCGGCGTCGGCAAATTCCGCACTTGCAGGTGCAAGTATTGCCTTTCGAATCGAAACGGCTTTCCATCATCCTGGTCCGGTGGGCTACGGGTTACGACGCAATACCCGATGCACCGGCAGAGAGAGTAATACCGACAGGACGAGATCAAACGGCCATTTGGCCACGCACGTGCTATCCGAACCCGACTGAAAGGTGGAATTCTACCCAACACGTCCGCAGTGATGCGCGAAACTATTCTCGTTGTCGATGACAACGCCTTGGTTCTGAAAATTGTGGTGGAGATTCTCAGACTCGCAAACTTCCGGGTGCTCTCGGCGCGCGATGGAGCCGAGGCTATCGAATTAGCGAAGAAAACAGAGGAAAGAATCGACCTGCTTCTTTCAGACGTAGATATGCCCCTAATGTCAGGTCCGGATCTGGGATTGGTGCTGAAGAAGGACAGACCGGACCTGCACGTGATGTTGATGTCGGGCGGAGACAGCGGCAATCTGCTGGTTCTCAACTACGGTTGGGCCTTCATTCAGAAGCCCTTCGTGGCAGCGAAGCTGTTTCAGATGATTACCGAGGTCTTGCACTCGCCAGACCGTTCGCAACCTGGCGGCCAGGAATTCGATAGCCGCAACGACACTCGCTGAGGGCCGATTTTGCCGCGCTTCCGGCAACGAGGCTCCAACGACTCGCGGGATTACGACGTGGGCCCTGCTGGCTCCCCGTCGACGGCTAAGGGCCGCAACTGCGACACCAGGAGGCGGCCTTGCTCGATGAGCCGGATCTGCGCCGGTGCGGCGTCAGGCCTCTCTAAGCGTTCTTGCTGTGTTGGGACCCCACGGTTTTCGCGTACACCTTGGTGAACTCGGCGCCCCAAAAGAATAGTTGCGCCGAGTAGTATACCCAGAGCAACACGACAATCGGCGAGCCGGCAGCGCTATACGTCGACCCGAAGCTGGCATGCGCGAAGTACAGCCCCATAAACTCCTTGCCGATCATGAACAGCAAGGAGGTGATCATGGCTCCGAGGGCGACGTCCCTCCACTTCAGTTCAACGTCCGGAACGATTCTGTAGAGGGCCGCAAACAGCACCGCGACGAGCAGATACGAAATCGATCCACGTGGCGGCCCGCGGCACAGAGATCCTCATTGCCGCGATCCAGGCGTTCAACACCAGAGAAACCAGCAGCAGGAAACCCGTCCCAGCACCGTCGCGAACGAATAGAAGCGATCCCTGATCAGCCGAAAGACGGTCGCGGCATTGCTTCGGCAGGGGGGAAGCGAAACATGCCAGATTGTGTTCATCGCGTCGCGCAACTCCACAAAGACGGAAGAAGCGCCAAATGCCAGGGTCGCCAGGCCGAGCAAAGTCGCAATCACGCCTATTCGGGGTTGATAGGCGCCTTTGATGATTTCCTGAATTGTCCGTGCCACTTCAGGACCGGCCACTCCTCGGATTTCCGCCGCCAGCCGGCCTTCGGCGGCCTCTTGCCCATAAACAACGGCGGCCAAGGCGACGGCGATCACAATGACGGGAGCCAGCGACAGCAGGGTGTAAAATGCGACGGCCGCGCCGAGGCGCGGAGCATTATCGCTGATCCATTCGCTGGATGCCTGCCGGCACATTCGCGGCAGCGCCCGGAACAGAAACCACGAGGATCTGCTGGTGTCGCGAGCCGCGTCTTCACTCGATGGTTTTGCCTCTCCGCCCATCTCAGACTCAATCCGGATTGCGATCAGTGGCCGGCACGCACCGGGGCCGTCAGCGCCGGATCGAGGAGCCTGCCGACTCTTCCTCTTCGCGCAATGCGGCGATCCGGCTCTGCAGCGTTCGCAGGCTGATCCCCAACATCTCGGCGGCCAGTTTGCGATTGCCGCGCACGTGATCGAGGGTCAGTTTGATGTAAGCCTCCTCGAGTTTCACAAGCGGCTGGCCAGGCTGGAGCATGACGGGAGCATCGGAGCCGCCTGGCTGCCTGGCATACGGGCCGGGGCTGACACCGAACGCCGGGGAAGGAATGTCCTTCAGCCGGATCAAACCCTCGCCCGCCATGATGGCGGCCCGCTCCAGAACATTGCGCAGCTCCCGCACATTACCGGGCCAATCATACCGATGAAAAAGATCCAGCACTTCGGCATCGACCCCTGTAACGCGCGTGCCATGTTTCTTGTTCAGGTTCTGCAGCATGACATCGGCGATCGGCGGAATATCTTCTTTATGTTCCCGCAGCGGCGGAACTACGATCTGGAATACACTCAACCGATAGTAAAGTTCTTCGCGCAGATGCGTTCCGAGTTCCTGACTGGTCGCGGCCAGTACCCGGGCGTCTACCGCGATTTCATGCTTGCCGCCCAGCCGCCGCACTCGCAAGTCCTCGAGAACGCGCAGCAGCTTGGGCTGCGTAGCCGACGGCATCTCGCCGATCTCGTCGAGGAACAAAGTGCCCCCGTGAGCCTGCTCAAAGCAGCCGGCCGAACGCTCCATGGCCCCGGTAAACGCGCCTTTCTCGTGGCCGAATAACTCGCTCTCAATCAGAGTCTCGGGTAAGGCGGCCGCATTGATCGCGACGAAAGGCCCATCGCCGCGGGGGCTGCACTTATGGATCTCCCGCGCCACCAACTCCTTCCCGGTGCCGCTCTCTCCACGGATCAATACGGGCGCTGAAGTGGGCGCCACCTGCCGGATGAGCGAGAAGATCTGCTGCATCGCCGGGGACACTCCCACCAGGTCCCCGAGTACGCCGCGAAGGCTCAGGTCGCGCTTCAGCTCCTCGGTTTTCTGCAGACTTCTTTTGTAGCGAATCGCGCGTTCCAGAAGAGTCCTGAACGCGCGCGGTTCCACCGGCTTCTCCAGGAACCAGAATGCCTTGAGGTCATGCACCGCGGAAAGCGCCTTTTCCATGCTGCCGAAGCCGGTGAGCGCGATCGCCGGAGTGAGGTCGCCGCGTTCCTTCAGATGCCGCAGCAGTTCAAAGCCGTCCATGCGCGGCATGACCAAATCCGTAATGATGACGTCTGCGTTGAAGCCGGCGAGCCGTTCCAGCGCTTCCAGCCCGTCGGCAGCGACCTGTGTCTCAAAGTCGCAGCCGGACAGCATGGCAGCCAACGCGGCACGCTGCCGCTCGTCATCGTCAACGATGAGGATCCGACCCGAAACTGGCTGCAGTCGGGGCACTGTCCTCAATTCTAGCAGCCACGGCGGGATCAAGGACGTGTTTCGAGTTGGGATCGCCTTCCTGCTGAACGAAGTCGAGAACGTCGAAGTGCTGCAGCGCTCGATCCGGGAAGAAACTGTTCACCGCATCCTGCTCATCATCGAAGAACTCGAAGGCCATGGCCAGCCTGGTCAGCAGGAACAATTCCAGATGCGACCGATTGACGTTTACAAGCGCCAGTCTTCCGCCGGCCTTGCGCAGCCGGGCGAGCCCAAATACCAGCGTCCCCAGTCCGGTACTGTCAATCTCGCTGACGTCCTTGAGATTTAACACGATATTGACCTTGCCGGATTGATGCAGCGAAGGGAGCCTGTCACGCAGTTCCAAATCCCCGTGGCCCAAGGTGAGGGGGCCTTTCAGGTCGAGAATGACGATGCCTTCCCGTTCCCGCTGTTCGATTTCGAGAGCCATGGTCTCACCCTTCTTCAGCCAGACTAAATATTGTCGTTGGGCAGCGCACCGGTTCAGTTGAATCGATAACTGGTTACGCGCGCCCACAGCCCGAACGCCTTCAAGAGCCAGACCGCGACCGCGATCACGACCACGAGATTCAGTATGCTCTTGATGCTGGAGGCCATGGGGATGAAGTTATTGATCAGCCACAACGCGACGCCGACCACGACCAGCACAATTACGATGTTTATCAACGGCATTTTCTTTCCTCTCCTGCAACTGCTTGGCAATCGATCCCCTGTCCGACCCGCGGCAGGTTATTTGTTGTTCACCGGGTACGGCTGCGGGAACCGCGACAACCCCGGAGCGACACAGCTCATTCTGCTGAGTTAACCAAGAATCCTGCGTCCCGAAATCAGGCGGATTACGATGATTACCAACGCAACCGCCAGCAGGATGTGAATGAGTCCCCCGGCAGTATAGGCGGTGGCCATGCCCAACGCCCACAGCACCAGCAGGATTATACAGATCGTCCAAAGCATCTTTTTTCTCCTTCGCGCTGCCGTGAATGCACGTCCGGGTCCAAAGCGGCGGACCCGGTTGCGGAGGGCGGCGCCAGACGCTCGCGCACCTCCAGTCCGGAGAGCTTGGGCTGGCACAAAGTGCGGACCCTGCACTGAGGCCGGCAATTAGTGCGTAAGCCTCGGGCCGCCTCGCCTCGTCCGCCCGGTTGGTGGGCCGGGGACCTCGCCTTAATGTATGCCTCCCAATAGGTAAACTACGAGCACGACCAATAGTATGGTTCCGAGCCCCACGCCGGCGCCGCCACGGTAGCCCCACCGGGTATGCCCGTAGTAACCTCCGCCAGCACCGAAAATCAACAATAGAACGATAATCAGTAATAACATTTGGACTGTTCCTCTCTTCTAATTGTCAGTTCGACCGTGACTTATCATTTCCTGGCTCCGTGGACGTCGGGCTCGATCGTCTCTTGGGCAGGCACCTCCCGACGGTCAGTGAAGGCCGCCGGCGCTCGCTCCGTCGGCTTATCGGTCGTCCCGTAATCCGCCGACGGTCTCCGAGGCGCAGGAGATATCCGTGGCGCCAGTGGCTTTTAGGGATTTCTTCGCCTGCTCACACCACTCCGGAGTATCGCAGTGAACGGATAGGAGAATGCCGGCACTCCTTTTTCTGCCCGTGTACCGCTTGGCGACATATTCGGTCAGGCGCAGGCCCCCCAGCCATCCCACGATCCAACCGAGCGCCCCGCCGGCACCGGCGCCGGCCAAAGCAGCCACCACCGGTCCTGCCGCGATGAGCGGCCCTAAACCCGTAATGGGCACAGTTTGGCCGCAAACGAACCAGGCCAGTGCGGCACCGGCCACCGCTCCCACAGGCGCGCCCATCGCCGC
Source organism: Terriglobia bacterium (assembly GCA_963815855.1). Lineage (GTDB taxonomy): Bacteria > Acidobacteriota > Terriglobia > Bryobacterales > Bryobacteraceae > DATGMB01. Next base: position 25,467 of record CAWFIJ010000002.1, on the reverse strand, counting down.
GGCCTGCGACGCCTTGGTGCGTTTCTCGTGCGCGAATTCCTTTGAGCCTTGGTTGTCGGACGACAAGACCGAGATGTCCACCGCCCGATACCCCGTTTTGCGCAGGACGCTGATCGCATCCGAAACGGTGGTGCGATCGGGATAAATCCCCATCACCGATGTATTCCTCGCCATTTTGTGTTCCTCCTTTTTGGAACTGTTGTGGCTCTGCCTGTGCACGAGCCGGGCCACCCGCCGCGGACCCGCCAACTCGCAGAGATGCCGGGGCTGCACGATGCGAGCAAGTGCAGAACCTGCGCTTGGGAAATGCACATTCTGCTGCGTCAAGAGGAAACACGGACGACTTGTGCCAATCGAACCCGCGAATTCAAACGGCTGTCAAGGTGCCCTGTCAGTAACGCCGGGAAACCGGAAGAGGCAGGAGGAAACATGAATTGGGACCAGGTTGAAGGCAAGTGGAAGCAGTTTACCGGCTCTGCCGGCGAGGGCTGGGGGAAATTGGCTGGGGTGGCGAAAGCGGAAGACGGCAAGCAGGCCGATTCCGATAAGGAATGGAAACCGATCGAACCGGCGCTGGTGCGAATCGCGGAATTCTGGTGCAGATTGATGCACACAGAGCCAATGTGGCCTTCACATGGCCAGTACGAGTGCCGGACGTGCGGGCGCCGCCAACGCGTGTGCTGGGAACTACCCTCGCTGGCTCTGGCGCCGGCGATGTCCACGGAAGTCCCAGGCGCCCTCGCAGGGACAACCGAACCGAGGTTCCAATGTTCCTGGTAATCGCTCTGATCGTACTGGTATTCCTGAGCTTCATTCTGTCGATGGTTCCTTGCCCGGGCCGCCGGTAGACCTAGTCAGCACTGCCCAATGGCATTCGGGGTGCTGTAGTCTTGCTCGAATTGGCGAAGTATTTTTCAACCTGCCCTCTGCTGCGATCCATCGCTGCAGGGGGCGTTTTTTGTGGGGGATCTCGGCATAGGCTCTCTGCGGATCGCCATGGCGGCAGCAGCCTGGCGTTCTTTGGCGACGGAGAAACAGGTCGCTGCAGATCCTGCATTCCGTGCGGCAATAAGTGCACCTGGCGGCCGTCGGGCCCGGCCCTATCAACTTATAGAGTTCCCGATCTTCGGCTCATGGCGTTGTCTCGGTATCTCTCAACGTGTGGCAAACAAGGCTCTGGAGGCAGATAACCGGGGGCATCGCTGATGCGTCGGTTCGCGGATGGACCTCGGAGTGCTTCTTACTGGCATCGCGTGCGACCGGTCCGCCCAGAGTTTGCAGGCATGGTGCCCGGCAGAGCGAAGAGCTGGTCTCACAGGTTTCGAGAGTAAAAGGAGAAAAATCAGATGAGTATTTTGAAGGCAGTAACAGCAACCGTATTTGGCGTGGCGCTGATGGGCGCGGTATTCTCACCAGCCGCAAAGGCGGACGAATGGAACAGAAAAACCACGATGAATTTCAGCGCGCCCGTGGAGATTCCGGGAGTCCACCTCAAGGGGTGGGGGGTGTTGCCAGCCGGCACCTACGTGTTCAAAATCCTGGACTCGCAGTCCGACCGCCACATTGTCCAGATCTTCAACGCGGATGAAACGATATGCTACGCCACCATCCTGGCTATCCCCGACTATCGCCTCAAGGCAACCGGCAAGACCGTAGTCACGTTCCGGGAACGGCGCGGCAGGCGAGCCGGAGGCACTCCGCGCCTGGTTCTATCCCGGCCAAAACTGGGGCGACGAATTCGTGTACCCGAAGGCCAGAGCAGTAGAATTCGCCAAGACGACCAACATCCCCGTTCTCTTCCTGGCGGTCGAGGTGCCGGTGGAAGTCGAGGCGCCGATCAAGACGGCGGACGAACCGGTGGTGGTGCAACTGAAGCAGGCGCCCGTGATGGCGATTAAGCCCACGGGAGAAGAGGTGGAGCTCGCCCAGGTGGTCACCCCGCCGCCGGCTTCGGCACTCCAGCCGGACACCGCGCCGGTCGAAACCGCGGCTGCGACGCTGCCGAAAACGGCCAGCTGGTTTCCGCTGATCGCGCTGTTCGGACTGCTGGCTTTGGGCGCAGCCTGGGGCCTTGGGCTGCTGCAGAAACGCCTGGTCTAAGGACTTGGTCCACCCCGCTGCGCGCCGCTTTCTCCAGTGCGCCGGCGGGCCTTGTGGGGGCCCCTCCATTGGGGCAAGCCCTGTATGTGGCGAGTTCAGAAAGAGAGCAGCTATGAAGAGGCGGCTGTCGGAGGCGGGAGAGCGTGGCATGACGAAAGCGGCCGCTCTCCCTGCCCTTCTGCTGACTGCACTTGTGGGCTCTGCCGCATATCAGGGGCCGCCCGCAGGACAAGGTCACGACGTGGGATCTTACCGGATCTCGGTGGACGTTGCCCTGGTGGTGTTGCACGCTACGGTGATCGACCGGCAAGGCGGGTTTGTCTCGGATTTGGGCGCGCAGGATTTTGCGGTTTATGAGAACGGCGTCGAGCAACGCATCCGGATTTTCAAAGGCGAAGACGTTCCGGTCACTGTAGGACTGGTGATCGACCACAGCACGACCATGCTGCCGAAACTTGCGGAAGTGACCGCCGCAGCCCGCACCTTCGTGCAATCCAGCAATCGGGAAGACGAAATGTTCGTGGTCAACTTCAACGAGAAAGTGTCGCTGGGGCTGCCCGGTGCGCTCCGATTCACCGATAGCACCAAAGCACTCGAATACGCGATCACGCGGGTCGATACCGGAGGGCAGACGGCGCTTTACGATGCGATCGCCAAGGGGTTGGAGGAGTCGCAGGGCAGGCAGCCGGGATAAGAAAGTGCTGATCGTCGTCAGCGACGGTGGTGACAACGCGAGCGTGCACAGCCTGGACCAGGTCATGAAACTGGCCGCACACTCCAGCGCCGTGATCTACACCATAGGCCTGTTCGACGAAGACGATCCAGACCGCAACCCGGATGTGCTCAAGCACCTGGCACGGGCGACGGGCGGTGAAGCCTTTCTTCCCGAGCAATTGAGCGAAGTGGTGGCCATTTGCGGGCGCATCGCCCGGGACATTCGCCATCAATACACCATCGGATATGTTCCATCCGACCGGACTCGTGACGGTGCTTATCGTGCCATTCGGGTGGTAGCTCAGGCGAAGGACCACGGCAGACTCGCCGTGCGCACGCGCACCGGCTACATCGGCGGCGGCGAGCCAGGGCCTGGTGAACAGAGCGCAAGATGAGGTTGATTGTTGACAAGGAGGCCGCTCCGGCGGGTTCTGAAGTGGGCCCGGCGTGCGCTCTTTGCCGGTGGCGTATTGCTGGTGGGCTATTGCGCATTCGTGGTGGTGGACGCCTGGAATTTTCAGCGGCGGCAGAGCGCGAATCTGGAGCGCCTGCTCGGTGGCAGCCACGGGGCAAGCGAGGGCGCTCCACAGCCGGCATTTTCCGGCTCTTCGCAGGGCGCGGCTGCCGCGATGGACGGCCTGGTCGGGCGGATTGAGATCCCGCGCCTCCTCTTTTCCGCGGCCGTCGTCGAAGGGATCGACAAAACCACTCTCCGGCGCGCGGTCGGACACATTCCCGGCACAGCGCTGCCGGGCCAGGCCGGCAACGTGGGACTGGCCGGCCACCGGGACACGTTCTTTCGCCCGCTGAAAGATTTGAGGATCAGGGACGAGATTCAATTCTCGACGCTGAAAGGCAATTTCACGTACCAGGTCGAGTCGCTCAGAGTGGTCGAGCCGGACAATGTGGCGGTACTCGCCTCGTCCGGCGAGAACGTGCTGACGCTGGTAACCTGCTACCCTTTCTATTACGTTGGGCCGGCGCCCAAGCGGTGGATCGTACGGGCCAGGCAGGTGGGACCGCAAACGGTGGCATCGACTGTGGAATGAGCAAAGAGTCAGGATATGAAACACGCTTCCGATGTTCGCGCCGCCCGAATCCTCGTCATTGAAGACAACGCGTCGGATGTCTTCCTTCTCAAGCGGGCCCTGAATCAGCAGGATTTCCGGTTTGAACTGATTCACCTGCCGACCGGAGACGAAGCCCTGGCTTTCATCCGCGGGCAGGGGGCCTACGCGGACGCGGCCAATCCAGACTTGATTCTGGTGGATTTGAACCTGTCCAAGTACACCGGCGAAGACATCTTGCGCGAGATCCGAAGCGCCGCACATCTCACCGGCATTCCCGTGTGTGTGTGGAGTTCTTCCCGGTCCCGGCGAGACGAGGCTCTGCTCCGCGACCTCGACATTACCCGGTTCATCACCAAGCCTTCCGGCCTGGACCAATTCATGGAGATCGGCAAAATCATCAAGGATCTGCTTGCAGATCGGAGAGCCGGTTTGGAGACCGCAGACACTCGGGCGTTAGAGAAGTGGCTGTCTGCGTGCTCAGTGTGCTAACGATGACACTCGTTCGTTTCAGCGAGAAAGGGCAATGGTAGCGTGGCAAAGAAGACCGGCAAACGTCGGCCAGTCAAGGTGGCACGCTCTGCGCGCGCATCGGATTCGCCCCGCCCAAAGCGACCAACCACCCAGGCTGGGAAGAGCCCGGCTTTAGCCGTAAACCCTTTGCCCGCGGCGGGGAGTGCGCGGCCTGCCGCCGGGAAAGGCGCCGAAGCCAGTCCTCCCTGCATGGTGGTCGGCATAGGAGCCTCCGCCGGCGGACTGGAAGCGTTCACGGAGTTGCTCGGCCACCTGCCGGACGATACCGGCATGGCATTCGTGCTGATTCAGCACCTCGATCCGAAGCACGAGAGCCATCTGACGGAGTTGCTTTCCAAAGAAAGCACGATGCCCGTCTCGGAAGTGAAGGGGGAAACCCGCGCCGAGGCCAATCACGTTTACGTGATTCCGCCGCGCTGCAATCTGGGCATTTCCGATGGAGTCCTGCATACCCCGCCCCGGCCCGCCAGCGGCTGCAACATGCCGATCGACTCTTTTTTCCGCGCCCTGGCGGCAGACCGCGGGGGAAAGTCCCTCGGTGTTGTTCTATCGGGAACCGCATCGGATGGGACGCTGGGCCTGCAGGCGATCAAGGCCGCCGGAGGCATCACCTTCGCTCAGGACATGCGAACCGCGAAGTTCGATGGCATGCCGCGCAGTGCCATTGCCGCCGGGGCGGCGGATTTCGTGTTGCCGCCGGCCGGAATCGCGCGGCAATTGGCAGCCATCGCGCGGGACTCTCATGTCCGCGTCGAGCCTCTGCAGGCAAGTGAGCCGCCGGGGGGGCGGGAACTGGCCAGGATCCTCCACCTGGTGCGGAGCGCCACCGGGGTGGATTTCACGCACTACAAGCCCGGCACCCTGGTGCGTCGCATCAAGCGGCGGATGACCCTCCGCGGGTTCGAAAAGCTGGAAGATTACGGCCGGGAACTCGAGAAGAACCACAAGGAAGCAGACGCGTTGTGCGAGAGCTGCCTGATCACCGTCACGGCGTTCTTCCGGGAACCAGCGGTCTTCGAGGAACTGAAAACGAGGGTGTTCCCCGCGCTGGTTGAGAATCGGGAGACCGGGGATCCAATCCGGATCTGGGTGCCCGGATGCGCCACCGGCGAGGAGGCTTATTCGATCGCCATCTGCCTGATGGAATTCCTGGACCAGGCGAATGTGAGCTTTCCGATCGAAGTGTTCGCTACCGATATCAGCGAGACGGCGATCGAAAAGGCCCGCGCCGGCATCTACACGGGGTCTGCGCTGGCCCATGTCTCGCCGCAGCGATTGGCGCGATTCTTCACCCGATCGGAGCGCGGCTACCAGGTGGCGAAGAGCATCCGCGAGGTATGCGTTTTTGCCCGGCACAACCTGGCCCAAGACCCGCCTTTCTCCAAGCTGGACCTCATCAGTTGCTGTAACGTGCTGATCTACCTGGGAGACGTCTTACAACGCAAGGTGTGGTCGATCCTGCATTACGCCCTCAAACCAGCCGGCTTCCTGGTGCTCGGTCCATCGGAAAGCGTCGGCACGTATTCCGAGGCATTTCACCAGGTGGAGAAGACCAACAAGATCTATTGTAAGTGGCCGGCCGCGAGTACGCCGGACTTACCCCTTACCCAGGGCCGCCGCACCCAAAGCCGGGCGGATCTCCGGGAGAGAACTGCCGCGGGCCGAACCGCGCCGGATGTGCTGAGGGAAGCCGACCGGTTGGTGCTGGCCGGACATGGCCCTCCGGGCGCCGTGATCGACGATGACCTGAACATCGTGCAAATCCGGGGCCGCACGGCGCCATACCTCCAGCTTTCGCCGGGCGAGCCGACCCGCAATCTTCTGAGACTGGCGCGCGAAGGTTTGATTGCGGGCCTGGGCAAGGCGATCCGAACTGCCAGACAAACCAACGCCCCAGCCAAAGAAGACGGCTTCCGGATCGAAGACGGGGGCGGGTTGAAAGATGTCGCCATCCAGGTAATCCCGTTCCGGAGCTCGTCCTCTTCCGAAGGACGCTATTTCCTGGTGCTGTTCGAGGACACCGAGCCGAAAGCGGGCCCGCCCGTGCGCCAGCCCGCCACTCAGGAAAACGGGGGAAGCGCCCGGCTGCAAGCCGAGCTGGTAGCAACCAAAGAGTACCTGCAATCGATTGTCGAGGATCATGCAACTACCCTGGAAGAGCTGAGTTCAGCAAACGAAGAGGCGCAGGCGGGCAACGAAGAGCTGGAGACCGCGCAGGAAGAACTGGAATCGGCCAACGAAGAACTAAACACGCTGAACGAAGAGCTGAAGATCAGCAACGTGGAATTCAGCAAAGTCAACCGGGATCTCACGAATCTGCTGGAGAGCATCAGCATACCGCTGGTTATGGTGGGGCGAGATCTGCGCATTCGCCGCTTTACTCGCGCCATTGAGCCGATGTTGAATCTGATCGCCTCCGATGTCGGACGGTCCATCACCGATCTTCAGCCTCAAATGGAACTCCCCGACCTGCGGCGGTTGCTGCTCGACGCGATGGACGGCCGCAACCGGAAACCGCGCGATATCCGCGACGCGCACGGCCACTGGTATTCGCTGCGCATTCTCCCCTCCGTGGAACCGAATGGCAAGATCGACGGCGCCGTGCTGATGTTGATCGATATCGATGCCGCCAAGCGCGGTCTTGACTTCGCCGAAGCCATTGTAGAGACGGTGCGCGAGCCTCTGGTGATCCTGAACCAGAACCTGCAGGTCATGCAGGCGAACAAGACGTTCTACGAAACGTTCCAGGCCGCGCGGGCGGAGACGGAAGGGCGCCTGATTTACGACCTCGGGAACGGACAATGGAATATCCCGAAGCTGCGCGAACTGCTGGAGAATATTCTCCCCGCGCATTCCACCTTCCGGGATTTTGAGGTGACCCACGAATTTGAACATGTCGGACGAAAAGTGATGCTGCTCAACGCCAGCGAGATCTTCGATCCGAATGCGCAAGCGCGGACGATCCTTCTGGCGATTGAGGACGTGACAGATCGCAAGCAGGCCGAGGAAGCCCTCCGCACGACCAACGCCGAACTGCAGCATTTTGCCTACGCGCTCACGCATGACTTGCAGGAGCCTCTCCGGATGGTCGTGAACTTTACCGAGCTCCTGCGGCAGGAGTTTGCCGGAAAGCTGGGCGGCGAAGCGGATCAATTCATCTCCTATTCCGTGGAAGGCGCCCTGCGGATAGAGGCCCTGCTGAAGGCCCTGCTTGCCTATTGGGAGGTTGCCGAGCGGAGACAGAACAACTCCGCCCCGATCGATTGCGGGCCGGTTCTCGCCAAGGCGCTGTTGAACCTCCAGGCGGCCATTGCGGAGAGTGGCGCCATTGTTACCTCCGATCCGTTGCCAACCGTGATGGCCGAAGAGGTTATGCTGATGCAGGTTTTCCAGAACCTGATTTCCAATTCGATCAAGTACAGAAGCCAGGAAACACCGAAAATCCATATTTCGGCGGAGAGAGACGCGGGAGGATGGTTGTTTGCGGTGCGGGACAACGGAATCGGCATCGCCCCGCAGGATAGCGATCGGGTGTTCGGCATGTTCAGGCGATTGCATGGAAGCGAGATTCCGGGCACTGGCATTGGTCTGGCGCTGTGTAAGAAGATTGTCGAGCGCCAGGGTGGACGGATCTGGGTGGAATCGGAACCAGGGAGGGGCGCGACGTTCAAGTTCACCATTCCGGCCAGGCATGAGACGCCGCCGGGCGGACCACGGCGCGCTAACTGAAAATGGGCAGCTCTGACCAACACCGCGCCGAAGACGAAATCGAGCGTTTACGCCAGGCGCTCGACGCGGAAACGCGGGAGTGCCTCGAAGTCCAGCGGCGTCTGGACCGGGCGAACGCAGAATTTGAAGAGTTTGTCTCGATGGCGGCTCACAACCTGCGCGAGCCCCTGCGGGACGTGGCAGTATTCAGTCAACTGATCGCCGAAACCGATGCCGGCCGCCTTGATTCCGAGGCCGGCGTGCTCCTTGAGCGTATCCAGGAGGGAGCGGCAAGAATGCAGTCACTGCTCGCCGACGTGGTGGACTACTGGGCCACGGATACTAGCGGCCGGCAGCTCTCCCGGACGGACATGGAAGCGGTCTTTTGCCAGGCGCTCCTTTCGACGGACAAACAGATAACAGGACGGGGCGCGATCGTTACCCATGACCCTTTGCCGGCAGTGTGCGGAGACTTCGAGACACTGACCAAGGTTCTACACCACCTGATTCGAAATGCCATCGAGTACTGCGGCACGCCTTCTCCGCGCGTTCACATTTCATCGAGACGGCAAGGTCGCGATTGGGTATTTTCGGTCAAAGACAACGGTCCTGGCATAGACCCGGCATTCCAAGGCCGCATATTCGGGGTATTTAAGCGTCTGCACGGGAGAGAACACCCCGGGAACGGACTTGGGCTCGCATTCTGCAAGAAGGCCATCGAGTGGCAAGGCGGCCGAATCTGGGTGGAGTCTACACCCGGCGCGGGATCGACGTTCTATTTCACTTTGCCGCCGGCGGACTGAGCGGAAAACAGAACCGGCGATCGCCCAACACGGGTTCGGCAAAGTTTGCATTCCCGGTGCGGCGTTTGCATCTCGGCTCCGGTGCCGGAATCGTACTGAGTCTGTCCACCGTGGCGCTCTTTCATAAATATGTTGAATAATGTCTGACTTTCGGTGGCGAGGGAACAGGATTTGTTAGATGGTACACTAATTGCTAGATAGCGGCTTCTATAATGCAAAAGTTCTCGGAGGAGAAGCCCATCCCCGCGGGCATGCGGGAAGTGACGGAGTCGGAGGGCCGGCGCGCCCTCACAGGCGAAGCGGCAGAACCCGGCGGTGCGGCTCGGACAGGCATTCCGGTAGTTGGCATTGGGGCCTCTGCGGGCGGGCTGGAAGTCTTCAAGCTGTCTGCTCGCCGATTTGCCCGCCGATACCGGCTTAGCCATCGTATTTATTCAGCATCTCGATCCCAATCACCACAGCATGCTGGCCGAGATTCTTGCGCGCGCCACTGCCATGCCGGTCAGTGAAGCGGCCGATGGCATGCCGGTGGAAGCCAACCATGTATACGTCATACCGGCAAATGTCGACCTGACTATCGCACACGGCAGGCTAAAACTGGCCCCCCGCACGCAAACGCCGGGATCGCATATGCCCATCGACCGGTTCTTGCGGTCGCTGGCCGGCGAGTGCGGAAGCAGGGCCATCGGTGTGATCCTGTCCGGTGCGGGCTCGGATGGCTCGGCGGGCGTGGAAGCGGTCAAGGCCGCGGGCGGCGTGAACTTCGCGCAGGACGCGGCCACTGCGAAGTTCGCCGGCCATGCCGGAAGCCGCCGTGGCCACCGGTTGCGTGGATTTCGTTCTGCCGCCGGAGGGCATTGCCCGCTGAACTGGTCAGAATTGGCCGGCACCCTTATATTGCGGATGCCCTGCGCGCCCAACAGGAGCAAACGCCGGCCGACGATGAAGAGCAGTTCGGCGGCATCCTGGACGATTCTGCACGGGGCCACCGGCATCGACTTTTCGCTCTACCGGGAGAAGATGATCAAGCGCCGCATCCTGCGGCGCCTCGCCCTGCGCAATATCAGCGGCCTTGTGGAGTACCGCGAGCTGCTGGAGAAGGATTCCGATGAGCTCGAGGCGCTCCAGCGGGATTTGCTCATCAGCGTGACGAGCTTCTTCCGGGATCCGGGAAGCGTTCGAATGCCTGAAGAAAATTGTCTTTCCCCGCATTCTCCAAGGGAGGCCCGGCAAACGACACCATTCGCATCTGGGTGGCGGGTTGCGCCACGGGAGAAGAGGCATTCTCGATTGCGATATCGTTGCAGGAATACCTGAACGAAGCGGGCGCCGCCTTTCCGGTTCAGATCTTCGCTTCCGATATCAGCCAGCCGGCAATCGAAAAGGCCCGCAGCGGCAGATACCTCGAGAACATTGCGGCGGACCTTACCCATGAGCGCCTCAACCGCTATTTCACCAAGATCGAAGGCGGCTACCAGATCAACAAGAACCTGCGCGAGATGTGCGTTTTTACCAGGCATAACCTGATCGACGACCCGCCGTTTTCAAAGCTGGACCTGATCAGTTGCCGCAACGTGCTGATCTATCTGGGAAGCGTGCAGAAGAACATCTTCCCGCTGTTCCACTACGCGCTCAAGCCGGCCGGTTTTCTCATGTTGGGTGCCTCGGAGGCGGCGGCGGCAGGCGACCTGTTTTCTGTGGTCGATCGCGAGCACCGAATCTATGCCAAACGGGAAACGGCGAGAAAGCCGCACTTGTTTCCGGCCGCCGCCCGCGCTTCACGCCGCGGCGCGCCGGCGGGCAGGCATGCGCGGCCCCCGCTCCGGCATTGTGGGACGGCGTCGACATGCGGAAAGAGGTCGATCGCATACTCCTGTCGAAGTACAGCCCTGCGGGTGTGGTGGTGGACGAGGACCTGGAGGTCATCGAGATCCGGGGCAAAGCCAGCCCTTACCTCACGCTGCCTGTTGGAAAGGTGAGCTTCAATCTCATAAAGCTGATTCCTGACACTGGGTTATTCCTTGAAGTCGAGAAGCTGATCCAGCAGGTGCGGAAGAGCGGCGAGCCCGCTCGACAGGAGCGCGTACCGTACGAACATGACGGGAGCGCCGGCGGTTTGAATGTGGAGGTGGTGCCACTGGACTCCAGTCAAAAGCGATCGACCCTGGTTCTCTTCGAACCGGTGACGGGGGCGGCCGGGCAAGAGGCCGCGCCAGCGGACGCACCTGGCGCAGGCGATATCCGGGATCGCCAGATCTCACGGCTGAAACAGCAACTTGCCGACGCCAAGGAGCGGTTTCTCTCCGCCATCGAAGCCCATCAGACATCCCGGGAAGAAAGCCAGAACACGACCGAAGAGGCGCTTTCTGCCAACGAGGAACTGCAAAGCCTCAACGAGGAGTTGGAGACCGCCAAGGAAGAACTGCAATCCACCAACGAAGAGCTGATCACGGTCAACGATGAATTGCAGGCCAAGAATGCGGCGCTCGCGCAGGCGCGCGATTTCGCGATGTCGATCGTCGAAACCGTCCGCCAGCCGTTATTGGTGCTGGATACGGACTTGCGGATCAGGATGGCAAATCGGGCCTTCTACCGGACCTTTCAAATGTCGCCGCTGGAAGCCGAGGGACAGGCCATCTATTCGCTGTCGCGAGGCAGTTGGGACCTTCCCGGCCTGCGGGATGCGCTGGACGGTCTTCTCCAGGGCAGCAACTTCGTTCCCGGATTTCGAAGTCGAGCGGGATTTTCCACGCGTGGGGCGCCGGAGCCTGGTGCTCGGGGGATGCCACCTCAATTATCTGAAGATGATTCTGCTGGCGGTGGACGACGTTACGGAGCGCAAACTGGCCCAGCAGGCCCTACGCAAGAGCGAGGAGCACCTTCGCCAATCGCAGAAAATGGAGGCTGTCGGCAGGCTCGCCGGCGGCATCGCTCACGACTTCAACAACCTGCTCACGGCCATCATCGGCTACAGCGCCCTGCTCGAAGACACGCTGGCCGGCAACGAGTCCGCCATCCAGCAGGTGCTTGAAATCAAGAAGTGCCGGTGAGAGGGCGGCCTCACTCACGCAACAACTGCTGGCCTTCAGCCGCCGTCAGGTCCTGCAACCGAAGGTGCTCGACCTGAACGCCATCGTCGCGGACTTCGACAGGATGCTGCGCCGCCTGGTGGGCGAGCGGATCAAGGTGGCCGTCCATTGTGATCCCGCCCTCTGGCAAGTGAGGGCTGACCCGGGCGAAATCGGCCGCGCGATCATGAACCTTTCCTTGAACGCACGGGACGCCATGCCCGAAGGCGGCACGCTGACCATTGAAACGGCTAACGTGACCGTGACGGAAGCCGATGCCCCGAATCAAGAGCTTGCGCCGGGACGCTACGTGATGATGGCCGTGCACGACACCGGAGTTGGAATGGATGCGGAGCGTGCGGGCGCATATCTTCGAGCCGTTCTTCACGACCAAAGAAATCACCAAAGGAACTGGCCTGGGCCTCGCCACCGTTCTGGGAATTGTCGAGCAAAGCGGCGGCGTCATCCGTTGCGAGTCGCAACCAGGAGAGGGAACGACCTTCAAAATCTTCTTGCCGGCAGTCCCCGAGGCGGCGGACAAGGGTGCGCACCCGGTCGGAGGCATTGCCGAGGCGCCCAAGGGCTCCGAAGTTATTTTGCTGGTGGAGGACGAAGACGCTGTCCGCAAGCTCGCCCGCATGATTCTGGAGAAGAGCGGGTACGAGGTTCTCGACGCCCGCAACGGACAGGAGGGTCTGGCGCTGTGCGAAACCCACGAGGGCCCAATCGATCTGCTTGTGTCCGATGTGGTGATGCCGGAGCTCGGTGGACGCGAACTCGCGGAAGCGGCCCTCAAGCTGCGGCCCGGCCTGAAAGTGATGTTCATGTCCGGGCACACACGAGGATGTCGTTCTCAAGGAGGGCGTCCAGAAGGGGACGGCATTTTTGCAAAAGCCTTTTACGCCCGTGCACTCGCGCAAAAAGTGCGCGAGACCCTGGACTCGGATGTGCGGGGTCTTTGAGACACTGACCGAGGCCCTGCGCCACCTAGTGAATGAAGCCAACCATGTGACCAGGAGCAGAGCCAGCAATATGGTGCCTAGCCCCACGCCCGCACCTCCTCCGTACCCCCAACGGCTATCGCCATAGTGTCCGCCGCCGCCGCCCAAAACCAACAGCAAAATCACCAGCAGTATCAACATCGCCAATCTTCCTTTCTCCGAAAAGCTACTTCGCGAAGACCTCTTCTACTTGGTCCACTTTCTCTTGAACCTTGCCGACGAGATTTTCGGCCTGGCCTTCAGCCTCCAGGTCGGGATTGTGGGTGGTTTGGACGACAGTCTCCTTCATCTTGCCCTTCACCTCGTGGACGGTGCCTTCGATTTGATCCTTGTGCCCGAGTTCATCTGTTCGTCTTTCATATCAAGAGCTGTGGTCGGATGCCTTGCGATCTCCCGGCGTTTAGATTGAGAGTCGACCTCAGTCATGTGCGCTGTGCGCTGGAGCAGATTTAGGGCCAGCTGGTCCGGCACCTCGCCAAATCGGCCTATCTGGATTCTTAGCGGGGCAGGCAAGTACAGTAAGTGCACGTGAAGTGCAGATTTTTGCCGGTACCAACGGAGGCGCGTTATGGCGTAGTACGGTGTGCACGCGGCCACACACGTGCATTGCCAATGCTTGCAGCGGAGGTGAGCTGGGTAGCGCACCCGCTGTTGGATTAGTTCGCAGCTTTGAGAAACAAAAGTTAGGAGAGCAGTGTTATGGTTCTTAAGCGTTTGATCGGATTGGTCTTTGCAGGCGCGCTGGCTTTCAGCGCCGCGGCCGCAGATATTGTGGTTCGCATCCGGCCGCCTCATATAGTAGTCGAGAGACGGGGCCCCCCGCCCAGCCGTCAACATGTGTGGATTTCCGGGTACCACCGTTGGGATGGCCGTGCTTACGTCTGGACTCAGGGAAGATGGGAGCAGCCTCCCCGCCCGCATGCCCGGTGGGTAGCGCATCGCTGGGTTCACCAAAGGGGCGGCTGGGTGATGGTGGAGGGACACTGGCGCTAAGTCCGCTCCAACGGCAAACTCCACATGCCGGTAGACGGCGCTACCGGCATGTGGCCTTCAAATCGCCAAGGTTGACGTTGTCATGCATTTTCGGCCCTCGGTGCCGTGCGCATGCCCAGCGGCAGGTTCATTCACGGAACACCCATGGTTTCCTCTCAGCGGAAACCCAGAAGGAAATTCCAGTGGCGGAAGGTCCTCCATTCATCGCGTCGCTTCGTCGATAAGGGCCCGTAGCTTTGTACACTCAACCATGATGGGCCGGAGCGCCGGCCAGCATTGCCGGCGTGCACCGATCCCCCACTCTCATTTGGCAAGAGGCACTCCGATCGCGGCTGCTGGATGTCCCAGGGCCAGGTCTGCAGCCTGCAACTGATCGAGCTCTTTGAGCACCCGGGCCCAATCATTGGCGTTAGCCTTAGTCGAATTGGGAACGCCAAGATCTTGGTAGAAGGCGAGAATATCGCTTCGGAGCTCTGCCGGCATCTCCGTGTAGTGGCCCTGCAACTTGTGCAGTAGTTGCGCGTAAACGGCATCTGTCAGCTTATATTTCCCCGCCGCGGTGAACCTTCCCACATCAAGATTGTCATTCGGCAGCTTAAGACGACCGGCATTCTGTTCCGAGAGCAGTTCGCGATAACGGTCGACTGTCGAATTGAAGCTGGCCATGTACAGCTTCTCCGTCCCGGGTGTCAGCCTCTTAAATGCCAGCGGCCGCAACGGGCCGATCTTTGGCGCGAAGCGGAAGAGAGATGCCAGAAGTTTCGACCGGATCCCCGGACGCCTATAAGTAGAGCCCCAGTTCTTCTCGTAGCTGGAACGGGATAAATTGTAGAGGAAGTTCTTGCGCGTAACGCTGGGAGCATCTTTTCGGATTTCCTGTTTCCTGATTTGCCAGGCAACTCTGGTCATCGCCGGAAGGATCGAGCCGACCGCGCGGCGATACGATCCAATCGCGAGATCCACATCCAGAAATGCCTGTTCCAACCTGATGCCGTAGGTATCTTCGAACGCCCGCTGGAGCACGGGTTTGGCTACTTCAAATCCGATAAAGCTCTTGTAGGCAGCAGAGGCGTAGTGACCCTTGGCCGCCTGGAAGACATCGAAGGCGAACTCCGTCTTGGCATGGGTAAACGGATCGTCGGCGTACGTTACCAGTTTTCCGAACTTCAGGCCAAGCTTCGGATAGAGCAAAGGAACCGCAAGGTTAACGGCCAGTGGGTGACCATTATTATCGGCGGCATAGTGCGACAATGCTCCCAAGGCGAAAGCATATTCATTAAGATCCTGGGATTCGTGGATCAGGTTAAGGATGAAATCGCCGCTCCGGATGTAATGGGTCAAATCGCTGAAGAACTTGCTCCCGAACGGATAATACCCCAAATCCTGAATAATGCAGCCTCCGTAGGCGTACGCGTGCGCTTGCGTCAACTCGTCCGGTGTGGCGGCCGGGAATCGTCTGAGCAGAAGTGGTCTGATCGCACTGTCCCAGGTCGAATCGATGACGGCTTCGTGGGTGAGAACGGAATAGGAATGGGCGGCGGGGGCCCATAAGAACAGCATCAGCGCTAGGGCCGCCGGGTTCTGAAGGTTCCGGGCACGGCGCAGTGCCTTATGTTGTGTCATGGCTCACCTTCCTGAAGCACGAAGCCGACCAATCGGCGTTGATGATCAGTAGGGCCGCCGGCCGGAGATGAGACTGTTGTGAGGCGGTCGGAGATCGCGGATCGGCAGATCTCGCATTTTCAGGTGCAGAATTTGCATTTTGCCGCTGCGGACCGTCCGTTACCTCCCTCTGTCTGAGCATCCTCGGCCTTCAGATAACAGTCGGGAACGGCCGCCATAATTGAGGGCGCCGGTGACCGGATCAGTTGGCAGCCCTGCCATCACGCAGAACACCGGGTTACGGATCGCGTAAGGAGGGGAACTTTGCCTTTGCCGCCAAACGAGCCTCTATCCGCATGGTTGGCAGGTCGTGGTTATAGGATTGCCACAAGGACGGGAGAATCACAAACCTGGAATGGAGAAGATTGAAATGAATCGTAACAAAGGTTTCGGGCTACTGTATTTCGCCACTGGGCTGGGGGCGGGTATCGCTTTGACGGTCTTGCTGGCCCCACGCTCCGGCGCTGCGACGCGTCGCCTCATCGGCCACAAAATCGAAGAGGGTGACGACTGGATGAAGGACAAGGCTGATGCGGCGCAAGACTTCGTCAGGGGCCATGTAGACGACTTGCATGATCGCGTCAAGGATGTGGCTAAGGTGATTGGACGGAGCTAAGAGGCCCAGTTCAACCAAAGAGTCAATCGCCAGAGACAGCCGGGCCGGATTGCCCTACGGGCTTCCCGGATCAGCAGCTTTCGCATTCTCAGGTGCAGATCATGCACTGTGCCGCGGTTGGCCGTCCGTTGACCCCTGCTGTCTCAGCATCTTCCGCTTTCAGATAGCAGGCCTGTTGTGGACCGGTTCGTGCTAGAGGGCGATGGGCGGCCCATATGGACGGAGGGAATAGATGAACGCAAGAACTGCCGAGTTGGGAGGGGTCCACGCGATCCTCGAGCGGAAAGCGGCCGAACTGGCTTACGTATTGCGGAAGCGGGACGGCATCACCATCGAGAAGAGCGCCGGACCAAATGGATGAGATTCAGTATGCCTCGGAACGGGACCTGGCGATCCGAAACGTAGACCGCGAGTCCGCTCTGCTGCGCCAGGTGAAGGCCGCAGCTGCGGCGAATTCACGGCGGCAGTTTCGGAACCTGCCTCGACTGCGAATAAGGCAATCAGCCCAAAGCGCCTCGCCGCCGTGCCATGGGCGGCGCGTTGTATCCAGTGCCAGGAAGCTGCCGACCGCGACGGACAGGAGCCGGAAGATGTTAGCGAGGCCATCTTCAATGCCGCGTAATCCAACCGTGGGAACTGAGTCCAGCGTTCGAACCCTCGCGTTTCTCGGCAACTACTTGCCGCGCAAATGCGGCATTGCCACGTTTACGTCCGACCTGCTGGGAGCAGTGGCGGCGCGCCATCCCGAAAGCCGATGCTTCGCGGTGCCAGTCAATGACATCGAGGGCTGCTATCAGTATCCGGACGTCGTTCGCTTCGAGATTGAGGAGCAGGACCTGGGTTCTTACCGGAGCGCCGCCGACTTCCTAAACTCCAGCAACGTGGACGTTGTGTCGGTCCAGCACGAGTTCGGAATCTTCGGCGGACCGGCCGGCAGCCACTTGTTAGCCCTGCTGCGCGAACTGAAAGCGCCGGTCGTCACCACGCTCCACACCGTTCTCCTCAAACCGAACGCCGACCAGCATCGCGTGATGCAGGAATTGATCGCGCACTCAACCCGGCTGGTGGTCATGACGGAGCGGGGACGAACCATCTTGCAGGAGGTGTACCAGGCGCCGCCGGCCAAGATCGACCTCATCCCGCACGGTATTCCCGACGTACCATTCGTTGCCCCGGATTTCTACAAGGGCCAGTTCGGAGTGGATGGAAGGAAGGTGTTGCTGACCTTTGGGCTGCTCTCGCCGAACAAAGGGATCGAACATGTGCTCCATGCTCTCCCGGATGTGGTGGCGGAGTTTCCCGATCTCGTCTATATCGTGCTGGGCGCCACGCACCCCCATGAGTTGCGCACGCGAGGCGAAGCTTACCGGCTCGGCCTCGAGGCCATTGCCAGAAACAACAAAATCGAGAACAACGTCATCTTTCACAACCGCTTTGTGGAGCTGAAGGAACTGACCGAGTTCATTGGCGCGGCGGATCTTTACATTACTCCTTATCTGGACGAAGCCCAGATTACGTCGGGAACACTAGCCTATGCGTTTGGCGCGGGCAAAGCCGTGATCTCGACGCCGTATTGGCATGCCGCCGAATTGTTGAAGGACCAGCGCGGCGTACTGGTGCCGTTCGCAGACCCGAGGGCGATTGCGCGTGAGGTGAGCGGGTTATTGCGCGATGGAGCACGCCGGAAAGCCATGAGCGATCGCGCCTACAAGCTGGGCCGCGCCATGGTGTGGAGCAACACGGCGGGACTCTACATGGGCTCCTTCGAAGCGGCGCACCGGCAGGGAACAGCGGCGCCCGACGAGTCTGTCGCCGCGAACGGGTTCGGCCATCGCCCGCATGAATCGCCGGAGTTGAATCTGGACCATCTTTACCATATGACCGATTCGACGGGCATTTTCCAACACGCGAACTTCACTGCGCCGAACCATTCGGAAGGCTACTGCACGGACGATAACGCCCGCGCACTCATTCTGGCGGTGCTCCTCGGCCAGTTGGAAGAGGCTCCCAAGCGTGTCCGGGCGCTTGCCACAACCTACGCCGCGTTCCTGGACTATGCCTTCAACCCAAAAACGGCCCGTTTCCACAATTTCCTCAGTATTGACCGCCATTGGCTCGATCGAGCAGGGATCCGAAGATTGCCATGGCCGGGCGATTTGGGCGTTGGGCACAGCGGTGGGCCGCTCGCCGCATTGGAGTTCGCAGACGAAGGCCGAGCAACTCTTCGCGCAGGCGCTGCCGAGTCGTGACGGATTTCACTTCGCCGCGGGCTTGGGCATTCAGCCTGATTGGCATTCACGAGTATCTGCGCCGGATGAAGGGTGACCGCCTGGCCATAGATGCCCGCGAAGAGTTAACCGGGCGGTTGATGACGATCTTCGACAAAGTCGCCGGGCCCGGCTGGACCTGGTTTGAAGACGGGCTGGCTTATGACAACGCCAAGCTGGCCCACGCCCTGATTGTCAGCGGACGCGCCACCGGGCAAAGGAGCGTGTACGAACGAGGCATACAGGCGTTGCGCTGGCTGGTGGGCGTACAGACTTCGCAGCATGGGCAACTGCGGCCCATTGGCAGCAACGGATTCTATAGGCGTAACGGCGCACGCGCGGACTTCGACCAGCAACCCATCGAGGCGCACACCACCATCTCGGCTTGCCTGGAAGCGTACCGCGCCACACCGACCCGTGGTGGTACGAACAGGCGCAACGCGCCTTCGACTGGTTCCTCGGTTGGAACGATCTTGGCGAGCAACTCTACTGCCCCCAGACCGGCGGCTGCCGCGATGGGCTGCACGCGGACCGCAGCAACCAAAACCAGGGAGCGGAATCGACGCTGGCCTTTCTCCTGTCGCTGGCGGAAATGCGGCCGATACAAAACACAGCGAACGGCGTTCAACGAGCCGACCTGGTATCCCGATCACACAATGAAACCAATTGACGTAAAGCGCAGCACCGTCACTCTGGACCCGGACCGCACACATGTGCTGGCCCGGCCTTTTCGTCTCATGAGCGACCAGCGCTCCACCAAGATCTCCGCCCGGGTTATGGCTCTTTCCGAAAGCGAAGTCCATACCCTTTTGGCAGGGGTTCGGGCCGAATTCGGCGACCGCCAACTGAAGATCGACGAATTCCTCCGCCGGCGGTTTGATGAAGTCAGCCCCTATCTGCTCAACGGCCAAAGGCTGTCCGAAGAAAACGGAAATTATCGCCACCCGTCGTCTAGCGGCCGGCGAGCCATCTACCTCATGCACGAGCCCTGCCAATTACCCGGACGGACATCACCGCGGGGTTGACGTTCTGTTAGGCTGCCTTGGGGCCCTTCCGCTACTACCAGTGTACCGAGCGCCCTGTCCACTGTGCCAACCAGCGCGGCGCGCCAGAAGGTCCTAATTCCCGGGTGGGGAGATGGCTTCCTCGCCGGCGTACCGGTGATTCGTCACGCCGCTGGAATTGTCGAAGGTGTCCAGAGTCGCCGCTGGCGTGCAGGACACTCCTGATTCAACAACTCGGGTGACGGTCACCACGCCGCGGATCAAAACGCGGACACCGGACGCCCCGGCGCTTGCGAATGGAAGGCGGGCGGACGCGACTTGCCCGGTCCCCAGGGTAAACGTCGTCACGGTTCCGATGGTAGTTCCGGCCGCGTTGAAAAACGCAATGCTGCCAATACAGGACGCAGCGGGCCCGCTGGATGGCGCGTTCGCGAGATTCACAACGGCGATCTGCGCCGTTTCGGTGCTGCCCAATCCTACCAAAAACGTCCGCGTTACTGTAGCTCCGCTCTGCGCCCCGGCGGCACCGGCCAGGCTGAAGACGGCGATAGCGGTGGCTACGAATCGTCTGAACGCCATATAATCCCTCTCCCGTCCTGGCCGGCAAGGGCCCGCCAGCTGGCCGTTGCCGCGTTGTAACACTAAACTAAAACAAGCTTGGCGCCCACCTTCGGGCCGCTGAGATGCCAGTCCTCCACACCGCGCCGGCCGGCCCGCGGACCGCCCGGAACGCGTTGTGAATATGATCGAAGCTAATGTATCTCGATCTTGAGCAGGGCGTCTGAATGCTCATGGCGCCAGTTCCAGTAACCCTGTTGATCCTCTTCTTTGAGCTTGGAAAAATCGCTGTACTTGCGATGGTTTTGTTTGGCATAGATACGATAGGCCTTATCTTCCTGACCGTTCCATGCATGGTCGTCATTGTGTTGTTTGTCGTGATAGCTGCGAGCGGCCTTCTGGCCTTCAGCTCTCAGCGCGGTCGGCGCCATTGCGATGGGGGCCATAAGCGCTGTACTCAGCAGGGCGGTACTCCAGAAATGGGACATTTGAATATTCTCCGGTTCGGGTAAGAGAGAGCAAGTGCGGTGCCAATCATTCGCTTTCCTGCAAAAGCCTTCTGCGCCGGTCGGTCTTCGCCAAAGGGTTGGCAGCTCAGGGTGGATACGGACATATTGCGTAAGTTAAATAAGAGCAGGCATCATTCGTCATCGCCGGTCACGCCGGTTCCACCCAGCCGCGGAGGCTTAATGAACGTTTCTGATGCGATCCTGCCGGTGGTGTGTTATGCAAACGGCAAGACGCGCATCGCATTGTGCAGATTCTGCATCTCAGGTGGAGTGCTCGATCCGTGCGCAGCGGTTCTGCGAGGGCGCGTGGGGACGGAGACGGCTCGATGCGTTCAAACCTGGGGTATTGTTTTGAGCGCCGCAAGCCGCCGACTTCCAACCGGCCGCCCCCATGGCTCGCGGGATTTCCGGGGGCGCGGGTCCGCACCAACTCATCGTTGGTGAATGCCGAACTCCACCCGGTAACGCCTTCGTGGTGAAGGCCGCGATGAGAGTCGGGAGGTGATGGGCGGAGCTTGCGGAACCAAAACCAGTCCTACCGCCTTCTTAGATGCAGGTATTGCCGCACGCAATGCAGGAAGTGCTACCAATGGCGCTCGAAGGATTGCTGGAAACCGGTCCCCCCAGAAAAGCCCGGAACGGTTGGAAACCTATACCCTTGCCGCAGATGGAACCATGCTTGTTAGCGTCGTCAGGCCGGAGCACAATCCGATCACCCTCGTTTCCCGCCGCAAATGGAGCAACCGCCCGGAGGGGAAGCCGTCTCCCCGCCACCACGAGCCAGTCGATATCGCGGCCTAGTTGGGTAGAGCGGCCTTCCGATGCTTGCGGCTCAGTTTGCGGTTCAGATCGGGCCAGAACTCCTTCATAACGTTGCCGGCGGTATCGATTCCCAATTGGATTGCCAGCTTGGATCCGGCATTGGCTGCAGTGCGGTGATCCGGATAATATGCTTCGGAAATCGCTACCGCGGTGGAGTTGCCGAGCACTTCGGAAAAGTTGAACTGCGATCCTCCGCGGTCGGTGTGGGTCCAGAAGGTCTGGCCTACGGCATAGAGCAGGCGTGACCAACCGCTGCCCGCACCGCGCCGGAAATAGCGAGGATCCTGGCCCAGAAGACTGGGGTAGATCGCTTCCGTCATGAAGTTTCCGATCGCCATGTCGCCATAGGCTGCTCCGAAATACCGCGAGTAACCCGCAACTCCCTGGCCGAACGCCGGCGCAGCCTTGCTGAGCTGCGCATCGGCCGCTAGCGCCGCGGCCGAAAGAAGGCGCCCCGGTCGGAGGAGTCCGCGTAGGCGATCTCGAACTTGCCCATCACCGTGAGGGGCTGGTAGTGAGCCAAACTCGGCGCGGTGCGGTAATTAGGAATGATTCCCAAGATGCGCTTGGGGGCCGCATCGAGCGGATCCGTATCTGCTGGGAGAATCTGATCCTGACTATAGGCCACCCGGCCAAGAAAGCACACTAGGCAAGCCGCGCAAATTCGGACGTAAGGCACGCCTCTGCCCTAGCACTTGTGGTTCCGCGGGACGAAAAGGAGGCCACGACGTTTCTGCACAATCCAAGTGGTCGCATAGCAATCTGCCCATCTCTTCGTGTCGGTCTTGCTTGGGTCGCTGATCGCCTCCGGAAGCGTCTAACTGTCTGAAAGGAAAGGCTCTTCGCAGCGCTAACGGGGAATCGAAGCCCTAATTGAACTTGGCCAACTGGTTCTGTAGTGGTTCCGGCGGGAAATTCGGTTACCAGGGCGGTCCCTGATATTTGGTTACCCCTCCTTAACCAAGCAGGCGCTCCTGCAAGATCTGATCGACGTCAAACGGTATGACGCTGCCCAGCACCTGGCCGACGAGGTTTTGGCAGAGGCGCAGCAGAAAGGGCATCCGGACGCCCAAGCAGTTGTGTTGACTCTCGAAGCCCGTATCGAGAGGCAGCGACACGAGGACGAGGCAGCGCTGCGCACTCTGTAGCGGTCGATGGCGCTCTCTGAATCCCACGGTTTTGTAGGAGGCCTCGCTGATGCACAGGCGCTAGCGTCAGACATTTATCGGGATCGTGGCGAACTCGAAAGGCGACGCATTTCGCTATTCTAGCTGCAAGTTCCACTCAGAGAAGCGGCGATACGTGGTCGGTTCCGCAGCGCCTTCAAACCGTCGCCGTCCTGGATATCAGGCAAGGCGCTGCCGA
The DNA here is from genome assembly GCA_963815855.1 of Terriglobia bacterium. Lineage (GTDB taxonomy): Bacteria > Acidobacteriota > Terriglobia > Bryobacterales > Bryobacteraceae > DATGMB01. Next base: position 2,676 of record CAWFIJ010000002.1, on the reverse strand, counting down.
CGTAGAGGTAGTAGCCGGGGCGCTGGAGCTGGCCCAGACGGCCGACACAGACGGTGCGGCTGCAGGACGACCGGAGTACGAGGACGTAGGTGCCGGGGCTGGCGGGGAGTATGGTGACATTATGGCGGCTGGCGATAGGGGGGCACTCCGACTCGGGCGCCAATCGCCTCGGGTGGGAGCTAGGGAGTTGGGGAGTCGTTTTCGGCTACCGACGACCCGCGGTGGAGGTGCCGTAACGGGATGGCAGTCCCAGGTGCCGCGCGAACCGAGCCGGTGTCACGCCGATCTGGGTGCAAATTCGCGCGTCGGGTTGGGACCACGGTTGCGTCGGCCGACCGCCGCCGGAAGCAGAAGAAGCCACATCCCAGGTTGGGGCGTGATACGTCAAAATGCTTTTAGGCCGACCGTTACTACCACCGGTTTCACGCGATGCGTAAAGCGCGTTCGCGATTACCCGAATCACTCGATGAGCTGCTTTGAGGCTTGCTTTGAGGCGGTTTTCGCCCGAACCAAACTGATATAATCGGCGCGCCACGGGATCCAGAAGGAGGAGGTGTGCGCACATGGACGCAAGACTTCCGCTATGCTCTTCGCATGCTGCGGAAGGCCCCTGGGCTGAGTACCGTGATGGTTCTGTCGCTCGCCATCGGGATCGGCGCCAGTTCGGCAGTCTTCAGCGTCGTAGATGCGCTGCTGCTTCAGCCGCTGCCGTATCCCGAGCCGCAACGGCTGGCTGCGATCTGGCTGCATTCACCGGGAATCGGAATCTTCCGCGATTGGCCCTCACCCGGCCAATACAACGATCTCCGAAAGGAGAATCATTCGTTCGAGGAGATCGCGATTTCGCGGCTCACGAGCTGGACGGTGACGAGCCCGGATCGGCCCCAACAGATCGACGGTATGCGCACATCCTCGGACCTGCTGCGGATGCTTGGCGCGAAGCCGTTTTTGGGGCGCCTGCTAGCGCCGGAAGACGATCGGCCCGGAAAGGCGCCGGTGACGATCCTGAGCTATGGGGCATGGAGCAGGCTTTTCAATTCGGACGCGCAGATCGTAGGTAAGGGCATTTCGCTGAACGGCAACGCAGTGACCGTGGCCGGTGTGCTAGCTCCGGAGTTCCGCCTGAACACGGAGGTGATGCCGTCGGAAGGGCCGATGGATAAGATTGATATCTTCGTGCCGCTTCCGATGGGCGAGGATTTTCTGCGCCGCCGAGGGGACGAGAACTATAACCTGCTGGCCCGCCTAAAGCCAGGCGTCTCCGTGCGGCAGGCGCAGGCGGATGTCGATATCATCGCGGCACGCGTTTGCCAGAAAGATAAACGAGACCGCACATATGGGATGACGGTGGTGGGCTTATCGGACCAGGTGGTGGGCGGCCTGCGGCGCGCGATTCTGGTGCTGCTCGGGTGGGTGGCCCTGGTACTGTTCTCGGGCAGAGGCACCACCGCCTCGATCAGATCCTGCTCCACGAATGTCTTACGGATCGACTGTGGCGTAATTGGAGCCCTGGTTCCCGCTGCCCCGGCTCACCGCGCCCGTATTCAGGGACTACTGCATCCAGCCCGAGAGCTCCGACTGGCGGCCATGTGCTGCACCCATCCCGAAACCGCGCTGGACGACGGCGGCACGCCGTGTCGTTCTCGCACGTGGCCGAACCGACCCGCTGGTTCCACATTCGGTTCCGCGGTCACCAGGATTGAACCGGCGCAGCCGCCCGTCGCCCTCGGTGAACGCGGGCTTCTGCATGGTGTTGCCGACCGCGAGTTGCGCTTCCATGTCATGGATGACTGAGGCGTTACCGGGGGCCCGGCGCCCGTCACAGTGGCTGGCGATAAGGGGTACGACACCAAGGAATTTGTGCAGGAGATGCGGGGGAATGAAGTCCACGCCGCACTTGGCGCAGAACACGAAGCGTGCGGGCGCAGCGCCATTGACCGTCGAACCACGTCCCAGCCCTGGGCACGGACGAACCCGTCGCCCTCCAGGGCAGACCAGACGTTTCTTATCGGCCGACGTCGACGAACTCGGCGTCAACTACGTTGTCCTTGCCGTCGTCATTCTTGCCGTGATCTCCGACGTTCGGCGGCGTGTGGGCGCCGGGATGCGCGGACGCGGATTTGTACATAGCTTCGGCCAGCTTCTGGCTGGCGGCCGTGAGCCGGTCGGTGGCGGCGTTGATCCGGTCTGGATCCTCGTCGCCAATGGCCGTCTTGGTCTCTTCGAGGGCAGATTCGATCTCCTTCGCGCCGGCCTCGCCGATCTTGCCCGCGATGCTCCGTTAGGGTCTTCTCGACGTTGTAGACCATGGCGTCGGCCTTATTGTTGGCCTCAATGGTGTCGCGCAACTTGCGGTCGTCGGCGGCATGCGATTCGGCGTCTTTGGCCATCTTATCTACCTCGTCCTTGGAGAGCCCGGAAGAGGAGGTAATGGTGATCTTCTGCTCGTTGTTGGTCGCGGTGTCCTTCGCGGCCACGTTGAGGATGCCGTTGGCGTCAATATCGAAAGTAACTTCGATCTTGGGTACGCCGCGCGCGGCCGGCGGAATGTTGCCGAGCTGGAATACACCCAGCAGGCGGTTATCATGCGCCATGGTCCGCTCGCCCTGCTGGATCTTTGATTTCCACCGACGACTGGTTGTCGGCCGCCGTCGAAAATGTCTCGCTCTTGCGGGT
>CAWFIJ010000001.1:0-27492 GCA_963815855.1 Terriglobia bacterium | reverse complement strand
GCCTTATGCCGACATCGGCATAAGGCGCACTCGGTCTGCGGCCGTCCGTGTCGCCCGACGCCGGGCGGCGCGCTCATCTGCTAAAATCAAACGGGAATCGGAAGTGCGTGAGTGTCTTCCGGTCCCGCCCGCAAGTTGTTCCGATCCAGCCCGGGCCACCCTAGCTCAGTTGGTAGAGCGGCTGATTCGTAATCAGCAGGTCGCCGGTTCAACCCCGGCGGGTGGCTCCATAAAATCAGCAACTTACAGCCGATCACCGGATGGTTGCCCATCCAAAACACACCCAAAACCTCACACAATCGGGAGGGCTTTCATCTCTGCCGCGATGGCCTCTTCCCGCTTCCGCTTCTGCGCGAGTAGATCCCTTTCGAGGGCCAGTGCCGCGGCCTTCACCTCGGCCGGAACCTCCTGCTGGTAGTGCTTCAGTGTGACGTATGGGTCCGCATGGCGCATATGCGCCTGGGTGGATTTTGGGTCCTTCGCGCGAGCGCCGAACAGCGTTGAGGAGGTCCGCCGAAGAGACTGGAAATTCGCCGCCGAGGTGGGCTCGCCTTTATCCGTCTTGAGCAACGCCAGCCCGGCGCGTACCGCCGCCGGCTTCAGCACGCGATTGAGGAAGTTTCCGGGCCGGGTTGGCACGCCCTTGCGGCTGGATGGGAATAGCCATCCCTCCAGATCGGCCGGCAGCGTATCCAGGTAGTGTGCAAGCTCCGTCTGGAGGTCCGGCGTGAGATACATTGTGGCCGCCGAGGTGGCCGTCTTAGTTTCCTTCGCCTCGCCGTCCACAATCGCCTCATCGATCACGAGGGCGCCGCCCTGCACGTCGTTCCGGCGCAGCGCAAAAAGTTCCTCGGAGCGGAGCCCCAGCTGGATCAGGATCCGAATTGCCAGATGGTCGGCGCCGGACACCTGCGCCAGCAGCCCATCGCATTCCTCGAGGGTATGGGCCAGGCTGCACGCCCGCCGGCGGGACTTCGCGCGGAGCTTCCGGGCGGGATTGTGCTGGATCAGTTCACGGTCCACCGCGGTGTTGAGAACTGCACGGAGGAACAGCCCTAGTTTCGAGAGAAACGACCGGCTGGCATCCTGTTCCACGTAGCTGTTGACGAACCGCTGTAACTCGGAATCGGATAACTCGCGCACGGGGCGCGCGCCCAGCTTGCCGATGATGTGATCCTCGATGATCTGGACATTTACGCGGCTGGTGCTGGCCTCCCAGTTCGGCTTGTTGAGGTCGATGTATTCGCGGGCGAGGTCGCCCAGCGTGGTTCTAGCCGTGAACGCCACCGAACGGTTGTTAGAGCGCTGAATGAGGGCTTCCAGGACCCGGCGAGCGTCGGTCTTTGTGAGCGGACCGGTGTAATCCAGGACGAAGCCCATCTGCTCAGCTATGCCCCTTTCGATGATCTTCTCGGCGCGCTTGATGGCCTCGATCCCGTCTGGCTGGCGCACGTAGATCCTCCATCGAGCCCAATACCGACCGCGCGCCAGTTTCCCGCGTTTCGGCATTACGTCGCTCAGTTCACCGCGCTGTGACCGTGGCCGGGACAAGTGAATTCCTATGCCCTTCAGATTAAGACTGGCGGGTACCTGAGAGTTTATCACGCCACTACTCCTCGCATCCGTGCGCATTCACGTATGAATTGCTCGATATCGGCGGCACGGAAGCGAACGGCCTTCCCCAGCTTGATGGAAGGTAGATGAGGGCGCCGCCGGCTGCTGTGATCAAGAACCCATGCTGGTGAGACGCAGAGAATCCCCGCCACCTCTTTTGGGGTCATCAAGCGTTCGGGTGGTTGCTGGCTCACGATCACGCAGCCCAGCGTACCATCGCCAACCATAACGTCCGTGGTGAACGCGGCCAGTTTCCTCAGTGGACCAGTTTCTCCTGGTGAAATCGTAACGATAACCGGCACGGCGATTGGGCCGACCACTCCGGCGACCATGACCCTGGACCAGACCGGCAAGGTGTCCACCTCGCTCGGCGGTGTTCAGGTGATGTTCAACGGCACGGCCGCGCCGTTGACCTACCTCAGCGCCAGCCAGATCAACGCCGTGGTGCCGTACGAGATCCAGGGGATTTTGAACCCCTACGTTCAGGCCTCCTATCAAGGCCAGCCTTCGAGTGCATTCGCCCTGACGGCTGAGCCATCTGATGGCGCGGTATCCCGAGAGGGGCAAGGAGTTTCTCTCCGATCTGCTTGAACCCGCCCCGCCTGCGCTTTCTCCAGGCCAGGTCGAGACCGTTTGCCGGATTCTGATCGATATGCCCGACATCGGAAACTGGCATCAAAGCGCGCTGCAAATTCTTCCCCGGTATCGCGCCACGGCTGAGCGTCTGCTCATCCAGGACCGCGAGGGAGGCGATATCGAAAAGCAATACCGCGCGCAGATGTGGCTGGCGCAACTCCGCGGTGAGGTGCCGGGCCCCGTTGACCAGCTGTCCGCCGCACGGAGGAAGGCCGCCGTTCGACCCCTGCCGGATGACAACTCCGGCCCATCACTCCATCCGCTCGGGTCCGCCGCCTCGCCGCGCCGGCTGTGGGCGGTGATGCCGAGCCCGCCGCCAATCGGCCGGCTCCGCCTGCTCTGGCGGTGGTTCCAAACCCCGCGCCCACACAACCTCCGCCGACCGACCCGGCGTACAGCGGCGCGATGTCGGGGACGCTGGAATGCACAGGCGGCCCTGTCCCGCAGAACGCCGAGTACGTCTTCCGCAATCTGCCGCACCAGGTGGAGTGGGGAATGATTTGGATATCGCTGGCCTCGATCCTGCGGTCCGCATCCGGCACCGCGTCGCGCAGAGCTTTCAGAGCCGATTCCTCCGTTAACGGATCGAAGACGGTCCAGATGCACAGTTCACCGTTTTCGATGCCGGCCCGGAAGAACGGCACCAGAATGTCCAGCAAGTCCCGGGGAGTTTCGTAGAAATGACAGAAGTGAGTTCCCCAGTGCAGAAAACCGATGGCGTCCACGCCGGAATCCCGGATGTTGCCAGCAGTCGAAGGCACGCTTCAATTAGAGCACGACCCTTGCCGCCCGGCCCCGGAGTGGCGCGACAGTCGAATAGTCGGCGCCCGCGTTCAACCAGTCGACCGGGGTCCGGTCGCCGGCGGCGGCAAGTCCGGACGTTGCACCAAGCCGCGTTTGGACGCGCAATTGCACCGTCACGGTGCTGTTGCCACGGAGCGGCTCCCGCCGCTGCCGTGGACCAAAAGCGAGGAAGATCATTATGGCTACCATGTTAGAAACTCCGGCCAAAACGGACGAAGCAATCCGCGCGGACGTGCTCGCCGAATTGAAGTGGGATCCGAAGATCACGTCCCGGGACATTGCGGTCGCCGTCCAGGACGGCGTCGTGACGCTCTCGGGATACGTGCCGAGCTACTGGGAGAAGGACGCTGCAGAGAAAGCGGTGAAGCGTGTCTTCGGCGTGCGCGGTGTCGCCAACGACATCGAAGTGAAGCTCTCCGGTACGCGCACCGACCCCGAGATCGCACGTGAGGCCGTTCACGAACTCCAGGCCCATATCAGTGTCCCGGCCGACAAGATCAAGGTGACGGTCGAGAACGGCTGGCTGACCCTGGAAGGGACCGTCGATTGGCAATTCCAAAAGAATCTCGCCGAATCGGCCGTCAAGAAACTCCGCGGCGTCGTCGGCGTAATCAACAATATTCAGGTGAAGCCGGCGGTCTCCCCCACCGAGATTAAGAGCAAGATCGAGGAGGCCCTGAAGCGAAGCGCCGAGCTGGATGCCCGCCGCATCACGGTGCAGGTAGAAGGCGGCACCGTGAAACTCTACGGCAGCGTGCGTTCCTGGGCCGAGAAACAAGAGGCGGAGCGCGCCGCCTGGTCGGCGCCCGGAACCGTGAACGTCGACGACCACATCACCATCACACCCTGACCACAACCGTCACTCCGGTCACGCACGGCCCGGCATTCCCTGGCACCCCACGTTCCGCGGGCCGTGCGCCTTTTGGCGACGCTATCGGCCGGCGTCTTCCAGCGGGGGCGGCTCAGCCCGCGCTCCTGCTTTTCCTCGCCTCAGCGAGTCTTTGCGCCATCAGGACCAGGGCCGGCAGAGAGCCCGCGGCCATCTTCTGCATCACGTGCCCGCGCTGAACCTTAACGGTGACTTCGCTCGTCCCCAATTCAGACGCGATCTGCTTGTTCAACAGGCCCTTGACCACCAAGTGCATCACCTCCCGCTCGCGTGGTGTGAGCCTATCGAAGCGCCTGCGGAGCTCCGCCAGTTCTTCCCGAGCCAGCCGGCCGGCGCGGTCGCGGTCCACCGCCTTGCGCACGGCGTCCAGTAGATCCTGGTCGCGAAACGGCTTGATGAGAAAGTCGGCTGCGCCCGCTTTCATGGCCTGGACCGTCAACGGCACATTGGCATGAGCGCTGATGAAAATGATCGGAATCGGAATCCCGCGATCGGCCAGTTCCCGTTGCAGCTCGAGGCCGCTCAGTCCCGGCAACTGGAGATCGAGGACCAGGCAGCCGGGCGCGCCTTTCCGGTCCGCTTCCAAAAATGCGCACGCTCCGGCGTAAGCCCGCACCGGCAGGCCCGCCGACCGCAGCAGGCTGGAGAGCGCTTCCCGCATGCCCCGGTCGTCCTCCACGATGTACACAACCGCCTCGTCAGTCATCGACCGGCCGCGATCCTTTCCTCGGCCTGCCTCCGCGCCGACAGGTCGCGGCTCACCATCGCCAGGGCAATCCGGCAACCCGCCAAGTTGTGCGGAACGCATAAGGTGGCATTTCCAACAGTGAGAGCCGGCGCATTCCCGAACGCCTGCATGTTGATGGAAGGCAACGCATCCCCCAAGCTAAGATACTCTCCAAGACCTGCATCAGAGGGAGGGCACGTCGAAGGACCGATCGGACTGAGAGGGTCTGGAAACTAATCTATGACCCGACTCTACCAAAGCGCCGGATGAGGTGACAAGCAGGAAATGTGCAGTTGAGTGCCGCATCCGGAAGGGACTGAAAATCACTTCCCACCCCCGTCGGGGCGGCTGGAAGCGAAGCGCCTGCGGCCTCCAGCGGAGCGTGCCGCCCGGTTGGGCAGGTAATCCCCGCGCCACAGATACCACAGCAGGAACGCCGTCAAGGCAACCATCATCAAAAGAAGAAATCCGAACACCCAGCGCGAGTGCGTCCAGGCGGGATACTCGATGTTCATTCCAAGAATGCCCGTGATCACGAGCGCCGGCAAGGCGATCGTGACCAGGAGCGTCAGGGTTTTGGTCGCGTCCGTCGTCCGGATCGCAAGGCTGGAAAAATAGATCTCCAGAATGTCGCCAGCCGGTCGCCCTCTCCAGCCAGCGTGTCCAGCATGGTGGCGAGGTCGTCGTGCGTGTCGCGCAGGAAGGGGTGCAGGTCTGTTCCGATCAGCGGATTGGAAACATGGTCGCCGCGATGAGGGTCGTCAATATCGTGCCAGCGCATGAACCGTACTCACCGCTAACAGAGCCGCGACATAAGGGAGCGGTGGGGGCCCCCACTACCCGCATCACGGGTGGTGCATGCCAGGGAAACAGCCTTCGGCCCGTACGCCGGAGTCCGGGAAATGAATTCTGGCAGGCGAAGTGCCTTTACCTCAGCTATGTTCCGCAAATTATCAATCGCACTCTTATTGGCCTCCGCCGCCGGGAACGCGCACCTGCTGGTCCGCATCGGATCCCCGCCGGTGGTGGTGGCGACGCCTGTTCCGGCGCCCGGCCCCGGCTATGTCTGGACTCCCGGCTATTACAGTTGGAACGGCCAAGCCTACCTTTGGGTCCCCGGCGTGTGGGTTGTCGCACCCTTCCCCGGCGCGCGATGGGTGCCGCCGCGCTGGGTACATCGGCACGGCGGCTGGGTCTTCATTGGTGGACGTTGGGTGTGAAGCGCACCCGGCTTCTCACATCGTCTACGTGCCGGCAGGTGCGTCGAGTAATCGACGACGCGAGAGGCCAATCCGCGCTCGCGCCCCTTGCTGATCCGCAGTAGATGCGCAGCCGCCGATTGGCGCAAGATCTGCATTCAACCAAGTGGCGGCCGCCGTGCCGGCGGCCGTGAGGGATAGGAGTCCTGAATGGCAAAGGCAGTAGGAATCGACCTCGGAACGACGAACTCCGTCGTAGCGGTGATGGAGGGCGGCAAGCCCACCGTGATTGTGAACAGCGAAGGCAGCCGCCTGACGCCTTCGGTGGTCGGCTTTACCCAGTCCGGCGAGCGGCTGGTCGGCCAGCTTGCCAAGCGGCAGGCGGTACTGAACCCGGAAAACACCATCTACTCGGCGAAGCGTTTCATCGGGCGGCGCTACTCCGAAGTGCAATCGGAGATCAAGAACGTGCCGTATCGCGTTGTGCCCGGCCCCAACGACGCCGTACGCTTCCAGATCATGGGGAAAGAGTACTCGCCCGAGGAAATCTCCGCGCAAATCCTGCGCAGGCTGGCGGATGATGCCGCCAAATACCTGGGCGAAAAGGTCACGGACGCGGTGATCACCGTCCCGGCCTATTTTAACGACGCGCAACGCCAGGCCACCAAGGACGCCGGCATGATCGCCGGGCTGAACGTCCTGCGCATCATCAACGAGCCGACCGCCGCTGCGCTCGCCTACGGGCTGGACAAGAAGAAGAACGAGACGATCCTGGTCTTCGACTTGGGCGGCGGCACGTTCGACGTGTCGATCCTGGACGTGGGCGACGGTGTGTTCGAAGTCCGCTGCCACGTCCGGCGACACCCACCTGGGCGGCGACGATTTCGACAAGCGCCTGGTGGACTACATGGCAGAGGAGTTCCAGCGCAACCAGGGAATCGATCTGCGCAAGGACCGGCAGGCCCTGCAGCGCCTCACGGAAGCCGCGGAAAAGGCCAAAGTCGAGCTTTCGGGAACGCGTCGAAACCACCGTCAGCCTGCCCTTCATCACGGCCGACGCGAACGGCCCGAAACATCTGGAAATGAAGATCACGCGCGCCAAGTTCGAACAGCTCACGGCCGACCTGGTGGACCGTTGCGTGGGGCCGGTGAAGCAGGCTCTGGCCGATGCCAAGGTCACCGAACGGGATATCGACGAGGTGATCCTGGTGGGCGGAGCAACGCGCATGCCCGCCGTGCAGGCGCTGGTGCGCCGGCTGACCGGCGGCAAGGAGCCGAACCAGTCCGTCAACCCGGACGAGGTGGTGGCGGTTGGCGCGGCGATTCAGGCGGGCGTGCTGGCCGGCGAAGTCAAAGGCGTGGTGCTGCTCGATGTCACGCCGCTCTCGCTCGGTTTAGAGACGCTCGGCGGCGTGATGACGCAAGCTGATCGAGCGCAACACCACCATTCCGGCGCGGAAGTCGGAGATCTTCTCCACGGCGGCGGAAGATCAGATCGGCGGTCGACATCAAGGTGCTGCAAGGCGAGCGCGAACTGGCGCGCGAGAATCGGACCCTGGGCACGTTCCGGCTGGAGGGCATCCGGCCGGCTCCGCGCGGGACGCCGCAGATCGAGGTGACGTTCGATATCGACGCCAACGGCATCCTGACCGTCACGGCCAAAGACAAGGACACCGGCAAAGAACAGAAGATCACGCATCAGCGGCTCCACCCAACTCTCCAAGGACGAAATCGACCGCATGGTCAAGGACGCGGAGGCGCACGCCGAGCGAGGACAAGCGCCGGCGCGAAGAGATCGAAGTGGCCAACCACGCCGATTCCATGGCTTACCAGGTGGAGCGCCAGTTGCGGGAACTGGGCGACCGCGTGCCCGCGAACGAGAAGGCGCGCGCCGAGCAGTTGATCTCCGAAGCGCGCGCGGCGATCAAAAGCGAACCGCCCGACACCGCACGCCTACGCCAGTTGACGAGCGATCTGCAACAGATCGCCCACGGTTTGTCGGCCGCGGCTTCCGCGCCGCCGCCCGGAGCGGCGGGACGCCCTGCCGGGGAGCAACCGCAGGACAAACCGGCGGGTTCGGAAGAGGACGTAATTGACGCGGAGTTCCGCCGCGCCAGCTAAGGGCAGGGATATGGGAGAACGAGAAGACAACAACGTTGCGGTCGAGACGGATGAGCGCGACCGCCTCAACGCCGATGTCCGCCGCGAGCACGATTTGTACTTGCGGGCACTCGCCGATTTCGAAAACTACCGCCGGCGCGTGGAGCGCGATCGGGCGTCGGCGGGCGCGGCCGGCAAGCGCGACGTCATCCGTTCCCTGCTCGAGGTGATCGACGGTTTCGATCGGGCGCTTCCGTATCTTGCGGAGGCGCCTCCCGCGGTCGCCGAGGGCATGCGGGCGGTCCACCGCAGGTTGTTGGACCTGTTGGGCGCCCAAGGGGTCACCGCTGTCCCTGGTGTTGGCGAGCCTTTCGATCCCGCGGTGCACGAAGCCCTCGGGACGGTTGAGAGCAGCGAATACCCGCCGGGGACGGTCGCCGAGGAGACGCAGCGCGGGTATCGGCTCGGCGACGACCTGCTCCGGCCCGCGCGTGTGCGCGTGGCGCAATAAGCTAACGGGCCGCCCATGCCGGTCAAGTTCAAAGATTATTACGAAGTTCTGGGGCTGCCGCGAACCGCGACGGAAAACGATATCCGCAGAGAGTACCGGAAGCTAGCGCGCCAGTATCACCCGGACGTGAACCCCGGCAGATCATCGCCGAAGAGAAGTTCAAGGAGATCAACGAAGCCTACCAGGTGCTCTCCGATCCCGAGAAGCGGCGGAAGTACGATGAGCTCGGGGCCGAACTGGCAGGCGGGGTCGGAGTTCACGCCTCCGCCCGGATGGGAAGGCCGGTGGGCGCACCGGCTTCCGCGACTTCTCCGAAGCGTTCGGCGACGGCGGACGCAGGGCGGATTCAGCGATTTCTTCGAGAGCCTGTTTGGGCGCGGCGGCAGGGCCGGCACTTTTCGGAGCCGGGGCGAGGACATCCGGGCGGAGATCAGGCTCACGCTCGAAGACGCGCACCACGGCGGCATGCGGCGGATCAGTTTCCAGGCCGCGGAAACGTGTCCCAACTGCGGCGGCACCGGCGCGAAGGACGGCAAGACATGCCCCACCTGCCGCGGCACGGGTGTTGTGTACCGGCCGAAATCGCTGGAGGTCAACATTCCCGCAGGGGTGCGCAACGGCTCCGATCATCCGCCTGGCGGGGCAAGGGGAACCGGGCGTCAACGGCGGCCCGCCGGGCGACCTGCTGCTGCAGGTCCGGCTGGAGCCGCATCCGCTTTTCCGCGTGCTGGACGATGGCGATCTCGAACTCGAGTTGCCGGTGGCGCCGTGGGAAGCGGCGCTCGGGGCCAAGGTTCAGGTGCCGACGCTCGATGGCGCGGTCGAGATGACCATCCGCGCCGGCACGCAGGGCGGGCGGAGGCTTCGCCTGCGCGGCCAGGGGCTGAACCGGCACGGCGGAGGGCGCACCGACCTCTATATCGTGGTTAAAATCGTCAATCCTCCCAAACTGACCGTGAAGGAAAAGGAGCTGTATCAAAAGCTCGCGGCCGAGTCGCACTTCAACCCGCGCGATCTGCTGCCGCGGACTTAAAAGCGCAGCGCTGCCGCCACTTCGACAGCCGCGGGCATGTCCCTGGCTTCGAGCACGAAGGCCCGGCCCCCATCCTGCACGGTTTTCAATGCCGCCGCGTTCAGTAGGTCCTCGCCAGGCCCGTCGGTATCAACGGAATACTTTTCCTCGTTCCAGGCCCCCCGGAGCTCGGCGCCTTCGCGCACGAACAGGTCGGCCACACGGCCCTCCCAGGCGGCCTTAACGATCTGGCGCGCGTCGGAGGATGTGCGCCCCGCATCGCTGTGTTTCTGGAACTCCGCCAGCGCCCTGGCGAGCGGCTCCGAAGGCGTCTGGGTTACCACGTCCATCGCCCGGGCGTGCAACTCGCCTGGCGGCAGGCCGTTCGGCGAGCCGTATACAGCTTTCTCGAACACCCGCGGATACGTGGTTACCCGGCGGTAGGCGGCAACTTCCGTTTCCACGCCCGCCAGGAGCAGCGGGGCGGGATCTTCGCGAAGCAGGAGGTTCACTCCCCGATCCACCTCTTTGAAAAAGTGGGAGAGATACTGGTCTTCGCGTTCCCGATCCGTGCTGGTTCCGAAGCTGACCCCTTTCATTCCACCTACGGACGGACCGGCGACGGAGCGGTTGTCCAGCACGTGGTCCGGTTGGCGAATATTCAGCCAGACCCGCAAGTCCTGCGGTATGACGCCCCGGATAGCGGCTTCCTCGGCCCGGTGCTGCGTGCAGTGCAGAAGACGGATGTGGCGCTGGCTCAGGCAGAGCAGGTGGAATCGCTGCTCCCTGGCGAGTGCCGCCAGCAAAGCGCGCACCTGGAAGCGGGCCTCGACGGTCTCCACCTCCGGCACGCGCCGATAGAGCGAAAAGTATTGAAATACGTCCGGCGACCGAAACAGAATAAGTGCGTTACACCAGATACGGGCTTTCTCCGCGTTCTCCTCCAGATCGCGCACCGGCTGCAGCAGGGAAGCGGCGGACGCGCGCTCCTTTTTGGTCTTCCCAAGCTTCTTCTCGATGTTCCGGATGGCGTTCTTCAACCGCACCGAAAGTTCGAGCGGATTGGCGATGTGCACCACGATGGTGACGCACGGTTCCGCCGCGCCGGCAAGCAGTTTCACGTCGTCGAATGTGACGACATCGTGTGCCGTGATCGTTTGGGGAGTCATTGATCCACTCAGTGGGCCGGCGCCGGAATCCGGCCTCCCGGAATCAGCGTCCGGTCCCAGTTCCGCAGACGGAATCCAAGCGCCACCAGGATGACGCCAAAAACCAAGACATAAGCGCCGAACCATAGGGCGATGACCAACGCGCCCACGGCCGGAACCAATAGCACCAGGACACCGAATATGACCGATGCAATACCAGCGAGCGCCAGCAGCCACTCGCCAGAAATGTGCTGGCGCAGGCGGACCGCCGCCGCAACCTCCAAGGCCCCCGTCACAATGGCCCACGCCGCGATCACGATCACCAGGCTCAACAGGGTGATGCCCGGCCAGAATACGGTAATCACCGCGGCGGCGATTCCGAAGATGCCCTCCAGCAGCAGCGCGCCCCAGCGGTCATGAGCCGCGACGGCGTGCACCGCGCCCGTGAGGCTGACGATCCCGTCCACCAGTGCATACCCGGCAAATATGAATACCAGCGCCAGCAGGGTGATGCCCGGCCAGAAAAACGTGAGAATCCCAACCGCGATCGCCACAAATCCTCGAATGACCAGCGACCACCAATTACGAGCCAGCCCGAATCTCATAAAATGACCCTCGTCAATGTGCGTCTTGCGGGCTACCGTCCGCCTTAAGCCGCTTTTTCCGAACCGCCCTCCGAAGCCGCCTGGATCGGGATCTCGCGGCGGGTGGGGCGCTGCTCCGCCAACGGCACCGTGATTTCGAGCACGCCGTTTTCGAACTTCGCCCGCGCCTCGTCGGCCTTGGCGCCTTCCGGCAGCGGGATCGCGCGATAGAACTTCCCGTACCGCCGTTCCGTCACCTGCAGGTCTCCCCTGGTTTCTTCCTGTTCCATCTTGCGTTCGCCCTGGATTACAATCGCGTCCTCGGTGATTTCCAGCTTCACGTCGTTGGGGTTGAGCCCCGGTAGTTCCGCGCGAACCACATAATTGCCCTTGCGCTCCATCACCTCCACCGCCGGCACCCACGCCAGTTCGCCCGGTTCGCGCCGCTCCCCTTCGCCCAGGTAGCTGCCGGCTTCCGACATCATTCTCCGCATGATAGAGAACGGATCCATTCGGAAGAAATCGATGGGCGTGAGAGGCAGCCCAACGGCGTACAATCCGCGTCGCGGCATGGCGCCTCGCTGTTGAGCCTCTCTCAGCCCGCTTTGTTCTTGCGGTGCCTGATTCGGCTGCTCATTTGGTTTCCTGCCTTGCGTTGCCATACTACCCTCCACTCTCTTGAGTGCATCCGCAGTGCCGGGACGGCCCCTGCGGAATCCTCTGTCTTGCAAATGAGATGCGTCGCGCGGGCATGGGCCGGCGCCAGGTGCCCCGTCGACTATTTGGAGGTCCGCTGTCGATTCGTAGACGCTTCCCGGCGGGCTATCCGCCGGCCAGGTAGCGGTGCACGAAGGCAACCGCCATCGCCCCTTCTCCCACCGCAGACGCGCAGCGCTTGATCGAACCGTGGCGAACGTTGCCGGCCGCGAGCACGCCGGGCATGCTGGTCTCCAGATAGAACGGATCGCGATCGAGCGGCCATCCTTTCGGCCGGCCATTGCCGGGCAGCAGGTCCAGACCGGTCATGAGGTATCCGGCGGAGTCGCGCAATCCCAACTTCCTCCGCCCAGCCCGTGCGCGGATCCCCACCGATACATTCAATCCGGAAGCACCCGCTTGGGCGCGCGCCTCTTCGTCGCTGTCCAGTTCAATCCACTCGTAGGGAATGTCGCTGCGATGCAGGAAATCCCGAATCATGTACCCGAGCGCCGATCCGGGCTTGCCGAAAATCCGGACCACGCCATTCGATCGATTCGACTGCGCCTTGGTGCTCATCTACCCGTTAACCGAGCACGGCTGTCGCCGTTCCGGCGTTCGATCCTCCGCGGCGTCGCATGACAACGCGCACACTACGTGGGCGGAAGCGTCCGAGCCCCAGCCGGCCCGCCCCGGTTGCGAGATCCCGGCTTCTGCTCGCGCCTCGCAATGATGCCCAGCCGCCGCATTTTGTAGAACAGCGTGGACCGCGGCAGGCCCAGCCGGGCCGCCGCGACTGAGATCACCCCTCCCGTCTGTCGAAGCGTCCGACGGATGTGCGCGCGCTCGGCGTCCCGCAGCGTCACGGGCGCAGCCTCGCTGTCGTCTTCAATCCCGGCGATTTCCTCCAACGGCGGCTCCAGCACCGCCCCTTGGGAAAGGATCACCGACCGCTCGATGAAGTTCTCCAGTTCCCGGATATTTCCGGGCTAGTGGTATCGCGCCAGACTTTCGAATGTATCCGCGGGGATCACGGCCACGCTCTTGTTCATGCGGTAAGCGAATTTCTCCACAAAATACCGGACCAGCAGGGGAAGATCCTCCGCGCGTTCGCGTAGTGGCGGCACGGTAATCGGAAAGACGTTCAGCCGGTAGAACAGATCCTCCCGGAACTTACCTTCCGCGACCATCTGCCGCAGGTTGTAATGGGTCGCGGCGACCAGCCGTACGTCCGTCCGGATCGTGTGGGTGCTGCCCAGACGCTCGAACTCATGCTCCTGCAGGACACGCAGGAGTTTCGGCTGCAGCTCCGGCAGGAAGTCGCCCACTTCGTCCAGGAACAGCGTGCCGCGGTCCGCCAGTTCGAAGCGTCCGGCGCGCTGTGCAATGGCGCCCGTGAACGCGCCACGCTCGTGTCCGAACAGCTCGCTCTCCAGCAGCCCGAGGGGAATGGCGGCGCAGTTTACTTTTACAAACGGTTGCTGCCGCCGGCCGCTCATCGAGTGGATCTCGGATGCGATACGGCCCTTTCCAGTTCCCGTCTCACCCAGAATCAGGACGGTCGAGTCAGTCGGCCCGACGATGGCCGCGTGCTGCATGACTTCCCGTAAACTTCGTGCTTTCTCCAACCAGTTTGCTCTCACCGAAGCCGCTCGAAATAGTTCCGACAGGCGTAGATCTCCTCATCTCTTCCTCACAAGCATCGCGACCCACGGTTTGCTGCTCGATCCCGCGCGACTGCTCCGGGGCAATACGCATCGCGGCGCAAAGATCCTCCTGGTTCATTGGCGTCTAGGGACGCTACGGCGCCGGGGTCGGGGAACAATGTTGGTGAATCAGAGACACGCAATCTTCCCGCATGAAGATGGCTAAACCGGATCGCTAACCGACCTGCCATCCGGAACCGCGGCCCGGAAAATTCCGGGCTGGCTCTACCGGTATGCTAGCCAAAAAGAACGATAGCGCATAGCTGGAAAGACACGGGCCATGCCGGCCCGTGCGCCTGAGTACGAGAGTCCGGGATTTGCCGTGGGGCCGGATGTGCCCGGCCCGCGGCCGGTTGCGAGATCGCCGGGACGCCCACTATCTTCTGACCGCGCACCCCGCGGCCGCCAGTGCATCGCGCAAGCTTGCGCGCGCATTTGCAATCAGCTCCTCCGCTTCGGCTTCGGATTTGCCAAGCGCCCTCGCCAGCTCCCTGCCCTTCAGTCCCACGATGTAGCGTAGCGTCAGCGCTTGCCGCGCAGCCTCGGGAAGCTGACGCAGCGCGGTTCTCACGCAGCTCCTTACCTCCTCGATTTCGGCGACCTTGTCCGGCGCCAGCATTTCGAGATCCGGGACCACGTCCTCCATCTTGAGGTCTTCATCCGGCTGGTAGAAGTACAGGATCTCCTCCCCCAATGTGGACACTTCCTCCTGGGGAGGCGTTTCCGGAATGTCCTCTTCGAGGTGGACGGCGCGCGTGCGGTCGGCCTGCGCACGCTTCACCTGCGCCTGGATTTCGTCCAGCGCGTAACGGACCAGGCGGCTTCGGATGTCCCCGGGCGCGTGTTCTTTCGCGAATGCATCGTAGGCCCGCACCAGGGCGGCATCGACCACCTCTTCGGGCTCCACGGTATGGGGCGGGAGGTCGCCGCGTGCCTCGACGTATCGCAGCACCCGGCCGGCCACCTCGTGAACCTTTTCCAGATGCGGTTCTACCAGCGCGAAGAACCACTGCGGATTCTCATCGCCCGCCGCCGGAGCCGCTGCCGCTTTTTGCCGTGCGAGCGCCCGCCGCCGCTGTACCCGCTTCCACCAGTGCTCGCCGCGGATTTCGGCTTTGTACGCCTCCACCTGTCGCTCGATCTCCGCGAACGCGCTGCGGATCGCCGCTTCCGCGTCGTGCATCTCCTCCTTCGCGCTCAGCGTCTTCTGTGGAACCGCCAGCGTAATCGAGACGGAAAAAAGCGTGCGCGCCGGCACTTGCTCCACCACGCAGCGCACGAACAGATCCTTGCCGGCAAGCGCCTGCAGTTGGCGGTCGAGGCGCGCGATCCGCTGGTCGATCAGGCTCCGAACGGCCGGCGTGGGCTCGAAGTGCTTGAACTCGAATTCGTGTTTCATGGTCCCCCTTACCTCCGGCATGCCGACGGCCATCACTTCCGGGGATGCCCTCTGGCGCGATCCGGACGGCGCTCCTCGGCGGTGGTCCCGCCGGGCAAATAGTCGTTGCGCTTGAGGTACCACAACAGAAAGAGAGTGATCGCCACCGTGAGCACGAAAACGCCGGTGAACATCGCAGGCGACCTGGTCCAGCTCGGGTATTCGATGTTCATGCCGAACAGGCTGGTAATGACCAGCGCCGGCAGTGCCACGGTACTGAGGAGGGTCAGCGTCCGCATCGCTTCGGTGGTGCGGTTGGCCACTGTCGACAGGTAGACATCCAGAATCGTGGCGAGCCGGTCCCGTTCGCCCGCGATCAGGTCGAGGATCACCGCCAGGTCGTCGTGCGTATCCCGCAGGAAAGGCGAAAGATTCGGGGTCACGATGGTGTTCGGTACGTGGCGAGCCTGAAAAGCGATGTGGCGCGTGACATTCACCACGCGCCGGAAATGCAGAATGGTGCTGCGGAGCCGGCCGATGTGCTCGAGGACATCCGGGCGAGGCAAATCCATCACCTGGCTTTCCAGCGCTTCGACCGCGTCCTCCAGCTTCTCGGCCAGCGCCAGGTACGATTCGGCTACCGCATCGAGCACACGATACAGGACTTCGTCGGAGCGCGACTCGTTCCGCATCCCCAGCAGCGGTTCGAGCAGCGGTGCCGGGCCGCTGTGGACGGTGATCACGAAGTCCTTGCCCACAAACAACGCCAGGTCGGAAACGGCCAGCCGGTCCTCGGCTTCGAGCGACAGAAGCTTCAGCGAGACGAACAGGTATCCATCGCCGGCTTCGACCTTGGCGCGCCTGCCGGTCTGCCGGCAGTCTTCGATGTGCAGGGAGTGTAGGGAATATGTTGCGGCGAGTTCGTCGAGTTCGGGTTGGCGAGGGTCGCTAACGTCGTGCCATATCATCGGGGAACGATCCTTGCACCGGTCTGCCGCCGTTTTGGTCAATGTGCAGATCGAATTCCACTTGCCGGTTTCTACTCATCGACGGCAGCCGTCGGGGATTCGACGGGCGGTGTCGTATGCCGTCGCCATTTGCACAGCCGTCGCGGCCCGCCGTTGGCGGTCGACGTGCCGGTATGCTGGCGGGTAACTCCAATGAGCCTCAAGACAGGAAAACACGCGGCCGGGCAGGCCGCCATCAGCGAGATTCCGCCGGTCATGAACGCCGCCGCCATTGACCGGTTCGGCGGGCCGGAGGTGCTGACTCTTCGCCAGCTTCCCGTCCCGAGCGTAGAGGAAGGCGAAGTGTTGATTGCGCTGGACACCGCGGGCGTCGGGGTGTGGGATGCGGAGATGCGGGCCGGCTGGTATCCGGGTGGAGAGCCGCGGTTCCCGATGATTCTGGGCACCGACGGCTCCGGCAGGATTGCCGCTGTGGGATCGCAGGTCCGCCGGTTCCAGATCGGCGAGGCGGTCTACGCGTACAGCTTCTTGAACCCCAAGGGCGGCTTCTATGCCGAATGCGTCGCGGTAGCCGCCGATCATGTGGCGCCGATCCCCAATGACCTTACGCTGCGGGAGGCGGGCGCGATTGCGACCACCGGCCTGACCGCCATTCAGGGCATCGATGACGCATTGCACGTCACAAAAGACGAGGTGGTCGTCATCGTGGGCGCTTCGGGCGGCGTGGGAACGCTGGCGGTCCAATTCGCGAGGTTGCGGGAAGCGCGTGTAATGGGCATTGCCTCCGGCGACGAGGGCGTTACGCTGGTACGCGGGCTCGGCGCCGATGCCGCCGTCGACGGGCGGCACGGGGACGTCGTGCAGGCCCTGGACCAGTTCGCGCCGGATGGCGTGGACGCGGTTCTGGCCCTGGCCGGCGGGGAAGCGCTGGATCGGGCTGTCGAAGCCGTGAAGGATGGGGGCCGGGTCGCCTATCCCAACGGCGTCGAGCCCCCGCCGAAGAAACGCCATGGGATCCGCGTGGTGCCATACGATGCCGTGCCGGGCGAGCGCGAGTTCGCACAACTGGCGGCTGCCATCGAAGCAGCGGAATTGAAGGTGCAAATCGCGGCCGCCTTTCCGTTAGGCGAAGCGTCGCACGCCCATCAGCGGCTGGCGCAGGGCGGCGTGCTGGGCAAGATCGTGCTCGACATCGGATAAGGGACCCGAAGCTGCCGTCATCTATGTCCCTTGCTGACGTCCTGTTCGGCCGGCCACTGGCTTCCAGCGAAGAACACACGCAACGGATCGGGCCGGCGCAGGGCATCCCCATTTTCGGCCTCGATGCCCTCAGTTCCGCCGCTTACGGTCCCGAGGCGGCGCTGACCATTCTGCTCCCCCTGGGACTGGCGGGGCTGGCCTGGATCGTGCCGCTGAGCACCGCGATCATCATCCTGCTCGCGATCGTCTACTTCAGTTATCGCCAGACCATCGCCGCGTATCCCAATGGAGGCGGATCCTACACCGTTGCCAAAGAAAACCTAGGGGTTCGGGCGGGCCTGCTCGCGGCAGCCGCGCTCATGATCGATTATCTCCTCAACGTCGCCGTCGGCATTTCCGCCGGTGTCGGAGCGATTGTCTCAGCCATCCCTTTCCTGCAGCCATATACGGTGCCGCTTTGCCTGTTCATCCTCTGTTTGCTCACCATCGTCAACCTGCGCGGGGTACGCGAGCCCGGTGTGGTATTCCTGAT
The DNA here is from genome assembly GCA_963815855.1 of Terriglobia bacterium. Taxonomy (GTDB): domain Bacteria; phylum Acidobacteriota; class Terriglobia; order Bryobacterales; family Bryobacteraceae; genus DATGMB01. Next base: position 9,788 of record CAWFIJ010000001.1, on the reverse strand, counting down.
CCCCACCTACGCGTATGTCGCCTGCCTGTTGGGCGTCATCGGTTGGGGGCTGTTCGAGACATTGGCGACGCACGGCCATCCACGCCCGGTGGTTGCTCCGCCACGGCTGCCGCTCACTAAGGCGACAGTCAGCGCATGGCTGTTGCTGAAGGCATTTGCCAACGGCTGCACCGCGATGACGGGCGTCGAGGCGGTCAGCAACGGTGTGCAGGCCTTCCGCCCGCCCGTTGTCCGGAACGCTCGAATGGCCCTGACCGTGATCATCGCGATCCTCATCCTGCTGCTCGCCGGCATCGCCCATCTGGCTCGCGCCTATCAGATCGGAGCCACACCACCCGGCCCGGGCTATCAAAGCGTCTTGTCCCAGCTCACCGCGGCCGTCGCCGGCAAGGGACCTTTTTATTACGTCACGATCGGAGCCATCCTCACCGTGCTGTGTCTTTCGGCCAACACTTCCTTCGCCGATTTTCCGCGGGTGTGCCGAGTCGCCGCACGCGACCACTACTTGCCACACTCCTTTGCCAACCGCGGCCGCAGGTTGGTCTACTCGCAGGGAATCTGGTTACTGGCGATTCTGGACGCGGGCTTGTTGGTATTTTTCGGCGGCATCACGGACCGACTGATCCCCCTGTTTGCCGTGGGCGCACTCCTGGCATTCACCCTCTCGCAGGCGGGCATGGTGGCACACTGGAGAAAATCGGGCAGCCCGGGCGCGCGGGCGAGTATAGTGATCAACGGCCTGGGCGCGCTCGCAACGGGGACCACCGTGCTGATCGTGGCCGCCGCCAAGTTTACCGAAGGCGCCTGGTTTGTCGTGCTGCTCGCTCCGGCGCTCGTGACCTTGATGACCGCGGTGCACCGCCACTACGAGTATGTGGCGCGCGCCACTGCACCAGCGGCTGACTTTTTGCCTCCACACCTGCCGCCGCCGATCGTCATCGTGCCGGTGGGCGGGTGGAACTCGGTCGCGCAGAAGGCATTGCGCTTCGCGCTCAGCATGTCCAATGAGGTGCAGGCAGTCCACGTCGTCTGCGGTGGCAACTCGGGCCTTCCGCGGGAATGGAAGAGGAAAGTGGAAGAACCTGCGCGCGCCGCCGGCCTCCCCGTGCCGACGCTGGTCGTGCTCCCCTCGCCCTACCGGTTCGTGATCCATCCGGTCCTCGACTACATCCTCGCCGTGGAACGCGATCACAAGGGCCGCATGATTGCCGTCGTCATCCCACAACTGGCGAAGCGGCGCTGGTACCACTTCTTCCTCCACAACCAGCGCGGCGAGTTGCTCACGGCGCTGCTGCTGGTCAAGGGCGGCCGCCGCATTGCGATCGTGAACGTGCCCTGGTATCTCGACTGACCGTCCGGGTTGTCGATCCTGGCGCCGCCGCCAGGACAACCATAACTGCACTCCAGCAGGATGAGGATGAACGCCCGTGGACGGGGCAAGTGGGAAATGGATGTCACACCTGCGGATTGCACGGGAGACGGACCGGTATCCGCTCCGGCCGCGCTCGCTCGCGATGCTCCCGACCGGCCCCCCTGTAGCGGTGTTCAGCAATTCAAGTCTCGCCACGCACGCCCGCCGCGCCGGATCATGTCCGTGGCTGCAGCCGGTCCTTCGGAACCGGCCGCGTACGGATGAAGGGCGCCGCCGCGGCCCGCCGCCCAGCTATTGGGAAAAGGATGCCGCGGAGAAAGCGGCCAAGCGGGTCTATGGCGTAAAGGGTGTCGCCAACGATATCGAAGTCAAGCTGCCTGGCACCCGAACCGATCCCGAAATCGCCCGCGAAGCCGTCCAGGGGATCCAGAACCATATCAGCCTGCCCGCCGACCGGATCAAGGTGACGGTCCGGAGCGGGTGGGTCACGCTCGAAGGCAGCGTGGACTGGCAATACCAGAGGGCTCTCGCCGAGTCGGCTGTAAAAAAAATCAGGGGCGTCCTCGGGGTCACCAATTCGATCGAGGTGAAACCCAAAGTCAGCCCGGAGGAACTTCGGAACAAGATCGAAGAGGCACTGAAGCGAAGTGCCGAAGTGGACGCGCGGCGCATCACCGTGGAGGTCGACGGCGGCCGCGTGAGGCTTTACGGCAGCGTCCGCTCGTGGGCGGAGAAAGAAGAGGCGGAGCGGGCCGCATGGTCGGCGCCGGGTGTCACCGAAGTCGAAAACCACATCACCATTGCTCCCTAGCTGCAGCCGTGCGCGCGGCGTTGCCCGAATCAGCCGGTTTTGATCCGCCGGGCCGTGCGCGCTCCTCCGGGCGCGTGAGATGGATGCCGAGCCGTTTCAGGCTATTGGGATTCTGTGGGAGGCAAGGCGTACTCTTCGGGTTTCGTCAGCTCCAGGATTGTCTTCGTCCCGTCGCTCGCCTCAACCTCAAACGTCCGCCCGGTGTCTTCGGTCTCGGATAACACGCGAATCGCAGTTGCGCTGTGCACGCCATGCGTCAACGTCTGGCCGGGCCTGGAGCCGAAAGAGATCCACACCGTGCGCTCGCAGTCCTTGATGTCGGCGGACACGCCATCGAGCGGCCGATTCTCCGTCTCCACCTGGTAGAGGGGTTCGTCCTTCGATCCGACCACCTCGAGGCGGGCATGCGCGCCCCGGTTCTCCCGCGTGAATTCGGCCAGGAAGGGGATCCATTGGTCGAACGGAATCTCACGCGTTTTTGGCTGATTCACTGGGATGCTGGATTGGTTCATGCCTGCCTGAGTGCAGTTGTCATGCCACCTCGCGCTGGCCGGCCGGACTGGGCGCGTGGCGGCGGCCATAAAACCCACGACCGCCAGCCACGTCCGGTCGCGCGGATGCCGGCCCGCAGCCCCTTCGTACGTGCACATCATAAAGAGCGGACCTTGGAGGGCCTGGATCCTGGACCAAGATAGCCGAGCTGCAGCATCACGTCCCGGGAAGGCTTCGGGCTGCGCCTTCCTTTCGCAAAGGCGAATCCCGTCGCATTGGAGTCCATCCGCGCGGTGTATTGGCGCGCTGGTGCGGATGGGCCACTCGTAGGGAATGTCGCTGCGATGCAGGAAATCGCGAATCATGTACCCGAGCGCCGATCCGGGCTTGCCGAAAATCCGGACCAAGCCATTGGATCGATTCGCCTGCGCCTTGGTGCTCATCTACCCGTCAACCGAGCACGGCTGTCGCCGTTCCGGCGTTCGATCCTCCGCGGCGTCGCATGACAACGCGCACACTACGTGGGCGGAAGCGTCCGAGCCCCAGCCGGCCCGCCCCGGTTGCGAGATCCCGGCTTCTGCTCGCGCCTCGCAATGATGCCCAGCCGCCGCATTTTGTAGAACAGCGTGGACCGCGGCAGGCCCAGCCGGGCCGCCGCGACTGAGATCACCCCTCCCGTCTGTCGAAGCGTTCGGCGGATGTGCGCGCGCTCGGCGTCCCGCAGCGTCACGGGCGCAGCCTCGCTGTCGTCTTCAATCCCGGCGATTTCCTCCAACGGCGGCTCCAGCACCGCCCCTTGGGAAAGGATCACCGACCGCTCGATGAAGTTCTCCAGTTCCCGGATATTTCCGGGCCAGTGGTATCGCGCCAGACTTTCGAATGTATCCGCGGGGATCACGGCCACGCTCTTGTTCATGCGGTAAGCGAATTTCTCCACAAAATACCGGACCAGCAGGGGAAGATCCTCCGCGCGATCGCGCAGCGGCGGAACCGAAAGTGGAAAGACGTTCAGGCGGTAGAACAGATCCTCGCGGAATCTGCCTTCCGTCACCATTCTGCGCAGGTCGTAGTGGGTCGCCGCCACCAGCCGGACATCGGTCCGGACGGTCCTGGTGCTGCCCAACCGCTCGAACTCATGTTCCTGCAGGACACGCAGGAGTTTCGGCTGCAGCTCCGGCAGGATGTCGCCCACTTCGTCCAGGAACAGCGTGCCCTGGCTCGCCAGTTCAAAACGGCCGGCACGCTGGGCGATGGCGCCGGTGAAGGCGCCACGCTCGTGTCCGAACAGCTCGCTTTCCAGCAAGCCCAGGGGAATCGCGGCGCAATTGACTTTCACGAACGGATGGTGCCGCCTGGCGCTCATCTCGTGGATGGCCGACGCGATGCGTCCCTTTCCCGTCCCGGTCTCGCCCAGAATCAGCACCGTCGAGTCCGTCGGCGCCACCACCGCCGCCTGCCGCATTACGGTTTGCAGTACCTTGCTTTGGCCGATCAGCTCGCCTTCATTCCGGCCACATGAAGGCATACCAACGAGTGTAGCCATACTCCCCCCTCCCGGCCTGCCGGTCCCACTCCCGCTAACAATTTAAGGCGGGCCGGCTGCCTTCCGCCATTACACCTTCGTATGAGTTTTACGAATCCCGAATTTCCAGCCGGTTTGGTCGGCGCCATTACGAGTTTTCCGCGAGCGGTAAAGAGTACGTTTCGGATGCGGCAAGGCCGACTTTCTGCCGGGCACGCTTGAGGCTGATCCTCATGCTGTTCGCCTGTACGGTTGCGCCTCCGATTCAGTGTGGCCTTGAAGCGAACAGATTGGCACCAAAAGATTCACGATCTCTATGGAAAGATGGCCGAACGTGCAACGCCAGAAGAGCGCCTTCAGTTCAGGAGTTTCCAGGAGGCACTTGATTTTCACGAGAGCTTAGCCGCGGAAACCGATCGCGGGTGCGCTCTGATCGCTACAGGCTACCTCGACAACAAACTCTTGGCTCTACGCTGTGCGCACGTCTCCGATGAATCGACTGCCAAGGTCTTGTTGTCCGACTGAAAGGTGGTCTGGGGACCTTTTCGGGCAAATTGAAACCAGCTACCCTATCGGTGCGATCGGTCGGGTCGCGCGGCGAGAGCTTCACCTGCTCCGTCGAATACGGAACGAGTTTGGCCACAGCGCTGAGCCACTTGCATTCACAGCCCCAAAAATAGCGGACCGGGTGCGGGCGTTATATGTGTATGAAGTCTTTCGAGACCCGCAACCACGCACGACATTCATCCGCAGTGCAGCCGGACTCCTGTCGCTTTTGGTGGTGCGATGCCGCCGGAACACCTGAAAGCCCAGCATGAGCTGACCCTCGCCGATGTTGAAGCGGCAAGCGGTCGATCCTGAGCATGAAGAAGCCGCACGACTTCGGATGCCTTGGACGATGGATGAGCACGCCCAGTGAACTCCCTTCCCCTGCCGTGTTACGTGAGCTTCCGGTAAGCCTGCGTAGCGCGGCAGTTTGGTTGCGAACTGCCGCGGATTGGGTCACTCTCCCACGTATTTCGCAAGCAGGGAATCCATATCATCGCCGACCCCTAACCGAAGTTGTGGCTGGCGGCGCGGACTTTATCGAGCCGGGCGATTAGGGCATGACGATTGCTGGCAGATAGCTCAGCGATGGCTCTCAGGGCATGCTCAAACATGCGTACCAGTGCATCGAAGTAGCCGTCATCCTGATACCCAACGTCGCTGCAGAACCCCGCGGCGCGTTCGCAGTAGAAGACCATCAACTCTGCGAGTCCGACCAGATCGCCGCCAGCTTTTCTGTAACTGGAGATCGCCTGTTTGGCTTTTACGACGGACGTATCCTGGCTTCGCAGCACGTCTGGCCAGAGCCAGCGGTCCAGCGTTTCCTTGTACGGCTTCAGCACGTCCGCGCCCAACCCAAAACGGGCGTGAAGAAACACTTGATTATCCTTGTGGGCGGCGTAGAGATCCTGAATCAAGCCCAGTAATCCCAGGCGGTCGAAGCTCACGAGTTCCGCCTTAACATCTGTCCATGAAGGTTTTGATGCTGGTTAGCGCCTTGCCATAAGAGCCTCAGAGAACACAGCCCTGGGAGACCCAGTAATGCCAGTCGCCGATGGCTTCCTTAGTTGATTCGTCTGGATCGATGGCTGCCAGTTGCGAGAGAGGAACGGCCATTTTCCGCCCCTGCCAGCGGATCTGCACGAGCATGTCGTGCTCGCAGACGTCTTCAGCGGCCATGCGTACGACCTCGGTGGTTTCGCCTTTCCGGAGCGGCGAACTACCTTTGCGGCAATACATCTTGCCTGGAACGGGAATCGGATTTTGTCGTCGAGATAGCAATACCATCCCATTGCCTGCTCTTCCGGCCCGGCATCGACGATAGCTTCGTTTTGAATCCGGTCTTCCCGGACAGGGTCTCTCTTGGGTCTTTTCATGACTCTCTCCCAGGATTCGGCGAACTGAGGTGCGCCCGATCTGTACCCGGCGAGCGATCTCGGATTTGCTGACCCCGGCGTGATGCAGTTTCCGGATTTCCGCAGCGTGTATGGCCGCGGTTGCCGGCCGGATCGTTTGCCGTTCTCGCGCGCATGCGCCAGACCGGCCCGGGTCCTTTCCCGCAGAACCTCCCTTTCGAACTCCGCGAAGATCGCCAGGAGGCCGGCCATCGCACGACCCGCCGGCGTGGTCAGGTCCAGCGCCTCGGTTAGGGACGAACCCGACACCGAGGTGCTCCAGTTCCTGGAGGTCGCCAGCAGGTCCGTGACTGATTGTCCCCAGCGATCCAACCGCCAGACCAGCACCAGATCGATCTCTCGCCGTCGGGCGGCTTCCAGTAGCTTCTCGCGGGCCTCTCGCCGGGCCGCCCGGAGTTCACCTCGCGGACCTGCAAAGCGATTGTCCCGCCGCGCCGCGCGGCATCCCCCGCATCGCACGATTCTGCATTGCCAGCGTCTGCTGATCGTTGGTCGAAACCCGGGCATATAGGCCCGCCCGAAACATTTTCGCCGGTCTGCGTGCCTGGCCAAAAACGTGTTCGGATTTTACTTTCGGAGTGCCCGTTTTCCGGCCATTTTGGAGTGTCACTCTACTTGGCCGCAGTCGATCCTTTTCGGCCAGGCAGGACTCATCATATTATGCGGCCGAGGGCGTGGAGAGTCGGGCCAGCGTTTCGCGGTAGTTCCAGGGCATCCACTCCGACGGGTTCGCTTGAATTCCTCGGCATGTCGCAGCAACTCGGTTAGATATCGAACGGGTTGACTCCGTTGAGTTCGCAGGTGTGGATCAGGCTCATGAACAGATCGCCCACATGGGCGCCATTCTCCGTCTTATAGAACAGCGAGTTTTTGCGGTGAAGGATCGCCCTCTTGAATGCCCTTTCCACGAGGTTGTTATCTAGGGTGCGCCTGGTTCCCGGAGGAAAAGAGTCAGGGGCTCCAATGGCGAAGCATATACTGGATGGCTTTTCCCAACCCGGAATTCGGCTCGGCTTGGTGTTCCGCCAGTTGCGCCTGCATCCACTCCCTTAGGGTTTTCATCAATGGCCCGCTGTGTTCTTGATGGAAACGAATCGTCCTTCCGGTGTCAGCTTTTGTTGGCGGGCCAGTTCATCGTGATGCCAGACGCTGCCCAGCGTTTCCAGCACATAACGGCATTCCTCCGGGAACTTCGCCGCTACGTCCACAAACTGGCGCCGGCCGTGAGAGAGGCAGTTGGCCAGTAGAAGTTGCCAACCTTCCGATAATCCGGGGTGTTCCAGGACAGCGCATCGCACATTTGGATCAGCGGCGGAAGTCCCGGCGCGCGCCGCTTCAGCACTTCCGCCAGATTCTCTCCCGCATGCCTGCACCCGCTGAAGAACAGGGCGATTTTCCAGCCGGGACCGATCGAGACGATGCCGCTGGTGAAGACCCCGGTACGCTGGTCGGTAGGGTCCCGCGCCAGCTCAGAATCCGCCTGCTGGTGTCGTCGTTGTGCACCACTTCGCCTTGCGCGGCCTGCCGGATCAGCTCTTCCTATGCAGGCCAGATCCGCTGTGTGGCTTTCTCGACCACTTTCCATTGGTGGCGGCCGTTAGCGGAATCCCGAGACTTCCTTCCAGCCGTTGCAGCCGTTGCAGCCGCTGAAACGGCACGCCGCTGCCGTAGCGGAGCTGGGCAATCATGGCTGCCGCCGTCGCATCGTACTTTTCCGGCCCCACCGCTTTCGGCGGCTCCGCCGTGAACACCTCCCCACAACCTTCAGCGCAGTTGTTCCATCTCGTACCGGGTCGCTTCCAACGGCGGCCGCCCTTGATCCGGATCAGCGTTTTGGGTTTCTTCTGGCGATACACTTTGCCTTTCAGAAGCATTCCGGGCACGTGTTGCCAGACTGGAGCGTGGCGTGCGCCACACGCTGACCCGGTGGGCGTTGGTGAACTTAGCAGCGCTGGGCTTGCGCCCATGTCCCGGCTTGGCCGGCTTGCCGCTCGCTGTGCAGCTAATACTGCGCGGAGGCGGGCTTGTCCGGATGAGTTCTGATCGGAGGGAGCACAGCATCAGTTCTTTCTGTGGTGCGCCACCGGGGGGGCGGCTTTTTCCGCCAGCGCCGCCACCGCGGTTTTGACCTTTTTTCACAATCCGTCTCGCTCATCGGTTGCTGCCCGTGCAGAATCCCAGGATCTGATTTAATCTCCTCGAGATTGATTTCCATCCCCGCGTGGCTGAAGGACGGTTTTGCCATCTCTCACTGTTGGAGCAACTCGCGGAACCGCGGCGTCAGAGGCAATCCGAGCACTTCCTTGATCGGACGATTCGGCTTGTACGTGTGATCGTTTTTGCCGCGCCCCGTGGTCAGTCCCAGAAACTTCCAGTTGGCGGCGCGATAACAAGTGCCGCGAAAGCGGGTCGGGTCGATGAACGTTTCTGCAAAATACACCGGATGGTCATACATCCGTTCCCACTCCACGGGGAGAGTTTGGCTCGCCATTCGGCTGAGAATGTGCGAAGCCAGATGGGGAGCGTGAACCCAGGGCGGAATCAGATAGCGAGTGTTATAAGCCAGGAAACGGATATTGCGCCGCCGCGCTTCCGCGCTCCAGCCGATGTAGCGATCCCGGCTGCCGAGGTAACACGGGGCCAAACTCCACGCCACGCACGCGATGGGCCGCCCTTGCGCCCAAACCAAAAACTTCAGGTGCTCCCCCACAGGTTGTTCATAAGCCAGGTAGTGGTGCTGTTCCATTAGGCTGTTGAAGAGACGTTCGTGATCCGGTGCGCCGCACCTGTTCGATCTCCAACGGGCCGAGTTCTTGCAGCGGCATCTCTAGCGGGCTGGTGTCGATCAGCAGTGCCTGTGGCCGGGGGCGCCCCGTTCGGCACTGACCTCGGATCTGGCGGCGTACCGGCGGCAACTGGATCTCTCCGGCCCGCTCCAGCATCAGCAGCAGACCGCGGCAAACCATGTCGCGCAGGGCCCCGTTGGCCTGCTTCCACCCCAGGGCTTCGCATAATTGCCGGGACAGCTTCCAGCGGCTGCTGGTGGGGTGCGCTCGAATGAACTCCCGCAGGAAGGCAAGCTGCTCGCTGCCGATCTCTTGTCCGCGGTAGCGCCACGTGGCCGCCATAACTGCAGCATGCCAGAGATAAAACCAGAACGTAAGGGTTTTGTTGCGGGGTTTTCAACTCACTCTGCGCCACACCGGGGCGGCCGCAGTCTCCGGGTTGCCCGCCGCCAACAGCAACTGTGCCTGGTGGGCTTCGAGCCGCCGGGCGGGCTCGTTTCCACTCGGCCACCACACGAACTTCCCCTGCGACAAGCCGCTTCTGGGCCAGCCAAAATCCTTGACCGTCGTAGACCAAGATGCGGATCGACGTGCCGCGCCGGCTGCGAAACACGAACAGGCAGCCGGAGAAAGGATCGGCCTGGAGTTTCTCCTGGCACAGCCGGGCCAGCGAGTCGATGCCTTTCCTTCCGTCCACCGCCTCGATCGCTACCAGGATGCGCATCTGCGGCGTGATCTGGATCACGCCGATTCCCACAAGACCCGGCTGAGGGCGGCCAGGTCAGGCGCCGTGGACCCTTTCCACTGGATGCGCAGCTTGCCGCGTGGCCCTTCCACCTCGATG